>CAWGGW010000014.1:0-45803 GCA_963822225.1 uncultured Acidobacteriaceae bacterium | reverse complement strand
TGAGAAGCAACGTCAGAGCTGCTAGCTGCAGCCGCTAGTATTCCCACAGCTGTAGCAGCGATAGCACGATCCCGACCGCGTCATAATCGACCCGCATGTTGCGCAGCTCGGCGAGTCGTTCATCTCGTACATCTCCTTCAGCGATCCGGCTACATGATACTGTCCACGGTCCTGGAAGCTGTCTCCGGGCGCTTCCCTGTTCTCATTCCGAGCAGACTCCCTGTACCGCGCCCGATCATACGAGCCATATTGCTTCGCGCCAGAGCCATTGTCGAAGATGTCTTGATCCGAGATGCTCTGCTGATTGGACGGTGTCGTCCCACCGTGAGCACGTGCTTCCCGCTGCAAAATGGCCTGCGGAGTAACATCCGGCGTAGCCAGCGACGGCACATCAGTATGCTGCTGAGCTCGCGGAGCCTCTTCTCTCGAGCCGAGGGCATATCCGCAACGCCCGATTCAACACCATTCGTGGACTGAAACACCTCATCGCCTGAAGCCAAACTCACCTTATTCCCTGGCGCAGTCACCGTGCCTTCCACCGGCACGCTCGGATGCGGTGTCAGCCCAGCGAACAAATCGAGCTGCGTCCCCGACAGGAACCGCATCTGGATCCATCGGAAGATGTAATCCATGATCGACTTCGCGTATCCGATCTCCGGATTGCCCGTCCAGCCCGAAGGCTCAAACCGCGTGTGCGCGAACTTCTCGCACAGCACCTGCAACGGCACGCCATGCTGCAGCGAAATCGAAATCGCCGTGGCAAACGAGTCCATCAGTCCCGAAACTGTCGAGCCCTCCTTCGCCATGCGGATGAATATCTCGCCCGGCGATCCGTTCGGATACAGCCCGACCGTGATGTATCCCTCGTGTCCGCCCAGCCCGAACTTGTGCGTCACCGAAGCGCGCTCACCCGGCAGCCGATGCCGCACCGCGCGTGGCGGAGCCTGCGCATCCAGCGCATCCGCGTTCTGCGTCGAAGCCTCGGTCATCGACTGGATGTGCGCCTCCAGCGCCGCAATCTGCTGCTGCGCCGCCGCCGTAGCCGAAGCCGCTGCAGCCGCAGCCAATGCCTGTGCAGCCTCCGGAGAAATCCCCGGAACTGCTGCCACCGAAGCCGATCCCTCCGACCCAGCCACAGCCGGAGCCGCAGCAACCGCTTTCGTCCCCTTCTTGTCCGCTCCGTCTGCGCCGTCACGTTCAGCGGCTGCGTGCCCTTGGAGTTGTCGCGATAGATCGCAACTGCCTTGATGCCCTGCCGCCACGCCTCAAGATAAGCCTCGGCAATATCGTCCACCGAGCAGTCCTGCGGCAGATTCACCGTCTTCGAGATCGCTCCGGACAGGAACGGCTGCGTCGCCGCCATCATCTTGATGTGCCCCATGTAGTGAATCGACCGCGTTCCCTTCGCCGGCTTGAACGAGCAATCGAACACCGCCAGGTGCTCCGGCCGGATCCCCGGCGCGCCTTCAATCGTCCCCGTCGCGTCGATGTAGCTCACAATCGCGTTCACCTGCGCCTCGGAGTAGCCCAGCTTGATCAGCGCGCTCGGCACCGTCGAATTCACGATCTTGATCATGCCGCCGCCGACCAGCTTCTTGTACTTCACCAGCGCCAGGTCCGGCTCGACACCCGTCGTGTCGCAATCCATCATGAAGCCGATCGTCCCCGTCGGCGCCAGCACCGTCACCTGCGAGTTGCGATAGCCATGCTTCTCGCCATGCGCCAGCGCTCCATCCCATGCATGCCGGCTCGCCGCAACCAGCGTGTCGAGCTGCGGCACATGGAACGGCTCAGCCGTCGTCCGCGGGCTGGTGATCGTTGGCTTGCCGATGTTGTTCACTTCCGCACGATGCATCCGGATCACATCCAGAAACGGCTCGCGATTCACATAGAATCCCGGGCAAGCTCCGCCCGTAATCTCCCGTAATTCCAGCCCGCTGCGTAATAGGTGTAGCCGCGCCCAGCGGCGCGCACGTCTCCGCAATCCGCGCCGACTGCCAGTACGCATCGCCGCACAGAATCGAAGTCAGCGTAGCCGCAAAGTCGCGTCCCGCATCCGAGTCGTACGGCAGCCCGAACGCCATCAGCAGCGCGCCCAGATTCGCATACCCCAGCCCCAACGGCCGGTAGTCATGCGAGTTCTTCGCAATCTGCTCCGTCGGATATCCCGCCGCGTCAACAATAATCTCCATCGCCGTCGTCACCGTGGCAATCGCATGACGATACGCGGCTATATCAAACTGCCCGCCAGGCGTCAGGAACTTCAGCAGATTGAACTACGCCAGATTGCATGCCGAATCATCCAGGAACATATATTCGCTGCAAGGATTCGACGCGTTGATCCGCGCCGTGTTCTTCGATGTGTGCCAACGGTTGATCGTCGTGTCGTACTGCATCCCTGGATCGCCGCACTGCCAGGTCGCCTCGGCGATCTTGTGCATCAGGTCACGCGCCTTGTACTCCTTCACGCCTTCGCGCCCCTTCACCGTGCGCGTCCAGAACATGCCATCGTTCTCTACTGCGTGCATGAACTCATCGTTCACACGCACCGAGTTGTTCGCGTTCTGGAAGAAGATGCTGCTGTAAGCCTCCGAGTCCGGACCCGACCCGTCGTACCCAGCCTGCACCAGGTGCCACGCCTTTTTCTCTTCCTTCACCTTGCACTCGATGAAGTCCTCAATATCCGGATGGTCGATATTCAACACCACCATCTTTGCCGCGCGCCGTGTCTTGCCACCGCTTTTGATCACGCCCGCAAACGCATCGAACCCGCGCATAAAGCTCAGCGGCCCGCTCGCCGTACCGCCGCCGCTCAGCGTCTCCATCGATCCACGAATCGAGCTCAAATTCGAACCCGCGCCCGATCCCCACTTGAACAACATTCCCTCGGTCTTCGCCAGCGTCAGAATCGAATCCAGCGAGTCGTTCACCGAATTAATGAAGCAAGCCGAGCACTGCGGCTTCGAGTAGCCCGTAACCGAATATTCCACCTGTCCCGTCGCCGCATCCCAGTGCCAGTTCTGCGCGTCCGAATTCGGCTCCAGCCGGTCGCAACCCACGTTGAACCACACCGGCGAGTTGAACGCCACCTTCTGGTTCAGCAGAAGATGGCAAAGCTCGGCGTAGAACGTAGCCGCGTCCGCCGGCGTTGCAAAGTATCCGCCCGCAATCCCCCAATCGCGCACCGACTCCGCCACTCGCGTAATCAGCGCCCGCACACCCGACTCGCGCTCCGGCGTCCCCACCTGCCCATGCAGGTACTTCGAAGCGACAATATTCGTCGCCGTCATCGACCAATCCGCGGGAACCTCCACGTTCTTCTGCTCGAAGATCGTCCGCCCCTTGTAATCCTGAATAATCGCGTCCCGCAACTCCCACGTAACCTCGTCAAAAGGCGAAATCCCCGGACGCGTAAAGTGGCGCGAGAACGAGAGTCCCCCGCCGCAGCGGTGCGGGAAGCGGTTGCGGAATCGGTGCGGTTCGCGGATAGGTTGGTCGCGGGGGTCTGGGTCGGGTTCATCAGAGAGGTTCTCCTTCTTGCTTCTAATCTTTTTCTTGTCGTCCTGCTTCGGGTCTTGCGAGTCCTGCAACCTGCTTCAGTCTTGCACTTCCGGAGCCCACTGCAATGCCAATTCCGGGGGACGGCGCGTAATGGCCGGTTTTCCGAACGGCCTCGCCCAACTATTCGATTCGTGATGCTCGTTTGGGGTCTGCCTGGTCCTCTGGCGCTCCGGCGAATACAGCCGCTCGGCCGGGGTACGTTGGAGGTAATTGCGGACCGGACTTGCTGGTTACTTTCGATTCAGACGCTTTGTGTGACGCAGTCGTGAAAGTACCGCCCCCAGTGGGGTGTGTCAAGTATAAAGCACTACATATTGTGTTGCCTATGCAAATACCCCTGTTTCTGGCGTGTTACAAACTACATCACTCAAAATTGGCCGATAACTTCTGTGGATTTCCTAAAAGACTGCGACAAATGCGGGTTTTCGACATTGCGCAACACACTAATCCCGCGCCGGCCAATCCACAGGCTCACCCCGACTCATACGGACCGCCCAAAATTAGCCCCTTCAGCACTCGTTGAGACTAGGCTTCCCGCCTTCTCCTAGCAAGGTGCAGAACTGGTGCATCCAGTGTGGACAGGGGTGGGAAAGTGGAAAAGAGGTAACATTCCAGCCGAGGCGGGTTCCGCCACCAGACTCCAACAGGCGTCGTCCTCTGGTTACGCTTTCAAATCAATAACATGCAATCCCCATAGGAATAAAACCGGTACCCCTCCCGAATCGCATACTCGTAAGCCCCCAACACCTGCTCCCGCCCAGCAAAAGCACTTACCAGCATCAACAGCGTCGACTCTGGCAGATGGAAGTTGGTCAGCAGCCCGCTCACAACCCGAAACCGATGTCCCGGCCCGATGAAGATCGAGGTCGCCCCCGAATGGGCCTCAATCCTCTCCAGCCCCCCAATATGCTCCAGCGTCCGCGTAGTCGTCGTCCCAACTGCCACGACTCGCCGCCCATCCGCCAACGCCCGGTTCAGAGCCTCCGCCGTCGCCGGTGGCAGCGTGTACCGTTCCGCATGCAGCCGGATATCTTTCAACTCGGAAACCCGAACCGGCTGAAAAGTCCCCAACCCCACATGCAGCGTCAAGTACCGCACTTCCACGCCCCGCGCCTCTAATTCCGACAGTATCTCCGGTGTAAAGTGCAGACCCGCCGTAGGCGCCGCCGCCGACCCGACCCGTTGCGAGTAAACGGTCTGGTAACGCTCCCGATCCTCCTCCGAATCCGGTTCCTCCGCCTGGTCCCGCCGGATGTAAGGCGGCAGCGGCATATGCCCAATCCTTCCCACCACCCCATAGAAATCCTCCAGCGCCCGAAATCGCAGCGTCCGCTCGCCATACTCCCCCGCCGCAACCACTTCAGCCGTAAGGACTATCTCGCCATCGCCGGAAGCACGAAACTCCAGTCGTCTCCCCCACCTGCACCTTCTTCGCCGGCCGCACCAGCGCCCGCCATACATTCGGGTGCCCCACATCTCGATCCTGAGATGCGGGATCTGCATCCGGTAGCACTTCCTCGGTCAGCAGCACCTCAACCATCCCTGACGGCGCCGGAGACCCGGCCTGCGTCCCCAGCCCCACCCGCGTCGCAAACAGCCGCGCCGGCAACACCCGCGAATCATTCAGCATCAGCAGATCCCCGGCCCGCAGTAACCCCGGCAAGTTCCGGAAAACTCTCGTCCTTCAACTGCCCCGCTTTTCCGGTCCAAAACCAGCATCCGGCTCGCCCCGCGCTCCTTAGGCGGGTGCTGCGCGATCAACTCCTCCGGCAAATCGAAATGAAAATCCGAGACTCGCACTGCTATCCAGTCTAGCGGCACCTCTTGCCACCTTGCTTTGCGCCGATCGCCGCGATCAGGTCTCAGCTAATCGTGGCGACTCTAGGCCCGAAGTCCGGTCGACTCCCCCCAAGCATCAATGGATCCCTAAGCATCCAGCCGTTTCCCTGCCTGTTTCTTAGCTAATTTGGCGTCCGCCATCTTGCGCCGCTCGGCAATCAAAGCTTTCTGCGCAGTCGCCGGCAAGGCAAGGGTGGCCAACACCTTCTTTGGCAGCTTGGCCAAAGTGAGTTCGTAAGCGAATCGAAGTTCACATTGCCACTCGGTAGTGGTGAATATGTCCCAGCGGCTGGCGGCGACCCAGTGAATGCGCGCCATGTAGGGCGCTGGGACGAGGCCGTCGACCTCGAGCAGTTCGGCATAGCGGGCAGCGCCTGCGGCATAGGAGATAACAAGTTGCAGCTCGTGGGGTTGCCGCGGTTCGTCTAGGTTGATCAGTGCGAACATTTTGCCACCAATGGCCTTGTCACCAGTCCAAAAGACGAGGTTCGCACCCCACTGCATGGTTTCGACCACGTGCGGGAGGTTCAGCAAATAGGCGCGAATGCGTTCGGCGTCCATGCGTGGAAAGGTACTAGGTTCGAGGTTCGGGGTTCAAGGTGGGGATGTTCGCGCGGACGACGTGAGGGTGTTCAAGGTTTCTTCGGAACCCCTGGTTCTGCGGAAGGCTCCTGGGAGATGCGGATCAACTTTGAGGTGTCGAAACCCTGGGCTGCAGCCGTTGCCTTGATACCGGCCAGCACTTCGGCAGGAAGCGTCGCCGTGTGGGAGAGTATCCAGAGAGACTTGTGGTTGGGATTGCCCACCAGGGCCCAGCTATAGTCGGGTGCTATGCCTAAAACCCAATACTTTGTGGTGAACGGCCAGAACGCGCTGAGGCTGATTCTACCGTCGGCGGATTTCGAGAACTTGCCTTGGCTATTCCAATAGGTGGAGAAGTCTTGCTTAAGCTGACACGCAGTGACAACCTGCAGCGAATTTTGTTTGTCCCCCAGCGCGTAAAGGACCATTTCTTTGCTGATGCACTGTTTTTCGCGGCGGATGGGGTATCGAGCGATCTCGTAGTACGTGCCGATCAGTCGGTTGGGGTCAAGTTGTGGGACGGCAATAGCGGACTGAGCGGAAGCGTGCGGGACGGTAACCAGCAGATGGGCCAGCAGAAAGGCTAAGCCGGTCGCGGTCCCTGTCTTCCTAAAGCGCATCCTGCCTCCATTCGCCCGCTAGTGGTTCGATGCTGAGTTTAGCCCACCGCTGGCTTTGTCGAGGATAGACTGACCATATGGCGATGCGGGATTGGAAATGGCCGGAGGAGTTGGACGCGCTGATTGCAGCGTCGGAGTATCACATTCTCATGATGGAGAATGAGCAGGTGCGAGTGCTGGATACGCGGGTGCCTCCCGGGCACACGGTGCCGTTGCATACTCACCGCTGGCCGAGCGCCCTGTTCATCAAGAGTTGGAGTGACTTTGTGCGGTGCGACGGCGACGGCAACGTGGTAACCGACAGCCGGCTCGCAGCAGCGCCGGGCGACGAAGTGTTATGGTCTGGCCCGATGGGACCGCACACGTTAGAAAATGTTGGGAATCAGGATTTGTGGGTGATTGCGGTGGAGCAAAAGACAGCGGACAGCGATGGCGGGGGTCTATCGCGCTGATGGCGGAATGCGCGGCGGTGCTACGCGCGATGTGACCTGTATCACGGCCACCCTTCCTGGCGAGGAGTAGAGTTCTGCGCGTAGGAGGACCTACTCAATGATCGATATCATCAGCGGGAAGGATACGGATAGTGGTTTGGTTCCGAACACAAAAAAGGACTCGAAAGCGGGCTTCGTGGTGGTGCTGCTTTGCCTGATGGCGCTGGCGGTCGGCGGAGGCTACTGGGTTAGGACCCACGGCAAGCCGGCGGCAACGGCGGTAGACCCGCAGTCGTCAGAGGCTGCGGTTCGCACGGTCGGACGCGCAGTGGGCGAAGGCCGCAGCGGCGCATGATGTGGACGGGACAATCGCGGTCTATAGCGACGATGCGATTGTGATGCCGCCGAATTCGGCCATGGTGCAGGACAAAGGCGGCGAGCGCAAGGCGTGGGCCGCGATCCTGGTTCCGGGCGCCAATATTTCGTGGACCGCGGGGAAGGTTGTAGCGGCGCAGTCCGGCGAAATGGTCTACGACGTCGGGATGTATACGCTCATCACCAGTGCCAGCAAGGGCAAGCCGCAGACCACGGACGGCGGGAAATATCTCGCGGTCTGGAAGAAGCAGGCGGACGGAAGCTGGAAAGCCGTGGCCAGCACATGGAACTCGGACAAACCGGCGCCAACTGGGAAAAAGTAGAGAGCAGCCTGCACCAACCCTCGGATAAAGCCGCTTGGATGAAGCGGGGGGTAGTATTTTCCCGGAATTACCGGCGACGCTGACGGCGCAGCTAGCGTAGACTCGCCCGCTAGGAGGAACTATCCATGACTGTCGGTTGCGAAAGATTTCAACTCCCAGGAGTTGGCGTGCGGGCATTGGTATGCGGTTGCTTTGTGGGAATGATGCTGGTTACGGGCTGCAGCTCTGCTCCACCGCCGGTGGATACCAAGGGCGCCGAGGATGCCGTACGCGCCGCCAATGCCGGACAACTGAAGGCTGCTCAGGCTCTCGATGCAGCCGCCACGGTTGCGTATTACAGCGAAGATGCGACAGTCATGCCTCCAAATGAAAAAATCGCGACAGATAATGCTTCGATACAGAAGGCGTGGGCTGCGATGCTGGTTCCAGGGATGCGGATCGACTGGACTCCGAGCAGGATTGAGTCGGCTGCCAGCGGCGACATGGTCTACGACCAGGGCACATATACCCTGACCATGAAAGGCCCAAAAGGCAAGCCAATCGAGGATCAGGGAAAATATCTGGCTGTCTGGAAGAAGCAGGCGGATGGGAAATGGAAAGAAGTAGAGGATACATGGAACTCAGACCTGCCAGCGGCTGGAGCGCCGGTGGCCGCCAGGAAGGGGAAGACCGCAAAGTCAACCAAGCCCGCGAAGAAGAGTAAAAAGCATTAGGGAGAAGGCAAAGGCTCAACACCGATGGGCACCGAGGTCACGGCTTGTGGCTTCGGTGCCCTTTTTCTGTGGGGTGGCTGCGAGGAAACGCGGAGGTACTTCACTTCATTCAGGATGATGGCCTGGGGGGCAGGCGCGCCGGGGCATTTTCATCTTTATACTTGAGAAGACATGTCTACGTTCGCATCGGTTGATGAGCAGTTGGAGTTGATTACGAAGGGGGCGGCGGAGATTATTCCGCTGGAGGCGCTGAAGGAGCGCGTGGCGGAGTCAGCGGCGAAGGGCGTGCCGATGCGCATCAAAGCCGGGTTCGACCCTACGGCGCCGGACCTGCACCTCGGACATACGGTGCTGATCCGCAAGCTGCGGCACTTTCAGCAGCTTGGACATACGGTGATTTTCTTGATTGGCGATTCAACTGCGCTGATCGGCGATCCAACCGGGCGGAACGTCACGCGGAAGCCCCTGACGCGCGAGGAGATTGACCGCAACGCCGAGACATACAAGGAACAGGTTTTCAAGATTCTCGATCCCGAGAAGACCGAGGTCCGTTACAACTCCGAGTGGCTGGACAAGCTCGGGTTCGAGGGGATGATCCGGCTGGCGGCGAAGGCAACGCCTCAGCCAGATGCTGGAGCGCGATGAGTTTCATAAGCGCTTCCAGGACGAGCAGCCGATCTAGTGTGCACGAGATGCTGTATCCGCTGGTGCAGGGGTACGACTCGGTTGCGCTGAAGTGCGACGTGGAGCTGGGCGGGACGGACCAGAAGTTCAACCTGATGCGCGGGCGCGATCTGCAGCGAGCATGCGGGGCAGCCGCCACAAATTGTTCTGATGACGCCAATCCTCGAAGGGCTGGACGGCGTACAGAAGATGTCGAAGTCGCTGGGGAATGCGATCGGCATACAGGAGCCGGCGGGAGAGATGTATGGGAAGCTGATGTCGATCTCCGACGAGCTGATGTGGAAGTACTGGACGTTTCTGACCGACCTGCGTGCCGCGCGAGATTGAAGCGATGCAGACGGACGTGTCGCTCGGAAAGCTGCACCCGATGCAGGCGAAGAAGAACCTGGCGTGGTCGATTGTGCGGGACTTCCACTCGGCCGAGGAGGCGGATGCCGCAGCGGAGAGTTGGGCCAAGCAGTTCCAGCAGCGGGCGGTTAGCGAGGATATTCCTGTAGTGAAGATTTCGCTGGTGACGGATGGGCTGGTTGCCGAGTCAGACGGAGAGGCTACAGTAGTGCGGCTGCCGAAGCTGCTGGTACTGGCAGGGTTGGCGAACTCCGCGGGCGAAGCGACGCGGAAGATCGGCGAAAACGCGGTCAGCGTCAACGGCGAAAAGGTCGCGGACAAACTGCTGCGAGGAGCAAAAATGGGAGGCTCGGTCGCCCTCCGGCTGGGCAAGAAGAGCGTGAAGGTCGAGTGGGTGCCGTGATCGCGGCGCAGAAGGGGTTTCTGCGGATACCATTTGTCAAGTCAAGCACTTAGTCGTTTAGCTACAACCCTTTATGAACCCGGCGGCAACGGATTACCTTGA
Organism: uncultured Acidobacteriaceae bacterium; assembly: GCA_963822225.1. Classification (GTDB taxonomy): domain Bacteria; phylum Acidobacteriota; class Terriglobia; order Terriglobales; family Acidobacteriaceae; genus Edaphobacter. The sequence goes on along the minus strand of CAWGGW010000014.1, from coordinate 35,822 downwards.
CTTGATCGTCCTAACTATAGATTGTTCCCTGTGGAACAATTTCATGGGACAAAACTCTCGGACAGACGGGGAGCGATTGGTTTCAACCAATTAAGCAAGGATTCGCGTCTGACGGGAGTGAGATGGGGTTGGAAAAGAAAATTCGGGCGGTAGCGCTGGGCGTAGCGCTGGCAGCATCAGCGTGCGCGCTGCACGCGGAGGACGCGAAGCAGATCGTGCAGGCAGGCCGTGAATACGCAGCTGGCGGCGGATCGCGACGACCACACCCATTGGCGCTACATCAGGACCGACGACGGCAAAGACAAAACGGTGGTGGTAGAGACCGAGCATGGCGCGATTAGCCGGCACATCGAGGTGAACGGCATGCCGGCTTCGGCAGCCGTCCTGGCGCAGGACGACGCGAACAACCAGAAATTCATCCACGACCCTGCCGCGCAGCAGAAGCAGAGGCAAAACGGAGAGCACGACGATAAGAGCGCGATCGAACTGCTGAACCTGATGCCGGATGCTTTCGTGTGGAAAGTGGAGAGCGAGACGCCGGAGTTGATCACGCTCTCTTACACGCCGAATCCCGAACTTCAATCCTCCGGATATGGAGGCGCGGGTGATGGGGGCGATGAGCGGGACGTTGACTGTCGACTACTGCCGGGGCATCGCATCAAGACGTTCAAGGGCCGGCTGATGAAAGATGTGACGATCGGCTTCGGCTTGCTGGCGAGGATCAAAGCGGGCAGCAACTTCGACATCGAACGGAGAGAGGTGGCGCCGGGGTACTGGCAGATCACAGAGACGCATGTGCACATCGGCGGCCATGCGCTGTTCTTCAAGACGATCGGGACACAGGAGGATGAGGTGAAGTCGGACTTCACGCTGGTGCCGCCGGGGACGACGCTGGAACAGGCGGTGGAAATGCTGACTAGGCCCCGCTGTGCTGCATGCTGCTCGGCGCATCAACAACATGGTTCATCAGGGCGCGGTATGCTCTGATTGATGGCGAAGACACCGTATCCACAGACCGACCGTGAGTTGATCCGGCGCATTGAGCGCTCGGCGGGACATCGCGCGGGTTATAAACAACTGATTCGCGAGCTGGGGCTGGGCGGCGGACGCGAGCGGCGTCTGCTGCTGGAGCAACTGGCGCGGATTACTGCGCGCGGCGAGTTGGTGAAGACGGAATTCGAGCAGTGGGCGCTGCCGGGAGCGACGCTGGAGAAGACGGCGCGGGCGACGCGTGCGTGTTGAGATGCCGATGCCGAGCGAGTTGCGGGCGACGCGGGACAGGCTGGTGGCGGGCAGGCTGGATCTGCATCGCGATGGGTATGGGTTTGTGCGGCCGAATGGAAGCACGAACCGCGACGACGATCTGTTTATTCCGCCGAATGAGCTGAACGGCGCGATGCAGGGCGATGAGGTGCTGGTGGATGAGGCTCCGCCAGGGCGGGATGGGCGGCGGTCGGGGCGGATTGCGCGGGTGCTGACGCGGCGAAATCCTACGGTGGTGGGGATCTTTCATTATGCGCGCGGGCAGCGCGGTCGAGGCGCGTGGGACGATGCGCCGGTGCTGCAGGGAAATTATGTGACGTCCGCTGGATGAGCGGATGGCGGGCGCGCCGGGGGGAGGGGCGATTTTGATTCCCGAGGGCGCGGAGGTTCCGCGACTGCCGCGGTGAGACAGCCGCATCGGGTGCTGGGGGAGGAGGCGCAGACGCAGCAGCGGCGGTGGAGCGTTGCAGAAGACGATCCGGAGCGCGCTGGGCGGCACGACTGGATGGAAGGGCTGGCGGTGGATGTGGAGATCACCGACTTCCCTGCTCCGGGACGGCCGGCGAAGGGGCGCGTGATCGAGGTGCTGGGGCCGCCGGATGCGTTTGGCGTGGATGTGGAGATCGTGATTCGCAAGCATCATCTGCCGCATGTGTTTCCGGCGAATGTGCTGGCGGAGGCGAGCGAGCTTCGGCGGACGCAGACGGTGGATACGCTGGACGCCGGATGGAGCTGGAGCAGCGGCGGGATTTCCGCGGGCTGCCAATTGTAACCATTGATGGCGAGACGGCGCGGGACTTCGATGATGCGGTGCTGGTGACGTCCGCTGACGAATGGGAACTGGGAGTTGCAGGTGCACATCGCGGATGTGAGCCATTATGTGCGGCCGGGGACGGCGCTGGATCTGGAGGCGCGGCTGCGCGGGACGAGCGTTTACTTTCCGGATCGCGCGGTGCCGATGCTGCCGCCGCAGCTTTCGAGCGGAATGTGCAGCCTGCGGCCGGATGAGGACCGGCTGGTGCTGAGCTGCGTGATGGAGATTGACGGGCGCGGCGAGGTGCTGGGGTACGAGGTGTGCGAGGGCATCATTCGCAGCGCGAAGCGGATGACGTATACGCAGGTGCAGGCGATTCTGGACTCGGGCACTGATGCGGCGACCGATGTGGACAAAGCTGTGCGTGCGGAGTTTGCGGAATTTGTAACTCATTTTGAGCGGATGTATGAGCTGGCGCTGAAGTTGAATGCGAAAACGGCACCGGAGAGGGTCGATTGACTTCGATCTGCCGGAGCCGGTGATTGAGTTCGATCCGGATGGGAACATGGAAGCGATTGTGCGGTCGGAGCGGGGGTGGGCGCATCGGCTGATTGAAGAGTTCATGCTGAGCGCGAACGAGTGCGTGGCGACGTGGATTGAGAAGAATGCGATTCCGAGCGTGTATCGCATTCACGAGATGCCTGATCCGAAGCGGATTCTGGATTTTGAGGAGACGGCGAGCGGGTTTGGCTATTCGCTGGGGTTCTCGAGCCTGCCGGTGAAGCAGATGACGATGAAGGCGGATCGGCGCGATGTGCGCAGAGGCAATAGCGGCGGCGGTCGCGGCCGACAGGCGAAGACGCATGAGGTGGCGGAGTCGATCCCGGTGACTCCGCAGATGTATCAGAGGCTGACGGCGAAGATAGCGGGCAAGCCGGAGGAGCGGATTCTGAGCTACCTGATGCTGCGGTCGCTGAAGCAGGCGCGATACAGCGAGAAGAATGAGGGCCACTTTGCGCTGGCGAGTCCCTGCTATACGCACTTCACTTCGCCGATTCGCCGGTATCCGGATTTGATTGTGCACCGGCTGATTCGGGAGTTGATTCGGCGCAGGAGCGGATCCGCGGGAGGCCGCGATTCTGAGCACCGATCCGCAGCCGTGGAAACAAGCTACTGGCGCGGTTACAGATTTGAGGCGCGGTCGGGCGGAGTACAAATCGGAGCCGATTCCGGAGCCGGAGCTGGCGGCGATTGCGGCCGAATCCAGCCAGGCGGAGCGGCGGGCGGATGATGCTGAGCGTGAGTTGATGGAGTGGAAGAAGATGCAGTTCATGGAAGACCGCGTCGGCGAAGACTTCGGCGGGATCATTCTCTCGTGCACGAAGTACGGTTTCTTCGTGGAACTGGATGATCTGTTTATTGAGGGGCTGGTGCCGCTGACTTCGCTGAGCACCTGGGGCAGCGATGAGCGGTTTGTGTTTCGCGATACCGACAAGCAGATTGTGAGCACGCGGACGGGGCGGGGCTACAAGATGGGGCAGCGGGTGCATGTGCTGCTGGACCGGATCGACCGGCAACAGCGGCGGTTGCAGTTTGCGCTGGTGCCTGCGACGGATGACCGGTGCGGAGACGAGGTCGCTGCGCGAAGGGCAAGGCGGCGAAGCCGGCGGAGGATGGTGGCCACAGCAGCCCGGACCGGTCGGGAAGAAGCGGAAGAGTGCGGGAGCAAGAAGAAGGCGTCGACTACGGGATAAGAAAAGCAAAGGCAAACGGAAGTAGGCCTGGTGTTGCCGATGCGCAGATAATCCGGGACTGCCTCCTGATCGTCTGACATATACTTCGCATAATGTGCTGCAGAACGCCGTTTTCGTATGCAATTATTTGGCCTTGTAGTGGCCGTCCTTTTTTCAAGTTGCGTGACCGCCGCAATTGGGCAGGCCGCGCCCGCTGAGCTTCCCAAGGACTGCTCCGTATACGTGTCCATTCCGCTACCCGCAGAGGCAGAAAAAGCTCCCATCCCCAAGACAGCCCCGTCGTGTGCTTCTTACCGCTCCTATCGAGGCATCGGTCGCCCAGTGAATTACGCGGACGCCCGTGCGTGTGCGTGGCAGGAGCGGCTTGCAGAGAAGGCTGACCTTGGACAAAACGAAAAGGAGCCTACTACATGGGTGGTTGGCGGTTCTCTGATCCTCGCCGACATTTATTTCAACGGAGCGGGAGTAAAGCGTGACATTCCGCTTGCGATGCGTTTCGCCTGCGAGTTTGAGGAGGGTGCGGCAATGCTGGCGATGCCCGAGGTCGCGAAGCTTGATGGCTCGCCTCCCGCGCATGGACCATTTGAATTCTGCGACTATGCCGCGACAACCTTCACGATGAACTTCTGCGGTGGTTATGAATCCGAAATCGCGGATGACCGAAAGAGCCGCTACTACGACTCACTGAAGTCGTCCATGAATCTGGAGCAAAAGCCGGCTTTCGAAAAGCTCCTTGCCGCGGAGAAGGCATACGTCCAGGCGCATATCGCAGAGGTGGATCAAGGCGGCACCATTAGGGGTGTGCGAACCCTAGGCTCTGAGGACATCCTCAACGATCTCTTCCATATGGAAGTAGTTCGCCTCGAGCGCAAGGAGTGGCCCGCGCCTTCCGCCGATCAGGTCGCAACGGCGGATGCCGTGCTGCAACGCCAATACCAGAAGACGCTCCAGCAATTGCGTGCGCGGCCAAAGGAAGATAGCTATGAAGGAGCAGTCACGGCCGAACACGTTTCGGGCGTGGAGGCGGCTTGGGAGAAATACCGCGATGCGTGGGACGAATTTGCCCGGCTCCGGTATCCTACCGCTGCCGCTGCGATCCGTGCGGAAATCACGCTCGACCGATACCGTCTTCTGAAGACCATCTCGTAGCGGTAGGCGTAGCGCGGCGACCCTTATACAATCAAAGACGAAGGAGTACGGGACAATGGCTCATATGGTGTTTTGCACAAAGTACAAGGCCGAATTGGAAGGGCTGGACGAACCGCCGTTCGACTCGGATTTTGGCCAGAAGATTTACAAAAACGTGTCGTTGAAGGCGTGGGGCGAGTGGGTTGAGCGGCAGAAAATGCTGCTGAATGAGTATCGCCTGCAGCCGTGGACGCGTGAGGCACAGGACTTTCTGGTTGAGCAGATGAATGGGTTTTTCTTTGGTGAGGCCGACGCTCTGCCGAAGGAGTTTGTCGCGCCGACGAAGTAGCCGGAGTCAGCGGCGTGGTGAAAGAAGTTGCGCGGAGGCGTTTCGCAGTGAATTACGCGGCCTTCGTGTACACTTAATTCTGCAAGATACCCTGCCGTCGTCCACCTGGACGACGAGCGAAACACAAGTCGGGACGTGGCTCAGCCTGGTAGAGCGCACCCTTGGGGTGGGTGAGGTCGCTAGTTCGAATCTAGTCGTCCCGACCATTACTTTCAGTCAGTTAGGTGAACGTGTTTTGGAAGCGTTCTCCGCTAATAATCGTTGAGTTGCAGGCAGGCCGTCTCTTTCGTCTTAGGGCTAGTACGGCTAGGTCAGGCCCATTCGCTATTCTGCGAGTTTCCAGGAACCTGCTCCATTGGGAGGCAGCTCAGTGTCCCAATGGGTGGGTGTCGTTCCCATGCGAAGCTTGAGTTCTCCTCCGGCTGCGATCTCGCTGTGTGTGAGCCATGCGCGGTGCAGTGGCTTGCCATTCAGTTCGGCACTCTGCACATATTTTGCCGATGCATCCGCGTTAGTTGCGCGGATTGAGAATGTCTTTCCTTCCGCGAGGTGAATCGTCGCGGCGGTGAAGATGGGACTGCCGATAAAGTAGATCGGCTGGCCGGCCAGAGGATAGAGGCCGATCGAACTCCAAACGAACCATGACGACATGGTTCCCGCGTCATCGTTGCCGGGAAGGCCGGCCCGGCCAATGTGGTATTCCTTTGCCAGGATCGTTCGCACACGCTCGGCGGTCCGGTCCTGCCGGCCCATGTAGATGTAGGTGTAGGCGGCGAGCAGGTCCGGCTCGTTCCCCTGGGTGTATAGCTGCTGGTCGAAGAGGCGGTCGAACCAGCGGGTCGCTGCTTCTTTGCCGCCGAGCGCGTGAATTAATCCATCGAAATCCTGCGGGACGTATGTGGAGTATTGCGTTGAACTGCCTTCGTAAAACGGGGCGTCCCACCAGAGCAGCAAGCTGTCGGGGTAGAGGTGATCGCACTCAAAGTTCTCGAGGAACACGCCGTCGGCGTATCGCGGACGAATGCACCGGAGGCTGGGATCCCAGAGATTTTTCCAGTTGGACGAACTCTTGAGAAAGCGTTGTGCGTCTTCGTCGTTGCCGAGCAGATGCGCGATGGTCGCGACGGAGTAGTCGTCCGCAGCATACTCCAGCGTGCGGGTCGCGGACCGTTGATACGCGAGCGACATGTAGCCAAGATGAGTCCAGTCGTCCAGCTGCCGCCCTTCATACCAGGATCGATCGTCACTGACGCCGGTGGTGGCGTCCTTGCGAGCCGCCGCGTAGGCGAGTTGGCTATCGACGCCGGGCAGATGCTTGACCAGCGCATCCGCGAGCAGGACGTCGCCGTTGGATCCTCCCTGGGTCATCCCGTTCGCCCCGCCGATACGCGCATCGGGCAGCCATCCGGTGTGGGTGTAGGTGTCAAGGAGTGACTGCACCATTGCTGTCTGCCGCTCCGGCTCGATGAGGGTGAAGAGGGGATGGAGCGTTCGAAACGTATCCCAGAGGGTGTAGAAGTCTTCGTAGTGCGGCGCGTCGCTCTTCCACCAAACATTTTCTCCGGTGAGGTCGTGCGGCATCATGTGGCAGCGGTAGAGGGCCTGTGTAGAAGATGCTCTTCTGCTTCTCCGTACCGCCTTCGACGTCGATTTTCGCGAGCACGTCTGACCATTGCTTGCGGGCTTGTTGACGAACTTCGTCGAAGCTCGCGCTCTGCTCCGCGGCAAGGGTTTGTTTCGCCTGCGCGATGCTGACGAAGGAGACGGCGAGACGCATCTCCACCACCGTTCCACGCGTTGTGTCGAACGTGAAGAAGGCACCGAGCTGGTTGCGATAGCTCTCCATGGTGCGGGGTGTCTGATCGATTCCGCTGGCGTGACTGCGGCCGGGATAGGCGCGGTCCTGATCCCAGGTTCCGCTGGCAACCGAGTCGCGGCTAAACTCCGCGGCAAAGTAGAGCGTGTAGGGAGCCGGATTCCAGCCTCCGGTTATTGAGATGAAGCCTTCGACGTGGCGCGGGTCGGTGATGGTGACGGCACCATCGGTGGCGGCTTGCCGGCTGCTGGGGACCGAACTGCCACTGCTGCGCATACGGATGCGCGATGAGATATCCAGCAACAGGTTTGCCCGGGTGCCGGCGGGAAATGTATAGCGGGAGTAGCCCACCAGGCGAGTGGCGGTCAGTTCCGTGCGTATCTGCTCGCCCGGCCGGCCTATGGTGACTGCGTAGTAGCCGGGTTCGGCCTTCTCGTCCTTCCAGGGAAAGATGAGGTTTCGCGGCGACAGGGCGCCGGCGGTTGGCGTCACGCGGAAGTTGCCGTACTTCGACTCGCCGCCGGTTCCGCTCTCGTGGGTGTAGGAGAATCCCATCATTTCCGCGGCGGGGTTGTAGCCGTTGGTAAAACCGCTGAAGTCGAAGGACGCGGTATCCGGGCCGAGAGAGACGAAGCCGAAAGGAACCTGCGCCCCGGGCGTGGTGTTGCCGCCGTTCAGCGATCCGACGAGCGGGTCGACGTAGTCGAGAGCAGAGTGTTGTGCCGGAAGCGGTGTTTGCAGCGCGAGAACAAATGCGGCAGCAAACGCCGCGCCGCTCATCTTCCTGATCATCCAGCATCTCCAGACTGAACTGGCATTGGCCCGGAGATGCCGCTGCCAGAGATTTCAATTCGTGCTGCGAGAAGTTTTACCAGGCGACGGCGGGCGGCAGAAACTCCGCGAAAAGGTCATCGTAGTAAGGCTTCAGTTCCTTGAGGTTCGGCTTGGTGTGGCCCTTGGAGTACAGGTCGTATTGGTTGAACTTCAGAATCCACTCCAGCATGGAACGGTCTTTGTCGTTGCACAGGTGATCGTAGGCGCCGTGGCGATGCCAGGGGTAGAAGGAGTGAAAGCGCAGCATGTAGAGCGATTCATCGCGCAGATACGGCTGCATCACTTTGGCAATGTAGCCATCGTGTCCGAAGCTCATATGGATGTTTTCCAGACCGCAGTTTGGTTCATAGATGCCGTACTTCGTCTGATACTGCGGCACGTTCCGGTCCGGGTTCTTTGCGAAGTATTCAGGGAAGACGATGTCGCGGGACCAGGCGCAGCCAACGGGAAAGGTGTCGCCGACGACGCCCCACTGCGGCTCGCCATACAGGCACAGGCATTTACCGAGGTCGTGGATGAAGCCGGTGAGGACCATCCAGCGGGGATGCCCATCGCGGCGAATTGCTTCGGACGTTTGCAGCAGATGCTCGATCTGGGTGAGATCGGTATCGGGATCGCTGTCGTCGACGAGCGTATTGAGAAATTCCGCGGCTTCCCACACTGACTTCATTCCTTTATCCAGGCCGAAGTACTGCTTCTCTTTCTCCAGCACATAGGCAACCGTCTGTCCCTCGTGATTCTGGCGGTAGAACTCGGCCACGCCGGGGGTGGCAGTTGCGTCGTATTGGCGAAACTCCGCTTCCGACTTGCCTTCCTTGTAGCGGCCGACGAGGAACTCGTCCCATTCCTCCATGTCTGCCAGCGGCTGCTCTGCTTGATTCGTTGTGCTCATGGCGTCCTCCTCATTTCTATTGATTGAAATCTGCAGCTTGCCAACTTACGAAAATCTTGACGCCTTCCAAAGTCCCCAGCCGCAAGATACTGCGGTTGCGATCATCACCGCGGCGAGCACACAAACCCAGCGTATATCGAAGCTCAACTCCGGCACTCTCGCGTTGATCCCGAGATAGACAAACACGGCGACGGCCGTCGCGACGATGAGATAGTCCCACCAACTGCGCCGGTCTCCCCGCTCCTGAAACTCTGAGCCTGCATAGGCGCGCAGCACTCGCTGATAGTCCAGGCCGTAGCGGTTACATTCGCGAAGCAGGGCATCGTTGGTGGACGAGTGCTCGCGCGCGGTAGCGACGGCGCTGCTAATGGCGAGTGCTCCGAGGATCATCACCATGGACCCGATGACAACCATCCACTTGTGAGTTGCGTCTGCGTTCGCCAACTCTCCGAATACGAGCGCGCCCCACGCCAGACCCCAGATCTGATTGGTATTGGAAAGTGGTATGCCTCTACCGATGCCCAGGTATTTTGCAGCGAACTGCTGAAACAGGTCGCCGATGACCCAGACAAATCCTCCGAGGAAGAGCCAGAACAGCAGGTGGATGGTTTGCGGCGAGTGGAAGATGGCGGCCTTCGTTCCGCCGTCGAAGGCCAGCACAAGCGCGAAGACCGAGCCGAGTTCGCCAATGGTAAATGCGGTTACGAACGACAACGGATTCATGCCGCTGATGTATGCCTTGCGATAGGGAATGTACATGGTTCCCCACAGCAGGCTGGCTCCGGTGGCGGCGAGAATACCATCCACGGCATGCCGCGAGTGAGCCGCATTCCCATGAATCGTACTGAAGCCAAGCAGCACCGCGGCGGCAACAACCGCGAGCGCGCCAAGCACAACCTTGGCAACATTCGCGCGGCTCGCACCCTTCAGTTCGCCGAATAGAAGGCGCCCCCACAGGATGCCGACGAGCGAGTTGGTGTTCCATAGAGGAAAGGCGATGGTCAGCCCGACGTCGCGGATGGCGAACACCGTAAGGGTGTTGGCGACCGCCCACAGCATGCCTGCCAGAATTGCCCAGGCTATAAGATGCTTGTTCTCCATCAGGTCCGCGAATACGTATCGAGTGCCCTTCAGCAGCGTTGGGAGAGTCCAGCGCGCAGTGAAGACACCGGCAACCATGCACAGCGAGATGGAGTACGGGGAGAGTCCAGCGTTTACCAGCTTGGTGGGGGCCTCGGCCGCTCCGAGCCAGACCCCAGCGCCAAGGCCGCAGGCTACGCCGATGCCATGCATAGATCCGAAGTGCTGCGTGGGGACGGTCTTTGTCGTGGTACTCATCTTGTCCATCCGCTCATCAGTAAAGCTTGACTAGAAGTGCTACACCGAGACAAAGCACGGCCAGGGGAATCAGAAAATGGATATCCGTGAAAATAGCTTTGCTGGTTCTGGCGAAGGTCATGCGCGTCCTCTTCCCTGGGTTTCTCACGTTCATAAAGCTGCTGACGAGCTTAGCGCAAGAGTGTAGTCTCTGGCATGCAACCGCGCCGCGAGCTCTGAGGATTGCATTACTTCATGGTCTTGATCGTCAGTCTCATCTGGCTCATGCCGCTGTAGACGAGGTCGATCGCATCCGCTGCTTTCTCGATGGTGAAACCCTTTGCATCCGAGGCGACTTCGACGCGCAATCCCGGGAGGTCCCACTCGGTCTTGCCAACATTCTTCTGCACCAGATCCTTCGCATGAATCCGCAAGCGAATCGTTCCCGTGGTTGAGATGGTCAATCCGTGTTCATCCGCGGTTGCATCGACCATGGGCGACTGTACCAGTTGCACCCAGCCAATTTCACCCGAGGGCGTTCGCCACTGTGCCGTTGCTGGATGAAACTGGGTCGTCGTCCCGGAATCTTTGGTCTTGCTGGTCGCCTCGCCGCCAAAAATGACGTCGTTCCCAATCCACGCCGTAGCCACGCGTTCTTTGTCGATCTGTTTGCGGACCAGGTGTTCCCCGGTAAAACTCTTCATTCTTGCGAAGGCATCGGGAGGTATCTGAGTGCCAAGGATGGCCATGTGCGGCGCAAACCACAGATCGGGGAGGTGATCTGTGTTTGCCTCCAGCGCCGGCAGTGGAGCGTGCGGCGCGTCCAACGCTGTCCGCATCCATACGCCCACAACGCTCACATAACTCTCCATGTCCATTCCATAGGCGCGGTCATAGGGCCCGGAAATGTTGCGAAGATTCGGCTGATAGTAGTCGGTGAGTTCTTTCCACAGCGCCGACTCCATCTCGCTGCCAATCGTACGCATGCGCCCAGTTGATCCGTAGTCGCGCCATAAAGCCAGCCCGTACAGGTCGACGCCACAGTAAGTCGGCGAGTTGTACTCGGAAAAAGCGTCGTACTGCTTGAAGATTCGGTAGACGGTTTCGTTCCAGTCGGCTGACTGCTTCAGCCAGTCTGCCCGCTTGTCGTGTACGGCAGCAAAATCCCACAGAAATCCATACATCAGCGCGATGTTGGTGTAAGTCGGCAGCAGCCTGCCCTCGCTGATCTCGCCATCGATCGAGCGATCGATGGCAGCATACATTCGCTGTGCAAGTTCGGGCGAGATCCGGTCCGGATATTCGATCAGAATCATTGCAAATGTAGTTCCGATGAATACCCGCCAATTGGGATCGTAGCCGCGCCACATCAATGTTTTCGCAGTGGGGTCGGGCTCTTCCGGCGTTCGCTTGTAAGTGCCGTACCAACGGACTCCCGGCGTAACGTACTGCTCTTTGAGTACAGCGTCCAATATCCCTGCTGCCCTCTTCCGGTCACCGGGAGCGTCACGCAACAGCAGCCCAAGGGCGTACCAGCTCGACTCGCGCACCATGTATTGCCCGGTATGTGCGGCATCCGCACTTGTAGTATGGGCTCTTGACCAGCTTCACGTTCTCATCCCAGAAGTGTTCATCCCAGTGCATCGATTCCTGGAATAGCTCGCGCGTGTTCGCGTCCATCGTAGCTGGATCGACATGGCGCGGAGTCACGCTTGCCGGGACTCTGCGCGCTAGCCAGCCAGTGCAAGAACCAATGCCGCACCAATACCTAGCCCTCTCATCATCTGCTCTCCATGTCGACTGTGTTCGCGAGCACCCGCGGCAGGTCCACTGAGGGGATCGGGTCCGTCAAAGCTGATTTTCGACTCTGACGGACAGATCCCATCGGCGTTGCGACGGCGTTTCCAATACTCCACTAGAAGCTGAACTTCGCGGCGAACTCGACGGTTCGAGCTTCATAAGAGGGCGTACCGCTGGTTGAGGTGATCGTCCCGACCGTGGACGTGTTGCTGATGGCCGAATTCGGCGTACCGAGGTTGGGATGATTGAAGATGTTGAAGGAGTCGGCGCGAAGCTGGAGCCTGTACCTCTCCTTGAACACGGTGTTCTTCTGGAGGTTCATGTCCCAGTCCTGGAAACGAGGACCGCGGAGCATGTCGTATCCGGAGTTTCCGTAAGCGCTGCCCGGGATGCCGGTGGCGTTCGCCGGCGCCTGGAACGCCGCCGGGTTGAACCACTGGGCCTTGGTCTTCGTCGACGGATACAGGGGCATTCCGGGGACAACGCTGGCGCGGCCGCTGGCAAGGTTCGTCCAAACTACCCTGTTCGCATCCGTGTAGGTACCCGGGGCCGAATAAGTGACCGAGAAGGGCTGCCCGTTCTGGAAAACAGTGATTCCCGAGAGTTGCCAACCACTGACGAGCTTGTCCACAAAGCCGCTCGAGTTGCCGAACAGAAGTTGACCTTTCCCCATCGGGAACAGGTACGAGTAGTTCACCGTCAGCACCTGCGGTGCGATGCCGCCGACGGGACCGTAGGAATCGTTGGGAGTAGAGCCGGAAGGATTCTCGACATTCTCCGTTCCCAGCACCCTGGTCCATTGATACTCTGCGCCGAACGCGACCCCGTGGCTGTACTGCTTATGCGCTCCGATCTGCAGCGAGTTCATATTGCTATGGAAGATCGGATCCATGTTGAGTGCGATCGAAGAGAAGGGCTGATAGTTGTATGTGGCCTGCGCCGTGTTCGTTCCGGATGCAAAAATGACTGGCTGCGCGGGCAGGTTGATATTCGGGGCATAGTTTCCTGAGCCGCCGTAGTTGTTCTGCTTCAGGTTGTGCTGCCCGACATACCCGATGCGAAGATCCACACCCTTCCCGAACTGATGTTCGATCGCCAGGTTGTACTGCTCCGTATACGGGGTGGTTGTGGGCGCCTGCGCCAGCACCGACGGATTGGCCGCATAGCTGCCGGTAGCCGAGAAGGGGTTCGCCATGGTGAACGTCGGTGTCGCGCCGGTGGAGTTGGAGTACGTCTCCGAGCCAAGGAATGGCAGCGTGCCGAAGGCACTTCCGATGTACGACGCCGGAATCAGGTTGAAGTAGATCCCGAAGGCGCCACGAACGACCGTATTTGGAACGACCTCGTAAGCGAAGCCAAGGCGCGGAGAAAAGTCCTTCTTACTCTGCCCCAGGTAAGCGAACAGGCTGGTCGGAAGATTGACTGCGGGCGCCAGAGTGATCGGAATCGACGTCAAGAAGTTCGGAATCGCCGCCGCCGGGTACGAATTGGCGAATACGACAACCTCCTTCAGCGAAGGGATGAACAGGGACTGCTGACCGGTATAAGGGTTATCGCGGAACCACTGCAGGTCATAGCGCAACCCCATGTTCACCGTCAGATTGGGCAGCAGCTTCCAGTCGTCCTGCACATACATCGCGTACTGGCTGGAGATGTTCCTCGTGATGTAGTTATTCGGAGTCGGCTTGCCGGTCGAAGTCGGGTCGCCCAGCAGAAAATCCGCGAGCGCCACGCCGGAGTAATGGCCATTGAAGCTGTACGAGCCGCGCTGCGGGCTGCCCGCCGAGTCGTTCCAGTGGTTGTCATAGAGGTACGAGAAGCCGGACTTGATGGTGTGCTTCGACATCACCTTGGTCACGGCTGTGCCGATCATGGCCGCCTGTTCGAGATCCTTCGAGCCCGACTCCGAAACCGACTGGATATTGGTGATCGTAATCTGCGGCGCGCCTTGAATCAGTTCCGGACCAAGCCCCGGGATGATCGAAGAGAAGTCAGTCTGGTAGTTCTGCGGAGTCCGATAGATCGGCAGGTGAAAGAATGACCCATACGTATCGATCAGCAGCGTTGGGGAAAACGTATGCGTCCAGCCGACGATGAAGTTGCTGTTGTGTTCGCCGTCCTGCGCATTGCCGCCGGACAGACTGGTAGATCCGTTTGTCGGGCTCGGGCCGTAAAAAGCCCTCAGGTAGGTGAAGCGGAGCTGGTTCGCGTCGTTGATCTTATGGTCGAGTCGGACCGAATAGCGCGTGGCGTGGCTGGTCTCGGCCACCTCCTCAAACGTGTTGACGCCGCAGCCGGCCTGGGTTGGCATGGGATACAGCGCGGTCAACAGTTGCTGATCTACGGTGCTGAGCGGCGTATTGATGATGTTTCCCGGATAGGCCAGTCCGGTTGCCGGGTTCTTAATGATCGTATCGACGGGAACACCGTTAACTTTGGTTGCGCAGATACCCGTTGCCAGCAATTCGCTGAAGTTACCCTGCCGTTCCAGGACCGTAGGCTCCTGCGTATTGTCGCTATAGGACTGGGTCAGATGAAACCCTTCGAACGCAAAGAAGAAAAAGCTCTTATTGCGGCCGTCGTACAGCTTGGGGATAAAGATCGGGCCGTTGAGGTTCCCGCCGTACTCGTTCCTCTGGTATGGCGGCCGCGGCTGCGCACCAGCAAAGTAGGCCTTGGCCCCCATGCCCTTGGAGCGGTTGTACTCCAGCGCCTCGCCGTGGATCTGGTTCGTCCCGCTCGCGCTCACGACCACAATCTGTGCTGGCTCGTTGAACTCAGCCGGAGCTCCATTGGTCAGCACCTTGAACTGCGCAATCGCATCCAGCGACGGAACTTCAGGCTCAGCCCGCTGCAGCGTCACCTCCTTATTGGACACGCCGTCCAACGTCGATCCGAGGCCGCCATACGCGTTGCGGCTGCCGGTGCCGACGGCCGCCGTGATTCCCCGAGTTGCAAGTTGATCCTGTGCGCCCGCATTCTGCACGCCAGGAGCAAGCGCGATCAGGCCCATCAGACCTAGCCGGCCATTCAGCGGTGTGTTCTGGATCGCCTGGCTGTCGATGACCGACCCAACTGACGAGTCCGTCGTCTGGATCACCGGGCTGGCACTCGTCACCTCAATGGTTTGCGACTGCGGACCAATGGCAAGCTGGGCGTTGATCTGCACCACCTGGTCGATTGAAAGCATAATGTCCTTCTGCTGATAGCTCGCGAAGGTTTCCTTGTCGATCCTGACCGTATATTCGCCTGGCGCCAATTGCGTTACTGTAAAGTTGCCGGCGCCGGAAGTGGTCGCGATGTGAACACCGTTCGTAGCTGTCTGGGTCACCGTTACCGTCGCGCCCGCAACCGTGGCCCCGGTCGCATCGGTCACGGTTCCTGTGATCGAGCCTGTGATGCCCTGGCCGAATGAGTTCGGTTGCAGCGCCAGAACCAGCATGAATAAAAAGCCCGCAGACAGGGCGAGCTTCCGCACCGACCGGCTCCACCGACGAATCACGTCCTCTGTCGTCTGTTTCGGCATCTCCAATGAATTCTTCATCGCTATTCCCTCTTTTCTGTCAATTGCCGCTTGCGTGATCCCGACCGCTACAGACCGATGGAACTCTGGTTCGATCCGAAGTTCGCGTTTCAACCCATCCGGCCAGCCCTTCCGCGATGGAATTTGTGAGGGAACCGATGCCGAAGGGCTTGCTCGCAACGATCGTTACAATCGGCCCGGATCCCGTCTTAGTCTGTTTCTATAGAACGCGAGTATTAGGCCTGCAATTTGAGGAAGGCAATGTTTTTCACAGTGATGCCGCAATTTCACCGTGAATTTGAGGCAAAGTATATTCTTTAGAGGAACTTAAGCACGGGACCAACCGGAGGGGTGCTCCGGTGTCAAACGTCAGAATTCATGAAGAGAATGTTGACATTGGGGGAGTTGCACCATGCCAGACGCCCTAGCGGCCTGGAACGCCGTCCGAAAGCAGATGAAAACACACGATTTTCCCGTAGTACGAGTTGCCGTTGATGTTCTGGGTGGATAAGAGAATCTCGAAGTGGGGAATATCTCCGCCGGAATCGATGCTTCGGAGGAAGCTTCCAAACCCCGAGGTAAACAGAAAGTCGGCAGCCGCCTCCGTACCCGCCTTGCTTGTTCCCCCCACCAGCAGAGCCGCCCCTTCGCCATCCAGGCTGGGGAGATACGAGACGACCCCGTAAGCCATGTGCTGCGTTTCATCGCCCACTTCGTCATAGCGAGCCTGCTCGCCCGGTCCCGGCGTCCGATTGGATACATAGTTGGTGTGCGACTGCCAGTCGTAGTCAACTTGCAGGCGCCCATAAGAATTGAACAGGGTGACCCAGGGGTTGGCGCGAGCGCTGCCAATCAGAACCGCGTTCGATTCCTTCAACTCCTTCAGATTCAGGTCGCGCGCAAAGCGTATCCGGGCCTTGCCGGCACTCGCCTCGGGCAGCCGCTCCAGCCTTGCCACCAGGTTCAGATCCGCTATGTTGGTGTATTGACTATTGATAATTGATTTCCAGGGGCTCGCCATGCCAGCCGGCGCAGGCGCATCGAGGTACTTTCGGCTCATATAGTCCGAGGGATCCACTCGTTTGCCACTCAACTCCTCTGTGAGAATCAAGCTGCTGTCCGCCGGAACAACAATCTGAGGCCGTTGCGGATCGAAGACCGAGTTCCACAATCGCGATTCAACACTTGGCTTGGCCGAAGTCTTTGCCGCTGAATGGAAGTGCCACGCCAAAAAAGCGGCAATGCACACAGTCCCCACTGCCGCCAGCGCAAAAATCCTCGTTCGGAGGGGGTTACCTCGCGGCGCTTCTATGCGTTGCGTCGCGGTTTCAACTGGAGGAAGAACCGCACCCGGCGCGGCTGTCTCTGCCTTTACCGCCTCCAACTCTGGCGTCGCCCCCCGGAAATGAAACTCCGGCACATAGGAACCCTTTGGGATTGTTAGCCTTACCGCCTCGTCCCGGCCTTCGGTCGCAAAGTATTCTTCCAGCCGCTGTCTTAGGAAACGGGCCTGGGAGCGGACAATGCTGTCCTCCCCCATGTGATATCCCTCCGTTCGTCCGAAGACCTCGGTGCCGATCCGCTGCTCATTAATGGAGTCCGCTTTGCCGAGCTGTTGCTGTTCACAGATGAACTTCAGGAAGGCGGAAAGCTTGTGCGACTTCCGAAATACCACTGACGCCACGATTCGCTCTACCAGAAGCCGTTGCTGCTCCACGGTGGGCGTGTCTGTGACGGGTTTCGTCATTAACATCGGTCCTCCGATAACAGAAACGCTCCAATTTCACCGTGAAACACGGTCCGTAAGCGGTGAAAAACATTGTTGGGCACAGAGGTCGTCTGCATTCTAAAGTTACGCGTAGCCCGTTGGCGATTATTGC
Source organism: uncultured Acidobacteriaceae bacterium (assembly GCA_963822225.1). Lineage (GTDB taxonomy): Bacteria > Acidobacteriota > Terriglobia > Terriglobales > Acidobacteriaceae > Edaphobacter. The sequence goes on along the minus strand of CAWGGW010000014.1, from coordinate 18,512 downwards.
ACCGCAGATAGACCGTTGAATAGGGCTCCGGCAGCCGCGAGGTTGCCCACGCAGGAGGCGGATGCCCGGCGTTAATCCATTAGACAAGGCGGATCTGGCACAAAGACAGCGGCTCCCTGCCCTGGATACCGCATCCGGCTCTGCTCGACTCAAATCCCTGGACATCTTGCGCGGCGTAACGGTGGCCGCCATGATCCTGGTAAACACGAGCGGGGACGGGGCCCACACCTATCCCATCCTGGCCCACTCCCGCTGGAACGGCTGCACCCTGGCAGATGTGGTCTTCCCCTGCTTCCTGTTCATGGTCGGTATCTCCACCGTGTTTTCTCTAGGCGGGCGCCTGCGGGCCGGGGTTACCAGGAGTGTCATCCTCCGCCAGGCCCTGCAAAGGACGGCCATCATCTTCGCGCTCGGACTGGCCATCAATGGGTTTCCGACCTTTCCCCTGCACACGCTGCGGGTGTATGGGGTCCTGCAGCGGATCGCTCTCTGTTATCTCGCCGGCACGCTTCTGTTTCTATGGGCCAGAACACGAACGCTGGCGGTCGTCTGCGTCTCAATTCTCGTCGGCTACTGGATTCTGCTGCGCTGGGCGCCCGTGCCGGGGATGGGTATGCCGGGGAGCACGATCCCGTTCCTCGATCCGCACGCGAATCTGCCAGCCTGGCTCGACCGGCATCTCGTGCCCGCGGCGCACCTCTATCATCAGGGCTTTTACGATCCCGAGGGACTCCTGAGCACCGTTCCCGCCGTCGCGTCCACCCTGCTTGGAACCCTCACGGGGATCTGGATTCGCCGTAAACAGCCTGCCACCTCGACCGCCCGCGGCCTTCTGATCGCCGGCGTCCTCTGCATGGCGGCGGGCCTGCTCTGGGGCCACTGGTTCCCGATGAACAAGCGGCTATGGACCAGCTCTTTTGTTCTATGGACCGGCGGCATCAGCCTGCTGACGCTCTGCTTCTTCTACTGGCTCATCGATCTACGCAAGAAGGCGACCCGGGTGGTGTACCCGGCCATCGTCTTCGGGACAAACGCCCTCGCCGCATACGTCTTCTCGGAGTTTCTGGCGTCGCTGCTCGGCACCCTCCGGCTCCCCGGCTCAGGAATATCGATACAGCGGTGGCTCTATCACCCACTGGCCGCCGCAATCCCGAACCCCAGCGTCGCAGCTCTGAGCTATGCGGTCCTCTACGTCGGTGTGTGCTTCGTGCCCGTGCTGGTACTGTACCGCAGAAACATCTTCCTGAAGGTTTGACCTACAGCGTCGGGATCTGCGGCGTTGTTGCCATTCCTGCTTGTATCTGCACAAGCCCGGCTACGGAGTGACTTCGACTGTGGGCCATCATGCCGGCTGTGATGACGCCCGTGCGTGCGTAAGATTTTTCGCAGTCCTGGCTCGACGGGCCGCGCATGTTGCCTTCCATATAGGCAAGCCCTGGGCATCGCGAGCAGGATCCTCCGCCGTGCGAACAGGTCGAACAAACCGGTAGATCATCCATCGTGATTGATCGGACGTCGTTCATCTGCGGTGAGTGCTTCCAGATGTCGATGAACTTCGTGGTGCGCACGTTGCCGGTGGGAAGAGGGAATTGCACGCAAGGGTAAACATCGCCATAGGGCGAGACATAGCAAAACGTATGACTCGCGCTGCATGGCAACGTATCCATGGCGTCCTCATGGGAGAGCGGACCGGCAGGCGGCGCACAGAACTCCTCAGGGCTCGTACCGTGGAGAGACGGATCGCGGAGGACTTGTTCCAGTTGGGCGCGCTCGATGTTCAGGTTGATCGTCGAGCGGTTCCCGTCCATCATCGGGGTGATAGTCGGGTCGATCGTGAATTGAGCGCCCACTTCAGCGGCCAACGCACGCACGCTCGAGTAGTCGTCAAAGGTGTCGCGCATTACGACGTTTGCGAAGATTACCTTGACTCCACGCTCCACCAGAAGTCTTGCGCCGGCCAGCGATTTCTTCAACGATCCAGGAAGCTTGGTGATGGCGTCGTGCACCTCGGGGCGATGCGAATACACGCTGATCTGAACGGATTCCGGTGCCAGCGCGTGGATGCGATCGGCCTCGCTCTCGTGGATCATGACTGCGTTGGTCTTCAGTTTCACGCAGAACATCAACCGCCGCGCGTGCTCCACAATCTCAAAGAAGTCGCGCCGCATCAGAATTTCGCCACCGCTGATGGTGAGGAAGAACACGCCAGCCGCGGCCAGTTGATCCAGCAAATCCTTGATCTCGGCAGTACTCATCTCGCCATGATCGTCGTGGTCCAGGTAGCAATGGACGCAACGCTCATTGCAGCGATAGGTCAGGTCGAGTTGAACGCCAAGCGGAATCCCGAGACGCTGGGCCGTACTGCTCATCTCACGCAGCAATTCACTCAAGATGTCTGCTCCATAGGCACGTTCGAGATCTTCAGGATACCGTGGGAGGCGAGTCCGTCCACCAGTTCTTCCGCATCGCGCATCGCGACAGCGGAGTCGACTTTGTAGTCCTCGCAGAGGCGCTGCTCCACGATCACTGAGAGTGGAGTGATACCATCGGCGGCCTGCCAGATCGCTGCCGCGGTCTCATTCAAGCTGAAAAGTTTTGAGTCTCGGGCGGATAGCACTATCAATTCTTCGCCGATCATACGAGCCGCAACTTCCCTGGCTCTTGCGACATAAACGTGATTCATGCAATGCCCTCCCAAACGCGAGAATCGGGAACGAAAGTGAGACGCTGGACCGGGACCTTCTGAACAAGTTCGTGGACCGACTCGAATACGCACATGACCAGTTCGGAATCGTGGGCAAAGAAGAGCACGCTTTCCAGTACAGCCCGCGTCGCATCCGCTTCGGAAACAGGATCGATTCGGTTCACCGGGCCTTGCGCGAGCAGATACAGCGCAGCAAGTGGCGCGCGCATGTTCTCTCCCGGTTGCCCCAGTTCGCCGGCAAAGGGAGTGCCGTAGGCAAAATACTGATCACCTTCGCGGCGAAGATAGGAAATCTCGTCGGTCAGTAGAGTGACATCCGGCGGTGCGAGACGCGAGATTGTGGTTTTGCCCGCGCCCGAGACCCCGGCGAACAAGAAAGCCCGCCCGTTCCGCACTGCGCTCGCAGCATGCACAAGCAAGCCGCCCTGCTTCGCGAGCACCAGAGAGTGGAGCACGCGGAAGGCGGCATCGATGGCATAAGGGCTGAGGGACTGGGTTATCTGACCGCGATGCAAACCCAGGTCCAACGTGGCAAGGAAGTCTCCGCGTTGTAGAACCCACTGGCCTTCGTGAACGCTGACGTCCAGATCCTGGTCGGGATCGACCGCGCCGGGCAACATTCCCGGCGACACGATCTCAACATCCAGGTTGAAGACAGGCTCTGCCGCCGGATTCACGAAGCCGGTGTAACGGTTCAGGAGGACTTGAAGGAACTCTTCACTCTCAGTGTGTACGGTGATCGCCATGCCACCGATTTCGATGACGACGTCGCACTTCTGGGCGGTGCCCATCAACCGGCCCACGACATTTTCATTTTCGACGACCGCTGCAGGCGCAGCATGATGCGGGTGCATAGCTCGGAATGACGCACGATGGAGGAGCCCGCCCAACGCCACCATGCGGAGGGCGACTTAGCCGGCTTACCATTCCTGATAATCGAAACCACGGCTCCTAGAAGCTCAGAATCGGGTGAAGGGGGGTCATCGTACGGAAGCGAATCGCCGCGAGTGATCAGGCAATCGTCACGCTTTTCAATCAGGCGGTGCGCGACGAACGCCTGATTCCGGTAGCACAGGACAATCTGGCCAGGCAGAAGTTCCGCGGAGCTTTGCCGCCGAACGGTGATCACGTCTCCAGGCCACACAGACGGCAGCATGCTGGTTCCGGTAACCCTAAGACGAGCCTCTCCAAACTGACGAATCACGTCTGCTGTCAAGTCACGTTTAGTGGCGTCCTGGACCTCGCGTGCAGAATCCATCGGCTAGGAATTCTTCCGGTTGCTGTGGCAACCCGCCTGCGTGGAATGTACTTTGCCGCAGCTCAGCGCGTTCGTTTCAAACAACCGCTCCTGGCGAAAGGCCGGTTTCTGGTAGGTTTTCTTGACGACTCGGTCATGCTCTAACGTTGAAGCATCGCTGGCAGTCTCTGCAGATTCGTGCATTCTATCCTCGTTACATTCCTGAGCGTTGACTAGCAGCGCATCCATAGCTCGAGGGCGACTGCGTTTTGAGCAGTTGCCCACAACTCAATCGCTTCTATATATATATACGGGTAAGTATAGCCGAGGACACAGTCGGGCCGGACAAGCAGTGTGCGCTTATTCGCACATTTCGCAGCGAAATTATGCATTGAAAGGCTATCGAGCCCGTCCCGATGACCGATTCAAGTAACCCAATTCCTGGGTACCCTGAATCACACCCCCCATCACAGTGATAAATCGAGAGATACGCGTTGCGCGCGCCGGCGCATGAGCTAACATGGAGCCGGTGAAACTAACTCAGTGAAGCCTGATAAACCATCAGGTTTGCCCACACAATTCCAAGGAGCTTTGCATGAACGGGATCTACAAGGTGTGTAAGTGGAGCCTTGCAACGGCGATTATCTGGGCGCTTACGTCTTCAGTTTACGGACAGTTGGACCAGAAGCCATCCAGCGGAGTCCCTGAGGATTGGAGTCACCACCACGTCGTCTTCTCCAATCCGGGCACGTTCGACGACGCCATGCGGAACAGATCTATTGACAAGTGGGCTGAGACAGTCAACGAACCGCGCTACCAGATCGAGCAGCTGCGACGGAGACTGTGGCAGCGGCCGGAGCCGGGCACGAACCATGGCCGGGAACCACTCTTGAAGACGGACTGGAGCATGGATATGGGAACCGGCGCCACGGTTGGCACCGGCCAGTACCCTGCAAAGTTCACCTTCGCCACCACGGCTGCGAGTTGTAGCGACTGGGTCACATACAACACCGGGCTGGCCGGCGTCTCAGCAGGGCAGGCGAACATCGTTGCCTACGGCAATCTCTATGACACCACCTGCGCTGCGCCCAATCCTTCGGTTTACTGGGCTTACTTTACCGGCACAGGCAAAGCGGCTACGTCTCCCATCATCTCGTTGGATGGATCAAAAATCGCGTTCGTCGAGAACCCCGCCTCGGGGGCTGCGGTACTACGTATCCTCGCCTGGCACGCGGGCCAGGGCACACCGGCGGCGGCCCATACTCCAGACAAGGAGTACACCAATTCCACCGCCGGCAGCGGATCAAACACTGCCTGGAATACCACCAACTGTCCAACGGCGGATTCCTGCCTGATCAGCATTGCATTTCAGGAATGGCGATCAGGACACCAGTTCCGCGCCGTTCTACAACTACAGCACCGACACTCTCTACGTAGGCGACTCCTCCGGCAAGCTCCACGAATTCACCGGCGTGTTCAACGGAACTCCCGGCGAGGTCGTCTCTGCAACGGCGCCCATTTGGCCCATTGCGGTGAGCGCCAATAAGTTGACCAGCCCGGTTTACGACTCCGGCACTGGAAACATCTACGTCGCGGACTCAGGCGGCTTTCTCTATGCCTACCTGGCGTCGACGGCCGCGCATGTATTAACCACCAGCAAACTAACCTACGCCTCCGGTACTGTAGGCATCGTGGACGGCCCTATCGTCGATTCCACTGCTGGGAAGGTGTATGCCTTTGTAGGTGGCGATGCAAACATCACCACCAACGTCGGTTGCGACCCCGGGGCGGCTGGGTTTGGGTGCAGCGGCGTCTTCCAGTTCCCTACGACGGGCACGGGCAGCACAGGCACTGGCACGGGCGTTTGCAATCCGACCAGCACGACGGCCTGGTCGGGATCACTCTGCGGTGTGGAATCCGTTTACGGCAGAGCGACTACCGCTACCCCGACCATGTATGACGGAGCCTTCGACCAAATCTACCTCGCCACCACCGCAGGAACGGCCGGAAACCTGTGGGGTTGCGCGCCATCGGTTACCTCCTTACCAAGATTGTCATTCACGGCCATTCAAACGAGCGGTTCGATTGTGACCACTGGAGTGGTTGGCGTTGCCACCACAGCCATCGCCAGCCTGACTTCCGCAACCGCGACTTGCTCGCCCGTCACAGAAATCTATGGCAGCGGCGGTGGCACCACGGACTATATATTCCTCAGCGTCAGCGCCAACGGCAACGTGGGCACCATCAACACGTCGCCCTCTTGTACGACTGGTTGCGTTTACAACTTCGCGGTCGGCAACGGTACTACTCGAGCCACCCCAACCCAGGCAACCCAGGGAATCATCTCGACCACTGGCTCCAGCGGCATCATCATCGACAATGCCTTAGGCGCTACCGGAGAATCGCAGATCTACTACACACCCGTCGGCAGCCTGGCCTGCGGCGGAAATGGCAGCACAGGAAGCGGCACCGGCGGATGCGCGGTGCAAACGTCGCAGACTGCTCCATGAGTCTTTCGCTTAGTGGACCGAACCGATCCATGAAGCAAATGGCGGCAGAGTCAGTCTTGTCAGTTTCTGAACCCCTGCGAGCGACGGTTCATTCGTAAGTAACGTCTTCGCGCTTTCAAACGTGACGCCCAGGCCTGAAAGATTCAGCGAGACCGTCTGCTGAGTTGCCGACATGTTGAGCACAACGACAACCGGATCAGAGCCTTCAGGCGCAGTTCGGAGATAAGAAAGTACACTTGGATTTGCAGGATCGAGCATCGCGATCCCTCCATCATGTATTGCTGGAAGATCGCGTCGTAGGCGTATCAGTTGCTCATACCAGCTAAGCAGTGAATCAGGATTGTTCGCCTCGGACGCAACGTTCACCGTCGTATAGTTCGACGGTACCGGAAGCCAGGTGCGTGGCTCCGTACTGAAGCCCGCCTGAGCATTCGAGGTGTCCCACTGCATGGGCGTGCGCTCACCGTCGCGACCTTTCTCCTTAGGCCATCCCGTGATGCCGATTGGATCCTTCACATCCTCGCGTCGCGTGGGCGTAGCGGTTGTCATGCCAAGTTCTTCGCCGTAATACATCAGTGCGGTCGAGCGAGTAGTCAGCAGAACCGCGGCCAGCAATTTCGCGATCTGCAGATTGTGAGTCCCATCTCCATAACGGTCAATCGAGCGCGGGTTGTCGTGATTATCGAAGACGAAAAGAGGCTGTGAGCCATGTAGCTGCGTTTCAGCCTCCTCGATGTATTTGCGGAAGGCGGTGGCATCCAGTTTGTTCGAGAACCCCAGCAACATATCCATCGGAATGTCGAGTTCGTCTTTCTTCGCTCCGCCATACCAATTGTCCAGTTCAGCCGTGTTAGGAAGGTAAGTTTCTCCGATGAGGACGCGGTTGCCCGGATAGGCCGCGGTCATAGCACGCATGCGTCGGATGACGTCGTGCACCTCGGGCAGGTTATTCGTCATCGAGTCGTCGAGGTTTGGATCGCCTTGCGCATTGGTGCCGCCGAGAACTTTTTCGTCGCGTAGTCGCGGATCTTCGAAGAGCGTAGGGATGGCATCGAGTCGAAAGCCTGCGACTCCGCGATCGAGCCAGAAGCGCATCGCATCGAACATGGCCTTCTCCACCGCGGGATTGCGCCAGTTCAGATCCGGCTGCTGCTTGTAAAACTTGTGGTAGTAGAACTGATGCACCGCGGGCACCCACTCCCATGCCGAGCCGCCGAAGAGTGAGACCCAGTTATTCGGCGGCACGACGGAACCGTTCAGGCCTTCGTGAGCATTCGGCCCGGTGCCCGGCTTGCCGTCGCTCCAGCAATACCAATCATGCTTCGGATTTGTCCGCGAACTCGCTGCGTCGATAAACCACTGGTGCTTGTCCGAAGTATGGTTGAGCACCATGTCGAGAATGACGCGAATGTTTTTCTGCTTTGCGTCGGCCACAAGTCTGTCGAAATCCTTGAGCGTACCGTACTGCGGGTCGACCGCTTCGTAGTTGGAGATGTCGTAGCCGAAGTCAACCTGCGGCGATGGGTACATGGGGGAAATCCAGATCGCATCGACTCCCAGCGTCTTCAAATAATCGAGACGCTGGCTGATGCCATTCAGATCACCAACACCGTCACCATTGGAATCCTGAAACGAACGGGGGTAAATCTCGTAGATCACGGCGTGCTTCCACCACGTGGAGTCGTGCGAGGGTGCCGCCGCTGCCTGCACGGCTGCCGGGGACGCGACAGGAGTCTGCGCGAATGCATTCGTCGAGAGAAGGAGACTGGCGAGGAAGAGAAGAAGGTGTTTTGCAGTTTTCATGATCTGATCCTTAGGCGATGCTACGGACGTATCTCGACGATCGTGGCTGACTCGGGAGCAAGTTGAAGAGTGATGCTATGCGGAGCGATCAGCAATCCGCCGGAATCGCCTTGAAGTACATTGGCATGCTGAAGGCCTTCGAGCGCAGTTGCATCCGTCAATACCTGAACACTTCTTGCGGCACGAGCCTTGTTGACTGCAACGACAATGTGCTCAACCGCTCCCGCCGATGTAAGGCTGCGCACAAAGACGAGAGCATCCGCGTCGGCGTGAACCACCTGCTCATCACCTGATTGAAGGACTGGATGCAGACGGCGGAGTGCGAGAAGCTTTTTCAGCGAGTCGAAGGCCAATTGCTGGTCCGAGGTTCGCCCGGCGGCAGTAAAAGCATCGCCCTTCGACGAAGCGAATCCACCCGGGAAGTCGCGCCGGTTATCCGGATCTTCGCCACCCTTCATAGCAATCTCGTCACCGGAGTAAATCTCCGGCATTCCGCGCATCGTCGTCAACACTGTGGATGCAAGATTGAGCCGCTGAAGAGTAGCTCCTGGCTCATTCATGAATCGGGTAACATCATGGTTTCCAAGGAACGGCACGAGTCGCTCAGGATGTGGGTACAGAGCATCGAAGCGGAGTACATCGGCAAGCCTGCTCATCGGCGCGTCCTTGAGGAAGACATCGCGCAACGCGAAGTAGGAAGGAAAATCGAAGGGTGTATCCAGGCCGGTATCGACCTGCGATCTGAGCCCGAATCGGACCGCTCCGCCCGCGAACGCGGATGTGACCGTAGGATCCTGATTGAAGATTTCGCCCACCGTGGTGAGCTTTGGATACAGCGTGTGCAGCTCCGCGTGGAACCCGTGCCAGAACTCCCGGCCGACATAAGGGAACGTGTCGAGTCGTATCCCGTCGATACCTGTCTCCTCAACCCACCAGACAGCATTCTGGGTAAGGTACTCGGCGACCGCAGGATTCTCCTGGTTGAGGTCCGGTAGAACCCCGGCAAACCATCCTTGCGTGACGTCACGTTGGTCTCGCCATGAAGCATGAGGATCCACCAACGGTTTGAAGTCTCCCTGCGCCGTGGTGTGATCCGCCTTGGTACCGTGGAACCAATCGGGCTCCGGCGCATCATCGACCCATGGATGCGTCGGGCCAACATGGTTCGGCACCATATCCAACACCAGCTTCATACCGCGTTGATGGAGTGCGGCAGCGAGTGCCTTGAGATCGGCAAGAGAACCGAAGTGTTCATCCACGGCATACATATCTGTCGCGCCATACCCGTGGTAGCTCTCGGGACCCTTGTTCTGATAGACCGGCGTTATCCAGACCGTCGTTATGCCAAGATCCTGCAGATAGTCGAGGTGTTGAATGATGCCGCGCAGATCTCCTCCATGCCATCCGCGCGGCTTCGCCTGTTCCGCAGGATTCTCATCGTTGGAGGTGTCACCGTCGGCAAACCGATCGGTCATGATCAGATACATAACATCCTTCGAGGAGAATCCGGCGAAGCCGTCGTCGGGTTTGCGACGTCGAGCAAAGGTGAATGGAATACTGACATGGCCGGCATTCTCGTCTGCGCGGATGGTGATGGTCTCGGAAGCGGAGGGCGACGCGCTAAGCCATAGTTCGGCCCAGTGGCCATTCGCCGAGATGTTTGTGCGAAGAATCCTCAGACGCGGATCGCTGACGCTGAAATGTGCGCCATCCAGATGCTCTCCTTTCAGCAACAGCATAGCCTTAGGCATGTTCGCCCACCAGTTCGGTGGATCAACTTGTGTAATGGCAATTCGACTGTTCGCGCTGACCGTCTGCGCGCGCAGCGGCGCCGGCGCGGTCGCGCATAGAAGTGCCGCGATCTGCAATGCGACCTTTAGTTTCATCGCCGACGGCCCTCGCAAAGGGGGAAAGGCGGCACCTGCACCACAGGCCAGGTGCCCATTCGAAACAGACAATAATCTAGAAGTAGATGTGCGCCGCGAACTCCAACTGGCGTTCGGAATACTGACGAATACCGCTGATCGTCCCGAAGCCATTGGTGTTCACGCCGGTCGTCCATTGTGTAGTCGAGCCCGGCACATTGACGCCATCGTGAATGTTCGTGTCCGGGTTGTTGAACTGTGGATGGTTGAAGACGTTGTACGCCTGCGCGCGAAACTCTGCCTTGAAGCGTTCCGTGATCGCGAAGTCTTTGAACAGGCTGAGATCGGTGCGGTTGTAGCCTGGGCCATGGAAGTAGTTGCGGCCAAGGTTGCCCGGGCGAACGAACATGCCCGACGAGTTGATTGGCGGCGTAGCGAAGACACCGGTGAACCAGTTGTCGTTGGTCGCATTCGAGTTGCCACCCAACTGCGTGCGCGGCACTCGCTTGTACGAGATCAGGTCTGGCCGGTTGTCGATCGTGCCGCCGACTCCGTTGGTGCTGAAGTCGATTGGATTCCCCGAAGCCAGGTCGAGGATGCCATTCACCTGCCATCCTCCGACAACCTGATCCAGACCTTTGTTCATGTTTGCGCCGAACATCTTCCCGCGTCCGAAGGGAAGCTGATATAGCGCGCTGGTAACGAACACGTGACGCTGGTCCTGGTCTGAATTGCCGTAGTTGGAAGCCAGGTTGACGCCCTGCTGGTTGATGAATACCCGCGCACCCGGAGCGGCCGAACCGCCATTGAACGCGCCATTGGAGTTGTCCAGCGTGTGGGACCATGTGTAGGCAACGGTGGCTTGCAGGCCCGCACTCATCTGGTGATTCACAAAAACCTGCAGCCCGTTGTAATGCGCCGTGCCGCCGGCGAGCCCTTCGGTAATGGTTCCACGATTGGTGTAAAGTCCACTACCGTTGCCATTCAGCACGGGGGCATTTGCGTTATACCAGGTCATCAGGTGTTGGCTCAGCGTGCCGACGTAGGCCATGTTGATGGACGTCGCCTTGCCCAGCTGCTGCTCAACCTGCAGGTTATATTCCTGGACCTGACCGTTCTGGTTATTCTGCGGTTCTGCGATCACCGAAGCATTAGCAAGGTTGGCGCTCGCCGCGGCGCCGGACCCAAAGACCGGCAGCGGAAGTGCCTGCGTAGCCACGGTAGAGTTGTTGTTATTCAACGGTCCCTGGCCGGTGAAGGTGACGCGGTAACCATTCGCCGCCGTGTACTGCTGAAGGCCGTTGAATCCGGGGTTATTGCTCAGCTGGTTCCCCACACCGCCGCGATCGAGGAAGAAGAACATGCCGTATCCGCCGCGCAGCGCAGTCCGTCCATTGCCAAAGACGTCATAAGCGAATCCGATGCGAGGCGCGATGTTGTTCTTGTCCGTGTTGATCAGCGAACGAGAGTTGCCGTTCTGGCCCGCGATAAGCAACGTCCCAGTAGCGAAGGAGTAGTTTGCCTGGTTATTGCTCTGCTCGTAGGGATAAGTGTAGAGATCATAACGAAGGCCAAGGTTCAGGGTCAGGCGCTGATTCACCTTGAAGTCGTCCTGTGCGAAGTAACCCGTCTCCCAGTTGATCGTCTTGAAGTAAGTGCTGGCCGCACCAATCTGGTAGTCGGAGAATCCCGCGAGCAGTTCAGAGGTTTCATAACCGGTAAAGCGGCCCGTCCCTGGATAGTTCACACCCCCAATGACGAACGAACCCTTCGCGGCATTGCCTTGGAAGAAATCGACTTCACGATGCAGGATATTCGCTCCGAACTTGAAGGAGTTACGCCCGCGGTTCCAGGAGACGGAGTCAGCGTACTGGAACGTTTTCTCGGGAACATCATACGGACCATAGTCGCCGGTGTATTCGATCTCGCTGTTGCTGCCGCCGATCAGCGCACCGCCGCCAAGCAGCGCGTTGCGGTTTGCATTCACGATGCCGAGGTTGGCTGAGACCGGGGTTCCCTCGAATGGAGGAATGTAAGCGAATTGTGGGCGGATATAACCGAAGCGAAACTCGTTGACAATATTCGCCGTGAATACGCGTGTATAACCTGCGCCTACTCCGCGCGGATGGCTCTCGTTCGAACCCGAACCGTAACCGGCCGGTAAAGCAGGGAACAGGCTGTTGACATCGAATACATCCTGACCGTAACTGTAGCGGCCAAACAGCGAGTCCTTCTGCGAAGCGTGCCAATCCATGCGAACGTCGAAGTCGTTGAAGTTCCGGATAGCCTGGCGCACGGCGTAGTAGTTATTGAGGATGCCTGGTCGGCTGACTCCAGGAAAAGCCTTCAGATAGTTCTGCCCGGCCGGATTGATTCGGCCTGACGGAATGATGTTTCCGCTAAACGGCTGGCAGGTGGTGGGATCATAAATCGCTCCCACTACAACCACCGACCCCGTGCATCCCGTAACGGAAGAGAACGAACTCGGCGTGGTCGTCACATTCTGCCCCAGCAATTCGCTGAAGTTACCCTGCCGCATCAGCGCGGTCGGAACAGTGTAGTAGCCGGTGTCCTGCGGCTGCTTCTGCCGATAGGCCTGGTAGTCGCCGAAGAGGAACAGCTTGCCCTTCAGGATTGGGCCGCCGGCGGCGAACCCAAACTGCTTACGTTGAAAGCCAGGTACAGGCTGAGTCGGTGCAAAGTAATTCGGGTTGGCGTCGAAGATCTGGTCGCGAAAATATCCGAAGGCCGTTCCATGGATGCTGTCGGTGCCAGACTTGATGGAGCTGTTGACGATCGCTCCGCCAGCTCGTCCGAACTCAGCCGGCGCAACCGAGGTGGTTACGCGGAATTGGTCGATCGCCTCAGGCGGCGAGAAGAAAACAATCGTGTTCACCAGCGACTCGTTGTTATCAACGCCATCCAGCAGAAAGTTGTTCGATTGCTGGCGAAGTCCGTTGGCGGATATAGCCGCGCCACCGCTCTCGCTATAGCGGAAGGTCTCGACTGCGCCGTTCCGTCCGCTGGCATCGCTGCTGAAGCCACCACGCGTGACGCCCGGAGTGAGCAGCGCAAGTTGAGTGAAGTTACGACCGTTCAGCGGCAGATCGTCGACCTGCTTGCCTTCGATCACGGCGCCGGTCGACGACGTAGAGGTATCGATGATCGGTTCGCTGCTGGTCACGTCGACGGTCACACTGGTGCCGCCCGTTGGCAGTTTAAAGATCAGATTCGCAACCTGGGAGACCTGCAGGCTGAGCTCCTGCGTTACGGTCTCAAAGCCCGAGTCAGAGACGTCGACCTTATAGTTGCCGCGCATGACGGCCGCGAAGCTGAAGTTGCCGTCGGAGCCCGACTTGTCCGTTTGGGTCGCGCCGGTATCCGTATTGGTCAGCGTAACCGTCGCACCGGGCAGGACGGCGCCAGTCGAGTCAGCCACGTTGCCCGTGATTCGGCCAGTGTCGCTTTGCCCATACAGATGTGAGGGAAGCACCCACGCCGCAGTTGTAATGACTGCAGCGATCAGAGCCGTTCGCCAAGCCAATGGACCGCTAATACGAAGGATCGAATTCCAAAACCTGCCTGTTGCCATGTTGAGACCTCCAAAATGCAAATCATCGCGCTTGCGGTAATCGGTAGAATTTTGAGCGCGACGCAACCATGGAGGACTCGAGGCAGTCTATGCAATAGTCTGTAGTTCCATTGTTGGCCAATTGTGGCTCAACTTCGGATCACCTGATAATCAATTCCTTTTGTTATAGATGCAGTGTGACGTCAACAGGTCAAAGGGTCAGGCGCCGATCGAATGTCTCCATTGAACCAAGGAAAGACGAAGTTCCGATTGGCATGATAGATTCATCTCGTTGAGGTAGCAGCAATGTTTCAATCCATCGAGACTCCTCCCAGGACGGCCTTCGGTCTCTTCGAGGCCGATCTGCACACAGGAGAGCTCTGGAAAGCTGGGAGACGGATCAAAATCCAGACCCAGCCGTTCAAAGTCCTCGCAACCCTGCTGGAGCGGCCGGGAGAGGTCGTAACCCGCGAGGAACTCCAGCGCCGCGTCTGGGGACCGGACACAACGGTCGACTTCGACCACTCCATCGGAACCGCCATCAATAAAATTCGCGAGGCCCTGGGAGATTCAGCCGACAATCCCCGCTTCATCGAGACGCTGGCCCGCCGCGGATATCGTTTCATCGCCCCGGTCTCCCACCCGTCAACCATACTGACGCCCATCGTGGGGGCAGCCACCGCCGGAACCGGACGAGTCAACCACCATTCCGGATCTGGCGCCGGAACACAGGCCTGCTCCGCCCTCGGCGGCTAACACACGTGCTGTTTTACCTCCTTCCCATCCTACGCCCCACTTGGCTGATAGCAACTACTATTGCCGGGGGAGTAATCGCAGCGGCTGCCGCAGGCTATTATGCAGCGAGTTCGCGCACGTCCAACGTCCCTATTCGGATTACCCAGATCACGCAAAACGGAAGAATCTCGCCCGGCGCGCCCTCTATGGAGAATCTTCCGGCATCCGCCACCGACGGCGTCCACATCTTTGCCCCGGTAATTGCGGACGGCCGAGCCGTCCTCTCGCAGGTCTCGATCGATCTTGGGGACGTTCAGCCGGTTCCGCTCCCCAGCGAAATCGCTTCCCCGTCGCTCGGCGATATTTCACCAGACGGCTCCCGAATATTGCTGCGCAGTCATCTGTCACCCGAGTCGGAGCAACCCCTCTGGGTGGTTCCCACCGCCGGCGGATCAGCCCTGCGCGTGTCCAATGTCCTCGCTCACGACGCCACCTGGATGCCGGACGGCAAAGGCATCCTGTATGCCGCGGGCAACGAACTCGCCGTGACCCATCTGCAGGATGGTACTTCAACTCCGTTTGCTACCCTGCCGCGGGGACGAGCGTTCTGGATGCGCTGGTCGCCCGATGGCAAGTTGCTTCGCTTCACGATGCTCGATCCGATTGACCACACCCTTTCTCTCTGGGAACTCTCGGCCGCGGACCACGCCCTTCATCCAATCCTCGGCGGATGGAGCAATCCAGCCTCAGAGTGTTGCGGAACATGGACGCATGACGGCCGGTATTATGTCTTTCAATCCACCCACGGCGGCAATATCGATCTTTGGCGCCTCAGCGGAATGGCACCATCCGGTCCGGTCCAGATCACCAACGGGCCGTTGAGTTTCGAAGCTCCCGTGGCCGACCGGAACAGCCATCGCATCTTCTTCCTCGGCCTCGACAGCCGCTCGGAGACACAGCGGTACGATCCGGAGCGGAAAGAGTTCTTACCGACCCGCAATTTTCTCTCTGCCGCGGGACGGATCAGCTTCTCGCGCGATCACCAATGGGTGGCTTGGCCTGACCTGAACGGACATCTCTGGCGCGCGCGCGTCGACGGAACGGAAAAGATCCAGCTGACCCCAGATTCTTTGCAGGTCTTCCTTGCGTATTGGTCACCCGATGGCCGCCAGCTCGCAATGATGGCGCGCGAACCGGGAAAGGCCTGGCAGTTGTACCGCGTCAGCGCCGACGGGGGGAGTCCCGAACGATTGCTCCACGAGGACCGGAACGCCGGCGATCCATCCTGGTCCGCCGACGGACAGTCCATCGTATTCGGCCGCGTCACCGACTTGATGGGAAAAGAAAACGGTCCGCGCAATCTGCAGATTCTCAACCTTGCGAACCATCAAATCACCTCGGTGCCAGGTTCGGACGGTCTATTCAGCCCGCGATGGTCGCCGGATGGCCGCTACATCGCAGCCCTCTCGCTCGATCAGCGCAAGCTGATGCTATATGAAGTAGCCACAAAAACCTGGTCGACGCTCGCGACCACTTCCGTGGCCGATCCAGTCTGGTCTTCGGATGGCAAGTCGATCTACATTCACGCATTCATGGCCGACGCCCAGCCCATCTACCGCGTCTCCGTGCCGGACGGTCATCTCGAAGAAGTCGCGAATCTCTCCGCCTTCCGCGCTGGCGATACCGCCGACTATTTCTTTGTGGGCATCACACCGGACAATCTTCCGCTGGTGCGAGCCAGGACATCCACGGGAAATCTCTACAGCCTGAATTTGGACGACCACTAATTGGCCGCAGCTGGAAAAATGGGTGCCGCAGCGGGGCGCTAGCGATCCGGAAGGCCAGGCTGGGACGAGATTTTCGAAGCCCAGCCGACGCTCCGCCTACAATATATCGGAGTGGCTCCGATATGAAGTAGAAAACGGCTGCCTCGCCGCTCTAACCAGTCTGTCCAAACCTGATTAGTATCAGCGATTTGCGACTGTTATAAAGTGGACGGATAACGGCTGGTTAATTGCACTTCGCTTGCATGGCTACACTGGCCGCAGAGGATATCCCATGTCTCGCTCCATCATCGTCCTACCGGAAGACTCAGCCAAGCCTATCCTCGACGCCATCTCCAAGGCGGCAAAATCCATTCGCGTCAAGATGTTTCTGTTCTCCGATCCATCCCTGCTCGCCGCCGTCATCGCCGCCCAAAAGCGTGGTGTCAGTGTTCGCGTGATGCTGAATCCCGAACGGCGCGATGGCGAGTCGGAAAACGCCGACTGTCGCGAGGCCTTGAAAGCCGCAGGCATCCAGGTAATCGACAGCAACCCGGCATTTGACCTGACCCACGAAAAATCAATGGTCATCGACGACGAGACGGCCTTCATCCAGTCGCTCAACTGGGAGACGAAGAACATCACCGTAACCCGCGACTACGCCCTCGTCACCTCGCATAAACACGAGGTCAGCGAGGTCGCCCAGTGCTTCGACGCCGATTGGAGCCGCACCAAGTTCAAGCCGGTGGAGGGATCGAGCCTCATCTGGTGCCCCGACAACGGCCGCCAGAAGTTCGGCGAACTCATCGATGCCAGCAAGCACTCGCTCTGGCTGCAGAACGAGCGTTATCAGGACCCCGTCATCATGGAGCATCTGATCCGGGCGCACGGACGCGGAGTCAAACTTCGCATCATGGCCCGGCCGCCCAGCAAGCTAAAAAAGGGAAAGCTGGAAGAAGGCGTCAGCGGCCTTCGCTCCCTGCAGGATGTCGGCGCGGAAGTTCACAAGATGAAGCACATTAAGCTGCACGCCAAGCTGATTCTTTCGGACGAGAAGGTCGCTATTGTGGGGTCCATCAACATCGCCCCCGGCAGCTTCGACAGCCGACGCGAACTGGCCATCCAAACCGACGACAGCGACATCGTCAAGCGGATTCATAAGATTCTGGAGCACGACTGGGAGAATTCGCATCCGCTCGATCTCTCGGATGCGGGACTCGCGGCGGCACTCGAAAAGCACGATCCTGATGCCAAAGCGCATCTCGGTCTCAGCGGAGCCAAACACTAAGAGTCACGGGCAGGCGGCTTGACCCCGATGCTTAACGAAAACCAGCACTCTCAGGAGTAAGAAATGTCGAAGGCAAGACCAATCAACGGAAACGACGGCCTCCCACTCCCCATCCTGCCACCCGACCGAGACGCCCGCGTCTGGGCAAAACTAGTGCGCATCATGTTCTACACGCCGGGTTTCATGGGCCTGCTGCTGATCAAGACAGGCGAACCGGCAAGCTTCGGCATCACCATCGAATTGCTAATGCTGGCGAGCGCCGCCGCCATCGTTGGAGGAATCTTCATCGGTACCGAGTCGACGGGCGGCGGTGCGAATGCCGTCTCCAAAGTCGCCACCCCCAGTGGCTCGCTCGTCCTCGAACTGCTCGCGGTCGTCCCATTCCTCGCAGCTCTGCCGGGGCTGTTCCATGAACTGGCAACCAGTACCCTGCTGCACACCCACGCGCCCAGCGCCGTGGATATCGCGCTCGGCTACTCGGAATTGCTGCCCATGGTGGCGATCCTGCCATTCATGCTCTACCAACTCGCCGGGTTTGGCACTCTCTCCTTCGTCGTTTCAAAGACTGCCAACTGGATCATCAACATCGCCATCTTCTGCCTTATCGTCGCCAGCTACATGTTCTACCGCGAAGGCGACTACCCCATGGAGAGGCGCCTCTCAGCCCTGCTCGTCATAGCCATGGTCATCACAGTGCTTTACGGCGTACTCAAGTTGATCCAGATGCAGACCAAGTACGACGAGCAATGCCCTTCTAAGAAGGACGACAAGTAAACATTTCGCCCGACCCGCTTCGTTACGACATGAAGCCCGTGCCGCATTTCGCAATTCGCGGCGCCTTCAATGGATTACAGGCCTGCGAACCTCTACGCCGCTACTAAGCCTAAGGAAGGAGCTTGGCCGCTCGATCCGGTTCCGTCTCCTCCAATATATTGGACGATATCCAAACCTCGAGGCGCATAGCGTCGTCCTCTCCAGACCACCTCAACTATAGATATCTGAAAATGAAGGCCATAGGACCGTTATAATTGTCCCG
>CAWGGW010000013.1:0-65802 GCA_963822225.1 uncultured Acidobacteriaceae bacterium | reverse complement strand
TTGGGTATCAATTCAACAAGAAGTGGCGCGTTACGGCCGAATTTTTGAATATGCTTAACCGCAAAGACGCCGACATCGATTACGCCTATGTCTACCAGATAACCCCAAATGCAGTAACCACCCCGCCGGCGTTTGGACGCGTTACTCATCCCACCGAACCGTTTCTAGTGCGATTCTCGCTCTCAAGAAGATTTCCTACGAGATGAGGCAGGCGCTCCGTCGCCTGTAGGTCCGCAACATTGTCCGCAGAATGCTGCCACCACGCATTGCGGCCTATCCTAAAGTTGCATCGGTTCTGAGCCGAGTTGTGTGTAGTCTTTGAGGTTAATAGGAGAATTGGCCTGGACTTCCTCGACACAATATCGGACTGGTGGAGCATGTTGGACCCGCGCGTGGCGGGCTACTTGCTGCAGATTCTGCGGCTCAGCGCGTGGCTGGTCATTCTGACGGTAGTGTTCACGCCGCTGGAACGGCTGTTCGCTCTGCATCCGAAGAAGATCTTTCGCAAGGCGATCGTTACCGACTTGGGGTACTACTTTCTCAACAGCCTCGCTCCGGGCATTCTGCTGGCGTTTCCGCTGTCGGTGCTGGCCTGGGGGGCGCATCGCGCGGTTCCCGCGGGCCTGATCGCGATCGTCACAGCGATGCCTTTATGGGCACGGCTGTCGGCAGCGATGGTGGTCGGCGAGATCGGCGCGTATTGGGGACACCGCTGGACGCATCAGGTTCCGCTGCTGTGGCGGTTCCATGCGGTACACCATAGCGCCGAACAATTGGATTTCCTGGTCAGCACGCGCGCACATCCCGTGGACATTGTGTTTACCCGCCTGTGCGAACTGACGCCGATGTACGTCCTCGGGCTGGCATCGCCCATGGCAGTGCAAGGAAGCCTAGTTCCGATCCTCGCCGTGTTGATCGGGCAGTTCTGGGGATTCTTTATCCACGCCAATGTGAAGTGGCGATTCGGCCCTCTGGAATGGCTGGTGTCTACGCCCGCGTTTCACCACTGGCACCATACCAACGACGGACCCGACGTGATCAACAAAAACTACGCGCCCATGCTGCCGTGGGTGGACTGGGTCTTCGGCACGATGTACCTGCCGAAGGACAGGCAGCCGGAACGGTATGGGATCGATCAGAAGACCTCTCCTCTATTGTTCGGGCAGTTGGTTGATCCCTTCCTGGTGTGGCGCAAGATGGAGTCCGGTCCCGCGAGCGCCGCGGCGCCCGAGCCCGCCCACGATGCAGCCGCGGTTCTCGAGCCCGATGGCCTGGCAGCGGAGACCGACGCCTAGCATGCCGGTTGTTGGCGGAAGCGGCAACCGGGTAACGCCTCCCTGGTGACCCTTCTTCGAGAGCCAGCGGTTACTCCGGACTTGCCCGTAAGTTACTCAAATAGGGAATGTTTTTGCCCACTAGGCAAAACTTTTCACACTGCGGGGCACCCATCTTCAGAGGGCGGATCGCAGGGGTGCGAAAAGGCCCCAAAACGGGCTTTTTGTGCGCCTGACCAAGACATTTGTGATTGGCGACCAACTTGCTTGTGACAGAGCAACAAGAATCTCCCAGGCATTGCATTTATTCGCGGCTGTTCAAGCGGGACTAACCGCAATCTTGGTTCACCCGGAACCCAATCGCTCTACCCATTTCTAACGAGGACAACAAAAAAATGAAATCCAACTTTGCAGCAACTGTAGCCCGCGGCAGCGTCTCCGCTCTTATGGCCCTGGCAATGACTGCCATGGTCTCCACCTCGGCCCATGCAAGCACCATCTTCACTTCGAACCTCTCGGTGGGGACATTGCCCACGGGTGACACGACCAATCACTCTTATCAGCTGAACCATGACGGCGGCACGGTGACCGGCCTTTCCACTACCGGCTATAACTTTGTGTTTGCCGGTGTGGGCGATACGGCGGTCGGAGGCGTGGCCCTGGACAGCGCGGTTGTGGCTGACTCGCGGGACACCCAGGACGACGGCGCCTTCCTGGCGCTGGATGGCGACTATGAGAGCAGCGCAGTGGATATCAACATCTCCACCATCGCCGGGCACAGCTACACCGTGACCTACGACTGGGCTGGGGCACAGCAGACCGGCTACCAGTACGCGACCACTGACACCCTGGAGGTTGCGTTGGGCGGCATCTCGGCTCCCAATGCGACGCTTCCGGGCAACGTTCCGCAGCAGGGTTTCGAGGATTGCATCGGCGGATGGTGCCAGGTGTCGGACACCTTCACCGCGGCGACCACCGGCACAGAGGTGCTCTCGTTCCTGGATGTCGGTACGACAGTGGGTCACGACGGCCAGGAGCCGGCGTTTGCCCTTCTGGACAACATCTCCGTCTCGACGCCTTCTGCCACGCCGGAACCCAGCTCTTTGATGCTGCTCTCGACCGGCCTGATGGGTCTTGGCGGATTTGTTCGCTCGCGCATCAAGAAGAACGTCACCGAGACTGTCTAAACAACGTCTCGTTTGGAAGCAACGGAAGCAGCCGGGCGGGAATCTCCGTCCGGCTGTTTTTGTTTGCTGCGGCCCGCGGTCCGTGTTCATCCATCGAATGTGCGGCGGGTCACAGACAAACGCAGCAACCGGCGCTAGGATTTTGCCGATGTGTGATGAGTGTAAAGATCGCTTCGCGGTCTTGAGGAGTCCATCCATGGAACCTTATCTCATTCTCCTCTTCGGGCTGCCAATCGCCGGCCTGCTGCTTGCCATGATCCTCTTAAGCAGAACTCCCAGGGACTTCACCATCCACAGTCACCTGAACACGCTGCGTGAGCACACCAGGCCGCATCCGTAGTCCGGTAATTCAGCCGCGGTGGCTGAGCCGGTTTCCTTGCCCGCCATCCCCACCCATGGAGTACCTTTATCTGGAAGCCAGACTGAGATTGGAACTCCATTGAGCAAACTGCAGGGCATCTTCACTCCCATCCTCGTCCCGCTGGACGACAAAGGCCAGATCAACGAGCCTGAGCTGCGCCGCTTTGTCTCGTGGCTGATCGAGCGCGGGGTGCATGGGCTCTATCCCAACGGCTCCACCGGCGAGTTCACCCGCTTCACCGCGGCCGAGCGCCGCCGCATCGTGCACATCGTCACGGAAGAGAACGCCGGCCGCGTGCCTGTCCTCGCCGGCGCCGCCGAAGCCAACGTCAAGGAAACCCTGTTCGCCTGCCAGGCCTATGCGGATATGGGCTGCCGCGCCGTCGCTATCGTCTCGCCCTTCTACTACAAGCTGACGCCGGAGTCGGTGTACGCGTACTTCGCGGAGATCGCGCGCAACTCGCCCATCGACCTGACGCTTTACAACATTCCGATGTTTGCGAGTCCCATCGACGTGCCGACGATTCGGCGGCTGGCAGACGAATTTCCACGGGTCATCGGCATCAAGGACTCCTCCGGCGATCTCGCCTTTATGATGCGCATGATCCAGAGCATCCGCCCCAACCGCCCCGACTTCACCTTCCTCACCGGTTGGGAAGCGGTGCTGATCCCCATGCTGATGATCGGCTGCGACGGCGGCACGCACGCGTCCTCCAACGTGGTCCCCGAAGTGACCCGGCGCATGTACGACATGTTCCGCGCGGGCGACACGGCAGGCGCGATGCAATGGCAATACCGCATCCTCGAGCTCTTCGACATCATGCTCTACCAGTTCGAATTCCCCGACGGCTTCCGCGCCGCTGCCGAGCTGCGCGGCTTCCGCTTCGGCCATGGCCGCCAACCCAAAACCTCCGCGCAACGCAGCGACAGCCTCGCGCTGACCTCGGTGATGCAGTGCATCCTCGCCGACTTTGAACTCGTCAATCCGCCCGCCGCCGGCTGCGCCATCCCGTCCATCGGCTGGCCCGCACTCCTCAACTCTACCCTGCCGGACCAACCCTCGGCAACGAAAACCTGGAGCAGGTCGTCCACCAGGTCTTCGACGAGATGAAAAACCGGGGCCTGCTGTGAACGAAGCCCTGGCCTTCCTCGAAATCGGCGGCTGGTCGCCTGCGATGGTGGTGCTCGATGCGATGGAGAAGAACGCGACCATCCGCATCCTGCAAACCGAGCTCAACGACGCACCCGGCGTCTGCATCAAGCTTTCGGGATCGGTCAGCGATCTCCACTCCGCCACCCGCGCCGCGGAAGAAACCGCCGAAGCCATGCAGGTCACGGTGCTCACCCACGTGATTCCACGTCCTGCGGAAAACTCCCGCGCCGCATGGGAAGCGCGTCCCGACTTTAACCCCCTGATAGAACAGCCGTCCGTCCAGATACCCGGAGACATTATGCCCGACCAAGCCAGCTTCGCCGTAGGCCTCATCGAAACCCAGGGATTCACCGCCGCCTTTGAAGCCATCGACACCGCGCTAAAGACCGCCAACGTCGAAGTGCTCGCCCGCGAAAAACTGGGTGGAGGCTACATCACCATCGTCATCAAGGGAGACGTCTCCGCCGTGCGCGCCGCGGTCGATGCCGGCAAAGCCCGCGTCGAAGGCCTCGGCCGCCTCATCGCCGCGCATGTCATCGCCAGCCCCAGCCAGGGCGTGCTCGCCCTGCTGCCCAAGTAGGCCCACGCTGCGGGTGCTCCATGTTCGCGCTGAACGAAGTGAGGGCGACTATGGGAATACATCACTTCACGCTATGCACCACAGGCTGGCTCACCGCCTGCGCCGGCGGCATCTTCGAATAAACGGTTCGCGGACCAAACACCGACAGAAGCGTCATCAGGATCACAAACAGCAGCCCGCTGCCGTACTTCCAAAGCTTCCCTCCGAGTCCGTCCACGCCCTTGAACTTCTCAAAACGGTAGCCGTCACTCCAAACGTGCTCGATCGTCATCTGTCGCATGGCTTGTCACCTCCCAGCTCGCTGCCGCTACACTGCAGCGCCAACCTCAGATGACTCCCTTCCACGTAAAGAGTGGGTAGAGAATTTGCTAAGAATCCGTAAGTGGACGACAGCCGATGTTCAGCATCAACCAGCCGTTATTCGCCGGTAGATGCGTCTCCACTGAGCAGCCGCGCCTTTACGTCCCGCATGGGCGGCTGTCCGAAGAACCGGCTGTATTCGCGATTGAACTGGCTCGCGCTCTCGTAGCCCACCTCGAACCCGGCGCTGGCGGCGTCCAGTCCTTCGTTCAACATGCGCTCCCGCGCCACATGCAGCCGAACCTGCTTCTGGTACTGCAGCGGACTCATCGCCGTCAGCGAGCGGAACTGGTGATGCAGCGTCGATACGCCCATCCGCGCCAGGTTGGCGAGCTCCTCCACGCGCAGCGGCTTGGCGTAGTTGGTCCGCACCCATTCGACGGCGCGGGCCGTTCGATGACTCTGTTCTCCCAGCGTCGCAATCGCGCGCAGATGTTTTCCCTGCGGACTCCGCAGCAGCCTGTAGATAATCTCGCGCTGAATCAGGCCGCCCATAAACGGAATATCCTGCGGCGAACTTACCAGGTCGACCAGCCGCAGGCACGCATCCAGAAGGTCCACGGAACTCACGCCCACAGCCATGCCGCGCGCGTCGCCCGACTCCTCGCGCAGATGGAACTCCTGCTGCGACAGAATCTCGCGCACCGCCGGCATCTCCAGCATCAGAACCAGCCCGAGTAGCGGCTCCCTCTCAGTCGCAGCGATCACCTGGCTCACGACGGGAAGATCGACCGACGTCAGCAGAAAGTTCGAGCTGTCGCACACGTAGGTCGTCTTGCCCAGGTTGATGCGCTTGCGTCCCTGGACAAAAACCACCAGGCTCGGCTGGTACGCCGCGGAGGCACATGCCGTCGGCTCGGACCGCCGGTACAGACGCAGCCCGGGAACCTCGGTCAACGTATCGCCCTCGATTCGGGCAAGACCGGCAATCTTGCGTGCAAGCTCCCGCCGCATCTCCACGGCCTTGCTGTTAACGCTCGCACCCTTATCCTTCGCGGCTTTCATGCGGTCAACCCCTCCATCATCACATTAGCGCGAAATTAACATCGCCATGCACAAAAATCCATGCAGCGGCAGAAATAGGCAATCAATTGGCAGGATCGGGATACCACCGTCCGAACCTTCTCCCGTACTCTCACATCTGACAGTAAGAAACTCGCAACTACCCGGAACACTGAGGTCACTTCATGTACAAGGCAAAAGCCTACTCCGTCGCCAGCGCAACATCGTCGTTCCAGTCCTCCACCATCGAACGCCGCGAACCCACCGAGCTCGATGTCCAGATCGAAATCCTCTTCTGCGGCATCTGCCACTCCGACCTGCACCAGGCACGCAACGAGTGGAAAGACGTGATGCCCACCGTTTATCCCTGCGTCCCCGGCCACGAAATCGTCGGCCGCGTCACCAAGGTCGGGTCCGCGGTGACGAAGTTCAAACCGGGCGACCTCGCCGCGGTCGGATGCCTGGTTGATTCTGACGGCACCTGCGCCGAGTGCAAGGCCGGACTCGAACAGTTCTGCCCGCACTTCACGCTGACGTACAACTTCCCCGACAAGCACACCGGCGGCGTCACCTACGGCGGCTACTCGGACTCCATCGTCGTCACCGAACACTTCGTGCTGAAGGTTCCGGCCAACCTCGACCTCGCCGGAACCGCGCCGCTGCTGTGCGCGGGCATCACCACCTACTCGCCGATGCGGCACTGGGGCGTGACCAAGGGCAAGAAGGTCGGCGTCGTCGGGCTCGGCGGACTTGGCCACATGGGCGTCAAGTTCGCGCACGCCTTCGGAGCGCACACCGTCGTCTTCACCACGTCACCCAGCAAGAAGGATGACGCGCTGCGGCTTGGCGCTGACGAAGTCGTCCTCTCTCGTGACGCCAACGAGATGGCCAAACACGCCGGCAGCTTCGACTTCATCCTCGACGCGGTCGCCGCCGAGCACGACATCAACGCGTACATCAACATGCTGCGCCGCGATGGCAACCTGACCATGGTGGGCGCGCCGGACAAACCGCTTCCGGTTTCCGTGATGGGCCTGCTCTTCGCGCGCCGCAGCTTCTCCGGCTCGCTGATCGGCGGCATCGCGGAGACCCAGGAGATGCTCGACTTCTGCGGCCAGCACAACATCACCTCCGACGTTGAAGTGATCCCGATCCAGAAAATCAACGAAGCGTACGAGCGGCTGGCGAAGTCGGACGTGAAGTACCGCTTCTCCATCGACATGGCCTCGCTCAAATCCGAGTAACGCGCGGATAATCTACACTTCGAGCGGCAAGCGTCCAGACAAACTGAGGACGAGGAGCACATCCCAAATGGACATCAAACGAGCAGGCACCCAACCCTCCGGCAAAGGTCCGGCGGACTGGTTCACCGGAACGGTTCGCATCGATCCGCTGTTTCAGGCGCCGGACCCCGCGCTGGTCAATGGCGCGGCCGTCACTTTTGAACCCGGAGCGCGCACTGCCTGGCACACCCACCCGCTTGGCCAGACGCTCGTCGTCACCTCCGGCTGCGGTCGAGCCCAGCGCGAAGGCGGCCCCATCGAGGAGATTCGTCCGGGCGATGTCGTCTGGTTTGCGCCCGGCGAGAAACACTGGCACGGCGCAGCCCCAACCACCGCCATGACTCACGTCGCAATCCAGGAACGCCTCAACGGCAAAACCGTCGACTGGCTCGAACACGTCACCGACGAGGAGTACTCCAAACTGTAGCGCCCGGCATGTACCCCCTCCCCCCCATATATAGCCAAAATATAGATATAAAACATGTTAGGTCCGGACCTGTCGAATTAGACACTCCCCGGGTCCGCCCCGAAGCTGGCCTTGGGAACGGACGGGTGCGTGCCCATGGCGACACTCGGCAGCAGTCGGCGGGCTAATTTGGACGCAGATTTCCCCATACTTCAATACTATGGGTCTGGCCATAACTAAAATGTCTTCTCTATGTGTATGCGGGGATTGGAGTTAGGTGGTTTCTGGTTTGACAGGTTCGAGGTTCGAGGTGAGGATTCGGGCGGTTCTTATGCTGGGGTTGTATCGAGCAGCAGGCGATGCAAGCGGGAGCACACGACGGCGACGATCAATAAGGCTCCTCCGAAGGCCAGTTCGTTGGCGCTGCGGGTTAGCAGGGAGTGGCTGTGCGGGAAGGCGCGCGGCACCTGGATTCGGACGACTGTGGAGACGGCCACCATCAGCAGTCCTGCAGCGCCGGTCCAGAGAAGGACTTCGAACGGCTTGCGCCAGGTGTTTGAGGCCAACGCCGCTGCGGCCAGCGCGAGCGTTGCAGCCGCGCACAGCAGCGAGGCCCACGGAATAAACAGAAACGCGACTGTGCTTCCGACGGCGACCGCGAAGGTCAGCCGGACGAAGCGATCGCGCACGCCATAGCGGACGGCAGCGAAGGGCAGCGCGAACCACAGCGTCGACATGATGCACGCCAGCAGCGGTCCCGTGTGGTCCAGAAGGTAGGGCGCGTTGGTGGTGCGCCAGGTGTTCGGCGTGGCGTGGAAGTAGAGGTTGGCAAGATTGAACATCAGTTCACGCCCGACATCAGCAACAAACAGCGCCAGCACAATCCGCCAGGTGAGAGAGAAAAGCGTGCGCGCATAGGCTGCAACGAACCACAGCCGCCCGCGCGAAGCAGCCATCTCTGTGAGGTCGCCGAGGATTGCGGCGGCGCGGGTGGGGCCGGCGAAGAGAGCGAGAACGGATTCAGGCAAGTTCGACATGGGTGCCTCCGGTACGGATAGGTGGGAGCAGGCGATCATGCAGGCGGGTGCAGACGATCACGGCGAGGGCGACACCGAGGATGTCGCAGGTGAATCGCGTGTTGGCAGAGAGAGTGAAGAAGTTCCGATGCAGGATGCCAACCAGGCTATGCATTGATACGAACATGGTGACGACGGCGGTGAGGCATGTTGCTGCGAGCACGACGGCGGATCTGCGCCAGAGCGGAGACAAGAACGAGAGCGCGAAGAATAAGACAGTCCAAGTGCCGGACATGTCCCTGACCGTGGTGATGGGCGCGTAGACGGGAATCGTAACGAGGATCAGGACGCCGCAAAGCCGGGTGAGGCGATCGCGCCGGCCGAAACGAACTAGCGCGAAGGGTGCGGCGAAGGCCATGCACTGCGCGATAACCAAGGGGATGTTCCAGAGGATCAGGCTGAGATGCATGTCCTGCTCACCGAAGAGTCCGGCGTCGCTGAGGTGGTAGGGCATGAGGTTGGCCAGCCGCTGAATGATTTGCAAAGCAAATCTCATGCTGACGAGGGCGCAGACGAGCGCGACGGGCGTGCGCCAGCCGAGGGTGATCAGGGTGCGGGCGTAGGTGGTCCAGAACCAGAGACGGGTGCGTGTGGTGGCGAGTTCTTCGAGGTCGCCGAAGATGGCGGCGGCGCGAGTGGGGGTGGTGAGGCGGGCGAGAAGCCATTCTGCTGGGGTGGTCTTAGGCATGGACGGCTCCCATCCCACATCTCAGAAGCGAGATGTGGGGCACCCGGATCTGTAGAAGAGTTGGTGCGGCCAGCAGGTCGAGGCCTTCGAGCAGGCTGCGATACGCGGACTGCGCGCTGGCCAGACGCGTCGCGGCCTTCGCGGGTGACCTGAACGAAGCGCTTGGCTCGGCCACCGCGCTCGGGCGTTGGGCTGCCGTCGCGGAAGGTGACGAGGCCCTTGTCTTCCATGCGGTGCAGCGTGGTGTAAAGCGCGCCGGGCGACGGGTTGCGGCCAGTCTTCGCGGCAATCTCGCCGAGGATGGTGACTCCATAGGCCTGGTCACCCAGCCGCAGCACCGCCAGCAGAACAATCTGCTCGAATTCCCCAAGAGAACGGTCAGGCTTCATATGGACTACAAAGTAGTAGTAAAGGGAGGCCGTGTCAAGTGAATTTCGCAGGACGAATGGAATCAGTGCGTCTGCAGGTCGGCGTAGGTGGGCGCCGGCTTGGCAGTGCCGGGCGCGGGCGGCGGAAAATCCAGGGTGACTGTGGTGGAGACTTCAACTGCCTGTCCGTCGACGAGGGTTGGCCGGTAGCGCCGGTGCAGAACCGCATCAACCGCTGCCCCGCGCAGCAGGCGGTGCCCGCTGACGACGTGCGCGGAGGAGACCTTTCCGCTCGGATCCACCACGGCCTCAACCACCACCTGGCCCTGAACATGGGCAAGCCGGGCGAGTGTGGGGTATCCGGGCGTAGGCGCGGAGAGCAGCTTGCCGGACATCTCGCTGGCGGAGACGTTCAGTCGCCGCGCTGCTCCGGAGGCCGCACCGGAGCCAGTGGCGGGGGCCGTGTCCATCGGCTTCTCAGGCTTATCCGGCGCGGATTCGCCGCTGGCCGGGACGGCGGCCGTAGCGGCCGACTCGCTGGCCTGGCGCGCAGCCGCGCCCTGCACCGCAAGCTCGGGCGGGATAGGAGTGGAAAACGGACGCGCAACGTAGTCCTTGTCGCGAACACGGCGGCTCGCGTGGTGGGTGCGGACCACTGACGTAGGCTCGGGGGCGGGCGCGGGGATTGGCGCGGTGGCCAGGTTGTTGGCCGGAGCGGCGGCCAGCACTGGCGGCGGATTTTCGCGCATCGGCGCGGCATCGGGTTTAGGACTCGGCTTAGCGGCTGGGGGCGCCACAGGCTGCGCCTCGGCATGCAGAACGGTGTCGGCATGGCGATGCGCCGAGTACATCAGCGCGGCGACGAACAGACTCGCGGCCACTCCGGAAAGCAGCGCGACGCGGCCGGGAGAATCCGGAATGGGAGGGATCGCGCGTCTCCAATTTCTGAAGTGAAGCGCGGGACGGACGGAGGGTGGGGGCGGTTCGGGATCGAGCGCGGTGGCAGGCGGCGGCTCGATCGGCGCGTGGGGAAGCGATTCCGCCGCGGTCGGCGTGTCGGCCGGAATCGGCGGCGGAAAGAAGATGTTCGGAGCAGGGTTCGGGAATTGCTCGAGCGCCAGGTTGTGCTGGCTCTCATCTCGCCGCTCGACGTTCACCCTCGGCCACGGCACAACATTCGCCGCGTTAAACGGCTCGGAAAGCGGCTCAGCAGGTTCCGGCTCCTCCGGCGCGACGCCTGGCGTGGGTATGGGCGGCACATCCGGTACGAGCGTAATGCGAAGTTGCGGCTCAGGTTCGGCTGCGTGGGCAGGCGCGGGCTCGGCTGCGACATCGGGTGCGGTGAAGGCCGCCGCCGGGCTGGCAGGGGTCTGCATTTCCGCCGCCAGCGTGGTGAACCGCGAATAGACCGACTCGGGGCGGACAAAGGCCGGGGTTGAAGCGGCCCGCGGTTCAGCTCCGACGACCGCCGGGTTGCCACCGATCGTCATCGCTTCAGCGTCCGGCATCGGCTCTGCCTCCAGCCGCTCTTCGCCGGGGGCCAGATTCCACGGCTTGCGCAGAACCCCGTTCAGGAACGCGAAGATCTGCTGAACCGGCTGCTGGATCGCCGTCTGCTGCATCTCCGGGGGAGT
This sequence comes from uncultured Acidobacteriaceae bacterium, assembly GCA_963822225.1. Lineage (GTDB taxonomy): Bacteria > Acidobacteriota > Terriglobia > Terriglobales > Acidobacteriaceae > Edaphobacter. Next base: position 54,431 of record CAWGGW010000013.1, on the reverse strand, counting down.
CTTGTCGATGTCGGCTCCCGCGACGGCCACGGTGACGATTTCCAGCAGGTTGGCGCGCGGAACTGAGCCGCCTTCGCGCAGCAGGATGACGCGCACCATCGAGCTCAGCTCTTCGCGGAAAGATTCGGACGAGTCAATTCTGGCTGCCAGGGCTGCCAGGTCGCCCGGCGCGCCGCAGTGCAGATGCTCCATGGCGAAAAAATCCCGCAGCTCCGCGACATGGGGAGCGTACCGAGCTGCGAGCTCCGGTGTAGACCATAAAACGGCCATGGTGGGCATATTAGATGCCAGAAAATTGCGCGAAGGAAGCCCCAATCAGGTAACAAACCTGATTCTCCGAACCCGAAAACAGAACCCACCTCTACGACAGGCGAGCCTGCGGAAAGATGCGCTCGGCGTCGGGATTGCGGCGGACGATCTCCGCATTCAGCAACGCAGCGAAGGCGACCCACCCGGCGTAGGGATAAAAAAGTGCAGCAGCGGTGCCGTCGACCTCGCGTGCGGCAAGGATGTAAGAGACGATCAAAGCCTGCAAAATCAGTATGTTGGCGAGTGAGTGCTTAGGACGGTGCTGGCCGAAGAAAAGCCGCGTCCACTCCGCATTGGTTGCCAGCTGCGAGGCCCAGAGACGCAGCGCGCGGGATCGCTCGGGCGAGTCTTGCTGCTGCCACACGCGCCAGCCGGATAACGCAATCAGGCTATACAGCGCGGTCCAGACGATAGGGAATACAAAATTCGGAGGGTCGTAGGGCGGTTTATCGAGGCGTTTGTACCAGAGCCTGGTGCGAACGTCCCTGGGACTGTAGCGCGAGCCAAACCAGCCCGCTGCTGCGACGGCTACACCGAATCCGAACAGTGCAAGCCCCGAAAATGACCTCTTCATAAAAGCCCTCCTGAGTGCGTAGAGTACGATCCGTGGTCGCGAGTTGCTTGAGAACCCTGCGATACAAAAGAGGAAGTATCCTTTGCAAGATCAGGAGGAGAACATGCCGAGCACGTCGAAATCGACTGTAACCATGCACGTAGTCTCAAGCCTCGATGGCTTCATCGCCAGCAGGGACAACACCGTTGCGTGGATGGACACCTCAGACGTCTACGAGCGGGGTGTGACTGGCGACGGCGCAGAAACCCTGCAGTCGATCGACTGCTATGTGCTGGGCTCCCGCACCTACCAGCACGCGCTGGAACTCGGCTGGCCCTACGGCGCTACCCCGACCATCGTGCTGACCAGCCGAACGCTGCCGTCCGCCCGGCCGACGGTCGAGTTCTACTCAGGCGACCCCGAAAAATTGCTGACGGAAAAACTCGCGCCTCGATACCGCAATATCTGGCTGTGCGGCGGAGCCATCCTCAGCCAGAGCTTTCTCCGGCTCGGCCTGGTGGACGAGATTCGGCTGATGATCGCGCCCGTCACCCTGGGCGGCGGACTGCGCCTGTTCGATGACGCCAGCACAGAGCAGAAGTGGCACCTGAAGAACGTAATCGCCTACAAGAACGGCTACGTAGACCTGTCCTACAGCCGCCCGCTGGATAGCCAGGGTTAGGTGTCGGCTGGATGCTATTGCAATCTGCCGTAAGGCACGTTGATGAAGCTGTCGCCGTGCCAGCTAATCGCGAGCGGCGTTCCGGCGTCCTTGACCGACTCATCGCTGACATCCTTGCCGGTGCCATAGTTCACCTGGGCGAAGGGATTCTTGTTGACATCCAGAAGCACCACGAGGCGGCTCCCCGGTGCCATGGCGCGGCTGACGATGCTGGTGGTAAACGGTACCCGCGCAGCCTTTCCCGGCGTAAGGAGAATGCGCTTCTCCGGATGTCCGGCGTAGCTTGCGCGGCCCAGCCAGTAGGCCAGATGGAACAGGCGGCCATCGGGCATCTGTTCCAGAACGGTCACGCCCAGGTCGGCGTCCTGCTTGTTCAGGGTGACGTCGAGCTCGCCTGAGAATGCCCCGCTGATGGTTTCCTGCTGCTTGAATTTCGGGCTGACGTAGATCAGCTCAGTCACTTTGCCGTTGTCTTCGAGGTTCGCTTCGATGATGGGGGAAGGATAGTAGTGGGTGTTGTTCCAGAGGGAGCGATCTGTGAAGTCGACTGTCTCGGGTACGGCTCCCGTTCCTTTGCCGGGAGTCAGCGCGTGGCGGTCTCCGTCCATCGCGGTGCTGAAGTAGAAGGCAACTTGTTTGTCGGCCATCTGGGCGAGCGACGGCGCATGCTGCCACTGATTTGCACCCATCACCTCAAAGTTGACCTTGTCTATCAGAAGTGCAGGCTTGGGGCCGCCGCGCATGACATAGTCCATCCACTGATAGACAAGCTCGGGTGTGCTCACTTGCGCGACCGGGTCGATGGTGTAGCCACGCAGCACGGTGGGCTTTTCGGCCGCGTGCGAGGCAAAGTGGTCGTACGGTCCGATGACGACGTAGTGTTCGGCCCTGGGGTTGTACTGCAAATGTTCGCGGGTGTAGTCGAGCGCCGATTGCTGCGCGTCGTCGTAATATCCGGTGATGGTGAGGACAGGTATATCGATCTGTGCGAAATCCCGCTGGTACGGAACCATGTCCTGCCAGTACTTGTCGTACGCGGGATGCTGCAACCAGCGTTGTAGCAACGGGTTGGGTGTGCCGTCGATCTTGTCGATGCTGCGGTAGGGCTGCCCGCTGCTGAACCAGTCCAGCATCATCTTCCGCCAGCGCGCGGGGTCGTCGTAGGTCTTCGTGTCCAGCAGCTTGTTGTCTGTGACGTAAAAGGCCCAGCCATAGTTGGCGTTGAGGAAGATGTTGTTGGCCATGGGCAGACCGTCTGCCGGGATGGCTGCGGCGGAGACAGCGATGGTCTTCAATGCGGGATGCAGCTTTTTCGCTGCTGCCCACGCAGTGAATCCGGAATAACTGCCGCCGCGCATCCCGACCTGTCCATCGCTCCACGGCTGCTTCGCTATCCAGTCGATAACGTCGTATCCGTCGGAGGCTTCATGCTCGTATGGAACGATGGGGCCGGAACCGAGACGTTTGCCGCGCGTGTCCGCGATGACGCCGACGTATCCATGATCGGCTGCATCTTTTGCACGCGCGATCTCCGAGGCGGGATCGGTGTAGATGTCGACCGTCAATATCGTGGGGAGACGAGCAGGGCTCCCTGTTTTCTTCACCACAACGGCTGAAACGGTTACTCCGTCCCTCATGGGGATGAGGACTTTATCCCACACCTGGTAAGCGCTGTCATCCGGTGTGGTGGGAGGCTGAGGCGGCTGCGCCGCAACCCCTGCGACGCAACCGCATAACGCCAGAACAGTCGCAAGAATTTGGCGGCTCGATTTCACCTGGGGACTCGCTCCAGAGACGATTATGGCAGGCGCCTTCCGATTCGAAAACCCCTCCCGCTATAATCCGCGAATGTATACGCCTCAAGCTGGAATCTTTGCTCTTGGAACTTCTTCGCACGCCTACCTGGAGTTCGACCTGCTCGACCCCGCGAAACGCAAGGAGTTCGCCTCCACTATTTCCGCCATCCGCGAGCCGCGGACGACCACCGGAGGGGTCAACTTCGTCATCGGCTTCCGGCCCGAGCTTTGGCGCGAGGTGGTTCCCGGCGACGTGCCTGCGGGTGTCGAGGGATTCAATCAGCCGGTCCAGGGTACGGAAGGATTCGTGATGCCGGCCACGCAGCACGACGCCCTCGTCTGGCTCTCCGGCAGCGCCTACGACATCCTCTTCGACATGGGCCGCGGCATCATCGGCGACCTCGCCGGTCTGGCCTCGCTGGCCGAAGAGACCTCAAGCTGGGCCTACAAACACGACCGCGACCTCACCGGCTTCATCGACGGCTCGGAAAACCCGACGCTGCTCGACGCTCCCGAAGACGCGCTGCTGCCCGAAGGCGTGCCCGGCGCTGCCGGTTCCATCCTGCTGGTGCAGAAGTGGAAGCACAACGTCACCGACTGGGAAGCAGTGCCGGTCGAACGGCAGGAGCAGATCATGGGCCGCACCAAGCCGGAGAGCATCGAGCTGGAGAATAAGCCGGCGGACTCGCACGTGGCGCGCACCGATCAGGACAAGTTCGGCCACATCTTCCGCCGCAACATGCCCTACGGCAACGTCCAGGACCACGGCACCGTCTTCGTCGGATTCAGCTCCGACCAGAAGCGCCTCTCGCAAATGCTGGACAGCATGGCAGGCGCACTCGACGGCACCCGCGACGCGCTCACCCGCTTCACCCAACCGCTAACCGGCTCCTACTACTTCGTCCCATCGGTCGAAAGCCTGCGCCAACTGCGATGACTCTTACGCCGGAACCTTCACCTCAGGCCAGTAACGAAACTGGCGAAACGTCGCCTTGCCCGACCCGCTGGCATAGATCGCCGGCCGCACATCCAGAAATCCGCCCAGCACGTTGTGGTGCAGTCCGGAGATCTCAGCCGAGTCCTCCGTCTTCTTCCACTCCTTGCCGGGCAGCCGGTAGTAGAAGTCCACCTCCTGCCGGTCGTTCACGATGCGCAGCGTCGCATGAGTCGCGCCCTTCTCCTGCCGCGAGTGAATGCTGCCCGTAGTTGCCCGCGTGAAGATGCCGTCCGGCGAAATCTGGATTCCCGTGACATGCTGCGGGTTGTAGAACAGCAGCAGCCCCGCCGTGCAATCGGTGTCCGCTTCCACGTCAACCTCGACGGTGTAGGAATGGCCTCCAACCGCGGTGGTGAGAGCCGAGGTATCGGCAGACGATCTGCCGCGCGCGTCCAGCACCAGCGCGCCGTTTCCGGTCTTGAAGCGACTCGGATCGAACTCATGCCAGAAGCCCCACTGCAGCCCCAGTTCCGGCGTGTTGAAGTCGTCCGAAGGATCCGCGAACGGCTGCTGTACGGTGCCCGCAATCGGCATTGGGATGGCCGAATCCGCAGTCACGCCCGCCGGAACGCGAAACCAGCCGTCGGCGGTCCACTCAATCGGCAGCAAAAGCAGTTGCCGCCCCAGCGTCCGGTAGCCGTTCTCATACGAGTGGACAGTCATGTACCACTTGCCGTCCGGCGTATCCACCAGCCGGCCGTGGCCCACCGAAAGCCAGCGGTCGTCGCGCGACTGCGTATGCGCGATCGGGTTGTAGGGCGAAAACTCCCAGGGGCCATCGGCGTGGCGGCTGCGCGCGGAGACGACCATGTGGCTGGTTGCAGGACCGCTGGTGCCGCCCTCGGCCAGGTTCAGATAGAAGTATCCGTTGTGCTCCATCAGCTTCGGCCCCTCCATGCAGACGCATTCCACGCGCATGCCCGCAGGCACCGGCCAGGGCTCGTACACAGTCCGCGGCGGGGTCTTCACCGACAATCCGTCAGCGTTGAGTTCGGCCATACGCCCGCCGGCCATGTAGAGATAGCGCCTGCCATTCTCCGCAATGTGCGCTGGATCGATGGCGTGGATACCAAGTCCGATCGGCTCGCTCCACGGGCCTTCCGGGCGGTCGGCATGCACGACGGTCAGCTCGCCGCCGGCAGGAAAGTAGATGTAGAAGTGGTCCTGGTACTGGCAGAGATAGGGCGCCCAGATGATGCCGTGGTAACTGTGCAGCGCAGCTGCGACCAGACGCCAATTGATCAGGTCGGTCGAGTGCCAGATGGGCAGTCCGGGAGCGTAGTCGAAGCTGGAGTGAGTGAGATAAAAATCGTTGCCCACGCGCAGGGGGCTCGCGTCAGGATGGTCGCCGCCCAGAATCGGGTTGCGATAGGTCGCCGGGGCAGCCTTGGCAAAGGCGAAGCGGGCTGCGGGAAGCGCGAGGGCGGTGGAAAGGGCGGCAGAGTTCGCGACGAAGCGGCGGCGAGTAAGCATGGCCGGATTAGTCTACTTCGATCGTTTACTGCGAAGCGATTCCTGGGCGCTGCTATCCTTAAGCTTCGCTGCAGGAAAGCGGTACGCGCTTTGAATCCCTCGCAAACTTCGATCGTCAAGCGGCTTCGGTTCAGCACCGACCTGCAGCTGCGGCGTCACTTTCTGCTGACCGACGAGCCGGTGCGCTCGAACCTGCGCTTCGGCCTGCTGCTGGAAGTGCTCGACAAGCTGGCCGAGGACACCGCCCTCAAGTACGTGCAGCGAACCTATCCAACGGCGCGCGTCGTCACGGCGGCGATGGATTCGATGCAGGTGCGCGGCGTTCCCGACGAGACGCGCGACATGGTGCTGCGCGCGCGGGTGAACCTGGTCGGCAAAACTTCGCTCGAGGTGGGGATTCGGATTGAGCAGCCCAGTCTGACGCCGGATGAGCCACTCCTACATGTGGCGTCGTGCTACTTCACGATGGTGGCTCGGTTGCGCGACGAGGATGGCGCCGAGCGCAGCGTTCCGCTGCCGGCGCTGGAATATCGCACGAAGCTGGACCAGCAGCGAGCCGAGCGAGCCCAACAGCGGCGCGCCAGCTATCGCGAGTATGTAAGCGCTGCCGAGGCTCCGCCTTCTGCCGAAGAGTACGCGATGATGAGGCGGCTGCACGAGGCGCAGGAGCAGCCCGGCGCGGATATTCTGCTGGCCTCGAAGCTGACGGTGGAGGGCTGGGAGCGGACCTACGTGGAGCACGAGAACGTGCCGCACAAGATCTTCGGCGGATACGTCGCCCACCGTGCCTACATGGGCGCGCACATCTGCTCGGAGATGGTGGCGACGCATCGCGCGCTGCTGGTCAGCGTCGACCGCATCAACTTTCACCAGCCTGTGCGGATGGGCGACAAGCTGCACTACATCAGCCGCGTAGCGTTCACCGGCCACACCTCGATCACGGTGGAGACTTCGATTCAGCGCATCAGCCGCGACCGCAAAAGCACCGCGCTGAGCAACGTATGCACCTTCACCTTCGTAAACGTAGACCCGGCCCTGCGCCCGATGCCGGTACCGCAAATCTACCCCACCACCTATGCTGAAGATGAACGCTACCTGGCCGGGTACCGTCGCCACCAGGCTCATCTAGCGGTGGGAGGGGGCTCGTTGGAGAGGCCGAAGGGCTGAGCCGCACGGTTCCGTCGAAAGCCTTATTTACGCCTTTTGGATTGTACAGAGCGGTTCAACTTGGCTCTTGTAATATAGCCTTCGGGCAATTCGTCTCCCGGCTCAGGCGGGTTGTTGCCTCCCTGATCGAGTAGCCGCAGAGCTTTCGCGAGCGACTCCCGAGTGGGCTTCCTGCGATTTCGAACCCATTCGTCGTGTTCCATGTGGGCCAGTTTCTCGGCAACGGCGACATTGATGAACTGATTGAGGGAGACGCCTTCTTTTTCCGAATATGCCTGCGCGGTCCGTCGGACTGAAGGCATCAGGCGCAGCGGAAACTTGGGGGTGGTGCTCCTGCGTGATTCAGTTGGCATCTCGACCTCCTCTTCTCATCTGCTGCAGCAAATCGGCTGGCGAAAGGACTGGAATTCCGAATCTCTTTCCCGCCGCCGCAAAGTGCTTGGTATTGTTTGTGACGATTCCGTCTGCACTCCCGTTGATCGCGACCTCCAGTACCATATCGTCGTTTGGGTCCGGAGAGAGCGGCCGTTCCATCCGGACCACCTTGACGGGCTCCGCGACCTCTTCGATCGCGCGGACCAACCCCAGCACGTTCTCGCGCGTTCGGCCGGAGGCTGCGAGATGTTCGGGGCGAAGAGCGACGTCGCGGTATTCAAGAGCTATTTTGTAATCCATAAGAATCACAATTTCTTGCCGCAACACCATCCGCACAATCTCTGCGGCTGCACCCCTGCCGGAACGGAGCGCAGAAATCAACGCTGCCGTATCCAGCACGATTCGCACAGCTTGATGGTATCACAGGTGGCCCCAAGCCAATTTCGCAGGTTTCCGGGAACGGAGGGCGACTGCGCTGCGTACAATCATCAGAGAGCAATGGAATTCAAAGAGGCAATCAAGCTGGCGTTGTCATCCCTGTGGCAGAACAAGCTGCGCACGGTACTGACCCTGCTTGGAGTAATGATTGGCGTGGCCTCGGTGATCGCCGTGGTGACCCTGGTCAACGGGGCGAATACCTACGTCACCACCAAGTTCACCCGGTATGGCGCAGACGTGTTCACCATCTCGCGCTTTCCGCCGATTATCACTAACTCGACCGACTACGAGAAGTTCCAGCGACGCAAGAACATCCTGTACGACGACTACACCTACATCCGCGACAACTGCACGCGCTGCGTGGGGATGGGCGCGATGCAGTCGACCGTGGCCAAGGTGACGCGCGGCGTGAACTCGGTGACCGATCCGACGATCCGCGGCTACACCTGGCAGATGCCGTCGCTGCAGAATCTGGATATCGCGGAAGGGCGCGACTTCAATCCGACCGACGAGGAGAAGGCGTCGAAGGTCGCAGTCATCGGCATGGACATCCGCGACAACCTGTTTCCCGGCGTCGATCCGCTGGGCCAGGAGTTGCGCGTGGACGGCCAGCCGTACACGGTGATCGGCGTGGCGGAGAAGCAGGGCTCGACGTTTGGGCAGAGCCAGGACAACTGGGTTGGCATCCCGCTGACCGCGTTCATGAAGACCTACGGAACGTCGAAGTCGGTAACTATATACATCAAGGCCGGCTCGGCGGGACCGGTGTTGCAGGAGGCGGGCGACGAGGTTCGCGTGCTGATGCGCTCCAAGCGGCACGACGCGCCGGGACAGCCGGACTCCTTTGAACTGGACGTGAACAATACGCTGGTCGGATTCTTCTCGACGATTACGAGCATGTTCGGAGCAGTTGCCGGCGGCATCGCGATGATCGCTCTCGTAGTCGGCGGCATCGTGATTATGAACATGATGCTGGTAAGCGTGAGCGAGCGGACGCGCGAGATTGGGATTCGCAAGGCACTGGGCGCGCGCGGCAGGGACATCACGCTGCAGTTCCTGGTGGAGTCGGGCGCGATGGCGCTGCTGGGCGGATTCTTCGGCGTGTTGATTGGCTTCGGACTGGCGGAGATTGTGACGCTGGTGCTCGGGTTCCCGTCCACCGTGACAATATTGAGTGTTGTGATGGGCTTGTTTATGGCGACCGGAACGGGAATTTTCTTTGGCGTGTATCCGGCGTGGAAGGCAGCGCATCTGGATCCGATTGTGGCACTGCGGTCGGAGCTGTGAGGGACAGTTGTTGGTTGTTAGTTGTTGGTTGTTAGTTGAAGAACATGGAGACGGTAGTTCATTGGTCGCTGAACGGTAGACAACTACCAACCAGCAACCAACAACTACCAACTAAAGCGATGCGGATTGCGGATCTAAAAGAGACGGTGACGATGGCGTTGGATACGCTGCGGGCGAACAAGCTGCGCAGCAGTCTGACCATCCTGGGCATCGTCATCGGCGTGATGACGGTGATCACGATCTCGTCCGTGGTGAATGGCCTGAACCAGAGCGTCTCCGGCCTCGTCGAATCGCTGGGCTCGAATGTGCTGTTTGTGTTTCGCTTCCCCGCGTTCACCGGGCGTCCGACCACCGAGATGCTGACCCGCAAGCAGCTTACCTACGACGATTCGGTCGCGATGAGCACTCTGCCGCACGTAGTCGCCGTGTCGCCGGCGCTGCAGTATGCGGACAACAACGCTCCAGGACGCGCGGGTGTGACGGCGATCAAGGCCAACGGCAAGACCATGCAGAACACCGTGCTGACCGGCGTGGTTCCCGACCAGGAGAAGGTGCAGGACTTCAACCTGCGCGAGGGTCGCTTCTTCAATGAAGAAGACCTGGCGCGCGCGGCCAAGGTGACGGTGCTTGGATACGATACGGCGAACCACTTGTTTCCCGGACAGAGCGCGATCGGCCAGGACGTTCAGGCCGCAGGTATGTTGTTCACCGTGGTCGGCGTGTTGGAGAAACAGAAGACGGCGTTCGGCGGCGGCGACAATCCGCGAGACAACCAGGCGCTGTTTCCGCTGACGACGTTCCACAATATGCATCCGGAAATTCTGGACTACTGGATCACGCTGAAGTATGACGACGCCAAGAACCGCGCGCTCGTGGAAGACGAGCTGACCGAGCTTCTCCGCCGCCGCCGCAAGGTGCTCAACGACAAGCCGGACAACTTCTCCATCTTCGGGACGGACACGATTCAACGGCTGTGGGACCAGATTACCTTCGGCCTCTTCCTGCTGATGTTCTCGCTGTCCTGCGTGGCGCTGCTGGTGGGCGGCGTGGGCGTGATGAACATCATGCTGGTCAGCGTCACCGAACGAACGCGCGAGATAGGAGTGCGCAAAGCAATCGGCGCCACCAAGCAGACGATCCTGACCCAGTTCACTCTGGAGGCGATAACTCTGTGCGCGCTGGGCGGCGTCATCGGGATTCTGCTGGGCAGCGGAATCGCGGCCGGATTGAAGTACCTGCTGCCGACCCTGCTCTCGCCGGTGTGGGTGGTGGTGGCGTTTATGTGTTCCTGCGGGATTGGGCTGATCTTCGGAATCTATCCGGCATGGAAGGCTGCGAACCTGGATCCGATCGAGGCGCTGCGGTACGAGTAAGGTTGCTCGCTGTCGCGGGCAATCATTTTTTTCGAACATGTTCAAAAAACGTCTTTACATCGGCCGGAAGGACAAGCTGGACGATATGGCGGTAGCGGCCGCTCCTGCGTCGGCTCACCACGGCCCGGCAGGCGATGATGCGCTATCGGCGCTGGTCAACCTGGACTACGCGCGGCCAGTGGCACAGAAGGCAATTGAAACGGCCCTGGCCAAGAATCCCGGGGTAGCGGAGGATTTCGAGGTGCTGTTCCGCGCGGTCATGGCGGCGGTACGCTGGAGATAAAAGGCCGCTCGGACGGGTGGTGTGCTCTAATGGGCCAACTCGACTATACGCCGCCCGTTGGCGATGAATCCCGAGGCAAGATGTGGATGAAATTCTGAGGAACTCCAATGTTTCGTAACAAGCTCGTGGGCCTGGTCATTTGTTGTTGGCTCGCTACTCTAAACTATGGAATTGTTGCACAGGATGCCGCTAAGCCCGTCACCCCCGACGACGTTCTCGCAATGATGACTGCAGGCCTATCCGATTCGATTATCCTGACCAAGATTCACCAGCACAACCAACCCATTGACCTAAGTACAGACGACTTGGTGCGCCTGAAGAAGGCGAAGGTCAGCGACGCTGTCATTCGGGAGTTGATGGACCCGAGCACGCCTCCGGCTGTTGGCGCACCTGCAAGCGTAGTCGTACAAAGCCCGCTCCTTGGAAACGTCGGAGTGGCATCGGGCGCCACCCCAGGCGCGGGAGATATAGCCGGAGATCCGAATGACCCGCTCGCGGCCCATGATTCTGGAATATATGTCTTCACCACCGATCACGATGGCAAGCCGCAAATGGTCGAACTCGAGCGAACGGCGTATCAGGGCGCGAAGACAGGCGGAATGTTCACCTCCGCAATGACGTACGGGATAGCCAAGGCAAAGAGCAAGGCCATCATTCCCGGGAAGGCCGCAGGCATACGAGTGGGCGACCCCATGCCCACCTTCTACTTCTACTTCGACGAGAAGTCGGCAGGCCTCAGCAGCAGTTCCTACTTCTCTGGTCAGAACATTTCAAACCCGAGCCAGTTCGCCCTGATTCATCTAGATACGGACAAGAACTCTCGCTCCGCCGAGATTGGCGAGTTCAGCATGTGGGGTGCATCCTCAGGCAATAACCAAAAGGCAGTCGTCGCTTTCACCTCGGAGAAAATAAAACCTGGTCTCTACAAGGTCAAACTCTCCACCGCGCTCAAGGCGGGCGAATATTGCTTTATGGCTGCGCCGGCAGCGACCTCTTCATACGCGGGAATGGCCGGAACGACAGCATCGCACGATCTATTCGACTTCGGAGTCGACAAATAAATTCAAGTCCGCCTCCTATTAACTAAGTGTCCGCTTTACCGTCGGCAATTTAGTGGACCATGACCCTACCTCCATGGCGCACCGTACGCTATTTTTTTCGAACATGTTCAAAAAACTCTTTACATCGGTCCGGATCAGGCGTAGGGTTTTATTTGAACATGTTCAAAATATCGGATTGCGAAGGAGAGGGCCATGAATGTCGCAGCTTGCTACATCTGCTATCTCGCTATCAGCATTGCTATTACCGTGTGGGTTGCAAACACGCTGCATAAGAACGGACGCGTTTTTCTGCTGGACGCCTTTCACGGCAACGCGGACCTGGCCGACTCGGTGAATCATCTGTTGGTGGTCGGCTTTTACCTGATCAATGTTGGCTACATTGCAGTCGCGTTGAAGACCACCGACTCGATGGCTACGCTGCGCGAGGCGATTGAGTTGGAGAGTCTGAAGATTGGCATCGTCATGCTGATTCTGGGCGCGATGCACTTCTTCAACATCTTCGTCTTTGCGAGGATGAGACGCCGGGCAACCACGGGCATCCAGCCCCCGCCGTACACGGCATGAAGAAGGCCACGGTAAAGAAGTCGGAAGAGACACGCACCCGCATTCTCGACGCCGCGCTCGCCTTGTTCCGCGAACGCGGCTTCGAGCGCGCGACGATGCGCGAGATTGCGCAAGAGGCTGGCATGGCGGTAGGCGCGGCCTACTACTACTTCGACTCGAAGGAAGCGATCGTGCTCGCCTTTTACGAGCGCGCGCAGGCGGAGATGCTTCCGGGCATCTCCGAGTCGCTGGACCGGGCGAAGTCGCTGGAGGCGCGGCTGCGTGCCGTGATTGAGAAGAAGTTCGACTACTTCGGGCCGAACCGCCGGCTGCTGGGCGCGCTCTCCGCGCACACCGACCCGGAGCATCCGCTCTCGCCATTCAGCAAGCAGTCGCGCGCCATCCGCGAAGAGGATGTGGCGATGTTCGAGCGCGCAGCCACTGAGTCCGGAGTGAAGCTGCCCCCTGCGGTGCGGCCTTATCTGGCGCGGCTGCTGTGGATGTACCAGATGGGGCTGATCCTGTTCTGGGTCTACGACAACTCTCCCGGGCAGAAGCGGACTGAGCTGCTGTACGAGAAGACGCTGAAGATGCTGCTGGTCACGCTGAAGATTGCGGGCCTGCCACTGCTTCGTCCGCTGCACCGGCTTGCGGGGGAGTTGCTGGAAGTTATCTATAGCTAAGACGCAGTTGGTTGACTTTGTGTAATCGAACGATTACAATAACTAGATGTCTTCGGTACGGCCGCTTCCTGAGTTTTCGCTCTGGCTGGACGGTTTGAGGGACGAGACGGTACGCGGTGCAATCGCCTCCCGGATCAGACGACTGCAACAGGGCTTGATGGGAGACGTGGAATCTGTCGGCAACGGCGTCTCGGAGTTGCGCCTGCATCTGGGTGCGGGATGGCGAATCTATTTCACTCAGCGTGGGACACAGTTGATCGTGCTTCTTGCAGGCGGCTCCAAACGTACTCAGACAAAGAGATATCAAGCGCGCCAAGGCACGGGCCGCCTCGTTGGATTGAATGGAGGAAGAGAAATGACCAAGCGTATCAAGGTTGCCGATCTGCCCGAATTCGATGCGGCGCGTTATCTGGACAGTGAGGAATCCATCGCTGCCTTTTTGACTGACATTCTGGAGGCGAATGACGCCGCGCTGCTGGCGTCGGCCCTCGGCGACATCGCACGTGCTCGCGGAATGACAGAGATTGCGCGCAGCGCAGGCATCACGCGTGAAGCATTGTATAAAGCCCTGCGCCCCGACAGTGCTCCCCGCTTCGATACCGTCAACCGCGTATGCGCGGCGCTCGGTGTGCGCCTGGTCGCCCAGCCCATCAATCCGACACCGGAATCCGTTTAAAGAGACATCACACCAAGGTACGAGAACCACCAGCCAACAACTAACAACTAACAACCAGCAACTCACCTTATGAAAACCATTTACGTCCTCACTACCGGCGGCACCATCGAGAAGATGTATTCCGAGCGGGCCGGCACTGTGGTTAACGACCACAACAAGATCGGGCAGTATCTCGACATGCTGCGGCTGCCGGACACCGAGGTGCAGGTGGTTCCGGTGATGAACAAGGATTCGCTGGAGATGACTTCGGCCGACCGCGCCGCGCTGGTGGCGCGCATGACTCCGCTGCTGGAGGCGAAGTGTCCCATGGTCATCACCCATGGCACCGACACCATGGCCGAGACGGGCGTCTACATTCAGCGCTCGTTTCCTGCGCTCGCCGTGCCGGTGATTCTGACCGGGGCGATGCGGCCCCTCGGGTTCGAGCATTCGGACGGCCTGCAGAATCTGACCGAAAGCCTGATCGCCGCGCGTCTGCTTGCGCCGGGGGTGTATATCGTCATCCACGGCCAGGTTTTTCCCGCCGATCGCGCCATGAAGGACCGCGAGCTGGGAACGTTCGTCGCCAAAGACTAGCCATGCGACGAGGAAGAATCGAAAGCCCCAGCCGAAGCCGGGGCTCTCAAGTGGTTCAGCGAAACCAGGCGAAGCACTTCACGTCACGCCCCGCAATGCCTGGCCTATAGGCGTAACTTCGATCAGCAAGATCTCCGCTAGGGAGACGTTCTCTCGCCAAACAAACTTCCAGCGGCGGGCTGTCGCGTCGCGACCGCCCCGTCGGGAGATATAAGACTCTCCAACACCAATCAGCCTCAGAGGTTCCGCGTTTTGCCGCCGGTCACCAGCCGCAGAAGAAGCGTGAGCAGGACGGCGCCTGCGATTGCAACGATGATCGTATAGATCATGCCCCCTTCGCCGGCAAAACCCAGGGTGCGCATGATGAAGCCGCCGATGACCGCGCCTACGATGCCGATGACGATATCCATCAGCGTGCCGTAGCCGGTGCCCTTCATGATCTTCCCGGTTATAAAGCCTGCGATCAGGCCAACGATGATCCACCAGAGTATGAACATTGGTAGTGCTCCTCTCTTGCATGTGTTGTTGCAGTGTTGCCGAGACCACGGAGTCCGAAGGCCCGTACGCCTTCGTCCAGAACAGAAATGTCAGCTTTAGGCGCTGCCCGCCTTTTACGCTCCACCTGCAAGCAACCGCAGACGTTGTGCTTCCTGGCCCGTTATGTGACCCATGCCTTGGTCGTGCCGCTGAGTGATATCGTCCCCAGGCTTCCAGTGGCCGATAACTCCCGAGCCCTGGAAAACTCCTAAGAGCCTTCGACACCCTATGCTCATGGATTGGGCAGGTTTCGACAAACCGGAGAACTACGCGGTATGAGCACGGGAAAACTACCTTGACGGTCTGCAAAGTATTGCGTTGAGCACCGGATCTTACCTGTTGCCGTGGCGGGCATAGGTTAGACTTTGCGTTACACGCGGGGGGCTGTTCGGAACGATGCGTACTTTTCGACTGATATTGTTCGGCTACTTTTTGATTCAGGCTGTACTTTGCGCTGGCGGGGCGATCTGGTCGATTGCCGACCTGCTGTACCGGAAAGACACTGCCGCGGACTACGCGTTGGAGGCAGCGCTCGTCGTCATGGCCGCGATGTTCAGCATGGCGGCCCGCGTGCTTTGGCGCGACCAGGCATCCAGAAAAAGCTGGGTGACGGCGGCAAGCGTGGTTAATCTGGCAGCTTCGGCGGGGCCAATCGCGTTTTATCTCAGTTTGCGTGCGGCGGGCATCATCGCGCGTACCGGGATCTTCTCGCGCTCTGGAGCCTTCGTGGTGATACCGCTGGCGTTTGGCATTGCGGGGCTGTTTGCGTTTCGGCGCGGACGCTCGGCGGAAAGTCCGGAGCGCACGGCTTCTTCCTGATGCGGGCGGCAAAAAAAGGGCCATCCGCGATGGATGGCCTGAAACCTGCGGAGCCTCGGCATTGCCGTTATGCATGCCGGGAGCTTTTCGCTTCAAACGCACCACCAGAACCTGGGAAACGCGGTTCAAGGAGGAACGAGCAGGCTCCGGCGTATGTCTCGGTGGCAAACGCCTTCCCGCTGTAGTGGTGTAGTGCAGTTTAAGTGCCAAAACGCAGATCCGGTAAGGCACACAAACTACACGTCGGTGGTAGATCACAACAGCGCAAACTGTGCAGGTTTTTGCAATATCCCGGTAACTGGCTGTCTCTTTCGGGCTCGATTGCGCCCCGGTGCAGGCGCGGCAGAAAACGTCACCCGCAGGGCTACAATTTCGTATGGAGACTTCGGCAGAAATCCAGACGAAGGTGGTGCATGCGGTCTGTTCGCACGACTGCCCCGACTCCTGCGGCGTGCTGGTCACGGTGGAGTCGCTGACCGGCGCGGACGGCACTGCGTGCGAGCGCGCGGTCAAGGTCGAGGGCGATCCTGCGCATCCGGTGACGCAGGGATTTCTTGTGCGGCAAAGTCGCGCAGTACCTGGAGCGGGTCTACTCGCCGGACCGGTTGCTGTATCCGATGCGGCGCAAGGCGGGTGCTGCCGAAGGGGCCGGCTGGTTACGGCGGAGTCAAAGGCCGCGAGGCGGATGCGTTCGAGCGGATCTCGTGGGACGAAGCGCTGGATCTGATCGCAGAAACGGTTGAAGGCGATTGCGGCGGAGTTCGGCCCGGAGAGCGTGCTGCCGTACTGCTACGCGGGCACGATCGGGCAGCTTGGATTCGGGTCGATGGACCGCCGGTTCTTTCATCGCATGGGGGCGTCGCAGCTGGCGCGAACCATCTGCTCGGAGGCCGGCGGAGTCGCGCTGAAGCAGGTGTACGGCGTCAAGCTGGGAACGCCGCCGGAGGACTTCGTTCATGCGGGACTGATCATCGCGTGGGGCGCGAATATCCACGGCAACAATATTCATCTGTGGCCGTTCATCGAGCAGGCGCGGCGCAAGGGCGCGCGGCTGGTGGTGATCGATCCGTACAAGACGCGCACGGCGGCGCTGGCGGATGAGCATCTGGCGATCCGGCCGGGAACGGACACGCTGCTGGCGCTGGCGATGATGCATGTGATCTTCGCCGAGGGGCTGGAAGATCGTGATATATAGAGGAGTGCACGGCGGGCGCGGAGGAGTTGCGGGCGCATGCGTTGAAGCCGGAGCACTCGCCGGAGCGAGCGGCGGAGGTGACCGGGATTCCGGCGGAGACGATTGTCGCGCTGGCGCGGGCGTATGGACGCGCCGGGCGCGATGGCGAACGGGCCTGCGGTGATTCGCCTGAACTACGGCACGCAGCGCAGCGAGAATGGCGGCACGGCGGTGCGCGCGGTGGCGATGCTGCCGCTGATCACGGGCTCGTGGAAGCAGAAGGGCGGCGGCCTGCAGCTTTCCACCAGCGGCGCGTTTCCGTTCAACAGCGACGCGCTGCAGATGCCGGAGCTGACGAAGGCGAGCCCGATGGGCCGGCTGGCGCGGACGATTAATATGACGCGGCTGGGGCATGCGCTCACGGAACTGGGTAATCCCACGGTCGGCGATGACGCTGTCGAACGTGGGGCACCCGAATTTGGTGGGGCTCCTGGGGATGACGGGCCGCCGGTGAAGGCGGTGTTTGTCTACAACTCGAATCCCGCGGCGGTTGCGCCGAATCAGAACGCCGTACTGCGCGGGTTCATGCGCGACGATCTGTTTACGGTGGTGCACGAGCAGTTCTTTACCGACACGGCCGACTACGCCGACGTGCTGCTGCCGGCGGCCGACGTTTCTTGAAGTGAAGGATGTGCAGGGAGCGTACGGGCACTTGTTCGCGCAGGTGTCGCAGCAGGCGATAGCGCCGCTGGGTGAGGCGTGGAGCAATGTGCAGCTGTTCGGCGAACTGGCGCGGCGCATGGGCTTCAGCGAGGAGTGCTTCAGCGACACTGAGGATGAGTTGATCGACCAGGCGCTGACTACGGATCACCCGTTGTTTGCCGGGATCACGCGGGCGCGGCTGGAACGCGAAGGCCAGGTTGCGCTGAATCTGCCGAAGAACGCGGCGGGTGACGCGCTTCCCTTCTCCACGGCGGACTGGTTCAAGACGCCGAGCGGGCGCGGTGAGCTGACGCCGGTGCCCGTGCTTTATTCCGCCGACGGAGTCGCGTGGCGGCGACGCCGCGCGCGGAGGCGAGTATCCGCTGGAGTTTCTGCCGCGCAAGGCGGACAACTATATGAACTCGACGTTCGCCAACATTCCGCGCCACCAGCGGATGGAGGCGCGCACGACGGGGCTGCTGGAGATGCATCCCACGGACGCGGCGGCGCGCGGCGTGGCGAACGGCGATGCGGTCGAGGTGTTCAACGCGGCGCGGCAGCATCCAACTGCGCGCGCAGGTAGGCGAGATGGTTCCGCAGGGCGTGGTGGCGGCGCGGCTGAACTGGAACAAGCTGGTCGCCCCGAACGGGAACGGCGCGAACGGCCATCCCGCCGCCAATAACGTCAACGCGCTTGACCAGTGAGACGCTGACCGACATCGGCGGCGGCGCGACGTTCTACTCCACGCTGGTCGAAGTGCGGAAGTCTCGCTAAGCCATCACGCCAAACGTTGCGTCATACAAAGTAATACTTGGTATGATTCATCCATAGCAACGGCAAGGAGGCAACGATGCGAACGACCAAGGTGCTTTCGATCACGCTGCCTGAGGCGATGCTGAAGGAAGCGAAGAAGCGGGCCAAGAAAGAGAACCGGACCATGAGCGAGTTAGTGCGTGAAGCATTACGGCGTTACGAATGGACTGAGTGGCTGAAAGAAATCAGGCCGTATGCCCAGGAGCGGGCCGAAGCAGCGGGCATTTTGACTGAGGAGGATGTAGACCGTGTCATCCACGAAGCCCGTGCAGAGCGCGAGCGGACGGCTAGACGTCAGTCGCGCAAAGCTTCCTGATGCGGGTTGTGATCGACACAAATATCTTCTTCTCAGGATTGCAGGTCGGCCCGAGGTAAGCCGAGCGTTGGTTCTGGACGTAATTGCCTCGCCCGGATTCACGCTGATCTCCAGCGAAGATATTCTGGCGGAGATCGGAGGATGTTTGATCTCAAGGAAATTTGATTGGACAGCAGGCGAGAGTCGAATCGACTCTGAACCGGATCAGAATCACTGCCGAGATGGTCAGTCCGGAGTTCGAGTTGACCGACTGCCGGGACCCCGATGACAACCGGATCCTTGAGGCAGCGGTGGCAGGCCGGGCAGATTGCATAGTGAGCGGCGACAAGCGGCACTTGTTGCGCATGGGGACGTTTCGCGGGATCGAGATCGTAACCGCAAGCGATTTCCTGTTACGCCTCGACCCGGCAGCGCCGCCCCGTTCGTAGTCGTGTTGAGCGGGCGATGTTCGGTCTGGCTCAGCGATTTCATTTGCCGGGCTTTCCGTTCAAATTGGCGGTCGGCGTGAGATTTAGCTTTGCCGGGCAGGTAACCAGCCCGAACCCGACTCGCGCCGAGCCCCTTCACTCCCATATAATCAAGGCTTCCCCAAGAAACAGCCGGGGCGTGATTTTTTTCAGCAATGAGGGTGTGCGTATCTTTACCGTAAAGCGAGTGAGCGGAAGTTTCCTGGGCAACAAGCTGCCAAAGTCTGTGCGCACGCGCTTCAGATCGGTTTCACCGTTCCAGGTCCCCGGCTTTAGCTGTTCCCGTAGTGTCCATGCCGTTGCCTTAATGGCCTTTATGGCCGCGATTCAGCTTCTTCCGGCAGCCTCGCTTCGGGCGCAGACGCTGTCGGAGCCCGCTCCTGTCGCCAGCCAGGCAGTCCCCCCCTCGGAGACGCTGTGCGAACCCCAGGTTATCAACGAGCGCAGAATTCCCAAGGACTCGATTCTCGCCCGCATGTCCTCGCACCAGGGCGACCCCTACGATCCCGCCGCTGTCGAGCGCGACTTCAACTCCATCTGGAACACGGGCTACTTCGAGTCGGTCCGGATCGAGCGCGTCGACACCCCGGCCTGCATTCAACTCGTGGTCTATCGTCCGCGAGAAGCCGCACATTGCGACTATCGACTATCAGGGACTGAACGCAGTCACGCAGTCGGACGTGGACGAGCGCTTCAAGAAGGCCAAGGTCGGCCTGGTGCCGGAGAGCCAGTTCGACGAGACGCGCGTCATGCGCGCGGTGACGGTGCTGAAGGACCTGCTCGCCGAGCACGGACACCAGTTCGCCACGGTCACGCCGGTTTACAAGACCATTCCGCCGTCGTCGGTGGAGATCACCTTCAAGATCAAGGAAGGCCCGACCGTCAAGGTGGGCAAGATCGCGTTCGACGGCAACTACAACCTCAGCGACCGCACGCTGCGCGACGCCATGGTGAACACCAAGCCGATCGGCATCCCGCACTCGATCATTCCTGGAAAACCTGCTTGCCGCGCACGTTCGACGCCAGCAAGCTGGATGAAGACACGGAGCGCGTTCGCCAGGCATATCGCGACCGCGGCTACTTCAAGGCGGAGACCTGCGAGGCGCAGACCCACGTGCGCGACGCGGGCGGCCTGAACTGGTTTACGCTGCGTCCTTCCACCGGCAAGCGCATCGACATCCTGATGCCGGTGGAAGAAGGCGATCGCTACCGGCTTGGCGGCATCAACTTTACCGGCAACAAGATGTTCTCGAACAACAGATTTCTGCGCGCGCAGTTCGCGCAGAAGGACGGCGAATGGTTCAACGCTGACCATGTTCGAGAAGGGCCTGAAGATCTGCAGAAGGCCTACGGCAGCCAGGGCTACATCAACATGGTGGCCAACCCGGTACCGCGCCGCGACGAGGCCAAGAAGCTCGTCTACTGGGACATCGACATCGACGAGGACAAGCAGTTCTACGTCTCGCGCATCGAGTTCACGGGCAACACGGTGACGCGCGACAAGGTCATCCGCCGCGAACTGCTGCTGGAAGAAGGCGAGGTCTACTCCAGCCAGCGCTGGGACATCTCGATTCTGCGGCTGAACCAGCTTGGCTACTTCGACGTGCTGAAGACGGAAGACGATACCGAGACGCGCCAGAATGCGGACGACGGGCACAGTCGATCTGCTGCTGAAGGTGAAGGAGAAGGGCAAGAACTCCATCGGCGTGAACGGCGGCATCAGCGGCCTGTCGGGCACCTTCATCGGCCTCAACTACGAGACCAACAACTTCCTGGGCCTGGGCGAGACGCTGTCGGCCAACGCCAACATCGGCGACCTTTCGCGCAACCTGAGCTTCGGGTTCAACGAGCCGTATCTGCGCAACAAGCCGATCTCGGTCGGCGTCGAGGTCTTTGACCGCAAGTCCGACTACAACCCGGCCAAGGCGTACTCCATCGCGAACGGCGTCAGCGCCAACGTCTCCAATGCGCAGGCAGTCGCTGCTGACCAACTACAACACAGCGACGCAAGGCTTCACGGCCTCGGCCAGCGAGCCGCTGAAGCATCTGTGGTCATCGCGCGGCGTCTCGCGCGTCGGCGTCACCTATGGGCTCATCGCGCGCAGTCCATCACCACCTTCAACGACAACACGCGCAACGTATTTCAGTCGCTTGCATTCCGTTCGGGAGTGGCTGGTCCGAACCAGCTCGAACGGCATCATCACGTCCACCATCGCGCCCAGCTTCACGCTATTCCAGCCTGGACCGCGCCGTCGGCCCGCACTCCGGACGCGACTTCAACATCTCGATGCCGATCGCGGGCGCAGGCGGCAATGTGAAGTACATTGCGCCGGTTGCCAGCTTCCGCCAGTTCTACCCCATCAAGGGCCTGCACATCACCAACGAAGGCCGCAATGTTCTGGGCATGCGCGTGCAGTTCGCGCACGTCAACGGCTTCGGCGGCGAAGTCGCTCCGCCCACCAACCGCATCTACGGCGGCGGCGAAAACGATGTCCGCGGCTTCGACATCCGCTCGGCATCGCCTTACACCTTCGTCCCGGTCAAGGTGGATTTCAACCTCACCAATCCGGACGGCACCACGGTCCCGCGCGATCCCACCAACCCCAGCCTCGGCAACATCATTATCCCGCTGCCGATCTACCGGCTGGTCTCGGTCGGCGGCGACACCCAGTTGACGGCGAACATCGAGTACCGCATCCCCATCATCAACCAGGTCACGTTTGCCTTCTTCACCGACTTCGGCTTGACCGGCGACCTGCAGCCATCGCAACTGCGGCAGAGCGTCGCCGGCGCATCCGTGCTGGCCAGCCCGCTCTATGGATGCCCGACGTTCGTCAATGGCGCATGCTTCGGCGGTCAGTCGGTACCCTCGTTCTCGCCGCTGCAGTTGAGCACGGTGCCGGGCACCAACTTCGTCCCGCGCATGTCCAACGGCGCAGAGATCCAGGTGATCCTGCCCATCGTCAACGCGCCGTTCCGCCTCTACTACGCCTACAACCCGCTGCGGCTGTACGAGACAGTGCCGCAGCAGCTGGCGGTAACCAACCCGACCTTCCGGACCATGTTCCCGAACTCCGGCGCGGGCCTCTTCAGCTACCAGCAGGCGCTGCAGTTGTACGGACCCTCGTACGTCCTGCGCGAGCCGAGAAAGACCTTCAGGCTGACGGTAAGCACTACCTTCTAGTTGCAGGTTGTCAGTTGCAGGTTGCAGGTTGAAAGCAACGACATCGAACCCCGAATCAGGAAAAGGCTGCCAGAGATTGGCAGCCTTTTCTTTTTGCGTAGTGTTCCAGTGAAGAGCGTTCCGCCGGAGAGTCTTTTCAACTAACAACCTGCAACTGTACTTAGTAGCTTCTCAAGTACATCTTCGTGATCCGGTCGTGCCAGGTCAGGCGGTCTTCGTCGAGCAGGGCGAAGACGAAGCCCAGTCCCAGCGGGCAGGTGGAGATCAGCATCGCCAGCGCACGCATGCGGATCGCTCGTCGCGTGGGGTTATTGTCGTCGAACGTGCACAGCCCGATGCGCGCGCAGCGCATCCCCGGCGTCGCCTCGGAGAAGCGCAGGAACAGCGCCTGGTACAGCAGCATCAGCACCGCACCCGCGCCCAGCGCGATCATCCCGGCCTGGATGGGCTGCAACCCGGTTTGGGCGAGGATGGATGCGGCGACCTGGCGGGCAGCCTGGACCCGCGAGCCGCCGGGATGCCAGTCGATGCCATGGGTTGAGGTTGCCACAAACGCTGCCGCGAACGCGATCACTCCGGTCAGCACAATCGTGGCGTTGATCGCCGCCGCCGCCACACGTCGCGGAATCGACGCAGCCTGGATGGGCGGAACAGGCATCGCGGCGGGGCCGAAAACCGCTTCTTCGGCCGGCGTGTACTCGCGCGGCGTGTTATGTTGGGCCCGCTCGGCGTCGGGCGGCGTGTCCAGCCAGATCGAAGTCCACTGCGTTTCGGGACCCTCGGCGACATTCGTCTCGGGGCTGGTCGCAATCTGCGCGGGGTCCACCTCGAAGATGCGCAACTGGCCATCGCCCGGCGCGGCTTCGGCCTCATCGCGCAGCGGGCCCTCCGCATAGCGCGGCCGAGCCTTGCGCGACGCGATCAGCTGGCGCGGAAACTCGATCAGGTTGGCGGGCAGCGGCACCGGCGGTCCAGCCGGCTCTTCGAACACGGGCGCCTGGCGAAACGCAATCTCCTCATCCAAAGCATGCGCCTCGGCCTCGTTGCGCTCCTCCGTCCGATTGGTGCGGGCGGCGGCGGCGCGTTGCTGTCAGGCCCAGATCCACATGTGCGGCGCTCGCAGCATCTTCGTATAGGCGGACGGTGAGTCCGGCCTGAGGCCCAGGGTTCGAGGTTCGAGGTTCAAGGTCCGAGGTGCGGCCCCCGGCAGACGCTTGCGGACGGCTGCGATGTGTTTTCGGCTGAGGCGCGGGAGCTGGCTCCAGGTCGGGCCACAAATTCAATTCGGCTGGAGCCTTCAGCTCAGTCGTAGCCAGCTGCGCAGCTCCAGCGGCTTCGGCTGGGCCGTTCTCATCGACCTCGGCTTTCTGCGCATCTGCGTGGCTCCGGTCCGCATGCTCGTCGAACGCCTCCAGCAATCGCTGCTGAGCCGCGGCAACCGCCTGCGCGTTCATCGCCGCAACTTCGGCTGCTGCGCGTGCCTGCTGAATGGCGCGTTCCGCCTCGGCCGCCAGAAAGGCGCGATAGCTCTGGGTCTGCGCGTAGCGCTCGGCAACAGCTGCGGCGATCTGCGCGGAACGAGTCTTCGCGGGGCGCGCGGGCTCCCGCTGCAGGAACACTCTGTGCCTGCTCGCCGCCGCGCCGCCTGCGATGCGCCGCCAGTCGCTCGGCCACCTGCGTCCGCAGGGCATCGGTCGAATCTGTAGGCGCCGCAGCGTGCCCGCGCAACAGATTCTTCGCCCAATGCAAACTCGGCGTCGCTTGTCGTGTTTAGCAATGCGGAGCCCATTTTGCTCAAACTCAAACCCACTTCCGTGAAATCGTCTAACCTTCTAAGTGTGGTGCGTGTGACTCATTTGAACGTCGTGCAGCCTGAACGATCCGATCCGGCTGCGCATCCTGGAGCAGGGCCCTTCGGATCGCCTTGCCAGCAAGCCGCAAGCCGCATTCGCGGCAATTTTTCGTCCCGCAAAATAGTTCGCAGCATCTGCTTCTTCATAAGTACCACGCTGCTCAGCGCAAATCTCACGCAACTCGCTGCGCAACAGGTGACGACTGTGGCACCTCCGCCCACATCGGCCGAAATCTCCGCCGCCAACCCGGCTTTGCCCGACGCACCCGACCCGCAATATCCCGACGCCGTCCCAATTCCTCCGCCTCAGGCCGAGGTTCACCTCGCCTCCGACACAGGCTCCAGCACACCCGCCGGAATCGACATCCTCGACGGCCACGTCATCATCACCTACCGCGACCGCGTCCTGCAGGCCGACCACATCGAGTTCAATAGCGAAACCGGCGACGTCACCCTCACCGGCCACGTCGTCGTCACCATCGGCGAGAGCGACGAACATATCGAGGCCAGCCATGGAACCCTCAACATCCACACTCAGACGGGAACCTTCTACGACGTCACCGGCTCGGTCGGCACGCGCCGTAAACAGCCCGCGTCCGGCGCCGCGATCGTCACCCAGCGCGCGGTCTACGCTAACGACAACCCCTTCCTGTTCACCGGCCACATGGTGATCAAGACTGGCCCGCGCCAGTACCAGATCTTCAACGGCACCATCACGTCGTGCCAGTTGCCCAGTCCCGACTGGCTGCTGTCCGGCGCGGAATTCAGGGTGGACGGCGCCAAGGCCCACTCCAGAAACTCGGTCTTCCGCCTGATGGGCCTTCCCATCCTGTGGCTGCCCTACGTCACCCATCCGGTCGATGCCAGCGACCGTCAGACCGGCATCCTCATTCCGGAGTTCGGCATCAACTCCGCCAGCAAAGGCGACACCATCGGCGAGCAGGTCTACTGGGCGGTCAATCGCAGCACCGACATCACCGCCGGAGCCATCTATTACTCCGCGCGAGGGTACGAGGAGACGGGAAGCATTCGCTATCGCGGTCTGGGACAGGACTTCGCGCTGTCGCACTTCAGTTCGCTGCAGGATCGCGGCTACACTCCCACCGGCGGCGCCTACATCAATCAGAGCGGCACCGACGCGCTGTTTTCCGGGCGCTACGACTTCATCGCCCCCGACGACTTCAAGGCGGACGCGACACCCGTGCAGTACCCGCCGGTTCAGGCCAGGGCCGTCGCGGACGTCGAATACCTCAGCTCCTTCCCCTATCGCGAGGCATTCTCCACCAACTTCAACCAGGCCGTCTCCACCGACGTGCTCTCCACGATCTACTTCATCCGCGAAGCCAATGGCACGGCCGCATCGCTGGAAGGCGACCGCTACCAGGGTGAGAAGCGCGTCGCCAACGCCTCCACCACTCCGCCCCAGACCGAGGAGCAGGTGCACATCTTCCACGCACCCGCGCTGGAGTTCTACGCCACCGATCACCTGCTCGGCAGCACCGGCCTGGAGTGGGATCTGAACAGTACCGCTGCAGCGCTCAAGCGCACGCAGCCGAACTTCGAGACAAGCGGCATGGTCGAGCGGCTCGACATCTATCCCGAACTCGCGTATCCCTTCGGTGGCCACGGCTGGCGCATCCGTCCCGCCATCGCCGCGCGCGAGACGTTCTACAGCCGAAGCCGTGTACCCGGAGCGGTGGGTCCGGGCGGCGCGCCGGTGGAAAGCACCGACCCGCTCAACCGCGCCGATTTTGAAGTCAGCTTCGACATCCGTCCGCCCGTGATCGAGCGGACGTTCGACTCCGGCTTCTTCCGCAAACTCATCGGCCGCGACTTCAAGCACACCATCGAGCCGGACATCGTCTACCGCTACGTCCATGGCATCGATAATTTTTCCCAGGTGCTGCGCTTCGACACCGTCGACATCGCCAGCGACACCAACGAGCTGGAGTACGGCGCCACGCAGCGCCTGTTCCTGCGCCGCAAGAACGACCAGCCCTGCCGCCCCGCCGGATCCTACGCCGACGCTATCGAGATTCTCGGCTCGCCCCCCGAGGACGCCGACATCGAGGACCCCGGCCAGGCCGTCAACCGCGCCGACGACGCCCCGCAGGTCTGCGGAAACCGCGAATGGATCACCTGGCGTGTCGCGCAGAAGTACTTCTTCGACCCCAACTTCGGCGGCGCGGTCGTCATCAACGGCCCGCGCGATATCCTTACCACCACGCTGGACTTCTCCGGCATCTCCTTCCTCACCGGCCCGCGCAACGTCTCGCCCATCATCTCGCGCCTGCGCATCCGCCCCTCCGACAAGGTCGATCTGGAGTGGGACTTCGATTACGACACCTGCTCCTCGTCCTCACAGCCCGCGCTTCCTGGCAACCCTCCGCGGGCCTGCCAGAACAAGTTCACCTCCAACAACGTGTACATCGACGTACACCAGGGCAACATCATCGGCGGCCTCAGCTACGCCCGGCTCGACGCTCCGGCGCGCTCCTACGTCGACGGCGTGCTCTCCTCAGTCGCCGATTTCGACCAGATGCGCGTCCACTTCGGCTTCGGCAACCCGGCGAAATCGGGCCTCAGCGCGGCAGCCAGCGCCGGCATCGACATCGACCTCGGCACGGTCCAGTACGGCGCGATCCAGACCTCGTACAACTGGAACTGCTGCGGCGTCAGCGTCGAATACCGCAAGTACGAACTGGGCACAGCGCGTAACGACAATGGCTACAAGTTCAACTTCACCCTGGCCAATATCGGCAGCGCCGGCAACCTGCGCCACGCCGACCAGGTGTTCTAGGCATCCGGTCAAACAAGTCTGGCGCTATACTCCGAGGCGAGCGCGGAGAGAGCGATAATAGAGTCCGGAGGATCAGGAGCATGAGACCGTCGGAAGCTGTAAATCTGCATCGTGAGGAAATCCGCCGCATCGTGCAATCCAGATCCGCGACGAATCCGCGCGTCTTCGGTTCGGTCGTTCGTGGAGACGATGACGACGCGAGCGATCTCGATATCCTGGTCGACCCTACGCCGGAAACGTCCATCTTCGACATCGGCGAGATTCGTTACCAGCTACGCACCCTTCTTGGCGTTCCGGTGGATGTCTTGACTCCCAATGCGCTGCATTCAAGGCTGCGAGAGCAGGTGCTCTCCGAGGCTACGCCTGTATGACCAGCCGGAAGCACTCATTTCAACTGCACGATTTCCTTAGCCATATCATTGAAGCAATTGATCGAATCGCAGAATATACCGGGGGCCTCACGTATTCCGACTTTTGCCGCAGCACGCGCGATCAGGACGCCGTCATCAGGAACTTCGAGGTCATCGGCGAGGCCTGCAGGAACATCGATCTGAACTATCCGGACTTTGTCGCGGCTCATCCAGAACTTCCCATTCGCTCCGCGTACGATATGCGAAACGCGCTCTCCCACGGATACTTCGGGGTTGATCTCGACATCGTCTGGCGCGCCATCCTCCACGACCTTCCTTCCTTGAAGCGCAATGTTCTGGCTGCCTTGCCTCCAAGGCAATAGTCCGCCCTTGTCAGCCCGGCAGACCTGGCGGCGGCGAAATCACCGCGCTCCGCGTGAGATAATGAAGACTATGTTGAATGGGGTCAGACCGCTGCGCGCGCTCGCGCTGGTCGTATTAATCGCCGCTCTGGGTTGCCACGCGCAGACCTCAGTCCAGCCCTCCGGAAACCAGGTCCAGCCCGGCGTCAAGCTCTCTCCCCAGATGGCGCGGCGCATCGAACTCACCGTCCGCAACAAGGCCGACATCTCCTCCGACTACGCCATCTCCTTCAGCGAACCGGTCAAGAGCGACATAGCCGGCTACTCGCAGATCAGCGTCAACTTCTCCTCCGACGGCAAGCCGGTCAAATCGGCCGTGTTCCTCGTCTCCGCCGACGGCAAAACCCTCGCTCAGTTCAACAAATTCGACATCAGCCAGATCGTTCCCGACAACATTCCCACCGCCGGACGTCCCTCGCGCGGCGGGCCGGCCAATGCGCCCGTCACCATCGTCGGCTTCGACGACCTGGAGTGCCCCTTCTGCGCGCAGATGAACGCGCTGCTCTTTCCCGCCGTTCTCAATCGCTATAAGGACCAGGTCCGCATCGTCTATCGCGACTTCCCGCTGGAGGAGTTGCACCCCTGGGCCAAGCACGCCGCCGTCGACGCCAACTGCCTGGCCAGCGAATCCGCCTCCGGCTACTGGAACTACGTCGACTACGTCCACGCGCATGCCGCCGACATCGCCGGCCCTGAAAAGACGATGGAGGTTGCAACCAAGTCGCTGGACAAGATCGCCCTCGACGAAGGGTTGAAGCAGAAAGTCGACCAGCCCGTGCTGCTCGCCTGCGTCCTCAAGCAGGACGACGCCGGCGTGAAGGCCTCCATCGCACTGGGCGAGGCCGACCCGCTCCACCTCGATCAGGCCCCCGTGCTCTACGTCAACGGCGAAAGGGTAGAGGGCGTCGTGCCCATCGAGACGCTCTACAAAATCATCGACCGCGCCCTGGTCGCCGTCGGCCAGACACCTCCGCCGGCGCCCGCGCCAGTCGCAGCCGCACCGGCCGCCACAACCAAGCCAGGAAATTAGCCGCATGGGACGAGATTTGATGGAACAATTGACACAGTCACCCAACGGTGACGGATGCAAGATTGGATCGGAGAAACATGAGTAGCACAGCAACCGGATTTGCCAACCCTGCGCAGGTTGGGAACGCAACAAATGCGTACACCAGAACCGCAGCCGGACTCCTTTCTCTCACCGTTCTCGTGCTCGCCGGATGCACCCGCCCCCACCAGGCCGACGTCGTCGCCACGGTCAACGGCCACGCCATCATGAAGGCCGACATGGACCGCATGTACCAGGCGCAGCTCGCCCAGGCACAGGGCCAGCAGACCTCGCCCGAAGAAGCCGACTCGCTGCGCCTCAGCTCCGTCCGCGAGCTTATCAACGAGGAGATCTTCGTCCAGCGCGCAGCCAAGATGAACCTGACTGCGACCCCGGAAGAGGTCGACGCCCGGGTCGCTCAGATGAAGGCGCCCTTCCCCACCGAAGAGCAGTTTGAAGCGCAGTTGAAGGCCACCAACCGCACCCTGGACGACCTGAAGCGCGATGTCCGCCGCTCGGTCACCGTCGAGAAGCTGCTCAACAAGGAAATAAAGTCCAAGATCAACGTCACCGACGCCGACGTCTCCGCCTACTTTCAGCAGCACAAGGCTGAGTTCGACCTGATCGAGCCGCAGTATCACCTCGCCGTCATCCGCGTTACCAGCATGCCCTCGCCCCAACCCGGCAATCTGCAGGGCAGCAAGGCTACCACCGACGCAGAGGCAAAGAAGAAGATTCAGGCGCTCAAGTTCCGGCTCGACTCCGGAGAAGACTTCGCCGCCATCGCGCAGAATTTCTCTGAGGATCCCAACACCGCCTCCAGCGGCGGAGATATGGGCTTCGTGCCGGAGTCGCAGTTGAAGTCCGACCCCACCATCGGCGCGGCCCTGCTGAAGCTCAAGCCCGGCGGCATCACCGAGATCTTCCCGCTGATCGATGCCCAGACCAAGAAGCAGGTAGGCTACTCGATCTACAAGCTGCTGGACAAGGAACCCGCCGGACAGCGCGACATCTCCGACCCCGTGGTGCAGCAGCACATCCGCCAGTTGCTGCGCGATAGCCGCTCGCAGTTGGTGCAGAACGCCTACTTCGAGATGCTCCGCGACCAGGCCAAGGTAGAAAACTTCTTCGCCGAACAGATCTTCAACAACAGCGCAAAGTAGCTTTACTCCCCACGCTTGCCGGTCAGCTTCCACAGCACCTGCTTCAGAAAGCCGATCCACACCGGCGCGTCCACCGCGTCCACTCCGATGCGCCGCACCAGCCGCCGCACCTGATCCGGGCTGCAATTATGCGCATGCCGCCGCGTGTACTCGGTCTTCTCCATCACTTCGGTCATCAGCGCGGTCATGCGCTCCAACTGCGCCGCCGCCACCGGTCCGGCCAACTCTCTGGGTGCCCCATTCACGACAGTTTCACCGTCGTGAGTGGGGTCCACTGTCGACCGCTCCGGATTCCCCACATCTCGCTTCTGAGATGTGGGATCCACACCACCCCGCACCAGCTCATACAAACAAACCGCAACCGCCTGCCCCAGGTTCATCGAGGGATGCCGCACGCCCTCATGCTCATACATCGGGATCGTCAGCAGCCAGTTGCAGTGGCTTAGCTCATCATTGCTCAGCCCCGTCTTCTCCGACCCAAACAAAATCGCCACCCGCCCTGCCACAACTCCGGGTGCCCCATCCGTGACGGTTTCATCGTAACGGGTGGGGTCCGACCCCGCGGGTGCCCCACATCTCGAATCTGAGATGTGGGTTGAACCGCCTCGCAACTCCGCGTGCATCTTAGGCGCCGCCTCGGCCAGCGTAACCAACTCATGCTGCACATCGCGTTCGCCCACCGCGGTCGTCCCCACTACCAGCGTGCAGTCCGCAACGGCATCGGCGACGCTCGCATAGGCCATCGCGCCGGTCATCACATCGGAAGCATCCACCGCGGACTTCGCAGCCTCCAGCGGAGGAGCAAATTCATTCACCACCCTCAGCCTGCTGAAGCCGAAGTCATGCATCGCCCGCGCCACCGCGCCAATGTTGCTCGGGTTGCGCGCCCGCACCAGCACCACGCACACCCGCTCGAGTTCGTCCGCACTCAGCATCGCTTCCCATTGTAGGGATTCGCCCCGCTCAGGCGAGCATCTTCAGCCCATGTTTCTGCACCACCGACAGCAGCTTCAGCGCCATGCCGCTTGGCTTCTTCGCTCCGGTCTCCCACTTTTCCACGGTGGATTCGCTGGTGTTCAGGTAGCGCGCGAAGACCGGTTGGCTCACGCGATGCCGCTCGCGCAGCGCCTTGATCTGGCGCGGCTTGATCGTCGGCGGAACCAGGCACGACGCATCAAAGTCCCGCATCGTGGCCTTGTCGATCGTCCCGGCTCGATACATGCCCTCAACGGCGCTATGAATCGCCTCGTGGGCTTCACTTTTGTAGTTTGGTTTCCCGGCCATGGCAAATCTCCATCAACTCTCTGAGCTCGACTTCTTTCTCAATATCCGCATCCGTCTTGCGCGCGTACAACCCAGCGAGCGCCCGAAAATCGACCAACTGGTCCTCAGCAATATTGGCCCGGTCCTGCTTCGCGAACAGATACGCATACACCCAATACCGTCCGCCTTTAGCAACCACGATCGACCGATACAGATTCCTGCCCAGCCGCTTCTTATAAGACCCCGCCGCCGAGGTCGTCGCACTGGCCAAGCATCACCTGCCGCATCGCCGCGCACAGTTCGCTATCCGGGATGTGAGCCTTCTTTGCCGCCTTGGAAAACCAAGCTGTCTTGAAGACCCGCTCAGCTTTCTCAGCGGGATACATCATACAAAAAGAAGTGTAGCACCCAGTGCGACCGCACGCAAAAGAAATGCGGCCGACGAATCACTCGCCGGCCGCATCCCTTCCTCGAACCTCGAACCTCGAACCTCGAACCTCGAACCTCGAACCTCGAACCTCGAACCTCGAACCTCGAACCTCGAACCTCGAACCTCACCTCTTCGGATGATCCTCATTCGGGTGCGGAGCGTTGTTCTTCTCCGTATGCTGCGCCTGCTGCTTCTCCTGGTGCGGAGTTTCGCCGTTGCGAGCCGCCGCCGCGTGGTCGTTATTCGCGTTGTGGTTGTCGTGGTAGATCGAGTTGCTCACATTATTCTGCCGCTGGTTGATCTGCTGCCGTTCCTGCGGAGTCAGTGATCCGCCATTCGCCGCACGGTCCGCCTGCGCCTGGTGATTGATGCTGGTATCGCGATTCTCCACGTTCCGCGTCTCGCCCGGCGTCATCTGGCCGGAGTTCACTCCATTGTTGATCCGCGCCTGCTGATTGCCCTGGCGCGTGTTCACTTCGTTCGCATGGCCAAAGCCGTCGCGCGTAGCCGGCGACCCAACCGAACGCACCGCACCCACCGTAGATCCAGGCCGCGAGAACGCCGCATTCGTCGGATGGCCGCCGTTCGCCGAGGCAAAGTTCGCCCGGTTCGACTGCGCCGCCTGGAAGTGGCTCTGCTGTTCCGGCGTCGCAGAGAAGTGCTGCTCATGCGACCACTGCTGCTCCTCAGGCGATGGCCGCACCGCGATACCGCCCGGTCCGCCGTTGAAGCTCGTATGGCTGAAGTTGTTGTTGTTCACGATCACCGTGCGATCCACAAACGTGCTGTGGAACCCAACCCCCACGCCAACATTCAGCACCGCCGTGTTGTAGCTGAAGAACCCGCCGTTCCAGCGTCCGCCGACGAAGCCAACGCCGCCGTAGCCGAAGCCATAGTTCACGCCGCCGTAGAACCCAACGTGCGGCCCCCAGTATCCGGGATGGAACGCATACACGCCACCCGCAAATCCCCAATACGGCGGCGTCCAAAGCACGCCAACCTGCGGCGGCCGAACCCACACACCCGGAACCCAGTAGTAGCCATCCGGCGAATAAGCCCAGTAGCCCGGATTCCAAAGAAAGCCATCCCCCGGGCAGACCGGCTGCACATACACCGGCAGTGCGGGAGGCGCAAAGCCCACCGAAATAAACACTCCGGCAAACGAAGCCGCGGGCGCCATCACCAACGCCGCCGCCACCACCGTGTTGCGAATCGCACGCATCGAAAAAATATTCGTCATCATCATGTCCTCGGCCCTGTCTTCTGAGTAGCTTGTCCCGTTCGCGACTTGCCGGCCATCCGGCCACGCGAATCGTCTACCTTTGGAACCCGCCTTTCCCGGCTTAGTTTCCAAACAAAATTCGCGAAATTGAAGTTACTCCCGCCCCACCCCCGCCGGAAATCACACTTTCGTCTGATCAGGCCCTTGGAGATTTAATGTGGGGAGGAATTCCTTCGATAATACATACCCTCCATTTAAGAGCGACTGCCGCGGCATGCTCTACTACTCGAACGTGTGTTGCAATATTTCAACCAGCCACATTGCCCGCGAGAAAATCCGGCTCGACAAGTGTAACGTTACGCGATACACTCATCCCTTGTGATTCGCTCGTTCCGTCACGCCGGCCTCGAAAAGTTCTTCACCACAGGCTCCAAAGCCGGCATCCAACCCGCGCATGCCAGGAAGCTGGAGGATCAGCTTGTGGCATTGAACCGGGCCGAGAACCCCCAGGAAATGAATCTCTCTGGTTGGTTCCTGCACCCGCTCCAAGGCAATCTCGCAGGTCATTGGTCCGTGCGCGTCAACGGAAACTGGCGAATAACATTCAGGTTCGATGGAACGGACGCGATCCTGGTGGATTATCGCGATTATCACTGAGCAAAGGAGAAGAACCCATGGAGATGTATAACCCGCCCCACCCCGGCAGAATATTGAAAGACGCGCTTGAGAACATTCCTATGAGCATCAGTGCCTTCGCCGCCCACATCGGTGTCTCGCGTGTCAACCTTTCCCGCATCGTCAACTGCCGCGCCGGTTTTACCCCAGATATGTCACTCAAAGTGAGCGAGGCCCTGGGGCAGGGAAGTTCTGGAATCTGGTTTCGAATGCAGAACGACTATGACCTTTGGCAGGCCTCCCACGCCAAGCGCAAAAAGGTCAGGACTCTGAAGGGACAGACACTCAAGATCGCCGCCTAAGCACTCGCGCCAACCTCGTCTCCCCGCCACCTACTCAAACGGGTGCCCGAAGTAAGTCAGTATTGACAGCGCCAGCAATCCCACCCCCAGCAGCGACTGCAGCCCCGACACCGTCCGCATCCACCCCCGCGCCCGTATGTCGAACTCCCGCGTCTGCAGCATGCGAATCCACTCGCCGCCATTAAACCCCTCGAACCCGATGTTGAACACGCTCATCAGGCTGAACAGCATCGCTGTCCGCAGCGCTCTCCACTCCAGCCACATCCATCTCCTCTTCGCGCGCCACATCGCCACGATCCAGCTCTTCAGCCCCATCTCCCGCAGTGTCTTCCCCACGCTCTGCCGCGCAGGATTCACGCACATCCTCATCACCCGCTCGCGCGAGTCGGTCGTGCGAACGCGATCGCCCGACGCCACCAGAAACAAGCCCACGCCCCGCGGCTGAAACTGCATCCCAATCCAGTAAATAGGCGTACATACCAGCGCCATCACCGCGATAATCACCAGCGGCCGTCCCGGATTCGCGCCCCACCCGCAAGTCCAGTCGAACGCCACCTGCTGCAGCCATGTGATCGCTTCGCCCACCCAGTACTTCGCCAGCCTGTACCCATGCCTCGCGGACTCGGCCCACCCCGTCGCTGCCGGATTCTGCTCCGTGTTCGCAGCCACGCTCTCCACCGCACGTGGCGGCGAGTTGAAGTCGTGCCGGTGATACGCCTCGTTCACCTCCCGCTCCGGGCCCACCCATCCCGAGTCGCGAAAAGCGTTCCGCAAATCGATCAAGGGCTTAGGATCATCCTGAAAAACCATGTCCGACAGACCGTACGCGGTGCTGATGCTGTATGCGTCCACCTGCGAACTCGGCTGATAAGCAACCCCCTTCAGCGTCGAGTCGGAAAGATCCGCCGGCCCGGGATTCTCCTCTCCTGCCGGCAGCGTGTTCCCATTGCAAGGTCCAATGAAGCACACATCGATCAAGGTCGCCCCGCTCAAATCAGCCCGGGTAAAGTCCGCGCCGGAAAGATCCGCGTTTTTCAGATCCGCATCTACCAGCTTGGCTCCGCCGAAATACGCGCCGATCAGATTCACCCCTTCCAGCGTCGCGCCGTTCAGGATTGCGCTGGTAAAGTCGGCGCCGCTCAGGTTTGTGACCTCTTTCTTCTTAGCGGATTTGCTGTCGGAAGAGAGAATTGCCCCGGTCAGATCTGCGCTGGCAAAGTCCACCTGGGCCGTGGCATGCGCTCCAGTCAGAGTCGCCTTCCCCAGGCGCCCTTTGCTAAGGTCCGCACCGGAAAGGTCAGCATCGGTCAGGGTAGCGCCACGCAGGTCCGCTCCCTCCATGCGCGCGTTGGAAAGGTTAGCTCCACTCAGGTTCGCGCTGCGCAGGTCCACATCCCCCAGGTCCGCCCCGGAAAGATCTGCTCCCGCCAGGTCCGCCCGCTTCCCGTCGCTTCCTTGCGACTTCACCCACTCCCGGTTCTGCACCAGAATCGTGTCCAGCTCCGCCCGCGTGTGCGTAGCCCCTTTGCTGTCCTTCCACGTCCACGGGGCCTGGCCGCTCGCTGGAAGCGTGGTCAGCAGGCACACGAGGGTCAGCCATCGCATCACGGTGCCCGTTATTGTAGCCCGAAAACCGCCGCGCAGAGCGCTCTTCCGTGAAGACCGCCTAAGTCCTATCCCTGCTGCCCGTCACCCGTCGCCTGCGCGGCCCGGTTCCGCTGCCGGCTCAGCAGAAACCGCTCATACTCCATCTTCAGCGAAGCTCCGCTCACGCGATCGCGCGGTTTTTGTTGCGCCAGATGCTGCCGCCACGCTTCGAAGTCCTCGGCACTCGCCGCCAGCACCGCCGGCGCCAGGTCCTCAACCGGCTTGGGCTGTTCCGCTGGAGCTTCGGAGCTGAACAGCCACCCGCGCTCGAACATCGCCAGCCCCGCCATGCTGCAGCAAAGTGCCTGAAACATCCGGATCGCGTGATCCGTGTTCTCCATATCCGCCATAGGATCGTTGCTCAGCGCCGCGGCGTGCGCCATCGCCGCCCGCGCAACCGCAACCGGCGACAGGATCACGGCCAGGCACACCAGATGCGTGAAAATCGTGTGCCCCAAAGGCAGCGAGACGCCCGCCTGCTTATGCTCTCCGCCGCTCAGCAGGATCAGGTACGCCAGAAACAGGTGGTACGAGATCAGGATCGAGCTGTAAATCGCCAGCGCGGAACCCGCCGGCGCCAGAGTCCCCAGAAGATACCCAATCACCGCGCACGCCACAAAAGCGCCAATATCCGGCCCTTCAAACTTCGAAAAACTGCCAAAGCTCATCGCAAGCTCCCATTGCCGTCCGTTTTCTGGACGGATTAGCTGATGGCATATTCTGGGGAGCGGCACAGCCAACATACCACGCAAACCGCGGAAAAAATCCGAAATTGCTGGGCTATATTTAATCTGGGGAAATCCACCCGCAAAACGCCAATGTCGAACCCAGAAAGACCCGAACTCGACCTTAAACATGTGAATCAAAGCACCTTATCCCGACCTGGGAGAAGACATTTTGGTTGTGTCCAAGCTGCTATCCTTAATAAAGAGTAGAAATTTAGAAGGCTGCCATGACGGGTGCCCCATAGCCTGTCCTGGAGCTTGCGAAGGATTCGCCCTGAACAAAGAGAAGGGTGATCATGGGGTTATTCACGCCCTCCGGACCAGCAGCCATTCAGCAAAGGAGCCGCGCCAACATCGAAGCCAAGGGTGTGTCCATTAAGGGACAAATAGTGTGGTAATTTGACCACACCAACCAATAACATCCTAATAAATCTATACTTTGCGATTTCATACCCCCCGGGGGGGGTACACTCCAAGACCTCGAACCTCGAACCTCGAACCTAGCACCCATGTCCACCGACTTCGCCCAACTCGTCAAGCAGCAGGCCGACATCGTCCGCATCATCGGCGACTACCTGAAGCTGCGCAAGACCGGCGCCCAGAACTACACCGGCCTCTGCCCCTTCCACAAGGAAAAGACCGGCAGCTTCTCCGTCAACGCCACCCACGGCTACTACTACTGCTTCGGCTGCCACGAGAAAGGCGACGTCTTCAACTTCGTCATGAAGATGGAGTCGCTCAGCTTCCCCGAAGCCGTTCGCGCCGTCGCCGTCAAAGCCGGAATCCCGCTGCCCAAGCGCGAGTTCAACTCGCCCGAAGAGGCCCGCGAAGCCGGCCTGCGCCGCCAGCTCCTCGACATCCACGAAGCCGCCACGCAGTACTTCGAGGCGCAACTGAAGTCGCCCGAAGCCGCCCGCGCCCGCGAATACCTCACCAGCCGCGGCGTCACGCCCGGAGACCGTCAAGACCTTCCGCATCGGCTACGCGCCCGACGACTTCAACCACATGCGCGAAGCCCTCGCGCGCGCACTTCCCGGAAGAAGTCCTCCGCGCCAGCGGCCTGTTCAGCGCAAAAGACCAATCCGACGGCTCGCCCGGCAGCATGTACGCCCGCTTCCGCAAGCGCATCACCTTCCCCATCGCCAACGAAGCCGGCAAGGTCATCGCCTTCACCGCCCGCGCGCTCGACCCCGACGAGAAAGAACGCCAAGTACCTCAACTCGCCCGAAACCGCGCTCTACACCAAAGGCCAGATCCTCTTCAACCTCGACAAGGCCAAGTCGCAGATGCGCAAAGAACGACTTCGCCATCCTGGTCGAAGGCCAGATGGATTGCATCTCCGTCTACATGGCCGGAATTCATAACGTAGTCGCCACCTCCGGCACCGCCTTCACTGAAACTCAGGTCCGCCTCCTCGGCCGCTTCACCAAGCGCGTCATCGTCAACTTCGATCCCGACACCGCCGGCGCAACCGCAACCGAAAAATCCATCGCCCTGCTCACCGAAGAGGACTTCAACGTCAAGGTCGTCACGCTCGAAGGCGGCCTCGATCCCGACCGCTTCGTCCGCGAGCACGGCATCCAGGCTTACGGCGCGGCGCTGCGCAAAGCCAAACGCTACGCCGACTACCTCATCGACCGCGCCCGCCAGCTCTTCCCCGCGCGCACCGCCGAAGCCAAGGTCAAGCTCCGTCAACTTCCTGCTGCCGCACATCCGCCGCATGCCCAACGCGCTCCACCGCGGCGAGTTCATCAACGACGCCGCGCAGAAGCTCGGCATCGACTCCGCCCTGCTCCTGCAAGAAGTCAAAATGGCCGCCGCCCAGCGCACCGCCAGCATCCCGTCGCACCGCGCCGAGCCCATCACCGAAACCGAGCGCATCCTCCTCCGCGCCCTCGTCCTGCCAGAATCCGATCCGGCCCGCGTCGTCGCCTCCACGCATCTCGCCGAGCATCCCGAATGGATCGCAGACTTAGCCACGGCAGACCTGCTCGACGCGCTGGCCCACGCGCCTGCGCCGCCCAACCCGCTCGACGCTGCCAGCACCGACGAGATGCGCGCGCACCTCGCTCACGCGCTCGCGGAAGAATCGCACACGCATCAGCCCAGCGCCGCGCCGCTCACCGCGCAGGTCGAAGGCGCGCTGCACAACCTCGAACATCGCCGCCTCGAACGCCGCCAGCGCGAACTCCGCACCCAGATCGCCGAAGCCGACCGCCGCGGCGACACCGACATGCTCAACAACCTCATCGCCGAAAAGGTCGAAATCGACCGGCAACTCCGGAGCCACTATGAGCAGCAGGTTACGAGCCAACTCGGACGGAAGCAGAAACATTGGCACGGCGAAGCAGGGCCACGGTGCAATTATCAAGATGTAGCAATCCCAGCGTGCTGCGGCCATCTTCTTCGCAGAGCTTGGCTCGAGGAGCAGATCGGCAGGGCCATGACATAGTCGAAAACATCCGTTGGAGGACGCAAAGTTCGGTTCATCATCGAACAGCACCAAGCCTGGCTTGGACCCGATGCCTGCTCGCCCAGAAGCCGTGTGCGCGTTGCTTGAGTTAGTTCCGGCGGACGGATTGGCTTCGAATCAGACCGTGCCTTTCAGTATTGTCGCCAGTCAACAAGCAAACAGAAGTTGCTGACTCCGCGTTCTGGGGGAGTCGCCTTGTCAGATGAGGCCGCTGACATCCCGGTCAGGCGACTGGCGAAGCCAGATCTGCATACGGGTCCTCGCACATTCTGATTCGAAGTCCAACCGATTCCAAGCCACTTCGTCCTTCGGAGCCGTTCGACGTCTCGAGCCACGAATTTGCCAAAGAACTGCCGTGACTTCAGCGATACCACGATGCTGGAGCGACGGTTGGGCATCCGGAGCATGTCGTACCTCGAGGATTCGTCGGAGCTACCGTCATCCAAAATGATCCCGAGGCCGTCCGCTCGACGCAACTCTACCGGACTGTACTCCGATGAGATTGGCCACTCGGTCGATTGGTTGGAGCGAGTCCGAACGGCCATGCCGAGCGGGCGGATAGCGACTACTCAGACTCTGTTCGACGCGTATTGAGGGCAACGCCTACCAGTGAGCGTGTAGAGCATTTGCCCACAATTACGCAGATCGCCTACGCAAGCGTCTGATTCTCGAAGGCAAAATTCCACTGGGCAACGTGAATATCGCGGCAACTCCGGAGCCACTGATGGGTTCACGCCAATGACCAAGACTCAAAGCGGAGGACAGGCCCCATCGATAAACAAACCAAGCGCCGCCTCATGCTCGGCTTTGCCTCCAACTGGTTTGGCAAGCTGGCCAGCACCATCATCCAGCTCATCCAGGTTCCGGTCTTCTTCCATTTCTGGGCGACGGCGGTTTACGGCGACTGGCTGATCGTCACCGCGATCCCGACGCAGCTCAGCTTTTCCACCATCGGCTTCGGCAACGTCGCCTCCAACGAGATGACCATGCTGGTCGCCGGCGGCGATCGCGAGGGCGCGCTGCGCGTCTTCCAAAGCTGCTGGTGGCTCATCTCCATCGTCTGCGTCGGTTGTCGGCCTGGCGCTGGTTCCCGTGCTCTACTTCGTTCCGGTCGCGCGCGTGCTGCCGATCCACTCCATCAGCCAGTCCGACGCCAAGTGGATCATCTTCTACCTCGGCATCTCCGTCCTGCTCAGCCAGTTGGAACAGCTGATGGGCGCGGCCTATACCTGCGTGGCGCGTTACCCATACGGCACGTTCATCAAGAACCTGATCACGCTGGCAGCCTTCGCGGCGACCATGGTGCCTGTGATTCTCGGCTACGGCCCGCGCACCGCGGCGCTGGTCTATGCCGTTGCGAACATCCTCGGCACCATCATCTTCTGGCCTGTTCATGCGCCACGACATGCCATGGATCAAGTTCGGCTGGAAGTACGCAAGCTTCGCCGAGATTCGCCGACTCGCTCCGCCGGCCTTCGCATTCATGGGATTTCCCATCGGCATCGCGCTCAACCTGCAAGGCACGCTGATCGCCGTCGGCTACGCGCTCGGCCCGATTCCGGTCGCCATCTTCGCCAGCGCGCGCACCGTCTCCCGCGTCGCGCTGCAGATGGTGCAACTGGTCAACAACACCGTCTGGCCGGAACTCTCGCTCGCGTACGGCGCAAAGAACTGGGACCTGCTGCGCACGCTGCATCGCCGCGCCTGCCAGACAGCGCTCATCCTCGCCATCGGCATCGTCATCTGCATGATGACCTTTGGCCCGTGGTTCCTCACGCATTGGACCGGACACCACGTTCCGCCCAGCCGCGGTCTGCTTGCGATCCTGCTTGCGGGCGTTGTCATCTACGCCCTCTGGTCGACCAGTTCCACGCTCGCCACCGCAACCAATCTGCACCAGCGGCTCGCCGTCTGGTACATCGTCGGAACCGGCGTCACGGTCATCTTCACGTATTTTCTGGCGCGAAGCTATGGCCTTTACGGCGCGGCCGCGTCGCTGATCATCTCCGAAGTCATTATGAATGTTTACGTGCTGCCAGCCTCGTTGCAGATCGCCCACGACACGCTGCCCGCGTTCATCGCCAGCATGCTGCACTACCCGCAGTCGCTGAAGCCGGCGAACCTGCTGGCCCGCCTCAGCCGCTCCAAGCCAACGCTGGAGGCCGAGTGATGCGCATGCAAGGTCAGCCAGGCCGTCTGGGGCGTCTTCCATCACTTCGAGCTGGCCCGCGAACTCGACCGCCGAGGCCATCTCGACACGGTATATTCCACGTGGCCGTGGGCTCGCCTGAAGCGCGAAGGCCTGCCCGCACAGCAAGGTCCAGACGTTTCCCTGGCTGCACACGCCGGAGATGCTGCTGCGTCGCGCAGGCCTGCTGCCACCGCTGGCTCGACGACGAACTCGGCTACCAGAACGCCTTGCGCTTCGACGATTGGACCGCGCGCCGGATCGGAAACGTCGACGCGCTGATCGGCATCTCCGGCGCGGCGCTGAAGACCGGTCGCCTGCTGCAGCAGCGCGGCGGGAAGTTCATCTGCGATCGCGGATCCTCGCACCAGCGCTACCAGGCTAAGATCGTCGCCGACGAGTTCCGCCGCTGGGACCTCGATCCGCCGCGCCACGACCCCCGCGACACCGTACGCGAAGAGGCCATCTACGACGTTGGCCGACGCGATCACGGTGCCGTCGTCGTTTTCGCGCCGGTCCTTCATCGAACAGGGCGTGCCCGCGGAGAAGATCTACACCATTCCTTACGGCGTGCGCCTCGAAACCTTCAGCAAGGTCGCCGATCCGCCGACCGATTCGTTCAACGTCCTATTCGCTGGACAGGTCTCCCTGCGCAAAGGCATTCCCTACCTGCTCGAGGCGTTCGCGCAACTCAAACATCCGCGCAAACGGCTGCGTTGCGTCGGAGCGATGGCCCCGGAGATCAGGCAACTGCTCGCCCGCCTGCCCACGCAGGATGTGGAGTTCCTCGGCTCAGTTCCGCAGACCGCCTTGCCGAAGATGATGAGTGAAAGCCACGTCCTCGTGCTTCCCTCCATCGAGGATGGCTTCGGCCTGGTGCTCTCGCAGGCGCTGGCCTGCGGCTGCCCGATCATAGCCAGCACCAACACGGGCGGCGACGACCTGATCACCGACGGCGTCGAGGGCTTCATCGTGCCCATCCGCGACGTCGCCGCGCTCGCCGCCCGCATGCAGCAGTTAGCCGACGACCCCGATCTCCAACGCCACATGAGCGAAGCCGCCCTCGTCCGCGTGCAGCACGTCGGCGGCTGGCGCCATTACGGCGATCTGTGGGAAGAGTTGCTGGCCCGGCTGACGAGTGGTGGTTTATGATGTATGTTGCTGTAAATAACTGGCTTATACTAGAATTCGAAAATCGCGTCGGATTCCGGGAAATCTCGCCTAACCGCTCCCGCTTTGAGTCCTTTTCTCCGGCGGGGGCGTCTAATAAACGTGGTATCCTAGTATCCGCTGGGGACGTGCGCCTTTGAATGCCCTGACTTGCCTTAACGGCTATCGGGCTTGCCACCGCGGTCGACACCGCATCCTATCCCTGCCGATCACGCAACAACCAAGGGAACAGTCCGCCTGTACCTCTGGCGAACCCACAAAAATTCGACGCAGGAGCGCGCACAGCCGTGGCTGAAGAAATCGACAAGTACGAAAGAAGATCAGATTAGACAAACTCATCGACACCGGAAAAGAGAAGGGCTATCTCACCTTTGGCGAGGTCAACGACCTGCTCCCCGGCGACATCACCTCGCCCGACGAGCTCGATGACCTGATGACCACCATCAACACCCAGGGCATCGATGTGCTCTCCGGCGAAGGCCGCGGCGAGCGCGACAAGTACGAGCCCGAGGCCGGCGAAGAGTCCGACGACGTTGAACTCGATCTCTCGCCCGGAACCCTGGAGAAGACCAACGACCCCGTGCGCATGTACCTGCGCGAGATGGGCACCGTTCCGCTGCTGACGCGCGAAGGCGAAGTCGAAATCGCCAAGCGCATCGAGCGCGGCCAGAACCGCGTCATGAAGGCCATCTCGCGCTCGCCCATCGTCATCCGCGAGATCGTCGGCCTGGGCGAAGACCTGCGCCGCGGCGTGCGCAACATCAAGGAAGTGGTCACCTTCGACGAAGAAGAGCTGACCGAAGAGATCCTGCAGGCACGCGTGCGCGCCACCGTCGGCCGCATCGACGTCATCGTCAAGCACCAGAAGAAGCTGCAGGTGCTGGAAGAGAAGCTCGCCGCGCCCGCCGGCAAGGACGCCAAGGCCAAGGCCAAGGACACGCGCAAGAACCGCTGGCTCATCGGCCGCGAGCACGTCTACATCAACCGCATCGTTCGCGAGCTGAAGTACACCAACGGCGAGAAGAAGCGCCTGCTCGACAAGGTCAACAAGACCGTCGACGCCATGCGCACGCTGGAGCGCCAGATCAAGTCGCTCGACGCCAAGTTCGAGGCCTCCAAGTCCGAAGAGCTGCGCAAGGAGTACCGCCGCCAGCAGAAGAACTGCCGCACCGACCTCGAGCGCATCGAAGCCGACGCCGGCATCTCCATCGCCGACCTGAAGCGCACCCAGCGCGAGATGATCCAGGGCGACATGGACGCGGAGCGCGCCAAGCGCGAGCTGATCGAGGCCAACCTTCGCCTCGTCGTCTCCATCGCGAAGAAGTACACCAACCGCGGCCTGCAGTTCCTCGACCTGATTCAGGAGGGCAACATCGGCCTGATGAAGGCGGTCGACAAGTTCGAGTACCGCCGCGGTTACAAATTCTCGACCTACGCGACCTGGTGGATTCGCCAGGCCATCACCCGCGCCATCGCGGACCAGGCCCGCACCATCCGCATCCCGGTGCACATGATCGAGACCATCAACAAGCTCATCCGCACCAGCCGTCAGCTGGTGCAGGAGCTTGGCCGCGAAGCGTCGTCGGAAGAGATCGCCAGGCGCATGGACATCCCGGTCGCGAAGGTCCGCAAGGTCCTCAAGATCGCGCAGGAGCCCATCTCGC
The DNA here is from genome assembly GCA_963822225.1 of uncultured Acidobacteriaceae bacterium. Lineage (GTDB taxonomy): Bacteria > Acidobacteriota > Terriglobia > Terriglobales > Acidobacteriaceae > Edaphobacter. The sequence continues at coordinate 10,752 of CAWGGW010000013.1, read as the reverse complement.
TCGAAACGCCCATCGGAGAAGAGGAAGACTCGCACCTCGGAGACTTCATCGAAGACCGCATGGCCGTCTCGCCCGCCGACGCCGTCATCGCGGTCAACCTGAAGGAGTACACCTCGCAGGTCCTGCGCACGCTGACCCCGCGCGAAGAGCGCGTCATCAAGATGCGCTTCGGCCTCGAAGACGGCTCCGAACACACGCTCGAAGAGGTTGGCCAGTCCTTCCAGGTCACCCGCGAGCGCATCCGCCAGATCGAAGCCAAGGCCCTGCGCAAGCTGCGCCACCCCAGCCGCAGCCGCAAGCTGAAGGCCTTCGTCGACGGCGTAAAAGAAGCGTAAGCCACTGCCAAAATAAACAGGGTGCCCCATGTTCGACGCAAGTCGACCATGGGTTTTTCTCGTTTCACGAGACTTCTTCGTAACTGAGTGCCCGCGCCAGCAATGTGGTCCTCATTCAAACGGGCGTTGACTCCGCGCCAGGCTCCGAGTAATTTGGATTCGAAACCCAGGAGAAGCAATTTGAACCGCATTGTCACGCGTCTGCTCGGATCCTCTGCCATCTTGCTGTTATTGTTCAGCGCACCGGCGATGAAGGCCGACAGTAAGAATATTGCCGACTACACGCTTCGCATCCACGTCTACAGCAAGGACTCAACCAACTTCTACTACAGCCGTCAGATGGAGGAGTCCAAGGGAGAAGGCCGTGGCAATCTCTTTGACGGCGACGACGTACACGGTGTCGACTTCAACTTTTCCTGCGACGAGAAGTTCAAGGCGTCTTTCGGATATGAGACTTACCCAGCTCGCTGGAAGAAGCCTGGCCAGGTCCTGACTGTATTGCTTCCCATCTTCGGCAAGTCCAACGCGTATTTCACCTGCAACTTCAATACCGACGTCAAGGACTTCGTCTACAAGCGCAACAACGGCAAGATGGGATCCGAGCCCGAGCCAAGGTACAAGCTTTGGATGGCGAAGCATGACTATGACCCCGTGCACGGAAAGAACGAGCCTATTCAGTTGACTTCTGCCGATGCGGAAGCTGAGCCTCAACCCGCGGCTTCTCCAAATGAGGCTCCAGCGCCGCCGAAGTAGCATCAACCCAGAAAAGACTGGGCATTGCGAGTCCGAATGCGCGCTACAGCCATCCGCGCGCGCGTGCGATTCGCGCTGCATCCACGCGGTTTGCGGCGCCCAGCTTGGCAATTGCCTCGGACAGATAATTCCGCACCGTGCCTTCCGACAGCCGCAACTCCGCAGCAATCTCCGCCGACGAGCGCCCGTCCCCGGCGCGCTGCAGAATCTGGCGTTCGCGGTCCGAGAGCGGGTCTTCATCGGCGCTCCACGCCTCGGTCGCAAGCGCTGGATCGATCGCGCGCAAGCCGGAATGCACGCGCCGAATCGCCTCGGCAAGTTCCGACGCGGGCCGCTCCTTCAACATGTAGCCGCGCGCACCCGCGTCGAGCGCACGCCGCAGATATCCGGGCCGCGCGAACGTGGTGAGGATGATGATGCGCGCCTTCGAATCCGACGCCTTCAGATCCGCCGCCAACTCGAGCCCGGTCTTCTCCGGCATTTCAATGTCGGTGACGATCACATCCGGCGTATGCGTCCGCGCCAGTTTCAACGCCTCGCGTCCATTGCTCGCCTGCGCCACCACGCTGATGTCGGTTTCGAGGCCGAGCAGCGCGGCCAGCGCTCCACGCAGCATGGTCTGATCTTCAGCGAGAAGCACGCGAATCTGCGTTGCGGGTTTGGCGGTGGTGCTCATGATGCAATCGATGCCGCGTCCGTCGGCGCTCGCAGCGGCAACTCGATTAGCAGCCTCGTGCCGTGATCGCGTTCCAGCGACAGCTGGCCGCCCAACGACTCGATGCGCTCGCGCATGCCGCGCAGGCCGTTGCCCTCGCGCGAGATCGCGTGCTCGCCGTTGTCCTCCACAACCAGCCGCCGCCGATTGTCCTCGGTGATAAACCGAAGTCGGCAAGTGGTCGCGCGCGCATGGCGCACGATATTCGTTACAGCTTCGCGCAGCGCCAGCGAGAGCGCAGTCTCTTCCGCTGCTGAAAGATGCGAGACACTCGAAGAGATCGCATCCGGATCCGACGGTCAGCGTCACGCCGGCGGCCTCCAAAGTGCGGCGCGCGGCTTCCATCTCGGCGGCAAGTCCGCGCGAACGGTACCCGACAATCGTCTCGCGCACTTCAGCAAGAGACGTGCGCGCGATGCGTTCGACGTCGGCAATCTCGGCTGCGGCGCGTTGGCGATCGCTCGCTTCATCACGCTGGATCAGCCGGTTGGCGAGTTCAGCCTTCAGCACGATCACCGAAAGAGTGTGTCCCAGAACGTCGTGCAGGTCGCGCGCGATGCGTTCGCGCTCAGCAACCGCGGCGAGCGCGATATTCTCTTCCTGCGCCGCGCGAAGCTTGCGCTCGGCACGCCTTTGCTGCGCGAAAAAGACGTTGCCACCGCCGATGATGGCCATCAGAAAAATCGCGATCAGCGTATTCGGCCAACGGACGTGGATAAAGCCTCGCTGGGCCTGGAGGATGTAGCCTTCGCCAAGAACCAGCAGAACTTCCAGCGAGGAAAGCCGCCAGCACCCGGCGGACCGAGACGATGCTGAAAGGAAGAAATGCGGCCGCATAGACGAAAAACGTGGATGCGCCCTGTTTCCATGGAAACGAGATCGCAGCCAAGGATAAAGGTGGCGGCGATCATCCAGAATCGCGCCGGCCGTGGCATCATCGGACGCAGCGGACGTACGCGAAAGAATCACGATCAAAAACAGACGAAGACAGCGAGCGTGCCGAGCCACATGTAGAGACTCGGCGCCAAGATGGGATCGATGAAGAGGAAGCCGGTGTAGGCGATCCAGATCCATGGCCCACTTGTTCCTGCTCCTGCATCGAGTTGGCCGCGGCGACATTCATAGCGCGCTCCAGTCGAGTGTACCCCCGGCCTACGAGTTCTGCTCCAGCCTGCGGAACGCGATCGACGCGATACCCAGCATCACCATGGAGAAGCCGAGCAACCCGATCCAGTGGCTCGCCGTCGTGCCGGCGCTCGCATAGCCGAACGCGCCCAGCGTCAGCTGCGACAGATGATACGTCGGCAGCACCAGCGCGAACTTCTGCATCACCTTCGGCAGCATCATGATCGGAATCCACAGACCGCCGCAAAAGCTCATCGGAAGATAGATCATGTTCGTGAAACCAGGCGCGGAGTTGAACGGCACCAGCAGCGCAACCACCATGCCCAGGCATGCAAACGGAATCACGCCGGCGACAGTGAGCCCGATCAGCCGAGCGAACTCCGCCGCCGTCACCGACACGTGTGCGCCCGTGATGGCGATCAGCGTAAGCAGGCAGACGATGATGATGCCGAAGCCAATCGCGCCGCAGCACTTCGCCAGCAGATACGCCATCGGAGGCATGGGGCTGGCGCGCTTCAACTCCAGCCATCCCGCGCTGAGTTCACCAGCCAGACCGACGCCAATGCCGAACAGCGCCGCCCCCACCATGCCGAACACTGCATACGTTGCCAGCATGTACTTCGCCACCGAGACGCCGTGAATCATCTCGCCGCGATTCATGATGATTCCGAAGAAGATGTAAAAAGCCACCGGGAAGCCGATGACAGAGAGCGAAAACGCGCGCGTGCGCAGCAGGCGTACAAACTCATAACGCGCTTCGACAACGAAAATGCGCACGCTGCGGGCGACGCCGGTGGGCGTTGAGGCGGGATGCAGAATGGCTGCGGTCGACATAGTATTTCTCCCTTCGATGTTGTTTCGAATTGCTACTCCGCCGTCAGCGCGAGAAAGGCATCTTCCAGCGCGGGGCTTTTCACTTCGATGGAATGGAGCGTCAGATCCAGCGCAAGCAGTTCGCGCAGAGTCGCCTCGGGCTGCGCGCTGGTAATGGTCGCCAGGGTGTCGCCAGCCTCTACGGAGGTAACGCCCACGATCGCAAGCAGCGTCGCTTCTTTCAACGACGTTGCGCAGCGAATGATCTTCAGGTTACGGCTTGCAGACTCGCCCGCACTCGCTGAACCCAGCGACTTCACCTCTGCCGGAGTTCCCTCGCACACTACGCGGCCGTTGTTGATCACGATGATGCGATGCGCCAGCGCATCCGCCTCTTCCAGATAATGCGTCGTCAGCAGCACAGTCTTTCCGCGCGCTGCCAGCGAGCGTATCTGCGCCCACATCCCGCGCCGCGCTTCGATGTCGAGCCCGACCGTTGGCTCGTCCAGAAAGATGAGATCGGGATCACCCGCGAGCGCCAGCGCGAACAGCACCCGCTGCCGCTGCCCACCGGAAAGCTCACCAAACATGCGCTCTTCAATCCCCTCGAGTCCCGCCGCACGAATCAACTTCCCATAAGCCATCGGCGCGGGATAGTAGCCACGAAAGATATTGATATGCTCGCGCACGCGCAGCATCTCCGGCGCGCGGCCGATCTGCAGCATCACGCCGGTACGCAACCGCGTCGCAGTCTGGCGAGGGTCGCCGCCAAAGATGCGGACGCTGCCCGCCGTAGGCGCGCTCAGCCCCATCATCAGCTTCACCGCAGTCGATTTGCCCGCGCCGTTCGGCCCGAGCAGCGCGACGATCTCGCCGCGGCGCAGTGCGAGAGAAAGGTTGTCCAGCGCCACCACGCCGTTCGAGTAGCGCTTGGTGATTCCGGAGAGTGAAGCAACCGTTTCAGGTGCCGGCGGCTTCGGCAGGGCAACGGCATACTCTGCATCAGTGAACTTCAGGACTGCGCTCATATTGTGGTCGCTCCTTTTTCTCGATTACAAGACCGAGTATGGAAGCAGACCATTGCGAACAGCAGTGAGTTGCGTCAACAAAGCGACATGACGTTTGTCATGCCGTGCCGTCAGTGAAGGTCAGGGCTGCCTCAAAAAACTTTTTCCCGGATGATCAATTTTGAACAGACGACTGCAGCTTCGCGGCATAGCTTACCCAACAAATCGAAACATTTGCACCGGAGGAATCCACCATGCAACCAGACCCCTATGAAGACGATGCAGCACTGCCATGGAAGCAGTTGTGATTCTGTCCCCGACGAAGTCTACGAAGCCGTGTACGAGATCCTCAGCGACGTTCGTGGTGCGGATTGCCACGATCCCCTGCGCGACGTTCGCGCCGAAATCCTCGCTCCGCTGATGGCTCAGCAGGGCTGGCGATTCTGCCCCTGCTTTCCCAAGCTGCGGACCAGAGACCATGCCCGCATCTTCGACCTGGTCCACACCAACCTCGCCAATCGCCTGGCGAACAAGGCCGCCCTTGAACTGGGAGCCCAGCGAGCCAGCCCCGATCGAGTGGGGCGACGTCTCCAGTCCAGCTAATCCGCCGAGTACCCTACATCTCGATTTTGAGATGTGGGATGACCAGACAACGGCCTACTGCTGCGGTTTCGCCGTAGTACTCGCATTAGCCTGAGCCTTCTTCTTCCGCGCCGCGGCCGATCGGCTCGACCGATGCGTCGTATGATGCACGCTGGTCTTGGCCGTCGCCGCCGTGCTGCTGGTCGATCCGCTCGCCGTCGTACTCGCGTGCCCGGTGGTATGCGCTCCGCGGACCACAGGCGCAGCCGCCACCGGAGTCACCGGGGCAGGCGCAATCACCGGAGCCGGAGGAGTCTCCACAGGCGCACCTGCCTGCCATGCGACGAGACTCTCCGCCGTGTGTTCGAACTCGACATAAGGGCTGCCATCAGGCCCGTCCAGCCATACCTTTGCCGGCGCGCCATTCACGGTCACATCCGCAACCGATCCAAATCGCCAGCGCACAATCACCTTCGCCGCGCTGCCGGAAATCTTCAGCGTTCGCCCTGCCCGCACCACCTCGCGCCCTTCGAAATCCGTCAGCTTCGCATCCGCCGCACCGCTCCCAATCACCTCATACACCCGGCGCTCATCCAGCGACTTCACCGTTGTATTGCCGCTCTCCTTCTGCGGCACCAGCGTCATCACGTCCTCAGGAATCTTCGGCACCACCGCACCCGCGCGCACCCACACCGGAATCACATCCACCGGCGCGTCCGCGACCACCGTCTTGCCGCCCGCATCCCGTTTGCCCGTCCAGTAATCCACCCACTCGCCCGCGGGCAGATACACCGGCCGCTGCGTGCCGTCGTCGATCACCGGCGCAACCAGAAAATCTCGGCCCAAACAAATACTCATCCTTCACCACGCGCGCCCGCGGGTCGTCCTGGTAGTTCAGCACCAGCGCGCGCATCATCGGCATGCCGGTCTTCGCCGCCTCCTGCGCCGCCGCATAGCGATACGGAAACAGGCTCATATACAGCACCGCATACTTGCGATAAATATCCAGCGCCTCATGCGAGCCCGCCGGTCCATTCGCATCAAAGTCCCACGGGCCGATATTCTTACTCGACATCACCTCCATCAGCGGAGAGAAAGCCGCATACTCCGTCCAACGTTCCAGCACGCGCTGGTTGGGAGTGTCGGCCACGCCCAGGTATCCGCCCAGGTCCGGCGCCCCACAGCGGCATGCCGCTCAAACCCGCGCCCAGCCCGGCTGTGACGACGGTCGGCAGCCCGTTCAGCCGGAGAGAAGCTGGCCTCGTTATCGCCGCCCCACAGGAAGCCAATCCCATTCGCGCCCACGGTTACGCTGCGCGAAAGCAGCACGCCGTTGCCCTTCAGATCCTTCTGGATCAGCTCTTCCACCGCATTGTTGTAGAGCACGGAATACTTGTTGCGCATCACGCGCGCATCGTTCGCCGTCGGAAAACTTCACATCGCCGAAGAAGTTGCCCTCGCCGTCATCGTCCTTGAATCCGTCCGCGCCCGCTGCAATCGCCTGCCGCACCTGATCCTGCCACCACTGCTTCGCCTTGTAGATAGGTAAAGTCGATCAGCGATCCTTCGCCCTTCCACCACCGGCCAACGTAGGTGGCTGCCATTCGCATTCTTCACAAACAGGTTCTGGTCCGCGGCAAACTGGTAGTTCTCCGCCAGCGGCGCGATCTTGCCTTCAAAGCCGGCCTCCTTCGGCGGATCGGACTTGGAGTTGATCCACGGCGTGTGCCACAGGACAAGCTTGTACGCATTGTCGTGGATGTACTTCACCATCCCCGCCGCGTCTTCAAACTGCTTTGGATTGAATTTGTAATCGTTGTAGGTCGTCGCCCACGGCGAGTCGATCACGATCACGCTGGCCGGCAGTCCCAGCTCGCGATTCTTGTCCACATCCTCCTTCACCTGCGCGTCGTTCTGGTGATAGTCCCTCGCCTTCCACGGCGCGAACGCCCAGTACGGCGGCACAATCGCGCGTCCGGCCTGCGCTGTAAACCGCTCCAGAATCCCCGGAAACTCCGGCCCGGTAAACAGCACGATGCGCAGCTTCGCCGCCGCCACATCGACAATAATCTGGTTCTTGTCGGTCGCGTTCAGGTCGAACGTTGCGTCGCCGGTCGTGTCCAGCCACAGCCCGTATCCGGTCGTGCTCATGAAGAAGGGAATCGGCTTGTAACTCGATCCGCCCTTTACGCCCTCGTTGTCGACGGACAGATTCTTGACGACGGTATGCGTATGATCCAGTGCATCGAAGCGCTCGCCCAGTCCGAAGTAGCTCGCCGCATCGTTCACATAGAAGCGCCAGTAGCCTACCTCCCACGCAACGCTGGTGATTTCGACCACGCCGGGCGCGATCTGGCGCAGATGCACTTTGTCGGTCGTCACCGGATCGCCGTTGAAGTCGATGTCGTGGATCAGCAATTGCGTGGCTGTTTTGCCTGGCACGGTAAAGGCGACTGTATCTGCATCGCGCCGCACCAGGCCATCCACCGGGCCCTCGGGCACGCGCACCACGTGGGTCGCACCCGGCAACTGCTCGACATCGTTTTGCGCCGCCGCGCATCCTGCTCCCAGCAACAGACCCAGCCCAGCCGCAAACATCCCCTTACGCGACATCCACATCCCTCCGACTCGAATGAGACAAGCAACCTCCACGATAGCTGATTTTGCGCAGCAAAAAGGGCTCCACGCCGGAGCCCTTCGCTTCGTTCCACTTGCCTGATCCACTTACGGGTGTTGCGGGAGCGAGGTTACGACGTCGCTCCGTGCTGCAGCGCTGCGTTATAGCCGGACTCGAAGGCAGTGCGGTAGGCTGGAACCGCGTTGCCCTTGACCGGCGGATGCAGGTACAGGTGCGACGACTTGGCGTCGATCTTGCGTTTCGCCAGCGTGTCCAGCTTCGCCGCTTCGATACCGTCGCGGAAGCCTTGCTGCGCCTGCTCCGTGCCCGCGGGTGGAGTGTTCCAGTCCTGGGTCGAGCTGTTTTGGGTTTGATTCCCTGCTGGGGAATTCTGGGCCAGCGTCATAAAAGGTACGCTGCTCATAATCGCCACTGCAATCAGTGGTGTTGCAATACGGGTTAACTTACGCATAGTGTCCTCAAAATGGCCCAGAACCAAACAAACCTCCAGGCCACGACGGAGAATACACCCGCAAAGTCGCAATTGACAATGTCATCCGTCACATTGATCAACTTTTGTTACAAGAATCTAATTTGTAACACTTTCAGGTAGTTTCCCACCCGCTGCATCACCCGGTTCGATCAGAGTGATAGCCCCGGGGGGAGGGTTACATGTTGGTCATACCCGCGCGCATCTCCTCGTTGAACGCCGGCTTGATCGACGCCAGAGTCTTTTCGAGCAGCGCCTGGTAGGCGTGTTGATGCGACATCAGCTTAGCGGTGGCCGAAGCGAACTCCGGATCGCCTGCTGTCTCCAGCAAGCCGTCCGCGGTCAGCGCGTTCACCGCGCTGCGCAGCTCGTCCACTGACGCGTCCAGATACTGTGCGTCGCGCGGGTCCAGCATCCACACGGCTCCGTTGTTGCCCAGCACGCCTGAGAGCCAGTACGCCTTGGTGGCGAGAAAGGCCCTGCGCTGGTCGTCGGTGGTGTCGTTGAAGATGAACTTCTTCTGCTTGGCGCTGTAGTAGCGGGTGGTCAGAGGCACGGGCTGGCGGTTGCCGCTCTTCACCAGTTCCAACTGGCCCTGATCCATTGTTTTGCGCACTGCGTTGTAGATAAAGCCTTCGGCAAAGGGCTGCTCCGGCGCGGGCACAACGTCGCGGAAGGTGACGGTCATCGAGACGGCAACCTTGGCATGGAGGACACTCTCGTGGCCGTCCTCCAGTCGAACCTCGCCGTGGACGAGCGACGTGTCCGCGCCGGAGGTCGACTCGTGGAACGGCCAGCCGAAACGGCCGAAGCTGAGCGGAAGGCCATGCAGGGTCACATAGCAATCTGGCCGGGGGTTGAGCAGGCGCTTGGCCGATTCGGCCAGGTAGGCTTTGACGCCTTCCATTAAATCGGCGCGGCCAAACTCGAACGCCTCGCTGAGCTCCAGCAGCTCGGTCTTCTTCTCGTCGGAAGCCAGCGCCAGGGTAAACTTCGTGGTTGCGCCGCCGGAATACTTCTCGCCTGCCTCGGTTGCTGCCACTACCAACCCGTTCGCCTTTGCTGCTGCTTCTACCTGGATCGCCAAAACTTTGCTCATCATGCTTCGATCTTCCTCAATCTTCCTGAACTCTTCTGCGCCTCAACCATTGTACGGAAGCGTAATTTTCTGTTTCTTTTAATTTCGCTGCGATGTAGCTAAAATATCCAAAATCAATCAGTTAGCTATAACCGCATCCGGCAAAATGTTCATTCCATTCGACTTGCATCTAAAATACTCATTCCATTACGGTTGTGTCCAAGGTCCCTGCCTTTATGAGCCAAAATACTCATTCCATGCTGCTTACGCTTAAGATCCTGCTGCATAAGGACTTGCGGCGATCTGGTACGGGCTCGCAGGTTCAAACCCGGTGCTTGGCAGAAATCCGATTTTATTTAAGCCCCTATGTTTAATTATAGAAGATTGGGCATGGCTTTCCGGACGGGCTATTCGCTTTGCAATCATTGACTTAGGACGAGACTGACTAGACAAATTAATCTGGCCGGTTTTTCGAGGTTGGAGGTTCAAGGTTCGAGGTTCCCACCCGTTACGATAAAGCCGTCACGGATGGGGCACCCAGGCTCTACGCGGGCGAATGAGTGCCCGGCGACTTTGCAACGGCTGAAGCCGGCTTGGTAAAATCGCGCACACCCAGCGCTGATAGAGGGCGCAACTCCCGCGTTTTCCCGATTCGATCGCAAGAGAATTTGTCGACTTGTGCTTTTGCAGGAGGAGCTATGAGACGGATCACTTTTCTGGTGGTCGTGGTGGCAACGCTGGCTGGCCTTATTGCGACATTGGTTCCGGCGTCCGGACAGGCGGATAAGAGTTCGGCAGCGATCTACCTGAGCAAGATTCCGCCGGGCTACCGCGATTGGAAGCTGATCTCTGTGGCACACGAGGAGGGCAAGCTCAACAGTTTCGCCGCCGTTCTGGGCAACGATCTCGCGTTCAAGGCGGCGCGCGATGGAACGCTGCCCTACCCCGACGGCTCGATCATCGCGGCGCTGCACTATGGCCACGTGGCGTCGGACGAGAACAACAAGGTGTTTGGCGACGTGCAGTCTTACGTTCCCGGACCTCCGACGAATGTTCAGTTCATGATCAAGGACGCGAAGAAGTACGCGGCGACGGGCGGCTGGGGGTTCGGACACTTTACTCCGGACGGCAAACCGGGCAGCGAGACGGTGCTGAAGACCTGCGCTCCGTGCCACGCGATGGCGACTCGCGATGGTGTGTTCACGCGCTTCGCACCTGCGCCTACCAAATGAACTTG
>CAWGGW010000012.1:0-40572 GCA_963822225.1 uncultured Acidobacteriaceae bacterium | reverse complement strand
AAACGCGGCGTAGGCTTCGGGGTTGTCGGTCCCGACTTCGCTGCGCTGGTCATCCGGCTTGTACCAGTGACGTCGAGCAGCCCGGCGGCGACTCGGACGGCTTTCGCAGGGAGTGTCCCCTGCTGGTTGAGTGGGACGCGGACTTCCCTTGCACGGAACGGCCTCCCGGACGAGGGGTCGAGAACGTTCAGCCAAAGGTGAAGTTCGTTCGATTTTGTCATCCCCGATGCGGCAAGTACAAGGTTGGCGCCGAGCGATTCGCGGGCCTCATTGAGCTCCGCCTGAGTAGTCGGGCCACTGGTTGAGTGGGCCGGTGCGATGACCAGAAGATTCCGATCAAAGGCCTCTGCACGGGCCAGTTCGGTGGCAATAGCGTCAATGACGCCGAACAGCATCGGCTTCACGCCGGCCTGCGGCGGGGGCCACCCGAGCAGGGCCACAAAGCGCTTTGTGGGCAGGGGATGGAGAATGTCGTAGAAACGATCCCACTTCCAGTCCACGACGCCCGCGACGGCCGAGGCCGCGAGGGCTGAGCCTATCACAAACTGGCGACGGGACAAGGGCCTGCGTCGGGAAACCCGCCGAGCCTTCGGGCCACTGGGAGGTCGACGCTACTTGAACCTGCTCGAAAGCGATGCAGCGCCGGTTCGGTTCGGTCGACAGAAATTCCTTTACGGCGTGGATTATAGTCGCGGGCGCGTCGGCCCTGTCCAATGCCCGCAAAGGTTCGACCGAGAAGTCTTCGGCGCCGGCGACTTGGTCGTTCGCCGGTGAGGACCTGATGCATCAGGACGCCAAGGGCAAAGACGTCAGCGGCTTGAGAAGGCCCCTGGTGCTGCATAACCTCGGGCGCGATGTACCCGGGCGTTCCGCCGACCAGGCTGTTGGTTGCTATCGTTTCCTCCTGTTCATGCAGGCGGGCGAGGCCGAAGTCCATGATCCACAGGCAAGGCTCCGGACCCGAGTAGTCCAGCATCACGTTGTTGGGCTTGATGTCCCGGTGGATGATTCCCGCGGCGTGAATGGCTGCAAGACCGGCAACCATCTGACGGAAGATCGCGGTGGCCTCCTGACGCGTAATTGGTTCCGGCCGACGCAGTCGCGAAGAGAGTGTCTCGCCGGTCAGTAGCTTCATGGTGAGGAAGAGGAATGGCGGAGGCGGATCATCGGAGCGCGCGATGTCGTAGATGGGACAGAGGTTCGGGTGGATTACCTTGCGCGCGAGAAGCACTTCCTGCTCGAATCGGCGCGAGGAACCTTCGTCGCTCGCAATTCTGGGTAGGATCATTTTGAGGGCTACACGAGCGCCCTGAAGGTAGCGATCTTCGACCTCGTAGACCTCTCCCATACCCCCGCGGGCAATGTAGCGAATCACATTGAAACGCCGAGCGATGATCTGGCCCGGGCTAAAGCGGCCTTCGTTCGGTAGGGCACCGTATCTCGGCGATGGACTATATGCGGAACTGGAAGACGAACCGGCCCAATCCAGAGTTGAGTTGTCCGTAAGACCTTCTGCGAGTAGTCGTTCCTCGACCAGATGTCTGAGTTCGGTTGACTCTCCGCAACTGTGGTCGAGCAAGGCAGAAATATCCGCCGGGCTGCACCCGCGTGCCGCGTTGGTGAGCTGCTCGACCAATTGCTCGGTGCGGATCATAGACACCACCCAACAGACGGGGATGCGAAGCTTGCATCGTGCCTTGTCTCAAAGAGCAAAAACACCGATTGGGAGTTCGGGAAAGCGGGGCCCGTTCCAGGATGCAAGCACGCTTGTAGACAACTATGCTCGGCAATGGAACTCGCTGACATCATTACACAAACGCGGTGCCAATTCCACTGGGATAACAGGAATGCCCTATCCCGAGAAAAAGACCCGGAGACGATTGTCTCCGGGTCGATGTACTGCAAAGGCGCTGTCGGTTGCTAATTCAGCGCGATAAGGACGGGATCATCAACAGAGCGCCCCGCCTCTTCGACTTGCGTCCGAGCCCGCTTCTCAGCCTTGGTGGGCTTGAAGTCGATATTCATCGAGGCTCCTTCGGAACGGATCTCACTCAGGAAATACTGGTTGCCATACTTGTGGAACACCAGCACGTTGTCCTGTTTCTTACTGTTGTAGCCATCGGGCGTTCCCATTGCGAGGACGTTGACCCGTTTGTCCCAGTTCTGCATGGTGAGCAAAGCGGGAGAATTCTCGGTGCCAGCAATCTTGTAGGTGCCTGCCGGGAGGGTTTGATCTCCGACCGTGAAGTTGAACGGCACGTTTGCTTTGATCTGGTGGTCTTGGGCGGAAGAGGTTCCTGCCGCGGCGAGTGTGGATGCGAGGACGAGGGCGATTGAGAGGATGCGGTTCATGGCGGATCTCCTTTGAGTTACCTTTTCTGGGCCCCTTGAGCCCCCGAATGCTTTCTCTTCGAGAGGCGTTACGCCTTGAGATAATGCACTCGCCGGGCCAAACGGGTCTAAAATTCCAGTGGGCGTAACTTCATCTCTATCGATCTTTTGTTTTCAGATAGATGAGGAGTAGAGCCCAGCTTTCCTCAAATGCGTTCACACACTAAAGCAGCGTGCGGCCGGTATCCGAATGGATACCAGCAGTATCTGTTCGGGTCCGCCTCACCAGATATCCCGGCAGATTCTAGGGTCCGGTCCGCGTCAGCTACACTGTGAGCCACTGGAGACTCCAATGCAGGCGCGGCTTCTGGCCATCTCGGGATTGTTGACAGGGACCACGCAAGCCCTGGTCCAGGGCCAACTCTCGATTGGCCGCGACGAATCAAACGACATCTGCTTGATGGATGCCGTAGTTTCGCGGAAACACTGCCGGGTCGAGCAATCCGCCGAGCAATATGAAGTTATCGACCTCGACAGCCACAACGGAACTTTTGTGAATGGAATTCCGATTCGGCGCCGGACTATCGAACATGGAGATACGATTCGGGTCGGCAAATCCGAACTAGTTTTTCTGGTCCACGAGGGCGAACTGGTTGCCGATTCCAGACTTCACCTGAGTGATCCGCTTGCCACCGCCGAACTCAGTACGATTCGGGTAGATAACGCACCTGCGCTTCCCAGTTTTGGCGTCGAGGTCGGACGGATGGCACGCGATCTAGCCGCTCTGTTCAAAATCAGCAACGTCATCAACTCAATCCGTGACTCTCAAAACCTGCAACGCGAACTACTGCGCCTGATCTTCGAAGTGATTCCTGCCGAGGATGGAGCCGTTGTGCTGCTCGCCGATCCAGATGAGGAGCCGCGTTCAATCTGCAACTGGAACCGCCAGCAAGGAGCCGACCAGCCGATCGCGATCGAACGGCCAGTTGTGTTACGCGCAATATGGGAACGTTCAGCCGTTTTTACCAATGCTGCCTCCGATTCCGGCACAGGCAAGAACGTCCTCTGTCTGCCGTTGGTTGCCATGGAAAGTACCCTAGGCGTCATCTATCTCACTTCTCCTGATCATGCCCCGCCGTTCCGCGAAGACCATGTTCATTTCCTCGACTCGGTTTCGCGGATTGCCGCGGTCACCATCGAAAATGTGCTGGCACTGGACGCCCTGCGCTCTGAAAACCGTCGCTTGCAGGACGAGTTGAACCCAACTCGCAGACTGGTTGGCGAGAGCCGGCAAATCCACCAGGTGGAGGAATTCATCTCCCGCGTCGCGCAGAGCGATTCCACAGTTCTTATCCGGGGAGAGAGTGGCACCGGCAAGGAAGTTGTCGCGCGAGGGATTCACCAGAACAGCCCGCGGCGTGATCGCCCCTTTATCGCCATCAACTGCGCCGCAATTCCAGAAGCGCTGCTCGAAAGCGAGCTGTTTGGGCACGAAAAAGGCGCATTTACGGGCGCCGTTGGCATGAGGAAAGGCAAGCTGGAAACCGCTGCCGACGGTACCTTGTTTCTCGATGAAATCGGTGAGCTTGCCCCGGCGATGCAGGCAAAATTGTTGCGTGTGCTGCAGCAACGAGAGTTCGATCGAGTTGGAGGCATCCACCCGGTGCCGTTCAAGGCACGCGTGCTCGCCGCGACCAACAAAAATCTCGAACAGGCCATCAAGTCAGGCGAGTTTCGCCAGGATCTTTATTACCGGCTCAACGTAGTTTCCGTCACGGTGCCGCCTCTGCGCGAGCATCGCGACGACATTCCTCTTCTAGCGCTGTATTTTGCGGCAAATTACGCCGAAAAAAATCATCGGTCCTTCACGGGGATCTCTTCGGAAGCGCGCGCATTATTGATCGGCTACAGCTGGCCGGGAAATGTTCGCGAGTTGGAGAACGCGATCGAGCACGCGATCGTTCTCGGGCTCACGCGTGAGATTCTGCCTGAGGATCTTCCGGTAGGAATACTTGAGGAGCAATCTGCCGGCGTTGCCGGAGCTCGGTATTACGAAGTTCTCAACGAGACCAAGAAAGAGCTTATTCGTAGCGCACTTCGGGAGTCAGGCGGAAACGTTCCTGACGCTGCCAAATCGCTTGGCATTCATCCCAAGTATCTGCACAGACTGGTTCGGAACCTCAATCTAAGGTCTGAATCGCCCTGACTGCGAGTTAGCAAACTTGCAAGTAAACCCAACGTAGAGTCTTTTCCGCCAGTGCACGCCTCAAATAGAAGATGAGTTCAGTAAATCCTTTCGCGAATATCTCGACTTTGGCTCCGTGTCCCGACGCGACTGCGGTCCGCTTCGGGTTCGACAACACGTACGCGCGACTGCCCGAACGCTTCTATGCGCGCGTGGACCCGACGCCGGCGGCGGCTCCTCGCCTGATCAAAGTTAATGTGAAACTGGCGCGTCTGCTGCAGCTCGATCCAGAAGCACTGGCGACTGCCCAAGGCGCCGAGATTCTTGCAGGGAACTGCTTGGTTAAGGGCTCCGAGCCGCTAGCACAAGCCTACGCGGGACACCAGTTCGGGCATTTTGTGCCTCAGTTGGGCGACGGCCGCGCCAATTTACTTGGGGAGGTGGTCGGTCTTGACGGCGTGCGTTACGACATCCAGCTCAAAGGTTCTGGGCCGACTCCTTTCTCGCGTCGCGGAGACGGCAGAGCAGCGCTCGGACCCGTGTTGCGCGAGTACGTCGTGAGCGAAGCCATGGCCGCAATGGGAGTGCCGACCACGCGCGCTCTGGCTGCTGTGACCACGGGACAAAATGTAGTTCGCGAAACTGTCTTGCCCGGTGCCGTGCTGACGCGGATCGCGGCAAGCCATATCCGAGTGGGCACCTTTCAGTATTTCGCCGCAAGAGGCGACGTGGAAGCCAGCCGCTTGCTGGCGGACTATGCGATCGCACGACATTATCCGGTGGCCGCAACCGCAAAACAGCCTTACCGCGCACTGCTCGATGGCGTGATCGCGCGGCAGGCTCGGCTGGTTGCGGAGTGGATGCTCCTGGGCTTCATCCATGGCGTAATGAACACCGACAACACGTCCATCTCCGGCGAAACCATCGATTACGGACCTTGTGCGTTTATGGAGGCATACAATCCCGGGCAGGTATTCAGTTCCATCGATATTCAGGGGCGTTACTCCTATAGCAATCAGCCACACGCGATGCACTGGAATCTTACCCGCCTCGCTGAGGCGTTGCTCCCGGTACTTGCCGAAGAAGCAGGGAACCAGGACGCTGGGCTCGCTTCTGCTTACGAGTCGCTTGCCGCCTTCGGGGCGCAGTTCGAGGCAGCCCATCTTGCCGGTCTCCGCCACAAGCTGGGACTTTTTACGGACCATGAGGGCGATGCCGCACTGGCCCAGGATTTTCTGGACCGCATGGCTGCGAACCGTGCCGACTTTACACTAACCTTCCGACGGCTGTGCGGTGCCGCGCTCGCGACTGAAGGCGACAGAAAGGTGCGTGAGTTGTTCGCAGATCCCGGAGCCTATGATGGGTGGGCTGCGGCATGGCGCAGGCGCCTGGAGAATGAGTCGGGATCAGGTGAGGATCGCGCAACGATGATGCACAAGGCCAGTCCGGCGTTCATCCCGCGCAACCACGTAGTGGAAGAGATGATAGATGCCGCGGTCGAGCGGCAGAATTTTCAGCCGTTCGAGGAATTGCTGGAAGTCG
This sequence comes from uncultured Acidobacteriaceae bacterium, assembly GCA_963822225.1. Lineage (GTDB taxonomy): Bacteria > Acidobacteriota > Terriglobia > Terriglobales > Acidobacteriaceae > Edaphobacter. The sequence goes on along the minus strand of CAWGGW010000012.1, from coordinate 34,514 downwards.
TCTCAAGCCCGTACGAGGACAGGCCAGGCTTTGAGCGTTACTCCATTCCAGCGCGGCCTGAGCAATCCGTGACGGCGACCTTCTGCGGAACCTGATTAGGCGAATTGTGCTCAGTTAGTGGTGGTTGGGAGGTGGGTTCCTCGCCGTCCCTGATTGACTTGAACTGACCGTAGTGTCGCCGGCCGGTTGGATCGGCACAGAAGGCGAGCCGTGAATTGCCCAGTCTTTGTAGGTTTTCTGAAGTATAAAAAAAGCCTGCTTCTTCTCGCCGCTGTTCGAGATTAAGCCCTTGCGGTTGTAAAGATCCTGTATTCCCGGAAGCTGGCGCATCGGCGAGCGGAAATCTACCAGAATCCAAGGCGTCATTCCCCTGAGTTGTGGAATTTTGGCAAGCATGGGAAGCTGATGCTGAAAGATACTGGCTTGATACTCTTCAGTCCATCGCTCCGTTGCGACGCCATGGACGCCAGCCTTCGCGTCGCCGCCAAACTCACTGACGATCAGAGGTTTTTGATAGCCAATGTGCCAGACGGTGGTGTCCGCGTCCTGCGGCAACTGTTCGTACCAACCGATGTATTCATTCATGCCGATTACATCGAGAGCCTCGCCCAGCGGATCGTCTACATACTTGTCACGGCCTTCGGACCGAACCAGCAGCGCTGCGGTAACAAGCCTGGTGGAGTCGAGTGAATGTACGTCCTCGGCAAGGGCCTTTAGAAAAGCAGTTCGTTCCGGCGTGAGCGGGGTTTCGTTGGCGACAGACCAAAGTATGATTGACGCCTTGTTCCGATCACGGCGGATCTCTTCCTGTAATTGCTGCTCCGCCTTTGCCAGCACAGCATGATCGCCGAACTGCTCCGCCCAGTAGACAGGGATCTCTGACCACGCCATCAGGCCGAGGCGGTCTGCGGCCCGAGTCATCCGTTGATCATGAGGATAGTGGGCAAGCCGCACATAATTGCAGCCCAGTTCCTTGGCCCAGCCAAGCAGAGTGGCAGTGTCCTGATCACTGTTGGCACGTCCGCCCCGAATTGGGGCCTCCCCGTGGATGGAAATGCCGCGCAGAAAAATAGGCTTGCCGTTGAGAAGTATGTCCGTTCCGCGAACCTCTATCGTCCGGAAACCCATCTCGTCCTCAAGGGTGTCGTCCGCGGTGTGCAGGCGCACCTTATAGAGCTTGGGGTGTTCGGGCGTCCAAAAGTCCATACCTGCAGCAGAGAGTGAAATAATGGCCAGATTGCCAGTACCTACCTTGGCCGACACGCTGCGATTCAATTCGGGAAATGAAACGGTAACGTCCTCGCCCGCCTTAGCGTCTTCAACATGTACGCTACCTTCAATCGCCGTGCGGTCGCGATTCAGATGCAGATCGTAATCGTCGATGAACTGCGCAGGAACATCGACCAATGAGACATCGCGGGTGAGGCCCCCGTAATTCCACCAGTCAGTATTCAGTGTGGGTACGCCATCGGCCAAACGAGTGTTATCGACCGCAATCACGACGAAGTTCCTGCCGCTGCGTATGCTGCCCGTCACGTCGCAGTCAAAGTCAGTAAAGCCACCTTCGTGTCTACAGGCTTCCTGTCCGTTGACCCAGGCAATCGACTTGTAGTTTGCCGCTCCGATATGAAGAAACGTCTTGTGGCCCGCGATTGGCTGATACGTAAAGTCGCGCTGATACCAGATGAGTCCTTCGTAGTAGAAAAGTGAATCGTATTGAGTGTTCCAGTCACCGGGAACTTTGAGTGTGGGTTCCTTGCTGAAGTCGTATTCGATCAAGCCACTGCTGCCAGTCTCCGGAGCGCCATTTAGGAAAAAGCCATCCTTCCGGATTTCCCGGTGAAAGTTGTAGAGGCCACCGTCGTAGGGATCTACGATGTAGTGCCAATCACCATTGAGGCTAACCGTATTGCGGTGATCAACGTCGACCAGCACCGTCGTGTTTGATTGCGAAACACAGGAGCTTGAAGACAGAGCTAGGGCGATGACCTGAATGCACAGGCCTTTACACAGGAGGCGCTTCACCGGGGTTTCCCCTTCCTTGTTGCATCGGCTTGGGGCGACGGCGTGAAAGATACCGTCGCCCCTCAAGGTGACCTAGAACGTAAGCCGACCACCAACCTGGATGACGCGCTGCGTGCCGGCCGCCGAAGTGATCTTGCCATAGTTGGCCGACGCCAGGCTTCCGCTGGGATTGGAGAGGCTCACAAGGTTGAAGATATTAGTGGCCTCGCCGCGAAGTTGGAATTCCACTCCATGCTCAAACTTCGTGGTGTGAAACAGACCCATGTCGATATCTTTGAAGCCTGGACCGAAAAGCGAGTTGCGGCTTACATTGCCGTCCGCTCCACCCGGGCCGATGCCACCAGTCACGCCGGGGCCATTGTTCACGAAAGACGGAGTCGTGGTCGAGTTATTGAACCACTCAGTGGTTACACTGTTGGTAGAACAAACTCGGCATCGGTGAGGGCTGAGCACGGGGTTGGGTCCGCCGGGAGCATAATCCGGGCGCTGAGCGTTGGTGCTGTCAAAGCTCTTGTTGGCTCCGGTGGTCGCTGAAAACACGCCGCCGCTGTGCAAATAGGCGATTGGAGAGATCTGCCAGCCGTTGGCCACTTCCTTGACGAACCGGCTGCTTCCGTGGAAGTAGTCGATATTCCACATGCCGGAGATCGCGGCGTTGCTGCGAATGTCGGCATTCATAGGGCCATATTCTTCCTGGAGCCCGCCGCCGACAGCGCCAAGAGAGTTATTGAACAGAGTGAAGGGGGTGCCAAAGTAGCCGGAGTCCTGGGGAGATGAGAGTCCGTCCGCATCTGGCTCAAAGAGTTCAAGGGCGTGGCTCCAGACATAGAAACCGCTCACGCTGAAGCTGTGCGAGAGCTGCTTGGACGCCGAAATCTGCAGCGAGTGATAACTGGCAGTCACGTTCGATAGGAGTTGAGTGATCGACGCCCCCAGGACGCCGGTGCCATTGTTGATAGCGGCCGCACCCGTTGGACAAGCTACCACGCAAGGATCGAACTGACGCCTGACGGCGACGCTGGTAGCCGAAGTACTTGGCGTGCCGAATGCGGTCGAATATGGCGCGTAGTTGGCGTCAATGAAGTTGGGCAGTTGGTGCGAAAGGGCACCGACATAAGCTGTCGTTAGGGTTATCCCGGCGGGTAACTGCCGCTGCACGGAGAAGTTGATCTGGTAGGTATACGGATACTTGAAATGTGGGGAGATAGTTTCGGTCGCGCCGCCGGGCCCGGAGATGAATATGGGCTTGCTTGCCGAATAGATATATGGAAACAGGCCGCCGCCGGGCGCCGTCGAGGGGAAGTCGCCGGGATAAGAATAGAAATTAGTGATGGAGTTCAGAGGACCCTCGCCGGTCTGGGGCCTCAGAGCGAACGGAATGGCGTTGCCAGGCTGGTTCCACTCATTGCCGGCGACAGTGCCGAAAAACATGCCGAAGGCCCCGCGGACTGAAGTCTTGCCGTCCTTGAACGGATCCCAGGCGAATCCGACGCGTGGTGAAATGTGGAAGGGCTTTGTAGAAATGATGCCGCGGCCGACGCCATTGTCATTCGGGAACAACAATCCCTTGGGAGCGAGGGGAGCCACGGTCGACTGCTGGCCGGGAATGAAGGATTCCGTCCTGTTATGGGCATCGACGGGAGGCGTATCGATATCCCACCGGAGTCCGAGGTTAAGCGTAAGTTGCGGCGTGACGCGGAAGTCGTCCTGCACAAATGCCGCGATGTGCCAGGTGCTCAGGTGCGTGGTGTAGGGCGAATCCTGCTCAGCAGAGGAAGCCTGCCCCGTTACCCAATCCGAAGTCACATTGCCCGTAGTGGTAGGCGCGGAGGTGGCAAAGCTGATGCTGCCAAAGTTCAACAGGTTGGCATAGAACATGGTCTTGTCGAGACCGAACTCACCGCCAATAGAGAGGGTGTGTTTGCCCCTGTTGAGGCTGACCATGTCGCGCAGTTCATAGTTGTCAGAACCCGTGACCGGCCCGGCGTTGGTCGCGGTCGCTGAGAAATTGGTTTCTGAGATGTTGGGCAACGAGGGTGGACCCTGGGGGAGAAAGTTCGAGCCGTACGATGCGAGGGTCTGCGACGCCGGTCCAGTGAAGGGCAGGTTTACACGTCCGCCTATGGCGCGTGTGAACGTGAGCCATGTCTGGTTGGCTGTGGTTGCGGTGAAGGTATGAACGTCGCTCAAGTTTACGTTCATTCCGTCTGAAGCGACCTGATTGATCGTCCAGGGGATGTTGCCGCCCGGCGAGTTGCCGAGCACGTTCCTCGAAAAGAAGTACGTGACTGCTACATGGTCTTTTTCGAATGACTGGTCATACTTGCCGAGGTATTCGTTTTCCGTAACCGGGATGGGGAACAGGGCCGAGTATGCACCGCCTCCCTTCGCCGGATTGAGAGCGCCGTTTGGTAGCGGTATGGAAGAGCCGATCTTATTACTCACGTTGTCCAGGTTGGCAATGGTCGTGTCCAGCAGCGCCTGGGGTATGCAATTGAGCGTCGCCACCTGGCAATTGGGGCTGGTGTTGGTTCCAGCCACCTGCGTTTTCGTGCCTGGCGCGTAGACCGTGAAGGTGTCCGCGGTAAAATCTCCCAGACGTTCGTTGGCTGTCGGCGTAAGAGCGCCTGAAAACACTGCTGATGTGATCTGGCGCAATCCTCCGTAGCTGAAGAAGAAGAAGGCCTTGTCCTTCTTGATCGGTCCGCCAAAGGTACCCCCGAACTGATTGCGGTGGTAAGGTGATTTGGCCGGAATAGTGGATGGGGCGCCCACTGGAGAAATCCACTGATACGCATTGAAGTCGGTGTTGCGATTGAATTCGAACAAACCGCCATGCCACTGGTTGGTTCCCGACTTGGTAATGACCGAGACCACAGCGGCGGAGAATTGGCCGTATTGCGCCCCGAAGGCGCTGGTCTCTACGCGAAACTCCTCGACCGCGTCGGGATTCGGCGCTGGGTTGCCATAGTTGCGCATGCCGGTGATGTTGTTGCCGCCATCGAGGTAGAAAGCCACCGCAGCACTTCCGCCGTCGATGGAGCCGTTGACCTGCACATCCTGGATGTAGAGCCCTGTCGCGGTAGTGGGGGTGCCGGTGGGGTTCGCGGAGGGGCTGTTGTTATTGGCCATCACTCCGGGCGTGAGGGAAACTTGAGTATAGATATTGCGGTTGACCAGCGGCAGGCCAATAATCTCCTGCGTCTGAATGGTCCGGCCCAGGACCGCGTTCGACGTATTGACCTGCGGGGGGGCTTCGGTGACCGTGACGGTCTCGGTCGCCTCACCCACGGAAAGGGCGACGTCAACTGTCAGCACCTGATCCACATCGAGGGCGATTTTCTGCTGCACATAGCGTTCAAAACCCTTCGCCTCCACCGCGATGGTGTAGTTGCCCACGGGAAGGTAGTCGATGCGGTACTGCCCATACCCGTTTGTCGGTGCCGACCGGGTGAATCCGGTATCTACGTTGGTTGCCTTCACGGAGGCCGTAGCAACCACGGCGCCGGTCTGATCCTTCACCGTACCCGCGATGGACCCGGTTATTTGTTGCGCCTGAAGGGACGCGAAGCTCGCGAACATCAATATCGCGATTAGCCATGAGCAGCGAGAAATAAGGCGCAGTGCAGCGTTAGAGGTCTGATTCGTTCTGTCGACATTCATAAACAACTGCATATGAGGCTCTCCATAATTGAACTGCCGTACCGGCAAACTCTTGTTGTTCATTGCGGACACAGACTAGCCGCCGTTTTTGACCTTGTCTTGTGAATTCCTCGTAAATGAAAGTTAGTTAGGTAGCGAGTGGTAGGACCTGATGGGTCAAACGCCCATTCGCATAGCTAAATGTTGAGGATAGGAGCAAGACTTTTCACTTGTTAGCGTTTGTTATCGATTTGGATTGTGGATGGTTAGGTGGGGGGTATAGAATCGCGGTCCGTGGGAGCAATAGGAACGGAATTCGTCGCGTCCGCGGACGCAAGCACTCAAATCGAGCGGCAGGAACTCGACTGGCTTCTGAACTCGGGTGTTCTAGGCCGGTCGGGCAATCTGACGCGAGTGCTCAAGTATATTTGCGAAGAGCGGTTTGCGGGTCGCGGTCACCTAATCAAGGAGTACACGATCGCCACCGAGGCCCTGGGCCGGCGGCCTGACTTCGATCCAAACACGGACACTATTGTTCGGGTTACCTTCCACTCGCTGCGAAAACGCCTCCAGGAGATCTACCAGACCGAAGGGGCGGACCGGCCGATGCGGCTGCTCATTCCCCCCGGTCACTACAACCCTGGTTTTCGTCGCATGCCCCAACTGGGATCGTCCCAGCCCGCGGAGCAGGAAATCGCGCCCCTCGTCACCGATGGCGGCAGCGGTTCGTCCTCGCTGGACAATGTCGACACCCCTTTGCGCCTCCAGACATCCTCGAAGGGGGGGCAGCACTGGTCGATCGGGATTATTGCGTTGTGCCTGGTAGCCGCAGCAATTGCTGGCCTGATGATGCGGCAGGGCAAAGGGCTGCATTCCTTCAACTCCGCCTCCGCCGCTTCGGTTACGTCACTGCCGGTTCCGCAAGAAACCATCCGGGCACTTATGGGCGCTGGCCGCAAGCCTTACGTTGATCACTCGGGCGTCAGTTGGGTTACGGGAAATTACTGCCAGGAAGGGACAAACGTAACCGTCCCGTACCAGAAAATCGACGGCACCCTGGACACGCCAATTTATCTCGGCGGGGTGCGGGGCATAGCCCACTGCGTGTTTCCCGTCACGCAGAAACTTTACGAACTGCACTTCCACTTCGCCGAAACCTCTGACCTTCCTGCAGCTACGCGGTTGGCGACTATCTCAATCAATGCGGGGCCTGCCATCGGGATTGACGTCGTTGACGACGCAGGGGGCAACGGAATCGCGACCTCCACTGTCGTGACCGGTGTGGCGCCTGAAAATGACGGCTCGATTCACCTTGACCTCACCAGCGAGGTTTCGCTTCTGAGTGCTGTGGAGATTCTTCCGGCCCCGACCGCGAGCCAGCTTCCTGTTCGCATCGTCGTGAACTCCAAGCCTTACATCGACAGCGCAAATCAGCTTTGGGCGTCCGATCGCTACTTCAGCGGAGGTCGTTACGGCCTTCTCCCCGACTTTGCCAAGCGCGCAAACCTGGGACTCTACGAGTCCGACCGAATCGGGCGCTTTCGCTACAGCATTCCGGTCGTTCCGCTGGCCCGTTATCGAGTCAGGCTTTACTTCCGGGAACCGTGGTTTGGCAAGGACAACGGAGGAATCGGCGGCCCCGGAAGCCGTGTATTTGATGTGACCTGCAACGGCGAGTCGCTGTTGAAGAACTTCGACATCCTTGCAGAGGGCGGCTCAGCGCCAGTCGTCAAAACCTTCGATAACATTCAGGCTAGCGCTGGCGGCAGGATCGAACTTGCCTTCATGCCAGTGGTGAATTATGCGGTGGTGAATGCCATCGAGGTCCTTCCCCAAAACTAGGGCGCGACTGGACTCGATCCCTGAATGTGGAAAGGCAGTAAAACGCCTGAATCTGCGCATGGCTGGCCACCTCCGACATAGAGCTCATAGTCTCCCGGACGGACGCTGCGGTTCCCAACCGAGGAAACAAGGCTGAGTTGACGCGGGCTGATCTCAATTCGAACAGTCTTTGAAGCGTGACTCGGAACAAAGACTTTTTCAAATCCGACGAGTACTCGAAGTGGTGCACCCACAAGATTCTTGGGAATCAGATAGACCTCCACCGTTTCATCGCCATCACGCTCGCCGGCGTTTCGCACGCCAACGCTGACTGCAATGGGGTCACCGGCATTCAGGCTCGTAGTGGATAGCTCGCCATTGAAGTAATCGAACTTCGTATAGCTAAGGCCGTAGCCGAAGGAGTAAAGCGGTTGGCCTGTGAAATAGCGGTAGGTTCGGTCGTTCATGGAATAATCCTCAAATGGCGGAAGCTGACTGGTTGATGCATAGAAGGTGAGAGGCAATCGACCCGAAGGATTGTTGTCGCCCAACAATGTGTCTGCGATTGCGGTGCCGCCAGCCTCACCGGGATACCAGGCTTCGGCGATGGCGGTAGCGGAGTGGTCTGCATCTTCAAGTGCGAGCGCACTGCCATTCAGCAGAACCAATATGAGAGGCTTGCCTGTGGCCGCAAGCGCGGAGACGAGTTGCTGCTGGACCGCAGGCAGTTCGATGCGCGTGCGATCGCCGCCGCTGAACCCCTCGACGTGCACAGGCATCTCTTCGCCCTCAAGGTCGGGGCTGAGGCCCAGGAATGCCACGATCGCATCGGATACTGATGCTGCTGCGACAGCCTCGCGGCGAAGCACGTCGGCGGGTGGCTGCCAATTAAACGTCAGTCCCGCACCAAAGAGTGGCGCACTATGGGTGTACTCGATGCGAATGGCATGAGGATGGGTGTCGTTGAAGGTCAGGTCAAAGGTCGGCGTCAACGAGCGCCTTCCCGGAGAAGTGGCGTGTTGAAAGGTATGCACGAGTTTGCCGTCCAGCCATACGCTGATGGATTCGGTGTCATTGCAGGTGCTGCAGTGAGCCATGGTGAAACCGAATCGAAGAGTGCCTGCGGCCGGCGGCGTCAGGGAGCCAGTCCAGCGGACGGAAAACGTCTTTGCAGAAATGCTCGGAGCAGGCGCTGAGCCGTTCCAGTCGAAGTCGATCTGAGAGTCTATGCGACTCAAACCCGGCTGACCGCTGAAGGCGGACCCGTTGAAGTATTCACCGAGGAGACCTACATGGGCGCGGCCGTTCTGCGTGGAGCTAAAGACTGTCTCCGGGACTGGCACTGGAGCGCCATCCACGTAAGCCGACCCCTGCGAGTATCGGATACGTCCCGGAAGTCGCGCCTGAAGTGCGGAGAGCGGTGTGACCGGGTGCGAGGGGACAGCGTTGTAGTTGCCCTCCAGCGCTGCAAGCGATGCGGCATTGGGCCCGACAACAGCGATCGCGTTGGCTGAAGGCTTCAGAGGCAGAACAGCATGATCGTTCTTCAGCAAGACCATCGACGCGCGTGCAGTCTTTAATGCCAGAGCCGCGTGCTCATTCGAATCGTTCTCGGAAAAAGAAATCTGGTTATAGGGCACCAGCTGGACGGGGTCGAACATACCAAGGCGGAAACGCGCGGTGAAGAGACGTTTGACCGAAGCGTCGATAGCGGCCTCGCTGATCAGGTTGCGGTGAACTGCATCAAGCAGGGCCGAGTACTCGTGGCCGCAACTGAGGTCAGTGCCGGCCTGAACGGAGACGGCCGCAGCGTGGGCCATATCAGGTGCAAACTTGTGCCCTGCGGCGACATCGGTGATGGCTGCACAGTCCGAGACAATATATCCGTTGAACTGCCACTCGTCGTGCAGCGTTTGTTGCAGAAGCAACTTACTGGCGCAGGCCGGGGCTCCATCGATCGCGTTGTAAGCGCACATGACACTGCCAGCGTGCGCATCGACGACAAGGCTTCGGAATGCGGGCAGATACGTGTCGGCCAGATCGCGCGGAGTGATGACGGCATCGAACGTGTGCCGCAAAGACTCCGGCCCGCTATGCACAGCATAATGCTTCGCTGTTGCTATGACCTTGAAATAGTGCGGATCCGAACCCTGCAGACCTTCAACGAAGGAGGCGCCCATGCGGCCCGTGAGAAATGGATCCTCGCCGTAGGTCTCCTGTCCGCGCCCCCACCGCGGGTCGCGAACGATGTTGATGTTGGGAGACCAGAACGTCAGCCCATAATAGATGGAGTTGTTCCCTTCGCGCTGCGCCTGGTTGTATTTCGCGCGTCCTTCGGTGGAAATGGTGTCAGCAACCTGATGGATCAGATCCGTATCCCAGGTGGCCGCAAGGCCGATCGCCTGTGGGAAGACTGTGGCATAGCCGGAGCGAGCGACTCCGTGCAGGCCTTCATTCCACCAGTTGTAGGCAGCAATGTGCAGCCTTGGAATAGCTGGCGCGTCGTTTTGCATCTGCGAGATCTTTTCTTCCAGCGTCATTCGGCCGATCAGATCATCGACGCGCTGTGCAGTCGGACGTGCAGGGTCAAGATAAGGGGCCGGCACGGACGGTGACTGCGCGCAGAGCGCAGTTGCGCCGATAAAAAATAATGCTATGGCGGTTAATCTGCTCAATCGAAGCCAGGACGCGGTAGACATTGGGACCCTCTTGAAGCAGATGAATAACCGAACTTTACGAAGGCGAGCGTTGGTCGATGGACTCGCGGATCGCGAAGAACGCGGGCGTCGGCCGGTATTCGGGATCGAATGGTAATGAGCGCTGGGGGCGATTGGGTTGCTTGCGATGATGCGTAGGGCCGTCGTTGAGCCACGTGCGGCGATCGCTCACGCCCCAGGTCAATAGCGCCTTTACAGCCGGGTTTGCGAGCGCCACGTGCAGGAACTGGTGATAGGTATCTGCGACGGCCTGATCACGGCGGCCAACGTCGTCGTAAGGTACGTCGTCTTCGTTGACGTCCAACTCGGTCAGGTAGACCTCGAGGCCCATGGCCCGAATTGCGTCGATATAGTCTGCAAGTCCGGAGCCGATGGCATTCGGCGACGCCGCATGGATGTGAGACTGAATGCCGACCGCGTTGAGCGGGACTTTTCTCGCCTGCATACCACGAATCAGAGCGAGAATGTCGCGTCTCCGCGCGGCATTGTCATCACTGTCATATTCAACCCCATAGTCGTTGTAAGTAAGCTTCGCGTGCGGGTCCGCTTCCGACGCAGTGCGAAATGCGAGATCGATATAGTCCGGCCCAATGGCGTCGTACCAGAAGGACTTGCGCAGGCCGCCAGGCTGCCCATCAGCGGGAAGTATAGCCTCGTTGACGACGTCCCATGAGTGAACGCGCCCGCGATATCGCCCCATGACCGTATGAATATGTTCAACCAGTAGTTGCCGCACGTCGTAGCTCGAGGGATTCGCCGCGAGCCAATCCGGAACTGAGTTGTGCCACAGCAGTGTATGGCCGCGCACCTGCATTTTATGCGCCGCAGCGAACGCAAACAGAGCGTCGCTGGCGGAGAAGTCATAGGTGTCCGACGTCGGCCGCAGTGCTCGCCACTTCAGTTCGCCTTCAGGTACCAGGATTGCGTATTGATCCGACACAAGCTGCTGCAGCACGACGTCATTCTGAAGCACGCGAACGACCACGGCCGCGCCCGCCAACAGATCCTTTCGACGACCGTGTTCCTTGAGTGAGTTCTTACCACGGAGTGCGATCGTCTCCGCCGGCAATGTAGTTGGCGCCGGCCCAAAGTCGGGCGGGGGAAAATGCTCCTGACGTGGAGTGGTGTTCACCGTCATGTCGTCCGGGTGAGGTGGCGGCTGCGGCGGCGATTGCGGCTGGCCCAGAAGCCTACGCGGCAGTTGCGGAGTGACCGCCATCATCGCCGCCTGCCAGGCATGTCTCAGAATTGATCGGCGTGTCGCCATGACTTGATCTCGGACAAGGATTCGGCAGGCGCTAGAGAGGCAAGGCGCGAATGCTTCTCGCACCCAGCGTCCAGTCGCTTTATCGTTTAGAACATGAGTTTCAACGAGAGTTGGGCAATGCGAGGTTCGCTCACAAAACCATTATTGGAGGTGGTGCCGCTGATCTTCCCGAAGGTGCTTGGCGTGCCTACGGACGTTCCAGGATCGCCAAAGTTGGTGTGATTGGCGAGGTTGAAATACTCTGCGCGGAATTGCAGATCAACTTTCTCGGGGAACAGGAAATCGCGAAATAGGGCGGCATCCCAATCCGTATAACGAGGACCGACGAAAGAGCCCTTGATCACGTTGCCGTAGGCCAGGGCGGGGTTAGATGCATAGGTTGGATTAACGGCGAAAGCGGCCGGGTTGAGGAAGCTTTTGCAGGGAGGCGTGGTGACCGCCGTGCAAGCTGTCGCCCCGTAGGCTTGGCCGCCCGAGTAAACTGCCCGATCGCGTCCAAGCGAGGTTCCAGAGTTGTTGCCTCCCGCGGTGATGGTGAGAGGGTCGCCGCTTCGAGTCTGGATCAGGCCCGTGGTCTGCCATCCATTGACGATCGCCTTGACCGGTGTGGGGGCCGTCTCGACCTTCGGAAGGGCCCAGACGTATGAGATGGAGATCACATTGCGATGGTCAAAGTCGGATGCGCCGTGATCCAGGCGTTTGTAGTTCTGCTCGTATAGGGGCAGCACATAGGAGTTGCCGGCACCGGCGCTGGTGACCCCGGTGTTGTAAGGCAGGTCGTCGGTCGCATGCGACCATGTGTAGTTGAACAACAGCGACAGACCGTTCCGCATGCGCTGTTCCACGGTCGCTTGCAGCGAGTTGTAATGCGTGTTCCCTTCCATTTCAGTTTCGGTGATCTGGTTCGCATATTTCGATGAAGTGTAGGCGTTGGGGGCGGTGACCTGGTAGACCCGTTTGCCCACGTTGGAGGCTAATCCCCCGGCCCCGGGATTATTCGCACTGTTGTAAGTGGGGTTGATATCGATTGATTCGAAGTTATGACTGCCATGCGTGCCCACGTACGCGAGACGCAGGGCGAGCCCGGCGGTGAATTGCTGTTCCACCGCAATATTCCACACATAGGTGGTGGGAACCGGGAAGTATCCGGTCGGATCAAAGGTGATCCACGAGTTGGTGTTGAAGCTCGCGGTGGAGGGCGGCGGTTGAACCGCGGGGAAGGGATTCGCAGTTGCCTGCGTCGAACCTACGAACGGGTTCACAAAGTTGCCGGTACCAAACCCCTGGTAATTTCCGGGCTGATAGGCAACTGTGAGTGAGGTGACAAACGGTTGGACATTGCTGAATGCGTTGTTGATGACACCATCCTGACGTGTGTCGAAGAAGATGCCGCTGCCGCCTCGAACTGCGGTTCTGCCGTTGCCAAAGAGGTCGTAGGCGAAGCCTATACGCGGCATGAAGTCTTTATAGGAACCGTTGTATCCATCTGGAGGCACGCCAGGGTCGCCGGGAAAGAGCAGGCCGGCGGGCGCATTGGGATACTGGGTTGACACTATGTCTGCAGCCTCCGCCGCTGGATTGAACTGGCCGATGCGGTGGAACTTCTCGTGCCATGGGAAGGCGGGTTCGTAACGCAGGCCGTAGTTGAGGGTGAGGTTTCGGGTAGCCTTCCAGCTATCCTCTGCATAGAAACCGAAGAACTTACCGCGGTTGTTGATAAATTGACCAGACCCCTGTTGGAAGGAAGACATGTATCCAAGCAGGAAGCTTGCGTTCGCATCCCCTGTTGTTGCGGAGGAGAAGCCGAAGGAGCCGGGTTGCTGGGAAGTATTCACGACGTCCACCTTGGAGAGTTCGCCGTGGAACCCGAACGACATCGAATGACTGCCTTTGGTCCAGTGAATATCTTCTGCGATGGTGTAGTTTGCGCGACCGAAGGTTCCTGGCGGGTTGTCTCCGATAGAAAAATTTCCGTTGCTGATACTCTGAAACGCCTTGAAATTAGGCTGCCAGATCGTGACGCCCAGGTCGTTGACGTTGAGCGCTCCGCTCGCGGTAGATGGGCCGCGTTTGGAGTCGTCGAGTTGATAGCTGATGATGAAATTGTTCAGCAGGTTATCAGTGAAGGAGTGGTTCTCGGAGATGAGCGCGTTGTGATATTGAATGTCCGAGCCGTCGGTATAGGTGAGAAGGTCCGAGGGATCCAGTACGGCGGCGTTATGAAAGCGATCCAGGAAGTAACGGATTGTGGCCCGGTCCTTAGATCCAATCGTCCAATCGACACGCGCTGTGTACTCTCCAAAGTCCTGTGCGACGGGCTTTTTGTACAAAATCAGGCCCGTTGAGTCGGCCGTGGGCAAATGCTTCAACAAATTAAGCGACACGGAACTGAACCGGGTGGGATTGATGAAGTTGTTGGCGAACTGAGTGCATTGAGATGCGACGGTGGTGGTCGTCAGAGGGCAGGTAGCTGGGTCATAGATGTTCGTGGAGAACTGACCCGCCAGTTGCGCCGGTGTCGGTAGGGTGGCGCTGCTGGCTGCGAGCGATTGGGTTCGGAAGATTGTCTTCTGGTAGCCGAAGAAGAAGAAGAGCTTGTCCCTCAGAATGGGGCCGCCGATTGTGCCGCCGAACTGGTTGCGCTTCTGCGGGTCCGGGGGCTTGATGTAGGTTGTCGAAGTAGGAGTGGGTTTGATGTAGCCGAAGTAGGGGGCGGCGTTGAACACCGCATTGCGGACATACTCGAACAGGTCACCGTGAAAACTGTTTGTGCCTGACTTGGTGATCACGTTGACGACGCCGCCTGCATTCTGGCCGTACTCGGCGCTGTAGTTACTGGTCTGCACGCTGAATTCCTGCACCGAGTCCGGCATTGGAAACGGCGCGTTGACGTTGGTGTATTCGTCGACGTTGTTGCCGCCGTCGAGCATATAGTTCGTCTGGTTAGCCCTGGTGCCATTGGCGGAGATTGTGACGACTCCCGGGAAACTCTTCTGGTTTCCCTGGTCGGCGCCCTGGTTCGGGGCAATGACAACGCCCGCGACAAGTGTGGTGAGAGCCGCGGCGTTCCTGCCATTCAAGGGAAGGTCGTTGATGCGGGCCGTATCGACGACCTGGGTCAGCGTACCGGTCGTCGTGTCCACCTGAACGGTGTCGGCGGTGACAGTAATGGTCTGCGAAGTGTCGCCGGTCTTCAGAGTTACATTTTCAGTTAGGGCGGCGTCCGCCTGCAGCAGGATGCTTTTTCGCACATATCCGGAGAATCCGGCGGAAGTGACTGCCAGATCGTAGGTGGATGGAGCCAGCGACGGAAACGTGTACTCGCCGGTACCGTTGGTGCGAACCTCAGTCTTGGCCTGAGTGCTGGTCTGGGTCACGGTGACCGTCGCTCCAGCAATTACCGCGCCGGTCGAGTCGGTGACGGTTCCCGAGATTCTTGCGAGGCCTTGCGCGAAGAGAGTGCCTGAGAACAGAGCGCAGGCGATCGCAGTTGTCACTCCCATCCCACCCAGCTTGCGAAGTGCTAAACGGAACGGATTCTTCCGGATACTAAAAAAACGACTCGCCACACTGCTCATCTTTACTCCCTCATTCCGGCGGGTTTGGCGCCGATCTATTCTTGGTCATTGCAGCCCCGCGGATACTAGGGTGCGGGGTACGTACTGTCAATAAAGAAGATCGGACCACCTCTGGTCTCCGGCAAACGACGTCAGCTAGGTCCAACATGCGGAACCACAATTGGGCAAGCCATGGTTCACTTCAAACCCGCGCAATCGGCGAGGAGTGCCGTCGAGCCCTTCCTCTCCAAAGAAAATTAATCACGAATCGGAGAGGTTTCTATCCCGTCGAATCAATCACGCAATAGACAGATACCGTCCCTGACTGTCAGGAGTCGGATCTAAGTCTTTCATCAGTATCAACTTAGCCTATTTGGGAAGTTGTCGTGGGAGCCTACTCGGCAGAGACAGCGAGTACCTTCGGAGGGCCGGGAGTCTGGTCCGTCACCGTCGTTCCCAGCACAATCTGCAGGTTGGGATGAGCCGGATCGAGCTCAGCAGCCTTCGAAATGGCCTGCATCAGGCGCGAATCTGTCAGGAACTCTCCGGCAGACTGAGTCCCGTATGTATAGAGACCGCCGATCACAACCACCACGTGCCCTGTCTCCGAGTTTCGAATCCGGGAGATCAGCGCATAGTCCTGCAACACCGGCCCGTGCACCTGACCGACATTTTCCCTCGACTGATTTGTCGCCCAACTCCAACTGCGGGAAGACGGATTCGTTGAGTCTCTTATATAGATAAGGTGTTTTTCTGCATCCAGGGCGAGACTGTACCGCAGTTGCCGTGTCAGCCTCAGGCTCCACTCGTTATTGAACGCTCCGATCAGAACAACCGGCCCCTCTCTCAGATCGGAAAATGTCCTCGAGTTCTCATTGCGGATGACCACCGTCTTCCCGGCGGACTCCAGCGTACCCACCACACGCGCCATCGTGACCGCATCGGCAAATGGCAACGTGTGCGACGGATTCGGCGCCAGAATCGGAGTCGAAGAATCGGCATCCCCCTCGGCAGGCGTCGGAGGACCGTTAGGCACGTCACCGATCGCAAGCAACACCGGTCCGGGAGTGTCCAGGACGGGCTTCCAGAACAGATCCTGCGCGGTTGGCCGATGGAACCAGCCATATCCAACGCCCGTGGCCGCAAGTGCAGCAGCGCAACACAGGCCAAGCCAGAGCGCAGGCGCCCATCGCCGGTTTGAAATGTGCGGCTCCACACCAGCATCTGCCTGCGGCTCCAGACCAACTTCAGCAGACTCAATAACGGCTTTGGAATGGGGCAGCGGTTCGGCAACCGCGGCATGCACGTCGACGCCGTTGGCCGGATGTTCAGGCAAGCCGAAGCGTGGAATATACGAGCCTGGAATCAGCCCCATCCTCAATTCGGAGCGATGTTTCTCGTCTCCGTAATAGATGGCAAGGCGCTTGCGCAACTCAGTCGCCGCCGTCCGAACGATGTGGTCAACATTCGTATCGTAGGTAGGCTCCCGGCCAAACACTTCGACCCCGATCGTCCGCTCCTTAATCTGGCTTGCCGACCCACTCAACGTCTGCTCCACCACATACCGAAGAAACGCAACAGACCTCCGGCTCGACCGAAAGACTTCGTCCCGGACCAACAGATCAAGCTGGGCACGGATCATCTCCGGGGTCAGGCCGACCGCAACTCGATCTTCGACTTCGAGGTCCATCATAGGGGTTAGTCCAGTGCCAGCGATTCTAGCACCAAGAGGATACGTCTCGAATCCCCTCGCTTCGGCCCATGAATCTAGGGAACAACCCGATGTTGGATTCCCGACGCACCGCTCTGCGTCGCGACCGGCGCTCTGGAGCGACGCGCCGCCTGTGCGCCGACTTTCGCCGCCGTCGACGCCCTCACCACCAACTCAGGCTCCAGCAAAATCGTCACCGAATCACGCTTTCCCCCCGCCGACCGCTCCCGAATCGCGCGCTGCGCCAGCTTGGCAGCTTCCTGCCCCAGCAGGACCGCGTGCTGGTCCACCGACGTAAGTGGCACCCGAATCAATTCGTTGTACAGCACGCCTCCGCATCCCACCACCGCCACATCCTCAGGAACCCTCAATCCCGCTTCCAGGATCGCCAGCATTGCGCCCCACGCCGTCGGATCGTTGTAGCAGAATACGGCGTCCGGCCGCGGCTTCAATTCCAGCAGCTGCCGCATGAAACGAGCTCCCAGCACATGGTTCGACTCCTCATTCTGAGGCAGCCTGACCACGTGCTTCGGCGATAGCTTTATCCCAGCGCGCGAAAGTGCACCTCGATAACCCTCCTCGCGGTCCTTCGTCGGGCTCAAACTCGCCGCACCGATGTAAGCGATCCGCCTGCGACCCATGTCGATCAAGTGCTGCGTGGCCATCTCGCCCGCCAGACGATCATCTGTACCGACCATCCAGAACGCACTCGCCGGGCCAACCCGGCGATCCAGCAGCACCACCGGCACATCGCGGTCAGCCGACATCAAAGTCTCAGCATCAGACATGCAACTTGCCACCACGATCGCGTCCACGCTCCGCGCCAGCATCTGTCGAATTTCGCGCTTCTCTAACTCCTCCCCGTCGCGCGACGACGAGATAATCAGCCCATAGCCTTCTTCGGTCAGAGCGTCCGACATGCCCGCAGCCACTCCACCAAAGAACCCATGAAACAGCTCCGGCACAATTAGCCCAATCATTCTGGATTCGCCCGTAACCAGGCTCTTCGCCGCAAGATTCGTACGATAGTCCATGCGCCGCGCGCACTCCAGCACTCTCTGACGAGTCGCCTCGCTGATGCTGGCATCCTTCTTATTCAGGACTTTAGACACGGTCACGATCGAAAGCTTCAACGCCTTCGCAATATCCTTCATCCGTGCAGCCATCGAGCAGTCCTCTCGTGTGCCTGGGAAAAAATCATGAGTGAAAACTGAGCAACACACTAGCACCAAGTGCTGCTCATCACCAGAATGTCATTAGACAAAGCAGACTTGATTAGCGGTCGCGGGTCGTAACAAAACCGGGAACCCAAAGTAGGGCGCGTTTCGCATCGGTGTCGGGCAGGTCAGAGATAGAAAGCCGCGCAGCTTCTGCATACGCACACGCAGTGTCCATCGCGTAGGCCAGTGAACCATGCCGCTCCAGAATCTCTAAAATCTCCGGGTGCGAAACCGTGGCAAAACTGCGCTCGTTCAGCACCGTGCGGATGGCTTCGCGATCCGCACCCGTTCCGCGCTCCAGCGCATGAATCACCGCTAGCGTGGCTTTGCCCTCGCGCAGGTCGCTCGCCGCCGGCTTGCCTAAAACCTCTTCCGCCGCCGTCAGGTCCAGCACATCGTCAACGATCTGGAACGCAAGGCCAAGATTCCGCCCGTACTCGCCGAGCTGCGACTCGACCTCCGAACTCGCGTTCATCACGGCCGCGCCGAGCTGCATCGAAACGGAGAACAGGCAAGCAGTCTTGCGGTAGATCAGGTCGAAGTATTCTTCCTCGTTGATCAAATGACCGAGCTTCTGCATCTGCAGCAACTCGCCTTCGACCATCTGCTGCGTCAGCGAAATCAGCAGCTCCAGCACGCGGAAGTTGCGCTCTTCCAGCGCGTAGGCGAACGACTGCATGTACAGCCAATCGCCAGCCAGCACGCACTTCGCATTTCCCCAGGTCGTGTTCGACGACGGACGTCCGCGGCGAATGTCGGCTTCGTCGATAATGTCGTCATGCACCAGAGTTGCCGTGTGCAACATCTCCACGACAGCGCCAAGGCGAATACGCGAGTGCGACGTGCAACCCAGAGCTTTGGACGACAGCAGCAGAAGCAGTGGGCGAATGCGTTTTCCGCCGCCCGACATCAGGTATTGCGCGATGTCGGTGATGACTTCGACGTCGGAAGCGGACTGACGCGTAAACTCCTGCTCGATCGCGGCGAGATCGTCACGCAGGAGGTCGAAAACCTCTTTAGCAGTCGCGATGGAGAGAGGACTCACGCATCTTTAGATTAGCAGGGTTGCAGGCAGGTTTCGGTTATTGTCACGAAGCCGACGTGATGTTTGTCACATGAACTTGGTGCCTGCTGATTTCCTGCCAGCACTAATTCGACCGGTAATTCGTGAACTGCAGCGCCACCCCAAAGTCACCTGCACGCAGCTTGCCCATAATCTGCTGCAGCACGTCCTTGTCCTTCGAGACCACTCGAACTGTGTCGCCCTGGATTGACGCCTGCGCCTTTACCTTCGAGTCCTTGATCATGGCGACGATCTTCTTGGCGGCGTCCGAATTCACGCCCTGCTTCAGCTTGATCTTCTGGCGGACGCTGGAGTTTGCCGCCGGCTCGATCTTTTCGAATTCCAGGTTCTTCAGCGAAATTCCGCGCTTCACCATGCGCTGCGAAAGAATCTCGATCACCGCTTTCAAGGAGTACTCGCTGGCGCTTGCAAGCTGAATTACTTCATCGCCTTCGAGCGCGATGGTGGACTTCGTGTCCTTCAGATCGAAGCGGGTGTGAACTTCTTTGGAAGCCTGGTCAATCGCATTCTTTACTTCCTGCAGGTCTACTTTGCTGACTACGTCGAAACTGTTGTCGGATGCCATAGGGATCAAGGTACTAGGTACTAGGTGCCGGGTACAAGGTTGAAAAGTGCGCGGAAGTTGGCGGTGGTCTGGGCGGCGAGGGCTTCGGGGGTGAGGTTGCGGAGATTGGCGATAGCGGCGGCAGTGTGCGCGACCAGGGCGGGTTCGTTGCGCTGGCCGCGGAAGGGGATCGGCGCGAGGAAAGGTGCGTCGGTTTCCACCAGGATGCGGTTCGCGGGGGCGAAGATGGCGGCCTCGCGGATGGTCTTTGCGGCGGGATAGGTGAGATTTCCGGCGAAGGAGAGGTGGAAACCGGCGTCGATGGAGCGGCGGGCGTGATCGACGGTGCCGGAGAAGCAGTGCATGATGCCGCCAAGCGAGTGCGACGTGCCAATGTTCGGCGATGAGGGTCAGGAGGTCCTCCCAGGCGTCGGCGGGGCCGAATTTTTCCTTTGCGGCGGGGGTGGCGAATTCCGATGTGCGGCAGTGGATGAGGATGGGCTTGCGAGCGGCTGCGGCGATCCTGAGTTGGGCGACGAAGGCGGCGTGCTGGATGTCCGGCAGCGGATTGTCGACGTGGTAGTAGTCGAGGCCGATTTCGCCGATGGCGATGCAGCGCGGGTTCGCCGCGAGGGTCGCCAACTTGGCTAGCGCTTCGGGCGTCGCGCTTGAGGCTTCCTGCGGATGGATTCCGGCGCTGGCGTAGATCACAGGCAGGTCCGGCGAAACGGTGGACTCGGCAATCTCCAGGGCGCGGTGCATCTCGTGCGGACCGTCGCCGATGCCGATGGCGAGGATGGTGCGCACCTCGGCCGCATAAGCTCGCTCGAGGATTTGAAGGAGTTCCTCATTGGCGTACATGTCGAGATGGGCGTGGCTGTCGATGAGGTGCATTAGCGTTTTACTCGGAAGGTTCCCGGTACCCCCCCCCGGGGGGGGTATCTGCCTAAAGTGTTTAGATACTGTTGTTTGTGGATATGTGTCCACTATTTACCACACCCATGTGTCTACTTTTTACCACGCTGTTCTTGCTCCTATCCATCTTGTTTTTCTTTTGCCCCTATATTAATTGTACGCGTTGGGGCAAATTGACCCTCGCGTCTATACCCTTTCAGATCATAGGGTTACTTCAACCGGATTTGACGCGCGATTTCTGGGCTGTTTTGGGTGCTTCGAGGGACTGCGTTCTCGGGTGATCATGGGGTGCCGGGTGAGGTAGCATTTTGGGCATGAAGACTTTAAGCCGTCGCGATCTCTGCGTTGTTCTTCCAGCTATGGCTGCGTTGCCGGGGGCGCTTTTGGGGCAGGCGCACTCGTCCGAGTTTCCAGCGCCTCAGGGGGTGCAGCCGACTGGCCATACCGGTCCGGCAAACGATGCGCCGCCGGGTCCGGTGCCTGTGCCGGGCGGGGGAACTGTTGGTGCGGCGCGTGCGATTCCGTTTGACTCGATGCCGGTGCGGACGAATGCTGGCGGCGGCGAGAGTCGCGTGGCAGCGCATGGGACGCTGGCGACAGGCGAGACGGTGAACGTGCATGAGTCGACGCAGGCGGTGGGGCAGACTCCGCCGGCGCTGCACGTGATTCAGCATACGGAGTTCATTTGCGTGCGGGAGGGCGAACTGGAGTTCCAGCACGAGGTGGATGGGAAGGTGGTGGCCGAGCAGGTGGGGCCGGGTGGGGTGATCTATGTCGCGTTTGGGACGAAACACGCGATTAAGAATGTGGGAACGGTTCCGGCGAAGTATTTTGTGGTGGCGATTGGGGGGGATGCGAAGTAGTACTTAAGTTGCCGGAAATGCCGATTTGCAAGCAGTACGCGGTAATTCGGCGCCTTGCCTCACTACCCTTTAGAATCGCTCGTGACGAACCGGAGAGCTTTACCCATGCGATTCCACACACTAACGCTATGCTGCCCATTCCTGCTCGCGATGGCGACGCCACCCTTATTGTGCGCACAGAAACCCGTGGCGATTTCAGGACAGGAGGTAGATAGGTCGGTCATCGCTGCTTTATCGCATCAAGCCGTCACCAAACCAAAAGTCATCTCTCACGTCGACCTGACGGAACCCTTTGCAACGCGCAACGCAATGGACGTTCGTAGCCGTCCAAGATGGGAGTCAGCCAGCGCCAGACGACTTCGAGGACCACGGACCCATATTCCTCTGCCTCGTGAAAGGAGCTAGCCCAGATTGCGCTCTGCACCTGCATCAAGATGTCAGAAGTGATGGGCCGTGGTTCGACACGCCGTACCATCTTTCCTTCTGGCAAGGTTGTCTACGCGAATCAGGACAAGTCAAGCCCGCTGCTGTTTTTGCAGGTGTGCGGTGCGGAAGGCCGCAATGGGAACTGCGGAATTGCCACTGCCCTCTACCAATACGAAAGAGGAGCCGACCGATTTGTTCGCGTGTTTCTAAACCTCACAGGACGAAACAACAATCAAAACACGCGTTTTGTCGAAAGCGGCCCGCTGCAAGGGAACGTGATCGTCGATGTTCCGACCGAAAACGCGCCCTACGGCTACTGGATCGAGGTGTATCGGGCGAACGAGTCGGGACAGTACGCACAGATTCTCCGCTACCGCAGTCGCACACATTACGGAGATGGCAATCCGCTCGCCGTCGCCGACTCCGAGATGCCTGAGATACTCAGTCACTTTGGATTGTGGAAGCCCGGTGATGCATTGCCTGTCCCCGCCCATATGCCAAAGGGATGCACCCAGCTATACATGCGCGCTGGCGAAGAGTGGTGCAAATGACTGCTGACGTTCGTCAGTAGGTCGGTCACGCCAATCGAGAGGCGAATCCGAGATGGACAGTTCAGGCTACAGAAGCCTTGGCCGGTGAGGCTTTATATGTCGGGCTTACAGCCCTCGGTCACTTTTCCATGAGCCAACCTAGGCCTCCGGCCTAGGCTGGTATGTGGCGCGCTTTCAGCGCTTCTCGCGGTGTCGCGTGAACAGACTTGTTAGTCATTTACGTAGATTCTGACTCTGCGAGTCAGAATGACGATCTGAACCCACCCAAGCAAAGCTTGGATGGGGCACCCGGCTTGGGTGGGGACCCTTGGCGAAAACAAATGCGGGGATTCTTCGCTGCGCTCAGAATGACAAACGAAGGAAGGAAGGGTGAATGACAAACGAAGGAAGGTAGGGTGAATGACAGACGACGGAAGGTAGGGTGAATGGCAAACGAAGGAAGGTAGGGTCAATGACAAACGACGGAAGGTAAGGTCAATGGCAAACGAAGGAAGGTAAGGTGAATGACGGGCGAAGGAAGGGTGGTGCCAAGGGTGGGTTGGGCGGTGTAGGATTTGGCGCATGAATCCACTGAATCGTCGTGAATTGTGTATTGCGCTTTCGAGTTTTGCTGCACTCGCAGCTGTGGCGGCTGAGGGGCACGCGCAGGAGCCGGCCAGTTTGCCGGAGACGATGGCGGTGCCGGCTTCGCCGGGGTCGAAGGGCGATCCGGTACTGTCGACTCCGCGGGCGTTCAAGTTTGAAGACCTGCCCGTGGTGAAGACGGCCAATGGCGAGACGCGGGCGGTGACGCGCGGGGTGCTGGTGGGGGGCGAGGCCGTGGAGATGCACGAGACTCGGCTGCTGGCGGGGCATATGCCGCATCCGCCGCATACGCATAAGCACTCGGAGTTCATCCTGGTGCGCGAGGGGTTGATGCAGTTTCTGAATAATGGCGAAGCAGAGGCACCGGTTGGGCCGGGTGGAGTGATCTTTATTGTGGGGAATCGGCTGCACGGGCTGAAGAACGTGGGGGAGACGTACGGCGAATTATTTTGTGATTGCGATTGGGCGGGACACGTAAAGACGGTTGTTAGTTGTTGGTTGTTAGTGATTGGTAAAGGCAGGAACAACGGCAGCGGCAAAGGCCTGATGCGGGGGTTCTTCGCTCCGGTCAGAATGACAAGCCGATGGGGGTGAGGGAGTAACCCCATGGTCGACGCTGTGCGTCGAACATGGGGCACCCGGGTGGGGCTACTTTATCTTTTTGGCGGAGGCCATTTTGTGGAGTTCGCTGCCGGCCAGGAGGAAGCCGCCTACGCCGTAGTTGTAGCTGGCGGAGGGTTTGTAGGTTGAGGGGGCGGCTCCGGTCTGCTGGATGTCTCCGAGGCGGCCGTCGGCGTAGATGTGCTGCAGCATGCCGGCCCAGGCTTTGGTGACGACGGGCGTGTAGATTTTGCGATCGAGGATGCCGTTGTTGATGCCCCAGGCGATGCCGAAGGTCATGAAGGCGGAGCCGGAGATCTCCGGCGGGTAGCTGGCGGGATCGAGCAGGCCGGCGTGCCAGAGGCCGTCGGGCCCCTGAATTTTGGCGACTGCGGCCGACATTTGCTGGAGTTGGAGGACGTAGCCGGCGCGGGCGGGGTCGTCCTTGGGAAGGTACTGGAGGGTGCGGGCGAGGCCGGCCATGACCCAGCCTTCGCCGCGGGACCAGAAGATCTTCTGGCCATTTTTCTCTCTCTTCTCGGTGAAGGTGGTGTCGCGGGCGTAGAGGTGCGCGTCCTGGTCGTAGAGCGCGGTGTAGGTCTTGGCCCATTCCTCGTCGAGGTAGCTGATGTATTTGGGGTCGCCGGTGGCGGCGTAGAGGCGCGCCCAGGCGGGCGGGGCCATGAAGAGGGCGTCGCACCACCACCAGGAGATGCGGCTGGCCGGAGTTGAGATCGGGGCGGGGACCAGCGAGGACGGCGTCCATTCTGGCTTTGGTGGGTGCGAGTTGGTCGGGCTGCTTGTCGAGGAGATAGATTTCGAGGTAGGTCTGGGCGAGGGCGAGTTGGTTGGCGTCGGATTCGCCGGGGCTGAGCTGCCCAGTTGGTGGCTTTGCCCATGTCGCGCATGGCGTTGGCGTATTTGGGATCGCCGAGCGAATCGGAAGCGGCCATGAATCCGGTGTAGAGGGCGCCCCAGGTCCAGATGCGGCCGTCGACGGCGGTGAAGTACTGCTGGGACTGGGCGAGCTGCCAGTCGGCGACCTTGCGGATTGCGGCGGCTATGGCGGCTGGTTTGATGGCGGGGGACAGATCTTTGGCGAGCGGGCCGGGGTCGTCGGGATCGGAGCCGAAGTGGCGGGCGGCGTCCTTGGCGATGCCGTTCAGGCGTGCGGTTTCGGTGTTGGCCGGGGCGGCGGGGGTGTCGGCGGTGGCGGCGGGCGGCGGCGGGCTGCTGGGCTGGGGCGAGTGGAGCAGTTGAGGCGAAGAGACAGACGCTCGCGGTTATGGCGAGCACACCCAGTTTCCGGACAGACATTACACTACCTCGCATTTGAGGCGGTGATTGATGATGGCCGAACGCGCGGAATCAGCGTTGGATTCGGCAGGAGGATGATAGCTGAATGGGTTGACGATAGTTAAGACGAGTAAGTTGCACGGCGTTCGCAGGGAGGCCCGGGGCTAAAGCCCCGTTTTCTTTTGGGGTCGATTACCGCGGGCTGAAGCCCGCTGCTACTCCGAAAGGCAAATACGGAGATTCTGGCTGCGCCAGAATGACGACCCCAAGGGGTAATCTATGAAGCCTCCGCTGGTATCCACCTATTCTTCGCGGAGGACTTCGAGGGGCTTTTGGCCGAGGATGCGGTGGCAGGCGATCCAGCCGGTGAGGACTGTGAGTGCGGCGGCGGTGAGGAGGGCGGCGAGGTTGAGGGGGATTTCGGTTTTGAAGGTGAGGTTCATCGGGGTTTTGGTTTCGAGTGCCCAGGCGATGAAGTTGGCGAAGCCGATGCCGATGGCGCCGGAGACGAGGCCGAGTATGGCGAACTCGATGGAGAAGATGGTGGCGATGCGGGCGCGGGTGGCGCCGAGGGTCTTGAGGACGACGACCTCGCGGATGCGGCGGTACTTGGTGCCGGCGATGGAGGAGGCGAGGATGATAATGCCGGCGAAGATGGAGAAGGCGGAGAGGAACTGGACGACGTAGATGATCTGTACGACGACTGAGCGGACGCTCTCGACTACCTGGGCGACGTTGATGATGGTGACGGTGGGGTAGGAATGGTTGAGGGCGCGCTCGAATTCGGGGACCTGGTTGGGCATGACGTGGACGCCGCCGTACCAGATGACTGGGAAGCCTTTGAGGGCGGCGTGGTTGAGGGTGTAGTCGGCGCGGGCAGTAGGCGTGCTGGCCGTTGGAGCGGGTGATGGCGGCGACGGTGGCGGCGATGGGCTTGTCCTGGGCGACGAAGGTGATGCGTCGAGCCGAGGTGGATGTCCGAGGCGCGTGGCCATGTTCTGCGAGACGGCAACTTCGGGCTTGATCTCGTCGGGTTGCCACCAGGCGCCGTCGACGATGCGAGTGCCGGTCGGGTGCCGCGTCGTTCCAGGTGAGGTTGACGGATCGCAGCGCGCGGCGGGGAAAGTTCTTGAGTTTCAGGTCCGCCGCGGATACTCCATCGACAGAGTCGATACGAGCGGAGGTGATGGGAAGGAGTTCTGGCGGCGCGGTGACGGACGGTTGTGCTTTCAGGACGGCTCGGACGCCGGCGATCTCGGAGTCAGCGATGTCGACGAGGAAGACGTTGGGGATGTTGGGCGCCGCGGAGATGTTCATCTCTTTGACCGCGTCCTTCTGGACGAGGTAGACGGTCATGATCTGCATGACGCCGAGGCCCAGCGCGGCAAGAAGGGCGGCGGAGGGGTTGCCGGGGCGATAGAGATTGGCGAGGCCGTGGCGGAGAGCTGAGGGGAGATGCAGGCGGGTGCGATTGAGGAAGAACTTGAGCGCGGCGAGGAGTGCGGCGGATGCGCCGAGCAGAACGAGCAGGACGAGGACGAGGCCGACGGAAAACCACTTGCCGACCTGGACGGAGTCGGAGAGGGTCATGGCGATGACGGCGAGGCCGACCGAGGATGAGGATGGTGGCGAGGATCTGCGCGATGTTGTTGGAGATTTTTTTGAGGGCCGCGTGGATGAAAGGGTCGTCTGAGTCTTCGACGGCGCGGCGGAGGATGAGGATGGGGCGGACGTTGCGAATGTCGAGCAGCGGCGGGAGGGTGAAGAGGAGGGTGATCAGGACTCCGGCGCCGAGGCCGGTGAAGACGGCGCGGAGCTGGAAGTGAAACTCGGGCGGGACGTTGATGAGTTTGGCGAGGAAGAATGGGAAGGCGAGTTGAACGGCCATGCCGCCGGCGACTCCGATGAGGCCGCCGAGGACGCCGAGGAAGAGGGTCTGCAGCAGGTAGATCTTGATGATCTGCGAGCTGCGCGCGCCGAGGGACTTCATGATGGCGATGGTGTCGAGGCGCTGCTGCAGGTGAGCGCGCATGGCCATGGCGACGCCGACTGCTCCGAGAACGAGGGCGACGAGGCTCATGAGGGAGAGCAGGCTGGTGGCGGCGTCGAGGCCGTTGGTGATGGCGGGGCTGCTTTCGCGGTAGTCGGTGATCTGGGCTTCGGGAAGAGCGGCGACGAGCTTGGTTTTGAGGTCGGCGACGGCGGCATCTGAGACGGGCTGGCCGGAGGCGGTGGGTGGAAGCTTGAAGAGGACGCGCTCGTTGGCGCGGTTGCCGGGAGCGAGCAGGCCGGTGGACTGGAGCGCGGCGCGGGAGAGGAGAACGCGCGGGCCGACGGTGAAGCTGCCGGAGAGGCGGTCGGGCTCGTTGACGACGGTGGCGGCGATGCGGAAGGTCTGGTTGCCGAGCTTGAGGGAGTCGCCGACGTGGAGGTTGAGGCGGAGGAGCAGGTCATCGCCGACGGCGACGGTGGTGGGTGTGAGCGCGGCGGGGAGGGTGAGGGCGGGGGCGAGATCGACGCTGCCGTAGAAGGGATAGAGCGCGGGATCGACGGCCTTGATGGAGACGAGGAGCGGGTCGGGCGAGGTGGGCGAGGAGGCCATCGAGATCATCTCGACGACGGTGGTGGTCTGGACGCCGGTGGTGCGGAGTGGCATCGATGCTGCGCTGCTCGTCGGGTGTGAGTTGCTGGAAGGTGCGGGCGGAGAGGTCGCCGGCCATGATGGAGCGGGCGCGCAGGAGCAGAGTGGTGCGGAAGGACGCGGAGAAGCCGCGGACGCCGGTGAGGGCGGCGACTCCAATTGCAACGGAGAGCAGCACGAAGAGGAATTTGCCGCGGGAGGAGCGCATCTCGCGGGCGGCGATCTTGGCGGCGGAACGGTAGGAGAGGCTGGCCATGGTCTAGACGCCCAGGGCTACAGGTGCGGGCGGCGGCGGGACTGCCGGGTGGGAGTTGACTTCGTCGGAGATGATGAGGCCGTCGCGGAGGACGATGCGGCGGCCGGCGTAGCCCGGCGAGCATGGGATCGTGAGTGACGAGGACGAGGGTGGTGCCTTCGATGCGGTTGAGTTCGAGGAGGAGTTCGAGGACGTGGGCGCCGTTGGTGGTGTCGAGGTTGCCGGTGGGCTCGTCGGCGAGGACGATGGGCGGACGCAGGACGAAGGCGCGGGCGAGGGCGACGCGCTGCTGCTCGCCGCCGGAGAGCTGGACGGGGTAGTGATGCATGCGATCGCCGAGGCCGACGCTGGTGAGCAGTTGGCGGGCGCGGGGCAGGCCGTCGCCTTCGGCGTTGAGTTCGTGCGGGAGGAGAACGTTTTCGAGCGCGGTGAGGGTGGGGATGAGTTGATAGGACTGGAAGACGAAGCCGACGGTCTTGCCGCGGACCTGGGCAAGCTTGTCCTCGGGCAGGTAGCTGATGGCGGTGCCGTTGAGATGCACGTTGCCGGAGGTGGGTGTGTCGAGGCCGGCGAGCAGGCCGAGCAGGGTGGATTTGCCGCTGCCGGATGCGCCCATGATGGCGACGAACTCACCTTTGGAGATGGTGAAGTCGAGGCCTTTGAGGATGTCCACGGTGCGCGAGCCGTTGCGAATTGACTTGCGCAATCCCTCGACGACGATCATTGGTTGTTTGCTGCCTGCGTCTTCACTCACGGAACTTGATGTCTCCCTCTGCGTCATATGGCACACACCGCAGGAAATCACATCTTTGATACGTTGGAACGATGCGGAAAGTTCATGCTCTATCGATTCTAGCGGGTTTGATGCTTGTCGACTTCCGGGATGCCACGGCGGAAGCGCGGCGGATGCTGGATCGGGGCCGGGGCCTGCGCCGAGCGCGGCGACCGAGCGCTTCGCCGCGCCGAGGTGCACATGCGCCGGCGCAGAAGGAGGATCACAGCAAGGACGCTCGGCCGGTGCTGGTGTGCTTCGGCGATTCGTTGACTGCGGGGCGGGGACCGGACCGGGGCAGAGCTATCCGGACTATCTGCAGGTGGATCTGGACAAGCTGCACTACCACTACCGCGTGGAAAACGAGGGCGTCAGCGGCAATACGACGAAGGATGGCGTGGAACGGCTGCCGGAGATTCTTGCGCTGCATCCGGCGGTGGCGGTGGTGGAGTTTGGCGGCAACGATGGGCTGCGCGGATTGCGCATCGAGGACACGCGGGCGAATCTGGATGAGATTGTGGCGACGCTGAAGAAGGCGGGCATCAAGGTTGCGCTGGCTGGAATCACGCTGCCGCCGGACTATGGGCAGGACTACATCGACAAGTTCGATGAGACGTACCGGCTGCTGGCGAAGAAGTATCACGTGCCGATGTTGCCGTTTCTGCTGAAGAATGTGTATGGCGTTCCGGGAATGATGCAGCAGGACGAGACGCACGCTACGGCGAAGGGCAATGTGGTGGTGGCGAAGAATGTGGTGCCGCTGGTGGTGCCGCTGTTGAAGAAGTAAGTCGGCTAGCTGCGAAATAAATCTCGCACGCGGCGATCGTTTGCATCTTATGGATTGATACCGAAACGGAGACCTTCTTTGTATGTACGCTCGAATTGGAAATTGAACCTGCTCGCGGGCGGCGTTGCACTTGCCGCTTTCACCTCACCGGCTATTGCGCAAGTCCACGTTTACATCGGTAGCGCGCCGCCGCCGATCCGCTATGAAGTGCGTCCGGCGATGCCGGGCGAAGGATATGTGTGGACGGAAGGCTATTGGGGAGACCGTGGGGGCCGATACGTCTGGATGCCTGGAGTCTGGGTTCGTCCTCCGTACGCGGGCGCTTACTGGAGCCATTCTCATTACGATCATTACCAGCAAGGCTGGCAGATGCATGAGGGTCACTGGGATCATGAGGATCATGACGATCATCATGACAACCACGATCAGGGGCACCACTAAGCTAAAGTATGTCGTAGTATCCAGCAAATGTCCCATCCTGCCTACAAGTGGCGGATGGGACATTTGTGTTCTGTGGGCGCGAATCAGCCGAGGACGACGATGGGCTGCATCAGGGTGCCGGCGATGCGTTTTGTGATGGCGAGCAGTTCGATGGGGCTGGTGAAGACCTTGACGAGCGGCGCGCTGGAGAAGTCGGGCAGATTGACCTGCATGCCGTTGCGCAGGCGGCCGGCAGCTTGTTCGTCGACGGTGACGGAGGGCATTTCGGGGAGCAGCGTGCGCGGGTGGGGGAGGCGCTGCTCGATCTCGCCGGGTTTGCCGGCGAGGGATTTGAGTTCGTCGAGGGTGATGGCCTGGGCGAGGGTGAAGGCGCCGGCCTGGGTGCGGCGGAGGGTGGCGAGGTGCGCGCCGCAGCCGGCGAGTTGGCCGAGTTCGTGCGCGACGGAGCGGACGTAGCCGCCGGCGGAGACCTGCATGGCGAAGCTGCGCGGATCTGATCGGCTGGTGTCGAGCGAGAGCAGTTCGAAGCGGTGGATGAAGATGCGGGCGGGCTTGACTTCGACGGGCTTGCCGGCGCGGGCGAGTTTGTGGGCGGGGACGCCGCCGATCTTTCTTCGCGGAGAAGACGGGCGGGATCTGGTGCATCTCGCCGTGGAAGCGAGCGGCGAGGGTGCGGAGTTCGTCGAGGGAGAGGGTGAGCGGCTGCGGGTCGGAGGCGGGTGTGCCCTCGGCGTCGAAGGTGTCGGTGGCGAAGCCGAAGCGGATGGTGCCTTCGTAGGTTTTTTCCGCGGTGGCGAAGAACTGGGCGAGGCGGGTGTACTTGCCGAGCAGCAGCGGGAGAACACCGGTGGCCATGGGGTCGAGCGTGCCGAGGTGGCCGACGGAGCGTTCGCCGGTGGCGCGGCGGACGATGTCGACTACGTCGTGCGAGGTCATTCCCGCGGGTTTATCGAGGACCAGTAGTCCATTCACAGCAACACCTGCTTCTCTCCGGCAACGTAACGCACCTTGGCGATTGTATCGCTGCGGCGCGAGATTGGCAGGTGAGAGGTGTTGCGGCGAGATTTAGAGGGCTGCGCCGTTGCGGCGGACGAGCGAGAGGAATTCGTTGCGCGTCTGCAGCTGGGTCTTGAAGACGCCGAGCATGGCGGAGGTGACGGTGGCGGAGTGCTGCTTTTCGACGCCGCGCATCATCATGCAGAGGTGCTGGGCTTCGAGGATGACGGCGACGCCCTGGGGGTCGATGGCGTCGGAGATGGCGTCGGCGATCTGGGTGGTGAGGCGCTCCTGCACCTGCAGGCGGCGGGCGAAGACGTCGACGACGCGGGGGATTTTGGAGAGGCCGATGACTTTGCCGTTGGGGACGTAGGCGATGTGGGCCTTGCCGAAGAAGGGCAGCAGGTGGTGCTCGCACATGGAGAAGAACTCGATGTCCTTGACGATGACCATCTCGTCGTAGTCGACGTCGAAGAGCGCTTCGTGGAGGACGGCGTTGACGTCCATGGTGTAGCCGCGGGTGAGGAAGGCCATGGACTTTTCCATGCGCTCGGGCGTGTCGACGAGGCCGTCGCGGGTGGGGTCTTCGCCGATGCGGACGAGCAGTTCGCGGTAGAGTTCCTGGGTGGTGAGCGATGCGGCGGTGATTGGTTCCGAAGCTGTGAGTGGGCTCATGTGGGTTCAGCCTTTCTCGGATCGATTCGGCGTACTCGAACGAATTGTTGCTGGTTTCTTCGATGCGGACCCGCTGGAGCTTTGCGCCGGGGAACCGTTCGAAGATGCGGAATACCTCTATGGTAAGGTTTTCCGTGGTCGAGACGTTGTCGCGAAAGTCGTCGAGCGTGTTCAAGATTCATGTGATCGAAGCGCTCGAGGAGATTTGTTTGTGCGAATGCATCGAGTTCGCCGAGATCGCAGACCATGCCGGTGGTCGGAGTCGACCGGGCCGCTGAGGGTGACTTCGACGGTGTAGTTGTGGCCGTGGCCGTGAGGGTTATTGCATTTGCCGTAGACGGCGTGGTTCTGTCAGCGGAGAAGGCGTCTGAGTGCAGGCGGTGCGAGGCGCTGAGGTGGTAGCGGCGCGAGAGATGGGCGCGGGCGCTTCATTGCTCACCATAGTAGTCGGCGAAGAGGTCGGGCATCTCGTAGACGCGGACGCGGTGGAGCTTGGCGTGGGGGATTTTGCCGTCGAGGCGATGCCAGATGGCGATGGCGATGTTTTCGGTGGTGGGGATGCGCGTGGCGAACTCGGGGACTTCGAGATTGAGATGGCGATGGTCGTAGACGCTGACGACTTCGCGCTCGAGGATGTCTTTGAGCTCTTTCAGGTCGACGACGAAGCCGGAGACGGGATCGACTTCGCCGGCCACGGTGACTTCCAGGGTGTAGTTGTGGCCGTGGCCGTTGCGGTTGGCGCATTTGCCGAAGACGCGCTGGTTCTCCTCCTGCGACCAGGCGTCGTTCCAGTAGTAGTGGGCCGAGGAGAATTCCGCTTTGCGGGTTAGAAGGATCATAAGGAAGTTGTCAGTTACTGGTTGTCAGTTGTCAGCTGGTGCGACGGTGATACGAAGTCAATCAAGACTTCATGATTATTGGATGATTTGGCGCGGATATGGATGCGCGGCGGTTATTGTTGGCCATGCTTATCGGCCGGTGTTGTAGCTGCGGCCCTTCCAGGCGACGGATTTTGAGATGCGGTGGTGAAGTGAGCTGCGAACCAGCAGCCAGACGAAGAGTGGAACGCCGAGGATGGAGATGGCGACGTCGAGCGGCGGGGAAGTTGGATCGGGCGACGCGGGCGTAGAAGCGCCAGAGGGTGCGTATCCAGATCAGCGAGGATGACGCAGCGCTGCCACTTGGGACGTACGGGAGTTGGCAGCGAATGCCAGCGCGATGGCGGGGAGGCCGAAGAAGAGCAGGATATCCAGGATGCGCCAGAGCGGCCAGGAGCAGCGGGCTGGGGAAGAGCAGGGCGAGATTCTTGGTCCAGCCCTCGATCATCTCGGGGAGGGTTCGGTACATGCGGGTGGAGAGGGCGTCGGGGGCGTAGCGGAAGCGGATGCCGTGTTTGCGCGCTTGATGGCGCGGGCGAGGGCCACGTCTTCGAGAATTTCGCGGCCGACGACGCGATGGCCGCCGACGGCGAAGTAGGCGTCGCGCTCGACCAGGAGGAACTGGCCGTTGGCGGCGGCGAGCGGCGAGGCTGGATCGACTGACCTGCTTCGGCGGGTAGACGCTGGCCAGCTCGGAGAAGACCAGCGGCATGACGGCGCGCTGCCAGAAGCCGGTGACGATCTGGCGGGGAGAGTAGGAGAGCAGCGCGGCGTCGTACTTTTCCGCCTCGTGGAGAGCGCGGGAGAGGTCTCCGGGCTCGTGGACGGTGTCGGCGTCGGTGAAGAGGAGCCAGGCGCCGCGGGCGTTCTGCGCTCCGACCCAGCAGGCGTTGGTTTTGCCGGTGAAGCCGCCGCGGTCGCTGAGGTCGAGCGGCGGCGCTTCGAGGACGATGACGCCGTCGCGGCCGGTGGCGGCGGCTTCGGCGATCTCGCGGGTGCCGTCGGTGGAGTCGTCGTCGACGACGATCAGCTCCCACTGCTGGCCGAGGGCGAAGCCGGGTTCGGATTGGGCTGAGCAGCGAGTCGAGGCAGGCGCCGAGCGAAGCGGCTTCGTTGCGCGCGGGGATGATGACGGAGAGCCGCAGGTCGGGCTGCGACGGCATTGCGATAGCGTCGATATTGGCGGGTTGCTTCGCGTATCGTCCACAGCTTCGTATTATAGGAAGCAGGAGCATTGCGTGCCTTATCGGGAGCAAGATCGCAGGAGGATTTCGATGGAGAAGGTCGATGCGAGGCGGGGATTGAGGGCGACGCGGTCTATGCGCACTGGCTGCTCGGCGCTGTGCGGGTTGCTGGCGACGGCGTGCGACCGGGGCGACCATCCGGCGCGCATTGGCGCTCGCGCGCCGGAGTTTACGGTCTCGGACGGCACGCAGACGGTCGATCTTGCGAAGCTGCGCGGGCACATCGGTGGTGCTGAACTTCTGGGCGACATGGTGCATTCCGTGCATTGAAGAGGTGCCCAGCCTGGTGGAGTTGCAGCGCCGGATGCCGCAGGTGACGGTGGTTGCGATCAGCAGTGATGAGGACGCAGACGCCTACCGGCAGTTTCTGGTGGACAATCATGTGAACTTCGTGACGGTGCGGGATCCTTCGGCGCCGGGTTCCAAAGATGTATGGCACGGTCAAGATTCCTGAGACGTATGTGATCGACAGCGGGGGAATCCTGCGGCGCAAGTTCGTCTCGGCGCAGAACTGGACCAGCCCGGAGATTCTGGACTATCTGGGTAAACTGTAGAGCAGGTTTCAGGGCTGGTAAAATCGGGATATGACTCAGCTTGATGTTCTTTACCGCTATGGCGTGCCGCCGACCGAGCGGGCTGTGCTGGCGCTCTCGAAGGTGCGCGATGTGTATGGTGTTCGGCGCATGGCGTTCGACGAGAGCGGCGAAGACTGTGCGCGTGGAGTATGACGCCAGCCGGCTGACCGAGCCGGTGATCCACCAGTTGCTGCGGCGCGCAGGGCTGGATATTGTCGAGACGGTTTCGATGATTCGGGAGCCGGAAGATGTTGCGCCACCGCAGCCGTTGAATCCGTCGGTGGCGTGAGGTGCGATGCGATTGACGCTGTAAGATTGGGTTGCGGAAGGAGTCTGCTTCGCGGTGTGCGCCCGTAGCTCAGCTGGATAGAGCATTTGGCTTCGAACCAAAGGGTCGGGAGTTCGAATCTCTCCGGGCGCACCAT
>CAWGGW010000011.1:0-508579 GCA_963822225.1 uncultured Acidobacteriaceae bacterium | reverse complement strand
TTGACTTATGAAGGCGCAGAATATGTCGGCCCGGGATGCGGTGGTGAGGTTCGAGTGCAGTGAGCCTGATTTTGTCCAGGTTAGCGAAGAGGTTGGTGGAGAGGTTATTCGTCACAGGGAGCTTCCGCGACACGGGAATGTTGTAGG
Organism: uncultured Acidobacteriaceae bacterium; assembly: GCA_963822225.1. Lineage (GTDB taxonomy): Bacteria > Acidobacteriota > Terriglobia > Terriglobales > Acidobacteriaceae > Edaphobacter. The sequence continues at coordinate 508,432 of CAWGGW010000011.1, read as the reverse complement.
TGAGTTGGAAGAGCTATACATGTTCTTCGCGGATCAGGCGGACGTTGCGCGGAAGAAGGTCAGCGTTGGGCAGTCCTGCGAGTTCACTGTTTATTTTCGGGAGCCATAGGATGCCGCCTATCAATAATCCACACCTGGCGAAGGATGCAGTTGATGCGTCGGTAATTCTGCGGGAAAAGTCGTTGGCTGGGCGGGAGAGTAGAGACGGCGAGGTTGCGCCGGGGTTGAAGAGGGTTGTCGCCGATCCGCGCAGGCAGATGGCGCAGATGGCTGCGAAGAGTCGCTGGGCGGAGTGGGCGAGCAAGAAGACGATCTAGGGTGTGTGGGGGCGTCGGTCCGGGGTGGGGGAAGCAAATACTGAGATTCTGAGCCTGCGGCTCAGAATGACGAGCAGCGGGGGTCGATGCAGGAGCGGCGGCGGGTGATTTATACTTGTCTCTTGCCCTGCTTCCGTCTGGGCGCACGTGAATCTCGTGCTCTGGACGGGCAAAATCAAAAGGGCATGCGGCCGATTTCGCTCTGCGGAGCGGAGTGGGCGCCGAAGTCAAGGTTGGCAGTCGAGCATGATTCGTTTTCTTCAGCAGGACAATAAGTTAACCAAGATTCTTTTTGGCGTGATTATCGGCGCCGCTGTCGTCTCCATGGTGGTTTACCTGATCCCGGGATTGATGGATGCGGGCGCGGTTGACAGCACGACCACGTATGCTACGGTGCGCGCGCCGGGGCTGATGGGGCGGCTGTTTGGCGAGACCACCGAGGTGAAGACGACCGAAGTGACGCGGGTGGCTGAACGGCAGTTGCAACAGCAGAAGTATCCGGATTTCCTGCTGCCCTACATGATGAGCCAGGCGGGGCGGACGCTGATCCAGCAGGCGATCATGCAGCAGGAGGCGGACAAACTGCATCTGCAGGTGTCGGACGCTGACCTGGTTCGCGAGTTGAAGACGGGCGAGTTTTCGCAGTACCTGTTCCCGAACGGAAAGTACATTGGCGATGACGGGTACATCAACTTTCTGCAGGAGGCGTTTGGTTCGGAGATCAGCCGGAGCGAGTTTGAATCCGAGATCAAGAAGCAGATGGAGATGCGGCGGCTGATCGCGCTGGTAACGGGCGGGGCGACGGTGTCGGATGCGGCGGTGAAGGATGCTTACCGGGTGCAGGGCACGAAGGTGAAGTTCGACTATGCGGTGGTGTCGTCGGAAGATTTGAAGAAGACGATCAATCCGTCGGATGCGGACCTGGAGAAGTGGTTCAAGGACAACGCGGCGAAGTACGCGAATGCGATTCCAGCTACGCGGAAGATTGAGTATGTGGCGTTCGACGCGTCGAAGCTGCCGGGCGGCAAAGTGCCGGTGACGGATGCGGAGATTCAGGCGTACTACACGCAACATGCAGCGGAGTACAAGACCGACGAGCAGGTGAAGACGCGGCATATCCTGATCAACGCTCCGACGGGCACCGATGCGAAGACGGATGCTGCGGCGAAGGCGAAGGCCGAAGATGTGCTGAAGCAGGTGCAGGCGGGCGGAAACTTCGCGGATCTGGCGAAGAAGTATTCGGACGATAAGGGGAGCGCGGTGCAGGGCGGCGAATTGCCGATGATGCCTACGGCGCAACTTGATCCTGCGTATGGCAAGGCGGCGATGGCACTGAATCCGGGACAGACGTCGGGGCTGGTGAAGTCGGCGTTTGGATACCACATTATTCAGACCGAGCAGAAGCAGCAGGCGGGGACGAAGTCTCTGGCTGAAGTGAAGGACTCGATTGTGCAGCTGCTGCAGCAGCAGAAGCAGGGCGCGCAGGAACAGCAGTATGCTCAGCAACTGGCGGGCGAGGCCCAGAAGGTCGGGCTGGACAAGATGGCAGCGGCGCACGGGCTGAAGGCAGTGACGACAGATTATGTGGCGAAGGACGGCGTGATCGGCGGACTGTCGGATGCGACTGGGCTGCTGGGTCAGGCGTTTACTGCGGGCAAGGGCGCTGCTCCGGGGACGGCTTCGACTGGCGACGGATATGCGGTGTTCCAGGTGCTGGATGTGAAACCGGCGCACGCTCCGGAGTTTGCGGAGTACAAGTCGCATATTCTGGACGACTACCGGGAGCAGAAGCTGCCGCAGTTGCTGGGCGATGAGACTACGAAGCTGGCCGATCGCGCCAAGGTGCTGAACGATCTGAAGAAGGCGGCGGCGGAGATGAAGGTTCCGGTGAAGACCAGCGATCTGGTTGGTCAGGACGGACAGGTGACCGATCTGGGCGCGATGAGCGGACCTGGGAAGGTGGCTTTCTCGCTGCCGAAGGGCCAGGTTTCGGGGCCGATCAACGCGGGCGAGAATGGCGTGGTGCTGGTGGTGACGGACAAGCAGGAGCCTACGCCGGATGAGGTTGCGAAGAACTTCGATACGACGCGGGAGCAGTTGCTGAATCAGCAGCGCGACCAGATCTTCGAGGTGTTCCTGGGGACGCTGTCCAAGAAGTATGAGGACGGTGGCGGCGTTCGGCTGACGAAGGCGGCACAGGCGCCTCCGGGCATGCCGGCTGGCAATTAGAGGATTGTGAACGAAAGGCCTGTTCCCTGCCCTGCGTGAGTTACGCTGGGTTGGGGGCGGGCCTTTTTTAGTTGTTGGTTGTTAGTTGTTGGTTGTTAGTTCCCTATTACTTCTGGCTCGGAATAGAGCGATGTCTGGGCGGTGTTTGACTTGGGAGCTTGCAACTAACTACTTGCAAGTGTCTTTGTGAGGGTGACGGATGAATCTGGGTCGGATGAGTGGGGTGCTGTTGCATGTGACGTCGCTGCCGTCGTATGGCGGGGTGGGGGATTTTGGGCCGGCGGCTTATGAGTTTGTTGATTTTCTGGCGGCGGGAAAACAGCGATTGTGGCAGGTGCTGCCGCTGAGTCCGGCGGGATATGGGAGTTCGCCGTATTCGGCGCTGTCGGCGTTTGCGGGGAATCCGGTGATGATTTCGCTGGAGCGGCTGGTGGCGGATGGGTGGCTGACGGCGGAGCGGATTGAAGGGTTGCCGGGGCATGATGGGCCCGCCGACTTTGGCGCGGCGGCGACGCGAAAGGTTCCACTGATTGAAGAGGCGGCGGCGAACTTTCTGGATCATGCGAGCGATGAGGTGCGGGCGCGGTTCCAGAAGTTCTGCCAGGACAACATGACGTGGCTGCCGGATTACGCGATGTTCAATGTGCTGCGACGGCAGTTTGGGTATAAGAGCTGGCACGAGTGGCCGGCGGAGTATGCTCAGCGGAAGCATGATGCTTTGACTGCGGCGCTGACAGAACATGGGCGGGAACTGGCGACTGAGCAGGCGATCCAATACTTTTTCGATCAGCAATGGTGCGAGTTGCGGACCTACTGCAAGGCGCGGGATATTCGGATTCTGGGTGACGTGGCGATCTTTGTGAACTATGACAGCGCGGACGTGTGGACGAATCCGAATCTGTTTGAACTGGACGAGCACGGCCGGATGATCCGGGTGGCGGGCGTACCGCCGGATTATTTTTCGGCGACCGGGCAGAGGTGGGGCAATCCACTTTACAAGTGGGGCGAGTTGAAGGAGCGCGGATTTGACTGGTGGGTGGCGCGGATACGGCGTTCGCTGACGCTGTACGACATGATCCGGCTGGATCACTTTCGCGGGTTCGAGGCGTACTGGTCGATTGCGGCGGATGAAGAGACGGCGGTGAATGGTCAGTGGGTGAAGGCTCCGGGACTGGAGCTGTTTCAGCGGCTGAAGGATGTGTTTGGCGAGTTGCCATTTGTGGCGGAGGACTTGGGGCTGATCACGAAAGAGGTGGATGAGCTGCGGGAACACTTTGGGATGCCGGGGATGCGGATTCTGCAGTTTGGGTTTTCGGATCGCGGGGCGCATTTATATCTGCCGCACAAGTTTGTGCCGAACACCGTGGTTTATACGGGGACGCACGACAACAACACAACGTTGGGCTGGTGGAAGGACGGCGCGACGGCGGAAGAACGCGAGCACGTGCAGACCTATGTGGGGCCGATTGAACGGGACGACGAGATTGTGGGGGCGATGATCCGGGCGGCGGCTGCGTCGGTGGCGGAGCTGTGCATTGTTCCGATGCAGGACATCCTTCACCTGGGAAGTGAGGCGCGAATGAATACTCCGTCGGAGGGGGATGGGAACTGGACGTGGAGGTATCGGCGGGATGCGCTGCGGGATGAGTTTGCGGAGGGACTGGCGGAGTTGATGGTGATGACGGACCGGGATGGGTTTGTGGCGAAGGTGGAGGTTTGATGGCGGATAGTAAAGGCGAAGACAAATACGGAGATTCTGACCTGCGGTCAGAATGACGGGCGCAAAGTGCAGATGCGGGGATTCTTCGCTGCGCTCAGAATGACAAGCATTGTGGCGGCATGACACGCTTTGTGGAGCGGTGCGAACCCACGAAGCGGTAGACTGGTGGAAGCGGAATTCAACTACAGGAGCAACGATGCCTCTTTCTGGGGAAGCAATACGGACGATGAATTATGTGGACGATATTTCGGTTACGCTGCGGCGGATTTTGACTGTGCTGCCGTCGCTGACCGATGAAGAGAAGAAGCGCGTGGCGGATCATATCAAGAATGCGGAGCCTAGCTACGAGAGTGTGATTCAGGCTGTGCAAGCGAAGTAGTCAAGGTGTGAACCCTCATCTCAGAATCGAGATGTGGGGCACCCGAATGGATACGGATTCAAAAAAGCCCACATCTCCTGGTTGAGGTGTGGGCTTTTCCTTGTCGGGGGATTGTAAACTCCGGTCTGTTGAAAGTGAGTGTCCCCACGATAAACTCGCCGTTCGGCTCGTTGATCATGGGGCACCCGTGGATTTTTATTTGTGGCCCATTCCGGCTAGGACTCCGCGCATGTAGGCGAAGCTCTCCACTACGCCGGGCATGGGATCGTCACCGTGGATCTCGTATTCGAGGTCGACGTTGCCCTTGTAGCCGGTGTCGATGAGTGCCTGGAAGATGGCGGTGACGGGCATGACACCTTCTCCGACGGCGACCTGGGATTCGCGGCTGCTGACGTCGGCGAGATCCTTGATGTGGAGATCGTAAAGGCGCGGGCCGGCGGCGTGGATGGCGGCGACGACATCGGCCCCGGCGCGGAGGGCGTGGCCGAGATCGATGCAGAGGCCGATGCGCGGGTCAAGATTCTTGACCGCAGGGATCACATCGAAGGGTGAGGGGTAGTCCTTGTCCTCGGGGCCGTGATTGTGAATGGCCAGCTTGATGTCGTACTCCTTGACGAATTTTTCCAAGTGGGGAAGGACTTCGCGCGTGGGCATGCAGACCATGATGGGAATGCGGGCGGCCTTCATGTACTCGAACTTGTGGCGTATATCCGACTCGTCGACCGTATTGAAGCTGATGTTGCCGGCGGCGGTGAGGATGAAGCCGGCCGCACGATAGGCGTCGGCCTGGGCGGCGACAATATCGAGCGGAATCCAGATGGGGGCTTGGTCAGCTTGAGCCGGTGCCGCGGCGCTCCTGGGCGGAGTGGAGACGATGTCCTGCGAGGTCATGGGCAGGTGTGCGGATTTGAGGTTAAGCAGTGGCGTCTTGAGCTGCTTCATGAAATCGATGAGTTGGTGCTGCGAAGCGAATTCGCGGAAGGTATAGCTGGCGATGCCGAGGCGGACGGGGAGATCGGCGTCGGGGGTGGGAGGCTTGAGGGTGGAGGGTGCGTAGGCGGTTGTTGCGGCGCCTTGCGATTGCGACGAAGCGGGTAGGAGTGAGGCTGCGGCGGCGAGTGCACCGGTGCGAACGAGAGTACGGCGAGTGAAGGTATTAACTGAGTTTGTCATCGGGCGCAATGGTAGCGCCTGAGGTGGGTGGGAGTCTACGGCGGGGGTTGTTTGGGAGGTGCGAGGGTAAAGAAAAGGAGCTGCTGCCATTGGCAACAGCTCCTATTGTGTTGCTGCGCGGAGCGGAAGGTTTAGGCCTTGCGCTGCCGACGAACACCGAACATGCTGAGCAAGCCAGTTGCGGCGAGCACGATCGAGCTGGGTTCTGGCGTCGAACCGCCTGGAGGTGGCAAGCCAGCCTGCGCATAAGCGAGGATGTCTACGCCGTTTCCGCCTGTGTCGGTGGTGTCGCCGTTGGTGGAGAGATCGGAGAACGTGGTCAAACCGCTGTTATCCGAATATTTGAAGGACAGCAGGTAGGTGTCGCCAATGTTTGTGGCTACGAATTGGTCGATAGCGTCATAAGCCTGGACGGCGCCGTCGTACCAGCAGGTTCCAAGACCGGCGCCGCAGGAAGTATCTACCTCGCCCCCTGCCTCCGCTCCGTATACGTTGACATAGGTCCAGTCTGTGGCGTTCTGGCCCGACCCGAGGGCGAAGTCAGGGTTGAGGATCAGGTTGACCAAGCTGCCAGTTGTGGTGTCGGTGAGGGAGACGTCGCTGAAGGAGATGAAGGCGGGATCTTCTCGGAAGGCGAATGTGATGTCGGTGTCGGCGACAGCGGCTGAAAACGAAACGGATTCAGTTACTGCGGTGCCGTGATTGATTGTTTGTCCAGCGAGGTCGAGAATTGCGCCGGAAGGCGGTGGATCGTTGTTAGCTTGAGCAAATGCGCCAGGGGCGCTCAAGGCCGCGCCCACCAGGAGCACAGCAACGGATTGCAGAGTGGCAAGATACCTTGATGGCATAGCGCTGAACCTCCGAGTTCCGCGGATGAGCGTGCATTTGTGCATTTAATGGGCCAAAAGCGACGTATATCGATCAAAGCTTTAGGTGACGCGATAGGGTGCCCTATGCAAGGTTCTGCACGGCTGAGTGCATTTCTGTACCACTTTTGGAGGAAGTCGTTGAGCGCGGTGAAAGCCTGACTGGGGCGATACGATGGGGCGGATTGCGGAGCATTATCGCGGGGTACAGCATACGGTGTATGTGGAAGAGAGCCGCGAAGCTCTGCTGGCGGTGTGCGAGGTTATACCGCTGCAACTGCTTTCGTTCTGGATGGCGGTGAACAACGGGATCGACGTAGACCGCCCTCGCAACCTGACCAAGGCTGTTCTGGCTGAATAGCGATACTCGCTAGTTTTGCTGGGATGACCGGCTGAGCTTGACGACGATTTGTTGCTTCGACTTGGTGCGGATGACGACTTCTGTGATGAAGAAGGTATGACCGGCCGTGATCTGATTGCCAACGTACTTGCCGGCGGCCTCGGGTTTGACGTAGGCGACCGTGATGTGAGGGCTGTATTCATGGGCCGGTTCCGCGAAATCGACGACTTTGCCGAGACGTTGATAGAGGGTGTGTAGCTCCGGGCAGTCGATGGTTGCGATGATGACGGCTACGTCCCTGGTCGGAGAGGGCGGGAAGGACGAGATAGGGCCGAGAGTGACGGGAAAAGGGCTCATTGCCATCAGGAGGGCCTGGATGGCTGAGACGTCGTCTTCCTGGATTCCATAGCGGAGTGTGAGGTGGGGAGGGCCTGTGTCGGGGGCGCTACAGGCCAGGTCTTCCTGTGCAATCTGTTCGCGGGCGGATGCGAGGGCGATGGCTGCGGGGCTCGACTCAGGTAGTTCCGCCTGTACGGTGCCGTAAGGGAACGGCGTATTGTCCTCGGCGGCCTGTTTACTGAGTAAAGCCTGGTTCATCAAACGATAGTCCCCATCGGCCTGGGAGCCGAGTTACGCGTCAACCTGCTGGCCATTGTTCCTTGAGTTTCTACAGCCCTCTGGCACATCTTCGCACTTATCTCCAGCGACCTCTACAAAAATCGTCTTAAATGATCACTTTGGGGCTATTTAGTCATTGTGTCCGAGAACGATACAGAAGGTGCTGGATGGCTTCAGAGCGTCGTTCGTCCGGCGCGGGAGACGCTTTGCAGCGTTTCGGCGTCGGGCGATATATAAGACGGTTCCAAGAGCAGATTGGTTTAGGGAACGGCTGCGATGGATGCGATCAGCGTGGGCTGAGCCGCGTCATTGAGCCGGGCGAGTTCTGCCTGCCTGCCTTTGCTGATGACGACGTTTTGCTGGTGGCCGGACATTCTGACCTGCTGGAGGACCCAGGTGTGCCGTAGCGCTGGAATTGGAGTGCATCCAGGACCTGGTTCGGCAGCTATTGGTTGAGCCTGGTCAATGTGATCACACTTCCTGTGTTGTAGGACCGCAGCATCGCAAGTCCGGATTCGGAGTCCAACGAGCGTCTTGCTTCCGCGCTGAACCATGCGAATATCTGCACCATTTACGAGGTGGAAAGATCTTTGGCGGGGCGAGCAATGTTGCGACTGAAGGATTCCGAATGCGAATCTGAGATGGATGGTTCGTAAGGTATTGATTTTATGGTGGCCCGGGCAGGAGTCCAACCTGCGACCTTCGCGTTAGGAGTGCGCTGCTCTATGCAACTGAGCTACCGGGCCATTCGCTAACGCTTAGTGTAACTGGTAAACTGGAGGTGGAGAATTTATGCCTCAGATACAGCGGCGACGCGCAGTTTCGGTGAAGATTGGGTCGGTGGTGGTGGGGTCGGATGCACCGGTGGTGGTGCAGTCGATGACGAATACGGACACTGCCGATGTCGAAGTCGACGGTGCAGCAGATTGCGGCGCTGGCGCGTGCCGGCTCGGAGCTGGTGCGGATCACGGTGAACAACGACGCGGCGGCGAAGGCTGTGCCGTACATCGTCGAGGCATCCGGCGCGAAGGGCTGGGAGACGCCGATTATCGGCGACTTCCACTACAACGGGCACCAGTTGCTGAGGAAGTATCCGGAGACGCGCGCGGGCGCTGGCGAAGTATCGCATCAACCCCGGCAACTGTCTCGATCGGGCGCAAGGATGACGACAACTTCCGGACGATGGTGGAGGTTGCGGTGGAGCACCAGAAGCCGGTGCGGATCGGCGTGAACTGGGGTTCGCTGGACCAGGCGCTGCTGACCAAGATGATGGATGAGAATTCGAAGATCGCCGATCCCCTTCCCGCTCGCGACGTGATGATGGAGGCGATGGTGGTGTCGGCGCTGGATAATGCAGCGGCGGCAGAGCGCTATGGGCTGCGGCGCGATCAGATTATTTTGAGGCCAAGGTTTCGGGCGTGCGCGATCTGATTGATGTGTACACCGAGTTGGCGTCAGCGGTGCGATTATGCGCTGCACCTGGGGCTGACCGAGGCCGGCATGGGGATGAAGGGCGTGGTGGCTTCGACTGCCGGCCTGGCCCGTTGCTGCTGGCTGGCATGGGCGATACGATTCGCGTGAGCCTGACGCCGACGCCGGGTGGCGACCGCAGCGAAGAGGTGCGGTGCGCGCAGCAGATTCTGCAGTCGCTGGGGATTCGCAGCTTTATGCCGCAGGTGACGAGCTGCCCGGGATGCGGGCGTACGACTTCGACCTACTTCCAGGAGCTGGCGGAACGGATTCAGGCCTATCTGGTGGAGCAGATGCCGGAGTGGAAGAAGCAGTATGCGGGCGTCGAAGAGTTGAAGCTCGCGGTGATGGGCTGCGTGGTGAACGGGCCGGGCGAGTCGAAGCATGCGAACATCGGCATCTCGCTGCCGGGAACGTTTGAAGAACCGAAGGCTCCGGTCTACGTGGATGGCAAGCTGTTCACGACGCTGAAGGGCGACCGCATCGTCGAGGAGTTTCAGGTGATTCTGGACGAGTATGTGGAGAAGCGCTACGGGCGCGTTCTTATCGAAGCGTAATGCATTAATCCGAACGTAGATGCGCAAAGCCTGCGGAGGACCCGCAGGCTTTGCTTCGTCAGGTGGTGAGTTCGCCTGCGGGAACTGGTCTGGCTGCGTTCATTCCACGCATGTTCTTGGGCGCGGCGCGCAGGCCGAGAATCTGGAAATCCTTGAGCTTGTTCTTGAGGACGTAGATGAGCCAGTTATTTCCCTCGGGATCGATGGGGGACATATAAAAGCCGGGGTGAACGACGTAGTTGGGGTTGTTGCCGATGAGGCCTTCGATGATTTCGCCGTCGTAGAAGGTAACGCGAACCCAGAGGCAGTCCGGGGCAGGCAGGTGATCGTGGAAGCGCAGATCGTCGTGCCATTTTCCTTCGAACGATTTGACGAAGAAGATTGCCTTGACCCCATCCAAGCGGAATTTCTTCCATGGTGTCTGAGCCGAGCCGTCGGAAGACGGAGGCGGCGCATCGTGTATTTTCAGGTCCTCTGCGGCCGGCCATTGGCTTCTGTCGGCGTACCCCTTGACGGTGCGGTCGCCGAACTGAATGACCAGCATGTCTAGTTCTGAACTATCTCCGTTTGGGCTGCGGCTTCATGCCGACCGGGGGCTCAGGTCGTACTGCTTGATCTTGTACAGCAGGGCCTTGTAACTGATTTGCAGATCGTTTGCGGCGGCCTTTCGATTCCATCCTGTCTCCTCTAATACGCCGGCGATGACGGAGGACTCAGTTTCACCCTTGAGCCCTCTTACCAGCTTCTTGAGCCCACCGGCTTCCACGTGATCCTGCGACTTGTCTGCCGTGGACGATGTGACGCGCGCCTGATCGAGTTCGGATATTACCGCGGCTTCGTCTTGCAGGATCAGGAAGCGATTGATGACGTTTTCAAGTTCGCGAAGGTTACCCGGCCAACTGTACTGGCTTAGGGCTTCGAGCAAGGCAGGAGAGATGGGAAGCGGCTGCAGTTCGTATTTTTTTGCTCCCTTGCGCATAAAGTATGCTGCCATGGCTGGAATCTCATCCAACCGTTCGCGCAGGGGCGGGAGTACAAGTGACAAGCCGTTGAGGCGGTAGTAGAGATCCTCGCGGAACGACTTCCGGGCCATTGCCTCCTTCATATTGATGTTGGTGGCGGCAATGATGCGTACGTCCGTTCTTGGTGGGACCACGGCTTCCCAGGCGGGAGAAGGTTCCGTCCTGAAGAACGTGGAGGAGCTTGGCCTGAAGGGCGGGTGGCATTTCTCCGATCTCGTCGAGGAAGATTGTGCCTCCGTCGCAGGTTTCGAACTTGCCGGGCTTGCTCTTGGTCGCGCCGGTGAAGGCACCCTGTTCGTATCCGAAGAGTTCGCTCTCGAGCAGGTCCGCGGGCATGGCCGCGCAGTTGACCTTGAGGAACATACGGCCGGCACGGCGCGACATCTGGTGGGTGTACATCGCGACGATCTCTTTGCCGGTACCACTCTCGCCGAGGATGAGGACGGGGATATCTGATCTGGCGACGAGTTGCGCCTGGGCTTCGACCTCGCGCATACGCTTGCTGGAGCGCACAAAGGAGTGGCCGCCTTCGAGCCGAATCTCTGAGGGCTCGCCGTCCTCCTCCTTGGGGACGAGCAGGTGCTTGGCGATCGCGACTTCCAGCGAGTCATCGACGAAGGGCTTGAGCACAACGCCGCTGGCGCCGTGACGGGCGAAGATTTCGTAGTCCGCCATCTCGGCGGTGGTGGCCAGGATGAGGATCGGGACCTCGGGCTTGGTGCTTCGAACACTGGAGAACAAGGGCATTGACTGGGCAATACCGTCCCAGGCCAACAGAACGAGGCTGGGGCGCCGCATGGCTGCCAGGTCGTGGAGGAAGGGCTGATCTTCAGAGAAGAGCCTTAGGTCATAGAGTGTCGAGAAAGTTCGCTTCAGGTAGTTGAGCACCCGAATATTGGACTCGAACACGAAGAGGCATGGCCGTGAAGTTGCAGCGGATTTTGTGGAAGGGGAGGAAGTGTTGACCGCCATAATGAGACTCCATTACGCCGACACCGGTCATGCCGGTGTCTGATATTTGTTTGTGGCATGTTCCATACCGGAAACAAGACCCGAAAGCGCTATACTCTGCGTGCTGAGCTTACTTTTGGCATAAACTGCCTTGCGCCGGACTTACAGACCGTTGCGACTAAAACCGACACCACAAAGACACTTTCCCTCAAAGTGGTAATAAACTTCCTACCATTGTGCAGAAAGTTTACCTTAGGTTGGGAAAAAAGTTACATGAAATCGTGAATAAGTTTTATTGAAGGTAGATTTAAGGGGCTGGGAGGTGGCCGGAGCGTCCTTCCATTTGGTACCCAACGTGCTTATTCCCAAGTATCCCCGGCGCTGAGTTTTGGCCGAAGGGGTCGACGGCCCCGGATTCAGGGACTTGACGTGAGCGATTTTTTGACAGGAAACTATGACCACCTTACGCTTTTCGGAGCAGGAAAATCACGTTGATCTTCCTCCCGTTGATGTAATCTTCGGGCGGACTCCGGAGATGCAGGTGATCCGGCGGAAACTCGAGATGGTCGCCAAGACGAATGTTGCCGTTCTGGTCCAGGGTGAAAGCGGGACCGGCAAGGAGCTTTGTGCACGCCTGATCCATGGCAGTTCGGAACGGCTGACGGGCGAGTTGGTCAAGGTGAGCTGCCCGGCAATTCCTCAGGGGCTGATCGAAACTGAGCTATTCGGATATGAGAAAGGGTGCCTTCACGGGAGCCCACTCGACCAAGCGCGGCCGCCTGGAGCAAGCTCATGGAGGGACGCTTTTCCTGGATGAGGTGGGCAGCCTGGACATCGATGTTCAGTCAAAACTCCTTCAGGTTCTGCAAGATGGATCGTTTATGCGGGTTGGCGGCCACGAGACGCGGACCATCCAGACGCGGGTGGTGTCGGTGGCGAACCGCGACCTGCGTGACCAGGTGGCGGATGGGTCTTTCCGTCTGGACTTCCTGTACCGGATCAACGCAGTGACGATCCAGATGCCTCCACTGCGTCGGCGGACGGAAGATCTGCCTCAGTTGGTGGACTACCTGATCGCCTTCCATGCACGGGTATTCCGGGTTAATCCGGCGCCGCTGTCGCGTAACGTGATGCGGCTGATGCAGCGATTCGACTGGCCCGGCAACATCCGGCAACTGGATAACCTGATCCGGAGCTACGTGCTGATGGGCAGCGAGGATGCGCTGGTTGCCGAGTTGGTGGAGGAAGAACGGCCAACCACCAAAGCGGTGGCGGACGTGGATGTGAGTCAGCCGATATCGCTGAAGCTGGTGACGAAGAAGGCCACTCATGAGTTGGAACGGCAGATCATCCTGAAAGTGCTGAAGGCCAACAACTGGAACCGCCAGAAGACGGCAAAGTGGCTGAAGATCAGCTACCGTTCCCTGCTCTACAAGCTGAACGACGCGAGCACGGCCAATGCGGTCGAGTTGAGTGGAGGGGCGGGCCGGTCGAAGTCGCATGCGAGGTCCGGGCATCAACGCATCCAACGAACCGACCAACCTGATTCAATAACCTGCACGTTCTTAGCGATGCCTTATTGTGCGCCTCGCCGGCGCAGGATGGTCTTGATCGTCTCGAACATGATCAAGAGGTCGAGGCCAAGCGACATGTGCTTAATGTAGTAGAGGTCGTATTCGAGCTTTTCTTTGGTTTCGGCGAGGGTGGCGCCGTATCCGTACCGAACTTGTGCCCATCCGGTGAGGCCGGGCCGGATGAGCGTTCGCAGGTAGTAGAACGGGAGTTCCTCAGTCAGCCAGCTGACGAACTCGGGACGCTCCGGACGCGGTCCGACGAAGCCCATGTCTCCACGCAGCACGTTCCAGAGCTGAGGCACCTCGTCGATGCGGGTCTTTCGCATAAATCTGCCCACCGGGGTGACACGCGGATCGTTTTTGGTCGCCCACTTAGCTCCGCCGGCTTCCGCGTCCGTGACCATGGTTCGGAACTTGATGACGTTGAAGACTCGACCACCCATGCCGACGCGCGGCTGGAGGAAGAAGAGGGGACCATTCGAAGAGATTTTTACCGCGAGAACCACGAATGGGAAGAAGGGCAGAAAGAGGAGAAGCCCAACGGCAGCGGCAAGAATGGAGACTACCTGGCGCGTGAACTGCTGCGAGGCGCGGATGCGGAATCCTTCGCTATAGAGAAAGTTTGACGGGCCGCAATCCATCGAGTTGAATTTTTCCGTAGAGCCGCTCGCGCAGGGTTCCGTCTTCTTCGACGGTAATGCCCTGGAAGCGCAACGTGAGCAACTCCTGCACGGGCAATTCGCCGCGCTTACTCTCCATTGCGACGATGATGCGATGCACGGGAAGTTGCGCCTTGCCGATCTTGTCGAGTGCATCGATCCAGACCTTTTTACGCTCGGCAGGCTCCATCTGAATATCTTCCCAATCGATGACTTCCATACCGAGGTCGGGACGGGAACGGATGGTGTCGACGATGGATCGCGCGTAGTCCCCTGCTCCGAGAACGTAGATGCGCTCGCGGAAGGCTTCTCGGGCGATGATCCACTCGTATGCCCTTCGCATGAGGATGAGCGCGGGTGCGAGCAACATGAAGCCGACTACGTAGACGTATGAGCCGATCGTAACGTCGGGATCAATCAGAAGGAAGGCGGAAAGAATGAAGCAGTCGAAGCCGAGCACCAGCAGAATGCGGAAGTAGATCTGCAGGCGGCCGGAGACGATGGTGGGCTCGTAGAGATCGAAGTAGTAAGAGAGGATGAGGCTGACGATCGTAATGACAGCGATCTTGAGCGTGCCACCCTGAAGCTGGAGAGCGTAGATTGCCTGGTCCCGGAGGCATAGCCAGGTCGCTGCCAGAAAACATCCGGCGACGACACATGCCTCGCAGAACAACAGAACCACTGTCCGCGTCGGGTAGTAGACGTTCAAAAACCGGATCATTACTTGGGCAGCCCCTGACTATTCTTCTATCTTGTCGTATCCATCGTAGCCGTAATAGCCTCCGGTGGCCGGCGGGTTCTTGACGGCGTTGAGTACCAAACCCAACACCTTTGAAGCCTTGAGTTCGGCGATGGCCCGCTGCGTAACAGGGTATTTGGTGACACCACTGCGCGCGACCAGCAGAACAGCGTCGCAAGCACGAGCGAGATTGACACCGTCCGAGACGAGGTTTACTGGTGAAGAGTCGACGACGATCCAGTCGAAGTGCGGAGTGACCGCCTTGATGAGTTCGTCGAAGCGACGGTTGCCGGAGAGGTCGGCAGCCTTGTCGTGCTCTGTCCCTGCGGGGATAAAAGTAAGCGATGTCAGGCCGACGGGCAAAGGCTTATCGGGATTATCTGAGACAGGCCGCTGCATGACGTCGATGATTGAAGATCCACCGGCGAGATACTCGGTGAGCCCCGGCCCCTGAGGCGCGCCCAGCATTTTGTGCAGGGTCGCGCGGCGCATGTCTCCGTCGATCAGCAGTACGCGACCGCCTTTATGGCGCGCAAAGGAGAGTGCCAGATTCGCGGTGACGAAGCTCTTGCCTTCCTGCGGCAGCCCACTGGAGACGAGCAGCGCCTTCAGTGTATTCAGATCGCGAAACTCCTGCATGCGTGACCGCAGGCTGCGGAACTGTTCGATTGCACTGCCCCGTTCATCGAGAGAGGGGAGCTGTGCATAGCGATGGAGTCCAAACGACCTCCCTGACGTTGGCGAGGTCAAACGAGGGATCGAGATTCGCCGCAGCGACTCCGTTGACGGCTGGCTGACTCGTAGGCGCGGGTTAGCGGGTCTCGGAGCGGGCCGACGTGTCAGCGGTTGTTAAGGCCGCTGCCGATCGTATGGGGAAGGATTTGTCCTGCTCCATTTCGAGCAGGGCCTGGGCGGTGGTGGGCGGCTGAGTTCCATTCTCGGCAGGGATGGACCCGGGTTTGGAGCGGTCCAGTTCTGCCTGGCGCAAGGCCTCGTATATTTTGCTCATCTCTCTTCCCTTTCTGGGAGCTTCTGCGATGGAAGCGTGGAGTTTGCGGAAAAATTGTTGTTGTGAGTGGTTGACACCATAAAAGGTTGCGGGTCGAGGTCGAGATCACGCGCGACCGCATGGATCAATGGCTCCGGCACCTGGGGGAGTTGCTCGACGTACGCCAGGATGAGAGCGTGCTCACAAATAAGGTTGATGATGCGTGGAATGCCTCGGCTGGCCCGATGAACTGCTGCTACAGCTTCGTCGGAGAAGATGCGCTCCGATGACCCGGCGATCAGCAGGCGCTGGGCAATATAGTTGGAGGTCTGTTCGGCTGTGATTGCGTGAGTTCGGGCCCATAACGCGATTCGCTGGCGCAACTGGCGGACGTCGGGAGCGCGCAATTTTTCTTCCAGCTCCGGCTGTCCGGAGAGGACAATCTGGACCAGCTTCTCCGATGCGGTCTCCAGGTTTGTCAGCAGGCGAATTTCTTCGAGGAGTTCCCATTCGAGGTTCTGCGCTTCGTCGACTACGATGACGCAGGTCTCTTCGCGGCGATAACGTTCGATGAGCCAGCGATTGAGTTGGATCAACATCCCGGACTTGGTTCGGTTCTGCGGCGTGATGCCGAAGTCCGAGAGGATGAACTCGAGGAAGTCGATAACGTCGAGGCGGGGGTTGAAGACGAACGAACTGAAGACGCGGCTTTGGTCGAGAGTCGCCAGAGCACGACGCAGCAGTGTCGTTTTTCCAGTGCCGACCTCGCCGGTAAGGACGATGAAGCCCTTGTGCGCGGAGATTCCGTACTCGAGCGTGGCCAGCGCCTCGCGCGTGTGCGGCATCATGTACATGAACCGCGGGTCCGGACTGCCGGCGAACGGGTTGGTCTGGAGATGGAAGAAGCTCTTATACATGGCTGTCCTTATGCATCGGCGAGCGCTTCCTTAGGCGGTTTGCGGCCAAAGATCCGCTTGACGCGGCTTACAGCGTCCTGCCGGGCGGCGGCTACTTCGCCTGAATATGCGATGACCGCAAGCGTGGGGAGGTGCGTCAACTCCCAGACGTCGCGTTCGGTTCGCAGGGCAATATCCTTGTATTCGATAAAGGCGACGATGAGGAGACCCAGGACGATGCCTCCGAAAGCACCGCCAGCTGCGAAGGCGGGCACCTTCGGGAAGGTGGCTTCAGTCGGCAAACTGGCTGGATCCAGCACCGTGAATGTTTCGCCCTCCTGATGGTTTTCCAACTGAGCGGTGGCCTGCGCCTGATCCATCTCTGTCTTCAACTTGTTGTAGAGCAACTGTGAGGTTTCCTGGTCGCGGGTCAAGCCTTTGTACTGGGCTTCGACCTCGGGAGTGGACTGGATTCTGCCTTCGTAGCCGCGTATCTGCGACTGGAGGTCCGACTGCTCCTTGCGCTTGGCCTGAATCTGCATGTCCAGGGCGCGTAGTTGGGCTCGCAACTGAACTACGGCGGGAGAATCAGGCATGGTGGTTGCCGCAGGTGCGGTGGCGGAAGCTTTGGGAGCGGCTGCCTGCTTGGCCATTTGGGAGCGGACATCTTCAATCTGGCGGTTGACCGACTTCACGTCGGGATAATCCGGGCTGTATCGGGCCTCGAGGTCGGCCTTCTGAGCCACTAGATCGTTCAACTCCTTCTCTAGAGCCTGTGGAGCCTGAACGGTGGAAGTGGTGTTGCTTACGGGAACCGACTCGAGTTTCGACGCGAGCAAGGACTCTCCCACCGACTTGTTTTGCTCGAGGGATTGCAGCTGCTGAGTAGTAGCGTCCAGTCTGGAGTTCAGACTGCTCATGGTAGCGACGTTGCCGCCCTCGTCGCTTGGAAGCATGCCGAAGTGTTGCTGCTCAAAGGCGGCAACCTTGCCATCCTGATCGTCCAGGGTCTGCTTGGCCTGATTCAGCTGTTCCTTGAGGAAGTCGGTTGTATTCTCGGCTGCTGCTTCACGAGACTTGAGATTATTGCCGGTAAAGAGCGACGTGATATCGGCACAGACCTGCTGAGCAGTATGCGGGTCGTTGGCGGTGAAAGTGATCTTGAATCCGGGGAGGCCGTTGGAACGCGCGATCTCGGACTGGACCGCTTCGATGTGGAGCGCCTTGCGCGTCAGGTCGACGCGATTGTCCATCTGCTTCTGGTCAGCGTAGAGGTTGTATTTCGTGATGATGGGCTCGATGCTGGAGCGGCTCAGGATCTGCTCGGTCATATAGGCGAGGCGGCTGTCGAGGGCCTCGGCGACGAGTGGCTTGACGAATTCGCCCGGCACCTTCTGCTGATCGATGAGAACCAAGGTCGAGGAGTCGTATTGCGGCGTCATGAAATAGGTAGCGATGACCGCGATGATCGGGACAATGATTGCAGGGATCAGGATGATCCACCAACGACGCTTGAGTATGGTCAGGTAATCTTCCAGGTTCAGTTTTCGATGGCCAAGCATAGATCCTCCTTATTGGCGCCCAAGGTGCAGTGCAGTGGGGGAATAGGTGATGCCGAAGCCAAGCACCTGCGAGAGCCCGGAAAACAAGTCGATGGCTGAGGTGGCTGTATACGATTGATCTTCCACGGTGTAGCTGGCGTATGCGGAGAGGCTTCTCAGAATGGCACGAGAGACCTGAATTCCTTCAACGTAGGTGTTCGACGAGTATGCCGGAACGCCGACTACTGGCAGATTCGAACTCCTGGTGTAGCTCGCTGTCCCCGAGATGTTCCAGACCTGCGCAACCCTGGTACTGAACGAGAATCCGATGCTGTCGGCCAGCGCGCCGCTGTTGACACCATATCCCGCGTTCGTACTGCGGATGAAGGACAACGAAGCTGAAGAAGATTTCCCGGCGTATGTGGCAGCTGCGTTGACGTACAGGCTCGGCGCCGTTGCACTGCCAGAGTTCTCTAAAGTAGTGAACTGCGGACCGCCTGAGATGGTCGTGGCCAACCTGCGGGTGAACTGATGCGTGTACAGCCCGCTGACGGTTTGACTGACGAATCCTTGTGTGTAGACTCCTAGGTTACTGTCAGGGTAGGAATAGTTGGCGTAGGAGTAGTTGGCACCATAAGAGTTGCGCACACTAATCTGGTGGTTGAAGCCCGCTCCACCCGTATATGAAGTGCTGTCGAGACCGGCTCCGCTGGCATTGGCGGAGGTTGTGGTGTTGTCGAGGAAGCGCATGATGGAGTAGGAGCCGGAGGCGTTGATCGAGGTCTTGCCGGTGAGTTGGCGGCCAACGCTGCCCCCAACGTAGTTGGTAAAACGATTAGAGTAGTTGGTGAGGACGCCCTGGCCGGTATCGCCTCCAGGCTGGACCGGGTTAACGCCGAGGTCGCCCACTCCAGGAACTCCGGCGAGGCCGCCTGCAGGTGTTCCGGGCAAATAGCCCAAGCTGTCCGAGATAACAAAGTTCCACTTGCCTACGCTTGCAACCTGCGAGATGCCGAGGCTTACGAAGCTGTACGAGCCCTGGTTGGACTCACTGAAAGAACGGCCACCAGCGAGAACCATGCTGAAAGGATGCAGCTTCGCGCCGGAGAGGTATGCGAGATCGCCGCTCACATTGGTCGCAGAGGCGACGCCACCGTTGCCGTAAAAGCCCCAGGTTTCGCCCTGGGACAGACTTACTGCGTATTGCAGAGTGCCCAGAGTCGTCGGAAGGGCGAAGCCGGTAGAGATCGGCGCCGCTTCGGCGGCCGGCAGAGCCTGCGAGTGAGCAACAGGAGACACCGGTACCAGGAGCACCACGAAGGCCATGAAAAGCCAAAGGAAAGCTGGACGGAGAACGGATTTGGTTGGCATCATCATGGGACCACAATGGTGTCGCCGGGAATCAGCGTCACGCCCTGCATGTCCCCTTTCTTGACAGCTTTGTTGTAATCGAAGGGCACCCTTTGCTGGTGTGCCGGATCGCCGCGCAGGATATAGATCTTCTTTGTATTGGCGTACTGCGTAAGGCCGGCCGAAGCGATTGCCTGAAGGATGGTCATTCCGGGTGTGATCTGCAGCGGTCCGGGCCTGCCCACGCCCTCGCCTACGAAGAACACTCGTTTACTGTTCACCCCCAGCACGCTGACGCTGACCACCGGGTCGGTCACGAACTTCGCGAGCCGGGAGACGAGGTCGGCCTGCAACTGCATCGGGGTAAGGCCGGCTGCCTGAACGTCGTTGATCAGCGGCAAAGTGATCTTACCGTCGGGGCGGACTGGCACGGTCGCGGAGAGTTGCGGCTCCTTCCAGACCGTGATCTGGACGGAATCGTCTGCGCCGATTACGTAGTTGGCAGACACCGTCAGAGGTCCGGCAGCAGCGGCGGCGGCGGGACTCGGGGCAGGCGGGGGTGTATCGGTTGGGCTTGGACTCAGCACGGGCTTGACCGCTTGCGCCGAAACTCGCGCCTAGACCAGAGAGAAGGCAAACCGAAAACAGTGTGCAACGGAAATAGGTCATATTCTTACCGGTTCTCTTGTTTCTTGGGCCAACGGCCACTGGACTTGCCAAAGACAACTAGATCGAACCACATTGGAGCGCGATGTGGCCATTGCGAATTGTTCTCAAGTTGAACTTACTTGGATGCAAAAATTGCCGATAAGGCTTTCTTCTCCAACGTCACCGGGTGGGACAGACCCTAAGGATACGGGCAATACTTTGCTGTGATTTTACACCTCTTAAGGAAGGTTTTTGGAGCCGGGAAGCGTCCTTGTTACTGGGCCGGGCGAGAGAAAAACTTTTCCTGTCTGGAGGAAAGCGTATTCCATTTAGCTCATTGTGGTCATTCCACTTAAGTGGGCGGGGTTGACCCACTTAAGTCTTTAGATGACTGGAGCAAAGGCTCATCTGCCATGCGATAATCCCGTTAGGTTCTGAAATTGCACTGATAAAACTTCCGGAAGCCCTTGTGATGCATGAGACTACATTGACTCCTGTCATACCATCTGACGTGCCTCCCGCGACGGGAGTGCCCGAAGTTCATGCCGCCGCCACTGGGCTGACTGGCGAAAGAACAGCTCCATGGAACATCGCTTGGGGACCGGTTGCCTTGCTGGCGGTGCTACTTCTTTGGCTGTATCACGGCATCGCGGTGAAGTTGGTAAACGACTGGCACGAGTTGCCGGACTTCTCCCACGGCTTCCTGATTCCTTTTTTTGCCTTGTTTTTGCTGTGGGACAAACGGGACGAATATCGCAACACCCCGATTACGCCAACCTGGGCCGGTAGTGTCCTGGTCGTTTTGGGCCTCTTCATGCTGCTGCTGGGCCGGTTAGGCGCAGACCTATTCTTTCAGCGTACGTCCTTTGTGGTTCTGATCGCTGGAATTATCTGGACCCTGCTTGGCAAGTTGATGCTGCGGCGGTCGCTGTTTGTGCTGTTCGTGCTTGTGCTTGCGATTCCGCTGCCTACGATTGTCCTCAACCAGATCACGTTCCCTCTGCAGTTGCAGGCCTCGCACTTTGCCAGTGACCTGCTTCGGCTGGCGCAGGTTCCAGTTCTGCAGGACGGCAATATCATCAATCTGCCCGCTATGCCGTTGGAGGTCGCGGAGGCATGCAGCGGCATCCGGTCATTGCTGAGTCTCTTCACGGTCGCCGTGATCTATGGCTATTTCCTGGAGAAGGCGACGTGGCGGCGAGTGGTGCTTGCTCTTTCGACGCTGCCTATCGCCGTTACCGCGAATGTAGCTCGCATCTTTGGAACTGGTTTGTGCGTGCAGTATTGGGATCCGGAGAAGGCGATGGGATTTTTTCATGAATTCTCCGGCTGGCTGATATTCCTGGTTTCGTTGTGTTGCCTCTACCTCGTCCACTTGGCGATGCAACTGGTGGCGGGTAAAGAAGGGAGCCCGGCATGAAGTCTCCCAAGCTCTGGCTGGTCG
This sequence comes from uncultured Acidobacteriaceae bacterium, assembly GCA_963822225.1. Classification (GTDB taxonomy): domain Bacteria; phylum Acidobacteriota; class Terriglobia; order Terriglobales; family Acidobacteriaceae; genus Edaphobacter. The sequence continues at coordinate 486,951 of CAWGGW010000011.1, read as the reverse complement.
TCCTGCTCATGACGTTCACTGCCCTTGTGCTTCACGTGCGCGGGGACGTGGATCGCGTACCTCCGAGCCGGCCTTTGAGCGAGTTGCCCACCACGATCGGAAACCGCACATCCGTGGACATTCCGATAGACGCGGAGACACTGGAGATTCTCGGCAAGGGAGATTTCCTCAATCGGCTTTACACCTGGCAGCAGGGGATTCCGGTCTCACGTCCAAGCGACTACGCGGGCATCGGGCTGTATATGGCTTACTTCGCGACTCAACGGTCCGGACAGTCGATTCATTCGCCGCAAAACTGCCTGCCGGGCGCCGGCTGGACGTTTCAAGATTCTTCGATAACGTCGTTTACCGACTCAACGGGTAAGGAATATCGCGTTGGCGAGTACCTGATAACGAACGGAACCACGACCGAAGAGGCGCTGTACTGGTATCAGCTTCACGGCGAGAGCATCGCCAGCGACTACAAGGCGAAGTTTTATACGCTGGCAGATTCGATACGTTACGGCCGCACGGATGAGGCGCTGATCCGCATTATGACGCCCGTACCCGCCGGTGAAGACCGCGCCCAGGCGCGCAGTCGTGTGATTGATTTCGCCAAGCAGATTGCCCCGTTGCTACCGACGTATGTCCCAAACTAGTCATTTACATTTGGCGGGGCAGAAAGTACCAATGGCAACGTATGCCTTTGATCGTAAAGAAAACCCGATAAACAACAGGAACGTCAATAAGGTGAGGACCTCTCCCATGTTCGGACCAAGAAAGATGTTTTTTGCACGGATCATCGCAATGCCGGTTATGTCGTTCGCCCTTGTAATGACTGTCGGTTGCAGTCGCGATCCGAACGTGCGCAAGCAGAAGTTCCTCGACAGTGGCAAGAAGTACGAGGCTGCCGGGAAATACAGAGAGGCTGCGATCCAGTTTTCCAACGCGATCAAGCTGGACCATAGCTTCGCGCCTGCATACTTTGAGTTGGGCAAGGTGGATCTGAAGCTGAACAGCCCGATGCCCGCCTTCCAGTCGCTTCTGAAGACAGTGGACCTTGATCCGAAGAACCTTGAGGCCCGCATCATGCTGGGCAATATGCTTCTGGCCGGAGGCGCTCCGGACCGTGCCGCGATCCAGGCGAATGCAGCCTTGGCGGTAAATCCGAACTATGCCGACGCGTATGCTCTGCTGGCCGGAGTTTCGGCGAGGAAGGGCAACCGCGCGGACGCGCTGACGAACATACAGAAGGCGATCGCTCTCGATCCCAATAAATCCTCCTATCACAGCGGCATGGCGATGTTGTTGAGCGGCAATCCTGCCGATCAGGATGCCGCAGAAGCGGAGATGCGCAAGGCTGCGTCGCTTGACCCCAAGAGCGCGACTCCGCATCTGATGCTGGCAGCCGTGTTGCAGAGGAAAGGCGACACTCAAGGCGCCAAGCAGGAATACCAAGCAGCCATTGCTGCAGCGCCGACCAACATGCCGGCACGGCAGGCTTTGGCATCTCTCTATCTGAAGAACGGCGACAAGGCAGGCGCGGAACAGACGCTGGTGCAGGCCGTGACGGATATGCCCGATAGCGAGGGAGCGGCCGGTCTGCTGGCCGGATACTACGGCAGCAGCGGACAGATCGATAAGGCGGAAACGGTCTTCTCCGGCCTGGATTCGAAATACCCGAAGAGCTTTGCGATCAAGCTGGTCTACGCTCGCATTCTTTTCGACAAAAAGGAGTACGACAAGGTTGGGCCTTTGGTGACTCAATTGTCCAAAGTCGATGCGGGCAACCCGCAGGTGCAAACGCTCAACGCGATGTTGATGGTGAATACGGGCAAGTCAGACGATGCTTTTGCGCTGATGAAGAAGTCAGCGAAGGACAACCCGAACAACCTGCAGGTTCAACTCCTTTTAGCAAAGATTGCGATCAGCAAGGGTGATGCGGTTACTGCGGAATCGAGTTGGCGGCAAGCAGATAAGTTGAGTCCAGGGAATCTTGAAGCCGCGAGCGGACTGGCGCAGATTGCCATGGCGCATGGCGACGTAGCCGGCCTGTCTGATATAGCCGACAAGACAATTCACGCGCAGCCGAACTACCTGGGCGCCTACCTTTGGCGTGGAATGACCGAAGCCAGCCGCAAGGAGTACGACAAGGCTGAAAGCGATTACCAATTTGTAATCAAGAACAGCCCCAATAATGCCGTCGCATATCTGGAGATGGCCTTGCTCCGCATGGCACAAGGACGCACTGCGGACGCCAAGACGATGCTGCAGACGACCCTGGACAAGGATCCGAACTCTGAGCGCGCGCTGGGAATCCTGATGCAGTATGACTTCCAGGACAAGCAGCCGGAGAAGGCGCTTCAGCGGGTGCAGGCGCAGATTGCGAAGGAGCCGAATAACGGGTCGTTCTATGTGCTACTGGGCGCGGCCCAGATGCACATGAAGGACTTCAAGGGAGCGTTGGACAGCGGGCAGAAGGCCATGCAACTGGCCCCGAACAACCCCGCCGCTGCGCAGATTTATACCGAGGCGCAGGTGGCGACGGGGAACATCGAACCTGCGATCGCAGTGTGGCAAAAGTGGCTTACCACGCACCCGAATGACGTCAACGCTCTGAATGTCGTGGGCTCGCTTGAAGAAGCGAGGGGCGATACGGATAAGGCGATGGAGTATTACAAGAAGACACTGGCGATTGACTCGGGCAATCCGGTGGCGTCCAACAACCTGGCATATTTGATGGTTCAAAGCGGCCAGAACGTCGACGTTGCGCTTTCCATGGCGCAGACTGCACGCCGCAGCATGCCGAATTCGCCGCAGACAGCGGATACGCTCGCGTGGATCTATTACTACAAGGGCAACTACTTCGCGGCGAAGGACCTGCTGGAGTCGGCGCTGAAGGAGACGCCTGACAACGCCTCGATGCAACTTCACCTGGGACTGACCTACGTGAAGTTGAACCGCAACTCGGACGCGATTCCTCACTTGAAGAAAGCTGCGTCGCTCAATCCGAACAGCAAGGTTGCACAGGACGCTAACGACGCGCTGGCCAAGCTGGGATAGTCAGCGAACGACGTTTTGACTGGAAGCCTCGGGGACACCTTCAGTCCCCGAGGCTTTCCTAAAGCAGGCGGACGGGATTCGCAAACGCACATGAACGCTCTGGTTTTGTCCGAGTACGGGCGCTTCACCCTCGACGATCTGCCGGTTCCTGCTTGCGGTCCGAGGGAAATTCTGGTCCAGGTGGCTGCGTGCGGAATCTGCGGCAGCGACGTGCATGGGTACGACGGTTCCTCTGGCCGCCGAATTCCACCGATCGTGATGGGACATGAAGCTGCGGGCATTGTGGCTGCCGTTGGATCAGAGGTCACTTCCCTTTCGGTGGGCGATCGGGTGACGTTCGACTCGACGGTGTATTGCGCGAAGTGCGAGTTCTGTTTGCGCGGCGACGTTAACCTGTGCGAAGACCGCGAGGTTGTCGGCGTGTCCTGCAGCGAATTCCGCAGAGCGGGCGCGTTTGCCGAGTACATTGCTGTTCCCGAGTACATTGTGTATCGACTACCGGATTCCCTGTCGTTTGCGGACGCGGCGATGCTGGAGGCGGTGTCGGTGGCGCTGCATGCGGTGAAACTGTCTGGCGTCCAGGGCGGCGAGACTGCGCTGGTGATCGGCGCGGGAATGATCGGTCTGCTCACGCTGCAGGCTGCTCGTGTGGCGGGCTGTGTGCGCGTGCTGGTTGCGGATGTTGACGAGACGCGGCTGAAATTGGCGGCGCTGCTCGGGGCTGACGAAACGCTGTGCGTCTCGGAAGGTGAGTTGGTGAGCGAGATACAACGGCAAACGAACGGCCGCGGCGTCGACCTGGTGCTGGAAGCGGTGGGCCGCAATGAGACGGTATCTACAGCGATTGAATGCGCGCGCAAAGGCGGATCGGTGACGCTGATCGGCAACATTGCGCCGCAGGTTTCGATTCCGCTGCAGAAGGTGGTGACGCGGCAACTTCGTCTGCAGGGATCCTGTGCGTCCGCCGGCGAATATCCAGAGGCCATGGAACTGGTTTCGAGCGGCAAGATCAAAGTTGCTCCGCTGATTTCGGCAGTCGCGCCGTTGAGCGACGGGCCGGAGTGGTTTGAACGGCTGTACGCACACGAGGCGAACCTGATGAAGGTGGTGCTCGATCCGCGGAGGCAGGGCGCATGAGCGAACGGCTTTTCGATCTGAGCCGGCAGGTTGCACTGGTTACCGGCGCCAGCCGCGGACTGGGACAGGTGTTCGCGCGGGCGCTGGCACGCGCTGGAGCGGACCTGATCGTGACCAGCCGCAAGAGGGACGACCTCTTGCCTTTTGTGAAAGAGATCGAGGCGATGGGGCGCAGAGCTCTTCCGCTTGAACTCGATGTGCGGGATCAGGGAAGCATCGAGCGGATGGCGGCGGCGGCATATGCGGCTTACGGGCAGATCCACATTCTGGTTAACAACGCCGGCTGCAACGTTCGCAAGCCCGCGCTGCAGGTGACTTGGGACGACTGGAACCTGATTCTCGACACAAACCTCCGGGGCAGTTTCTTTGTGGCGCAGCAGATAGCGCGGCGGATGGTTCCGCATGGCTACGGGCGGATCATTAACATCGGGTCGGTGACCAGCGTTTTCGGCTACGCGGGACTTGCTCCCTATGGAGCAAGCCGGGGTGGGGTTCGGCAGATGACGATGAGCCTGGCCGACGACTGGGGGCGTCACGGCATTACCGTGAACTGCCTGGCGCCGGGGTGGTTTCACACCGCGCAAAACGATGTGCTCTACCAAAGCCAGCAGTGGGTCGACTACCTGATCGAGCGGATTCCGGTGAAGCGGCCGGGCGAGCCGCGCGACCTGGAAGGGCCGATCGTGTTTCTTGCCTCGGAGGCGAGCCGGTACGTTACCGGGCAAACGCTGCTGGTGGATGGCGGCATTTCGACCGGATCGACCAAGGCCACTCTGGATTCTCCTGCCGGGGGCGATTGAGGCGGAAGGTTCGGTGGCGGCCTGGAGAGTGGGGAGGATAGTTGCAGGTTGCAGGTTGTGAGTTGCAGGTTGAGGCGGCGAAATGGTGCTGTCTGTTTGGGTGGGGCTGGATTCTTCGGGGTTCCCTCGGCAAGCTCGAGACAAGCTCTTCGACTGCGGGCTGCGCCCTTCGCTCAGGATGACGGCTTCGGTGGGGATGACGGCTTCTGTTGCGGTGACAGGTGGGTTATCGGCTGTCAGCGGTTGGCTATCGGCGGCCGTCGGCTGGGCGGCTTTGGCCTGTTTGCGTTCCTGGGCGTCCAGGTTGCAGGCGGCGATTTGGAGGGAGTAGAGGATGAGGCCGGCGCGGCGGTCGTCGATGGTTTTGGCAGCTAGGCGGACTGCGATCTCGGCCAGGGCGGTCTGGATGGACTGGCGGTCGCGGGGGCGGTCGAGGGCGAATTCGTCGCAGGCGACGATGGTGGGCGACGGGACCATGCGGTGCTTGTAGCAGAAGTACTCGTTGTGCATGGCGTAGCAGCCGCAGCGGCGGTTTGGGCTGGGCCAGAACATGCACTGGTGCGGGATGAAGGGATCTCGTTCTGTTCCGTCGAAGGCTTGCATGGTGTACCCCCCGGGGGTATGAAATTGCAAAGTCTAGAAAACAATGGTGGTTGCGGCTGGGTGTGGCAAATTGACCACACTTTTGCGGTTAAATGCGAAGGCCCGACGCTGTTTGCGCCGGGCCTTTTATTCATTTACTAGATACAGAATAGCAGGGTGGACATAACTAAAATGCCATTTGGTTCTAAGGATGGATGTTGCTGATGTGACGAGGCTTGGGGCTGGAATTGGGTGGTAGAGGTTTGACAGGTTTTTTGGATTGCGGAGGATGAACGGACCCAGGGCTGGTCCTTGCGCTACCCGGAGGTGAGGGCGCTTGCTGGTTGGGTCGGGATGGTTTCGATGCGGCCCAGGAGGAAGATGTAGCTGGCGATTCCTATTAAGAGATAGATGGCCGAGATGCCGAAGGCCCAGGCGTAGGAATGGGTGAGGGTGACGATGTAACCGGTGATGATGGGCGCGGCGATTCCTGAGAGTTGGTTGGAGAAGTTGACGATGCCGCCAACGGTTCCGACGCTGCCACGGGGAGCGATCAGGGACGGGACCGACCAGCCGACTGGTGCGGCGGCAGCCAATCCGCCAATGGAGATGCTAATCCAGATAAGGGCGCGGCTTGCGGTGTGGGCACCTGCAGCGCCGAAGATCCCTAGACCGAAGGCGAGGCCGGCAATGAGGAAGGCTTTGCGGACGCGGCTGGGGTCGTACCCGCGCTGAACGAGGAGGTCAGCAAACCATCCGCCTGCGAGATCGGTCGCGGTTGCAAAGAGCCAAGGCACGCCGGTGTAGAGGAACGATTGCTGCAGATCTATGTGGAGTTGGCTGTGGAGGTAGCTGGGAAGCCACGTGAGCAGCAGGTAGAAGACATAGTTATACGACCCGAAGCCGATGGCCAGACCGAGGACTTTGGGCTGCCGGAGGAGATAGCCGAGCGACGCCGAGCGAGGCTCGGTCGCGTCCGGGACGGCGTTTTCCGTTATGTAGGATCGCTCGGCGGCGGTCAGGTGCGGATCTTCGCCGGGATCGCGGTATACGAGCCAGAACAGACCAAAGTAAGCAAGGCTGATGAAGCCGGTTGTGGCGAAACTCCAGCGCCAACCGATGTGGATGAGGATGATCCCGATGAGCGGGACGCCAATGGCCGTGGCAAACTTGGCGGCCGAGTCGTTGAGGGATGTGGCGAAGCTTCGTTCCCTGGCGGGAAACCAGTGGCCGATGGCTTTGGAGTTCGCGGGAAAGGTAGGAGCCTCGCCTACGCCGAGGAGGAAGCGCGCTGCAAAAAATCCACCGAGGCCACGTGTGATGGCGGCGGCGAAGGAGGCGATGCTCCAAATGAAAGTGCTGACGCGACCGATGCGGCGAATGCCGAAACGGTCGAGCAGGACGCCGATGGGAAGCTGGCAGACGGCGTAGGTCCAGTTGTAAGCGCCGGAGAGGTATCCGAAGGCTATGTTGGAGATGCCGAAGGTGGCGATGAGGGCGTCGTGCGAGACGGAGAGATTGACGCGGTCGAAGTAGTTGACGAGGACTCCGAGGGCGAGGAGCCACGCGATCCGCCAACGACGTTCAGATAGACGGAATGGGTTGGTGGAGATCACGCGCCAAGACGAGTCTACCCGGAATTCAGGGTTGGACAAGATTCACAGGCTGGAGTGTGGGAGTGGGGTGGATTATGTCGTGGATTGGTGGAGCTGAGCGGGATCGAACCGCTGACCTCCTCGTTGCGAACGAGGCGCTCTCCCAGCTGAGCTACAGCCCCCACCGGACGTACATGCGAGGCGCTCAATCTCACTCCTGGCGGAGGGATCGAGCCTTTCAACATGCAGTCGAAACGACCTCTACTAATGTAACAGGATGTGGCCGCACCGCCTAGCGCTGGCGGTGGATTTCCGGCCGGAGAGTTGGAATTGAGTGCACCATGAATGGGGCAAAATCAACTGCGCCAAAAAAAGCGGAACGCCTGCTGTAGGCGTTCCGCCTGGTGATTTCAGGAGGATGGAGGTTAGACAGTCCGGCGACGGCGGAACATCATGCCCGCAGCGCCGACCAAGCCGGTGCCGAGAAGCATGAGGCTGCTGGGTTCCGGTGTCGGCGAAATGGGAGTCACCGAGCCAGTGAAGTCAAGGCCGAAGTCCGCAAACCCGGTCTGCTCAACCACGAACGTCAGAGTGTCGGTCGTACCTGCACCCAACGCTGCATTGAACGACTCGTTGGTCGGCGTTTCGCAGTTGATTCCAAACTGCGAGCAAGCTCCGTCGTTACCGAGCGGACCAGCGAGAACCTGGTTTACGTTGCCGCTGCCGGTGTTCAGGTAGATGGCCGTGGTGTCGTCAGCCAACACGCTGAGCGCGATGGTGTACATACCGGCGGTCGCCTCAGAGAAGGTGGTTGTGAAGGTGTAGTAACCCTGGGGAGCAACTACGGACGGGCTTCCCGGGCTGGCAGGATTGGTGTTGGCGGTGTAGGATATCCAGCTGGAGTTGGTCATCGCGTTGGCCCAAGGTGCGCCAGCGCCGATGTTGACTGAGCTGGCAGTCCCGCTGAGGATGTACGCGCTGGGATTCTGCACGAAATCCGTCAGGTTGCCAGTGTAATTGCCGATGGTGTAGCCGGCGTAGTTAACGGCGCTGTTGCCGTTGCCCATATTGGGATCGCCAGTTCCGAAACTACCGAGTTGGATGGTGGCAGCGAAAGCGGACGCGGATGCGGCGAGTACCGCACCAAGGACAGCAAGTTTACCGATATTCTTCATGAGAGCCTCCTGAAATGACCGCCGTAAGCATCGGCGGGTTCAACGGGGACGTGCAGTGCAACCGAGCAGTGGAAACTAAACCCGTACATTCATCGAACTCTGGGAGCGTTAACCCATAGTCAGAGGTTTCCGATGCTGAGTATGTTGCAACTCTGAGACCAAAAAGGCGGTCGTTGAATCAATCACTTATAGATGGAAGATTTCCCTAATATGCAAGTTGTTGCACATGCGAGGCCAATTCTCTGCCACTTTTGTGGGACATGCGACGAATTGTGAGTGCTTCTTGAGGGTGTGGTTGCGCACGACGGCAGATGCATTTGTGGGAGGAAGTTTTCTCCCTAAATGAGCCTCTTTTCAGGCTATCGCGCGGACCTGCTGACCCGGTTAAGTGGCCCTTGGAGTCTCTGCCGATCTCGATGCGTGACGACTCGTTTTCGTGGACGAAACTATTTCCCAGATGCATCGTCTCCCGTGTATAACACTCTCGCGCTGAAGGCAGCCGCTGTGCCGCTGCGCGAGTCCCGTCCGCGAGTTTTATCGAGAGGAACAACTCATGGTTTTTCGCTCCGCTATCAGGTATCTCGCCGCGTCAGTCGCGGTACTTCCGCTTGTCGCGGTGACTCTCTGCGCGCAGGGTTATCCGCGCGACAACAAGCCTTCGGAGACTGGAGCGGTGCCTCCGAAGAGCTGGGTGGATAAGGACACGGGACACCGGGTGTTGCGGATCACGGATGAGCCGAACTCGGGCGCGTTTTACTTCAACGTGAACGCTTACACGCCCGATGGCAAGCAGATGGTCTATAACGCGCCGGATGGGATCCATGTGCTGGAGCTGGCGACGATGACGACGAAGATACTGGTGCCGAATCCACCCCCTCCGCCACGGTCGGCGGATGCCCCGGCGGAAGGACGCGGGGGGCGCGGATTTGGCGGTGGGGTGCGGGCGATTGTGGTGGGGCATAAGACGAACAGCGTGTTCTTTACCAAGATGGATCCTGTGACGCGTGTCAATGGTGTTTACAAGGCGGACACGAATACCGGCGAGGTTCGGAAACTGATTGATCTTCCGCCGCGGGTGAGCATCTCGAGCGTGAATGCGGACGAGACGCTGGGCGTGGGAACGTATAACGCTGCGGACTGCCCTGGGAGGAATCCGAATGCGCCGCACGCGTTTTTGCCGGTACAGGCCGGCGGCGGGTTTGGCGGACGCGGAAGTGGGACTAGCGGACCGGGTGCAACTCAACCTTTGCCGGGATTTCCGTCCTTGGCGGGCGCGGCTGTGGCGACGGTGAACCCTACTCTGGGCGGGGCGAATGTGCAGTCCGATGACAAGGGCCAGATGATGGAACGGCGGCTGGCCGCGAAGGTTCCGGTGGTGATGTTCACGATCCGGCTGGAACCGGGGGCGAACGGACAGAAGGCGGGATGGATTCGGCCACTGTTTCACTCGACGGATTGGATTGGACACATGCTGTTTTCGCCGACCGACCCGACGCTGATCATGTATTGCCACGAGGGTATGTGGCAGAAGGTGGATCGCATCTGGCTGATTCGCACGGATGGCACGCACAACCAGTTGATCCATAAACGCACCATGCTGATGGAGATTGCAGGGCACGAATTCTGGGGGCTGGACGGCAAGACGATCTGGTACGACTGGCAGTATCCGAAGGGCGAAGACTTCTACCTGGCCAGCTACAACCTGGAGACGCATAAACGCGTTGCGTACCACATGCAGCGGAATGACTGGTCGATTCACTTTAACCTGACTCAGGATCTGGACATGTTCTGCGGCGATGGCGGGGATTCGGGCCAGGTGGCGCAAGCTCCGGATGGCGAGTGGATTGAATTGTTCCATCCGCAGATGATTGGGAATACGGAGGGCGCGCTGAATGGGCCGAATTTCTTTGCGCCGGGGGTATTCCACGCTGAGCATCTAGTGAACATGGCGCACCAGAACTACCGAGCTGAGCCGAATCCGCGCTTTACGCCGGATAAGAAATACGTGCTGTTTACCAGCAACATGTTTGGGCGGAGCTATGTGTTTGCGGCTGAGGTGGCGAAGGCGACCGACCTGACGGACGCTGTTTCAACGCCTGAACTGGCCACGAAGTTCAACCCGATTATGCCAACTCCAACCACTACGGAAAAGTAAACGACGGGCTGGGACTCGCATATTCCGGTCATAGGAGCATCATGCTACGCAGACTTCTTGTACTTGGGGCTTTGGCTGCCCTTCCCTCGCTTGTGTACGCGGCTGCTGCTGCACCGGCCGCGCAAAAGTCGCGTGTGACTCAGCAGTTCACAACGGGTTGGCGTTTTTTGCAGGCTGACGCAACGGGCGCGGAGAAGCCGGATTTTGATGATTCAGCGTGGAAGGGCGTGACGCTGCCGCATGACTGGGCGATTGCCGGACCGTTTACGCAGGATGCGCCTTCGAAGGGTGCGGGCGCGTTTGCGCCGACCGGCGTGGGGTGGTATCGGAAGACTTTCACCGTGCCCAGCGCAGATGCTACGCCGGAAGCTGCGAGACGTACTTATATCGTGTTCGACGGTGTGATGGCAAACAGCGATGTGTATCTGAATGGCGAGTTGCTCGGGCATCGGCCGTATGGGTATGTGAGTTTTTATTATGAGTTGACGCCGCATCTGCATGCGGGAAAGAACACGATCGCGGTGAGGGTGGACGATTCGCAGCAGCCGGCTTCGCGATGGTATCCGGGCGCCGGGATCAATCGGCAGGTGCGGCTTGTAACTGCGAGTGATACACATATTGTTCCATGGGGGACATTTGTAACCACGCCGGAGGTTAATGCGGACAGCGCGACGGTTCATGTGCGGAGTACGGTTACAAATGAATCTTCTGCTCCGGTAATGGTCTCGTTGCGAGTACATCTGACAGGGCCCGGCGGTGCGCCGATTGCCAGGTTGAAGGACGTATCCTCAGCTGCTCCGGTATCGATAGCACCCGGGGCGACGGTCGATTTGAGTGCCGAGACTACAGTGCCTAAACCCGATCGCTGGGATTTAAACCATGGCGTGATGTATTCCGCAGATGCGACGCTGCTGCGTGATGGTAAAGCGATTGACGATGAGATTGTCCCGTTTGGGATTCGGGAGTTTCATTTCGACGCGGACAAGGGCTTCTTCCTGAATGGCATGCATCACAAGGTTTACGGTGTGGCAGTGCATACGGATGGCGGCGCGGTGGGGACTGCTGTGCCGCTAGCTGTGTGGGAGCGGCGGCTGACGGAGTTGCGCAAGTTGGGCGTCAACGCAATTCGGACGGCACACAATCCGCCGGCGCCGGAGTTTCTCGACCTCGCGGACCGTATGGGCTTCCTGATTATGGATGAGATGTTCGATTGCTGGACGGTTGCGAAGAATCCGTATGACTATCATCTTTACTTCAAGGATTGGTCTGTGCGGGATACGACCGACACGGTGATGCGGGACCGCAATCATCCGAGCATTATTTTGTGGTCGGCGGGCAATGAGATTCACGACACGCCGAAGCCGGAAGTGGCGATTCCGATTTTGAAGTCGCTGGTGGCGACGTTCCATGCGAATGATCCGACGCGGCCGGTGACGCAGGCGTTGTTCCGTCCTAACGCCAGCCACGACTACGACGATGGGCTTGCGGATCTGCTGGATGTGGTGGGACAAAATTATCGCGAGCAGGAGATTCTGGCGGCGCACGCGCAGAAACCGACGCGCAAGATCATCGGGACGGAGAACGCGCACGATCGCAATCAGTGGGTTGCGATGCGGGATCATCCGGAGTACTCGGGACAGTTTCTGTGGTCGGGCGTTGATTATCTGGGCGAGTCGCGGACTTGGCCGACGCTCGGGTCGGGGTCCGGATTGTTGAATTCTGTTGCGCTGCCGCATGGGCGTGCCTATGAACGGCAGAGTTGGTGGTCGACTACGCCAATGGTTGCGATGGTGCGGCGTGTGGCGGTTATGCGTGCTACGCCGGTTGACCCCGGATATGCGAATGCGACGAGCACAGACCAGTCTGCGACGGCTGCGCCTGCGCGCGCGGCGGGACCACCGCCTGATCCTTCGGTACGATTCTCCGAGCCGTTGCTGGCGGATTGGACGCCGAAGAATCTCGGGCCGCATGACGAGAATGTGGATGTGTACACCAACGCGGAAGAAGTGGAGTTGTTCCTGAACGGCAAGTCCGTGGGAACGGATAAGCTTCATGCGGATGCTTCGCCTATCAGCTTCAAGATTCCCTTTGAGCCGGGGACGCTGAAGGCTGTCGCGAAGAGCGGCGGCAAGGTTGTGGCGACGCAGGAGTTGAAGACCGCGGGCAAACCGACGGGGATTATGTTTGTGGCGGACTCGCCGAATACGCCGCTGACGCCGGATTGGAATGACGTTCGGTATGTGACTGCGACGCTGGTAGATGCCGCGGGGACGCGGATTCCCGACTCGACGACAGTGATTCACTTCTCCGCGAACGGGCCTGCTGCGATTGTGGCGGTGGACAACGGCAACTTTACGGATCATGATCCTTACCAGGCGACCGAGCGGAAGACGTACTACGGGAATGCGCTGGCCCTGGTGCGGGCAACCGGGAACTCAGGGCGCGTGACGGTGACGGCAAGCGCCGATGGAGTTGCGCCTGCGAGTGTTACCCTGAACGCGGCTCCGGTCGAGAAGGAAGATCCTGCGATTGCTCCGGCGGCCAGCGGCCGGAGTTTCTGACAGCTTTTATATCGAGTGAGGATGTGGAATCGACGTCAGTTCGTTGCTGCTTCCGCCGTCGCTGCACTGGCGTCGAGGGTTGGCGCGCAGGTGAAGCCTATTCCCTTCATCGACTCACACGTTCATGTGTGGAAGACGGATCCGGCGTTTCCTTTTGCGGCTGGCGCGCATCCCTCGCCGGCGGATGCAAGCGTGGAGACGCTGCTGGACCTGATGCATGCGAACGATGTTTCTCGCACGGTCATTATCCAGGTAATTCATTACAAGTGGGACAACTCGTACCTGGCGAGCGTGCTGAAGCGGTATCCGAAGACGTTTCATGGCGTGTGTCGAGTGAATCCTGAGGATCCTGCCGCGCCGGATACGCTGAGCCGGCTAACGGAAGAACAGGGATTTCGCGGGGTTCGGCTGAGTCCTGCGGCGACTGCGGCGGGCGATTGGATCAAGGGGCCGCTGATGCCTCCACTCTGGCGGCGATGTGCGCAACTGAAAGTGCCAATGACGTTGCTGATCCCGGCTACGCGGATTCCTGACGTACAGCCGCTGATTGAAGCGAACCCTGATTTGCAGGTGGTGATTGACCATATGGCGGATACACCGCTGGACCATCCGGAGCAGCTTGAATTGCTGCTTGGACTGGTTCGGTATCCGAAGGTGTTTGTGAAGATCTCGCATATGTGGTCGCTCTCGGCGCAGGCTTACCCGTACCCGGACGCGATGGCGCAGGCGAAGCGGCTATACGAGGTTTTTGGCGCGAAACGGTTGATGGCTGGGACTGACTGGCCGATTTCGCTACCGAAGCAGACCTATGCGCAGACGGTCGCGCTGTATCGCGATCATCTGGATTTTGCTTCGCCCGCTGATCACGCGCAGATGCTTTCGAAGACGGTGCAGGAAGTGTGGCCGTTCGGCGTCTGATGGTCCACTAGCCGAGCACCTGGAGGAACTGCTGGAGCCATGCGACGTGGGCTGTCCACGCAGGGCCGGTGACGAAGTTTTTGTCGGTGAGTGCGCCTTCGAAGGGCAGACTGACGAACTCGCCGCCGGCCATGGTTACTTCGGGAGCGCACGCGGGATAAGCGCTGATGCGGCGGCCTTTGACCACGCCCGCGGCAGAGAGAATCTGCGCGGCGTGGCAGATGGCGCCGATTGGCTTGCCGGCCTGGTCAAAGTGGCGGACGATCTCGAGAACAGCGGGGTTCAGGCGCAGATACTCCGGGGCGCGGCCACCGGGAATGACCAGCGCATCGTAGTCGGCTGCTTTGATGTCCGCGAAGGTTGCGTTGAGGGTGAAGTTGTGGCCGCGCTTCTCAGTGTAAGTCTGGTCGCCCTCGAAATCGTGGATCGCGGTGCGAACTTGCTCGCCGGCTTTCTTGTCCGGACAGACCGCGTGGACGGTGTGGCCGGCGATCTGCAGCGACTGAAACGGGACCATGACTTCGTAGTCTTCGACGAAGTCGCCAACCAACATCAGAATTTTCTTCGACATGTTTGAATCCCCTTCCAGCTGCATATCCTCTGGCGAGGATGAGGCTAACCGCTGCTTTGCGCAGCGTCAACCGCCGGCGCATGCAAGCGGTGGAGATGGGGTGGGCAAGGAGATCGTGTGGGGTAAATGGTGGGCAGTGAGGGACTCGAACCCCCGACATCCTGCTTGTAAGGCAGGCGCTCTAACCAACTGAGCTAACCGCCCACTCTTTTGCGCGACAGTCCCCAGTGTACGGGGGCGTGGTGCTGGATGCAACGCGGGGTGCCGGGATGCGGGCAGGTTCGGGGATGGTATACTAACCTTCGGATTTCAGGTCGCTCCTGCCGCACCGGACGTGTGTGTCAGGCTCCATGCGGAGGTGGCGAAATTGGCAGACGCACTAGCTTGAGGTGCTAGCGCCGCAAGGCATAGGGGTTCAAGTCCCCTCCTCCGCACCAATCCAAAGATTTCGCCGGGGTTTCCGGTCAGGCGCGTTGCGCCGCATTTCAGATTTCGAGGTCTCAGGCAATCCCCATGGTTATTCTTCTGGTTATTCTGCATGTCATCGTTTGTCTGTTTCTGATTGGCGTGGTGCTTTTGCAGCAAGGCAAGTCGGCCGACCTGGCTGGAGCGTTCGGCGGACAGGGTTCTCAGACGGCGTTCGGACCGCGCGGCGCGGCCAACCTGCTGACCAAGCTGACCACCTGGGGCGCGGTTCTCTTTATGGTGATTTCGATCTCGCTGACTGTCATGCTGGCACGCACCAGCGGCGACAAGTCGGTGCTCTCGGGAACGCCTTCCTCGCAGACTACCCCGAAGAAGTAGCTTTCGGCGGTTAGCGCCGGACCAGCCAAACGATTCCCGCAGCCGCCAGTGCAGCTATATACATCCAGCCGCGCGCTGTGCCCATTCTCCTCATCCATTCGCCCATGGTGGCACCTCGTAGGCAGTATAGCTCTCGCGCTGAGGGCTGATACTTGCGTATTTCCTCCGCCAGACGATAATCAACTGATGCAGAGATTGCTCTTCCCTCGCCGGGCGTTTTTCGCTATGACGGCTTTCCCCATCTTCCTCATCTTCGTGCAGATGGCCGAGACTGAGTACGAGCGTCTGATTGCGTTGGCGCAGACCGCAACCGCAGCGTCTGCAGACATGGCAGGGGCGCGATGATCCACGAGGTTTTGCCGGTCGGCGTGCTGCAGTGCAATTGCTCGATTCTGGGGGATGAAAGTTCTGGCGAAGCGATCGTCGTCGATCCGGGGGACGATATTCCGCGGATCCTGGCCATTCTGGCGCGGCATAAGCTGACCGTGAAGCAGATCCTGATCACGCATGCGCACATCGACCATATTGCCGGCGCGGCTCGATTGAAGGCTGTTACCGGGGCGCCCATCCTTTACAACCAGTTCGATCTGCCGTTGGTGAAGATGATGGACGTGCAGGCTGGATGGCTGGGGATGGCGACTCCTGACGTGCGGCCGCCGGACGACTCGCTGGAGGACGGGCGGGTGATCGCCATATCGGGCTTGAGCGGCAACATTCTGCACACGCCGGGACATACCCAAGGGAGCGTCTGCCTGCATCTGCCGGATAAGAATCTGTTGCTCGCCGGCGATACTCTGTTCGCCGGATCGGTGGGGCGAACCGATCTTCCTGGCGGTGATGGCCGCATGCTTATTCGCTCGATTCAGGAGAAGCTGCTTCCGTTACCAGACAGCACTCTTGTGGTCCCTGGTCACGGACCGAGGACGACCATCGGCGAAGAGCGAGAGTTCAATCCATTCCTTCGTTAGCTTATGCCTTTACAGGTCATACAGATATATGGAATATGTAAAGTTATAGATGACTGCGGAAGCAAGATTGTTTATTATCTGGGTTCATCCGAGACTTGAACAATGTTCTCTGTGGATAAGTCGGATATGGCACTTCGGATGCTTGACTCAAAGCCATCTGGAGGGACGATCAAGCTGACCACGACTCGGCTGGGTTCGGCCATCCCGTAGAAGCCGCCGGGATGCACGATCACACCTCGTTCGCGAATGAGTCGCTCGGCGCAGGCTGGTTCGCCGACACAGCTTGGGAGGTTGAGCACCGCGCTCCAGCCAGCGTCTGTCTCAAGCAGCTGCAGCCGCCCAGGGGATCGTTCTGCGATCTGTCGGAGCGTGGCGAGATTGGTTTGGGCGCGCGCGAGAATTTGGGATTGAATCGCTCCGCGGCCGGCTAGCCATGCGGAGAGCGCTAACTGCACGGGAGCGTTCATGGAGAGAAACGTGTCGGCGACGACCTCCAACCGGCCTAATGCTTCGGCCTTCAGAGACTCAGGCCCGAGCGAGGCGATCCAGGCCGCTTTCATCTGAGGCAGGCCAGCGATCTTGCTGAGGCCGCTGAGGACGAATGTCAGCGCGGGATGGCCACCGCAGGCAAAACTGCGGGCCGATGGCGAGTTTCGCAGCGGATAGTCGAGGAAGACCTCATCGATGATCAAGGCGAGGCCGTGGCGCGCGCAGAGCGCCTCAAGCAGTTCCCTTTCGCCTGGGCTGGCCCAGTGGCCGGTGGGATTGTTGGGATGGACCACGATGATGGCGCGAGTCCGGGGCGTGATCGCGCGCTCCAGCTCGGCGAGATCGATCCACCAGCCGTGGTCGTAGAAGAGCGGGTAAGGACGCAGCCGGACGTCGTCGAGGTCTGCGAGGAAGTCGAAGAGCGGGTAACTGGGCTGAGCGACCAGCACCTCGTCGCCGGGATCGCACAGCAGGCGAAAGAGGAAGCTGTAGCCTTCGCTGGTACTGGTGGTCAGGATGAGGTCGCTGGCTGAGACGGCGGCCCCGTGATCTGCGTAGTAGTGAGCGACGGCCTCGCGCGCTGTGAGAATTCCGCGTGGATCGGGATCATAAACGAGCGCTTCCGGGTTGGTCAGCAGCCGCAACAGGGCTTCTGCATCGTAGGAGAAGCCGCAGCGTGTCGGATTAGAGACGGTGAGGTCGTAGATGCGGCGGCCGGAGGAACGGGCCTCGCGGACCGCCGCGGCATAGCTACTCTCACCCACATCCCAGGAAGTGCGCGAAGAAAATCGACTCACCATCCCATGATAGGTTGAACCGGGTTCTATAGCTTGTATGCCTTACGAACCAGATTGACGGTAAGGTCCTTGATCACCTCGAACGCCTCGTCTTCGTCGAGCCTGTGCTCGGATACGAGTCGGCCGAGGAAGGCTGAGTCGACGCGGCGTGCCACGTCGTGCCGCGCAGGGATGGACAGGAACGCACGCGTGTCGTCGTTGAAGCCGACGGTGTTGTAGAAGCCGGCGGTTTCGGTGGCGGTCTCGCGGAAGCGCATCATGCCTTCGGGAGAGTCGTGGAACCACCACGGCGGCCCCAGTTTGACCGAGGGGAAGTGTCCGGCGATGGGTGCGAGTTCACGCGAGAACGTCGTCTCATCCAGGGTGAACAGGATGAGGGTGAAGTTCGGTTCGTTGCCGTACTTCGAGAGCAGCGGACGCAGCGCACGGACGTACTCGGTGGGCGACGGGATGTCGGCACCCTTGTCGCGGCCGAATTTCTCGTATACCTGCTTGTTGTAGTTGCGCACCGACCCGGGATGGAGTTGCATGGTGAGGCCGTCGTCCACGCTCATGCCGGCCATCTCGGTCAGCATCTGCGCCTGGAAGAGTTCTACATCGCCGGATTGGAGTTTGCCGGAGTAGATGCGGCTGTAGAGCGCCTCAGCATCTTTCAGCGACAGGTCCGCGGTCATGGCGGTCAGGTGGCCGTGATCGGTCGCGGTTGCGCCATTCTGTTTGAAGAACGCGCGGCGGTTGCGCAGGGCGGCAAGATATCCCTTCCATGTCGAGATGTCTTCGCCCGAAGCTTCGCCTAGTTTCTTCAGGTTGTCCTGGAAGCCGATGTACTCCGCGTCGACGACGGCATCGGGGCGGAACGTTGGCAGCACGCGGCCTTTCCATCCCGAAGCTTTGATGGCCTGGTGGTACTCCAGCGTGTCAAAGGCAGCGTCCGTGGTTGCGAGGGCTGCTATGTTGAAGCGATCGAACAGCGCGCGCGGGAGGAACTCCGGCGTGGCCAGTTTCTTCGAAATGATTTCGTAATACTCGTCGGCGTTCTCCGGAGAGAGGCGCTCGGTCAGACCGAAGTTTTCCCTGAAGGCATAGTCGATCCAGAGGCGGGTCGGCGTTCCGCGGAACAGATAGTAGTGCTTGGCGAAGATGCGCCACACCTCACGCGGATCGGCGTTTTCCTTGCCATCGACCTGGGGGATTCCCAGGGACTCCAGCGAAACTCCCTGCGAGTAGAGCATGCGGAAGATGTAGTGGTCGGGCTGGATGAACAACGCGGAGGGATTGGGAAACGGCTTGTTTTCCGCAAACCAGCGTGGGTCCGTGTGGCCATGAGGCGAGATGATGGGCAGGTCGCGGACAGTTTCATACAGCTTGACGGCTACAGCGCGGGCGGTCGATTCGGCGGGAAAAAGCCGGTTTGAGTCCAGCATGGGTTCGTTGCTCCTCTAAGTTCGGTGCAACCCCGTTTTGAAGTTTAATTTCAACTCCGAACGATCCGGTTTGGCGCCGACTCCAAAGTTTACTGGGTGGGTTCGGTTGGGTCAACTTTTGTTCGCGCGTCGAAGTCCCGGCGCAGTCGACGGATCAGGGCGGTGCCCGGTCAATAGCGGCCGGAGGAGGATTTCCGCGGCTGATCGATGACACCGTAGCGCACAAAAGTGAAGGCCAGCGTATAGGTGAGCCACGCCGCGAATAGCAGATCGTAAATCAGCTTGAATCCCTGGTCCGCAAATAGAAGCGAAGCAAGAACCACGACAAGGCAGGAAAACGCGATGCGCCAGGGTCTTCCCCCACGCTTGCGATGGCGTATCCACGGCAGGGTCAGCGTGAACAACGTAGCGGCAAATGCAAGCGCCGCACCGACGCAGATCGCGATCCTGAAGATTCCCGAGCCGTCCATGTTCGGATCGATCTGGGGATGATTGGCGGTGAGGCCCGGCAACAGATGGATGCACGAGTAGAAGCCTGCCGCTCCTGCGAGAGGCAGAGCGACCGCGGTGTAGATGATTCGGGCCAGCAAACTTCGAGCACTCATGCCGCTTACATACTACGGTTGAATCAGTGATAACTCCAGGCCTGTTGGTATATTGTCCAAGGCTGATTCGGCCTGCTCAGTAGTTGACGGTATTGGCCGTCGCCAGACCCGGAATCTTAATCAGCCGACGTGTTAACGAGTCGAGTGCCCAGATGTTTCCTGCATTGTCGATTCCCAACAGGCTTGTGTTGGAGGTATCGCTAAAGAATGCTGTCTGCCCGGTCACATTCGCCGACACATTCGCACCCAGGCCGGGGCGCTGATACCCGTACGTGCTTGCGCCCGCGTTGAACGGCGAGAGCACCGCGCCGCTTGGACTGATTTCACCCAGCCACGTCGAGAAGTTGATCGTGCCGTTGAACGTGGTAATACTGGTGGCCGTCCCTGTCGCGAACGACCCGCTCGTCGTGAACCAGAGGTTCCCCGCACCGTCCAGCGCCGCCGAGTCGATCAGAAGACCGTTCAGCGAAACCGGATTCCCCGTGGTCAAAAGCGAGAACGACGGCGGAGTAATCGTCGGAATCGTCGAGGGAGTCGCATCGCAGAACGACAGCACACCGCCGTCGGTTATCACCCCTGCGCCCGTCTGCGAATATCCCCACACCTGACCAGCGGCCCGGTCGTAGGCCAGCGAGGTGGTGGTCGCATAGTCCGAGGTAGAAGTGGTATCGAAACATCCAGCGCTCGACGGCGCGGTTGCAGCCACGGAGCCTGTGGAATTCACCTTGACGATGCTCGATGAACCAGCCGCCCACGCGTTCCCCGAGCCATCCGGCGCGCCCCCGCCGACGATAGGAGGACCCAGCGTCGTGCACGCAGCTTCGCTCGCCGGCGTGATCACCGTCCCACTCGAGTTCATCTCGAAGTAGCAGTTTACGGTCGGATTCTGTATCTCTCCCCAGATATTCCCCGCCGCATCGATCTTGATTGGTCCCGCCTGCATCGAGCCATCCAGGTAGTCGTCGCCCGTGCCCGTGCCCGTAAACACTGTTGCTACACCGGTGGTCCATCCCCCGGCCGGTGAAATCGCCCCTCCAGACGAGTTAAACTCCGAAATGGTGTTGTTCGCATTCACTGCGTAGACATGTCCCGAAGAATCGGCCGCCATGCTGTCCGGATAGTAAAGCCCGCCCGTCCCCGGAGACACGGTAAACAGTGGGTTAAAGTTGTTGTCATAAACCGTTATCACACCCTGCGCATCGGTGCTGACATTGGTAACAGTGTTGTACGTCCACCCGCCCGTGTAGAGCCACAAGCGGCCGCTCGAGTCCAGCGTCCCGGTTCTCAAATTTGCCGGAAAGGGATATCCGACCGTCGTGCTGAAATCGGACGGCACTCCGGAGAAATACGGCTGGAACGGAGGAGTTCCTAAGATCAGCGCATACAACCCTGATGCATTGTTGGACGGTGTCTGCGTCATTTTCATCGCTGCGGTGGCAGTGTCCGACGCACCAGTCAGCGAGAGCAGCTTCCCGCACGGTGTGCTGTCCCCGCTGGTCCCCCCCGAGGTATTGACGCACGCCGAAAGAATGTCTGCGAACGTGTTAAATTCCAGACCAAACAGCGATGAACCCGACGCCAGGCCGTTCGGATCGTTGTTGAACGACGCCGCACTCGTGAAGTAAGACACCATGCCGCCAAAATTCGTCGGCGATGCCCCGATGTGGGTCGCATCCTGCATGAACGGCGCGAGCAGATAGGTCATCCCCACCGTTGAAAACTCATTGATCACCACAAACGTGGAGTTCGTCAGCGTTTTGCACAGGCCAAGCGATGCCATCAGCACAATGTTGGTATTGTTCGGGCTGCCACTCAGGCCCGGATTCCCGCCAGTCGAAACCAGGTATACCGGAGGATTCGTCGTCGGGCACGTATAGTCCCCCGTGATCGAGAACGAACCGTCACTCCCTGTTGTTACCGTAGAGGTCAGCAAAGGCGCTGATGCGCCCAGGTCAGTCGTCATATTCGCCGCGTACAACTGGATGGTCGCCCCGGAAACGGGCTGCTGGCCGCCATGGACAGTTCCCGAGATGTTGGGCGTCGTCGTCGCTGCAACGCTGGACGGCGAGTTCCAATTGCTGGCCGAACACCCGGAGAGAGACACACAAAGTACTACAAGGGTTGAAGTGAGAACGATGGTTCTGCTGATCACGGTTACAACCTCCCAAGACGGCTTACGCAGCATGGGGCCCGGTCAAACTATTGCATAGGCTTTACATTCAAACACATATGTCACGGTGCGTCTAGATGATACCGGACCGATCGGCATGAACAGTTGGAAAAACAGGGTGGCGCATTGCTCCGTCGCGCCCCGAACTTAGGGCTTGATGACGATCTTCATCGAGTCCGGCTGCGGGTGCGAAGCCAGATCGATCGCCGCGACCGCCTGCTCGATGCGGAAACCGGTGCGAGATGAGCCGCGTCAGGTCGAAGCTGCCGTCGCGATAGCCCGAGAATACGAGCCGCGCCACCTCGTCGTTGATTGTTACGGAGGCCGAGTAGGACCCCATCAGCGTCTTCTCGTCCATGCAGACGGCTGCCGGATCGAATGGCGCCTCACCATGCTGCGTCGACGCAAACAGCATAACGCGGCCGCCCGGACGGATCGCTGCCATCGCCGTCGCGATCAGTGCATCCGCGCCCACTGCGACCAACGCGACGTCTGCACCCCGGCCTCCGGTAACAGCTTTCGCCGCAGCCACGACATCACCTCGCGCATCCAGCGGATGGGTTAAGCCAAACTTCGCGGCAATGGCGTGACGCTCCGGATAGAGATCGCTGGTCAGCACCGTCGCGCCTGTGCGTCGCGCGAGCGCCGCGAGCAGGATGCCGATCGGTCCCTGGCCAATCACCAGCACTGTCTCGTCGGCCTGGAGATTCAGCAGTCTGACCGCCTTGAAGACTGTATTTACCGGCTCGATGAACGCGGCCTGTTCGAAAGGTATGTCGTCTGGCACCTTGATCAGACCTGCTGTCTTCCCTTCCTTGCCAACGATCCAGTCCATCACGCGGATGTACTCGGCAAAGCCACCGCCTGCGGGCGCGAAGCCCGCAGTGCAGCCGACCTTCTTGTATGTTTCGCACTGCGCAAACGTCTGCTTGCGGCAGTAATAGCACGTGCCGCAGGGAATGTGGTGATACGCCATCACGCGATCGCCGATAGCGAAGCCCTGAACGCACTCGCCCACCAGCGCGATGGTCCCGGCCATCTCGTGGCCAAAGATGCGCGGCGCCGAGTGGGAGCCGGAGTGGATCTTCTTCAGGTCTGTGCCGCAGATGCCGCATGTATCGATGCGGACCAGTACCTCGCCCGGGCCAATCGTGCCATCTTTATTGACTGGAACCGGAACTGTCTCCACGCGCACATCATTGATCCCGCGATACACAGCGGCACGCATCGTTGTGGGAATCGTCGGCATGGCGATAATCGGTTTGGCGCTGATCTTTGCCGCGTGGATCGGCTGCGCGCAGATACCGTCCGCACTGATCCGTGCGGCATCGATACTGCCGGCGCTGATGTTCCCCACACAGATTGAGGGAGCGTTGATCGGTGTCGCGGAGATCCTTGCAGCAGTGCTGCAGGCGGCATGCAGTACGTTGGGGCCAACCGGTTCTTTCGTCATTCTTCCTTCGTCGCTCAAGTCTTCAGGCTCTCTGTCTGTACCAGTCTAGCTCGCGCTTGCAAGGCGCTTGTAAGTGCGCCGAGGGCCTTGCTGCTGTTCCGCCCCAAGCGCGATCACCTTACCCCACATGGAGGGCCGCAGCGCCGCATGCAGCGCGAAGGCGCCCTCGCGAAACTGGCCGTCCGGCGTCGCGAATTGCGACAGCCCGTCGACTTCAAAGCTCGCCTCGTCGGAAATTGCCTTGATCGCTGCGAATCCGTAGCCGTGCGCCCGCGCCAGGCGAGCCACCGCAGCCGCTTCCATGTCGACTGCCGCTGCCAGGTGGATTCTGAAGAGATGGTCCTTCTGCTGCACACTTGCAATCGTGTCCGTCGTCACCAGTACCTGATTGTAGCGATCATCCTCGAAGGTCTCGCCTGTCTGGCCGTCGATCACCCGGCCGGCCCGGACGATGTCGCCCGCGTGCAGTTGCGGGTCGCAGGCTCCCGCAAGCCCAACCGAAAGCAGATGTGTAATCGGCATCGCCGACATCGCAGCATTTACTGCCAACTCTGCGCGCGCGGCTCCCATGCCTGCGCATGCAACCACGGCATGCCCGTTGGTATAGACGACGACGCCTGTGGGACATCTCCGACGCTTCCATCCATTTACCAGCGCGCTTACCTCGCGAGGCAGCGCTGCAATGACGCCGACGATCATCGCGGCACTCTCTGGGTCTGTCTGGGGAACGGAGGCGCGTAGCCGCGAGCAACGAACCACTCAATCGATGCGCGGAGTGCGTTGTAAATCGGCAGCACGCGGAAGCCGAGTTCCCGCTCGGCCTTGGCGGAGGACGCAAACATATATTTCTTCCCCATGCGAACAGCCTCCACAGTCGCGCGTGGCTCCTTTCCGCGAATCCTGCCCGTGATGGTCTCGTCGAAGAAGGCGAACGCCATTGCAACGGCGTGGGGCACCTTCATCGTTGGCGAAGGCAGACCTGTGATCGCGGACATGCGATCCAGAATCTGCTTCAGCGTCAGATTCTCCCCGCCAAGAATGTATCGCTCGCCGGGAGTTCCCTTGTCCAGCGCCACGACGTGCATACGCGCCACCTCGGATACGTCGACCAGGTTCAACCCCGTATCCACGTACGCAGGAAACTTACGATTCAGGAAGTCGACGACGATGCGCCCGGTCGGCGTCGGCTTGGCAGTCGCCGGGACCGATGGGAGTTGTCGGATTCAGGATCATCACATGCTGGCCGGCGTTCGCAGCGGCAATCGCCTCCTGCTCCGCCATGAACTTCGAGCGCTTGTACGCGCCGATCATCTCGGCGAGCGACACCGGCGTCGCTTCGTCAACGATCGTTCCATCCGTCTTGAAGCCCATGGTCGCAACGCTGGAGGTATAGACGACCTTGCCGACGCCCTCTTCCCGCGCCATCCGCAGCAACTCGCGCGTGCCGTCGACGTTGGCCGCGTACATCTCCTTCGGATCGCGCACCCACAACCTGTAGTCCGCGGCAACATGTACCAGAGCATCGCATCCGCGCATGCCGTGCGCAGCGCCTCCGGCTGACGCAAATCGCCGACGACGATCTCAGCCGCAAGCCCTTCGATAGCAGCCAGCTTGCTGGTCGACCGCGTCAGCAGGCGCAACTCCGCGCCCTCCGCAGCGTACGCACGCGCTACATGGCTGCCGACAAACCCGGTCGCTCCAGTAAGGAAGACTTTCATGATGGAACGTGCCCTGGCGAAAGCGCAGCCTAGTCCAGCTTCTCCGGCTCAATCTGAATGTTCTTTTCGCCGGCGGCCTTCTTCTCCCAGTACTTCTTCACCCATGCCTCGAAGGTCTTGCCGGCTGCGGTATCGCGCCCGCTGAAAGCGAGCGCCGCGATATCGGAGTAAGGGATGTTCACCCGGCCGCCGCGGTCCGAAGGCATGATGCGCACGATCGACTCGGCCAGCGTGTCGCCGGTGCGGCGGTCGTAGAGATAGCCCTCTACCTTGCTGCCGTCCTTGCGCGTGATCGTGATATCGCCGCGATAGTCGAAGGCCTTCTCCAGCGCTTCGCGTACCTCGGCATCAGCCGCCAGCGCAGGCACCCAGCCCTCAAGCTGCTCGCGCTCGCGTCCTGCTGCTACTTCAATCTCATCGGGAGTTTCATGCGACAGCTGTTCCAGCTTCGCGGCTTCCTGTGTCTGCGTCGACATCGTCAGTCTCCTGAGATCTCTTGCAGAGCTGCACTGGTCTGGGCTGCAGGCTTGTCCGCGATCTGCACCAGCGGTGCAGCGTGGGCAGGCTTCCACTCGTTCAGCAGCTTCATCGCGCCGTCATCCGCGATACGTGTCGAAGAAGATCGCCCGCGCCGTCTCCAGCAGACCCTTGATCGAGCCGAACGTATAGTTCACGCCGCTCGCCTCGTAGCCCGAGTGCACCATGCAGTTCGCGCACTGCGGATTGCCGGACTCGGTGCCGTAGTTCTGCCACTCGACCGTTTCCATCAACTCCTGGAAGGTGTCGGCATAGCCATCCTGCAGCAGGTAGCAAGGCTTCTGCCAGCCAAAGATCGAATACGTCGGCATGCCCCACGGCGTGCAGGTCAGGTGCTTCTTGCCCATCAGGAATTCCATGAACATGGGCGAGGCGTTGAAGCGCCATGTCTTCTTCCGGTTCGAAAGAATCGAGCGGAACAGCTTCTTCGAACGCGCGCGGCCAAGGAAGTGCTTCTGGTCGGGCGCCTTGTCGTAGGTGTAGCCGGGCGACACCATCATGCTCTCGACGCCGACTTCCATCAGTTCATCGAAGTGCGCGCGCACGCTGTTCGGATCGGCACCGTCGAACAGCGTGGTATTCGTCGTCACGCGGAAGCCCGCGGCGACAGCGGCCTGCACGCCCTCCATCGCAATGTCGTATCCGCCCTCGCGGCACACGGAGAAGTCGTGGTGCTCGCGCTGACCGTCGACGTGAACCGAGAACGACAGGTACTTGCTCGGCGTGAAGAGATGCAGCTTCTCCTTCAGCAGAAGCGCGTTGGTGCACATGTAGACGTACTTCTTGCGCGCCACCAGACCGGCAACAATCTCCGGCATCTGCGGATGCAGCAGCGGCTCGCCGCCAGGGATCGCGACCATCGGCGTGCCGCACTCCTCGGCCGCCTTGAAGCACTCCTCCGGCGTTAGCTCCGCCTTCAGAATGTGCGCGGGATACTGGATCTTGCCGCAGCCGGCGCACGCCAGGTTGCAGCGAAACAGCGGCTCCAGCATCAGCACCAGGGGATATTTCTTCCGCCCCTTCAGCTTCTGCTTCAGCACGTAGCGTTGCGACGGTCCAGGCTTGCGAGACAGGCACTGCCATCTATAAATCTCCTTTTCGAGTCCCGGCTCTCACCCCGCCGCAGCACTCGCTTACCACTTATCACTTACCACGCGCTTTTACGCCGCTTCCCACTCCATCATCCGTTTGTACGTCGTCAACGCCAGCAGCGGGAAATACTCCCGATACAGGTGATACGCCAGGTAGAACACCCGCGGGAATCCTGTCCCGGTGTAATGCGCTTCGCCGTTGCGTCCTTCGGCACGACTCGTCCCAGCTTCCGTCTCGTGCTGTCTGCTTCGAGATCAGCCAGCGAATGCCCTTGGCCACTGAATCCGAGCGCGTATCACCCGCCGCCAGCAGTCCCAGCACCGCCCATGCAGTCTGCGATGGCGTGCTCGGCCCGATGCCCGCGCTGCGTGGGATCGTCATAGCTGCCGCAGGTCTCGCCCCAGCCGCCGTCGGCGTTCTGCACCATGCGAATCCACTCGGCCGCCTGCAGCAATCGCGGGCTCGTGGCTCCAGACGCCCATCGCTTCGAGTCCGCGCAGCACGAGGAACGTGCCGTACAGATAGTTCACGCCCCAGCGCCCGAACCAGCTTCCGTCCGGCTCCTGCTCTTTCAGCACAAACTGGATCGCCCGCTCCACGCGCTTGTCGCGTCGCGTGTAGCCGTAGCTCGCCAGCATCTCCAGGATGCGGCCCGTGATGTCCACGGTCGGCGGATCGAGCATCGCGTTGTGGTCGGCGAACGGAATGTACTGGAAGATCATCTTCGTGTTGTCGCTGATCGAAGCTCGCCCATCCGCCGTTCTTGCACTGCATCGCGAAGATCCAGTCCAGCGCCCGCTGCGACACCTCATGCTGATACCGCTCGCGAGGATTACGCACCTGGTTCAGCGCCAGCAGAACCTGCGCGGAATCATCCACATCCGGATAAAACTCATTGTTGAACTCGAAGTACCAGCCGCCCGGCGCGACATTCTTCACCTTCTACGGCCCAGTCGCCCTTGTGCCGCACTTCCTTGGACAGCAGCCAGTCCGCCGCCTTCAGCAGGCGCGGATCGTTCTTCGGCACACCCGCCTCGCCCAGCACGTAGACGGCCTGCGCCGTGTCCCACACCGGCGACATACACGGCTGCATGCGGAATGTCGGAGTCGGATAATTCGGCTTCACCCTCCGGATTGTCGATGCCCAGTTTCTCAAACTCGTCCATCGCGCGGATGAACTGCGGATCGTCCTGGGTGTAGCCCAGGCACGCCAGCGCAACGATCGCATTCAGCATGGCCGGATAGATCGCGCCCAGGCCGTCCGACTTCTCGAAGCGCTCCAGCATCCACTTCTCCGCCTTCTTCAACGCCATCTTGCGCAGGGGACGGATATGAACCCGCTCAAACCAGTGAATCATGCGGTCCGTAAACAGGAAGAAGTTCCGCCAGCCGATCGGGCGCTTGCGGTCCCACTTCAGATGCAGGTCGGCATTCTCGCGCCCACCTACAAACAGCTCGTCGATTCCCTGCTCCGGCGTAAGCTTCTTGAACGGCTTCTTCGCGTAAATGATCGAGAGCGGCACCAGGATGGCGCGCGACCAGGACGAAATCTCGTAGATATTGAAGTAAAACCAGTTCGGAAACAGTGATGATCTCCGGCGGAACCGCAGGCACCGCGTCGTAGTCGTACTGGCCCAGCGCAGCAGAGATAAATCTTGGTGAAGGTGTTGCACTGCGGTCACGCCGCCATTGCGCCAGAATCCACTTCCGCGCCTTCACCAGCACCGGATGGTCGGCCGACCAGCCCATCAGCTTCAGCGCGAGGTAGCCTTCACGCCCAGCGAGATATTCGACGGCCCGCTCGGGTAGATGCTCCACCCTCCATCCTCATTCTGGTGGCGCAGAATCTCGTTGACCGCGCGCTCCATCTTGCCGCGATCTCCAGTCCCCAGCAGCGTGTGCATGAAGATGTAGTCCGACTCCAGCATCGAGTCCGCTTCCAACTCGCCGCACCAGTAGCCATCGGGGTGTTGCTGGCCCAGCAGCCAATCCGTCGACCGCGCAATACCTTCGGACACCTGGTCCAGCCCGACATCCATGCGGCCATAGCGCGGCTGCGCGGGCTTTGCGGGCGCCGCCTTCGGATTCCGTGGAAATGTACTCATCTATTTCAAACTCTCTGCGATCTCCGGGCCCTCAAATCAATCGGCCTGGACGATCTGGAATGGCAACTCGCGAGCTTCTTCGCTGCATTGGCTCGCGTAGCGTTGCTGTCTACCGCGGGGGCGGCGGCGCCGACGCAATCGCCTGAACGATCTCCGGCGGAAGCCCGAAGCGCACATTCTCCGGCATCACTTCCACTTCATCGACTGACCCATACCCCATTTCCTGCAAGTAATCCACAACATGCTGCACCAGAACCTCGGGAGCCGATGCGCCTGCCGTCACGGCAACCGTATTCACGCCCTCCAGCCACTCCGGCTGAATTGCATCGGCCGAGTCGATCAGATAAGAATTCGTGTCCAGATTCTTCGAAACCTCGACCAGCCGGTTCGAGTTCGAGCTGTTCCTCGAGCCCACCACCAACACCAAGTCGGCGCCGTGCGCCACATTCTTCACTGCAACCTGCCGGTTCTCAGTCGCATAGCAGATATCCTGCGCCTGCGGGCCGGCGATGTTCGGGAACTTCTGCTTCAGCGCCTTGATCATGGTCCCGCGCCTCATCCAGCGAGAGCGTCGTCTGCGTCAGATACGCAACCTTGTTCGGGTCGGGCACCACCAGCGCCGCAACCTCCTCCACCGTCGAGACCACCTGGGTCACGCTCGGGCGCCTCGCCCTGCGTACCCTCCACCTCTTCGTGGTCGCGATGTCCAACCAGCACCAGCGAATAGCCCTGCTTGGAGAACTTGATCGCCTCCAGATGCACCTTGGTCACCAGAGGGCAGGTCGCGTCGATCACCTTCAGATTCCGCTCTTTGGCGCGCTCGCGAACCGCCGGCGAAACGCCGTGCGCGGAGTAGATCACCCGCGCGCCCTCCGGAACCTCGTCCAGTTCGTTGACGAAGATCGCACCCTTCTTCGCCAGGTCGGTCACAACATAGCTGTTATGAACGATCTCCTTGCGCACGTAGATCGGCGCGCCAAATGTCTCCAGCGCAATCTGCACGATGTCGATAGCGCGCACCACACCCGCACAAAAGCCCCGCGGCTTCAAAAGAAGGACACGTTTCGTCGAGTTCGCGGTATCGTTTTTCGCCAGGTTAGGGGAGTCCAGAATGGTTGTAGACACGTCATTCAGTATACCGCGTCTTGGCTGGCACAACCACCCTTCGGGTGCCTCCTCGGATGCTCCCTCCCGACCCAGGAAACACACCTCGCGCAGCTTTAGATAAATTCGGGCGGGCCGCTTGAACGCGCGGTCGACCAAACCGCCGGCCCGCCGCTCCCAAGTCCTTCAACGATCATGCTTTCTCGTCGCACCCGTGGTGTCCGCAGTGACACGTCAGGGTCGTCATACCCTTTGCATCCTCGCAGTGCGTCGAACAATATTTCTTGCCTGCGGGGGCCATACACGTACATGCCATATGAGCGCATTTGGTCGGTGTGTTCTGCATGGATCCTCCTGAAGTACTTCCACTCCGTTTTCACGAAGCGAGCACATTCTACTCGCACGCCCAAGCGTTTGGCACCGAAGAATTCCTCAGATCCATAAGCCAAACGAACCGTTTGAGCTGCGTAGCCCGTAAGCAGGACTAAGCTGGTGTCGCGATCCGCTCCAGCCGAAGGAGGCACCCATGAATCTCTTCAAGGGCGTCACCATGAAATGGTGGCAGGTGGGAATCTTCAAACTGGGAATGTGGGCGGCCGGCATTGCGGTCGGAGCTTACTGGCACATCTTCTTCGGCGGCGAGATGCCCGAACTGATCGTCATCGCCGCCGTCTGCCTCGGTTACGTCACCTACATCTGGCTCCAGCAGTAGACCCGCACTTACTGACCACTGAACCACTTACCACTGTCTCACCTACTCGATTCCAGTAGATTCCGCGCTAGCTTCCGGGTCGACTCGGCAGTTTCAGTCCCAATCCACTCGCAGAACATTGAACCGTGCCAGGCTGCATAAGCCTTCAGGTTCCTTCACCCGTTTGTGCTATTCCAACACCTGTCGTTGGCCTCTTAGGCTAGAGACACTTGCCCATCGAATGAGGCAATTCCAGGAGGCGCGCACCATGGTTTACACCTGCGCTAAGTGTGGTTCTCCGATTGCTTCGAATAACGCACGCTGCTACTCCTGCGGCGCACCGGCCGCGACCGATGACGATGGTGGGTTCTCCTTGCTCGCCGCGTTCAAGGTAGTCGCACTGGTTCTTGTCCTCTCCGCAATGGGCTGGGGCCTTCGCATCGCGCGCCAGGCGCATCTGGGCAACACCACAATTACAATCGCGACTCCCCGCCAATATAGCGATTTCAACCTTGGCGCAAGCGTCTATTCGCCGTCCTCACCCGCAAGCCCCGACGGACTGGATCACGTCATATTCGTGAAAAAAGGCACCACCGATTCTGCGCATGCAGACTATGTCACCTATGACTCGTTGGACCAGGTGCTGCAGTTCTACCAAAGCGATATGGGGCCTCAGGCAATCACCAAGCGTGGCTTGATCGAGACCACCGTGAGCCTGAAGACTGACTCTGTCGCCGGCACCGACAAAGTAGTCGTCACCTTGGTGCCTTACGTTCCGAATCATAACCCAGTTGTAATGACGAAGACGATCATTCACATCGCCCATACCAGGACTGCAGCGGCCTCCTAAGGACCCCGCCCGCAAATCCCAGTAAAAGGCGAAAAGCCTCGTCCACCCCATCCCACCTGCGGTCTAACGGCTCGACGCCAGTAGATTCCGCGCGTGCTCCAGGCTCGTCTCCGTCACCTTCGCCCCACTCAGCATCCGGGCAACCTCCCGCGCGCGCTCCGCCTCTTCCATCCGCCGGATGCTGGTCCGGGTCCGGCCCCCCTTATCGGCCTTCTCGATCAGAAAATGCTGATCCGCAAACGCCGCAATCTGCGGCAGATGCGTGATGCACACCACCTGCTGCCGCTTGGAGAGCATCTTCAACTTGCGTCCCACCGCCTCCGCCGCCCGGCCACCTATACCGATATCGATCTCGTCGAACACCAGCATCCGCGGCGTTGGCAACTGAGCCTTCTTCCTGCCGTGTGCAGAGCCAGCGGCGAACTCTCCTCCACCGTCACCTTCAGCGCCAGCATCACCCGAGACATCTCGCCGCCCGAAGCAATCTCCTCCAACGGCTTCAACGGCTCACCTGCATTGGTCGCAATCAGGTACTGAATCCGGTCCCATCCGTGCGCGGTCCAGCCCGGATGCTCCTCTTCAAACGCCACCTCAACTCGAAACTTCACCGACATCGCCAGGTCGTTGATCTGCGCTACCGCCAGCTTCTCCAGCCGCCCCGCCGCCGCTCCGCGCGCAGCCGTCAACTCCTTCGCAGCCCTTCGATAAGCCCCCGCATCCTTCGCCTCTTGCGCCTTCAACTCCGCCAGCAGCGCATCGCGATTCTCCACCTCCGCCAGTCTCCGCGCCGCCTCCTCGCCAAAGCGAATCACCTCGCCCAGAGTTGCGCCGTACTTGCGCTTCAGCCGGTCCAGCGCCGCCAGCCGGTCTTCGATCTCCTCCAATCGCTCCGGCGAGGCATGCACCTTCTCTGCAAAATCCCGCACGCCAGCGCTCACGTCTTCAACCGCAGCCTTCGCGGCAGCCAACTGCTGCGCCGGCTCGGCAAACTGCGGATCGTACCGCGCCAGTTCCTCCAGATGCTTAAGCGCCGCCGTCAGTGTGGCTTCCGCCGACCCCTCCTGCTCGTAGAGCAACTCATGCGCGCTCATCGCAGCCGTATATAGCTTCTCAGCGTTTGCGAGCACGCGCTTCTCTGCCTCCAACTGCGCATCCTCGTCATCCGCCGCAACCTGTGCATCGGCGATCTCCTTCGCCTGAAAGCGCCACAAGTCCGCCATGCGCAATCGGTCCTGCTCGGAGGCTTGCAATTCCGTCAGCCGCTCGGTTGTGGTGCGCCACGCAGCAAACGCCGCGGCCACATCGTCGGTCGAGATTCCGCCGAAGCGGTCCAACAGCAATCGTTGCTGCTCCTGGTCGAACGATCCCAGCGTCTCGCCTTGCGAGTGGATCAGCCCCAGCTCTGGAGCAAGTTCCTTCAGCACCGCCACGGTGGCTGGCTGATTATTGATAAAAACACGCCCCTTGCCGCCCGAAGCAATCTCCCGCCGCAGCAGGATGTCGTCCGAAAACGCTCCCGCATCAATGCCATTGGCATCCAGAATCGCAGCGGCGCCCGGCGTCGACTCGAACACGCACCCCAGCACGGCCTTTTCCGCGCCATGCCGGACCACATCGCTCGACGCCTTTCCGCCCAGCAGCAGCGCCAGCGCGTCGATCAGAATCGACTTGCCCGCGCCCGTCTCGCCCGTCAGCAGATTCAACCCCGGCCCAAAGCTGGCCACCGCCTGGTCGATCACCGCATAATTTTCCGCCCGCAACTCCAGCAGCATGCTCGCCTCATCCACAGATGTACCGCGAGAATAGCAAAAGCACGTTGCATCCGTTGGCGTCTTCCACACCCGCCGGCATTTGCGGGAACCAAGATCGCTTCCTCACCGGCTCTCGCGGCCTGGAACGCCTTACAATAATGGGTAATGATGTTGCATAGTCTGCCCTCCCCACTCGCCCTCGCCGCGTTTTTCTTTCAGGATGACTCTGCCGCGCCGCCAATCGCAGCGCCCTCAGGCAACGCCATCGTCGAGATGGTCCGCAACTCCGGCCCTGTTGCGTTCGGCGTCCTGATCATCCTGCTGATCGCCAGCATCTTCTCCTGGTCGATCATCTTCTCCAAGTGGCGCCGCTTCTCCGCCGCGCGCAAGAAGAGCGCAGCGCTTCCTCCGCGCCTTCCGCAAATCCGGCCGCCTGTCCGAGATCGCCGCCGTCGCCGAGCAGTTCCAGCCCAGCCCGCTGGTCTCCGTCTTCACCGAGATCAACGACGAGTACCAGCGCCAGAGCGGCGGCCGCGGCATGCCGCGCAATCCCGCCGCGCTTGAACGCGCCGCGCAGACCGCCTCCTCCGAAGCCCTTACCGCGATGGAGACGCGCATGACCTGGCTCGCCACCATCGCCAACGGAGCCACGTTCGTCGGCCTCTTCGGCACCGTCAGGGGCATCATCGACGCCTTCCACGGCCTCGGAGTCGCGGGCACCGCAACTCTCCGCGCCGTCGCGCCCGGCATCTCGGAAGCACTCATCACTACCGCGGCGGGCCTAGCCGTCGCCATTCCCGCGCTGGTCGGCTACAACCAGCTCACGGCGCAGCTTCGCGACTTCGCCGCGCCGCATGGACGACTTCGGCCGCGAGCTACTCAACGCCATCGAGAACGCCGCCATGCTGACGCCGCAAGTTCCGGTCGCGCCGCCCGCAGAGGAGTTCGCTGGGCAGCCCCGCCGGAGGACCTTCTAGCCATGGCCTTCTCCACCAGAAGCGGCGGCCAGATCCGCACCCAGACCGCGCTCGCCGATATCAACATCACGCCGCTGGTCGACGTCGTGCTGGTGCTGCTGCTCATCTTCATGCTGACCGCGCCCGTGCTGCAGTCGGGCATCAATGTTGCGGTGCCGCACACGCGCTCCGTCAACCAGCTCACCCAGCAGCGCACTGTCGTCACCATCGACAAGGATCAGAACGTCTTTCTTCAAGTCAGCACTCGCAACGGCGGAGCGGACACGCCAGTCAACCTCGACAACCTGACCTCGCAACTCCGCAGCGACACTACCAGCGACGCGGCAAATCGCACCATCTATGTTCAGGCCGACGAGCGCGTTCCCTTCGGCGCGTTTGCTTCGGTTATGGATGCCGTCAAACGGGCGGGCATCACGAATATCAGCATCGTCACCCAGCCGCTCTCGAAGTCCGCCGATCAAGCCTCCGCGAAATAACAGCATGGCGCCTCGCACCACAACCCGCGGCAGCAGCGACCCATTCGGTGGAGGAATGGCCGGCTCGTTCCTGCTGCACGCCATCCTCGGGGGTCTGGTTGTCAGTTGGGCATGGTTCTCGCACTGCGGGCAAGACCTGGGGCAACTCCGACGCGACCGCGGGCGCCATTCAGGCCAGCATGGTCAGCTCTCTGCCGCTGCCGCCCAAGGCGCCACCCAATCCCGACAATGTCCTCGCCACCGAGACGCCGTCCGTCGCACCCGCACCGCCCGCACCGAAGGCCGTCGAAGCTCCCAGGCCCGACGCGATCCCAATCCCAACCATCACGCCAAAGCAAACCAAGATCGCCGATAAGACCACGCCCGCGCCGCCGCTTCATCCGCAGCCCACCAAGATTCAACCCAACAAAGCGCAGACCGGTGAGGCCGCCGCCAGCGTTCCACATCAGCAGTGTGCAGAACCGGGCCGGCACCTCCAGCGTCACCATGCAGGACTCCGCCTTTGGCGCCCGCTTCGCCTACTACGTCCAGCAGATCACCCAGAAAGTCGCCTCGCAGTGGTACCCGAGCATGCTCGACCCGCAGGCTACCGGCCATCGCGTGTACATCACCTTCCAGGTCGAACGCGACGGTTCAGTTACGCACATCCAGATCGCGCAGCGCAGCGGCGACAACACGCTCGACCAGACCGCCCTCAGCGCGGTCCAGCACATCGATAACTTCCCTCCCCTGCCCGAGGCCTACGCCGGCAACCACATCAACGTCACGTACTACTTTGATCCTCCCCCTCGCCCATGACTCGAGTGACAACCAAACATTCATCGCACACGTCTACCATAGAGAGAATGGATAGCAAGACCTGCACATCTCGCCAGCCCTCCCGATTCTTCCGATCCGTAGTTGTCATCGTTGGCCACGGCTCTTGGCTCTTCTTCCGTTCGCCAAAGCTCAGGACAACGTCTTCACCGGCACCAACACCGGCGCGACATCCATCCGCCTGGCTGTCGCGGACTTCAAGCCGGTGAACGCCGACCCGCAACCTTCTGCGTTCAAGCAGACCTTCGACGCGACGCTCTACGCCGATCTTGCCACCGCCGGCATCTTCGACATCGTTTCGAAAAGCCTGATGCCCTCCGGCTCGCCCGGCGCGCCCGCCGAGATTCAGCTTCAGAACTACGCGAATCCGCCCGCCAACGCCGCCTTTGTGGCCTTCGGTTCGATCGGAGTCAGCGGCGGCCGTCTCGTTACCAACGGCTATCTGTTCGACGACAAGAATCTGCAGTACCCGCAGGTCCTCGCCAAGCAGTACAACGAAGAAGCCAGCGACGACTCCGCCCGCCAGATCGCCCATCGCTTCGCCGACGAGATCATCCTGCGCCTCGGCGGCGGGACGTCCGGCATCGCCGAAACCAAAATCTACTTCGTCAAGAAGGACGGCGAGAACAAAGACATCTGGATGATGGACTACGACGGCTCCAACCAGCACCCCATCAGCCATCTTGGCACCGATGTCATGTCGCCGCGCATCTCGCCCGACAGCTCACGCATTGCGTTCGCATCGCTGGGCAAGTATGGCTTTCAGCTCAAGATGTACTCGATGATCCTGGGCCGCTACGTCAACTTCCCCACCGGACCATCCAGTTCCGCATCGCCCGCATGGTCGCCCAACGGCAAGGAGATCGCCTACTCGGGCGCATCCGACGGATCGTTCAACATCTGGATCGCCGACTCCAACGGCAACCTCGCCCGCCGCGTCACCAGCTTTCGCGGAGGCAACGTCTCGCCTTCGTACAACCCCAAGACCGGCGACCAGATCGCGTTCATCAGCGGACGCACCGGCCTGCCGCAGCTCTACATCATGAACTCGGACGGCTCCAACGTGCAGCAGATGACCGACGGCGGCTACGTCTCCTCACCCTCCTGGTCGCCGAATGGCCAGTTCATCGCCTTCGCATGGGACCGCAAGTATGGCCCCGGCGCGCCTGGCGGGCAGGACATTTACATCATGGAAGTCGCCAGCAAGAAGTGGGTTCAGTTGACCCACGACGGCGGCCGCTGCGACTTCCCTACCTGGTCACCCGACAGCCGCCACATTGCCTACGCCA
The DNA here is from genome assembly GCA_963822225.1 of uncultured Acidobacteriaceae bacterium. GTDB lineage: Bacteria > Acidobacteriota > Terriglobia > Terriglobales > Acidobacteriaceae > Edaphobacter. The sequence continues at coordinate 450,299 of CAWGGW010000011.1, read as the reverse complement.
ACTCAGCCGATGGCAAAGCCGAACACATGAGGGTTTGGACCATGTTATCCGGCGACGGCTCGCAGAAGCGTCCGCTGACTGGTCCCGGCGCCGATATGCCGAACTGGAGTTGGAAGTAAGCGCCCCCACCGTTCCGCAGGGTACCTTCTACGGCACCTTCGCCCTCATCAACATCGATTTTCAGTAACATCAAGAGTGACTTGACTCGCAATGCAGCAGGAGAAGCCAATGATCGAAACACGAACAGTTCAGCCGTCATCAATCCGGAGCAACTCCGTTCGAACCGCGTTGCTGCTGGCCTTCGCACTGGCAGCCGTTACCGGATGCCACAAGAATTCGAACCCGGTCAATCCTGCGAGCCTTGGCCCCACCGCTTCCAGCTCGACGACTCCGGCTCCAACCGCCAGCCTCACCGCCGATCCGCTCGCCATCGACCTCGGCCAGTCGGTCGTTCTCAACTGGCGCACCACCGACGCTACCGCTGTCACCATCGACGGCATCGGCAAGGTAAACGCCAACGGCACCCAGACCGTTTCGCCGTCCACCTCCACCAACTTCCATCTCACCGCCACCGGCGACGGCGGCACCACGGAGGCCAATGTCCGCGTCACCGTGCGTGTCGCGCAGCTCCCAGCATCCCCGCGGATCTCGCCGCCAGCGAAGGCAACACAGCCGCCGCAGACATGGGCTCCGACGCTGCCTTCCACCAGAACGTCGCAGACATCTTCTTCGACTACGACAGCTCCGACCCTGCGTCCTGAGGGCGAGACGTCCGCCTCCAAGGCCGCTGCCTACCTCGCCGCCCATCCCAACATCCGCATCGTCATCGGCGGCTACTGCGACGACCGCGGCTCCGCCGAATACAACCTGGCCCTGGGCGAGAATCGCGCCAACGCAGCCAAGACCGCACTCGTCAACGCCGGCATCAACGCCTCGCGCATCCGCGTCGTCAGCTACGGCAAGGAGAAGCAGTTCTGCACCGACGAGACCGAAGAGTGCTGGCAGCAGAATCGCCGTGCCCAGTTCTCGCTCGACCGCTAACTCCGGCACACGCTGTCGGGCCAACCACCTGAGGTACGAACACTATGATCGAACACCGCGCCCTCAAGCTCCCACGATTCGCCGGAGTGTTCCTCGCCTGCACGCTGGCGGCGACCCCGGCCTTCGCTGTCAACAAGGACATGGTTCAGCTTCAGACCCAGGTGCAGGATCTGCAGGAAGCCGTCGCACATCTGCAGCAGTCCAACGACGAGCGCATGGGCGTCCTCAAGGACCTTGTCCAGCAGACCGCCGATTCGATCAACAAGATGTCGGTCACGGTTGAGACATTGCAGCAGCAGATGCGCACCCAGCAGGAAGCCTCGACCGGCAAGCTCGATCAGGTCTCCGGGCAGGTGCAGTCGCTCAACGATTCGCTGGACGAAGTCAAAGCGCGCCTCAATACCCTGGAGAAGTCACTTCAGTCCGTCCAGAATCAGCAGCAATCCATCAATGCCGCGCTGCAGAACATGGCGCAACCCGCAGGCTCGGCTCCAACCACCGCGCCCCCAGCCAACGCAGGCGCCCCGGCGGACCTCCCAGCGGCGGCAGATCAGGCCGCAGCTCAGGCCGCCGCAGTCGGCGACAATGGCAACCCGCCGCCCGACAATCCCTTTCCTGCAAACCAGGGTCCGCCCGTATCAACTCCCTCCGGCCCGGCGACGGTGACCACATACAAGACCGCCCTGGGCGACTATGAGGCCGCCAAGTACGCGCTCGCAGCGCAGGAGTTCAATCAAGTCATTCGCTCCAACCCCTCCGATTCGCTGGCCGGCAACGCCTACTACTACCTCGGCGAAATCGACTATCGCACCGGCAAGTTCGCCGCCGCGATCAAGGACTACGATCACGTCATCGACGGATACCCGGGCAACCCGAAGATCCCGGTCTCTCACCTGCACAAGGGCATGGCCCTGCTGGCGTTGAAGGATCGCGAAGGCGGCATCGCCGAGTTCCGCGTCATCATTCAGCGCTTCCCCAACTCCCCTGAAGCAACCCAGGCCCGCAGCAAGCTCAGCGGCATGGGCGTGCGGCCAACCGCGCCGCGGCCTGAGTAGGCACTTCCGTAACATGCAAAGCCGCCGCCCGCTCGTCTAACCTAGAAAGACCGAGTGTCGCAATCGACTTGCTGACACTTATGCTGGAAAGAACAGACCCGAGTGAAAGAGCGCATTCGCAAATTGGACGGTCACGGCAACGCAAACGGCAAACCGGTTCGGCTGGTCGTTGCAGCGCTTATTCTGCGCAACTCAGGCAGCGCCACCGAAATCCTCGTCTGCCAGCGCCGGCCCGACCAGCCCATGAGCCTCAAATGGGAGTTTCCCGGCGGCAAGATCGAGCCGGGCGAAACCGCCGAGCAGGCGCTCACCCGCGAACTCGACGAAGAACTCGGCATCAGCAGCCACCATCGGCACCCGCGTCGCACAAATCCGCCACCGCTATCGCAACGGCGGCACCATCGACCTACAATTCTTCATCGTCCGCGAATTCACCGGCGAATTGAGCAACCGGATCTTCAACGACATGCAGTGGGCCCCGCTCAGCGCCCTGCCCAGCTTCGACTTCCTCGCCGCCGACCTCGGCCTGATCCGCGACCTCTCCGAAGGCAAGCTGCTCTAGCCGCCCGCCGCTACCCCGCCGTGCATCGTGTCTTCCAGATGTCGTGCACCTGGCTGCCCATATACACCAGCGAAAGCCCAATCACGATCGCCGCCGTTGATCCACGCCACCCAGTTGAACCAGGTCGAATTGGTATGCTCGCCCATCAACTCGTGCTTGTTGATCAGCTTCAGCATGAAGATCATGATCACCGGCAGCAGCACGCCGTTGAACACCTGCGACAGAATGATCATCTTCACGAACGGGAAGTTCGGCCACAGCACCACGCCCGCGCCCAGCACGATCAGCGCGGTGTAGAACCAGTAAAAGAACGGGGCCTCCTTCAGGCTCTTGTCCAGCCCGCTCTCAAAGCCCATCCCCTCGCACACCGTATACGCGGTCGACAGCGGCAGAATCGACGCGGAGAACACCGAAGCGTTGAACAGCCCCGCCGCAAACAGGATGAACGCAAACTCCCCGGCCAGCGGCTTCATCGCACCCGCCGCGTCCGACGCGATCCTGAATGTTGCGCATTCCGTGCGTGTACAGCGTCGCCGCGCACGCCACGATGATGAACCACGCCACCAGGTCGGTGAAGATGCAGCCCACAATCACATCCAGCCGCGAAGCGCTTGTACTGCGTGACCGAAATTCCCTTGTCCACCACCGACGACTGCAGATAGAACTGCATCCACGGCGCAATCGTCGTCCCAATCAAGCCGACGATCATGGTGATGTAGTTCTTGTCCTTCCACGCGGACGCTCGGCGGCAGCGTGATCGTCGCCTTCAGCGCCTCATGCCAGTCTGGATGGCTCACCACGCCCGCCGCAATATACGCGAGGTAGAAGACGCTGGCCACCAGAAACACCTTCTCCACGCTCTTGTAGTCGCCCTTCACCACCAGCAGCCACACAACGGCCGCGCAGATCGGCACGCTCAGATATTTGCTGACGTGGAAGAGCTGCATCGACTCGGCAACGCCGCTGAACTCCGAAACCACGTTGCCGTAATTGACGATGACCAGCAGGATCATCATCACAAACGTCATCCGCAGCCCGAACTCTTCGCGGATCAGGTCGCTCAGGCCCTTGCCTGTGACCACGCCCATGCGCGCGCTCATCTCCTGCACCACGATCAGCGCCAGCGTCACCGGCAGAATCGTCCACAGCAGCAGGAGGCCGTACTGCGCGCCAGCCTGCGAGTAGGTGAAGATCCCGCCTGTATCGTTATCCACGTTCGCCGTGATGAAGCCCGGTCCCAGCACCGCGAGGAACAGGATGATCCGCACTTTCCATTGACGCCAGAACTTGCCCATTCCGCTCACTCGCTTCAGTTTCCCCGATGCTCGAATTTCTTGCGGATCGTTTCCGACTTATGGATCAATCACTCTGACGATCGTGAATCTGAAGGCCGGATCGACTGCCCAGGTCGCAAAATTTGCGGACTGACACCCTAGCCCGGGCGGAAACATTCCATGCCAAGGCAATTCTCCCAACGCCCTGCGTCTTCGACATCTAAGAACCGGAGATCTTCCGCATCGTTGTACGAAGCTCTGCGAATGTTGGTAAACCCCGCATTGGCCAACTCCGCGGACATGCTCTTGCAATCCCACATAGTCAGATGTTGGCTCCGCCCGAACAGCGATCTGGCCTTGTCGCCGAGCCCGGCCTCCTTATGCGCCTCGCCCAAATGGGCCTCCCGCATAAACGTAATCGCCGCATCCACGCTGTCCGAGGACACATAAGCCTTCGCGTAATACTCCAGGTCCGGCACCACGAATCGAAACACTCCGCCCGGCTTCAGGTAGCGGAATACGTTCAATAGCGTCACCCTGAACTCATTCAAAGCCAGATGCTCCAGCACGTGCGAGCAATAAACGCCCCGTGCCGATCTCTCCTCCACCGGCAGGCCCGAAATCACATCCCCATACTCGATGTTCGGTGGGTAATCTGGAAATCCTCTCCGAATCAGCGCCTTTTTCAGAAAGGGTAGATTTTTCTCCAGCCAGAAAGCAGGACCCGCATCGAAATTCCGCCATGTGGGTGGCGCGCAAAGTCCGCAGCCAAACTGAACATATTCTTGAACCATTTCAGCTGATTATACAGAGCTGGCAGGGACGCCTCGGATCCCTCCCGTACCGCCGACAATCCGCTTGACCCTCTCTAGAATCAGCCGCATTTGACCATCGTTGTGGTAGCCGCACGAAGCCGCCCGCACGTGCCCCGCGGCCGCCACCCTCGCCCTCCCGGCCTCATCCGGCAGCCAGCGACGAATCTTGTCTGCGCACTCTTTCACAGTCGAGAAAAATACTGCCTCTTCGTCCGCAGCAAAACGGTCCATATGCCCCTGGGTACGCTCCGCCAGGAGAAATCCACCGCATCCGGCAATCTCGAAGCTTTTGTGAACAAATTCATCTTGATTCGCGTGTGTGACAAAACTCAAATTGATCTTGGACCGCCAGATGCCGTCGCGATACGCCGGCCCATATAACTCTCCCTCTCGGAACATGCCCGCATACGCCTGTTGATCAAGCGACTTTCTCCATAGCCTCTCGCTCCCTGAAATTGAGACTGAGATTGCATCGTCGCGCCACAAACCGGTCAGGAATTCGCCCCGCTGATCATATGGTGTTCCGATAAACGACACTTCGCGGTCGCGATTCTTATCGCTCCATCCCGCCGGCGGCGGAAAATGGATCGTCGGCTCATAAGCCGTCTGAATCTTGATCACATCGCGAGCCCCACGCGCCATGTAATCCGCGATATTCGCGTCGCGTTGCACTACGTGCAGGTCGTAGTACGGAATATCCTTCATGTACAGTCGCCAGCCCGGATCCTCGCGCGTGCCGAACGGGTTGTCAATCATGTAGCTCACCGTTGCGATGCCCATCGCGCGCAGCCGTTCCAGCGTCTTCGGCTGCATCCCCAGCAGCTTGTCGGCCCACACCAGGTCGGGCTTCTCCCGCTCAGCCAGATGCAGCAGATCGCGGTTCAGCCGGTTGATCGAAGGCCCCGCCGCCAGCCGAAACGTAATTTTTCCAACCAGAGTCTCAAAGCGCGAGTATTCATAACTGTTCAGCGGCACCACCTTGTGTCCCAGCCGCTCCAGCGCCCACAGCCGATAGAGCGCCGAATCGTTCGGCGAAAGCGCCCCCGCATAGAGTATCTTCAGCGGCGCCCCTCGGCGCACCCGAACCCAACCGTTCCAGCGGCACAGCATTCTTCTGCGCAGTCATCTCAGGTATTCGTCCGCAGTTGCGCAATCACCTGCTCTGCATAGATCACGCCGGCCAACTTCTTGGCATCGTCCAGCACAGGCAGGGCGCGCAGGTTGTATTTATCGAACAACTCAGCCACTTTCTTGCCGCTCGCATGAATATCGCACGAAACGATGTGGTCGTCAGTCAGACCCGCCAATGTCATATCGCGCGGCGCAAGTAGCACCTTCACCAGAGGCACCACTCCATGCAGTACCTCCTGTTCGTCTACCAGGAAGATATGCGTCAATGTCTCCAAATCACCTTCGAATCTTTCCAGCGCACCCACCGCATCGTTCACACTCGCTCCCTCGCATCAGGGAGATGTAATCGGTCGTCATCTCGCCTGCAGCCGAATCGCCCGAGAACTCCAGGAGTTCCTCGACATCCTGTCGCTCCTCAGGATCCATTTCGTCCAGAATCGCTTCGGATCGTTCGTCCGGAAGCTCAGCCAGAAAGTCTGCGGCCGCGGCCGGATCCATCTCCTCTACGATGCCGGCCACATGCTCCGAGTCCAGCGACTCGGTCAAAGCCTTCTGCATCCTCGGCTCAACTTCTTCCAACGCCTCTGCGGCAACTCCCTCATCCAGCGACTTGAACAGCGCCTGCCGCTCCGCCGGCGCGAGATCTTCCAAAATGTCCGCGAGGTCCGACGGATGCATCTTCGCCAGCTTGTCCTGCTCGATCTTCAACTTCACTCGCCGTGCCGGATCGCGGTCGATCAGGTCCACGAAGTCCCAAGGAATTACACTTGTCCGGAACCGCGCTGAAATCCGCTCCACCGTCGCCGCGGGCAGTCCTTTCAGCAATCGCCGCACGGCGCCGCGCGTACCAACTTCGACCTCTGCAATCCGCAACGAGAGCGCACACCCCGGCGACAGTTCCTGCAGCATGCAGTCTGAGCCCTTGCCTCCGTCCGGCCCGACAGCCTCCCACACCAACTCCACGTCGTTTACGCGAACTACCTTATGGCCGTGCACATCGATGATCTGCTGGTCCAGCAGGTCGCGCTCCAGCATCAGGTACGAATCTTCTTCTGGCAATAACTGTGGTGCCGCCTGCCCACGCATGCGCAGGCTTCCCTCCGAGGTCATCTCCAAGTCGCCCACGGCGGCCATCGAGTGCCGGATGCCGCGGCTTGCGCCCACCAGCTTCAACACCAGCCCCTGCACGTGATTGGTATCCGTCTGCGGGCTCACCGCGAACTCGCTCACGTGCCCCAACACGCGCCCGGTCGTATCCTCCACCTGCACGCCCATCAAGGCGGAGACGCTCGTCATCTGGTTCGCATGTTTCGTCATACGCTGTGCTTCGTCCCGCGATCGTTCCAGCTTGATGTCTATCCGCATCCTACCCCAGCAGGCCGCAGCTCTGCCGCCTCTGAATACGATTTACCACCGCCCGTCACCCACATCGATAACCGCGGCGCTGACCCGAAATTGAACGTCGGCCTTGACATCCGGCAATTCCACAAGCAAACTGCCATCATTGCCTTAGCTCGCCGCCAGTCGTCGGCCGGCGCCGGCCCAAGGATAAGATTGGCAGATTCCACCACAAGCCGCGCTTCCCTCACTCTCAGTTCGTCCATTGAGAGTGTTGATCTGGTGGAACGGACTGCGGAAGAGTTCGCAACACGCGCAGGTTTTGACGAAGATACCGTGCCCAACATCGCCATGGCCGTGCGAGAGGCAGCCGTAAATGCGGTGCTCCATGGCAATGCCTACGACCCGACAAAGCACATTACCGCTTCGTTCGAGACTAACTCCGACTCGCTCATCGTTCGCATCGCAGACCAGGGACCAGGTCTGAATCCAGATGCAGTACCTGACCCGCTCGCGCCGGAAAATATCCTCCGAGGCTCCGGCAGGGGTATTTTTCTCATCAGAGCTTTTATGGATGAGGTAAACTTTCGCCAGTTGCATCCCGGCACAGAACTTACCCTTATCAAACACCGCACGCCGGCACAACCGCCGGCATAAGCACAAAGGAGAATTACCGTTATGAGCATGAAAGTTGCAACCCGCCAGGTGGACGGAGTCACCATCCTCGACCTCAGTGGCCGCATTACCCTGGGGGAAGGAAGTGTCACCTTGCGCGACGCCGTCCATGACATCGTCGCCAAAGGCCAAAAGCACATCCTGCTCAACCTGGAAAACATCAGCTACATCGACAGTTCCGGCATCGGCGAACTCGTCAGCGCCTTCACCTCGGTCAAGAACTCCGGCGGCGAGTTGAAGCTCCTGAACCTGACCAAGAAGGTCCACGACCTGCTCCAGATCACCAAGCTCTATACGGTGTTCGACATCTGGGACAGCGAGGCCTCCGCCGTCAGCGCCTTCAAATAGCAAGGTGTCGTTGCAGGCCAAAGCTCCGCTGTATCCCGGCCTGCGGCAACGCGCGACGACACTGCGCATGAGACAAGAAGCGGGCTGAAGCTCCGCTTTGAGCCTGGCGAACACAACCGAAATGCAAAACGGCCGCCGATTCGCTCGGCGGCCGTTTCACGTCCACTCAAATCTACTTTGAAAAATCCACCGTGGGCGCAACCGAGTTCGCCGGATTCCCCTTGAAGTACTCATCCCGGTAGTGATACCCAGCCATCCCCGCCCAAATGCTGTTCGGAAATTGCTTCACGTAGACGTTGTAATCCTGCAGAGTCTTGTTGTATCTCTGCCGTTCCACCGCAATCCGGTTCTCCGTCCCCGCCAGTTCGTCTTCCAGCCGCATGAACTGCTGATTGCCTTTCAAATCCGGATAGGCCTCCTGCAGTCGGAACAACGGCACAATCGCCGTGCTCAACTGCTGGTTCGCCTCAATATTTCCAGGCCGATTGCCCGCCGACGCCAGTACGCCAGCGCGCGCGTTCGCAATGTTTGTCAGCACGGTCGACTCTTCGCCGACGTACCCCTTCACGCTCGCCACCAGGTTCGGAATCAGGTCCAGCCGCCTCTGCTGCACCACATCCACCTGCGCATACGCCTGGTCGACTGCCTCGTTCTTCTCCACCAGCGTGTTCTTCGTGCTCACATAGCTGCCGCCCACAAACAACAGGACCACTATGATCAGCGCCAGCACGCCCAACCCAATCCACAAACCCTTCATAATCCCACACCTTTCCGTTGTTATATCTACGCAACTTTGTGGCTTGTCGTTCCCTTGAACCTCGAAACTATCTTCTCAGAAGTCCGCCCCGCCACCGCCAGAGCTTCCTCCGCCAAATCCTCCAAAGCCACCGCCTCCTTCGTCGCTGCCGCCTCCGCCAAACCCTCCACCACGTCTTCCGCCTCCCCCGCCCAGCAAGTTGAACAGGATGAAAAACAACATCCCGATGTGCCCAGTGCGGATCAGGATACCCAGAACCAACACAATCACGCCGCCAATAATCAGCACTTCCAGCCCACTCAGCTGAGTCTGAGGCTGCTCCTGATAGTGGTATGTGGGAACCGTCTGCGCATCGCCCGCTGTGGTCAGCGTCACTCCCGCATCCGCCGCAATATCCTGTGCAATCGCCTGCACTCCCAGTGAAATCCCTTGGTTGAAGTCGCCGCTCACCAGAATCGGCTTCATCTCGCGCCCAATGTCGCCCACCTTGGCGTCGTTCAATGCGCCTTCCAGCCCGTAGCCCACCTCAATCCGCCCATGCATCGGCGGAGGATTCGCTACGAAGATCATCAGGACGCCCTTGTCCGTCCCCTTCGCGCCCACCTTCCATTTATCTTCCAGCGCAGTCGCGAACTCCTCAATCGTCGGAGTCGTCCCGTCCTTTCCGGGATCCACCGACTTGATCGTCACCACTGCGATCTGCGCATGCGCCTTCTGGTCGACCTCAGTGGCCAGCGCTTCCAGGCTTTGCTGCGTCCCGGGCGACAGCACCCCGGCATAGTCATTCACATACCCCGTTGGCCTCGCAGGCAGCCCGGCCACCGTCTCCGCACGCAACCCCTGTGCAGGAACAACCAGCAATACCGCGAACATCAACCAGCGTAAAGAACGCAACATTGCCCCCATTCTACGCCGCCCACACAACTGAAAAAGGGGCCCGAAGGCCCCTCATCATCCAATTCTATGAATCCTTACTTCGAAGCAGTCGTAGGGGCCGGACGCTGCGGTCGCGGCGGCAGCGTAACATCCTCTTCTTTGGCTACCTTAGAGATCATCCCCACATGCTGATGCATCGTCCCCAGCGCCTTCACCACTTCTGCCTGCAGATCAGGATCGGCCGCCACGGACGCCTCCATGTAGAAGGCATGCAGCGTCTGCCAGTGCGCCTTGGCCATGAAAGTCAGGTACTCAGCGTCGAAATCCTTCCCTGACAATCCGTTCAACTTCTCATACTCCGCCTGGTCATCCTTGGTCATCTTCTTCGGCAACATAATACCCAGAGCGTCAGCGACACCATCCAGATCTTTATTCATCGCCGTATGGTCATCCATCAGTTTCTGCGCCAAATCCTTCACATTCGCGCTGCCCTTTTCCGTCGCAAGCTGGCCGAGCTTCACATCCGCAATTCCGCCCTGAGCTGCGTTTCGCATAAACTGCTTGTCCAGCATCTGCTGCCCAGTCTGCCCTGGAGCGCCGAGCGAATCGCGCATCGAAGTCGGCTGTGGCACCTGCGAGCCCGTTGGGGGAGTGGAAGCCCCCTGGTTATTCGCGGGCTGGTTGATGCCCTGCGGTGAACTCGGATAAGGCTGCGGCCCGACAGGCCCAGGTACCTGGTCCATTTGAGCGGCCAGGATGGATGGCGACAGCACAACCGCCGCTGCCAGAACCGCTACACTCACGCTCTTCATCTTCATGGCAAAACTCCTCTTGATCCTGCTGGCAGTCTCGTCCCCTGTATCCAGTGCCTCAACATTCCTGCACATATTCAGGTGCATGGACGTCGTCGGCCAGTTGCCTCACCGACCGAACGGATTCCGTCACTGGAGCGTTATCCTATGCCCATACAATCAGAAGTAGCAATATAAGAGTTATTGCACCGGCCACTCCTCTCTTCGCCCGCATCAACTCACTCTGTTTCCTCATCGAAAGCTTTCAGGAGCCCCGCCCAGCAATGCCCGAAACGACCGTCTCCCCAGCACCGAGCCTCTCCGCCCAGCCGCCTGTAGCCCGCCGCGAGCCAACGCCCGCCACCCTCCACGGCGTTACCCTCCACGACAATTACCGCTGGATGCGTGACAAGGACTCGCCTGAAGTCATCACCTACCTCGAAGCCGAGAACGCCTACACCGCAGCCCTGATGGGCCCGACCACGGAACTCCAGGCCACCCTTTACAACGAGATGCTCTCCCACATCAAGGAGACCGACGAGTCAGTTCCCTACCGTCTCGGCGACTTCTTCTACACCACGCGCACAGTCGAAGGTCTCCAGTACGCCATCCACTGCCGCCGACCGGCCGGCAACCCCGACCTGAACTCCCCTTTCGACCCTACCCAGCCCGAGCAGGTCATCCTCGACGTCAACCTCCTCGCCGAGGGCCACCCATTCATGTCCCTGGGCGCACTCTCGGTCAGCCCCGATGGCAACCTCCTCGCCTACTCCACTGACCCCACCGGCTATCGCCAATACACGCTGCACATCCGCGACCTGCGCACCGGCGAAGATCTGCCTGAAACCGTCGAACGCACCGGCACCGTAGCCTGGTCCGCCGACTCGCGAACCCTTTTCTACTCCACCGAGGACGAAGTTACCAAGCGCCACGACCACATCTTTCGCCACACCCTGGACACCCCGGTCGCAGACGACACCATCATCCTTCACGAAGAGGACGAGCGCTTCAACCTGGGCGTTGGCAAAACCCGCGACGGCCAATACCTGATGATCGAAGCCGGCAGCCACACCACCAACGAGTACCGCTTCCTTTCCGCCGATAACCCCACCGGCGACTTCCAGATCATGGCGCCGCGCCTCGACGACCAGGAGTACTATCCCGCGCACCGGGACGGCATCTTCTACATTCGCGTCAACGACACCGGCCGCAACTTCCGCGTCGTCACCGCGCCCGTCGCCAACCCCGGTCGCGACCGCTGGACCGAACTCATCGCCCTCGACTCAGACCATCCCCTCGAGGATTTTGACCTCTTCCAGGCTTTCGCCGTCACCACCCACCGCAAGCAAGGCCTCCCCACTATTGAAGTTCTCCGCTTCACCTCTGAACCGGGTGCCCCATCCGTACCGGCTTCATCGGGACGGGTGGGGTCGGAATCACCAACCCTCGCCCCACCCGTCTCGATCGCCTTCCCCGAACCCGCCTATTCAGCCGGTCCCCACGTCAATCGAGTCTTCAACGCGGACTCCTTCCGCTACAACTACCAGTCCCTCGTCTCGCCCGCGTCGGTCTACGAGTACAACGTGTACCGCGCCAACTCCGACACATCCATCGGCGAATCAAAATTGCTCAAGCAACAGGAAGTCCCCGGCAACTTTGACCGCTCACTCTACTCCTCCGAGCGCGTCTGGATCGAAGCCCCCGACGGGGTCAAGGTTCCCACCTCCATCGTCTACCGCCGCGACAAGTTCAACCGCGACGGCACTAACGCCCTCTACATCTACGGATACGGCTCCTACGGCTATCCACTGCCCATCGGCTTCTCACCCTCGCGCTTGTCACTTCTGGACCGCGGCGTCGTCATGGTCTACGCCCACATCCGCGGCGGCGGCGAGCTCGGCGACTCCTGGCACGATGCCGGCAAGATGCAGGTCAAGCGAAACACCTTCACCGACTTCATCGCCGTAACGGAGCAGCTGGTCGCGCAAAAATACGGTTCGCCCACCCGCGTAGCCATCGAAGGCGGCAGCGCCGGGGGTCTGCTCATGGGCGCCGTCACCAACATGCGTCCCGACCTCTTCAGCGTCGTCCTATCCCATGTCCCCTTCGTCGACATTATGAACACTATGCTCGATGCATCGCTCCCCCTCACCGTCGCCGAGTACGAAGAGTGGGGCAATCCCAACGAACCCGAAGCCTTCAGCACCATGCTCAGCTACTCGCCCTACGACAACCTGGAATCCCTCGCAGGCAAACCGCTCCCCGCGATCCTGGTCAAGACCAGCCTCAACGACTCGCAAGTCATGTACTGGGAGCCCGCCAAATACGTAGCCCGCCTCCGCACCATCAAGACCGACGACACCCCACTCCTCCTCCACATCAACATGGACGCCGGCCACGGGGGAGCCTCCGGCCGCTACGACTACCTCAAAGAGATCGCCTTCGACTACGCCTTCCTCCTAACCCAACTCGGCGTCGTTACCACATAACGCGCTGAACCAACCCCGTCATCCAGTGCGCACCGAAGTATCCCTGCTTTGTTCTTCGTGCACCCCAACAAACCTGTCATCCTGAGCGAAGCCTCTCGCAGCCTCATCGCGAGAGGCGCAGCCGAAGGACCTGCGGCTCCTTAAGTCCCTTCCCATCAACAAGACCGCTTTCTGCCGGGTGCTCCATTCATGACGGTCTTATCGTCATGAATGGGGTCCGACGCGGCGCAAATACCCCCGACTCTATGCCACCCCAACATCCGTCTTCCCAAAGTCCTCGCCCTTGAACAGCAACCGTTCGCCCGACGCAATCGCCAGCGCATAAGAAAAGCAGTCGCCAAAATTCAGCCCCGCCCGATCCCGTCCTTCGCCGTAACGTCGAAACCCATCTCGCGCAATCAACGCCTGCTCGTGATCCACCGGAACCACCGTCAATCGCAACCTGGCGATCAGAATATCCAACGCAGCAATCGCATCGGGTTGCCTTCGGCTCATCGCCACTGCCGAAGCCTCCACCAGAGTCGCCGCCGAGATCAGCCGCTTCGGGTCATTCAGGATAGCCGCAAGATACATCGACGCGTCCGGCTCCTCCAGAAAAATCGCAAGCAACGCAGACGAATCGACGACCATCGCTCTCAGAACCCTTCCCGACCAAATCCCAGAATCTCGTCATCGGTCAGAACGGAATTGATCGGCTGCAGATCGAAGCTGCGCACCAGCGCAAGAATCTCGTCGACGGTAGCGACAGCCTGACCTCCGACAGCAGGTCGGACCCGCGCAACGCGCTCTTCCGCCGCCTTGCCGATCGCCTCGGTGATCGACTCGCCGGTCAACGAGGCCATCTCCCGAACCTTTTGTTCGACTTCCGGATTGTTGATATGCAGAGCCATGTACATAATGTACATCAACTCCAGTTCTTACTTCGCCACCTCAAACTCCAGCCGCGAAGGATACTTAGCCGACCCGAAGATCGTCATCGTCTCCGCTTTGTAAGCCTTCTTCGGAGCCGTCATGATGTTCGCCACAAACGTCTGCGGATTCCGGTCATACAGTGGAAACCAGCTCGACTGCACCTCGACCATAATCCTGTGCCCCTTCAGAAAAGTATGGTCGACGCCGTGCAAACTCCATTTGAACTCATTCACTGCACCCGGCTCCAGCGCCTCGGCATGTTCCAAGCTCTTCAGATACCGTCCGCGAAATATCTCGTCCGCCACCATCAACTGATACCCTGCTCCCCCCGGCACATCACCCTCCGGCGCATTGTCCGGATAAGCGTCAATCAGCTTCACCACCCAGTCCGCATCGCTGCCAGAAGTCGCCGCAAACAAATCCGCCGTCACGTCCCCGGTGATGGTCACATCATGGTCAAGCGCCGCCATCGTGAACGTCGCCAGATCCTTGCGCCCGGTCACAAACCGCTGATCCTCAACCAGCCATGTCGACCACTTCGACCCGTGCGCATACGTCGACTGGATCGGCCGATGCCGATAAGGCACCGGATCCTTCGGATCGGAAACATACGTTGCCGCAACTCCGTCGCCCAGTGCCGCCCGGCGCCGCAAAACTCAGCCTCTTCCCCGGCTCGAGATAAAGATCCGCCGCAACAAATCCGTCGACAGGAGGCCAAATGTCATATCGTTCCCACCGGTTCACGCCGGTCCGAAAACTAGCCGTATCGTGCAGATCGAAGCCCGGCCGATCCTTCAGATACTTCTCAAAAAAAGGAGCTTCAAAATCCCCGTGGAACTCGTCTCCGGTCGCGCGGCCAAATCGCATCTCGCCGAAGTTCGATCCCAACGCGACGCCACTGCCCTGCCAGCCACCATGGTTCCACGGGCCCAGCACCAGAAAAATCTGGTGCGCCGAGTCATGCTTCTTCAACCCGGCGTACTCAGCCTGCGTTCCCCACATATCTTCCTGGTCCCAATATCCACCCACCTCCAGCGTAGGGACATCAACCCGGCCCAGCTGGCCCACGACAGACATATCCTGCCAGAATTTGGTGTACTCCGGCTGAGCGAGAAAAGCCTCCGCCGTCGGCAGGTTCGTCATGCCCGCAGCCGACGCGGCGCCCGCAAAGTTCATGTGCCCTAGAAAGAAGTCGTAGGTATCCTCCTTCAAATCGACGCGCGCGTCCGTCTTCTGCGCCTCCATCTGCTGCACGTAATCGAATCCATAGCTCTCGCGAAACGCGCCGTTATGGAAAAAATCGTCGCCCATCCAGACGTCGGTCATCGGAGCCTGCGGCGAGATCGCCTTGACCGCCGGATGCGCGTCCATCCCCGCCATAATTGCGAGAAAACCATCGTACGAAACGCCGAACACGCCGACGCGCCCATTATTGTCCGGCACATTCTTCACCAGCCAGTCAACCGTGTCGTACGCGTCTGTCGTCTCGTCCACGGCGCTCTTGTCCGTATGCGGAACAACCGGCCGGTTCATCACAAACCTGCCCTCCGACCCATACCGCCCGCGAACATCCTCGTAAACGAAGATGTAGCCGCTCGCCGCAAGTTCGGGCTTGTCGTCATTCACACGGTCGGAGTCGAAGCCTTCGACGCCGTATGGCGTCCGCGCCATCAGCAACGGCAACTTTTCGCCTGCTCCAACGCGAGCCGGCCGCAGAATCACAGCATGCAGCTTCACGCCGTCGCGCATCGGAATCATCGCCTCCTGCCGCACATACTTCCGCGGAGGATCGAGCGCCGGCACCGCCACGCTTTGTCCAACGGCGGTTCCAATCCACCCGGCGAGCACACCCATCAAGGCGATCGAAAGCACATGCCAACGCGAACTTTTCAGGGTCTTCACCCAGGCAGCCTCTAGGTCAGAGTCGCAGGAGGAGTCGCCGCACACTGGAAGCCGATCCGGTTATGCGATCCATCGCAGAACGGACGCTTCTCGCTCGCCCCGCAGCGGCACAGCGATACCGCAGGCTTGCCGGTCAGGTCCCACTGCTTGCCGTCCGCATCCGTCAGCACAATCTCTCCCTCAACCCGCAGCGGGCCGTTGGGCCGAACAGTAATCTTCACAGGCTCAGACATGAATCAACACACTCCAAAAACGACGATTAGCCGCACACCGGCTAGCTCAGCATACCAGCAGCAGCCCCTCAGCCCACTCGCCGTCAATCCTCCATCAACTCGCCCGCCTCCGCCATGCCGTACTCCTTCAGCTTGCGATACAGCGTCGTCTTGCCGATGCCCAGCAACCGCGCCGCCATCAGCTTGTCTCCCTTCAACTGCCGAATCGTGCCCAGGATCGCCTGCTTCTCCATATCCGCGATGGAAACAATCGCCGCCTTGTGCGGGCGAACGCCGTCTGTTCCGTCGCCGCCGTCGTCAGCCGCCTGCGTCTCTTCGCGGCGGTGCGCGCAGAAGTCCTGCAACTGCGTCGGAAGATCCACCATATGCAGCACCGGCCCCGAAGACATCGCGCACGTCCGCTCAATGGCATGCTGCAATTCGCGCACATTGCCCGGCCAGTCGTACTCCACCATCAGCCGCATTGCCTCCTCGCTGAAGTGGTGCGGCTTGCCCGTCTCGCGCTGCACCCGTTCCAGAAAATACTCCGCCAGCACTGCAACATCGGCCTTGCGCTCGCGCAGCGGCGGAATCTTCAGGTTCACCACATTCAGCCGGAAGTACAGGTCCTTGCGGAACTGCCCCTGCGCAACCATCGCGTTCAGATCGCGATTGGTAGCCGCCAGCACTCGCGCCGAAATCGGCACCGAATGTGTCGCTCCCACCGGACGCACCTCTTTTTCCTGCAGCGCGCGCAGCAGCTTCGCCTGCAGATCCAAAGGCAACTCGCCAATCTCATCCAGCAGAACCGTCCCGCCGTCCGCTGCGGTAAGCAGTCCCTCTTTAGGACGGTTCGCCCCGGTAAACGCCCCCCTCACGTGCCCGAACAGTTCGCTCTCAATCAAGGTCGGCACCAGCGAGCCGCAGTCCACCGGAACAAACGGTTTCCTCGCGTTCGGTCCGTTCGCATGGATCGACCGCGCCACCAGTTCCTTGCCCGTGCCGCTCTCGCCCAGGATCAATACCGGATGCGTCGAGAACGCCACCTTCGACAGAATCCGGTAGACCTTCTCCATTCCCGGCGACGTGCCAATCATGTCGCCCATACCCCGCTCGGTGCGCAGCCGTTCGCGCAGCCTGCGGCTCTCCAGGTCGAAGTGCAGCCGTTGGCTCGACTGGCTCAGCACCGCCGTCAACTCCTCCAGCGCAAATGGCTTGGTCAGATAATCGCCGGCTCCGATCCGCATCGCCTCCACCGCCGACGACACCGTCGCAAACGCCGTCATCACCACCACGCCGGTCTTCGGATAGAGCGCCTTCACCTGGCTCAGCAGCCTCAATCCGCCGCCGCCCGGAAGCTTCAGATCCAGCAAAAGCATCTCCACCGGCTGTTGCTCCTCAAGCACCGCCAGCGCCTCCTGCAACGCTGCCCGCAGCCAGAGTGACGAAGCCCATGCCCGACGCGATCTCGCAACAAGCCTTGCGCAGCGAAGCGTCATCGTCGACCACAAGAATTCGTAGCGGGGGCGTTCCCTCGGGAAGCCGATGAAACGCGCTCGCGCGTCGCCGCTCTTGCGAGACGCTCTCCATCAAGCCGGATCCCCCGAAGGCAACTCCCTCCCCATGCTGCAGCCCGCGCTCTTCAGACGATTCGCGACCGTCGGACTTCGACGAAATCGGATATTGCTGTGGCATCAACATGCTCCCTCCATCTCCGGCTGCATCCGGATGTCTCCCAGCCGTCGCGATCTGCACTCGGCCGCCAAACTCAACTTGCCCCGCGCGCTCATCGGGCTCCAATTGCAGCCCCTCCCCTGCGGACATCGCCGCCAATTGGCCATTCGATCTGCACGCGGGTTCCGACTTCCCACTTCGCTCATTACCTGCAACTCCCCGTCCGACGCCGCGGCCAACTCCCGCACCACGCGGAATCCGATTCCATGACTTTCGCCCGAAGACTCCCGCTCACGCATCAGCCACTCCAGTTTCTCCGGATCCATGCCGCATCCCGAATCCTCGACCGACAGCCTCACCCGCTGGAACGGCCATGGCTTGGCGTCGCCCACGCGGGTTTCCAGCAGGCCAACCGTGATCCGAATCGCCCCCGCAGAACTGGCCGTCGTTCCCTCATCGAGCGCCGCCGCCGCATTGCGCACCAGGTTGACCAGAATCCGTTCCACCGCTTCCTCGGCCACGCGCACAGGTGTAGCCGCAGCCGGCCCATAGTCGATTGCCAGCGGCCTGCCATTCGCCACCCGGCTCAGCAGACCCGAGCAACGCTCCACAATGTTTCGCAGACTGACCAGCCCCGCAACCTTTGGGTCCGCACTCTGCCGATCCCCCACGGCCAGTCTTTCCTGCTCACCTGCGGCCGCCTTGGCCGGTGTGCTCTCGCAAAGCCCTCGCGGCTTTTCCAGCGCCAGCAGCGTTCGCATCAGCGCCTCGATCAGCGCCCTGCTCCTCGCGCCCAACAGCCGCAACTCCTCCGGATACTGGCGGTGCTCCGGCTTCAGAACTCCGGGCATCGACAGCAGATCGCAATACAGCCCAATCGCTCCCACCAGGTTTCTGGCATCGTGCAGCAAGCCTTCGCCATGAGCCGCGGCTGGACACGTAGGCAATCCGCACAACCGCCCCGCCGTATCACCCGCGCAAAAATCCGCGCCAACTCCGTCGATGGTTGCGTGTGTCGTGAATGTTCCGAAACAACTTTGCTTCCCTGCGGCGGTAAAACTCTGCTGTGCCCGCACGTACGATTCTCCAGGTCGATCCCCGTGGTGTCCGAAGATCAGTCACTTATCCTGTAATCAGGTTGAGTGCCAAACTGGTACAACGGCTGTAACTAATTGAAACAACACACAATCTGCCGATCTCCGGCAAAATGCGACTAAAAACAGATTCCCGAAACGGAACCGCCTTATCCGGTCAATGTCCCGAAACGCCACAAACATAAGCAAACTCCAAGATTCCCAAAACGGAACATATTCCCATCCCGGGAATCGCCTCGAGCCTCAGATCCGTCGCACAACACCGCCACGCCGTTCGAAAAACCAGCCCCACCACTATAATCGCGTAATGTCCGTAGTCCATCCCCCAGCCGAATCTCTTCTTCACTCCTCCACCTCAATCTTCCGCCCCGACAGCCGCGCCGCCGATGCCCTGCGCCCCGTCCGCTTCACTCCCGGCTACGTCGCCACCGCCGAAGGCTCTGTCCTGGTCGAGACCGGCAACACCCGCGTCCTCTGCAACGCCACCATCGAGTCCGGCGTTCCCGGCTGGATGCGCAACTCCGGCCGCGGATGGGTTACCGCCGAGTACGGCATGCTTCCCCGCGCCACTCTCACCCGCACCCCCCGCGAGTCCGAACGCGGCAAGATCGGCGGACGCACTCACGAGATCCAACGCCTCATCGGCCGCAGTCTTCGCGCCGTCGTCGACATGAAGGCTCTCGGCGAGCGCACCATCATCCTCGACTGCGACGTTCTTCAGGCAGACGGAGGCACCCGCACCGCCGCCATCACTGGAGCTTCAGTCGCGCTCGCCATCGCGCTGGGCAAACTCGTCGCCGCCGGAACTCTCAAGTCTTCGCCGCTCCGCCAGATGATCGCCGCCACCTCTGTCGGCATCGTCGACGGCAACATCCTGCTCGACCTCGCCTACGAAGAAGATTCCCGAGCCGATGTCGACATGAACGTCGTCATGCTCGCCGATGGTGGCCTCGTCGAAACCCAGGCCACTGCCGAACGCGTCTCCTATAGCCGCGCTCAGCTCACTTCCATGCTCGATTACGCCGAGAAAGGTATCCGCGAACTCCTCATCGCTCAGCAGGCAGCACTAGCCAGCGCCGTCTGACGCGGTTCAAGCCCCGGAGTGCTCGAAGAAGTATCTAAGGATTCGACGCCGTCAGCTTCCCGGCGGCAGGCTTGTCGACAGAAGGAACCGGCGCGTCACCGGGCGCGTCTCCCATGTCCACTGCCGGTGGCGTGGGAGCTTGGCCCGGACTGGACGCTGAAGGCTTATCCTGCGGCGTAGCTGATACCGGCAGCCGAACCTGCTGCTGGCTGCCAGGAGCCACCTCGCCCGGCTTCAAAATCGTTGGCGGAGGAGCCGCGCCGGATTCGCCGCCCGGCTTGCCGTCACCCATCGCAATCTCGTGCGTGTCCAGCGGTTCAAGATATCCATGCATCTCGTCCTGATCATGCACCGCGATCGGCTGACCCAGCGCCGCCACCCGCACCTGAACCACCCGGTCCCCTACGAATCGCACAAACCGCACCGTCTGCGGAACCTGCCCGTAGATCCACTCCTCATAATGCTTGTCGGCCGAGCCCTCTTCCAACTCCCGCACCTTCGACAGCGGCGCGCCCATCGCCGCCAGCACCATCCGTCGATCCATCCCGACCAGCACATCGTGTTGCGCAATCGCGTTCTTCAGGAATGGCGGCAAGCTGTCCGCATAAGCCTCGCCTGAAGTCTTTACGCCGAAGTCGATGATCGGGTCCAGCAGCGCCTTGATCTCGGGCGCGCTCACCTCCGGAATTCCGCCCTCAAACACCAGCGTAATGCGGCAACCCGTCACCTGCGCGCCGTCGTCCTGAACCACGTTGTTGTCGTTGATCTGTATATGCCGCAGAAAGCGGTGCTTTAGATACGGCCCACCATTAATATCAAACAGTATCCGGTCGCCCTTCAGGGTCACCGTCGTGATCGCGACACGATCCCCCGGCCCGGCCGCGGTGCCTTTCTTGTAGAGCAGTTGCTTGTAAGCGTCGCCACCCGGAGTCATATTGCCATTCGCCATCAGGACCAGATCGTCTCCCAGCG
The DNA here is from genome assembly GCA_963822225.1 of uncultured Acidobacteriaceae bacterium. Taxonomy (GTDB): domain Bacteria; phylum Acidobacteriota; class Terriglobia; order Terriglobales; family Acidobacteriaceae; genus Edaphobacter. Next base: position 429,297 of record CAWGGW010000011.1, on the reverse strand, counting down.
GCAACGCCCGGTGCGCGAATCCCTGCTCCGCCTCAAGATCGCGAATCAACTCGCGTCGTCCCCGCTCCGTCAGCGGCGTTGTCGGAAGCTCGACCCGCGTGGGATGGAAGTCCGTGGTGACGTCGGCCATAGCCGTCTTCTCGCCCACCACAAACACCTGCGCGCGCAGGTACGAGCACGCGGCAGTCATCGCTAACAGAACGGCAATCAGGAACCGGGTCGATGAACGAAAGGCCATGGCCGGGCACCTCGTTACTCCAAATCTTGCGCCTAGTTTTCGCTTTTGACAAGTGGTGCATCCAGGCCGACCTGCATCAACCCGGACCCACCCGGCATCGCGGTTGCAATCTGAGATGCAAAAACCGCGCAGGAGAATTCCTTCCTGGTGAAGCAAAGGTCGGTTTCGTCAAGGGCACGGATTTATCCGTGCCGTAACGGCACCGCCCACAGAACGGCTTAAGCGGCTGAAGTCAGTTTTTGCGCCGGTCGGATTGATTTCGCTCCCTGTAGGACAACTCACGCAGCTTCTATTCCTGCGAACCGCCAACAGCCGGAGCCTGCGGTGCAGCCGGCAGAATCTGCACCAGCGACACTGGCTGCGCAGCCGCAGCCTGCTCCATCGCAACATGTGCCGCCGGCGGCGCAATCGTCACGTCGTACCCCGCCGGAATGATCGGCGGATGCGTGTACTTCCATGCGTAATCGCTTGTAACTCGCACCAGAATCGGAATCGCCGCGATCAGCAACAGCACAGAGAAAAATGCCGCGGCCGGCCCATAATCGCCGCCTGTGATCCACACCCGCCCCGCGGCCCGTGTATCCACCACCGAGGCAAAGCTGGTGTCGCCCGCCAGCGGCAATCCAAACAGCACGCCCGTCGCCGCCGCCCAGGCGAAGTGCAACCCCCACACCATCCACAAGCCATGCGTCCGGGTCCAGCATAAACAGAGCAACGTCGCGCCCAGCATCGTCACCAGTAAGCGCGTGCCGCCCGGCGTCTCATAGAACGCCGGGGTCAGCGCCACCTCCAGCGCGGCAAGCCCAACCAGGATCAGCGTGGCCCGCACCTGCCCCGTCGCCTCGATCAGCCGTTGAAATCCATAGCCGAACACTGCCAGCGTATGCGCCAGCGTCGCCACAGCCAACGTCGCCAGGCTGATTCCCAGCAGTTCAAACGCCCGCGGCGCCGTCCACAGATGCATGTTCAGGCTCCGTGTCAGCACCATCGGCACTACCGAACAGATCGCAAGCCCCCACCCAATGGCCGCTCCCGTAGCCCACTCCTCCCGAGAAGTCGCCCGTTTCGGAAATCCCAGGGTCAAACGCAAAGGAGCTATGCGTCGCTCAATCGAACGCAGCAGCGCAAATCCGCATACCACCAGGAACAACAGAAACAACGCCTGCATCAGCGGCTGAAAATCACCCAGGTCAAACCTCTGCGCCAGCCCGATCGAGGCGCTGTCCGCCAGCATTCTCGCGCAGAGGAACCAGATCATCGCCGTCAGAAACAGCGCGAACTGCAGCGACCGTGGACGCGTGCGCGGTCCGGCCGGAGGCGCAGGACGCGGCGGCGGCGGAACGGCAGTAGTTGGAATCTCAGGCGCCTGCAATTGATCTGCTTTCTGCTGCTGGCTGGTCTCTTCGCTCAAGCGCGGTACCGAACGGTCCTGCTGATTCCCAGCTCACTCGGCGGTTGTGTAGAACTGCGCAATGTTGCGGAACTTCGTATATCGCTCTTCCAGCAACTGCTCAATCGGCTTGGCGTCAAGTTGCGCCAGGTGAAACTGCAGCCTTTCGTCGATCATCGCCATCGCACACGCCGGATCCAGATGCGTCCCACCCTCCGGCTCGGAAAGCACATCGTCCACGCAGCCCAGTTCCTTCGCGCTGAACGCCGTGTACCGCAGCGCTGCGGCCGCCTGCTGCTTCTTGGACGCATCCTTCCACATAATCGATGCGCATCCCTCCGGCGAGATCACCGTATAAATCGCGTTCTCCAGCATCAGCACCCGATCCGCTACGGCCAGCGCCAACGCTCCGCCCGAACCGCCTTCGCCAGTCACGGTAGCAATCGTCGGAACCCGCAGCCGCGCCATCTCCAGCAAATTTCGTGCGATCGCCTCGCCCTGCCCGCGCTCCTCCGCGCCGATCCCAGGATTCGCCCCCGCCAGATCCAGAAACGTGAAGATCGGGTGCCCAAATTTCTCCGCGATCCTCATCGCCCGCAGCGCCTTGCGATAACCCTCAGGATCGGGCGATCCGAACTTCCTCACTACGCGTTCCTTTAAGCGTGCGTCCCTTCAGGTTCGCAACCACCAGCGCCGCCCGCCCATGAAACCGCGCCATCCCGCACGTCATCGCAGGATCGTCGCCAAACGCGCGGTCGCCATGAATCTCGCTGAAATCAGTAAACAGTGCGTCGATGAAGTCCATCGGATAGGGACGATCGGGATGCCGCGCAAGCTCAGTCCTGCGCCAGGCCTCGGGCATGTTGCCTGATTCTTGTTCTGCCATCCACATCATTGTATCGGAGAGCCGACCCCTTCGCCCGCCACATACGACGGTCGCCTTTACCCCGTAAATCCGCGAAGCGTACCATGGCACCGACTAATTTCCAGCGTTTGCGCGTCGACAGCCACAAATCAGGGTCAACACCACAGGGGATTCAAACGGATGCAACTTCGACGAGCGGCTACACTTGTAACCAGCCTGGCGTTGGCACTCTGCGTCGCGTCATCCATAAATGCCCAACAAGACCCGAACGACACGCCCAGCCTCCAGGTCTACTCCCGCCTCACCGTAGTCGACGTCACGGCCCTCGACGCCAACGGCGATCCCGTCACCGGCCTCAAGCAGTCCGACTTCACCATCCTCGAAGACGGCAAGCCCCAACCCATCCGAAACTTCGAAGAGGTTGGCGTCCGGCCCGTCATGCCTCCGCCCCAGCTTCCCCCCAACGTCTACACCAATCTGCAGCCCGCTGCCCCCAGCGATGCAGTCAACATTCTGCTGCTGGATTTCGCAAATCTAGCGCCCACGGACACCACCAACCTCGGCGAACTCTCCCGCTCCACCGCCAGGCAGAAGCGAGTCAAGGACTCCGCCAAAGAAGCGCTGCAACAGATGCCGACGGGAACGCGAGTGGCTATTCTCTCCATGACCAACAATCTGCACCTGCTGCAAAGCTTTACCCCGGATCGGGATCTGCTCATCGCAGCCATCGACGCGGCGCCGCTCTTCGACCTCGACGGCAACGGCGACGCGCAGTGCGTCCAATCCAACAACCGAAACCACATGGCGCTTGAAGCACTCGATCAGATCGCCGTCTCCTCCGCCACCATCCACGGCCGCAAAAACCTCATCTGGTTCACCGTCGGCATCCCCGCCATCACCGATCCCAACGAACGTCCGGCATGCCTGCCCGACTACAGCGCCGCGCTCACTCACGCCTACGACCGCCTCACCGCGGCCCAGGTATCCATCTACCCGATCGATGCCATCGGCGTGAGCCCTCTCACCGCCAGGCAACTATCTGAGCAGGCCGTAGCCGAAGCGACCGGAGGCGTAGCTTACTCCGAGTCCAACTATCAGGCCGCTGCCGTTCTCAAGGCCATCAGCAACGGCGCCAACTACTACTCCATCGCCTACAGTCCTCCGCGAGAGAAATACGATGGCGTCTACCACAAGATCGACGTCAAGGTGGATCGGCCCGGGATCAGCCTCCTCTTCCGCAAAGGCTACTACTCCGATGACCTCAGTAAGGACAAGCTCCCCCCCGGCCTCACCTTCTCCGTGACGGCTCCGCCTGCCTACGCCGGCAACATGAAAGCCCCTATGAGCCGAGGCATGGCCACCTCGCAACAGATACTCTTCGACATCGGCGTCGAGCGCAGTACCATCCCGCCCAAGCCAGGCGACCCGCCTGTTCTCGGCACGCTCGCGACCAATCTGCAGGGCAAGCACCTCACCCGCTACGCCTTCTCTTACTCGGTCCCAGCGCAGCAGATCGCCTTCAACCCCGGCCCCAACAACACCCACAAAGCCGCAATCGACTTCGACATCGCCGTCTACGACTCCAACGACCACCTGCTCACCGGCCTCAGCCAGATCGTCCACACCACTCTCAGCGACAAGACCTACCAGCAGCAACTCGCCAACAAAGAACCGATCCGCTTCACCCAGCAGATCGACCTCCCGCCCGGCCAGCTCTTCATCCGCGTAGGCGTCCTCGACCACACCAACAACAAAACCGGCACCCTCGAACTCCCCCTCAAAGTAGCCAAGAAATAGCCGCCGCCACGTGACCGGGTGCCCCATGTTCGACGCAGTCGACCATGGGGTTACTCCTTTCGACATCTTCAACCTGTCTTACGCCGCCACAACCGGGACCGGCACCTTCGCCCCGCTCAGCAATCTGCTCAAAAGCGCTACTGATCGTCTCCCCCGTGCTCCGCGGCGAAATATGCAACACACGCGTCGCCTTGGACACGGTCTGGCAAAGGCTGTACTTGTTTTCAATCATCAATTTGGCGCGAAAAATAGCTTCAGAACGCATGGGACTCTCCTGTGCTGATACGGCGCATCAGGATGTCGTCTCTCTGATTTCGCAGGTGAATTGCAGTGTCTCGGCCCCGTCGGCTGGCCGCGTAACCGGCACATAACTCGAAAAGACATTCCGATGGGGACACTTCCAGTCTACAGGCGCCCAGCCGCCATCTGTACCCCATTTGGCGACGTTCCATACGCCACTCATTCCCTGCTATACACTGGCCTCTCGCCAATGGAGGCCTTCTTGGGAACCACTTTGCGCCGTCTGCTCACCGCTCTCACCATCGCGCCACTCGCCGTTGGACTAGCCTCCGCCTGCTCCGCCCAATCCTCCGTGACGCAACCCGACAAGCCCGGCAAAGAGCCAATCCCCGCCGCCGTACCCCTCTTCCGCGACCCCATCCACGACGGCGCCGCCGATCCCGTAGTCGTCTACAACCGCACCCGCAAAACCTGGTGGATGTTCTACACCAACCGCCGCGCCGACCTCGATGACAACTCCGGCGTCACCTGGGTCCACGGCACTCGCATCGGCATCGCCGAGTCCTCCGACGGCGGAGCCCACTGGCACTATGTCTCCGAAGCCGACATCCCCGTCGCCGCGCCCGACTACACCCTCTGGGCCCCCGAAGTCATCGACGTCCACGGCACCTACCACATGTTCCTCACGGTAGTCCCCGGCACCTTCACCGACTGGAAGCACCCGCGTCACATCCAGCACCTCACCAGCAAGGATCTCCTCCACTGGACCCCGCTAGCCGACGCCAACCTCGAATCCGAAAGCACAATCGACGCCTGCGTCTTCCGCCTCCCCTCCGGCGACTGGCGCCTCTGGTACAAGAACGAGGCCGACGGCTCCAAGGTCTACTTCTCCGACTCGCCCGACCTCGTCCACTGGACCCACAAAGGCATCGCCACTACTAACCACGGCGAAGGCCCGGTCGTCTTCCAGTGGCACGGCTCCTACTGGCTCATCAACGATCCCCACGCTGGCCTGGGAGTTTTCCGTTCGGACGACCTCACCACCTGGCACCAGCAACCCGACAACATCCTCCGTGAACCGGGAACCCAGGACACCGACAAAGCCCCCGGCTCCCACGCCGACGTCGTCATCGACGCCACCGGCCGCGCCTGGCTCTTCTACTTCACCCAGCAGAACGGCGAAAACGCCAGCCCCAACACCAAAGGCTACGGCCGTCGCTCCGTCCTCCACGTCACCGAACTCCACGAGAAAGATGGCATTATCACCGTAGATCGCAACGCCCCCGCCTACATCCACATGCTCCCCCCACCAAAAAACAAGAAGAGCGACGTAGCTAAAGCCTGGTAGGTGGACAAGGATAAAGCCTGGTCTCGCGAGTGGTACACTCCAAAAGGTTCGGTAGTTGTTCGGTTTGATTTGGCCTCGTTAAGGGCGCGGCTTCAGCCGTGCCGCAAGCCGCCAATTTGAGAAAAGGGGCCTTAGCCCCTGAGGTCAGAATCGTTCAGACTCACCCACTACAACGGACTCCCGTCGTAACCAGAAATTTCCGGCCCTGCCCTAATCTCAAATCAATCTCAAGATTCTGCCAAAGGGAGCACGCAATGTCGGAAACTCAACCCCAGGCCTCAGGTCGCGCCCATCTCAACTGCGAACGCAAATCCGGCAACGCCCCCGGCACAATCATCTTCCATTTCACCGGCCCGTTCACCGCCCGCACTATCTTCGCGTCGCAATCGCCCGACGCCGTCAGCGCCATCTTCGACCTCCACTCAATGCTCCCCGCCGGCGAACTCCCCACCGCGAACATCTTTGACCTCACCGACGTCCCATACATGGACTCGTGGGGCCTGGGCATGGTCGTACGCCACTACGCCCGCTGCAAGGACAAAGGCGTTCAGTTCACCGCCGCCGGGGTGAGCCCGCGCGTCCTCGAACTCTTCCAACTCACCAAGGTCGACTCGATCATCCCCATGACCGCCACTCTCGCCGAAGCCGACGCCCGCTAACCGAAACTGAGATAAATAGAGAGAACACAGAAGGCGGGTAAACCCACCCTCTGTGTTCTCTCATTTACCCTGCAACCTCTGTGATTCGCTGGCTAGACCATACGAACCTTCCGCTTCAAAGCGCCCAGCAAACCAGCCATTCCCGTACCAAGCAGCAACCACGAACTGGGTTCCGGACTCACGGTCAGATCGACGCTTGTCCCCGAAAACGGCTCCCCAAAAGTATTCAGCACGTTGCCATTCAGCGAATCGCCAGCCCCATAGGTCAAGCCACCGGGAATATTACCGTTGCTCCACAAATCAACGTCGTATCCGCCCTGGACGGTGAAGAGCAACCCATAAATATCCAGATATCCCCCGCCAAATGGGTAAGGAGGCTCCGGATCGCCCGGCCCGGGAGGTGGGCACACCGCAGGCGAGTTCCCGGAGGGATAGAACAAATTGTCATAAGAAAATCCAGTTCCATCCGCAGCCACCGCGGGAGGAAGAAACGTACCGTCCGAGTTGATGGGCGAAGGCAGAGACGTCGACAATACCCCGGTAATTGCGCCAGAGAAATTCGCGATCGTATCCGAGAATGTGCCGGTCACACCGGTGATCTGGTACGCTCCCGGAACTCCAGGAACAACCGTGTTCGAGTAAGTGATAACGCCAGACCCGTTAAGGCCGCCACCGCTGAACGAGAAATCGTAAGAACTCGCTCTCGCGGCCGGAACAGCAACCAGGCTGGCTGACAAGGCTGCAAACGCGAGGAACTTAGAACGTGTGAAGCTCCCGCGACAAGGCATGTCCGCCACTGTGGCGAACGGCAATCTGCCAAATGAATTCATCATTGAACCTCTCTGATAAAAGAAATGGGGGCCGGAAGTTCGTTGAGGTTAACACGCAACGGTTAAGGCCGTCCACACGGGACAGACAATCGATTTTGTGCCACGACAATTTGATGGAGTGAGGTCACAATCTCGCGTTTTGCGGTATTGCATCATTGCCCCGTCGTCCGTCGGACTCTATTCCTGACCACTTATCCACCGGGCAACCTTGACACCCCCGATATAATGGTTAAAGGAGCGAAAGTAGACCCCAGTCGTCGTGTCCATTACCGGACAGGACCTGGAGCTAGCCGAGACTCCGGGGTGAATTGGTGAAAATCTTGCTCGACTACAGCGCCTCCAGGGCCGCCTTGGACATATCTGCCCGTACCGCCGCATGCCCGGTTTCTATCTCCGGCACCGCGGCAGAGGGTGTTAACCAATTGGTGATATCCCCAAAGCAACCCACATTTTTTCAATACTTTGTCATGTTACCCGGTAGGGGGAGGGGGCCTAGTCGATTACGCGAACACCACCGCGCCCAACCAGTTCTTCGACCTGATCGATGAATAACCGGTCGGCGCTCACCCGAACATCGTGCGGCTCCAGCACCGCGCAAAATTCGCCCGGCTCTTCCAGGTCGAGCAGCAATCTGCCTTTGCCTGGAGCAGCCGAAAAGATCGCCTGCAGTTTCTCCAGCAGCGCGGCATCCGGATGGTGCAACGGAACCTTAATTCGCAGCGACTCCGGCAGCTTCAGCACCACGTCCTCCAGCGCCTGGATGTTCGACACCGATATCTTCGGTGCCGAATCTTCCTCGCCCCGCAGCGCACCGCGCACCAGCACCGGCACATCGATCTTCAGCTTCTCCGCCAGCTTCTGGTACGCGGTCGAAAAAGCGATCAGTTCGATCTTGCCCACAGCATCTTCGAGCACCGCCTGCGCGTACATCTCGCCCGAGCGCTTCGATTTGCCAACCTTGAGGCCCGTAATGACACCAGCAACCTGTATCTCGTTCTGCGGCTCGCTCTGTCCGCGCCGGAAGACCTGCGGCTCCGGCTTCATCTCGCAAGCAGTCGCCGTATCGACAACCTTCAAATTCCGCAACTTCTCGCGGTACCGATCCAGCGGATGCCCGGAAACAAAGAATCCGAGCACTTCCTTCTCATTCTGCAGCCGGGTATGTTCATCCCAATCCGGCGCAGGAGGCAGCGGCTCAGCCGCGCTGCTCGCGGAAACAGAATCATCCGCGTCGAAGATGCCGCCGAAGAGTCCGCTCTGCCCAGCTGCAGCGTCCTTCTGCGACTTCTGCGCCCGCTCCATCGCCTTGTCCAGCGCCGCAAAAACCTGCCCGCGCCGTCCAAACGCATCCATCGCGCCGGCCTTGATCAGCGACTCCAGCACGCGCTTGTTCAGCAGCCGCAGATCGACCTTGTCGCAGAACTCCCAAAGGCTGGCGAAGCCCGTCTTCCCTTCCGCGCGCAAAGCCTTCCGCGCATCGAGGATCGACACAATCGCGTTGTGTCCAACGTTCTTGATCGCCGCCAGCCCAAAGCCGATCGCCTCGCCCGCGTCCGTCGTCACCGGCGTAAAGTTCGCATCCGAAACCTGCACATTCGGCGGCACAACCGGAATGTTCATCTCGCGGCACTCGGAGATGTACTTCACCACATTCTCCGGCTTGGAGGTTTCACTGGTCAGCAGCGCCGCCATGAACTCAACCGGATAATGCGTCTTCAGCCACGCCGTGTGATACGCCAGCAGCGCATAAGCCGCCGAATGAGACTTGTTGAATCCGTATCCCGCGAACTGCTCCATCAGGTCGAAGAGTTGCCCGCGCTCTGTCTTTGGCGAACTTCTTCTCAGCCGCGCCAGCCATGAAAGTGACGCGCTGCTTCGCCATCTCCTCGGGATCCTTCTTTCCCATGGCTCGCCGCAGCAAATCGGCGCCGCCCAGCGAGTAGCCGCCGATCACCGAGCTGATCTGCATCACCTGCTCCTGGTAGACGATGACGCCCAACGTCTCGCGCAGCAGCGGTTCCAGCTCGGGAAACATGTATTCCACCGGACGCCGTCCCCACTTGCGCTCGATGAAATCGTCGATCATGCCGCCCTGAATCGGTCCGGGCCGATAGAGCGCATTCAACGCAGTCAAATCTTCGACGCTGGTCGGTTTGTAGCGGCGCAAAACGTCGCGCATGCCGCTCGATTCAAACTGAAACACGCCGGAGGTCAGAGCACGATGGAAAACCTGTTCATAGGTCTTCGCGTCGTCCAGCGCGATGGTCGAAAGATCGATGTCAACTCCCTTCGTCGACTTGATCAGCTTCAGCGCATCGTCGATCACGGTGAGAGTGGTCAGGCCGAGGAAGTCCATCTTCAGCAGGCCCATCTTCTCAATCGACTTCATGTCGTACGAAGTAACGATCGCCTCGTCCTTGGTCCGAGTCACCGGAACAAGTTCCGTCAGCGGCTTGGGCGCGATCACCACGCCCGCGGCGTGAACGCCAGCGCCGCGCACCAAGCCCTCAAGCCGCATCGCCGTGTCGATCAGCTCACGAATCTTGGGATCGTCATACGCCGCAGCCAGCGGAGGCGAATCCTTCAGTGCACGCTTCGATGGTGATCCCGATCGTCGCCGGAATCAATTTGGCGATGCGATCGACCTCACCATAAGGCATCTCCAGCGCACGGCCGACGTCCTTGATTGCCGCCTTCGCCGCCATGGTGTTGAACGTGATGATCTGCGCAACCTGGTCTTCGCCGTACTTCTCTCGGACGTACTCGATCACTTCGCCGCGACGGTTCATGCAGAAGTCGATGTCGATATCGGGCATCGATACGCGCTCGGGATTCAGAAAGCGCTCGAACAGCAGCTCGTTCTGCAGCGGATCGATGTCCGTGATCTCCATGCAGTACGCCACCAGCGATCCAGCAGCCGATCCGCGGCCCGGTCCAACCGGAATGCCCTTGCTCGCGCGCATAGCGGATGAAGTCCCAGACGATCATGAAGTAGCCGGGAAACTTCATCTGCTTGATGCAGTCGATCTCGCGATCCAGCCGCGCGTGATAGTCGGGGATCGTCTTCTTCAGCAGTCCGGTCGAGCGCAGATGCTCGACCGTCGTGGCAAGCCGCTTTTCGCAGTCCTTCGCGGCAAACCCGCTCGAAGTAGCTCTCCAGCGTCTCGCCTTCGGGCACTGGAAACGCCGGAAAAGGATTGTCGACTTTGTGCAGCTTCAGGTTGCAGCGCTCGGGAAACTGCATCGTCCCGCTGACAACATGCGGCGCATGCGCAAAAAGCCGCGCCATCTCGTCGGCGGACTTGATGTAGAACTCGTTGGTGTCGAACTTGAACCGCTTCGGGTCGTTCATCGATCCCGCGGTCTGAACGCAAAGCAGAATCTCGTGCGCGCGGCTGTCGTCCGCCGCAATGTAGTGCGAATCGTTGGTCGCAATCAGCGGAATGTCGAGTTCCTTCTCCATCCGGAACATCGCGTCGCACACCTGCTTGTCCGGGCCAAGTTGATGGTCCTGAATCTCCAGGAAGAAATTGCCGCGCCCAAAGATGTCCTGATATTGCCCTGCGGTCGCCTTTGCCTCGTCGTACTTTCCCTCCATAATCTGCTGCGCAACCTCACCGGCGAGGCAGCCAGAAAAACCAATCAGTCCCCCGGAATTCTTCGCCAGAAAATCCTTGCTCACACGAGGCTTGCGGTAGAAGCCATGGAGCGCAGCCTCGGAAGTCAGGCGAACCAGATTGCGATAGCCTTCTTCGTTCTCCGCGAGCACCAGCAGGTGGTTGTACTTCAGGTCCGGATTCGGCTTGGCGCGATGGTCATCTTCCTTGCAGATGTAAAGCTCGCACCCAAGGATGGGCTTGATTCCCTTCTCCTTCGCAGCGTTGAAGAAGTGCACGGCGCCAAAGATATTGCCATGGTCGGTCATGGCGACAGCGGTCTGGCCCAGCGAATGAACATGCTTGACCAATTTGTCTACGTCGCAGGCGCCGTCGAGCAGCGAATAATCTGTATGCAAATGGAGGTGGGTAAACTCAGCGGACATATCTCTAGTTTAGTTCCGCTGACGGCATAGGAAAACCGGGTCCAAATAAGCCCGCATCGAAGATCACAGGAGCGCTAGAATATTCGACGTATGGCAGGCTTCCTGATCGATCCAATCCGACGGGCAATGCGCGAAAGCGCCCGCAAGAAGAGGGTGAGGATCGCCGCAACGTGGCCTCAGACGACAGCGGAGATCAACCACTGGAAGGTTCTGTCTTTAGGGGAAGATGCCGAATCCTTCACCCAATCCGACTACATCGAGGCCGCCTTCTCCTTTGTCCTCAACGGCGAGTACTACGGCGGATACGTGAACAGTGTCGCGATGGGCAGGAAAGAGGCGGAAAAACTCGCAACCGGCAGTCTGTCGGTCAATGTACGCTATGACCCGGCCAATCCGGACAAAGTCGTTGTCCTCGCCGAGGACAACACAGCGTTTCCCTTCGCGATCATCTCCGGTTGAACTCAGGATTTCGCCAAATTCGTTGCAAGTTCGACATACAACTCGATGCAATCCAGCAATTCCTTCTTGCTGATCTTCTCGTTAGGCGTGTGGGCAACGTGGATCGAGCCGGGACCAAGCAGAAACGGCTCGCCCCAGGCCGTAAGCGACGGAATATCCGTGGCAAACTTGGCGATCATCGTCGGCAGGTTGCCAACCTTGCGCATGCGCACGTAGGAAAGATCGAGAGAAAAGCTGACGTCGGCGCGCCCCGCGACTACCCGCGTAATGTCGTCCTTGATCTGCTCCGACGGTCCGACGGTGCGAATCAGCAGATGCGCCTCCGCCTTGTCCGCGATGACGTTTGGCGCATATCCGCCGGAGATCAGCCCAATGTTCATCGTTGCCGGCCCGATTTCAGGTTCGATGGGCAGAGGCATCGCCAACACATCGTGCAGAGCCCCAACCAGTTTGTCGATCGCCGACTCGCCCAGTTCCGGATAAGCCGAGTGCGCCATCTTCCCCTTCGCACGGATTTCAACGCGCAAAGCCCCTTTCGTGGCGAGAGCAAGGCGATTATCTGTCGGCTCGCCATTGATCAGGAAGCGCGAGCCGCGAGGATGCAAATTGGCAACATTCGCGCCGGCGGAGTCGCGCTCTTCCCCAACGACGAACAGCAGACCAACCTTTACGCCGGCCTCACGCAGTCGATCCGCGGCCGCGACCTGCGCGGCGATGATGCCCTTCGCGTCGCAGGTGCCACGTCCGTACAAAAACTCATCGTCTTCGCTGCAGCCAAAAAACGGAGGCACAGTGTCCATATGCGTCGACAAAACCACATCGGGTGTGACGCCGGGCAATGCCGCGTAGACATTAAACCGCTCGCCTGAGCCACCTCCAGGCGTACGCGCGATATCAGGTTGCTGGACTGCCATGCGCTCGACGGCATAGCGCTCTGAGGTAAGGAAGTCGGCAAGGAATATGCCGGCAAGGCCCTCGTGATAGGAGATGGACTCAATATTAACGAGTCTGCGCGTCAGGTCGATCGGATCGATGGGCATGTACGAACAGGATAAACCCGACCAGGCGAAGAACTGGGTGCGTCCGGGTAAACTAGACCTATGGCAGCAATCCAAGCCTCGCAGATTCGCTCCATCGACGACCTCCATGGCCCCGCAGGACGCCTGGAGGCGCTTCTGAATACAGGCCGCGACGACGCTCCGTACGCGGCGCTGGTTTGCCATCCGCATCCGGCCGGCGGCGGGACGATGCACAACAAGGTCGTCTACCACGCGATGAAGGCGTTCTCGTCGTTTGGGCTGCCTGTCCTGCGCTTCAACTTCCGCGGCACCGGCCTCAGCGACGGCGAGCATGACAACGGTCATGGCGAACGGCGCGATGTGCTCGCAGCGCTGGGCTGGCTGGAACACAACTTCAATCGCCCGATCCTGTTCGCCGGCTTCTCTTTCGGCTCGCAGGTTGGCATGCGTGCCTGTTGCGGCGATCCGCGCGTCAAAGGATTAGTTGGCCTGGGCCTGCCTGTTCACGCCGCCGGGCGCGACTACGAGTACAGCTTCCTTGTCGGCTGCAGCGCCCCGAAGCTTTTCATCAGCGGAGACCACGACGAGTTCGGCCCGCGAGAGGTGCTCGCCAATGTCTGGGAGAGCGCGCCTGAGCCCAAGCGGTTGGTGTGGATCGGCGGCGCGGATCACTTCTTCCAGGGAACACCTGCCTCACCCAGCCCCAAACTCGCCGAGATGCAGTTGGAGATGCGCCTGTGGCTTCAGGACACGTTCGCACTCACTGGCCCAACGCATCTGCCCTGACTACCGCGCGACGAGCGGCGTCGCCTGCATCGCCGCTTCACCAGGCAATGTCAACGAAGTGTGGTCGAAGACAGCCGGATCACGGCGCAGCCACTCCAGCATGATCTGATTCGACTCCTGCGGCATCTCCTCAAACAAAACGTGGCCGCCGCCCGGAACGACAATCAGTCTTGACTTCGACAGTTCCTGCTTCAGCCGCGCACCCGAGGCCTCGCTGACCGCGCGGTCGCGGTCGCCCCAAAGCAGCAACGTCGGGACGCTCGCCACCTGAGGGAGTGTGGCTCTGAGCATCGCCATATCGGCAAACCAGCAGCGAACTATCGCAAGGATGTGATCGATCGTCCCCGGAACCCGCAGGCCGTCGATATACTTCTGCACACAATCTTGACCAACGCGCGCCGGATCGCCGTACATCCTCCCCACGCGCAATCGATCTTCAGCCGCAAAGGAACGTAAGGCGCGAGCTTTGCCAATAGCCCTCCCGAAAAGCTGGAGTAAAACCGAATCATCATATCGGCCTGTGCGCAGAACGGGTTCGCCGGCGCAAACAGGATCAGGCTGCGAACTCGTTCAGGGTGGCGTGCGGCGAGAATCAGCGCCACAGATCCTCCGTGCGAGTGGCCCGCAACGTCGGCGTATTCCAGACCGAGCGCGTCCATAATGGCAGCAATGCGGTCCGCCGTTGCTTCAAGCCCTGCATCGAGCCCGCGAACCCGCTGCGACTTCCCCGCGTTAGTCAGGTCGATCGCATAAACGCTCGCCTCCGTGGCCAGTTCGTCTATATTCTTCCGCCAATTGACCGACGAACCCACCAGGCCATGAATCAAAAGCAGGGGCCTTCCCGATCCTGCGTGAAGATAATGCACGCGCGCGCCGAGCACTTCAACGAACGCTTCTTCGAATTTCGGGAACGTGTCGTCCACGGCAAACTCCATTTGCACACTCGCTAGCCTGCGCCAACGTGCAACCAGAGTCGATGTTATAGCAATAGAAAATGACAGCGGCAGCGCGGACCGTTATGGAATCTGAAGCGGCCGAAGTCCATCAACCCGGAACAGCCCTGCCGGATAACCTTCAGGCGAGTGTTGCGCACGGAAGACATAACGGAAGAAGAACCCCGCCACCACATTGTCGTAGTTGTTCGAGTTGTTTGCGAAGAGGAACCCGCCGCCGTACCAGTGCTCAGCAAAGCGGTACGACGCTTCGCCGTTAATCGAGTAGTTGAAGGCAGTTGTGTCGATCAGAGGATATTCGCCGCAGTTGTATGAGGGAGCTTGCGACGCGGAGCAAGTCGCGCCATTCGAGGGCTTGAAACTGCTCTGCAGCAATGGATCAAGAGGATAGAAAAGCGCCGCGTCCTGTTCAAATGTCTGCACTCCCAGCGCGCCCGAGATCACGTAATGGAAGTTCGTCTTGTAGTGCCCGTTGAAGCTGACCGGCACGGATACAAGGAAGTAAGAACTGGGGCTAAAATACCCACCTTGCCCGTAGGTGAGGCCCACCTCGTCGTACTCGTAATGCATCCCCGCCAACTCGCCACCAATCACGAGGTTCCCTTCGGACCAGTTTCCCGCGCGAAAGGTCGCTCCGATCGTGCCGCCGTACCGGGTATTGTCGAGGACATGCTGACCGGTTAGATAGGCGCCGTCGCCGGTGACATAGAAGCCCGTGTTGCCGCTGGTGAAGTCCAGGCGAACACCGCCGCCCGTCGAGATCACGCCGCCCCAGATCGGCCCCTGCGCGGTAGGTGTCGTAACGCCGGGATCGTAGAGACCCGCATACGAGAGCTGCGTATCCTTCACCGGTTGGCGATCACCATAGACCGTCAGGTGCCCACCGAGCGTGTTCCAGCGGAAACGCGCGGTCACGTTATGCACCAGAAACTCGTAAGGCGTATATCCGACAGCCAGGCCGATGTTCTTCGTCGTCAACTGAAGTTCACCGCCAATGCCATTGGAAAACTGCTGCGCCGGAACGTTGGTGCTATTCGCCGGCATCGTACCGAGGTATGGCAGGTTGCCGCTGCTGAAAACGCTGTTGTTAAGCAAACCCGAGTTCAAGAAAACAGGCAGACGCAACCACGGTAAGGCGGGCTTTTCTCGCAATTACCGCGGATGCCTCAATCGGCGATTCGACATCGTAGAGGCGATCGAGCCCGGAAGTACCGCTGCGATACCGCCCGGCCCCGGTAGCGCCAAGCCAGCCGCTGTACGATCCCTCGAGCGACGCCAGTTCACTCTCCGCCTGCTGGCGCTGCGTCATTGGGATAGGCGCCTGCCCATCGAAGTACCCGCCCAGAGGAGGCAGGTTCTTAGCCCTTAGCTCCGCGTCCGTAGGTGGTGGCGCCAGAGGATACGCCGGTCCAATCTGCGGCAAAGGTTGAGCCGCAATTGGCAGCGGCGGCGGAGTCACTGCAGCTGCCGGTGCGGCCGCAGCCGGAGCAGTTTGTACCTGCGGCCGGAGCCGGCAACAGGAGAAGGAGGCGCAGGGGCCAGTGACCGTCGGCGTTGCGGGATGGTATGCGCGGATGGTGGCCTGCGCGCTGGGCCGCGGAGGGCTGCTCGGCTGCGGATACTGCTGCCCGCCAGTGTCAGGAACATTGCCAATCTGCCGCGCGGGTGCAGTGGGTGGCTGCGGAATCTGTGCGCCATTCTGGGGCGCGTTGTACTGTGCGTCCTCCGCCATCGCGGTGATCGTCTCTTCGGGTGGCGGGTGGCTCTGCCCGGTCCTGGCTTGGGCATCTTCCTGTAAGCGGCGAATACGTTCTGCCCTGGCGGCGGCTACGGCGTCGTGGGAGGCGGCCGCGCGGTTGGCGCGCGCACTCTCAGCGTAGCGTGCGGTTGGCAGAACGTCGGTCTGGTCCGTCTGCGGCTGCAAAGGGCGTGGCGTGTTGTCACCAAGCTGCACCGCCACGACCGACGGAGTGGTCGA
Source organism: uncultured Acidobacteriaceae bacterium (assembly GCA_963822225.1). Taxonomy (GTDB): domain Bacteria; phylum Acidobacteriota; class Terriglobia; order Terriglobales; family Acidobacteriaceae; genus Edaphobacter. The sequence continues at coordinate 412,693 of CAWGGW010000011.1, read as the reverse complement.
AACCGGAGGCGGCGGCGGCACATACGCAACGTACGGGCTATACACGTCGCCCGCGGCAGCCGAAGCAGGGCTGGCCGTCGGCTGCTGATTTACCGGCTGCGTCGACCCGGGCTGCCCCAATGAACGGTTCGTGGCACTCTGCACCGTGGATTCGACCTCCGCCTTGCCCGCTGCCGGATTGGCTATCTTGCCACTTCCGGCGCCATCGGGATTGGTCATGTACGGAGGCACCAGTTTGCTCGTGCCGTCATAGGGCGGCAGCGGAGCCTGATTGCTATAGCTCGGCAGATAGGCTTGTGGATTCGCAGGGGCAGCGTCCGAGTTCTCAGGCGCAAGCAAGACTGAAAGATCCTGCGGTTTATCCGCGCTTGGCAAACTCCCCGGCACTGTCGGAGCAGGAAGTCCGAGGTCCGCCGCCAACTTCGAGACCGGGCCTGCCGGCGGCATCGCCTTCAGCGAAGCGCTGTAGTACTTGATCGCCTTCGCAGTGTCTCCGCGCTCCTGTTCAAACCGCGCCGCAAGGATCAGGATCTGCGGATCGCCAGGGTAAGCCGCCAACGCATAGCGCAGCCAGACCTCGGCAGTCTTGTTGTCGCCATCGGCCAGCGCGGCGCTCACAGCGGCACCATAGTCGGCAACGCTGGCCGAAGACATATCCTGCGCCTTGTAAATCAGCACCGCCTGATGCGGCTGCCCTGCCTGCGCGTATCCTATGGCCAACGACTTGATCGCCGCTGGATTGTCCGGGAAAGCCTTTGCGGCGGCATTCAGAATTGCCAGGGCGCGCCGCGGATTTCCCATCGCCGAAGCCTGACTGGCACGCCGCGCCGCCCAGTTCGTCCAGATCGTCTGCACCGTCTTGCGCTGATCCTCGGTCAGATCCGTCCGACTGCCCAGACTCATCAGTTGGCGATAAAGGCCCGCGTCATCCATCCCGTTGTAAAGCAGCCACGCGTTCTGAATCTCCAGGCTCGCCGGCGGGGCGGTGCGTTGTGCAGCGTACCCCTGCTCAACGCGGGCGACAAACTGTGTTGCTTCGCGCGATCGTCCCAACGCTCCATAGACCGCAGCCATCGTCTGCAGATAGCTGGGATTCGTCTCCAACTGGGAACGCACCCCGGGAGGAATCGATTTGATCTCGGCCACAACCTCCTGGTCGTGTCCTGTGGAATGGAGCGTCGATAGCAGCCCGGCCCACGCGTCGGCGCGATCAGGATCCTCGCGAATTACCTGCTGGTAAACCGGGTAGGCAAGTTGGGGACTGCCGCGCTCCACATAGATTCCCGCAAGCTGCATCAGTATGGCGGGCGATGGCTTCTGGCCCGCGTTGGTCTGCTCGGTCACTGCCTTCTGCAACAGGTCCTGTGCGGCATCCAGTTTCTTCTGCGACTCAAAGATCGATGCCACGGTCATATCGAAGGCCGTATCACGCATAGCCGATGCGTAGCTGGCGGCAGGCATGCTCTGCACGGTCTGCATCGCCTCATCGTCATGCCCCATGGCGTGCTGAACCCGTACCAGGCCCTGCCAGGCCGCAATATTGCCGGGATCGGCCGCGACCAGTTGCTTGTAAATCGCGGCGGCCTGGTCCAGGCGATTCTCCGACGACAAAATGCCCGCGAGCTGGCTTTGAATCTCGGCCTTCAACACCTTCGCATCCGCCGGGATGTACTGAAGAGCGACCTCCAGCCTGGCTTGTGCTTCGTCGGGACGCCCTACAGCTGCGTATGCGGAAGCCAGCGTTTGCAGAAAGCGAGGGTCCTTCATCAGTTCGGCAAGCTGTGGCTGCGGAATTCGCCTGACCGTGGTCAGAGCAAGAGGCGCGTTGTGGCTCTGAAACTGCGCTAGAAAAAGGCCTCGCCAGCCCTCCGCGGAAGTAGGCTGCGCAGCAACCGCCCGTTCGAACAGCGAAGCCGCCGCCGCCGGCTGCTGAGCTCTCAGCAGCGTTCCACCCAACCCTTCGAGAGCTTCTACGTTCGTCGGGCGAAGATCCAATGCGGCGCGATAGCGCTTCTCAGCGGTTGTCAGGTCGTTCACACTCAACGCATTCTGTCCCTCGCCCATGACGAACCAGAAACGCGCCGTGTCCAGCGCCGCCTGCACTCCTTTATCTTCGGGATCGCCCTGCTTCGCCTGCTCCAGAAAGCTGATCGCGCCCAGGAAGTTCCCTTGCTGCATACGGACATATCCCATGCCCGCCAGCGCCTTCGGATTGTTCGGATCGGCGGCAAGAATCGCCTTAAAGCGAGTCTCTGCCTCGTCAATATGATTGGCGTTCAGCGCCTGATACGCCGCAACTTCAGCCGCCGGGCCACGCGGACGAACCGCCGATCCGTCCGCAACCGCGCCGTAAGCAGGCGCTCGACTCGGAGTCTGCGCCGCAACCGGCGCACTCACGCTCACCTTCGTCGTAATCTGTGCCGGAGCGACCGGCCCGGTTGGCCCGGGGGCGACTGATGCAATTGTCGTCGGCGGCAAAGGTGGAATCACCGCAGGAGAAGCAGCCGGAACACCTGACGTCGGTGGCGCGACAGCCACCGATGTCACAGCTTTCTGCCCCGGTTGCGTCATCTGGAACACAGCCGTAAGCTGGGCATCCTGATGCGTCGCGAGATAAGCGCGAATCTGCGGCGCAACCTCCGGATTCGCCGCGTCCCACAAAAGTGACTGGCGAACTCCCTGCTCTGCCTTCGCATCGTTGGGGAACTTCTCGAGATACTTCCGCCCTTCCTCGCGCGTGGCCGGGTCGTAGGTGAGAACGCGTCCCAGGGATATCTGGTATCGCGGATCGGATGGGTATCTCTCAACCAGCGTGCGTAAGCCCTCAACCGCCTGGGGACGATCCCCTTCAATTGCCGATTCCGTCTCATAGTAAGCGACTGCATAATCACCGGCCGGCGGATGTGTTCCAAACATCTGGCGATAAATCGACATGGCCGCGGCGTACCTTCCAGCCTCGCTGAGTTTCGCCGCCTCCTGTAGTTTTGCCTTCTGGCTCGGGGGAACCTCCACCTGCTCCACGCGCGCGATGTTCGGATCATGTGGACTGATCGTCCGCAGCCGTTCCAGGTAGCTGTTGGCCAGTTTGGTGTCGCCTTCCAGCTTGTAGGCGCGCGCAAGATTGCCCAGCGCCTCGGTGTTCCTCGGTTCAGCCAGCAGCACCTGTTGCCATGCCTGCACTGCCAGGTCCAACCGTCCGTGAGCTTCCAGATCGCGCGCCTTGTCCAATAGAGACTTGATGGCGGATTGGCCCGCCTGCGACGCAGACGCTTGAGCGTCCAATCGCTCCGTAGATGCGCCAACAAGGATGCCGGCAAGCAAAATCGCAGGGGCCCAGAGCCGGATTACACGCGCTTTCATCATCATCGTTGTCAGGGTGTCGCCCGAATGTCGACAGGAACCTAGTTTGACACTACGGCTGTTCCTGAAGAGTAACGCCTTTCCTGCCCCGATGTAGCCCGGTTTTCCACTCCCCCCGCAACAACCTGAGGATATTTAGGTACTAATTCCAAATAACCTCGCTCCGCGCCATCCTCTCCGCCTTCTTAGACCCCTCGCAGAGAGAATTTTCGTCGTATAAATGGCGGAGAATGGCCCGTCGAGTGAGTCAGATCGCCCCGGTTTCCGCCCGGCGAGGGGCATTGCGGTGGGTTTTGTTGACCGGTCGCCGGAAGGCTTACTCTTCGCCACCCTGAAGCCGCAGACGCGCCCGCCGCCGCAGCATTGCCTGGATCAGCGCCGCCATCAGGAAACAGAAGATCAAAGTTACCAGCGCGATCAGCCACGGAGCCTGCTCGAACACTTCACTCACCCGTTCCAGCAGCGAAATCTGGCCAACACGATACGCGTCGCCACCCATCCGGTAAGAAGAGAACTGGTCGCCGTGAAGGACGGTGACCGACTGCGCAACCGCCGACGACTGCGATTGATCCAGAAAGGTACTCAGGAAGCCCGGAGCCGCCTCAGTGTCCCGCAACACAATCGCCACCACCGAGCGGTTCGACCGCGCCGGCCACTCGATGCCCTCAATCAAAGCATCCGGCAATCCACCCTCTGTCTCAATCTGCCCCGACTGAACATGCTCCCGCTTCCACCACCAGGTCGCGCGATCCAGAAAATCCTGTGTGTCCCGGACGTGCAATCCGTTTTCATCCACCTGGATCGGCAGCGACCCGCCGAGCATCCTCAGCGCGGGCTGGTCCTCGGCCGTTCCCAACACCAGATAGTCCGTAGTTCCATTCGCTTGCATGCCGGCCGCGTTCGTCACCGTGACGCGCAACGCGGGATATCCAGTCTGTGCGCCAAAATGGCCCATCAGGGTGAGAAACATCTCCAGTTCCTCGGCCGTGGGTTGATCCGGAAGAACCACCGCAGTGTCCGCAAGATCCGCCTTCCGCGTAAACGGATATCCCGCGTTGGCAAACAACTCCAGATTCGGAAGTGTAGTCGCGTGCGAAATGTCCGATATATCCAGGTGTGAATCTCTCAGGATCGCGCCTTGCAGATTCATAGGCGGCGTATCCGCGCATTCCCCCTGGCTCGCAGGATGGAAGGCAAACTGAAACGCGATCGTGTTCGAGAAGGGGCGCAGAACAACGACAGGAATCGGCACCACCGTCTCCAGCACAGTAGAGGCATTGTCGGTGTGCGGCAACGGCGTCGAACTGACATACGTCCCATTGACGTAGACCTGCAACGTGCTGCCGGCTCCCAGGGGAACACCGTTATACCGATAGTTCAGATGGAACGCCAGATTCTTCCGCTCTCCGAAGGCAAGATCCGGCGGCAAGCGAAAGTGGATCACTGCCGGCGACGAGCCATCTCCCTGCAGGTCGCCGCTCGCGCCAATGCCGCCGTCGCTCGCATCCGGATTCAACCAGCGAGGAGAGTCGTCGACCCGTCGCGGATCGGGTGGCGTAAACGTGCGGGTCGTCACTTGCGCCCCCTGCCATGTGTCTGCATGCAGAACAAAAGCGTGCGCCGCCGTTAGCAATTCGTCCGGGTTCGTACCCGTGACCACCAACACGTTCGAGCTGGGATCAGATGGATTCGTCGCCATCGCAACCGTCGCTCCAGAAACGTGCGCAATCCCAAGCGATGCCGGAATCTGCAATCCGTCCTGCGCAATCACAATCGCGTTGCCAGCTGGAATAGGCGCGAGTGAAACTGCAAACCGCACTGGCTGAGATCCATTCAGCAGTCCAAACCAAGACGCAATCACGCCCGCAGCCTGTATCGCCTTCGCCGACGGGGGCGAAAGGAACACAATCGGCACGACCGGGTGCTGGCCCACTCCCGCGTCCAAGAACGGAAGCGGCAATATTTTGAGGTCATTCGCCAAAGGCAGCACAGACCCAGCCAGTTCAATCGTCGAAGTGCCGTCAATCCTGGCCCATAGAGTCGAATTCATCGGGTCTTCGCATTGCTCTGCATAGTGCCCCACAAACTCGAACGTAAGTTGGTTCTCGTGAACCAGCAACTCCGCCGGCAGCGTAACGTTAGCCTCAAGCGGCAGCGTCTCTCCAGTTTCGTTAGGTGGCGCGGTCACAGCCAGAGTCGTCACCAGAGATCCATTCAGGCTCACGTTCAAATGGCTCATCGACGGAAGCAATCCCGGCGAAAACTGATATCGCAGCTTCAAGGTCGCCGTCTTCACCACCTGATTCCTGGGTACTGAAAAATTCACCACGCGAGACGCATCGGCCCCACGTAGATTGAGCGATCCTGGCACGCCGGCATCGGCAAGCGTGAAGACATTCTCAAACTGCCCCGCAGTTCCCGCGGCTCCCAAGCCTTGGCTTGCCAGTAGTCTCGAAGCCGCCGATTGAGCCTGTGCAGCGCGCGCAACTCGCAGCGGCATGCCATACGCCGTCGCAAGCAGAACCAACAGAACCACGCTGGTCGCAAGCCGGTCTTTTGCGACATCCTTCTTGCTCCTGGAGCCACCCAGCGTCTGCACAGCGCCGCGCAGCGACAACCTGAGAATGTTGCCCAGGCTACGTACCGGGTGATCCACTTCCGGCGCTTTACCCAGTCCCAGCCACGCATCGGCGCGCGAGTACAAGATCATCGTCAGCGCCTCGTCCTCCTGCAGGCTTAATGAGTCGAACTGCGCGCGCAACTCGCCGCCCTCCGTGCCGACGATTGTCGCGGGCAGCGTCGCCGAACCATCCAACACCGGAAACACAAACTTGATAGCGTCGCCCGCGGCCGCCTTCACCGCCTGATTCATCCGCGTGCGCACGCCGCCGCTGGAGAGGTCCGACGTCATTCCCTGGATCATCGATCCGTCAGCCAGAATCACATCGGATGGCACCGCCAGCGCCACTCGCATCGACCGCCGCCGCTGCTGGCTCTCCCACGCAACCGCGGTAGCAACCCCGAGGATGGTCAAGTTGAACAGCGCCCACAACACGTTCACCCAAACGGTCCCGGCGTTTTGAACGCTGTAGATGCTCGCTGGCCAGTTCACAAACGAGAGCCAGCCAGGCACGGAAAAGGTCGGGAACGGAATGAGTCTTGCGACCGCGCAAAAGAGGCCGAAAATATTGACCGCCGCCAGTACCAGGAACGGTCTGGCAATACGAGCATCGAAGTAGTCCTTATTCACCACCCCGCCCTTGGGCGTAACGTTGAAGCGCCCCGCTCGCGGACGGATGAACGCGAACAACGTCGGCAGCAGAATGTAAGGCGCCATCACGGTCTCGTAGATTTCGTTCCAGAACGAGTGCCGGTGCTGCCCCTGAATGCGCGAGTTCGTCATGCTCGATAGCACCAGGTGCGGCGCTGCATACGCGACAATCGCCATCCACACCCCAGGGATGTTTCTGACCCCGAAAATCAGGTACATCATCGGCGCAGTCAAAAAAATCAGCCGCGGCAGCGCATACAAAAAGTGAGACATCGCGTTGAAGTAGCACAACCGCTGAGCCGGCTTAAGTCCAGGCGCGAACAGCGGATTCTCAATGCGCAGAATCTGGACCATCCCCCGCGCCCAGCGAATCCGCTGCCGTATATGTCCGCTCAGTCTCTCGTTGGCCAGCCCCGCTGCCTGCGGAATATTGATGTACGCCGTGTTCCACCCGCGCATCTGCATTCGCAACGAGGTGTGCGCGTCTTCGGTCACCGTCTCCACAGCGACGCCGCCCACGTCATCCAGCGCGCTCCTTCGCAGCACCGCGCAGGAGCCGCAGAAGGATGTTGCGTTCCAGAAGTCGTTGCCATCCTGCACCACGCCGTAAAACAGCTCGTCCTCGTTGGGTATGATCCGGAACTGGTCCAGATTGCGCTCAAAGGGATCCGGCGAATAGAAATGTTGCGGAGTTTGCAGCACCGCCAACTTCTGATCCCGCAGAAACCAGCCCATCGTCAGTTGCAGGAAGCTCCGCGTCGGCACATGATCGCAGTCGAAGATCGCGACAAACGGCGAACCGATCTGCTTCAGCGCATGATTGATATTCCCCGCCTTGGCATGTTCATTGTTGTCGCGCGCGATGTACCCGACGCCAGCCTCCTCGGCAAAGGCCCGAAACTCCTCGCGCTTGCCATCGTCCAGGATGTACACGTTCAGTTTGTCGGCGGGCCAGTCGATGTTCAGAGCTGCCAGCGCAGTAAACCGCACCAGGCTGAGCGGTTCGTTGTAAGTCGGAATCAGCAAGTCCACTCTGGGCCATTCTTCAGGGTCGTTCGGAAGCGGCGCAGGCGCTCGCCGCAGCGGCCACAGCGTCTGCAGATAGCCCAGCACCAGCACCATGAAGGCGTAGCACTCAGCCAGCAGCAGAATCCAGATAAAGAACGCGTCGATGCCAGTCCAATTCATGCCAGGGTCGCGAAAGTAAGCAACCACCGAAGAGAAACGCCACAGCCCATATCGCAGCGTCGAGTAGACCGACAGCAGCACCAGTGTCAGTGTCACCAGGTAGGACTTCGAGTTGCGATTGGCCCACATCGCAACGCCCAGAGTAAGCAAAGCCAGGAAGACCTGCTGTTCCCACGTAAGAGAGATCGATGCAGTCCAGAACAGCAACAGGGAGCCGCCCGCAAGGATCAGGAAGCGGAGCGTCCTCAATGGTCCGGTGTCACCCGACTCCAACTCTCGCCAAAGTCGCGAGCGTCTCACCGTTCACCCCAGCGCATACCGCGAAGCTCTTCCGTTACCGGCAGAGAGACGCTTCTGAGCCAGGTTGCAATATCTCGATAATCCTGTGACACCGGAGCATCGGGCGCGTAATCCAGCACGGTCATGCCCTCTGCCAATGCCTCGCTCACTGCCGGCGAGCGCCGAATCGAAAAGCGCAGCAGCCGGTCTCCAAGCTGCCGCCGAAATACCTCGCGAATATCAAGATGAAGCGGAAGCGACGCGTCAAACTGGTTCAGCACGTAAAACGGCAGCAGAGCTCGCCCCTCGGCGTCCACAATCCCACGGAACAATCGCTCTGTAGCCTGCAGGCTCACCACCGAGTTCATATCCGGAGCCATCGGCACCAGCACAGTCGGATGAAGTCCCACCATGCGGCGAATCAGCCAGTTCGAGCCCGTGGCGAGATCGATCAATAAACGCTGATTCCCATCCCCACTCTGAAGTATCTCTTCGGTCAGAATCTCGCGTTGCCGCTCGTCCTCCGCGCGTTCCGCGAAGTCATAAACCACCAGCGAAACCGGCGGCTCCGCTTCGGACGCTCTCCCGCGGCGCTCATCCGACCCAAAGTAAATCGGCAGCAGCGCCTGGGATGTCGTGTCGGCAACCACAATCTTCTCGCCCTCCGCCGACAGGGCTCGACCCAGCGTCGCCACCAGGCTGGTTTTGCCAACTCCGCCGCCAAGTGAAAACACGGCCAGCAGCGGCCTCTGATCGCCGCGAGGCCGTAGCGGATGCATCGCAGCCAGTTCGGGTCGCGCACGATTGAATACATCCTTCAGCGCAAACCATCGCGCAGCAACCCGTTCCCGCGAATCCTGCAGCGTGTCTCCACCCGCAGCATCTCCGCGGAACGTCTGCGAGATCGTCTGAATCGTCTGGACCCTGGGCAATGATTGTGCGGAAAACAGCCACGCCGGAGCATTAGGTTCGTCGTCGAATCCCGGCAAATTAACCGGCTCCGCCCGATCCGTATCAGAAGCCCGTTCCAGCCTGGAAGGCAACTCTTCTGTCCGCGAGTCCTGCCATCCTGAAAACAAAAACTGCTGCAGATTCGTCGGCCCGTCGGTCATCAGATCGCCCTGCGCAATCCCTACGGTTCCATCACCGCCGCCCAGAGGTCCATGCGGCTGCGGCCCAGCAAGTTGCCGCCTCCTCAACTCCGACTCCTCATAGATCTGCGCCTGTCGCTTTGCCGACGAATGAGCCTCCGCAATCTCGCGTTCTTCGCGAAGCGCAAGCACCGCGGCTCGCGCAGCCGACTCAACCCTGCGCGCTGCTTCCACCCGTTCAGCGGCTGCCTCGCGCTCTGCTTCTTCCGCGCCCCGCACCGGCTCGGTTCCCTTCGCGGAAAGCGCGATTCGCTCCGCCTCGCCCGCCGCGGCCTCGGCTTCCACCTGAGCGCTCAACTCTCGCTCAAGCAATGCCTTTGCCGCCCGGTATCGGACCTGAGCGCGATACTCCCGGCGAGACGCGGAGTAGTCCCGGTACTTTGCCCCCTGCATATTGGCCCACGAGTACAGGACGGCCACGTCCTCCGGAGTGTTGTCTGCGGTTGGTTGGCCGTCAATTTCCGTACCGCGTGAGCCCATCAGAACTCCATCTTTCCACGTCGATCGCAGCGCTGTTTTCGGCTTCCGGTTTGCCTACTCACGCTCATCAATTCCACTTGCGCAAACTCCTCCATGCGATTGATTTGAGGGTACTTTGGCCCATATACCAAGTCAATGACACTGCGGTGCGACTTAAGTGTGACGACCCAGGTTACGCATGCGTCAGTGACCCTCCGATTATCCCGCTCCCGCAATCAGTCACCCATCACCCTCATCCCAACTCGCGGGCATCGGACTCTAGACGCTTTCAAAACAGATTTGTCGTCATCGCCGCGGCCCGCCGACCGCCTCTCGGAGTCCTTTGCACCGTCGCAATATGCTACCTTGGAAGTGTGGTTCGAGAGCGTAGCTCAGTTGGTAGAGCATCGCCCTTTTAAGGCGTTGGTCCTGGGTTCGAGCCCCAGCGCTCTCACCATCAAACACCCTATAAACATTGGCGATATCGATGCTTCACTTTACGTCCGCCAATTGTTGAAATTCACTGATGGATACTTTTTGGATACTTTTGTACCGGCTACAGGTGCATTTCTGTGCACAAAAAGGGGCCATCCCGCGATGGGATGCCCCTTTTTTGCTGTTCGGCTCAGGCTGATTTGGATCCGGAGAACCCTGCCCGTTTGTCGGAATTGGGCGGCTTCCTCTTCCCCCTTTTCTGTCCCCCCCTGCCGTCATCCCTCATAACCTGACGCTGCAACTCTGCGTGCGAGATTCGATGGCTGGCGCCCTTGTGGGTTCCAATGACAATGCCCTGGTCAAGTTCATACTGCAATGCGCGTTTCCCTCGTGACAGTAAGAACCCCGCCTCCTTCAGACTGTAATCCATGCGGGGGCCATGCTCCGTAGCTGCTGCGGCAGCGTCGCCTGCGGCCTTGACCGCAGTCTCGGCCAATGTGGTCACAGCAGCCAAAGCAGCTGCTGTGGCACAGCGTTCGTAGTCGGCGACTGCCTCGGCTACGGCAACGGTAAGCAAACGCCGGACCGTCTCGACGAGTTCGGTGATTTCGAGGGGTCCAAGCAGACCGACAACAGGTGCAATTTCGTCGAAAATGCTGAGGGAAATGTTGTTGTAAGTGCCGCTCGAATGACTGTTCTTTACATGTGGGGCCTCTCGTGAATCGGTTAGTGCAGCGTGATGCGGCGAAGGTTCAGCGTCGTCGTTGCGGGTGAAACTGGGGGATATGAGCGTCATCGTGACACACTTCTCCAAACGTGGTGAGACCTCCCGCAATCGGACGGGCAGGCCGCTCTCCTGGGCGCGCAGGTCAACCATCGATTCGCGCAAGGCAAAGGGACAAGGTCCCTCGATTTCAAGAATGGGTATGGGAACAATTTGGCGACCGACGGATCGCTCGGTCGTTTATGACGTCGCGCAGCAACTCAAACCGCTGCAGCGCGGAGGGTACCAACCCCAAAGTAGAGAATGACTCGCCTCTTGCACATGGCAAATCACACCGACTTCACGTGCCAGATGGAGCCGAACCGTTGGGGTTCAACAGCATCTGGTTCAGTCAGGCGAGAGCCAAATTGCACGCTCTCGGATATTGCGGTTCACCAGCGACCTCGATCACCCAGTAAAGGTGCGAGGCACATCGAAACCGCTCGAACGCCGAACCGTGGTCAGACACCGGCTCCGACGCTTTGTTTAGACGAACCGACGGATGACCGCCGTTCCGTATATACCCCGCGCCGCAAAACCGCAGCACGGTGGTAGTCACTAATTGAGGGATATTGCTCGCATTTGTTTCGGCGGGCAATTCCCTCCTCACTTGATGGTGGAAGCAAACCTATCGGCTTGGGACCACCTGCGCCGAGACCCTGTTTTGCCGGCACTCGACGTTTTGCGGTAGCGAGTGACCCGGCACAACAGGCACAGGACACAAGCGACGTCTCTTGGGATAGGATCTGGTACTAACTACGTCCCCTATCCGGTTAGCAAATAAAAATCCTCGCTTTAATATGCTGCGAGGTAGCCAGAATCTTCAGTCCCCACTCTGTCGAACGAACGGAAGAAAGAAGCATAACTAATCAATATCAACGACGGCTGTGAAAAACGTTAGGTATTTTCCAGATCCCACATTTTGATGGGTACAAATGTACCCATTACCCGGTATCGTAATCTCGGCACTCCACCTTTTGGCGAGGTTAGCCTTGTCATATTGCTGCCGTCCGGTTGCGTCTTGCATCGCAACCACATCGTGGCCCCTGAGCAAACGACGCTGGCGTCTAGGCTGTTGGCGCTTTTTAAGGATCCAAATCTCTTGTAGCCACGCGCCAGCAGCAAGCGTGTCCTGGGGCATGGAGCATTGTGTTTTCAATGAATCAAGCGGAGCGCATAGGAGCATTTGGAGCCCCTGCAATTCGGTGAATAATTCGGTGAAGGTCTGTGCCCGGTCCAAGGCGTGGGCGAACAGAACTGCTGGCGGCACTCAATTCCGGAACCCGTTTCACTGTTGTGCCGTCACCCTGTGCAAAAGTTATGCCGTCACCCGGTAAAGCGATATGCCGCACCTATTGGCTGTCAAAATATCATGCGCTGACCTTGCCCTCAGAACGCGTATCTCTTAGCGAACCAGTTTGAGAAATATTCATCCTTGTAGTAGTGGTCGAGGCGGCGGGATGTGGAAATCGGCTTGATCGATTTCATTTCCACCTCCTGCTTCTGTCGGCGCCACCTTTCATGCGCCGATCCTCGCAGTTGCCTGCTCACAGGCTTGCTCATACTCGTTGGGGCTGAGGTAATTCAGCGTCAAATGCATGCGTGTTTGGTTATACCAGAGCAGCCACGCAATGATTTCATCCTTGGCTTGCCGGAGGGTTTCAAAACGACTGCCATGCAATCGCCCCACCTTGAGTGAGCCGAATAACGTCTCCGAGCAGGCGCTATCCCGGCAGTTGCCCTTGCGGCTCATCGAAGGTGTGATGGAGCAGTGTTCAATCATCTTTGCGTAGTCCTCGCTGGCATACTGACTGCCCCGGTCGCTGTGGAAGATCAACCCTGCCTGCCTGTCTGGATTGCGTCCCAGATCACCACAATTTGTAAGCGGAAAAAGGATTTCCCAGGATTTTCAGTATGTCAAAGTTCTGCCGAGACGTTTTTGCGCAGGCCGGTGTTTCCGGACTCTATGACATAGGTACAGACTTCGTGAGGTCACTTCACGGCTCCACGCATCGGGCTTAGAATAGATCGTTAATCGCATCCATACTTCACTGGAAATTACCCCTTACAACTACCCCGATTCAAGCGTTGTAGGGCTCTTGGATCAGGCGGGGCGCTTCACGGTCTGGCTCCGATGATTTCTGCGCGGGCAATTGAAGGCTGCGCCACAGTGATGTCGCCAGAAGTTGAGCTGCTACAGAAGCGGTTCAATGACCTACTGCGTGCCTATGGTGCGTAGACGCAGAAGGAATTGATGCCTTGTCAGACGCAGACCCAAACTGGTCCGGCTTCAGGGGGGACTTTGATTATGAAGAGCGCGATTCACGGGCACAATCCGACTTTAGAGGAACCTCGGGAATTAGGGATGGCGGGATCGCACTCGGAGAGGATTGAGCAGAGGTAGCGCGATTTATTGAATGGCTCGCCTCCCGTCCCGCTGCTCCCCAACTACCCTTCGGGGAGCCACTGCGTCGTCGTCACATCCGTGGAACCACCCGCTGCGGCTAACGTGTTTGGGTTTGCTGCAGTTCGTCGTAATTCCCAAATGTATCTACTCTACATTGAATCGGCGATTGCTTTTGTCTTCATCGCAGTCATCTAGATACCGTGTCACAACAGATTCCGGCGTCTGGAGAGGTTCATTAAAATGCGATTAGATTTCGGGTTCCAGAAAGGTCCGACGATTGCTCTTACCTCAGTACAACCGCCGATGGCGGGTATTCTCTCCGGCCTGGAGACATTATTCGTCGGCGTTTTCAGTGTTGAGTACTCCAGAGGTGAGCCGTGCCCCTTATATGTCTTATTGCCTGCTTGCCCTTTTCGTCGCGAATCCAGCGGCGCAGTGGTAGTCGGCTGATCGGTTTATTAGTTTGTCTGTGTGCGACGCTGTTGGCGCACTCACAGGAAGATCTTCGGGCCGCGCGTTTCAGCGCCAGCGACACCAATGCAGTGTTTGCAGCGAATAGACCTCTACCCACTATCAAGCGTCCCGGCACCTCCGAAATTGTCTTCGAAGGACTAGGTTCCTACGGACATTACAAACCTTTTGGCGGCGCAACCGGAGCCAGTCTATTTACTGCCGGCGTCGAATACGACCACTCCCTCGGTCATTTTCTAGGGACGCGGTTGGACTACGCTGGAGAGTTACTGCCAGTCGTACTGCTGAAGCAGGCAAAGACCGCCACAGACGATGGTGTGCCCACGACTTCTGCGTGGGAAGTGTTGCGTGGTGTCGCTATCGCGCCAGTTGGCTTTCGCCTTTTGTGGCGGGATAACAAGAAGTGGGCACCCTATTTCCTTGGCAAGTTTGGGATGGTCGGCTTCACACAGAAAGCGCTTTCACAGCACGCGACCTACGAAAACTTCTACGTGCAGTCGGGAGCAGGGGTGCAGCTCAGAATGTCGCAGCGGCTCGATCTACGCCTGGGCCTATTTAGTTTCACCCATATCTCGAACGCCAACGTGGTGCCCGTCAACCCCGGCCTGGATCTCATGACCTCCACTCTAGGGCTGAGCTATCATCTCGGACAACGGAGATCTCCGGTGCAGTAGGCATGTGTCATTACGGGCTGCAATCTGTAATCGACCATGCCACCGGCTGCAAACTGATTCGTCCGCCACCGTTAGTGCAGACTAAAACCCGATTACTGGCGGCTGCACTCCTATCGTTGGCCGCTAGACTTCGTGGTGCGCGAAATACGGGGTTACTGAGATGGTCCGCTGCTTGATCTCCACCGGGGAGATCTTGTAGGCAGGTTCAAGGAGGATCATCGACATGCAGATTCGATCGGTTGGTATTGACCTTGGCAAGACTACCTTTCACCTGGTGGCGCTTGGCGATAACGGCAAGGTGCTGCTGAAGAAGAAGTTCACTCAGAAGCAGTTGATTACTTTCACCGCGAACATGCAGACTTCCCTGATCGGGATGGAAGCGTGTTGTGGCGGCGCACTACCTTGGTCGTGCGCTGCGAGCACAGGGCCATGATGTGAAGCGCGCTCCGGCGAGGTCCGTAGGAACTCTTCCCGCAGTTCGCTTTGATCCATGTGGCGGCCGTCCTGCCTTCGGCTCCCGCTGTGGAAGTTCGAGGAGTCGTCTCAATAGCATTAGGGTCGCCAGTTCCCTTCTGGTGAATTTGCGGGAGTTTGTGAAGCAAGTCGTCGCGTGTCATCATAGGTCTCCTCGATTCTAGCTTCTGCTACTCTTCCATCGAACGATGGCTGCATGGTTACCTGACCATTCCTTACGGCACGAATCCCGCAGACTGCTCTTGGCTAAAGTTCGTTGGCCACGCATTGCGCTACGCAAAATCCTCGACCAGTTTGCGAGCCGATAACCCCTGACCGTCTGCTCGATTCTGTTCATCCCAAATCAAGCGGAGGTGCCAACGCGGGCGTGGATATTCTTGGATGGCACATTCAAACATGTCACGTTGCGAAGCGATCAACCGATAAAGCTTAGGTGCGCATCTTGCGCGTGGAGCAAGTCTCCCCGAGCGAGCCATTGCGGCAGAATCGAGTGTGACGCTGATGCAAGAGCCATGTTTGAACGACGAGGAGATCGTTCGTGAGTTTCTAGTTGAAAGTCACGAGAATCTGGCCCGCTTGGATCAAGACTTGGTCGCACTGGAGAACACGCCCAAGGACTCCGCTCTTCTTAGTAGTGTTTTTCGCACCATCCATACCATCAAAGGGGCGTGCGGCTTCCTGGCCCTCTCAACCCTAGAAGGCATCACCCATGGGGCGGAGACGCTTCTGGACCAGTTGCGAGATGGGAAACGGGAACTTAACCCTGAGCTTGTGTCGCTGATTCTGGAAACGGTGGATGCGACGCGCCAGGTGTTGGCCTCGATTGAGACAACCGGACGAGAAGGCGAAGCCGAGTTCTCCGAGTTAATCGGCCGCCTGAAGTCTGCATCCAGGCTGAATCCGGTGGTCCAGGACGACAGCACGGTTGATCTGTCTGCTTCGGGTGACGCACCACAGTCAGCGCCGGAGCAGCCTACTGAAGCAATCGGGACGCAGAGCGAAGGCAGAAAATCGCCTGCAGGAACGGATGCGCCGGCCGGAGGTGCCAGCCCGCGGAAACAAGCCGCAGCGTCTGCTGAAGAAGAGCCCTCCCGAACATCGGCAGCGGCAGACTCCAATATCCGGGTTGGCGTGGGTTTGCTGGACAAACTGATGGATCTGGTCGGCGAACTGGTCCTGACCCGCAACCAGATTCTGCAATTCAATACGGAACGCGAAGATCCTGCGCTGAACTCAAGTGCGCAACGGCTGAACCTGATCACCTCCGAATTACAGGAGGGCGTGATGAAGACGCGCATGCAGCCCATTCGGGTCGTATGGCACAACCTGCCACGTGTGGTGCGTGACCTCTCGGTTCAACTGGGCAAGCACATCCAGGTCACCATGCACGGCGCGGAGACTGAGCTCGACCGAACCATTATCGAAGCCATCAAAGATCCCCTGATTCACCTGGTCCGCAACTCCTGCGATCACGGTATTGAAGCACCTGAGGTACGCCTGGCTGCGGGCAAGCCAGCCCATGGAACCATGACGCTTCGCGCTTATCACGAAGGTGGTCAGGTCAATATCGAAGTCAGTGACGATGGCGCGGGAATCAACGTGGAGAGGGTGAGGGAGAAGGCGGTCGAAAAAGGGCTTTTGCGGCCCGAACAGGCCGACAAGCTGAGCGACCGCGAGGTCCTTCATCTGATCTTTCAACCCGGTTTTTCAACGGTCAAGTCGGTGACGAACCTGTCCGGCCGCGGTGTGGGGATGGACGTTGTGAAGTCGCACATCGAGCGGATCGGCGGCATCGTGGACATCACCAGCCGGCCCGGCGAGAGCACGACCGTCAAGATCCGCATCCCGCTGACCCTCGCGATTATTCCGGGGCTGGTAGTTACGAGCGGCGGCGAGCAGTTTGTTATTCCGCAAGTGAACATGCTGGAACTGATTCGCCTGGGAGACGACACCCTGGGCAAGCGCATTGAGTATGTCCACGGCACACCTGTTTACCGCCGCCGCGGCAGCCTGCTGCCCGTTGCTTATCTGAATGAGGTATTAGGGTTGCAAACCGCAGGCCATACCGAAGCGGTCAGCATGGTCGTTCTGCAGGCGGAACACCAGCAATTCGGGCTGGTGGTTGACGGCATCAACGATACTCAGGAGATTGTCGTCAAGCCGTTAGGGAAGCAGCTGAAGGGACTCACCCTGTATGCCGGCGCCACCATCATGGGCGACGGCCGGGTCGCGCTGATTCTGGACGTCTTTGGCGTTGGCCAGCGTTCCGGCGTGTTTGGTGTTTCGCGGGAGCACACCCACGCTGCCGAGACTGCGTCCACCAAGGGGTCTGAGGACCAGCAACGCCTGCTTCTGTTCCAGGCAGAGTCATTCGAGCGTCTGGCGGTCCCGCTCTCGCTGGTTGCCAGGCTCGAAGAGTTCCCTCAATCCGCCATCGAGCATGCCAGCGGTGGCCCTGTGGTCCAGTATCGTGGCCGCATCTTGCCGCTGGTGTCGTTACAGCATTTGCTGGAGCCCGAAGCCGCGGTCCGCGTCCGGACCGAAGACCCGGTGCAGGTTGTGGTCTTCAACGACGGCGAGCGCTTCGTTGGAATGATGGTCGACAAGATCATCGATATTGCGGAGGAAGCGGTAACCGCGCGCCAGAAGTCGGGCCGCAAGGGCATCCTCGGCTCCGCGGTGGTAGGCAATCGCGTAACCGATTTCCTGGACGTCAACGAAGTAATCTACGCGGCCAGGGAGAACTGGTTCAGGGCTGCGGATGGTTCTTCCGGCAAGAAGACAATCTTGGTCGCTGATGCCTCCGCCTTCTGGCGAGGGCTGATCAAGAGCGGACTGGAGATGGCCGGACACCTGGTCCTCGAAGCCTCAAACGTGCAGGACGCGCTGCAATGCTGGGGCCGCACGCCCGTCGACTTGATCGCGGTCGCGCTGGACCTGCCTCCGGGAGGGGGCGCCGAGCTGGTCTCCTTGTTGCACAGCAGGCCGGACTGGAGACGAGTTCCCATGCTTGCCATCGCCGAATCGGTGGAGCAGGCACGAACGGTTGACTTCCGCGCGGCCGGCTTTCACGATTGCCAGGCCAAATTCGACACCGCGGCCGACCTCGAATCGATCGCCCGCCTGATCTCCACTGAAATCTCTGGCGAAGCTGAACTCGCGCACCTTGAAATGAAAGGCTGAACCATGCCAAATACCTTGACCGACCCGCCCTCCGAACCAATGCAGTCAAGCGGTCAGTACGCCACTTTCTTCGTGGCTGACCTCTTCTTCGGAATCGATGTTCTCCACGTGCAGGAGGTCCTGCGGTGGCAGCCGATGACCCGGGTGCCTCAGGCCCCGGAGACGATCGAGGGCCTGATCAATCTACGAGGGCAGATTGTCACCGCTATCGACATGCGTCGGCGGCTTGGATTGTCTCCCCGTCCCAGCGACCAACTGCCGATGAATATTGTGGTCCGCACCTCCGAGGGAGCCGTAAGCCTGCTGGTGGACGAAATCGGAGACGTAGTGGAGACAGCCCGGTCGACCTACGAGCGGCCACCCGCGAACCTTGACCCAGCCGCAAGCGCGATCATCGCCGGGGTGTACAAGCGCGACGACAAACTTCTGCTGGTCCTCGATCAGGAGCGAACGGTGGGCTCTCCTCTGGGAATGTGATCAGCAACACTGCAATCCGGCAATAAACCTCAGCCGCATCGAGGCACTTGGAAGTGATAAGGGGAACAAGACCATGGCAAGGCAGACGAAACAACCAGCGCAAGTTCGTTTCAACCATCCAACTGGAAACACAGCGGTCGCTGAGCGTCCGGGACATCTCGGCAGCGGGAACGGTAACCCGCCCACGCCCATCAATTGGACGATCACCGGCCCAAGTCTCGCGACCCGTTTTGGAATGGACGAACGCAACATTGCGGCGCGACGCGAGTTCATCCGGCTGGGGGACCAAGACCGCGAGTTGTTGCTTGGGCTGAGGTCGTGGGTTGAGTCGGTGGCGCCCGATGTCTCGAGGGAGTTCTACGACTGGCTGTTCGATTTTGGGCCGACCTGTGAATTCTTCAACGGATACGCCCTGGCGAATGGTTTGACGGTCAACGCGCTAAGGCGTCAACTGGAAGCCACCCACGCCGCCTATCTGGTGGAAGTGTTCGCCGGCGCGGAGATCAACTGGGACATTCGCTACTTCGAAAAACGTCTGCGTGTTCAGGCGGTGCATGACCGCATTGGCTTGCCCTTCAAATGGTTTGTAGGCGCCTATGCGGAGTTCCGGCGGTTGCTTGCGGTCCATCTGCATCGCCAGTTCCGCGACAAAGACGAGATTATCCGCATCGAGGCGGCCGTGGGGAAGGTGTTCAACCTGGACATCCAGGCAGTCGCGGACGCCAGCACTATGGGTACGCTCGAAAGCATGTTGAAGTCCGCCGGGCTCACGCTGGACGACGTTGCTTCCGTGGGCGACAAGACTGAACAGGTCGAAAGCATCAAAGTGTCGATCGACACGGAGAGGGACAGGTTTGTCAAAGAGCTGGGGCGCCTGACGGAGGCTTCCAGGGAAGGGCAACTCTCCGAGCGCGGCAAGCCCGAACTTTTCCTGGGATCTTATGCCGAGATCGTGAAAGGTGTTAACGAGATGTTGGATGCGGTCCTGCTGCCGATCAGCGAGGGAAACAGGATTCTGGACCAGATCGCTTCCGGCAAGATCGACGAACTGATTATGCACCCGTTCAAGGGCGACCACGAAAGGATGAAGGTCTCCGTGAACAAGGTTGCTCTCGTCTTGCAGAAATTCAAGCTTATGTTTGAAGTCCTGACCAAGGCCTCAAGCGAGGGACAGCTCTCCGAACGCGGCCCAGCGGCCGACTTCGAGGGGGCATACACAGAGATTGTCAAAGGCATGAACGCCATGCTGGATGCGATCCTGCTGCCGATCGGCGAAGGAAACAGGATTCTTGACCAGATCGCCAGTGGCAAGATCGACGAACTGATCGTGCACGCTTACAAGGGCGACCACGAAAAGATGAAGGCCTCCGTAAACAAGGTGGCTCTCGTCTTACAGAAATTCAAGCTGATGTTTGAGGTCCTGACCACGGCCTCGAGCGAGGGCCAGCTCTCCAAACGAGGTCCGGTAGGCGACTTCGAGGGTGCCTATGCCGAGATCGTCAAAGGCATGAACGACATGCTCGATGCGATCCTGCTGCCGATCGGCGAAGGGAACAGAATTCTAGGCCAGATTCGCGGCGGGAATCTCCGCGAGAGGATCGAGATCACCTGCCACGGCGACCACGAAAAGATGAAGAACGCGATCAACGGGGTGCAGGAATGGCTGACCGCCCTGATTGCTTACGTTACGAAAATAGCCAACGGAGATCTCTCCACATCGATGGCCAAGGCCTCCGATCAGGATCAGATTCACGAGTGGCTGGTGCTGTTGAAGAGCAGCATAGAAGCTTTGGCGACCGACGCCACTACACTGGCTGCGGCATCGGCCCGAGGCAGATTCGACGGCAGGGCGGACGCCAATAAGCACCAGGGTGAATTCCGCAAGATCATTGAAGGCGTAAACCAGACGCTGGACTCGATCGTGGCGCCGCTGAAGATGACCGGAGAGAACGCGAGCACACTCGCTTCAGCCTCGGAAGAGCTCACCGCGGTGAGTCAATCCATGGCCATAAGCGCCGGAGAAACTGCCTCGCAGGCCACCGTAGTTTCGGCGGCAAGCGAACAGGTCTCCAGAAATGTGGCGTCGGTCGCAGCCGCTTCGGAGCAGATGCAGGCTTCGATTCGCGAGATTTCGAAGAATGCCAACGATTCCGCACGCGTCGCCAAGAATGCTGTCAGCGTGGCCCATTCCACCAGCGAAACCATGAACCGGCTCGGTGTCTCAAGCCAGGAGATCGGCAACGTCATCAAAGTGATCACATCGATCGCCCAGCAGACGAATCTCCTGGCACTCAACGCGACCATCGAGGCTGCGCGTGCCGGAGAGGCGGGCAAAGGCTTCGCCGTTGTGGCGAACGAGGTGAAGGAGTTGGCCAAGCAGACGGCCAAAGCCACCGAAGAGATTGGCCAGAAGATCGAGGCCATCCAGGGCGTCACCAAGGGAGCCGTGACGGCGATCGGGGAGATCAGCACCATCATCAACCAGATCAATGACATTTCCAACAGCATCGCCTCGGCCGTCGAGGAGCAGACCGTAACCACCAACGAAATCGGCCGGAGCGTCACCGAAGCTGCGCAGGGCGTCAATGAGATCGCCAGGAATATCGGCGGTGTCGCCACCTCGGCGAAAAATACCACGCAGGGCGCAGACGACACCAAGAAAGCCTCGCAGGAGTTGAGCCAGATGGCGAGTCGCCTGCAGGCAGCCGTCGCGAAGTTCACGTTCTAACAACCTAAAGAAGAGGCCTTCTCCGGCGCGTCAAAACAGCGACCGCCGGAGAGAGTGCTTCCCGGAAGAGTGTGGCTATGCGGAAGGCGCTGGTTGTCGACGACTCCAAAGTGATTCGAATCCTGCTGCGCAGGGCATTGGTGGAGATTGGCTATGAGGTCTGCGAAGCCGGAAACGGAATCGAAGCGCTTCGTGTGATCGATGCCGAACAGGGCAACATCTCCGTAGTTCTTGCCGACTGGAATATGCCGGAGATGAATGGCCTGGAACTGCTTCGGCAGTTGCGTCAAAGGCCGGAGCTGGATTCCGTAAAGATCGCAATCGTGACCACCGAGGCTGAGTTAGGCCACATGGCAATGGCTCTCGAAGCAGGCGCGAATGAGTATGTGATGAAGCCCTTCACCAAAGAGGTTCTCCAGGCAACGTTTGATCTCTTAGGCATAATGCCGGAAGTTGCTGTGTAGGATGTGCCATGTATAAGCGAGCGCTCCGGGTAGGCGAAAGAATTCGTGTCATGGTCGTAGACGACTCGGTCGTCATTCGGCGCCTCATCACCCATGCCTTGGAGCAGGACGCGGCGCTGGAAGTGGTTGGGACGGCCTCGAACGGCGCGCTTGGGTTGCAGCGAATCCCGCAGTGGAACCCCGACGTAATCACCCTGGACATCGAGATGCCGGACATGGACGGGCTGGAGATGTTGCGCCGCATTCGGCAGCGAGTATCCCCGCGTGCGAGTCATCATGTTCAGCACGCTGACCGAGCGCGGGGCAGCGGTAACTCTGGAAGCGCTGACACTGGGGGCGGATGACTACTTGGCCAAACCCTCCAACGAGACTTCGCTGGACCAGTCTAGAGGTCGTCTGAAAGACGAGATGATCCCGAAGATCAAGCAGTTCTTTCAGTCGCCGGACCAGCAACAAACTCCGTTCCCCACAATGTCCTTGTCTCACCCGGTGCGACCGAAGACATCTCCGGCTGTAGTTGTGATCGGGATCTCGACCGGTGGACCGGCGGCGCTCAACGACATCCTGCCGAAGCTCCCTGGCGACTTTCCCTTGCCGATTCTGATCGTGCAACATATGCCTCCCCTGTTTACCCGCTTTCTGGCTGAACGTCTGAACGCAAATTGCGCCCTGAGGGTTGAAGAGGCGGCCCAGGATCGCCTGGTGGAAGCGGGCTGCATTTTGATCGCTCCGGGAGACTTTCACATGAGGCTGGTATCCAATCAGGGCCGTGTTTGCGTCCACCTGGATCAGTCGGCCCAGCAAAACTTCTGCCGGCCCGCGGCAGACGCGCTCTTTCGTTCTGCGAGTGAAGTCTATGGTGGCGCGGTGATGGCCGTGGTTCTTACCGGGATGGGTGAAGACGGTCTCCGCGGCGTGGAAATACTGCGGGCTTCCGGTGCCACCATCGTTGCCCAGGACGAAAAATCCAGTGTTGTATGGGGAATGCCCGGTGCCGTAGTGAATGCCGGGTTCGCCGATGTCGTGTTGCCCCTGAATGAGGTTGTTCCACACCTGCTGCGTGTATCTGAAATGAGCTGAGAAAAAACATGCAGAACCAGCTACCCAATACGGAAATCCTGCCTGACAGTTACAAGATCCTGCAACAGAGCATCTACTCGAATGTGGGAATCGTCCTGGAAGAAGACAAGCACTATCTGCTCGAAGGCCGGCTCGCGCCTATCGTAAAGCAGCTCGGGCTGAGCTCCATCGACGAGCTATGCGCGCTGCTCGGTTCTCAGAGGAACTCCGAAGTCGAACGCGTGGTCGCAGAGGCGATGACGACCAATGAAACGTACTTCTTCCGCGAGCCTATGCAGTATGAAGCCATCAGGACGGTGCTTCTACCAAAGCTGAAAGAGGAGTGCCGCCAGGCTAGGAAGATGAGCTTCTGGTCGGCGGCAGCCTCCTCCGGGCAGGAGGCGTACAGTCTCGCGATGCTCTTGCTGCAGGAAGATATGCAGGAGTGGAATGCGACCATCCTGGGGACCGACTTCAACTCCAAAATTGTTGAGCGGGCGAGAGCAGGCCTGTACCAGCAGATCGAAGTAAGCCGTGGGCTTCCCGCCAAACTGCTGGTGAAGCACTTTCAACGTTCCGGCCTGCACTGGCAGCTCGAAGACAAAGTGCGCAGGATGGCACGGTTCGACACTATTGACCTGCGCAAGAGTATGCGGACGCTCGGGCCGTTCGATCTCGTCTTCTGCCGCAACGTAATGATTTACTTCGACGCCGAGACGAAGAGAAACATCATGAAGCAGATTCACGGCACCATGTTCCGGGGAGGTTGGCTGCTGCTTGGCGGAGCCGAAACCCCCAGCGATCTAGCCGGTCTATTCGAAAAAATAAGGATTGGGAATGTGACGGTTCATGTCGCCCGATGAGAGGGAACAAATGTTGATGCAACCAGCTGCGGAAACTGTGACGGAAGTGGTCGAGTCCGTTTTTGGCGCGATGATGAATATTGCAGTCGCGGCAATAGAGAATGCTCAGTTGCCCTGCGACGATCGCCTTACCTCGTCGGTCTATATCGAAGGACATTGGAACTGGGCAATCTTTCTGCAGTGTGGCCGCCAGCAGGCGTGTCAATTTGCCGGAAGATTATTGTCAATGGAAGCTCCCCCGGCTGCCGACGAGGATGTGCGCGACGCGCTCGGCGAGTTAGCCAACATGATCGGCGGCAACCTGAAAGCGGTCCTGGCACAAGACGCGCGGATGTCGATTCCGTTCGTTGTCGACGGATGCGACTACGGACTGCATGTCTGCGGACCGCATACCACCACCAGCTTCGGCTTTCGATTCGATGGAGGCGACTTCGTGGTGACGGTTTCCAGCAGTGAACCGGCGCAGATCAAGGTCCCCGCATCCTGCTGAGCCACCCTGCGACGGGAGATCGTCCGCAACCCACTCAACCGGCGAGCCGATCCACCTCTCGCCTAATTCGCGGCTCGGCGCGTGCAATATCTTCGTACTCCTTTTCAGATTTTCATCCACGCCGCAGGAACCTCCAGAAATTCGTACCCTTCGAAACGTTCTCTTCGCGCGTACCTTCCTGCGGACGACAAGCTTCCTTCTCATGACGACTAAGAAGTATCTCGGTGCGGCTGCTGAAGCTGACAGTGTTGATCACTTACGCGGTTTCACTACAGTCGCGCTCAACGGCTCAAGAGACTACGTTAGCCACGCAAGCGGTTTGGCAGCCCGCCTTCGACATCGTGTCGATTTCATCCAATGAGACAAGATGACTCGCGTCCGGAACACATCGACAACCCTGACAAGCGCGGGTACCTGAGGGCTGTCAATGTGAGTATAAAGTCGTTGATGGAGATCGCCTATGACATTCCTGATTTGCGAATGTTCGGTGGTCCGAATTGGCTCACATCCGCAAGGTTCTCTCTCGAAGCAAAGTTTGATCCGAGCGTGGACAACAACTCGCAGTCCTTTCGAACTAACAGGCGAAGGTAACGAAACGAAAAATGGTCGCTTCGTTGCTCCTGGAGAGATTCCAACTCGCTGTACATGCTGAGACAAGGGAAATGCCCGTGTACGCGATGGTCATTGGAAAGGGCGGAGCAAAACTGGCAGGCTCGCAGCAGGGTGGCGATCCAATTTCCGCAGGCGACCAACTCATCAACATCCGCCCGTGTCGTTTTTCCTCTATCTGTAGAACGGTTTTGTTGATTCCATAAGGCTTAGTCAATTCCTAAAGGTGTAGAAATTTGCTTTAGCCGGTAGAAAAATTCCTTTACCTATAGAACAATTGCGCATCCGTTTTTCATGGCAAAACCCCCGGTGAAGCCGGCGGGGACACTGCGAGCGATGCCGACTGGCAGATTGCGAGCCAACGCGAGGGTGCGCTCAAGGTGCTGCTGAGGGCCAGTTCGCCGGCAGCCGTCGCCGAGGTTGCGGCGGACCTCCGGCTCAGTTCCGCCGTGGTGTAAAGGCTACTGGCCGTATATCGTCGCGATCCATCGGCCAGTTCCCTGCTACCCAATCGTGGCGGCCGGGTCTCGGGAACAAGGCTGCTCAGCACCGAGGTCGAGACCGTCATCCAAACGTTGATCTCCAAGTACTAGTTGAAGCGGCCGCGGCCGCGGTCGCCGATCTCCACCGGCAGGTCATCCTGGAATGTCGAAAGGCCAAACTTCCACCGCCTTCGTACAAAGCGGTGTGGGTTCGGGTGAACTCAGTCGACCCAGCGGTCACGGTCCAGAAAAGAGAAGGAGCGGGTGCCGCACGCGACAGGTTTGCGCCAGTCAAGAAGGGCTTGGCTCCAAAGCGCCCGCTCGAACTCGTACAGATCGATCACACACTCGTGGACATCATGGTCGTAGATGGTCTGGAATTAGCGCTGGATGCGTTGGGTCACGCCGTATTTGGCCTGAACCATTCCATTCCTAGCGATACCCCCGTTACTTCATCAACACCTGAACCATCGTCTCTCATCCTGCTCGGAACCGGGCTGACAGTTGTTACGTTCTTCACCCGCCGCGGGTTGAGACTCGCCCCCATCGGGGACCGCGCTGTTCTTAGGTCGCTCTATTGGCAGCGTGGCGCGAACTAACCCTAGTGAGACTCCCCGATATGTGCCGTTCTAACCATCAGAACCTTTGGGCCATGGAGCAGTTTCTTCTTGCTACTAAAGGTCGAAAGGCATTATCTAGTCCAGACCTACCATCTGAAATCCCCTGAAACCACGGGACGGTTGGCAACAGCACACCTTAGTGCCGTAAATCGGGCTTCTGTCGAAATGGGCTTTTTGCCGCTGGACGCGTCGTTCTCATTTGCACTAAACCCCGTATTGCGGGAGCTAAGAAGTAATAGGCCGCCGACGCTGTATTCTCAGGACGACATGAAATTCTACTTAGTGGCCTTCCCGGTACTGTTAGTGTGCTGGACAGTGGGCACTGGTGCCGTCGTCGCACAAGATGCGACCTGTAGTGGCGTGCACGTCTTGGCCCGCATGGCTAGCGCGAACTCATTACCCCGGCTACGGAAGTTGAAGACACTTAGCGGCGACGAGGTCGGGCTATCACCAACTGCCCCTGAATCGGTGCCGGGGTTTCAGGCAACTACGGCGTTGTCGGTGGCCGCGTCGTTCCCAGTTGGATGAATCCCGTTATCTCGGGAGGTTCGCTTTCTAGCGAGCCTGTTCGGCAGTACCCGCGACCCGCCCTTTTCGATCCAGCCAGAGCCAGGTCCCACCCTCAAAGAAATCGTATTCGCCATGCTTGACGAGACGACACGAATTGCAGGCTTTCCATCCTTGGTGATCTTTGTCGAACTCGTTCATCCCGTCATACGAGGGCGTTACCAAGACACCTTGGTCATTCGCAAGACCATACTTCCCATCACGGATAACCCGAACAAGGCCGGAATGGAAATAGCTCGCTCCATTGTCGAAGGGAGCCACACCCTTCACGCGAACAAGACCTGTCCTGTCGAAGTATGCCAATCCAACATCAGGTAATGGCCTGCTGGTTAGACGTGAAGCAATGCCGTTGAACAATGGTCGGACGAACACCGCTGAGATGTAAAGGTGGTCGCCTTTTGTCACAACAGCGCAGCGAGGCAGTGTAAGAATCTCTAAGTCCACGGCGCAGCCTGCCGACTTGATGACTTGGCCAGCCATCGGATGCAAAGGGATAAAGGCCAACATCAACCCACATACCAAACTGTAGCGCGGTCTCATCGCATCTCCCATACCGCCCAAATCATACCGCTTGCGAAGACTGAGTCCTCTGAATCGGCGATTACTGAGATGGTCCGCCGCTTGATCTCCGCGTCGGGAGATCTTGTAGGCAGGTTCAAGGAGGATCATCGACATGCAGATTCGTTCGGTTGGTATTGACCTTGGCAAGACGACCTTTCACCTGGTGGCGCTTGGCGATAACGGCAAGGTGCTGCTGAAGAAGAAGTTCACCCAGAAGCAGTTGATCACTTTCACCGCCAACATGCAGACCTCCCTGATCGGGATGGAGGCATGTGGCGGGGCGCACTTCCTGGGTCGTGCGCTGCGAGCACAGGGCCATGATGTGAAGCTGATCCCGGCTCAGTTCGTGAAGCCGTTCGTGAAGTCGAACAAGAACGACTTCATCGATGCCGAAGCCATTGCCGAGGCAGTGGATCGCCAGAACATGCGCTTTGTGCCGATCAAGACAGATGACCAGCTCGACCTGCAGGCGCTGCATCGCGTGCGCGACCGGTTGATCACACGACGAACGTCGGTGATCAACCAGCTGCGTGCCTTCCTGCTGGAGCGTGGTCTGGTCTTCGCGAAGAGCCCGGCCAGGCTGCGCGAACGGATGCCTGAGATCCTGGAAAACGCCGATGAAGATCTCACTCCGCGCATGCGGAACCTGCTGGCTCTGCTGTGGAGCGAGTGGAAGGATCTGGAGCTTCAGATCGTCGCAGATGAACGATGAAGTCGAACAGATCGCTTCGAGCGATGCGGCATGCACGCGGCTGCAGGCAGATCCCCGGCATCGGCCCGCTGGTCGCAACCGCGATCGTGGCCGCGATCGGCAACGGAGCAGCCTTCCACAAGGGACGAGAGTTCGCGGCGTGGCTGGGGCTGGTGCCGAAGCAGTACTCGACCGGCGGCAAGGCGAAGCTGGCTGGCATCAGTAAACGCGGCAACATCTACCTGCGCAAGATCCTGATCCATGGAGCACGCGCGGTCGTGTTGCGATCGCAAGCGAGAGCGGATCGCGATGGGCGCATGGTTGACCGCTCTTGAAGCCAGAGCCCCGCGCAACGTGTTGATCGTCGCGGCGGCCAACAAGCTGGCACGGATCGCATGGGCCGTGCTCTCATCTGGCCAGGACTACCGAGCGGTTCCAGAACCAGTCGCTGCGTAAGCAAGCGTAACCACCAAGATCAAGTTCTCCCACCGAGGTCTGCACCGGACGAGTAAAGATGAAAGAACAGTCACAACGGCGTACCTGAAACCTGATTGCTCAAATGGCTCTCACACAGCCGAGGCGTTTTGCAGGACAGGCACGCGGCGTATCTCATCATGGCCAGGAGAATAAAACCTCCACAAACAGGCCGGATACATTGACGCAGACTTTCCTTCATCCACAAACTTTTCCCTTGCAGTCGGGCGGCGGACCATACATTTGAGAAACTGAGATTTTCGGCTTTCTGCTCCCTGCCGCAGGGCTTCACGCCCCTCATTTGGGAAAATCCGTGCCCGTATCCGAGCACAAATCCCGAGAGGGGTCATCTGTTGCCAACAGGCCGTATCACTCATTGAACGCCGGGGTGGTTGTCCTAGCGCTAGATGTCGGAATCTGGAGCAGAGTTTGTGGCTACTTGTTTCGGCATCAGCCAGCAACTGGCCACGGAGGTGGGTTTTTGCAGCGCACCAGAAGGTGCGCGGTGCACATCCAGATCAAACCGTCGATTCAGCCAAGTTTCTGACATCTGAGAACATGAAATTATCAGACGTCAGAGTCCGCGGCGGCCAATCCCCGAGCCTCCCACTTCCCTTCCCTGGTTGCTGGACTGGTGCTTCGCCTGACGTTGAGAGCAATGGTTTGCGGGACGCAGCCCCGCAATCCCCTAGAGAGTTGCCCGATGAGCTACAACAACTCGTATGCCCGCACTTCCATCCTAGCGCAAGGATCCTGGCCGTTCTCGTTGAATCAGTCTAGATAGATCTATAGACTCTCGTGTTATTGCGGGTGCGCCGCGAATTGTTCAGCGGACTTCACCTCACCTACCATCTTGGGACGCATCCGCGAATAGGCCTCGATCCAGATTCCGGCCATAACAAGCAGATAGCTCGTACCATAAGAAGCTCTTGGAGACGTTTTCGTCTTTGGATTGACGCGTCCCAGAACAATTTTGATCCCGATGACGTTCTGAGCGGCTTTTTTGACAGATGGAGGGATTGCGGCTCGGACAGGCTCCTCACCGCTCAAGTGGAGCGCTTTGTTCCACCATTGCCAAGCCACGGAATCTCCCTTGTCTGCGTAGCGCAACAAAAGCGTTTCTCGTCGACTTATGCCCATTCTGCGCAGAAGACCGACGTACTCCTTCGCCGGCCGCTGCTCGGATGGCTGAAATTCCAGGCCGTTGCGCTCGTCATGGGCGAACTCAAGATAGTGCTTCAAGACGGAGTGGCAGAATTCAGTTGGCCTTCTGATCAATTTCCATAAGCGTGGAGCAAAACGAGCGACAGCTTCCAGATCCTCACTCTCCCGTGGTTTACGGGGGCAGGCTATGCGACGGAAACATGGTTGTCCCCCGTCCACGGCCGGAAGTCCGTCAGCCGTAGTGCCAGGTCCAACTGTCAATCCTTGGCTTTGGGACCGCCTTCTATGTTCGAAGTGATGCAGGAACGACTTCTTCCCCAACCGCCGCTGCTCAGTCTCTTGAGCCACACAAATCAGATGATCTACAAGTGATTCTGAGAACCCGAATCTGCGTGCGAGATCCCTCAGTTGCTGTCCCTTCTGTTGCTCGCAGGTACAAGAGGAGCCACAGGCTGTCGATGGCCTGCAAGGCCTCCTTCCGGTTGCCTTCACCATGAGGGGGAGATGGCTCCTGGTCTGCCGATTCCTGGCTCCGTTCACTAGCCGGCGATGCAACCCCGCCTTTGCGCTCCGTGCGTGTGAGCTTGTTCCAACTGCGTTGAACAAGCGGTATTCCTGAAGCTGTCCCTTCTTTTGTCATCTCGAAAGAGCGATACGCGGTCGATGCCGGAATTCCGGCGGCAGCGATCCAAACCTTGGGTTCGAAGAGTTGCATCTGCTGTTCAAGCCATAAGGCGAGCAGTAGATCGGTTGTATGGACGTAGTGCTCAAGAGTCATCTCTGGTCCGCTGTGACCCAGGAGACGCGAGATTGCATAGAGGTGCCGGCGCGTGGGGAACGAATTGCCATAGAGGTCCCGATGTAGTTGGTCCGACTTGGACATCCATTCTTTGCTTTGCACCCAATTGTCTAGCCACCTCGGCACCGGCGACTTCGGTGGCCGCATGAGTGCGTAGACCATCCAGCTTGCAAAAGAGTGCCGGAGATGATGAAAGTGAACAGTGGGGTCGTTGGTCGCGTCTCGCAGAGCGTCATGGATGAGCGGAAATAGCATTCCCTCAGGAAGAAAGGCATAGCCCATGCCCGGGATCGAAAAGAGGAAGGGCGACGGATTGATATCGTTTTCGCATTCCTCTCGACGCTGCGCGTGCCATTCCCGAAATTTATCGAGTTCACCTGACGTGAGGAGCGCATAGAGCGGCATTTTGCGTGTTGCGTTCGGAGTTTTTAGACGACGCTGCTCCCACGGGCGAATCAGCAACTCAGCCGGGTGTTTCAAGATCAGATCCGTGAGTTGGAGCTTTAGTACCTCCATCCGGCGCAGGCCGCAACGAAAACCGAGGATAAGAATCAGTTGCGCGATTCTCCGCACCAACTTGTCCGCGGGTCGAAGATTCCTGACTGCGTGCCCGTCGGACAGATATGCCAGCGCATTCTGATACTCATCCTCGACAATCAGGTTTGCATCTACAGTTAGGTCCTCATCTCCCGAGGCGAACGTTTCGCCTTCATCGATACTCTCTACAGAGTGCATCTTGACCAAGTAGTGGTGAAACGCACGGAGGTGGTTCGCTAGTTTCTGATGTTGATTTTCACTGATCGCTTCCTCGATTACGGCCTGGTAGGCAGCCTGCAGAGTGTCGCCATTGAGAGAGGCCGCCTGATCAAATCGAATTTTTCCTGGCAGCCTTGTCGCGACCGCAATGACTCGCGTTCGCAGTGTCTTGAGTGTGTTGCCTTTCCGTGATTTGGCGTGTTCCTGGAGAAGTACTTCTGCAAAATCTGCAAATATCCGGGCCGCAGGAGGAATATCCGATCGCTTGAGGTATGCTCTCACTCTCGCAAGTGCCTTCGGCTTTTCCGCTGTCTCCGCGGACTTTAGGGCTGTTCTAATGTCCGGAAGCCAAGCGATGCCGTCGCTTGGTTCCACCATTTCGTCGATCTCTGTTCCTTCTTC
Source organism: uncultured Acidobacteriaceae bacterium (assembly GCA_963822225.1). Classification (GTDB taxonomy): domain Bacteria; phylum Acidobacteriota; class Terriglobia; order Terriglobales; family Acidobacteriaceae; genus Edaphobacter. The sequence goes on along the minus strand of CAWGGW010000011.1, from coordinate 381,372 downwards.
AGGAGAACCTTCCGTCGCGATTTCCGCGGCAGGGCAGCTGCGTACCGACATGTTGCGCAGTTTGCGACCTACAGGCCCGCACATAAGCCTCTGCCAGGTGTCAGGCCGAAGAGAGTGGGAGACCTGCTTGCCGGCGGCGTACTGGGTGAGTACTCTCGGTATCCGCACCTCCATATCGAGCAGAACTGCGTCGAGCAACTTGCCGACACCCGCAGGGTAATCGTTTCTTTGCCGGGTTACGTCACTGCGAAAGTATCCAAGCAGTGCCGACTCCATTGTGTAGGCCTTGTCGGAGCCGCGCAACGTCGGCGACGATGCGACAACCGGCTGGGGAACCCGCAACAAACGAAGCATCAATAGCGACGTCAGCGCATCAGGAAACCATCGCTTGTGGTTGTCGCCACTTTCCGCCCAGGTAACGGCGATCCTGCCGTGCTCCATCTCGCAGTGATCCGTAAGATCAGGCAGGAGTTCGTAAAGCGCTTGCAGGGATGACCGTGATACCAGCCCACCCCAAAGAACGGCGCTTGCCAATATGCGACCATAAGCCGATTGCTGGTTCTCATTATCCGCATTGCGCGTGATTTCTTCGACGGTCGCGTCGCGCCAGCGCCGGACTCTCGATATACCTTCCCAGCGACCAGCGGTAAACGGGTTTGCTATCGGCGGAATCCTGACCGAGATTTCCGGCATTTGAATCGTGTAGGCCGGATCTTGGTTTCGGAACTGAACAAGGAGACGAAGAGTGCTCAGGCTCGTGTCGATAACATCCTGGCGAAGCTCCGCGATCAGCTGGCTGACGAGCTCGCGCATCTCGGATACAAATCTTTCGGAAGAGCACTGTGTGCCGAGAAGACATTGTGCCAGCAATTTGACCGGTGCCGGCTTTTTCGCCAGCCACTGGACTAACTCTGGAAAACATCCATCTGGTCAGGGCTGAGTCCAATCCTCTCGGGATCGAGTTCCGGCGGCAGCGCGACTGCGGTTAGCACAGGGGACTCTTGTACAGCTTCCATCCAAGCTCCTCCAGAACGGGTAATAGGTGGGCCTTCAGCTGGTCCCGATATTCGACAAATCCCAGGGTGGAGTGCGGGCCCCATACCTCTTCACCTTGAAAAGCGTGCCCCAGCCACGCCATGACAACCTCCGGCGGGCACCCATCATTGAGCAGAGCGTATCGCATGAAGCGCCGATGAACATTCGGCGGCAACGCTAGGTAAGGCTTCATATGCTCGGCGACTGTTTTCGGACGAACTTCTTTCGGCTTACCCTGAACATCGAGAAAACAGCAAATATCCATGCCCCCAGTGCTTCCCCTATTGATCTCAATGAGGAGGTGCGGATTGTCGGACCGTAGAGCGTGGAGATGATCGGCGTATGCTTCCATCTGGCTAATGACTAGCGGCGGAATCCATGTCTGCCGGGTTTTGTGCTGGGCGTCGTCATCCTTGTCGGATAGAAAGGCAAACCCGCGGTCTGTATCTACTCTGTTGAGGGGGATGTACGGGGTCCGGATTGCTCGCACGGACGTCGCGTAGGCAAACATCCGCAGCGTATAGAGGGTGTAAAGGTTGTGATAGTTGATTGCCTGGGCCCGATCATTGATCGTCGTTGCCACGTCGAGATCTTCGCGAAGGCGCCGGATGGCACGCTGCACGGCATCTTGAGTAGCGCATAGGCGTGCACCAACGTGCTCATTCGGTGCCGGGCCGGTGTCGGCGCACAATTCAGGCGGCTCCAGATCCGCTGCCAGGTGTGCTTCCCGAACAATGGCGGACGCCGCCTCAATATAAATGGATTGCAATTGCGCCACGCCATAGGATGCATAGAACTGCTGGGTACGAGCTTGAGGATGCGAGTGCCCGGTGATCAAGACGGCCGCCATAAGATCGCCCTTGGCCGCCAGCAGGCGATTAAACAGAAACGATTCGATGCGACCGACGGTTACACGGCCAGTTAGCGCATTGGTCCGTCCCTTGAGCCACTCCCTGAGATGAGTGCGGTAGTATGTCTCGGACCCAAGGAACAGGCGGCCTTCCTTTCTCCTTGCGGCAGCGATCGTTTCATCCGTATCCGCTCCGACGTGATCGGACTCAGACAAAGGCCAGAGCAGGTTGATGAATGCTGATGTCTTTGCAATGTCAGGTAGCGGAAAGGAATCTGCCGGCGCGTAAGCCTGATTCTCAGGATCTTCAATAACACTCTTGTAATCCGGCGTGATTGCTCGGATGCGCCATTGATTCGACTTCGATTCAAAGACCAGATCGACCTCAGTTGTGAACCGTGGGCCTACATCGGAATTAGTGCTTCCCTCGATAATCCTGAGATCGCAGGCGCGATCGAGTGAACTCCCCGTCCATAACATCACATGGATCAGAGTCACCAGTTCCAAGATCAGGTACTGATCTTCATTCACGTGTGCGAGGTCACTGATCTCTCGGACCGCATTGCTGCATTCATGTAAACACCATGCCAATTCGTGGAGTGTGAGGTGGTTGTAGTCCCAGGGGAGCAACTGATGAGCCATCTGGAGGTGCCGAAGCTGCCCCCGGGCTCCCAAGGCAGAGAGCATCGCCAGATGTTGATAGTCGGGATCGTCATCCTCTGGTGCAACCAGGTAGCGGTGTTCCAGCTCCACGATCTCGTCCGGGTCCAGATCGAGGTTCAGAAGCTCCTCTGTTGTATACGTCCGTTTGGAGCCGGATCCGTGTGCTGCGCCCGGAATCGTCACCCAGCGCGCCGCTGGCCAATGGGCATCTAGATCATCGGGGTCTCCCGGCATAGCATCCGGTGTAGAGAGGTCTCTGTCAGGGTATCGAGAGGCGAAGTTACCTTGTCCACCAGCGCGGTGCACCCACTCCTTCCAACCGTTCGCTTTGGCAATAAAGGATCTGAGATCTGATCGTCGCGTTCGCCATTTGGAGACTAGTGACTTTGGCACCCCATCCGGGCACTCTACTTTGCCCAGAATGCCCGAAAACGCCCGAGCCGATGACGAAACGCGGAGTCGAGGCAGAATAGGTCCCCAATCGTGCTTGGCCAACTCGCGAAGGCTCAACGTGGCCGCATAGGGAGAATTTGGGAAAGCCTTCCACTCCGGGGAGTCGCCGTAGTTTTCATACTCATCGCGCCTAGTATTCGTGAGCAAATAAGAGACGTGTGCTCGCAAAAGATGCCACTGTAGGCCCCTATAGTGGATAGCCCATTTCTTAGATCTCTGCCAAAGACAGTCATACAGTGGATGACGCCCGATCCCGCGATGGCGGACTGGATCCTTGGCGGACGCATCCTCCGAAGATTCAGCCCCAGATGGCCCACGAGCAGAGGTCCCCGCCCTCAGAGCCCCTGGCTCCAGGTAGCTTTTGGCAATCCAACGGAGCACCTCCGGCCACTCCTCGAAAACGAGGTTCTCGTGATCTCGCGCTTTGGATTCGATGATGCCCAGGAGGTTCGTGGCCACCCGGCGTAGTCCAAAGAGGCGGTCGTGAGCATTGATCAGCCAGAGGATATCCCGTAAGGTTTCCTCGTCGTGACCGGCCCTTCGTGCGGCATCGCGTAGCCGTAGATGTTCGGGACTCCAATTTGGGGCGACATGCTTTGACTGCTCGCTGGCGAGCCTGTGGCGCCTGGGACTCGTCGCTTCGGGGATGTCAGCCACGCTTTCGCTTGTAAGGTTCTGTAGCTTCCCGATACATCTCGGCAAAGCCCCCGATTCCCTTCCAGAAGTCTGGAAGTCCCGCAGCCGATGTCTTTTCCCACGCGGCGTTCAATGCGCTCAATTCAGCGCCGCGCCGACCGAAGACTGCCGGCAACAAGAACGTCTCGATCAGGAGTCCCTCCCACAGCCGCTCGCGGCGAATCTTGGTAAGGGATCCCGAATAGCTGATCGTCGGAACCAGTTCGGAAGGTTCAAACGCAAGTCTAGCCATTCGGTAAATGCGCACATTTCCAATGCACGTGTATTGACCCTTTCGCTCTCTATAAACCAGCAAGGGAGTGCGACCAAGCAGAATACGGACAACATCCGTTGGCAGGAACTCAGGCTTCGGCTGCGGGAAATAGGGGAGATTAAGGAACTGGTCAAATTCTCTTACCAGGCCGTGTTCGCCGCTGATATCTTCCATTCGCACCGGTATGATCGTGGAAGAGAAAGTGCCGGTCGCCGGTTTTGTGGAGTTGACTGGCGACGGGGGTGAAGCTGTCGATAAGTCTGAAACGATCTCCGATTGCTTCTCTGCTTCGTCCGACATCGCTTTTCCTTACCCAATGTCAAAATTACAGCGATTCTCAGTTGTGTCGTACGCAATCGCTCGAAGATGAGCAGGATGAGACCCAATTCGGGAAAAGCCCTATATTCCGGGCTGATTCTGCATGCTACGAAAAACATGGTCACTCATTGAGGCTCGCCCAATTTGAGGATAGAGCCCCAAATTCCTCGCCGGGCTCTACAAGCCGCAGGATCGTCATTTTGAATTCGATAGCCGTCACAATAAACCGCACATGTGTCATTGTGATGACTCACTTTCACTATGGTTACGGATGTACCCATAGTGACGCACAAATAGCTGACTGAGGAGCGGACAAAGGGCTAGGATTTAGTCAGGCATTTGTGATCGCATTTGGGCAGCAACTAAGAATGGCCAGAGCGACCCCACCCCAGGCTTCTTCTTTACTACGAGTCGGGCGAACTAAGAATGGCGCGTTTGCAATGCGGATTATGTGGCTCGACCGTCTCGATGAAATGCTGGCCGAGGTCAGCGAATCAGGTTCTATCCCCTGGCACAGCGGTACAATCCAGAAGCTTTTCAGGGTACGCGTTAGTACTGCCCGAAAAATCATGATAGCCGTTGGTCGGGTAAGCCTCCCTGGTAATAAGGAAAGGTTTGTCGAGGCAGAAACGTTGAGGGACTTCCTTGAAGCGTTTTCCGCTCACCTGAAAGCACCTCGTGAGGCTGGGGTTCCGCGCAGCCAGACCGTAAGGACTGCCGACGATCTATTTCGAGAAATACTGGCTGAGGCCGAAGAGGCGAAGAAGTTGGAACCCGCCGGGCACAAGTTAACGGTTATCACAATCGACCCGAAATTCGGAGGACTGCTCAAAAGGGCCCAACGCAAACTCGGCAAATCCCGGCAGCAAGTCGTTGAGGAAGCAATAGCGGCCAGTTTGGCCGCGCTCGACACGGCGGAACAGTACACTGAGCGGATACCTGAATTTGCCGAGGGAGTATCGACTACTAACCGCGCTCACCATCGGGCAAGTACGAGGTCGTCGAAAACCAAGAAGGCACCCAGTTCACAGGCCACGGATCAAGTCTCACTCTTTGAGAGCAGTGCTTCATAGGTGATCGTTTGTTGGCATTTTGGCATGCGCAAGGGTGGGGGCCTAGCGGGTGGAACGAGCCACCGCGAACCAGGCGCGATGACCCTAGTATCGACGCTGACCGCATTCCATCCGGCTGAAACGACGGATTTAGACGGATACTACCGTGAGTGGTGATCGAGCAACGTCAACAGCCTCGGGGGTAGGGGTTCGGCTGCTTCCGTCAGTCCGAGCAGCCCGACGATCCGCCAGGCAACAGCAGCCGCCTCGCGGCGACGTGCTGTTCCAAGGTGCGTGCATATGCGGCTGTGCTGAACTTCGAGAGCAGCCACATATCGAACAAGATCGTCCGTGCTTCCTGGGGGCCGTGGCTGTTTTTCCAAGAACGCAAATACTCACGTACATCCAAAGGATCTGCTGATGAGTGGTCATGCACCTCATCCTGCTTCAAGACTGCGGATGCGATTCGTTGCAGTCACCGTCGATTTCACCTTCATCGTCGTCGAAGTCTTGTCCGGCATCATCGAAATCTTCGATTTCGGCTTCCAGAATCTCGTCAATGTTGATTGTCATAGCTTGATTCCCTTTCAAGAACAAGTGGTGGTCGCTCGTGGCGATTTTTCCTCCCACGACGTCTTCGGCTTTTACGCAGCGCGATGCTGCCCGAGGTTTTGGAGTTGGAATAGCCACGACATATTTCGTAACGCACGCCGCAGATCAACGTGACTGCCGTCACATCCAATCAGGCTTTAAGTGTCGGATTCTGGGACAGTTATCCACACAGCAGATTGAGCTTAGCCAGTGGCTTGGCAAGAATTGGTTTGAAACACGCATTTGTAGCCAAAATCACGAGGTACGAACATTGCAGGCAACTCAGAGCTTCACCGCCTCCCGCATTACCGACCCTTACGACATAACAGCACAGCCCGCATCGAGATCGGAATCTGCTCCGGCCTTGGTGTTACCCGACAGCGCGATGGTGCGCCGGATACCGACAGATATCGAAAGTGAGAAGCCGCTGCACGATGCTCGGAACCTAATAGGCGCGTTCGGGCTATATTGCGATCTATTGTCGATGCCGGATGTCCTTAAGCCGGAGCACATCCAGTATGTAGACGAATTGCGTATCCTGAGCTCTCGTGCGTGGGAATTGATCGAGAACCTGATCCTGTCAAAACAGGTACAAGTCATACCCGCTTCGCCAATATTGTCCGACAATATCGAGGCTGTGGGGAACGCAAGCAGCATAGGCTCGTTGAGCCATTCGCGTTGGAGTACAGAGAGTCGGGTGTCACGCTGATGACTGATTGTTTACACCCCTCATCTTTGGCTAAATCGGTCTCAAGCGAGGCTACCTATCCTTCTATCGAACAGCGACAAGCGCCGAACCATGATGGTCGGCTCCTTGCTTCTTCGAGTATGCTGACCAGCAAAGCTCAGCTGGATCCGCTTGGTAGCACGCGCCAACGCTTGCCCGAGGAATCGCTCGTCCTGAAACTATTAGTGGTTGACGACGATGCTTCGTTGCGTAAGGCGTGTTGTGAAATTGGTGCCAGTATGGGGCTTAGGCCTCTCTCCGCAGCAAATGCGAGCGAGGCTCGGTCAGCACTAAAGAGTGAGCCGCCGGTGGACTTCCTGCTACTGGACGTTAAACTTCCGGACGGCAGCGGACTCGAACTGCTACACGAGGTCAAGGCTCTCTATCCACATACTACTGTTGTGGTTATGACCGCATATGCGACTGTGCCTTCGGCGGTCGAAGCAATGCGCACGGGGGCTAGCAACTACCTCACAAAGCCATTCGCATTAGGACAGTTGACAGATGTCTTGGACGAATCGATCCGCGGGCTACGCTACGACATTGACGGGCGGAGACTGCGAGAGCAACTGCGAACGAAGTTCGGCATGGGAAGCCTTGTCGGAACCTCGGCTGCCATGGAACGGGTGTACAGCATCCTCACGCGCGTTGCGTCTGCAACGCACCCGGTACTTATCCTTGGAGAAACTGGCACGGGCAAGGAAGCCGTCGCCCGGTCGATCCACAGTGCAGGCCGGTATTCTTCCATGCCGTGCATCTCGGTCGATTGTGGCTCCGTGTCCCCTTTGTCCATAGAGGCCCAGTTGTTTGGCTATTCAAAGGGAGCGTTGCCGGGGATGCACACATCAAAAGAAGGATTGCTCTCCGCCGCCGACGGCGGAACGGTCTTACTCAACGATATCGACAAACTTCCGCTCGACGTGCAGTCGAAGTTGTTCCGCACACTTCGGGACAAAGTGGTCTATCCGGTCGGAGCCTCCCAAGCGGTACCCCTCTCCACGCGCATACTGGCTGCGACGACTCGCGATTTGAATGCTCTGGCCACACAGGGACTTTTCCGAAAGGATCTTTATCTGCGTCTGAACATCGTCAACATTAGCATTCCATCGCTATGCGATCGAAAGGACGATATTCCTCTCTTGATTGAACACTACCTGAATCTGGTGCAACGCGACTCTGAGAGAAAGTATGCCTTCTCCCAGGACGCGTTCCAGTTGATGATGAAGTACGACTGGCCTGACAACTTGAGCGAGCTTCAACACGCCATCGGGCATGCATGCGCGATTACCTCTTCGAGTCGACTGGACTTGGCTGATTTGCCGGTCCAACTCCGCGATTTTGAAGCGCAGCAGCAGAGTGTGGCCGCGTCGGCGATGGGCGAGATTGGCGGCACTGAAGGAAGTAGCGCAGGCGCCGCCGTTCTCTCCATCTCCACGATGGAGAAGCATGCGATCCTGAGTACCATCCAGCAATGTGAGGGAAACAAGATATTAGCGGCAAAGCTACTTGGCATTGGCAAGACCACTCTCTATCGCAAACTGAAAGAATATGACCTGGTGGAGGCTAGCTTGGCGTCAACCAATTGAATTGGAGGACCAAAACGTACGGTTGCCCAACCGCCGTTCTGTGGCTCAATGCAGGATTGATATTCCGTTTCGTCGCCGATACCCCTTCTAAATATTCCCGACATCATCCCTGCATTCTATGGCTGGTGGGCCGAGCGCGGTGCGGCCTATTGATTCGCATGACCGGCCGCGGACATGGGCGGATGAACAACCTCCGTCGGGCTGAGACTATCTCGAATCCTTCCAGCCAACGTATTCAAGCCGAACGGCTTCTGCAAAAATGCAGCATTCTGCTCAGATACACCGGACTTCAGCACGGCATCATTAGTATAGCCAGACATAAATAGCACTTTCAGTTTCGGCCATTTCCGTCCGAGTTCTTCCGATATTTCCCTCCCACTAATCCCGGGAAGAATGACATCCGTGAGCAAGAGATCGACGTGTTCAGTACTACGCGCAAGCAGGAGCGCTTCTTCGCCTGAGCCTGCACTTATCACCAAATATCCCAGGCTTCTAAGGAATTGACACAAGCCCGTGCGGATAGACGCCTCGTCTTCGACGAGAAAGAGAGTCTCGGTCCCACTGAGAAGTTTTGGGGCATGAGCGACCGCAGTTGGGCTGATCGCACGCTCCACTTTTGGTAAGTAGATAGTGAAGCAAGCACCGCATCCAAGCTCACTATCTAACCACACGTATCCACCACTCTGTTTGATGATTCCATAGACCATCGCAAGTCCTAACCCGGTACCATCGCCAGTTGCCTTCGTCGTGAAGAAGGGCTCAAAGATTTCACCTTGGGTTCCCTTGTCTACGCCCATCCCCGAGTCGGTGACCGAAAGCATTGCGTAGTCTCCGTCGACAATATAGGTCGGCACGTTGGGGCTTGGCTGCTTGACAGTGACATTCCCCGCTTGGATCTTCAGCTTGCCGCCTCTGGGCATTGCGTCGCGCGCATTGGTGCAAAGATTCATGAGAACCTGGAATAACTGATCCCGATCAGCCTCCACCGCCCAGATGGAATCCGGCAGAGTAACTTGGAACTCTATATGCTCACCAATAAGCCGCGGCAACATAGTTGCCGCATCACGGATCACGTCGCTCAAATCGAGGACGGTCGGACGGATTATCTGTTGGCGACTGAACGCTAACATCTGGCTTGTGAGGCTGGCGCCTCGCTCGGCTGCTTTCAACACTTCGTCCGAATAGGAGCCTAAGACGTCAATCGCTGGGACACGGTCTCGGATCATCTCCGCGTAGGTTCGTATGACCATCAAGAGGTTATTGAAGTCATGTGCAACACCGCCCGCAAGGCGTCCCAGCGCCTCCATCTTTTGGGCTTGCTTCAACTGATTCCGAAGCAACCTCTCATTGGTGACGTCTCGTTTGACGGCGACAAAGCTGACAATAACTCCCTGCTCATCCTTGACCGGCGAAATGGTGGCTTCTTCGCTGAATAGAGTTCCATCTTTCTTTCTGTTGATGAAATCACCAGACCACGTCTCGCCGTCAATAAGAGTTGTCCACATGGACTGGTAAAACGAAGGAGGATGGTGTCCACTCTGAAGAATTCGAGCATTGCTTCCAATTGCTTCAGCTCGGCGATACCCGGTAATCTCTTCAAACGCTGGATTCACATAGATAATTGACCCTTCTAAGTCAGCTATAACGATCGACTCGGCAACCTGCTCGATGCCCCGAATAAGTTGTGCATGCTTTGCCTCTTGAGATCGGAGCTGATCAGTAGCTTTCTCCTGGGCAGCCTTCGCTCGTAGCAGAATCCTGGCTATCCTACGCACAACGATGAACGCTGCGATCGAAAAGAAGAGCGTCATATCGAGCATGGAGTACGCAAGGGAGTGACTAAATCGCAAGGTCATCGAAGCGACTATCACATTCATGGCTCCGAGCAAGACAAATACGACAGTCAGGCTGAATGAGGTTCTCTGTTCGACAGTCCAGGTTCTCATGGATTTGTTACGCACCGTTCTGAAACAGATAGCAAAGCAGCTGAGTGGCCTGCCAGTCTCTATGGTATTGAGGAGAGGCTACGAGCAGCTACAACTGAAATACCATTGACTTGGACGAAAGCGCGGTGCGTAAACCTCGTGTTTGGTCTTGGCGGGCTGTCACCCCTCACACTTGCGGACAGAGTGACGCCCAACTCTAGGCCACTATCGTTGATCAAAAACGCAGCCGATATGGGATTCACCTGACATTTAGGGGGAATCCGTCGTGCTCCGCTCCGTTATTCACTTCTCACTCCATCTCCTTCGCAGATTCCTACTGGTCGCATCGATCGCGGTAGCCGGACTCACCTCGCAAGTCTGTCTTGGTCAGGTGCCTCTCGCCCGCCTTTCGGATCCCGCGATTGCAGGTGGGAGCTCCGCACTTGGAACTGCATCTGACTCTGCGACACCAGTGACAACTGCAATGAAGCTGGCACCGACTGTGTCGAATGCGTCGGGCAACGCCGAACCCGCGACAGCCAACACCTTGAAAATGCTTACGACGACAGTGCGAGTCACCTCAGCAGTCGACGCAGTCGACACGAGTGAGGGGTATGAACGCAGAATCAGTACTCAGGAGGTTGAACGAAGTGCGGGAACGTTTGGCGACCCTGGGCGATTCATGCAGACTCTCCCAGGCGTGGTTTCAGACAACGACAACCGCAATGATTTCATCGTCCGCGGCGGGAATCCGGCTGAGACACTGTTTGTCGTCGACAACATCGAACTCCCGTCGATCAACCAGCTTGCCCTCTCAGACACAACTGGCGGCTTTGTCTCCATGATCGACAATGCGGCGGTAACGCAAACTACGCTCCATACGGACACCTACGACAGCAAGTTCGACCAGCGCCTCTCGGCCGTAGTCGAGATGTCTACAAGACCCGCTGAAGAGCCTGTTGGCTACCATGGACGCGCCGAGTTCGGCATTGGCGGCACGGGGGGCTCGATGGATAGGCCTCTCGGCACCAACGGATCCCTGTTTGTGGGACTTCGGCGCAGCATCCTGAATTGGTTTGTCGATGACATTGGCATGAATGGTGTTCCCATCTATACCAACGGACTGGTGCGGGCGGATAAGCGAGTGGACGACAAGAACAATTGGTGGGGGATGTCGCTCACCGGTGTCGATTCGATTGTTATTCACCCCTCCGTCACGGACTGTCAGGAAACCAACCCTTTTGTTATCAATTACAGAGGCTGGAGAAACACGACTGGCATCAGTTGGCAGCACGTCTCTTCGGCAAAGTCTTTTGGCGTACTGAGCATCAGCAATTCCGAGCAGCAGCAGACAATCAATGAAACGTCGCAAGTGCTGGGATTTGTGGTGGGCAACACACAGGTTTACTACGAGAATTCGCACGACGGCATCAGCAGGATGAAGTACGACTGGACCTTCCAGGCAAATCATCGGCTTACCGTGACAGCGGGCGGACAGACCACCCTCGACAGGCTCAACTACAACATTCAGCAGCCGATTGGGCTTCCGAGCCCGTACAGTTCGAACCCCGCAACCGGAGATGCCACGTCGATGGTCCGCGCGTTTACGCCAGTGACCTATGCCGCCTATGGGCAGCTTGCGATTGAATTGCCGCACGGCATGAGAGTGGTTGCAGGGGAACGCTTCTCCCAGTGGTCGATCACCCAAAGTGCGGTCGCCACCGGTAAAGCAGTGTTCTTTGCGCCCGTCTTCGGCAGGATGTTCCATGTGGGCTACGCGGAGTATGCTCAGCTCCCGCCCACGCTTTACCTGCTCGCGTTTGACAACGAGCACACGCTCACCCCGATCCGGTCGCGGCAACTGACGGCAGGTATCGTCGCCGTCGACTCACCCCGTCTGCGCGTGACGGTCAACGGTTATCAGAAGCTCTACAGCGACTATCCGGTCTCCGTTACCTTCCCCCAACTCTCGATGGCCAATATTGCGGATACCTTCGGGCAAGCGTTCCTGATGTTCCCAATGGCGAGCCAAGGCCAGGGGGTGGCGCGCGGCGTCGAGGGTTCTGTGGATGTCAGGCCTTTCCGTCGCTTCACTTTGAGCGGGAACATGACCTACATGCGGAGTTGGTACTCCGGAATGGATGGCGTGCTGCGTAAGGGCAATTTCGATATGCCGCTGTCGCTAAACGTCATGGGATTCACTCCCCTTGGTCGAGGTTGGACCATCTCCTTTCGATACAGCCAAGCTACCGGCCGACCGTACACCCCCGACGACATGGCGCTCAGTATTGCCCAGGACCGGGACGTTTACGACATGACGCAGCTCAACGGCGTACGCGCCCCAATGTACAGCCGACTCGACTTGCGAGGGGAATGGACACATAAACTCCGTCACGGCGAACTGGTGACGCACGTGGGCCTCGAGAACGCGCTAAACAGGACAAACTTCTATGACCTTGAGTGGATGCCGATCATACAGATCGCCTTCAATCAGCCTGGCAGCACGCTGCAGCAGAATCAGATGCCAATGTTTCCCGACGCCGGAGTTCGATTCTCCTACTAGCTTGATGAATTGCAGACTGCGGAGACCACGGTGACACGCCCGCACTGGACTCTCACGAACCAGGTCATGGTGAGTTTGTTATGTGGTTCGGTACCCGGCTAAAGGCCTCTTCTGACCAGACCGATATGAGTAATGGACGAGTGATTGTGACCTGGCGTAGCGCGGTCAGTTGGATATCACCCTTCCCGACAGGACCTTCGCCAATGCAATTTCCCATTCAGTTCGGTACAAGAGCCAATTTGCTTCCATGCCTCCGATCAAAGTCGCTCGCCGCGTCGACTTGGATGGTTCTTTTGAGCGGTTTCTTCCCGTCACCGGCAAGCGCTAGCGCTGCCTTTGTTCCGCAGATGCCGGCATATCGTTTTGCTTCTTCTCTAAGTGCGGGCGGGACACCCGAAATAGGATTGGTGACCGTAAGGATCTCCGAAACAGGAAATCTTGGAGCAATTCACGTTGTGACTCAAGGGGTTCCCAACCAGGATTTTACGATCGCCACGGGAGGCAGCTGCACTGCGGGAACGAACTATTTCGTCGGACAAATATGCACCGCTGCAGTGAGTTTCCAGCCGAAGTACCCTGGACTTCGCCAGGGGGCTGTACTGCTGGTGGGAAGTGACGGCAGAGTTATTGGAAGCGAATTGTTGGAGGCAACATGCTTGGGAGCAACGCTAGTTATGATGCCGGCTGCGGTCAATACCGTAGCTGGCAATGGCCGTTGGATTTACAGCGGTGACGGCATGCGGGCGGACTGGGCATCTCTATACTTGCCGATGGGCGGAGCCGCTGATGCCGCAGGCAACTTCTTTATCTCAGACTCCGGCAACCAACGGATTCGCAGGGTCGACGGGCTTACCCAGTCAATTTCTACGGTAGCCGGCAATGGCGTTCCTGGCTTTGGTGGCGATGATGGCCCAGCCATTTCTGCAATGCTGAGTACACCCGCGGACGTCAAGTTGGATGGTGCCGGAAACCTCTACATCGCAGACAGTGGGAATCAAGTCGTGCGCGTAGTGAACGGAACGACGGGCATTATTCAAACGATCGCCGGCTCAGGTGGGCGACCGGGGTATTCAGGGGACGGAGGGCTCGCAACGCAAGCTCTGCTGGCAAACCCCAGTGGCTTGGCGTTTGACGGCGACCACACTCTGTACATATCGGACTCTGGAAATAGCGCGATCCGCAAGGTTGATCTCTCAACTGGGATCATCACAACGGTTGCCGGTACTGGGGTCGGCGGGTTTTCCGGGGACGGCGGTCCGGCGACATCGGGCCAATTGAACACTCCTTGGCAAATCGCACTCGGAAACGATGGCAGTCTCTTCATAGCCGACCTCATAAACAATAGGATTCGCAAGTTGAGCACAGGTGGAGTGATATCGACCATCGCAGGGACAGGGGAGCTGGGTTTTTCAGGGGACAATGGCCCTGCAGTTGCAGCGCAGCTGAATGTCCCAGCGGGAGTTGCGGTCGATGTCGCAGGGGATGTGTTCATCGCTGATTCCGGCAACAGTCTAGTGCGCGAAGTCAACGTAAATACAGGGATAATCTCGTCGCACTCTGGCACCCTCAGCGGTTACTCAGATGGAGGCGGTGCAGCTGGAAATGCTCAGTATTACGATGGTCCGTACGCTCTGTTCTTTGATAGCCCGGGGAATCTTTACGTCAGCGATATGTTCCACCAAGTGGTCCGTCAGCTTCCCGCGGCAAGCCCTTGGACTATTCTCTTTGGCGAGATGAAAGAGGGAGGGGTATCTCCACCAAGACCAGTAATCATAGAGAATGATGGGAACGCTTCGTTAGTTTTTTCTGCAATTCGGCCAGTGATCTACACCGCCCTCGATTCAGCGACGACGACGTGCCAAGTCGCTCAACCGTTGGCCTTAGCAGAGTCGTGTATTTTGGGGGTTGAGGCCGCACCGACCACAACTGGAAATTATCTTTTTGGAACCATCGCCGTCCAGTCAAATGCGGCGGATCAGCCGTTCGCACTTTGTTCTGTGGGAGCTCCTCCTGGCCAGCAGCCTCCGCCCTCGGCCCCTGCCTCCATCTGTGTAGGTAGCGATTCACTTGCAGTTGATCCAACGCTTGCCGCGCTAACCTCAAATCCAAATCCGGCTGTTTTTGGTGCTCCTGTAACACTGACCGCAAGCGTGACGACATCAGGCGCCACACCCCCCTCGGGCACGGTTAAATTCTTGGATGGCTCGGTGACGATTGGTACTGCAACGCTAAATGCTTCAAGCGTAGCAACGTTTTCGAGTAATTCACTCGCCGTCGGACTGCACTCAATTACGGCCGTGTATAGCGGAGACGAACAGAACGCGACGGCTACATCCACTGCGGTCGTCGAGAATGTCGAGCAGTCTACGACGACGACGATGACATCGACCCCGAATCCGTCGATTGCTCAGACTTCAATCATATTGGCGGCAGCAGTGGTTGGGCCGAGTGGCTCTAACATCATGCCGAGTGGGACAGTGACCTTCTACGATGGAACCCTCGCTTTGGGGGCGACATCTTTGAGCGCAAGTGGCACGGCGTCGCTCTCGATTTCATCGCTGAGTCCTGGAGCCCACAGTATAAAGGCCAGCTATAGCGGTGATACGAGGAGCTTCACGAGTCAGTCCGTTGCGGTGATTCAAAACGTGAGCCAGTCCCCAACTAAGACGTCGCTTAACGCGTCAATAATTAGCCCCTATGCGGGAGTGAGCACAACTTTCACGTCTGTGGCGTCGCGCACGGACGGGATCATTCCCACGGGGGTTGTAACCTTCCTCGACGGTTCCGTCTCGATAGGCGCCGCAACCTTGGATGCGACTGGGACGGCTGAATGGACAGCTACCGCGCTTTCCGCTGGAATGCATACGATCTCCTCCGTATATGGGGGAGACGTTAATAATCAGGGTTCCACCTCAATCCCGCTGACGGAGAGGGTACTGCAGATTCCGACAGTAATAACTCTTTCTCCGGGTGCCAATCCTGCGAACGCCGGAGCATTGCTGCAACTCGCCGCGACAATTTCAGTTGCGAGCAATATGAATGGAAGCTCAAATGGCGGCGACTTTTCAGGTACGGTAACATTTAAGGACGGCGCGACAGTGTTAGGAACGGCGACGGTCGCGGCCTCTGGGGTGGCAACCCTGAGCACCTCCGCACTTAACGTAGGCACTCACAATATCGTTGCCAGCTACAGCGGCAACACGAACTATGTAGCGAGCTCATCGGCGGCACTACCGGAGACGATCGTCTCGGCAGCCACCACCACAGCTCTGACTTCGAGTGGAACTCCCTCCATCGCGGGCGGTCTTGTGTCGCTGACGGCCACCGTGACTGGAACGGGCGGTATGCCTACCGGAACGGTTACGTTTACGGACGGGATTGGCGGTCAAACCACATCCCTTGGAACCGGCACCTTGAACGCAAAAGGGGCTGTGACTTTGACGATCTCAACCCTCGCAGTTGGCCAACACACGATGACTGCGATCTACGGCGGTGATCCGAAAAACGGCACAAGCACCTCGATTGCATTGGTCCAGGTAATACAGATTGCCACTAGCAATACCTCTCTGGCTTCAGGCGTCAACCCGAGCGGATTTGGCGCAAATGTGGTGTTCACCGCTAACGTTACAACGAATGGTGGTGGGGTCACCGGAAAGGTGATCTTCTCGGACGGCGGGACGGCATTGGCAACTGTTCCGCTGACAGGGGGAACAGCCGTCTTTAATACGTCGGCGCTTGCCCTCGGAACGCATTCCATCACGGCAGCATACGGGGGTGACTCCAATAATTCACCGAGTTTGGCTAAAACGCTTTGTCAAGAGGTTCAGCAGGCCAGTGGGGTGACTGTCGCGACCAGCGCTAATCCAGCAATTGCCGGAACCGGAGTTATCTTCACGGCCACGATAGCCGCGCCACAAGGCATCGCTGTCACCGGCACGATAACGTTCTCGGACGGCAATAACGTGCTTGGAATGGGAAATGTGACCGCTGCGGGAACGGCCACGTTTAGCAGTTCGGCATTGTTGGTAGGTCAGCACTTGATTGTCGCAACTTATAGTGGCGACGCGAATAATCTTGCTGCGTCTTCGAGTCCGTTGGTTCAGACCGTTCAAACCGCAGGAACTAGCGTTACGCTCACTTCGAGCGTCAATCCATCACTTTCCAACGCTCCCTTATCGCTAATTTCGACAGTAGCAGGCAAAGGTGGAGTTGTAACCGGCCTTGTGAAGTTTCAGGACGGAATGACTACCCTCGGCACAACAAATCTGAACGCTGGTGCAGCAACACTTCTAGTATCCGGGTTGTCACCTGGTATGCATTCAATCATCGCGGTCTACGGCGGCGACTTGAATAATTCGCAAAGCACGTCACCGACACTCTCCCAGAGCGTCGTCCAAACTTCGACTGTCACACTTGGATCAAGCCAGAATCCTTCGCTCGCATTGGATTCGGTTATTTTTACGGTCAAAGTCTCTAACGGTAGCAACTCTGCACCCTCTGGAATAGTTGTTTTCAGCGATGGGAAGACAACGTTGGGCCAGTCGGCACTCGATGCGACGGGCGCAGCAAGCTTTACGTTTGCATCAGTGACGACCGGTCAGCACGCGATCGTGGCCGCCTATGGCGGGGACGTACTCAACCTTCCGGGGCTTTCCGCTGTACTGACTCAGTCAGCCCAATTGCGAGCCACATCTGATTCGGTGACCGGATCCTCGACCTCGCTTACCGGTGGTCAACAGGTGACTCTTATTTCCGTCGTCCACTACTCAGGCCCAGTTGCGCCAACCGGCTATGTAACTTTTACTAGCAACGGACAAATGCTCGGCAAGTCGGCGCTTGATAACACGGGCGTGGCGACTCTAACCGTAAACCTGTTAACCAACTCTCCAACGGTCATTTCGTGCTATTCAGGAGATTCCGTCTACGCCACATCTACGTCCGCGCAGACCAGCATCACGGTGACCAATCCAACGCAATTCACGATGCAGATGAGTCCATCGTCGGTAACGGTGCAATCGAAGCAGAACAGTACGACGACACTTACTCTCGCGTCACTGAATAACTTTGCCGACACTCTGGATCTCAGCTGTGCGGGTTTGCCATTTGCCGCGACATGCACATTTGCTAATGATCGTGTGTCACTCGACGCCGCTGGAGTGCAAAAAGTAAAGGTTGTGATCGACACCGGATCACCGCTAACATCTGGACCTCAAGCGAAGATTGAAAACAGACCGTCGGAATCGTTTGTGGCAGTCTGCTTTCTACCCGCGGGATTGGCGTTTGGTCTGCTTTTTTGGACGAAAGCACGGCGACTGCGAAATGCTTTGGGTGCGATGCTTATGTTGTGCTTGCTTGCAGGCCTGTCAATGGGACTGGGTGGCTGCGGTGGTTTGCAGATCAACGGAACGCCGCCTGGCACATACGTGTTCCAAATTACGGCCACGGGTACGGGTACAGGCGTGATGCATGCAATGGACATGACGCTGACGGTGACGCAGTGATGCGACTTCGAAATAACCTGGTTGAGTTCACGGTCCGGTCGCTACTTTTTGCCGGAGCGCTACTTGTAGGGCCAGCGACTGAGCGTGCAGCCCCCGCTCAGGCGCTGCCGACAGCCACAGGTCCTGGATCCTATGTCATTGTGGGCGGGTCCCTTTCTCACTTCGAGGCGGACTATGGGGCTGGAACAATACAGGGGTTCTCCGTTTACATCGATTCGAACCCGTTGTGGCGTTGCGGCTTGGAGACGGAGGCGCGCCGGATGGTCTATCCCGACTTCGGTGAGCGCCAGAGTACCCTGCTGGCGGGGCCGCGCTGGACGTTTCGTCCCAAGGGCTTTGTACCTTACGCCAAGCTGCTAGTCGGTGGCGGCCGGTTCGAATTTCCTTACGGCTTCGGTCATGGCGACTACTTTGTCGTTGCACCAGGGGCTGGGGTTGACCTGCGGATAAGCAGCAAGATACGGATACGGCTGGTGGATTTCGAGTACCAGGAATGGCCGGGCTTCACCTTTGGAGCGCTGCACCCGTATGGTCTTAGCACCGGGATCAGTTTTCAAATTTTGGGTTCGTCGCGGACAAAGTTATCAAGGTGAATTCGATGGATGCCCAAGCTTTCTATGGGCCCAATACTCCGCCGACACGCTGATGGGTCGGCATGGCTGGTGGATTTGAGCGTCCAATTTCAACGTCCCGCGCCCTGATTGAATCGTCGTGATCTTTGATGCCGCTACGACGTAGCGAAGTGCCGGCCACATCGGGCTGCAGTTGTTGGTCACTCATGTTTTCCTCGTTGACAGTCGATGAATTAACCGCGAGGAGTGAATTACTCGCGTGGAGGCTGGCAATGCTAACAAGGCGCCAACAGCTATTTTGTCTGGTCTTAAGTGCAGGGGGGCTGGGGTGGACAGCAGCCGACTGTGCGCAGGTGCCGATTCGACCCCTCAAAATAAGAGAGCGGCCCTGCCAGTTGCAATACGCCCAGGCCATACAAACAATTGGATTGGCAAGATGGAGTGCTCCGGACTACGCACGCCCTAGCTTAGAACGGCTGTTAAATGCCGCGGCCAGGGCGAAAGAGCTTGTTGACGTCGATTTTCAGCAATGGGTCTTGCCACTGTGCTCGACTGAAACACTGTCGCGATTAAAGACGTCGGTCGATCTTATAGAAACGAATCGGTGGTTGCCGGTAGATCCGGAAGATCGGCGGGACGCCGAAGTCACCGCAGCGAACTCAGAACTACTTAAGGCGCTAGGGGCCGGATTAAAGTAATGGCCGCGACTCGAACAATGGAGTCATTTACGGTCATTCACATTCGTCTCGCGGTTCGTCAGAACATACGAAAGGAGGAGTCGAAATGCAATCTGCTTTGATATACGCCTTTGTTGTAGTGGCAACTGCGCCTTTCGTCGGAATGTGGCGTGGACATGCATGGGCACAATCCCAAACCAGTCTGCAGACTCAGACGGGCCTAATTCCTTCTGACAGATGATGAACCCCAATCACGCTGCCTCAGCAGTTACCCGACTGAACGTCGCACAGCTTTGGGCGAATCGTACAATCAGCCGACAAATACCATTCAGGTCAGGGTCCCGGGCTTACTACATCAGGACCTCAATCGACTGTATGACGATCAATGAGATTTAAACGACAGGGGATGTCCTCTCGATAGCAATGAAAGTCCGTCGGCTTTCGGCCTGACAACTCACCAGGCTCGTCGTGATCGGAAAAGACGAGAGGATTTGCATTTGCACCACGGTGCCGACGCTTGATCAAATCCGGCTTGAGAATGCGGCCCAAATTATGGTTGGGCCGCTACATACCTCTCCTAAGATTGGCCCCCCAAAATTGGAGGTGTACCGGTATCTCTCTTCGCGGTCTTCGCCACACTGAGCCAGCGAACGAGAATGCTCAGCCAGCGGCGGAAGTACCGATGCAGGAGCCATTTTTCGGCTGCCCACCGCCCCGAGTATTTCCTTCGTAATGCAATTGCAAGTTCCAACCTGTAATCGTCATCGTCAAATTCGACCTTAGGACACGACAGGACTACCTGGCGCGTGGTCGATTTTCGGTATACTTCGTTGTCTTTCATTGCACTCCTCCGGTGATAGTCCACCCCCGATTTGGGGACAGTGGGCCTTAAACTGCGTGGTGTTTTGTGGAATACCCGCTGAAGCGCTGCGCGGGACACTGTCTGTGAACGCACCAGACTCCGCGTACTTGAAATTGGAATCAGCATTGCAATTATGAGTCTGCGCCGAGACTGAGTGGTGGCGTTGGAGGTTTCTGCGGAGTTGATGCGGGAGCTCCTGGGCTAGAGAAGCTGTTGCAAAACGACTCCCTGGGAAGCTTAGTTCTGAGCCCCAATCCCCCACCGTCTATTGGCGGTAATCGGAGAACTCAACCGGCGGCAGACTGATCGCCATGAGCCAAGACAGGGGGATGAATCCGAGCAGAACAGTCTTTCCAGCCCGGCCTTAGCTTCGACAGGTTTGGCATTGGCGGATGAAATGTACGCAACTATGCATGCTCTGAGGTGAGCGGCTTAGCCGACCGTGCAGTCCGGCTAAGCCCTTCGACGGCGACCCGGCGCTGCTTATCTGCCATGTGTTGATATCCAAGCGCCGCTTGGGGAGTCGTTTGCCCCAAGATCTCCATAATGGTCTTTAGTTCCGTCCCTCGCTGGGCCATGCGGGTTCCAACTGTGTGCCGCGTGTCATGCCAGCGAAACTTACTTGTGATTCCGGCTTCCTTCAGTGCCTTCTTCAGCCACCCTTTAGGGTCGGCTAGTGCAAACACAGAGTCGGCTGGGGCTTGATTCGGCTGCGCCGCTGATCTCGACTTGCGCTTCATCGGATTGGCTTGGAGCCAGCGCAGCGCGGCCTCCGCTTCCTCGTTCATAGGTATGACAAGGGGCTCGCCATTCTTCGTCTTACCGAGCGTGATCTGGTGTCGATCAAAGTCGACCTGTGGCCACCGGACGCCAAACATATTGGCTTTTCTCATACCCGAATTGAGGACGACATCCAGTTCTTTCAAGTGATGTGTAAGCCGCTTCCGCTGTTTCTCATGCTTGCGGCCACCGCTGGCGTCGACCCATCTCTGGAGCACCTCCCGAAGTCGAGCTTCTTCGGCATCATCCATCCAGCGCTTCAACGGCTTACCGAGTTTCTTCACCTTGACATCGCGCACAGGATTCCGGAAACTTCGCGGCAGCCGTCCCTCACTGTAAGCGTATTGATAGATAGCTGATAATTGCGTTCGCAGCCGGTTGGCGGTCGCCGGCTTTACTCCGGGAGCATCCGCCCCCTCATCCCTTTTAGGATAGATGGACTCGCTGCGGAGACCGTTGAGCCACTTCTTGATTTCTTGAGGCTGGAGGCTGATGGCAGCGCGTTGTCCGAATTCCTTCTTGATGCGGGTGATCCGACTTGGTGGCGTGCGATGGTCCGCCTCTGGGTCTTCCATGATTTCGTTGAGAAGGCCGTCACATAGTTCGCCGACAAGAACGCCGTTCTGGGCGGTGACCTTCGCGGCTTCCGTGGCAGTCGCTTCTTCGGCCAGTTGGGCTGATGTTTTGAACGAGCCCCTCGCTGATAGAGGGATAATGCCACCGCCGCTGATACGAGCCTCTCTAAGGCTTTCAATGTAGGCATTCGCCGCCGTCAATGCCCCAATCCGCTTCCGCACCAGTTTCCCTTGGAGCCGGTACCTCACGTACCAGATATCACTTCCCTTAGTGTGCTCGTAGACCCCCGAAACCGGCTCAATTCTAACTTCGGTCTTCTTACGTGGCATTGCCTAGCCCTCTGGTTGGACTATAGCAGATGGATACTTTTTGGATACTTCGTACCGTCTACAGGTGCATTCCAGTGCATTTTATGTCGTCGTATGTCGTCTATGGGACATATTACGGCCAGGGCTTATCGCTAGTATGATTGCCATAATAATCAATGTTTAAAGGGTATTTGGTGCATAGAGCTGCATGCGCGCGCAACATCGAGAATGGCACCTTTCTACAGAGCATCGCCCTTTTAAGGCGTTGGTCCTGGGTTCGAGCCCCAGCGCTCTCACCATCAAACACCCTATAAACATTGGCGATTTAGAGTTTTACACAGAACGCCCTGGGTGGCGCCCGAGGGTCCGGGGGATACTTTGGGGATACTTTTCCCGGAATCGATACAGTAAAGCACGATCCCCGGCGTGTGGAATCAGAACTGCAGGCGGAGGGAGTTATCGACGACTCGCCGGAGTCTGTATGGCGGGCAGTACAGTCCTCAAAGATCCGAAACAAAAACCACATACTCGCAGTCCAGCCGCCCCAAGGACTCCCCCTCGCCCAGTCCGCCTCGCGGACGGCGACATCCACCTCATCTCAGCCCGCCCAGACTGGGTCAGTAAGACAAGCCTCCCGGAACAGTGGGACAGGGGGGCTACGCGGGGGACTTAGACTGGGACGCGGGTGCGGTGATCGAAGATGGCACACCAGTGGTTTGTTAGCCCGTTTGGTGCAACTCACTCAGTTCGATGGCCACCTGCATAGATCCGGTGCGGGCCAGAGTTTCACGAGGCTCTCTAGCATGCGGTAGAGCCATGAAAAATGAGGCGGGGCAATGCGGCCGCTACAGTCTCCGCAGTCACGAGGCCTCCCAGCATCGGCAAGGTCATTTTGCGACTGCGGTCAACGTCGGCAAACACGCCTCACCACTGCCCCGGTGCTCAAGTAGTTGGTCGACGTGAGTTTGGCAACTTGGCTTGGCCCACTTCGGCGGTTTGCTTTGGCCGACCCCTTGGGACATTGATGTTGAGGGAGTTGGGTTCTACGGAAACCACAATTGGACCAGTCGTACATTACGCGTTCTTATTATTCGCCCAACTGTCTCAACCTAGGGGCAACGCCGCATCGGTCGCGAGAGTTACCTCCGGAACCAGAAAAATTTGGAGACTGCATTGGGGGAGTCAATACAGGACAACAAAAACAAAATAGATGGCGCCACTAAAATAGAGCGACTTGCTCTGAAATGTGACCAGTAAAGTTAAGCTCTGTCTCTAAGGCGGATAACTTTGTGGTAAATAGGTGCGAGGCCAGCGTAGGGCAGAATCGGAATCTGGTCAACAACTTTCTGCGACAACCTGTCAACAGTAACCCCTCTACACTGATTACTTTCGTAATCCGCATGAGGCTTTTCGACGCTGCTGATCTGGGAAAATATCAAAAAACACGGATGGAAAGAGCCCCGTCAGCCGGCGCTGTTGGTCGTCCAGACGACCCTGGCAGAAATCTCTTATCGACTCGTCGCTTCGCGGCCCGAGGGAAAGTTTACCTCGAGGGTTTTACGCATCGATTTATGCGGCCGCTCCGCAACCTCTCAACCCGTTTTCGAATCGCCAATGTAAAAAGCAAATTGCCGATGGAAGTTATCTCTCGTTCAAGAGCTACCCTTGCCGCCCGTTCGGGTAGAAATACGGATTCACAACATCCATCGGCCTGCTTGTTTCGAAGACGGCCTTACTGGACTGCGGGTTGGTAGCTGGAGAAGGCGGCGACAGCTTCCATCTCATCCGGATAAACATCAAATACGGTGGACAGCTTGGTGATCAGCAGGAGGTCATCGATCTTCCGCGTTAGACGAGCAAGCTTAACATTGCAACCCTTGGCCTTCGCCGAGGTATATGCATTCGTGAGTTCCCCTAAACCGGAACTGTCCATGTAATTAACGCCGCCCAGATCTACAACAAGCTTCTTTGCGCCGGTTCTAAGAGCGTCTTGGATAGAGTCTCGAAGGGCAACTCCCCCCTCGCCCAGCACGATGCGTCCGCTGACTTCAAGCACAGTAACGTCTTCCGTGTGACGGATGTTGATGTTCGCGCTCATTGGTGGACCTCCATGATTCGGTTGAGTGCTCGCACAGCCATCGGGCAAGCAGGTGAGTTGCGTGGAATCCGATGTTTTCCTATCGAGGCGAGGCGATGATTCGAAGGCCAGTCGCGGTCGGAAGGCAGCGGAGCCAAGCGAGCTCCCGGTCCTCTGGGAGCCGGTCTTACCTGAAGTTTGCACTCACGTGGCCAAAGTCTGGACTCGCAGTTTCCACTTCGCCGGATCTATATAACCTGTTAATTTGCAACGCGATACGCCCCACGAATCGACCTTATGATCAAGCCAACCCGTGGGCGCAAACTTCTGACGGTATCCAATCGGATACTTTTCGGTATCTCTTCGGCGCCGCCGATTAGGCCCTCCGCAATTCAATTGCACAAGGTCAATACGAAGTGCGATCACACGCCTGGGACGTTGACTTTACGGGAGCGTTTACTGAACGTCGGGCAAAATCTGTGTATGTCCAACACGTCCTTCAGGGTCACCGGCCTTCCGTCTGAATTCGCTCGACCGACTTAGAATCGTTGACACCAGCTTCGGCTTATCGACTCGAAGCCTTAGGCAATCTACTTAGGGCCGTCCTCTTGCGGGACCTCTTGGCCTTCGTCGGGGAAGGGCCACTTGCGCTCTAGGGGTTGCTGGGCTTCGCGCGTTTCTTTGGGGACTTTGTTGATCTTCAGGTTTTCGAGGAAGTGGACCCCAAGCTTGCCCGCTACTGCGAGGTCGATGTCGCCGTCTTTGTCGAAGTCCTCGGCGATGATCTGGGTACCGACACCTGCGGTGCCGTTGTAGGAGAGTGGGATGCGGGTGAAGGTTGCATCACGGTTGATTTTGTAGCCATAGATTACGTTGGGATCGTAGGAGCCAGGGTCATTTCCGGAGTGGCCGCGATAGCGCTTGCCGGTGATCGAGATATGTGGAGCCGTCTCCGTCGAGGTCGACGAGTTTGAGGGCGTGGGACTGGGAGAAGGATTCGTCGATGGTGTGGCGGGTAAAGGTGCGCTGGTCCGGTGTGCCGCCTTGCTCGAGCCAATACAGGCCGTAGCTGTGTCCCTGGCCGTAGATGATGTCCATCCTGCCGTCGTGATTGACGTCGTAGGCGAGGATGGGAAAGCCTGCGTCGCCCAGATGCCAGTCGGCGTGCCACTGCCACTTGTCGTGGTCAGCGTCGATGTTCTGGAACCAGCCGTAGGGAGTGAGGATATCGGCTTTGCCGTCGCCGTCGACATCGGCGATACCAATGCCGTGTCCATCCTGCTCTCTGCCCCCCACGTGATGGACTTCGGGCTTGGCACCCGCGAAGGATATCCAGAGGACACCGGAGTGGTTGTAGTGTGCGAAGACCAGATCAGGGTGGCCGTCGCCGTCGATGTCACCTATGGCTCCGCCCTCTGTGTCGAAGCTGTCGGTGATGAAGTGCTTCTGCCACAGCGTGCCCGGCGGCGCGGATTTGCCAGGATTTTCGTACCACCAGATGCCGTTCGAGATCCAACCCGCGGTGACGAGGTCGGGAAAGCCGTCGTGGTTGACGTCGATGATCCACTCACCGCAGTCGGAGACGAACTCGCCGTGGGTGCCGACGGTGCGGAACTGGTGCTGTTTCCAATCGCCACCTTGGGCCCCGGGGTTTTCGTACCAGTAGGCTCCGCTGAGGATGTCAAGGAAGCCGTCGCCGTTCATGTCGAGGGTGGTGATGCCTTCAGCGTGGTCGTTGCCGAGCTGATGGACGAGAAAGGTCGGATTGGATGCGCCCTCGGGACCGGGGCCGGGTGTGGGCCTGCGGAACTCAGTGGCATGGGAAGGATCTTGTCCGTGAGCGGCGGTGATCGTGAACGCGATGATGGCGAGAGCGATGGAAGTTTTCATTTTGCCTATTGGCGAAGAAGTTCGAGTTCGGTTATGCAGGCTCATCCCAAATCCGGATTATTTGTCGATGAAAGTCAAACACATCTGGCTCAGTCATGCGAGCTGCATGGTTTCTGGATTCCATTCGATGACCGCGCCTTTTTCGAGACTCAGATTGCTGAGGAGTGCCGCTCCGGCTGCGCGAAAGCCGAAGGTCGCGTCTTCTACCGGCTGTTTGCGCGAGCAGACCGACGCGAAGAAGTTGCTGAAGTGATCGTAGCTGTCGGAGTAACCCCTGGGCGCGGAGAACTTCTCGACCGCAAGATATGGTGTCGTGGAGGGCGCGGTTGCAGGATATTTCTCACGATATTGCTGGATGGTTTTCTGCTGCATCTCGTTGGTGAAGGTTCCGACGGTGTAGCCGGGTTCCTTTTCGCGCGGAGCGCGAGTAATGGTGACAGTTTGGCCGGATATCTCCATGGTGCCTTCGGAGCCGGTGAAGAGGAAGCCCTCGCTCTCCTCCCCTCCATCGACGAAGTTAACGCGTAGAGAGAGGTTAAAGCCTTCCGGGTAGTCGAAGAGGGCGAGCAGGACGTCCGGGACGTCGCGGCCGTCTTTCCAGAAGCGGAGGCCCCCGGTGGCCATTGCGCGAGTTGGCCCGTGGGAGCCGGTGATGAAGTGAGTTCCGCTGAATAGGTGGACGAAGAGGTCGCCAGCGACTCCGCTGCCGTAGTCATGCCACTTGCGCCACTGAAAGAAGCGCTCGGCGTTCCACGGGATTTTAGGAGCCGTGCCGAGGAACCGGGGCCAGTCGCACGTCTCGGGACTGGCGTCGGCGGGGACGGTATAGTTCCAGGCACCGAGGGAGGAGTTGCGGTCCCAGCGAGCAGCCACCATGTTGAGTTGGCCGATGGCTCCGGAGGCGAGCAGCTCTTTGACCTTGGAGTATATGACGGAGCTGACGCGCTGGCTGCCGACCTGGAGAATGCGGCCGGTGTATCTACTCCGTTTCAGCAAGGACGGCACAGGATGATTTGCTGCGAACCGAAGTTATGGGATTTCAATGCCGGTGTAAAGGAGCGTGTTTGCGGCCTCCACATTAATTGTGGCGGGACTCTGTTATTTTCACGACAAGAGAGGGGAAAGCTGGATAATCGCCTCTCAAAGCGCAACCCTGCCCGGATTCCCCTCACCGCGCCCCCACCACCCTCAACAGACTTGCATCGCTCCCCGCGGCCAGCCCCGATCCACTCTGTGTCAGCCTCCGCTCCGCCTCCGACCAATGCAGATGCGCAATCTCCGACGCCCCATGCTCATACGCATACGTCGTCCCATCGTCGCTATAAAGGTCGAAATCCCCATCCGCCCCCGGATAAACCCTCAGTTCCACCACCGCCTGCTTCTCATTCGTGCTCTCCACCGCAGCCCCCATCGGCAGAATCGACCCCGCCCGCACAAACAGCGGCAGCACATCGATCGGTGCCGCCACCGTCACCGTCTGCCCGCCCTTCAGCCGTTCATTCGTCCAGAAGTTGTACCAGTCCGTCCCCGCCGGCAGATAAACCTCCCGCGTCGTCCTTCCCTGCTCCACCACCGGAGCCACCAGCAGCGCCGGCCCAAACATGTACTCATCCCCAATGTCGGCGACCTTGGGGTCGTCCCCAAAATCCATAAACAGCCCCCGCATAAATGGCGCTCCCGTCTCATGCGTCCGCCACCCCAGCGAGTAGATGTACGGCATCAACTGGTATCGCAGCTTCAGATACTTCTCCAGAATCGGCTCAGCCTGCTTTCCATACGACCAAACCTCATTCTCAGGCCTGCTCCCATGCGACCGGAAGTTCGGCTGAAACGCCCCATACTCAAACCACCGCACATAAAGCTCCGGATAGTCGTCATACCCGCGCACCTCATCCCGCGCATCGCTTGGATCGATCAGCACTGGCCGCTCCGGCTTGTGCGTCCCCGGCAGATACTGCCATCCTCCAATGTCCGTGCTCCAGTACGGCATCCCGCTCGCCACAAAGTTGATCCCCGTCGGCACTGACCGCTTCAGCACATCCCACGTCGGGCTGATATCCGACGACCAGAAGATCGTCCCATTGTGCTGCGCCCCCAGATAAGCATCCCGAGCCAGAATCACGGCCCGCTCGTTCATATCCTTTCGCATCCCGTCATAAAACGCAGCCGTATGAAACAGCGGATACACATTGAAGAACTCCGTCCCCGGCCCAATGTGGAAGTAGCTCCCATTCGGCGGCAAATCCGGCTCCGTCTCATCCGCCCAGAACGCATCGAACCCCTTCGCCACATAGTTCTCCCGAATCACATCCCAGTACCACTTCGCCGCCGCCGGATTCGTCGTATCGATATCGGCCCCCGCCTTGTCGTACGGCAGCCCATTCGTCGGCGTCCCATCCGCCAGATGCATAAACCACCCGTTATCCAGCACCGTCTTGTAATAACGGTCCTCCGGCACAAACCGCGGCCACACGCGAGATCATCGTGTGGAACCCCATCGCATGCAGCTCGCGATTCATCCCCACCGGGTCCGGCCACTTCAGCGGATCCATATCCATCTCGCCCATCTTCGTGTAGTGGAACCAGTCGATCACCAGCACATCCGCCGGCAGCTTCCGGTCCCGGTATCCCTTCGCCACCGCCATCAGTTCAGCCTGGCTCGTATACCGCTGCTTGCACTGGATGTAGCCATACGCAGCCTTCGGCAGCATCGGCACATCGCCCGTCAGCAATCTGTAACCGGAATAGATTTCGTCGTAAGTCTTCCCTGCAATCACGAAGAACGAAACCCGCTGCCCCACGTCCGAAGTCCACCGCATCGAGTCGCCCAGGTACGCAAAATTAACCGTAGTCCGCGAAGGATTGTCCCACACAATCCCGTACCCTTTATTTGTAACCACAAACGGCACACATACACTCTGCCCGCCCACCGCGTTGTAGTCATGCGCGCACCGCATCACATGCCCGCGCCGATCCAGAAAGCCCTCCTGATTCTGCCCCAGCCCGTAGAAATGCTCGTCCTTCGTAGTCGAAAACGAAGCCCCCACCTGATAAAACGGATCATCCCCCGCCCGCCGCTCGTTGAGAATCCCCGCATTGCCATCCTTGTAGTTCGGTACAGACATCTCCCACCCGCGCATCTGCACCAGCGGCGAACCGTCCGCGTTCTTAATCGAAATCCCCACCCCCGGCGTCGACCCGCCAAAGAACTTCGCAATATCCGCCTGCGTCCCCGTCGGCATGTACTTCCCACCCTGCGGAGCCACCGTCACACTCATCCGCCCCGACCGCAGCACATCCCCGCCCGCACCCTGCGTCCACCCACTCTCCACCGGCTTAGCGGAAATTCCATACCCAGCCGCCGCCGTCGCCCGCTCCTTCAACAAACTGATGCTCACCCGCACCACATTCTCCGCATACGGTTCCACCACAACCGTCACATCGCCACGCGCCACCAGTCATCGTCTGCGCCTGCACCCCCGGCACACAGGCCAGCATCACGAGCCCAACCGCTCCAACCAAACACGCCGTCATCCTGAGCGGAGTTTGGCGCACTCCGCGCCAAACGGAGTCGAAGGATCCCGACAAAGCTCGCGCCACCACGGATGCTCGCACCATTCTTCCGACCACGCTTTCGAAGAGACCCGACACCGGAACCCTCATCCCAGCCCCGGCTGGTCCGCCGCCCGCTTCTTCCACTTATACGTCCGCGCCGAATTCCTCCAGAAATACTTCTCCTGCACCGCCCGCGACTTATCCGCAAAGTACTTCCGCACCAGCCCAACCTCTTCCGGAATCGTAGCCACCCCATAACTATTCGGATAGTCCGATCCAAAGATCACCCGATCCTCGCCAAACATCCCAAACAGATAATCCAGCCGAGCCCGCAGCGGCTCATACTCCTTCACAATCACGTTGTCCGTCAGCCGCGGGTGGTATACCTCCGACAGCTTCACCACAATATTCGGCCGGTCGGCCATCGCCTTCACCACATCCTCGTAGGCCTGCTTCCCTTCCGGCGTAGGATCGAACGAAGGCAGATGGTCCATGATGATCCGCAAATTCGGAATCGCCTCCGCCAGCATCGCATTCGCCCGCATCAAGCCCATACTCGGATTCGCCGTATCCAGCGCCAGGTCCGCATCCGCCAGCGCTTTCAGGTTCGTCACCTGGTCCTGCTTCAGCGTCACCTTCCCGCCCTCCTCGCTGTAAAACCGGCTCGATCGGATCGCCCGATACAGCGGGTCCCGCGCGAAGTGCTTCACATACTGCCCGAAGTCCGGCCGCGAAGGATCGAGACTCCCGCAAACGCCCACCATAAACGGATCGGCCCCGCACACCTCCAGATACCAGAGGTTGTCGTCAATCAATCCGCTCGACTCCACCACAATCGCGCCCACCACCCCAACCGGCCGCGCCAGCGGCTCATACATCGAAGGCAGCGACGGCTTATTCAGCGCCCGATACTCCGCCGACCCCATATACCCCTGAAACACCTTCCGCGTCGGATCGAACAGATGAATATGCGAGTCGATGATCGGCACCGCATCCTCAGCCAGCACCCCCACCGGCACCGCCGCCGCCACCCCGGCCATAGCCGCCGTCTTCACAAAACTCCGCCGCGAAACTGCCATCGAACCTCCGGCTAATAGCTTAGAGCTGTTGCTTAAAGCTGATTTTTCCAAAACCGCCTTCAACGACGATCTCAATCCGATTAAAAATCAATCTTCCAGTTCTACATGTGCAAATCCAGTCCACAACACTCATAAACAATGGCTTATATCGATAAACCACCCCTTGCAGCGCCCTGTATAATGGAATTAGCAGGTAAAAGCCAAAGCCCGAGCCACACGGCCGGGCTTCTGCTATTCAGGCCGGTTTTCTCGGCCCGTAAGTTCTTTGACAAGTCGATCTTAGCCATAACTCCTTTGTTTTGATGATCCTGGCGACACCATCCCCCCGCATCTCATTCTCAATAAAGGGTTTCCGCCCAAGATCATATATACCAGGGGTGCCCCGCTAAGGCTTGGTCACGACGACGTACCGGTCCGTCGTGTCCCACCGAACATGCAGTTCGGTCGAGTTCGCTGTCGTTTTCTCAAACGTGATGCTCATTATTTCCTGCGGCGACGACATCGGTTTTGCCTTCATCACCACCCGGCCAAGATCCATCTCCGGCTTGTACTCGGTTCCCCACTGCCCGGTCTCGTTGTTGATGATCAGCTTCCACTCAGTCGCGGTTGGCCACGTGTAAATCGTGTGCGTCCCCGCCGGAACCAGCAGGTCGCCAAACTTCAGCGGCACCGAAGTAATAAGCGTAGTCGCAGGATTCGCGCCCGTCCGCCAGACCTGGCCATAAGGAACAATCTCCGGTCCGCCAACATGGCGTCCGCGAAGATGCGGGGTGTTGTAGTGAATATCGATCGTTCCGCCGCCCACCGTAACACTGGCCGTAGCAGGCGGACTAGGCATCGGCGCCCCCGGCTGTGCTGGAGCCATTCCAGCCATCTGGGCATGCAGTGGAGTACCAGCGATCGCAAGGAATGCAATCGACAGCAACGCGCAGGTCGCGCGCAAGAAACGGTAACGAAGTTGCGGCAAAGCAAGCGTCATGGAGTCTCTCTCTTTGAGCGTGATTAGCAACAGGCTTTCAGTCGCTTCCAATTCGACCAGATGCAGTTTGCTCAGTCGTGTCGATGCTCGACCATCGCGCCTTCGCTGTCAAGCCGCCCATGCGAATCGGCCGCACTCCATGCTAGGCTTAAGTTACGCGCCCGTAGCTCAGCTGGATAGAGCGGCAGCCTCCGAAGCTGTAGGTCAGAAGTTCGAATCTTCTCGGGCGCACCATTCCCCTTTCAAACTTCCGAATCCGCGCTCCCATGCCGCAGGTTCGCGTCAGCTGCGGTCCTCGGTTCTCAAACAGCAGGATCGCCGCCGATGCGCTCAGCAGCGTCCCGCAAACGCTGAACATAGTCCGCGCAATCGTGCCCGGGTATCCGCTGTAATAAATATCCAGCACGAACGCCGCAATCACAGCCGCAGCAGTCGCCATTCTCCAAGCCAATGGCAGACGCCGAATCGGAACACCGAAAGCGGTAGCAAGCCAGAAAAACGTGTACCAGAGGTTGCGGTCGACGAAGAAGTGCAGAAAGTGAGTCACATACAGGCTCGTCGCCACGCAGGCTCAGCCCAAAGCCAATCACGGATTGATCAATGTGAGCGACCTTCCATTGCACAACATGCAGCGTGACAATCGCCGCCGCCCACGACGCCGCAATCCAGCCAGCAGCGATCACTGGACTTCGCATGCGCTTCCGTTCGTAGCACCACCAGGTTGCGCTGAAGGCAATCAGAAAGGGAACGAACAACTCCTTTGCCATTGCTCCCAGATTCCCAGCAAAGGCAGCATCCAGTAGCGACGGCGAAACAGGCACCAAGTCACTGCCATCAGGAAAAACCCTTCACCCGCATCGATGAAGCCAGCCAGCCGCAGGTTCGGCACCGCAAAATTCAACAGATAAATCAACGCGGATCCAAGCGCAGCCGAATATTTCCCGACCGACTCCATCACCACCAGTATCAGCAGCGCTGACGTTCCCGCAACAAAAAACGAATCCACCACCAGCAGCCCAAGCATCGCCGGATCCCAACTGCCAATGTGGCCCTTCGCAGCCAAAAACACCGGCCGAGCAAGATATGGCACCAATATCCGAAACTGCCTGTGGTCGCACCGGTCCCGAAATCGGCTCCGCGGAAACCATCGCCACGTACCATTGCACATCCGTCAGGCCAGGCGCTGTCCGCCAGTCCACGCGATTCAGGCTTTGATATCCAAGCCCGAGACATATGCAGAAGAACAGCACAAACAGCAGCAACAATCTTGAGCGCGTGATTCACGCCGGGTTGATCAAGACGCATCATGCCTTGATCTTAGCGTCTGCCCGGATCAGCGCTGCTGCCCGTTCTGCTCAGGTACGCCGGGTTGATCGAGCATCTGCAGTCCCGACGCGGGCCCAAGCGATGGATCGCCCCACTCGCGCAGCGCCCACACAACTTTCTTGTCCGGAGTCACTTCGAAGAGTTGCACCGTAGTCGGCCACTGATCAGGCTTGACGGCGTTCGGCACCCAATTCGAAAACACCGTGTTGCCATTCGCCAGTCGCTGCACATCCTGAATGTTACCGATCTTGTAGCCGAGCAGGTCTGAACGATCAAGACTCCAAACGACCTTGCCCGCCGGATTGACCTCCACAATATAGCCGTGAGCATCGCCAGTAATCAAAGTATTGCCATTCGCCAATCGCACTGCGTCCCATGGTCCAGGCGTCGCGTAAGTCCAGATCTCTTTGCCGTCAGCGTCGTATTCGGCGACAGTGCCTAGATCCATGTGCGCCACCAGAAAAGTTCCTGCAGGCGTCATACGCGCACGCCGCAACTGTCCATGCGGATGCGACGTATCGCGAACTGGAATCTGAATCTCTTTCTCGATCTTGTTCGTCGTGGTGTTGATCAGCAATAACCTGGCCGGATTGCCGTTTTGCACAATCAGCACCTTATCCAGCCCAATCGGCTGGATTGAGTGCGTCTCCGTCCCCGGAGGATTGATAATCTGCCAGACGATCTGCTTGTCCGGCGTAATCTCCGCCGCGCCCAGCCGCGTGGAGAAGACGATGTTGCCATTCGAGAGGCAGGGTACAATCGCCAAGTTCCTCGATATCCGGTTTATTGTTGAACACGACATTCAGCGGGATGGAGTAAGACCAGATCGGCTTTGCCGTCGCGAATCAGCCACATGGTCTGTTGCTGCTGAATGTGATTCCACTCGCCGCAATAGAGAAAGTCATGCTGCGCCAATCCCTTCCCGGGCAGATCCGCTGGCGAGTTGGAAACAGGCGCTGCCGGAGTCTGGGCAGCGGTTTGACCGGCAAGTGGAAAAAACATGCAAGCAGGCCGACACACAGCAACAAGAATGCGCTTCATCGAATTCCTCGCAGGGCGCAAGCATACCGCATGTTTCAAAGCGTGCCAATCACAGTTCTTCGGTAAATATCTCTTCGATCGCCGCTGAAAATAATCTTGCCACTTTGAATGCCAGCGGAAGTGAAGGATCATACTTCCCCGTCTCAATCGCATTGACAGACTGGCGCGACACCTCCAGCCGGTCAGCAAGATCCGCCTGCGACCAACCACGCTCGGCCCGCAATGCGCGCAGCCGATTCTTCATCGGTATCTCCTCATCAGGAATGGAGTACTAACCCCGACGAAACACCAGAACGTGGTGAAAGTCCAGATCGGCTGGAAATGCTGGATGTGGGCAAGCGATTCAAGCATCCCCCACGTCGACGTCAAAGCGAGAACGCCACCGAGTCCCCAGAGTAATGACTGGATAAACAGATTCCTCTGGAACTCATCCTTTTCCTCTGCCAGGTAAAGTCCGACAGTAACGATTTGCGCAATGATCGCAAGCGCCGGCAATACTGCCAGCAGATAAGCAAGCGGTCCCTTCGGGTGAAACCGGTGAAAGTAGGTTGCGACAACAAGAAGCAGCGCGACATACGCAGACATCGAGATAGCAAACCTGCGCAGATAACGACGAATCGCTGGATTACTTTGCAGACAGCTCATACAGACTTCCTTTCTTGATGACAAGGACACTTTACATTCAACTTCCAGCTAATGTCAAGGTACCTTGTCACATTATTTTCTCCTGATTCTGCGGGCTCGCCATCTCCCGTTGTTACGCTTGAAGTATGAACGTCAACTTCGCGGAGCGCGCGCACAACCACAACTGGAAGCTGGATCCAATCGTGCGTTCGCTGCTCGATACGGACTTCTACAAGCTGCTGATGCTGCAGTTCATCTGGAAGAATTTCCCCGCGGTACACGTCACCAGCGAGGTCGTCAACCGGACTACGCGCGTCCGCCTTGCAGACGAAATCGACGCTCACGCGCTCATCGCGCAGATGGAGCATCTCCGAGGCCTCAGGTTTCGCCGGTCGGAGTTGATCTGGCTCGCCGGCAACACCTTTTACGGCACGCGGCAGATCTTCGAACCGGCCTTCCTTGCGTGGCTGGAGTCTGACTTCCGCCTCTCCGCATACGAGGTCGCTCAGCACGACGGCCAACTCTCGCTGCGCTTCTCCGGCCTCTGGACTGAAGTAACGATGTGGGAGGTCTACTCACTCGCCCTCGTCAGCGAGATGCGCACCCGCGCAGCCCTCGCTCGGCTGAACGAGATGGAGCTGGACATCCTTTACGCGCGCGCCAAGACCAAGCTGTGGGACAAGATCGAACTCCTGCGCACGGTCCCCGACGTGCGCATCTCCGAGTTCGGCACGCGCCGCCGCCACAGTTTCCTGTGGCAGGAATACGTCATCCAGACGATGCGCGCCACATTGGGCGAAAGCCTCTCCGGCTCGTCCAACACTTTCCTCGCTTACAAACACGATCTCGAAGCCATGGGCACCAACGCCCACGAGTTGCCGATGGCGATGGCCGCGCTTGCCGGCGACGACGACGAAGCCCTACACGCCTCGCAGTATCGAGTCCTCGAACTGTGGCAGAAGAGTTACGGCGGCGAGCTGCTGATCCTTCTTCCGGACACCTTCGGAACCACTCAGTTTCTCGAAGGCGCTCCCGATTGGGTGGCCGACTGGACCGGCCAACGCGTCGACTCGAAAGACCCATTTGTCGCGGGCGATGAGTACATTCGCTGGCTGCTATCTCGCGGACGCGACCCGCGCCGTAAGCGGCTCATCGCCTCCGACGGCCTCGATGTCGAGGAAATCCTTCGGCTGCATGAGTACTTCAACGGCCGCATCCGCTTCTCCGCCGGTTGGGGAACATTGCTGACCAATGACTTTCGCGGCTGCCATCCGCGCGGCGAAAGCGATCTCGAACCCATCAGCCTGGTCTGCAAGCTCGTCTCTGTCAACAGCCGACCCGCCGTGAAACTCAGCGACAATCCCCGCAAAGCGACCGGCCCGGAACGCGAAGTCGAGCGCTATCGCCGCGTCTTTGGAACAGTCGCGGTTGGTGCAACCGAAGTTCTTGTATAGCACCGCCAAGCCTGAAAAACCCGACCAAAAAATAGTCGATATACTAGCGCAATGAAGAACACGCACGTGTGGTTTCGAATGATTGCAGCAATCGTATTGCTGCCGGCCATGTTGGTTCAGCAGAGTTTCGCCTGGGGTATGGACGGACACATGCTCATCAACCGCCTGGCTGGGCAATCGCTGCCTGAAGACATCCCCGCTTTCCTTCGTACTCCAGCCGCGATCGATGCTCTCGAATACTTTGGGCCCGAACCTGACCGCTGGCGTTCCACCGCGGAACCGGAGTTGAACGCCGCGCAGGCGCCCGAGCACTTCATCGACCTCGAATATGCTGACCTTGCGGGACCATTGCCGCGACGGCGCTACGACTACATCCGCGCCCTCGCTGTTGCCCAGACGAAACACCCCGATATCGCTGCTCTTTTGACTCCGGAAAAGGTCGGCTTGCAACCTTATGTGACCACCGAGGTCTACGAGCGGCTGCAGAGCGCCTTCCGCGACTATCGCGCCCTTGTCGCAGCCAAGAAGGACACGAAGCCCTCTGAGTGCGAGATCACGTTCCTCGCCGGATGGCTCGGGCATTATGTCGGCGATGGATCGATGCCGCTGCACACTTCCATCCAGTACAACGGCTGGGTTGGCCCGAATCCGAACGGCTATACAACCGAGCATCACATTCATGCTCTCTTCGAGAGCGACTTCGTTCACGCCAACGTAAAACTTGCCGATATTGCCCCGCTCGTAGACGCCGCAAAACCGGCTGTGCTCGGCGATGTCTTCAACGACTACATGGCGTATCTGCGGCACTCGAACTCGCTGGTGGAACAGACTTACCGACTCGAGAAGACGGGCGCATTTGTTGGAGCCGGAACACCTGCAGGAAAGGCCTTTGTCGATCAGCAGCTTGCTGCGGGTGCGATTGAGCTTCGCAACATGATTTACACAGCGTGGGTGAAGTCGGCGGAAGTGCCTCCGCCTTATCGGTCTGGCAACGGCGGTAACTAGTCGATTGCGATCGGGACAATCGGGTATTGATGATGCTGTACGCGCTCGAGCAGTCGCTTTAGAATCGGCGTCAACGCGAAGGCGAGGAGTGGCGCTGTGACGACTGAGATCGCGGCCCAGACCAGAAGCGCGTGCCATTCCCAGAGCCAGAGTTGTCGCGTCAAGGCCAGCGGCGCGTGTCTGGCTGCAAACATGAACATGTGCGGCGACAACGGCATCGCGGCAGTGTGGAAGACGAGCGAGCCGAGCCGGATGAACGGAATCACCAGAGCCAACTCCAGCGGAAACATGGCGTGGTTGGCAATCTGCGATGCGACCAGGTTGAGGCGCAGCGAAAACGTCGCCGCCAGGCAAAAGATCGTCGTGGTGCCGATGATGGGATTGATGCCAATAAGCAACCCTGCAGCGATGCTCCATGCCAGCGTCCGCGGCGTTGCCCCCATGCGCAGCAGTGCGAGGATCGGAAGGACGGCGCGGCGATAAAACCAGTTGTGATGAACCGGCGTAGCAGAGTGAGGCACGATAACAGGATAAACTGAGCGGGTTGGTAGACCGTCGAAACATGGGACTGCGCTTCGTGAAATTCCTGAGATCTTCTATTCGATTTGTGAAATTGACGGCAATCTTTGTTCTTGGCGGTTTGGAACTCGCCGTCAAGCGGCCTAAAACGCGCGAGCAGAGAGCGGTGTGGCTGCATCGATTTGCTTTGCGCGCCACTCAGGCGATGGGCGTCGCCTGGCACGTCGATGGCAACTTTCCTGAGAGCGGCGTCATTGTCTCGAATCACATGGGATATCTGGACATCATGACCTTTGCCGCGCAGCACAGGTGTGTGTTTGTCTCGAAGGCTGAGTTGGCCAACGTTCCTTTGATCGGCTGGATGACGACGATGGCAGGCACGGTTTATGTTTCGCGGGGCAGCGGCGGTTCCGCGATGCGGGCGAAGAGCGGGCTGCATGCGGCGGCGGATGCGGGCTTGCCAATCGTGATCTTCCCTGAGGGAACGACCAGCGATGGCAGTAGCGTACTTCCCTTCCGCAGCGGCGCGCTGGCACAGGTTCTGGAGTCTGGCCAGAGTGTGACGGCTGCGTTTGTCAGCTATCGGCTGACCGAGGACAACGGACCCGGCGTGACCATTGGCCATGATCTCGCTTACTGGGGCGACGATGTTCAGCTCTTTCCGCATATCTTCGGCTTACTCGCGTTGCGCGGCATCGAGGTGAATATCCGGATCGCCGATGCTCCGATCGCCTTTACCGCGGCTGATCCAGCGCATCGCAAACAAGCGGCCATTGAAGCACGTGCGGCGGTTATGCAACTGGGCGGCGTGAGGGACATGGTTGCGACTGGCTCCTAGCATTTCAATCTGCATGGGATTGAACCGGCATTAGTCCAGCTTTGTGGAGGCGCTGCAGGATCTGCTCGACGGACCAGTCCAGCGAGTCGGTTCCTTCTACGGTCATGGTGGCGCGCGCGGCGGATGGAACCACATATAAGTCGGCCATAGGCTTGGCGGTGGCTTCGAACTGCTCGCGGACTGATTCCTCTGAACGGCCTCGCTCGCGAACGTCGCGGTGGATGCGGCGCGCGAGGCATACATCGTGGGGCGCGTTGACGTAGATGGAGAAGTTGTAGGCCTGAACGAGATCAGTGTAGTGGAGGGCGAGAATCCCCTCGACGATAACAACCTCGGCGGGAACGATGGTGTCAAACGCTCCGGCAACGCGAGAGTGCGTCTTGAAATCGTAGACAGGCCGCTGGATTGGGTGGCCATTTGCGAGAGCGTGGACGTGCTCGACGATCAGCTCGGATTCGAGCGAGTCGGGATGATCGAAGTTGAGCAGATGGCGCTGGTCGAGCGGAAATTGCGAGAGATCGCGGTAGTAGAGGTCGAGCGGAAATAGCGTGGCGTTCAACTGCGTGGCGAGTTCGCGGGCGAGCGTCGTTTTGCCGGAGCCGGAGCAGCCGGCGATGCCAAGCACCAGCGGGCGCGCGTTTTTTGCGGACGTGTCCACTAGACTCTCTGCCTGGCGGCCAGTTGCGGCACGAGTGCGGTAAGGAGCCCTGTGAACTGCTGCTCGACGCGACGGCCGATGTCGATCACGTCTTCGTGATGAATGGTCTCGGCGGTATCGCTTCCCTCTCGAATGACGCCTGCAGCCATGTTGGTGACCAGCGAGATGCCGAGGACATCGATGCCCATATGACGGGCGACGATGACTTCGTGCACCGTGGACATGCCGACGAGGTCGGCGCCGAGAGTACGAAAGGCGCGAATTTCGGCGGGGGTTTCGAAGCTGGGGCCGAGGACGGCGAGGTAGACTCCTTCGCTGAGCGGGATGTTCTGGCGGGCTGCCTCGTCCTGCGCCAGCTTGCGCAGTTCGGGTGAGTAGGCGGCGGACATGTCGAAGAAGCGCTGGCCAGCATCGGGAACGCAGGCAAATCGCGGATCGTTCGGACCCATGGCTGCGTTGGTCCCGGTGAGATTGATGTGGTCGGAGATGGCGACCAGCGAGCCCTGCGGAATGTTGGCGCGGATGCCTCCGGCGGCGTTGGTGACGATGAGGGTGCGACAGCCGAGCAGACCGAGGACGCGCGCGGGGAATGTGACCTCGTTCATCGCGTAGCCTTCGTAGGCATGCACGCGGCCCCGCATCACCGCGACAGACACACCGCCGATGGTGCCAAGCAACAGCACGCCAGAGTGACCGGCTACGGTGGATTGCGGGAAGTGGGGAATCTCGGCGTACGGAATGGCTACGGCGTCTACCACCTGCGAGCCGAAGCCGCCAAGGCCGGAGCCAAGGATGATACCGACAGTCGGCGGCAAGGCGGCAAGCGCGAGCACGTGATCGACGGCTTCCTGAGCTTTGCTGAAGAGATCTGGCATCGTTGTTCCTCGATTTCGGTTTCAGGCTAGTGTAGCGGCATCATGGAAAGACGTTGCGGGGGCCATTGATATCTTCGCACCCCCGCCCCCCCCGGGGGGGTGGTGGTCTTAAGTAGCTGCGGTAGAGCGAGTTGCGAATTTTGACAGCTGCAAATAATTGATTCCATGTCGGTTATAGTCAAATATTTCCAAACAAACGAGTTATGGGTCATCGATGTGTGATGTCTGCGTAATCGCGCGACAGCAAAGCACGGATTTGCGTCCATCAGACTTCAGGAAAGAGTTTTTGTTCGGCCTCCCCCAAGGCTTTTATGGGATAGGGCCAGGCACAAGGCCGCGCTCCTATAGTTTCCCGTCCTTTTGATTGTAACGGGGCGGTGCGGGATGAGGATGTGACCGCGGTCACATGTGTGCGTGGCGCGGTCTTTGCGAAGTGTCTGCTTCCGGATATCCGGCTAATCAGACACTTCGCTCGTCGTTCGTGATTCTAGAATTTGTAGCCGAAACCGATCGAAATGATTGGATAGAACCTGAACGCGGAGAGGTCGTTCTGGAACTTAGCCTTTTGGGCGGCAAGGTCACTCTGGAAGGTAGGGTTACTGTCGACGGTCTGGCAGGCCGTCCCAACGGCACTGCAGACGGTGCCCACGAATGCGAGGTCAACCTTCGGATAGCCGACATAGGCGAAGCCAATTTCAACGGGAACGCTGAAGTGCTTGCCGGCTTTTCTGGGGACGATGTTCCCCCAACCGAAGCCGAAGGAGGGAGCAGCTTTGCTGCCAAGCTGCAGGGTTGCAGTGGCGTGGAGTGGATCCGTCGCACTGCTGTAATAGGTGTTGCCGTTGAGGGTAAAGCTCTGATTGGGATTGAGGGTGGCGGTACCGGTAAGCGAATTGCCGTTGTAGGCGAGAAAACCCGCACTGAGACGGAATTTACCGCCCCAGGGGTACCAGTCGAGGCTGCCGCCGCCCGAAGCGAGTTGGATATCGCCGCTATAGGTGACGTAGTCCTGTGTGATGCTGGCGTTGTACTTGAAGAAGTATCCGGTGCCGCGCAGATTGAACTTACGTGCCAGCGGGGTGGCTACATCGAATCCGATACCTCCCGCGCCGATCTTTACGTCGACACCGACCGCGGAAAAGGCCCTTGTGGAGACTTCGCCGGCTGGCAAGGCGCCGCCAGAGTTAGCGTCCGCTGCCTTGGCCGCGGGGGCAAGGTCCAATGCTGCGCTGGAGGAGGAAGAGGAGCCGGTGACAGGTGCAGGGGCGACGACCTCTGCGAGGTCTGTGGCGGGAGAGGTTTGAGCGAAGAGCGCAGGGGTTATAACAGCAGAGATGACCAAGAGCGATGAAATAAACGATCTATTAAGTTTCACGCATATCCTATCAATACGTAGTCGCCTGGATAGTCATGTGCCAAAGATAAAAGAAGTCACGCGACAGCAATTGCCGCAACCCTAGGCGCTGACTCGTCTGAAATACAAGCGCTTTTTTTTCGCAGTTCTATAAGGATAACATTTCCGTCTTGACTTTCGTAGGTTATTCGGGTGCTTCGCGGTTAGAACGCCAGAAGGAGGCGAGCTCGATGCCGTCCAGATATCGAAACATCACCTGATGAGCAAAACACCGGCTGAGAAAAGCTGGTGATGCAATCCCGCTTTAGTCTTCCGCTACTCCTCCTCGTCGTGGACGGGTTGCTTGGCGGCGGCGAGGATTTTTTCTGCGATCATCTGGGGGACGATGTCGTAGTGATCCATTTCCACGCGGAAGCTGCCTCGGCCCTGCGTCATGGACGTGAGCGAGGTGCCGTAGGTGAGGATTTCGGCCATGGGGACTTCGGCTCGGATGACGGTTCCGGTAGCTCCGCTTTCCATACCCTGAACGCGTCCGCGACGTCCGCTGAGGTCGCCCATCAAGGCTCCGGCGAACTCGTCGGGGGCTTCGATCTCGAGCTTCATGATGGGTTCGAGAAGCGCGGGTTTGGCTTGTTCCATGCATTTGCGGAAGCCGATGCGGGCGGCTGTTTTGAATGCCATTTCGCTGGAGTCCACGTCGTGGTAGCTGCCGTCGAAGACCGTGACCTTGACGTCGACCACGGGGTAGCCGGCGAGGAAGCCGCGGGCGGCTGATTCGCGGACGCCCTTCTCTACGGCGGGGACGTACTGACGCGGGATGGCACCGCCGAAGATTTCGTTGCCGAAGGTGACGCCGCTGCCGCGGGGCTGGGGCTCGATGCGCAGCTTGCAGTCGCCGAACTGGCCGTGACCTCCGCTCTGCTTCTTGTGCTTGCCCTGCGCTTCAGCCTTGCCGCGGACGGTTTCGAGGTAAGGCACCTTGGGTTCATGCAGGATAACGTTGGTGTGATAGCGGCGGCTGAGCTTGGAGACGATCGCTTCGATGTGGGGCTGGCCGGCGCCGGAGACGAGAAACTCGTTGGTCTGCGGATCGCGGTAGAACTTGACCATGGGATCGTCTTCCATCAGCTTGTGTAGCGCGGGCGCGAGTTTATCTTCGTCGGCGCGGGTCTTGGGCTCGATGGCGTAGGTCATGGCGGCTTCGGGCATGGTGACGGGATCGAGGAAGATGTCCTTGCCCTTGTCGCCCAGCGTGTCGCCGGTGAGGGTGATGCGCAGCTTGACGGCGGCGCCGAGGTCGCCGGCGTGGAGTTCCTGCACTTCGACGGGCTTGCGACCCTGCATGATGTAGAGGTGGCCGAGGGCTTCGGATTCGCCGCGGGTGTAGTTCATCAGGGCGGAGTCGGCCTTCATCTTGCCGCTGATGACCTTGAAGAAGGTGACGCGGCCGGTGAAGGGGTCAGTCATGGTCTTGTAGACGTAGACTGCGAGGGGCGCGGAATCGTCCACTTTGCGGGTGACGGTTTCTTCGGCGTGGTCGCCGTTGCCATTGCCGTTGGCGGCTGCGGCGGGGGCTTTGCCCCGGGCTTCGATTGCGGGACGCTCGGCGGGCGATGGCGCGTAGACCTTGAGAAAGTCGAGCAGATGGTCGGTGCCGACGTTGATCTGGCCGCTGGCGTAGAGGACCGGGAAGATACGGTCTTCGCGGATGGCCTCATGGAGCGCGGTGATGAGGTGCTCTTCGGGGATGGTTCCCTCGCGGAAGAACTCCTCCATCAACTCATCTTTGCCTTCGGCGACGAGTTCGACGAGCGCTTCGTGGGCGGCCTTGGCGTCGTTCATTACGGCATCGGGAATTTTGCCTACTTCACCGTGGCCATCGCCGTTGGGCGTGTAGAGAAAGGCCTTCATGGTGACGAGGTCGACTACGCCGTGGAAGCCCTGGGCGTCGACGATGGGAAGCTGGACGGGGACGACCTGGCGGCCCCAGCGCTCCTGCATAGCCTCGATCATGGCCTGGCGGCCGACTCGGGTATCCGCCTTGGGATGGTCGAGCTGGTTGATAACGATGACGCGCGGAAGATTGACTTCTGCGGCGTACTTCCAGACGCGGTCGGTGGCGGCTTCGATGCCGCTTTGGGCGTTGACTACGACGAGCGCGGCTTCGACCGGCAACATGGCGGCGCGGGTCTCGTACAGGAACATGTGGAAGCCGGGAGTGTCGAGAAAGTTGATCTTGGTGCCGGCCCACTCAGCGAAGGCGGCGGCGTTGGCCATGGTGGTGCGGCGGGCTACTTCTTCTTCGTCGTATGCGGTTACTGCGGATCCATCTTCGACTCGGCCACGCGCAGGTGTCATCTTCGCGGCTTGAAGCAGCGCGGCGATGAGGGTGGTCTTGCCACTATGCGCGTGGCCTACTACAGCGACGTTGCGGATATCCTGTGCGAGGTAATTTTTCATAGAGCGCTCCTATTGATGGTCCTGTAACAACGAACGAATGGTATAGAAGGGTATCGCGGCGTTATGTGACGCGCCTCACTAGAGATGAGTTTGGATGGGGATGGTCAGGGAGGCGAACACACGTCCTGCGCCTGATTCGGATTGCTGGCGGACGGCGTGTTCAGAGCGCGCATAAGGCGAGACCCCTGAGAAGCGGTAGGCTATCACAAGAAGACTTTCTTCGGCATGGGGCTGGCCTGGCCGGGCAATGGGGCATTGGCCGCGTGCCGGGAGCTTCTCTACGAGAGCTCGCGAAGTTTTATTGCCAGCGTGGATCGCCGATATAGGAAGCGTCCAGGGCGTCGATCGACGGGCAGCCGAGCAGGGTGAGGGTGAGGCTGAGATCGTCCTTGAGAATCTGGATTGCGCGAGTAACCCCGG
Source organism: uncultured Acidobacteriaceae bacterium (assembly GCA_963822225.1). Taxonomy (GTDB): domain Bacteria; phylum Acidobacteriota; class Terriglobia; order Terriglobales; family Acidobacteriaceae; genus Edaphobacter. The sequence continues at coordinate 337,230 of CAWGGW010000011.1, read as the reverse complement.
CCTCTCCGGCAGCCGCTAGTCCATAGGCATAAGCGCGTCCGATGAGCACCGCACGAGCGCCCAGGCAGATTGCCTTGGCGATGTCTGCTCCACGGCGAACGCCGCCATCCATCAACACTTCGGCCTGGCCGCCGACAGCCGCCACCACTTCAGGCAACGCGCGCAGCGAGGGAGATACGCAATCCAACTGCCGGCCACCATGGTTGGATACAACCACGGCAGACGCACCTTCATCGATGGCGCGGCGCGCATCGTCGCCGGTGAGCACGCCTTTGGCTACGATGGGACCTGGCCAGATTTTGCGGATCCAGCGCAGATCTTCCCAACTGGCTCCGGCGTGCGAGAGCGCGGCGCCGACGTCGGTCAGGTCCATTGCGCCTTTGCCGGGAATGACGACATTGCCCAGTTTGGGAACTCCGCCGTCGAGCAAGAACGAGGTAAGCCAACGAGGGTGCGCCAGCAGGTTCGGTAGAAACGGAATCTTTGCAAACGGATTCGGCCCCAGCAACTCCTTCATGCCGTTGCGGGGATCGCGTTCGCGTTTGCCCGCCAGGGGAGTATCGACCGTCAACACCAGGGCGGAGTAACCGGCACGCCGCGCGCGATCGATGGCTCCTTCGGCAGCCGCTCGGCCGCCGATGAGATAAAGCTGGTACCAGAGCGAGCCGGTCGAGGCGGCCTTGACGTCCTCCAGAGTATGGCCGGAGATGGTCGGCAAGGAATAGATCGTTCCCGCTTTTCCCGCTGCGCGCGCGACTGCCTTTTCGCCCTCCGGATGCATCAGGCGGATGTAGCTAACGGGAGCAAGAATCGCGGGGAAAGCAGATCTCCTGGCCAAGAACGCGCACCGAGGTCTTGCAGTCGTAGACCGCGACCGCGCTGCGCGGACGGAACATCACGTCACGAAACGCCCGGCAGTTCTCTGCAAGGGTGACTTCTGCGTCCGCGCCGCCATCGACATAGTCGAAGACCGACCTGGGACACCGGCGCTGGGCGAGGCGGCGTAGATCCTCTATGTTGACGACTGCAGATGGCTTCAACTGGCGGTTGGACATGGGCAACAGAGTACCCCATTCCGCATGGATTGTGGCGGGCGACGCGCTCGTGCGAATCGGGGGAGCTATAATGGAGTTAGTTCTTTGAGTGCCGATTGCAATGTTTTAGCCAGCACCCAAAATGGGGGCGTCACGGCTTCGACGGGATTGCTAGCGGCAGAGAGGCATGCCGGGGTGTGGACACCCGTAATCGCTCACAAAACTATAAGTGCCGAACCTCAATTCGCGCTTGCTGCTTAATTAATTAAGTAGCCGATCGCTCAGGCTTCGCCTACGGGCTTGTACCGATCGTCGCACAGTAGGCTGGTCAAAGCTGTTCCGCCTGGACGGCAATGACGAGATCGATCAGGCTGGTCGTTGTCGCTTCTTCGCCCGTTCCTAAGCGATGATGACGAGACAAATATGAACGTGGAAAAGCATGAAAGCTCTCTGTTGAAGGTAGTTTCGGACGTGGGTTCGACTCCCACCGCCTCCACCATTTCTTATCCAATTGATTATCAATATCTTACGAGACTTCCGGGCGATCTTTCGCCGCGCTTGAGGGCATTCGTGCTCCTCTGCGACCGCGATGTCCGAGCGAAACTTTAATATTGATCGATACCTTCGTCCAATGGATTCGCCGCCGCGTTTCTGCGAAGCTTGCCCCGAACAGTCGGTTGCTATGACGTTGAGAGGGGTAGCGGATGGGCGGCACCAATGGTGTGAAAGAGGCCGCGAGCGTGAGCCTGGCTGGCCCGCCGAGCGCGCTTAGCGTGAATGTATTTACTGCTCCGGGAAAGGCTATGGTGGGCGAGCGGCCACGGCCCTTCGGCGAGGCGCTTGCCTTTGATCCGGCCACGTCCACGTTGATCTTCGGGGAGTACGACGCGGTACTGGTGGACGCCATGACCACGGTGGCTGAGGCTGAGGCGCTCGCGGATTGGGTTGCGCTGCATAACCGGAACCTCGAAACCATCTATATAACGCATGCGCATTTCGACCACTTCTACGGTTTAGGCATGCTGCTCGACCGGTTTCCGAGCGCTCGGGCGATCGCAACGCCTAAGGCGGTGGAGGGCATAAAGATGTATTTGTCTCCCCCAGTGCAGCAGTTAGCCCGCCGAATGTTTCCTGGGCAGGTGCCAACGAAGTTAGTTCCACCTGAGCCCTATGAGGGTGAGACATTCACTCTCGAGGGTCAGGAATTGCGCATCATCGAGCAGGGGCGCACCGATTGTCCGGATTCGACATCCCTGTACGTTCCGTCGATAGATTTGGTCGTGGCAGGCGACGTTGTGTACAACCAGTGCCGCATGTACGTGGGGGACACCACGCCGGAGAGCCGAAAGAATTGGATTGCGGCGCTGGACCGCTTAGCGGCGTTGAACCCGTCGATGGTCGTTGCCGGCCACAAGAAGACTGGCGCGCCCGACTCTCCCTCGACGATCCAGGAGACAAAGCGTTACATCGAGGACTTCGATCGGTTGCAGAAGACTGCGACGTCCGACCAGCAGTTGTTCGATCAGATGACGGAGCTGTATCCGCATTGGGTAGCGAATCAGTCGTGGTTGATGTTCGGATTCCCGCAGCCATAACCCAAACAAACAACAAGAGAGGTTGACAATGTCACATCATTACTCTGGTCCTAATATAGGATTCCCGCGCGGGGACGCCCGCCTCGACTTGACCGATCTGTATGCCTTTCCCAAGCCGGGCGACCCTGGCAGGTCGATCCTCATTGTGGACTTTCATCCGTCCGTCGGCGTTAAGCCGCCGGGGCCTACTACCTCCGAGCCATTCGCACCCGAGGCCCGGTACGAGCTAAAGATCGATACCAATGGCGATGCCGTCGCCGATATCAGTTATGAGGTGCGCGTCGCGTCGGTTGGGGGCGGCGCGCAGACCGCGACGCTGCGCCGAATTGAGGGCGCACAGGCCGCCGCAGGCACCGGCGGGAAGGTAATCGTCGAGGGAGTGCCCGTGTCGACAGGGCGCGAGGCACACGTGGCGCAGGCTGGTGATCACCGGTTCTTTGCCGGCTGGCGCAGCGATCCTTTCTTCTTCGACGTACTGGGCACGCTTAACAATTTTGAATTCACCAGCGGGGATTTCTTCGCAGACAAAGATATTTGCAGCATCGTGCTGGAAGTGCCCAACTCTCTTCTTGGTCCGAGAGAGGTTGGGTTGTGGGCTCGCACTTTGGTTCCAGCCGACAGCACGGGTGGGGGCTGGATCCAGGCGGATCGCGGAGCGAGGCCCAGCCAGACTCCCTTCCTTTCCGGCGAGCAGAACGATGCTTACCGTGCCGGGGAGCCAGTTGACGATGCACGTTTCGTGCCTGTCTTCGCCCACGCTCTGGAACACACAGGCGGGTATTCATCGGAGGAAGCAACGGGTGTGGCTGCAAAACTGCTGCCGGACCTCATCCGCTACGACCCCAAACGTCCGGCGTCCTTCCCGGACAACGGCCGCGCGCTCACCGACGACGTCTCCGACTACTTCCTCGCCATTCTCACCCACGGCAAGGTGACAACAGATAACGCTGGACCTCACAACGATTTTCTTGACGAGTTTCCCTACCTGGGGCCTCCGCACATTATCCGCAGCTAATAAATGGAGCGTCCAGAAATTCGAAGAACATTATTTATATTGCGAGCACCGTATTGAAAGGGGTGGCCAATGAGCGTACAAGTCGAACAGAAGAGTTATGAGATGCCCCCGAAGGACGGGATCAGCATCGCGTTTTTTCTCACCGTGACGGACATTAACCGATCGCTCGATTACTACGAAAAGGTCTTCGGCGGGCGCATTCTGAGCAGAGGCGACGGCAACGCGCCCGGGTACCTTCAGCTTGCGAATATCTGGATGATTATCAACGTTGGGGGCGGGCCGACCCCGGATAAGCCGACGGTAATGCTGAGCGTTCCCGACCCGAATCACATCAACAGCTTTATGAATTTCCGCGTAGCGGATATTCAAGCGTGCTATGAGCTGTGGAAGGGGCGAGGGGCCGAGTTCATCACGGCGCCGATCCCGAAGTACGGCGAGATTCGCTGCTATATCCGCGATCCTGACGGGTACATCATCGAAGTCGGACAGAGCACCGACCTCACGTACGGTTGAGGCTGGCTTCGCCGCGGGTCGGAGTCCCGCGGCGTCAACAATTCCAAGGTTGTGAAACTAAACGCTCAGAACTTCTGAGCGTTTAGTTTTGCGTTCCTCTAACTGCGAGGCGCAGGCCGAGGGTTTGGCGATCTGAGGATTCCTCCAATATGTTGGGGGCCTCCAACCTGAACGATGGTGCTGATTGGAATAGACGCAGCTCGCTACGTGTCTGCCCTCGTAGATGACGCATTCTGACAGCTTTGGAAGGTGCAGGCGTTTGGTTCGAGAGTTGCTAGTACAAAGATGATCCCGTGCGTTTCTGGCGATACCAAATGAGTTTGGAATCGCACATTAGCGTTTACGGGGGCAGGATGTTTCGGGCCTTCGTCTTTCGGCTGAACCAGCGGGGCAGTTGGGTGTCGGTTGGCAATCAAGGGGAGTTTTCAAACAGGTATAGGAGCACTAATGACCGTCACGAGATTCTGGTTTGCCAAGACACTAATCGCCGCAGTCGCCCTGGTTCTTGCAGCACCGACGCTTGTTGCACAAGATACGAAGGACCTGGATGCCTATAAGATTCGCGTGGACGGATCGTGGTGGCTGGCTCACCCGTCAGGCAGTTTCAACGCGTCCAGCGATCAAGTCGCATTCGATATTGATAAGGATTTTGCCTTCGGCGACTATTCGACGTTTACAGGGGAGATCGACTGGCACTTCACGAGGAAGCAGCATCTCACGTTTATCGCAGCTCCGGTTTCCATGGCCAAGACCGCCACGCTTAATCGAGATATCACGTTTGAGGGAGTAACCTACGATGCCGGCGTGAGCGTTGCCGCTGACCTACATTCGTTGATCTTATCCCCCGGCTACCAATGGGACTTCATCCGACGCAAGCAGGGCTATGTTGCGCTCGTAGTTGCGATGGATCTGCTCGATTCAAGCGCGTCGCTGACTGGAACTGGCACCGTGAACAACGTCTCCGCAACCCGCACTGCTTCCGGCTCTTTGCTTGCCCCGATACCGGTTGCGGGACCGCGAGTACGCTGGTACCCAATCCATAACTCCAGCCGGCTGTCGCTCGACGGCAACATTCTTGGCATGTACTTCTTCGGGTACGGGAATTTTTATTCGACCAAGGGAACTGTACAGGTGGGTGTCGCTCGACATCTGAATGTCATGGCCGGGTACCAGGTGGGAAGCGTGCTTGATGTTCACGGGACCACCAGCAGACTAGGCTTGCGCCTGACGCAGACGGGACCTGTGGTTGGGCTGGAGAGCTCCTGGTAAAGGAGTGAGCCTCAGAGCGCTCTAAAGATCCGAATCTGGTATGACGGTCGCTATGGCGTAGCTGTCTGCGGACTTGTTGAGCAGATTTCCGGGCGCGTAGGTCGGATCCTTTTGCATTCGGATCTTGACGGTATTCGAGAGGACCGCATTTGCGGGGACTGTTCGAAGCCTGGGCAGGCCCCACGGAATAAGCTTCCACTCGTCGTGGGCGACTCCGTTGGGATTGAACGGCCTGGGACTGAGGCAGGCATCGACTGCTGCGTCATCGAAGAGCAGGCCTTGCGATTTGGCATTGTCGATCATCCATCGCAGGGTGATGTTGGAGAGTTGCGTCTCGGCGTAGCTTCCTCCTACATCGGAGTGGACACCCGGGAACCAGACCTGCTGCACTTTATCGTCGTTGGCGCGGGGTGTTCCGTCGGGATTGGACCACAGCGTCGGGAGAAATGAGGCGCGGCGTTCATCGATGGAGACGGCGTGAAATGCCTTCTGGATGCAGGGATTCAGGGTGGTGTCGAGGAAGCCGTATTTCTCCTGATCGAAATCATCGAACAGGTGTCCTGGTATGCCCAGCGCGCCCACGGTGTCCCAGACTCCGACCATGCGAATTGTGACATCGGCCAGGCCGTATTCCTCGTTCAGGCTGGCCTTGGCCGCCAGCCGTTGCGCGTGGTCGGTAATTCGATAGGCGGCGAAGATGCGGCTTACCGTTTGGTTGTCAAGGTTCTTGTTGGGCACGCCAAAAGACGCGATCATCCCGCCGAGGCTTCGGGCGGTGTAGGCTCCGCGGCTGAAGCCAAAGATGTAGATCTCGTCGCCGGGGTCCCAGACATAGGAGAGAAACGCGTAGCCATCCTGGATCTTTTGGAACAGACCGGCGCCCATGCTACCGCCGAAGAAATGCTCGAAGGGGGTGCCGTCGGTCCCAACGCCGCTGTCGTAGTACTTCAATTGGGATGGGTCGTCGAGCACCAGTTCGTAGAGCTTGCGGACGTTGGTGTCGTTGGGCTGAGCGGCAGGACCATGCGGAGTATTCCAGGTGCCATCCGCGCATAGGATGATTTTCTTGCTCATGATTCGGCTCCGTTTTAATTAACCGCGACTAAGGCGGAAGTTTACGCACTGGCAAGCGTTCGGTCGAATTTCCAGGCCTCTTTCTTTACGCCGGCGTCCGCGTCAAGTGCCGGATAGCCGCGCTATGGCCTGGTTTGTTGGGTCAAGCAATGTACTTCCCTGATTCTTGAGTTCCTTTTGCAGAGCCCGGTATTCGTCCAGCGATTTCTGCTTATCGCCCGAGATCTCCGCGATGTTGGCGGCTATGTAGTCGTTGACGAAGCGCTGGGATTTCGAGTTCTCCGCCGTGTTCTGCTGGTCATCGAGCCATAGATATGTCTGCCACGCATCATCGGCGGAGACCGCGGAGAGCGATTCGGTGAGTTCTGCATGGTCGGTTACAGCGGGATCGCAGCAGAAGCCAAGAATTCTGTGCTTGTCTTCCGCGTTTAAAGGCTCTCCATTCTTGCGCATCTCATTCACGGCTTTCATCAGGGCGGCCCTGGCGCCTGGTTCGTCGCGATTTCGAAGGCCGGCCAGTTGCAGCGTTCTTACGAAGGGGCGCGCCTTGCCGGTTGCCACGGCAGTATCGAATTGCTGGATCGCTTCGGCGAGACTGCCACCATTTAGGGTCATCCAGTTGCCCAGCATGGCGTTTGCATAGACATTCGAGGGATCAGTCGCCAGTGCCGCGCGATAGTCCCGTTCTGCCGCTGCGTTGGGGGGAAACTCGCGCTCTGCGATGTGCTGGTTCAGCCAGTGGGCCCAGCCGAGATGGGCCTGCACATCGGCTGCAGCAGTGCCATTGGTGCGGGCGAGCGCAGAGTCGAGGATGACGATGATCTGATCGAGTTGCGAGGCAACGGCTGCACCCGGATCTTCCCCCGGCTTCAGGTAGACGTGGTAGTCCTCAACCCAGAGCATGGTGGCCTGAAGCTGCTGATCGAGCGCCGGACGGTAGAGCGGCTCGGATTTCAGGATGTCGGCATAACTCTGCACAGATGCCTGGAAGTCTCCCTGGCGAGATTGCGACTGGGCGACGGCCATCTGCGAATCGAGCTGAGCGTTGTGGTGGAAATGACCCTGAATGTTGCCGAAGAATCCGGTGACAGCCCCGATGAATCCCAACACGGCTGAGACACCGCCGATCCATGCCAGGATTGTTGTCCAGGCACGTTTCGCGCGGGGCTCGGATTGTTGCGGATCGTTGCTCATGGATAGTTTTAGCGAGGATCTACAAGCCCCAGCGCGATCATGCCGAGGGCGGTGATGCTGGGCAGGAAGAAGTAGTCGCCGCCACGGAGTTCGACGAAGTTCGGCAAGTGACTGCAGACTAAGGGTGGGTTGCCGGGAGTGACGTCTCCCTGGACGACGAAGCGACCGTGGCCTCCGTGATTGCCCATTAGCACGTCTTTGTCGTTGCCGAGGTGCGAGTCGTTGCCGTACTCGACCCATTGCTGTTGCACAAATTCAAACTGACGGGAGAGGCTTGCGTTCAATGCCATGAAGATCACGCCGCGATCATCCGTATCTGCAACGGACTGGCCTTCCGGGACGAAGGGGCCATAAGGCAAGCCGCGGCGCGTGATGCGACGACGATTGATGAGCCGTCCATTGAAGCCGAACGCGTCGCGCGGATGGACACGGCGAATATGCGCGCCTATGGGACAACGGGTGCCGGCGGCATCGGCTCCATAAGTGAAGTTGGTGCTCTGGTTGGGATCCTGCGCGATCGAGGAGTCCGGGCTGTCGGGAGAAAGCTCGATGGGAGTTCCGTCGCGCCAGCGTCCGACGAGTTTTGCGGCGAGTTTCTCCTTGCCGCCACCATACAGCTTGGATTGGTAGTCGAACCAGGCGCGGAAGGTGGCCAGATTCTGATGCAGCTTGCGGTAGACCAGGAACGTCCCGTTGGCCGCGAGCAGATGCGGCACGGGAGCGACGGGAAGCTCGCCCGCCTCGTCGGCATACCCAAGCAGGAGTTCGCCCGTTGCGAGCGGCGCCCAGGTTTTGCCGTCGTCGAGCAGCTTGCCCTGCCCCGGCTGCGAGCTGCGTTCGACGCCTAGGTATTCCGGATTGCCAAATCCATCGGTGAAGCCGAAATGCTCGCTGGTTGTAGGCTTACCGTTAACGACCTGGGCTGCCGCTTCCTGAGCCCCTAGGAGTGTTGCGCCGCCGGTTTCGTCGAGTGCGGCTTGAACCGCGGCCTGGCAGGCATCGAGCGCTGCTACGGTCTGGCCGTTGATGCCGAGCCAGACGTGAATATGATCTTTGTGCCAGAGGGAATCCCAGTGCTCAGGCGCGTTGGCGCCGGTATCGCCGAGAAGCTCGGCGCGCGACCGCATACCTTGTTGAAATTCGACAGGGAAAGTAATCAGCGTGGCCAGCGGGAGTTCAAGCTGCTGGAGGCCGCGGAATGTGAAGCCAATGTTGAGCGTGCTTTGCGGCTTGCCTCCATCCCAGCGCTGGCCGGTGGTGATTTGACCGAGCAGCTTGTGAACCAGATCGCGCGCACGCTTCGCGTCTTCCAGTCGCAGGAAGAGGTAACGGGCCACGGGCAGGTTATAGCCGCGCAGAACAAAACCCTGAATGTCGGTGGCGTTGAGTTTACTCATTGTGACCGCCTGTCTTGATCGCACGATGCGGGCCCATCGAGCCTGGAGGCGGGATTGGCAACGATTTGAGCCATGCCGCGAATTCGATGAAGTCGCGTTGCAGCGTGGCTGGATCGGCTCCCTGGTGATCGGCGATGAAGTCGGCCACCGCGGTCTGTGTCTGCAGCGCTCGCAGCGTCTCTGGAACCGATTTGTCGTTTACCGCGGCAAAATAAAAGGTGGTTTCGAGCTGGCACGCCTTCATGTAAGCGACGAAGGCCTGACGATCGGCCGCTCCCTGCTTGGGGTAGCCAACGCAATGACTCCAGATCGAGTCGAGGTGATGCGGAATACTTTCCGCCAGACCCGCGAGATAACGATCGAGTTCGCCATCGCAGTTCGACTCGAAGACGAGATACTTCGACTTGAGATGCTCTTCGCAGGTCGGCATGCCCACGTAAATTACATCGTCCATGACTACCAACCGCGCCAAATGCGTGCCGGGGGCAGCCGCAAACGGGCTCTCCTGCCGCGTGGAAAGCTTTGCCAGATAATCACGAATCTGCAGATCGTGCGACGGCGTTGCGTTGGGGTCGTCGATGATCGGCGAGAGGATGGTGAGACCGTAGACGCTTCCGTTTTGATTTGGCATGGAATCCCTTATCCGACCGCCGGAGCGTCGCCGGTTTCCCCGAGATGGGTCTGAACCTGCAGCACAAACCGAAGATAGGCTTCGGCAAACTGCTGTGGAGTGGATTGGGAGGCAACCGCGCTGAGGCTGTCGAATGAACTCTGCACAATGTGTGCCGACTTCAGATCGTTCGCGGTGGCGTTCGGATAGGCGGTGTAGTAGTAATCCGTGTCGAACTGGACACGCGCGATGTATTCCTTGAAGAGCGTGACAGGGACGGAGCCGGGAAACTTCTCGCTCCAACGCCAGATCAGGTTGAGCCCTTGGCTAAGAACAGCGGAGAAGGCGTCGATGTACTGGTTCCAGGTGCCGTTGAAGTTACTGAAGAAGAGCAGATAGTCATACTGCAATTCTTCCTGCCTCTGTCCTTGTCCCATGCACGGGAATTCTGTGCGTGGAATGATGACCCATCGCGCAAACTCGATGAAGGAAAGATTGATTAGATCGTTTTGCAGCGGCTTGACGTGGTCCAGCACAAAGAACGCGATGCGCAGGATCCAGGTCTTCCACGTCTTCATGGGAGTAATGACGTTGAGCGCGTACACCTTCCCGTTGATATTGCTCATCGAACCTCTCGAAGTAAGGCAAGAATGGCGAACAGGCCCAAGACTTAAGAACTTCGGATCGGCTAACGGACGCGGGGATATTTTGAGACAAGCTGAAACCGCAATCAGCGAATTATGCCACAGTTCGTGATCGATTGACACAATCCGGCAGTAATCGCCGAGGCTCCCTGTGGCGCAATTCCGGTGGATTGGGAGGGGGTTGGACTGGGTGACGCTTTTGAGGATATAGTGACCCCATTCTTCCTGGGTCTCCGGCTTTATTTTGATGTGTCATGTAGCGAACGTCGATTCGTCAACAACGCTCAAAAGAAATCATTCGCTCACGGAGGCGGTTTCATGCCTGACAGAACATTGCCGGGGATTCAAAACCTGCAGCATATTGTCGTCCTGATGATGGAGAATCGCTCCTTCGATCACATGCTGGGCGCATTGCACGCGACCAATCCTCGCAATTGACGGATTGGCGGGGACGGAGACCAATCCCGACTCCACCGGCGTGCCAGTTACCGTGAGCCCTACGGCCGAATATCAGAGCCAGTTGGATCCTGACCCGGATCATCATTTCCCCGCGGTCGACCTGCAGATTTTTGGCGGCGTAACCGCTGCGCAGAATCCGAACCGCGCGCCCAACATGCAGGGCTTTGTGAAGAGCTACTTCAACCAGCAGCACAATCTCGCGCACTCGCACGTGATCATGAACTACTTCACACCCGACAAGTTGCCCGTGCTCACGGGCCTGGCAACAGAGTTCGCGGTGTTCAACCGCTGGTTCTCGTCGATTCCCGGCCCCACGCTGTGTAACCGTGCGTTCGCTCACTACGGCACGTCATTCGGCCAGGTGAGTATGGATGTCTTCTACTGGAACAAGCAGTACAAGAGCATCTACGAACGCGTGGTTGCCGCAGGCCATACGGCACGGCTTTATTACTTCGACGAGGCCAGTTCCTCGCTCGAGGTGGTCAATCTCCTGCAGAACCAGCCATCGCTGTTTGGCACGTTCACCGATTTCGAGGACGCATGCAGCCGGAACCTGCTTCCCGACTATTGCTTCATCGAGCCGAACTACACGGATCACGACGCTCCCGACGGGTCCGGCGAGTTGATCGCATCGGATCAACATCCCGACCATGACGTTCGCGCGGGCGAGCAGTTCATCGCTTCGGTCTACAACGCAATTCGCAACAACCCCAAACTGTGGCCGAACACGGCGATCCTGGTGGTTTACGACGAGCATGGCGGCATCTTCGACCATGTTCCACCGCCGGCCTGCATGCCGGACGGATTCGTTGCGCAGCCCAGCGCCACCGGTACGCCCGACCCGTTTTACTTCGACCGCCTTGGCGTGCGCGTGCCTTCCATTCTTATCTCGCCGTGGGTGGCGCGCGGATCCATCATCAACGAGGTGTTCGAGCACGCGTCTATCCCCGCGACCATCACCGACTATCTGGTTGGCGCATATCCTGCTCGCTCGCCTCGCGAGATCGCCGCGAATACTTTTCTTAACTACCTTAATCTGCCCGCCATGCGCGCGGACGCGGACTGCCCAACTTTCACACTCGATTAAGGATGGAGGCGACCGATGGAAACGATCCACGTACCCCGACCACCAAGCGAGGCATTCAATAGGAATCGGCGGGTCTCCGATCTTATTCGGGCGCAGACCAACCATCTGAAGCATCTGGAGGACAAGATGCCCGCTTCCGTGCGGCAACAGATTCCTCAGCATGCCATCGTCACGGAAGCAGACGCCGCTAGCTACATTGCGGCGATGACCCGCCTGTTTCGGACGCAGGGCGACTCTGCTCAGCCATCAACCACCGCGCAGGTGATTCCGATTCAATCCGCGAGTAGCCTGGCACTCGCCGCGGCTGCGGGAGAATCCGGCGGCGGATCGAAGAGCAAAGCCGCATCCAGCAATAAATCTCAGAAACCAAGGAAGAGTGGCGCCCCACGTAAGGAGAAGAAAGGATGAGGGCGCGGCGCATTCTGTTTTTGGTGCTCATCGCCTGGACAGCGGCCTACGCGCAGAATGAAAGCCGTCTGCATCGGGACTTCCGCGTTGAAGGCGAGGCTTTGCAGGCTTGCGGCAAGTTCAACTTCGGCAGCCTTACGGACTGCGGACAGACTCTTGTGACGGGTCAGCCGATGCATATTGCGGTTGGCAGTCTGGCTCCGCAAGACGGATTCGGAGCTGGGCTCGCTTTCGTTGAACACAAGGACTTCTCCTCGGAATGGAGAATGAATTTCGACGTAGACGCGCTTGCGACTGACAATGGATCGTGGCGCGCCGGCGCTTACACAAAGGCGTATCGATTGCCCGGCCGCGCTATCCACATGCAGTTTCCGGGCGGTACCACCAAGCCAGCGACTACGCCGCTGTTCACCAGCGCCCCACTTTTCAACTTCTACGCGCAGGGCATCTCGCTGAACCGCGTCGATTACTACGGTCTTGGACCAGATACAACGACACTCACCCACACTACCTACGGCTTTACCGAGACCATCACCGGTGTCAGCCTGATCCTGCCCGTTGCGGGCCCGCTGGCGCGAGCCAAGCTGGCTATCGCTGTTGAACTCAATGGCCGCTTCCCTGCACTGCGCGGCGGCACTGACTCGACGCTGCCCTCCACCTACCAGCTCTTTAATGAAAGCACCGCGCCCGGCTTGCAACGTCAGACGGGCTACCTTGAACCTTCTGAGGGATTGCGCATTGAGCCCGCGCTCTTCAAGGATCACATTCGCCTGAATTACCTGATGGAGTTCCAGCAGTTTGTTGCGCCAAGTGACGGTGGCTACTCTTTTCGGCGTTGGATCGGCGACTACTCTCACGAGATACCGCTCTACAGCTTGTTGCCTTCTAGACTCGCTGCTCGGTATACGGCGGATCGTGCGCCTCTAATGCTGTACAACGGGCCGGACGATTGCACCGGTTCGGGAAGCAATATCTCCGTGGCGCGAGCCGCGGCGGCCAAGCCTACTCCCGCGCGTCCCTGCCCCATCGTCTCGACCACGCAGAAGCTTGAGGGTTCGATTACGTTGCGCGCATTCATTTCGGAGTCGTTCGCGGACCGCGGCAGTGTTGTTCCCGTTTTACTTTTCGCCGACGATCGGCGGCTCCGACATCAACGGCACTCCAATGCTCGCCAGCTATCCTGACTACCGCTTCCGCGGCCCCGACCTTTTGCTGTTTCAAGGAAGCATCGAGCACTCCATCGGCAAACTGCCGATCGGCGCGCTGTTTACCGTTGACGAGGGCAAGATCGGACTGCGCCGCGATGACGTAAGCCTGGATAATCTGCAGCACACCTTCGGCGTTGGCTTTACAGTGCATGCCGGAGGCCTTCCGGTTATGTCGTTCCTTTTCGCATGGGGCGGGTCGGAGGGCACGCATACCACGGCGACAGTCAGCCCATTCCTGCTGGGCGGATCCTCTCGCCCATCCCTCTTCTGATACTCACGGGCCATGCAACTTTAATTCTGGAGGCTTCACCCATGGAATTCGTTGGCAAGAGTCTGGCAATGAGTGATGACGGTTTGGCGGCAGCGGCCTCGGAGTTGTCAGTTGGAACACCGGAGATCGCGGCAGTCTTTTCTGTCGAGACCCACGGCGCGGGATTTCTTCCCGACCGCCGTCCGCAGATCCTGTTTGAGCGCCATATCTTTTCCCACCTGACCGGGGAAGGTATGACGCGACAAATCCGGATGTGAGCGCGACGACTCCGGGAGGCTATGGACCTTCCGGTGCGAATCAGTATGTTCGCCTTGCAGAGGCAATTGCGCTCGATCGGCAATCCGCGCTCAGTAGCGCTTCGTGGGGTCTCGCGCAGGTGATGGGAGAGAACTATGCCGCGGCCGGCTTTAGCGGTGTAGAAGAGATGGTTGCTGCCGTGTGCGACTCGGAAGACGCTCAACTGAGCGCCATGGCCGGCTTTATCAAGACCAACGGACTTGCCAGCTATCTTGCAACCCATAACTGGGCCGCCTTCGCGCGTGGATATAACGGCCCGAACTACATCATCAACCGGTATGACGTTCAACTGAACGGGTTCTACCAGAAGTATCTTGTCAGCGCTATACCCGATCTGCAGGTTCGCGCTGCGCAGGTATACCTGCAGTTCCGCGGATTCGATTGCCATGGAATCGATGGTGTGCCCGGGCCAGCGACCCAGGACGCGATCAAAACATTTCAGACATCCGTGGGCATCAACCCCTCCGGAACCCTGGACGATGCGACGATTCAGGCGCTGCTTCCTGTTTGACCGCGCGCCTCACTGATAGTGCAGGCTCTTGCTGTTCCAGGTTAGATCCATGGTCGCGGAGCCGTGACTGCCACTGAGAGCGAACATAACGGCCGCGCCCCAGCTATGCACGAACGCGGCATCGGTATTGCGAGTGACCGCGCCCAGCACGTTTGCGAGTGTTGCTCTCGCCTTCATGAAGTTGGGATCCTGCGACGGATTTCCGGGCGGCGCCTGGTTCAGCGCGCGTATCGTCGCGCTGAGTGCCGGCGCAATCTTCGCCAGCGCCTGGGCCCACCATACGATACTGACCCAGTCCGTTTCGACCGCGCCTAGTTGAGCCGTGCCGAGGCCGCTCAACTCGGGGATGTCGTGAAATGTGGCGACGTTTCCGCTCTGATCCATCTGGCTCCAGGCGCTGTCGTTCCGCAGAATGCTCAGCCGCACTGCGTCGGTCGAATTCGACGGATCCAACAACGAGCACATCACTTGGCGCCCCGCCTGCTCCAACTCTGTTTTGGAGCGCTGCGTCTGCGATGCCGGATCCTTATAAAAGATGGCCATCAGTGCGGGCGTGTCGTAGCGCACTACCGCGCTGACGAATGCGTGGTAAAAGGAGGGGGTTGAATTCAGGGTCGCGTCCAGCGAGCCGTTCGGGATGAGGCCTAGCGCATATCCGAGGGCGACGTTTTCACGCATCTCACTTGCGGACATGTTGCTGCTGTACCGGTGATAGGACTGCATTACCGATAGGTTAAGGTTCAGCTTGCCGCTCGCCACCGCATACGTTGCGGTGCAGAGGAAATCTTCCATCAAAGCCTGCCTCAGCTTGTCCGGATCGGCGGCGTAAGGACTGGTGGAGGCGCTGACACGCGCGGCGTCGATCTTGTCTGTGATGACCATCTGGCCGGATTCATCGATCAATACGGTGCAGGTCTTCAGATAGTCCGTGGTCGAAACCGCACTGTAAAAGCCAAGCAGATTGACGGTGACAGAACTCTTCTTGCCCACTGTTTCGACTGCGATATTCCGGATGCAGTGGACGTTCGGCAGAGCTTGCAATCCAGTCCAGTCACCATCGAGTGCGGAGCCCAGCGCCACATCAGTTGCCGCGTTATCCCCACCGTTGAGTTGAACGTCATACAACAATGCCGCCTCGTGCGAATATGCCGCCGAGCAGGTCTCGTTCAGGCACGCCGACAGATTGCGGTTCAACCCGTCGCCGATGACATCATTCAGCGTTTTCGCGGCATCGCCAGTGATACCCGCCGCCGCCACATCTACGTCCGGCAGCGCGGCATTGAGCAACGCGTTCAAGACATCGTCTCCGCCAACCTTGCCTTCGATACCTGCCGCTGCAGTCAAACTGACTGTCAACGTCGAACCCTGCTTCTTGTAAACTCCCATCCGAACCACGGCGTCGCTGATCTTGTAACAGCGAACCAGGAAGTCGCCGCTCACTTCCAGTGAGCTAGACAGGCTGAGCGTAACGCTGGGCACGACGCTGGCAGACTCATTGAACGGTAGGTTTGCCGATGCCAGTGGATTCAAGTCGAACGGCTGCTCGACCGAAGCTGCCGCAGTGATCGAACCGCACACCTCGGTCACGTTCACGGTGTTCGGCGGCTGGCTCCGGATTCCCGCTGCACTCGTCGCCAGCGCGAAGTTGCTGAAGCCTACGCCACAAGCGTCCAGCAGCCGCGGCAATGGCGAACCCGAGAAGAGCGTGTGGGTGGCGCAAGTGATTTTTCCTTCGCCTTCGAATGAAACTCCCACACCATTTGCCGAAGCCGAAACCTTCCCCGACGCCGACAGGTCAACCTCAACGCCGATCCACGCCTGATTTGCAGCGATCGGAATCACGGGAGAAAATCCGTCGTCCTTGAACAGGAGTTTATCTGCTGCCTTCTTGACGCTCAGGCTGCAATTCATTCCCGCCCCGGCCGTCAAACTCAGATCGCCGCTCAGCAGATTGGGTGAAGCAAAATTACCGCCGAGCGCCACCGTCTGCACGATCGTCTGATCGAGAGGCTTGCTGATGTCCTGGAAGAACTGCGATTCAGTGGTTGTCAGCGAACTGAGGCCTGCCTTCAGCAACGAAGCACCGTCTCGCAGATCGAGGTCGGCCGAAAGGCTGACATTGTCGGTAATCTTTATAGACGGCATATAAGAGATCCTCTTGACCTAAGAGCGAGTGTGTAACCCGATAGCTTACTTTTGCGGATCTTTCGACGACTCTGTATCGCTCTTCTCCTGCGGCTTGACGGTGGAGCGGACCACCATAATCTGATTCAGCAGATCAAACCAGAATGGGGCGCCAAGCGTCATCGCGATGGCGGTTAGAAACCAGCCAGCCAGAACAATCACCAAACTGGATTTTGAGAAGGTGGGGGTGGTGTCGGTTCCCTGCATTTCCATCCAGGGAAGCTTCTTCGCATTCCAGCCAATTGGCAGGGAGAGTGACTCAAGCGTTGACAACGAATCCCCCGCTCCGGCGGTGAGTTTGGTCTGGGTCCTGGCATACTGCTCCGCGGCAGTCACCGTGTAAGAGCGCACTGCCGGGCTGATCCAGAGCGTCCGCCCAATCGCGATCGAGTCGACATTCAACCCCACAGCGAGGACCAGGCCGATCACAAGGAGAACATACTGTGTTTTGCGCTTATACCAGCCGGCGGCGCGGTCCATCCCATCGTTAAACCATGCCTCGAATGCCTGCCGTGTTGCTGCCATGTCGCCGCCGGCCTGTTTCACCAGAGTGCGGATCGCTTGCTTTCCCTTGCCATCGGGCAGTTTGTCCAGTTCGGCAAGCATCCCGGCAAGGTTGTTCGCATCCCCGCCAACGGTCGCGGTCGTCTGCGGAAACAGCACATCGAGAAGCGCGCTGGAGAATGTACGCGACGGGATATACGAGGGGAGATTTGTACCGAGGCGGCTCAGCAGTCCAGTCCGCTTCTCGCCTGCGGTGCTCCTGTAGAGGCTCTGGACCAGACCGTGATCATAGATGGCTTCAGCCAGCGTAATCGCCGGGGCAAGGCCTCCCTTGCCATCGTCTCCACCTTTCGACATGAGCCCGTCAGTGAACAGGCTCTGAATACCTTTCTCCAGGTTCTTCGCGCGAGAGCCGAGAATGGAAGCAATCGCCTCGTTGAACGCTGTGCAGAACAGGCTCAGCAGGAGGTAGATGAACGCCATACCAATGGCGACTTCCAGCGTGGTCGAATTGAACATGAAACAACCTCCGGGCGATGCTCGTTCTATTCGGGGCCCATTTCGTTTCAGTGCGGGAGATCAGTTGGCGGTTGGCGACGCATCGCCGTTCACCGGAACCCATGGCGCAAACGCATTCTGAACTCCCCGCAAACTCGGAGCCAACCCCGGAAGATGACGCAACAGAACCGTGCTCATCGTGTTGTCGCGAACCCAGTCCATTCCGACCTTGCTGTACACCTCTTCGGTGAAGTCTTCGGTGAAGAAGCGGTCGCTGTTCAATCGGCGCGAAGCCATCAGCACGAAGATGCGGAACGCCGTATCGCTGAAGCCAAATCCCTTGGGCGGCGTTTCGGCAAACAAGCCGACGATCATGTCGACCTGGTCGATATCGCCCTCGTATACGCGACGGATTTCCTCGCGCCATGTGGGATTGTCGGTAAGCTCCTCAAACGTCCGCACCGGGCGCAGATGAAGCATCTCGCGGAACTTCGTATAACGCGGCACGCCCAGTTCGCGGCAACGCATGATGTCGTGCGCAGCCAGATCAATCAGAACGCCGTCAGGTCGAGTGAATTGTTGCAGCGCTTTCGGGTAGTTGTGCAGACACACCGCTCCCGGATGCATCAGCCCAAATGAATAAAACAGGTCGGTCATCGAGATCGTGTCACAAATGCCTTGCGCTGCATCCCCAGCGATTCCCTGGAAGCCTATCTGTTGCAGTTGACGGCCATCCTGTGCCGACCAGAAAGTGATGTCGTCGGGGATCAAGGGATGCATGCGATACACCGCCACAAATTCCTCGGTGAGCGTGTAAGGCACGCCGAAGTGGTCCGTCGCGGACCCCGGAATGCCGCTGAGCAGTTCGCTTCCGCTGAGCCTGCCGAACAGATTTTTGATGTGCTCGCCCGCCAGGCCCCACCAGTTCGCGCGCATGCCAATCTGCAATACCGGGTTCCCAAGGATTGCCGTGGTCCATTCAACCGTATGAATCTTGGCGATCAGGGCAGCATTCGCCAGCCTCGCATGTTCAAACAGGTCATTGTCGCTCCACTCCGGATAAGCCGCTTTGAGCGCGTCGCAAATCGCATTGTGTTCCAGCGTGAACAGCGTGAACATCATCTCCAGGCCGACCCACCATCCGGCCAGCGAAGCGCTCTGCAACTGCACCAGCGCCTGCGCATCCGGATGCACCAGGTGATCCTTGCCCAGCTTGATCTTGCCATCAACACCCGACCTTGCATTATCCCGGTAAGCCACGGAGCTTCCATATAGCTGCGACACGTCCCACCAGTGCGTCTCGGTGTTGACGTGGGTGGCCGGCTTTCCGTCGTCGTTTGCAGTGCGGGTAGGATCCGGCATCGTCCGCATCACCATCATCTGCGATTCGGGCCAGGTGTCGTGCTCGGCCAAAGGAATCATCCACGGGTCGTCTTTGACGGATTGCCCGTGGCTGAACCAGTCCCTGATCTGAAACTGTAGCCAACTTGCGGCCAGAAGATTCAGAGTAGTGGCCGGCGTGAAACTCTCGCGCGTCATCAGTTCGCGGCTTACCACCCGCGGACTGGGCGTCATCACCGCAGGCATGGGATCTTGCCAGGTCATCGACAGCGGCGCATTGCGGCCAAACCGCGTCCCCGCGCTTCCCATGAAAGGGCATTTCAGGTCATTCGAAGTTCCGTCCGGCGCTCGCCATACCGCTACGTTCGGGTGCTGGGGCAGCGGGTTTTCGGCGGTAACCTGAGGCACGCCTGTGTCATACAGATTCTTCGCCCGCAAGGTATTGCGTATGCCTACCAGTTCGACTAAGCCCCCGGCGGTTGGCAATTTGCTCCAGCCCACCTTGTCGTCAACCCTTGTGCAGGCTTCATCGAAGAAATCGCCAAGGGCCTGCTTAACTTCGGGACGACGGAGAAATTTCACCAGCAATGCTCCCGCCCCGGCCCCCACACCTATCCACGCCAAGGTTTTCAGTGCTTTGGTGTTCAAAGGATCACCTCGAGTCAAATGGTGTCTGGAATTCTACCCGCCAAACGCTGGATCTGGCCGAACGGCTCAGCAAATATTGCTCGTACTTCTCTATCGCTCCGGAGTGCGGGCGACGCTTGTCGCAGGTCGAGTTTGAAGCCCACTTACAAATTATTTTGATGAGGTGAATCGACGTGAGAGCTCCGGATCGGCTCCTTGAGCTTCGCCGGGTCTGGTTGCACATCGGCATATTGAGTGCAATCCTTAGGATCGTAGTAGCAGGCGTTTTCGCCTTGCCGACCGTGCAACCCGCTGCGCAAACCCAACATGAGCGACCTTACCAGCCCGTGTCCTGTCTCGACCCGCGACAAGTGGCTGGGGCGGATTCCTGCCATTGCGTTTCTACTGATCGCGGCCTGGTTTTACCGCCGAACAACGGCGTACGTGGCTCCCAGCCATGTCGAATTCAGCAGCCTTGCGCTGACCAGTCTGGACGGATCGCAATTCCCGGTGGAAAAACTGAGAGACAGAGCTGTTCTGATCAACTTCTGGGCTCCGTGGTGCGGACCCTGCCGCAGCGAGATTCCATGGCTCGAGCGGCTGCAGGCTCAGAATCCGGACCTCGTCGTAATCGGGATTGAGGATGACCCGGATGTCGTCCCCGACGCTATAAACCTTGCCGCCAGCGAGAAGATTTCGTATCCGCTGGTGCGCACGTCGCACTCTCTGCGTGCGACCTTCGGGCATGTTGTGTCCCTGCCGACAACGCTCTATATCAGCCGCTCCGGAAAAGTTCTGCACACGGTCAGCGGGCTGATTCCCGAGCCGCTGATGAACCACTATGCGAAGGATGCGATTGCCGCGGAATAGACTCGTTTTGGCGCGAGGCTGCTTCCCTGCATCCAAAGAAGACGCGTGGGCAAGATCGTTGAGTTATACGGTCTGAGTAACTCGCAAAAATTGATCTACTGTCCTTCATGTGGAATGATGGTCGGGGCCGCATCTCCACATTAAGCCGAGGTCAGCGTTATGTCAGCGACTGCAAAACTCCAATTTCTCGAAGATAAGTGGGACGACGCGTTAGCGGCAAAGCTGGATCCCCCAGAGCTTCTGCGATACCGGTCCAACCTGCTCGGCTCCGACCTGCGGATCACCAATTTCGGGGGCGGAAACACCAGTTCCAAGATCGACCAGGTCGATCCGCTCGACGGAGTGGTTCGCAAGATTCTCTGGGTCAAAGGCTCGGGCGGCGACCTCGGCAGCATCAAGCGGGCCGGCTTTGCCACGCTGCGGCTGGACGAGTTACTCGAGCTGGAAAAGGTCTATCGCGGCGTCGAGAACGAGGACGAGATGGTCGACCTCTACTCGCAGTGTACCTTCGGCAATAATCCAGTTGCGCCCTCGATCGATACGCCGCTGCACGGCTACCTTCCCTTCCCGCATGTAGACCACCTGCACCCTGACTGGGGCATCGCGCTGGCCGCCTCGGCCAACGGCAAGATCAAGATGGACGAGTTCAACCAGGAATTCGGCCACAAGCTGGCGTGGCTCCCGTGGCAGCGCCCAGGATTTGAGTTGGGCATGATGCTGCGCAAGATCGTGCAGGAGACGCCCGGATGCGATGGCGTAGTGCTGGGCGGCCACGGGCTGTTTACGTGGGGCGAGACGCAGCGCGAGAGCTACCTTTCCACCATCACCATCATCGACCAGCTTGGGCAGTTCATTGCGCGGCACGGCGCCACCGCGGGACACAAGCACTTCGGCGGGGCGAAGGTGCAGAGCCGCGACGCGGACGTGCGCCAGGCCATCGCGCTGAAGATCATGCCGCACCTGCGCGGCGCTGTCTCCCGCAAGCAGCGGGTTATTGGCAGCTTTTCCGACTCAGAGAAGGTTCTGGAATTCGTCAACTCCGAGCAGGCGAAGCAGCTTGCGCACCTCGGCACCAGTTGCCCTGACCACTTCATCCGCACCAAGATCCGGCCGATGTTCGTCGACTGGAATCCTGCCGACGACGCAGGCGGGATCGACGAACTTATCGACATGGCGCTGGAGACCTACCGCGCCGAGTATGCCCTGTATTACAAGGCCCACGCCCTGCCCGATTCGCCAGCCATCCGCGACGCCAGCCCCACCGTCGTTCTCGTTCCCGGCGTCGGGATGTTCAGCTTCGGCAAGAATAAGACCGAGTCCCGCATCACCGGCGAGTTCTACACCAACGCCATCGGCGTGATGCAGGGCGCGGGCGCGCTGGGCGCGGGCGTGGACTGCAAGGACATTCCGCAGGCTGGCCCTGCTGCTCCCGCGAGCGCGTTCACGACTCATACGCGAACTATGTCGCGCTGCCTGCCGAGCGAGGCCTTCCGCATCGAGTACTGGAAGCTGGAAGAGGCCAAGATTCGCCGCCAGCCGCCGGAGAAGGAGCTGAGCCGCCGCGTCATGATGATCGTCGGCGGAGGCAGCGGCATCGGCCGCGAAGTTGCGCTGCTCGCCGCCCAGCGCGGCGCGCACATCATGGTCGCCGACCGCGACGTGAAGGCCGCCGAAGCCGTCTGCGCCGAGGCACGCGCGATTGCCGGCAAGGAAGCTGTCGGCTGCGTCAAGATCGACATCCGCGACCGCAAGACCATCCGCGCCGCGCTCGACGAGACCATCCGCCAGTTCGGCGGCCTCGACATCCTCATCAATACCGCGGCCATCTTCCCCGCATCGCCCGACGGCGTCATCACCGACGCGATGTGGGGCGTGACGCTGGAGATCAACGTCACCGCCAACTTCATGCTCACCGACGAGGCAGAGCCCATCTTCGACGCGCAGGGCATCGACGCCAGCATCGTCCTCACCAGTTCCGCGAACGCGGTCGTCGCCAAGCGCGGCACCGAGGCCTACGACGTCTCGCAAAGCGGCGCTGAGCCATCTCGTCCGCGAACTCGCCATCACCTACTCGCCCAGGATTCGCGTCAACGGCATCAGCCCGGCGACGGTGGTCAAGGGCTCGACCATGTTCCCGCGCGATCGCGTGATCGCCAGCCTGAACAAATACAACCTGGCCTTCGATGAGAACGCCACCGACGACGAACTCCGCAACGAACTGGCACGGTTCTACGCCCGGCAGAACACTGACCGGCCAGCCCATCGATCCCAAAGATTGCGCCCAGGCGATCCTGTTCCTCGCCGGGCCGCTACGCCCTGCACGACTGGCCACATCATTCCCGTCGACGGAGGATTGACCGAGGCCTTCTTGCGATGAGAACGAGGAAGACCTAATGAAGAGTTCGCTCGGCAGACCCCTGAAACCCAACGACCAGAGAGCCTCAGTCGCAGTCGATCTGGGCGCGGAGAGCTGCCGCGTCTCCTTGCTTCGCTGGAAGAACGGCAAGCCTGCCATCGAGCTCGTTCATCGCTTCCCCAACAACCCCCGCGAGATCGACGGCGGCCTGCGCTGGGACCTGCAACTGCATCGTCAATGGCCTGGAAGAAGGTCTTGCGCAAGTGCGCCGCACATCGCCACCGAGGGCATCCGCTCGCTCGCGGTCGATGGCTGGGCCGTCGACTATGTCCGCGTGGACTCCGAAGGCCTGCCGCTCGCCGATCCCTTCTGCTATCGCGATCCGCGCACCGTCAAAGCCGAGCGCGCCGCGCATCGCAAGTGCAGCCAGGAGCGCATGCGCGAGCTGACCGGCATTCAGATCCTCCCGCTCAATACCGTCTACCAGCTCTACGCCGACCAGCTCGCTGGACTGCCCGAGTCCGAGGCCCAGCAGTGGATGAACCTGCCCGAGTATCTGCTCTCGCACTGGGGCGGCGCGCGCATTGCCGAGTACACCAACGCGACCCACACGCAGCTCGTCGAGCTCTACAAAAAACAGTGGTGCCGCGAAATCTTCAACGCGCTCCACCTCGATCTGGCCAGCGCTCCCAAGCTCGTACCGCCCGGCACCGACGTCGGCAAGCTCTCCGGCCCGCTCGCCGAGCTTCCTGCCTTCGCCGATACGCACGCTGATCGCGCCCGCATGCCACGACACCGCATCCGCCGTCGCCGGCATTCCGGCCATCGGCAACGACTGGGCCTACATCAGCTCCGGCACCTGGTCGCTGGTGGGTACGCTGATCGAGCAGCCCCGCAACAACGCCGCCGCGCAGGCCGACAATTTCACCAACCTCGGCGCGGTCGGCGACCGCATCTGCTTCCACAAGAACGTCAATGGCATGTGGCTGATCCGCCAGTGTACCGACCAGTGGGCGCTCGACGGAAAAGTCGTGGCCCATTGCCGAACTCTGCGCCGAAGCGGAAAAAGTTCCCTGCCCCGAAGGCATCCTCGACGTGGACGACCCCGACCTGCTGCTGCCGGAACGCATGCCCCAACGCATCAACGCGCAGCGCCTGAAGCGCGGCCTCGATGTGCTCGACGAATCCCCCGCCAACGCGCCGCAGTTTGCGAGCCTGATCTTCCACTCGCTCGCCGCGCGCTACGCCAAGGTGCTCGACCGCGTCGCGCTACTCACCGGCAAGCGCCTGAAGCGCCTCTTCATCGTTGGCGGCGCGAACCAGAACACGTTCCTCAACCGCCTCACGCAGGAAGCCACGCGGCTTGAAGTCTTCCGCGGCTCGCCCGAAAGCTCTACCGTCGGCAACTTCGCCGTGCAGCTAGCGACGCTCGAAGGCAGCCGCGATCCCGTCACCGGCGCTTACGCCGAGCCAGTTGCACGTTGGGCCGGCCTCTTCATCGAGGCCCTCGACGCCGCTCCCATCCCCGAATAGCCGCAAAGCCGGGCGCCCCACATCTCGACTCTTGAGATGTGGGGCATCCATTTCCGCGAAGCCTACTTCGGCGCGACCGCCGTATCCTCCACCAACCCGCGATCCTTCAGCATCGGAGCGGTGCTCGGCTCCGCGCCCAGCCACGCCGCATACATCTTGCCCAGGTCTTGAGTGTTGCCTTGCGACAGCACCATCTTGCGGAAGCGGTCGCCGTTCGCGCGCGTCAACCCGCCATGGTCCTCGAACCACTGGTACGCGTCGTCGTCCAGCATCTCGCTCCACAGGTATGCGTAGTATCCAGCCGCATACCCGTTGTCCCAGATGTGCAGAAAGTAGCTCGACCGGTAACGCGGAGGAACCGCCGTCAGCGCCAGGTGTTTCCGTTCCAGCGCCGCCTTCTCAAACGCGTCGACGTCCTCCATCTTGGCGCTGGCAGGAATCGTATGCCACTGCATGTCGAGTTCCGCCGCCGCCACAATCTCCGTCAGCGCATATCCCTGGTTGAACTTCGTCGCCCTGCGAATCTTCGCCGCCAACTCCGCCGGCATCGGCTCGCCTGTCTTGTAGTGCTTCGCATAATGATCGAACACCGCCGGATAGCTCGCCCAATGCTCGTTGAACTGCGACGGGAACTCCACAAAGTCGCGCGGCACGTTGGTCCCCGACAAGCATCGGATACTCCGCATTGGCAAACATCCCGTGCAGCCCATGGCCAAATTCGTGGAACATCGTCGTCACATCGTCAAAGCTGATCAGCGCCGGCTCGCCTGCCGACGGCTTCTGGAAGTTCGCCACGTTGTAGATCACCGGCAGCGTGCCCAGCAGCTTCGACTGCCCCACAAAGTTGCTCATCCACGCGCCGCCGTTCTTGTTGTCGCGCTTGAAGTAGTCGCAATACCACAGCGCCAGCGGCTTGCCGTCCGCATCGAACACTTCGAACACGCGCACATCCGGCTGATACACCGGAATGTCCTTCCGCTCCTTGAACGTAATCCCGTAAAGCTGGTTCGCCGCGTAGAACACGCCATTCTGCAGCACATTCCAGATCTCGAAGTAGGGCTTCACCTGGGCTTCGTCGATGTCGTACTTCGCCTTGCGC
Source organism: uncultured Acidobacteriaceae bacterium (assembly GCA_963822225.1). GTDB lineage: Bacteria > Acidobacteriota > Terriglobia > Terriglobales > Acidobacteriaceae > Edaphobacter. The sequence continues at coordinate 311,632 of CAWGGW010000011.1, read as the reverse complement.
ACCTGCTCGGAATAGAACTCCCAGTCCCACGGCTGCAGTTGGAACCCGCCCTTCTGTGCATCAATCACGGCCTGGATGTCCTTGCCCTCGGCCACCGCCTTCGCGGTCGCCGCCGGCACCAGCGTCGTCCATAAACTTGATCGCTGCCTCCGGAGTCTTCGCCATCTGGTCTTCGAGGTTCCAAGCCGCGAAGTTCGGATACCCCAGCAGCTTCGCCTTCTCCGCCCGCACCTGCGCCAGCCGCGCAATGGTCTCGCGCGTGTCGTTTGCTCCGCCACGCTCGGTCCGGTTCCACGAGTTCTCAAATATTGCCTGCCGCGTCGCACGATCGTCGAGCGAACTCAGAATCGGCTGCTGTGTCGTGTTCTGCAGTGGCAGCACATACCCGGCGACCTTGCGATCCTTCGCCGCGTCCGCAGCCGCTTTCAGCTCGGCGTCGCTCAACCCTTTCAGCGCATTCTTGTCTGTTGTGGTGTACGCAGCTTCCTTCGTCCCCGCCAGCAGCTTCTGTTTGAAGCGTGTTCTGCAGCGTCGAAATCTCTTCATTCAGCTTCTTCAGCTTGGTCTTGTCCGCCTCGGATAGATTCGCGCCCTGGTGTACAAAGTGCTTGTAATACACATCCAGCAGCCGCTTCGACTCCGCATCGAGGCCAAGCGAGTCCATCTGCTTGTACAGCGTCTCAACCCGCTTGAACAGCTTCTCGTTCAGGAAGATCGAATCGTCCAGCGCGGCGCGCTTCGGAGCCTCAATCTCGTCCACCTTATCCAACGCCGGATTCGTATTCGCCTGGCTCACGCCATCGAACACCTGCGACACACGCGTAAACAACTCCCCGCTCTTTTCCAGCGCCACCAGCGTGTTCTCAAACGTCGGCGCAGCCGGATTGTTCGCAATCGCGTCAATCTCCTTCCGCTGCTCCGCCATGCCTGCGTCAAATGCCGGCTGATAATCGCTGTCCTTGATCTTGTCGAACGGCGGCGCCTGGTACGGCAGCGTGCTCGCCGCATAGAACGGATTGTCCGGCCCAAATGCCGCTGTCTGCCCCCCCGCTGCAGCCCCACCCATTGCAACCGCACCCGCCATTGTCACCATCCCCATGCGCAGAACTACACTGTTTGCTTTTAGGCCCTTAAACATAATCTTCATCCTCGGTTCTTAACTACGAAGCGAATTCATTGTAGAAGATCGCGCCCATATCCTGTCAGAGAGACCAGGCACGGCGGGCGGGCGGACGATATCCCGGTCTCCCTGTATCCTTGAAAGCAGACCATGACTGAAACCATCCGCATCGGCTCGCGCGGCTCACAACTCGCACTTTGGCAGGCGAACCACATCGCCGACACGCTTCGTTCCGCCGGACACACCGTCGCGATCGAGATCATCCGCACCACGGGCGATCGCATGCAGATTCCCGAAGGCGGCGAAACAGATAGCCTTCCTGCGCTCGCGCCGCTTCCCGGCGGCAAAGGAATCTTCATCAAGGAAATCGAGGAGGCACTCGCCGACGGCCGTATCGACTTAGCCGTCCACTCGCTGAAGGATCTGCCGACCGAACTCGACTCCCGCTTTACGCTGGCTGCCATCCCGCCGCGCGCCGACGCTCGCGACGCCTGGGTCTGCGATCAATATTGGGCGTTGCACACGCTGCCCATGGGCGGACGCATCGGCACTACGAGCCCGCGCCGCCGTGCCCAGCTTCTCGCGTTGCGGCCCGACGTCACCTTCGTCGAGCTGCGCGGCAATGTCGACACGCGCCTGCGCAAGCTTGCCGAAGGCCAATGCGACGCGCTCGTCCTCGCCTCGGCCGGGCTCGACCGCCTGAAGCTCGCAGAATCTGTCCACCAACGTTTCGCCGTCGACGAACTCTGCCCTGCTCCAGGCCAGGGCGCGCTTGCGCTGGAAACCCGCGCGGCCAGCTATGCCGTCTTCGCCGAACCGGATCATGACGACTACGTTCGCAGCGCGGTGGCGGCGCTCGACCACTCCGAAACGCGCTATGCGATCGAGGTTGAACGGACGGTACTGGACTCGCTTGGCGGCGGCTGCTCGATTCCCATCGGCGTCCACTGCGTACCGCTGCACGACGAGATCGATATGATCGGCTGGCGCGTCCACGCACAGGTGATCGCGCCCGACGGCGAGCGCATGATCTGCCTATCGACTGAATCGCCCACTGGAATCGCTGCCCGCACGCTTGGTCAGCAGATTGCCGAGGACCTGAAGTCCCGCGGCGCGCTCGAACTGCTCGCCACAGAAGTTCCGGCGTGAAGCGCGGCTAGCTTTGTTTTTTCTTCGTATGCATGATCACAATCGTGGTCTTGCCGGCGTCGTCTCCGTTGCCGGGTCCGATCGTAACCATGACCTTGTCCGCGTCTGAGCCGGAGTTCAACACGGTTCCATCACCACTGGTGACGGCGACCGTCGTCTCGCCCATCTTGCCTTTGTAGAAATCCGTGACCTGGCTGATGGAATCATTGGTTGCGAAATGCGCCATCACCATCGACGCTGACGCTGTGTCCATATTGACGCCGCCCTTTTCGCGCAACGCACCAGGATAAGCGGGCACGCCAAGGTCTACATCGGAGGCAACTGAATCGCCGGCAGAGATCGTGCCGCCGCCCGGCACAGTCATCGTCACGCCCTGGCCGCTGCTATCGACCTTCATGGTCTTCGCCACGCGCCACGCCATGAAGCCCATCGCACCCGCGCCCAGAATTCCCAGACCGACGACGACGGCAACGACGATCAGCACGATCTTCAACGCGCTATTCGAGCTTTGTGGAGGCGGTGCCATCGGATAGCCAGCCACAGGTGGAACAGCCTGCTGTCCATAGGCCGCGACAGGAGGTGCTGCCTGGACCGGAGCAACCGGCGGAATTGCGGCAGTCGCAGGCGCAATTGAAGTGCCGCAAGACGAACAGAATCCGGTAGACGATGAGAGAGGAGCACCACATTTCGTACAAAAGGCCGCCATTGAACTCTCCTTGGATGTCATCCGCGCCGAAGCAGATACATAGATAGAAAACGACTTGGCCCGGAGAAGCCATGAGCGTACTGCAACGGCTAAGTCGAGTCAAATCGGGCGGTGCGAGAACGGAACGCGGCTAATTGGACGCGGACTTCAGTTTGCCCTGCATCTCGGCTTTCGCGACTGCCAGGTCATGCTGGAACTTCGATGTCGCCAGCATATATCCGAAGACCACGTAGGCAACGCGCCGGCTTGCCTCGATGTCGCTGGGATAGTGCACTCCGCAAACCAATCGGTTTCGAGCATAGTCGTCGGCGCGAGCCAGGATTTCAGTGCGCTTTTCGGGGACGAGTTCCGCCAGCGTCAGCCCTTCAAGATAACCGGTGAGAGCGTGGCCGCTGGGATAGGAGTTTGGCGCGTCGGTAAGGGCGCAGACGGGATGGAGCGACTTGTCAGTCTGGTAAGGCCGCGGGCGCTGGAAGATAGCCTTCAACGCAGCTCCGGCTACGCTCTGCTCGTTCTTTACGTGGGCACCGAGTTGAGCGGTGACCGGAAGTGCTTCCGCACTGAAGCCGGGACCGAAAACAGTTTTGTAGGCGAAGATGTCCTCTTCGGCTTCGTCCGCCTTGGCTGCTGCAACCTGGGCAGGCGTTCGCGTTGCCTGGATCGCCTGGAGCTCTGCCAATTGCGCATCGTTCGCCGCCGAACCTATCGCGGGAGGATCGGGAATCAACGCGGCCAAGTTCATCGCGGTGAGATCGATGTAGTAAGCCGCTTTGGGAGTAGCCGCTGGCTTGGCCGGCGCCATCGTCTGAGCCGAAATGGCCACAGATGCCGCAACCAAAGCAAAGGTGCACGCGTGTCCAACCACCGATCGAATTCGCGGAAGCTTCATAGGTAGCAAGATTCTATCCGAGTTAGGTGAATGCGGCGTTGCAAGATTGCCAGCTAAAGGACGCTGCGGCCGCCATCAACGATCAGGTTCTGGCCAGTCATGTATGAGCTGGCGTCGGAGCAAAGAAAGAGGATCGCGCCCTGGTACTCATCTTTATGCGCCATGCGGCCCATTGGGATGAGCTGGTGCAGCTTCGAGGTAAACTCTTCGGGCTGGTTGGCGAAGACGCCGCCGGGCGAGATGGCGTTGACGCGGATGTTGTGCGCGGTCCAGTAGGTAGACAAATAGCGCGTCAGGCCGATCAGCGCGGTCTTGACCACGGAATACGTCACCGGCTTCACCGGCTGCTGATCTTCGGGAAGGCCTTCCTTGCGGTAAAGGCGCTGGTCCGGCGCGATGACGCCGAGGTCGGATGCGATGTTGAGGATTACCCCGGCGTTGCGCTTGACCATCTCCTGGCCGAAGATGCGCGAGCACAGGAACGCACCGGTGAGGCCGACGGCAATGTCCGCGTTCCAGACGGCGAGCGGGAAGTTCTCCAGGCGCGACCACTGCTTGGGCTCGCCATGTGGATCGGCTTCGACCTTGGGGTTGTTAGCGGCGTTGTTGATAAGGATGTCGATGCGGCCGAACTTTGCGAGGATGGCGTCGCGAGCTTCGAGAATCGAATGCTCGCTGGTGATGTCGACGGCGAGGCCAAGGCATTCGGGGCCGTGGGCGATCTGAAGCTGATCGGCGCGGAGGGCTGGATTGGCGGCGGCGAGGTCGAGCAGGACTACGTTGGCTCCGGCGTCGGCGAGGATGGCTCCGTGATGATAGCCGAGGAGTCCGGCGCCGCCGGTAACGATGGCCACCCGGCCGGTGAGGTCGAAGAGTTCGCTGACGCGCTTTTTGGTGGGTTCCATGCTCATCCCAGTTTACAAGCTGCGGGTCTGGCCGCCGTCCATAACGTAGCAGCCGCCGGTGGCGAAGGCGGCTTGCGGCGAACATAGGTAGGCAGCGAGCGACGCGATCTCTTCGGGCGTGCCGAAGCGCTGCTGCGGGACTTCTGCCTGCAGCATGGACTCGACGGCCTCGCGACGGTTATTGAGATGGCGCTCCCAACTTCCCCCGGGAAAGTAGATGTTGCCGGGAGCGATGGTGTTGACGCGAACATTCTTCGGGCCGAGTTGGCGGGCGAGGTTCTTCGAGTAGTTCACCAGCGCGGCCTTGGCGGCGGAGTACGGCAGCGGCGCGGGCGTAGCTTCGATGGCGACGATGGACGAGATATAGAGGATCGACCCGCCGTTGGGGTTGGCGAGGAGATGCGGCAGGACGGCCTGGGTGAGGCGCGTGGAGGCAAAAAAGTTGAGTTCGAAGAGGCGGTGCCACTCTTCTTCGGGCTGGTCCCAGCCGGGCTTGCCACTGCCAGTGCCGAGGTTGGCGACGAGGTGGTCGATGCGGCCGAAGTGCTCGATGTGTGCGTGTGAAGGCCTTGGCGATGGTAGCCGCGTCGGCGAAGTCTCCGGGAATGGCGAGGACGCGGTCACGGGTAGATTCGCTCGAGAACTCGGCCTGGGTGGCCTGAAGGGAGCCTTCGTCGCGGCCGGTGAGGACGACGCTTGCGCCTTCGTCGACGAGCGCTGCAGCGATGGCTTTGCCGATGCCTCTGGAGGAGCCGGCTACGAAGACCACTTGATTGTCGAGACCAAGATTCATGCGAATCGAAACTCCGGGTTAGACCGCCGTCCATCCGCCATCGATGTTGAAGTTCTGACCGGTAACGTAGGAGCTGGCGTCGGATGCGAGGAAGAGCAGCGCGCCGCAAAGCTCGATGGGGCGGCCGATGCGGTTGAGGACAGTGTAGCCCTTGAGGCGCTGGACGAAGGGAGAGTCTTCCTGGACGGCGTTCTGGCCGGTGGCGATGTCTTCGGTGTTGGAGAACGGGCCCGGCGAGATGCAGTTGGCGCGGACGCCTTCGCGTCCCCAGAAGCTGGCGGTGTAGCGCGTGAAGGCGGCGAGGGCAGCTTTGGAGGCGGAGTAGCCGGGAGGGTTCAGCGATGTCGTGCCTTCGTAAAGTTGAGGACGGGGCGCGACCGAGGCGTACATGGTCGCGATGTTGATGATCGAGCCACGGTGTTGCTCCTTCATCCTGATGCCGAGGCGCTGGGTCGTTTGGACCGCCCAGTAGACGCCTCCCTGAAGGTTGCGCTGCCATTGGTCGAAGGTGGAGTTCTCCAGCGATCCCTCAGGCACGTTGAAGCCTGTGGAAGAGCCAAGTTCGTGCGCGTTGTTGACAAGGATGTCGATGGACTTCTCTTCGGCTGCGATCGAGTCGCAAAGCTGGTTAAGCGCGGCGACGTCATACATGTCGATCTGGTGAACCGCGATCTTGTCCGCGCCAAACTGGTTCGCCCAACCTGCAGCCTCCTGTTGAAGACGGTCGCTACGGCCAAGGGCGACCACGCGGGCACCGTTCGCCAGGAGCGCCAGCGCAAAGGTGCGTCCGAGGAACCCCGACGCGCCGGTCAGGACGGCAGTCTTGCCTTCAAGTGAGAAGAGGGTGTTGAGCTTCAGTTCGTCGGCGGTGATGGGCATGCGTGCTCCTACCAGTATCGTTTCACGAAGGCGAGTTGGCTCTTGATGAAGTTGACTTCGTCGTGGTCCGCGCCGCGTGCAACCTGCAGGGTGACACCGCCCTGATAGTCGATGCTGCGGATGGCTCTGAATACATCTTCGAAATCGGCGGAGCCGTTGCCGAGTGGGCGGGTTTCGACGCCGCCTTCGGGCTTCTTGTAGCGGTCCTTGATGTGGACAGAGCCGATGCGATCGCCGTAGGCGGCGAACTCTTCGGTCGCCACGTAACCGAGGCCCGAACTGTTTCCTGAGTCCCAGTTGACCTTTAGGCTGGGATGTTCGATGCGCGCGAGGAAGGCGGCAAAGTCAACGGGGCTGAAGTCGGCTTCGAGGTGAAGCTCTACATTGTGGTGCTGCGCGACGGGGAGGGCGCGTTCGAGGACTTCGATGACCGCTCGCTTCTCATCTTCCGTCGTCATTTTGGATTGGTCGACGAAGGGCAGAACGATGCGATTGGCTCCGATGCGGGCCGCGATCGGGATCAGATCGTGGAGATGCTGCTCGCGTGCGGCGCGTTCTTCCGGGGTGCAGCGAATGAGCGGGAAATCCATGAACCAGTCGCCGCAAAGTGCTGACGTGACGATGTTGTGTTCGCGCTTGAGTGCGTCGAACTCTGCCAGACCTGCTCGGAGAAGATGGGGTTTGCGGTGCGGCCGTACTCATCGTGAATCCATTCGATGTAGTCGAGTCCAGCTTCGCGGGCGCGGGCGAACTCTTCGCGCCACCCCTTGCGCGGGAAGGACTGGAAGCGGCCGTCTTCTGGCGGCGAGAGCCGTCCTTGCATGATGCCGTAGGTGTGAGGCATAGAACTCCAGCGACGCTATTCGGGCAGTGGCTTGACGATCATGTTGGCGAGGAACTCTTCGCGAGGGAGGAACGGGAACAGGTCCTCGAGCGGCTTGGAGACGAAGGAGCCGTCGGGCTTCTGGTAGCTCTGCAGGCGCGGCGCGCGCACCTCGTCGGGGAGCACGACGACATCGCACAGGACCGGACCCTTCATGTCCAGAACCTTGCGGACTTCTTCGCGGAGGTTGCGTCTGGTCATGGATGACATAGGTGCCGAGGCCGTAGCTGGCGCCGATTTTGGAGAGGTCCGGAATGGTGATGCCGGTGTCCTTGTCGGCGCCGATATTGGCGCTACCGAAGTACGCTTTCTGCGACGCTCGGATGGAGCTGTATCCATCGTTGTTGAGGACGAAGAATTTGATCGGGAGTTGCAGGCGGTGGATCGTTTCCAGTTCCTGGATGTTGAACTGGAAGCCGCCGTCTCCATCGACGGCGATCACCTCCCTGCCCGGATTGGCGATGGCAACAGCGATGGCCATGGGGATGGCGTAACCCATCGCGCCGAGGCCGGCCGTATGATACAGACGCTGCGAATGGAGCGTAGGGCAAGCGAGAAGGTAGATCTCGATGCCGGAGCCGGAGTTGCCGACGACCAGGCGGTCGTTGGGGCTAACCTCTTCGCCAAGAACTTCGGCAAGATTGAAGATAGAGACTAGGCCTTCCGCCCTGCGGTGCTCATCGGTGACAACGGGGTAGCGTGTCTTCCAGTCGGAGCAGCGCTCGCGCCACTTGTCGATGTTGCGCGGCTTGAACTTGTCTTTGTGTTTGAGCAGTTCGGTGAGGAAAAGTTTGGCATCGGCGCAGATTGGCTGCTGTAGGTAGGGATGGAGCTTGCCAAGTTCGGCGGCGTCAATGTCGACGGCTACTTTGTGCGCTTCGCGAGCCAGATTATGCGGAGCGTAGCCTGTAATGGCGAAGTCAAGACGCACACCGATTGCGAGCAGGAAGTCACAATTCTGCAGCGCGAAGTTGGCGCCGCGGGCGGCGACCGAACCGGGTCGGCCGACATAGGTGGGATCGTCCGAAGGAACGAGATCGGCGGCGCACCAGGTGGCTACAGTGGGGACGCCGAGATACTTGCGAAGTTCCTCGAATTCTTTCTCGGCGTGCGCCAGTCGGATGCCATTGCCGGCAAACAGCAAGGGGCGCTCGCACGCGTTCAAGGCTTCGATCACGCGGGCAACCTCCTCCGGCACGTTAGAGGTACCGGTGATGGCAGGATCGTTGGCGAACTCCGCTGGGTCGAATCCTCGCAACTTCGTCTCGTCGATCGGAGAGGCCTGAACGTCCAGCGGGATGTCGATCCAGACCGGGCCGGGGCGGCCGTTCATTGCGAGGTAAACAGCCTTTTCGAGGTGGTAGCGAATATCCATCGGCTCGAGCACCGTCTCTGCATACTTGGTGATCGGCCGCACGATGGAGCAGATGTCGACTTCCTGAACTCCAAGCTGGCGCATGCCGAGCGGCTTTCCGGTAGCATCGAACATGCGGTCGGGGCGCTTGACCTGCCCGGAGATATAAAGAACCGGCGTGGAGTCTAGCCATGCGCCGGCGACGCCGGTGACGGCGTTCGTGCCCCCGGGGCCGGTGGTTACCATGCAGACACCGAGACCGTTCGTGGCTTTCGCGTAGCCTTCCGCGCAGATCGCCGAAGCCTGCTCGTGCGAGTTGCAGATGGGGTTGATGCGCTTCTCTGCGCCGAGTGACTGGTTGAGGTGCATGGCGCCGCCGCCAGTGACGAGGAAAACATTTGTGATGCCCAGATCAGCGACAAACTTCAGAACGTAATCGGAGAGTTTCATCAGTTCCTATGATAGCGGTTGGTTCGGCCGGCCTACTCAGGTGGGCGGAGGTGGAAGACATCGGCGCCGCGCAGATTGCGGGCAGCGAGGACGGCGTCGGCGAAGGTGCGGACTGCTCCATTCCCGCCTGACAGCGCGGAGACAAAGCCGTGTTGCGCGACGTGCGCCAGCACTTCAACGGCAGCGTTTTCAGGACAGGCGCAGAGTCCGGCAATCTCCATCGCCGAAAGATCGTTAACATCATCGCCAAAGAAGCATGTGTTCTCCAGCGAGACCCCGGCTTGCGTGGTGAAGTCGCGCAATGCAGTCGCTTTGTCGCGTGTGCCTTTTGCAACAAATTTGATGTGCATTTTCTCGGCATAACGGTCGACCAACACCGACGGTTCGCCGGAGATCAGCGCCATCTCTGATGCCAAGACGACGGAGAAGAGAGATACCCATGATGTCGGCAAATGAAAAGTTCTTCGATTCTTCGCCGGCCCCTGACCACGTAAGAGTGCCGTCTGTGAGAACCCCGTCGACATCGAAGGCGATGGCCTGCAGAGAGATCAATTTTTGAGGATCGAACATTGTCCCTTTCAGGGTAGTCGGCTGCAGGAACACGTACGCCCCACGCTGCGACGCCGTTAAGTCGCAAACGTGAGGCGCCCGGAATCTGCGGCACAGCAGAATGCTAGACAGCCGCCCCGACACGGCGCAGCTTCTTCATCACGGGAATCTCTTCCTCGTAGACGCGCTTGATGCCGTCGCCCATCGACTGCTCGCAGAGACGGATATCGCGCACCAGGCGGCGAGATGCCGTTCGGCTCCAGCGAAGCGGCCTGGTCGGAACCCCACATCGCGCGGTCCATGGTGATGTGGCGCTCGACGCAGCAGGCGCCGAGGACGAATGCGGCGACCGATGTCGGGATGCCGGTCTCGTGGCCGGAGTAGCCCACGGGAACGCCGTAGCGCTCGATCATGTTGGGGATTGCACGCAGATTGAGTTGCTCGTACTTCGCCGGGTAGGTGCTGGTGGTGTGCATCAGGATGAGGTTTTCCTTGCCCAGCACGTCGACGGCGTGGTCGATTTCGGCGTAGGTGCTCATACCGGTGGAAGCGATGATCGGCTTGCCGGTCTTGCGAATGTGCTTGAGCAGATTATCGTCGGTGAGCGAGGCCGAGGCGATCTTATACACTGGCGGCTTGAACATCTCGATCATGTCAACGGAAGCTTCGTCCCAGGGAGAGACGAACCAGTCGATCTTGAGCGACTTGCAGAAGTCGTTGATGTGGGCGTAGTCCTCGTCTCCAAATTCGAGGCCGCGCTTGAGGTCGCCATTCGTAGTTCCGAATGGATTTTCGCGTGGCGTGGCCAGTTCTTTCTCGGTGTAAACCACCTCAACCGTGCGCTTCTGAAACTTGACCGCGTCGCAGCCGGCAGCAACGGCAACACTGATGAGCCGCTTGGCCAGATCTACATTGCCGTTGTGGTTGATGCCAATTTCCGCAATGATGTAGCAGGGTTGTCCCGCACCAACAAGCTTGTTACCAATCTTCACAGTTCCCATATGAGTTGCTCCTATGTGCTGCCCTGTAATTGCCGACTCTGAAGGTTGAGAAAGGTACCGGCTGCGGCCTTCATTGTTTCAGAGTAGCGGCGGGTACGTCCACAGTAGGATGCGCGATAGAGCCATCATGGCTACACCCAACACAGTCACATCACATTCACAATAGAGGGGATGCCGACGCTGCCCCACTCTTTGGAGTGTGCCGTCAATCCACCGTGGGTTTCGCCGCCTGATCGACAACCAGTGCCGCCACCATTCCGCGCGTCGCCTCCAACTTCAACCCCAGTTGTTCCTGGAGCGCTGTAAACAATGGAGGATCGGGCGCGTCGTCCGGTGCCTTCGCCACCTGGCCTCCGTACTGCGATTCGTCCTGCGCCCACACCAGGTCAAAGTCGTATTTCCCAGTCAGCCCGGTGCGGTTCAAGGTCGGCCGGTCCAGCGTCGCGCGCTGCAGCATGGCCACAAAATCGTCCATCGAAACGCTCTTGGCCGGAATCTCGATCTTTCCCGGATACACCACGCCAATCAACTGCGGCGCATCGTCCGGATTTGCCGCGGCCTTCAATTTAGGGCCGCCTTTCGCCACGGTCAGCGCATAGATGGAAAACTCCTTCTGCTCGCGATGGAACTTCAGGCCAAACCTGTCCACCAGCAACGCCCGCAGCATCTGCATCTGTTCCAGCCTGGTCGGCTTAACATCTCCCGGCGTAATCGCCTCGATGACGAAAGGCTGCGCATCCATCCACCCCGGCCCCCCGGAGATTGTCCGCGGATTCAGATCGTATGCCAACGCGATCAGGTTTTTCAGCGTGAAATTGGTCGCCACCCAGCGATGTGTGCCGTCCATTTTGAAGAAGCGCCCCGCCTTCGCATCCGCTCCGACCGGCTTGATGGTAGCGACTTCAAAGGCGTCAAACTTAGGGCGCGCTGCCGGACCTTGCGCAAATGCAGCAGGACTCCATAGCAGACTCAACCCAATCAAGACCCGAATCAGCATCTCGCGCCCTCCATTGTGTTTCGATTGTAAGTGCCCTTCACTATCCTCTTTCGTTTCAGGGTGCGTCAGGTGTAAATCTGCGTTAACCAGTTATTCTGATTCCATGAGTGCCAATACCTTTTCGTGGCAGGGCAGGAAAGTCTTTCTTACTGGTCATACCGGCTTTAAGGGCGGGTGGCTGGCTTTGTGGCTCGCTAAATCAGGAGCCAATGTACGCGGGTACGCGCTGGATCCCGCAACGCAGCCCAATCTGTTCACAGTAGCCGGCGTGGACCGCATGGTCGAGGATATTCGCGGCGATATTCGCGACGCGGCCTCGCTGGAAAAAGCCATGCAATCGTTCAAACCGGAGGTCGTCTTCCACATGGCCGCACAGCCGCTGGTCAGGCTGTCGTATGACGATCCCATCGGCACCTATGAGACCAACGTGATCGGCACCGCTCGCGTGCTTGACTCGATCCGCCGCACGCCGTCTGTGCGCGCTGTCGTCTCTGTTACGACCGATAAGTGCTACGAGAACAAGGAATGGGTATGGGGATATCGCGAGACCGATCCGCTCGGCGGCTACGATCCCTATTCAAGTTCCAAGGCCTGCGCAGAGATTGTCTCTGCGGCATATCGCCAGTCCTACTTCCCCGTTTCGAAGCTTGCCGAACACGGAGTCGCGGTGGCGACCGCTCGCGCCGGCAATGTGATTGGCGGCGGCGATTGGGCGACCGATCGCCTGATCCCCGACCTGGTACGCGGCTTCCTCGCAGGAGAGGCGGTTCGCATCCGGCGGCCACACGCCATTCGACCATGGCAACATGTGATGGAGCCACTACACGGCTACATTCGCCTCGCTGAACAACTGCTTACGCACGATCCGAAGTTTGCCACTGCTTATAACTTCGGCCCACACGACGATGACGCACGCGAGGTAGCCTGGATAGCCGAGAAGATGACCGGCTTCTGGGGAAACGGCGCGAAGTGGGTGCTCGATCCGGATCCCGGAGTGCACGAGGCTGGCTATTTGAAGCTCGATGCCAGCCGCGCACGTACCGATCTGGGGTGGACTCCGCGCCTGAATCTCGAGACTGCGCTGCAATGGCTCGTTCAGTGGTATCGCGCGTGGCAATCCGGCGCAGACATGCACGCCTTCACCCTCGCGCAGATCGGCAACTACGAAGCTCAGCTGTAATCGACGTTAGCAGGAAAGAAAACCAGGGGGACATGGCCCGAATGATGTCACTGAAGATCTTGCACATAAGAATCTGCGGCACTGCTTGGGTCTTTCTCGCAGTTGCTCCATTGCTCGCGCAGTCCCCTGCGGCTGAGCCGTCGACCACGGTTACAGCAATGTTTCTCTCGGACATCCACTTGAATCCGTTTCAGGACCCATCGCTGGTGGCGAAGCTTGCCGGCGAATTGCCACCCGACAGCACCGCCCCATCTCCCGCGCTACAGGCGGCCCAGCAGGCTTGCCTGAGCCTGCCCGATACTCCCCCCGCATTGTTCGCTTCCAGCGTCGCCGCGATTCAGTCTCACGCCGCTTCGGTAAGTTTTGTCACGGTAAGCGGGGATTTGATCTCCCATCAGTTCATCCGCTGCTTTACAGCCTTCGTTCTGAAAGAGGAGCCGAAACCGAGTGAATCGGCCCAGTACCTTGCGCTAAGTCCAGAGCAGCGGCTGAAGTATCGAGGCTTCGTGCAGAAGACCATCGAGTACATCACGGGCCAGTTACACGAGACCTTCGGCGAATACGCCCATCTACTACGCGCTGGGCAACAATGACTCTGACTGCGGCGATTACTCTCTCGACCCACACAGCGCATTCCTTCGCGATATGGCGGAGATTGTCGTAAAAGCCCTGCCGGCGAACCTCTCGCGCCCCGAACTGGCTACCATTCGCGCAGACTTTGAAGCGGGCGGCTACTACAGCGCTCCTCTCGCGGCCGCCCCCAACACGCGAATCGTAGTCTTCGACGACGTGTTCCTGTCTGGCGGACACGAGACTTGCGCCGGAAAACCTGACCCTGAAACGGCCGCAACCGAATTGGCCTGGTTGAAAGCTCAGTTGGACCGGCTGAATCCGGGAGAGAACGTTTGGATCATGGGTCATATTCCTCCAGGCCTTGATGCCTACAGTAGTTTGAAGGCCCGCAAACCAGTACTGTTTCTCAAGTACGACTTTATGGACGTGCTCCAGTCGCAAGACGGAGTCATTCCTGTCGCAATCTTCGCCCACACCCACCTTGACGGCCTAAGCGAGATTCCGTCCAGGGACGCCGCCCATCCCGTCACGCTGAAACTGGTGCAAGCCATCTCTCCCGATCACGGCAACCCGCCAACCTACACGCTTGCGAAGATCGATACAAAGACCGGCGCGCTCTTGGACTACACGCTGGTCACGGCAACAAAGTCCACAGCAAACGGCTCCGCACCCAAATATGTGTGGCCCGATGCCGCGGCGCCTTTGCCTTCTCCGACCTGGTCAAGCAGTGCAAATCAGCGCTGACCTGCAACTCTGGACGACTCGACCACGTCTCTCTCGCAGTGCCAGGATTCCCCGCTCGAAATAGTTCCTCTTATTAATTCAAAGGATCATCCATGCGTGTTCTTACCGCTGCCTTCGCTGTCGCCTTCACCCTCAACGCTGCCGCGCAAACTCCGGCCACCGACGCCACGCCCGCTCAACCGCCGCGCGCCGCTCGGCCGGTGATGGCAACCGCGCCCATCGTCCCCACTGTCGTTCCTCCAGCGTTATCCGGCCCGGTGACCTACAACTGCGGCGCAGCGAAGAAGAACGCCGAGGGGCTTCTCGCAACAACGTTCGTCTCTGATAAATCCGCCGGTTGGGACCTGAAAACCGCGCCCGCGGTCGCCAATGGAATCTGCTCCGCCGGCGGCAGCGATCAGCCATTTTTCCTGTCCTTCCCGGTGCCGCCAGGAAATTACCGCATCAGTGTTGTGCTGGGCGGAAAGGAATCCTCAACCATCACGGTGCGTGCCGAAGCCCGGCGCCTGATGTTGGAAAGAATTCCGGTTGCAGCAGGTAAGACGGTCACGCGCCAGTTCGACGTCAACGTACGCATCCCGGAGTTCACCAAGCCCGACGGAACCCAGGGCCGCGTTCGCCTGAAGCAGCGCGAGATCGGCAACCTGGATTGGGACCCGAAGCTGACACTTGAGTTCAACGGCGTCAACCCGGCCTTCCACGCCATCACGATTGAACCGCTGGTAGGCGACAAGGCGGAGCCAACCCTGTATCTCGCCGGCGACTCCACCATGGTCGACCAGGACGTCGAGCCGTGGGCCTCCTGGGGCCAGCAGCTTCCCCGCTTCTTTCTTCCCGGCGTAGTCATCGCAAACGATGCCGAATCCGGCGAGTCCGCAGCATCATTCCTCGGAGAACAACGCTTCGCGCAAATCATGTCGCTGATCAAGCCGGGCGATTACTTCTTCGTGCAATTCGCGCATAACGACCAGAAGATTCCCAACGGACTGCCCAGCTACACCCAGATCATGACCGACTTCGTAACCCAGGTTCGCGCCAAGGGAGCCACACCGATCATCGTTACCGCACAGAACCGCGACAGCTTCGACCCCGATGGGCACATCATCGACACACTCGGCGGATACCCGCAAGCCTCACGCCAGATCGCCATAGACACCAACACCGCGCTGATCGACCTCAACGCCATGTCGAAGGTCATGTTCGAAGCAATGGGCCCGGACGGCGCGAAACACGCCTTCATGAACTTCAAAGCCGGCAGCTATCCCGGCGTAGAACGCGACATCGCCGACACCACCCACTTCAACAACTTCGGCGCGTATGAACTCGCGCGCTGCATCGTCCACGGCATCCGCGAGAACAAGCTGCCCATCGCAAAGTTCCTCGACCCCTCAGTGCCCGACTTCGATCCCGCCCACCCAGACGTCTTCGCGGACTTCCACCTACCCTACACGCCTCCAGAAAAGAAAGAAGACGTAACGCAGATTCCGCAGGCGAACCTGAAGTAGCGACACTCAGCCGCTACTTCTTCATCAGGGTCCGATAGAGTTCCACTGTTTGCGCGGCGATGGCCTCCCACGCAAACGTCTCTTCTACGCGCTTCCGTCCAGCTCTGCCAAATTCCTCGCACAACGCCGGGTCCGCCATCAACTCCGCAATCCTCTTCGCCAGATCGCGCGAAAACTTGTCGCCATCGACGGGAAAGCCGGTAACGGGGTCCGGCTCGAAGGGCACCAGGTGACCCGTCTCGCCATCTACCACGACCTCCAGAATCCCTCCCGTCGCACTCGCCACCACCGGAGCGCCGCACGCCATCGCCTCCAGGTTGATGATGCCGAACGGCTCATAAACCGACGGGCAGCAGAACACCTGGCAATTCGAATAGAGCTGGATCGCCTCCGGCTTGGTCACCATCTTTTCGATCCACACGATGTTGCCGCCCGCAGCACGCGCCGTCTCCACGCCCGCGCGCATCTCGGCAGCAATCTCCGGAGTGTCCGGAGCGCCCGCGCACAACACCACCTGCATCCCCTTTGGCAGATACTTCACCGCATCCACCAGATGCGTCACGCCCTTCTGCCGCGTGATGCGTCCCACGAACAGAATGTAAGGCTTGCTTACGTCGACACCATATTTCACCAGCGCGTCGGTCGCGGCGGTCTTCTGATATTCAGCCAGGTCGATGCCGTTGTAGATGACATGCACCTTCGCCGCATCCACCTCCGGATACGCGCGCAGAATGTCGGCCTTGGTGCCATTCGACACAGCGATGATCGCATCCGCGTCGAGGATCGCCGTCCGCTCCATCCACGAACTCATCGCATAGCCCGGAGCCGAGTTGCTCCGCCTTCCACGCGCGCAGCGGTTCCAGGCTGTGCGTCGTCAGCACAAACGGAATGCTGTACAGCTTCTTCGCCAGGAACCCCGCCATCGACACATACCAGGTGTGCGTATGCACGATATCGATGCGGCCCAGTTCCTTCATCTGCGACAGGTTCAGCGCCAGCGCGTCCACCGCAGTCTTGAACTTGGCATCACGTCCCAGCAGTGACCTCCGGAGGCGGCTCATCGCCGATGACGTGCAGATTGCCCGCATCCGACCGCTGGTTGCCCCAGCAATGCACTTCGACCTCGATCAGCTTCGCCAGTTCCCGGCTCAGGTACTCCACATGCACGCCCGCGCCGCCATACACCTGCGGCGGATACTCCCGCGTCATCAATCCAACCCGCATCGCTCACCCCTCGCAAATTCCTCGCAACAGCATACGCGAGTCGAGCGCCCCTCGAACCTTGAACCTCGAACCTAGTACCTTATTCCCATGTGTGGCCGATATCTTCGCCGCTCCGACAAGCAGCGTATCGCTGAAGCCTTCTATGTTGCCAAAGGACTCGCCGACCTCGTCCTCCCACCATGGGACTACAACGTCGCGCCAACTTCGTTCCAGCCCGTAATTCGCGCCGAGCGCGAGTCAGGCGAGCGCGAACTCGCCCTGATGCGCTGGGGACTTGTCCCCTACTTCGCCAAGGACCTCAAGAGCTTTTCCTTCTCAACCATCAATGCTCGCGCCGAAACCATCTCCACCAATGCGACATTTCGCGGCCCCTTCGAACGCCGCCGCTGCCTGGTCCCCGCCGACGGTTTCTACGAGTGGAAGAAGATTCCCGCGCTCACCCTCTTCGGCCCCGATCCAACCGCAAAATCCGGGAAGAAGAAGGACACCGCCGAGAAGCGGCCCTACGCCTTCACCATGGCCAACGGCGCGCCCTTCGCATTCGCCGGCCTCTGGGATCGCTGGAAGGACCCCGCAGGCGGCTACCTTGAGAGCTACACCATCATCACCACCACCCCGAACGAACTTACCGCTACAATCCACGACCGCATGCCCGTAATTCTGCGCCCGCGGGACTACGACCTCTGGCTATCCCATCCGCCAGCCGACAAGGCTGCCCCACCAACCCCGCAGCTTGAACTCCAGGCACTCCTCCGCCCCTATCCCGCTGAGCAGATGGCCGCCGCCGAAGCCCACCCCGACGTCGGCAATGTCCGCAATAACCAACCCCGGCCTCCTGAACAGCGCCTGACCTCAATTCCCGCCTTGAAACATTCTCCCCAATGAACTAACGTTGCTTCGGTGGACAGTGTGTGTATTCGCTCTCTGCCGCAGGCCCACGAGTCCGTCGACGGCCCGACCACCCCGATCCTCGGCGGCCCGGCAAGCGACAAAACCACCAGCAATCAGGAATAATGGGCACCGCCGAAACTCAGAACTCCCATCAGTCGTACTCCAGTCATACCGTCTGGAATAATTTCGTTTGAGAAACAACGCCACGACTAGCAGCATCCGCTCGGAGAAACCATGAAGCAGCAGTCACACCCCCGCCCAGGAACCTTCAGCATCGTTACCGCTCTCGCATTTGCTCTCGTTCTTCCCCTTGCAGCGAAGGCGCAGGCGCCCACCGTCGACACGCTTCGCAAGAACTTCGCGAACCCGCCCAACGAAGCCCGGCCCATGGTCCGCTGGTGGTGGTTTGGCCCCGCCGTGGTCAAGCCGGAGATCCTCGCGCGAACTGCAGCAGATGAAGGCCGACGGAATCCAGGGAGCCGAACTCGCCTTCGTGTACCCCGAAGTCCTCGACGACCCCGCCAAGGGCCTCAAGAACCTGCCCTTCCTCTCGCCCGAGATGCTCGACGACGTCAACTACGCCCAGTCCGAAGGCCGCAAGCTCGGCCTCCGCATCGACGTCACCCTCTGCTCCGGCTGGCCCTATGGCGGCCCGCACATCACTCTAGCCGAAGCCGTCGGTGCGCTTCACACGTTCGAAGTTCCCGTCCCGGCCAACGCTGGCAGCGTTCAGCTTCCAACCATCCTGAACGGTCGCCCAACACTCGACCGAAGGCGACACCATCATCTCGGCGGTGATCGCCGATCCTGCCCCCACTGCTCCGCCGGATCAGGCGACCAAGCGGCGTATCGGCCCGCGTCCGCCTACCTTCGACCCGGCCAGCGCGAAACCCGCCAACGTTTCGCAGCGCGTTCAGTCCTCTGCTGGCATCACCGTTGCGGAGACGACCGCGACCTTCGCACCGCCGACAAGCCACGAGTAGCCGTCTTCTTCATCGCCAGCCACACCCGGCAGCAGGTCAAACGCGCCGCCGTCGACGCCGATGGCTACGTCCTCGATCCGTTCTCCCACGATGCCGTCGCCAAGCACCTCGAAAAAGTTGGCGAACCGCTGGTCAAAGCCTTCGGCGCAACCCCTCCCTACGCCATCTTCTCCGACTCGCTCGAAGCCTACGGCTCCGACTGGACCCCGAAGCTCCCCGAAGAGTTCAAGAAGCGCCGCGGCTACGACCTCATCCCTCACCTTCCCGAACTCGTCGCCGGAGGAACACCCGAAGCCGACAACGTTCGCCACGACTACGGCAAAACCCTCACCGAACTCATCAACGAAAACTACCTGAAGCAAATCACCGACTGGGCCACTGCTCATCACACCAAGTTTCGCTCGCAGACCTACGGCGAGCCCGCCGTCAGCTTCTCCAGCCAGAACATTCCTCAGCTCGCCGAAGGCGAAGGCCCGCAGTGGCGCGCCTTTTCCACCCTGCGCTGGGCCACCTCCGCCAACCACGTCTTCGACCACGACGTCACCTCCGGCGAGACCTTCACCTGGCTGCACTCGCCCGTCTTCCGCGCCACGCCGCTCGACATGAAGACCGAGGCCGACATCGACTTCATCATGGGCGAGAACCAGATCATCTGCCACGGCTGGCCCTACTCCGCCGCCGGACGGCGAGGTTCCCGAGCCCGGCTGGTCGCTCTATGCCGCCGCGTCTTCAACAACCACAACCCCTGGCATCCCGTCATGCCCGCAGTCACGGCCTACATCGGCCGCATGAGCTACCTGATGCGCCAGGGCAAGCCCGCCAACCAGGTCGCCATCCTGCTGCCAACCGACGACGCCTGGGCCGGCTTCCGCCCCACCCACACCACGGTCACCGGCGCCATGTCGTCCCGCTTCATCACGCGCGAATTGATGACCGCCATCCTCTCCGCCGGCTATAACGTCGACTTCATCGACGCCGACGCCATCAACTCGGTCGGCCTCGGCACCCACCAGATCCTCGTGCTTCCACCGACCGATCGCATCCCGCTGGCGACGCTCAAAAAGATCGCCGCCTTTACCGCCGCCGGCGGCAAGGTGATCGCCATAGGCCATGCACCCTCGATCGATCCGGAAGGCAAGACGCTCCCCGAACTGACCTCCCTCTCAAAGAAGCTCTTCGTCGCGGACAAGCAGACGCTAGTCGCCGACGAGTCCCACCTGGCCGCCGCCCTGACTGCAGCCGTCAAGCCCGACTTCCAACTCCCCGCCGAAGACACCACCGCCCGCAGCCAGCTCGGTTTCATTCGGCGCAAACTGCCCGACGCGGACGTCTACTTCGTCGCCAACACGGGCAATCAGCCGATCGACACGACAGTATCGTTCACCACCTCCCACAAGACCGCCGAGCTATGGAACCCGGACACCGCCGCAGCTTCCTCCGCCTCGTCCCAGGCGTTTCCTCTTCACCTTGCGCCCTACGAGTCTCGCGTTTTCGTCTTCAGCGATGGGCCAAGCACAGCCAAACCTGAGCCAAAGCTCGCTGGACTGTCTGGAACCCTGGATATCAGCACCGTCTGGAAGGTTCAGTTCCCCGGCCTCAGCAAGACAGTCTCAGAGCCTGAATTGTCCGACTGGATCAAGGACCCATCCACCATCCATTACTCCGGCGAAGCCATCTACTCCCGCGACGTCAACATTACGCACCCGCCAAAAGCCACAATGATTTCTCGAAGTCGCCGGCGGCAAAGCCCTTCCCGGCGCGCCCAACTCCCCGCCCGAGCACGCGCAGCTTGGCCCCGACGGCCTGCCGAATCCGCTGGTCACTCGCACCGGCCCCGGAATGCACGCCTACTACGATCCGCCCATCCGCGAGGCCGCTCTCGTCTTCATCAACGGCCAGCCCGCCGGCGCGCTTTGGCACCCGCCCTACCGGCTCGACGTCACCAAACCTCATCAAGCCAGGCATGAACCACATTGAGATCCGACGTCTTCAACACCGCGCTCAATGCCTGGTCCGCCCTGCCGCCGCACGACTACGCCCCACTCATCGCCAAGTACGGCGACCGATTCCAGATGCAGGACCTCAATCAGGTCATGCCCATCTCCTCCGGAATCCTCGGCACCGTTCACCTTGTCATCGCGGAGGAAAAATGAGGTTGAGTCCCGCCCGATTCCTCACGTTGATCCTTAGTTCGGCCGCCCTCGCGCTGCCAGCCCTGGCCGCATCCACGACCATTCTCACGGTCGACTGCGGCGCGGTCTGCGACGGGACAGCTCTGCAAACCGCCGCAATCCAGAAGGCCATCGACACCGCCGCGCCCAAAAGCGGCACAGTCACCTTCAAACCGGGCACCTACCTCACCGGCGCGCTCTTCCTCAAATCCGGCGTCACCTTCGACATCCCAGAAGGCGTCACCATCACCGGCTCGCAGGACATCAAGGACTTCCCTGAACTCCCCACCCGCATGGCCGGAATCGAACTCACCTGGCCCGCCGCTCTCATCAACGTCCGCGACGCCCACGACGTCACCATCACCGGCAAAGGGACCATCGACGAAAACGGGGCCGTCTGGTGGAAGGTCTTCTCCGACCTCGGCCAAAGTCTACGTCCCCAAAGGCCTCCGCTGGGCCGTCGACTACGACGCCAAACGCGTCCGCCTCTCCCTCATCCAGAACTCCTACAACGTCCACCTACGGCGGCGGCCTCACACTCAAGCGCTCCGGCTTCTGGACCGTCCAGATCCTCTACTCGCACGACGTCACCGTCGACGGCCTCACCATCCGCAACAACGAGGGCGGCCGCGGCCCATCCACCGACGGCATCGACATCGACTCCTCCCACGACATCGACATCTCCCACGCCGACATCGACGGCAATGACGACGCCCTCTGCCTCAAGTCCGGCCGCGACTCCGACGGCCTCCGCGTCAATCGCCCCACCTACAACGTCAAAATCCACGACTCCATCATCCGCCGCGGCCCCGCCGCCATCACCATCGGCAGCGAAACCTCCGGCGGCTTCCACAACATCGAAGCCTGGAACCTCACCGCCGAAGCCGGCGTCGGCCCAGCGGAGTCCTCTTCAAGTCCACCCGCATGCGCGGCGGCAACACCACCGACATCCGCATCCACGACCTCACCCTCAACGGCGTCGGCATCCCCATCAGCATGACCATGGACTGGAACCCCAACTACTCCAACACCTCCCTGCCCCCCGGCACCGACCCCAAGACCGTCCCCGACTACTGGATCAAGCTCACCACGCCAGTCCCGCCGGAACAGGGCGTTCCCCACTTCTCCAACGTCCACATCTGGAACATCAAGGCCACCGGCGCGCGGCGCGCCTTCTCCGTCTCCGCCTACCCCAACGCCCCGCTGGTCGACTTCAAGTTCGACCACCTCGACATCCAGGCCGCCACCGCAGGCAGCATCGCCGACGCGAAGGATTGGACCTTCTCCGACATCAACCTCCTCACCACCGATAACAGCGTCGTGAAAGTTACCAATTCGACCAACGTCACCGGCCTGCCCACTGCGCCGGCGACAACACCGCCCGGCAACTAACCAACATCAACCCGCGTAGCTTCGCCGGGGATTCCGCTGTCGAATTGCAGGTAGTTGTCCAAATAGTCCTCCACCACCCTGTAGCACTCGCAGGCCTTACGTTCCAGCCCCTGCGCGTCCAGAATGTGAATCACGCCGCGCGTGTACTCGATCAAGTGCTCTTGCCTCAGCTGCGACGCTGTAATCGACATCGTTGACCGAGTGCTGCCCAGCATCCCGGAAAGAAACTCGTGCGACATCCGAAACGTGTCGCAACGCGCGCGATCGGCGCAGATCAGCAGCCACCGCGCCAACCTCTGTTCAAACGTATGCGTCGCATTGCAGCCGGCCAGTTGAATCACCTGCACCAGTTGTGCCTGGACATACCCAAGCGCCATCCGCTGAAACGTTCCGCCCAGCGCAAACTCTTTTCTCGCAGCTTCAACCGGCGATGCGTATCCATTGCCGGCAATCTGGGTGTAAACCCGGTTCAAGCTCCGTTTCGATCCCATCAGCGCCGAAACGCCCACCACTGAGTTGTATCCGAACATCCCTACTTCGACCTGCGATCCACTCCTGAAGGTGATCGTCATCGACGCCATCCCAGACTCGAGGAAGTAGACATACTCGATCAGGCTTTCCGGATACTCCAGCTCATGTTCCAACTCGAAGTTGACCGGGCGCAGATGCAGCCGCGCCACGACATCGGTATCCAGAGCATTCAACAAAGCATTGGAAAAATGCGCTGGGTACGGAAGAGGTTGCACAATGGGAAACACCGACGGCTTACGTGCAGTGCGTTCCATGCACGAAGCATACGCTTATGTAATGCAACCAACATAACGCGGGGGTTATGCAACGCTGAAAACTGGTCATTCATTAAGGGCACGGCTTCAACAGGCTGCGGATAAATTCGTCGCGCGTTGCTTTTCGGATTAGCAGCGGGCTTCAGCCGCGGTAAATCGCATATAAAGCGATGGGCTTTAGCCCGGGCACTCGCTCGCGTCGGGGATACAGTCATTTTTCCGGAGCCTCTTAACCCGTGCCGTATAGACCGCAGAATGAGGTGGGTTTTAGCCACTGCGGTCAATTTCCTTGCACCCTGACCGTTTCATCACCCTCGTCAGCCAGACTGCTCTCCCAGAAACACCCTCGAGCCCACTCTGCTATCAATTACCTATGGATAAAGTGGACTACTGATGCGCGCACCCAAGCTCGGACAAAACTTCCTGGTCGACGATGCCGCCAAGCTCGCAATCGCCGACGCGCTAGGCGATGTCAGCCAGCGCACCGTCATTGAGATCGGTCCCGGCCATGGAGCGATCACCTCGATTCTCGGCCCAAGATGCCGCCGCCTGCTCGCCATCGAGGTAGATCGTGCGCTGGCTGCCGAACGGCGCTTCCAGTTCCGCGCACAGCCGCAGGTCGAAATCGTCGAAGCCGATGTGCTCGAAGTGGATTTTGCCGCGCTTCTGTCTCCGGGCGAAACCGCGGACGTCGTCGGAAACCTTCCCTACTACATCACCTCGCCGATCCTCATGAGGCTGTTCGCGGCCGGAACGCGCGGCCTGCTTACTCGTGCCGTGGTGATGATGCAGCGCGAGGTCGCGGATCGTCTCGCCGCCGCTCCAGGCGTCCGCGATTACGGCCTTCTCTCGGCCACTACGCAGATGAACGCCTGTGTCGAGACCCTCTTCACACTTCCGCCCAGCGCGTTTTCTCCGCCCCCCGACGTCTTCTCCACGGTCCTGAGATTGGAATTCGCCCCGCGCTTCGAGGAACTCGGCGTCGATGCCGCTGGCTTCGACATATTTCTGCGTGCATGCTTCGCGCAAAAGAGGAAGACGCTCGCGAACAATCTGCGCGCCGCAGGCTACTCGCCTGACGCGATGCTGTCCGTGTGGCCGGCAGACATCCCGCCACTCGCGCGCGCAGAGTCGATCGCCCTCGAGCCCATGGCAAAACTCTATCGCGCCCTCATCGCCGCAAAACAGCCCGTTACTTAGGGGAACTGTGCCCGGACGATTGATTCGACGGAGCAGGCGCCGGATGCGAACCTGCAGGAGGCGGCGAGTAGCTGGGACGTGAAGGCTGTGGAGGCGCACTGCGTTCCGGTTGCGGCGCGCTGCGCTGATATGTCGGCGCAGGTTGCACTGGCCGTTGCACCGGCGCAGCCTGTTCCGCCGGACGCGAAGCCGGAGAGTACGGCTCGGCCGACCTCTGAACCGGCGCTGGCTGATTCGCCGGACGCGCAGGCGTAGGATATTGCGTCGCCGGAGTCTGGGCCGCCGCAGGTTGGGCGTTGGCAGGACGGCCTTGATTGCCGTAGATCGTCTGAGGCAGGCCGGTAGACGCCGCCGGAGACTGCGAATTGTTCGGGCGCGGAAGCGGTGTCGTCGTCGAGTGCACACCTGAGTTCGTGTGAACGACGGTTGGATTGGTACTCGCGAGACCCAGCACCGGCGTTCGGTTCTTCGTATCGATCGGATAATCTCGCCGCAGAGCCGAGTTGGGGGTTCCACCGCCTCCCGTAACCACCGGGTTTGCCACACGCTGAATCGGCTGTGCCGTCACGCCGGCAATCTGTCGTGGAGCAGGCGCTCCCGGTGCCCCCGCAGGCCGAACCCACGTTTTCCCGGTCTGGACTGGCAGTATGGGACGAGGATGAGGCGTGCCAGACACCGGCACCCGAATCGGACGGTAGCCCGTAGGCCCTACGACGATGTTCACCGAGCGTCCTCCGCCATAGAATCCCCAGCCAAAGCCGCCGCAACCCGCGCCCGGAGCCCAGCCCCACCCAAAGCCGCTGTAGAACGACCAGTTACCGCAGCGATACGGCGTCCAGCCCCACGAGTATCCCGACGCCCACACATATCCGGCCGTTGGGTAGTAGACCCACGCACCATTGCCATAGGGATCGAACCCCGAATCGTCCGCTGCCGCCTGCGGCTGCCACACCGGCCCCTGCCCAGGCACGTTGTACCAGTCGCCGTTGGCATCCAGATCGGACCAGCCATAACCCTGCGCGCCCGCATAGTCGTTCCGTACCGCAGTCGTGTCCGCCGACTCAGCAGCGGCAGCCTGATCGCGGTCATCGTTCCACTGGTCCCACGAGTCGTTGGCGATCTGCTGCGTCAGGAAGTATCGGCTTGCGTCGTTCGGATCGGCGCTCAGGCTCTCGCCCGCCCGTACCTGCGTCGCATATCCAGCACTGGGTGCTTCGCCGCCGGGAGCACTCTGCCGCTCCACCTGCGCAGTCCCGTCGAAGACCGAAAAAACCGCTGGCGGCTGGTCGAAGTTGACCCGCACAGTAGTATTCTCAACCGGCGAAAGAACGTCGCCACCTGCGCTCAGCGTGTACTGATACTGCGGCGTGGCGCGCAACTCGCAGTACGCAAGCCCTTGCACCAGGCTCAGGTTGCTGACAAATGTGCCATCGGACTGGACAGCCAGATTGTCGAGCGAAAGTACGCTGTTCGGTGTCAGGCGAACGACGCTTCCATCCTCAAACTCCACTTCTGCCTGTCCGTCGTTACCCGTCGCGATCTGGACGCCTGTCAGCAAAGGCAGATTCAACTGAGCGGGAACGCTTTCCGCATTGGTCGGCTGGTTCACCGTCACAGTGCCTTGCAGGTAAGTCAGGCGAGCTGCGCGCGTTGAATTCGAATCAGCGTGCGCAAAGACAGAGAAGCTGAACACAGCAAGCAACAATCCAAGGCGGGTCAGGCGATTACGGGCGATCATGTCCAGGCTCCGGGAAGCAATTGTTAGACGAAGGTCAATGGAGAATTGTACGCCGCGTCTCAAGCTTTCCCGCCAGCACTCAGCTACATCAGCGCGACGCAGCATCGGGCGGAATCAGGGCCAGCAGCGCGGCAGCCTTGGCGCGCACCCGCTGCATCACCTGCTCATCGGACGCGATCGAGCGCAGCGACGGCTCGATGGTTTCGACTTCCAGAGCGCGCCCCGAGGCAATCTCCTGGGACAGAAATCCGATGGCATCGTCCAGCCCCAGCCGGTCGAAGCGGTGCAGGAAGTCAAGGCGGCGCCCCAGATCCATCGTTTCCGCGACACCTTCAAAGATGTTCGTGAGCGACTCAATCTCCTTGCTGTCGGAGTAGTTGTAATCACAGGAGGACGTCGCGGTGGACGTGACGTAGGTAAGCGTCTTCGCGCCGGAGTCCGCGATATTCTTGGCCCTGGTGCCGCAGGCCTTCGGGTGCACATAGACGGCCAGGCTGAAGATCTTGTCCGTGGTCGGCTGGCTGAGTTTGAACCCTCGCGTCACCTGCTGCGGGTTCGACGACGAATTGTCCTCGGCAACATAGGTTCCATTGCCGTCTTCTTTCACAGCAAGCGTGTATTTGGGAACCTGAAGACCCGCGCGCGCGAAGTCGAACCGAACTTCGGCTTTCGTAAGTCCACCGGCCTCAGCAGGCGTTTGCGCACCGAGAGCCGTTCCAAACGCAATAAGCAGCACTGCGGCGGCCTTCGATCTGGAACGGAGAATCAACGATTCGCTCCCTGCAGCAGCAGCGTCTGCGCGGTGTGAATGTGACAAATCGCAATCGCAAGCGCGTCCGCCGCATCCGGCGACTCAGGCGCGCAGTCCAGCGCCAGCAGTCGCGTCACCATAAACTGAACCTGCTCCTTGGCCGCAAGCCCGTATCCCGTAACCGACGACTTGATCGTCAGCGGCGCATACTCGCATACCGGCAGATTGCACGTCGCCGCCGCGAGCATCGCAACTCCACGAACCTGCCCCAGCTTCAGCGCAGACTTGGCGTTGGCGGAGAAGAATACCTCCTCAATCGCCACGCAGTCCGGCACATGAAGCGTCATCAGCGCCGTAAGTTCCGCGTAAACCTGCGCCAGTCGCTGCGGCGTCTTCTCCTTCTTATTCAGCCGAATAGTCCCGGCGGCGCAGTGGATAAGCTGCGGGTTCCGCGCCGTGTGGTCCATCTCGACCACGCCATAGCCGGTGAACTCCGTCCCGCAATCAATCCCAAATACCCGCATGGGGAGAGTGTACCGCCGAGCCAAGTGAATAGGGATGGCAAAGCTTGTTCGAAGTCATCTAACGCACGATCACCGCCATCAGCAGCAGCGTCACCCCATCAACAGCGATAAGAACTCCCAGAGACACGAAGATCCGCCGGACGACACGCGATGACCTCAGTCCGAAAGACAGCACCGCCGCTGTGGCGAATTGCAGGAGCCAACCCGCAGCGGACCAGCGGTCGGCTATTTCTGACATGTGCTGGATTGCGATTTGATCGGAGACGGTGAGATTGGGATTGTAGTGGCCTTCCTCAGCTGTCACCCCGCGCTCAATGGCCTGATACAGGCAGACAACGGAGACAACCCACAGCACCGCAGCCGCAATCCGCCACACAATCGGCGGCGGCTTCGTCACCGCGATATGCCTTCCAGCGGCGAACTCGCCGTAGCATAAAGCCGCATCGGCATGCGTCCCGCCAGAAAAGCCTGCCGCCCCGCCAGAACTCCATGCTGCATCGCTTCCGCCATCAGAATCGGGTCCGCAGCTTCCGCGATAGCCGTATTCATCAGCACCCCATCGAAGCCCAGTCTCCATCGCAACCGTAGCGTCCGAAGCCGTCCCAACCCCCGCATCCACAATCAGTGGAACTTCCGTAATCAGCTCGCGCAGAATGCGCAGCGTAGCAAGATTCCGCAGCCCAAGCCCGCTGCCAATCGGCGCGCCCAGAGGCATCACCGCCGCCGCTCCCGCATCGATCAGCCGCTTCGCATAAACGATGTCGTCCGACGTGTAAGGCAGCACGGTAAAGCCTTCCTTCACCAGCACCCGCGTGGCTTCCAGCGTCGCCTGAATATCGGGATAAAGTGTCGCCTTATCGCCAATCACCTCAATCTTCACCCAGTCCGAAAGCCCAACCTCGCGCCCCAACCGCGCAGCGCGAATCGCTTCTTCGGCAGTAAAGCAGCCCGCAGTATTCGGCAGCAGGAAGTAGCGCTGCGGATCAAGGAAATCCAGCAGCGACTCGCGCGAGCGGTCGAGATTCACGCGCCGCACCGCCACCGTAACCATCTCCGCGCCCGAGGCCTCAATCGCAGCCTGCGTCTGCGGACCGTCCTTATACTTCCCTGTTCCAACGATAAGGCGAGACTGAAAGGCGCGGCCGGCGATGACGAGAGGTTCCATGGAAGACAGTTTACAGGTTGCTGGTTGTTGGTTGTTAGTTGGAAAACCAAAGCCGGAAAACACAAAGCCCGCACCGAATTGGCGCGGGCTCTGCGGCGGTGAGCTGTTGAGATTGACCTGAGGCGTCCACACTCGGACGGGCCTCGGCGCTGAACTACACAATCGCCGATCTACCTACTAAGCCAAGAGCTGGACGGCTCTAAGCCTCAGTCACCTCACGTAGCGTTTTGCAACTATTACTGTCAATTTTCATAGGCTGGACCATCCTCCTTTCCCGTGTGGCTCGACTGTATCGCGAGACTGCGTGGAAATCAAGCCAATGCTGATTTCGACAGCGTCTTAGCGGTTTGCAATATACCCTATGGGGATATAGCATCCTTAAAGGACCGCCGGCAAAGGAACGCGCCTTAAACAATGGATTTTCGCATCCCATTCATACAGTTAGGTCAGGATGGCAGATGGATGGTATCTCTCCCGTCGAATGGCCGAAAACTGCTCTGTCTGCTGGCAGTTGCGGCGGCGGTAATGCCCGTCGGCGGCACATGCCAATCCGCGCCCAACACCGCTGACCCCGGGATAGCGAAAGAAAGTCTGCCGGTCGCGCCTGAACCCGCGAAAGACCCGCCCCCCACCATGTTTCCCCATTCGGATTCGACACGCTACTTCATCGCCGGACAGGCAAACATCATCTTCCAGGCCCACGCGCCGTTCCATTCGCCGTACCAGGGCACCAACAGCCTGCTGCCGCGCGGCGAATACAAGACCTCTCTGGTTGGAACTCTGTTCCTGGCATACGAACTGGTAAAGAATCCGTCGCGGCATCTGGATGCTATTTATGACGAGGAGTCGGCCGGTGGACGAGGAATCAGCGAAGCCGTCGGACTGGCAGGGTTTACCAATCTGGATGTAGTGCGGAATCCGAGCCTGGGGCCAGTGCCCTATCTGGCGCGGGCGGAGTTGCACCAGACCATTGGATTCTCGAACCACCTGGTCGAGGCCGATCGCGGCCCGTTTTCGCTCGCCACCGAAGTCCCGCAACGGCGGCTGGAACTGCGCGTGGGCAAGTTGGGGATTCCGGATTTCTTCGATCTCAACAGCGCCGGAACAGACAGCCATCTCCAGTTCCTGAACTGGACCACGGACAACAACGGCGCATGGGACTATGCGGCGGATACTCGTGGCTATACCTACGGAGCGATTGCCGAGTACGACGACAAAAACTGGTCCGCACGCTACGGCGGAGCGCTGATGCCGACCGTGGCGAACGGTATCGACCTGGATTGGAACATCCGGCGGGCGAGCGGCCAGAATATGGAGTTCGAATGGCGGCATGGGCTCCTCGGCAACCTGGTCGCACCGGAACGAAAGGGTGTCGTTCGTCTGATGAGCTATGTGAACCACGGGCACATGGGTCTCTATCGCGCGGCCAATGAGGCTTATCTGAAGGGTATCGATCCAACGCCGACGATTACGCTCCATGAGACCTACGGAGCCGTGAAGTACGGCTTTGGCCTGAACATGGAGCAGGAGTTGACCGATAACCTGCGGATCTTTGGGCGCTTCGGGTGGAACGAGGGCCAGCACGAGTCCTTCTGCTACACCGAAGTGGACCAGACGATCGAGTTTGGCGGCGACTTGTCTGGTCGGCAATGGGGACGCGAAAACGACAAGGTTGGGCTGGTGTTCGTTTCGAACGCAATCAAGCGGGATCACCAGGCTTATCTGAAGCTGGGCGGACTGGGATTTCTGCTGGGCGACGGGAAGCTGAATTACGCGCGCGAGGACATCGTCGAGGGCTACTACACGATGCACGCCTGGCGCGGAGTTTTCTATGCGCTGGACGCCCAGTACATCGCCCACCCCGGCTATAACCAGGACCGCGGCCCGGTGCTGGTCGAGTCTGTGCCGCATGCATGTCGACTTCTAAGCATGCGTACCGCACCCCTCCCCTACTCTAGGTCCTAAAATATCCCGGACAAACGACTTAGGTCTGGACCAAGTGCGGCCAAGTCCCAACCAGGCCTTTGAACTTTCAACGATTTCGATGCGCTTCAGATCCTGTCCGGCATGTGTCCGACACGACGCTGAAATTCATTGCCCCATTCTTTAATTTTATCGTGCGTGTCAAGGAAAGCGGTGGATAACCGGGGACGGAATAGGTTCGAGGTTCGAGGTTCGAGGTTCGAGGTTCGAGGTTCGAGGTTCGAGGTTCGAGGTTCGAGGTTCGAGGTTCGAGGTTCGAGGTTCGAGGTTCGAGGTTCGAGGTTCGAGGTTCGAGGTTCGAGGTTCGAGGTTCGAGGTTCGAGGTTCGAGGTTCGAGGTTCGAGGTTCGAGGAAATCGTACTTAATTCACCGATGTGGCCGATTTTGTTTTCGGACGTGCCAGAATGAGCAACCCCATGGTCGATTGCGTCGAACATGGGGCACCCGGACTCGTACCCGTATACTTTGGGCGTGACGGTCGCGATGTGGTTTGAGGTGGTGGGGTTTGGGGCGGGGCTGCTGTTTGGCAGCTTCTTGAACGTGTGCATTTCGCGGCTGCCGGGGCATGAGTCGGTGGTGACGCCGCGGTCGCGGTGCATGAGCGTGCGGGCATGCGATGCGCTGGTTCGACAATGTGCCGATTTTGAGTTGGGTGGTGCTGCGGGGAAAGTGCCGGGATTGTGGGGCGGGGATTTCTTGGCGGTATCCGGCGGTGGAGTTGGGGATTGGGGTTTGGTTCGCGATCGCGGTCGGCCAGCTCTGGTTTCTTCGCAATCCCGGGATTCGATCACGAACGGCCAAGTCGGTGCATGGATGTCTGAGCGACTTCATCGGCGACTACCGGATTGCGTTTCGATCACGATTCTTGGTTTCCTGTTGATTGGGTTGATGGTGATGGATTGGCAGACGATGCGGCTGCCGGATGCTTTCACGCTGCCGGGGATTGGGATTGGGTTTGTGCTGGTTTGTGTGCGGGCGATGTTTCTGGCGCCGGGTGAGGGCGATATTGTGCTGGACACGACGCACCAGTTGCGGATGTCGAGTCCGGGGAGCTTTCAGGCGCAGGGGAATGTGTTTCTGACCGGGACCGAGGCGATGGTGCTGGGGCGGGTGGCGGCGATCTGCGGCGCGGCGCTGATTTTGCTGGTGGTCCGCTGGGGGTATAGGGCTCTGCGGAAGCGGGATGGGATGGGGTTGGGGGATGTGAAGCTGCTGGCTATGATTGCGGCGTTTCTGGGGTTCTGGCGAGGCGGTAGTGGCGCTTTTTGCGGGGTCGTTTGCGGCGAGTTTGTATGGCGTTGGTTGATGGTGCGGGGGCGGGCGCGGCGTGGAGTCGAAGCTGCCGCTGGGGAGTTTTATTGCGGCGGGAGGGTTGGTGGCGGCTTTGTTTGGGGGGCGGGTGGTGGAGTGGTATGCTGGGGTTGTTGCGGTAAAAGCGGACCACAGAGTTCACAGAGAAGAAGAGAGAACACGGAGGAGTTGGTGGAAACCCACATCTCAGGTGCGAGATGTGGGGCACCCGGCAAGCGGCGCGGGGTTTTGTGACCATGCGAAAGAAATGCGGGGATTCTTCGCTGCGCTCAGAATGACAACCATTAAGTTAAGAGTGATGGCGGTCACTGGAGTGGGGTGCGAGTGGGCGGTTTGCTTGACACTTGACCGAGCCAATTCTAGAGTCAAAGATGCCCCATGACGAGTTACCCCTATATCTGGAATTACGTTCCGCTGGCGCTGCAGATACTTGCGGCGATGGGCGTGGCCGGCGGCATGATTGGCGCCTCCTTCTTTATTGGCAAGCACAAGAATTCGCGCACCAAGCTGGGCGCGTATGAGTGCGGCATGGATCCGGTGGGCGATGCGCGCGGCCGGTTTTCGGTGCGCTTCTACATGGTGGCGATGCTGTTTATCCTGTTCGACGTTGAGGCGGTGTTCATGCTGCCGTGGGCGGTGATCTTCCGGCGGCTGCCGGGCATTCACAGGCTCGAAGATGTTCGGTTTCTGGGAGATGCTGGTGTACCTCGGCTTTGTGGCGGTGGGCCTGTTTTATGTCTGGAAGAAGGGCATCCTGACCTGGGCGGAAGATAAGGGAGACCTGTAGTGGGCACTGCACCGACGCCGACTCCATCGGCCAATACCCCGGGGCCGCATGCGGGTCCGACCGCCGGACCGGACGCGACTGGGACTCCGCAGGATCCTACGGTTCCCCTGAAGGGCAAGACTGCAGTGTTCGAGGCGATGTCCGGCAATGCTGCCGTGAAGGCGCTGGCCGATCTGGCAACGGATGCGAAGTTCGATCGCAAGGAACTGACGATTACCGTCGCGAAGGAGTCGATTATCGCCGCCTGCGAGGCGGTAAAGGCGGCCGGGTACAACTTCTTTGAGGACGTTGACAGCGGTGGACTGGTACCCGCAGGAGCCTCGGTTTCAGCTTTCGTACCACATTCTTTCGCACAGCCTGAAGCTGCGGATTCGGCTGGCAGTGCAGTTGGATTCTGCTGATCTGACATTGGATTCGATTACGCAGGTGTGGCCCTCGGCGAATTTTTATGAGCGCGAGGTTTTTGACTTGTTCGGCATCAATTTCGCCGGCCATCCGCGTCTGACGCGCATTATGATGCCTGAAAACTGGGAGGGCCATCCGCTGCGGAAGGACTATCCGGTGGAAGGATATCGGTAGAGCAGTTTCGAGTTACCAGGTTCGAGGTTCGAGGGAGAAGCAGAGGCTCTATGGCATCGGTTGAAGCTCCAGACATGATTACGCCGGGCGTTGAAGACGTTATTGCCAATGCGAAGCTGCATGGCAACGCCGGTGCGAGCGATCACACGATGGTGCTGAACATGGGGCCGCAGCATCCGTCGACGCATGGCGTGCTGAGGCTGGTGCTGGAGATCGACGGCGAAGCCATCGTTGCGCTGGCACCGGATATCGGCTATCTGCATACGGGCATTGAGAAGACCTGCGAGGCGAAGTTCTACCAGCAGGTAGTGCCGCTGACCGACCGCATCGACTATCTGTGCCCGATGACGAACAACCTGGCCTACTGCCTGGCGGTGGAGAAGCTGCTGGAGCTGGAGATTCCCGAGCGGGCGCAGATTCTGCGCGTGCTGCTGAACGAGCTGACGCGGATCCAGTCGCACCTGGTTTGGCTGGGCACGCACGCAATGGATATCGGCGCGCTGACGATGTTCCTGTACTGCTGGCGCGAGCGCGAAGATATTCTGCGGATCTTATGAGGCGCTCTCCGGCCAGCGGATGATGACCAGCTACTTCCGCATTGGCGGGCTGGCGCTGGAGCCGCCGATGGAGTTCCGCGAGCAGGTGCAGAACTTCCTGGACATTATGCCGGGGCGGATCGATCAGTACGAGAGCCTGCTGACGGGAAATCCGATCTGGATTGGACGGCTGCAGGGTGTGGGGACGCTGTCGGCCGCGGATGCGGTTGCGCTGGGCGTGACCGGGCCGCCGCTGCGGGCGAGTGGCGTGGATTGGGATTTGCGGCGGGATATGCCGTACTCGAGCTACGAGAAGTTCAAGTTTAATGTGCCGACTTCGACGGTGGGCGATGTTTGGGCGCGGTATACGGTGCGGCTGCTGGAGATGCGCGAGTCGGTGAAGATCTGCCAGCAGGCGATGGATATGCTGGCGGGGATGCCGGCGAATGGGCGGATTGTGGCGGACGCTCCGAAGATTGTGCTGCCGGATCGCGAGCAGATGAAGACGCAGATGGAGTCGCTGATCCATCACTTCAAGATTGTGACGGAAGGGTTTGGCGTGCCGGCGGGCGAGGTTTACCAGGCCGTCGAAAGTCCGCGCGGCGAGATGGGGTACTACGTTGTGTCCGATGGGACGGCTAAGCCTTATCGGGTGCATATGCGGAATCCTGCGTTCGCTACGCTGCAGGCGCTGGAGACTATGTGCAAGGGACGGTTGCTGGCGGATGTTGTGGCGGTGATTGGGAGCATCGATATTGTGCTGGGGGAGATCGATCGATGACGGTCGCAAAAAGGCCAAGTTGGTGACATTCTGCGATTGTCATATTCGTACTTGCGGAGCTGTCTGCTTGGTGCGATCAGGTTTTTGGAAGGAGAATCTTTCAGCGAGAGCTGCGCTGATGTACGGCGGTGAGGCGCGTAATCATTGGACTGTGCATGTTCTATCTTCGAAGTCAGATTCGCGAAACAGACCGAGTCCAAGTGACAACAATATCGAGCGAATCGGTGAAGGCAGAGCTTTGGATTTCGTGGGCTTCGATGCTGCGGTCTTATGCGGCGGCTCATGGGTTGAATCGGCAATCAGTTTGCGGTGATTGAGTTTGGCGAGGATGAGATTGTGGTGCGGGTCGATGCGAAGTGGGATCGGTTTACGCATGAGGCGATGGAATCGAGCAGATGGGAGCCGGGTTTCGTTTGGGTTGAATGAGGATGGAACGGTGATGTTGGACGGTAAGATGGATGAGATGGATTTTGCGGCGGAACGGGTTACTCGGGAGTTGATGCAGTAAAGAACAGGCAACGACAAAAGCAAATGCGGGGATTCTTCGCTCCGCTCAGAATGACGAGCAAGAGCAGGGACAGGGACCAAGGCGAAATACAGAGATTCTGAGCTGCGCTCAGAATGACGAGCGTTACGTAGCGGCAGGATGAGCAGTTTAGGGGCGCTAAGGAAGTATGAGTACGATTGCCAATTCGATTTTTTCGCCGGAGCTTGCGGCGCGGTTCGACAAGCTGGTGACGATCTACCCGGTGAAGCGGTCGGCGCTGATTCCGATGCTGCTGTATGCGCAGGATGAGGTGGGGTACGTCTCCGAGGCGGTGATCCAGGAGATTGCGAAGCGGCTGGATCTTTTCGATCTGGATGTGCGGTCGGTGCTGAGCTACTACTCGATGCTGCGGACCAAGCCGGCGGGCAAGTACAACATTCAGGTTTGCACGAACATCAGCTGCATGCTGCGCGGCGGGTACGAGATTCTGGACCACTGCAAGTCGAAGCTGGGGATTGGGCACAAGGGCGTGACGCCGGATGGGAAGTTTTCGCTGGAGGAAGTGGAGTGCATTGGGGCCTGCTGCTGGGCTCCGGCGATGCAGGTGAACTACGACTTCCACGATGAGCTGACGCCGGCGAAGGTGGACGAGATTCTTGCGGATTATGCCGAGGGCAAGAGCCGGCGGACACGAAAAGGTGGGGGAATAATGCCGAGGCTCGTCTCTCATCCCGATGAAGTGATCGTGCTGAAGCGGCGGTTTGGCCAGGGCGCGGCCAACATCGACAAGTACATCGAGCTGGACGGCTACAAGGCCGTGCAGAACGCCATCGCCAAGGGCCCGAAGAGATGGCCGCGTGGATCATCAACACGATGAAGGCGAGCGGGCTGCGCGGACGCGGCGGCGCGGGATTTCCGACGGGCATGAAGTGGAGCTTTGTGCCGAAGACGTCGCCGAAGCCGAAGTATGTGCTGGTGAATGGCGACGAGTCCGAGCCGGGCACCTGCAAGGACCACGTGATCTTCCGCGAAGATCCGCACTCGGTGATTGAAGGCACGATGATCGCGGGGCTGGCGTCGGCGCGAAGATGGGGTTCATCTACCTGCGCGGCGAGTATCGCTACCTGCTGAACATTGTGGAGAAGGCCGTCGCGGATGCGTATGCGAAGGGCTTTCTGGGCAAGAACATCTTCGGGTCGGGGCTGGACTTCGACATCGTGACGCAGACCGGCGCGGGCGCGTACGAGGTGGGCGAAGAGTCGGCGCTGATGGAGTCGCTCGAAGGCAAGCGCGGGGTGCCGCGGATTCGGCCTCCCTTCCCTGCTGTGGTTGGACTGTATGGCGGGCCGACGATCATCAACAACGCGGAGACGATTGCGAATGCGCCGCACATTCTGCTGATGGGCGGCGAGGCTTACGCGAAGCTGGGCACGGAGCGCAATGGCGGGACGCGGCTGTTCGGGATTTCGGGACATGTGGAGCGGCCGGGCGTGTATGAGCTGCCGATGGGCTACTCGCTGCGCAAGGCGATTTACGAGGTTGCGGGCGGGATCAAGGGCGGCAAGCAGTTGAAGGCGGTCGTCCCCGGTGGGGCGTCGTGCCCGGTGCTGCGCGCGGATGAGATTGATGTGGGGCTCGACTTCGACCAGATGGCGAAGGCTGGGACGATGCTGGGGTCGGGCGGGATTGTGGTGCTCGACGAGACGGTGTCGATCGTCGAGTTTGCGCTGCGGACGATCAAGTTCTACCAGCACGAGAGCTGCGGCTGGTGTATTCCCTGCCGCGAAGGGACGGACTGGATCAAGAAGACGCTGACGCGCGTGTACGAAGGCGGCGGACAGAAGAAGGACATCGACAACGTGCAGTATCTGGCCGAGAACATGATGGGCCGGACGTTCTGCCCGCTGGGCGATGCGGCGGCGATGCCTACGCTGGGGTTTGTGAAGAAGTTCCGCAAGGAATTTGAGGATTATATCGAGGGCAAGAAGGCTGGAACTCCGGTGATGACTACGGAGCATGATCTGGTCGGAGCCGGACATTGAGTGAAGGGCCCGGTAGCGCAAGACCGAGTAATTT
This sequence comes from uncultured Acidobacteriaceae bacterium, assembly GCA_963822225.1. Taxonomy (GTDB): domain Bacteria; phylum Acidobacteriota; class Terriglobia; order Terriglobales; family Acidobacteriaceae; genus Edaphobacter. Next base: position 274,591 of record CAWGGW010000011.1, on the reverse strand, counting down.
TGTGATCTTTGCGATGGCGGTTGTGGCTGTGGTGCTGGTTTGGTTTGCGTGGCGGAGCACACATCAGCAGCGGAGTGCGGATCAGCGGATTTTGATGGAGAGATTGAAGCAGGCGCACCATAACTAGCGCGACGGGATACAGGGATTCGAGATGGCAGACGTAACGATTACCGTAGACGGCAAGAAGATCACCGCACCGGCGGGCACGCTGCTGATTGAGGCGTGCAAGGGCGCGGGGATTGAGATTCCGGCCTTCTGCTACTACCCGGGTTTGAGCCTGCAGGCCGCGTGCCGCATGTGCGTAGTGCGCCAGGAGAAGGTGCCGAAGCTGCAGACCGCTTGCACGACGCAGGTCGCCGAGGGGCAGGTCTTCTTTACGAAGACCCCGGAGATTGTGCAGGCGCGCAAGGCTACGCTGCAACTGCTGCTGGGGAACCATCCGCTGGATTGCCCGGTGTGCGACGCGGGCGGCGAGTGCGAACTGCAGGACATGACCTTCAAGTACGGCGCGGCGGACAGCTTCTATGCGGAGCCGAAGAACCACCGCGAAGAGCAGCAGTGGTCGCCGGTGGTCTACTTCGACCGGCCGCGCTGCATCCTGTGCTATCGCTGCGTGCGGATGTGCGGCGAGGGCATGGACGTGTTCGCGCTGGGCGTGGAGAATCGCGGGGCGTCATCGGTGATTATGCCGAACTTGCCGGCGCAGCTTTCGCCCGACCACCTGGCGCATGTGGACTGCGAGCAGTGCGGGATGTGCATCGATGCCTGCCCGGTTGGCGCGCTGACCTCCGGCACATATCGATACAAGACGCGGCCCTGGGAGATGAACCACGTTGCGACCGTCTGCACGCATTGCGGCGATGGATGCAAGACGACTCTGGGTGTGCGGTCGACTTCGGATGGGTCGCGAGATTGTGCGCGGGGACAATCGCGACAAGTCCGGCATCAACGGCGACTTCCTTTGCAACAAGGGACGTTACGCATTCGATTTCGCCAATAACGAACAGCGGATTACACAGCCGCTGGTTCGGCAGGCGAATGGCGAGATGAAGGCTGTCAGCTGGGAAGAGGCTCTCGACCTACGTCGGCAAGAAGTTCGCTGAACTGCGCGATGCGCGCGGCGGCAAGAGCATTGGCGTCATTGGCGGCAACCGCCTGACCAATGAAGAGGCTTACCTGCTGCAGAAGTTCGCGCGGTCGGTACTGGCGACCAACAATATCGACCACCACCGGACTGCGGACTATGTTGCGTTTGCGCAGGCGCTGGCGGGAAATGGCGAGCGCACGGCTTCGCTGCGCGACACGCTGACGGCGAAGGCTGTGCTGCTGGTTGGCGGCGATCCGACGAACCAGAGCTCCGGCTACGGCGTGGAATCTGCGCACGCAGTTCGGCTGAATGGGGCGAAGCTTGTATATCGCCAATACGGCGGAGATCAAGCTGCGGCGCCAGGCGAAGGCTTTCCTTCAGCGTTGCCGAGTTCGGCTATGGGGCGCTGGCTGCGTATCTCGGGGGCGATGATGCTTCGGCGAGCGGCGCAGCTGTGCGATGCGACTTCCGCTTTCGCGGCTTCCGCGATGCGGTGAAGGCTGAAGAGAATCTGCTGATCCTGATTGGCTCGGAGCTGCGCGGGGCGGAGTTGAAGCGGCTGATTGACTTTGGGCTGACAATCCCGGGGCGAAGTTTGCGCTGCTGGCGGACTATGCCAACTCGCGCGGCGCGGCGGACATGGGACTGCTGCCGGATATGCTGCCGGGATATACGCCGATCGGGCCGATCGACACGCAGAGTGGCGGTTGCAAGATCGCGACTGAGTACAGTGCGCCTACTGAGCCCGGACTGGACATGCTGGAGATGTTCGACGCGGCCGGCGAAGGGTAATCTTGCGGCGTTGTACGTTGTGGGGTCGAATCCGGTCGCGCGTTACGGTGTGGACGCGAGTGCGCTGAAGAATACTTTCGTTGTGGTGCAGGAGATGTTCCTGACCGAGACGGCAGCGCTGGCGGATGTGGTGTTGCCGGCGGCGAATCTCTATGAAAAGTCGGGCTCGGTGACCAACAGCTACGGCGATCTGCAGCAGGTGAAGAAGGCTGGGGACCGCGCCGGGGTGCGCACCGACTTCGAGATGATCGTGCGCATCGCCGACAAGATGGGCGCGGATGTGCGGAAGCTGGTTCCGTTTGGCAAGGGCGTGCGGGCCGACATGGGGCAGACGCGCGGCGCGCAGTCGGGCGAGGCGGACCGGCATGCGGTTTGGCTGACGGCGAATAATCTGGAGCCGCGGCTTAGCCCATTCGATCCGTATGCGATTCTTGACGAGATTCAGCGGCTGGTGCCGGGTTACGACCTGATGCGGCTGCAACTGCTGTCAGGGAACGACCAGCATCTTCAGCCTGCAGCGACGGCGGTCACAGACAGCGGTGGTCTGGTTCAGATATCCAATAGGCGTGACCTTGTTCTGCCCGCCAACGACACGCTGTTTACTTCCGGGACGCTGGGCCGCTACTCGGCGATGCTCAACGACCTGCAACAGAACGAGACTCGGCGCAGCATTCCGCAAGCCGACCAGACCGCGGCGGATTAGAGAGAGACCTTGAGCCATCTTACGAACTTCGAAGTCTTCCTGCTGCTGAGCGTGATCAAGGTCGCGGTGGTGCTGGTCATTACGCTGATGTGCGTGGCGTATACCGTGCTGCTGGAGCGGAAGTTGCTGGGCCGGATGCAGAATCGGTGGGGCCCGAGCCGGGTTGGACCGTTTGGGCTGCTGCAGCCGCTGGTGGATGGGGCGAAGCTGTTTCTCAAGGAAGACCTGATGCCGACTGGCTGTGGAGCGGCCGCTCTTTCTGTTGGCGCCGTTGATTGCGCTGGGATGCGCGCTGGTGTCGGTGGCAGTGGTTCCGTTCGGCGCGGTCACGCGTGTGAAGGGCGTGGACATGTTCGAGATGGCCAATGTGAATATTGGCCTGCTGGTGATTCTCGGGATTACTTCGATCGGCGTATATGGGATTGCGCTGTCGGGGTGGTCGTCGAACAACAAGTATTCGCTGCTTGGATCGCTGCGCTCGACTGCGCAAGTGGTCAGCTATGAGTTGGCGCTGGGGCTGTCGCTGGTTGGTGTTGTGCTGCGCTCGCAGTCGCTGAATCTGCGCGACGATTGTCGACGTGCAGGCGACGCATGGCATGCTGTCGTGGAATATCTTTGGCGGGTTCCAGTTTGTAGCGTTCTTTATCTACCTGATGGCGGCTTACGCAGAGACGAATCGCGCTCCGTTCGATCTGCCTGAGGCGGAGACCGAGCTTGTTGCCGGATATCACACCGAGTACAGCTCGATGAAGTTCGCGATGTTCTTCATGGCAGAGTACGCCAATATGATTACGGTCGGCTGCGTTGCCACGCTGCTGTTCTTTGGCGGTGCTACGAGCCCGTTTGGGCATGCCTTCGACGGTTTTCTGAATACCAGGTTCTTCAACGCGGCGTTTCCGGTTCTCTGGTTTGTTGTAAAGGTCTTCGGTTTTCTTGCTCTCTATATCTGGGTGCGGGCTACGCTGCCGCGCTTCCGCTATGACCAATTGATGAGCTTCGGCTGGAAGTTTCTGCTGCCGCTTGCGATGGCCAACATCATCGTCACCAGCTTCGTTCTGGCAATGCGGGGCTGAACGGCTGCTGCTTTACAATCGGAAGATACACAACGATTTATCGATTTGTTGGAGATGATTTCTCCGCGTTTTCGAGAAGGATAGACGGAACCTCATGCAACTCGCACTCTTCATCATCTTCGGCATCTTCGGCGCGCTGGCTCTTGGAGGGGCGTTGAATCTGCTCTTCCAGCGGCACCCCATCAACAGTGCCTTGTCGCTGGTGGTCGTGATGATGTCGCTGGCGGTGCTGTACTGGTCGCTGGGCGCTGAGTTTCTTGCCGCAGCGCAGGTGATTGTCTATTCGGGCGCCATTATGGTGCTGTTCGTCTTCGTGATCATGCTGCTGAACGCCGGCGAAGAAGAGGAGACGCACGGCAGCCGGGCCGCGTATGCAGTGGGAATCCCAGGCGCCGCGGCTATCTTCTGCCTGCTGAGCTTTGTGTTTCTCTCGGAGCGTGGATCGCTGCAGACGGCCAATATTGGCGGCGATCTCGGAAATGGCGTGGACAACATCGCGGCAGTCAGTGCGATGCTGTTTACAAAGCAACTGCTGCCGTTCGAGGTGACTTCGATTCTGATCCTTGTGGCCATACTGGGCGCGGTTGTGCTCGCGCGGAAGGAGCAGTAAGCCATGGTGCCCATTGCTTGTTATCTTGTGCTGGCGGCGATGCTTTTTTCCATCGGCATCGCGGCATTCCTGATCAAGCGGAACGTCATTACGATCTTCATTTCGATTGAGTTGATGCTAAATGCCGTAAACCTGACCTTTGTTGCCTTTGCCCACATGTGGCACCAGGTGAATGGGCAGATCTTTGTCTTCTTTGTGATGGTGGTTGCGGCCGCTGAGGCTGCGGTTGGGCTCGCCATTATTATCTCCATCTTCCGCACGCGCCGGACCTTGAACGTCGACGAGATCGACCTGATGAAATCATGAACCTCAATCCTGAAACGCTCGTCTGGTTCATTCCGCTTCTGCCCTTTGCCGGGTTCCTGATCAATGGGACGCTGGGGCGAAAGCTGCCACGCGCCGCTGGTTAGTGCTGTGGCATTGTTGTTTACCGCGCTGCCTGCGGCAATCGTCGCCTGGCTGTGGGTGTTGATGTGTGCGGATGGCGCGCCGGATTCGATCCAGGTGGTGAGCTGCCCGTGGATTCAGATCACGGGGTTTACCGTGAACTTCGCGTTTACGGTCGATCATCTAACGCTGATCATGCTTGCGGTGGTTACTGGCGTTGGATTTCTTATCCATATCTATTCGGTTGGGTACATGGCGGAGGAGGAAGGATACTGGCGATTCTTTGCGTATCTCAATCTCTTCATGTTCTTCATGTCGGTGCTGGTGCTGGCTGACAGCTTCCTGCTGCTGTTCGTCGGCTGGGAAGGCGTGGGACTCGCGTCGTACCTGCTGATCGGGTTCTACTTTAAGAAGAAATCTGCTGCGAACGCCGGGAAGAAGGCTTTCGTGGTCAATCGCATTGGCGACTTCGGCTTCCTGCTGGCGATGTTTCTGCTGATTCTCCATTTTGGGACGCTAAATTTTTCGCAGGTGTTTGCAGCCATTGGGCAGCACCCGGAGATGCAGGGAGCGCGATTCATCACCGGCATTGCGTTGTTGTTGGTGCTCGGCGCTTGCGGCAAGTCCGCGCAGATTCCCTTGTATGTGTGGCTGCCGGATGCGATGGAAGGTCCGACGCCGGTGTCGGCGCTGATCCATGCGGCGACGATGGTGACTGCGGGCGTTTACATGGTGGCGCGGTGCCACCCGCTGTTCGATTGCTCGCCCACAGCGATGACTGTTGTGGCATGCATTGGCGCGGCGACGGCGATCTTCGCTGCGTCGATCGGCATGGTGCAGCACGACATCAAGCGGGTGCTCGCTTACTCGACTATCTCGCAGCTGGGATATATGTTTCTGGCCTGCGGGGTGGGAGCTTACGCCGCGGGAATCTTCCACTTGCTGACGCATGCCTTCTTCAAGGCGCTGCTGTTCCTGGCGGCGGGGTCGGTGATTCATGCGCTCTCGGGCGAGCAGGATATGCGCAATATGGGCGGTTTGCGCACACGCATACCAGTAACGTTCTGGACGATGAGCGTAGGTGTCTTCGCGATTGCAGGTATTCCCCCACTGGCGGGTTTCTTTTCCAAGGACGAGATTCTGTACCAGGCGTTTGCCTCGCCGAGCCAGTTCGGCAAATTGCTTTGGCTGGTCGGGTTAGTTACGGCGGGCATGACGTCGTTCTATATGTTCCGACTGTGGTTCAAGACATTCTTCGGCGAGCCCAGGTTTGAGCAGCATCCGTCGATCGACCAGCATGGCGCGGCTGTGCATGCGCGGTCGGCGACTACGCTGACGATGGTTGCCGAGCATGAGGAAGAGCAGGCAGCTCATTCGCATGGCGTGCACGAGTCGCCTTGGATCATGCTGCTGCCGCTGGTTGTTCTTGCGGGTCTTTCATTTGTGGGAGGCTGGGTTGGAGTGCCTGCCGCGATGCGCGGACACAACGAAATCGAGCACTTCTTAGAACCCGTATTTGCTACTTCCTCGATCGCGCAGGCGGCATCGGCAGGAGGCAGGCAGGGTCTGGAACTGGGGCTGGCGGCTGTGTCGGTTCTGGTTGCATTGACAGGCTTCTACTTTGCCTATCTCTTCTACTACAAGAAGCCGGGAACCGCCGCGGCGCTGGCAGAACGCGCCAAGCCTGTTTATGCGCTGCTGGAACATAAGTACTGGATCGATGAGTTCTACACAAACTTTGTGGTCATTCCGTTGATGATGATGACTCGCGGCTTTCTGGAGCTCGTCTTCGAACGTGGGGTGGTGAATGGAACGGGGAGGGCCGCGGGGATGGCGACGCGAGGGCTCGCGTGGGCCACGCGGAGCCAGATCTCGGGGAACATTCGATCTTATGCGGGATGGCTGGCCATCGGGGCCGCCGCCGTGCTGGCTGTCATGATCTTTGGCCATTCCCTGTGGGTGCATTTGTGAGGACACGATGAATATCGATCACACCATCCTGACCCTCATCGTCTTCACACCGCTGGCCGGTGCGCTGCTACTGGCGCTGCTTCCTGACCGCGGCAAGATTATGGAGTGGGCCGCGCTTGCAGTCTCACTGCTTATGTTCGGGCTCACGCTGCATCTGCCGTTTCACTACTCCTATTCGGCGGCTGCGGGCAGCTTTCAGTTTGAACAGAACAGACCATGGATCACTTCCCCGGCTATCAACTATCACGTTGGTATCGATGGTCTGTCGATGTGGCTGATGGTGCTGGTGGGATTCTTGGCGCCGCTCGGAGTCCTCATCTCGTGGCGCGTCATCGATAGTCGCAAGAAGCTGTTCTACATCCTTTTCCTAGTGCAGCAAGTCGCGATGATGGGCATCTTCGCGTCGCTCGACATGTTCCTTTACTACGCTTTCTGGGAGCTGTCGCTGGTACCAATGACGATGCTGATTGCGACTTTCGGTCGAGGCGATAGCCGTCGGCGTGCAGCGATTCGGTACTTCCTCTACGCATTCATTCCTTCGGGACTGCTGCTGGTAGCGATGCTCTGGCTGTATGCGCAAACGGGAACGTTCGACCTGCCAACCCTGGCTCACATGGCGGCACAGCATAGTATCTCGCCCAACGCTACTGCGTTGTGGATTGCTTCGCTTGGTTTTCTGGTGGCGTTCGCGGTGAAAGTGCCGATCTTCCCGCTGCACGGCTGGTTGGTTGACGCGGTGAGCGAGGCTCCCACCGCTGCGGTGATGGTGCTGGCGGGCAAGACTGCGCTGTATTCGATTCTGCGATTTTCTTTCGCTATTTTTCCGGATCAATCGCAGCAGATTGCTCCTCTGATGATTGCGCTGGCTGCGATCGGCATTGTGTATGGAGCGCTGCTGGCTTTGGTGCAGAACGATTTGAAGAAGCTGGCGGCGTATTCGACTTTGAGCCATCTTGCATTCATTACTCTGGGGATTTTCACGTTTACCATCGCCGGGCTGGATGGCGGAATTTACCAGATCCTGAATGAAAGCCTGGCAGGTGCAGCGATGTTCATGTTGCTCGGCCTGCTGTACGAACGCTATAAGACCTATGACATGCGCGATCTGGGCGGGCTGGCCGCAAAGCTGCCCTGGGTGGTGACGATGTTTGTGATCACTACGCTTGCCATCATCGGACTGCCCATGCTGAATAGCTTTGTCGGCGAGTTTCTTATCCTTTCGGGAACCATGCAGACTTCGATCGCGCACCGACACTTCTGGACTGCGCTGGCGACCTCGGGCGTCATTCTAAGCGCGGCCTATATGCTGACCATGATCCAGCGGGTCTTCTATTGCGGTCTGGGCCCGACATCGCGGCAGATCGACGCGCAGGATCTGGATGCGCGCGAACATCTTGCGATGTGGCCGATGGTTGTCCTGTTCCTCGTTATGGGCGTCGCCTCGCCGCTCTGGATGCGCGCCATCGACATGTTTGGGGCTCATGGGGTAAACACGGGCGCTGTCGTCGGACTAACTGATCCGCATTATTGCGACACTCATCTGTGCCAGTTTGACCTGACGACGACGCCCGCGAAGGAGGCCCGTTGATGCCGGCCAACGTTCTGGCGCTGCTTCCTGAATACATTCTTACGGCAGCCGGCGTGCTCATCATGCTGGTTGAGGCTGTGCTGAAGCCTGGCACTAGCCGCAAGCCGCTGGGCTGGCTGGCTATCCTGGGCACGGTAGGTGCGGGGCTGGCGAGCGCGTATCAGCATCACGCTGGCGACGTCACTGCGTTCGGCGGATCCATCCAGGTTGACGCGTTCAGCACTTTCTTCCACCTGCTGATCGCCGGTGTGGTTCTCACTACGCTGCTTGGATCGCTGGATTACTTTGAAGGCAAAGCGGGACACGCGGGCGAATACTACGCGCTGGTTCTGTTTGGCTCCGTGGGCATGATGTTGATGACGTGCTCGGTCGAATTGCTGATGGTCTTCGTCGGCTTGGAGATTTCTTCGATTTCGACATACATCATGGCAGGATTCCGCAAGTCGCAGGCGTCTGCTTCGGAATCGTCGATAAAATACTTTTTGCTTGGATCATTTGCTACGGCGTTCTTTCTCTACGGCATCGCGTTGGCGTTCGGAGTGACCGGTTCGACGAGTATTGCTGCCATCGCCGCTGCACTGGCTTCCGGCAAGACTCCCGCAATGGCATTTCTGGCGCTCGCAATGATGATCGTTGGCCTGGGCTTCAAGGTCTCGGCGGCTCCGTTCCATGTGTGGACGCCGGATGTCTACCAGGGCGCGCCGGCACCGGTAGTTGGCTTGATGTCGACTGCTCCCAAGGCTGCGGCCTTTGCGGTTCTGATGCGCATAACCTTCTCCGGTTTCCCTGGGATGCATGAGCGCTGGTCGGCTTTGATCTGGGTGCTTGCCGCACTGTCGATGACGATCGGCAATCTTGGGGCACTCAAGCAGAACGATGTGAAGCGCATGCTGGCATACTCGAGCATCGCTCATGCGGGCTATTTGTTGGTGGCGTTTACTGCGTTCTCGCAGACGGGTATCGCGGCAGCTTGCTTCTATACAGCTTCCTATGCGGCGATGAATGTGGGCGCTTTCGCTGTGATCACGCAGGTCGGTGGATATGACGAAGAAGCTCCGCACGGTTCAGGACTACCAGGGGCTAGCCACGCGACGGCCTATCCTAGCCGCCTTGCTGGCGTTCTTCCTGTTGTCGCTGATTGGGATCCCGTTTACGGGCGGCTTCTTCGGCAAGTTTTACGTCTTCACGTCCGCACTTCAGTCCGGACATGTCTGGCTGGCGGTGATTGGCCTGCTCAACAGCGGTGTTGCATGCTTCTACTATTTGAGGCTGCTCAGTTCGGTGTATGCGAAACCTGAAGAATCGGACTACGTCGTGCCGGACGCTGTCCACTCTGTGAGTTTGCCCGCCGGCCTCGGCTTATTGCTGGCGGCTGCAGCCACGTTGATGTTGGGGATATTGCCCGGGCAAACGCTTCGGTTAGCGAATAATGCGGCTGATCGCCTGGACACTGACCGAATGAGTAATTTCACCGCAGAGTCGCAGCCTGCGGTCCAGGCTCCTCCCACCGCAAACGGCTCGAACTAGAGTCTCGATACAACCTAACCCTGCATACGCAGAGACGGATTCGCCAAGGGCGGTGAGGCACATCCTTAAGCTTTTTGGGGGAGTTTTGCTGCGGAGGATTTTATGGTGCGCCCGGAGCGATTCGAACGCCCGACCTACTGGTTCGTAGCCAGTTGCTCTATCCAGCTGAGCTACGGGCGCACATGCTACGAGTGGTGACTTACTCGACTGCAACTCTCCAAGGATAGAGTATTTCGGCGTGAATCGCAAGCTCGCGAGGGGCAACACTTAGCAGATTATGCTTCGCTGATAACAACATGCGTACAAGTAACTTACGAGGTGCTGTGGGCCGCGTTGGATGGTGGTGGGCGAGGCGGGGATCGAACCCACAACCCCCGGCTTAGAAGGCCGGTGCTCTATCCAATTGAGCTACTCGCCCGCGGGCTGAAAGAACGGCGCAGGCGCTCGATGACGGGCGCCGCTCCTACGGTTCAAGTGTACTTGATGCGCAGGGCAATTCTGTCGAGGCGCGTATCCACAATGGCTCTTGCCAAACTGTTGATTCGCGGGGTGTGGGCTAGACCAGCACCCGACGGCTGACCGGCAGCGCGGACTTGTTGGCATAGAGATACTGGTCGACGGCCTCGGCTGCCTTTCTGCCTTCGGAGATTGCCCAGACGACGAGCGACTGGCCGCGGCGCATGTCTCCAGCGGCAAAGACGCCATCCACGGAGGTCATGTAGTCCGCGTTGGTTGCGACATTGCCTCGTGCGTCCAGTTTGAGGCCGAGTTGCTCGATCATTCCGGATTGGACTGGGCCGAGGAATCCGAGCGCCAGCAGCACGAGGTCAGCTTCCACCGAAAACTCACTACCCGGGACGGGCGTAAATGTCGGTGGAGGGCCTACGCGGACTGCGTTCAGCTGCCTTACGCGGCCGTGCTCATCACCGGTGAAGCTGACGCTATTGATGCCCCAGTCGCGAACGCCGCCCTCTTCGTGGCTGCTCTCGGTGCGGAGTTGCATGGGCCACATAGGCCACGGGGTTTGCGGTGCGCGCTTCTCCGGCGGCTTGGGCATGATCTCGAATTGGTGGACGACCTTGGCACGCTGGCGCAGGCTGGTGCCAAGACAGTCGGCCCCGGTGTCGCCACCGCCCAGGATCACGACGCTCTTCCCTTCCGCCAGGATCGCGAGGGAGGGGTCCACGGTGTCGCCTTCGCACCGCTTATTTTGTTGGGGCAGGAACTCCATCGCGAAGTGTATGCCCTTCAGTTCTCGACCGGGGATTGGCAGGTCGCGAGGACGCTCTGCGCCGCCGGTGAGAAGGACAGCGTCGTACTCGTCGGTCAACGTTTCGACCGGGACGTTTACGCCTACGTGAGCGTTGGTCACGAAGGTGACGCCCTCAGCGCGCATCTGCTCCAGGCGGCGATCGATGATGTGCTTTTCGAGTTTGAAGTTGGGGATGCCGTAGCGCAACAGGCCGCCAATACGGTCGTTCTTTTCGTAGACCGTGACGGAATGGCCAGCGCGGCGGAGTTGCTGCGCGGCCGCCAAACCTGCGGGACCGCTGCCGACAACCGCTACACGCTTGCCGGACTTCTCCTGAGGCGGTTCAGGATGGATCCAGCCTTCTTCCCAGGCGCGTTCGATGATGCTTCGTTCGATGAGCTTGATGGAGACGGCGGGCTGGTTGATGCCGAGCACGCAGGCAGCCTCGCAGGGCGCGGGACAGATGCGGCCGGTGAACTCCGGGAAGTTATTGGTCGCGTGGAGGCGGCGGATGGCGTTCTCCCAGCGGCCGTTGTAGACGAGGTCGTTCCAGTCGGGGATGAGGTTGTTCACCGGGCAGCCGGTGTGGCAGAACGGCACGCCGCAGTCCATACAACGAGCGCCCTGTTCGCGCTGTTTCTCTTCGCCAAACGGCTCGTAGATCTCCTGCCAGTCCTTGAGCCGGTCTTCTACCTTGCGGCGGGTTGGCTGTTCGCGCTGAATCTCAAGAAAACCCGTTACCTTACCCATGCTGCACCTGCCCGGTCGCCACCAGGGGCGAAAGATTTGTCGGAGATGTGTAGACCGTTTCGGCGCGTGGAACGCCGAGAACGCGCTTGTGTTCGTGAGGGAAAACTTTGATGAAGCGAGCTCGCGTGGTATCCCAATGCTCCAGAATCCATGCTGCCTGTGGGCTTCCCGTCAAGTCGATGTGGCGCTGGAGCAGCCCGCGGACGAGTTCCTGATCGTCCTGGTCGGTCAGCGGCTCAAGATCCACCGCGGCGCGGTTGCAGCGACGCGAGGAGAAGTCGCCCTGATCGTCGTAGACATAGGCGCGGCCTCCGCTCATTCCGGCGGCGAAGTTGCGGCCTGTGCTGCCAAGGACGATGACGGTGCCGTTGGTCATGTATTCGCAGCCGTGGTCGCCAACACCTTCAACGACGGCAGTTGCGCCGGAGTTGCGGACTGCGAACCGCTCGCCCGCGATGCCGCTGAGGAAGGCATCTCCGCTGGTAGCGCCATAGAGGACGACGTTCCCGACGAGGATGCTTTCCTCGGGCAGGAAGCTGGAGGTCTTTGGCGGATAGACGATGATGCGACCGCCGGAGAGTCCTTTGCCCACGTAGTCGTTGGCGTCGCCTTCGAGTTCGAGCGTGACGCCGTTCGGCACGAAGGCGCCAAAACTCTGCCCTGCTGATCCCTGGAACCGGTAGTGGATGGTTTCATCTGGGAGACCGGCGGTTCCGTAGCGGCGTGCTATTTCTCCGCCAAGCATTGCGCCGACTGTGCGGTGCACGTTTCGGATGGTGAAGTTGCCAGTAACCGGCTTGAGGGATTCGAGCGCGGGTCGCGCCTGGGTGATGAGGGCGTGGTCCAGTGCCTGGTCGAGGCCGTGGTCCTGTGCCTGGGTCCGGCGACGGCCAACATGCGAGGGCAGGGTTGGCGAGAAGAGGATGGACGATAGGTCGATTCCCTTGGCCTTCCAATGCGTATCGGCTACCACAGCGTCGATGCGGTCGACGCGGCCGACCATCTCATCGACGGTGCGGAAGCCGAGCTTCGCCATGTGCTGGCGGACCTGCTCGGCGATGAAGAAGAAGAAGTTGATGACGTGCTCGGGCTGGCCCTCGAAGCGAGAACGCAGGACTGGATCCTGTGTGGCGATGCCGACGGCGCAGGTGTTGAGGTGGCACTTGCGCATCATGATGCAGCCCATGGAGATGAGCGGCATGGTGGCGAAGCCGAACTCCTCAGCTCCGAGCAATGCAGCTATGGTGACGTCGCGGCCGGTCTGAAGTTTGCCGTCGGTCTGGACTTTGATACGGCTGCGCAGATCGTTGAGCAGGAGGACTTGCTGAGTTTCCGCAAGGCCAAGTTCCCATGGGAGCCCGGCGTGCTTGATGGAACTAAGCGGCGATGCTCCGGTGCCGCCGTTGTCGCCGGAGATGAGGACGACGTCGGCGTGTGCTTTCGAGACGCCCGCGGCAACGGTGCCTACACCTGCTTCCGCGACGAGCTTCACCGCGATGCGAGCCTTGGGATTGACATTCTTCAGGTCGTAGATCAATTGCGCGAGATCTTCGATTGAGTAGATATCGTGGTGCGGCGGGGGCGAGATGAGGCCTACGCCAGGGATGGAGTAACGCAGTTTCGCGATGATCTCATCCACCTTGTGTCCGGGCAGCTGGCCGCCTTCGCCGGGCTTCGCGCCCTGTGCCATCTTGATCTGGATCTCGTCGGCGTTGACGAGGTAGTTTGCTGTGACGCCGAAACGCCCGCTGGCCACCTGTTTGACTGCACTGCGGCGCAGGTCGCCGTTCGGGTCGCGCTTGAATCGGGCTTCGTCTTCCCCGCCCTCGCCGGTGTTGGACATCCCGCCAATGCGGTTCATGGCGATGGCGAGAGTCTCGTGCGCTTCTTTGCTGATGGAGCCGAAGCTCATGGCGCCAGTGGTGAAGCGCTTGACGATTTCCTTGGCCGGCTCGACCTCATCGATCGGCACCGGCTTATCAGCGTACTTCAGCTTCATCAATCCGCGGAGCGTACACAGGTGCTTGCTCTGCTCGTCGACGAGGTCTGTGTACTCCTGGAAAGTCGTGGCATTGTTCTGGCGGACGGCAATCTGAAGCTTGCTGATGGTCGCCGGATTGAGCAGGTGATACTCGCCGCCCTCGCGGTACTGGTATTGGCCGCCGACGACGAGGTCGGTCTCCGACTCAGTGAGGGGCTGGAAGGCGAAAGCATGCTTGAGTTGCGCCTCGCGGGCTAGCACGTCGAGTCCGACGCCTTCGATGCGGGAAGCTGTGCCGGCGAAGTAGGCGTCGATCAGAGACTGATTCAAGCCTACGGCTTCGAATACCTGTGCGCCACGATAGCTCTGCAGGGTGCTGATGCCCATCTTCGAGAAGGTCTTGAGCAGGCCCTTGTTGATTCCCTTGATGAAGTTCTTCTCGGCGTACTCGGCGGTGACATCGTCGGGCATGAGGCCGCGACGCTTCAGATCATGGAGCGTTTCGAATGCGAGGTATGGATTGATGGCGCTGGCGCCGTATCCGATGAGGAGCGCAAAGTGCATGACCTCGCGCGGCTCCGCGCTTTCGATGATGAGCGCGACCTGGGTGCGGGTTTTGTCGCGTACCAGGCGGTTGTGCACCGCGGCCATCGCGAGCAGGCTTGGGATGGGAGCCAGCGTGGCATTGACTCCACGGTCGGAGAGGATGAGAAGCGTATAGCCGGAAGCGACAGCATAGGCGGCGCGCTGGCTGAGATCGTCGAGAGCGTGCTTGAGGCCCGCTTCCCCGTCCTCGGCTCGGAACAGCGTGGCGAGTGTGGTCGCGAGCAGATCCCCGGATGAGACGCGGCGCAGTTTCTCCAAGTCGCGATTCGTCAGGATCGGATGCGGCAGCTTGAGAGTGTGACAGTTCTCAGGAAGCTCGTCCAGGATGTTGCGCTCGGTGCCGATGTAGCTAATCAGCGACATCACCATCTCTTCACGGATGGGGTCGATCGGCGGATTGGTGACCTGCGCGAACAGTTGCTTGAAGTAGTTGAAGAGCGACTGGGGCCGGTCCGAGAGGCATGCGAGCGGCACGTCAGTTCCCATCGAGCCGATCGGTTCCTCACCCTTTGCGCCCATTGGGCCGAGGAGCACGCGGAGGTCTTCCTCGCTGTAGCCGGAGGCGCGTTGGCGGCGCAGCAACGTTTCGGGATCGGATGCGATCACGCGCCAAGGCTCGGGCAACTGGTTCAGTGAGACCTGCTGCTCCTTCAACCACTCGGCGTAGGGCTGGCGTCCTGCGAGAGACTTCTTGATCTCTGCATCGGAGATGATGCGATGGTCGACCGTGTCCACCAGGAACATGCGGCCGGGCTGCAGACGACCCTTCTTACGGACGTCTTCGGCGGGCACTTCGATGACGCCTGCTTCAGAGGCGAGCACAACTAGGTCATCCTTGGTGACGATATAGCGGCCGGGGCGGAGGCCGTTGCGGTCGAGAGTTGCGCCTACGAAGCGACCGTCGGTGAAGGCTACTGCGGCCGGGCCGTCCCATGGTTCCATCAGCGAAGCGTGGTACTCGTAAAAGGCGCGCTTCTCCTCGTCCATGTCTGGGTTACCGGACCAGGCTTCGGGGATAAGCATGGCCATGACGTGCGCCAGCGAGCGGCCGGACTGGAACATAAACTCAACGGCATTATCGAGCGCGGCCGAGTCGCTACCACCCTTGGTAATCACAGGGTAGAGCTTGTCGATTTGGCCGTTATACAGAGGACTTTGCAGCAGCGACTGGCGGGCGTTCATCCAGCTAATATTGCCGCGGATGGTATTGATCTCGCCGTTGTGGCAGATGTAACGGTATGGGTGAGCAAGTTTCCAACTGGGGAAGGTGTTGGTGGAGAAACGCTGGTGGACCAGGCAGATCGCGCTCTTGACCAGAGGATTCGCGAGTTCGAAGTAGAACTTCTCGATCTGCGGAGCCAGCATCAAGCCTTTGTAGACGATGGTGCGGCAGGAGAAGGAGGGGATGTAAAAGTCCCCGTTATCCTCGATTTCAGACTGGGCGATTTCGTTTTCAGTGCGGCGGCGCACGATGTACAAGAGGCGCTCAAACTCTTCTTCGTCCATGCCGTCGGGCCGGCCGACGAATAGTTGCTCAATGTAGGGCTGAGAGGCACGGGCTTCGCGGCCGATGAGGTCGCCGTTGACCGGGGTATCGCGCCAGCCGAGCAACCGCAGGCCTTCGGCCTGGACCATGCGCTCAAATACACCTTCGCACTGGAGACGCGCATGTTTGTCTACGGGCAGGAAGACCATCGCAACCGCATAAGACCCGGAAACACCGAGGTTCATCCCCTGTTTGCCGCATTCTTGCACAAAGAAGTCGTGGGGGATCTGAATCAGGATGCCCGCGCCGTCGCCCGTCTCCGGATCACACCCGGCGGCGCCGCGGTGCGTCAGGTTGATGAGGACCTCGAGACCCTTGCGGATGATCTCGTGGCTCTTTTCGCCACGGATGCTGGCGACCAAGCCCATGCCGCAGGCATCGTGCTCATTCCGTGGATGATAGAGCCCTTGGGGATCAGGAATGCGTTGGCGGAACTCTGATGTATTCATGGCAACCTTCCAGGTGAAGGACTACGTTTCGCTGCCGGAACAGACACTTTGGGTATGCAGCTTCGGCTCCAGAGATTGATCCGGTGCGGAATCGACACGTCTGCCGAGGCAGACCAGGCAGCGACAGGGATAAAACTGACCAATTCGGTACTTATAAATATATAAGGAAAAACTCGTATCAGTTGAGTTTCTTTGCTGCAGGCCGATAGCCGCACAGCATGTCTGAATATTATGTTACCGAAACAGATCGCAAACTGGAAATTCCGAGGAGAATCAGAAACCTTGGCTGCGGAAAACTCCCGTTCGGATTTCACACTTGTGGGGCGGGGCTTAGAAGCCGGGCCGCGGGAAACTCGTCCAAGGAGCACCACCCGCAGGGTTTGTTGCCATTCGAGGTCTCAGCGAGTGACTTGCTCCCCGTCGCCATCCTCATCTCCGCTATCCGCCTCGGTTTCGAAGTCCTCGTCAACTTCTAATTCTGCCGCCTGCATTTTGCCGCCTTTGGTCTCGACCAGGACCTGGATTCGGCCTTCTGCCTGCTCCAGTTCTTCCTTGCAGGCCTGCGACAGCTTCATACCTTCCTCGAACAGGCGCACTGACTCGTCAAGCGAGAGTTCTCCGCGCTCCAGGCGCTCCACCACGGTCTCCAACTGCGCCAATTTTTTTTCGAATCCAGCCATGTTCTACCTCGCCGCCCATGAAGAGTCTACCCCGGAATTTGTGCGGAGGACTTCGTATTCACCTGGCTGCCTGTTCCCTCTTCCTTCGCTGCGGCGATGTGCGTCTCAAAGTCACGTAGCGCGACACCCATTGCCTCGATGTGTTTTGGCGTGGTGCCGCAACAGCCGCCGATTAGATTGGCTCCTGCGTTGATCAATCTGACGTGTGTATGTAGCCATGTCTTCGGGCGAGAATTCGTAGAGATTGCGGCCTTTGACGATGACCGGCAAGCCTGCATTGGGCATCGCGGCCAGGGGCAATTGTGTCACGGCACGCATCTGCTCGATTGCGCTGAGGACGGACGCCGGGCCGTGGGAGCAGTTGCAACCGATCGCGTCGGCACCTAGCTCGGCCAGTCGCGCGGCCGCCGTCTCCGGTGAAGCGCCATCGAGGCAATCGCCACATTGATCGACGGTCATCATGACAATCAGGCGGATTTGCGGTGCCACGTCTCTGGCAGCGCGGATCGCGGCGGCGGCCTCGGCAAGCGACATCATTGTTTCTATGATCAGTAGATCTACGCTGGCGGCATGGTAGGTCAGAGCGCTGATCTGTCCGGCGAACGCGGCCTGGGCCTGGCGGATATTCGCTGCGCTATCTGGGTGAAGCGCGACGCCGAGGGGTCCCACTACGCCTGCGACATATGCATTGTGTGCGGATTGCTTCGCGGACTCCTTTGCGATCCGGACAGCGGCGAGATTGATTTCGCGCAGCTTGTGACGGAGACCATATTGATCCAGACGAAACGCGTTGCTTCCGAACGTGTTGGTTTCGATGATCTGGGCTCCGGCGCGCAGATAGTCGGCGTGGACCGACGCAACGCGGTCCGGATGCGAGAGGTTGAGTTCGTCACAGCAACGACCGGCGAGGTCGCTGTGTTCAAGGAGCATGGTCCCCATGGCGCCGTCGCAGAGCATGTGGCCGCCTGCGAAGAAGTTGTCCAACGCTTTGCCTTGCGCGATCTGAGGCGCCCTCTTAGTGATGCTCAAGCCTGCAGTCCTTATGCCGAGGTTTTTCTGCGCCAAGGTTGCTCCTATGCCCCGCAAATGGCAATACCAAACCGCTGCTGCTCCGTCTTATGAGTGCGCTTCCTTTGGTATAGTAAAGATGTAGGCCCCACGGAAATTTTCTCGCACGACGAAGGTTGGAGTTGTCCACGTTGAAGAATCGAAGTCTCTTTGTCCGCGGGTCCGGCGCCCAGCCGTTCCCCAGCACGCAGTCGGAAGGTCCCTCGATTCAAGCCCCGTCTAAACCGGAAAGGCCGCTGCAGGGCATTGGCCTCGGATTGCAGATTGTCTGCGGGCTGCTGCTGGCGGTGACCACGCTGGGAATCAGTTCCTGCCACTCCGCCAGCTACTACTATTACAAGTTTCCTGAGTACACGTATGCGGGCCGTCCTGTACCGCCCAGCAAACTCGCCCAGCGGGTGATGATCGGCGTGACCGCGAATGGCAGCAACGGGAGTCTCCAGATCGTCGACGCGTACCGCGACATCCGGAGCAATATTCAGAACACGATTCCCTATTTTTCAATCAGCGGATACTCTTCGGGCTATCCCGGCACCATCCTGAATTTTCCAGCAGAGTTGCACGGATACGTCTATTCGAACAGCGACGGAAGCCTGACGGCTATCAACTATTCGACCGAGGCGTCTTCCGGCTCGGTTGGCACGTTCGAGTCGGGCTCCAGCTCGGTGGCGGTTCCTCCTAACTTCAACCACTACTACGGAGCGGAGGAGGCTGCTGGCCTTCTTGAGGTCATCGATAATTTGACCGGGCGCAGCTTTGCTTTGAACCTGCCGAATGTTTACAAGGTTGTGGTTAACACGGGAGACACAGTCGCGCTCGCGCTGGTGCACAACTCCAACGTGCTTTACCGAATCTTCAAACTGAACCAGAATCAGTATCCTACACAAGAAGCCGCGATTCAGGCGACTGGGTCCGCCGATTGCGAACCTTCATTGCTTCCTGTTTACTGCGTAGCTCAGGTTCCCGGCACATATGACCAACCTTCAGGCGTGTACTTTTCGCTTGATGGCACGACAGCGTACGTGATGAACTGCGGACCGGAGTGTGGAGGAAAGACGGCGAGCCTGACTCTTCTGCAACAGGGACCGCTGAACCAGAACAATATTGCCGTGGCGACAGGTCAGCCGCCATATTCGGGATACATACCTCCGCAGGTGAATGCCCCTAACCTACCCATACCGGGCGGCGTTACGGTTGCGCTTTCCGATGGAACTACAATGTATCTGGCTGGCCAGAAACTGATGCCGGATGGGTTGTTCACTGGCGTCCTGACCACGATGAACCAGGCGACAAACACCATCACGGGGCAATATTCCATCTCGGACGGAAGCCACTCCAAGATGTTGTTCGCGGACAATAACACCTTGTGGATCGGTTCGCAGTACTGTTCTACAGGAGAGCGCCAGAAGCTATTTGCGGCAGGCAGTACCTCCCAGGCTGCGAATTACAACTGCCTCACCATGGTTCCGCTGGGCGGATCGACGCTGGTTCCGCAGATCGTTCCGGCGGTCAATCAGGCTGGCGGGACTGCGACGGCTGTAACCGTACCGTATCCCAACCAGAATTTTGACCCTTACTATTATGGGAGCCTGACAGGCTTGTGCTGGGTGGAGAGCTTCAATAAGGTATATACCGCCTACGGCGGCCAGGTACATATCTTCAGCACCGTTGACGGCTCCGAGATCGACAATGAATTCGTGGCGGTTCAAGGGACCGCACTTGACGTTGCGTATATGGATGCGTCGACGGACTCCACGAACTAACCTGATGGTCAGCGGACTGCTACTATCTCCGCCATCCGCTGCGCTACGAACGCGACAAATTCACTTGAGGAATACTCGGGCGGTGTGATCTCGAAGGTTGGGATTCGTGCGATCGGTTTCAGCGAAACTCCGGTCCAGGCTGGACCGGAGAGCGCTTCGGCGGATAGGATCGCGTCGGCGCGGTCAAGATAGCGCAATGCCGACGGCTTGAAGTCAGCGACCCGAGGATCGAGCACGCTGGCATAGATGTCCGGCTTCAGGAAACGCAGGATGCTGTTCGACTCAACGATGACATTCTCTGCGCGGACAATCTCTGCGCGAATGCGCGGCATCGCTTCAGCGAGTTGCCCCTGCCGCGTGCGCACCCAGAGCGAACGCAATGCTCCGGCAGCAAGATAGCGGGACGAGTCCGTGCCTGTGGTAGCGTCTCGCTCCTCGGAGATTGCAATGGTGTGGTCCCCTGTCTCACAGTCACACGGCTCTCCGTTGGCCGAACATACGCCGTGGCCAAACTGAGTAATTTTGATCGCGGTCCAGCGACGGTCCTGGCATGGCTGAGATCAGCGAGCAAACGACGCTGGTCTTTCCGATATTGCGTGAATGCCCGCCGATGACGACGATAGCCATATTGTTTGGATGTCAGCCGCGGCTGAGGCGGGCAAGGTCGCGGAGATACTGCTTCAACGGACGGGCCGGACGTCCCCAGAATACCTGGCCTGGCCCGCGGACTTTCTTGTGGCTAAGAACGCCCGCTCCACCGCCCAGGATGACCCCTGGGCCGACGTGTGCATGCTCACCGAGACCGACCTGGCCGCCCAGGATTGCACCGTCTTCGATAATGCTGGAGCCGGAAATTCCGGTCTGCGCGGCGATGATGACGTTGCGGCCGAGGATGCAGTTGTGGGCAATGTGGACCAGGTTGTCGATCTTCGATCCGGCACCGATGCGCGTCTCGCCAAGCGCACCACGATCGATCGTGGTGTTGGCGCCGATCTCTACGTCATCTTCGATGACGAGGGCACCCTGTTGGGGGAACGCGATGTACTCCCCTGTGGCTGCATTGCGCGCATAGCCGAACCCGGTGGATCCAAGAACGGCGCCAGCCTGCACGGTTACACGGCGCCCGAGAATGGCACCGGGGTAGATGGTGACGTTGGCAAGGATGGTGCAGTCGTCGCCCAACTCGACGCGATCTCCTATGACAACGTGAGGGCCGATGCTGGTGCGTTGACCAAGATGGACGTCTTCTCCAAGAACGGCCGTGGGATGGATGTTGGCTGCCAAGTCGCCGGAAGATTCTCCAACGCGGCTCTGAGCCAGTTCCTCAGATCGCAGGAGACGTGCGGCGAGCGCAAATGCATAGCGCGGATCGGAGACCGGAAGGAGGCGCGGGTCGGAGGGATCGGGCGCCGATTTTATGAGCTCATGACGAGTCAGGACCGCACCGGCGGCCGAGTTCAACGCGGCAGAGAGAGTGGCAGAGTCTGTGGCGAAAACGAGGGCAACTGGTGTTGCCGCCTCGATGCTGGACACACGCAGAATCTCGAAGGCGGCAGCGGGGGCCGGCGCACCAACAAGTTCCGCAATTTCTCCGATCGCAGCCAAGGGGGTCTCCTTATCCCTATAAGGATGGCACACTTGTGTTGAAAATGCCGGAAACGGCATGAACTTGGAACGATGGAATACAGAACCGAATGCAGGATGTAAAAAAATATATTGTTTTGGTCAGTTCCAATAGTGAAACATTTGGCCGGATGTCGCATAATGGGCTGTCTCACTGGTACCCCATTCATGACACTGCGTAAATCTCGCCGGCTGTACCTGATCCCGGTCCTGTCCAAGGCCCTCGACATTCTTGAACTTCTGCAGTCTGAAAATCAACCGATGACGCTCGAGGCGATTCATCGGCAAACCAAGATCTCGAAGACAACTGTATACCGCGTGCTGAAGACGTACGTGCATCGTGGCTACCTTGCGCAATCGCCCGACGGGCTTTACCGCCAGGTATCGCGCCCGAAGAAACTGCGATTTGGGTTCGGCGGCCAGAGCGTGGATATGCCATTTTCTGTAGAAGTTACTGAGAGTCTGAAGGCGGCGGCGGCTTCGGTCGGGGTGGACCTGATCGTCCTGGACAACTGCTACGACGCGGCGACCGCCATGCGCAACGCGGAAGAGTTTGTGAAGAACCGCGTCGACCTGGTAATCGAGTTTCAGATTGAGCAGGAGGCTGCGCCGGTCATCGCCGACAAGATTGCGGCGGCCAAGATCCCGATGATTGCAATCGACATCCCCCATCCGCATGCGACCTACTTTGGAGTGGACAACTACCGGGTGGGGCTTGAAGCAGGAGAAGTGCTAGCTGCGCATGCTCTGAAGACATGGGGCGGCAGCGTCGAGTGGGTTCTTGGGCTTGATCTGCCTGAGGCTGGACTATTGGTCCAGAGCAGAATCACGGGCGCCTTCGAAGGTGTGCGCGGCGGCATTCCCGATCTGCCGGTTGAGTGCTTTGTGCGAATGGACGGGCGAGGGATGCGCGACCGCAGCCGCAAACTGATTTCGGATTTTCTTGATCGCCATCCCCGTGACCGGCACATTCTGATCGCCGCTGCTACGGATACCAGCGCACTGGGGGCGTTGGACGCGGTTCGAGAGCGTAAACGCGAGAAGCATGTCGCCATCGTTGGCCAGGACTGTATCGCAGAGGCGGTCGAAGAGATGAGTAAAGCGTCATCGCCGCTGATCGGCTCGGTCTCGCACGAGGCAGGCTCCTATGGTCCGAGCCTTGTCCACCTTGGTCTCTCGATCCTGCGCGGACAAACCGTACCGCCGTATAACTATGTCGAACACAAGATGGTGACTCCGGAGACTTTAGCGAAGTCGTAGCCGAAGCTCCGCCGGCATTGTCTCTTCGGTCACCGACTGTGCAGGGTATCGCCGAAGGCCTGGATGCCGTGCTGCGACTCGGCGACATACGCCTATTCAGATTTTTTGCGGAGGTCGACGATCTGCGGGTGGAGCAGCTTCGCTGTTAGGGAGCGGGTAAGCGCATCGACGGCGGCTTGCTGCTCGGGGGTAAGGTCGGCGAGGCGCTTGGCGGCGCGGGCCAGTTCGGCTTGGCGGATGGCTTCGGCCTGCTGCTGCAGGGCGACGATGGCGGGAACGGCCTCGCGGGTGGCGAGGTGCTCGCGGTATTTCTCTACTTCGAAAGCTGACGATGCCTTCGGCGGCTGCGGATTCGCGGCTGCGATCGGCGAGGTGTGCGGCGGCGACTTGCTGCAGGTCGTCGATGTCGTAGACGAAGCAGCCTTCGACCTGGTTCATCTTGGGGTCGACGTCGCGGGGGACGGCGATGTCGATGAAGAACATGGGGCGGTTGCGGCGGGTCGAGAGGAACTGCTGGCCGTGAGCGCGGGTGAAGATGTGGCCTTCGGCACCGGTGGAGGTGATGACGATGTCGGCGCGGGCGGCCTGCGCGTGGAGTTGATCGAAGGGGATGACTTCGGTGGTGCAGGCGATAGCGGCGGGATCATTGGCAATCTGCTGGGAGATCTGCTCGGCGATGTGGCCGGCGATGAGAGACGCCTTTTCCTGCGTGCGGTTGGTGACGAGGATGGAGGTGGCCCCCTGCTGGATCAGGTGGCGGGCGGCGAGCTCGGACATTTTGCCGGCGCCTACGAGCAGGACGGTCTTGCCTTGCAGGCTGCCGAAGATTTTGCGGGCGAGGTCGACGGCGACCGAGGCGATGGAGACGGAGTTGCTGCCGATCTGGGTTTCGGTGCGGACGCGCTTGGCGACGGAGAAGGCGCGCTGGAAGAGTGGCTCGAGGGTGGTGGAGACGGCGCCGACTTCGCGGGCGACGGTGTAGGACTCTTTGACCTGGCCGAGGATTTGCGGCTCGCCGACGACCATGGAGTCGAGCGAGGAGGCGACGCGGAAGAGATGGCGTATGGCTTCGCGCTCGCGGAACTCGTAGAGGTGGGGCTCGACAGTATCGGAGGGGATGGCGAAGTACTCATGGAGGAAGCGCAGAAGGCTGGGGTTGGCCGGGCCGTCGCTCGGATCCTGCCAGGTGACGAACTCGACGCGATTGCAGGTGGAGAGAATGAGGGCTTCGCGGATGCCGGGCTGATGGGCGAGGGTGCGGATGGCGTCGGGCAGGCGCGCGGCCGAGATGGAGAGGCGCTCGCGGACTTCGAGGGGCGCGGTGGTGTGATTGACGCCGACGAGAACGAGCGAGCCGGAGCGGGTGCACTTGGTCGCGGCCTCGGCGGCCGGCTTGACGATGGTCAAGCGCTGGCTTTGGGGCTGGCTCATGGGGTCGAGAACCTGTGGACGGCGGAGAACTGGTTGGCCGCCCAGACGAAGAGGACGACGAGGATGACGAAGCTGGACAGATAGACCGCACGGCGGCCGCGCAGGCCGGAGGCTCGGCGGATGAAGATCATGGCGACGTAGGCGATCCAGAGGCCGAAGGTGAGCAGTATCTTGGGGTCGCTGAAGTAGCGAGCGCCGAACTCTTCCTGGGCGATGACGGAGCCGATGAGCAGGCCGGCGGTCATGCAGGGAAGTCCGAAGAGGAGGGTCTTGAGGGCGATCTGGTCGATGGTTTCGAGCGGAGTGTCCAGCGGAGGAAGAAAGCGCAGACGGCTGGATTTGGACTTGAGGCGACGTTCCTGAATGAGGTAGAGGAGCGACGCAAGAAGCGAGACAACCAGTGCGGCGTAGGCGGCGAGGAGCAGGACGATATGGAGGAAGATCCAGCCGGTGCGCATGGGCGCGGAGAAGGTCTCCTGGCCGGGGCGGAAGGCGGCCAGCATCGCCAGGATGAAGACGATGGGGAGAACGAAGATTCCGAGGGAGACGCTGCGGTACGTGGCGTAGACGAGCGAGGAATGCAAGCGCGAGGATAAGCGCCAGCAGCGGATTGGACTTCGTGGGTTTCGACGGGAAGGCGATGGTGGGCGGCGTTGAGGGTTTCGGCCAGCGAGACGAAGTGGAAGAGGGCGGCGGCGATCGTGGAGGGGACGGCGAGGTTGCACCAGCGCGGGCGGTTATACAGCGCCGCGGGCAGCACAGCCAGGGCTGCAACGCCGTACAAGAGGACCGCGATTCGGAGCCAGAGGAGAGTCATAGGGCCACTATGCAGTATATCCGGCGCCAATTGAGCCGGTGGCTGAATGTGCGTTACGGGCATCTGGTTAAAGATTGAGGCATATGGGCATAAGTCCGCTGTGATGGGTATCACAGCGGGTGTGGTCGGGTGGGCTGACCAAGTGTGCTGGATGAGCTATTTCCTTGCGTTACTTCCCCTTAACGAGGACGCCGCCTTTGACTACGGTTTCTACGTGTTCGAGGGTTTCGATGTGCTGGAGGGGGTCGGTGGGGACGGCGATGAGGTCGGCAAAGTGGCCGGGGGCGAGCGAGCCGACGTCGGCGGAGCGGCCGATGAGGTCGGCGGCGGAGATGGTGGCGGCCTGGATGGCCTCGGTGGGCGTCATTCCGTACATGCACCATGTAATGGAATTGCTTTGCGTTGTCGCCGTGGGGATAAACGCCGGCGTCGGTGCCGAAGGCCATTTTGACGCCGGCGGCGTGGGCCTTGCGGAAGTTGTTGCGCTGAGTCTGGCCGACGCCGCGCTCCTTGGTCAGTTGCTCCTCGGTCATGCCGATCTTGGGGCCGACCTGGAGGATGTAGTCGTCGTTGTAGATGTCCATGACGAAGTAGGTGCCGTGGGCCTTGGCGAGGGCGATGCCTTCGTCGTCGACGAGAGAGGCGTGCTCGATGGAGTCGATGCCGGCCTCGATGGCCCACTTGATGGACTGGGCGCCGTGGGCGTGGGCGGCGATCTTGCGTCCGGCCTGGTGGGCGGTGTCGGCGGCGACCTTGAGTTCTTCGAGGGTGTACTGAGGGGCGCCGGGCTGATCGCCCTTGGAGAGGACGCCGCCGGAGGCCATGATCTTGATGACGTCGACGCCGTATTTGACCTGCTCGCGGATGGTCTGGCGGACCTCGTCGGGACCGTCGGCGATGCGGAAGTCGCGGTGAGCTGGGAAGAGAGTGACGGTGGTTTCGGGCGAGTAGTTGTTGAGGTCGCCGTGGCCGCCGGTGATGGAGAGGCCGGGGCCGGAGGCGACGATGCGCGGGCCAGGGATGTAGCCGGCGTCGATGTTCTTGCGCAGGTCGACCGCCGCGAAGGCCGGCGAGCCGACGTCGCGGACGGTGGTGAAGCCGGCGTCGAGGGTCAGCTTGGCGTTGACTACGCCGGCGATGGCCTGGTCGTAAGGGCGTGGTGGTGAAGGAGAGGATTTCGTCGTAGCTGTCGGCGCGGCTGGTGAGGTGGGTGTGGCAGTCGATGAGGCCGGGGAGGACGTAGTCGGCGGAGAGGTCGAGGACCTGCGCCCCGGCGGGCGGGACGAAGCCGGCGGGCTCGATCGACTTGACGCGCTGGTCGGCGACGACGAGGGTGACGTTGTCGGAGTAATGGCCGGAGGCGGAGTCGAAGAGATGGCCGGCGCGGATGTAGGTGGTGGGCGGAGGCTGCTGGGCGGGGGCGACGCAGGCGTGCTGAGTAGCAGGACGGCGAGGATGGATCGCATTGAAAAGCTCCGGGACGGTGCGGGATGCTTCCATCTTATGACCTCGCTGCGATCTCGGGTCAGGTGCTGTATTCTGGGCGTTCGGTGAGCGAGACGATTCAAGTGGACGAAGCGAGGGCAGCGGCAGAGCAGACGCCGGTGATGCGGCAGTACTTTGCGGCGAAGGAGGCACATCCGGACTGCCTGATGTTCTGCCGGATCGGGGACTTCTACGAGCTGTTCTATGAGGACGCGATTGTAGCGTCGCGCGAGCTGCAGCTGACGCTGACGGCGAGGGATCGCGAGAAGAAGCAGCCGATGTGCGGAGTTCCGTACCATGCGGCGGAGCAGTATATCCAGCGGCTGCTGCGCAAGGGCTACCGGGTCGCCCTGTGCGAGCAGATGGAAGACCCGAAGCTGACGAAGAAGATCGTGCGGCGCGAGGTGACGCGGGTGCTGACGCCGGGGACGGTGGTGGACCCGGGGCTGGGGGCGGAACAGAGCAACTGGCTGGCCAGCGTTTGCGTTCGGGGTGCGGGTGCCGGGATGTGCGTGGGGTTGGCGCAGTTGGATTTGTCGACGGGGGAGTTTCGGGCGACGGAGTTTGCGGGGGCGTCGGCGTGGGCGCCAGTTGGTGGATGAGTTGGGACGGGTGCGGCCGGTGGAGATGTTGTTTGCGGAGGGTGGGCTGCGGAGGGCTTACTAGCGAAAAGCAGCCTTCGACCCTTCGCGATGCCGCTGCGCTCAAGGATGGCAGCACCTGAGTTCGGCTGGACGAGGATGTCGGCGTTCGATGGGGTGCGGACTAAGACGGGGTTGGAGGATTGGGTGTTTACGGCGGACTATGCGCTGCCGTTGCTGCGGAAGCAATTTGGGGTGCAGTCGCTGGATGGGATGGGGCTGGGTGGGCATGAGGCGGCGGCGACGGCGGCAGGAGCGCTTGTCCATTACTTACAGAAGACGATGCAGGGTGGGCTGGAACATATTGATACGATTCGGTTTTATGAGCGGTCGACGTGCCTGATCCTGGATGCGGTGAGTGTGCGGAATCTGGAGTTGGTGGAGCCGCTGTTTTCGGGCGAGTCGGCGCAGACGACGCTGTTTCATACGCTGGATGAGTGCTGCACGCCGATGGGAAAGCGGCTGCTGCGGGCGACGCTTGCTGCGGCCGGCGAGCGAGCTGGGCGGAGATTGAGGCTCGGCTGGATGCGGTGGCGGAGGCTGCGGCGGATCTGCCGAGGCGCGAGGGTCTGCGGCGGGCGATGGGTGGGCTGCTGGATCTGGAGCGGCTGCTGGGCACGGGTGGCGCTGGATTCGGCTGGGCCGCGGGAGGTGATGGCGCTGGGAGCTACGCTGGCTTGCCTGCCGGGGGTGCGGGAGCTGCTGCGGGCCAGTTTGAGGCGAGCCGATGGAGGTGAGCTTTCCTCAGGGATTTCCACAAGGTCTGATCAGGCGTATGATCGATTTACATAAGGACTTAGCCGAAGCTGCAAGGATTTCCACAGGCTGTGGATTCGACGCGCTGGAGGATTTGCACGAGCTGATTGTCGAAGGCGATTGTGGAGGAGCCTCCGGTGAACCTGGCGGATGGTGGGGTGATCCGGCGCGGGAGTGGATGCGGAGCTGGATGAGCTGCGGGAGTTGGGGCGGTCGGGGCGGCAGGCGCTGGCGGCGATTGAGGAGCGGGAGCGGCAGAGGACGGGGATTGGGAGCCTGAAGGTAAGGTTCAACTCTGTGTTTGGGTATTACCTGGAAGTGACTAAGGCTAATGCTAGATCGGTTCCGGCGGACTATGAGCGGAAGCAGACGCTGGTGAATGCGGAACGGTTCACGACGCCGGAGTTGAAGGAGTATGAGGCGAAGATTCTGACGGCGCAGGAGCGGATCGCGGGAGATCGAGCGGCGGATATTTGCGGAGTTGCGGCGGCAGTTGCTGGATGCAGCGGGCAGGATGCGGGAGACGGCGCGGCGGGTGGCGGAGATTGATCTGCTGGCTTGCTTTGCGCATCTGGCGGCGCTGCGCGGGTGGGTTCGACCGGAGGTGGAAGTATCGGGATTGCTTGAGTTTGTGGCTGGCCGGCATCCGGTGGTGGAGCGGCGGATGGAGGAGTCTGGGCGGAGGGCGGTTTGTGCCGAACTCGATCTCGCTGGAGCGCATGGAGCGGCGATCCGGATACGGGTATCTGGCGCCTCGATTGCGCTGATTACCGGGCCGAATATGGGTGGCAAAAGCACGTATCTGCGGCAGGCGGCGCTGCTGGTGGTGATGGCGCAGTGCGGGTGTTTTGTGCCGGCGGAGCGGATGCGGCTGGGGCTGGTGGACCGGATCTATACGCGGATTGGGGCGAGCGACAACGTGGCGCGGGGGCGGTCGACGTTCATGGTGGAGATGACGGAGACGGCGGCGATTCTGAATACGGCGACGGCTCAAAGTCTTGTACTGTTGGATGAGATGGGGCGTGGAACTGCCACATATGATGGACTTTCTCTGGCATGGGCTACGGTGGAATATCTGCATGACAGGATTGGAGCGCGGACGCTGTTTGCGACGCACTATCACGAGCTGACGCTGCTGGAGGAGCGGCTGGCGCGGCTGAAGAATCTGCGGGTGACGGTGAAGGAGACGGCGGGCGGGATCGTGTTTCTGCATACGGTGGAGGCGGGGGCGGCGAGCAAGAGCTATGGGATCGAGGTGGCGCGGCTGGCGGGGTTGCCGGTGGGGGTGATCGCGCGGGCGCGGGAGGTGCTGAAGCTGCATGAGCGGGCGGAGACGCAGCAGGTGGCGCGGGCGCTCGAGGCAGCGGACGAGAGCGACGCAACCCCTGCAGATGACGATGTTTACGCCGCTTTCGCAGAGGATTGTGGACCGGCTGGCGGAGGTGGATGTGGATGGGCTGACGCCGCGGGAGGCGCTGAATCTGCTGGCGGAGTTGCAGCGGGAGTTGGGAGCTGGTCGTGCGTCAGATGCAGATTCTCGAATGGCGAAGGCGATGGTGGTGGCGGGGGTGATGAGCGGGACTTCGGCGGATGGGGTGGATGTGGCGGTGTGCCGGATTGGGCCGGGGACGCAGGCGGGTGATCCGCCGCGGGTGAAGCTGCTGGGGTATCTGGGGACGGCGTATCCGAAGGCGGTGCGGGCGGCGGTGTTGCGGGTGATGGAGGGTGAGGCGCTGCCGGCGGCGGAGATGAGCCGGCTGAACTGGCGGCTGGGTGAGATTTATGCGGATTGCGTGGAGCGGGCGGCGGCTGAAGTTTGGGGTGAAGGTGGGGTTGGTGGGGTGCCATGGGCAGACGGTGCATCATGAGGCTGGCGGGGTGAAGTATCTGGGCACGCGGGTGCGGTCGACGTGGCAGATGGGCGAGGCGGCGGTGATTGCGGAGCGGCTGCGATGTCCGGTGGTGAGTGACTTTCGGCCGGCGGATCTGGCGGCGGGCGGGCAGGGCGCTCCGCTGGTGCCGATGCTGGATTGGTGCATGTTTCGGTCGGCGAAGGTGAGCCGGGTGCTGCAGAATCTGGGCGGGATTGGGAATCTGACGGCGCTTCCGGCTGGGTGCGGTGTGGATGGGGTGCTGGCGTTCGATACCGGGCCGGGAAATATGGTGATCGACGCGTGCATGACGCGGCTGTTTGGGAAGAAGTTTGACCGGGATGGGGCGGTGGCGCGGCGGGGGCGGGTGCTGCGGGAGGTGGTGGACGCGAGTGTTGCGGGAGGGGTACTTCTCTGCCCTGCCGCCGAAGTCCTGTGGGCGGGAGGAGTTTGGGGCGGCGTTTGCGGCTCGCTTTATGGCGATGTGCCGAGAGGCGGGCGGCGGATGATGCGGATGTGCGTGGCGACGGCGACGGCGTTGACGGCGGAGTCGGTGCTGGATGCTTATCGGCGGTTTGTGTGGGCGCATGTGGGTGCGGCGGCTCCGTTGGCGAAGGTGGAGTTTGTGTGTGGCGGGAGGCGGGGCTAAGAATGCGGTCTCTGATGGGGATGTTGCGGGATGGGTTTGCGAGCCGCTGGGGGTGAAGGTTCGGCTGATGGAGGAGCTTGGAGTGCCGGCTCAGGCTAAGGAGGCGGTGGCGTTTGCGCTGCTGGCTTGGCTGACCTGGAATGGGTTGCCGGGGAATGTTCCGGCGGCGACGGGGGCGGAGAGGGCGGTGGTGCTGGGGAAGGTTTCGTCATGGGTGACGGCTCTGGTCCTACCGCGAGTTTTAGTCGCGCCTTCAGCGCTCGGGAACTTTCTTGGACGTCTACCTAGGCCTACATCGCCAAGCCAGCAAGCTGGCTCGGAGCGATTCCGGCCCAGGCTGGATATTGCGCTCGCGCTCTTGGTGATCGGTTGCATGGGACAGGCTGTTGATTGGGTGCCATGGGGCGGTGCGGGAGCCGGGGACGGTGGTGGTGATTATTGAGAGTTCAGCCCGAACAATCTCGATCCGCGGCAGGGGACGGATGCGCAGTCGGAGCGGGTGGGGGGGCTGATCTTCGATGCGCTGGTGAAGAAGGACGAGCACTACAACCTGGTGCCGTGGCTGGCGACGAGTTGGGAGCAGCCGGATGCGCTGACCTGGGTGTTTCATCTGCGGGATGGGGTGCGGTTTCAGGATGGGCGGCCGCTGGAGGCTGAGGATGTGGTGTGGACGATCGAGAGCCTGATCGATCCGAAGCTGGGGCTGATTTCGGCGAAGAGCGGGAACTTTGGCAGCGTTGACCAGGTGGAGGCGCGGGATCGGCTGACGGTGGTGGTGCATATGAAGCGGCCGGATGCGGGGCTGCTGTTCAATATGAGCGATGGGCTGTTTGGCGTGGTGCCGCGAGGGGCGGGAAGCGATTTTGGGCTGCATCCGGTGGGGTCGGGGCCGTTCCGGTTTGTGAGCCAGGTGCAGGATAAGGAGGTGGTGCTGGAGCGGTGGGCATGGATGCTGGAGCAGCGGACTGCGGTCAACGGCAACGGCATCCGGATGATTCAGGCGGATTCGGTTCAACGTGGTGCCGGACACGATTACGAGCGCGCTGGAGTTGCAGAAGGGATCGGCGGATGCGGCCAGCAATGTGCTGACCCCGGATATGGTGTATGCGCTGCGCGGTGCGCCGGGACTGGAGATGGCGAGCGGGGCCGGGGTCGAATGTCTGGTATCTGAACTTCAATGTGGAGGATGCGGCGCTGCGCGACAAGCGGGTGCGGCAGGCGGTGGCTCTGGCGATGGACCGGCCGGCGATTGTGGCTGCGCTGTGGCGGGGGCAGTGCGCGGCTGGCGGATACGCTGCTGCCTCCGGGGCATTGGGCGCGGGCGAACGACGCGGAGTTGGCGCAGTATCCGCATGATCCGGCGCGGGCGGCGGCGCTGCTGGAGGCGGCGGGATATCCAGCGGGCAAGGATGGGGTGCGGCTGCGGCTGACGCTGAAGATCAGCACGGATGAGACGACTCGGCTGCTGGCGGCGGTGCTGCAGCAGCAGTTGAGGGCGGCGGGGATTGTGTTGAATATCCGGGCGGCGGAGTTTGGGACGTTCTATGCGGATGTGACGCAGGGGCGCGTTCCAGATGTACATCCTGAAGTGGATTGGGTCGAATGAGGATCCGGACATTTTTCGGTACATGTATTCGTCGGACGAGTTTTCCGCCGAAGGGAGCGAACCGGGGGCATTATGTGAATGCCCGGGTCGATGCCCTGCTGGCGCAGGCTGCGGCCGAGACCGGGCCGGCAGGATGAGGTGCAGGCACGGCGGCGGGCGGAGTATGTCGAGGTGCAGAAGATTCTGGCGGAGGAGATGCCGTCGGTTCCGCTGTGGTATCCGAACAACGAGGTGGTGCATACAGCGCGGCTGAAGGATATCGTGTCCAACGGGGATGGGAACTTCGATTTTTTGCGTTAACCGAAGACATCAATTCTGCAGAGAGTCGATCACCCGTGCGGCGACGGACTCGGCGGTGGGAGCGTAGGCGCCGGATTCGATGGATTGGCGAAGTGCGGCGACCTTTTCGAAACGAACGTCGCTGCCGGCGGAAGCTTGAGAAAGCATGACCCCGGCGAGACTCACCTTGGCGGAGTCGCCAGCGATTTCATCGACCGCGGGGTTGCGGGGGGCGAAGGTGTGTGACGCGGGTTGCGTTCGGGAGATGACGGGGAGCGCGGATGTGGCGAGATTGGCAAGCGAGGCGGTGTTGCTCTGATCTGCTACTTCACTGGTGTAGGTCATTGTGTGCCCTGAGGATTGGATTCGTCGCGTTCGAATTCAGTTGAACGATAGTAATGGCTCATATTCATTTTGGAACCCCGGGCGAGTGCGATCAAGGAAGATCGCCGAGGTAAGTTTGGTGGAGTTGCAAATCGGGACAACGGCTATTTGGCGTGGTCCTTTGCCAGCAGAAGCGGGTTCGGGAGACAATCGAGCCATGGCAGAGTTTATTCCACCAAAGCACGAAGTTCCGGAGCCGATGTCTTCGGCTACGGCGACCCTTCCTCCATTGACTGCTACAGCTCCTGCGGCGGTCGGACGGCCTGCGAGCAGCTACGGTGCAGCGCCTCATGATCCCTCGAAGCCTCCGGTGAAGCGGCAGATTGTGTGCTTCAGCTTCTACAAAGTGATGCCGGAGTGGCGGCGGTTGCCGGCGGAGGAAAAGGCTGCGCATAAGGCGGCGTTTGCCGAGGTGCTGACGAAGTGGAACAAGCCGGGTGAGTTTCTGTCTCTGACGTATTCGACCATCGGGACGCGCGGCGATGTGGATATGTGCGTGTGGTCGATTGGATATGGCGTGGATGAGTTGAACCAGATGCGGAGCGAGTTGCTGCGAACTCCGCTGGGCGGGTATCTGAACTCGCCGCACAATTTCCTGGCGATGACGAAGCGGTCGCAGTACCAGATTGACCGGCCGGATGAGAGCGAAGGCGAAGGGCGCGGAGCGATTCGGCCGGGCGGGCAGAAGTACATCTTTATTTATCCGTTCTGGAAGACGCGGCCGTGGTATCTGCTGTCGATGGGCGAGCGGAAACGGCTGATGGATGAGCATATTCGGATAGGGCTGCTGTATCCGCGGGTGAAGTTGAATACGACTTACTCGTTCGGGCTGGACGACCAGGAGTTTGTGGTGGCGTTCGAGACGAACTTTCCGGAGGACTTTCTTGACCTGGTGCAGCAATTGAGAGAGACGGAGATCAGCATGTATACGCTGAAGGATTGGCCGATCTTTAGTTGCGTGCGGGTTCCGGCGATGGAGATGCTGGATCGGCTGGGGTGAAGCAGTTTTTAGTTGCTGGTTGTTGGTTGTTAGTTGAAAGCGAGAGAACATTGGCAACGAGAAGGCTCGCGAAGGTCCCGACAAAGAGGACAAAAAGCGCACTAAGGAAGGCTACGGCGCGTGTGCCGGTGGCGCCGGCGGGGGCGAAGGCGCGAGCGATCGCTGCGACTGAGCCGGTCGCTAAGAAAGTCAAGCCGGGAAAGACGGCCAATCCATTGGCGCCGGAGCGGGTGGCGGCGATTCTGGATGGGCTGAAGAAAGCCTATCCCAAGGCGGTTTGCGCGCTGAATCATCGGAATGCCTGGGAACTACTTGTGGCTACGATTCTCTCGGCGCAGTGTACGGATGTGCGGGTCAACCTGGCGACGCCTGCGCTATTTGCTGCGTTTCCAACTCCGAAAGCGATGGCGGCCGCTTCCCTTCCCGAACTTGAGACGTTGATTCGGACTACGGGATTTTTTCGCAATAAGGCTAAGTCAATCAAGGGTGCCGGGCGGGTGGTCACGGAGGAGTTCGGCGGCGAGGTTCCGCAAGACAATGGAGGATTTGCTGCGGGTGCCGGGGGCGGCGCGGAAGACTGCTAACGTGGTGCTGGGGAGTTGGTACGGAATTGCGGTTGGCGTGGTCGTGGATACGCATGTGCTGCGGCTTTCGCGACGGCTGGAATTGACGAAGGAGACGACTCCGGAAAAGGTGGAGAAGGACCTGATGCACGTGATCCCGCAAGACCACTGGATTGATTTCTCGCATGAGATGATCTTTCATGGGCGGCAGATCTGCATTGCGCGAAAGCCCAGGTGCGCGGACTGCACGCTGGAGCGGCTATGCAACTCGGCGGACAAGACGTGGAGTTCGCACTAAGCTTTCACGCTCCTGAGACTTGGCGGCGTTGACCTGCGTCATCCTGCTGGTACGATTCCACACTGTATATAGATAGGCGAGTGAGTCGATGGGATTTGGCTTGGGGTGGTCGCGTCGTAAGTTTCTTGCGGTTTCGGGGGCGGCGGCGACTCAAGCGGCTGCTGAGTTGAAGGGGCTGGCGCAGACTGCCGGTGCGGCACAGCAACAGTTGGCTGCGGAAGCGGCGCGAACTATGCCTGCGCCCGGTGTGATCACGGGCGGGATTCAGCCTTTGATGGAGTCGATGACGCGGCGGCCTTTGCGCTACACCCCGGTGGGTGGAGAGTTCGTGATTCGCAATGGCAAGGAATTCTTCAACCGGCCAATCTATGGGGTGAGTTCACCAACCCAGGCAGGAGACTTTCGCGTGGATGCGGGGGACCTGCCGGAGTTTTCGATGTATCTGCCGGGGCATGGCGGGAATCTGAAACTGGGGATCATCGGCGCTGGCGGCGCGGGATCGAAGTGGGCGGCAGACGCGGATGAGGTAGTGGCTCGATACCGGCCGGGGCGAATGATTTATGAGATTCGCGATGGGCTGCTGGGCAATGGGATGTTGCGAGCTGAGGTGCTGACGACCGGGGTCGGTGCGGGATTCATGGTGAAGGTGGAGGGCAAGGATGTCCCGGCGAGGACGAGACTGGCATGGGCGTTTGCCGGGGTGAGCGGGCGTAAGGGGCAGAGGAACGGGGATATCGGGTGTGAGAAACAGCCGGTGAGCGAGTTCTTCCAGGTGCGGCCGGAAGAATGTGATGGAAACACATTCCAGATTCTTCCGGTCGGAGGTTTTATATCCGTGCGCGTTATTGCACCGGCAGCAAGCTTGAACATGACGTTCGACATCGAGTCCCATCTGTCTGTCGTTTCGTTTGACGAATGGATGAACCCACCTATTGTGAGGAAAGATGCGGCTTCCAACGCTACGGCACGACCTATGCTCACCGGTTCGGCGGAGTTTCGGGTAGACAGGCCGATGTATCTGGCAGCTTCGCATATCGCAGCTATCGATCCTCATGCAGACGTAACTCCTGTGCTGTCGGACAACGGTCTGTCAACAGCGTTCACGAAGCGGAGTACGCAGGTGGAGGCGATTGCCGCAACGCTGAAAGTGGATACGCCGGATGAGTACATCAACGCCGCAGCAGGTAACTTTGGCATTGCTGCGGAGACGATCTGGGATCAGAAGAATGAGTGCGTACTGCATGGTGGCGTTGCTTGGCGGACGATGCTGGCGGGGTGGCGCGGACCATACAGCCTCGACGCCCTGGGGAATCATGATCGCGCGGTGCAGGAGATTCGGCACTGGCTGAAGCGACAGAATACTACTCCGGTAACGACGGGCGATCCGGCGATCGGACCATGGGATCCGAATATGCATCACGCGCGCAAAGAGGGCCTGCTGCACTCGAATGGAGACTTGTCGAACAACCATTACGACATGAATATGGTGTTCATTGACATGACCGCTCCGGCACCTGATGTGGACTGGCGACCTGGAGTTAGCGAACGAGATTTGGCCCGCAATCCAGCGGCACCTGGCGTGGGAGCATCGCTTGTTCCGCAGGATCTATAGGAGCACGAGCGGCAAGGAATTGCCGTTGTATGAGGCGTACGCGGCGATATGGGCTAGCGATAATCTGCAGTACAACGGGGGTGGAGCGGCTCATTCATCGGCGTACAACGTATTTGCATTCCGGACCGCGGCGAAGATTGCGGTTGCACTGAGTAAGGATGGGTCGGCCTATGAGGCTGAAGCGGAACTAATCCACCAAGGGATGCAGGAATTGCTGTGGGTCAAGGAGCAGGGCGCCTACGGCGAGTCGAAGGACCTGATGGAGCCGCAGGTGGTGTATACGAATCCAGCGTTGTGGACGGTGTATCACACGATCGATAGTCGAAGTGCCGACTGCGCGCGAGGCATGGCAAATGACGTCAGAACGGCTGGCAGTGCTGAGGCATGTTCCTGTGCATGGGGATGGTGTTCCTGAGGGCGGATGGTACATGCTTTCGTGCTCCAACTGGCTGCCCTATATGTGGTCGCTGAATCTGCTGCTGATGGCCGAGAACATGCATATGGCGCTGGCGCTGTGGCAGACTGGGATGCGCGAGGAGGCTTACAAAGTCTTCAAGGGAAATCTGCTGGACTCGATGTATATGGGGTTGTGTCCGGGCGATTTCCACATGACGTCGGCACTGGACGTACATCGACAGGAGGCGCAGCGGGATTTTGGGGATCCGCTGGGGATTTCGTCGCGGGCTCTGGTTGAGGGGTTGTTTGGCGTCCAGCCGGATTTGCTGGGGGGCGAAGTTCGGATTTGCCCGGGGTTCCCAAGCGACTGGGATCGGGCTTCGCTGAAGCATAAGGATTTTGATTTTGTGTGGAAGCGCGATGGGTTGCACGAGACGTATGAGTTCAACAGCCGTTTGGCGAAGGCGGTGCCCTTGTCGCTGAAGCTGGTTGCAAAGACGACCAGTCTGCCAGTGGTGACGGCCAATGGCAAACCGGTAGAGTGCGCTTTCGACGCGGCGGCGGTTGGATGGCCCATGCTTACAGTGAAGCTGCGAGCTACGCGGCAAAACAGGATCCATGTTGCGTGGAACGGGCAAGTGCCGATGAGCTCGCCAGCACAGAGCATCTGTCGATTGGGCGAAAGGCTGGCACTCCCTCCGGGGATTGGACTGACTCAGATAGAGGATCCGCAGGGCGTATTGGTGGATGGGCGCGTAACGGTGACGGGATTTCATACTGTGTTCGCCAATATGACGGAGGGAGAAGCGGTTTGGTCGATGCCGATCTCGTTTGACGTAAGGGGTGACGGGGCGGTGTTTGCGGCGATTCCAAACATGCCGGTAGATGTGCCCGGCGAGCAATTGAATCTGTCCGCGGTGCTGAAGCACAACGTAACGGAGATCTTTACGCGGGTGTATACGGATCCGCGGTCCGAGTACTGCTCGTTGGCGTTTGCCGACAATCTATTGGGTGGATGGGCGAATCCAGATGGACGGGCGTCAATCGACGACACGGGGCTGCGGGCTGCGGGGGGACTGCTGAAGACCGATGTAGGTGTGGATTTCCGTACGCCTGGCGGAAGTACGCCGAACTGCCTGTTCCTCTCGCACTGGAGGCAGGACGAGAGTGCGATGGAAATTCCCCTGAGTGGCAGAGCACATGGAATCTATTTACTTATGACGGGGAGCACTTTGCCGCAGTGCAGCCATGTTCAGCATGGGACGGTCACCGTTGCTTATTCGGACGGATCTTCGACTAAGCTCATGCTGCGGAATCCTGAGACGTGGTGGCCGATTGAGCAGGATTACCTGCTCGACGATTATCTATTCGTCAACGATGCCCCGCTGCCGCCGCGCGTGGATTTGCGAACGGGACAGACGCGGGTGTTAGACCCGGGAAGCTTCCACGGCAAAGGGCGCACGGTGCTGGGTGGGGCCGCGACAATTTTGCATCTCGCGGTGGACCGAACGAAGGAACTGGCATCGCTGCAGATTAGCGTGGATCTTTATGGGGTCGTGGTCGGCTTAATGGCCGTAACACTGGCGCGCGCATAGCAATCCACGGAACTGCGTCCGATGAGAGACCGCCGGCTTGGCCCGTATTTCATATCCCAGTTCGCTATCCGAACTCCTCTGCCACGAACGTCGAGGGCGCGGGGGGTACTCCGCGGACAGTGGCGCAAGGCCAGCGGATTGCCGCCGAAGGTGCCGCTACGATCGCCGGGCATATGCAAATGCGGCCCTATGGGATTGCGGAAGATGATGGCCGAAACTAGGCCTGCGAAGTGGCAGCAGAAGTTGAATCTGCCTCCACTATCTGGATTTGATCTCCGACCTTTGTCTGAGTCTCAGAGATGGTGCCGCACGGCAGTTCTAGGACGCTTCTCAATTTCAAGCTAACCGAGGTTACGCGGAATGGCGGCAGGCAACGCCACAGCTTGAGGACCTTGAGATCGCGATCTAGCCCGACAACATCGATACCGAAGGACATACCAACAGTATGGACGCCGGAGGAGGGTTTGATCCACAACCCTCCGCCGGCGTCCAGACCACGTCTTCCGAGGAGCCCAAACATCCGTCTTAAGGATGTGTCGGCCAGCTCGATGTTATCTCCAACTGTAGTACCCCGGGTTGTATTCGTTACTTTGAACATAGTCATTCGTCAGCCGCCGACCATCAACTTAGGCGGACTTCTGCTTCCTGCGGTAGACGATGATTCCCAAAACAGCGACGGCCAGCACACCAGCTACAATTTGAACGCCAATCATAACAATCCTCCTTTCCGTTGAAATCCAGCTTATCCAAAGGCTTCAGCTTTAGTTCAAAACTATTACCGCGACCTGTTCTATAAGAACCTCAGTATAGACTTCGTACGACTTGGCAAGCCCTAAATCAACCACGTTGGTGTTTACTAGTCTGACTACGCCCGGGGCAACCTAATTCCCTACTTTTGCCCCACCTACTGCGTGCCCTCGTCAAAGCAATCATCCTGCTACAACGAATTTCTTGATTAGATTACAAGTGTGCTCGGTCCTGAGCTATACCACTTTTAGTTGCCCCCCATCCCCTGAAAGCCCATCATGATGCTAAGAATTGCAGGTGCAAGCAGCACGATAAAAATGCAGGGGAAAATACATAGGACCAGGGGAAAGATGATTTTGATCTTGGTCTTGGCAGCAGCCTCTTCGGCGTGCTGCTTGCGTTTCATGCGAATGTCTTCTGAAAGTCGGCTCAGCGCTCGGATGATCGGCGTACCGAAGCGATCAGTCTGCGCGAGCATGCCTACGAACGCTGTGAACTCTTCAATTTCGGTTCGGTCCGCCAGATTCTGCCAAGCTTCGAGGCGCGGTCTACCTGCCCGTTGCTCTCGGTTTACCTGAAGAAACTCTTCCTGAATGTCTGGATAGCTGACGCCAAGTTCGTTAGCGATGCGAAGCAGGGCCTGATCCAACCCAAGGCCAGCGTCTACGCAGATTACCATCAGGTCAAGCGCGTCCGGTATACTTCGCCGAATTCTCTTCCTTCGGCCTTTAGTCTTCCAGTTCAACCACATGTTAGGAGCCATATATCCAAGCGCACCCAATCCCAGTACATAGGAGAGTGTGTTAGTGCCAATAAGGCTCCCTATGACTGCTCCCGCGGCAGGAACTAGAAACTGAGAGGCAAAGAAAATATCAGTGCTGGCGGTACTTCGAATTCCCGCCATAGCCAGTCGTGCCTTGAGACCAGGATTCTCCGCCAACCCCAGCCGCACTCGCAACTCCGTAGCCAGGTTGAGCAGTCTCGTCTGGAACTTCTCTTTACCGCCAATGGTGCGCTGATCAGGTCGTTCACTCTTTACTACATCCAGGATCCGCTGTGCCTCCGGCGAAGGACGAAAGAGATTTGGCGTAAGCAGAAGCGCAACCACCGAAAAGATGATGACCCCGAGTACGACATAGAAGATTATCGGCATGGTCCTATATCTCGATTCCGTTGATGATCGCCCGAATAATCAGATCCACCCGTGATGAGCAGGAATATGCCGATGTAGCTAAGCATTTTGCCGATTGGTGTATC
The DNA here is from genome assembly GCA_963822225.1 of uncultured Acidobacteriaceae bacterium. Taxonomy (GTDB): domain Bacteria; phylum Acidobacteriota; class Terriglobia; order Terriglobales; family Acidobacteriaceae; genus Edaphobacter. Next base: position 234,488 of record CAWGGW010000011.1, on the reverse strand, counting down.
AACCAGCATTTTCGAGTAACCGGGATTGATCATATTGATGACAACTAACATGACGATGGGCAGCGCACATAAGATGTATCCCGTCATTCTTCCTTGCGCCGTATGAGTTTTGATTTCACCCTGCAGTTTCAGCCGTTCGCGGATTGTATTTGCTGTGCGGTCCAATATCTCGGCGAGATTTCCACCGGTTTCCTTTTGCACGAGCATTCCAGTCACCATCACTCGAAGATCCTGCGATGGCACTCGATCCAGCATCTGAGTCATAGCGTCGCGCAGAGGAAGGCCGAAATTCTGTTGTTTGAATACTTCATTGAACTCGGAACGAACCGGTTCAACACTTTGTTCGGCAATAATGTTGATCGATGCGGTCATTGAATGGCCCGCTCGGAGCGCGCGTCCCATCATGTCGATAGCTTCTGGCAGGGCGGTGTTGAAGCTTTTGAGTCTGCGTGATCTCTTGAACGAGACCAGCCCAAATGGAATGTAGCCAAGGGCTGCCCCGATTGCGAGTTGAAGTGCCACGATGTCGAAGAACATCGAGATGCTAACGAACCCAATAACAGCTAAAGCGCCAGACGTAATCAGTATCATTGCAGGCGTCGTTTTGATGTCGGCCTGGATGATCTGCGTTTTCAGTTTCTTGGAAATGTTGTAGTTCTGCAAAACAACATTAAGCCACTTGAATTTACTGGCCGGGTCTAGTTTTAGCAGTTGCGTTTCAATGGGTTCTCCTGAACTTGTATGGGTACCCGAGAGGAGGATCGCAAGGATGCGACGATCTACTACCTTCTGACGTTGTGGGGAAGCCATGAAGAGAGACAGTACTAGAAAGCATATAAGTAAGATTCCCGCAAACGCTATAAGCAAAAACATGGCTCTCTCCTTCCCCGCTGCTAAATTTCCAGGCTGTGGTCCGATAGACCTGTTGGTATGGGAATGCCGGCAGCCGCTAACTTCTCCGCGCACTTCGGCACAATCCCAGTCGCATAGAATCTGCCCTTGACTTTGCCGTTAGGGCCGATTCCCTTCTTCTCGAAGAGGAAGATATCCTGCATGCTGACGATGTCGCCCTGAGCACCGACGATCTCAGTGATATGGGTAATGCGACGGGATCCATCGCTGAGTCGGTTCGCCTGGATGATAACGTGCACCGCAGCAGCGATCTGCGCCCGGATGGCTTTCTCACTGATCTTCAGATCACCCATCATGGCCATTGTCTCGAGGCGAGCCAGAGCGTCGCGGGGGGTATTGGAGTGGAGCGTGGTTAGCGAGCCATCGTGGCCGGTATTCATGGCCTGCAACATGTCCATGGTTTCTTCGCCGCGGATTTCGCCCAGTACCACGCGGTCCGGGCGCATACGGAGCGCGTTGATGACGAGTTCTCTTTGCCGGATCGCTCCCTTGCCTTCGACGTTGGGCGGACGAGTTTCCAGTCGGACCACGTGCTCCTGGCGGAGTTGGAGTTCGGCCGAGTCTTCGATGGTGACGATACGCTCCTTCTCTGAAATGAAGCTGGACAGAGTATTGAGCAGTGTAGTTTTACCGGAACCTGTACCGCCGGAGATGACGATGTTTAGCCTCGCCTTGACACATCCACTAAGGAACTCGAGCATGGGCGGAGTCAAAGCCTGGAATCTCAGCAAATCCGCGGCACCCAGGGGGGACGAGCCGAAGCGCCGAATGGACAGGATCGGGCCATCGACTGCCAGCGGTGGAATGATGCAATTCACACGGGATCCGTCAGGGAGACGGGCATCCACCATAGGCGAGGATTCGTCGACGCGGCGCCCCACGGCGGAGACGATCTTATCGATAATATGCAGAAGATGCTTGTTGTCCTGGAATGTCAGGTTGGTGCTTTCGAGCTGACCACGCCGTTCTACATAGATCGCGTTGCAGGTGTTCACGAGAATATCGCTGATGGAATCATCCTTGAGCAGAGGCTCCAATGGGCCAAGACCGAAGACCTCGTCGACGACTTCCTGAGCGAGGCGATCGCGCTCGGAACTGCTGAGAGGAACGCCCTGTTCGGTGATGATCTGCTGAATAACCGCGAAGAGCTGCTGTTGAGCGCCTGGCGTCTCCTGCATATCGCCGAGTTTATCGAGATCGATACGCTTGATCAGCTCTTTGTGAACGGCGGTTTTGATGTGCTGCTGCACATTGTCACCGATTGATCGTGCCCCGGCGCCTGAACGCTCGTTGGGGCGCGCGGCATTTGGAGTGGCAGCTATTTCGGGCATGGCAGTAATCCTGATTTCTCGGTAGGTTATTAAGTCTTTGACTTACTTCCAGAGAGAGAACTTGGCTTTTTTCGGCGCGCCTTCCTCAATGTGAGACGCTAGTGGGCCAGCCACACTGCTGACCCACTTGAGGAGTTGGGCTGAGAATTCGCACTTGACCTTATAGCCTATCGGCTCCCCGAGAATTCCAGCACGAGTTACTTCCGCATAGCTGTTTGGCAGTTTGAAAGCTATCGGCAACCGGATGGCCTTTTCGATCTGCTCGACGCTGACCGCGTGTTGAGCAGAAAATCGGTTGATGACGACCTTCAGTTTGTCTGCGTTGTGCTCGTTCTCTGAAAGAACGTCGACATGTCTCGACAGATCACGTACAGAACCAATCTCAGGAGTCGCAACGATGAAGACCTGGGTTGAGGCTTCGATCACTGCGAGGTTGGTCTCGTCGAGGGCGTTGGGACAATCGACGATAACGTAGTCGTATTCACTACGCAAAAAGTCCAGGGTTTGAGCCATAGATACTGGATCGGTAGCTTTTCTGCCGCCACAGGTATCAGGCGACGAAAGCACTTCGAGTCCACTGGAATGGGTTGCGATATAACCGCGGAGTAGTTCGCTATCCAAGCGGCTGAGGTTGCGAACTAGTTCGTGGAAGTTATACCGGCTGCCATCGATCCCGAGATAGATGCAGGCGTGCCCCAGTTGAGGGTGGTTGTCGATCAGTAGAGTCTTCTTCCCATGGCACTGCACGAGATACATTGCAATGTGGACGGCCAGTGTGGTGGTTCCCACGCCACCTTTAGCGCCAAAGAAAGTAAGAACAGAGCCTAACTCGGCTGTATGGGCGGCTTTGGCGGTCCATAGCTCGTTAATGCGCACGAGTGTATCCAGGAACGCGGTATCGACAAACTCGCCACCCAGAAAGTCGTTGCACCCAGACCGCATTGCAGTCAGAAGAAGTTGGTGGTCAGTGGTCGCAGAACTGGCGATCAAGGCTGTTTTGCCAGGATAGAGCTCCTGAATATACGTCGCGGATTCGATTGCTTTATCGATGTCCTGGTCGAAGTCAACTATTGCGACGCAAACTTGAGCGGTCTTCACCACTTGTGGAAGCGGCGGCCGCTTTTCGTGCGAGATATAGCCCTCGCAGTCCGCACGGTGGACAGCCCACAGCATCTTCGAAGCTGTCTCTGCGATCTGGTCGGCCAATTTTGGATCGAGACCAACCGTGATCAGCGCGACGTTTGGAATATTTGGTTTGTTGGTATTTTGAGCCACTTCGATTTTCCTCTTTGGGGCACTTGGTCCCTATCTCGAAATACTGGCAAGCCTACAAGCAACTACTGGGAGTTCACTTGATTGTCGCGTCGTAGCCGTCGAGGAGAAGCCGTTGACGCATCAACTCGGCGTCCTTGGTGTTTGAAAAGGGTCCTATATCAAGGTGGAGCAAGGAGCTCTGGGTGTCATGGGTAACAGCGACGTTATAACCGCGCCGATGCAATGCGTCTACCATCGCTTCTGCATCCGACTCGTGTGACAGCGCCATGACTTCGACCGTCGATGACGTAGCCGGACTCTGCGTCTGCACCACAGGCGGAGCAGGCGTCGGCACACTGGCGATAGGCAGGATTGCCAAGGGCGCGGCGGTAGGAAATTGCTTCGGAGCGATCGAAGTCGTTGGCGGAGGCGCAGTCGCGGCAGGTGCAGATCTAGTCAGTTCAGTGGGGGCCGAATTCGTTTGAATCGACGCCTGAACCGATTTACCTGCCGCGGACTGTTGGGCCGGAGGAGGTGCCGGAGTTGCTTTCGCGTTTGCTGTGTGCGCCGGTAGAGGCGTCTCTGGAGCCAGCGGCGGAGGCGGGACAACGTTACCAAACGGAGGTTTATCCGGGTTCAGCGCTGGAGCAGCCGGCTGGGGATTCAGGTTCTTGCCCAAGGATTGATCGAACGCGCCGGTATTCAAAGTTGGAATCGGCATATCCGGCTGCGACGGTAGCGTGGTGTCTGTCAGCGGGTCAACGACAGTTGGCGTAACAACCACGACCAACTCTGTCGTGGAGTGATTCACGTTCTTCGACTTGAATAGAGCTCCCAGGATGGGGATGTTGGCGGCGCCTGGATTCTTACTCATGATGTCGGTAGTTCTCTGATCGAGGAGACCTGAGATCGCGAAGCTCTGGTTGTTGCGAAGTTCGACCTCAGTTTCAGCTCTCCGGGTAGAGAGTGCGGGAACCGTAAATCCACTTATGGAGACTGAGTTCGAGTAGTCAAGTGCACTAACTTCGGGAGCCACTTTCAGCCTGATAGTTCCATCCTCGTTCACAATCGGGGTGAATTCCACTTTGATGCCGTAATTACGAAACGAAATCGTAACAACCGGAGAGCTGCCCGAGCCACCAGGCTGAACCACGGGGAACGGGAATTCACCGCCTGAAAGAAAGTCGGCCTTTTGGCCGCTGATGGTCGTGATGGTGGGTTCCGCGAGAATCTGCAACACCTGCTTGGTCTGGAGATCCTGGATGGTCGCTCCCAGATTGAGTTTCGCGCTGTAGAGAAAGAAATTCAGCGGATTCGAAGTTGAAATGGCCGCACTTGCAGCCGACGAGACTGCTCCCGCCAAGGTCGTGGATGCGGGATATTGCTGTGTGGTTGTCGCACTCACTAAGTTGCTGTTTCCGTTAAAGAGATTGACGCCGAGTTGGAGAAGCTTGGACCGGTCGACTTCGAGGATTCGTACTTCGAGGCGAACCTGTTTCGGATGCGTTGGCGTTACTGTGAGCGCGTTCGTTACTTCTTTGGAGTAGAGCGCAGCGAGCTTCACCGCAGCGTCTGCGGTTGCATCGGTCGCAACGGAACCGCTGAGGGTGACGCGCCCGGCGGTTCCATCTACCTTGACCGCGTTGCCGCGCATCGCTTCGCCCATCGCTGTGCGGAGCCCATCGATGTCGATATCGGAGGAGATGACGTAAGACTGCGCCTGGCCAGCTTCATCGAGCAGCGTAAGCGAACTTACGCCGGGGCTCATTGCGGTCACGATGATCTCGTTGGGAGTCAGTGTGACGGAGTTGAGAACCGTTGGGTCTGCCACGTAAACGCGACGCAGACGTGACTTGGTATCGACGAAGATCGAGTGGCCAACCAGCACATGAAGCGTTTTTGCGTCAGAGGCGGCGCGTGTAACGCTTGCCATGGCACCCTGCGCCGAAGTGGCATCTATGATCGCCGCCTTTGCCGACGACGGCAGCACAGCACTCTGGGCAATGGCTGGGGATGGCGCTGCCATGCTGAGGGCGATCGCCGTCGACGTGGCTATTCTTACTGCAGATGCGAGCGAGGCCGGTCTAAGCCCGAAGATGTATTTTGTCGATTTCACTGGAAGTTTTCCGTCTTGACGGTGGGGCCCAGAAACGTTTCAACCGTGTATTGCTTTGGTGCAGCATGCACTGGCGCGGAGCTTGCCTTTTCCGGCGAGGAGACCGGAGTTGCGGGCATTCCGGAAAGCTGCGAAAGGAGTACGGGCTTGCCTTCCACTTCCTCTTTGTCCGATCCATTTCTAAGAACGAAATGGACGGTGCCTTGCGTAGCCGCAAGATCGACTCTCTGCGCATCGTCGGGAGTGACAAGAATCGTCACTACCGTTTCCTTGTCCGGCTTGCCATCCGGATCAGGCTCAGTCTTTTGTCCGGCCGCAATCACTTGCGCATTCTGCAGCACTGTAGTTGTGATTGGATCCGGAATGTTGGCAACATGCAGTGTGACCAGGACGTCGACGTGAGTTCCAGGCAAAAGGAAACCTGCCACTCCCACAACTTCGTCTGTTCGCAGCGAGATCGCTCTCATTCCGTCTGGAATCTTGACAGTGATTCCGTTGCTTGTACCGGGACTGGACAACTGACGTTCCAGGATAGGTTCGCCCGCGGCAAGCGGGTAAAGCACAACGCGGCCGACTAATGCCTGCGTATTGGTATAAGCACCCTGAAGCGGCATAGTCGCTGGCCAGTCAGCCATATGAAGATTCTCAGCGCGGAGCATCTGCCCTGCTTCCAGGTTTGCGGAGGCGGTCACATACTGGCTCCTTGGCGGCGGAGGGGCCACGTGAGTTTTTGTGAACTTCTGGCTGAGCCAGAACGTGAAGACTCCTGAGATTAGCAGGGCGATGATGAAGGCTGAGGTGAGTCGACGATTTAGCACACTGCACCTCTTCTACTGGATTTGAAAGTAAAGCGTTAGGAGACTGCCGCCGGCGATTGCCAGGGCGTAAGGAAGCCTCAAAGTGTTGAGGTTCGATAGATTCAGGTCCGGATGTGGCTGCAGACCTTGCTGGGAATGATGCGAAGCGATGGCTCCCACATTCGCGATCGTCTGTTGAAACTGTCCGCGTGCAAGAGCCATGACGATTGCCATCGCTCCGCCACAAAGGGCAGTCAGAACCAGCAAGTACGCCACGTGCGGCATGCCGGCGATGCATCCGACTGCCGTAATTAGTTTGACGTCCCCCGCTCCCATGCCACCCGCGATATAGAACAAGAGGAATACAACGCCGCAGATAAGTCCAGCGGCCAAAGAACTCAGAAGCTGCTTCCAACCACCGATCGCAAGGTGCAAGGCGAGCCCGAGCAGAATAGATGGAAAAGTAATGAAATTCGGAATCCGACGGCTTTTCACGTCGAAGACGGAGCCCACCAGAGCGCAGGCGACGGCGGTTGCAGGATACGTCAAGTCTGATTGAAGGAGAGTCATTGATCGTTCCTGAATGGGTTTAGGGGAGGAATGTAGATTCGGTTAAAGCGTTATGCGTTTGCCAAGGCGGTGCCGATACCAGTGAATGTGTTGGAGATGGAACCTGCAAGGCTCTGCATGGAAGCGACCGATCCGAGACCTACAAGCGCCGCGACGAGGGCATATTCAATCAGATCCTGACCGGACTCTTCCGAAATGAAGTTCTTGAAAAGCTGGGTGAAGTTCTTCATGTTTTCTCCGCGCGGTGCGTGGGGTGTTGAAATCGGAAATGGCTTATGTGAACATCGACGTCTTGACGCTCACATAAGCCCTTTGCCAACTTACGCGTTCGCGAGAGAGGTGCCGACGCCATTGAAAGCGGTACCAATCGAGTTCGAGAGACCCTTCATCGCGGCGACTGCACCGAGACCAACCAGGGCTGCAACCAGAGCGTATTCGATCAAATCCTGACCGGAATCTTCATTGATCAGGTTCTTAACAAGCTGTTTCATGTTCATTTTGTGTTTCTCCTCTTTCGGGTTTTCCTCAGCGCTCCGGGATTGCGAGTTCCTTGGATGAACCGAGACTAGGTCCAACGCGAAAGATTAGAAATCCCCAAGAAGTGTCACAACATACCACTTTAGTTCGGCTTGAAATCGCCTTAACACCCTGTTTCTATGGGGCTTAGCAAGGTATCCTAAGATCCGCGAACAGGATTGAAGACTTCGCGATGTAGTGGGCTTCGATTCAAACGCGGGCTAGCCGGTTATGCGGAGAACCGGTATCGATACGCCCAGGATGTATTTGCTTTCTGACGTCGTAGAAGAGACATATGGACCGAGACCGATGGACACAAGCGTGAACCTTCCAGATCGGACTGACCAAACCGCGCGGCCCCAGCCGTGGCGTAGATCCTTTGCCGCCGTATTATGTCTGGGATTCCTCACCCGTCTCGCGGTACTGTTGGTGACGCTGCACAACAAGCCCCATAACTGGCTTTACACCAAGGGAATTGAGATGGGCCTGCTGGCCGATTCGCTGGTGCATGGCCTGGGATACAGCTCTCCGTTCGGAGTTCCTACGGGCCCCACAGCTTTTATCGCACCGGGATATCCCACGCTGGTAGCGGCAGTCTTCTTAGTCTTTGGGCCCTATTCGTTTATCTCCGCAATTGTGATCATGTCGGCGCAATTGGTGATCTGCCTGGTTACGCTCTGGCTGATGATGCACATCTGTCGCGTGGTCCTGAATACGCGAAGCGCCATCGTTGCTGGAACTTTCTGGGCAATCTCACCCCCTGTGCTCTGGATGCCGACATTGTTTTGGGAGACCAGCATCTCGGCAGCCGCACTGCCGGGGATGATCGCACTGATGCTTTATTACCGGCAAAAGCCCACCGCAGCAACATGGGTGGTTCTCGGCTGCTATTGCGCAGTCATCGGCCTTATCAATCCAGCACTCTTGCCGTCGATGCTTGTGATGTTGGGATGGTTTGCGTGGCAAACACAAAGTATCGCTAAAACTGGCCCACTCATCAGCCTGGTGATGCTTGTGTTGGTCTTCGCAGCGTGGCCAATCCGCAACGCTGTCCGCTTCCACGCGTTCATTCCGCTGCGCAGCACAGTTGGCTTCGAGCTCTGGATGGGCAATAGGCCAGGCGCGACTGGCTTCCTGAACGTGGACCTTTTTCCGGCGTACGACAAGCAGGAGTTGGCGAGCTATATTTCGAAAGGTGAGGTGGGGTATACCCGGGGCAAATCCGAACAGGCCTGGGAGTACATTCGCGCGAATCCCGAAGTATTTGTCAATATGACCGCTCGCCGCGTCTGCCGGTTCTGGACCGGAACAGGTGGACCCGGCAGATCGCCATTGTGGCAAATCCACGCGACGACGACAACGCTGTTGGGGTTTGCGGGACTCATTCTGATCTATCGCGACCGTCGCATCCGGAACTTCGCGCTGCTGATGACGATTCCGATGCTGCTCTTTCCGCTTCCGTACTACATTACCCACGCGGAGTTTCGCTATCGATTGAACATTGATCCCTTGATGACCATCCTCGCCGCCTACGCAATCACTGAACTCGACGCGGCGATGAAACGGCGGGAGGCCGCAAAGAAGATGGCTAGGCTATCAGCAGCAGTTCCTGCTTGAGCACGTTACCTGCGATCCAAGTGGCCAAATGAAAGGAGAATGGGAATTGAACCTGCGAGGCAAGGGGAATACGCGCGCTGGTTGTCTCGTGGCCAACCGCGCTGTAGTGACGATTCTCACGACAGCGCTTGTCGCACGGACACTGGCGCTGTGGTCTTTTGTTGCGACTCATCCGCGAAACTGGTTCTTCTCCCATCCTTATGAGATGGGCTTTGTGGCGAACTCATTGACCCATGGGCTTGGATACAGTTCTCCATTCGGCGGAAGTACGGGACCGACGGCAATTGTTGCGCCTGGGTATCCAACGTTGATTGCGGGCATATTTCTTGTCTTCGGTAACCTCACTTTTGCATCCGCAGTCGCTATCATGGGACTTCAAACTCTGGCTTGCTTGCTAACCATCTGGCTGATGATGTACGTAGCGAGAGAATTGTTCGGCACGCAAACTGCAACCGTTGCGGGCGCATTCTGGGCGGTGTCCCTGCCACTCCTGTGGATTCCAGCGATCTTCTGGGAGACGAGCCTCTCCGCCTGTTCGCTGGCGGGGATTATCGCGCTGTCGTTGCATTGTTTGCGTACCCCAACCAAATTGGCCTGGGTGCTTCTCGGCACGCTGTAGCGCGCTCGCGGCGTTAGTCAATCCGGCTTTGCTTCCGGCGACGATCGCGATGATGGCGTGGGCGGCCTGGAAGACGAGGCGATTCGCACGAAAGGCTTCGGCGATTGGGATACTAGCTCTTCTGCTGGTTTTTTCGCCATGGCCCATCCGCAACGCTCTGCGGTTTCACGCGTTCATTCCGCTGCGCAGCACAATAGGGCTGGAGATGTACATGGGCAACCGGCCCGGTGCGACTGGACGCTTGGACGACACGTTGTCCCCGATCGTAAACAAGGCAGAACTCGCGAGCTATCTTGCCAAGGGAGAGCTAGCTTACGTCAACAGCAAGTCCGCACAGGCCTGGGTTGATATCCGGGCTAACGCCTGGCACATTTCTGAAGCTCAGCCTACGCCGCGTCTATCGCTTTTGGGCGGGAACAGGAAACGTAGATGGGCCGGCGCTATACCATATCCATGCCCTGCTGACGACTATCCTTGGCGGTATTGGACTCGCGTTGCTCTTTCGCACGGAGCGTGCCGTCGCGATTCCGCTTGTAATTCCACTTCTGTTGTTTCCACTTCCCTATTACATTACTCACGCGGAGTTCCGCTATCGTCTCGACATTGATCCACCGTTAACTATCCTGGCGGCATACGCGGTGACTTTCCTGATCGCGGCGTGGTCCGCATCGCGCTCGCGAACTACCTCGGGGAAGCCGGGCGAATCGGATTTGGCTGCGGCCTGAGTGCGATTATCGCTTGATTGTGACGTATGCACATACTCCGTGTGACACCCAGAAAGGATATGATCTTTCTACGAGAGATTTGATTGTTTTACAGCTAGATGCAACTTTGCTCGATGCAGGCACGAGCGCAGCCGGGCACTTACTTCCCCCACTCAGTCAGCGTTTTTCCGGAGAACCATGTTGCTAAGTCGAGTCTGGTCCGGCATTGCCGTTCAAGTGACACCCGGCCTTACCACTGGCTCGACCAGCATATTCGCTCCGGCAGGAACCCCGGCCCACACCATCTTTGGTCTGTCGATGCTTGTGCTCAGCATCACTGCGACGATTTTTCTGGTGGTCGCGGGACTGCTCCTCTATTCGCTGGTCCGTTTCCGTCACCGGCCGAACGATGCCGACGCCGGCCAGGAACCGCCGCAGATCTACGGCAGCAACCAGATCGAGCTCTCCTGGACCGTGATTCCCATCCTGATCGTGGTCATGCTGTTTCTGGCCACGGCACGCGTCATCTTTTCCACCCAGGACGCGCCAAGCCAGCCGACGCCCTGGATGTTACCGTGATCGGCCACCAGTTCTGGTGGGAATACCGCTATCCCAAGCTGGGCATCGTCACCGCCAACGAATTGCATATTCCGGTCAGCGATCCGAAGCATCCGACGCCGACATATCTGACCATGTCATCGGCCGACACCGATCACAGCTTCTGGGTTCCGCGGCTCGCCGGCAAGATGGACCTGATTCCCAACCGGGTCAACACCATGTGGATCGATCCCGAGGCGCCAGGGCTCTATCTGGGCCAGTGCGCGCAATACTGCGGAACGCAGCACGCCAAGATGCTGATCCGCGTGTATGCCGATACGCCGGCCGAGTTCGCCGCCTGGGTCGCGCACCAGCAGCAGCCAGCCGTCGACGACGCCAGGCGTCGCCGAAGGCCGCACCGTCTTCCAACATACTGCCTGCATCAGCTGCCATACTGTGGCGGGAACGATCGCCACGGGAAGATTTGGGCCCGATCTGACGCATGTTGCCAGCCGCGACACGATCGCCTCCGGCGCGGTGCCCAACACTCCGGCGAATCTTCGCGCGTTCATCGACAATCCCGCGCAACTTCAAGCCTGGAGCGCTGATGCCGGCGATGCACCTTAACGATCACGACCTCGACGCAGTCACCGCGTATCTCGCAACGCTGAAGTAAGAGAACGGAAGGAACCATATGGCGACCCAAGCTCCGGTCAACGAAGGCATCGTGCCAAACCGCTCCGCGCCGCCTCTGGCTCGAGATGCTGCACGACTGGGTGACCACGGTCGACCACAAGAAGATCGGGCTGATGTACATCGGCTATGCGCTGCTCTTCCTGGTGATTGCGGGCTTTGAAGCGATGCTGATGCGCATTCAGCTCGCCATTCCGAACAACCACTTCGTATCGCCGCAGGTCTTCAATCAGCTATTCACCATGCACGGCACGACCATGGTGTTCTTTGTCGGCATGCCGATTCTCTTTGGCTTCGGCAATTACCTTATCCCGCTGATGATCGGCGCGCGAGACATGGCCTTCCCACGGCTGAATGCCTTCAGTTTCTGGATCTCGGCCTTCGGCGGCTTGCTGCTTTACTTCAGCTATCTCGGCGGCAGCGGGCTTTATGGCGCAGGCGCCGCACCCGACGTCGGCTGGTTGGCCTATGCGCCGCTCACCCTCAAGGCCTTCTCTCCCGGCCACAGCACCGACTACTGGACGCTCTCCATCCTGCTTGAGCGGCATCGGCACCATCGGCACCGCGCTCAATATCGTCGCGACGACCATCTGCATGCGCTGCCCCGGCATGAAGCTGAGCCGCATGCCGCTGCTGGTCTGGCTCTACCTGGTCATGTCCGGTCTGGTCTTCGTCACCATCAGCCCGCTCACCGCCGCGCAGATCATGCTGATGCTCGACCGCTATGTCGGCTCGCACTTCTTCGATACGCAGGCCGGCGGCTCCGCCGTGCTCTGGATGCACTTCTTCTGGATCTTCGGCCATCCCGAGGTCTATGTCCTCGTTCTGCCGGCCTTTGCCTTCGCCAACGAGATCATCCCCGTCTTCTCGCGCAAGGCCATCTTCGGCTATCCCGCGATGGTCGCGGCATCGGTCGGCATCGGCTTCATCAGCCTCAGCGTCTGGGCGCACCACATGTTCACCGTCGGCATGACCTCCGGCGCGAACACCTTCTTCGTACTCGCCACCATGGCCATCTCCGTGCCCACCGGCATCAAGATCTTCAACTGGCTGGCGACGCATCTGGGGCGGCAAGATTCACTTCACCGCCTCGATGATGTTTGCCATCGGCTTCCTCTTCCAGTTCCTCATCGCGGGCCTCACCGGCATCATGTTGTCGGTCGCACCCTTCGATTGGCAGCTCGGCGGACTCCTACTTCGTCGTCGCCCACTTCCACTATGTGCTGGTCGGCGCGATTCTCTTCATGCTCTTCTCCGCTTTCTACTACTGGTATCCGAAGATGACCGGCCGCATGCTGAGCGAGAAGCTGGGCAAGTGGCATTTCTGGCTCTTTCTCATCGGCTTCCATCTGACCTTCGACTTCATGCATATCCCCGGACTGGAAGGCATGCCGCGCCGCATCTATACCTACGAGGCCGACCGCGGATGGATGATCTGGAACATGATCATCTCCAGCGGCGCCGTCTTCCAGACCATCGGGACGCTGCTCTTCGTCTACAACATGATCTGGTCGTACTTCAAAGGACCCATCGCCGGGCCCGATCCATGGGATGCCTGGACGCTGGAGTGGTCAACCACCTCGCCGCCGCCGCACTATAACTTCGCGGTCACTCCCACCGTCGAGAGCCGCCGCCCGCTGTGGGACCTCAAACATCCCGACGATCCCGACAGCTACTACGAATAAAGAGGAATGTCGTTTGAGCGAAGCGGCCGTCATTCCGCAGAACCCGAACGAAGCCTGGATGCTCCCGTCGCGCGGCATCGTGGGAATGGCGTGCCTGATTCTGGCCGAGTCCGCGATCTTCATCATCTTCGTCGTCGCCTACCTCTACTACCTCGGCAAGAGCCTGACCGGCCCGACGCCGCACGACGTCCTCGAGCTTCCCATCTTCACCAGCATCTGCCTGCTCTCAAGCAGCGCAACAGTTCATTTTGCAGTGGCGGCGCTGCACAAAGGCAAGCGCAGCATGTGCTCACTGTGGCTCGCTGCGACCGTGCTGCTGGGCGGCATCTTCCTCGCCGGCACGGCGCACGAGTGGTACCACCTCATCTACCACGATGGCCTCACCATTCAGACCAACCTCTTTGGGACAACCTTTTATTCGCTCGTCGGCCTGCATGCGACCCACGTGATCGTCGGCCTTGTGATGCTGTCGCTTGGCGTTGATCTTTTCGCTCACCGGCAGATTGAACAGCAAACACACAGACCGGCTCGAAGTGCTTTCGCTCTACTGGCATTTTGTCGACGCCGTATGGGTCGTAGTCTTCACCGTTGTCTATGTGCTGGGCAGATAGGTCGCGATTCGAGGAAAGGAGGCACCATGCAGGACGAGCACTCGGCAATCGATAGCAATGTGGTCGAACTCCCACGGCCAACTGCGTGGCCACTGGTGCTGGCACTCGGCGTCTCGCTGATTATGGCGCGGCATGGTCACGAATATCGCTGTCAGTATCCTTGGACTGCTGCTTAGCGTCGCGGGCGCTGTGGGCTGGTTTTTCCAGGTGCTGCCGCATGAGGCACACGAGGCAATTCCGATTAGCGGCGAAGATATCATAAGCGTCAGCGCTCGCACTCTGATGGAACGCGAGACGGCCTCATCCTGAAAGCGCAACCCCTCGCAAGATCCTGCCCGTCGAGACCTTCCAAATCACCACCGGAATTCGGGGCGGCATCGCCGGCGGCACTGCGATGGTCGTGCCCGCAACACTCTTCAGCCTGCTGAAGTATCACAGCCTCTGGTATCTCGGTGAACCTGCTTGCGGCTGGCGGCTTCGTCAGTTGGGCCGGCGCCAGTGACGCATTTCTCAGCCAGTTTCATCTGCAGGGAGTGTTGGCAGGCTTTCTGATTCAAGGATTTGTCTCACTTCTGGTGGGCCTCTTGTACGGAGCGATGCTGCCCATGTTTCCCAGGTATCCGATTATCACGGCCGGCTTCATGGCCCCCTTGCTCTTTACGGGAATTGTGTACTCCGCACTCGGAATCGTCAGCCCAATTCTGAACCAGCGCATCGACTGGTTCTGGTTCGTCATGTCGCAGATCGCCTTCGGCCTGGTGTGCGGCTATGTCGTCAATCTGCAAGCCCGGGTGCGCACGCCGCAGTTTCGGGCTCTGCCGTTCGCGGTTCGCGCCGGGCTGCACACCGACCAGGCGCCCTCCGCCGCCAAACAACCAAGAGGATCAGCCACGATGAAAATATTGACTGCGCGCGCTCTGATTCAGTGCGTTCTGACCTGCGCGGTCGTATTCGCGATCTCAGGTTGCAGAAATGCACCGGGAAGACCCGGCGCCGAGACCACGCGACCAGACGAGGTGCTCGACTTTCCGACTCTCTACGGACAGAACTGCGCGGCTTGCCATGGCGAAAAAGGCAGGAACGGCGCGGCAATCTCTCTTGCGAATCCCGGATACCTCGCTGTCGCCGGAGCCGTAAACATCCAGCGCATCACGGCGAAAGGTGTCCCCGGGACAGCGATGCCTCCATTCGGCAAAGTGGCTGGAGGAATGTTGACGGACCAACAGATTGCAAGTCCTGGCGGCATGGAATGATCTCGGTATGGGGCAGCACTTCGGCACTAGCCGGACTAGCCCCGCCCGCCTACGCGAGCAGCGTGACTCGGTAATCCCGCGCTGGGCGAAAAAGTGTTCACCACGTACTGCGCACAATGTCACGGGCCTGATGCGAAGGGCGCGAATACCCAAGGAGTACTCACTGGTTCGCTAATCGACCCCTCGTATCTGGCGCTTGATAAGTGATCAAGGACTGCGCAGCATCATTCTCGCCGGCCAGACAGAACAAGGCCCACACGACTGGCGGTCGTACGTCGACCAATCGCCCGATGACAGATCAGGAGATCACCGACGTTGTCGCGTGGCTGGCTTCGCATCGCATCGCCGCACCCGGACAGGTCTACCCACAGCATCCATAGCAAGCGGAGACACGCATGAACGAACATCTCGACCATCCCGGAGACTCCATGACGCCTGACGACGGCGGACTCATCACAGGAGCCAAAGCAGCCGCACACACCCGACGTGCGTTTTTGTTCAAGCTATCCGTGCTGCTGAACGCAGCGGTTGGAGCTGTGCTTGCGGTGCCGCTGGTGGGTTATGTGCTCGGACCAGCGCTGAAAAAGGACTCTAAAACCGGCGCGTGGATCAGCCTTGGGGCAATCAACGACTTTCCTGTCGGCGAAACACGGCTGGCTGACTTTCGCAGTCCCGTGGCCAGCTTCGACGACGGCGATACAGCGAAGGTCGCATGCTGGGTCCGGCGCATCTCCGGGCGGCAGTTCCAGGTCTTTGCGATCAACTGCGCGCATCTCGGGTGCCCGGTGCGCTGGTTCGCACAATCGAAGCTCTTTATGTGCCCGTGCCACGGCGGCGCCTATTACGAAGATGGAAGCAGAGCCTCGGGGCCGCCCGAGCGTGGTCTGTTTGAATACCGCTATAGGCTCGATGGCAATTCGCTGGTGATTCACGCGGGCGACATGCCCACGCTCGCTACCCAGGCCTCGTGCGAGCAGAAGCCCTTGGTCCAGATTGAGCCGGCGGCCGACGAATCCGCAACTTCCGCAGGTCCGAGGTCCGACACATGGCAAGCATGAAGCAGCGCGCCATCGCCGCGTATGAGTGGCTCGAGAATCGCCTTGGGCTGATCAAGCCTCTGACCGCTGCGGCGACCCACCCTACGCCAGCGAACAACGCTAGTTGGTGGTATGTCTTCGGAAGCGCCGCGACAGTGCTGCTGATTCTGCAGGTCGTGACCGGAATTCTGCTCGCGCTGGTATACAGTCCATCCGCGAACGAAGCCTGGGCCAGCCTCGGAGTTCTGAACCACAACATCTACCTGGGTTGGTATCTGCGCGCACTGCACGGATGGGGCTCGGACTTCATGATCGCCATCGTGCTCATCCACATGGTGCAGGTCTTCCTGTTCGGAGCCTATAAATTTCCGCGCGAACTGACCTGGATGGTCGGCGTAGGACTTCTCTTGCTCACGCTTGGCATGGCGTTCACCGGCCAGGTAATGCGTTTCGATCAGGACGCCTACTGGGGCCTTGGCATCGGCGCATCGATCATGAGCCGCGTCCCGTTGATCGGCGCGCCGCTGGTTCATCTGCTGCTCGGCGGTCCAATCATCGGCGGAGCGACTCTTTCGCGCTTCTTCACGCTGCACGTCTTCGTCATTCCCGGCTTGCTGCTGGCTTCGGTCTTCGTCCATATCTTCATGACGCTTAAGCATGGCGTCAGCGATTGGCCGATGCCGGGAAGACTTGTCCGCAAGGAGACGTACGAGCGCGAATATCACGAGCTGACAGTCAAAACCGGAATCCCGTTCGTGCCCGACGCTGCGTGGAAAGACGCCGTCTTCGCTGCGGCAATCATTTTTGCTGTCATGGCGTGCGCATTCTTCTTCGGACCGTTCGGCCCGACTGGAGTGCCCGATCCGACCATCATCCAGACGGTGCCCAAGCCGGATTTCGCCTTCCTCTGGATCTACGCGCTGCTTGCTTTCCTCCCGGCCAGTCTGGAGACACCGGTATTGCTGGTCGCCCCGGTCCTCGGTATAGCGGCGATGCTGCTTCTGCCTCTGTTCGCAGGCGAAGGCGAACGCCACTGGGCGCGGCGTCCGGTCGCCGTACTGATGGTCTCGGTCATCGCGGTGACGCTCGGGATCTTTACGCGGCTTGGGACCTACACGCCGTGGAGCCCGATCATGGATGCCTGGACTAGTGCACCGATCCCGCCAAAATATCTGCAGAATCGCACGCCGCTGGAGCGTCAAGGTGCGCTGGTACTGCAGGACAAGCAATGCCGCAACTGCCATTCCCTGGACGGAGTAGGCGGACAACGCGGACCGGCACTCGACACGGTCGCCTCGCACATGACTGAGGACCAGATCATCCGCCAGGTATTACAAGGCGGCGGCAACATGCCTGCCTACGGCAACGCTCTCAGTCCAGCGGAAACCAAAGCGCTGATGGGATTCTTGATGACGCTCCACGGCGACCTCGCGCCGGCGGTGGACGCCTCGCGCGAAGTGGCACAACCAAGCCAGCCTCACTCAACTTCACCCGCCGTGCCCGTGCAAGGGAAGACACAGTAGGACATGCCTGACGCGGCGTGCGACATCTTTGCGGACTGGAGACTGCCTATCTGGCTGACGTCGGCGATCGTGCTGACCGCGGTCATCTACGTGCGCGGATGGCGTGCCCTGCGAAAGACTCGGCGCGCACAGTTCACCGATGTCCGCCTCGCATCTTTTCTCTCCGGTCTGGGCTTGCTTTGGATCGCAACTGCCTCGCCGCTGGATGGGTTTGCCGACGCGCTGCTAACTGCGCACATGGTCGAGCACCTGCTATTGATGTCGGCGATCCCGATGCTGCTGCTTTACGGATTGCCGGTTGTGCCACTGTTGCGCGGGCTCCCTGGCCCGATCGTTCGATGGGTCGCCGGCCCACTGCTACGCGTAACTGCACTGCGGCATCTTGGGCATTGGTTGGTCTCGCCAGCCATTGCGTGGCTGGCAATGAATCTAGCGTATCTGTGCTGGCATGTTCCTGCTGCGTATGATTTCGCGCTGGAAAACGAAACGGTGCATGGCGTGGAGCATCTCTGCTTCCTCGCCACGTCATTGCTGTTCTGGTGGTACATTTTGCGGCCCTGGCCGGCTGAGAAGCGGCAAAATGACTGGGTAGCGCTCATCTATCTCGCCCTCGCCGACATCGTGATGACGATGCTCTCCGGCTTCCTAACCTTCTGCGATCGCCCGGTCTATCCGTACTACGTCCAGCACCCGAACCCATTCCTGATCCCTGTTCTCACGGATCAGGTACTGGGAGCAGTCATCATGTGGGTGCTCGGATCGTTCGCGTTTCTTGTGCCGGCGATGGTGATCACCTTGCGCCTGCTGTCGCCTTCTCGCGAGCGGCGAAGCCACGCCTAGACCACCACCAGGCCGCTCTTCGCGGTCGCAACGAACTCTGTCGCGGTACTTCACGATGAAATCCAGCATCTCCTTCGTAAGCCCCGGGAAGACTCCGATCCAAAAGACCTGGTTCATGACGAAGTCAGTGTTTGGCAACTCGCCGACAACGCGATACTCCCAACCCTCGTATGCGGGTTGACGCAGAAGGTTGCCCGCAAATAGAAGGCGGGTCCCAATCTTCTGCGCCTCAAGTGCGTGGGTGAGTTGATCCCGGGTAAACGGAGCATCCGTTCTGACACCGATGGGAAAACCGAACCAGCTTGGGTCAGAGTTCTCCGTAGCCTGCGGCAGGATGAGGAACTCTTCCAGCGGCTTCAGTGCGGCCTTCAGATAGGCAAAGTTCTCTTTGCGCCGTTCGATAAAGTAAGGAAGCTTATCAATCTGAGTCAACCCCAGCGCGGCCTGCATGTCAGTGGCTTTGAGGTTGTAACCGATGTGAGAATACGTGTACTTGTGATCGTAGCCGCAGGGCAGCGTTCCAAGCTGCCAGTCGAAGCGCTTTCCGCAGGTATTGTCCATTCCTGGCTCGCACCAGCAGTCGCGGCCCCAGTCGCGGAAGCTGTCAATTAGCACCTGCAAGATGGGCTTATCGGTCATCACTGCTCCGCCCTCGCCCATGGTGATGTGATGCGCCGGATAGAAGCTGACCGTTGCGATGTCGCCGAACGTACCAACCTTGCGGCCTTTGTACGTGGAGCCAAGAGCATCGCAGCAATCCTCAACGAGCCAGAGGTTGTGCTTCTTGCAAAACGCCATGATGGCGTCCAGGTTGAAGACGTTTCCCAGAGTATGCGCGATCATAACGGCCTTCATCTTCGGACTGTACGCGGCTTCAAGGTCGGTCACATCAATCTCGTATTCGGGAAGCTTTACATCAACGAATACCGGAACGAGTCGGTTCTGGAATATTGGGTTAACGGTGGTTGGAAAGCCGGCAGCGACCGTGAGCACTTCGTCGCCGGGTTTCAGTGCCCGTTCGCCCAGTTTCGGCGAGGTCAGCGCGCTGAGCGCAACCAGGTTAGCCGAGGAACCGGAGTTGACTAGGCTGGCCGAACGCACGCCTACAAAACGCGCGAGTTTGCGCTCGAACTCCTTGGCAAAGCGGCCCGTCGTGAACCATGCATCGAGCGCCGAATCAACTACCGAGCAGATATCCTCGGGGCCAATGACCTTGCCGGACACAGGCACCGTTGATGTTCCGGGTACGAACTCTTTCGATGGGAACTTTGCAACGTGATACTGGGCTGTGAGTTCGAGAATCTGTTGACGGAGCTGTTCTGCGGTTTGGCTCATATAGTTCAAGAATACCAAAGTGACGTGCAGGTTGGATGCTTTCCGATCAGGCTTGATCAGGCTCCTTTTGACCACGCAAACGTTCGGCGAATCGCTTCTTCAAGGCTGACGGTTGCGCGCAATCCAAGCAACTCTTCGGCACGTTCTACTGACGGAACATAGCGTGACGGCGCAGCCCCAGGCACGCCCTGTCTCGCGACACTAATCGGCGTACCAGGAGCCAGCGTTGCGGCTACGACATCAGCCAGTTCGCGGATGCTGACATCGTGGGCTGAGCCTACGTTGATGGGAACTAAGGCGGGGCCCCGAAGCAGGATCGTCCAGAGCCAGGTGGCGAGATCGGCCGCGTATAAATAGGACCGGCGCGGGGTTCCGTCCCCGCCGATCAAGATGGGTCTTCCTGCGATGATGTCGCCAATGAAGTTGCCAATGGCGAAGTGTGCGTCGAGCGGAAGATGCGGTCCACAGAAAGCCCAGCAACGGGCAATCTTTGCCTCGAAGGCGACACCCTTTGCTTCTGCCGCTCTCTCGTACAGGGCGCACATCAGTTCAGAAGCGCGCTTCCCTTCCGCGTAGTCGTTCGCCGGATTGGAAGGATCGGGCGCGCCAGCGTATGTCTCGGGCACATGGGTCAGCTCGGGGGGCTGGCGCCCGTACACTGCGCCCGAGCTGGTGAGCAGAAACTTCTGCGCTTCGCATTGCATCGCGAATTGAAGGGTTCTCTCCGTGCCGGCGAGAATCGTCGACAGCAGTTCGAGCGGCGCGCTCGCATCCGGCTTTGCAGTCGTCTCGGTAGCTGCGTGGACAATGTACGCGAACTCTCCTGCGGGAAAGTCGAAGGTCCTCACATCACCTTCGTGAAGCGTGAGTGCGGACTCCTCAGCAAGATGCGGACACTTCGCAAGAAACTTTGCTGGATTGCGCGAGAGTACTGTCGCCTGCGCATTCAATCCCAGCTTACGATTGACGTGGCAAAAGCTCTCGATCAGCCAGCAGCCGAAGAAGCCGGTCCCGCCAGTGATGAACATACGCTGGCCGCGCACCTCCGACCAGAGATCCTCGGTTTGCGCGAGGATGAGATCGAGATCAGCAGTCGGAAGCGGTCGGGCCATTTCGTTCTCCGGATACCTGATGGTGCATTGCGCGGCGCAGCTTATTCAGCGACGTCGTGCTTCTTCTCACCAAAATCCGGACCAAAGTAGCAACGCTCTACAATCATGCAGTAGATATGCTCGAGCGCGAGGTGTGATTCCTGGATGTTCATCGTAATGTTCGACGGAACAATGACGTTAATATCGGATAGTTCCTTCATTGCGCCGCCGCCGTTACCGGTGTAGCTGACGGTGTGAACGCCCATGGTTCGCGCAAGTTTCAACGCCTTGACGCAGTTCTTCGAATTGCCGCTTGTGGAGATCGCCAACAGCACATCACCCTTGATGCCAAGTGCCTCAACCTGGCGCTCGAAGACATTGTCATAGCTGTAGTCGTTGCCTATGGCGGTGAGAATGCTGCTGTCGGTGGTGAGGGCAACGGCACGCAATGCGGGACGATCAACCGTCAGGCGGGATACAAATTCCGCGACGAGGTGTTGCGAGTCAGCCGCCGAACCGCCATTGCCGCAGACCATCAGCTTGCGGCCAGCTTTCATTGCCTCCGCAGTGATGCGGCCTGCTTCGAGGACTGCGTCATGGATGGACTCGTCGTTGAGGACGGCAGTAATGGTTGCGACGGATTGATTGAGTTGCTTCTTAACGAGGTCTTTGATGGCTCGACTCCAGAACGGTTAGATGACAAGCGAGAACGGTATGCTAAGAAGACGAAGAACCGACCTCTGCGGGTGCAAGCGCGGGCGGCGCAAGCGGACTGGGCGGCGATGGCGGATACTCGAATCCGATGCGCTCCTGCTCAATCGCATGCGGACGTTGCTGGACCTTGGTATAGATGGCGCCGATGTACTCGCCAATGATGCCGAAGAAAACCAGCATGATCGACTGTATGAAGAAGACACCGATGATCATCGGAGCTACGCCCACAGAGAATGTCTTCCAGAAAATGAGCTTTGCTATCAGGTAGAACAGTGCAATGAGGAAGCTGAGTGCCGCGCCAATGAAGCCCGCGAAGGTAGCCAGGCGCAGCGGCACTTTGGATGTGCTGACGAAGCCGAGCATTGCAATGTCGTACAGCGTGTAGAAGTTGTTCTTGGTTATGCCGCGCTTGCGGGCGGGTTGGTGGAAGTAAAGGCGCTTGTTGGGCAGGCTGATCTCCGCTACGATGCCACGGAAGTAGGGATATGGATCATTGAAGCTACGGATGATGTCGACAACCTGGCGATCGTAGAGACCGAAGCCGGTGAAGTTCTGAATCGTTTCGACCGAACTGAGTCGCTCGACGGTGCGGTAATACTGCTTGCGCAGCCAGTAGACGAGACCATTTTCGCCTGATGCCTGCTTGACGCAGAGCACCATTTTGTAGCCTTCTTCCCAGGCAGCCAGCATTTGAGGGATCAGGTCCGGCGGCTCCTGGAAGTCGGAGGCAATGCCGATGACCGCATCTCCGCGAGCCTGGAAAAGGGCGTGGATGGGTGAGCGGATATGGCCAAAGTTGCGCGCGTTAACGATCACTTTGACGTGCTGGTCGGCCGCGGCGACGCGGCGCAGGATCGCCGCGGTCGAGTCAGTGGAATGATTGTCGATAAAGATGTGTTCGTATGCGTATTGAGGATGATCCTGCATGATCTCGCGGACGCGAAGATACATGGCCTCAATATTGTCTTCTTCGTTGTACGCGTGAGTGACGATGCTGACAGTCTTCAAATTGGTCCTCGCGGCGGAAAGGCTATCTTGAAGCAGTGTAAGGCTATGGTTATGAGGTCATCAAACTAGGACGCGGGCTTCTGGCGAAAGGTGACTTTTTTGTGGCCGATGAAGCTGTAGATGGTTGAAACTCCAATGACGATGGCTCCGGCAATGTACCCAGCCATCGCCTTGCCGGTTGCGACATGTTGCATCAGCGCGAGCGGCATGCCTCTCAGGTGAAATTCGACGCCCGCGAGCAAAGCGTGGAGCGATTCGGCGTGGCTGTGAATGCTCGACTGCAGGAAGCGCGTAAGAGCCGAGAGCGCAATCAGGCCAGGAATCATTCCGGTTCCGTAGACCGCGAAGCATTTGATCCACTCTTTCAGGAAGTTTCCCTTTGTGCGAAAGACAAAGAATTTGTAGCCCAAATAGGCAACGGTAATGTTGAGCGGGGTCGACAGAATCGAGGCGAGGACGACGGTGAGGTACAGAAACCGTGCCGGCAGCGCTGCGTTAAGAAACGTCAGCACAATGGCGAAGCAGAGATAGCCGAAGAAAGTGTTGAAAGCGCCGACGCAGAGGTAGCGAAAAAACTGGCCTGCGGGAAACAGGTTGACGATCCGCTGCAGTCGCCCCGTGGGGATGAAAGGATCCTGCGGGATCGGTACCACCGGGGGGTGCGCCGGTTGAACCTCAGGGGTGATAGAACTCATGCGTCAGCCTCCGCAAGAGCAGTATTTCTTGTTTTTGTGAATAGATAAAATAGCTGATTTGAATAATTTACCGAAAACTTCCCGCAAAATCCTGTTGCAGAACCGGTTATCGGTGCCGATAACATCCGTAAGTTGGATGCGGGAATTGACGCAGAATTACCCATACTTCTATTGTATGGGATTGGCCGTAGCTGAAAAGCTCAACTCTATTCCATGCCGGATCAATGAGTTACGTCCTCGGATTGACGCGCGAATCCAGTCAACTTTTCGCGGAATCCTGTTCGGGGACGCTACTGGTTGGCGCCGGGCAGGTTGAACTCGACTCCGGCGTCGCTATTGATCTTTTTCATCCCGACCAAGTCGAGCTGGTCGATAGGGATCACGCGAAGGCGCTGCTCCTGCACATAAAGAGTGGTGCGAGTGAGCATATAGTTCTGGATTTGCTCATTGGGACGGCCGTCTTTGAATACCAGGGTCACCGTCTGCTCCGGAGGCAGTTCGGACTCCGCCTGCGGCTTCTGGTAAGCAGGACGGTAGTTGGGTGCGGGAGCAGCGTCAGCCTGCTCGGGCGGCGAGGGGTATTCGTCGGGTGGCGGACCGTAGAGGTCGGCGGGCTGAGGTTCTGGAGTGGCGTTGGTGGGTGAGCCGGCATAGTCTAGGTAATCCGGGACGTAGCCAACGCTGTATCCAATGCCGTATGGAAGGCCGAGACCGTATATCGGAGCGTAAGGCCGCCGGTAACGGTAACCGCCGTTGCCGGGGTAGTGGTTCGGATAGCCCATACCAGTAACCTGGCTCATCGGGTAGCGTTCCGCGCTGAGCTGAGACGGGACGGTGAAACTGGTTCTGGCTGGAGCAGAAAGAAAGCTGGAGTGAACCGCGGGCGAACTGTGGACGGGGAAGCCACCGGGATGTCCAACCGGGGCTGAGTGGCCTCCGCCACGCTGGGCACCGGCCGGGACGGTGATTGCCACCAGAGTTGCCGCAACCGCGACCAGGCGCTTGTGCATGGTAGACATTCTAACGCCAGCCCACGTCGTGTAAACCGCTTCTAAGAATTAGACGCGCGAAGTGTGGAAGAAGGCGTAGAGAAAAGCCAATCACAGAGAGACACGCCAACCTGAGATACCGCTAACGTGTGGAGGGTTCTCTTGCGCTGGTAGAATCGGGGGCCGGAGAGATCATGCGCCCTATGGCTTGTTGTAAAGTTGTGCTCCCCTTGCTTGCGCTCGCTTGCTCCCTGAACGCGGCGACGGCGCAACCGCCTGCAGCTCAAAGTGCATCACAGCCAGCCGTGGCGGCGTCGCCGTTTCCGCTGGCCCCGCCGCCGGGGCCGCAGATTTACCCCACGCCGCTGAATGATTCGAACGATGGATTCGTGGCGATCTTCAATGGGACATCGCTGGATGGTTGGGATGGCGATCCGCGCTATTGGCGGGTGGAGGACCATGAGATCGTGGGCGAGGTGACGCCGGCTACACTACTGAAGCAGAATAATTTTCTGATCTGGCGAGGAGGCGCCCCCGCTAACTTCGAGTTGAAGGCCGAATTTCGCATCTCGCCCCAGGGCAACAGCGGCATTAACTACCGCAGTGTCGAGATGCCCGGGACCAAGTGGCTGATGCGCGGCTATCAGGCAGATATTGATGGTGCGAATAAATACACCGGACAGAACTATGAGGAGCGCGGGCGGACGTTCATCGCACCTCGCGGGACGATTACGTACGTCGCAACGGGCGAAAAGCCGCAGGTGATTGCGTCGCTGGGCTCGGCGGACGACCTGAAAGCCTTTATCAAGCCGGGCGACTGGAACGAGTACCACCTGATCGTCCGTGGGAATGTCCTGATCCATATTTTGAACGGGCATGTGATGTCCGAGGTGATCGACGACGATACGGTGAACCGCAAGATGTCGGGGCTGATCGGCGTTCAAGTGCATGTGGGGCCACCGATGAAGATCGAATACCGCAGCTTTCTACTGAAGACGCTTCCTTGATAGCGATGAACAATGCGGGCGACGGCGATTCGCTGCCTCTGGCGGGACAGCGGGTGCTGGTGACGCGTGCTCCGCACCAGGCTTCGGATCTGGCGGATCGGTTGAGGGCGTTGGGAGCGACTCCGGTGTTGATTCCTACGATCGAGATTGGGCCGCCGGGATCATTTGAAGCGCTCGATGCGGCGGTTGCGTCGCTGGCGAGCTTTGATCTCGTTGCATTTACCAGCGCGAATGCGGTGCGCGCTTTTGAGGAGCGGACGACGGCGATCGGCGTTGCGCCGACTCCGAGGCAGATCGCGGTGGTCGGGTCGGCGACGGCGCGGGCGGTTGAGGCTTTGGGGCTGCGGGTGGACGTCGTGCCGCAGGTGTTCACGGCGGAGTCGCTGGGACAGACGCTGCTACCCGAGGTGCGCGGGTTGCAGATACTGTTGGTGCTTGCGGAGGACGCTCCAGCGATTCTGGAAACTGTGCTGAGGGGAGGGGGGGCCGAGGTGACGGTTGCCGCGGCGTATAAGAATCGGATACCGGAGACCTCCCTTTCCGCGGTGATAGACCTGTTTGTAAAGCCTGAGGCGTATCCAAATGCTGCGACATTTACCAGTGCGTCGACGGCGAAGAATTTGGTGGCTCTCCTGGAGGCGGCGGGGCTGACCCTGCCGGATGCGGTGGTGCGGGCTTCGATTGGGCCGATCACGTCGCGGACGATGGTGGGGCTTGGGTTGCCACCCCATATTGAGGCGGAGGAACCCACGATTGCTGCCTTGGTGGAAGCTGTGGTGACATGTCTGCGAAGCCCAACGATATGACTTCAGCGGCTGAAACCAGTAGGACGGTTGTCCGCTTAAGCCACTGCTGAAGGCGCGCCCTTTGCCTGGTTGATTTCGGCAATCTCTAAAGTTGTATTGGCAGCGACTGCGTTGGGGGAGTCAAAATGGGTGGGGAGGGTGGTACCGTTTTCCTATGACCAAAGCCCTTCTTACGACCGATCTTGGAAGCCTCCCGCTTGTCGCGCGGGGCAAGGTTCGCGACATTTATGCACTGGGGGACGACCTGCTTTTTGTAGCGACGGACCGCATCTCGGCGTTTGACCATGTATTGGGCTCGGGTATCCCGGATAAAGGCACAATCCTGACCCAAATTTCGGATTTCTGGTTTGAATTTCTGAAGAGCACGGTGGCAAATCATCTGCGGGCGACGGAACCAACCGAGATGGCCGGGTTGCTGGCGCCGTTTTCTGAGCAGATCTTCGGCACGGACGTCTCCCCGAACGGCACATTAGCGCAGCCGGCGTTCCAGGAGCAGATTGCCGGACGCAGCATGATTGTGCGGAAAGCGAAGATGTATCCCGTCGAGTGCGTAGTGCGCGGCTATCTGTCGGGATCAGGCTGGAAGGATTACTTGGCGACAGGGGCCGTATGCGGGATTCGGCTGCCTGAAGGGCTACGGGAGTCCGACAAGTTGCCGCAGCCAATCTTTACGCCAGCGGCAAAGATCAATACCGGCGGCCACGACGAGAATATTTCGTATGAACAGGTTGAGGGTGTAGTCGGTGCCGAAACGGCCGCGGAGTTAAAGAGGCTAACGTTGGCGATCTACGCTAAAGCCTCAGATTATGCTGCGGCGAAGGGGCTGATTCTGGCAGACACCAAGTTCGAGTTCGGATGGATCGACGGGGTGGGGATTGTGCTGGCAGACGAGGTGTTGACGCCGGACTCGTCGCGATACTGGCCTGCGGCGAGGTATGCGCCGGGCGGCGCGCAGCCGAGCTTCGACAAGCAATATGTGCGTGATTACTTGGAATCGATTCATTGGAACAAGCAGGCTCCGGCACCGAGTCTGCCTGAGGAAGTTGTGTCGCGTACACGACAGAAATATTTGGAAGCGTTCCAGTTACTGACGGGACGCGCGAACCTGAAGGCGGATGAATGATTTGCGTAGCGGTGGGAGCCGCCGAAATGCCTGACTTGAGGTTTGCAGACTGGAATTCGCTGGATTGGATGCTAGTTGCGATCCTGGTCGGGTCCACGGTGATTGGATGGTGGCGCGGGGTCATTCGCACGGTGCTGGGACTGGTAGGTTTACTGGGCGGATTTGTGCTGGCGATGGGTAATTACTTGCAGTTTGGCGTCTGGATGCACGAAAAGCATTGGATCAGCTCGCAGACCGCGGCGAACGTCCTGGCTTTCATCTGCCTGCTTGCGCTGGTGATTATCGCGATGAAACTCGTCGCACGGCTGATGCAGATTACCGTGAAGAAGTCGGGACTGGGTTACTTCGATCGATTGCTTGGAGGCGCGTTTGGGATTCTGCGTGGAGTTGTACTTGGAACGGCGCTCCTGATTCTTCCCACTGCGCTTGCGCCGCAATGGAAGCTGGTTTCGACCTCGGTTCTAGGTCCCTATTTCTTTGCTCTCGCGCATGATGTATCCTCTCTGCTACCTCGATTCCTCCGATTTGGATGATTCCGGCAAAGATTAATTTTGAAGCAGATTGATCTGCAGTGGATCAACAGGCATCGAGTGTTCTACAGTAGGGACTCGACTCATAACGACAGCAAGCGAGGAAGACCTTGAAGCGCGAAATGGATGCCCTTATTACGCAGATGCACAGTGCCGGAATCTCCTACGCTGAGTCCGTCCGGCAATTTAAGAAGCGCTACATACTTGAAGTTCTGGCGCATCACAAGGGCAACCAGTGCAAGGCTGCGACGGAGTTGGGGATGCATCGGAACACGCTGAGCCGCACGCTGGCGGAGCTTGACTTGGACACCGCGCAGATCCGCAAGGGTATGCGGCGTCCAGTGATGAGCGAAAGGCCGATGTTGGGCCAGCGCATGACTGCCGACCAGCAGCGTACGCGGCCAATGGTTCTGCCCAATGGGCGGACGGCGTAGGTAAAACGACAATCTAGCGCAACGCCTCAGCGAACTGTCGCGCGGATAAGGATGCGCGGATTGCGGTGGCGCGCGTCTAAGATAACAGTGGATGATCCGTCCAAACTATCTTCGTGCCGGCGTGAAGGGTAGCTGGATCGCAGCGTTGCTGCTGGTCCTCTTCGCGGCTGCCGCGAGCAGCGGGCCGGCATTTGCGCAGGCGCCCCCAGCCGACGGCGACAGTACGCAGCAGGCGCCCCCAGCGGGACGCGCCGATGCAGGAACCGCTGTAAGTGGCGTCGGACGTCCAGCCGAGTCCGCGCCAAGCAAGCACCAGCTTCGCGAAGCTAAAGACGCGTATCTGAACGGGGCGAAGAAGCTTGAGCACGACGATCTGGACGCGGCTGAGGCGGAGTTCAAGCGGGCGCTGAAGCTTGACCCGGAGAATAAGAACTACGCGATTGCAATCTCGGTAGCGCGGCAGCACCGGGTGACGGAGCTGGTGCGGCAATCGACCCAGGCACGACAGACGGGCGACTCGGCGAAGGCGGACACGCTGCTGGCCGAGGCGCGGGCGATCGATCCGGCGAATCCCTTCGTGCTTGAGCATAGCGGGCCGTTTCTGATGGAGCCTCAGGCCCCTGGTAAAGCTGGGGTGGCCGCAACTCCGATTGCGGACCGGGGACAGATGCTGCAGCCCCAGACGAACGAGCCGTGGAAGATTCAGGGGCCGTCTTTGGCGGGCGCGATACAACTGGAGCCGGACGACGCAGTAAAGAGCCACAGTCTGGCTGGCGTCGCCGCGGACGTGATCCGCAACGTGGCATTAGCGTATGGGATTCGAGCGGTCATCGACGACTCGGTGGAGCAAAAGCAGCTGCGCTTCAATCTGGAGAATGTGGACTACCAGCGGGCCATGTCGGTGGTGATGAGCATGACACATGACCTTCGCTGTGCCAGTAGACGAAAAGACGATCATTGTGGCGAAGGACGACTCAGATAACCGGCAACGTCTGGAACGGCAGTTGGAGGAGACGATCTATATGCCAGGACTGACGACAGAGCAGATCAACGAACTGGCCCAGGTAGTGAAGTCGGTCTTCGATGTGAAGCAAGCCTCGGTCCAAACCCAGATTGGAGGCATGGTGGTGCGTGCCCCGCGCGACATTCTCGATCCACTGAACCGGACACTGAAGGACCTGATGGATGGCCCGGGCGAGGTGATGATCGATGTGAAACTGTACGAAGTGGATACGACGAACAACACAAACATCGGCGCCACGCTGCCAACCCAGTTCAACGTGTTCAACGTGTACGAGGTGGCGAATCAGATTGTGAGTTCAAACCAGGCGATTGTGCAGCAGGCCATTGCGCAGGGCCTGATCCCTTCCGGGACAAGCAACCTCGACATTGCGCTTGCTCTGCTAAGCCTGGGACTGGTACAGAGCAGTATCGCGCAAAACCTGCTTGGGCGTGTTTGGAGGCGGGCTGACCATGACGGGCGTGTCCGCGCAACACGACTACAACGATCAACTTTGGGCTGAATTCCACCGATTCGCGGGTGTTGGACGACGTCCAGCAGCGAGTGGGAGACCGGCAGGCGGCGGTCTTCCGCGAGGGGACAAATATCCGATTACGCAATCGACTTACTCGACGGGATTGTCGACCGCCGTGTCGCCGCTGAGCAATGCATCCATCAATGGAGTCCCGCTGTCGACCCTGCTGTCGCAATACTCGGGAGGAACGAGCACCACCATTCCCCAGGTGACGTATGAGGATCTTGGCGTGACGCTGAAGGCGACCCCGGCGATTGAAAAATCAGGGCGCATCAACCTGAATCTGGACCTGAAGATCGAGGCGCTCGCGGGCGGCAGTCTGGATGGGAATCCAATCCTGGAGAGCAGACAGTTTTCGACCGACCTGACGGTTGGCGATGGCGAGAGCGCCTTGATGGTGAGCAATGTGACCAAGAGCGAGGCCCTGGCGATGGCTGGCTTACCCGGATTGAGCGAGTTGCCAGGGTTCCAGTTGCCCACGCAGCAGACGGTGCAAAAGCAGACCAGCCAGCTGGTGGTGGTGGTCACGCCGCACATTGTGCGACGCCGGTCCGACCTGATCGCGGGGCCGCGTATCCCCACTCGTCCGATTGCAGACTATTAGCGAACCGCGCGGTTCGGCGCGAACGGGCCGCAGAAAATTGCGGCGGCGCGTTGACCGTGAGTAAATAGGCCGTTATACTTCAACATGTGAGAGCGGGAGTAGCTCAGTGGTAGAGTGCTTCCTTGCCAAGGAAGATGTCGCCGGTTCGACCCCGGTCTCCCGCTCCAAATAACTATCCCGCCTGCGATACACTCTTCCTTGATTCAGCCGGGTGTGCGTGAAAGCGCAGGCCCTTGAGGCGCGGTACCCAAGTGGTAAGGGAGAGGTCTGCAAAACCTTTATGCGTCGGTTCGATCCCGACCCGCGCCTCCATCATTTTCAATGAGATAGACTTACAAAAGGCAAGCCCCGATTGGGGCTTTTGAGTATTCTGCAGGCGCAAGCAATGCGAAAGCGGAAGGCTCGGCGCGCCCTCAGGCTATTGCGAATTCCCTTCCCTTGCTGGCTGTTTCAATTCATATTCCAGCGGCCCAAGATCCTTTCGCGCGGCAACCTGCTTGCCATCCACCAGAAGCTCCATCCCCTTGCCTCTGTTGTACCGCTTGCCAGTCGAATCCCAGAGGATCGTCAGCAGATGGCCGTGATACGGCAGCGCGTCGATCGCAAAGTAACTCCACTCCCCTGGCGGCAGTAACGGGTTAAGGACGATGCGGCCGTCGGCTCTGGGGCGGAGACCAATGAGCCCGGTGATGAGCGGATCAGCGAATCCGGAGTGGTTGTAATAATTGCCGCGGCCGACCTGCTTATACTTGGCAATCAGCATGTCCTTCGCGATCCACTCATCCGTGTCGGCGTCCAGGTCTTCGTCAATCCAATCGATGACGCGCCCGTCTTTCAACGTCAGATGTTGCGAAAGAACATAGCGCCCAAAGAGTTTGTAGTAGTCCACATGACTCATCACGGAGGGGTTGGGCTGATTCTCATAAGCGGCCAGCGCAAGCAGAGTTTGCGTCATGGCGAAGGGCCACGCGGGGCCGTTCCATGTGCATTGATCGGAACTGGCAAAGCGAAATCGAGGGCTGCGGCGCTCCGCGGTGGTTGCGCCGTATTTGCCGTCGAACCCAGCGGGGTCAAAAAGCTGCTTCCATGCGACGGCGTGGGAAGTTGCGGGTATATCGAATACCCAGGGGATGTATCCGATCTGTTCGCGCACTCCAGAAAACTGCAGCGTCGTTCCGGGGTCTGCAAACCTCTTCTGCTTGCGTATGCCGGAGTCAGCAGCCGGCGACACTACTTCGTAGAACTGATCCTTGGGGTTCCAGAGACGCGTCTCGATGAGCGAATGAAGCGCGTTAGCCTTGCGATTGAACTCCGCAGCGGCGGGTGGATCGCCCGCGGCGAGGGAAAGCTCGGCGATGGCGCGAGCGTCGCCGTACATATAGCTGTTCAGCGTGGGCCTATAGCCGTCTCCACTGATGCTCTTCTCCATCGCGTCGCGCGTATCAATGGACCAGAAAAGGCCGTTCGCATCCTGCTGCGTGTCTTCCCAGGCTTTGTAGTTGGTCTTCAGGGCCGGAAGCAGCGAGATGCCAAACGCGCGATCGCCGTTCGCGAGCGTGAGATCGCGAACGGTGGCAGCCATGGCGTCGCTGTACTTGTGCGAGTCGACGCCGGGCGAGAACCAATAGCGCGCATCATCTTCGGCGATCGCCGGATCGCGCAGCCAACGAGCCTCCGCGATATGAAACGGCGCGGCGTCAGGCAACGCTCCATAACTCCCGTCTGTGAATTCGGGCTTCGGAAGCCACTCCGTGATGATGTAGCCATGGGGAGTCTTGACCATGTGCTTCTTCCACGCATACCAACGGAAGTAGTACATCTCCTCAAAGCTCTTGTCGGAGGCATCGAACCACGGAATCTCTCGCTGCATCCATGTCCACGTATCCTCGCCGTCCTCACCCTCGTAGAGCTTGCCCGTTGCTTCACGCTCCTGGGTGTGAAATGTGTCGATGTAGTGGCTGTAATCGGAAGGACGCAAAATGGCGGCGGCGGATTTTGCGTTTGTCTGCGCGTGAGTTGGAATAGCGATTGCAAGAACTGCTGCCGCACCCGTCATTGAGATTCTGCCAAAGTGTAAGCTCATCTACTTCGCCGCTCCTGTGCTGCCCGGGTTGGTTTTGGCGTCGGCAAGCGCGCGTTCAACCCAGCTCGAATAAATGAAATCGTCCTTGAGCAATTGCCACGCGGAAGGGCTCAGAATGTCCGTTTGCGCCTGAGTCAACAGGGGCACATGACCTTGAATAGACACGATGCCGGCGTCCCGATCTTCACGCTCGGAGCTTTTGTTGAAGGTGTAGCCGACCGATGTCCCCCATTCTCGAATCGTCGTGGTCGGCAAGTTAGCGATACTGCCCTGCGGCCAATTTGGGAAGTTGAGTTGCCGGCCGAGCCACTCAGCCGCGACGGGCGTGATCCAGGACGGTCGATGGCTCGCGCCCGGATCGAAGTACGTAGTGAAGACACCGCGGTCGCCGCCGTTCATCGCTATGACGCGTTTGCGCATCGCGTCGAAGAAGTCCTGTTCATGATGAGGAATATCCACGACGGTGTCGTTGGTGCCGTTGATGATGAACGTGTTGCCGCGGCGCGCGTTTAACGTGTAAAGCACAGCAGGGCGATCGGCCATAAATGCGAGCGCCTTGTATGGACCGGACTGGCACATCACCGCGTGGCTGGACTCCCAGTAACCGCCGGGGCCATCGAGGTCGCCGCCGCCGACCAGCAGCAGCGCATGGATGCGCGGATCAGCCGCACCAGCCAATGCAGAGATGAACGATCCCATCGAGAATCCCATCACGGCAATCCGATGTGAATCCACGTCGGGACGCTGGCTTAGGTAGGAGACAGCCTGCATCACATCCGTCACCATCAGGCCGCCCATCCGCGCGGGCATGCTGGGCGGATCGAGGATCAGCTTGTCGTGTTCGCCTGCATTGACCTTGTGGTCGTCGTTGCGCTCATTCTCGCCGATGGGATCGTAGGTAACGACGACCGCGCCAGCCTCGGCATACAAAATGCCGGTGTAGTAGGCGTACCAGCTTGACTTGTCGCCGCCATGGCCATTGACCACCACGATCGCCGGCATCTTTCCTTTCGGCGCCTTCGCCGGCCGGTACACGATGGCCGGAACGCGAAGCCCGTATTCAGTACGATAGGAGACACGCTCAGCGACGACTTCTGGCGTTGGATTGAAGCTGCCGTAGAACTCCGGCTCAACTGCAGGCAATGGGTTCGGGATGAAGAGCGCGCGGTGCATCTGCTGCCGCCACTCGTCCACCTGTTTGGCGCTCGCAGCCTGCGCTTGCGTCTTGATGTTCGCACCAAAAAGCAAACCGGGTGCGAGCACTACGGCGAGTGATTTCAGAAGGCGAAGGCAAGTGAAACGCATCATCGGTTGGATCTCCGTGGCAAGCAGGGCGTGAGTTCCCGGCAGCGCACAGTATAAGCAGTGAAGTGAAACTTAGCGAGTGATCCTGAAACACCACTGTAGAATGTTGCGCATGGAAACTATCCAGTACAACCTGCCGCAGAATCGAATCCCTCAAGCCTGGTACAACATCGTTGCCGACCTGCCGACACCAATGGCGCCCGTCCTGCACCCTGGCACCCACAAGCCAATCGGGCCGGACGACTTGGCTCCGCTGTTCCCCATGAGCCTGATTATGCAGGAGGTGAGCACCGAGCGGGAGATCGAGATTCCCGGAGAGGTGCGGCAGGTGTACGCGCAGTGGCGCCCTTCTCCACTATTTCGCGCGCGGCGGTTGGAAAAAGCGCTGGATACCCCGGCAAAGATTTATTACAAATACGAGGGCGTCAGCCCGGCCGGCTCGCACAAGCCGAACACAGCGGTCGCGCAGGCCTACTACAACAAGAAAGATGGCACCAAGCGCCTCTCAACCGAAACAGGTGCAGGCCAATGGGGATCGTCGCTGGCGATGGCGTGTGCGTTCTTCGGGCTGGAGTGCAAGGTCTATATGGTGCGCGTCAGCTACGACCAGAAGCCCTACCGGCGCGCGCTGATGGAGGCGTTCGGCGCATCCGTCACCGCCAGCCCGAGCATCGAGACCGAGACAGGGCGCGCAATCCTGCGCGAACATCCGGACTCGAACGGCTCACTGGGTATCGCGATCTCCGAGGCGGTGGAGATTGCCGCGAAGGATCCCGACACCAAGTATGCGCTGGGTAGCGTTTTGAATCACGTTCTCCTGCACCAGACAGTGATTGGCCTGGAGGCGATCGAGCAGATGGAGCTCGCCGGCGATGAGCCGGATGTCATCGTCGGCTGCACCGGCGGAGGGTCGAACTTCGCAGGCCTGGTGATGCCCTATCTTGGCCGCAAACTGAAGGGTCAATGCAATCCGCGTGTGGTCGCGGTCGAACCTGCCGCCTGCCCCAGCCTCACCAAGGGCAGGTTCACGTATGACTTCGGCGATACAGGACACCTGACGCCGCTGGTGAAGATGCACACGCTGGGCAGCACCTTTATTCCGCCAGGAATTCATGCGGGAGGTTTGCGTTATCACGGCATGGCGCCGCTGGTTTCGCACGTTATGGACCTCGGATTGATCGAAGCCGGCTCGGTGCAGCAGCTCGATGCATTCGCCGCCGGGATTCAATTCGCTCGCGCTGAAGGGATCATTCCCGCACCCGAGGCGAACCATGCTGTCGCCGGCGCCATTGCCGAAGCGCTACGCGCGAAGGAAGAAGGCAAGGCGAAGACGATCCTCTTCAATCTGTGCGGCCATGGCCACTTCGACATGCAGTCATACATCAACTACCAGGCGGGCATGCTCGAGAACTACGACTATCCAGCCGAGGAGATCGCGATGGCGCTCGCAGGCCTGCCGACGTTCGCTTGAGGGATTCGAAGACATAAAAAATCACAGCAACAGGAGAGATCTTGCATGAAGGAAATTGTCGCTGTGATCTTTGGATTGGGGCTGATGGGCAATGCTGCTCTATTCGTCCCTCAAGCGCTGGCAGTGTGGCGGAAAAAGAGCGACGAAGGGGTGTCGCTGATCACCTTCGGCGGCTTCAACCTGCTTCAGGCGATCGCGATCGTGCACGGCGTCTATCAGCACGATCGCGCATTGATTATCGGCATGGTGGCGAGCATCATCACATGCGGTGCAGTCACATCGCTGACGCTGTTTTACCGCACCAAGCGCAAGCACGCCGCCATCGTTACTCCATGACCGCGCTACTTCCGCTGCGCGTTCAGCTTGTCGATAACAACCTTCAGTTGATCCAGCTTCTGCCCCGCCTCGCCTAGTTTTCCTTCCGCAGTCAATCGCTGGTAGTCGGAGAAGTCTTTGCCGGCCTCTCCGATGAGTGCGTTCATGTCATCAGCTTTCGGCACGTTCGGTGCCGAAGTCGCCGGCTGCCCCGATTGTGGCGCCTCGCTCGCGGTCAACGAAGAGGTTTCGCCGCCATACAACGACGCCAGCGCCGCCTCAAACGTCGGCCCATACGCAAGCTTGTCCTGCAACGCCAGCACGACCAGACGCAACTCCGGCATCGGGCTCTGCTGCGCCTGCAGGTAGATCGGCTCCGCATAAAGCAGCGCCTTGCCCGACGGGATGACCAGTAAACTTCCGCGGCGGACGTGAGATCCCTGCTGGTTCCACAGCGTCAATTGCCCGGAGAGCTGCGCGTTCTGGTCGATGCGCGCCTCGATTTGCTGCGGGCCGTCGACCAGCCGCGTCTTGGGGAAATTGTAGACCACGGACTTCCCGTAGTTGTCTCCGTCGCATCGTCCGGCAATCCAGCCAATCAGGTTATTGCGGTTCGAGGGTGTAAACGGCAATATCTCGACGAACTCCGCGCCAGACTCATCCGGCAGCTTCATCAGGACAAAATTTGGCTGCATGGCCATCTTCGTCTGCTCGCCGTTATCACCGGAGCCAGTCTCAGTCGCAACCGTCCATAGATCTTCGCGATTGAAGAAGACCTGGGGATTCGTCATGTGATACAGGCCATACACTTCGGCCTGCAGTTTGAAGAGCAGTTCGGGATAGCGAACGTGTTTGTGCATCCACGCCGGCATCGACGAGCCATCCTTGAACAGGCCCGGAAATATCCGCCGGTAAGCCGCGAGAATCGGGTCCTTGTCGTCGAACACGTAGAAAGTCGTGGTTCCGTCGTATGCGTCGATCACCACCTTCACGCTGTTGCGCATGTAGTTGATCGAGCCGTCGCCGAGCCCATAGTGGGTGGAATATGGATAGCTATCCGACGTAGTAAACGCATCCATCACCCAGGAGAGCCGGCCATCTTCGCCGAGCACAATGTACGGATCCTGATCGAATGTGAGGAACGGTGCCAGCGTCGCAACGCGCTCGCGAACATTGCGCCGCATCAGCAGACGGCTCCCCGAATTAACGTCGTCGCTGAAGGGTAGCTTGCCCAGGTCGTCGCGCTCGTAGGCAATCAAAAGGCGCCGCAAAAAGCCGCCGATCGGTATGCCGCCTGTCCCCTGATACGACGTCAGGCTGTTGGTCTGCCCCTGCGGATAATCGAACTCCTGCTGCTGTGTCTTGACGTAGACATCGTTATCGGTAAGTTCGCCGAAGTAGACCTGCGGCCGGGTAACACTCAGGCTCTTCGCCGTGCTCTGTACCGGCATGTTGCTCAGCAAAAACGTCGGCAGTCCTTCGGCGGTGAACCCGTTCACCGTGTTCATGGTGATGCCGTAGCCGTGCGTATAAATCAATTTTTCGTTGATCCAGTTGCGGCTGCTCTCGGGCAGTTTGTCGACGTTCAGCTCGCGCGTTGCCAGCATCACCTCGCGCACGGTGCCGTCGATGTTGTACCGATCGATGTCGATGTCGGGAAAGTCGTAGTAGGTGCGAATTTCCTGCACCTGGCGCAGCGTATCCTGCAGCGCGCGCCAGTCCCACAGGCGTATGTTCTGCAACGTGGCCTGATTGTTCGCAGGGTCCGTCGCTTCCACGGTAGTCTCGGCAGGAAACTCGCGTTGCGTGAACTGGTCGAGGCCATAGGCCTGCCGCGTCATCTGGATGTTGTTGGCGATGTAGGGCGTCTCGCGGTCGAGTTCGTTCGGCTTGACGATGAAGCTGCCGACATACCAACTCACAATATTCAGCAGGACATAACACACCGCCGCTGGAGCGATTGCGCCTGCGAGCCAAATCGCGCGTGGCCTTCGCATCGCGTTCACGACAGCAATCACCGCTCCCACAATCAGCGCCGCGCAGACGATCAGTAATCCCGTCAGCATCACGTGAGCATCCGTGTAATTGATGCCATCGAAGATCGTGTGATGCTCAAGCAACATGTCGTAGCGATCGAGATACACGTTAGCCGCGAGAATAAGCAGAAGAGGCGAGATTGCGATGGCGATCCCGCGCAAGGGTGACGGCCCGTAGGCCGCGCGGCCCCGATCCAACGCTCGCATTCCGCCGGTGATCAGTAGGAAGAACACAGCGATCAGGCAGACCGCAACCGACATCGTAAGCAGCCAATCCAGGATGATGTGCCACGCAGGCAGAGTGAATAGGAAAAAGCTGAGCGGCTTACCGAAAATCGGGTCAACCGCACCAGCGGGCGGCGAGTACCACCACAGCGCCAAGGCCGGCCAATCGTCCATCATGGAGAGGCCAGTCACCAACGCTCCCCCAACGCACACGATCCAGCCTGCAACCCGAAGCACGGGTTCGACCGATAGTTTGACTGGCTGGCCACCCATGATGATCGTGTGATCGCGTGGCAGGTCGCCAAGGTGACCCCGCTTGAGCGCCGAAAACGCGCCGAACAGAATGGCAAAGGTGGCCACGGCGAAGGCCGCGAAGATGCCCCACTGCAAGTTCAGCGTCTTCCAGAAAACATCCGCGTAGCCGAGCGAACTGAACCAGAGCAGGTCCACCCAGTACGACAGGGCGTTGTGTAAGCCGACTACGGCTGCCACCAGAACGGCGATGATGATCAGCAAACGAACCCGGCGCCCCGAACTCTTTGGCTCTCGAGGATAGTCAATCGATACTGGCAACTTCTTCCACCCCGCGCAAACAAGTCATTGATAATCAGGGGAATTGTACAGCGTGCCACTTGCGCGAGCCGCCTTCACGGCATTCCCATCCGTTCCTGAGGCGGGCCCTCGCAACTGTGCGAACAAGCCAAATGTGACGACCATCACACCAGGTACTCTCGAAAGGGTTTACGGCATAGGACTTACTGGTAAACTCATAGTCATGAGCGGTAAGCCACCCATCAAGATTCTCGCGGCTGCAGTGATCATCCTCGCAACGGTAGGCTGGCTTGTCTACACCGGCAGCACCAGCGCGAAGATGACAGACTATTACGTCACCATCGGCGAATTGAACTCGATGGGCAACAAGGCCTATAGCCGCCATCTGCGCGTCGCCGGCAACGTCCAACCCGGCAGCATCCAGCGCTCTGGCCCCAACGCTCAATTCGTTCTGCTGGAACAGGGCCACGCACTGAAAGTGACCTACCAGGGTTCAGAGCCGCCGCCGGACACCTTCAAGGACGACGCACAGGCCCTCGCGGTTGGCACCTATGGCCGTGATGGAGTCTTCCATGCCACGCAGTTGCAGGCCAAGTGCGCCTCCAAGTACGCTCCGGCAAAGCCAGGCGAGGCACCCGCCGGCAACACGGCGATGCTCGCTCCTCCGGCGAAGTAACCTTGCCGAGTATTCGCGTCCCATCGGAGACGATGATCGAACCCGCTCTCGAATCCGTGTCTCCAATCCCCGGCCGCGCGCCTTGAATCCGTGTCCAAGCTCTACGGGAGCTTTGCCGCGCTGCGCAAGGTCTCCGTTGACTTTGCCGTGGGCTCCTCAACGGTCATTCTGGGCGACAATGGCGCGGGCAAATCGACTCTGCTGCGCACGCTCGCCGGCCTGATCTCCCCCAGCCGCGGGTCGGTACAGGTGTTTGGCGGCGAGCCGATCAGCCAGCGCCGCCGCATCGCCTACATGAGCCACGAGGCGATGCTCTACGACGAACTATCCGCCATCGAAAACCTGCGCTACTTCGCCTCGCTGCAGAGCGGTGAAGGCTTCGTATGCAGTTGCGCCGCCTCGCCGGAGATGGCCCTGCGCGCAGTTGGCCTCGATCCCGGCGCTCACCCGGCCCGTCGGCCAATACTCCCAGGGAATGCGGCAACGCGCTTCCCTTGCCGCGCGTGCTGCAGACCGACCCGGAGCTACTTCTGCTCGACGAGCCCTTCTCCAATCTCGACGTCCCTTCCGCCCAGCACATGGTGGACCTGCTGCTCGACTTCCGCACCTGGCCGGTCGAATCGCCTTTGCCAAAGCAGAATGGCGCCGCCCCGGGAGTCCCCGCCGCGCGCGCGCGCACCATCATCCTCACCACCCACCAGCCCAAGTTGGCTGAGCCGCTCGCCGAAACAACCCTGATGATGAAGGCGGGCGCGATTGTCTCTCTAACCACCCGCCCGCAAGCTGCAACCGCGCCGCAGGGAGCGCAGCTATGAAGGCCGTCAAGCCAGTGAAGACGAACGCCGCGCGCCTGCTGGACTCGCTTGGCATCCCGTACGAGGTGCTGTACCTACGAGGTGGACCCCGAAGACCTCAGCGCAATCTCCGTCGCCCGCAAGATCGGCCTTCCCGCAGAACAGGTCTTCAAGACGCTGCTGACTCGCGCCGCTCCGGTCGTTGGGCAACGCGAGACGCCACACTTCTTCGCAGTCATTCCCGGCGACGCCGAACTCGACCTGAAAAAACTTGCCCATGCCGCCTCCGTCAAGAAAATCGAGCTAGCCTCGCTCAAAGATGTCGAGCCGCTCACCGGCTACATCCGCGGCGGAGTTACAGTCATGGCCGCGCGCACCGCCTTCCCTGCCTACGCCGACGAGACCATCGAGTTGCATGACGTCGTCTCCGTCTCGGCCGGTCAGCGCGGAACCCAGCTTCTACTCGCCCCTGCCGACTACCTGCGCGCCACCGGCGCGATCCTTGCCGACCTCACCAAAGCGCACATGCCCACCGGCGCCGAGGTACACGCATGAGCTATCTCGGCCATGTTCTCACCCATCTACGCAAGGATCTGCAACTGGAGTGGCGCTCCCGCGATTCGATCAACGGGATGCTGTTCTTCTCGCTGCTGGTAGTCGTGGTCTTCTCGCTGGCGTTCGACCCCACCGCCGCGATGTCGCGCCAGATCGCCGGCGGAATTCTCTGGGTGGCGCTCCTTTTCGCTTCGATCACGGCGCTCAACCAGGCCTGGACGCGCGAGCAGCGCAATCGCGTACTCGACGCGCAGAGAATGTCCCCTGCCCCGCCGTCGGCGCTCTTCCTCGGCAAGGCGATCGCGAACCTGATCTTCGTCGCCCTGGTCGAAGCTGTCCTCGCCCCGCTGTTTATCGTCTTTTACAATCTGCACGCGCTTGGGCAGGGCTGGCTCTTCCTGGTCGTCATGCCGCTGGGAACGTGGGCTCTGGTGTGCAACGGCACCTTCTTCGCCGCGCTCGGCCTGCGCACCCGCAACCGGGAACTTTTGCTCCCTCTGATCCTCTTTCCGATCTCCATCCCCGCGCTGCTGGGCATGATGCAGGCCACCACGGCCATCCTGACGGGCGAGTTCGAACCCGGCCTCTGGATTCGCCTTCTGATTGCCTACAACATCGCCTTCACCACAGTCTGCCTGCTGCTCTTCGAAACAGTCCTGAGCGCCGAATGACCTTCCGATCCAACCACCTCCGGAATGTGCGTGACACCCATCACATTCCCCTATCCCCAAATCCCCGCCTTAGCGGTAAACTGAGAGCATTGTGAAGCGATCTCGCATCCTCGGTCCGGTTGGCATCGTATGGCTCCTCGCTACGCTGGGCGTCATCGCCTACGCCACCAGGCTAGGGCTACTCGTCGCTCCTACGGAAGCCACGATGGGCAACGTGCAGCGCATCTTCTACTACCACGTTCCGACGTCGATGCTGAGCCTGCTCTTCCCCTACGTAAACTTCGGCGCCTCGCTCTGCTATCTCTTCTGGCGGAAGCGTGATCCCCTCAAGGCGCTGACCGCGGACGCGGTGGCCATTTCGTCCGCCGAAGTGACAGTGGTCTACAGCACGATCTGCCTCTGGACAGGAATGTTGTGGGGCCGCGCTGCCTGGGGTATCTGGTGGACCTGGGATGCGCGCCTCACCAGCATGCTGCATGCTATGGCTGCTCTACGTCAGTTACCTGATGCTGCGCAAGCTGTCTTCGACCGGTCAGACCCACACGCTAGCCGCTGTGCTCTCGGTCTTCGCGGCCATCGACGTGCCGATCGTTTATTTTTCGATTCAGTGGTGGAGGACGCAGCATCCCGCGCCGGTCTTTGGCGGCGGTCCCGATTCGGGTATCGACCCATCGATGCGGCCTGCTTTCTTCTTCAATGTGCTCGGCT
Source organism: uncultured Acidobacteriaceae bacterium (assembly GCA_963822225.1). Taxonomy (GTDB): domain Bacteria; phylum Acidobacteriota; class Terriglobia; order Terriglobales; family Acidobacteriaceae; genus Edaphobacter. The sequence goes on along the minus strand of CAWGGW010000011.1, from coordinate 192,611 downwards.
GGGCGATGTGGGGCATCTTCCTCCTGGTTTTCCGCTATCTGCTGGAACGTCGCCGGCAGGAATCCGAGCAGGACGCGGCGCTCAAGGCCATTGAAGCCTCATCTGGAGATCGCAAAGTGAACTTCTCATGGATGTTCGGCAGCAGCATGGCAGCGCATCATCTGCTTTACGCCTACGTCTCGGTCTGGCTGATCCAGGGCGGATACTGTGCGTGGGTCGCGTGGCAATGGATGCACGCCAAAAAAGACTCTCGCACGGCCGTGTCACCGCCTGACGAAGACTTTTAAACAAAAAAACAACGAAGCCGCGAAACGCACGACTTCGTTGTCCGAGGAAAGTGTGAACGAAACGAGACCTTGTGTAACTCCAAATCTCGCCTCGTTTGAATAGAACCGATCCCGCCAGAAAAGTTTCGGCCGACTGGACTTCCCGGCACACTTTGAAGCTCCAGAACTCCACACCCCACATAGAAATGCTCTAAACTCGCTTAAGTGCAAATTATTCAATCAGTTTGGTCGGCAGGAACGTCACGCGCAATTATCTCGCCAGGACCGCTCGGGCCGAAACGAAGAAGCGGGCCTCTATGCGCTACTCTGGTCGGCTCGCTGGCCCTGATTCTTCTCGCCTCTCGGCTGCCACCGCAGCCATTTTCCCGACGTGCCGCTGGGGTACCGCGAATTCGCCTACGTCAGCAACGGCAAATCGAACACCGTCTCCGTGCTCGACCTCGTCTACCTGCGCGAAGACCGCACCCTGCAGGTCGGAACTCAGCCCACGGGCCTCGCCATCAATCCCAAGCGCGACGAGGTCTACGTCGTCAATACGGGAACGTCGTCCGGCAACGGCTCGGTATCGGTGATCGACACCGATGCCAATCGTGTCGTCGCAACCATCCCAGTGCACAAGCTTCCCTACTTCATCGACGTCGATGCCGCCGGACACCGCGCGTACGTGGCCAACAGCGGATCGAACACGGTCAGCGTGATCGACCTCGACAAGCGTCGCGAGATCGCCGTGGCCGGCACAGGCGAGCAGCCCGGCCTCGCCCGCATCTCGCCAGACATGCGAACGCTGGTGGTCACCAACCGCGGCAGCAGCAGCGTCTCCATCTTCGCCGTCGAGCCCTACGGCCCGGAGCGGCCTCGCCGCTCCACAAGTCCAAAAGCTCGACGCCCGACCCTGTCCCGCATCTGCGGGCAGCATTTTCCGGCTGCCCTGGCGCAACCGACGCGGCCATTCTGCCTTACGACTCATCGAAAGCCTTTATCGCCTGCTCCGACGGACACCAGGTGATGGTGATCTCACTGGCCGCGGCGCCCGACTCCTGGGCAGCGAAGCAGGATCCATCGCTGCTGAACGACCACATGCTGGCGCTCCTGGACGTCGGCGACAAGCCGATTCAACTCGCGCATGAAGCCGGACGGCGGCGAAGTCTTCGTCTCCAACTTCGGCTCCGGCTCCTTCTCCGAGATCAACACCTCGACCAACGAGGTCGGCGGCACCTACCCCATCGGCAACAAGCCCACCTTCGGTGTCGTCAGCGCCGACAACAGCACGCTGTGGGTCTCAAACTTCGGCTCGGACGCCATCAACCTGTGGAGCATCGACGACTCGCAGAAGGCTGGCAGCGTTCCCACCGGCCGCGCTCCCGACAAACTCGCCTTCTCCGCCGACCAGCATCTGCTGCTGGCAGCCGACGCTCAATCGGGTGACGTCACCGTGATCCGCACCGCCGACAAGAACGGCAACGCGACGCTCTTTACCTATCTGCCCACAGGCGCATCGCCAAACGACATGGTGGTGAAGGCAATGCAAAGCACGCCCTAAAGCTGTCGCGCCAACACCAGCGTAATGTCATCCGGCTGCTCTTCCGCACCGATCCACGCGTCCAGCGCCAGCATCACCTGCGCCGAGATCACGTGCAGAGGCTGATCGCGATACCGCGCCACAACCTCCATCAGCCGCTCTTCGCCGAACTCGCCAAAGTCGTTCTCCGGCTCCGTGATCCCGTCCGAGTACCCCACCAGAATGTCGCCCGGGTGCATCTGAATGCGGCCTTCGTCATAGCGCATCCCATCCATCAGCCCAACCACCGTGCCTCCGATATCCAACCGGCGAATCTTGCCGTCCAGCCCGAGCACCAGTGGCGGAAGATGCCCGGCGTTTGAGTAAGTAAGCTGCGCCGAATCGGCGTTGTAGTGCGCCAGGAACAGCGTGGCATACTTCGCCCGCTGAGTCGTCCGGTAGAGATGGCGATTCAGCATCGACAGGATGCGCCCAGGCGATTCGAACAGCTCGCCCCCGTCTCCGGCGCCGGCTTCGCGGCTGGCACTTAGACCCGCCAACGCCGAGTCGCTATACACCAGTTCTTCGCTGGCGAGGAGGTAGGCGCGAACCGCGGAATGCAGCGTAGCCATCAACAGCGCGGCCGAGATGCCCTTTCCGCTGATGTCCCCGATCGCAATACCCACACCTGCCTCGCGTCCACGCGTGTGGTCAGGGTTGTCGGGATGATGGAAGACGAGGAAGTCGTAGTAATCCCCTGATACCGAGCGGGCTGGCCGGCATATGCCATGCATCTCCAGCTTGGGAAGGTTATGCACATGCTGCGGAAAGAGGTTCGCCTGGACCTCCTGCGCGATGTTGAGTTCGCTCTGCAGGCGTTCCTTCTCGTGCTGCTCAACCATCAGGCGCTCGAGCGAGCCGGTCATGCTGTTGAACGACCGCGACAACTCGCCCAACTGGTCCTGCTGTCCAGTCTGGGTAGCGGCGATGCGATGCATGAAGTCGCCGCGATCTACTCGCTGCGTCGCGGCGTAGAGTTCCTGGACGGATGAAGTGATGCTGCCGCTCAGACGACGCTGCCGCCCACAACGCCAGCACCCAGATGAAGAAGAACACGACGCACAGGCCAATCAGGCTATCGCGAATGACGTTTGTATAAACTCCGCCAAGTGACGGTCCAAAGAGTTGCCGGTAAAGCAGTGAAGGACGCGAAAGCACCTGAATCGCCGCAGGAACCGGCGCCGCCTGTCCTGTATCCCAGTCAGTGGTGTCCAGCGTGGAAAGGAAGGACACGCGGAAGTCGCAAATATTAACGGAAAACGGCTCCGTCCCGCCGTACACGTCGCTTCCGTGTGCAGTCCGAATACGCGTACTTGAGGCCCGTGAAGAGCTTACCTCGCGCGGGACGTTGACCTGAGTACCGGTCGTGGCGTTGTCGGTGACCAGACCTAACACGTGCACTCGACCAAGCCCCCGGGCCACATAGTCAAGCAGCGCGGTATCGACCGGCAGACTCGTAACCACGGTGACCAGACCAACCCCGTGGTCCACCTGGCGCTGATCGATGGCTACGAGGTATAGATCCCCGCCATCCAGCACCAGATACCGGATCTGCTGGCCGCGCAGGTCGGTAGCCCAGGGAGGCAGACCCAGGGGCGTTCCCGCCGCAGGGCTGAGTGCCGTAGGCTGCGGCGGCCCACCCGGCCCCTGCAGCGGAGCACCGTTCAGATAAACCGTCGAGTGCGGATGCAGACGTGCGCGCAATGGGTCGGGCAGCGTCTCGGTTGAGAGTGCCGTCTCCAACTCAGCGCTGCGGGTTTCAGCCACGCTCGTATCCGCCGTTGTTGCCCGCGAATTGGCCGGTGTCGCATTCTGCGCTGGCCCGCGAGGACCGGCGGGTCCTCGCTCCGGTCCGCGGCGATCGTCGTTTCGACGCGCCGGAGGCGGTGGCCCCAATTCGCCTTCATTGCTTGCACGAATGACGCGCGCCACGCGCTCAGCCCGCGCCGAGTTTTCCTCGCCGATCTGATCCAGTTCCTGGCGCATGCGCGAGTCGGCCAGGTGGATCGAGAACTGCCCCGCCGCAACATACGACAAAATCGTCACCAGCGTCACGAACAGCACTACCGGCGCCAGCCCGATCAGCAGATAAGTCAGGATCAGCTTGTTGCGCAGACTCCACAGCAGATGCTTGTAGATCAAGCGCCACGCCAGCGGAACCGCCAGCCCAATCAGCGCCACGCCCACCAGGACCTGCATCCAGCCCATCAGAGTGCCGCCGACACCCGGCACCTGTCGCAACAACCACAGCAGTCCGAACCACAGCGCGAGCCAGAAGGTCGCACCGGCGATGCCCGTGGGAGGTCTTCGTTTCCACCACGCGCGGCTTTCCTGTGTCCCGGCGGGGTCAGGCGTGTTCTGCATCCGCCTCCTTTTCGCCCGCCTCTCTCGAACTCCTCCTCCCGCGCCACCGACAGCGCATAACGTGTGGCGGAGAAGTGCGCTCCCGCAAGCAGCAGCAGACCGGAGAGAAATGCCCAGATCATCAATCCAACCGATACATAAAATGGCCCATACACCGCCTGAAAATCCAGCCGCGGAAGCACCAGCACGTAGATGTACTTCCCCACCTCCCAAAGCACGCCGATGACGATCGCGGTCGGAATCACGGCACGCGCCGGAACCTTGCGGTTGGGCAGAACCCAGTAGATGAGGAAGAACAGCAGAACGCTCGCGACCAGCGCGCACACGCGCAGAATTCCGCCCTCAAAGAAGGCGAAAACAACATTATCGACGTGGCCGAAGAATACAAAAGTGAGAAACTTCCGCTGCCCGGCCGTCACCGCAACCGAAGTCAGTGCCAGCATCCCGACGCCAAAAGCCAGCCCCAGTGAGACCGCCTGATTGTGCAGGTACGACCTGTTCTTCTTCACGCCCCAAACGCCGTTCAGCGCAACTTCAAGCGGAAGAAACACCCCGGTCGAGCTGATCAGCAGCATCACCACGGAGTAGATCTGCGTGCTCTTGTGCGGATGCGCCAGCAACTGCATATTGCGCATGATGAAGTCCTGGTTCGATGGCAGAAAAGTCGACATCACCTCGCCCACCACCGGCCATAGCGCCTCCGAATGGAGGACAAGACGAGAAATCGTCAGCATCATCACGATAAACGGAAACAGCGACAAAATCACATTCGCCGCCACGCTGAACGCGTAGGTATGCACCTCGGTCTGGACCATATACTTCGCCAGCGCGACCACCTGCGGCCACGCTCCGGTGGCGCGCACAACCGGCCGCACCTGCGAGATGGGAACGACCTTCTGGGCTTCGAGAGTATCTTCCGTAGAAGTGGTCGGCATCGTGCGGATGAACGCTCCAGGACCGGCGCGGATAAGGGAGAGGCCAGTCTGCTCATACCCCGCGATTCCGACCAAACCTCTGTCCAATCGCAGGATATAACTCAACCTCTAGGCTAGCAGACGAGCGCATCCAGATCGAAGCTTCAATCCGCGCCCAATTCTTGTCAAGATACTCAAGAATTGATGCTAATCCGCACCAAAGCCCAATGCGCCGCCTCGGCGAGTACCTCATCTTCCCCTTGCCGCCAGGCTTCGAGTTGCGGCAGGAACCGCACTTCGCCGCTGTTGCCCATGGCAATCGCCACGTTGCGCAGCAACCGTTTGCGTCCGGTCCGCTCCAGCGGCGAGCCCCGAAACCGCCGCTTGAACTCGCGCCCGTCCATCTCCGCCAGCAACTCCAGCGCCGGATTGATCAGCTCCCGCCGCGCCCTCATCCCTTCGCGATCCCCCACCGGAGCCTTCCGATTCCACGGACACACATCCTGGCAGATGTCGCACCCAAACACCTGCCGCCCCATCTGCCCGCGTAGACCTTCGTCGATCGCCCCCTTCTTCTCAATGGTCAGGTAAGCGATGCAGCGAGACGCATCCATCTCGCGCGCTGCCTGCCGGATCCTTCGATCCCAGCAGCGCGCCCGTCGGGCAAGCATCGATGCATCGCGTACACGAGCCGCAACGGTCCGGCGCCACAGCCAGCGCAGCCGGCTCTTCCACCGGAAGCGACGTCACAATCACCCCCAGCAGCATCCACGACCCCAGCCCCTGCCGAATCACGCAGGTATTCTTGCCAATCCATCCCACGCCAGCCTGCACCGCAAGACTCCGCTCCACCAGCGGCCCTGTATCCACGTAGCTCCGCGTCATGCATCCGGTCTGCGCCAGTATTCCCGCTTCAATCTTACGCAGACGCGCCAGCAACTCATTGTGATAATCCGTGGGCACAAGCGTTCCATCGTCGCCCGCCCGTCCGCTCCAGGCATATCGCGCAATCCACCCTGTGCCACTTGCCGCAGGATCAATCGACTTCGGCGCGTCCGCGTTGTAATTCAGAGCACACACCACCACTGACCGCGCCCACGGAAACGCCACGTGCAACCCGCTGCGAACCAGCGTGCCCGCCTCGTCCCGCCGCTTCAGATACTCCATCTCGCCCGCGTGGCCGGCTTCCACCCACGCTGCAAAACGTGCCGCCTCCTGCGCAGCCACAGGGTCCCCCGCATCGCCCACCAGAGCAACTCCGGCAGCCTCGAAGCCAGCCTCGCAGCGCAGCATCCTCCAGCCAGCTTCGCAATTCCGGAGTCCACATCTCTGCGCTCCACCAAACCCTTCACTGTCATATAACGGTCAGCCAGCTCGATGTCCTTGATCTCCATGCCCAGCAGCCAACCGCCCAACACCAGACCAAGTAGTGCATCCGCCTGCGATCGCTGTCGGTGCAATTTCTCTGCCTGATTCTATGCTTACGTCGTTCCCCTTCGTGCCGACGGTAGAAGCATACGCCAGCGATTGCAGGTGTCAATCTGCATGCGAAACCCCGGCAGATCCTCGCCGGGGCTTCGCATTGCAGTGCAGCACCCTGCTAGAACTGGTTCCACAAGAGCTGGTTGTAAATCTCGTGGTGGAACTGGACCTCGGCTGGCTTCACAATAGTGCCCAGCAACCGTGGGCACCGATCGGCGGAAGCCTGCTTCAGGTCTGCGTAGCGACCCTTCACGTCTTCGCCCAGCAACGTCGTGGTCCATGCCGAGCCGCGGAAATCGTCAATCGCCGTATAGATGTTGTCCGGCAGGAAGCGCTTGGCCTCGCGCAGACCTTTCATCTTCGAAGCCTCCGCGTTCAGCCCGGTCTTGAAGATCGAGTACAGCACCATGTAGGGATTGGCGTCCGGCGCAACCGCGCGCACTTCGATGCGCGATGACTTCTCGTTGCCGATCGGGATGCGCACCATCGCCCCGCGGTTGACCGCCGAAGCATTCAACTGATTCGGCGCCTCGAAGTGAGGATCGAGCCGGCGGTAGGAATTGACGCTCGAGTTCATCAGCAGGCAGATATCGAGTCCGTGAGTTAAAACGCGATCCACAAACTGCCATGCCAGCCGAGAGATCTTCTCCTCGCCCTTGGGATCCCAGAACAGATTCTTCGGTCCCTTCGAGACCGACACATTGGTGTGCATGCCGCTGCCATTGACGCCGACAACTGGCTTCGGCAGGAAGCTCGCCGTCATTCCCATCTGTGTCCCCACCGTGCGGCAGATCAGTTTGTAGAGCTGAATCTGGTCTGCAGCGGCGACGACTTCGCCATAGCCGTAGTTGATCTCGAACTGCGAGGGCGCAACTTCGGGATGGTCCTTCTCATTCTGAAAGCCCATCGCGCGCTGTACTTCGGCGGTCGCGTCGATGAACTCACGCAACGGGTCGCCGGGTAGCGAGTGGTAATATCCGCCAGTGTTGACGTACTCGAACGCGCCGGTAATCTGATACTTGCGCTCGGCATCGATCCCGTCGAACAGGAAACCTTCAATCTCGTTGGCTGCATTCAGCGTGTAGCCGTTCTTGTCGAACATCTCCTGCGAGAACTGTTTCAGCACGCCGCGTATGTCCGCGCTGTAGGTCCCGCCGTTCTTGTCGATGACCTCGCCGAAGACCAGCACCTTTCCCGGACCGAAGACGTCGGCCGGCGCCCAGTAGAACGCGCCCCAATCGATCCCGAGGCGAAGATCGCTCTCTTTCTGCGCCGTGAAGCCGCGAATCGAGGAGCCGTCAAAGGTCAGGTTGTCCCAACTCTTTACCAGGAACTTCTTGTCGTAGTCCAGCATGTGCAGGCGCCCTTCAAGATCGCTGAACAGCACGGTAACGGCCTTGATGCGGGTTTCGTCGGTGAGGTACTTCAGCCGCTCTTCCTGGATCACGTCGGGCGCAACACGCTTCCTGCGCTGCTCCTTCGCCGCCAGGTTCAGGTCTTCCAACTCCGCATACGAAAGTTCAAGAAAATCACGATATTCGCTCGACATGACGCTCCTTGCACAACTAGGAATTTGAGTGACGCGATCTGCGCCTCAAGTTCCCCGGAATCATCGTGTCAGGTGAATTTCAGAGAGCCCAAAACCGGTCAGTCGCGTGCGCATCAAAAATATCAGAGATTTCACTCTGAGGCGGGCAAACATGCTGGTATTCGCACGATCTTTGCAATTCTGCGGCCGCCGCGAGGCGTTGCCTGGAAATCACGCTGCGCTCCGCAATCCACACCCCATCGCTACAGAGAGGATTTCCTCGCGCCATAGCAACCTTGCAGCGCAGCCGTTGTGATAACTTTGACAAGTTGCACTGCTCGGCGCCGGTGGCCGCGCATCTCGATCTATCTCTCTGGAGGATCTTCCAATTGGGCATGAACATGGTCCCCACGCGCCTTTTTTTCACCAAGGGCGTAGGCAAGCATAAAGAGCGTCTTACGTCATTCGAACTTGCTCTTCGTGATGCAGGAATCGCCGCGCAGAACCTGGTCCGCGTATCGTCCATCTTCCCGCCGCAATGCAAGCTCATCCCGCGCAAGGAAGGTCTGAAGTATCTGAACCCGGGCGAGGTTGTCTTCGCCGTCATTGCTGAGAACTCCACGCGCGAGGCTCACCGTCTGGTGGTCTCCAGCATCGGCGTCGCCATCCCGACCGATCGCAACACCTATGGATACCTCTCCGAACACCACAGCTTCGGCGAAACCGAGGATCAGGCCGGCGACTACGCCGAAGAACTCGCAGCAGAGATGCTCGCCACAACGCTGGACGTCGACTTCGATCCGGACAAGAGTTGGGACGAGAAAAAGGAGATCTATCGCATCTCCAACAAGATCGTTCGCACAGCCAATGTCACCCAGTCGGCCGTCGGCGACAAAAACGGCCGCTGGACTACGACCATCGCAGGTGCCATCCTCCTCTTCGACGACAAGTAACATGAACCTGAGAAAATGAGGAGGCGCTGGCAAACCGCCGGCGCCTCTTCTCTTGCTCCACGGAGTCACGCAATGTCAGCAGCCCCAACTCGCATTGCTCTTATCCAGATGTCCTGCGCGCCATCGACCGCGCAGAACCTCGACCACGCCGCAGACCTCGTCCGCGAGGCTGCCCGCGACGGCGCGCAACTCATCTGCCTGCCGGAACTCTTCCGCGCGCAATACTTCTGCCAGCGCGAGGACCACGCGCTCTTCGCCCTCGCCGAAGCCATTCCCGGACCCAGCACAGAGCGGCTCGCCGCCGTCGTGCGCGAGGAAAAGATCACGCTGATCGCGAGCCTCTTCGAGCGCCGCGCCGCGGGCCTCTATCACAACACCGCCGCCGTGCTTGACCACAAGAGCGACGCCCCGGACAACATCGTCGGCCTGTACCGCAAGATGCACATTCCCGACGATCCGCTCTATTACGAAAAGTTCTACTTCACGCCCGGCGACCTCGGCTTCAAAGCCATCCCCACAAGCAATGGCAGCGTTGGGACCCTGGTCTGCTGGGATCAGTGGTACCCCGAGGCGGCGCGGCTCACCGCACTCCGTGGCGCGCAAACATTGTTCTTTCCGACAGCTATCGGCTGGCATCCGAGCGAAAAGTCCGAGTTCGGCGACGCCCAATATTCAGCCTGGCAGACAATGCAGCGCGCCCACGCCATCTCCAACGGCGTCTTCGTTGCGGCAGTCAACCGAGTCGGCCACGAGCACGGGGACGTCATCCATAATGGAGTGACCATCGAAGGCCCCGGCGATCACACTCCTGCTTCAGGCCTTGAATTCTGGGGCGGCAGCTTCATCGCAGACCCATTTGGCCGGATCCTCGCCCAGGCGTCGCACGACAAGGAAGAGATTCTGACCGCCGAATTAGACCACACTCTGATCGAGACCACACGCCAGCACTGGCCGTTTTTGCGCGACCGGCGCATCGATGCCTACGCAGGCCTCACCAGTCGTTTCCTCGACTAGCCAGCTACTGAACGACCCCGGCCATGCCACGAACGATTGCAAGTGCAGCCGGACCAAGCAACACGATGAACATGCTGGGGAAGATGAAGAGTACCAACGGAAAGATGATCTTCACCGTCGTCTTCGCCGCCATTTGCTCCGCCAGTTGGCGGCGCTTCAGGCGAATGCCATCGGCAAACACGCTAAGCGCACGGGCGATCGGCGTACCAAACCGCTCGGTCTGCAGCAGCATGCTGGCGAATGCATCGATGTCAGGGAGTTGGCTCCGTTTGGCCATATCTGCCCACGCCTGAATGCGAGGCTTCCCAGCGCGCTGCTCCCGATTGATTTGCAGCAACTCTTCGGTAATCTGAGGATGGCTAATGCCGAGTTCCTGCCCAACCCGTAGCAGCGCCTGGTCGATCCCCAATCCAGCATCGACACAGATCACGAGCAGATCAATGGCGTCCGGAATGCTGCGGCGAATTTTTTCGCGGCGCCGTTTTATCAGCCTCGTCAGCACAATGTTGGGCGCGATATAGGCTACGGCCGGAACCGCAATCATGCCGAAGAGGCGCCCCGAGGGAACGAAGCTGGCGGCGGCAAATCCAAGCAGTGGGCCAAGGATGCGTGCCGCGTTGTAGACGTCGGCTGGAAACGTTCCCCTGTACCCGGCGTTAGTCAAACGCTCCGGCAGATCCACATCATCCGCCAAGCCCAGTCGAGCCCGCAACCAGTGAATCGTCGTGAACAATCTTCGCCCTGCATCGGTCGTTACAGGTGAGCCTCGGCGATAGCTTCGACCGCGGTAAGTCACTTCACGAATCCGCTGCATCGTAGCTCGCGAAGTCCTCGTGAAGACGAACGCGGCGACTAGAGCGATTGCAGAAAAAATGGTTGAGCTAATACCGAGATAGAAATAGGGCGTCATGGCGGGCGGTCAAACCTGGACATCGACAATCTTGCGGATGATGAAAGCTCCAATCACGATCAAAGTTCCTCCCGCATAGAGCAACTCCTGCCCTACCGGATCGTGGAACAGTACCGTCGAGTAGCCCGGGCTGACGATATTGATCAAGGTCAGCATGATGATGGGAAGCAAGCCGAGGATCCAGCCAGTGAGACGCCCTTGCGCTGTGTGAGTGCGCACTTCGCCCTCAATGCGGATGCGTTCGCGAATCACATATGCGGCGCGATCGAGAATCTCCGTCAGGTCGCCCCCGGTCTCCTTCTGAACAAGTATTGCGGTAATCAAGAACTGCAAATCGCGGCTCGGAACGCGGTCGCCCATCTGCAGCAATGCATCTCGAAATTGCAATCCCAGTCGCTGCTGCTGATAGACCTGCACAAACTCAAAGGCGAGTGGCTCAGGCGTCTGGTCCGCAACCATCTCAATGGAAGACCCCATGGCGTGGCCTGCACGGAGTGCTCGGGCCATCAGATCAATCGCATCCGGAAGCGCCGCATTGAAGGCTTTCAGCCGTCGGCTGCGCCTCATACGCAGCACGATGTACGGTATGCAACACCCGGCAACTCCCGCCGCGGACGCTATCAGCAGGACGCCGAAGAAATAGGAATGCCGCAACACCGCAGCCAATCCCTGTTCCTGCGCTGATCAGAACCGCGCCGCCGACGCTGAGGTCGCTGTTTGCGTGAAGAAGCAGCAGCTTTAATCTCCGGGCAAACCGGTAGCGCTCAAGCAAAGAGCTCAGTCGCGCGGAACCAGTCCGTCGCTCTCGATCCACCAGATCCGTACCGTAAGCGCCCGCATGATGTGGCCGCACGGAATACTGAATGATCATCAGCCGCTGCCGCGCAGATCCCGACGCAGTCGGTCGCAGGAACAACATCAAAATGGTGAAGCTGAGCGCCAATGCCACGAGGAAGGTAATTGCGAGGGGGCTCACTGTGGATCTCCTACCTACACATCGACGGAATGATCCAGCAGGTTGAGTCCAAATGGAATGCCCGCAGCCTTCAGGCGTTCGCCGAACTTTGGAACGATGCCTGTGGAATAGAACCGGCCCTTTACGCTCCCGCTTGGCCCAAGACCGAGCTTCTCGAACGCGTAGATGTCCTGCAGGCTGATGATGTCTCCGCTGGAGCCGGTGATCTCGCTGATGTGGGTCACGCGGCGGGTTCCGTCGCTCATGCGCGAGACTTGAACGATAACATCGACAGCCGAAGCAATCTGCGCGCGAATCGCCTTCTCGGGCAGTGAAACGGTCCCCATCATTGCCATGGTTTCAATGCGTGCGATCGCATCGCGCGGGTTGTTCGCATGAATCGTGGTGATCGACCCATCGTGGCCCGTGTTCATGGCCTGCAGCATATCCAGTGCCTCCTCGCCGCGCACTTCGCCGAGGATAATCCTGTCCGGCCGCATACGCAGAGCATTGATGACCAACTCACGCTGCCGCACCGCGCCCTTCCCTTCCAGATTTGGAGGTCGGCACTCAAGCCGGGCCACATGCTCCTGCTTGATTTGAAGCTCCGCAGAATCCTCTATTGTGACGATCCGCTCGGCCGCCGAGATGAATCCGGAGAGCACGTTAAGCAACGTAGTTTTGCCGGAGCCTGTGCCACCGGAGACCACGATGTTAAGCCTCGCACGCACCGCGCTACGAAGTATCTCCAGCATCTGCGGTGTCAGCGCGCGATGGCGCAATAGATCCTCTGCGGTCAGGGGGACTGCGCCAAAGCGGCGAATGGAGACCAGCGGACCATCCACCGCGAGTGGCGGAATCACGATATTCACGCGCGATCCGTCCAGCAGGCGCGCGTCGACCATCGGCGAAGACTCGTCGATCCGGCGGCCAACCGCGGAAACAATCTTGTCGATAATGTGCATCAGGTGAGCTTCATCCTTGAAGACGATGTTGGTCTTCTCGATCACCCCGCGCCGTTCGACATAGACCATCTTGTAGGTATTCACCAGGATGTCGTTCACGGTCGAATCATGCAGCAGAGGCTCCAGCGGGCCAAGCCCGAAGACCTCGTCAAGGATGTCGTGCGCCAGATGATCGCGGTCCGGTGCGCTGAACGGTGCGCTCTGTTCGGCAATGAGTTGCAAAATAACGACAAGAAGACGTTGCCGTCCGCCAATCTCGTCAGACTGGATTTCGGCCAGCTTCTCCAGATCCATACGGCGAATAAGCTCATGGTGCACCGCGGTCTTCAGCGTGTTGCGCGCCGCTTCGCCGAGTGTCACGCGAACTTCACTGGCCACCACGGGTCGCGTCGGCGATGTCATGTACATGGAGACGTCAGGCATAGTTCACCTCAATCATTTTCGAGAGATCTTCCAGGTGCTTCTTTCCTAACGCAGGAAGGCGAATAGTCTCTTCTTGGCGGGCACAGGCCTCGGCCCGCTCAGGCCGTGAACAACGCGGTTAGCCCAGCGGGCGAGCGCCTGATTGAATTCTGAACGTCGCTGCGCCGGAATCGGTTCACCGTCATTGATCGCGCGCTGCAACTCGAAATAGTTGTTAGGAACAGCGATCGCGATCGGAAACCGTACCGCCTTTTCAATCTGATCGGACGTAATCGAATCGGTCGCGGTGGAGCGATTAACCACCACGTTCAGCTTGCTGGTCGCGGAGTCGTTGAGCGAGAGATTCTCAACCAGCCTCGCAAGGTCCCTCAGCGCCGCAACGTCCGGCGTTGACACGATATAGACCTCGTCGGACTGTTCGAGAATGGAGGCTTTGGAATCCTGAAAGCCAACCGCCGAGTCGATGAGCACGTAGTCGTATTCGCGGCGCAGGAAGTCCATTACATGCGCCAGTTGGTCGCTCTTCGGCTCGTGCGGGCCGGATGACATCTCCGGCGACGCGATGACATCAAGGCCGCTACGGTGGCGAACGACAAAGCCATCAAGCAGTTCCGCATCCAGGCGATCCGCATTGCGAAGCAGTTCGTCAAAGTGATACTGCGTGTCCTTGAGGCCGAGGTACAGCGCCACGTGGCCAAGTTGCTGCTTGTGATCGATGAGCAGCGTCTTCTTCCCATGCTGGCAGACAAGATGCGTAGCAAGATGCACGGCCAGCATCGTTGTTCCGACGCCACCCTTGGCACCGAAGAAGGCGATGACGCGGCCGATGCCATTCTGGGCATGAGGGTCGACAGCCATCACCGCCTGAAAGCGTTTCAACGCCGCTGCAAGATCGTTGGGATCGACCGGCTTGGTCAGAAACTCAGTGCATCCATTGCGCACCGCGCGCAGCAGAATGCCCGCGTCGAGTTGAGCGCCGACTCCCACGATGCTGATCTTCTTCAGGAATATCTGGCGCAGGCGTTCCGTCGTCTCGATAGCCAGTTCCGGATCACGATCAAAATCGATGAGCGCGACACAGGAGGCTGCGCTTTTGAGAGAAGGCGAAAACTGCGGTCGTTTCTCCGAGGTGATGTAGTCTCGGAACTCGCCCGCAAATTGAGCGCCCGTAACCTTGAACGCGGCAGCCGTTGCGGCACTGACCACGGCCTCGTCCACGCACACGCTGAAGATTACCTGGCTCGCGCGTTCCGGTAAGTTCGATCCGTCGGTCATTGGGCCCCCGGCTTATTCGGTGTGGCTGGTTGCAGCTGTGGCGAGGGCTCCGTCTTGTCGGACTTTGCATGTATGGAGGCATCAAAGTCATCGGAGTTGAGATTCGGAACGACAAACTTAGGCTCGCTGGCCGTCGAGTCCTGGCTGAACCCCAGGGGATCCACGATCGTGGCGGTAACCATGATGACCAACTCAGTCACAGCATGATTGAAGTTCTTCGACCGGAAAAGTTGCCCCAGGATTGGAACGTTGGCAACACCGGGAACCTTGCTCATGATCTCCGTAGTGCGATGGTCCAGCAGACCCGAGACCACAAAACTCTGGCCATCCTTGATCTCGACCTCGGTCTCGGCGCGTCGAGTGGAGAGCGCCGGTATGGTAAACCCCGAGATCGTGACGGCATTACTGTAGTCCAGCGTGCTCACCTCAGGCGCGAGCTTAAGCCGGATCGATCCGTCGGCATTGACGGTTGGTGTGAAATCCATCTTTACGCCATACGGCCGAAACTGAATCGTGACCACGGCGCTGTTTCCTGTGCCACCCTCAGCCACGGGAAAGGGAAACTCTCCGCCCGAAAGAAAACGCGCGGGCATACCGCTCAACGTCGTCAGCGTCGGCTCAGCCAACACCTGCAGGACCTGTTTCTGTTCCAGATCCTGTATGGTGACGCCGGCGTTCAACTGGCGGCTGTAGACAAAGATGTTCAGCGGGTTGCTGACCGCTAAATCAGCCCCAATCCCTGTAGCCGTGCTGGCGAACTGCTGCGTGGAGGTTGCGGCCACAGTTCCTCCGCCCAGAGTGAAAAGGTTGATCCCGAGCTGATCCAGACGCGAGCGATCGACCTCGATGATGCGGAGCTTCAACTGCACCTGCCTGGCATGCACTGAAACAACTTGTAGCGAGTTAATGACCTCCTTCGCGTACTGCGAGGCCATCTTGAACGCGGCGTCCGAGGCGGCTTCGCTCGGGACAGATCCGCTTAGGAATATCTTGCCTTCGCCTGCCACGGCATGAATCGACGAGCCAGGGAACGCCTCCGCGAGCGAGTCGCAGAGCGTTTGCGGATCGATGTCGACAAAGACTGCGTACAGACGATCGCCGCCGGCTTCGTCCCAGATCACAAGGCTGCTCACGCCTGCAGATTTCGCGGTGAGGACGACCTCAGTAAGACCCGATGTAAAGGTCTGCAAAACCGATGGATTGCCAACATACACGCGGCGCAATGGAGCAGTCGAGGTGAGAACAACCGAGCGACCTACCCTGATGTGAAGTACGTCACCGGCAGCAGAAGAGTGAATCGCCAGCGGCGGAGCAGCCACTCCTGCAGTGGCCTTGGAAACAACGACCTGGGCTGCAACATGATGCAGGCTAGCGGCGAGCAAGATGCATGTCAGCGAGACGGCAATCGCATTGACAAGCTTTCGAACGCAGGATTGCAGAGTCATTGTCCACCGCCTCCGTCTTGCGCTGACTGAGCATGCACATCACCAGCCAGGATCGTCTCGATCTCCCGGTGCGGCGTGCTGGAATGAGCAGCCTGCACAGGGACCTGAGACGTCGAATGAATCCGGGTAGATGGTTGCACCGCGAGTTGTGAAAGCAGAACTGGCGCGTTCGTCTCAGTAGCGCTGTCCGCGCCATTGCGCAGGATAAAGTGAATTGCGCCTTGCGTGCTCGCAAGCACAGCGCGCTGCGACTCCCCCGGCGTAAGCAGAAGCGTAACCACAGTCACGTCGGCGATCTTGCCCGATGGATCGGGTTCCGTCTGGTGCCCCGCCGCGATCACGACGGCGTTCTGCACGACAGTGGCTGTCAACGCGGCAGCGGCGCCGTCCGGGCGATACGTGACGAGAACGTCGAGATGCGAGCCAGGCACCAGGAATCCAGCAACCCCGACTACCTCGTCAGAGCGCAGCGCAACCGCCCGCATGCCATCCGGAATTCGGTTGGCGAGTCCAATTCCCGTTCCCACCGTTGCGAGATCGCGATCCACAATCGGCTGGCCCTTAGCCAATGGGAACAGGATCGATCTGCCGGTAAGGTCAGCGGTTCGCGAGAATGCGCCGTCAATGGGAATCGATGCCGGCCATGCCACTACTTCGGTATTGCTGCTATTCAGAAGTTCGCCAGCCTGCAGCGCGCGCGAGGGTGCGGCATAGCCAACTTCTGAAATGCTGGCCGGGATCGGCGCCGCCTTGAGACTTCTGGAAACGAGCCACGTAGACGTACCCGAGACCAGCAGTGCGAGTGCGAGGGCAATGAATATCCGCCTGGGATTCATGGACGCACCTCCAATATCAGACTGCAGAACGTCACCAGGCATCCCGCCGCGATCGGCAGCGCAAAGGGCAGGCGAAGCGTTCCCGGATTGCCCAGGTTCAAGTCAGGGTGCTGCTTGAAACCCTCCCGGCTGTGATGTGAGAGCAACGTACCGACGTTCGTCAGGGTCTCGCGCAGCCGCCCGAAATATATGCTGACCGCAATGCCAAACACCCCGCCGGCAATCGCGATTGAAATCAACAAAACATGCAGTGAAAAAATCCCCGCAATGCATCCGATAGCGGTCATCAGTTTCACGTCGCCGCCGCCCATCCCTCCGGCAACAAAGAAAACCAGCGCGATTCCGCCGGCGATCAGTCCGCCAAGTGCCGAATAAGCGAGCCCGCTCCAATGCCCGACGCAAGCGTGCAGTACCAGGCCTGCGACGATCGCCGGGCCGGTCAGTAAGTTAGGTATCCTGCGCTCGCGAAGATCATGGATGGACCCAATGACCGCGCAGAGCAGAGCGCCTCCCATCGATATCAGTTGCCACTGCAATGTGATCATGAAAGGAACCGGTGAGGTGATGCATGCTTACTCGATGCGAGACAATCCGAATGGCCGCCAGAGACGAGCGGCAAGACAACACGCAAACCGTGTTGCATCGCCGCTCGCGTCCGATGTGTTCGCGGTTTCACGCGCTCCGCTACGCGCTGGTGAGGCTGTTGCCCACGCCGTTGAACGCGTCGCCGATTTTGTTGGAAAGCCCGCTCATTGCGACCACTGCGCCAATGCCTATCAGGCCGGCAACCAAAGCGTATTCGATGAGGTCCTGACCCGATTCATCCTTGATGAGGGCGACTAACGCTTGCTTGATTTTTTTCATCATTGATCTTTCTCCCGTTGTGTCGTGTAGGCTCTCAGTCCGCGCCTGCCCTGCGGGCACTCGCGATCGATTGAGCTCTGGTTGACCTATCGGGGAAGAAGATCGAAAGCATGAGCCTGCCACGATCAGTAACGTACTTTGGTACTGCGCGACATTTTTAGCCGTGCGTAAGATCGCAAATCAGGTCGCTGAACTCGGGCCATCTGTTGCAGAGCGCAGCGCGCGACTCGAATTCGTAATCGTCAAACTCAAAGCCCGGGCTGACGGTACATCCCAGCAGCGCCCACTTCCCGCCCGCTGCCAGATGTGAGCCTTGCCAGACATTCCGCGGGACGACGACTTGCGGGCGCTCCCCCTGATCGAGGCGGTTGCCAATGCGAATGATCTCGCCGCGCCCGCCCGCATGGAGTTGCAGCATTTCCACGACATCGCCCGCATAAAAATGGAAGATTTCGTCTGACTTGAGGCGATGCATTTCGCTGAAGGTTCCAGGCTCAAGAAAGTAGTAGATTGCGGTCCCGGTGAAGCGCGGAGCGGCGTAGCGCTCGTCTGCGAAGGCGCTTGCCGGAACCCGTTCGCCCGACTCGTAGGTGCGAATGTAGAAGCCGCCTTCGCGCGGGTGTGGCGCAAGGTTCAGTATTTTCTTCACTTCATCTGCGGTCATCTCGGCCCTCTCGCGCTATCCTGTTGAGAATCCATATTCACTTTCAAATCTACCTCGACGAGTCTGCACAACCCTATGCTCACCCGCCTGGAACGATATTTTGACTTTGTGGCCCACGAAACAACGTGGCGGACGGAGATTCTGGCCGGCCTGACCACGTTCATCACCATGGCCTACATCATCTTCGTGAACCCGGCGATCCTGTCCGAAACCGGCATGCCGCTCGCCGCGGTAACCACCTCGACCTGCCTGTGCGCCGCGATCGGGTCCATCCTGATGGGCGCGCTGGCGAACTACCCGCTGGCGCTGGCGCCCGGAATGGGACTGAACGCCTACTTCACCTACACCGTCGTCAAGGGCATGGGCGTGCCCTGGCAGACTGCTCTGGGCGCAGTATTCATCTCTGGCGTTATCTTCCTGCTATTAACCTTCGGCGGCATTCGACAGAAGCTCCTCGGCGCAATTCCGCATCAACTGCACTCCGCGGTGGCCGGCGGCATCGGACTGTTCATTGCGTTCATCGGCCTGCGTAACTCAGGCATCATCGTTCCCAGCCCCGCAACCACGGTGACCCTGGGCAATCTGCACGCGCACACCACGCAACTCGCGATCTTCGGCATCGTGCTGATCGCCGTTCTGCAAGCCTACCGCGTCAAGGCGTCAATGCTGATCGGCGTGCTGGCCACGCTTGCCGTCGGAATCCTGTTGCACCAGGTCAAGTACACGCCATCGACCTTCAACCCTATGGCGATCCGCGATACGGCCTTTCATCTGGACATTCGTGGCGCGCTGCACATGAACGCCCTGGAAATCATCTTCGTCTTCCTGTTCGTCGATCTGTTCGACAACATCGGCACGCTGGTCGCTGTCACCGAGCGCGCCGGCCTGATCGCTGAGGACCACACGATTCCACGTCTGGACAAGATATTCTTCGCCGACGCGAGTGCAACTGTGATCGGATCGCTGGCCGGCACTTCCACGGTAACCAGCTACATCGAGTCATCCGCGGGCGTGGCCGCGGGAGGACGCACCGGCGTGACGGCAATCGTCACCGGAATCCTCTTCTTCCTGGCCATCTTCGTGGCGCCGGCAGTGGGTGCGATTCCCGACTTCGCAACCGCTCCAGCGCTGATCCTGGTGGGCGCGCTGATGCTGGGAGGAGCCGCGGGCATCGATTGGGAGGAACCTCGGATTGCAATCCCGAGCTTCCTGACCATCGTCACCATTCCGCTGACATATTCAATCGCCACCGGACTTTCGTTCGGGCTGATCAGCTACGCCGTACTGGAGTTGGCTACTGGACGCGGACGGCGGCAGCACTGGATGCTATACCTGCTCGCGGTACTTTTCCTGCTTCGGTTCGTCTACATCGCCGCTTGAAAAGCCCGCTTGGCCCGGCAAATCTAGCTAGCGCTGACGTTCAGGCTTTCGATGGCAGCCGCACGGATGAGATCGAGCGGATCATAGCGGGCCGGCTTTTCCGGCGGAGGTGCCGGCACGTCGGCCACTTCTGTCGGCGTCACTGTCACAGGGGCAGGCACACTCGCGGTCACAGCGGCCGCTGCAGGAACAATCGTGGGCATCGGCTCTACAGGCTGAACCACAGAAGCCTCAACTGCCTTAGTTTCGTAAACCTCTTCAGCCGCGAAGGTGGGTGTTTCGAAGACAAGCGTTTCGGGAACGAATTTCTCAACCGGGACGAAGGCAGCGGCCCCGGAACTCGGAGGCAGAGGACCGGGCCGAGCACGACGCGCAAATGCGGCCGGAACCGCCGGAGCGTTGGGTTTCGGCGGGGCGAGTGGAGCTGCCTCAGGCAAATTGGCAGTCAGACTAATTCGCGCGGGGCCAGCCTTCAGAGCAGCAGCAGGAATTCGCGTAACCGAGCCAGCCAACGGATCAATGATGGTCTCCACAATGGGAGTGGTCGGAGCTGACTTAGGGACCGGCCGCGTCAGAGCACCGAGACGAGTGACTAGGACCTCCGTCTGATCCGGGGCTCCTTTGGTTGCAGCGACAGGCACAGGGAGCATCGCTTCCACTAAGGGAGGCGGAGCCAGGGCGGCTTCCTCGACAGCTATCGGCGCAATCGGGTCGGCCGCAATCGGGCTGGACGCAGGAGCGACGATCGCCGGAATCGCAATTGTTCTGGCAACAGCCACAGGCACACGCGCGACTGCGGAGCCTATTGCCGGCTCCGAAGGCGTTGCAACAACCGGGACCGGAGCAACCGTCGGAGTGACCGCGAAGTCAGGAGCCCGCACAGCAATCTGAACTGGCACCGCCGGGCTGGCGAGTGGCTCGGAGACCGCATCCGGGACCGGTACGATTGGGGCTGCTTTCGGGATTGGCCGCGTCAGTACACCAAGACGGTCGCCCAGCACCTGCATCGCATCCCGGACTGGCTCGGGTGCAGCAACAACTGGGGCCGGAGCGATCGCTTCGTCGAAGCGGGAAACCGCCGGTCCGGATGTTGCAGACGTGATTGACATGGTCGCAGGAGCGACAGCGAAAGCAGCCTCGGCAGGTGGATCCCCGCCCCCGAGCGGAACTGAAGCGAACGCAGCAACCACCTGAGCCGGAGCAGCGACAGGAGTTATTGCCATAGCCGGCACAGGCATAGGAACCGCGACCGGTTCGAGAATCGTAGTTGGGACCGGGACCTCGGCCGACACTGGCACCGGGGTCTCATTCAGCATTTCGCGCAGACTGGCGCACCGGAAGCGGTCAAACTCGTATGCGCCGAACTGCGGAAGCCTCTGCGCGTCGAGGTTGGCCTCCTGCCAGGCATCTTCGGCATCGGCTTGGTCGCCTTCGATCCACAACAGCGCCGCCTTCGCAAGCCAGAAGTCCACGTTCTTGCGATTGTCCTTCTTTGCCTCCATCCGGTCCCACCAGACGCGGGCGGCTGCGGCGTCGCGATTCAGCCAAACGCTCCCGATGACGAATACCGTATGTAGCGGACCAGGCAGGTCGATAACGTTTTCGTCGTAAATGGTCTGTGCGGCGGCCAGAGCTGCGCTCGCTTCAGGAAGCTGGCCGCAATCTTCGTAGTACTGGCAGGCACAGAGCAGCAGGTGCAGCCCGCGAACGTCGTGCGGAAACAGCATGGCGGCGCGCTCAATCTGGGCGATATCGAGGTCGCGATAGCGGCGCGAGGTAATGCCCGTGGAGGCAACGCTGGCAAGCGCACGGTGAAAATCGTCCAGAGGGCTGCGGGTGACGATCTGCAGGATGCGCGCACCGTCGGAGTAGCCGCCATCCTCCGAGAGGAATGGAATCAGGTTCAGCACGGCTGCAATCAGGCAGAACGCTCCCGTGTAGGCGGCGAGTTCCCAGGTCTGCGGATAGGAGGCCCAGCGATCGTGGACCACAGCCCAAACGGCCGCCGTGCCGACCAGCAGGTTCGCGCAGGGTCCTGCAACGATCATCACGATCTCTTCCCAGCGCGGTTGAGCCGGATGGGTGGGGACAGCGCCTACCGATCCGCCGGGGGTGATAAGACCAGCTAGGTTAAATTTGAACTTCCACTTCCCCTCCCGCTTCACCGCATGAAATGGCCCAGCGCGGAAGCTCAGCAGCCCCATCTCGAAGCACCACGCAAGAACGGCATGGCCGCACTCGTGGACAAGAGTAGTCAAGATGCTCGCGATGGTGACCAACACAATCCAACCGAGGCCGCGGTAGCTAGGCAGATGCTGAGTGAGAGACCAGCGGGTCCAGAAGAAAAGCATGGCAATCTGCGCGAGAACGGAGAGAGCCGTAACGGCGTGGCGGGTCCCCAGGCTGGTGCGATCACCGGCAACCGGTGTTGCTTTGCGCGCGCCCACGACGGAATCAGGCAAAGATTCGCGGCGAGAGAAAACAAAGAGCCCCGCCAGCCCGAAGACGATGAACCAAAGACCGTCGGCAGGGGAAAATCTGATGCGAGAGCCAGAGGCCAGGTGCGATACCCAGACCAGAAAGGATCCCTGCGCGACATTCAGCGCGCTAGCCGCAATACCCCAGATGCTCACGCTCACGCTGGGTTTGCGCGTCGTCCACCAGGCCATGGCATAAATCACGCCCAGCGCGAAGCCGGCGGCTATCAAAGTGAAAGTGATGACCGCGACGAAATGGGCATGTACCGGCGCAGCGTGCGCAGTCACGGCGCGGGAGTGCGCCTTCAGCCCGCCAAGTACTCCGGCAGCCGAGATCAGCAGCAGGACGGCAGCCTGGAGCGCAAGAAACCAGCGGAGGATGGACTTGACAGCGCGCATGCTAGAGGGAAGATTAGCGGGCGCCGATAAGTGCGTCCATGCCCCTTATGATGTAGCCGGAATGGGGGTTAGCAGATAGTCGGGTGGATCACAGACGCAAGAAGCCCCAGGATAAACCGGCGACTTGAGTCACGCCGGTCATCCTGGGGCTCCGAGGTCTGCAGCTAGTTCTTCGGTAGGTCGGAGAGCGCCGGCGGCGGCGGCTTCGGCGCCAGAGTTTCCGCGGTGGCGCCCGAATCCACTCCGTCCAGCTTGGCCTGAAACTGAATGACTTGTTTCAAAACGTCGTAATTGACATTGCCAAGCGGAACCAGGCGGCCATTAACGGATAAGATCGGCGTCTGGTCAACGCCAACTTCCTCGCCCAGCTTCATGTCCGCGTTCAGGATGTCCTTCGTGGCCTGCGTGTCGGCGCAGGCGGCGATCGCATCCGAATCCAGACCGGCACGCTTGGCCGCCGCTTTCAGCAGGGTGTCTTCAGTTGCAGGCGCAAGGCCTTCCTGGGTGTCAAAGACACCGGCAGCGTACTTGAAAAAGGCATCATTCGAAACCTTCTGGGCACAAACGCCGTAGGCCGCCGCCTTGAAAGCGGAAGGATGGATCTCAGCCAGCGGGAACGGCTGGAACACAATGTGGGCCTTGGGAAAGTCGTGGGCAATGTTTTCCATCACCAACTGAGCGTCCTTGCAGTGCGGACACTGGAGATCAGCAAATTCAACCAGTTCGAGGTCCTTGCTCTCGGCTCCACGCCAGGCGCCGTCGGCGCGAGCCTTCAGCGTGGCTCGGGTCTCGGCAAACGGGGTCGCTCCGAACGGAACGACGCCGGAGCCCTCGCCAATGGCGTGCTTGCCGTCCGGCGTGACGTAGAAGGTGGCAGCCTGCATCTTGGCGTCAGATGCCTTCGTTGTGATGAAGACGGTGACTTTGACGACGCCGGGAGCCGCGGTCTTCTGGATTGCCATCACCCGGTAGAGCCGGCTCGGGTCCATCCCCCATACCTGGTTCAGGAACGAGTTCACCGTCTCGACCGTCGGGGTCGGCGAGGTGAAGTACCTGGGATTTGTCGGCGGAAACGGATCGGCGGGTGGTGTGGGGGCAGCAGCCGCGGCAGGCGGCGCGCTCAAAGGCGACGGCGGAACCTGCAACTTCGGAGACTGGGGAGCGGGTGCGGCGGGAGTCTGGGCAAATACCAGGGAAGCTGTGAGTGAGAGGAGAGCTGTCGTCAGGACTGCGTATCGATTCTTCAATGAGTTCCTTCTGTTGCGCGGTTGCTTGTGTTTTTCTGAGTTGCCCGGCAGGCGGGGCTCAAGCGAATGATCCAAAGTCATCCTATCAATAGACGGATGGCGGACCAAATCGGGTGGCGAAGCCGATCCGCCGCTAGACCTCAACCTTAACGGCGATCGGGAACCGGCGGCCATTTCCAAACGACTTCTGAGTAACCTTCAGGATGGGAGCAGCTTGCTGACGCTTGTACTCGCTCCTCTCGACCAGCGAGAGCACGCGACGGATCAGCGCCAGGTCAACCGGAGCGCCCGAACCAATGCGCGCTGAGTCTGTAAGTTCCGTGAGTATCTGCTCGGCAGAGCGGTAACGCTCGACGTAAGCCTCAAGAATCGGGTCGAGGACCTCATAGGGCGGCAGCGAGTCGGTATCTTTCTGGCCCGGACGGAGTTCGGCCGAAGGAGGCTTCGTGATGGTGTTCGACGGAATCACCTCGCGCTCTCTGTTCGCATAATGGCTCAACGCGTAGACGCGAGTCTTGAAGACATCCCCAATAACAGCAAGCGCGCCGACCATGTCCCCGTAAAGGGTGCAGTAACCAGTGGACATCTCGGACTTGTTGCCGGTGGTAAGCACCAGCGCGCCAAACTTGTTCGAAAGCGCCATCAGCAACGCACCCCGGATACGCGACTGGAGATTCTCTTCCGCCAAACCAAACGGTGTGCCCGCAAAAAGAGGTTCAAGCGACTTCGTGTATGCCGTAAAGACATCGTGGATCGCAACGAGTTCAAAGCGGATGCCAAGGTTTTCGGCGAGGGCACGCGCATCGTCGATCGAGCCGGTCGAGGAGAATTCGCTCGGCATGCCGATCCCCAGAACGTTCTCAGCGCCAAGTGCTTCCACAGCGATTGCCGCGACCAGGGCAGAGTCGATGCCGCCGGAAAGAGCGACCAGCGCCTTCGAGAAACCACACTTGCGCACATAGTCGCGGGTGCCCAGGACCAGGGCCGACCAGACAGCCGGGATGTCGTCCGAGTGCTCGGGGATCAGCTGCATCGAAGACGACGCCCCAGGGTGATCTGTATCGAACAGCACCAGGTCCTCGGCGAAGGACGCGGCTTGGGCGACAACCTCCCCGTTTGGAGCAATCACGACCGACGAGCCGTCAAAGACAAGCGAGTCGTTGCCGCCCACCTGATTCACCATCAAGACGAAGGCCGAGTGGCGGCGGGCGATAGCTGCGAGCATGTCGCGCCGGAGTTCGCGCTTGCCGGCCCAGAAGGGCGACGCCGAGATGTTGAAGATGATGCGCGGATGACCCGAGACGATCGGGTCCGGCAGCGTGGCCCACTGCCTCATCAGCTCATCGACAGGGTCAATCGGGTAAAAGCGGCGCGGCCAGAACCCCTTGTCGTTCCACGCATCCTCGCACACAGTGATCGCAAGCGGTTGGCCACCCAGGACCGTGACAGACTGATGCTGCGCGGGCTCGAAGTATCGCTGCTCGTCGAAGACGTCGTAAAACGGCAGTAGCATCTTCTGCTGAAGGAACGCGACGCGGCCTCCGGAAAGCAGCGCCGCGACGTTGCGCGCGTGTTTGCCCGCCCCGTTGCCGTCTGCAGCAAGGGCGGTGCCGCACAGTAGAGCAGGACCATTGACGGTCGAGGCCGCGATCCCTTCGAGAGTCTGCTGCGCGCGGCTCAGAAAAGCAGTCTTTTCCAGCAGATCGGCGGGCGGATAGCCGCAGATGGCAAGTTCGGGGAAGATTACAAGGTCGGCGCCCTGGGCGGCTGCGCGCGCGGCGAAGTCAACGATAAGACGCGCGTTTCCGGCGAAGTCGCCAACAGTAGGATTGATCTGGGCCAGAGCGATCTTCATAGAGGCAGTTGTCAGTTGCAGGTTGCAGGTTGTCAGTTTACAGACGAGAACCCGCAACTACCGACTGCTCTTAGTCTACCGCCTCGGTCAAACGACGCGTGCGATTCGGTTTTCAACTGACAACTAACAACCAGCAACCGACAACTGCTTCTAAGAGCCGGTGCCGGAGAACACCACGCCAACGGTGCGGGCAAGTATCTTCATATCCAGCCACAGCGACCAGTTCTCGACATACGCAGTGTCCAGCGAGATGTAGCTGTCGAAAGACGGGTCCTGGCGCGCTTCCACCTGCCACAGGCCGGTCATTCCCGGCAGCACGTCGAGCCTGCGAAGGTGCGCCAGGTCATACTGCTCAACCTCGGAAGCAATTGGCGGTCGCGGTCCGACAAGGCTCATGTCGCCGCGGAGGACGTTGTAAAACTGCGGCAGTTCGTCCAGGGAGTACTTGCGCAGGAGCCGGCCGACGCGTGTGACGCGCGGGTCGTTCGCGATCTTGAACAGGATACCGTCGCGCTCGTTCTGATCCTCGAGCTTTGCCTTCAGCTTGTCAGCATCGTTGCACATCGTGCGGAACTTGTAGCAGGTAAAGGTTCGTCCCTTGCGGCCGATGCGCTGCGCGCGATAAAACGCCGAGCCCTTCGAGTCCAATTTGATGGCCGCCATAATGATCAGCATCAAAGGCGCCAATAGCAATCATAGCCAGGGCGGCGCCAGTAGTATCAAGCACGCGTTTCAGCAGAAATGCGCCGATAGGCAGGTCGCGCCGGTGCAGCGGAATGGTTGGAAACTGGCCGATATACTCGACCGTTGCGTTCCAGGCCAGCCCGTCGTACAGATCTGGCACCACGCGTACGTCGATGCCCACAGCGCGGGCTTCTTCGACCAGCGAGATCACCAGCCTCTTCTCCGCCGGAACCGAAAAGAATATCTCGTCCACAAAAAGAGCGCGTGCGAGCGAGAGGCAGTTGCGCACGTCGCCGATAATGTCCGCGTCCCCGGATTCCGCCTCGTGTTCGGTGAGGGCGACAAATCCCTTGAAACGGAACCCCAGATGGCGCAGAGATTCCAGATGATTGCGCAGAGCGTGCGCCACCCGCCCAGCCCCGACAATAAGCACGTTGCGCGTCTCCAGCCCCTCGCGATAGCGACCGTATACGACCTTCCGCCACACAGCGCGGCGGGCGCACAGCAGAACCGTGGAGAAAACCACCAGCAGAATCACAACTTCCCGGGAAACCATCTCCGCGCGGCGCTGCAGATAGAGCGTCCCGCAGAGCAAGAGCCCCGCGGTAAGGGTCGCCTGGATAGTCAGGCGCTGCTCGTTCAAACCGTTGCGGCTCAGGATGGGTCCGTAGAGTCCGTAAGACCGCGCCAGAACGACCAGCAGAAGGCCGAACCAGCCAACATAGACGAGAAGGATTGGATTCGCCGAATGCAACAGGAAAGGAAGCGTCGACGTGGCGCGAACGTCACCCGGTACGGTTACCCGGAACCGAAGAGCAAGAACGGCTGCCAGAGCGACCGTCAACAGGTCGAGTGCCGCCCAGACCAGGCTCGTCACAGACGGCCGCCAGAAGACTCCAAGGCGCTCATGCGCGGCACCGGTCCGCACGGATCTGCGGCGGCCTGAGACGACTACTTGTTCGAGATAATCCGGTGTCGCCATGGCGAACGGCTCTCTCACTCCCACGAGGCGCAACTTGCGCATCGAAATTGCATATACCGGAACAACCCGGCTTCAGTTTTGAGCTACTTGACTGCCTCTGTCGTTCGAGGATTCGGGTTAGGTGGGCTTCCACTTCAGAAACCCAGACAGACGGGAAATGTCTCGCGACAGCCAACCGCTCGATTGGTGTAACTCTTCAACTAGTTCTCGCAAGGGCACCACACAACACGAGTGCAGACGCCTGAGTAGGACAATGGAGTGAAAACTTGCCAGCGTTCTGGTCTTTCCTTGAGAATACTGAAAACAAAAGCACATGGCAATCGTCTATTTACTTAAATCTAAACATTCTTTCAAGGCAGACCTGCCCGCTATTGTGGCAACACAAGTTCATCCAGCGCCAGAAACTCCTTAAGTATCGGATCGTCAGTTCGATCCATTTCCTCCATCGTGCCGAAGAATCGCGCCTCCCCCTGGTGCAGGAAAACTACCCGGTCGGCGAGCTTGCGAGCGAAAGCGCATGTCGTGGGTCACGACGATGCTCGTGAGATGCAATTGCGTCTTCAGCCGTTCGATCAACCCACCCAGCAGATGCCCCATCAGCGGGTCGACCATGGTAGTCGGCTCGTCGTACAGAATCGCCTCCGGCTGGGACGCGAGCGCCCGCGCGATCGCAACAGACCGCTTCATTCCAGTCGACAGATCCGAAGGCAGAAGATCCTCCATCCCCGCCACGCCAACCATCTCAAGCATTCCTTTAACTATTTGCTGTATCTGATCTTCCTGCAGATCATGTCGCTCGCGCAATGGAAAGGCGACATTCTCTCCAACCGTGATCGAGTCGAACAGCGCGCCGTTCTGGAAGACCATCGTGACCTTGCGGCGAACGACCTGCAGTTGCTTTTCGTCGAATCCGCAAATGTCCTCGCCCGCCACCAGAACCCTGCCCGAGTCCGCCCGCAGAAAGCCCATAAGAATCTGCAGCGAGACCGACTTGCCCACTCCCGAACGGCCCAGAATGCAGAGCGTCTCGCCGGGCAGCACGTGAAAGTTCACGTCCTTGAGCACAACCACGCTCCCAAAAGACTTGCTCACATTTTCGAAAGCGATGTACGGGACGGGAGTGACTTCGCCGTTCGATGACGATCCCGCCGATGCCGGCACGTCTCCACCGGCTGCATCGGTGACAGCTTCGTTGGCCGCCTCGTTTTGCTGCGCCGCCTCGGCCATGAACTCCTGGACCGCGCCTTGCACGTCGGGCGAAACCTCGGCCATCAGGCCTTCCTGGCTCGGACGGCGGCTCAGCGGACGCATCAGGCACTTTGCCGGCAGCGTCTTGACTGCCGTTGCGGTCGCCGGACTGTGAAGCTGGATCTTGATCCGGCCTTGGGTCTGTGTCTGCCATGGGTATCTCTCTATGATGCACGATCGCCAGGTGGAAACCCGGAGGAAATCCTAGCCCGCAACCAGACAGCCGTCAGGCGTCGAGTCCGGCGGCGTTCCCTTCGGCCTCGGCCAGGTCTTCCGGGGTGTTGAGGTTGGCAAACCACAGATGCTCGATGGCTTGTTGAGCAGCACCGGCTCCCACCCGCTGATCAGTAGCGATTGGCTCGATGCTGAGGACATCGTTCCACGCGCTGCCCGCTTTGCAGCGCCAGGACTTCAGCCGACGCTTCCAGAACCGGAAGCAGCTTGAACTCACCCAGCGCCACGGCCGCCGCGATCGACGGCGCGATCTGCCGGTGCAGCAGACAAACCGCGGGTTGCGGACGGCCCTCAGCCCTGAACATCGCGACCCGGACTGTTCCGCCCGGCGCCGTAATCTTCGCCGCCCAGCTCTCGAGAATGGCCGCAGGCAGAAATGGCACGTCGACCGGCACAATCAGGTTCCAGTCGTGAACGGAATGTGCCAGAGCCGCTTCAATGCCCCCAATCGGCCCGCAGTCGGGATGGATGTCGCCGACGACCGGGGCATAGCCGGCAAGCGCCGGATTGTTGGTCAGGATATGAACCTCCACGCAGATTCGGCGCAGTTTCGTCACGGCGTGCTCGATCAGCGGCCTCCCTGCCAGCCGCAGCAGAGACTTATCCGCGCCCATGCGGGAGCTTCGGCCGCCAGCCAGCACATAGCCCGAGATGGGAAGCGAAATGGGCATCGCTGGCAACGACATATATACCTGCGCCGAAATGACCTCTAATCGGCGACGTTTTCGAGGAATCGGATGATGGATTCTATGCCGCGGTGGAAGTTGGCCAGGTGGAATTTCTCGTTCGGCGCATGCAGGTTGTCATCGGGCAGCCCGAATCCCATCATCAGGGTCGGAATACGCAGCTCGCGAATAAAATCGCCAACAATGGGAATGGAGCCGCCACTGCGGATGAAGACCGTATCGGTCTTGAAGACGTCATGCATGGCCGTCGTAGCCGCGCGCACATAAGGGTTGTCAGTCGAGACGACAATGGGATCGCCCATATGAATCAGCCGCACCTCCAACGTGATGCCCGCGGGACATAGCGACTCAACATAAGACTTGAACTGCGCGAAAGACTCGGCCGGAGTCTGGTCGGGAACCAGACGCATCGACACTTTAGCCGTAGCGCGCGCTGGAATTACAGTCTTTGCGCCGGCTCCGACGAATCCCCCAGGCATGCCATGAACCTCCAGCGTAGGCCGCGCCCAGGTGCGCTCCAGAACCGAAAAACCTGGTTCCCCGGTCAGCGCAATCGATCCAACTTCAGTCTCGCGGTAGTGCTCCTCGTCGAAAGGCAGCGACTTCCAGGCCTTCAGTTCATCGGCGGTCGGCGTGGCCACCGCGTCATAAAAGCCGGGAATCAAAATCCGTCCATCCGCGTCTTTCAGCCTGGAGATAATCTGCGCCAGAGCCATGAATGGGTTAGGCGCCGCGCCGCCGTAGATGCCGGAATGCAGATCAGTCCGCGCCCCTCTGGCCTCAATCTCCGTGTAGATCATCCCGCGAACCCCAACGCACAGCGTGGGCAGGTCGGGAGCAAACATCTCCGTGTCGGACACAAGAGCAACGTCAGCCGCCAGTTGGTCGCCATGCTCGCGAACGAACGCGGCAATTCCCTCCCCTCCAACCTCTTCTTCCCCTTCGACGATCACGCGAACATTCACCGGCAGTTTGCCGCCATCGGTCGCAAGCAGCGACTCAAGCGCCTTCACGTGCATCCACATCTGGCCCTTGTCATCGACTGCGCCTCTGGCATAAAGATTGCCATTCCGCTCTTCCGGCTCGAAAGGCGGCGACTTCCACTCGTCCAGCGGGTCCGGCGGTTGAACGTCATAATGCCCGTACATCAGCACCGTCGGTGCAGGCTTGCCATCGACGGAGGGAGCGCTCAGGTAGTCGGCATACACCAGCGGATGGCCGTCAGGGTGTTGTGCGCTGGTGGTCTCAATCAGGCGCACGTTCTTCATTCCAATGCGGCGAAGCTCAGCGGCAACAAACTCGGCGGCCCGGCGGGTGTCTCCATTGTGCTCCGGCGATGTAGAAACGGACGGAATCCGCAGAAGTGCCTTGAGTTCTTCCACGAAACGGGCTGAGTTGCTATGGGCAAAGGTGAGAGCGGCGGTGCTGGCGGCGGTTTCCACTTGTTCTCCAGAGGGTTCGGTTCGTAATTAGTGCATCGCAGAGAGTGTATACGGTGGCTCAGGCGATGGCGGAAATCCACAAAGATTTGTTGTCCCCTCACCCGTACCCGCGTGGCGATAGGTGTAGCCTTACTCTTAGATCCATAAGACTTATATGAACTATGGGCCCAAATGCATCCAATGAGTTGAATCCGTTCGGATTCAAAAGCCATCTATCTGAAGAACAACGGTGCTCTCTTATGCCCAGACTTCCCTGCTCAGTTCGACTGGTCCTTGTGTTTCTTGCTATCGCTGCGTCCTGCGGATTCTCACAGGCGCAGGTGATTGCCTCGGCCGAACTACCGGATGCGCCCCAGCCGCAACAAGCCGCTCCAGCCCCGCCCAACCCGGCCCAGCCACCTGCTGATTCCGGTACGCAGACAAAGCGGATTCTGGGGATATTTCCAAACTTTCGCGCCGTCAGCGCCTCCACTCATCTGCCTCCACAATCCGTGAAAGAGAAGTTCATCACCGCCTCGCAGGACAGTTTCGACTACTCTGCGTTTTTCGTGCCGGCGGTAGTGGCAGGGTATGGTCTGGCGGACAATAAAGTTCCCGAGTTTCACCACGGCGCGGTTGGTTACGGCCGTTATTACTGGCACTCACTGCTCGACCAGACCAGCGAAAACTACATGGTGGAGTTCATCGTCCCGACACTGACCCATGAAGATACACGCTATTACACCCTTGGATCGGCAGGCGGTAGCTCCATGAAGCGCATCGGGTATTCGCTCAGCCGCGTCCTGGTGACGCGTAGCGACGCAGGGCACAGGACGTTCAATTTCAGCGAGGTGTTTGGCGCCGGCGCGGCAGCGGGAATCTCAAACACTTACTATCCCAGGTCCCAACGCACGTTCTCCAACACGGCTGAAGAATGGGGAACCAACGTCGGCATCGATGCTGCATCGTTCGTAGTCCGCGAGTTCTGGCCCGACGTCAACCGTGCGCTGTTCCACGGCAAGCAGGGGCCAACGCAGACGTCTACAACGCCGTGATCGGCGCAAGGCAATGATTGCCCCGTGAGCAATCAGTTTGAAGGGGATTCGTTTGACAAATTCGGCCGCGCCACAAAAATTCACTGGCCAGACCTGGGATGCCGCAGAATACGCGGCCAAGGGCAGGTTTGTAGCTGACCTCGCGGGCGGCGTAGTGGACCTGCTCGCCCCGCGGCCAGGTGAGGCCATCCTCGATCTCGGCTGCGGCGATGGCGCGCTGACGGAACAGCTCGCCGCAATGGGAGCGACGGATGACCGGCTTAGATGCCTCCCCGGCGATGGTCGCCGCAGCCCGCGCGCGCGGGTTGAATGTCCATCAACTGAGCGCGACGGCGATGGAATTCGACGCCGAGTTCGACGCCGTATTTTCCAACGCCGCGCTGCACTGGATGCCCAACGCCGACGCAGTCCTTCGAGCGGTGCACCAGGCACTCAAACCGGGCGGCCGGTTTGTAGCGGAGATGGGCGGCCAGGGAAATATTGCCGCCATCCGGGTGGCACTGCAGGCCGTGCTCGCCACAGTTTGGCATCGATGCGGAGAAAGTGGCCGACAGTCTCTACCCTTCGCCGGCACATTATCGCCGGCTGCTGGAGCAGGCAGGATTTGCCGTCCGTTCGATCGACTTAATCCCCAGACCGACCCGACTGCCCGACGGAATGGAGGGATGGCTGAACACCTTCCGCAATGGTGTCCTGGACCTCCTGAGCCCACAAGACCGGGCTACACGCGCTGGCGCATACCGTCCAGTTGCTGAAGCCAGTGCTTTGCGACGCAGATGGGAACTGGACCGCGGACTACGTTCGCCTGCGTTTTTCCGCCGTCCGAAGCTGACCACCCTTCACAGACTCACGTCTGACTGCCCGCCACCGGCGCGACTCCGTTATTACCCCGTCCCCAGCCTCCCGCCCAAACGCGTCATTCTGGGCTCAATTTCATTGAGTCCAGAATTCCCGTATTTCCAGCCATCTAGCTCGCGCCCCCGCCGGGGAACTTTCGCTACACCCTCACCGTATAAGCAAGAACGAGCCACAGGAGCGCGGTCAATGTACCTGGCCCTGGAGACCTCGTTCAAAGCACGGGTGGGCTTAAGTCTATGATTCCAGATATTTTATTTTCTAAGTATCCTGAAATGAATAGTTTGCAAAACTGGTCCGGACCTAACCCACGTGTTTAGAAGATCTTAGTACTTTGGGATAGGGGGGTGGGGGTGCATGAACTAGCGTCACAATCCGATCGGCAGCCCCCGGTCACTTACTGGATGACCCCGTGATCGTGAAGAAACTGCATCCAGAGAAGCGTGCCTTTCTGATTCTCCGCAGGAGAGAAGTTTCCATGGCCGCCGCCAACCACAATGTCCTCCACGTTCGGAACGTGAGCGGCGTCAAGCGCGGCCTTCAGTTTGTACGACTGAGTGGGATTGTAAGTGTGATCCTGGTCGCCATTGATGATGAAAGTGGGCGGCAGACCGGGACGAATGTAGGTAAGCGGAGACACCTCGCGCGCCCGGACGAGCATCGCCTCCGTCGGATCTGGCCAGCGCGGCGGCTGAGGCCGAGGGCGCGGCATGCCGTCGGGATTCGTAGGCTCCGCGGAAGCAGCGACCGGCGCTGCCGCAGAAGTGGCCGGTACGGATGCGACGGCAGGCGCTGGATCGCGCGGGAGCGGCAGATCAAGTCCGATCCACTGGTGCGTGAAGTCCATGCTGCCGTGGTAAGTAAGAGATTCGGCGACGTCGCTGGCGCCGTACATGTCGATCACAGCGACGACAGTGGGCTGATCAGTGCAGCCCGGAGGATTGAAAGAAGCAGGCGCGTAGGCGGCCATCAGAGCAAGGTGCCCTCCGGCGGATCCGCCCCAGGTAACCACCTTGTTGGGATCGAAGTTGTATTTGGCGGCATTCCGTTTCACCCACGCCATGGCGCAGCGGACATCCTGAATGGCCGCGGGCGCGGGCGCATCAATCGCGTTGCGGTACTGTACGGCCACAACGCTCATACCGGCCGAAAAGAAAGCGCCCATGCTGCCGGAAGAGCTCGGCCTGTCGCCGCGGATCCAACCGCCGCCATGAATCTGGATCACGACCGGCGTCGGTTTGTCGGACGGCACCTGGTACACGTCGAGATGCATGTCCAGCGTACCCGCCGGACCGGTGTTCGGCAGCGTGGGACGAACACCGTTGGGCGTGCCCGGATTAGCCGACGCTTCCGCGCTGGGGTTGGGAATGTGCGGAACGGTGGCGTAAACGATGTCGGGCGTCTCAATCGGCTTGACCGAGTGCCAGTTGGCCGGATCGGCCCAGGCTGGTGCCGCTGCAGCTGGAGGAGCCGTTACCTGCGAGGCAGCCGGGAGAGTAGCGATGGAGAACGCAACAGCGATGGTCGTAGCAAAAAGATCGGCGGCAGATGGTGGGCGCATGAGTTGTCCTCGCACTTTCAGAGGCGACCATCGTAACGGGCGAAGCCTACGAATGCCAAATCGGGAACTGTTTCCAGATGACAGCCGTTGCGTCGCCCTGCTAGGCTTTCGGCCATGATTCCGAAGATGCCCTCCTTTTCGCCTCGCGCCGCGTCGTTGCTGCTCCTGTCTTCCGCACTCGTGGTTTTCGCCCAGGCACCGGTTGCGGGTCAGCCCGGTCCGAACCTGCCAGTCCCGGATCAGGCCGGTGTGCCGCAGAACGTGCCTTTGAATCCGAACCTGCCGACCATCTTCGTCGTGGGCGACTCGACGGCGCGCAACAAAGCCGACCTCGGCTGGGGCGACCACTTCGCGCATTACTTCGACCTGACCAAGGTCAATGTCGCCAACCGCGCCATCGCCGGACGGAGCGCGCGGTCGTACATGAACGAAGGCGCGTGGGACAAAGTGCTCGCAGAGATGAAGCCGGGCGATTTCGTGCTGCTGCAGTGGGGACACAACGACGGCGGCGGGCCGCTGACGCCGGACTTCAAGGGCCGTGGCGAAGGCAAAGGGATCGGGGACGAGTCGGCCGAGGTGCCAATCGCGATGCCTTACACCCAGGGGCCGCTTGCCGGCAAGACGACGGAAACCATCCACACCTATGGCTGGTACAACCGCAAATATATCGCTGACACGCGAGCTAAAGGCGCTACCCCCTTGCTCCTGACAGTGACTGTTCGCGATATCTGGACGCCCGGGCCGGACGGCAAACTGCACATCGAGCACGATATGGGCTATCGCGATTACGACATCCAGATTGCCGCGGCGGAGAAGGTGCCGCTGGTGGATATGGCGAGCGTGGCCGCCGACAAGTTCGAGATGTTGGGACCGGATACGACACGTCTTCTCTTCCCCATCGACCACACGCATACAAGTGCCGTCGGTGCGGAGATGAACGCGGCGTCGGTGGTCACCGCGCTGAGGAATGCGAACTCGCCGCTCGTACAGTATCTGGCTCCGGAGAAGCCCCCGACTTATTCACCCCCGGCAGCTCATTGAGCTTCGATTGGAGATGGTTATGACGATATTCCGCCGCTTGTTCCAGGTGATGCCCGCGATCGTCCTGGCGTGCTGTGCCAGCCTGATTGCGCAGCCTCCAGCCGCGACTGTTCCTTCCGGAGCGACGCCAGACGCCCCGCCGCAGGTGAATGTCCCGCAGCGCGCGCCAATCAATCCGGTCCTGCCGACGATCTTTGTAGTGGGCGATTCAACTGCCAGTAACGGTCCGAATCTGGGTTGGGGCTCCCATCTGGCAAACTACTTCGACCTGACGAAGGTCAACGTGGCGAACCGGGCAATCGCAGGCCGCAGCAGCCGCAGCTACATGGACGAGGGTCACTGGGACAGCACGCTGGCCGAGATCAAAGCGGGCGACTTTGTGCTGCTGCAGTGGGGTCAGAACGACGGCAGCGATCTGGGCGGCGCAGGAAGCAGGAACGCCCGCGGCGATCTGCGTGGCGACGGCGATGCAACCCAGGACGTAATGCAGGCGGTCGGACCGAAAGCGGGCCAGGTAGAGACCATCCATACCTACGGCTGGTACAACCGCAAGTATGTCGCCGACATTTTGGCCAAAGGTGCGACGCCGATGTTCCTCTCGATGACGATCCACAACAGTTGGAAGCCGGATGCCAATGGGACCTTACACGTATCGCTGGACATGCGTTTTGGGCCGGTGATGTGGAAGATCGCCCAGGAAAATCACCTGGCGTTCATCGACATGGCCGCCGGTGGAAGCTACCCGGATGGAATCCGTCGGCAAGGACAAAGCATCGCTGTGGTTCCCGATCGACTACGTTCATACCAGCCCGGAAGGCGCAGAGCTGAACGCCCAGTCGGTGGTAATTGCACTGGAGATCGCGAAGAGTCCGCTGGTGAAATACCTGAAGGCACCACTTCCGATCCCGCCGGATGCCGTCACCGCGACGAAGACGTCCGAAGAATCGTTGGCCGCGAACGTAGCTGCCGCGTCGGTAACGCCGCCTCCCCGACCACCTGCTCCGCCGCCGCCAGCTCCGTAAGGCGATCGCGCGGAGCTCGGATTTTGAATGAATAACTACTTCTTGAACTTGGGTGGATACTTGCTGATCAGCTCGGTGACTTCCTTATCGATGGCGTTGTTCATCTTGTCCTGGCTGCCTTCGATTGGGCCGACTATGGTTCCGCGCCAGAGAAGTTTGTGGGTCTTGGTGTCATACATGTCGATGATCAGCGTATTAACCGGAACGTCGCTGAGAGTGGCCTGCGAGTCCATGAAGCCGCTGCTCCAGGGACGTTGCCAGGAATAGTCGCTGCCGAGGCTGTCATAGAAGGTGCTGTACTCCTGCTTGTCCTTGCTGGCTTCGACGGCGGTGATTGTGACGTCGCCATTTTTGGGCACCTCACTCATATATCTGCCGGCCATGTCGCGGTTGAGGGCGATCGTGATGCGGTCCTCGACGCCGGGATTGGTCGCATGGACTTTCTCCCAGGTATAGGTCTTGAACTTGATGAAGTTAACCGTGTGGTCATAGTCGATGACCGCGGTTTGGGCGAGAATCGGTGTTGCCGCTACGCCAAAAGCGAACAGTCCAACTGCCAGTGTTCTTGCGATACGTCTCATGCTTGCCTCCACATTGCTGGGAATCAGGCTTCCGAGGTTCTCCTAGGTGGCCCAACCCGGTTATTTTTCAAATATTTCCCTGTTTGATGAAACGAAACTGAAGGCGACAAAGACGCACCGCCTCAACGTCTTGAATATAAAAAACACGCCCGGAGGTGTACGGAGTTCGTTGACACTGCGCTTGACCGCAAACATCGCGTAAACTTGTACTTGGGCAATTTGATGCCCGCGGAAACCCAGAAGGACACCCAGTTTGCTTAACAATTTGCTTGCAAAGGTCTTTGGAACGAGTAACGAGCGCGCGGTGAAGCGCTTACTGCCGCTGGTCACGCAGATCAACGCGCTTGAAACTGAGATCCATGCGCTCTCGGACGAACAGCTACGTGCGAAGACAGTCGAATTCCGGCAACGGGTCATCGATTCTGTAGCCGCCGAGAAACTCGATCCCGCTGACCCGGACGCTGCGGAGGCCGTGCGGGCCGCGGAGAAGCGTGCTTTGGACGAAATTCTCCCCGAAGCTTTCGCGGTGGTGCGTGAGGCTGGAATCCGCGCGGTGAGCATGCGGCACTTCGATGTGCAGCTGATTGGCGGCATGGTGCTGCACTCGGGCAAGATCGCCGAGATGAAGACCGGCGAGGGCAAGACGCTGGTGGCGACGCTTCCCTGCTATCTGAATGCGCTTGCGGGCCACGGAGTTCACGTGGTCACAGTGAATGACTATCTGGCCAAGCGCGACGCAGAGTGGATGGGCAAGATTTATGGATTTCTGGGCTTGTCTGTGGGCGTCATTGTGCATGACCTTAGCGACGAGCAGCGGCGCCAGGCTTACGGGTCGGACATCACTTACGGAACGAACAACGAGTTTGGCTTTGACTATCTGCGCGACAACATGAAGTTCGACCTGAAGGACATGGTGCAGCGCGGACATTACTACTGCATCGTGGACGAGGTTGACTCAATTCTGATCGACGAGGCGAGGACTCCGCTGATCATCTCCGGGCCCACCGACCAGACGACGGACAAGTATGCGCGCGTGAACCTGATTATTCCGAACCTGGAAGAGGGCGAGCTGATCGAGACGCTCGAGACGAAGACCTGGTCGGGTGACTTCGTGATAGACGAGAAGGCGCGAGCGATCACTGTGACCGACGAAGGCTGGGAAAAGATCGAAAAGTTGCTGGGCATCGGAAATATTGCCGACCCGGAGAACTGGGATCTGAAACACCACGTCGAGGTCGCGATCAAGGCGCATCACTTGTACAAGCGTGATGTGGAGTATGTCGTCAAAGAGGGTGAGGTCATCATCGTCGACGAGTTCACCGGGCGATTGATGCCGGGACGTCGCTGGTCCGATGGGCTGCACCAGGCGGTTGAGGCAAAGGAAGGCGTCGCGATTCGCAAAGAAGACCAGACGCTGGCGACAATCACGTTTCAGAATTACTTCCGCATGTACAAGAAGCTTTCCGGCATGACCGGCACGGCAGAGACGGAAGCTGCGGAGTTCGACAAGATTTACAAGCTGGACATCACGGTGATTCCGACCAATCGGAAGATGCTGCGGCTCGAAAATTCTGACGTAGTTTACCGAACGGCGAAGGAGAAGTACTTTGCCGTGGCGGACGAGATTACTCGACTGCATGAGGAGAAGCAGCCTGTGCTGGTGGGCACAACTTCGATTGAGAAGTCGGAGCTGCTGTCGGAGATTTTGAAGCGCAAAGGCGTTCGCCACGTGGTGCTGAACGCGAAGTTCCACGAGAAGGAAGCTGAGATCGTCGCGCAGGCCGGACGCCTGGGCATGGTGACGATTGCGACCAACATGGCCGGTCGCGGCACGGATATTCTGCTGGGCGGCAACTCAGAATTCATGGCACGGCAAGACCTGGTGAAGAAGTCGCAGGCGCGCGCTGTTTCGGCTGCTGAAGGCGCGATCTCGCCGAACGCAGGACCGGGCATGGTGCGTTTCTACTATGCAAGCCAGGAGTTCGAGACAACGCAGGAACTGTGGGACGCGGCGATTGCTTCGCATCTGGCGACAGCGGAGAAGGAGCACGAGGCCGTGGTTGCGGCGGGCGGATTGCACATCCTGGGCACGGAGCGCCACGAGTCGCGGCGCGTGGACAACCAGCTTCGTGGACGCGCGGGCCGGCAGGGCGATCCGGGTTCGTCGAGGTTCTTCCTGTCGCTTGAAGATGACCTGATGCGCATCTTCGCGCGCGAGTGGGTGAGCACACTGCTGCAGCGGCTGGGCATGGAAGAAGGCGTGCCGATCGAGAGCAAGATGATCTCGAAACGGATCGAGGCGGCACAGAAGGCCGTTGAAACGCAGAACTTCGAATCGCGCAAACACGTTCTGGAATACGACGACGTGATGAACAAGCAGCGCGAAGCGGTCTATGGGCTGCGGCGCCAGTTGATGGAGGGCGTCGACCAGAAGCAGTTGATCACCGAGGATTATGTTTCGACGATTCTGTCCAACATTCTGGACGAGTTCGCTCCGGAGAAGGCGCATCCGGAAGAGTGGAAGCTGGATGCGATCTACTCGCAGGTGTATGACGTCTTCGGCGCGAAATTGAACGAGGGGCCGGACAAGATCGACGCGAAAGAAATGAACCGGCATGAGTTGGGCGAGACGATCTACGAGAAGGTTCGCGCCCGCTATGACGTGAAGGAGCAGATTCTGGGCGCACCTGCGATGCGCTATCACGAGCGCATCGTGATGCTGAGCGTACTGGACGGGCTTTGGAAGGATCACCTGCTGGCGATGGACCACCTGAAGGAAGGCATCGGGCTGCGCGGATATGCTCAGCAGGATCCGCTGGTGGCGTACAAGAAGGAATCGTTCGAGATGTTCGAGGCGATGATGATCCAGTTCCAGATGGACACTGCGCGTCATCTGTTCCGGATGCAGATTATCGGGCCGGACGGCAACCCGATCGAGTCGGCCGAGCAGATGCCGCCGCGACCTCCGCAGCCCCAGACGCTCGAAGGATCTACAACGCCGAGAGCGTCCCGGGGACCGGCAACGGGTCAGGCGAGCCTTCCACTGGAAGCGGGGGGCGGCGCGCCGGGCCAGGAACATGCACCGGTGCCGATTCAGACTCGCGCTCCTTCGACGACCATTGATGAGTTGGAACGCGAGTTTCAGCGCAAGAAGAAGCGCGAACTGGAGATGGCCCGGCAGGCGGGCTCGGGAGAGAGTTCAAACGGCAACGGGCCGCGTGTGACCGGCGAAAAGGTTGGGCGCAACGATCCTTGCCCGTGCGGCTCGGGCAAGAAGTATAAAAAGTGCCACGGAGCGCAGGCGTAGAGCACTTTGCAAGTGAATCGGGGGTAAGTGGTCAGACGGAAACGTCTACTTCTTTTCCAGATCGTCCATGAGTTGGCGAGCCTTGGTGGCGAGGTTCTTCGCGCCTTCTGTGTCGCCTGAGTTAAGTGCTTGTTGCGCCTGGTCAAGGAAGTGGCGGATCTGCCTGATCTGTCTCTTCTGAGCGTCGGCGGTCTTCGCTGATAGCGCGGAGATGCGCTTCAGAATCGACGAGATCATATCCTGGGCCTGCTGCTGTATCAGCGGCGCCAAATCTCCGCCAGTTGAGAGACTGCCGATGGCCAGTTCTGCTGGAGCTGCCTCGGCAACCTGCGTTGGAGGCTCCTCTTTGGGGACGGACGAAGGACGCCTTCTCGGAACTGGAGCTGTGGGCGGTGTCTCAGGGAAGGGTGCTGGTTCCGGCTCAGGTAACTCGGCGATCACCGGAGGCGGATCAGGGAGCGGAATTTCCACGAGATCGACCGGCGCCTGCGCACCCATGGGAATTACAAAGGCGGGTGGCCTATGGCGGCATCCGGAGAGCCCCGTGACCAGAATGAGCATCAGCAACGCCGTGTTCCTGGTGCGGTCAACCGTCCAGGCAAAACGGCATCCGAGATGGGCGTGCACGTTCAAACGATCTCCTTCCCTTCCATGTTAGAGACAAAGAAGGTTGGCAAATCTTTGTCGGGTTGGTCTAATTCTTCTCCATCTGCCGGACGCACCTGCCGGCGGCCTTCGCTCGCGTGATTCGCGGAGATTGGAAGGCGCAGCGTGAAGGTGGTGCCATGCTCAGAAGAGGCTGGATCGGCATTGGATTGCACTTCCATTGCGCCGCCATGCAACTGGATGATGCGATAGGTCATGGCGAGGCCGATTCCACTGCCTCTTGGTTTGGTAGTGAAGTAAAGGTCAAAGATACGTGGTAGGACGGAAGCCGGAATGCCAACGCCATTGTCAGCGATCTCAACTATGGCGACGCGCTGGTCGCGGCGAACGGAGACTCGCACAAGACCGCCGGATGGCATGGCCTGCATTGCATTCAGGAGCAGGTTGAGCAAGGCCTGGCGCATGAGTTCTCCGTCAATGCGGACCGGAACAGCGGTGGAAGGCGCCTCGGACTCGATGGCTACTGAGTGCTCCTTGAGTTCCGCGCCCGCGAGTTCGAGCGTCTGATCGATAACTCGGCGCAGGTCGTGATCGCGGAGGTCGAGGTCCATGGGTCGAGAGAAGTCGGCGAGCGTCTCGACTACGCGGTCCAGGCGATGCATCTCGTCCGCCAGGATCTCAACGTGCCTCTGTGCGCTGCTGCGATCGAGCTCCGAACTGGCGAGTTTGCCGCGCAGAAGTTCGAGGTGGACAACCATGGCGTTGATCGGATTCTTGACCTCGTGGCCGACGTTCGCGGTAAGACGCCCGATGGCGGCAAGGCGGCGAGCGACTTCAAGTTCCTGCTCGAGTTCGAGCGCAGAGCCAGTATCGCGCAGGGTGAGCAGCGTGCCCATGCCCTGATCGGAGCGGCCGCCCACGGGATTCGCATGGTCCATCGGCGGGACGGCCAGCGTCGATGCGGTCGAGGGAAATTTGAACCTGGCGGCCATCTTCAAGGGTGACCGTCTCCGCAGAGCTGTGGGCGCCTCGTTCGAATGCGGCAGCGACGGCTGCACCCAGCGTCGTGTCGGGCAGGAATATCTCTTCGAGATGCATCCCAACCATGTCGTCGACCGGGGGAGCTTCAGGGCCTGCGCCGTGGCGGTCGAGGAACACGGCGACCGCATCGGATACCATAACGGCGCGGCGGTCGGGCGCAAACAGGAGTACTCCGTCGCGCAGCGTGTCGAGCATCTGGTCGAGGTTCGTCTGCAGCGCGGTGTAGCCCTCTTCGCGAGTGCGCATCTGGCGGTCGAGACGGTCGATGGAGAGATTGACGCGGTTGATGGGATCGACACCACGGCGCGACGGTGCATCGAGCAGCAAAGGCTGGTCGGCGAGTGGATCAACAGGTCCGCTGCCGCGAGTCAGCGTGAGGCGCTCCAACTGCTCGCCGATCGCCCGCAACGGGCGCAGAGCGACGGTGGAGAGAAAGGCCGCGATCGCCATGGAGGCGAGGATTGCGAGCACCACGAACTCCAGTGCCGCGCGCATCCAGGGCTCGTAGGCGTTTGCGCCGACGAAGCGCAGAAACGTCGAACGCACACCCAGGTGGACGACGAGAAACGGCATGCGGTTCCGATCGAGCGGCACGGCGATGTCAAGCACACGCGGTTTGCCGAAGACCTCGCGCATCTGATAGAAGACGCTGTGCTGGCGGACGCTATCGAAGCTCTCGCGATACACCGCGCGCTGATTGACAGCGTCCGGATCGGTCGACACCAAGGTGAAGCCGTGAGCATCGGTGACGCTGACATCCTCCACCGTGGGAGAGTAGCGGACGATGCCGTTCATCAGGTTGAGGAGATCATCGTTGCTGCGCAGCGCGTCCATGACCGCGGCGTGCAGGGCGGCGTCCGGATCGGTTACGTCGGGAGTGAGCGGGGTGGCCGGCGGATGAGCGCGCAGCCCGGTCTCGACGGCCTGGCGGGTCGCCAGCAATACCTGATGAGCGAGAACGTCGTTAGATGCGTATGTCTGTTCCGATGCGCTGATGAAGAAGTTCGGCCAGGAAGGCAACAGAGAGCACGAGCACGATGGCGAAGGTTAGACCTGTCGCCGTGAGCACGAGCTTGGTTCTGAGACGCATCTTGGCTTACTCCGCCGCAACGGCGGGCATATCTATTGCGGAGGGCGAATCGCCCGGGGACGCGGCGTTCGAGTACTCCTTGAGTTTATTCTGGAGCGTCTTGGTGGTGATGCCGAGGATCTCGGCGGCGCGGGTCTTGTTGTTGTGGGTCGAGAGCAGCGTCTTGAGGATCAGCTGACGCTCCGCCTCGTCGACTGTGGTTCCCACCTGGACACTGACGGTGCGCTCGTCGTCTCGTGCGGGAGCGGCAGCCAGCACTTCCGGCGAGGGCGTGGACGCGAGGCGGGTCGCGTATCCCGGTTCGCCGAAGTGGGGCGGCAGATGCTCGACGCCTATCTGCCCTTTGCCTGCGAGGATTGTGGCGCGTTCAATGGTATTGCGCAACTCGCGCGCATTGCCGGGCCAGTCGTACTTGAGAAGCCGATTGAGCAGCTCTGGCGAGATGCCGGTGATGGCGCAGTTGTGGCGCAAGTTCATGTCCTCGATCATCTTCGCCGCAATGGCCGGGATATCAGAGGCATGGTCGCGCAACGCCGGCATCTGGATGTTGAAGACGTTGAGCCGGTAAAAAAGATCGCCGCGGAGTTGGCCGCTTGAGACGGCCTGCTGAGGATCCTTGTTGGTCGCCGCAACAACGCGTACGTCGACCGGGGTTTCGGCTTTGCTGCCAAGGCGGCGCAGCTTGCGGTCTTCGAGCACGCGTAACAACTTCGCTTGCGTCGGCATCGGCATCTCACCGATCTCGTCGAGCAGGAGCGTGCCTTCTTCGGCGAGTTCGAAGCAGCCTGCGCGGCGTTCGATTGCACCGGTGAAGGCTCCTTTTTCGTGGCCAAAGATTTCGCTCTCGATGAGCGTCTCGGGGATGGCTGCACAGTTGACTGCGACGAAGGGCTTGTTGCGGCGGGAACTGAGGTCGTGCAGGGCTCGTGCTACAAGTTCCTTGCCGGTGCCACTTTCCCCGGTAACGAGCACTGAGACATTCGATGGAGCGACCCTCTCGATCATCTGGAAGATGGCTTTCATCTCGGGCGACGAGCCGACCAGCGGGCCGAGGACTCCGGCATCGCGGGACTTACGGCGGCTGGCCTCGAGTTCGACGTTGGAGTCGGTCTCGCGCTGGCGGTTTGCGTTCTGCAGGATGGTACGCAGGCGGGTGGGATCGACGGGCTTTGGAATGTAGTCGTATGCGCCCATGCGCATGGCTTCAACCGCGGACTCGATGGAACCCTGCGCGGTGAGCATAACCACGACCAC
Source organism: uncultured Acidobacteriaceae bacterium (assembly GCA_963822225.1). GTDB lineage: Bacteria > Acidobacteriota > Terriglobia > Terriglobales > Acidobacteriaceae > Edaphobacter. Next base: position 148,148 of record CAWGGW010000011.1, on the reverse strand, counting down.
GCCGGGCTGCGAATCCTTGATACGGGCAAGAAGTTCCATTCCGTCCATGCGCGGCATCTTCAGGTCAGTAACGACGATTCCAGGCGACCATCTGCGCACTACGTCGAGGCCCTCGATGCCGTCCGCGGCGCTTTCGGCACGAAAGCCCCACGACGTGACCAGTTCGGTCAGCCCGGTTCGAGCGTGCGCTTCATCTTCCACGATCAATACTTTCTCAGTCACTCTCACCATCCCTATTGCATCTTCCAGTATCAAACCTTGGGCGAGTCAGGGGCAAGCTGGGCCGATAGTTCAGTTTGATGCAGATTTTGCGCAAGTCGTTTGCTCGCAGCAGCTTCCGAAATGGAGCCGGTAAAACGATATTCTGAAGGTATGAGTGAACTAACTGAACAGATCTTAGACCCGGAGATTACATTGGAGTCCTTCGCAAAACTGCGGAGCGCAGAGGCGAAGGCGCCGCTTCTGCTGGATGTGCGCGAGCCGTGGGAGTTTCAAGCGGCGAGCCTGCCCGATTCCCTGCTGATGCCAATGGGCGACGTGACTTCGCGTGCGCATGCAGAACTTGATCCTGACGAACATATTGTGGTGCTGTGCCACCATGGGCAGAGGTCGCTCTCGGTGGCGATGTGGCTGCGAGGGCAGGGGTTCGAGCGAGCGCAGTCGCTGGCGGGCGGAATTGATGGATGGTCGCGAGTGATCGATCCGAGCGTTCCACGGTATTGAGTCAGCGCGCGCGTGGATGGGTTTCGTCGTAGACGCGCTGGACTTGATTCGCGGTGAGTTGAGTGTAGCGCTGCGTCGTCGAAAGGCGTTCGTGGCCGAGCATCTCCTGAATGGCGCGGAGATCGGCGCCTTCCTCGAGCATGTGCGTACCAAAGGCATGGCGCAGCGTGTGCGGGTGAACGTCCGCGGGAAGACCGTGGGAGAGCGCGATGCGCTTGACTATGCGGCCGACGCTGCGTGTGGTCAGGCGGGCTGAACCGCGCGCACGCAGATTGGTAATCAGCGGACCGTCAGCGATGAGAGCAGCCTTGCCTGCAACGCGCAGGCGAGCTTCGCGCAGCGGCAGATAGGTGCGCATGGCGATGGCGGCCTCGTCTCCGAGCGGGACGTAGCGCTGTTTGCGGCCTTTGCCCTTTACCAGAATGGCGTCGTTCTTCCACTGGATATCGGGCATATCGATGCCTACGAGTTCAGAGTTGCGGATTCCGCAGCCGTAGAGCAGTTCGAAGATGACGCGATCGCGCTCCGGCCATGCGGCGACTTCGTCCTTTGCGGCCGCGCCGGAAGCGGTTTCCATGGAGTTCAGCAGACCATTGACTTCTTCCATGCTGGGAACGCGCGGGAGATGTTGCGGCAGTTTGGGCGTGCTGACGAGGACGGCGGGATTCTGCGCGATCTTGTGTTCCTTGGCAAGCCAGCGGAACCAAGAGCGGACGGCAGCAAGGGCACGCGCGGCGCTGGCCTTGGTGAGGCCGCGCTCGTAGAGGATGCCCGAGATAGGCGCGGATGTGGAGATGGTCGACGGCGGCAATCTTCGCTTCGGAGCCGAGCGTTTCGCCCAGATAGGCGGCGAAGTTGAGTATCTCGCGGCGATAGGCGCGCACGGTATGCGCGGAGGCGTTGCGCTCATTCTGGAGCATGGCGAGAAACTGCTCGGCGAGGGTTTCGAATTCGGTCTGGCGGCCTTGCTCTCATTCGGACACCGCCGAAGCGGTTCGGGCGTTGCGAACTGATTGAGTTCCGTCTGGCGCGCGCTTGCCGCGGGGATGGTGCTCGCGGTGGACGCGCTTGAGGTGCTCCATCGCGACGTGCGTGTAGACCTGCGTGGTGGCGATGTCGGCGTGGCCGAGCAGGCGCTGGACACTGCGCAGGTCGGCGCCGTGCTCGACCATGTGAGTGGCGCAACTGTGGCGCAGCATGTGCGGACTGGCTTTGTGCGAGCTGCCTTCGATGTTGGCCTGAAGCGGCGCGCACCATCTCCCAAACCCATTGGCGAGTGAGTGCGCGGCCGCGCACGCTGAGGAAGAGAGCGCGCTGCATGCGGCCGCGAGCGAGTGCGGGACGTCCGCGTTTGACGTATTCGTCGAGGGCTTCCACGGCGCGCCGGCCGAGCGGAACGATGCGCTCCTTGTCGCCCTTGCCGCGAACCTGAGCGCGGGCTTGATCGAGATGGAGATCCTCTTCACCGAGAGCGACGATCTCGCCGACTCGCAGGCCGCCAGCATAAAGCAGTTCGAGAATCGCATGGTCGCGAAGCGCGAGGGCTGCGGCTTCGCGGGAACGCTCGGCTGCATCTGGATTGAGCGCGTGCGCCGCGGCGCGGTCGAGCATGGACGCTACTTCGCTCTCGGCGAGAGACTTCGGCAAGACCTTCCAGCTTGCGGGTGTTTCGATGGTGACCGTCGGATCGTGATCGATGCGCTTGTCGAGCAGCAGGTAACGATAGAAGCCACGCAGACAACTGAGCTTGCGGGCGATAGAGCGGGCGTCGACGTGATTGCCGCGCAGGTGCGCCATGAAGCCGCTGACGTCAGTGTCTGCGGCTGTGACGAGCAGTGCTCCGCGGGATTCAAGTTGCTCGGCGAATTGCTCGAGATCGCGGGCATAAGCTTCGCAGGTTGCGGGACGCATCCCTTTCTCCACGCGCAGGTAGGCGAGATACTCGCGCACCGTCCTCGCGTTTCCTGGCTTTTCCGGCGTCGCTGATTTCTGGCCCTCGATGCTTGCCCGCATGCGTTTATTATCGGCTTGCGGCCTGTGTAGTTTGTGCGCTTCGCAGAGGCGGCATCTACCTTGCCAGCATCGGATTTGATAGCATCCGTCAGGTAACACGGGGGAAAGCGATGGCGATTTGCGAACATCTCGCGCACAGTCGTTACATCGCGCCGAAGACGCATGTCTGCGCGGAATGTGTCGCTTTGGGCGATGAATGGGTGCATCTGCGAACGTGCCTGAAATGCGGGCATGTCGGATGCTGCGACTCGTCCAAGAACAGGCATGCGACCAAGCACTTCAATGCCACGAAACATCCTGTGATTGCGTCGGCTCAACCGGGCGAGCGGTGGCTTTGGTGCTATGTCGATCAGCAGTGGATGGACTAACATTGCCGGCCTGAGTTGGGCTATCTGCATTTTTACTCGACCGGGCGCTTGGCGTTGTAGCCGTCGCGGGCGACTACGGAGTACTTCAGGGGCTTGCCTTTTTCGTCCTGCATCTGCAGCGGATGGCCTTCGTTATCGACCAGAATGACCTTGATCTTGCGATAGCTGCCATCGGTAGCGGAATTGGTGGGGCGATAGGTGAGGACGTACTGGTTGCGGATGGAGTTGTTGATCTGGGCGAAGTCGTCGGCCAGTTCGCCCTGGAAGAGCGGCGAGAAGCTGAGGCCGCCGGTCATGGCGGCGAAGGTTTTGAGCTGATTCTGAGCCTGCAGGTAATTGAGTTCGCGCATGCCGCCGCCGGTGCTCATCTCGTTCAGGATTGCGCCGGTGCCGATGGTGAAGATGGTGACGTTGGGCGTGGCCTTGATCTTGGCGAGGATCTTGTCGAGGGTGATCTTGGAGAAGGTATCGCGGCCGCTTCCGATGAGGATGATGTACTTTCGGCCTTCGATGCGGCTGGTGCGGTCGAGCGTCTCGTAGAGCGCGTCGAACATGTCGGTGTCGGAGAAGCCTGGGATGATGAGCGAGTTCAGGCTTTCGGCGATGATCTGCTTATTGTTGGTGAAGTCGGAGAGGATGTGCGTCCCCAGGTCATAGGTAATGACGGCGACGTAGTCGTCGGGGCGCAGCGAGTTGAAGAAGCTGATGGACGCGTTGCGCATGTCGTTGATGAGGAAGTAGGAGTTGGCGGCGAACTCGAGCAGCATAACGGCGGTAATCGGCGTTTGCGCGATGCGGACGGTGTCGACTTTTTGCTCGACGCCATCTTCGAGGACGAGGAAGTTCGCTGGTTTGAGGCCGGGGACGAACTGGTGATTCTTATCGAGGATGACGCTGACGTCGAGGTTGACGAGCGGAACGTCGACGCGGAGGGAGAAGGTATCGCCGTTGGGGTTCTTGACCTTGGGCTGCTCGGGCGCAGGTGGTGGCGGCGGTTCCTCGGACTCCTTCTTTTTGGGGATGACCATTGGGCCGTTATCGACGTTGGGTCCGGAATTGTCCTGCGTCTGGTCCGGGTTCTGCGTGGCGGGCGGGGCGGATTGCGACTGGGCGCGCAACGATGCCGGGAACGCGGCGAAGGTGGCCAGCACGAGCGCGGCGAGGATTGCGGCGAGCGGCTTGAACTGCGGGCGGATTGAAGTGGGAGTCGTCATCGAAATTTATTTTTCACCTTGCTGCGCGTTGGACGCTTGGCGGAGAACATGTGTGCGCCGTGTTCCCCATGACCTGCGCTGCGATGGTACCCTCCCCCCTCCCGGTATGAAACCGCAAATTATTCGAAACAAGCCTAGCTTGCGGACGGGTGTGGCTACTATTTACCACACCCTTTGTGGCAAGTTTGACACACCCATCCGCGAAGCTCTTCCACCTCTTCTATTATATCGGGCGTGTCAATGGGTCGAGACAGAGACGACGGCAGCTTTCTCAGCCTTCGCAATTCTTAGTCCGGCTTTGCGCAAACCGTCGACAATGTGTTCGACGAGATCCGGCTCCCACCATTTTGCGAGTTCCTCTCGCGCCGCGGTGGCCATGTCGGGGCGAAGCGCAAGCATTTCCTTTAATGCCCGCTGCGCAGGCTCGCGCAAGCCAAGCTGTCCGTAAGCAGCGGCTCGAGTGAGATGCGCATAGAAATAGCCCGGCAGGTTGATCTTCAGTGCGACGTTCAGAGCGCCCTGATAATCGTCTTTGCGATACGCATTGCAGGCGAGAGGAAGCCAGTACCAGCTCGGATGATGAGGATTGAGCTGCATCGCGGCCTCAACCTGGGCACAGCCCTCTTCCCAGTCACCGGAATAAGCGATCATGATGCCAAGCCAACCCATGGCGGCGCCGTTCATGGGATTCAGTTCTGCCGCCCGCCGCGCCTCTGCCCGGCATGCCGGGAAGTCCTTCTGAAAAAACAGTGTGGAAGCAAGCGTGTTATGGGCGATGTGGTTGGAGGGCGCCGCATCGACGCTGCGCCGCGCAGCCGCGAGCGCGCGGCCCAGCGGGTCGGGTTGAACGTTGAATCCCTGCGCATGTTCCTGGAGGTAAATATTCGCCAACGCGGCCCAGGCTCCGCTGTGCTCCGGCGCACGGCGAACAGCGATCTCAAGAATGTTTCTTACCTGCGCATGCTCAGCTGGCGTGAACCGTTCGTAGTAGCCGAAGGCGCGGATCACGGCCTCGTGGGGAGTGAGTTGGTCATCGGCTTTGCCGCGCAGAATCTGACTCATGCTGTGCGGCAGAACTCCATAACCGTCGGCGATGGTGGAGACGATGCGGGGGACCAGGTCATCCTGCAGGTCGAAGATCGATTCAGATGCGAACTCGCGCTCGTAGTTCTCCGCCCAGAGTTGAACCCCGCTCAGTGTATCGGCGAGTCGAACCGCGACCCGCAATTTCGTGCCAGCCTGGCGCAGACTGCCTTCCATCACATAGCGTGCGCCCAGTTCCTCGCCGACAGCCCGGAGGTCGGTCGTGTGGTTCGCATATTTATGGGTCGAGCCACGCGCAATCACACGCAGGTAGGAGAAGCGCGACAGCGCGGTGATAATCTCCTCTGACAACCCGTCGGCCAATGCCGCGACCTCTGGGCTCGAGCCCGTTGACTTGAACGGAAGCACCGCTACCCAGAACCCCTGCGCTGCGGGAATGCCGCCGGAATCCGAGGCAGGAACGGCAGCCGAGTCCGGGGCCGGCGCGCTCTGCGGCATCTGACGAACAAAGTCACGGAATTCATTGGCAACATCCCGCGCCGTCTGCACGCGGTGGCGCGGGTCTTTCTCCAGGCACCGCCGGATGATGCGGGCCAGATCGGGCGGCAGGTCGGGCCGACTGTCCGTAACCGGCGCAGGGTCGTCACGCAGAATTGCGGACATCACCTCCCCCGGGGAATTTCCTTTGAACGGCGGCCGTCCCGTCGCCATCTCGTGTAGCACAACGCCCAGCGAAAAGATGTCGGTGCGGTGGTCGAGCGGGTAGCAGGAGATTTGCTCGGGCGACATGTACGCGGGTGTCCCCATTACGGTTCCCGACTGCGTGGTTCCCAGCGAGGTCAGCGCTGTGTCATCGCATTCACCCCCGTTCACATCCTTCGCCAGTCCGAAGTCAAGGATTTTGACTCGGTCGTCATCGGTAATCATGATGTTGGCGGGCTTCAGGTCACGATGCACGATACCCTTGCCATGCGCCGCAGCCAGCGCGTCGGCCAGTGCTCCGGCGATCGCCACAATTTGTTCGACCGGCAATACGCCTCCGCGGATCAGGCTAGACAGTGGCTGCCCCTCGACCAGTTCCATCGTGAGAAAGTGGACGCCGTTTGCCTCTTCCACTGAAAAGATGGTGACAATGTGCGGGTGATTGAGGGCGGCCACGGCGCGAGCTTCACGCTGAAAGCGCATCAGTCGGTCCGGATGATGTGCCACGGCGGCTGGCAGGACCTTGATTGCAACGTCACGGCCCAGCCGCGGGTCGCTGGCGCGAAACACCTCGCCCATTCCCCCGGCTCCGATAGGGCCGCGGATCTCATACTGGCCGAGTTTGTCGCCTGAGGAAAGGGGCATGGGGGGTGGCCTCCAAGTCTAACCGAACAAGGAAAATACCGCAGGGGTGGAGGCGTAAAGCCCGAAAACTGGCTCTCAGGAGACGTTAGCTCACGCCGTTTGGCTGAATGGCCGCCTATTATTGCTACCCAGTCGGAGGGCGGAGGCAACCGGCGAGACGCTGAAAAGCCTGGCCTCGAAAACTTGCGCCGTAGATTTTAACTGCTGCCATTTTTCATACTGGATGAGGCTAAGTGGCGCGCGGATATAGTCTATGTAAGGGTGAGACATCGGATGCAGAGGCATGTCAGGGGCGGCTTGCTGGGGCTGGTTGCGGTTTTCTGTGCGGGGCTGGGCGGTGGCCTGAGGGCGCAGATGACGGCGGCGGCGAAAACGTCTGCCATGCCTGCGGGAACACCGGCGATGGCGGCGGCGGCTCCGATTGGGACGAAGATCTTTCCGCTGGCTGAGGTTCAGCGCGGGACTGCATGGCGTGGCGTATACGGTGTTCGAAGGGGTGACGCCGGAGCCGATGGAGGTGGAGATTCTGGGGGTGCTGAAGGACGCGATTGGGCCGGGGCAGGACATGATCCTGGCGCGGCTGCAGGGCGAGAAGCCGGAGTATACGGGCGTGGTGGCGGGGATGAGCGGCAGCCCGGTGTATATCGATGGGCGGCTGGTGGGGGCGCTGAGCTATCGGATTGGGCAGTTTTCGAAGGAGCCGATCTGCGGGATTACTCCGATTGAGCAGATGCTTGCAGGTGAGGGATGGGCAGGCTGGGGGCGGGTTGCGGGTGGCGGCGGGTGGTGCATGGGGCCGATGGAAAAGCAGATTCCTCCGCTGCGCTACGGAATGACGAGTTTGGGGGATGACAAGCCAAACAGCGGTGTCGGCGGGTGGGGGCGAGGTGCAGCCGATTGAGACGGCGCTGGTGTTTGGCGGGTTCTGCGCGGAGGCGGTGGAGCGGTTTGGGGACAGGTTTCGGGCGATGGGGATGACGTCCGGTGGCGGGGCTGGGCGGGGCGGCGGCGGCGGGGACGAAGCAGCCGGAGCCGCTGGTGCCGGGGTCGGCGGTGAGCGCGATGCTGGTGCGGGGCGATCTTTCGATCTCGGGGACGTGCACGGTGACGTATGTGGACCCGACGCGGCTGCTGGCGTGCGGGCATCCGATTACGCAGTATGGGCCGGTGTCGATGCCGATGACCAAGGCGGAGGTGGTGGCGACGCTGGCGTCGTCCGCTGAATGCGTTCAAGATCATCAATACGACGGAGACGGTGGGGTCGTTTACCGAGGACCGGGCTTCGGCGATTATGGGGCGGTTTGGGGTGGAGGCGCGGATGATTCCGGTGTCGGTGGAGGTGGTTCCGGAAAACCCCACTCATGACGATGGGACTGTCATGAATGGGGCACCCGGCGTTAAGCAGGTTTCGGAGCAGGTGGGGCCGCAGTTGGCGGTGCCTCCGGCGAGGCAACCGGCGAAGAAGGGCGGGATGCACTTCGAGGTGCTGGATAACCGGCGAGCTGACGCCGTCAGGCGATGCTGGTTTCGGTGTATCAGAGCCTGTCGGGGACGAACTGCGGCGGCGGCGGAGATGAGCTACCGGATGGACGGGCGAGTTGACGCTGAAGGGGCTGCCGCCGGTGCGGATGCGGGGGATGATGGCGCCAGAGCGAGTTCAACCCGGGGGCGATCAATGCGGCGCTGCTAGTGAATGACCGGTTCAGCCGGTGTATGGCAATGCGCTGGAGCAGCCCGAGGTGACGGGGCTGCACCTGAAGATGGAGGCAGATTCCGGAGCGGCGGACGGCGGTGCTGGAGGCGGCGCGGCTGAGCCGGACCGAGGCGCATGCGGGCGAGACGATGGAGGTTGAGGCTACGCTGCATCCATACCAGGCGGAGGCGCGGGTGGTGCGGGTGAAGGTGAAGCTGCCGGACAGCTTGACGCCCGGGCCGATGCGGGTGGTGGTGAGCGATGGGGCGACGGTGGATCGGCTGACGACGCCTGCGGGGGCCGGGCTGGGCGGGGCAGCACCCGATGGCGCTGGCGGATGCGGTGGCGCAGATGAACCGGATGCATGCGAACGACCGGATCTATGTGACGCTGCTGGACCATGCGGCGCAGGCGGTGCTGGATGCGCAGGCGCTGCCGGGGGTGCCGCTTTCGATGGCGAATGTGCTGGAGCCGTTGAAGGACGCGCAGAAGATGCAGTTGACGGGGGAGAGCGTGGTGGAAGCGGGGTCGATGGAGACTGGATATGCGGTGACCGGGTCGCAGGTGTTGAAGCTGTGAAGTTCGGTAGGCTGAGCTGGAATCCGATGAGTGCTTGGGCCCGGCTGATGTAGCATCAGAGGTGATGCTGTACGCTTGAAGGTGTTGTAGCAGAGATGCAGAGAGAGCACGAAGACGGCCAGATTCGAATGAGTGAGATTCATGGCCTGGCGGTGCACGCGGCCGGTGCACAGTTGGTGCCGTACAAGTATGATCCGGGCGCAGTTGCAGGCCAATGAGGTCGAGGTAAAGATTTCGCACTGCGGAGTGTGCCACACCGACATTCACCTGATCGATAACGACTGGGGGATGAGCAAGTATCCGTTTATTCCCGGACACGAGATTGTGGGGACGGTGTCGGCGGTGGGCGAGCGATGTGAAGGACCGCAAGGTGGGCGAGCGGGTGGGGATTGGATGGCAGGCGGATAGCTGCGGGATCTGCGAGTGGTGCAGGCAGGGCGACGAACATCTGTGCGCGAAGGCGCAGCCGACCTGCGTGGGGCGGAATGGCGGATATGCGGACACGGTGCGGGTGAACTCGCGGTTTGCGATTCCGGTGCCGGAGGCGCTGGAGAGCGAGAATGCGGCTCCGCTGCTGTGCGGGGGAATTACGGTGTATAGCCCGCTGCGGAACCATGGGGTGCGGCCATCGTCGCGCGTGGGGGTGATCGGGATTGGCGGGCTGGGGCATCTGGGATTGCAGTTTGCGAAGGCGTTTGGCGCGGAGGTGACGGCGTTTTCGACCTCGAAGGACAAAGAGGCCGAGGCGCTGGAGCTGGGCGCGCACCACTTTGTGAATACGCGGGATACGGCGCGAGCTGAAGAAGGTGGCGGGGTCGTTCGATTTTCTGCTGTCGACGGTGAGCGCGGACCAGGACTGGCAGGCGTATGGTGAACAGCCTGCGGCCGAAGGGAACGCTGTGCATCGTGGGCGTGCCGCCTTCGCCGATGTCGCTGCAGGCGTTTCCGCTGATCTGCGGGCAGAAGGCGGTTTCGGGAAGTCCGATCGGGAGCCCGCGGGACCTGCACGAGATGCTGGATGTGGCGGCGCGGCATGGAGTGAAGGCGATTACGGAGCGGTTTGCGATGGCGAAGGCGAATGACGCGATTGCGAAGGTGAAGAAGAGCAAGGTGCGGTATCGGGCGGTGCTGGCGAACTAGCGCAGTTGTCACGCGTAGCGGGTTCGCACGGTTGTCAGATGATCGAGCGGATCGAAGTGCAGGGGCGGGGCTTTGGCTCCGCCTCTTTTCGTTTGCGTGAGGCAGTAGACTTTGGGGAGGATGATGCGACTCGGGTTGTTGCGCTGGTTGTGGTGGTGAGTGGGGTGGTTCTGCGGTGCTGCCGGGGGTGGCGAGCGGCGCAGGGGACGAAGCTGTGGACGGTTGTCGCGTACGACGAGATGGAACGCGGGACGACGGATGGGGTGGCGATCCGCAGCGATGGGCGGCTGGAGGCGGGGCCGGCGACTTCCCTGCTCTACGCGACCGGCGGGAATTATGTGTGGTCGGTGGCGAGCGATGCGGCGGGCAACGCCTATGTGGGGATGGGCGGGACGGCGGCGGGCGGCGCGGTGGTGATGCGGGTGGCGCCGGATGGTAAGGCTACGAAGGTCTTTGAGGGCAAGGAGCTGGGGGTGCAGGCGCTGCGGGTGGGCGCGGATGGGAGCGTGTATGTGGCGACTTCGCCGGATGGGAAGGTGTATCGGCTTCCGGGGGCGCGACGGCGGCGAGTGGATGCGGCGGTGGTGTTCGATCCGGCGCAGACGGAGGAGAAGCCGAAGTATCTCTGGGATGTGGTGCAGGCTGGGCAAGGGTGGCGAGCTTTATGTGGCGGCGGGTGCGCCGGCGGTGGTGTATCGGGTGCCTGCGGGCGGGGGCAAGGCGGAGGTTGCTGTTCAAGACGGCGGATCAGCATATTCGCTGTCTGCTGATGGGGCCGGATGGGACGCTTGTGGGCGGGGAGCGATGGCGGCGGGCGTGATCTACAAGTTCGATACGCGGACGGCGGGGGCGAAGCCGTTTGCGGTTTATTCGGCGGCGAAGCGGGAGATTACGGCGCTGGCGATGGATGCGGCGGGGAATGTGTATGCGGCGGGTGTGGGGACGCAGACGCGCCGGGACAGCTAGTCCGGGGCTGCCGCCGTTGCCGGTGACGGGCAGCGGTGGGGGTGACGATTACGTTTTCGCAGCCGGGGTCGGCGAACGCGGCGGCGGCGAATACGCTGATTCCGGATGGGTCGGAGATTTACAGGATTGCGGCGGATGGGAGCTCCGGCGAAGCTGCTGACGCTGAAGGATGACGTGGTGTATGCGCTGGCGTTTCACGAATGGGAGTTTGCTGGCGGCGACGGGAAATCGCGGGCGGGTGTATCGCGTGGATACGGCGGTGGCGGGGCAGTTTACGGATGTGGCGCATCTGGAGGCTGCGCAGGGGATGGCGTTTGCGGCGGTGCCGGGCGGGCTGCTGGTGGCGACGAGCAACAGCGGGAAGGTGTTTCGGCTGGAGGATAAGGCGGCGGCGAATGCGACGTATACGAGCGAGGTGTTCGATGCGCAGGGCGTTCTCGCAGTGGGGGCGGGTGGAGTTGCAGCCGGAGGCGGCGAGCGGGTTCGATCTGTTTGTGCGGAGCGGGAATGTGGAGAGTCCGCTGATGGGATGGAGCGAGTGGGCTCCGGTGGCGCGGACGGGGCGGTGACGGTGCCGGGCGGGCGGTTTGCGCAGTGGAAGGCGGTGCTGCGAGGCGGGCGGGACGCTGGATTCGGTGGGGCTGAATTATCTGCAGAAGAACCTGGCGCCGGTGGTGGACGATGTGGTGGTGCAGCCGGGAGCGCGGGTGGCGGCGAATCCGCGCAGCCGCCGAATCAGTACGGTGCAGGTGAGCTTTCCTGCTGCGACGAGCGCGAGTATGCCGCTGTTTATGCAGGACGCGAACACGCAGCCGCTGACGGCGCAGAAGGACAAGACGGCGGTGACGGTGCGGTGGGTGGCGCATGACGACAATGGCGATGACATGATGTTTGCGGTGTGGTATCGCGGGGTGGGCGAGAAGAACTGGCGGCTGCTGAAGGACAAGATCAGCGAGAAGTTCTTGAGCTTCGATGCGTCGCTGCTGCCGGATGGGAGTTACGAGGTGAAGGTGGTGGCGAGCGATGCTCCGGACCATACGGACGCGGAGGCGCTGACGGGTGAGCGGGTGAGCGAGGAGTTTGTGGTGGATACGACTCCGCCGGTGCCGGGAGTGCTGACGGCGACGCTGGTTGCGGGAACGCCAGCGAAGATTCATGCGACGTTCAGCGCGAAGGATGCGACTTCGCCGATTGCGCATGCGGAGTACTCGGTGGATGCGGGGCCGTGGCAGTATCTGGAGCCGGTGGGGCAGGGTGTCGGACTCGCTGGAGGAGCGGTACGACTTTACGGCTGACGTGCCTGCCGTGACAGGCGAGGCTGCGGCGGGAGTGGTGAGCCCGGCGGAGCATGTGATTGCGGTGCGGGTTTATGACCGGTACGAGAATGTGGCGACGGTGAAGGCGGTGGTGCGGTGAGTGAGGACGACCGGCAATTGAAGAAAAGGACAGGGCTGCTCGCGCTGCTGGTGGTTGATCTGGGCAGCGTGCTGGTGTTCGCGATCGAGGGCGCGATGGCGGGCATTCGGGCAGAGCTTGATGTGCTTGGATTGATGGTGGTGGCGTTTGCGACGGCGCTGGGTGGAGGCTTGATCCGCGATGTGTTGATTGGGGCGATACCGCCGAATAGCGTGCGCGACTGGCGATATGCGGCGACGGCGTTTCTGGGCGGCGGAGCGGTGTTCTTCTTCTATCAGTTTTTTCAGAGGGTGCCGACGGGGTTGATGATCACGCTGGATGCGGCGGGGCTGTCGCTGTGCGCGGTTGCAGGCGCAGGCAAGGCGATTGAGTTTGGGATCAATCCGCTGCTTGCGGTGTTGATGGGCGCGGTGACCGGGGTGGGCGGAGGGACGATTCGGGACGTGCTGCTGACCCAGGTGCCCGGAGTGTTGAAGGAAGATGTGTATGCCGCGGCGGCGCTGGCGGGGGCGATTGTGGTGGTGCGTTGAGTCGGACTGCAAGGATGGCAATGATCTGCCAGGATGGATGTGGCGGATGGCGCTGGCGGGCGATATGGCTTGCTTTGACGTCTGCGGATGGTCGTGCGGTGGCGCAGTCACTGGAATCTGCCGAACGGTGATGGCTGCAGTTCGAGTGACCGGCGAATGCGCTACGGATAGTAAGCTAGACTCGATGCGATTTGAGTTGTTTATTGCGGCGCGGTATCTGCGGGCGAAGCGGCGGCAGGCGGTGGTGGGCGTGATTACGCTGATCTGCGTGATCGGCGTGGCGGCGGGCGTGGCTTCGCTGATTATTGCGCTGGCGATTACGAATGGGATGCGGCGGGATCTGCAGGAGAAGCTGGTGGGGTCGACCGCGCATGTGATGCTGATGCGGGTGGCGGGCGATGGGATCCGGGACTGGCGGCCTCTGCTGGCGCGGCTGCGGGCGCTGCCGCATGTGACGGCGGCGGCTCCGGGGTTGTATGAGGCAGGTGCTGATCTCGCGCGGGGCGCGGAGCGGGGGCGCGCTGATTAAGGGGGTGATTCCGGCGGATGAGAGGACGGTTTCGGATATTGTTGCAGAATGTGAAGGAGGGAGTCGGCGGCGGCGTTGGAGCCGGTCGAACCCCACCCATGACGGTGGAGCCGTGACGGATGGGGCACCCGGTTCTGTGGGAGCACCGCGGCTGCTCAGGCGATTGCCGCCGATTGTGATTGGGCAGGATTTGGCGGAGACGATTGGGGCTGAGGTGGGGGATACGGTGCTGGTGACGAGTCCGCAGGGGGAGTTGACGCCGCTGGGGCTGGTGCCGCGGTATCAGCGGTATCAGGTGGCGGGGATTTTCAAGTCGGGGTTCTATCAGTACGACTCGAGCTATGCGTTTATCCGGCTGGCGGATGCGCAGAGGCTGTTCTCGGAGCCGGATTTGATCTCGGTCGATCAGCTTCAAGGTGGACGATATGTATCAGGCGGCCGAGGTGGGGCGCGAGATTGAGGAGGCCGCGGGGCAGGGTTTTCAGACGACGAACTGGATGGAGCAGAACCGCGAGCTGTTTCGCGCGCTGAGGCTGGAGCAGATTGTGACGTTCATCGTGCTGGCGCTGATTGTGTGCGTGGCGGCGCTGAATATTCTGATTGCGCTGACCATGATGGTGATGGAGAAGACGCGGGATATCGCGGTGCTGATGAGCTTTGGCGTGAGCGAGGCGCAGGTGCGGAGGATTTTTCTGCTGCAGGGGCTGCTGATCTCGGTGATTGGGACGGTGCTGGGGCTGATTGTGGGATATGGGCTGAGTTGGGTGGGTGGGCATTACCGGTTTATTCAGCTGGATGCGGCGGTGTATTCGATTGATTATCTGCCGTTTGCGCCGCGGGTGTGGATGCGGTGATTGTGGCGGCGGTGTGTTTGGGGTGAGTTTGATTGCTACGCTGTATCCGAGTGCGAGCGCGGCGAAGGTGCTGCCGGCGGAGGCGCTGCGGTATGAGTGAGAGCATCGAGTCAGAGGTTGAGAGTATGGCGGCTCGATTGAATTATAAGGTGGCGCCGGAGGGATGGCGAAGATGCGGGCGCTGGAGCATTACCTGAATACCGGGACGGGGCTGGAGCCTTGCTGCTGGAGTTGGTGCGGCTGCGGGTTTCGCTGATGAATGGGTGCGAGTACTGCATTCAGATGCATACGGCGGAGTTGAAGAAGCTGCATGAGCCGGAGGAGCGGATTGCGGGGGTGGCGGATTGGCGGAGTTCGAGTGCGTATACGCAGCGGGAGCGGGCGGCGCTGGCGTGGGCGGAGGCGGTGACGAATATTCAGGATGGGCATGCTCCGGATGCGGTGTATGAGCGAGGTGCGGGAGCACTTCAGCGAGGTGGAGACGGTGAATCTGACGCTGGTGATTACGACGATCAATGCGTGGAACCGGATTGCGATTGCGCTGGGGGATTTTCCGGGGCATGCGGGGGCGGTGGCTGAAGTTGAGTGGACGAGCGAAAGTCGACGAGGGCAATGTCCGCACTGCTTCGGACGGAATGAGGCCGTCGAGGACTGGAGCCGATTGCCGATGGTGACGGCGAGCGATGCGGTGATGCTGCGGGCGGTGGGGTTGACGAAGATCTATCCGGCGGTGGCGGGGACGGACGTGCGGGTGGGGATGGGGCGCGGGGCGAGGTGGAGCTGTTTCGCGGGCTGGATTTTGGGTGGCGTGCGGGAGAGATGGTCGCGATTGTGGGGGAGAGCGGGTCGGGGAAGAGTTCGCTGCTGCATCTGCTGGCGGCGCTGGATACGGCCGACGGCGGGAGAGGTGTGGGTGGGCGAGACGCGGTTGAGTGGGTTGACTGCGCGGCAGGCGGCGGAGTTTCGCAATCGGGATGTGGGGTATGTGTGGCAGTTTCACTATCTGCTGCCGGAGTTTACGGCGCTGGAGAATGTGGCGATGCCGCTGCTGGCGCGGGGGATGCGGCGGGCGGCGGCGCTGGAGAAGGCGCGGGTGTGGCTGGGCGAGGTGGGGTTGGCGGACGCGGGCGGAGCACCGGTCGGGCGAGTTGAGCGGCGGGCGAGCAGCAGCGGGTGAGCCTGGCGCGGGCGCTGGTGACGGAGCCGAAGTTGCTGCTGGCGGATGAGCCTACGGGCGATCTGGATGGGAAGACGGCGGAGGCGGTGTTTGGGCTGATTCAGCAGCTGCATGCGGCGACATGGGCTTACGAGTGTTTTGGTGACGCATAATCTTGGAGTTTGCGGTGCGGTGCGACCGGGTGCTGCGGCTGCGGGATGGGCGGCTGGTGGATGCCAGGTCTCAGTAAGCAGATGCGCGCATAACCGCCACTGGATTTCGGATCATACTTTTGCCGAACATGGGGTATACGCGGGTTGGAGCGAGTGCACCAAGTTTGGTGCGAGTTTTGCACAGACGGCATCTAATAAAGAGTGTTAAGTTAGTCAAAACTTTCGAGTGATTTCGGAATATTTGACTGCAGCGTCTACACTGTTAGGAGTGGAATGGGTGTTTTGTACTCCGGGGAGCAGATGCCCGGTGACGTCTCTGAAGGGTTCGGCGAGCGATTGGCGCAGGGACGGGCTGGACGAATGGTGCTGTGTCGGCCTTCGGGCTGGGTGCAGTGGCCGGCTTGAAGGGGGAACATGTTCGAACGCTATACGGAGAAGGCGCGGCGGGTGATTTTCTTTGCGCGCTACGAGGCCAGTCAGTTTGGGTCGCCTTACATCGAGACCGAGCACCTGCTGCTCGGGTTGTTGCGGGAGGACAAGGCACTGACGAACCGCTTTTTGCGGTCGCACGCGTCGGTGGAATCGATACGCAAACAGATTGAAGGGCATACGACGATTCGGGAGAAGGTGTCGACTTCGGTCGATCTGCCGCTCTCGAACGAGTGCAAGCGGGTGCTGGCCTATGCGGCGGAAGAGGCCGAGCGGCTTTCGCACAAACATATCGGGACGGAACATCTGCTGCTGGGATTGCTGCGCGAGGAGAAGTGCTTTGCGGCGGAGATTCTGACAGGAGCGCGGGCTGCGGCTGCCGGCGATTCGCGAAGAGTTGCAGCGGACGACGCAGGAGAAGGCTCCTGCAGCCGCAGAGCAGCAAGGGGCAGCGCGGCGAGCAGAGCATGCTGGCGGAGTTTTCGCGCGACCTGACGCAGATCGGCGATGGACCAGCAGCTTGATCCGCTGGTGGGGCGCGATGACGAGGTGGAGCGCGTGATCCAGATTCTGTGCCGGCGGACGAAGAATAATCCGGTGCTGATCGGCGAGCCGGGCGTGGGCAAGACGGCGATTGTTGAAGGGCTGGCGCAGAAGATTGCGGATGGCGAGGTGCCGAGTTTCCTTGCGGACAAGCGCGTGCTGGCGCTGGATCTTTCGCTGATTGTGGCGGGGACGAAGTATCGCGGGCAGTTTGAAGAGCGGCTGAAGACGATCATGAAGGAGCTGATGGAGAATCAGAACTCCATCGTGTTCATCGATGAGCTGCATACGCTGGTGGGTGCGGGGTCGGCGGAGGGTTCGCTGGATGCGGCGAATATTCTGAAGCCGGCGCTGAGCCGCGGCGAGATTCAGTGCATTGGCGCGACGACTCCGGCGGAGTATCGCAAGTCGATTGAGAAGGACCGGTCGCTGGAGCGGCGATTCCAGGCGGTGAAGGTGCCTCCGCCGAACGAAGAGGATGCGATCAAGATCATCATGGGGATCAAGGACAAGTACGAGAAGTTTCATGCGGTCTGCTACACCGACGATGCGATTACTTTCTCGGTGTCGCATTCGAGCCGGTATATTCCGGACCGGTTCCTGCCGGACAAGGCGATCGATCTGATCGACGAGGCGGGGGCGCGGGTGAAGCTGCGGCAGACTTCCCTGCCCGAAGAGCTGACCGAGGTGCAGAAGCGGATCAAGTTCATCGTGCACCGCATGGAGAACGCGATTGCGAATCACGAGTTCGAGAAGGCGCGGTTCTACTCGGACGAGGAGCGCAAGGAGCGGGAGAATCTGCGGGCGCTGCGGGACAAGTATCACCTGGATGATTCGTCGGCGGGCATTGTGACGCGCGAGGACATCGAGGATGTGGTGAGCCGCTGGACGGGCGTGCCGATTACGTCGATCAAGGAAGAAGAGACGCAGCAGCTGCTGCGCGTGGAGGAAGAGCTGCACAAGCGCGTGATCTCGCAGGACAAGGCGATCTCGGCGCTGGCGCGGGCGATTCGGCGGTCGCGGGCTGGGTTGAAGAATCCGGCGCGGCCGATCGGAAGCTTCCTGTTCCTTGGGCCGACGGGCGTGGGCAAGACGGAGATGGCGCGCACGCTGGCGCAGTTCCTGTTCGGCATCGGAGAAGGCGCTGATCCGGTTCGATATGTCGGAGTTCATGGAGAAGCATTCCGTGAGCAAGCTGATCGGTTCGCCTCCGGGATATGTGGGCTACGAGGAGGGCGGTCAGCTTGACGGAGCGCGTGAAGCGGTCGCCGTACTCGCGTGGTGCTGCTGGACGAGATCGAGAAGGCGCATCCGGATGTCTTCAACCTGCTGCTGCAGGTGTTTGAAGACGGGCAGTTGACGGATGGGCTGGGCAACACGGTCGACTTCAAGAACACGATCATCATCATGACCTCGAACATTGGCGCGAAGCACCTGCAGAAGCGGCAGGGGCTGGGCTTCCAGAGCGAGCAAGGAAGACATGGTGCTGGACAAGATGGAGGAGCTGGTGAAGGGCGAGGTGAAGCGCACCTTCAATCCGGAGTTCCTGAACCGCCTGGACGAGATCATCATCTTCACGTCGCTGTCGAACTCGGACCTGATGCAGATTCTGGAGCTGCTGGTGCAGCAGTTGAACGCCAACCTGGTGCACAAGGCGATCACGATTTCGGTGACCGACGATGCGAAGCAGTGGATCCTGGAGAAGACGGTCGTCGGACCGGAGCTACGGGGCGCGGCCTCTGCGGCGCGCGCTGCAGCGGTTCATCGAAGATCCGCTGTCGGAGGCGCTGATCGCGGGCGGAATCGTGCAGCGGCCGGCGTTCCTTGAGGTGTACATGGAGAACAACCAGCTGTTCTACCGGTCGATTTCTGCGGACGGTGCGGACGGCGACGAGAAGGTTGGCGGACTGGCTCTGACTGCGGTCTAGCGAGTTGTCAGTTGCAGGTTGCAGGTTGTCAGTTGAAAAGCAAGTGCCCCGGTGATGATGCCGGGGCATCTGTTGTGAGGATAAGGGGCAATTTCAAAACCGGTGTTAGTTGCGGGCTTGCGGATGATACACATTCGTTCCTGAGTCGTGTAAGGTGTTTTCGGAGGTGAAGCTATGGATCGCAGGGATTTTGCGGGGATGCTGGCGGCGGTGCTGGGCGACTTTGGCGAGTACGAGCGCTGAGGGTCAGACTGGCGCTGCGGCGGCTGGGCAGGCGGCGGGCGCAGCGCCGCGGCCGATGAAGGAGTTGGCTTCGGGTGTGTTCAAGCCGCAGCCGGGCAAGGGGATGGTGGGCGGCCATGAGTCGCACCAGTTTCTGGCGGGGATGCTTGGCGGCGGGCACGATTCGGCTGGAGATGCATGAGTCGGTGCAGGCGCCGGGCGCTCCGCATGAGGCGGTGGGCACGCACAAGCACAGCGAGATATGGCTGGTGCAGCGAGGCACGGGGACGCTCTACCTGAATGGCACGGAGCACACGATGGAGGCCGGCGATGTGGGGCTGTGCTGCGCGGGCGATGAGCACTGGATCGCAAACAAGAGCGATACGGAGCTGGCTTATTTTGTGGTGACGGTGGGGCCGCCGGAATAGAGCTGAGACTCGATGCATGCAGAAACGCCTCGGATCGCTCCGAGGCGTTCTTTGGCATTTGCTAAACTCGGGAGTGGACCTACATCAACGACTGGACACTCTTCACTGCGCCCGCGACCGCGCCGGACGCTTTGTCGACGGCATCGTCGACCTGGCCCTTGGTGCGCTTGATGGTCTTCTCCGCTTGCTTTGCTGAGGTACTCGGCCTGCTCCTTGAGGTACGCTGCTGCGTCCTCGAGATAGTCGACTCCGTCTTCGATATTTTTCTTTAGCTGGCGTCGGGTTTTGACACCGGGTTGAGGAGCGTAGAGGAGAGCGACGGCGGCTCCTGCCGACACGCCCAATCCAAAGGCTATCCAGACATTCTTTGCACTCATACTGTCTCCTTCGCAGGCGAATTGTCACCGCTTGCAGATTAGACTCCACGATACGCTCATAGGTTGCGTGAAAGCGCATGTATTGGCGATTTATCGGAGACCAGCGAGTTCCCTTGCCCGGACGAAGACGCGCGCGAACATGGTGCGGTTCAGGCGGCCGGTGTTGGTGTTGCGCAGCGATGGGTGGTAGCTGCCGAGCAGGTGAAGGCCGTTGGGCAGGAGATACTCGGCTGCCATGGGAGAAAGTGTAGTCGGAGCGGCGGGCGATGACGCCGGTGAGCAACAGGTGGGCGAGGAATCCGTCCCAGGCGATCTTGCCGAGGCAGACTACGACGCGCATCGCGGGGAAGTGCGCCGATCTCTGCGGCGAGATGAACCGCGCAGTTGCGGATCTCCTGGGGAGTGGGCTTGTCGCCAGGCGGAGCGCAGCGGACTACGGAGGCGATCCATGCGTGGCGCAGGCGGAGGCCGTCGTCGCGGGAGACAGCGCGGGGTTTGCTGGCGAGGCCGAGCTCGTGGAGGACCGGATACATGAAGTCGCCGGAGCCGTCGCCGGTGAAAGGGCGACCGGTGCGGTTTGCGCCGTGGGCTCCGGGGGCGAGGCCGCAGATGAGGATGCGGGCGCGCGGATCGCCGAAGCCGGGAACGGGGCGGGACCAGTACTCGTGGTCCTGGTAGGCGCGGCGGCGGGTCTCGCCGATGCGGGTACAGTACTCGCGCAGACGCGGGCACAGTTCGCAGGCGACGATCGATTCGCGAATGCGGTCCAGGTCAGGAGGGGGCGTTGGAAGCTGAGTCAAAGTCTTAGGCAAAGGTTTAGGGGACGAGGACGCCGGGACAAGGAAAGGGTTCAATATGTCCGCCGCATAGATAGAATACATCCGAGTAAGTGGAAGCGAGACGGGCGGGAGATTTGGACGATCGGCAGATTGGCGGGATGTACACGACGATGGTGAAGAAGTGGTTCGCGTCGCTGTATGAGACGGTTTGGCGCAAGCACCTGATGCGATCCGGCCTGGTGACGGTGTTGATTCTGGCGTGCGTGCTGGCGGGGCTGGGGACTGCCTACCGGGCGCACATGCTGGGGAAATACCACCAGTTGAAGCTAAAAGCGAATATTGACACCGAACGGCAGGACGCTCCTGTGCCGCGACCTGGCGGCCAGGAGGCGATTGAGCTGGTGCGAACACGACAGATGGGCGACACAATTCCGGAGTTTCTGTCGGCGACTCTTCTACCTGGACGCGGGATGAATGTGCTGCAGATCACGGCTTATATTCCCGGCAAGGGTGAGGTGAATCTGCTGGCGTCGCCGTCGATTGAAGGCGCGGCGGCCGCGATGACAGGCCGCGGCGCTGACGAGAACGGACAGGCCAGCATGGCCATGGGGGGTGCCTTTCGAGTCGCCATGGGCGGACGCGATCTGGGGTGCTCCGGCAAGCCCTGGGCAGACAACCGCTGTCTGGGAGGGAAATACGCTGACGTTGCCGAGCGGTAGCGGCACACAGGCCAGGAATGGGCTGATGCTGGCCGCGCCGGCGGATCCGGCGACTTCGGAGACGTTGCCCGATGGAGGCAGGGCGCAGGCGGTATTTCATGCGGGAGACTATGGCGGGCGCTGGCCTTCGAAGACGGATGTCACTATCTCCGCGCTGCTGAGCAGCCGGTCGATCGAGTTGACCGTGGTGGCGACCAACGTTGGCGATGCGGCGGAACCGATCGGCATTGGGTGGCATCCGCGGTTTGCAATCTTCGGGGGAGATCGGGCGCAGTTGCACCTTCGAATTCCGGGCTCGATGCGGGCGGAGGTGCGCGACAAGGCAAAGGGACAGCCGACGGGGGCACTGATTCCGGTGGCGGGAACTCCCTACGACTTCTCTATGCCGGGCGGCACAAGGCTGGGATCGATGAGCCTGGACGATGCCTTTGTTTCGCTACATCAAAACCTGCTGGACAATGGACCGGCGGTAGAGTTGAGCGATCCCGGAAGCGGTTACGGACTGCGGCTAACGGCATTGAGCCCGACGATTAAGTCGATACGGGTGGTTGCGCCAGCGAACGGCGACTACGTCTCGATTGAGCCGAATTACAACTACCCCGACCCGTTTGGGCGGGAGTGGGATAAGGAACCTGATACCGGAATGGTCGTGCTGCAGCCGGGACAGTCGACTGAGTGGAAGGTGCGGCTGGAGCTGTATGCGGTCGGGGGCGGAACACCTGTGTTCTGAAAACTGAACCGGGCTCGGCGAAAACAGCGAGGCGCGCGTTTGACCCTTCACAAGCAAGACTCGTAGAGTGGATATGAGGCGTCGGTCGCGCTCGGCGCCAAGGTGCGGCGCGGCGCGGCCTATTTACGGGCACCTCTGGAAGGCATTGATTTTGAACCCCACTGAAATGACAGAAACAAACGAGACATTAGCGAACGAGACTGCAGACGAGCAGTCGGACGCAGGGCTGGCCGAGCACGAACACAGCCACGAGCATAGCCATGAAGGCCACGACCACGAACATCACGATCATCAGCATGGACCGACGCTGAACCCGCAACTGATGCGGGAGGTTGAGGTCGAGGTCCCGGCGGACGAGGTATCGAAGACCTACAAGACGGTGATCGAAGCGCTACCAGAAGCTGGCGCGCATTCCCGGGTTTCCGCGCGGGCAAGG
Source organism: uncultured Acidobacteriaceae bacterium (assembly GCA_963822225.1). Classification (GTDB taxonomy): domain Bacteria; phylum Acidobacteriota; class Terriglobia; order Terriglobales; family Acidobacteriaceae; genus Edaphobacter. The sequence goes on along the minus strand of CAWGGW010000011.1, from coordinate 125,812 downwards.
TGCCGGAGTCGCTGATTCGGTCGAAGTTTGCGAAGGAACTGCGCCAGGAGGTGCTGGAAGCGCTGGTGTCGGAGCGCTTCCGGAAGGCGATCGATGAGCGGAAGCTGCAGCCGGTGTCGGAGCCGCAGTTGCTGGATCTGCAGCTGAACGATGGCGAGCCGCTGCGCTTCAAGGCGGCGTTTGAGGTGCTGCCGGAGTTCGACATTACGGGCTACGACACGGTGCGCGTGGAGAAGCCGAAGGTCGAGCTGACCGATGAGGAGTTCGAGTCGGAGCTGAGCCGCATGCTGGAGAGCCATGCGACGGTTGAGCCGGTGGAAGAGGACCGCGCGCTGGTCGAAGGCGATTGGGCGGAGATCCAGTTCAGCGGCGAGATCAAGCCGCTGGCGCAGACGGTGACCGAGGAAGGTGTGACGTCAGTGGAGCCGCCTGCGGCGCCTGATCACGGGCGAGGATGTGCTGATCGAGATCGGCGGCAAGAATACGCTGCCAGCCTTCAACGATGCACTGCGCGGCGCCAAGGTCGGGCAGGAGCTGACGTTTGAGGTGGTGTATCCGGCGGACTTCGGCGAGCGCAGGCTGGCGGGACAGACCGTGGCTTATGACGTGACCGTGAAGGCGATCAAGAAGAAGACCTATCCGGAGCGCGATGCGGAGTTGGCGAAGCAGCTTGGCGGCAACGAGACGCTGGGAAGAGTTCGAGACCCAGCTGCGCGAGCATGCGAGCCGGCGGAAGAAAGATGCGCTTGAGATCCGGCGCGAAGAACAAGATGCTCGATGAGTTGATCGGGCGGTACCAGTTCCCTGTTCCCGAGTCGTTTGTGCAGCAGCGCGTGGATGCCCGGCTGGAACGCGGCCTGCGGGCGCTGGCGCAGCAGGGCATGAAGGCCGAGGACATGCGCAAGCTGGACTTCGCGCGACTGCGCGCGGCGCAGCGCGACGAGGCGGAGCGCGAAGTGCCGCGCATCGCTGGTGGTTGACCGGATCGCCGAGGCGGAGAAGGTAGAGGTGAGCGATGAGGAACTGGACCGCGAGGTGATGATGCTTTCGATCCAGACGCGCGAGCCGTACGAGACACTGCGTGAGCGGCTGTCAAGAGGACGGTGGACTGGACCGGTTGCGCGAAGAGTTGCGGCGCGAGAAGACGAGCAGCGTGCTCTACGAGAAGCTGGCATCGTAGAGAACGAAAACAAAGCAGATTCCCTTCGGGAATGACAAACAAGAGAGACAACAGCAAGTAAGAGGGAGCGCACAATGGGTTTGGTACCGATGGTGATCGAGCAGACGAGCCGGGGCGAACGCGCCTACGACATCTACAGCCGTCTGCTGCGGGACAACATCATTTTTCTGGGCACGCCGATCGATGACAACATCGCGAATGTGATCATCGCGCAGATGCTGTTTCTGAGCGGCGAGGACCCGGAGAAGGACATTCAGCTCTACATCAACTCGCCGGGCGGATCGATTACGGCGGGTCTGGCGATCTACGACACGATGCAGTACATCAAGAACGATGTGGTGACGTTCTGCATCGGGCAGGCGGCGTCGATGGGCGCGTTTCTGCTGATGGCGGGCAAGAAGGGCAAGCGGTTCGCGCTGCCGAACGCGCGCATCCTGATCCATCAGCCGTCGATGGGCGGGCTGAGCGGACAGGCGACCGACATCGACATCCATGCACGCGAGATTCTGCGCATTCGCGAAATCACGAACAAGCTGATGAGCAAATCAACCGGCCAGTCGCTGGACCGGATCGAGCGGGACGTGGAGCGCGACTTCATCATGACGGCGGAGCAGTCGAAGGAGTACGGCATCATCGACGACATCATCGACCGTCCGCGCACATAGAGTCAGTAGTTTGCGAACTTCAAACCCCGGCTTCGATGGCCGGGGTTTGTCGTTCTTGATACGTGTAGTAACGAGATATCCGGTGTAACCGGAAAGAGGCATTCCGGTGACTTCCGTCACGTGGCTTCGAAGGCGGGTTCGGGTGTAGACTTAAGGTTGTTCCCAGTACGACCGGTCCGCCTCCAGGAGTTGTCGCATTTATGAAAACATCCCGCGGTTCAGACGAATCGCTTCGCTGCTCGTTTTGTCACAAGTCGCAAGACGCGGTGGCAAAGCTCATCTCTTCGCCATCCGATTATCCCCGGGCCTATATCTGCGATGAGTGCGTTGGGGTGTGCAACTCGATCCTCGAGGATGACCGCAGCGAGGTTCTGCCGGGTGTAGCGCCTGCGCAGCTGCCGAAGCCGCAAGAGGTCAAGGCGTTTCTGGATGAGTATGTGATCGGGCAGGACCAGACGAAGAAGAAGCTGGCGGTCGCGGTCTACAACCACTACAAGCGCATCCAGATGAACAAGACGCGCGGCAACGATGTGGAGCTGGCGAAGTCGAATATTCTGCTGGTGGGGCCGACGGGTTCAGGCAAGACGCTGCTGGCGCAGACGCTGGCGAAGATGCTGGATGTGCCGTTCGCGATTGTGGATGCGACCACGCTGACCGAGGCCGGGTATGTGGGCGAGGATGTCGAGAACATCATCCTGAAGCTGCTGCAGGCCGCGGAAGGCGATGTGACGCGCGCGCAGAGCGGCATCATCTATATCGACGAGATCGACAAGATCGGGCGCAAGGACGAGAATCCTTCGATTACGCGCGACGTTTCGGGCGAGGGCGTGCAGCAGGCGCTGCTGAAGATTCTGGAAGGCACGGTTGCGAATGTGCCGCCGCAAGGCGGGCGCAAGCATCCGCACCAGGAGTTCACGGCGGTCGATACGACCAATATCCTGTTCATCTGCGGCGGAGCGTTTGTCGGGCTGGAGAAGGTGATTGGCCGGCGCGTAGGCAAGAAGGCGCTGGGCTTCCGCGCGATTGCCGACACGGATGTGAAGGAAGGCGAAGTAACGCCGATCCGGGCTCAGCGCGACACGGAACTGCTGCGCCAGGCCGAGCCTCAGGACCTGCTGAAGTATGGCTTGATTCCGGAGTTTGTTGGCCGGCTGCCGGTGCTGGGCATTCTGGATGAGTTGGATGAGGCGGCGCTGATCGAGATTCTGACCAAGCCGCGCAATGCGATTCTGAAGCAGTATGCGAAGCTGTTCGACTACGAGAACGTGAAGGTGACTTTCTCCGACGATGCGGCCAAGGAGATTGCCCGCGAGGCGCTGCAGCGCAAAGTTGGCGCACGCGGGTTGCGCATGATCCTGGAAGAGCTGATGCTGGACCTGATGTACTACGTGCCCGGGAACAAGAAGGTCAACGAACTGACGATCACGGCGGAGATGGTGAAGAAGCACAGTCTGACGCTGCCGATGCTGCTGGAGAAGGCCGGGTAGAGCCTTCGTTACTGTAGTAATTGCCCCTGTTGACCAAATCAGCAAAATAGTCGTGCGCGCGCGGATTTAGACGCGCTGATCCATAGGCTGGTGTTGAAGAACACGGCCTCGGACAGCTATTTCTTGCCATCGACACAAAAGTGGGCATTTGCGGTTCGGGCTGAAGGCATTACAATCACTGGAAGTGTTAACCGCAGGTTGCACCCTACGCAGCACTTTGCACGTCTAATGGGGAGAATGATGGCAAATCAAACCAAGACTGTTTTGACCGGCGAAGTCCGGAAGCTGCCGATGATGCCGATCCGCGACATGGTCATCTTTCCCCATATGATGACGCCGTTCGTGGTGGGGCGCGAGTCCAGTGTGCGCGCACTGGAAGAGGCGCTGACCGGCGACCGGAAGATTTTTCTCGCGACCCAGCATGACGCCTCGGTCGATGAGCCGAGCGCGGACGACATCTACGAGACCGGCACGATCGGGAACATTGTGCAGAGCGTGCGCATGCCCGACGGCAACATCAAGGTGCTGGTCGAAGGTGTGGAGCGGGCGCGCTCGATCGAAGTGAACGACGACGATGGGTTCTTCGTCGCGACCGTGCGCACTGGCAAGACCCAGCTGGAGATGACACCGCAGGTGGAGCAGTTGATGCAGCGCGTGCACTAGCCTGTTCGAGCAGTACGTGAAGCTGCAGCAGTCGCTGAACCACGAGACGATGGCCGCCAGCGTCCGCATGGACGAGCCGGCCAAGCTGGCGGATACCATCGCGGCGAATCTGCAACTGGGTATCGACGAGAAGCAGCAGCTGCTGGATGTGTTCGATCCGGAGACGCGGCTGGCGCGCGTGGGCGATGTGCTGGATGTGGCGATCGAAAAGCTGAATATGGACCGCACCATCCAGTCGCGCGTGAAGCGGCAGATGGAGAAGGCGCAAAAAGAGTACTACCTGAACGAGAAGATCAAGGCGATTCAGAAGGAACTTGGGCGCGGCGAGAAGTCCGAGTTCGATGAGCTGAAGAAGAAGATCGAAACGGCGGGAATGCCGAAGGACGTGCTCGAAAAGTCGCTGCAGGAGCTGAAGAAGCTGGAAGCGATGCCGCCGATGTCGGCCGAGTCGACGGTCTCGCGCAACTATCTTGACTGGCTGCTGGCGGTGCCGTGGAAGAAGCGGTCGAAGGAGATTCGCTCGATCGAGCATGCGGAGAAGATCCTGAACGACCGACCACTATGGCCTGGAGAAGATCAAGGAACGCATCCTTGAGTTTCTCGCGGTGCGGCAGTTGGTGAAGAATCCGAAGGGATCGATCCTCTGCTTCGTCGGGCCTCCGGGCGTGGGCAAGACCTCGCTGGGCATGTCGATTGCGAAGGCGACGGGCCGGAAGTTTGTGCGCATGTCGCTGGGCGGAGTGCGGGATGAGGCGGAGATTCGCGGGCATCGCCGGACGTACATCGGCGCGCTGCCGGGACAGATCATCCAGTCGATGAAGAAGGCGGGCACGAAGAATCCGGTGTTCATGCTGGACGAGATCGACAAGATGGCTTCGGATTTCCGCGGCGATCCGGCGAGCGCGCTGCTGGAGGTGCTGGATCCGGAGCAGAACAGCTCGTTCCAGGATCACTACCTCGACGTGGAATATGACCTGTCGAACGTGCTTGTTCGTGGCGACGGCGAATGTGCTGCACACGATTCCGGGGCCGCTGCAGGATCGCATGGAGATTCTGCGGCTGCATGGGTATACCGAGATCGAGAAGCTGGAGATTGCCAAGCAGTACCTGGTACGCAAGCAGCGCGAAGGCACGGGACTGACCGAGGAGCAGATCGTCTTCGAGGACGACGCTCTGAAGGCGATCATTCGTGGCTACACGCGCGAGGCTGGCGTGCGCAACCTGGAGCGCGAGATCGGCAACGTCTGCCGCAAGGTGGCGCGCAAGGTGGTGCAGAGCGGGCCGGAGCATCGCGAAGTGCTCACCGCCGAGAATGTGGGTGAATTGCTGGGCGTGGCGAAGTTCCGCGACTCGCAGGTACACGAGAAGAGCGAGATCGGCCTGGTAACGGGCCTGGCTTGGACGGAGGTAGGCGGAACAATTCTGCAGACCGAGGTTCAGGTGCTCGATGGCAAGGGCAAGCTGACGACGACCGGCCAACTTGGCGAAGTGATGCAGGAGTCAGCGCAGGCGGCGCTGAGCTACATACGTTCGCGCGCACAGCACCTGGGGCTGGCAAGGAGTTCTACCGCCACGTCGACATTCACGTGCATGTTCCGGAGGGCGCGATTCCGAAGGATGGGCCTTCGGCAGGAATCACGCTGGCCACTGGTCTGGCCAGCGCGCTGACCAAGATCAAGGTGCGGCGCGACATCGCGATGACCGGCGAGATCACGCTGCGCGGCAAGGTGCTGGCCATCGGCGGCCTCAAGGAGAAGCTGCTGGCAGCGCATCGTGCAGGCATCTTCGAGGTGATCGTGCCTGAGGACAACCGCAAGGACATGGCCGACATGCCGGAGTTGCTGAAGACGGAGATGAAGCTGCACTTTGTCGAGCAGATGGACGAGGTGCTGCAGATTGCGCTCGAAGAGAAGCTGACCTCATTGGAAGAAGAATCGCCAGACGCCCTGACTGCGGTGATGCCGCCTGTCTTGCCGGCAACTCAGCCTGTCGCGCATCAGTAATCGATTCGCAAATAAAACACGAGAAGGCCGACCCGCATCTTGGGTCGGCCTTCTTGCTGCTATTTGTGCGGGGGAGAACTAGACGGTTCGGCGACCGGTAACGAAGTGCATGATGAGCGAGATCAATGCGAATAACAGAAGCAGATGGATGAGCACGCCGGCGCTCTTGAACATAACAAAGCCACCGAGCCACATCACCACCAGAACAATTGCGAGGATAAGGAACATGGAAGTCCTACTTTCTTACTTCAGGTCTCGCGCGGTTGGCGCGGGGCACTACACCTAAGTAAGAGATGAGGATTCGATTGTGCGTTGCATGGCTTCAATGCAAATTCGCGGGATTTCGGTGAGATAACGCGACATGCATAGACAGCATCTATGCGCGCGACTGAGTCCTAGTCATTGCGGGAGCCGTCGAAATGACAAAGGAGCGCCAAAGTGTCGGCGCTCCTTCGTTGCGTCAGTTCAAGAACCTGTCAGCGGCATCCGCCAGCGATAGAGGGGATCAGCATCACTTCGTCGCCATCCTGAAAAGCATATGTATCGCCTCCCAGGAAGCGTATGTCTTCGTCGTTGATGTAGATGTTGATGAACTTGCGCAGCTTGCCGTGCTCGTCCTTGATTTGCGTAGAGAGCGCGGGAAATGTTTGATCAAACTCCGACAGCAGAGCTGGGAGGTTTGATGCGTTCGAGTCGAATTCCTTGCGACCATCGGTGTGGCGCGTGAAGGCGGTGGGAAGAACAACTTTGATGGACACTAACGTTCTCCTGCAGCAACAAGCTCTGGTTCGGGTTCTCCGTCGAGTGACCGCATGTAGGCGTCGAAATCGGCGAGGCGCGGACGGATCGCGCGAGCGTCGAGGTGCTCGAAGCGGTGGGCGATGGCATCGGTGGTCTTCAATCCGTTGCCGGTGATGCAAATGACGGTTGTTTCGCCGGGTGCGATGCGGCCGTCGGCGTAGAGGCGCGCGGTAACGGCTGTGGTGACGCCGCCAGCGGTCTCGGTAAAGATGCCCTCAGTCTCGGCAAGTTCCTGGATGCCGGAGACGATCTCGACATCGGAGACATCCTCGGCCCAGCCTCCGTCGGCGAGGATCATCTTTGCTGCCGCAGGGCCGTCCGCATGGGTTGCCGATGGCGAGCGAACGGGCGATGGTGTTGGGCCGCTGCGGAATGATGTCATCACTTCCCTCTTTGACAGCGACCGAGATTGGCGAGCAGCCAGTGGCCTGCGCTCCGAAGAAGCGTACCGGCCGCGCCGGCTTCTTGACCAGGCCGAGAAAGATGAGTTCGTTGAATGCCTTGCGGATCTTGCGGATCAGCGAGCCTCCGGCCATGGGAACGACGACGTTGTCAGGCAAGCGCCAGCCCAGTTGCTCGGCGATCTCATAGCCGACTGTCTTCGAGCCTTCCGCATAGTACGGGCGCAGGTTGACGTTGACGAAGCCCCAGTTGTACTCGTCCGCGATGAGGGTGGAGAGTCGGTTGACGTGGTCGTAGTTGCCGTCGATGCGGATGAGCCGCGCGCCGTAGACAAGCGTGTTGAGAATCTTCGCCGGTTCGAGATCAGCAGGCACCAGGATGCACGCCTTCAGACCAAGGCGAGCGGCCTGTGCCGCGACTGAGTTCGCAAGATTTCCGGTGGAGGAGCAGCCGACGGTGTCGAAGCCGAACTTCTGAGCGTTTGCCAGCGCAACCGCGACGACGCGATCTTTGAAGCTGAGCGTCGGAAAACATACGGCGTCATTCTTGAGATAGAGGTTGGAAGCGCCAATACGTTCGCCGAAGCGCTGGGCGCGTACCAGCGGAGTGAGGCCAACAGGGAGATCAGGCTGGAAGCCTTCGGGCACGGGAAGCAGGCGCGCGTAGCGCCAGATGCTGGCGGGGCCGCGTGCGATGGAATCACGCGTGAAGACACCCTTGGCGTTGAGAAGATCGTAGACCACTTCGAGAGGCGCGAGGCAGTCCGGACAACCAGACATTGGGCGATTGCCATAACGCTTGCCGCACTCGTTGCACATCAGTTCGTACGCAGAACAGGAATAATCCATCTAACTCTCTCCGAGCGGGAGAGGTTCGATCTCTGCGACTGGCTCTCAGTGGGTTGCCGCGATGCGAGGGAAGAAGAAACGCGGCTGCAGGCTTGACCCGGATCGTCGCCGGGCATTGCGTGCTCCGAATCTCATGTTCCCTGCGGCTTTGCAGCCTGCCAGGAGAGAGTTGACACCGGTACTGTGTTTTGTCCGGTTGTCGTGGCGTCGCAGGGCTCGTCCCTCAACCACTCTGCATGAAATTCAAATCTGCGTTGACGCAGACTGGAATACCTACTTGTAGCATATCCATTCGGGGCGACACAAGCTCGTATGGCCTTGCGGCCGCCCTAGCTTGACTCCTTTCGGCAAGCTATGGGAGCCTAACCGTATCGAGGGAAACGCGATGCGAGCACTCCCTGTTGCAGCACTGTTTGCTGTGTTTATAACAATGCACGCCCAGACCTCGGCGCCGTCCGCAACGATGCATGTGCCCGATGGCGGCAGCGTCGAGCAGATTCAGAGCATCCAGATTCTGCCGCTCACCGGCGCGCCATTCTCTGCGACGATCGATACTGAAGTTGTCAGGACGCTTGCCGATGGGTCCACCGCGACGGTAAAGAACCGGCGCATCGTGGCGCGGGACAGTTCAGGAAGAATCTTCCAGCAGAGAGCCTTCTTCACTCCTACCGGCGATAGCGCTCCTCGCATTCGGGCGCTGCAATATAGAGACCCCATTCGACACGAACTCTATGACTGCATCGTCGCGGAGAGAACCTGCTACATCAGCACGTATGCGAGGCCCGCGATGAGTGTAATGCCCGCGGGAATTGGTGGCCTGGAGATGTGTGGCTGCGCCAGTCCTCGCGGCCAGGGCTATTCGGTGCAGCAGGAGGCATTAGGGCAGAAAACAATTGAGGACCTCGAAGCGACAGGCTCGCGCGAGATCACGACTCTGCCCGCTGGAAAATTCGGGAACGATAAACCGGAACCTATCGTGAAGGAGTTCTGGTATTCGCCGCGACTCGGCTTGAACCTGGTGACGAAGCGATTCGATCCCCGTTCAGGCAGCCAGAATTTCCTGGTGAACCAGGTTTCGCTCGACGAACCCAATCCGAAGATGTTCGAGCCGCCCGCGGATTACCGGGTTATGAAACAAGTCGTGGTGAAACAGGGTGCGCAGGACGAGCAGTAGTTGGCAAGGCGACCGGCTAATCCTTAGCAAGAATTTTCTTGACGCCCGCGACAAACGCCGCGGGATCAAACTCGGTTCGCACTATATCGTCGGGGCAGTCCGTGAGGATTGCTACGCGCCAATTGCAAACGAACGCGACGAGTTGTTCGCTCTTCGCTGTCTTGACCACAGAGCACAGATGCTCCGCTTCGGGGATGCCGTGCTCACCCTCAACGTCGATCAGGATGAGATCGTAGGGACGCGAATCGAACATCGCGAGTGCCTCGTCAATGCTAAGCGTGGAATCAACGTGGTAGCCGGAGATGCGAAGAATCTGGTCACGCAAGGGCCGCAGCATCTCGCGCTTACAGACATGCAGAATGGCGAGTTGATCAGATTGAGAGGATTGGTCCGGAGAGAAGTCGGTCACGGCTTGGCCCTTCATTGCGAATGCGGGTTAGAGTGAAGTTCGAGGAGCATTTATGGATCTCGCAGTGCCACGGCAATGGAGGCGTTGCACCGCGAGATTCGATTCCTATTGTATTGAAGGATTTGCGCCTCGCTCAAGTGTCTGGCGTCGCGGAAATACCTGCATCACTGGCCAGATTCATAATTGAGATTCTGCCCGAGCCAACGCTCGACCTCAGCGACGGCCATTCCTTTCCGCTGGCTGTAGTCGGCAACCTGGTCGCGATCGATCTTGCCGAGCGAGAAGTAGCGCGACTGCGGGTGCGCGAAGTAGAGCCCGCTGACACTCGATCCCGGCCACATTGCAAACGACTCCGTGATAAGCATTCCGGTGTTCGCCTGGACATCCAGCAGTTGCCACAGTGGACCCTTCTCAGTGTGGTCAGGGCACGCCGGATAGCCGGCAGCAGGCCGGATGCCGCGATACTTTTCGTGAATGAGCTCTTCCGGGGTGAGATTTTCCGCGCGACCGTAACCCCATTCGTCCCGCACTTGTTTGTGGAGACATTCGGCGAACGCCTCCGCGAGGCGATCGGCGATGGCTTCCGCCATGATGGCGTTATAGTCGTCATTGTCGGCACGGAAGCGGTCGCACAGTTCCTTCAGGCCAATGCCGCTGGTCACCGCAAATGCGCCGATGTGATCAGGCAGTCCGGTTTCCTTCGGAGCAATAAAGTCCGCGAGCGACCGGCACGGCTCGTTGCCTTCGCGGTTCGCCTGCTGGCGAAGGAAGTGGAACCGCTCGCGAACGCTGTCCCGCTTCTCGTCCTTGTATAGCTCAACATCGTCGCCCACCGCGTTCGCGGGAAAGAGGCCGTAGACACCGCGCGCAGTAATCAGGTTCTCCGCGATGATGCGATCGAGTAGCGCGTTGGCCTCGGTGAAGATCTGCTGGGCCTGCGCGCCCTGCTCCGGGTGGTCCAGGATGCGTGGATAGATGCCCTTCAAGCCCCAGGTGTGAAAGAACGGCGTCCAGTCGATGTACTCACGCAGCGTCTGCAGCGGGAAGTTATCCAGGACGCGTACGCCGGAGAATTCAGGCTGCGGAAGATCTTCCGACCGCCAGTCAATCGGGGTTCGTCTTGCGCGGGCGACGTCCAGCGGCACGACCTGCTGGCGCGGCGCAGAGTGGGCCTTGCGGAGCGCCTCGTATTCGGTGCGATGCTGTGCGATGAAATCCGCTTTGCCATCGTCGCTTAGGAGGCTGGTGGTGACGCCGACTGCGCGGCTGGCATCGAGCACGTGGACAACGGGCTCGCTGTAGTGCGGCGCAATTTTGACGGCAGTGTGTGCACGGCTCGTGGTCGCCCCGCCGATCAATAGTGGCAACTTGAAGCTCTGGCGCTCCATCTCCTTGGCGACATGAACCATCTCGTCGAGTGACGGCGTGATCAGGCCGCTGAGGCCGATCATGTCGGCCTTCTCTTCTTTCGCCCGCTCAAGAATCTTCTCGCAGGAAACCATCACGCCGAGATCGATGACATCGTAGTTGTTGCATGCGAGCACGACGCCGACGATGTTCTTGCCGATATCGTGAACGTCGCCTTTGACGGTTGCAAGGAGGATCTTTCCCTGCGCCTTAACCACTTCGCCGGCCGCCGCCAGCGCGGCTTTTTCGGCCTCCATAAAAGGGGTCAGGTGTGCAACGGCTTTTTTCATCACACGGGCGGACTTAACCACTTGCGGAAGAAACATCTTGCCTGCGCCAAAAAGATCGCCGACCACACTCATGCCGTCCATCAGCGGGCCTTCGATAACGAGAAGCGGGCGGCCGAGCTTAACGCGGGCTTCTTCGGCGTCGATCTCGATGTAGGTGTCAATTCCCTTCACCAGCGCGTGCGACAGGCGCTCCTCGACCGTTCCGTTGCGCCACTCTTCGGCTTTTTTCTCGGTCGCGACTTCGCCGGCGCTTGCAGCCTTCAGTTTTTCGCCGAAGTCGACGAGGCGCTCGGTGGCGTCGGGACGCCGATTAAGCAGTACGTCTTCGACCAGCGTCTTCAAGTTCCGGGTCAATCTCTTCGTAGACTTCGAGCATGCCGGCGTTGACGATGCCCATATCCATACCCGCCGCGATGGCGTGATAGAGGAAAGCGGAGTGCATCGCCTCGCGGACCTTGTTGTTTCCGCGGAAGCTGAAAGAGATATTCGAGACGCCGCCGCTCACCTTCGCGTGCGGCAGGTTCTGCTTGATCCAGCGCGTGGCGTTGATGAAGTCCAGCGCGTAGTTGTTGTGCTCCTCCATGCCGGTGGCGACGGTGAGGATGTTCGGATCGAAGATGATGTCTTCGGGCGGGAAGCCGACTTCGTCGACGAGCATGCGATAGGCGCGCTCGCAGATGCGGACCTTCTCTTCGTACGTCGCGGCCTGTCCCTTCTCGTCGAAGGCCATGACGACGACCGCGGCGCCATATTTCAGCACCTTCGCGGCGTTTTCGCGGAACTTCTCCTCGCCTTCCTTCAGCGAGATGGAGTTCACGATTCCCTTGCCCTGCAGGCACTTCAGCCCGGCTTCGATGACCTCCCACTTGGAGGAGTCGACCATGAAGGGAACTTTCGCGACCTCCGGCTCACTGCCGAGCAGTTGCAGGTAGCGCGACATGGCGGCGACGCCGTCGATCATGCCTTCGTCCATGCAGATGTCGATGATGTTGGCGCCGTTCTCGACCTGCTGGCGGGCGACGCTGACGGCCTCTTCGTACTTGCCCTCCTTCACCAGCTTGGCGAACTTCGGCGAACCGGCGACGTTGGTCCGCTCGCCGATCATGATGTAGACGCCGGGCTGCTGAGTAAAAGGCTGCGATCCGGACAGACGTAGCGGCTTGGTTTCGTTCACTGCGCTCACGCTGCGACCTCAATCTGCCCGACCTTGCGAGGAGACTTGCCCTCGAGCGCCCTGGCAATCGCGGCGATGTGTTCAGGCGTGTTGCCGCAGCAACCGCCGGCTATATTGATCAAACCGCCGCGAGCGAAGTTGCCTAGATGACGCGCCATATCGTCCGGGCCAAGATCGAACCCGGTTTCAGACAGCGGATTCGGCAAGCCGGCGTTCGGATAAGCCGATATAGCCACGTCAGCCTTCTCGGAAAGCTCGGCGAGGAACGGATACATCAAGTCTGGACCGAGCGAGCAGTTGAGCCCGACGGAGAGCGGATGTACGTGCTTCACCGCGTTCCAGAAGGCCTCGGTGGTCTGCGCGGAGATCAGCGTCTCGCCGCCACGGCCGACCGCCGCAGAGATCATCACGGGCAGTTCTTTGTTGCTCGCTGCGAGGCCATCTTCGTCAAAGACCTCGCGAATTCCGACCAGCGCGGCTTTCGCGTTCAGCGAGTCGAAGATGGTCTCCACCAGAAGCAGATCCGATCCGCCGGCGATCAGCGCACGAATTTGCTCCTTATATGCCTTCTTCACTTGGTCGAAGGTGACGACGCGGAAGCCCGCATCATCGGCATCGGGCGAGTTCGAGAGCGACACGGTCAGCGGGCCGATTGCTCCGGCGACGAAGCGCTGGCGTCCGGTCGCGTTCGCTACGCGATCAGCCCACTCGCGGCACTGGCGCGCGGACTGCTCGTTGATCTCCCAGGCAAGGTCGCTGAGCATGGGATCGTCGATGACCTTCTGGTAGAACTCAGGATCTTTGCGACCGCCGCGTTCGCGTGGGTCTTCCACGAAGAACTCGCTCTGCGTGATGCTGGTTGCGCCGAAGGTGTTGGTCTCGATGATGTCCGCACCGGCTTCGAGGAAACGGCGATGAATGTCGCAGATCATCTTGGGCTGCGTCAGCGAGAAGAGATCGCCGTTGTTCAGCAGGTCCTTGGTCGAGTCCTTGAAGCGCTCGCCGCGGATGTCGGCTTCCTTCATGCCGTAGGTGCGAATGGTTGTGCCCATTGCGCCGTCGATGATGGCGATGCGATCTTGCAGAATCCTTTCAAGAGGATGAATTGTATGGGGCTTCTTCATGTCTCCTCCAATGGCCTTGCGCATGGCAATGCCAGCAAAATCCGTTGAATTGCTGCAACTTTCGATTTTCAGATTGCTCGCTAAGCGAGTACGCCAGCCTCGTCTTTTTCCGACGAGATGGCGTCGGGCATGGTCGCGGGGGCGACGAGCAGGTCCTCTTTGCGCATGACCAGTGTTGTCGCGTTCAGGCTGGCCAGTTCGAAGCCGTGGCCGTGCGTGATGGCGTCCGTCGGGCAGGCCTCGACGCAGTAACCGCAGAAGATGCAGCGGTTGTAGTCGATGTTGTAGACCTTGGCGTAGCGCTCGGCGGAAGAGATGCGCTTTTCTTCGGTATTCTCGGCAGCCTCGATGTAGATGCAGTTCGAAGGGCAGGCGGCGGCGCAGAGGAAGCAGGCGACGCACTTTTCCAGGCCGTTTTCGTCGCGCTGGAGCTGATGCTTGCCGCGGAAGCGCTCCTGCAGATGCGCGCCGCGCAGAGGACCTTTGCCGTCGGGGTAGTTTTCGACCTCGGTCGGCTGGAACATCTGCCCGAAGGTGACGCTCATTCCCTTGGCAATCGCGGCTGTATTCTTCAGGATCGACATATCTTGAGTATACGACGTGGGCGCGTTAGGCTGGAAGGCACGAGGCGAGTGAACTTTATGGTGAGGCAAGTGGTTTTGGCGTGTGCGGTTGCGGTTTTCGGGTCGGTTACGGCATTTGGGCAGGCTGGCTCCAGCGCGATGGGCGGAATGGAGATGCCAAAGCCTGCGGCTGCGCCTTCGACCAGTTTGACGTTGACTGTTGATGGCAAAGCGACGACCTTTTCTGCGGCCGATTTGAGGCAACTGCCGCAGAGAACGGTGAATGTCCACAACGCGCACACGAACGCATACGAGAGTTATGCAGGCGTTACGCTGTCGGACCTGCTTGCGCGGGCCGGTTTCGCGGTAAGTAAGGCGACGCAGCCAAAGATGCTGCACAGCTATCTGCGCGCGACGGGCACGGATAAGTACTGGGTCATCTATTCGCTGACGGAAGTTGAATCGTCGGAACATGCCGGGGACGTGATTGTGGCGATCTCGATGAATGGCGGCAAGGATCTGGGCGCGGACGGCGAGTTGAAGCTGGTTTCGACCGAGGACAAGAAGCCGCAGCGCTGGGTGCGGAATCTGACGGCGATCACGCTGACTACTGTGGAGTAGCGGATGCGCTTGGCAGAGACTGCGCGGATGTGATTCACTTTCGTGCATGGCTAAGAAGACTTCTCGGCGCAACTTTCTCCGCACGGCACCTGTGGCCGCCGCGGCCGGTTTCACTCTTGCAGATTCGTTGATGGCGCTGGCTCAGGCTGCTCCGGGAGCGGATGTTAATGCCGCTGCGCAGCCGATCAAGCTGTTCAAGGCAGATGAGCTTGCCGCGGACATGAAAGCTCTGGATGCGAATCCGGGCGACAACAAGCTGTATACATCGACCGCGATTCCGGTGCAGATCATTCTGACGGTGGAGAAGCATAAGAGCGCTGCCGAGTTCGAGTGGCATGAGGGGCGCGACCACATTGTGCAGATCATCGACGGGTCGACTCTGTACGAGGTTGGCGGGACGCCGACTGGAACGAAGGTGATGGGGCCGGGCGAGTGGCACGCGACCGGAGCTACCGGGACCAAGTCGATGATCCTGGTGAAGGGCGACATGCTGCTGATTCCACGTGGAACACTGCACAAACGGAGTACAGAGGACAGCGTGACGTTCATGCTGATCTCGAATCCGGTGCCGGCGAAGGCGTAAAAACTAGATTTTCAAAGAACTTTGTATCTATACCGGCGGCCTGGGTCGCCGGTATTTCATTGGCCCAGCGGTCCTGACTTCTCCTCGTGCTCGGCGTATTTCTTGCCGTCGAAACGGAAGTCTACAGTTGTTCCCTCCTCTGCGGTCGCGGCGAATGCTTCAATATTTCTGAGTCCTCCGAAGCTGGTCTTTTGAATCTCCATTGCGAGCGCACGCGTGCTGAACACAACTCTGGGTCCGGCGGGCAGGTCGCGGATCACCCAGAAAGGGCCTATGTTGGCGCCTATGAATGGGCCGCCGGTGCCAACAACAACCAGGTCCCGTTCGTCCGCTCCGGATAAATGAACCACTGACGCTTCAAGTCCCCGGCGCGTAAGTTTGGTGATCGGCGGGTCCTGATCCAGTTCTTGCTTCATCATTTCGTCGTTCGCGAGGGCGGCGAGTTCTGCGTCCGACAACGTTACCGGATGCTTGACAACCGGCCCGATATCACCCAACCCGAAAGACTGTTGCTCAGTGACATGACTTTGCCTCGACTGCGCATGCTGTGCAGAGGCGGAGAGAATCGATAAGAAGCGACACTGTGACTACTCGCGTCATTCGATGCCTAGTTTCTTCCAGAGGGCGTCGATCTTGGCGGCGACGGCGGGGTCTTGTTTGAGCATGGGGGGCCAGGGGCGGGTGAAGCCTTCGGCGGCCCATTTGCGGGTGGCGTCGATGCCCATCTTGCTGCCGTAGTTGGGCAGGCGGCTGGCGTGGTCGAGCGAGTCGACCGGGCCGAGGGTGAACTGGATGTCGCGCTCGGGGTCGATGTTGTTGGCGACGCGGAGGGTGACTTCGGCGAGGTCCTGCACGTCGCAGTCCTCGTCGACGACGATGACGCACTTGGTGAACATGGCCTGGCCCATGGCCCAGATGCCGTTCATGATCTTGCGGGCGTGGCCGGCGTAGGACTTGCGGATGGAGACGATCATCAGGTTGTGGAAGACGGCCTCGGGCGGGAGGCAGACGTCGACGATCTCGGGCAGGGTGAGCTGCATGAGCGGCAGGAAGATGCGCTCGACGGCCTTGCCCATCCAGGCGTCTTCCATGGGCGGCTTGCCGACGACGGTGGCGGCGTAGATGGGGTCTTTGCGGTGGGTGATGCAGGTGACGTGGAAGACGGGGTACTGGTCCTCCATGGTGTAGAAGCCGGTGTGGTCGCCGAAGGGGCCTTCGGTGCGGAGTTCGGCGAGGTTGACGTAGCCTTCGAGGATGTACTCGGCGTGGGCGGGGACTTCGAGGTCGACGGTTTCGGCTTTGACCAGTTCGACGGGCTTGCCGCGGAGGAAGCCGGCGATGAGGTACTCCTCGACCTCGGGCGGGGCGGGGACGATGGCGGAGAAGGTGGTGGCGGGGTCGGTGCCGATGGCTACGGCGACCTCCATGCGGCCTTCGCGGACCTTGGTGAGGGTGGTGCGTTGGGAGGGTGGATGGGTTAGAGGCGGGGGTGATGCCGCCGGAGGTCTGGGCCATGATGTCGACCTGAGGTGGCTCCGATCCCACATCTCAGAAGCGAGATGTGGGGCACCCGGAGTTGTGGCAGATCGGAAGTGGTCGCGGAGGTGTTCGGCGGCGTTCTTCTGGCGCTGCCAGTGCATGCCGGTGGTTTGGCCGTCGTAGACCTGCATGCGGTACATGCCTACGTTGCGCTTGCCGGATTTGGGGTCGCGGGTGATGACGCAGGGGAGCGTGATGAAGGGGCCGCCGTCCTGCGGCCAGGTGGTGAGGACGGGGAGTTTGGTCAGGTCCACATCTGCGCCGCGCAGGATGACCTGCTTGCAGGGGGCGTCCTTGGCGGGGATGACTTTGGGGAAGAAGCTGCCGACTTCGGCGAGTTTGGGCAGGAGCTTCAGCTTGTCCATGAAGCTGGTCGGGCGTTTCGGGTTTGATCAGGACGCGGATGCGGTCGGCGATGGCGTCGAGCGAGTCGGTTTCGAGGGCCAGATGCATGCGGCGGAGCGATGCCGAACTGGTTCATCAGGACCTTTGCGCCGGGGTAGCCGGTTACGTTCTCGAAGAGGAGGGCCGGGCCGCCAGCCTTGTCAGTTCCCTTGCCGAGCTTGGCGGTGCGGTCGGCGATCTCGGACATTTCGAGGTAGGGGCTGACGGCCTCGCGGATGCGGCGGAGTTCGCCTGCTTTGTCGAGTTGCTTGATCCATTCGCGAAGGTCGGTGTAGGGCACGGGAAGCTCCTGATGACGACTAAAAATGTACTCTTTTTAAACTCAAAATCCTCATAACAAAAGAGATCCTGCAAAATCCTCTAAACAAAGGGGATACCTCCAAAATACTACAAACAAACAACTTACATCGGCTGCGAGGTCAGCCGATTATTTTTCCCACTATTTCTATTCTAACGGGTTGGAGAGGGCAATCATGCTAACTCTATTCCTCTTGGATTGAGAGAGATAGGGCGTTTGCGGCTTGACATGCGATTTTCGCTGAGCAAATTCGAAAAAAAATAGTTTTGGGAATGTGGCGATGGCTAGACCCCATCCAAGCGGAGCTTGGATGGGCAATTCTGTTTTCGTTGGGGGTTAGCTGGTGTTTTTGCGCTTTGGGGGGTGTGTCTCGAGCTGTAAGTTGGGCAGCTTTAAGCTGACAGCCTGGGGGCTCTGGGTTGACGGCATTTTGGGGGCCCCGGCGTCAAGGGGTTTTGGGGGCGAAGCGGTAGATGCGGAAGTCGAGGTGGGTGGTGGCGAAGGCGCAGGCGGCGCGGTCCTCCGAAGTGAGGGGGATACTTCCGGCGGCGAGGACCTGGATGCCGGGCGTGGCCTCCACCAGGGTGGCCTGCTGGGGCTTGGCGTAGATGAGGTCGATGGGCGTGGAGCGGGCAGCGGCGAGCGCCTGGAGGCGCTCCAGCAGCGGCAGCATGACGTACAGGTTGAAGGAGTTGTAGATGTAGAGGACGACCGGGGTGTCCGGGATGGGGGCGGCCAGCGCGTCGACATTGAGGACGTCGATCTGGGTGCATGCGTGGGGAGCGGAGTTCCACTTTGCCATGTTGGTTTCGGCGATGGCGGTGAGTTCGGGGTTTAGTTCAACTCCGACGATGTGGCGGAAGGGCGCGTCGGAGGCGAGCATGAGGACGCGGCCTTTGCCAGAGCCGATGTCGAGGAAGGTGTAGT
This sequence comes from uncultured Acidobacteriaceae bacterium, assembly GCA_963822225.1. GTDB lineage: Bacteria > Acidobacteriota > Terriglobia > Terriglobales > Acidobacteriaceae > Edaphobacter. Next base: position 107,249 of record CAWGGW010000011.1, on the reverse strand, counting down.
CCTCGATGGTGTGGGGTGTGACGGCGAGGGCTTGCTGCCAGTGGTCGAGGACTCCGCGAAAGCCTGAGGGCGCGGTTCCCCAGTAGGCGTTGATGTGGTCATCGTGTGGATGGCCGGAGGCGAGGTGTTCGGCGAAGAGCAGGCCGCTGGTATCGACGCCGTGCTCGATATCGAATGGGTGGGTGGGAACCGGGGATGGGAAGAACTCGCGGTGGAGGCGCTTGCCGAGGATACGGACGGTTCGCCAGGGGCCATGGGTGCGGAGGGCGTCTGCCGAGGCGTTGGACGGGCGAGGATGTTCCCATATTGAAATCATAAGTGAAACGTAAAAAAGTTGTAAGAAAACCGTTAAAGACGGATGGCGGTCGGGGATGGCAGAGATTGCTGAGGCGGGCGAAATACGGAGATTCTGACTCTTCGAGTCAGAATGACGGCGCTTCGGGGAGTCAGAATGACACTTAGGTTGACTTCAGATTTTGAGGAAGATTTTCTTGCGCCAGAGGAGCCAGTTGGGGAGGAAGCAGAGAGCTGTGAAGGCGATGGCGAAGGCCACTGAAGTGACGTAGGTGGAGCCGTGGCGGGCGAAGAGGTGCACGTAGGTCCATTGCCAGGTTGAGATCAGTTTGGCGGGGTTGGTGGGGCTGACCCAGGCGCCGGCGGGGACTTTGATCCAGAGGGCTAGCTCGACGAGGAAGTTGGAGACGACGAATGCGGTGATGGCGTTGGAGCCGAAGACGAGCCAGGGCCAGAGGAGGGCTTTGCCGAGGGGGCGGTCGTTGAGGTGGCGGATGTCGATGAGCCAGTAGCAGAGGGCGAGCAGGAGGAGCGACCAGCCGGCGGAGAAGAGGACGTAGGAGCTGGTCCAGAGGTTTTTGTTGATGGGGAAGGTGAAGGACCAGAGGAGGCCGAGGGTTACGGAGATGAGGCCGGCGAGAGTGAGGATGCGGAGGGTCTGGAGGGCGCGGACGGAGGAACTCAGCGCTTGAGGTTGAATGGTTCGAGCACTCTCGGCCAATACAGTCCCTCGGGGTCCTTCGACTCCGGCGGCGTTGCCGCCTTCGCTCAGGATGACAGCGTTGGGAGATTGAAGGCCTGAACGGCTAAGCCAGAGGCCGGTGATGCAGCCGATCAGGGTGGTGGCGATGGCTGGGAGGGTGGAGAGGAGGCCTTCGGGGTCGTGGGTGTGTTGTAGAGGGAGCCGGTGTGGAGGAAGCGCTGGGTGAAGGCGTTGAAGCCGCGGTCGAGCCAGGCGGCGAGGTTGTTGTTGGGGTCGAGGATGGGGAAGTCGTGGGTGGGGACGCCGAGGCCGGGGACGGGCACGAAGCGCATGAGAGCCCAGTAGCCGATGAGGAGCGCGGCGGTGATGGCGAGGAGGGTTCGGATGCGGTGGCGGGTATTCCAGATGGCGAGGCAGATGAGGCCGGCGATCGAGTAGCAGATGGCGATGCGGGTGAGGACTCCGTAGATGCGGAGGTGGGTCATGTGGAAGTGGGGGAAGGCGGAGAGGAACATCTTGATGGCGAAGAGGGTGATGGCGCGGCGGAACATGTGGCGGGCGAGTGTGAGTTTGCAGTCGCCGCGGGCGATGCGGCTGGAGAGCGAGAAGATGATGGAGGCGCCGACGAGGAAGAGGAAGTTGGGGAAGACGAAGTCGGTGAGGGTGAAGCCGTTCCATTCGGCGTGGTCGAGTTGCTTGTAGACGTGGGACCAGTCGCCGGGATCGTTGACGAGGATCATGAGGGCGATGGTGAGGCCGCGGAGGACGTCTACTGCGAGGACTCGGTTAGATGGGGGCTTGAGTGCGGCTTGCATGGGTGATTCATGGTAACAAGGTGCTGGTTGCTAGGTTGCTAGGTTGCGAGGTTCGAGGTTCGAGGTTCGAGGTTCGAGGTTCGGGGAGTTGAGAACTGGGTGGCGGGAACATTCGTGGGGTGTCGGTGTCTATTGAGGTGTACGCATTCCTCGCAGATGCGCACTGTTCCGGAAATCGAATTTCGGAGGTGCCTTATGTTCGAAGGGACGCTGGTGGAGTCGCGTGGGTTGGAGCGTACGGGGACTGAGCGGTGGACGGCGCTGGGTTCGATGACTGTGCAGTGTGCGGTGGCGGGATTGCTGATTGCGATTCCGCTGCTGCGGCCGCAGATGCTGGATGTGCCTCGGGTGATGCCGCCGGTGGCGCTGCCGTTTCTGCATAAGCCTCCCATGCCGGTGGAGGTGAGGACGTCGGCTTCTGCGAGCACCGCGATTAGCTTGCCAGCGGCTGAGCCGCAGATGGCTGCTACTCGTCCACTAGTGTTTACGCATGGAGGTGGGACTTCGGGCGAAGAGGCGCCGGGGCTGCCGCTTGGACCGGGGATGGGGACGACGGGACCGGGCGGAGTGGGGCTGCCGATCCTTGTGGGAATCGGGGGCGATCCTGTTGTTTCGGTCGCGCGACCGCGACCACCGGCGCTGATGAAGGTGTCGCAAGGCGTATCGGCGGGGTTGCTGCTGACGCCTATTCAGCCGGTGTATCCGCAGATTGCACGGGCGGTGCGGGTGCAGGGAGCGGTGGTGATCGAAGCGGTGATTTCGAGGGCGGGGCGGATCGAGAGTGCGAGCGTTGTGAGCGGGCCGCCGATGCTGCGCGACGCGGCGTTGAGGGCGGTGGAGGCGGCGCGTTATCGGCCTTATCTGCTGAATGGCGAGCCGACGGAGGTGAAGACTACTTATACGGTGGTGTTTTCGCTGGGGAGTTGAGTTGGGCAAAGGCAACAGCAACGACTTAACGTTGATTTTGCGCCGAGGACATCAGTGAAGCGTGAGAATGACTAACCCCACGATCATCGCGGTAAAGCTGCGATGAGCGTGGGGCACCCGGTTTGGTGGTAGTCAGGCTACGCGGTGAATGTTGATGAGGTCGGGGGCGGGGAGTTCGGAGTCTTCGACGTAGTCGAGGAGTGGATAGCCGGCCTGCTTCCATCCGTCGAAGCCTCCGCGCAGGGGGCGGACGCGGGTGATGCCGAGGCGGTGGAGTTGCAGGGCGACCTTGGCGGAGGTTTCCTCGGACGGGCAGGTGCAGTAGAGGATGATGTCGCGGTCGCGGGGGATGCGTTCGGCATGGGTGGTGAGCTCGGATGGGCCGATGCGGACGGCTCCGGGCAGGACGCGGGGGTCGGGCAGGTAGTCGAGCGGGTGGCGGAGGTCGACGATGAAGGGCTGCTCGGAGCCGTCTACGTCGGCCTCGTCGAGCATGGCTTTGAGTTCGGAAGGCTCGAGGCGGAGCTCGCGGACTTGCGCTGAGGAAGCGGCGCTGCTTGACGATGCGCCAGACGAAGAAGCCGGCGACCATCAGGACAAAGACGAGCGCGGCGAAGTGGCTGAGCAGGCCGAAGAAGGCCTGGCTGCGCTTGGCGACATCTCCGAAGAAGCGGCCGGCGAAGAGGAAGCTGAGCGACCAGAGCAGGGTTCCACAGAGGTCGTAGAGCAGGAAGCGCGAGTAGGGCATGCCGGTCTGGCCGGCGATGGGAGCGGCGACGGTGGAGAGGCCGGGGACGAATTTGGCGAAGAGCAGGGTTTCGGCGCCGCGCTTGGTGAAGTAGCCCTCGGTGCGTGGCGACGCAGGTGGAGGCTTCGAGGGAGAGCTTGCAGAGGACGCGGATGACGCCGCCGCCGAAGCGGCGTCCGAGCGAGTACCAGGTGGAATCGGAGACGACGCAGGCGGCGACGACCGCGATCAGGGCGGTGGTGAAGCTGACGCGGTGGGTGGCGCTGAGCGTGCCGGCGGTGAGCAGCAGGGGGATGCTGGGGACGGGACAGCCAAGCTGCTCGACCAGCACCCAGAAGAAGAGGATGGCGTAGGCGTGGCCGACGAAGAACTCAATTGCAATCGGCATGGGAGGAAGCTCCTCCTTTTGGATGACGATCGTCAAGGTTTGGATGTGAAATCTGCTGCCGGCTCAAAGCGAATGAGCGTGCCGCGGTCCACCGGAGGATCTCTCTCCGGCATTAAATGCCAGCGGACGGCCGAGTGAACCCGTTGCCGACTACATGGCGGGCGGGTGGTGGGGGTCGACGGGTTCGGTGGCCGGCTTGGTGGCGATGCTCTTGACACCTCCGGGATTGACCGAGTCGCGCAACTCTTTCGATGGCTTGAAGAAGGGAACGCGCTTTGCGGGCACGTCGACGCGCTCGCCCGTTTTGGGGTTGCGGCCAATGCGGGAGTTGCGCTGGCGCGTTCGGAAGCTGCCGAAGCCGCGAATCTCAATCTTGTCGCCGGCCTTGAGCGCGCCGATGACGGACTCAAAGAGCGTGTCGACGATGATTTCGCCATCACGTCGGGTGAGGTCTCCGAGAGCAGTTACTCTGTCGACCAGATCGGCCTTCGTCATCGTGGTGTCTCCTCGCATCGTGGTGATGTTACTAGCTTATCGCTGATTGTAGACGGGATGCAGGATTAAGGGCAGCCTGAACGAGAAAAATTTCCGGCGGGTTGCGGAAGTTGCTCGGCAGGGCTGGAAAAGAGGTGCCCGGTTGAAAAACCTGCCTCAGAAAAAAGGCGGCACGAACGGTTTAATGTTCGTGCCGGGAGGCCAGTGACGCAACTTGTGTCGGCTGAAGCGGCTTGCAGATGTCAGCCGAAAACTTTGGAGCGAATTCCGCTCTGCACATTCAGGATAACACGACGCGGGAGAAGATGTTGCTCACGCGGAGGCGCGTGGCTTCGATATTGTTGAGTTGGCCGGCCATGGCGGCGTCCCGGGCGGTGATGCCACCGGCGTCGTGCGAGACCAGGGCAAGCCTGACGCGGTTGTAGCGGATGTCGATGTCGGGATGATGGTTAGCTCGTTCGGCAAGCTCGGCTACGCGGTTGACAAAGGCCATCGCTTTGGCGAAGTCGCTGAAGGTCCAGAAGCGGACCAGCATGCCCTCTTCGAAGGCCCACTCAGGATTGTTGTGGAGGAACTCGTCGAGTTGTGACTGGGTGAGGGTTTGCTTGCTGGATGGCATGGCGGGCCTCCGGGCTGTGATCGCACAGCGATGTTAGGCCGGGCAGCGGACGGGCGCAACTACTGGAGCGGGATGGTGAGAGGGCTGGATGATCCACGCTGCACCTCGCGGCGCAGGTCGCTCCACAGCGCTTCCGGCATATTGAGGAAGACCTCGACGATGGCGGGGTCGAATTGGGTTCCGCTGCAGCGCTGGATCTCCTGACGAGCCTGGCTGAAGCTGAGGCTTTTGCGGTAGGGACGGTCGGAGGTCATGGCGTCGAGGGTGTCCGCTATGGCGAAGATGCGGGCGCCGAGGGGGATTTGTTCGCCGCTGAGGCCGCGCGGGTAGCCCTTGCCATCGAAGGTTTCCTGGTGAGCGTAGACGATTTCGGCGGCCTCGCGGAGAAAGGGGATTTTGTGGACCATTTCGTATCCGCGGGCGCAGTGCTGACGCATGATCTCGGTCTCCTCGGGGTCAAGTTTGCCTGGCTTGAGCAGGATGCGGTCGGGGGTTGAGATTTTGCCGATGTCGTGAAGGAAAGCGCCGCGAGCGATGGTGCGAAGCTGTGCGGTGTCGAGGCCGATTTCGCGAGCGAGGGAGATGGTGTAGGCGGTGACGCGGCGGGAGTGGCCTTCGGTTTCGGCATCGCGCAGGTCGAGCGCATCGCCCATGGCTTCGAGCGTGAAGTCGTAACTGCGCTCGAGGTCGTGCATGGTGGCGCGGAGACGACTGGTGCGGGAGGAGATGATCTCCTCGAGATTCTGACGGTAGGCGGCGTTCTGCTTGAGCAGGCGGCTGTGCTCCAACGCACGGGCAACGACGGCAAGAAGTTGGCTGCGGTCGAAGGGCTTGAGGACATAGTCGATGGCGCCACGGCGGAAGGCGCTGGTGGCGACGTGGACGTCTTCGACGGCGGTGAGCATGACGACGGAGACGCCGGGGAAGTCGCGGCAGATGACGTCGAGCAAGGTGAGGCCGTCGCCGCCGGGCATCATGACGTCGGAGAGGACGAGTTCGCAGAGGGGATCGTCCTGCAGGTGGAGTATGGCCTGGTCGGCATTGGCGGCGGCGCTGACGTCGTAGCCGCTGCGCTCCAGCAAAGAGACGACGATGGCGAGGACGGCCGACTCGTCGTCGACGACGAGGATGTGTTCCTGCTGGCCAGGCAGGTCTTCCAGTCGGGCATGCGTCCGCTTGTGCTGCATGCTGGGTCTATCGGCATGCGCTGCGCGGTGCATGATCTCGGTAGGCGAAGCTAGGGCTTCTTCTTGGCTTCGCGGGCTGCGCGGCGGGCTGCGGCCCAGCCTTCTTTGGTGACCTGCTGCGAGCGGCCGATGGCGAGCGCTCCGTCGGGGACGGGATGCGTGATGCAGGAGCCTGCGCCGATGTAGGCGCCGTCGCCGATGCTGATGGGGGCGACGAGAGTGGAGTCGGAGCCGATGAAAGACGCCGTCGCCGATGGTGGTGGTGTGCTTGTGGACGCCGTCGTAGTTGCAGGTGATGACGCCGGCGCCGATGTTGGTGCCCGCGCCGATGATGGCGTCGCCGAGGTAGGTGAGGTGGTTGGCCTTGGAGCCGCGGCCGAGCGTGACTTTCTTGGTCTCGCAGAAGTTGCCGACGTGGGCTTCGGGGCCGATGTTGCTCTCGGGACGAAGATGCGCGTAGGGGCCGAGCGATGGCGCTGTCGCCGACGTTCGCGCTGTCGAGGATGCAGCCGTTGCGGACGGTGACGTTGTCGCCGAGACTGGAGTTCTGGATGACGGAGTAGGAGCGGATGCGGCAGTCGCTGCCGATGTGGGTGGCGCCGAGGAGTTGGACGTAGGGCTCGATGACGGTGTCGGGGCCGACGGTGACCTCGGAGTCGATGACGCAGGTGTCGGGCCGGAAGATGGTGACGCCCTGCGGCCATCAGGCGGCGAGCGGCGTCAGCGCGCATGGCTGGTCGAGATGCATCATCTCGGCGATGGTGTTGGCGCCGAGGACTTCGTCGACGCTGTCCGGCCTTGAGAGCGACGACGCGGCGGCCGTCGGCGACGAGCATGGCGGCGACGTCGGTGAGGTAGAACTCGCCGTGGGCGTTGTCGGTGGAGAGCAGATCGAGCTTGGCGAAGAGCGCTTCGGTTTCGAAGCAGTAGATGCCGGAGTTGATCTCGGGGGCGTTGAGTTGGTCGGGCTTGAGGGACTTCTGCTCGACGATGCCGATGACTTCGGGCTTGTCGGGCGAGCGGCGCAGGACGCGGCCGTAGCCGGTGGGGTCGGGGGGGACGGCGGTGAGGATGGTCATCGCGGCGTGCTTCGCGCAGGTGGAGTTCGCAGAGGCGATGAGAGTGTTTCCGGCCGGATGAGGGGGACGTCGCCGGAGAGGACGAGGAGGTGCTTCGGGAGTGCGGCACCCGGGTAGTTGGAGCCAGGCCTTGAGCACCTGCATGGCGTGGCCGGTGCCGAGTTGGTCTTCCTGCAGGACGAACTTGACGCCGGTGGAGGCAACTGCGGCGCGTACGCGTTCGGCTTCGTGGCCGATGATGCAGAAGATGTGATCGGCGGGGACGAGCGTCTTGGCCGCGGCGATGACGTGGAGAAGAAGGGCGCGGCCGCCGACCTCGTGGAGGACTTTGGGGCGCTTGCTTTTGAGCCGCGTGCCCTTGCCCGCGGCCATGATTGCTACTGCGAAACCGGATGCATCCATGCCCGTAATCTTCTCATGCTGGGGCGTGGATTGTGATGCGCGGGCTAATGTCCGGGTTGATTCCCTGCCCCTTTGGCTGCGGGCTTCGCAGGAGGCGGCGGAATAGTGATGTCCAGGTCAGTGACCTTGCCGAGCGTAGAGAGCGGCGGCGTGATCTCCGATTTGTTGCCCACTGCGACGATGGCCAGTTTGGAGACGTCGATGTACTTGTTGGCGACGCGGGTGACGTCGGCGGAGGTGACGCTCTCGATGCCGTCCTTGTACTTCTCGAGGAAGTCCGAGGGGTAGCCGTAGAAGGCGAGCGTGACCTGCTCGTTGAGGATCTTGTCCGGCGTGTCGTAGTTGAAGATGAACGAGTTCAGCACCTGGTCCTTGGCATTGTGCAGCTCCTCGGGGGTAGGCGGCTTGGTCTTGAGCCGGCCGATCTCTTCGAGCATTGCCTGGGTTGCGGGGACGGTGGTTGAGCTCTTGGTAGCAGCGACGGTGTAGAAGATTCCGGGGTGGTCGTAGGCGGCGCTGAAGCTGCCGCCGACTTCGTAGGCGAGGCCGAGCTTGGTGCGGACATACTGAAACGACGCGCGAGCCGAAGCCGCCGGAGAAGATCTCGTTCATGATGCTGAGCGCGTAGTAGTCGGGGTTGCTCGCTCGGTTCCAAGGCCGACGATGAACACGTTGGATTGGTTGACGTCGGGCTTGTCGGCGAAGTAGACGCCCGGAGTTGGGGCCGGGAAAGTCGATCTTCGGAGACTCGATCGCCTGGCCGCGCGGCAGCGGCTCGAAGGCGGCGCGGAGCTTGGCCTCCATCTGCGGCGCTGTCGAAGTCGCCGGAGACACCGATGATGCATGTTGTTGGGGACGACGGTGCGGTCGTGCCATGCCTTCAGGTCGTCGAGCGTGACCGCCTCGACGGTGGCGTACTCGGGCTGGCGCGCGTAGGGGTTGGTGGGGCCGTAGACGATTTGTACAGCCTCGCGGCCTGCGATGCGATTCCGCCTCGTCGTTGCGGCGGGCGATGCGGGCTTCCATCTGGCGCTTGGCGAGCTGCGAGCTTGTCTGCCTTGAAGGCGGGATGCAGGAGCAGATCGACGTGCCGAGCCGAAGACGGTGTCGAAGTCGCCTTTGAGGCTGGACCAGCCCATGGAAGTCGAGCGCAGTGCTGCCGCCGGTCTCGATGCTGGCGGCCTTGGAGGCGAGTTGCACGTCGAGCGCGTCGCCGGAGATGGTTGCGCTGCCGCTGGTGCGCCAGGTTTGGCCGTAGAGGGAAACCAGGCCGACCTTCGCGGCGGGCTCGTCGCGGCTTCCGCCACGAATGAGGATGAAGCCGTTGATGAAGGGAAGCTCGTGGTCTTCCTGAAGGAAGATGACGAGGCCGTTCGGCGAGCTCTATGCGGCGCGGCTGCCACGGGCTTGAACGCGTGCAGCGGCGGGATGGGGATTTTGGTCCATGGCTCAGCCTGTGCGGGCGCTTTCGCGGTTGACGCGGGTTTGGGCGCGGCGGTTTGCGCGGACGAGACAACGGTCAGAGCAACTGTGAGGGCGAGTGCAAAGGAAGTTGTGCGAAACCACGTTCTGTTGCGCAGCTTTGCGTTGTTCGGTCGCGAGTGTCTGGGTCATTGCGCACCTCCGGAGGTTGCTGCTGCGCCTCGCCGGCGGCGGTTCGAACTCAATTCGCGCGCTGGTTCGGTTGCTGTCGACGAAGATTTTGTTGGCGACGCGGCGTATGTCCGCCTTGGTGACTTCGTCGAGCCTGATCCAATTCGCGGAAGAGTTGGCGCCAATCGCCGAAGCGGGTCTGGTATTCGGCAAGCTGGTGGGCGAGGCCCTGGTTGTCAGCGAGGCCGCGCAGCAGGTCCGCGCGATCGCGCGTCTTGAACTGAGCTAGCTCTTCGTCGGTGACGTCTTCGTTCTTCAGGCGATCGAGCTCCTTGTGGATGGCGGCGCGCATCTCGTCGGGGGTGTGGCCGGGGAGCGGGCACGGCGTAGAAGACGAAGAGGCCGGGATATTTATAGCCGGGAAAGCCGCTGAAGCCTTCCGCACTCGGTGCGATGCGCTGGTCGCGGACCAGGCTGCGATAGAGGCGGCCGGTGCGGCCGTTGGAGAAGATGTCGGTGATGGCGTCGTAGACGGAGTCGTCGGGATCGCGATAGTCGGGGCGATGGTAGCCCTCGATGTAGAAGGGCTGCGTCGCTTCGCGAATGACGACTGACTTCTCGGCGAACTGCGGCGGCTCGACGGTGGTCATGGGCTCGGGCTTGGGGCCGGCGGGAATCGGCGCCGAAATACTTTGTGAGGATGGGCATTGCTTCGGTGGCTTTCAGGTCGCCGACGACCGCGATGACGATGTTCGCGGGCACGTAATACTTCTTGTGGAAGGCGTCGGCTTCGGTCGCGGTGACCTGGCTGATCTCGCTCTCCCAGCCGACGCCGAGGGCGCCGGTAGGGATGAGCGATGAAGGCGGTGGCGAGGAACTGCTCTACCATGCGGCCGCTCGGGGTCGGAGTCGATGCGCATGCGGCGCTCTTCCTGGACGACGTCGCGCTCCTTATAGAACTCGCGGGCGACGGGATGGCCGATGCGACCGCTCTCCAGGTAGGCCCAGAGTTCGAGCCGGTTGGAGGGCATGCTCCAGAAGTATTGGGTGGAGTCTTCGCCGGTGGAAGCGTTGAGGCCGACGGCGCCGTTCTTCTCGGCCAATTCGGAGAACTGGTTGGGGATGACGTATTTCTCGGCTGCCGCCTGGGCGTCCTCGAAGACCTTCTTCAGTGTGGCCAGCTTCGCCGGGTCGCTGGCCGACGCGTCTTGCGGTACTCGGCGTCGTAGGCGGCGTAGGCGACTTCGACCTTGGCGAGGGCGATCTTCTCCGCGGGATAGTTGGTGGTGCCGATCTGGTCGGTGCCCTTGAAGGCCATGTGCTCGAACATGTGGGCGAGGCCGCTGGCGCCCTGCGGATCGTCGGCTGAGCCGGCATCGACGAGGGTGTAGAAGCTGAAGACGGGGGCCTCGGGCCGCTCGCAGACGATCAGCGTGAGGCCGTTGGGCAGGACCTTGACGGTGGTCTTCTTCTCAAAGCCGGCGAGATACTTTGCCGTGTCGGCGGCTTCCTGCGCCCGCGCCGCTACTCCCCAACCCATTGCACACGCCAGTACTACGGCGACCAGACGATTAATTCGCACGAACACCCCTCCAGCCCAAGAATCCCAGCTAGACCATTAACAATACCGGATGGACTAGGCGAAGTGGGGGTGGGTTAGCAACTGTGCGGCGGGCGACACGCTTCATACGAAGTTCATTTGACGCGACAGAGGCTATTCCATAGTCTTGCAGCGTCTAAGGGATTTTGCAGTGGGAGCGATGGCAAACAAGCAAATTCGGAAGGTTGCGGTGCTGGGCGCAGGGACGATGGGGTCGCGGATCGCCGCGCACATCGCCAATGCCGGCTTGCCGGTGGTGCTGCTGGATATTGTGCCTCCGGGAACGCGCCGCGGACGCCGGGGCGGCGGCGCGGAACAAGTTTGCGCTGGCCGCGGTGGACGGGCTGAAGAAGGCGAAGCCGGCGGCGTTCTATGCGGCTGGATTCGGCGCGGCTGATTACCACTGGGAATTTTGAAGATGATTTGAAGCTGCTGGCTGACTGCGACTGGATCGTCGAGGCGGTGGCGGAGAATCTTGAGATCAAGCGCGCGCTGCTGACGAAGGTGGTGGAGCAGCGCAAGGCCGGCGCGATCGTCACCACGAATACGTCGGGGCTGCCCGTGGCGAGCATTGTGGAGGGCATGCCGGAGGAGTTGCGGCGGCACTGGTTTGGGACGCATTTCTTCAATCCGCCGCGATATATGCGGCTGCTGGAGATTATTGCGACGCCGGAGACGGATGCGGCGGACGTGGCGGCGATTGCGGAGTTCTGCGACAAGCGGCTGGGCAAGGCGGTGGTGCGGTCGAACGATACGCCGAACTTCATTGCGAATCGCGTGGGCACGTTCGAGATGCTGAATGCGATTCGGCTGATGATGGAGCAGGGGCTGACGATTGAAGAAGTGGATGCGCTGACCGGCGCGGCGCTGGGCTGGCCGAAGACGGGGACGTTCCGGCTGGGCGACATGGTGGGCGTGGATGTGCTGGCGCATGTGGCGACGAACTTTGCGGCGAAGGCTGCGGCGATTGGCGATGAGCGCGCCGATGTGGGGCTGCCGGAGTTTGTGAAGGAGATGCTGGCGAAGAAATGGCTGGGCGATAAGACTCAGCAGGGCTTCTACAAGAAGGCCGGCAAGGATGAGCAGGGGCGCGATGTGCGGCTGGCGCTGGACTGGAAGACGCTGGAGTATAGGCCGAGCGAGCGGCCGAAGTTTCCGTGCGCTGGAGATGGCTGAAGAATGTGGAGCCGACGGCGGCGCGGATTCCGCAACTGCTGCACGGGGATGCTAGCGAAGGATAAGGCTGCGGCGTTTTACTGGCCGCTGCTGACGGAGCTGTTTACGTATGCGGCGAACCGGCTTGCGCCGAACGCGAACCCGATTGCGGACAATCGATTGTCGAGATCGATACGGCGATGAAGACGGGGTTCAACTGGGAGCTGGGGCCGTTCGAGATGTTCGACGCGGCGGGTGTTCGGGCGACTACGGAGAAGATGCGCGCGGCGGGGATGCCGGTTGCGGCGAATGTGGAGAAGCTGCTGGCGTGTCGGCGAGAGCTGGTATCAGCGACGATGCGTCGGTGGCGTCGGGGCGGCTGTTCTTCGATCCGGTGAGTGGCGCGTATAAGCCGGTGGTTGACGCCGGAGGGCGACTGCGAGCTTGGCGGTGATCAAGAAGGCGCGCGGGGTGGTGCGGAAGAATGCGGGCGCTTCGGTGATCGATCTGGGCGATGGCGTTGCGGCGATTGAGCTGCACTCGAAGATGAACGCGCTGGGCGACGACATCGTCTCGCTGATTACGCAGACGCTGAAGCCGGCGAGCCAGCAGGTCGCGGACTTTGAGGCGTTCGTGATCACGGGCGAGGGCGCGAACTTTTCCGTCGGCGCGAACCTGATGCAGTTGCTGCTGGCGATGCAGGACGAGGAGTGGGACGAGGTTGAGCTGGCGGTGCGGGCGTTCCAGAACATGACGCAGGCGATCAAGTTCTGCCCGCGGCCGGTGGTGGTTGCGCCGTATGGCATGTGCCTGGGCGGCGGCGCGGAGATTTCGCTGCACGCGGCGGCGCGGCAGCCGCATGCGGAGCTGTATATGGGGCTGGTGGAGGCGGGCGTGGGGCTGATTCCGGGCGGCGGCGGATGCAAGGAGATGCTGCTGCGGGCGGTTGAGGCTGCGGCCGGCGGGTGCGCGCGGCGATGAGTTGGCGATCTTTGAGGCGCTGAAGAAGAACTTCGAGACGATTGCGATGGCGAAGGTTTCGACCTCGGCGGCGGAGGCGCGGGCGCTTGGATTTCTGCGGCCGGCGGACGAGATCACGATGAATCGCGAGCGGCTGCTGACGGATGCGAAGAAGCGGGCGCGGGAGATTGCGGATGCGGGCTACTAGCGCGCCGCTGCCGCGGACGGATATTCCGGCTCCGGGCGAGAGCGTGCTGGCTACGCTGAAGCTGGCGGTGTGGACTGATGCGCGAGGGCGAGTTCATCAGCGACCACGATGTGAAGGTGGCGAACTGGGCGGCGTATGCGCTGTGCGGCGGCAAGGTGACGCCGGGAACGCTGGTGAGCGAGCAGTATCTGCTGGATCTGGAGCGCGAGGCGTTTCTGTCGCTTGTGCGGCGAGAAGAAGACGCAGGAGCGGATTGCGTTTACGCTGAAGACCGGAAAGCCGTTGAGGAATTAGGTAGTCAGTTGTCAGTTCGTCAGTTGTCAGTTGTTGAGTTGGTGAGGCTTATGAAGGACGTAATCATTGCATCGGCGGTGCGGACGGCGGTGGGCAAGGCGCCGCGGGGAGCGCTGCGGACGACGCGGCCGGACGATCTGGCGGCGTTTGCGATCAATGGCGCGCTGGAGCGGGTGCCGCAGCTGGACCGGTCGGAGATTGAGGATGTGATTCTGGGCTGCGCGATGCCGGAGGCGGAGCAGGGATTGAACGTGGCGCGGGTGGCGAGCTTTCGCGCGGGTCTGCCGGTGGAGTGCTCGGCGATGACGATCAATCGCTTCTGCTCGTCGGGGCTTGCAGTCGATTGCGATGGCGGCGGAGCGGATTCGCGGCGGCGGGGCGGAGGCGATCGTGGCGGGCGGCGTGGAGAGCATGTCGTTTGTGCCGATGGGCGGCAACAAGCCTTCGCTGAATCCGTGGCTGGTGGAGAACTATCCGGGGTCGTACCTGTCGATGGGGCTGACGGCGGAGCGGGTGGCGAAGCACTACGGGATTACGCGCGAGCAGATGGACCAGTTCTGCGTACGAGTCGCACCAGAAGGCGCTGGCGGCGATTGCGGCGGGGCGGTTTGAGGATGAGATTGTGCCGGTTCCGGTTACGAATACGGTGATCGATGGGAAGGGCAAGGCGAAGGCGGTGGAGTCGACCTTCAAGGTGGACGAAGGGCCGCGGGCGGATACTTCGCTGGAGGCGCTGGCGAAGCTGAAGCCGGTGTTTCATGCGAAGGGGACGGTGACGGCGGGGAATTCGTCGCAGACTTCGGATGGCGCGGCGGCGGCGGTGGTGATGTCGGCGGAGCGGGCGGCGCAGCTTGGCGTCCCGGCGATGGCGCGGCTGATTGCGTTTGCGTACGGCGGGATGCGATCCGGAGGAGATGGGCATCGGGCCGGTGTTTGCGATTCCGAAGGCGCTGAAGATGGCTGGGCTGACGCTGGATCAGATTGGATCTGATCGAGCTGAATGAGGCGTTTGCGGCGCAGGCGCTGGCGGTGATCAAGGTGCTGGGGATCGATCCGGCGAAGGTGAATGTGAACGGCGGGGCGATTGCGCTGGGGCATCCGCTGGGCTGCACCGGGGCGAAGCTGACGGCTACCCTGCTGCGCGAGATGCCGCGGCGGAAGGCGAAATATGGCATGGTGACGATGTGCGTCGGCGGCGGCATGGGCGCGGCGGGGATCTTCGAGGCTGACGACCAAGTGAACGGCCAGATCGGGACGATTAGGAGCTGGCGCTCTACTAACGTCATCGGCTGTGATAACTCTTCTCGTTTGCGGTGCGGATCACTATGGGAGTGGCTGCTCTCATCAGCAGGCTTCGGATTTGGCATGGTTGCTTGCTGGCCGATCTTCCAATCACTTTTGGTTTGATGGGACATCTCGGCTTTCGGCGGCTATCGCCTCATGTTTATGGCATTCTGGTTGTAGCGCTGATCGTCATCTATATCGCCGTCGAGACATACTATCGACTAAAGTCCGGCTATCGCCATGCTGCTATGTCATATAGTCTGGGCAAGCCTATGCTTGGTACGATGGTAGCACTCTCGACCTTTCAGTCTTCAAGCCAATCGCGACAACTAACATGAGGTAACACCATGGCAACAATGACTGCACCACTTACTCCACACAAGCCGCATCCCTGGCGGCAGCTTTCTTATTACCGATGCGACGCCTGCTGACTGTTTCTTCCCTGAGGACTTCACGGACGAGCAGAGGCAGATTGCGCAGACGACGCGCGACTTTGCGATCAACGAAGTTGTGCCGGCGAGCGACGCGATTGAGGCGAAGGACTTCGCCGTGACGCGGCGGCTGATGAAGCGAGGCGAGCGAGCTTGGGCTGACTGCGGTGGATATTCCCGAGGAGTACGGCGGCCTGGAGATGGACAAGGTGACCTCGGCCATTGTCGCGGAGAACATCGCCAAGCAGGGCAGCTTCTGCGTGATGTTCTCGGCGCATGTGGGCATTGGGACGCTGCCGATCGTCTGGTACGGGACGCCGGAGCAGAAGCAGAAGTACCTGCCGAAGATTGGCGTCGGGCGAGTTTGTCGGGGCGTATGCGCTGTCGGAGTCGACCTCGGGCTCGGATGCGATGAATGCGCGGACGCGGGCGGTGCTCTCGGCGGATGGGACGACTTACACGCTGAACGGCGAGAAGATGTGGATCACGAACGCGGGCATCGCGGACCTCTTTACCGTGTTCGCGAAGTGCGCGGTGCCGGGGACGAACGACGGAGAAGCTGACGGCGTTTCTGATCGAGAAAGGCACGCCGGGATTCACGGTCGGGCACGAGGAGCACAAGCTGGGCATTCGCGGCATCGTCTACGTGTCCGCTGATTCTGGCGGACTGCAAGATTCCTGCGGCGAACCTGCTGGGCGAGGTGGGCAAGGGGCATCACATCGCGTTCAACATTCTGAACATTGGGCGCTACAAGCTGGGTGCGACGGTGCTGGGCGCGGCCGAAGCTGGCGCTGAGACAGTGCGATCCAGCTACGCGAAGGAGCGCAAGGCGTTCGGCAAGTCGATCTGCGAGTTTGGGCTGATCCAGGAGAAGCTGGCGGACTGCGCGGCGGGTATCTTTGCGGGCGAGGCGCTGTGCTACCGGACGATCGGGATGATCGACGCGGCGCTGGCCGGGCGTGGACAAGAACGATACGGCGGAGATTCAGAAGCGCATCGAGGAGTATGCGGTCGAGTGCTCGATCGTGAAGGTGTGGGCGTCGGAGATGTACGACATGGTGGTCGGACGAGGTGGTGCAGATCTTCGCGGGCTATGGCTATGTGGAGGAGTATCCGGCGGAGCGGCACTATCGCGATTCGCGCATCAACCGCATCTTCGAGGGGACGAACGAGATCAACCGGCTGATCATCAGCGGCTGGATGATGAAGTCGGCGGTGACGGGCAAGCTGGCGCTGATGCCGGCGATCAAGGCGCTGATGGACGAGGTGATGGCCGGGCCGATGGCGAAGGAGGATCGCGAAGGTCCGCTGGCGGCGGAGTTCGACCTGCTGGCGAGCGCGAAGAAGCTGACGCTGTTTGCGGCGGGCGCGGCGACGCAGAGGTACAACACCAGGCTGGCCGACGAGCAGGAGGTGATGGCAGCGCTGGCCGACATGATCATCGAGGTCTTCACCATGGAGAGCGCGATTCTGCGGGCGGAAAAGATTGCGGCGAAGAGTTCGGCGGGAGCGCCGGCGATTGCTGTCGCGCTGGCGCGGCTCTATGCGGCCAAGGCGATGAATACGATTGAGTTGGCGGCGCGCAAGGTGGTCGCGGCGGCGGCTGAAGGCGACATGCTGCGGACGCAGATGACGATTCTGCGGCGGCTAGCCAAGCACGATCCCGCAGACACCATTGGGTTGCGGCGGGAGGCGGCGGCGCACGTTGTGAGGGCGGGCAAATATACTCTGTAGAGCTTACCGCAACCTTTTCCAGTCTTAATGGTCTAAGCTTGTAAGCCGAACAGCGAGAGATATCGTCGTAGTTGCAGGGGCAAACTTCTCGTGATCGGTCGGAGCTGCGAGTTGCAAGCGTTAAATCAGGCCCAAATTCATAGAAACACAGGATTTACAAATGGTTCGAAATTCCCTCCCCCGTTTTTTTCTTAGTTCGGCAATTGTCCTCGGGCTCTCTGGTATCTGCGTTTCCACGGCTGTTGCCGCAGGGCAAAGCCGCATTGTTCGTTCGGCGACCCAGGGTGGCAGCGTCGCAATTCCCAATACGGTCCAACCCAGGGCGAAGGGTGGAACCGACCTTGGCCCTACGGCCGGGAATACCAAGTTGGGCATGTCGATCCGGTTCAATATGTCAGCCGCTCAAGAAGCGGCGCTCGACCAGTTGCTGGCCGACCAGCAGAACCCCGCGTCGCCGAATTATCACCAATGGCTGACGCCGGCGCAGTTTGGCGCGCAGTTTGGGATGTCCAGTACCGACCTGGCCAAGGTGTCGGCGTGGCTCACGAGCCAGGGCTTCACCGTCACCGGCGTTGCCAACGGCGGGTTGTACATCAGCTTCGAAGGCACTGTGGCGCAGGCGGAGGCCGCATTCGCGACCAGCATTCACAACCTGTCAGTGAATGGCGAAACTCACTTTGCGAATATCACCAACATCTCCGTGCCCAGCGCGTTCGCGGGCGTGGTGACGACGGTGTCCGGATTGCATAACTTCCGGCTGAAGCCGCGCGTGGTCAAGCCGGCCTTCACGTCGTCGGTCTCGGGAAACCACTACGTAGCGCCCGGCGACATTTACGCCATCTACAACGTGGAACCGCTGCTGACTGCAGGAATCAATGGCACGGGCGAGAGCATTGCGGTCATCGGCCAGGTGGACATCAATTCGGCCGACGTTCTCGCGTTCCGCACTGCGTCGGGCTTGAGCACCACCAACCTGCCCACGACGGTGCATGCGGCTGGAGTCGATCCAGGAGGGCCAATCTGCACCTCCTGCAACACCGGGCCGAACCAGGGGGATCTGGACGAATCGTCAATCGACCTGGAATGGTCGGGAGCGATGGCGCCTGCGGCCAGCATCATCTTCGTCAATGCGCAATACGTCCTCCCGAACGCGATCAGCTGGGCAATCGATAACAATCTTGCTCCGATCATCACCTCCAGTTATGGCCTGTGCGAGGCTGGCTGGGGCTATACGGAGATGCTTAGCCTGAACACCCTGTTCAAACAGGCGAACGCCCAGGGACAGACGATTCTTTCGGCGTCCGCGGATCAGGGCGCTACCGATTGCGACGCCGGCCCATCGGCGAGTGAAGGTCTTGCCGTCGACTTCCCCGGCAGTTCGCCGTACGTCACCAGCGTGGGCGGGACCATGTTCAACGACGGTACCGCGACCGGAGCCACGAACTATTGGCTGGGGACGGATGCAACGTTTACTGCTGGGACCCCTGTTCCTGCGGCGACTTACTCGGCGACAGGATACATTCCGGAGGCGGCGTGGAATGATTCGAGCCTGGCCTCCTATGGCGGTGGTGGAGGCGGCGCCAGCGCCTTCTTCATCAAGCCCACCTGGCAGGTGGGAACGGGTGTACCAGCCGATGCCGCCCGCGATGTGCCGGACCTGGCGTTTAACGCCGCGGACGCGCACGACTCGCTGCTGTTCTGCGTGAACGTGGCTCTGGGCGACTCCTGCGGCAGCGGGTTCAGGGTGTCTACGTCGAATAACGATCTGGATGCTGAGGGTGGAACGTCCTTTGATTCGCAGATCTTTGGAGGACTGCTGGCGCTGGTCGAGCAGAAGATCGGCGGACGGATTGGAAACGCGAATCCGACGATCTACGCGCTCGCGAACAGCAACAAATACTACGTTCCAGGACAGAACACCACGACTAACTCGACGGTTGTGTTCAACGACGTGACCACCGGCAACAATGCGATGCTATGCACTGCAGGGTCGCCCAACTGCGGTAATGGTGGGACCGAGGGATTCAATGCGGGGCCCGGCTACGATCTCGCGACTGGCTGGGGCAGCGCGAACGTAACCAATCTGGCAAATGACTGGGCGCTGGTAACACCGCTCGGCGTCGGAACGCTGGGATCCAATACGTCGTCGACGACTCTTAGCGCGTCTCCGAGTTCGGTGACGGTTGGAGCAACAGTGACCCTGACGACGACTGTGACCGGAAGCGGTCCGACGCCGACCGGGACGGTGACTTTCCTTGCGAACAACGTCGCACTGGGCAGTCCTGTAGCACTGCCCTCCAATGGCCTCGTCACTTACTCGTGGGTGACGACTTGCGCGGCGCTGGGCCAGCAGGTGTTGGCCGCGTCCTATTCTGGCGACGTGAACTATCAGGGTTCGCGAGGGCCTGTGTTGACCGCAAATGGGGGGACTCAACTTTCGAGCGGGTCGACCGTAACCAGTCCGGTGGTGGTGCAGGTGGCAAACAATGCCTGCCCTGATTATTCGCTGGCTCCCAGCGGCACCGGCGTAACGGTAACTTCAGGCGGAGGTAGCGTGACCGTTGCAGCAGGCGGCACTATTCCGGCCGTGACCATCACGGCGACCCCCACGAATGGCTTCATCGGCACCGTCACGTTCTCCGCAGCGAGCACCAGCACTTCGGGCTATGCGCCGACGTTCACTTTCAGTTCCCCGTCGGTAACAATTACCTCGTCAGCCGCCGCGAGCACGTCGCTTGCGCTCTCGGGCATTACCGCGGCACTGCATATGCCCAGCGTGCCAGGACGAGACACTCCCGCACAGCGCAACTCCGGCAACATGCCGTGGTACGTAGGCGCCTCTGGCGTAACGATAGCGTCGCTGCTGATGTTGGTTCTGCCACGCGGGCGGCGGCTGGGCGGCTTGTTGCTGGTAGTTCTGGCGATAGCGCTGGTTGGCGGTGCGAGCGGATGCGGAAGCAGCCAGACGGTACAGTCCGGCGGCGGCGGTGGCACCAGTACTAATCCCTATGTGGGGGTGTACACCGTAGTCGTTACAGGGACCTATACCAGTCCATCCAACATGGTAACGACGCATAGCACCACGATCACTTACAACATCAACTAGCGTTGGCACGAAACTCCACAGCCCTGGCCGCGAAACCGGGGCTGTGGTGCATTCGGCGTCTATTGCGGGTCGATGTGCTCGGCCTGGGAAATCTCCATCAAATGGTCCTGAGAGCTGAAAGCAGGGCCATCCTTTGGAGCGCGCACATATTTTCCGTCGGGCTGCAGCAGCCGGGCCTTGACGTTGTCCTTGAGGTACGCACCCAGAATCTCCTCGCGCAGGCGCGCAGCGAGTGCGGGGTCGAGCACCGGGAATAGCACTTCGCAACGCTCGAACAGATTGCGCGGCATCCAGTCCGCGCTACCGCAGAAGACCTCCGGCTTGCCGCCGTTAGCGAAGCTGAAGATACGGCTGTGTTCAAGATAACGGCCGACAATGGAGCGCACGCGAATGCGTTCGCTAAGTCCCTTGACACCCGGACGCAAGCCGCAGATGCCGCGCACAATCAGATCAATCTCGACCCCTGCGTTCGATGCCGCGTACAGCGCTTCGATGGTGGCGCGATCGAGCAAGGCATTCATCTTGGCGACGATGGCGGCCGGCCTGCCCGCCTTCGCATGCGCAACTTCCCGAGCGATTAGCTTCATAACCTCGGGCGCCAAGGTAAGCGGCGCAACCAGCAGCGGAGAGTAGTCTTCTGAGTCGGCCTTTGCCGTCAGGTAGCGGAAGACCTTTTGCACGGCCGAGGTGATTTCAGGGCGGCGCCGTCAGCAGGCTGATGTCTGTGTAGAAACGCGCTGTGACCGAGTTGTAGTTGCCGGTGCCGAGATGCGCATAACGTCGCACCAAGCCGTCGGGATCGCGGCGCACCATCAGCGCCAGTTTGCAGTGCGTCTTGAGGCCGAGGATGCCGTGGAATACTCCGACGCCTGCGTCTTCCATCTCGCGCGCCCAGCGGATATTCGAGGCCTCGTCGAAGCGCGCCATCAGTTCGACCACCACTGTTACTTCCTTGGATTGAGCGGCCTCAGCGAGCGCAGTAAATAGCGGCGATGACTCGTTGGTGCGGTAGAGCGTCTGCTCCATCGACATGACCGATGGGTCCGCGCCCGCCGCCTCGACAAAGCCCTCTACGGCTGAATACGAGTCGAACGGATGATGCAGAAGGATATCTTTGTGCCGCAACTCATCGAAGAGGTTCGCGGACTTGGGCGAGAGATGATACTTGCGGCCATGGAACGGGGGGAACTTGAGATCCGGCCGAACAACACCACTGTAAAGATTCATCAGCCGCAGCAGGTTTACGGGACCCTCGGTGAGGAAGACCTGCACGGGGTCGAGCTCGAAGTTGATGCGCAGGCGCTCGACGATCTCCGGGGCCGCACTTTTCTCGATCTCCATCCGCACCGCATCGCCTTTGCGCCGGTTGTGCAGTTCCTCGCGCACGCTCTCCAACACGCTGCGCGACTCCTCCTCCACCATGTAGAGATTGCTGTTGCGGGTTACGCGGAACGGCGCGCGAGCAAGTAACTCGTAGCCGCGGAACATGCGTTCCACCTGCGACTCGATGAGCTTGTGCAACATGATGAAGTCGAACCGGCCTTCGGCGCTGGGCAACGGGACAAGGCGCGGAAGCGCGCGCGGCACCGTCACCACGCCCAATACTGCTGGTGGCTTCGGCACCGTCCTGACGCTGCGCTTGAAGCGCAATAGCAGGGCAATGCAAAGCGCCTTGTTGAGTACCCGCGGAAATGGATGCGAGGGATCGATGGTCACCGGCGTCAACAACGGGTCGACCTCGTTCTCGTAGAAATTAAGCGCGTACTCACGCTGGCGTTCGTCCAGGTCGCGCCAATTCAAAAGGCGGATTCCCTCCGCACGCAGCGCTGGCACCAGCTTGTCGTTCCAGCACGCGTACTGAGCGTTGACAAAGTTGTGCAAGATAACGTCGAGTTCGTCGAGTCTCTGCTGAGGCGTCTGACCACCTTCGTCCTGCCGCTGCGGGGCGCTGAAGCCATCCTCGATGTGCTGCAGCAAACCGGCTACGCGAATCTCGATAAACTCATCCAGATTGCTCGCGGTAATAGCGAGGAACTTCACACGCTCCAGCAGGGGATTGGTGGGATCCTCCGCTTCCTCGAGCACTCTCTGATTGAAGAGCATCCACGACTGATCGCGGCTGATAAAGAGAGGCAGATCCGGGGCGTCTTTCACCTTTTTCTTCGCCGTCTTTTTTGCGGCCGGCTTTCGAGCGCGCTTCAACGTCTGCGCCGCATTATCGGTTGGGGCAGGCTTCTCTGTCGCAACCGGCATCGCGTCGTCTGATTTCACCAGCACTGTCTGAATTTCAGTCATAACGTATTTACGAGACTATCGCACGACTGGCTTCGCCCGGTAGTGACGGCCCGGTCAATTTTTCGGGCGATTCCGAGGACCAGATGGCTCAAAGTCAAAGTTCGAGACGAAAGAACATCACTTCCGGCGAGGCGGCGTTATCCTCGCATGCCGTTGGCTGGCGCAGGACGGGATTGTCGGCATAGCGCTGAACCGGCACAAATCCCAGCTCCGCATAGATGTGGTTTGCCGCGCGCATGGTGGCGGGCATCGTGTCCAGATAGATCGCTGTATACCCAAGGCCGCGCGCCTGTTCCATGAGTTTCTGGGCAAGCAGGTGGCCGATACGCATTCCGCGAAACTCCGGGCGCACCCACAGGCGCTTCATCTCGCAGGCTCGCTCGCCTTGAACTGCGGAACGCTGGTGCTTCAGCGGCTTCAATGCCACTACTCCGGCCGGCTTGGCGTCGACTTCGGCAAAAAGAATAACACCCTCAGGCGCCTGGTAAGGCGAAGGCAGCGCGGCCAGTTCCTTCTCGTAGTTCTCCAGGCAGATGTGCTCCTCACCCACCGAGGCATTCAAGTATGCCGCATACTCTCGCAGCAGCGCACGGACATCCTCGAGGTCGGCATCGCCGGCCGCACGAATCTCAATCATCCATAGATTGTGCCGCAAGAGCAGCATAATCAACCAGTGACTGCTCGTTGAATCTAAGATGAGCACCGAGCGAGCTTCGTATCGTACTATGACGACATGAAGAGTACGGCTGAGCGAAATCCCGTCGGACCGGAACCTGAAGCTGGCGCTGCGGTTGCCGCGCCAACCAATGCCGAGGCCCACCTATCGTTACACGCCGCGCTTCTTGCTGCCCCGGAGATGGTCTTCGACCTGCGCCGTGTACCCTTCCCGCCCGAATACTCCGATGGGGCGCACAACGCAGTGACGACTTGCCTGCGCATCGAGCCTAGCGAAAAGGTTACGCTCATCACTGATGACGCGTGCTTGCAGGTCGCGGCATCTATTGCGGCTGAACTTGAGGCGATTGGCTGCGACTGGAACGCTTTTGTGCTGGAGGCTCTCGCGGCGCGGCCGCTGGCGACCATGCCGTCAGCCGTGCTCGACGATATGGAGACGTCGCAGGCTTCGATCTTCGCGGTTGAGGTTCAGTCCGGCGAACTTCATTCGCGCATGCAGATGACGGACGTCGTAAACCGCCGGCGCATGCGCCATGCACACATGGTCAACATTACCGGCGAGATTATGACCCAGGGCATGCGCGCCGACTTTAACGAGATCGACCGCGTATCGCAGACCGTGCTCGACCGGGTGCGCGCCGCGACGTATATCCGTGCTACTACGCCTGCCGGCACCGACATCCACGTGCAGTTGACGCCGGCACATCGCTGGTTCAAGACTTCGGGCATCATCAGCCCGGGACGCTGGGGCAACTTGCCTGGCGGCGAGTGCTTCACCGCGCCCGGCGAGGTCAACGGAGTCTTCGTCGTCGACGGCGTGGCCGGTGACTTCCTCTGCCAGCGTTACGGCATCCTGCGCGATACCCCGCTTTCGATCGACATCGAAGGCAACCGTATCGCGCGAGTGCGTTGCGCGAACAAGGACCTTGAGCGCGACTTCTGGGCCTACACGCACACCGATGCAAACTCCGACCGCGTCGGCGAGATTGCCATCGGCACGAACATCGGCGTTGAGCGCGTGATCGGCAATATTCTGCAGGACGAGAAGATGCCGGGCGTCCACCTCGCGTTTGGCGACCCGTACGGCGCCCAGACCGGCGCGCCGTGGAAGTCCGCCACCCATCTCGATGTCGTTGGCCTGAACTTCAGCATCTGGCTCGGCGACGCCAACGGCGAGGAGCAGATCATGCGCAATGGCGAGTTCACGCTCGACAACTAGGCGCTTGCTGTAGCGGCTCCAGCCTCCAGCGCGATTGCCCGGGGAAACAGAATGTTGTTCTCCAGATGAATGTGCTGATGAAGATCCTGCTCAAACTCCCGCAGCCCATCGTAGAACGCATGATACGTGGGGCATGCGCCAATGGGGGTTGTGAATTGATTGCTCAACTGACGAATCTCGGCGATAAGCGTCCCCGCCGTATCATGCTCGGCAGTCATCATCGCGATCGGGTTGGCGACCGTCCCAAAGCATCCGCGCGGCAAACTGCTGCCGGTCGTGAGGGCGCGCTCCAGCTTGGTCACATAAGGAAACAGTACCGCTTCTTCCTTCGCCAGATGCGGGGTCAGTTCCTCGTCCAGCAAAGCGAGTTTCGCCTGAATCACCGGTAGTTCTGCCTGGGTGTCTCCGTGACGGCGAACCACTTTCTGGGCCAGAATCGCCAACCGCGGCAATTCGTTCTTCACGTATGAGTGATGCGCGGCGACGATGTGTCCGCTTAGATCTTCCAGCGTTGCCTTGGTCCAATCCACGGCTTCACTTCGCGGCGTCTTAGCCGCCGCTTCGAGGGCGGAAAGCACTGTGTCGATTTCGAGATTGTTCGCCTCGCATGCTTCGGTAAGCGGTTTGCGCCCGCCGCAACAGTAGTCGATGCCAAACTGCTCAAATACCCGGATCGAGGTTGGCTGTTCCAGTGCGATCTCGCGGACGGTCTGCGTGGTGGCTGTCATAATGATTCTCCTTGCCATAACCTTAGAAGTTGCCAGGAGGCGAGGCAGCGACTTTGGTCACTCGGCGGAAAAATAACAATAGACTGCGTACGCCAGCACGCCGAACCTGCCGACTGCTAGACTCTCTCCAATGAGTGCCGAGCGTTTCGATATTGCGGCCGTCCTGGAAAAGACGGCGTTGTTGTCGGGTCTTACCGAGGGTGAGTTGCAAATGCTCTCAGGGCGCACGGTGCGGAAGAGATTCCACGCGGGCGAATTGCTGTTCTCCGAAGGAGAGCCATGCAATGGCCTGCACATCATTGCGCGGGGCAAGGTTCGCATCTTCAAAACATCCGCGGGCGGCCGCGAGCAGGTGCTGGCGGTGAACGCGCCCGGCGAGTCGGTGGCAGAATTGCCGGTCTTCGACGGCGGTCCATATCCCGCGTCTGCCGTGGCAATTGAAGATGCCGAGATCGCATTCATCTCGCGGCGCGACTTTCAGGCCTACTGCATGGAACATCCGGAGGTTGCGCTGAAAGTGCTGGCCACGGTCGGCGCGCGTCTGCGGCGACTGGTTGGAATCATCGAAGAACTTTCCTTCACCACTATCCGGCAGCGGCTGATTACGGCGTTGCTTCGGCTTGCCGAGGGCGAAGGCAAGCAGACTGTGCGCGGCATCGAGTTCCAACTGCCCGCCAGCCATCAGGAATTGGCAAACCAGCTTGGAACGGTGCGGGAACTGATCTCGCGCAACCTGATGCGGCTGCAGGCTGAAGGTCTCATCGAGGTAGACGCCCGCGAGATTGTCGTGAAAGACGTCAAAGGCCTCAACGCGCTGCTAAGCAGTACGCTCTAGTTGAGGCTTTCCTGGTGGCCATAGTCATTGGCGTGCGGCACCAGTTGCATATACACCTCGCGTGGAAGGTTGGTCTGCCAGTGACCTGTCGCGCGCGCCACGCCAACCAGGCCGAAGAAGATCAATGCCAGGATCGCCGCAATCATGCGTGGCTCCAGAACCCGGCCTCGCCAGCGGACTGCCGAAGCAGTCTCCCGCGTCACCCGACGCGGAGGCAGCGAAAACTGCAGCGCATTCTCTGCCGGGCAGACTGCGACGCACTCCATGCAACTTGTGCACTCCAACGAACGAATCTGAATCAGCCGATCCACCGGCAGCCTGGATGGGCATGCCTTGTTGCACTTGCCACAGTCGATGCAGGCTTGGGCATCGCGGCGAATCCGCACCGGGCTGAGCGTCGCAACTAACCCCATCAGTGCCCCGTACGGGCAAAGGAAACGACACCAGAAGTTCTGGATAAATACCGAAAGCAGCACGAGTGAACCAAGCACTGCGATTCCGGTGATGCTCATATCGCGGAAAAAGTTGAGCATCTTCACGTCGGCGATGATGCCGAATGGAGCCACCATGAAGTCGTTCAGTGCCTCCGCCGAGAGGCTGACGACGATGAAGAGAAAGAAGGCCATCAGCAGGTACTTCAGGCTGCGCAGGGGAATGTCGAGCCAACGTGGCACGGTAAAGTTTCGCCGGAACACTTTGCGACCAAGCTTCCACAGATACTCCGACACCGTGCCCACCGGGCAGAGCCACGAGCAGAACGTCTTCTTGAGCAGCAAACTGGACAGCAGGAACACAGTCCCCAGCACCATCGCCGCAGGGTGGATCGCAGGGATGTGGCGGGTCACCGCGAAGTATTTCAGGTTCATCAGGCCCGCGATGGGGAGCCAGCCGTCGACGCCAGCCGGTCGCGCCACATATCTGGACTGTCCATGGCTCTCGAAGTAGTGGGTCCACCGCAGGAACTCGATTGCAAGCCACGCATTCAGAGCAAGGAACGCGAACTGTACGCTGCGGCGGACTTGCTGAGAACGGTCTGGACCGGTGCGGCGAATGAGCGGTTTCTTCGGTTTCGGGGATCCTGTTCGAGGGGCGATCTCAGTGACTGGCGACGGGGGTGTAAGCAGCATGGCAACCTTCCGATTTCCACCATACGCAGTCGTGGCCATTAGCCGGATAGGACTTTAGTCACACAGCCTCACGGGGTGAGGCGATAGAATTAGTGCAGAAAACAGCGACTGTCTGGCCTTGAATTAGCACCGAACGGCAGGAACGCGGTAGGATGCAACTCTATGCAGATCAATCAACTTGGGACTTCGGATATGTGGCTGACACGCATCGGCCTGGGCGCGTGGGCAATCGGCGGCGGCAACACGATGATGTCCTGGGGCCCGCAGGACGATAATGATTCCATCGCGGCGATTCACAAGGCTATCGACCTGGGAGTGAACTGGATCGACACGGCCCCGGCATACGGGCTTGGGCACTCGGAAGAGATCGTGGGACGAGCGGTAAAAGAGTCCTCCGTGAAGCCGTTCATTTTTACCAAGTGTGGCATCGTCTGGAACGAAAAGCGCGAGATCAGGCGCACGCTGACGGAGATTCGCCGCGAGATAGAAGACAGCCTGCGCCGCCTCCAGGTCGAAGTCATCGACCTCTACCAGATCCACTGGCCGGTCGCAGGGCGAAGACATCCTGGATGCGTGGACCACCATGGCCGAACTGCAGCGCGAAGGTAAGGTTCGCTACATAGGCCTCTCGAACTTCCCTCCCGAGGAGATGGAGCGCTGCCTGGAGATCGCCCGGATCACCTCGCTGCAGCCGCCTTACTCGATGATTAACCGCAGCGCCGAAGCCGGAAATTCTGCCCTTCTGTGCGGAACACTTGATCGGGGTCATTAACTATGCGCCCATGCATTCCGGTCTGCTGACCGGGGCGATGACCAGGGAGCGCGTGGCAAACATGCCGTCCGACGACTTCCGCCGCAACGCGAAGAACTACCAGGAACCGCTGCTGAGCCGCAACCTGGAAGTCGCGGATTTCCTCAAGCAGATCGCCGCGCGACGTGAGGTCTCCGCCGGCGTCATTGCCATTGCCTGGACGCTCGCGAACCCCGCCGTTACGGCGGCGATTGTAGGCGCGCGCAGCCCTGAACAGGTGGAGGGTGTTTGGCCCGCAGCGAAGTTCCGACTTACCCCCGATGAAAAGAAGGAAATTGACGACTTCCTGGAAGCTCACCCCGCGCCTTGACCGTACGGCACCCCGGGGCCGGACCAGAGGCGCTGGGCAGGTCCAATCGCTTGCCAAATCGGGCATGGAAGGTACCGTTTCTCGACCTTCCCATGCCCGGTTACCTTTTCCCACCCAAGTTGCCCAGTATGCCACTAATGTGCCATCGCTCCATGAGAAATGGGATGCCACAATCATTCGTGTAGCATAAACTTTGGTAACCAAGGCACTTCGTTGAGGCGCGCTAATGAGGGTCACCAAGGAGGAAATCTTGGCGGATTGGCAGAAACCCGACTCCAGGGATGCTGTCCGGACCGCCGTCCGATTTCCGCTCCAGCTCGCGCTGCACTTGAAGACGGAGGACGGAGTGGTGGAAGCCACCACCCGGGATGTCTCCTCCAATGGCCTCCTGTTCGTTGCTGCAAACCTGCCGAAGATTGGCAGCATTATCGAGTTCACTATGGAAATGCCGTCGGAGGTAATGGGCTCGCCCACCGACGTTTCAGTTCACTGCAAGGGCCGCGTCGTTCGCCACCATCAATCCGAGCACGAGTCGATGGCGGCAGCGGTGATCGACCAATATGAGCTAAAGGCCTGACAATGACGTTGACATCCAACCCGGAAAACTCCTCCAATGGCGCCTTCGCTGGCGCTCCAACCCCGGGAATTCGCGTCATCCTCGCCGACTCCCAGGCAATCTACCGCGTCGGCATGAAGAAGGTATTCGCCCTGGAAGACGACATCCGCGTGGTCGCACAGGCGGAGAACCTCGCCAACCTGCACACGGCATTGCAGCGCTATCCGACCGACGTCGTCCTGCTCGAAGGCCAACTCATCGCCGGCACCATCGATGCGATCCCGGACCTCGTTCGGCGCTCGCCCGACGCCAAGCTGATCGTCCAGGTGGTCGAGGCTGACGAAGCCAATATCGTTGAGCTCTACCGCCGCGGCGTGCGTGGCGTAGTTCCCCGCTCGATCTCGCCTGACCTGCTGATCAAATGTGTGCGCAAGATCGCCGACGGCGAAACCTGGATCGACAACCAGTCCATCAGCTGGGTCATCGAGGCGTACCGCTCGCAGGCCAGTTCGCTGACCAACCCGCGCGTGCAGCCCAAGCTCTCCAAGAAAGAGCTGGCCATCATCAGCTGCATCACCCGCGGCATGCGCAACAAGGAGATCGCCTACCAGATCGGCACCACCGAGCAGGTCATCAAGAACTACCTGCGCAAGGTGTACGACAAGCTCGGCGTCTCCGACCGCCTTGAACTGGCCCTCTATTGCCTGCACCACCAGCTTCTGAAGAGCTACCAGCAGGATCCCGAGACGATCCAGATCCCGCCGATCGCCCAGACCACCCCGCTGCGCGCGAAGATGTAGCCCGCACTTCGAGGTATTGCGAATCGGGATGCTACGATTCCGCAATGCCTATCGTCGGCCACTTCCGCTCCCTGACACGAGTCCAGCGCAACACCTTCGCTGCCTGCTTCCTGGGCTGGACGCTGGATGCCTTCGACTTTTTCCTGCTCACGTTCTGCCTTAAAGCAATCGCGTTGACCTTCCACGTCGGCGTCAAGCAAGTCGCTGAAGCCGTGTTCTGGACGCTGGTGATGCGCCCGGTCGGAGCGTTTCTTTTCGGGCTGATGGCGGAGAAGTATGGGCGGCGCCCCACCCTGATGCTCAACATCATTGCCTTCTCGATCTTCGAACTGGCATCGGCCTTCGCCCCCACGCTGCACAGCTTCCTCATCTGCCGCGCGATGTTCGGGATCGCCATGGGCGGCGTCTGGGGAGTCGGCGCGGCGCTGGTGATGGAGACGCTGCCGCCGGAAGGACGCGGCTTCTTCTCCGGCCTGCTGCAGGAGGGCTACGTCATCGGCAACCTGCTGGCCGCGATGCTTTTCGGGCTGCTCTTCCCGCACCTGCACGGCGCCGGCATCTTCACCAACTGGCGAGTGATGTTCATGGTCGGCACTCTGCCGGTGCTGCTCGTGTTCTACCTGCGCTTCAAGGTGGAAGAGTCGCCGGCCTGGGTCGCGGGCCACGATGAACGCTCAGTTCGCCGGGAGCGCAGTTTCACCTGGAACACCTTCGGCGCCAACCTGCGCAGACTGGCTGGCTATCTCCCTATTTTCGTCTTCCTGATCGTGCTGATGGCGGCCTTTACCTCGTTCAGCCATGGCACGCAGGACCTCTACCCAACATTTCTGCTCGACCACGGCCTCAGCGAAGGCCACGTTGGCCTGATCGCCGCCATCGGCAACATTGGCGCGCTGCTGGGCGGGATGTCGTTTGGGACGCTCTCGGAGTGGTTCGGGCGCAAACGGTCCATCATTGTCGCTGCCCTGCTGGCGATTCCCATGGTGCCGCTGTGGGCCTGGTCGCACTCGATGGTGCTGCTGGCGGTTGGAGGGTTCCTGATGCAGTTCATGGTGCAGGGCGCGTGGGGAATCATTCCAGCCCACCTGAACGAACTCTCGCCCGGCCCGGTGCGGGCTATCCTGCCGGGCTTCGCCTACCAGCTTGGCAACCTGATCTCGTCGCGCAACGCCGTCTTCCAGGAGGCCTACGCGATCAAGCACAACGCCGGTTCACTGAACGTGGCGCTCTCGGGAACGGTGGTGATCGTGGCAGTCGCGGTCGCCAGCATCACCGCGCTGGGGCCAGAAGCCAAGGGCGCAGACCTTAGCTGATCTGCGAGATTCGGGCTAACATCTGAGGCAAGCAAAAAGAGAGACCGCCGAAGCGGTCTCTCTTTCGTTTCTGGTTTATGTGAGTGTTGGTTAGAACTTGATCTTCCCAGCCAACTGTAGCGTACGAGCGTTGTTGGAGAAGACCGCAGGAGCATTGTTGAATGAACCCGCGTCCGTCACCGTATTGAAGAGGTAGTTGTTCGCCGTGTTCGTCAGGTTGATGGTGTCAACCGAACCCGGGAAGTATTGAGCGTGATTGAGAAGGTTGAACGCTTGCGCATCGATCTCAATTGAGTACCGTTCCTTCACCGTGAACCGCTTGAGAGCGGTCATGTCAAGGTTGTTGGTGGGACGGATCGGAAGCGTGTTGCGCGCACTGTTCGGCAGTGTGCCCGATCCAGCCCGGATATATTCTGCGTTGGGATTGACCGGCGCATAGCCAACCAGGTCGGCAGTGCACTGAGTAACGCCGGTACCGCATAACGCCACAAGCGTCGGATTGTTGCTATATACGGAAACCACGTTGCTCCCTGTTCCCTTGACGCCGTTCACGTTGTGCATCGTGCGGTCGATTGCGGTACCGGAGTCACCGTTGTTGTTGGAGTTGACGCCGGAAAGTACAGTTGCGTACTCAGGCGACTGATACGTGTAGACGGGCGCGAGTTCCCAATTGCCAACCAGATTCCGCATCAGGAAGCCGGAGTTCTTGAAGAACGGCACATCATAGACTGCTTCGAGCGTGATTCTGTTGGTGCGATCGAGAGCCGAACGGCTGTAGTCGCATGCAATGCACTGCGAGTTCTGCGGACGGCGGGGTGTCAGGCCGGTCGCGTTGACCTCGGCGGTGGCATCGTCCATCGTCTTCGACCACGTGTAGGACAGGTTCATCTGCAAACCATTCTGCATGCGGCGAGTCAGGTTGGCGGTGAAGCCGTTGTAGTTTGACTGTGACCACGGCTGGTAGGAGGTAATGGAGCTCGTGAAACCGCCTCCAGGTGCATTGGCGAACGCAGGTACGACAGCAGACAACGCCTGAATTTGAGCCAGGGTGCTGACGTTCGCGGCGGTCGAGATCGTAACCGGTCCGGTTTGGGGTCCGAAGCTGTAGTAGGTCGTCAACTGATTAGCCTGATTCACCTTAGGCTGCTTGTTGATCTGCGTCTGCGTCTCGAGATGGATACCGCGATCGCCAACGTAGCCGATGCTGGCTACATAGTTCGCGCCAAAGGTGTGCTGAATCTGCAGGTTCCAGGACTCTGCGTAAGGAACCGACTGGTTCGGCACATAGGCGGCTGTTGCGGCTCTCTGAGCTGCCACATTCGTGACGCAAGGCTTTCCAGTGGAACCACCCGTCCCGGTGTTGCAGAACGTTGCCAGACCGCCGTTACCCGGAGGCAGGCCGTGAACGGTCGGTGCGCCTGCCACATTGCTGTAGCCACCGAGGAAGTTCGTGTCGCCCGGGTTCGGGTTCGTGTTTCCGGTGTAGTTGGTGTTGGCGTCGCCCACTGAGTTGGTCGAACTGTACTGCGGCGGGAAGGAGAGCAGGCCGATGTTGTCGAAGATGACGTCATAGGCGAGACCGAAACCGGCGCGGACGGAGGTTTTGCCGTCCGGCGACCAGTTGATGCCGAAGCGGGGAGCGAAGTTCTTGTACTGCGGCTGCGGTGCGTTGAAGTTGATGAGCCCTGGGGCGCTGGCAGCTACGTTCAGAGCCTGTGCGCGCATGCCCACAGGAACCGAGGTGAACTCGTACCGCAGACCGTAGTTGAGGGTGAGGGTGGGAGTTACGCGCCAGGTATCGTTGCCGTATCCGTAGAAGGCTGTCTGGTCGCCATAGTAGATGAAGTTACCGGTGGAGCGTTGACCGAAGCTGGTCGGAGCCACATCATGCAGGTACTCGGTCAGATAGTTCCACTCGTAATCGCCACGTACACGCTGGGTGAACGTCTGCGGCGCAATGAACTTGCGTCCGTCAAAGCCGATCGAGATGGTGTGCGTTCCTTTGACCCACGAGACATTGTCCGTCAACTGGTACATGTTCTGAATTCCAGACTGCGGCGCGTTGGAGTCCGGTCCGATGTTGATGCTCATGTCGAAGAGGGTCAGGTTCGGGAACGCATCCAGGCCGGGGTAGGTGTAGGGACCTGACGGGTAGGAGTTGGAGTACCGGTTGTAGCCCAGCCGAATTTCGTTGGACAGATTCGGGGTGAAGTTGTGGAACTCGCTGATCGCGACCAGGTCATAAGTGAAGGGCAGCGATTGGAAGAACACCGGCAATTGAGCCGCTGTGTCCTCCGCACCTTCGGTGTTGTAAAGATAACGGAGGCGAAGGTTGTCTGTGCTGGAGATGGTGTAATCGCCGCTGGTGGTCAAAGCGTCGAAGTTGGAGAATACAGGCGCGCTGACCAACTGGTTGCCGAGGTTGATCTGAGTCATACCATTGGTGCCCCAGACTCCAGTCGACGAGTTGTATTTGGCGTCGTTGTATACGTCGGTGAATTGCGCATTTGCCTGGTCAAAGCAAGCATGGTCGCTCACCGCATTTACCTGGTAGGGATCACTTGTGCCGGACGCAGAAGTTGGAGTGGTCGCCGCCGGCGTGTACATCAGGTACTCAGACAGTGCCGTCTGGTTGAAGTTCAAGCCCGAGCCTTTGAGTGCAGCAAGTCCAGTCGGAGTCGGAACGCAGTTGTAATAACTCTCGCTCTGACCAGTCGTCTGGCGCTCGAAGTTCGCGAAGACAAACGCCTTGTTCTTGATGATCGGTGCGCCCGCTTGTCCGCCGTAACGGTTGAAGTCATAGCGCGGCTGAATGGTCGGCTTACCACCGGCAACGCCTGACGCGGCATTCAGATTGCGGTTGTTGAAGTACTCATACAGAGTGCCGTGAATGCTGTTCGTGCCGGAAAGCACATTGGTGTTGAACTGGCCGCCGCTGGAGTGTCCAAACTCAGGCGAAAACTGGGTTGTGATCAGGGTAAAGTCGGCAACCGCATCATTCGGTACATAAACCAGCGGGCCGGTAACACTCTTGTCGTTGTTGTCGATACCTTCGATGGTGTAGTTGTTGTTACGAGGACGCTGGCCGGCAACCGAAGGGCCAGTGCCGATTCCGATACCGCCGTTGGATGCAACGCCGGGAACCAGAAGAGACGTATTCAGGACGCCAAGACCGATGGTCGCGGTCGGCAGAACTTCCAACTCCTTGGTGCTCAACGTGGTGCTCAGGTTGGCGGTGGTGGTGTCGATGGTCGTACCGGCTCCGGCGGTCACTTCAACCGTTGCGCTGGTAGAACCTACGGTCAACTGCACCGGCACCGTCAACGAAGTGGCCTGCTGAACCTCGATACCCTTGATCAGCGTGGGCTGAAATCCCGAGACTTCGGTCCGCAGGTCGTACGTGCCCGGAAGCAGGTTCTGAACTTGGTATTCACCGCTGCCGTTCGTGGTCGTAGACGCCGACACGTTGGTCGCTTCGTTCGTTACAGTCACTTTCGCGTTTGGAACCACCGCGCCTTGCGAATCCTTGATTACGCCCGCAACTGCACCGCTGGTCTGTGTTTGCGCCAACGCAGAGATGGGTATAACCAGAAACATCGCAACGACTAACGAGAGGAGCTTCAGGGATTTCTTCATAAGGCGATTTTTTCTCCCAAGGATCAGGTAAGAGCTTTAGATTGCGCCGAATAATCGACGAGCTGCAACTACAGTAATGTGAACAGTTACGTTTACATATGCACGTTTACTTCCAAAGTGGAAACATGCCCCTACAGATTTGCAGATTCAGTGAAGATAGAACTGATAGACAGTTGCGGAAAGATCGCATCATGCTTTAAATTCAAAGACTTATACGGACAGATAGGCTGACGGAATGACCCATTCTTGCAAGCTTCACAAGGCGCGGTCTGTGCGCGCTGTCACATGAAATGTGTCAGGATGGTTGCACCGCTATGAAAATCTGTATATATCAGCAAACCTTGGAAGTTTGCGGGGCGACTTCCGCAAGCGAACTTCGGTCGCGCTAAGCCATCACCCGCGCCGCCGCTCGCACTGTCTGTCGCCGCACCGTCAGTTCCTCGATGCGGTCCCGAAGCACCTTGAATCCCGAGCCGATCCCGGTGGGAACCTGGATTTCACCCTGGGCACTGACCGTCACTTCCGGCTCGATAATGTCCTCGATCCAGTAGCGCTTCGACGCGGACACATCTCCCGGCAGCGAGAAGTTCTGCAACGACGACAGTGCTATGTTGTGTGCGCGTCCGATCCCAGTCTCCAACATGCCGCCGCACCAGACCGGAATCCCCCGCTCGGCCGTCGCATTATGCACGGCGATCGCCTCAGAGAATCCGCCTACGCGGCCCACCTTGATATTGATAATCCGACAGGAGTCCATGTCGATCGCCGCCAGCGCGTCGCGCCGGTTGCGAATCGATTCGTCCAGGCAGATCGGCGTATCCAGCCGCTTCTGCAGCATGGAATGGAAGTAGAAATCGTCGTACCAAAGCGGCTGCTCGATCATCATCAGGTCGAACTCGTCCCACTCCGCAATATGATCGATATCGACGACGCGATACGCCGAATTGGCATCGCAGCTTAACCGGATATCCGGCCAGCGCGCGCGCACCTGCTCGAAGATCTTCGTGTCCCAGCCGGGCTTGCACTTCAGCTTGATGCGCTGGTATCCGGCCTCCAACTCCTTCGCAATCGTTTCCATCAGTGCCGCGGGCGATGGCTGGATGCCGATTGATACGCCGCACGAAATGACACTGCGTGTGCCACCCAGCAGATTCGCCAGCGAGATCTTCTTCCTCTGCGCCTCCAGATCCCAGACAGCATTCTCCAGCGCGGCCTTGGCCATGCGGTGACCGCGCACCTGCTTGAACAGCCCGGGAACGCTTCCGCCTCCAACGATTTCTTTGCCCAACAGACGCGGAGCCAATTCGCTCTCCGTGATGATCCAGGCTGTGTCGATCATCTCGTCGGAGAAGTACGGGTGCTCGCCCGCAACGCACTCGCCCCAGGCCGTCATTCCATCGGACTCGATCTCCACCAGCAGGATGCGCCGCGTAGTGGTGAGCCCGAAACTTGTCTCAAAAGGAAAGGCGAGAGGCATGTTGATCTCGCGTAGATGAACTGGCGTCGATGGTCAGCATAGGTGTCGTCTTCCTGATCGTTCGTGTTGCGTTACGAATTTCCGTTACTTATTCGATGCTCTCCAGGCCGCTTACAGATCCAAGCAGGAAACAGCCGTCGCCCTCAGGGCTGCGTTCGTAGCCTGTGATTGCCAGCCCGCGCGCAAATGCCGATTCGAGCGCGATCCGATTGCGTGTCTGCAGAGACTCAGCCAGCTTACGCTGGTCCGGGTTTCGTTTCCAGTCTGTAACATCCCGTGAAACTGGCACTTGCACCAGTATTTGTGCGGGTTTCGGATCAGCCAAAGCGGTTTCTTCGCCCAGCGTTCGCCGCACCCGCGCCGAACGCAGCCACCACTCCGCAACCAGGCGATCGGTGGGCAATCCGCCCTGCAGCGGTGACGTGGATGGCCCATAGAAATCCGGCATATACCGCCTCGCGATCGCGCCCAGCCGCACTATATTCAGGTGCGCGTTCTTGATCTCCAGCGGATCGAAGGTCCACTCCATCAAATCGAAGCCACGCGCCAGCGCATCGTCGCGCTGGGCCAGCTTCAGCTTCCGCCCCAGCCCCGCATTGCGGTACTCCGGAAGCACCGCCAGCATGTGCGAGTGCAGATAGGACTTTCCCTCGCGGTAGCCCGGAAGCGACATGGCGAATCCCACCATGACGATCGCCGTCGAAAGCGCCGATCACCTGGCCGCCAATGCGTTGGGCCACGATAAACACGCGCTTCGGGATCAGGTCTCCATCGCTGTATCCCCACACCGCAAGCTGCACCTCGACGCAGCGCTCGAAGTCTGCCAGCGCCTTCACTGGCGCGATGCTAAGGCTCGTCTTTCCGCGGTCTTCGGCCGGCACAACCGATTCGGCCAGCGCGTCGTTGGTCTGCTTCGTATCGTTCATGATTTCAATCCATTCACGGCGGAGCCATTGGTCTGGCTGTTGGAGAGATCATTCTCTCCGGCGCGCTTAGCCCGGTTCCACATCGCATCCAACTCGTCTGGACCCAGCGATGCCAGCACGTCATACCCTCCTGCGATCGCCTCCATCGCGCGAAAACGCGCACGAAACTTCGCGTTCGCACCCCGCAACGCGGATTCTGAGTCAACCTTCAAATGTCGCCCCAGATTGATTGCCGTGAAGAGAAGATCGCCAAATTCTTCCTCAACTTTTCCGCGGTCAGCATTTCGCGAGTTCAGCCTTCAACTCTGCAATCTCCTCCTGCAGCTTGGCGAAGATACCCTCGGCGTCGGGCCAGTCGAATCCCACTTTCGCCGCGCGCGACCCGATCTTCGCCGCCTCCAGCATCGCAGGCATGCTGCGCGGAATATCGTCGAGCCCGGATGTGCTGCCACTCGCCACCACCCGCCTCTAGTCTTTTCCGCCCGCTTGATCTGCTCCCAATTGCGCAGCACCGCATCAGGCGTAGTCGCGTCCGCCAGTTCCCCATCGACCGGAAATATATGCGGGTGCCTCCGCACCAGTTTCGCGTTCAGGTTGGCGGCTACGTCGCCAATGTCGAAGTAGCCAGCCTCCGCCGCCATCTGTGCATAGAACAGCACCTGCAGCAGCAGGTCGCCCAGCTCATCCTTCAGATCGGGCCATGCGCGGCGCTCGATCGCGTCGAAGACTTCGTAGGTCTCTTCCAGTGTGTGCCGCTTGATCGAGTCGAAGGTCTGTTCGCGGTCCCACGGGCATCCGCCAGGCCCTCGCAGCCGCGCCATAATCGAAATCGAGTCCGCCAACGGCTCAGCGGCACGTCCTACAAGCTCCAATGCCAACGAACGAGATTCGCCTGCATCTCGCATCCCGGCTGTCTCTGCTTCGGCCATAGGATTACTCTACTCGACCCACTGGGCCGCATGCAGAGACGCGCCCGGCTTGGCCGGGCGCGTCATGTATTCCGTCAGCGGTAAATCGCTTAGCCCTGGATTACTGGCCGCCCGACGGAGCACTTTGGTTCGCAGGCGCGGACTGCTGCGCCTGTGCCATGTTCGACATCAACTTGATCTCCACGCGGCGATTCTGCGCTCGCCCTTCGCGGGTGTGGTTATCGGCCACAGGACTTTCCTTGCCAATGCCGATCAGGTAAAACTTATGCGGCGGAATGTTGTACTTGGTCGCGAGATACGTCACAACCGCATCTGCGCGCTTCTGACTAAGCCGATAGTTGTAATCCGCATCTCCAACCGAGTCGGTGCCGCCGGTGAGCGCAAGAATATAACCCCGCGCGCTCGCCAAACCGCCCGCAATCTGGTCGAGCTGCGCCTTGTCGTCCGCCGTCAAGACGCTCTTGTCGAAGGCAAACGTGACACTCACATCCGAAAGTTCTTTGTAGTTGTCCAGATTTGCGACCACGCCAGTCAAAGTATCCACTCTATTGACTGCCTCCTGGGCCGATTGGTTAGCAGCATCCGCGGATTGGCCTGCAGCCATCGCATGCTGGTCGGCGGTATTGGCCGCGGACTGCGCATTGGCAATGCCAGCCTGTGCGCGCTGGTCAGTGTCGGTAATGGCGCGATGATCCTGTGCGGTCTTGGCGTCGAGATCGTTCGTCTGCTGGATCAATGGGCCCGTCTGCGAGCGCACGTAGTTCTTGGTCGTGCATCCGGTGGTGAAAATGAGCGCGAGTGCGCTGGCCACAACCGCAAACTTCAAGGTTCTGTCGGCAAGGCTGATTGAATCGAGGGACATGTAGGCATCTCCTGAGCAAAGCGTTTTTGGCCCAAGCTTTGACACTCTTTGGTACTGCAATCCCCATGCCAATATCACGACTCCCGTAACCATCGAAAAACACGATAGTTACAACCCTCCCTGCAAAGCTTCAGCGCCCCGCAGACAGGTAAGTTTTGCCCGATTGCACGTCAAACTTTCTCGCATTGCGCCGCGCCAACGAAGCTCATCGCCGCAACCGCCGCACCCCAGCTAAACTCACATAAGGGCCTGAATGGATCTCCTCGCAAAAATCCGCACCCTCCCCACCTCTCCCGGCTGCTATCTCTACAAGAACGCCGAGGGCGAGGTGATCTACGTCGGCAAGGCGAAAAACCTGCGTGCGCGGGTCCGCTCCTACTTCCTCGAAGCCAGCCAGATGAACGCGAAAACCGGCTCGCTGATGCGCGAGGCGGTCGACGTGGACTACATCACCGTCGCCAACGAGCACGAAGCGCTTGCGCTCGAAAACAACCTAATCAAGCAGCGCAAGCCGCGCTTCAACATCCTGCTGCGCGACGACAAGACCTACCCCTACATCAAGCTCACGCTGGGCGACCGCTACCCCAAAGTCTTCGTCACCCGCCGCCTGCGCAAGGACGGCAGCGCCTACTTCGGCCCCTACTTCCCCGGCAACCTCGCCCACCGGCTCGTCGACCTCATCCACCGCAGCTTCCTCATCCCCAGTTGCAAGGTCGATCTCTCGCGCTACCATCCGCGCGCCTGCCTGCAGTACTACATCAAGCGCTGCCTCGGCCCCTGCGTCGAAGGCCTCACCACGCCTGAGGCCTACGCGCAGACCGTCCGCGACGTGCAACTCTTCCTCGACGGCAAGCCCAGCGAACTCGAATCCCGCCTGACCGCGCGCATGAACGAAGCCGCCGCCGACGAGCAATACGAACTAGCCGCCCGCCTGCGCGACCAGACTCATCACCGTCCACCAGATGCACGACAAGCAGCGCATCGCCACCGCCGACAATGAAGACGCCGACGTCTTCGGCTTCCACTACGAGCAGGGCATGTTGGCCGTGAACCTCTTCCACATGCGCGGCGGCAAGATCGTCGACCGCCGCGACTTCTTCTGGGAGGACCTCCCCGACTTCATCGACGACACCACTGACACACCGGGTGCCCCAGGTTCGACAGCAACATCGTCGACCCTAGGGTCATCACCAGATCCATGCGTTCAGTTTGAGACGGAAGAGACCCTTCCCTGTCTCGAACCCGACCCCACGCACACCTTCCCGGAAATTCATGCTGACTCGCCGATCGCCGAAGAGCATTCCGTCCTCACCTCACCTTTCGACGATCAGGCACTCACGGTCAACGGACAACGGTCAACGGACAACGCCTTCTCCCCCGCCTCCTTCTTCTCCTCCCTGCTCAAACAGCTCTATCTCGACCAGAACTACGTCCCCCGCCAGGTCCTCGTGCCGGTCGACTTCCCCGATCGCCCCGTGCTTGCCGATCTGCTGACCGAAAAAACCGGCCGACGCACAGAGATCCTCGCCCCCCAGCGCGGCGAAAAACGCTCCCTCGTCGACCTCGTCTGCCTCAACGCAAAGCAGTCCTACGACCAGCGCTTCCGCGTGCTGCAGCCCAGTCATCAGAAGGCCATCCAGGAAGCCCTGCAGGACGCGCTCACGCTCGAAGAACTCCCCCGCCGCATCGAGTGCTTCGACATCTCGCACATCCAGGGCGCCGAAACCGTCGCCTCGATGGTCGTCTGGGAAGACGGCGCGATGAAGAAGTCCGACTACCGCAAGTTTCAGGTGAAGACCGTCACCGGCGTCGACGACTTCGCCTCCATGCGCGAGGTGGTCGGCCGCCGCTACAAGCGCCTGCTCGACGACAAGAAGCCGTTCCCTTCCCTCATCCTCATCGACGGCGGCCTGGGCCAACTCCACGCCGCCTACGAAGCGCTCGAAGAGCATCGGCATTACCCTGCAGCCGCTCGCGTCCATCGCCAAAAACGAAGAAATCATCTACGTCCACGGGCAGGAGTCCGACCCCGTCGTCCTCGACCGCCGCTCGCCCGTCCTGCACCTCGTCCAGAAGATCCGCGACGAATCCCACCGCTTCGCCGTCACCTACCACCGCAAGCGCCGCGAGATGCGCGACCGCGACTCCGAACTCGACGCCATCCCCGGCGTCGGCCCACGCACCCGCCAGCGCCTGCTGGAGCACTTCGGCTCAGTCCGCGGGATCCGCCAGGCCAGTGCCCGACGCCCTCACCGCCGTAGTCAGCGCCGCCACCGCCGAAAAGATTCGCAAACACTTCGCAGAAGACTCAGCCGAAAGCCCGCTCCACGTTCTCAACTAGCGCCGCCACGAAAAAGCAGCACAATCCTGCCAGCTTTTCTCATGCCACGACAACAGCTCGCTCCCTGCTTGGTTAGCGGCATCCGGCGCTTCGCCTCAGCGAGGCGAAGGAGGAGCCGGTGCCGAAGGAGCCGCCGGCGCAGTCGCCGGAGCTGGCGGTGTCGGCGGTGCTGGCGCTGCTCGCCGACTCAGCCCACTCCCGCCGCCCATCCTGCTCAACTCCTCCATCGACATGTTCCCGCTCATATGGATAAACGTGAGTTCCTTAGGCTCGGCCGTCAGGATCACCATTTCGCTTCCCTCATGATCCGGCGAATTGCGCGAGCAGATGTCCGTGGTCCCGCTCTTATCCTTCACGTGGATCGAGCAGCTCCACGTCCCATCCTGCAGCTTCTTACGATAGGCGTCCACGTCCTCCTGCTTGTACATCCCTTCCTTCGGATACTCATAGGTGTGGATCACCATGAACTTCATCTTGTGCGCCAGGTCTCCAGCGCCGCCATGGACCATCCCCATCATCTTCGGGTCGAGGTTCACCTCGGTTACGTCCGAAGCACCAGCGGCAAACTTTTCCGTGCCCGCGAACAGATCATCCTTCACCTGTTTCACATCCACCATCGTCGCTTTGGCCTGCAGTTCACCATCCGAAGAGACGATCACCTGAGCCGCTGCCCTCTGTTGGGCACCTGCCATCAGGCCCGCTGCCAGTGCCACTGCCACTGCTATGTTTGTTGTCATTGTCGTCCTCATCGCTGTCTCCTCAATCCCCTCTTATTCACAAAATCGAATTAGTCTCCAACCATCACACCCGCCCGCTGCAACTGCTCGCGCGTATGTTCCAAGGCCGCATCGGTAATCCGCATTCCCGCCTCGAACTGCTGTTGCGCCTTTTCGGCCTGGCGTTCGCGCCGCGCATGAACCTGCTCGCCAACCAGAACCCCAGCCAGCAGCGCCGCCGCAATCGCTCCGCTCACCCAGGCGCGCGTCCTCGACGGCATCCTCAAAATCTTCGCAGTGCTCGGAGCGGAACGCGTCCGAGCCATCACCCGGTCGGCAAATCCCTCCGGCGCATCCACCCGGCGCATCGCCTCCGACAGGTAGCGTTCGAGTTCCTCAAAGGACTCGCCATCGTCGTTCGGGCCTTCAGATTCGTTCAAATCATCATGCTGTTTCACGGAAATACTCCTTCATCGTTATTGCCGCCTTGCGTCGCAGCAAGGTAAGTCCGCGGTGCAATTGGCTCTTCACCGATGCCACCGACTGCCCCAGCACCTCGGCAATCTCATCCGGCAGCATCTCCTCCTGGTAGCGGAGGACGATCGCCGCCCTCAACCCGTCCGGCAGCGTCCGCAGCAGCGATTCCAGCCTCGCCGCCGTCCCAACCCCGAGCCCGGACCCTCCGTAGTTGGGGTGCTGCTCCTCGATCCATTCCTCCGCGCCGGACTCCGGCCTGTTCGACCTCCGCCGGATCGCGTCGATCGCCCGATGCTTCGCGGTCCGCCGCAGCCAGAACCGCACATGATCCTCATTCAGCAGCGTTTCACCGCTGCGGTAAAGCTCCAGAAAAACGTCCTGCGC
Source organism: uncultured Acidobacteriaceae bacterium (assembly GCA_963822225.1). GTDB lineage: Bacteria > Acidobacteriota > Terriglobia > Terriglobales > Acidobacteriaceae > Edaphobacter. The sequence continues at coordinate 64,809 of CAWGGW010000011.1, read as the reverse complement.
GACTTCCTCGGCCGTGGCATAGTCCCCGGTAAGGCGCAGCGCCAGCGAGAACACCATCCGCTGATGGGCCTCGATCAGCCTGCGAAACTCGTCGTCTTGCATCGCCATCAAACGCTCTCATCTGCCTATACGGCCAGATCGGCCCTTCAGGTTGCAGGAAATTTCGTAACTGTCATTTTTTAGTTGCTGGCATGTTAAAGAAGGTCGGTGTCGATCCCCGCAATGAACTTGATCCCGTCCACATGGAGCTTCAGCAAGCCCTCGTCGCCAGTCAGAAACAGGTCCACGCTCGCCGCCGCAGCGCAGGCAAGGTGAATCGAGTCAGCCGCCGAAGTCCGATGTTTGGCCCGGATGCCCCCAAACCGCGTGCTGACGGCTAGGTCAAATGGCAGAATTCGTATGCCTGAACGTACGATTGCATCCCTCACCCGGATTGCCTCCCCCTCGGACTTGTCCCGGTAGACACCCGCCAATAGTTCGCCCACCGCCAGCGCACTTGTACATATCTCATCGCCGCGCTCCAGGGAACGCGTTCGGAGATACCGAACACGTTCCCCAAACACTGGGTCGTCTTGCAGCAAATAAATGAAGAGCATCGTGTCCCAGAAGACTCGAGTCATGCAGCAGTCTCCTCACGTCCGCCTGAACGGCGCCGATCGCTGGGTTCTTTCCGCGAGTCCTTGTCTCGCCGCAGTTCCTGCAGAAACGCAGCCGCTCCTTCCCGGATCGCACCGCGCAATATCCCCGACAACGCCAGCAACGGATCCTGTCCGGCCGCAGGCGAGCCGCTGGATTCTGCATCAACAAACGAGAACTCCAACACCGTTCCAACCCTATCTGGCTGCCCGGGCTGAGAGACGAGCCTCAATCCGAGAGGCTCCCAGAACAATCGACTCTCAAGGGATGTACGTATCTGCCGTAGATGTCCCGCAGGAAACCTCTCCTTTTGCAAGGTGCGCTGAATATCGCCAAGCGAAATGCGAATACCGTCCTCTTTTCTCGCCGTCTTTACATAATCCCGACGAGCAACACTGCGAACCTTATCACTCGAACCGTTCATTCCCTGATACCTCCATTGTTGGAATATACCATACCAATGTGTATATCCATACCAGTCCCTCATTAAAGAATCTATTTCCCCGGTCAGCGATAAAATCTCACTATGGCAACTGCAACCGATTTGACGACTGGTTTGGCGGGACAGAATCTCGATGCCCCGTTCGTAAATGAGCCTTTTCTGGACTTCAACGACGCCGACGTACGCCGCTCCATGGAGGAGGCGCTCGCCACCGTCAAGGCCCGTCTCGGCCACGAGTACGACCTCGTCATCGGCGGCCATCGCATCCGCACCACTGCGAAGATCACCTCCATCAATCCCGCGCGCCCCGCCGAGATCGTCGGCATCCACCAGCGCGCCGACGAGCAGCACGTCGAAACCGCCATGCAGGCCGCCCACACGGCCTTCGCGACCTGGAAGCAGACCTCGGCGCACGAGCGCGCCAACCTGCTCCTTCGCACCGCCCGCCTCGTCCGCGAGCGTAAGTTCGAGATGTGCGCGTGGCTTACCTACGAAGTCGGCAAGAACTGGGCCGAGGCCGACGCCGACGTAGGCGAGACCATCGACTTCCTGGAGTTCTACGCCCGCGAAGCCCTCCGCCTCGACGCCGCCACCACCCCCATCCAGCTTCCCGGAGAACGCAACCAACTCCGCTACATTCCCCTCGGCGTCGGCGCGGTCATTCCGCCGTGGAACTTCCCGCTCGCCATCATGGCCGGCATGACCGCGCGCCGCCATCGTCAGCGGCAACACCGTCATCCTCAAGCCCTCGGGCGACTCCCCGACCATCGCCGCAGTCTTCTTCAGCCTGCTCGAAGAAGCCGGCCTGCCCGACGGCGTCGTCAACTTCTGCCCCGGCGCGGGCGCCAAGTTTGGCTCCGCCATCGTCGCCCACCCGCAGACGCGCTTCATCGCCTTCACCGGCTCCAAGGCCGTCGGCCTCGACATCCACGAGTCCGCCGCGAAAACCCAGCCCGGCCAAATCTTCATCAAGCGCACCATCCTCGAGATGGGCGGCAAAGACTCCATCATCGTCGAGGAGGACTGCGACATCGACGCCGCCGTCGAAGGCGTAGTCGCCAGCGCCTTCGGATTCAACGGCCAGAAGTGCTCCGCCTGCTCCCGCGCCATCGTCGCCGAATCCATCTACGACAGCTTCTGCGACCGTGTTGCGCGATCGCGTCGGCCAAATCAAGCAGGGCGACCCGGCAGAAAACTTCTACGCCGGCCCCGTCATCAACGAGGCCGCCTACAACCAAATCCTCGACTACATCGACATCGGCAAGTCCGAAGGCCGTGTCCTCACCGGCGGCCACGCAGTCGAAAATCCCGAAGGCGGCTTTTACATCGCGCCCACCGTCATCGCCGACGTCGCTCCCGCCGCCCGCATCTCGCTCGAAGAGATCTTCGGCCCCGTCCTCGCCATCATCAAGTCGAAGAACTTCGACGACGCCCTCGCCATCGCCAACAACACCGAGTACGGCCTCACCGGAGCGCATCTACTCCAACTCCCGCGCCAAGCTCGACCGCGCCCGCGAAGAGTTCCACGTCGGCAATCTCTACTTCAACCGCAAATGCACCGGCGCCATGGTCGGCGCGCACCCCTTCGGCGGCTTCAATATGAGCGGCACCGACTCCAAAGCCGGCGGCCCGGACTATCTGCTCCTCTTCACCCAGGCCAAATCCGTCGCCGAGAAGACTAGGCGTCGCAAGTCCCAAGGCCGAAGCCGAAGAGAACCGCATGGGCATCTAGCGGAGATAGCAGCGGACTGTGAGCCGCGGCGATCTATCCGACGCCCTTTTACGCTCGACTTCGCCTGCAACAAATCCCCCGCCCGCGCAGCCGCCTCCGCCAACACCCTATGGTGGATCGTAAACAACGCCAATTCCAGCCGGTCCGACACGCCCGTCTTGTCGTAGATACTGCGCAGGTAGTTCTTGATCACCTGCTCCTTGGTATTCAAGCTGCAGCGCAATCTGCTTGTTCTTGCAACCCTGCACGATCAGCGCGACAATCTGCATCTCCTTCGGCGTCAGCCGGTCGCGAACCCGCGCGCCCGCCGTATCCTGCAGCCAGAATCGATGTCACGTTGGAGTGCTGCACACATCGTTGCCCCGACGCCATCCGCCGGATGCATCGATCAACTCGACTCCAGGAACATTGCGAAACAGCACTCCATCCAGCAGCCGCAACAGATCTTCATCAACCTCCGCGCCGTTCTCCGCCATCAGAATCGTCCGCGTTCCCAGCGGCGCGCGCACGCGCAACCGTCGCCGCCACATCCACTTGCATGCTCGACGAAAACACCACCACCGCCCCGTGATGAGCGTCGATCGCATTCGCCAGGCGGATGGCATCGTCACACTGCGCCACGATGCGCATGTCGTCTTCCAGCGCCAGCACACGCGCCGCGCCAGCCCGGAAGATCGCCTGATTGTCGGCAAGGATAATTCGGTTCATCGGTGATTTCTCTCCTCGGGCACGCGACGCCGCCAATCCCTTCATCGGCGGCACTCGCACAATGAACAAGTCCTGTCTACAATTCGTACAGCATCCTCCGGAAGCCGACTCAGAATGATGCTCATCCCAAGGCTAACGCCACGGGGTCAATTCCGGGAAACAAACGTTTCGTGAAGCTTCTCCGACCTCTGGAGAATCAAACGTAGATCGCTCGATCGCCTGGTTTACCCCCAGCAAGCCCTATAGAAGCCTATGCCGAAGCCAATTCTCCTCGCCATCGACGACGACACCAGCGTACTCGAAGCTGTCGTGCAGGATCTGCGCCGCCACTACGGCCAGGACTACCGCATCCTGCGCGCCGCATCCGGCGCAGGCCGCGCTCGACATCTGCCGCCAGCTCCAGGAACGCAAGGAAACCGTCGCCCTCTTCCTCTCCGACCAGCGCATGCCCGGCATGACCGGCGTCGACTTCCTGCAGCAGGCCATGGCCCTCTACCCCGAGGCCAAGCGCGTCCTGCTTACCGCCTACGCCGACACCGAAGCCGCCATCCGCGCCATCAACGCCGCCAAGATCCACTACTACCTCAACAAGCCCTGGGACCCGCCCGAGGAAAAGCTCTACCCCGTCCTCGACGACCTGCTCGAAGCCTGGAAGCAGGGCTACAAGGCCCCATACGAGGGCATCCGCGTCATCGGCCTGCGCTGGTCGCCCACCGACCACGCCGTCCGCGACTTCCTCTCCCGCAACCGCATCGAGTACAAGTGGCTCGACCCCGAGACCATGCCCGAGGCAATCGACCTGCTCAAGGAAAAGGGCCTCGACGACGCCAAACTCCCCGTCGTCCTCTTCGGCGACGGCACCGCCATGGTCCAGCCCTCCACCATGGAACTGGCCCAGCGAATCGGCCTGCCGCACCCAGGCGCAAGCAGGAGTTTTACGACGTCATCGTCGTCGGCGCCGGTCCCGCCGGACTCGCGGCAGGCGTCTACGGCGCATCCGAAGGCCTGCGCACCCTCATCGTCGAACCCGACGCCGTAGGCGGACAGGCCGGCTCCAGTTCCAGATCGAAAACTACCTCGGCTTCCCGCAGGGCCTCAGCGGCGACGAGCTCGCCAAGCGCGCCTTCCTCCAGGCCAACCGCCTCGGCGCGGAGTTCCTCACCCAGCGCGTCACCTGCATCCGCTCGCGAGAACGGCCTACCACATCGTTCAGCATGTCCGATGGCCGCGAACTCACCTGCCACGTCTGCCTCATCGCCACCGGCGTCTCCTACTGCCGCCTCGACGTCCCCGGCGCGGAGAAGTTTGCCGGCGCCGGCGTCTACTACGGCGCCGCCAGATCCGAAGCCATGTCCTGCGCCGAGGAGGAGGTCTACCTCGTCGGCGGCGCCAACTCCGCCGGCCAGGCCGCCATGCACTTCTCCCGCTACGCCGCCAAGGTCCACATGCTGGTCCGCGGCAGATCGCTGACCAGCAGCATGTCGAAGTACCTCATCGACCAGATCGCCGCCACCCCCAACATCATCGTCGAGACCTCCACCGAGGTTCGTCGCCATGTCCGGCGACGGCCACCTCGAGTGCCTCACCCTGAAGACCCCGAACGGCCAGGAGCAACGCCCCGCCAACTCGGTCTTTATCTTCATCGGCGCAGCCCCCAAGACCGACTGGCTGCCCAAGGATATCGCCCTCGACGAAAAGGGCTTCATCCTTGCCGGCCCCGACCTCAAAGCCCGTGCCCCAGGCTCCTGGAAGCTCGACCGCGAACCTTATCTCCTCGAAACCAGCGTCCCGGGAATCTTCGTCGCCGGCGACGTCCGCTTCAACTCCGTCAAACGCTGCGCCTCTGCCGTCGGCGAGGGCTCCATCGCTGTCCAGTTCATGCACCAGTACTTAGCCACCCTGTGACTCGAATCACCCAATTGGGTAGCGGCATAACGCCTTAGAAGTAGAAGATTTCGAAGCTTTTGACAACCGGGGGATATCTAATTAATTCGTGAGCGAGCAACTCCAGGCCGTCGAGAACCCGCAACCCGGTGTCAGCGACGCCTTGCTGGCGCGTCTTCGCACCGTCCCCATCCTCGCTTCCCTCCACGACGACGAACTCGCCTGCCTCGGCGACGCCCGCGAGATTCACATCCAGCCGCGGCGAGTACATCGCTCGCCAGGGCGAGGCCGCCACCTTCTTCTGGATCCTTCTCAGCGGCCAGATCCGCATCTACACCACTCTCCCCGACGGCCGTGAGCAAAATATGGCCACCATGCCCGCGGGCACAGCTTTCGGCGAACTTCCCCTGCTCGCCAACATCCCAAACGCCGGCAACGTCGATAGCCATCGAGCCCTGCGAACTTCTCCAGTTCGACGAGCAGCAGTTCTGGAACCTCATGACCATCTGCCCCGGCGTCCGCAAAGCCATCCTCGGCAACATGGCCCTCCGCTTCCAGAAGTTCCAGAGCGTCATCGTTCAACAGGAGAAGATGGCCTCCCTCGGCACCCTGGCCGCCGGCCTGATGCACGAACTCAACAATCCCGGAGCCGCCGCCGTCCGTGCCGCCGCCCAATTGCGCGAAAACCTCATGCGCATGCACAAGCTCACCGCCAAATTCTCCAAGTCGGAGACTGAGCAGCGAGCAAAAACAGTGCATGTTCGAGCTGCAGGAGTACGCTCTCGCCAAGGAAAAACCCATCCGCATGAACTCCCTCGAGCAGAGCGACGCCGAAGAAGCTCTCGCCGAGTGGATGGAAAACGCCAACGTCGAAGACGCCTGGAAGCTGGCTCCCACGCTGGTCTCCATCGGCATCAACTCCGGCGAACTCGAGTGCGCCCGCGAAGAATTTCCCGGCCCTGTCTTCTCCGACGCGCTCAGCTGGCTCGAAGCCCTGGTCTCCAGCATGCAACTCGTCGGCACCATCGAGGAGAGCATCGGCCGCGTCTCCGACCTGGTCAAGGCCGTCAAATCCTACGCCTACGAAGGCAAGGGCCAGAAGCAATCAGTCGACATCAACGAGAGCATCCACGCCACCCTCATCATCCTCGCCCACAAACTCCGCGAGAAGCAGATCACTCTCCAGAAAGACTTCGCCCCCAACCTCCCCGCCCTGCAAAGCGAGTGCTCCGGCCTCAACCAGATCTGGACCAACATCCTCGACAACGCGATCGACGCAGTCCTCCCAGGCGGCAACATCCGCCTCCGCACCTGGGAAGAAGACAGCCCCGCAGCGTCCCCCTCCGCCAAGACCCGCCATTATCTCTGCATCACCATCGCTGACGACGGCCCCGGCATTCCCCTCGACAGCCAGGCCCACATCTTCGATCCCTTCTACACCACCAAGCCCGTCGGCGTAGGCACCGGCCTCGGCCTGGGCATCGTCCAGCGCATCGTCGAGCAGTACGGCGGCACCGTCACCTTCTCCTCCGAGCCAGGCAACACCGAATTCCGCATCCGCCTCCCCCGCGAACGCGACTGACCCGTTTCGCCGCCGCGAAAATGGCCGTCATTCTGACCCACGGGGTCAGAATCTCCGTATTTGCCTTTGCTCGGAACGCCCACTACCTCTGAATAATCGCCCCATCCATCGACCGCTCCTGCACCGTATATCCCGCCGGAATCGCAAATAAAGCAGCATCAGGCTCGCCCTGAGTCACTTCTTCGAGCTCCATCGTCGTCCGCCCTCGCCGTGGATCGTCAGTTATCGCATACAAAACCAGATCAAAATCGCTCGACCGCCAGGTCTCAGTCACCACCACCAACGGCTGCTCATTCCCTTCTTCGCCAGCCGGAATCGTCCGCGTTGAACGCGACCCCCGCGCTGTAATTCCCTGAATCTGCTTCACGCCCAGGTCTTCGTTCTTGAATTCCTTCTGCCGCTCCGCCTGCGGCGCCGCGCGCAGCCTGCATCATCTTCTGCTGTCGCGCCAACTCCTCCGCGCTCGGCGGCTGGCGTTTTTGCGGGTCGGGCTGGTGAAACACCTGGACCACCTTCAGTTGCTCGTTCCCGCCAACCACCCAGTTCATGTTCACTCGCGCAACTGGATCATTCACGTTGATGCTCAGCCTCTCGTGCATCTGCCCGTCTTCACCCCGCTCGCAGCCTTGCGCCATCTCCGTCATCGTCCTGCCCGCGGAGTCGCGCGCCTCTCGCGACGTCCTGACGGTATGGATCGAATTGCCATCCGGCAATTTCTGTTCAAAGGTGTTCTTGATCGCTGCGGTAAACGGAGCGTTCGCGCGACCAGCACTGATACCCCACGTCATAAAGCCTTGCTCTCCCGGCGTACACGGCGGTGTCTGCGCTCCGCAAGACACAACCATCCCAAACGCAACCGCAGCCAATACCCAGCACCGGTCAAGCATTCCCATAGACGCCTCGCTTTCTCAGCAATCTGGAGACGCACCAAGTATCCACCCGGACCCCGCACCCTGCGATTTATTTTCACCCGCCCGTGCGGTATTCGCATCCTCGACCTCGAACCTCGAACCTCACCCCGCCGCCAGCGTCCGCAGCACCCCCACATTCCGCGCCTCATCCCCCGGAGCATCCACCGGCGTCTCCGCAATAAACGCGCATGCGCAAACCGCTCATCGTGCAGCAGCCGCCGAAACGCCGCCGCCCCAATCGTCCCTTCGCCAATATGCTCATGCCGGTCCAGCTTCGAACCCATCGCCGCCTTCGCATCGTTGCAGTGCCACACCTTCACCGCGTCGAATCCCACCGTCGCCCCCACCAGCTTCATCGTCTCGATATACCCATCCACCGAAACGATGTCGTACCCCGCCACATGCACATGGCACGTGTCCAGGCACACCCCCACCGGCGCGCACGGCCTCAGCGTCTCCACCAGCTCCGCCACCTGCTCCAGCTTCCCGCCCAGCGAAAACTCCGCCCCCGCCGTATTCTCAATCAGAATCCTGAAGTCCTTCCCCTGCCACGGCACCCCATCAATCGCCCTCTCAATCGACTCCGCCGCCAGCCGCAATCCCTCCTCGCGCGTCAACCCCTTCCAACTCCCCGGATGCAGCACCAGGTACTCCGCCCCCAGCGCCAGCGCCCGCTCCACCTCGCCGCGAAACCCCACAATCGAATTCTCCCGCACCGCCTCCGTCTGGCTGCACAGGTTGATCAGGTAGCTCGCATGGATCGACACCGGCCCCACCCCAAACTCCGCCCGCAGCTCCCGCATCTTCTTCGCGTCCGCCGGCTTCACATCCGCCGCCCGCCACATCCGCGGGCTCGACGAAAAAATCTGAAACGTATTCGCCCCCGCCTCCACCGCCCGGTTCACCGCCGTCCAAGTCCCGCCCGCCGTCCCCACATGCACCCCAATACGCTTGATCGCCATTCCTTGAGCCTACCTGACTGTCAGCTTAAAGCTCTCCGACTTAAAGCTCGAGATCCAGTTTTCCCAATCCGTTGCCGTCCCGCACCTACCGCGCACCATCCGCCCCATGTATCATCGCCATGTCTAGCCACAGACCCTCATCGTGTTCTATTCGTTGCTCCGCGTTCTCTGTGATTCGCTTCTTGCCCCAGAAAGGACCGCCCCATGCCCGAGCCGCAAACCTACAAAAATCACACTCGCTTCGATCCACCCTGGCACTTCTTCATCGCGCCCATCTTCCTCCTCAACGTCATCTTCGCTATCTACGCCACCATCCATCACTGGCCTAACCATCACATCCTCTTCTTCTGGTGGATCGTCCTGTCGATCGCGATGCTCTTCGCCGTCGGCAAAGCCCGCGCCCACTCTCTCGTCGCTCAGGACCGTATTATCCGCCTGGAGGAAAAGCTCCGCTTCTCCGCCTTGCTTCCTCACGAACTGCTGGCCCGCACCCCGGCCCTCACCGTCCGCCAGATCATCGCCCTGCGCTTCGTCTCCGACGACGAACTCCCCGCAATGGTCCAACGCACCCTCGACGAAAACCTCTCCGAAAAGGACATCAAGAAAGCCATCAATAAATGGCGCCCCGATTACCTCCGCGTCTAGAGGCTTATGAACATCGTCCGGCCTGCTCTTGCCCTTCTCCTCGCTTCATGTGCGGCTACTCTGCCTGCTCAGTCCACAACGACAGCGAAGGATATATCGTCGCACGTCTCGACCGAGCCTCTCGTCGTCGACGTGCATGCCTCGCCGTATCGCCCGTCGATCGACTACACGGTCAACATCAGCAAACAGCGCTTCGACATGCGCAACGCCACCATCGTCAACATGATCGATTTCGTGTTTGGCCGGCCGGACGATGATGGCCGTGAGGATCTCGCCATCGTCGGCGGTCCCACCTGGATCGACCTTGATCGCTTCGATGTTGCCGCACTCATCCCCTCTCTCAAGCTCGCCGGCCCGGCGGACGCCCAACCGAATTACGGGATTCGCCACGAGAGTTCTGAAGAAAAGCTTCGGCCCGTCGTCGATCGCATCCTGGCCGAGCGGTTTCACCTGAAGTACCACACAGAGGACCGGCCGCTGCCCGGCTATGGAATGACCGTGGGAAAGGATGGCGCCAAGCTTATCGAAGCGAAGGACCCGGATGCTCCAGGCAACTGCCGGGGCTCACAGGACAAGTCAAATCCTCAGCAAGTCCTCATCACCTGTACCTCGGAGACACTCGCGCAATTCCTGGAGACCATTGGCGGAAACTTCCGTCATCCGATCGTGGATCGCACAGGCCTCGCCAAGCGTTACGACTTCACTCTCAGGCTTTCCTCAGAACAACTGCAGACGCGGGAGAACACCATCCACGCCTACATCGACGCAATTGGCAAGCAGCTTGGCCTGACGATCGCGGCCGGGGATGTTCCGCAACCAGCCATCGTCGTCGATACGATCGACCGCACGCCGATTCCGAACCCGCCGGACAGCGCGAAGCTGATGCCGGCAACTCCGGATCTGGAGTTTGAGGTCGCCACCATCAAGCCCGCCGCGGACGATGAACCGCAGAGAGGGATTCGCCTGAGCGGCTCGCAAATTACCCTAACTAGCTTTTCCATGCTGGAACTTCTCACCCGTGCGTGGGAGTTTCACACCGGCGCAATGCTCGGCAACCGGCCGGACTGGCTGACGCGCAATCGATACACGATCCAGGTGAAGCTGCCGCCAGGCGTAGATGCGCGGGCCGTGTCCCAGGACTCCGCCCTGTTTGACGAGATGCTGAGAAAGCTTCTCACCGACCGCTTCCAGATGAAATACCACTGGGGCGAACAGACGGTGCCCGACGCCTATGTGCTGTTTGCGGGCGGCACTCCGAAGATGAAGAGCTCCGATCCCAAATCGCGAAGTTTCTGCAAATATGGGCCGCCCGAGGGCGAAAAGGACGCTCGTACTCTTGGATCGGCCTACAACGGTGAGTTTCACTGCCAGAACGTGACCATGGACCAGTTCGCCGATCTCGCCCAGGCCGTCGCGGGGTCAGATATCAAGTACCGGCTGCCAAATAAGACCGGCCTGACCGGTTCCTACGACTTCACACTGTATTACACGACCGTCAGCAAGATCAGATTGGATGCAGCCGCCGCGGCGGCAGCGGCCAGACAGGCTGGAGAGGCTGCTTCCTCGGCCGATCCCGCCATCGGTCTCAGCATCGAAGACGCCTTCCGCAAGGAGCTCGGCCTCAAGCTGGAAAAGCAGCCCGGCTCCTACCCGGCCCTCATCCTCGATCACATCGAGCAGATCCCGACCGACAACTGATCGGGTTCCGTCGTGTGCCTCGAACCCACCGTCGGCCCTTGAACCTCGAACCTTGAACCCGCCCTCAATACACATCCTTCTGATACCGCTTCTCCCGCTTCATCAGCCACCAGATACTCCACCGCCTGTTCCATCGTCCCCTGCGACCCTTCGGCAATCGCATCCAGTAGAGCCTGGTCCACCGCCTTAGCCATCTGCGAAGCATCCCCGCACACATAAACATACGCACCACGTTGCAGCCAGTCGTACAGCTCTGCGAAGTGCTCCCGCATCCGGTCCTGCACATAAACCTTCTGCGCCTGATCGCGCGAGAAAGCCGTATCCAACCGCGTCAGCGTGCCATCCTTCAGCCAGCCCTTCAACTGCTCTTCATAAAGAAAGTCCGTCGCCTCGTGCTGGTCGCCGAAAAACAGCCAGTTGTCGCCACTCGCGCCCCGCGCCTGCCGCTCTTCCAGAAAAGCCCGGAACGGCGCAATTCCCGTCCCCGGCCCCACCATAATCACCGGCTTCGACTCATCCTCCGGCAGCCGGAAGTTCTGGTTTGAGTGCAGAAAAACTGGCAGCTTCACACCCACCTCCGCCCGCTCGCCCAGTTGCCCACTGGCCACGCCTAGCCGTCCACGCCCATGGGTGTCGTACCGCACCACGCGCACGCTCGTCTCCGCTACATCCGGATGCACCAATTGGCTCGACGCAATCGAGTACAACCGCGGCACCAGCCTCTGCAGCACATTGAAAAGCTCCTGCGGTTCCTTCACCACACCAGGAAAGTCCGTCAGCAGGTCAATAAACTCGCGACCCCAGCAATATTCTTCTGCGGCTGCCTTGTTCTCCGGCCCCACCAGCATCTTCAGATCCGCGTATCCGCGCCCACCCACATTCGCCACGCCGGGTAGCTTCGCATACTGCCCGACCGCCCCGCGCACCAGTTTGCCAATCGACAGCCGCGTCCGCAAAGCCTCTTCAAAGCTGATCTCCACCTTGTAGTGATCCAGCACTCTCTCTTCGCCGCTGAACCCAAGCGCCTCAAGCACCTCCGCGACCATCTGCGCGCGATTCTCCGGCAACACGCCAATCGCATCGCCCGGCGCATACGTCATCCCCGGCTCCAGCGCGAACGCCAGATGCCGCGTCTCCTTCTCGGAGTCCGCGCCCGTCAGCAGATAGTTCGCCGTAACCGTAGAAAAATATGGATTGTTGCGTGTGTATTTCTCCGCCGCACTATCCTCGACGCCAACCGCCGACCCCAGGTCCTCATTCATCCGAGAATTGTAAATCTTAGGCGTTCACACGCCCTCTTAAAGCTTCGCGACGTCCTCCCGATTGGTCGGCACGGGATTCATTTGCGACCATCGGGAGCACCAGGCGAAGCTCAGCGCAAGTCACGAAGTGACCGCCTCGCGCGTAGCGAGCCCTCCCGGCAGGACTAGAATTAACTCGTGATTACTTCCGCGCCCACCCTAACCGACATCCGTAACAAAGTAGCCGCAAGCGCCCGCATCACCCCCGAAGACGCCCTCACCCTATGGCGCGAAGCCTCCGACGCCGACCTCCGCCAACTCGCCTCCCAAGTCCGAGCCCGCTACCATGCCCCCGCATCCTGCACCTACATGCTGATGCGCATCATCAACTACACCAACGTCTGCGTCGCCCAGTGCGACTACTGCGCCTTCTATAAACTCCCCGGGCAAGACGGCGGCTACGTCCTCTCGCACGAACAGGTCTTCGCCAAGCTCGACGAACTCCTCGCCCTCGGCGGCGACCTCGCCGGCTTCAACGGCGGCTTCAACCCGCACCTCCCGCTCGGCTACTACTGCGACCTCTTCGCCGCCATCCGCGCCCGCTACGGCGACCGCATGGAGTTCTACGCCCTCACCATCGCCGAGTTCATGTACCTCGCCGACCACGCCAACCTCGACTACGCCGCCGCCGCCGAGCGCTTCAAAGCCGCAGGCGTCCGCTGGATCACCGGCGGCGGCTCCGAGATCCTCACCGAAGACTTCCGCCGCCGCCACAGCAAGTTCAAATACACGGTCGCGCAATACTTTGAAGCCCAACGCGCCCTCGTCGAGTCCGGCCTGCGCACCTCCGCCACCATGGTCATCGGTTTCGACGAAACCATCGAAGAGCGCATCGAGCACCTCGAACGCACTCGCTCCTTCCAGGATCAGCTCATCGCCGCAGGCCACGGCGGCGCCGGCGATGAGCCACCAGCCCTCGCCAGTTTCCTCTGCTGGACCTTCAAGCCCTACTTCACCCAGCTCGGCGGCATCGAAATCTCAACGCAGCGAATACCTCCGCCACCTCGCCCTCAGCCGCATTTACCTCGACAACATCCCCCGCATCCGCACCTCCGTCCTCACCCAGAACGAGCGCGCCCTCGAAGGCCTCCTCTACGGCGCCGACGACTTCGACCTCCCCATCGAAGACGAAGTCACCCAACTAGCCGGAGCCACCATCAGCCTCAACTTCGACAAACTCCTCGCCACCGCCCGCACCCTAGGCTTCACCCCCACCTACCGCCACGTAGCCCTCGGCTGGAACCAACCCGCTACTGCCACGTAGCCACCGGCAGAAACTTGCTTCGCCACTGCCGCGCAGCCACCGCAGAAGCCGACCAGCCCGAGCACTAAGGGCTGAAGGCCCGACACATCCTTCCGATGCTATCGTTCTATTCCAAGAGACTACCCTCCATGAGAGCAATCCTTCGCCACACCCTCGCCGCGTCCATCGCAATAATTCCTTGCGCTCTTCTATCGCAGCAACCCCCCGGCGCGCTCCAGCCCAACATCCTCTACGGCGCCGCCTACTACAACGAGTACATGCCCGCCGACCTCAGCCCGGCCGCCTCGAAAAAGACGTCGCCCTCATGAAGCAGGCCGGCATCACCGTCGTCCGCATGGGCGAATCCACCTGGAGCCTCTGGGAGCCCGAAGACGGCCACTTCGAATACGCCTGGATGGATCGCGTCGTCGACGCCATGGGCAAGGCCGGCATCAAAGTCATCATGGGCACGCCCACCTACTCCATTCCCACCTGGATGTACACAGCCCATCCCGAAATGCTCGCCCGCCCGCTCGGCGGAGCCTCCGATCGTCTACGGCATGCGCCAGAACATGGACACCGACAACCCCACCTACCGCTTCTACGCCGAGCGCCTCATCGTCAACATGGTCGCGCACTACCAAGACAACCCCACCGTCATCGGCTGGCAGATCGACAACGAAACCAGCTCGCTACGGCGCCTCCAACCCGCATGTCTTCGCTCGGCTTCGTCAACCACCTCAAGCAGAAGTTCGGCACCACCGACGCGCTCAACAAAGCCTGGTTCCTCAACTACTGGGGCCAGGACGTCAACGACTGGGAAGACATGCCCACCCGCGACAGCGCCACCAGCACCAGCTACAAGCTGGAGTGGTCGCGCTGGCAGCAGATGCGCGTCACCGACTTCCTCGCCTGGCAGGCCGCGCTGGTCCGCGCAAATCGCCGCCCCGATCAGTTCGTCACCCAGGACTTCGGCGCCATGATGCACCCCGACGTCAACGAAGTCGAGGTCGCCAAGTCCCTCGACATCGTCGCCACCAACATCTACCACGGCACGCAGGACCACATGGACGGAGCCTGGCAAGCCTCGCAGGGCGACTTCGCCCGCTCGCTCAAGCACCAGAACTACCTCGTCACCGAAACCAACGCGCAGACCATCGGCTGGGACTCCGCCAGCCAGTATCCCGCCCTACGACGGCCAGCTGCGCCTCGACGTCTACACCTACATCTCCAGCGGCGCCAACATGGTCGAGTACTGGCACTGGCACTCCATCCACGCCGGACAGGAGACCTACTGGAAGGGCGTCCTCAGCCACGATCTCGAGCCCAACCGCGCCTACGCCGAAGTCTCCCGCACCGCGCACGAACTCCAGAAGATCGGCCCGCAGCTCGTCAATCTGAAGATCCACAACCACGTCGCCATCCTCTACAGCGTCGACTCCACAACGCCATCAGCTTCATGCCCTACGCCCACGCCGACACCGGCGCTGGCAGCCCGGCAAGCCCGTCGGCGCCTACGCCGCGCTGCTGTTCGCAGCTGCACCGCGCTCTCTACAACGCCAACATCGGCGCAGACTTCGTCTTTCCCGACCACCACGGACTTCTCGCAGTACAAGCTCCTCATCGTCCCCGCGCTCTACTTCGCCGACGACGCCCTGCTCCAGACGCATCTCCGACTACGTCCACAACGGCGGCCATGTCCTGATGACCTTCAAGAGCGGCTTCACCAACGAGAACTCCGCCGTCCGCTGGGAGCGCGCGCCCGGCCCGCTCCGCGAAGCCGCCGGCTTCACCTACCAGGAGTTCTCCAACCTCGAAAAGCCGCTCGCCCTCAAGGGCGATCCGTTCCACGCCGGCGAGGAAAACACAGGTCAGCCACTGGGCCGAGTTCCTCCATGCTCGACCACGCCAAGCCGCTCGCCACCTACGACCATCCCTTCTTCGGCCGCTGGCCCGCCATCACCGACAACCAATACGGCAAAGGCACCCTGATCTACGAAGGCACCGCCCTCTCCGATGCATTGCAGCAGGCCGTCGTGCAGCGAGCACTCACCGACAGCGCCATCGCCTTTGACCCGCAGGCGTTTCAATCAACGGTGCGCGTCAAACGCGGCTCCAACGCGCAAGGCAAATCCCTTACCTACCTACTCAACTACTCCTCCACCACCGCGGAGGTGAAGTACACCGGCCCAGCAGCCCATGACGCGCTGACCGGCAAATCCCGTGTCCGCAGGCCAGATCCTCTCCATTCCACCATGGGACTTGGTTATCGCCGAAGCCGAAGCAATCAGCGAGCCGGTAAGGCCCTCCCTATTTGCCGACAGTCACAGAAGGCGCGTGACCTTGGGGAACAAGAGCCAGATCGACTGTCACGATATAAATCCCTAAAGCCGCCGCAACGAAGAACACTGCGGCCCACATCCGCCAATCCCGATGCGCGCGCTTCCAGTAAGGAATCGAATTGTCATGGTCCGAAGGCGCATGCGGCCCTTCGTCAGGGTGATGATGGTGCTTGATCTCAGTCATTCGTTCCTCGTCGGCTCCATTCAGTTACCGTCAGCCTTATACTGAGATGCCAAGCGCCATTTTCGTGACCGCATCATCGTTTTAAATGATCCAACTCCTAGTCGGAATTCCCTGGCTTCGAGCCCGATCCCACTTCGCGGGAACTCCTCCCCATTTTTCGGGGTCTTTACTCGCAGCGAAAACTTTCAGAAAAGTTTTCCCGCAAGCTCCTTCGCCGCTGCCGTTCCATCTACGGTAGCCAAATTAAACGGCCTCTGCAGCCGGAAAGAATCCGCACCAGACTACTCAGCCTGGCTTTCCTTCAGCCACTCCAGCGAGTAGCGTTCGATCGCTACGCGCACCAGTTGGCTGCGCGTCCGCACGCCAGCCTTGTGGAATAGCTCCTGAATGGTCGCCTTCACCGAAGTCTCCGAAACCTGCAGCCGCGCCCCAATCTCTTTGTTCGTCAGCCCATCCAGAATGCTGCGCAGCACCTGGCGTTGCCGGTCAGTCAGCGACCGCACGTTGCCGGCCGAGCCCTCCCGTCCTTCCCCTCCCGCCGAAGCGGCCCGCAGTATCCCGGGATCCCACCAGGTCTCGCCGGCCGCCACTCTATGGATCGCCTCCACCAGGTGGCGCGGATCGCTATGCTTCAGCACCACCCCGGCGACCCCCGCATTGACCGCATTCAGAGTCGCGCTCGCGCTCATCCCCGCGGTCACCATAATCACCTTCAAACTGCTCGCCCTCACGCCCAGCCGCCCCAGCAGATCGGTGCCCACCTGGTCCCCGAGATCATAGTCCAGCAGGATCACGTCTACGGCTGCCGCGGCCAGAGCCTCCTGCCCCTCCGCCACCGTTCCGCAGCGAGCAACCACCTCAAACTCCGGCTGCGTCTCCAGCAGGCGAACCAGGCTCTCGCGAAAAAGAATGTGGTCGTCAATCAACACGATGCGGATACGTTCCGTCATGATCTCCTGTTCTCAGCGTACCGGCGCTAGTTCAACAATGAAGCAGGCGCTTCCCGGCTGTGCCTGGTATCGCAGATCGCCCCCGAAAGAGCGGGCAAACGCTCGCGCCAGATATAACCCAAGCCCGGTGTTCTGCGCGCCGGTCTGAAAAGGACGAAATAACTCCGCCGGCTGCGCGACACCGCCGCCATTGTCCAGAATCTCCACCAGCACGCGTTGCCCTTCATTCCGCGCAGAGATCGTCAGCGACCGGTCACCATCCTTTTCCGCCAGCGTACGAATACTGTTCGTCGTCAGGTTCAAAAAGACTTGCATCAGGTTCGTGCCGTCCGCCCACACCAGCGGCAAATCCGAATCCAGCTTCCACGCGCATTCGATCCCCTTATCCTCGAGCGACGGAGCAATCACGATTCTCAGGTCATCCAGCACCGCCAACACATCGATCTCCATCGCCTGGTCAGGATAGGGACGAAGATCAACCGCCGCAATGCGCTCCAGCGCGAGCACCAGGTTGCCGAGGGCCTCGAAGTCCTTATCCTGTGCCAGCCGAAGATCACGCGACAAATTCCGATGCACCACTGCAATCGCACCGCAAACATTGCGTATCTCATGCGACACCGCACTCACCGCGAGCCGCGATCCGGCCAGCATCTGGTGCAGGCTGGACTCCTCCCGCGTGCGAAACTCCTCCGACGAATCAAGAATCATCGCCGCCAGCCGCGAGCCGGAATGCGTGTGGTACGTCGAGAAGCAGATCTCCGCCAGAAATCCCTCGCCGTCTTCCCGTTGTCCGCGCGACTGCATCACCGTCCGAAACAGGTATTGACTCGTCTCGCGCCCCGACACATTCGCAAGCGATGGAAGATACCGGTGGATGGATCGTCCCAGCAGTGCAGGCACCCCCATTCCCAACATGCGATGCGCCGCTTCGTTGGCCATCAGCACTGCGCCGTCCGAATCAGCCGTGATAATCGCAGCCGGGCTGCTCTCAATCAATACCGTCAACTGCTCTTCGGCCTCGCGCCGAGCCTCGCTCTGCCTCTCGATCTCGTGCAGTTGCTCCAGGATGATCTGGCGGTTCCGATTCATCTCATAAACCACCAATCCGATGGAGAAGAACGCCATGAAGTAAAGCACGTCGCGCGGGAGCCCGGTCCGCAGATTCCACGAAAACGTATCGAACTCCTCAGTCAGGTACGTGCATAGCGCCGCTGCCAACCCCGTCTGCCACGGCTTCAGCACCCTGCCCAGAATTAACATGGGTAGCAGGTACATGAAGCCCAGGGGGACATCCTCAACCACGCTCCAGTCAACCAACGCGATCAGCGTAATCAACACCCCAGCCCAGACCAGGCTCGCGCGTTTGCTGCCGCCGAAGATGGATGAAAACAAAGTTTTCACAGGACGTTTTTTTTCAGAGCCTGACCACCATAGTATGGACTCGCTCATTGGGAAACACTGCTGCTCTGCGCGGCCGCGACTGCACAACAGGCCAATTCGTTACAGCCGCTAAAAAGATAGGTGCGCGGCGGCCAAAAGATAGCCTTCCCAGTGACCATCTCGCGAGCCGCGAACCACCAATAAACCTTCTGTACTCAATATAATGAAAGCTGCGGCTTCTCGAGGCGATTCGCTGACCTGGCTGGACCTGAAACACACCGTTCAGCATTAATCTCCGCATCGATCCGCCAGGGTTAGTCATCTTTTAACGGCAGGCTCCCATACTCCGGGACTCCCGACATCTAATCTGCTTCATGGGAAACAAAAAGGCCAATCGATGGGTTCAGTGAAGGCACTAGGAGTAGCAGCCACACTGGCGTGTGCGCTCAGCGTGTTGGGATGCAACAGCAAGCCGGCCGATCCGAACAGCGAGGCCCCTCCCGCGGCTCAGGTTCAGCCCGACGCCGACCCCAGCCTCGTACAGGTCAAGAACCCCGGAGGCTTTCCGCTCGCTACCGCCGCCGCTTACCAGGCTCCGTCGAAGCTCAACGTCACCGGCACCGTCAACCCCGACATCTCACACACCATCCCCGTAATCTCCATCGCCTCGGGCCGAGTCGTCGCGATCCATGCCCGCATGGGCGACTACGTCAAAAAGGGCCAGCTCCTGATGGAGGTGCAGAGCAACGACGTCGCCACCGCCTTCAACAACTACCTCAAGGCCGTCAACGACGAGCACCTCAGCAAAGTTCAACTCGACCGCGCCAAGCTCCTCCACGACAAGGGAGCCATCCCCACCAGCCAACTCGAGATCGCGCAGAACCAGGAAGACGACAACGTCGCCAACCTCAAGGCCGCCGAGCAGCAACTCCACGTCCTTGGCGTCGACAAGGACCACCCCACCGAGACGGTCAAGGTCTACTCGCCCGCCTCCGGCTACATCATCCAGCAGAACGTAACCGACGCAGCCGCAGCCGGCGTCACCTACGGCGGCACATCCACCGCCTTCACCATCGCCGACCTGTCCCACGTCTGGGTCATCTGCGATGTCTACGAGAACGACCTCGCCACGGTCCACCTCGGCCAGAAAGCCGAGAT
Source organism: uncultured Acidobacteriaceae bacterium (assembly GCA_963822225.1). Lineage (GTDB taxonomy): Bacteria > Acidobacteriota > Terriglobia > Terriglobales > Acidobacteriaceae > Edaphobacter. The sequence goes on along the minus strand of CAWGGW010000011.1, from coordinate 45,051 downwards.
TCGCCTCACCGCCTACCCTGACAAAGTCTTCACCGGCACCATCGGCGACATCGGCGCCGTCCTCGATCCCGCGATCCGCACCGCCAAGGTTCGCATCCAGGTAGACAATCCCGGCATGATCATGCGCGTCGGCATGTTCGCCACCGCAACCTTCTACGGCAAGACCGCGCAGACCCAGCCATCCGTCCCCGCAACCGCGATCCTCCATCTGCACGACCGCGACTGGGTCTACGTGCCCGCGCAGGGCTCCGCGACCCAGGGCTCTGCCGGCTTCCGCCGCGTCGCGGTCGAGGCCGGCGACATGCTCCCCAACGGCATGCAGCAGATCAAGTCCGGAATCAACGTCGGCCAGCAGGTCGTCTCCAACGCCCTGACCCTGCAAAATACGGTGGATCAATAGATGATCCGCGGCCTCGTCGATTTCGCACTGAACAACCGCTGGCTGGTCGTCGGTGCCACCGTCATCCTCTTCGTCTGGGGCGCCATCTCGTTCCACAACCTTCCCGTCGAAGCCTATCCCGACGTCGCCAACAACTACGTTCAGGTCATCACGCAGTGGCCCGGCCGCGCCGCCGAAGAAGTCGAGCAGCAAGTCACCATCCCCATCGAAATCCAGATGGCCGGAATCCCGCACATGCAGCATCTGCGGTCCACATCGCTCGCCGGACTCTCCAGCGTCATGCTGATCTTCGACGACGACTCCACCGACAAGGACAACCGCCAGGAAGTCTTCCAGCGCCTCGGCCAGGTCACGCTGCCCAGCGGCCTGCAGCCGCAGATGGGCACCGACTGGAGCCCCGTCGGCCAGATCTACTGGTACACCCTGCGCTCCACCAACCCCGCCTACGACAGCATGGAGCTGAAATCGCTCCAGGACTGGAAGCTCGAAAAGGAATTCAAATCAGTCCCCGGCGTCGTCGATGTCTCCAGCTTCGGCGGCATTACGCGCGAGTACCAGATCCGCGTCGATCCCGACAAGCTCATCTCCTACGGCCTCTCCATCGGCCAGGTCGAGCAGCAGATCGCCAACAACAACGTCAACGCCGGCGGCAACTTCATCGAGCAGGGCGAGCAGCAGATCAACGTCCGCGAAGTCGGACTCTACCGCAACGTCGGCGACATCGAAAACACGGTCCTCAAGGCTCAAAACGGCACCGCCCTCCGCGTCAAAGACATCGCCACCGTCGTCCAGGGTCCCAAGATTCGCCTCGGCCAGATCGGCAAGTCCTGCCGCTTCGGCGCAACGCCCGTCACCGAATCGGACCCCACCGCCCGCCCCGACCCCTGCGTCCAGCCGGTCGACAAAGACGGCAAACCAATCGACATCGAACGCGAAGACGGCAAGCTCATCGACAATGGTGACGTGGTCGAAGGCATCGTCCTCCTGCAAAAGGGCGACAACTCCGACGCCGTCCTCGAAGGCATCCATCAGAAGGTCGCCGAACTCAACGATCACGTCCTTCCTCCCGGCGTTAAGATCGTCCCCTTCCTCGACCGCAGCGATCTGCTCCACTACACCACCCACACCGTCATCAAAAATCTGACCGAGGGCATCGTCCTCGTCGTCATCATCCTGTTCCTCTTCCTCGGCAACGTGCGCGGCGCAATCATCGTCGCCCTCACCATGCCGTTCGCGCTGCTCTTCGCCGCAATCTGCCTTGACCTGCGCAACACCCCGGCAAACCTGCTCTCGCTCGGCGCGCTCGACTTCGGCATGGTCGTCGACGGCTCGGTCGTAATGATCGAGAACATCGTTCGCCACCTCAGCCACGGCCGCAAGCAGGGCCTCACCGCGAACCAGCAGATCCGCGAAGCCGCGCACGAAGTCCAGCGCCCCGTCTTCTACGCGCGCGGCATGATCATCGCCGCATACCTGCCCATCTTCACCCTGCAGGCCGTGGAAGGCCGCCTCTTCAAGCCCATGGCCTGGATGGTCAGCTTCGCTCTGCTCGGCGGCCTGCTCTTCTCCATCCTCATCGCTCCCGTGCTCTCCAGCTTCGCCTTCGAAAAAGGCGCAAGCGAGTGGGAAAACCCCGTGATGGGCTTCCTCACCCGTCACTACCGCACCTCAGCCAAGTGGATGATCGAGCATCGCACGGTCAGTCTCGGCTCCGCTGCCCTCGTACTGCTCCTCGCCGGATTCCTCGGCTTCAGCGGCATCATCGGCTCCGAGTTTCTCCCTCACCTCGACGAAGGCTCCATCTGGGTTCGCGGCACGCTCGCGCCTTCCACCGGCCCCACCGAGAGCCTGCGCGTCGATGAACGAAGCGCGCCTCCGCCTCAACGCCTTCCCCGAAGTCACCAAGGTCGTCAGCCAGACCGGCCGTCCCGACGATGGCACCGATACCACCGGCTTCTTCAACACCGAATACTTCGTCGACCTCAAGCCCAAGGACGAGTGGCGTCCCGTCTTCAAGCAGGATAAAGACGAACTGATCGCCGCCATGGATCGCGACCTGAATAACATCCCCGGCGTTGGCTGGAACTTCTCCCAGCCCATCTCCGACAACGTCGAGGAAGCGGTCAGCGGCGTCAAAGGCGAACTCGCCGTCAAAGATCTACGGCGACGACCTGCGCACCCTCGAAGAAAAGGGCGACCAGATCGTCTCCATCATGAGCCAGATCAAGGGCGTCGCCGACCTCGGACTCTTCCGCGTCATCGGCCAGCCCAACCTCAACTACACCGTCGACCGCGTCGCCGCCGCGCGCTATGGCATCAACGTCAACGACGTGCAGGACGCCATCCAGACCGCCGTCGGCGGCAACGCCGTCACCCAGGTCCTGCAGAACGAAGCTCGCTACGACGTCGTCGTTCGCTATCTCCCGCAATACCGCGACACGCAGGAAGCCATCGACAACATCCGCCTCCTCTCGCCCAGTGGCGAACGCGTCGCGCTCTCTCAACTCACCAGCGTCAAGACCGAGGACGGCGCCGAGGAAGTCTATCGCGAAGCCGGCCAGCGCTACGTCGCCATCAAGTACAGCGTGCGCGATCGCGACCTCGGCTCCACCGTCGAAGAAGCCATTCGCAAGGTCGACGCGCAGGTCAAGCTTCCCCCCGGCTACAAAATCGACTGGGCCGGCGAATACGAGAGCCAGAAGCGCTCCTCTCGCCGCCTGATGCTCGTCCTCCCCATCACGCTCGTCCTCATCTTCGTCATCCTCTACATGATGTTCCACTCCGGCAAATGGGCGCTGCTCATCCTCGGCACCGTATCCATGGCGCCCGGTCGGCGGCCTGCTCGCGCTGCTGCTTACGCACACCAATTTCAGCGTCTCCACCGGCGTCGGCTTCCTCGCCCTCTTCGGCGTCTCCGTCGAAACCGGGGTCATCATGCTCGAATACATCAACCAGCTTCGCGCCCGCGGCCACTCCATCGAAGAGGCCGCCATCGAAGGCGCTGTCCTACGCCTGCGTCCCATCATGATGACCATGCTCGTCGCCACGCTCGGCCTGCTTCCGGCCGCAACTTCGCACGGCATCGGCTCCGACTCGCAGCGTCCCTTCGCCATCGTCATCGTCGGCGGCCTCATCGGCGCGCTCGTCATCAGCGTCTTCCTGCTGCCCACCCTCTACGTCTGGGTGGCCCGTCCAAGCGACATCCTCCCTGTACCGGAGACCGAATTTGAGAACTAGCTTCCAACATCGGGTGCCCCATGATTGCCGAGCCGAAGGCACGGTTATCGTGGGAATAGTCTCTCCCCTCCGCCGAACGAGCGCCGCACCCGCCCCCGGATTGGAGTCTTCCATGAAGATCAACATTCTGCGCGGCGCGTTGCTCGTCGCCACTCTCTTTGCCTCGATGCCCCAGGTCGCGCCGGCCCAGAACGTCCCGCCCGCACCTGCACCCGGCCTGCCTGCTCCGCCGCCCGTCTCCGGCGCCTCTACCCCACTCACCATGCAGCAGGCAATCGATCTATGCCTCGCGGAGAACCCTACCCTCATCGCCGCCCGCCAGAACTTCCTCGCGGTCAAAGCGCAGGAACTCCAGGCTGGCGTCCGCCAGAACCCCTATCTCGCTCTCAACGGTTCCAACCTCACCGAAGCCGAATACTTCAACAATCCCTACGGTCTCACCGCTCGGCGTCGGACGCCTCTTTGAGCGCGGCAACAAGCGCGAATGGCGCCTCGACACAGCCCGCTCTACCACAGCCCAGACTGACGCCCAACTCCAACTCACCACCCAGCAGACCATCTTCGCGGTCCGTCAGGCCTTTACCAACTTCATCATCGCCAAAGCCGCCAAAAAGCTCGCCGACGACAATCTCGCCGACTACAAACATGAAGTAGAAATCGGTAACGAGCGCTACAAGGCCGGTGACATAGCCAAGCTCGACTTCGAACGTCTCGACCTGCAACTCGCCCAGTTCGAAACCGATGAGTCCAACGCCGTCGTCGCCGCCCAGCAAGCCAGCGATCAACTTCAGGTTCTGCTCGGTTTCGTAAAGCCACGCGCCGACTTCGACATCACCGGCAACGTCGTCCCGCCACCGGTTCCCCAGACCATGGACGATCTCGAGCAGCGGGCCCTAGCCGCGCGCCCCGACCTCAAGGCTGCCCAGGCCGCAGTCGCCGTCGCCGATGCCCAGGTAAAACTTGCCTACGCCAACGGTACCGCCGACCCCACCGTCGAAGCCGACTACAACCGCACCGGAACCGAAAACTCCGTCGGCTTCGTCTTCAATATCCCAATCCGCATCTTCGACAAGAATCAGGGCAACAAAGAGACAGCCAAATACACCGCCCAGTCCAACCGCACCACCGTCACGGCGGTACACAACCAGGTCGTCTCCGACGTCGACCAGGCCTAGTCCGGCTACATCAACTCGAAGATCCTGTCCGACCGCTACAACGGTCACTACCTCGACGAAGCCAAAGACGTCCTCGACATCTCCCGCTTCAGCTATGAGCACGGTGGCCTCGCCCTCATCGACTACCTCGATGCCCTGCGCGAATCCCGCTCCGTCACCTCCGACGCGCTCAACGCCTACCAGCAGACATGGCAGGCCATCCACCAGCTAAGCTTCGTCACCGCCACCAACATCCCGTAACAAGCCACGACCACGGATCAACAAGAATCGCGCGGATCGAAGCTTCAAATCCGTGTTCATCCGCGTGAATCCGTGGTCAAGCCTTGTGCCTTGATCGGTCCAATCAGTGCAAATCGGTGTTAAGTTTTTTGCCTAGAACGTAAACGACAACCCACCCTGGATCGTCCTCGGAGCCTGCGCCAGAAATAACGTGTGCCCATCCGCCGACAGGAACGGCTGATACCCCTGCGCCAGCAGATTCGTCACATCGATCGTCGCCTCGAGCCCCGGCGGCAACCTGTCGCCCCAGCGCATCGCCTGTCTCACATAGAAGCTCAGATACCCCTGGTCGCTCAGGGCCGAATAAGCATTCGCCGGAGTCACCGTATGCTCAGGTTGCCAGCGATACGCCGCCCGCACCTTGGTTCCGGTCCGCTGGAACCGTGCCTTCATCGCCGCCGTCATCGCGCCGCAATCCTCTGCATGCAGCGACGCGCCCGCCTCCGCCAGCCCCTCCGGGCTCGCGTTGTCCACAGCCAGCGCCGAACCACGATCGTACTGCAGCGCGGCCGACACGTTCTGCGTCAAGGGCTCGGAGATCGCAAGGCTGATCCCATTGGTCTTGTAGCCCATGCCCAGAAACTGGAATGTATTCGTCGCCGTGTCCACCACCACGGCGCTCGACCCCGCACCGGCAATCATGTCCGCGGCGCTCAGCGCTCCGGTCCCAGCAATCTCCGGATGCTCGACCGTATCGTGGTATAGCGCCGCCTCAATCACGCCGTCGCCAAGCTTCCGGCTCACCGCGATCTCCTGATGCATCCCGTGTTCGGTCGAGAGTCGCCCGCCGCTCATCGCCGCAATCGGCAGATCCGCCTCGATCGAATCCATTCCGTCGTAGCCCTGCAGATCGCGCGACGTAGACAGTTGGTAACGAACCGCCCAGACCTCGCCCGGATGCACCGTCACCCGCAGGAACGGCTTAGCCGTCAGCACGTTTCCCGAAGTGTGAATCGCATACACCGTGGCGCCCGCTTCCACATCCACCGAGTCGCCAAGCTGCATCTTCCGCGCGCTGGACATGCGCGTCATATGCATGCCCGTAGCGTCGCCGCTGACAATCTCCGGATGCGATACAAAACTCATCACCAGTCGCGACGACCCCGTAAAGCCCGGCGCGCTCTGGTAACCGGCATCCACTTCGGTTGAAGGTCCGCCTCCGGAAATCGTCCCGCCCGCAACGTCGGTCCGAACCACCACATCGGATCCGCCCTCGGCCGATCGATTCACCGCCACGACGGAGTGAATCCCGCCTTCGCCAAATCCCTCGCCGGTCATAACCGAAGCTCGCTTCTGCCACGCCGCATGCCGGGAAGACTCATCGGCCGACACCGGCACAATCTCTCCATCGCCCAGCATCCGCAAAATCGGCCGGTTGGCAGTCGAGCGCAGCGTCCAGGTCCAGTCGTCGCCGGGTTCGTCCGCCTTCCTGCGTTGCGCCGGAAGCCATGCCGCCGGATCCGACAACATGCTCAGCGTCAGATTCACGGTCGCCCGCATGCCGGTCACAAGCTTTAGATTGCGCCGCGTTGCCGGCACAAAAAGAGCCGCCGTAGCCCGCACCTGGTAGCTCCCCGGAACCAGGTCGGAAATCTTGTAGCGGCCATACATATCCGTGAAGGCTGTCGCCACGCTCACCGAGCCCGCAGCCAGCACCTCCACCATCGCGCCCATCTGCGCCACACCCTGCGCATCGCGTACCACGCCGGAAACTGCGGCCGTCGAAGCCGCAGAGCAACTCGCAGATACCAGAATCAGCATCAGCGAGCCAAACGCGAATTCCTTACCGAATCGTTTCCAGCAACTTGGCACAGTCATCTTCACCCTGTGCGTCTATGGCTTTCTCCCTGAATAAACGCGCCAAAAAAGAAGGCCCGTCGGAAAGCTTCTGCGCCGGCAACCGATTATCGCAATCTAATCCGCGTAATCGTCTCGCCCTTCAAAACTGCGCCTCCGCCTTCAAGTTGCTCCACTCGAGCGCTCTTGCCTGCAACGCTTCGACCCTTGCTTCACACACCTGGCATTAGTCTACTGTAAACTTCGCGGATTCCTCCGTATGCTGATTGGTCACCACGTCGTTCACCTTGATCTTCACCTGATACTGGCCCGGCTCAAGGCTCGCCAACGGCAGGCTCTTCTCCAGCGTCAACTGCTCCGCATTCGGACTCAGCTTCGCCGTCGATTCCTGCGCATTCAAAACCGGCTTATTCGTCGTCAGATTCATAATCTGGTACTCGATCGTCGCATCGTTCTGCTTGGTCTTGTCGTCGATCCCCAGGTTGTAAACCTGCATCCAGAAGTTCAAGTTCTGCGCCCGGCTGAACTTCGCCGGCGCCGGCGCTCCTCCGCCCGGCGGCACCGTCGCCACTCGCGGACGAACATACGTGTCGCCAATCACAAACGTTCCAGCCCCAATCTCCTTCGACGGCACATGCCGCATCTCGTCCGCCAGAATCAGCGAAGAATGTCCCAGCGTGTCATCGTCATACCGCGGAACATTTACCGCAAAGGAAGTATGCCCAATGTGATCGGGGTTGTTCACGTCCTTAATCGCAATGTCCACCTTATATAACCCGGGTCGAAGCGCCATCGCCCACTGATGTACCGAAGCGCCCTTCTCCTTCGCTACCAGCAGTTCGCTCGGCGTCTCCACTTCCAGCGGATCCGAGAACGTCTGGATAATCTTGTGCGTCATGTTGGAGATTCGTCCCTGAATCTCAACCTTCCCCACCGACACTCCATCCTTCGTATTAAACGTGATGTCCGAATTCTTGATCTGCACCGTAATCGGCACAATCACCGTGTCATTCGTCACCTTCACGTAATCCGTCCGCACATCGAACAGGAACGGCGGCCCGGTCAGGATCTTCGAACTCACCATGAACTGTTCCAGATCCTGGTACTTGATCGGCGGCGGAGCCATGATCTTCGCCCCCAAATCAATCCGGTCGAACTGCTTGTTCTGGTTCTGCTGGTTGAACGGGCCCGCCCCAAGCTCTTCCAACCCTCCGCCCGAGAACCGGTCCTTCTTGTCCGCCTGCCCATTCTCTTCAGCCTGCGTCAAGCCAGCGTTCGGAACGTGCTTCAGAGCGTCCTTCTCAGAACGGTCGATCGTGTAGTGATAATCGCCGCACTGGCACGTGTCCACAAACTCCAGATCAATGTTGTCGCCGATGCCTTCGATATACCGGTAATGCCACGTCTCAAATGGGAAGGTAGCCGTCTCGCCACCGCCCTCTTCCATCGGCCGCTGATAGCTGCCGCCGCTGGGATGCGAATCAATGTCGTCAGGCTTGCCGTAGGCGATATAAACGTGGCCGCGATCCGTCATCCATCCCGGCTTGCCCGCGGCAAAGTGCTCGTTGGCATACGCAATGCGAGCGTAAACCTCGTCGCGATACTCATTGTCAGGTGAATCAGGATTCGGATTCCGACGCTGCCAGAAGTTCTCGATAAACGAGTCCCGCTCCTCGTCGTTCGTCAGTTGCTTGAACGCCTGCTCTTCGGTGTCGGTGATAATCCACCGCACATCCTGCTCCAGCCATGTCTTGTAGACGCCGTGTAACTCTTCCTTCAGTTGCTTCTGCTGATCAATCTTCTCCCGGTCGCTCAGCCTGCGCTTCAGAGGATTCGGCTTCTCCGGCACTGGAGGCGTCTGAGTCACTCCATCGGCAGCAGGAGGAGCGGCCGTCGCCTGTCCACCTGCGCTAGTCAGTCCCACCAACATCGGAAACAATATCGCGACCAGAATCAGTCGACCCGGTATTCTCATAGCCTGCGGTACCTCTGCTTCGGGAACTTCTTGCGCCTTGATTTCTTCTCCGGCGCCGGTCACTCGCCCAGTTGCCGCACCGGCCGACACAGGGACGAAATCCAGCCTCTATTGTAGTGCGCTACCGTCTCCGATACAAGCGGTCCCCTGCCCCCGTCCCTGATATCATTCATCTGCAATAGAACTCTGTCGCGGACAACCGCTGGGAGCGCCCAGCGCTAATTGACCCATGTCGAAAACGTAACGGAACCCACGCCTCAACTCCTGCGTATCTAGCCTCAGGTATTTCCCTGCGAACCGGAGCCCCATCAATTGCATCCGGCCCGGAAGTCGCCAGGAATCTGAGGCATGAAGAAAGACTCCATGAGCACCAAGAAGATCATTATCATCGTCGTAATCGTCCTCGCCGTGGCTGGTCTTACCGCACTTACCATCCTCCACGCCCAGGCTGGCATCACCAAGGTCGCCACCGGCAAGGTCCTCCGCCAGGACCTCGTCTCCACCGTCAGCGGCACCGGCCAGATCAAGCCCAAGACCTACGTCAACGTTGGCGCCACCTCTTTCGGCCGTATCACCCACCTCTACGTCAAAGAGGGTGACCACGTAAAACAGGGCGCAATCCTCGCCCGCGTCGAGAGTGTCCAGCCCGAGGCTACCGTCGACGCCCAGCAGGCCGCCATCGCCGCCTCCAAGACCGACATCTCCTCCTACGTCGCCGCGGAAAAAACCGCCCAGGCCAACATCGATCAGGCCAAGGCCGACCTCGAGCAAAAGAAGCTCGATTACGATCGCGCGCAGGCCCTTTATAAAGATCAACTCATCGCCAAGCAGGACTTCGACGCCAAAAAAGCTGCGTACGACGTCTCCGCGGCCACGCTCGAACAGCGAGTCGCCTCCCTGGCCCAGGCCCAGGCCCAGACCGCATCCCAGCGCGGTCACCTCGACCAGGCCGTAGCCAGCCAGCGCGCCAACTTCGACGCCCTCGACAAAACCATCTCCCGCGCTCCCTTCGATGGCCTCGTCACCAACGTCCCCGTCCGAGAGGGCGAAACCGTGGTCGTCGGCATCCAGAACGCCGAAGGCTCAACCCTCATGACCCTCGCCGACATGTCCGTCATCACCGCCGAGGTCAAGGTCGATGAGACTGACATCGTCAACATCCAGATGAACCAGCCCGCCGAAGTCACCGTCGATGCCCTCCCCGGCCGTACCTTCAAGGGGCACGTCACTGAAGTCGGCGACCAGGCCCTCCTCCGCACCACTGGTATCGCCACCTCGCAGTCCACCACCGGCACCGAAGAGGCCAAGGACTTCAAGGTCGTCGTCACCCTCGACCAGACCCCCGAAAATCACCTCGACGACCTCCGCCCCGGCCTCTCCACCACCGCAAAAATCACCGTCGCCCAGAAGCCCAACGTCCTCACCATCCCGATCCAGGCCCTCGTCCAGCGCGACCCCGTCCTCGAAAAGCAGCTTTCAGATAACGAGGGCAAAGCCTCTACGACACAGGTCTCCGCCACCACCGACAACACCAAGCCAAACCTCGCCCAGGGCGTATACACCCTCACCACCGTCAACGGAAAACTTCGCGTCAGCTTCGCACCAGTAACCACAGGAGTCACCGGGGCCACCGACATCGAAGTGCTCTCCGGCCTCAAGCAGGGTGACGAAATCGTTACCGGCCGCTACCAAATCCTGCGAACCCTCAAAAGTGGAACCCTGGTCAAACGCGACAACAGCACGCCAACCACTACGGATACATCAAGCTCCTAAACCGGGTGCCCCATGTTCGACGAAGTCGACCACGGGGTTATTCACCCCAACCCTCAACCGGATCGCCGACGTACTATCCTTGAACCAACGCGTCTCGCCCGTGCATCTTTGTACTGAGTAATCCCGGAGAACCGGATGGCCATCGAAACCGCACCCACCGAAGTCGACATCACCGCGACACCCGCCGACGGCCCCCACCCCGGCGAAGTCATCGTCACCAGCGGCCTTTGGAAGACCTACGAGATGGGCGATCAGCAGGTCAACGCCCTCTGCGGCGTCAACCTCCGCGTCCGCCACAACGAGTACGTCGCCATCATGGGCCCCTCCGGCTCAGGCAAGTCAACCCTGATGAACCTCATCGGATGCCTCGACTCGCCCACCCGCGGCCGCTACTGGCTCAACGGCCACGACGTCTCCTCGCTCAACGACGACGAACTCGCCCGCATCCGCAACAAGGAAATCGGCTTCGTCTTCCAGACCTTCAACCTGCTCGCCCGCGCCACTGCCCTCCACAATGTCGAGCTGCCCCTCATCTACAACGGCACCCCGGCCGACGAACGCATCGCCCGCGCCAAGGAAGTCCTCGAACAGGTCAACCTCGGCGCCCGCATGATGCACCGTCCCAACGAACTCTCCGGCGGACAGCGCCAGCGCGTCGCCATCGCCCGCGCCCTCGTCAACCACCCCTCCATCATCCTCGCCGACGAGCCTACCGGAAACCTCGACTCCAAGACCGGCGACGAGATCATGGCCCTCTTCGACCACCTCCACGCCCAGGGCAACACCATCGTCGTGGTCACCCACGAGCCCGACATCGCCGAGTTCGCCCACCGCATCATCACCATCCGCGACGGCTCCATCTACTCCGACCACCCCTCCACCCGCCACGCCTCCGGCGCCCCCCACGGCGCCTCCAAGCAAACCCACACCTAACTAACGCCGCCTGATTCTCCGTACGCCACGCGCCGTCATTCTGACCCTGCAAGGGTCAGAATCTCCGTATTTCGCGCACTGAAGGCGTCGGGCCGCCCGCATCGGACACCCACCCCGGAGCCGGGCTGGCGTGCATCAGAATCCATGCGTTTGAATTCGAACCCACCTTGCTAGTCGGATCTGCAGCAAAAGAGAGCAGTCGCTTCTGTTCTAATGGGGCGTGCTTGAACTCTCCCCGGGCCTGGCGTTAAACGACCTTTTTGCGAAATGAGGTTTATATGCGAGGTCTGCGGATACTTGGGTGTGTGCTGTTCCTGGGGGCGACGGTTCTGCTTCACGCGCAGCGGCAGGATGTGTTTACTCCGGTGATTGCCTTTCCGTTGGCTCCTGCTACCTATGCGGTTCAGGGGACGGACGAGAAGCAGCACTTCGTGTATGAACTGGTGATTACGAACACGGGAACTGCGACGGCGACGCTGCAAAAGATCGAGGTGGTGGGAGCGGACGCTCCGGCGACGGTGCTGGCTAGCTTTGAGGGTGATGGACTGCTGAAGAGGTTGCGGACGGCGGGACGAGGCCCGGCACTTGAGACGGGAAAGATTGAGTTCAGCGCGACGCGGATGTTTCTGGTGGACTTCACCATGGATAAGGGAGTTCCTCCGCCGACGACTTTGATGCACCGGCTTACCCTGCTGGCAGGGGGACCGCCCGGTTCTCCACCGGACGAGGCGATTCCATATACCTATGCGGTTGCTCCGATTGCCGTGGCGGCCGATGTGACCGTGCTCGGACCTCCGCTATCGGGCAAAGGATGGGTAGCGTTGAACGGATGTTGCGAGGCCGGGGGTGCGCATCGCGCCTCAGGTCTGCCCGTGAATGGGCAGTTTTATTTTGCGCAGCGGTTTGCTATCGACTGGATGCAGCTCGGTGGAGATGCACGGTTTTTCAAGGGCAGCGGTAAGGACGTGAAGGACTACGTGGACTATGGGTCCAAGGTGATTGCCGTGGCGGATGGGACGGTAGTAGAGACGCTGTCGAATCTGGATGACCAGGTCGTAGGGCAGTTACCCGATCCTAAGTCGATCACGATAGAGAACGTGGATGGCAACCATATTGTCTTGGATTTGGGACACGGGAAGTACGGATTCTATGCCCACCTGCAGAAGAACTCGCTGCTGGTGAAGAAGGGTGATCATGTGAAGCGGGGGCAGCCGCTCGCCTTATTGGGAAACACAGGGAATACCTCCGCCCCACACCTGCACTTTCACCTGATGAATGGCTCTTCGGCGCTGGGCTCTTCCGGCTTGCCCTATGTGATCGATCGCTTCAGCGTGGTAGGGCAGCTTTCGGCGGAACGGTTCGATAAAACTGAGCTGGATGGGGAGTGGAGTAAATTTTTGCTGGCGACGCCTTCTCCAAGGAAGATGGAATTTCCGCTGGACCTCACCGTGGTCGATTTCTAGCTTAGGGCAGGTGGCAGCGCCCGTTCAGGTGTGTCGAGCGTCACAGATTTCCAACCGTCGCCCATGTAAACTAAGTTGAGAGCTGAAGTGTACCCAGCGTCGTGTCCACCCGGACCGGACCTGGAGCAAGCCACGGCTCAGGGTGAAATCAAGTGCAGAAATTGGCGAATACCAGGCCGCATCAGGCCGCCTTCAATCCATCTTCCAGCGTCCCGCCAGCTCGCATCATTAGTTATTCCGCACTAACCCATTTGTTTGTAAATATTTACCTGCAAGCTATGCTGTTTCAGATATTTACAAGACGCAAGATTTACATATATCTCATTCCAAATAACTTACCTATACCACCCCCCCCCGGGGGGGTGGGGTCTCTTGCTAAAGACGCCTCAGGTAAGCTTTCGCCGCATCCAGCTCCGGAAAAAGCCGCTCCTCCGCCTGGAACGCCTTCGAATGCACGCATCGCCGCCCCGCCTTCACCCTTACCGGATGCTTCAAATGCAGCATCTCGTGATACAGCAGATACTCAACCGCACATCGTGGAGTATCAGCCCGGTCGAAGACCCGGCTCACCATTATGGTGTTGTGCGCCGCGTCGTAATGCCCCAGCATCCGCCGCGCATGGTGCGCGCTCCAGGTCAGCGTCGGGCGCCCCAGAAGTCCATGAAAAAAGCGCAGGTTCAGACTCTCGAACACCTCGTCGAGATCGTAAAAATGACCCTTCGCCGAAAGAATCGTCTTCCGCCCGCGCGTCTGCCGAATATGTTCAGCCTGCTTCGCCACCGCCTCAGACGAAACGTGCCGCCGATATCGATCAGCATGAATTCGCGCAATCGGCTTCCGGTAAAGCTTCGCCAGCAGAATATGCGCAATCGCATGGTGAACAGTCTCCGGAGCATGCTCCAGCAGATCGGACAGCCGAACATGCAGTCGCCCTTCCCGCAGCCGAATCGTGGTATTCAGCGACGTGAACCGCTTGAACCGGATGTCGAGCGGAGGAATGGGTGCTCGCGGGCGCAACTCGCGATACTCCTGCTCAAAAATTTCAATAAGGGAGATCTGCACGCTATCTTGAAGGTTAAATCATTTCCTCAAACCGGCGTCGCACGAGCCTGGAGCCCGCTTCAGCCCTGCTTACTTCGGAGACGACGGTTCAGCAGCCGGCGCCGCGGCAGGTTGCGATGGAGGCGCCGCCGTCGGAGCCGCGGGAATACCGCCCTCTGGCACCGGCGGCGCTGGAGCTACTTCAGCCTCCAGCGGCGGCAACTTCGCAACGGCCTGTATGGGAACTTCGACCGCCCCAACCCGGTCCGAGTTCATGTCATGAATGGCCGTACGCAGAAAATACTGGCCCTTCACCGGCACGCTGATCTCCTGGTGAAACGCCATGCCGCCAGTCAGCAGTTTGGCGTAGTCCGCAGGAGTCATATAGGTATGCAGACGGTTACTCGCCGTGATCAGCTTCTGTCCATCGCTGTTGTAGATAAAGGTCCAGACTTCAATGGAGCAATGCCGATTGCCGCTCGGCTCGACACGGCAGCTCATCGCGCGCGCATCCGGCACCAGATCGACGCCGTAAGCCTTGAACGGTCCTTCGACCTTTACCTTCGGATCAGGATTGCTCTGATTGCTGGCCAGCGGCGTCTCTTGAGCAGGCATGCTCGATGGACGAATTCGCACCTTGAACAGAATCTCCGCCGGATCCGGGCCGCCGTGCATCATGGCAGTCGCCATGGTGGTTGGCGCGTTCACGGCAATCGCCGCGCCGCCGATTGCCGCCCGCTTCGGATTATTCGGATCGACCGCATAGTAGCCGCTTCGATATTCGAGCTTCACGCCTGGTTGGTCTACCTTGACCTTCACCGTGCGAAATCGCTCATCCCACTCCGTATTGGTCGGAGAGTAAGACACCGTGTAATAGTTGGAGCCGTTCTCCACCGCCTTCTGCACCGCCTGAGTCAATCCGTTGGTGTTGTAGAAAGCGTGTCCGCCCGTATCCTCCGCCATCGCATCCATGGTCTCGTGTTGCTGGGCCACCGAGACCAGGCTGCTCATCTGGGCATCCGCGGCTGCCGCTCCGCTGCCTTCATTGATGTTCTCCGTCCCGTTGCTGACGTCAATCGAAGAATCCGTCATCACTCCACGAGCGTCTACCGGATACACCGCCACCTGGGCTCGGGTAAGCAAATTGTCTGTCTGCCGAATCAGTTCGTCATTCCGGACCACCGAGTCGTTCGGATCCTGTTCGTTTGGATCGGGCAAAACGTCCAGCGGAAATCCGCCCGAATACCAGATCACATTCTTGCGTCCTGGAATGCCGATCAGATATCGCGCCAGAGTGTCGAAAGCGTCCAGTGTGATCGTGGCGATCAGGTCCTGCTGAAACGACGCATCCATCGCCTGAAACCGCGTGACATCGTCCACCATCTGCTGCGTCAGCATGCCTTCGACCGCCGGTGCGTCGTTGGTCATCGCATCCAGAAGTGTCGAATTCCCAACACCTCCCCCCTCTACCGGATTAGCCAGAATGTCGGATGCCTGCGGTGCGCCCTTCTTGGAACTCAGTGCCGCCTTCAGCACGTTGATATCCGAGGTGAATCCCTGCAGCATTACCAGATGATTCGTGAGCGCGAAGATGGCGATACGCGTTCCCGCTGGCGCTTTATTCAGGTAATCCATCAACTGCTTGCGCGCATAGGGCTGCGACTTCAACGGCGTATTCAGGTAATCCAGCAGCAGGACGTTAACCGGGCCATTTGCCGGCGCCGCCGACTTGTTTGTAAACAGACCCGCAGGCAACTTCTCGACGGGTTTGATCTGATTATTGGAAGCAGGCGCGGCGGTATGCTCCTCGAAGTGTCGGAACGTCTGCAGCTTGTTGTTCTCCGTCAATGAGAAGTCCGACTGCTTCAAACCCCGCACTGGATTGCCCTGCGAGTCAGTTACAACAACGTCGATTACGACCAGGTTGGTGTAAGTGCGGATCGTGGTGATCTGCGTCGACTCCTGCTGTTGCTGCTGCTGTTGCCCAACGGGCGCACCTGCGGGACTCGCCTGAATGGTAGTTGGAGGCGCAGCAGCACCCGCCTGGGCACACATCGGCAACGAAGCACACATGACCGCCAACGCAGCTGCGGCGAAACTCTGAAATGGGAGAGAACAACTCAGGCGATCCAATGGGCCCTCCTGCGGGAGCAAGTCAAGAATACACTTCCATTTAGACGAACGAGACGAGTTCTTCGACGCAGCGATCCCAGCCAAATCCGCGCCAATTCAGCCAATTATCTCCGCCAGTCTAATGATCAGCCCTTTGTTACCGAATCAGGGCGAGTTGACGCTGTCGGCACTGTATCCGCATGGAAGGTTTCTTCGACCGGGTGCGCGATATGGCCCACCTGGAGTTTTACCAGTTCCGGCTGAGCTATTCTCGTCGGTCCAAGCACGGCAATTCGCGGCAGCGGACCGCGCACCATGGCAACTTCGTCGCAGGCATACAGCCGCGGGCACGCCTGGCAGTCCTTATAGATCTTGTCCGGCAGAGTGGTGCGGTCGGCGATGCGGAAGCCGAAATGAAAAAAGAAGTCAGGAATTCTCGTGAACAGGCAAACCGAAACAACCCCTTGCAAGTCGGCCTCTTCGAGCAGCGCCATCAGCAACCGTCCGCCCGCTCCTTGCCTCTTGGCCTCGGGCTTGACCACGATCGAACGCACCTCAGCCAGATGGGGACCGTACAAATGAAGCGCACCACAGCCAAGGAAGCTGCCGGCTTCGGATTCGACGACGAAAAAGTCACGGACATTCTCGCAGATCTCGGCATAACTGCGGCGCAGCAAAGTGCCGTCGCCGGAAAGCGAGTTGACCAGTTCAAAAATGTTGACGGCGTCTTGCAATTTCGCCTGGCGCGCCGTCGCACCGCCAACGCGGGTACGCGTGGATGCGGTGGATTCGTTCGCGGCCATCAGCGAAGTCGAACTGCTCATTTAAGCATTGTCCCCCAAATTTTCCTTCGCCGCAGCCAGTGCCGCAGCCACACGAGCACGGGCGGTACCACCAACGACATCATGACAATCCAGCGTCGCCTCCAGCGTAATTGCGGCAAAAAAGTCCGCTTCAAACGCGTCAGACAGTTTTCGCAGATCCTCAAGTTTCAGATCATTCAGTTCGCGTCCGCTCTCAAGTCCAAACCGGACCGCGTTGCCGATAATCTCGTGCGCCTTGCGAAAGGGAACCCCTTTATTCGACAAGTATGTCGCGGCAGCCATCGCGTTCAAATAGCCGCTAGTTGCGGCCGCCTTCATCCGATCGAACCGGAATCGCAGCGAGCGCGTGAACGCAGGCAGCACTCGAAGGATGCCGTCGATCGTATCGGCGGCGTCGAAGACCGGCTCCTGTCCTTCCTGCAAGTCCTTGTTGTACGCAAGCGGCAGGCCCTTGATCAGCACCGAAAGCGTCGTAGTAGCGCCGACCAATCGCGCAGACTTGCCGCGAATGAGTTCGGTAAAGTCGGGATTCTTCTTCTGCGGCATCGCGCTCGACCCGGTCGAAAACGCTTCCGGCAAGTCCAGAAATCCGAATTCCGCAGTGGAGTACAGCGTCAACTCCTCGGCAAAACGCGAAATGTGGATACCGAGCGTGGCCAGCGTCTGGGTGAAGTCCAGCAGAAAGTCACGGTCGCTGGTCGCATCCATACTGTTGGACGTAGGAGCGTCGAACTCCAGCGCTTCGGCGGCGATCGAGCGATTCAGCGCAAGAGTCGCACCGGCAACCGCACCCGAGCCGAGAGGGCAACAATTCATACGCTTGCGGGCGTCCGAAAGACGATCACGATCACGCTCAATCATACTGACGTAGGCAAGCAGCCAGTGCGCTACCAGAACCGGCTCCGCGCGCTGCAGATGCGTGTACGACGGCATCACTGCATCGCCAGCTCGCTCTGCAAGTTCGGTCAGCGCCAACGCCCAGTTGCGCAGGCCTTTTTCCGTTCGATCGATTCCATCCCGCACAAACAAACGCATATTAGTGGCGATCTGTTCGTTGCGGCTGCGGCCTGTGTGGAGTTTAAGCGCGAGGTCGCCAATCAACTTCGTCAGTTGCAACTCGACGAAGTGATGAATGTCTTCAGCGTACGGCGCAGACGCGACGAGGTCGGCGTAGGTCGCGTCAAGACCACCATCGCCGTCGAAACTGTCACCCAGATTCAGATTCTCCTGAACGGCAAAGTGAGTCTTGAGTTGGAGCAGCAGTGGATCGTCCAGCGCAAGCGCAATGCGCGCCCACTTTACATGGTGACTGCTGAACTCCGGCCGTTTGCGCAGCCAGCGGCGAATCGAACCAGGCGTGGTACCCAGGTCCGCGCCGAGCTGTCTCGGATTGACGAAACCTGGCTCGTCCGGCATCCCTTCCGCGGAAATGTCTCCGACTGCATCAAGTCCCTCGATCATCGTTTCGAGTTCCGCTTCGGTGAGAATTCCAGCAGCGGCGATCATCCGCGCGTGCGCCTTCGATGCCGCGACCTCCTGTGGCAGAAGTCGAACGTCAAACGGAAACGACCGCTGCCACTGCTCAAACGTACGATCAAGTGGCTCGCGGAAGCGGCCAGACCACATTTTGCTTCCGGCCGCTTCAGGCTGATTTGTTTCGCTCACTTTGCGACTTCCTCTTTCATCCGTTCCGCTTTCGCTTCGAACTACCTGCAACAGCTACGTTCGCTTGCGAGCCTGTATGCCGCGGTCGCGCGAATTCGAGATTCGTTTCGCTCCACCCAGCAGCATCAACAGCAGCGCCTTCTGTGCATGCATGCGATTTTCGGCCTGGTCGAATACGACCGACTGTGGCCCATCGAGTACGGCATCCGTCACCTCCGCATTGCGGTGCGCCGGAAGGCAATGCATGAAGACCGCATCCTGCCGGGCGTGCGACATCAGAGCCTCGTTTACCTGGTACGGCTTGAAGATGGGAGCGCGCTTCGTCGCCTCGTGCTCGAATCCCATGCTGGTGCAAACATCGGTGTAAACCGCGTCCGCGCCAGTAACGGCCTTAACTGGATCCTGCATCAGCGTGATGCTGCCGCCGGTCTGCTCACTGATCTCGATGGCCTTGTGAATGATGTCGAGCTTCGGCGCAAAACCCTTTGGGGTAGCGACTGTGCAATGCACGCCAAGCTGAGCTGCAACCAGCATCAGGGAATGGCAGACGTTGTTTCCGTCCCCGACGTAAGTAAAGCGCAAGCCTTCCGCAGAACCGAAGCGCTCTTCGAGGGTGAAGAAATCGGCAATGGCCTGACAGGGGTGCTCGAGGTCAGAGAGCGCGTTGATGACGGGCACTTTGGAGCATGCCGCCATCTCGGTAATCGTGTCATGCGAGTAGGTGCGCAGCACGATAACACTCATCCATCGCTCAATGTTGTGCGCCATGTCGGGCAACGACTCGCGCTCCCCAAGCGGCGATTGCGTCTGATCCACGAAGATCGCGTTTCCGCCCAGCGTATTGATCGCGGCTTCAAACGTCAGCCGCGTGCGCAGCGATGCCTTCTCGAAGAACAGCACCATCTGGCGGCCATCGAGTGCGTGGCGAAAATCATCTGGATTGCTCTTGACGGCGTGCGCGAGTTCCATCACCGCGGCCATCTCCTCGACTGTAAAGTCTGAGATAGAACAAAGGTCACGTCCGCACAGGCGCTTTGCCGCCTCGGAAAATGCCACGTCGGATTGGATGCCGAGCGGCTTGGTGGCGCGCGCCGGTTCGGTGCCTTCGGGTTTAGGGCTCATCATGACAGTTTTGCTACCCATTCGAATGTTCTCCCGCCGGCGAACCGGCCAATGCTGCACTGGTGAGGCTGGTGAGTATCTCATCGAGCGCGGCGATTGCTGTGTCAACGTGCTTGCGCTCAAGAATGTATGGAGGAAGGAAACGTAGCACCGTCTCGCTGGTGCGGTTGATGATGACGTGACGTTCCATCATTTCTGATGCCGCTTTAGCGGCCAGGTCAGCCGAGTCAAGCTCGAGTCCTAGCATCAGGCCGCTTCCGCGCACTTCCACAACACAATCGTGGCGTGTGCGCAGCCATTCAAGCCGCTCTTTGAAGTAGCCGCCAACGTCACGAATGTGCGAGAGGATATCTTCCCGCTTCATCGTGTCGATCACGGCAATAGCTACCGCGCACGCCAGCGGGCCGCCGCCAAATGTAGTGCCGTGCATTCCGGGCGTGAACGCGCGCGCCGCCTCGTCCGTGCACAGCATCGCACCCATGGGCAGGCCGTTCGCAATCGGCTTCGCCAGGGTCGTGATGTCGGGCAGGATTCCGTAATGCTGATATGCAAACCACTCGCCAGTGCGCCCCATCCCCGACTGAATTTCATCAGCAATCAGGAGCGCGCCAGTGGAGTCGCATAACTCCCGCGCCGCCGCGATGAACTCCTGACTGACCGGGTGAATTCCGCCCTCGCCTTGAACCGCTTCGATGCAAACGCCACAGACCTTGTTGGAGAATTTCGCGCGAAGGTCAGCCACGTCGTTGAAGCGCACAAAATCGACGCCCGGCATCACTGGAGCGAACGGCTCACGATATTTTTCCTTATGCGTGGTCGCAACCGATCCCATCGTCCGGCCGTGGAAGCTGTGTTCCAGTGCAAGAAATTCCGTGCCGATGCTCTTGCCCTGCGCACGCAAAATGCCGGCGTGCGCGCGGGCAAGCTTAAGCGCCGCCTCCCACGCCTCGGTGCCTGAGTTACAGAAGAAGACGCGGTCCAAACCACTCATCTCTGTAAGACGTAGAGCTAACTCAGCTGTATGCTCGTGGAAAAACAAGTTCGATGTATGGAGCAGCCGCTTGCTCTGCGCCACAATCGCAGCCTCGACCGCGGGATGCGCGTAGCCGAGCGCCGACACTCCAATGCCGCTGAGCAGGTCCAGATAATCATTGCCCAACTCGTCGCGCAAATATACGCCGTTGCCCTTAACAAAGAGAACCGGGTTGCGTTCATAGGTACTCAAAAGCAGCTTCTTTTCCGCCGCCTGTATCGAGGAAAGTTTCATGCCGTCACTCATGCGACCATGACCTCCGTTCCATCGTTGACCTTGGTCGTACAAAGGTCGGGAAGTAAATGCACTGCTTCTGCGGGCAGAATTCGCACGCGCTTAACACCATGCATCAGCGCGTCCTTGCACGCGTTCAACTTTGGCAACATTCCGCCGAAGACAACCATCTGTCGTTCCAACTCTGGAATTTGCTTCAATGAGAGCCAGCGCATTACTTCACCATCTGCTCCTTTGACGCCCGGAACATCAGTCAGGAATACCAACGCGTCCGCTTTAGTGCAGACCGCGCAAGCCGCGGCCATTTCATCGGCATTAATGTTGTAGTACTCGCCGTCAAAGCCCAGCGCGATAGACGAGATCACCGGAACCGCATCCATTTTCCAGATTGCCTCGAGCCACAACGGATCGGTCGCGGCAATCTCCCCAACAAAGCCGAGGTCAGGCACAGTCTTCTTCTTGCGCGCACGAAAGACATTCCCGTCGCCGCCCGCAAGACCCATTGCCGATTGTCCATGCGTACGCAGTGCCGCAACCAGTGACTTGTTCACGCGCCCGGCGAGCACCATGAGAGCAGCATCACGCGTCTCCGCATCGGTGACACGAAGACCGGAGATAAACTCGCTGGTCTTACCCATCTGCGCCAGCGTCGCCGTAAGCTGCTTGCCACCGCCGTGGACGACAGCAACTTGGTTCCCGTCGCGCACTAATTCCGAGATGGCTTTCCCGCACGCATGCAATAACGCCTTATCCTCAATAGTGGCGCCTCCGAGCTTGACAACATATTTCACTTCAGGCCCTCCGATTCGTTCCAGCCGCACATCAAATTCATGTTCTGGACAGCCTGACCCGATGCACCTTTCAACAGGTTGTCGAGGCAGGAGACAATGACCAGCCGCTTTCCATCGTTGCCCAATTCGAATCCCAGGTCGCAATAATTCGTCCGAACGACATGCTGTATCTGAGGCAGTTTCGGGGTATGGTGCACGCGAACCATCGGGCTCGTTGCATAAAACGTCCGCAGGCACGCTTCGATCTGCTCAGGTTCTGCTTGTTCTGCAAGCCTCACATAGATCGTTGACAGAATCCCGCGCGGAATCGGCAGCAGGTGCGGAGTGAACTGAATTTGATCAGACGTCAGCCCAAGTTGTTCCAGCATTTCTCCTATGTGGCGATGCCCAAAGACCGCGTACGCCGACAAATTATCAGCCGCATACATGAAGTGAGTCTTTGCAGTCGCAGCCTTGCCCGCACCGCTAACACCTGACTTGGCATCGCAGACGATGCCATGGTCGAGGTCGATCAACCCGGCACGCAACAGCGGCGCAAGAGCGAGGATAATCGACGTCGCGTAGCAGCCGGGGTTCGCGACCAGACGCGCAGACGCAATCTGTGCGCGGTACAACTCGGGCGAGCCGTACACAGCTTCGTCTTGCAAAGCGCTGCCCAGGAGGGGGTCGGCGTCGTGCAGTTTGTATACCGCGCGATTAGCTGGATCGTCGAGCCGCCACGCGCCGCTGAGGTCGATGACGCGAACGCCATGTTCGAGCCACTCCGGCGTCCATTCGCGAGAGTTTTCGTGCGGCAGGGCGAGGAAGACAATCTCCGTACCCGCATCGCGGATCAGATTCCAGTTGAAAGCATGAACCTCTGGCTGCCGTTTGCCTTCGCCGAGCGCGAGTTGCGGCTGCAACTGCTCAAGTGGGACCCGGCCGCCAGGTGCCTCATCCGCGACCCGGCCGAGAAATAGCGGCTTGGTCGCAGCGAGGCGCGGATGCGAGAGCAACAAACGCGCCAGTTCCCCGCCCGCATATCCACCAACTCCAGCTACAGCTGTGCGTACCGTCTCAAGCGGTTGCTTCACGCTTGGAAGTCGACTGCGCTTCGATCTCTATTCTCTCAACTTGCATGTTTTGTCAGTAGATTCCTTTACCGCGAATATGATTTGAGGCCTGGTGACATCAGCCAATATGCTCTTCGATTCGGGCCTTGAGCACCCTGGCCTGACGCTCGTCCGGACAGATGATGAGGACCGTGTCATCGCCCGCGATCGTGCCGACCACCTCCGGCCAGTCTTCATAATCGATGCCCGCAGCAACCGGCTGGGCAGCGCTTGTCGTCGTAATAAGCACCAGTTGGTTCAATGCCTGTCGAACTTCAATCCCAAAGCTTCCCAGCACCTCTCGAATACCCGGCAAACCATCCTCGTCTTCTTCGGGCGGATTTCCAGGAAGCGAGTAGCCGGCAGGCCCTTTCGAAAGACGAAGTTCGTGAATGTCCCGGGAAAGAGTTGCCTGGGTAACATGAAATCCCCGCCGCGCAAGTCTGCGGCGAAGCTCGTCCTGACTGGGAACGGCCGCCTTGTGGAGTACGTCGCGAATTGCGGTATGTCGTTGTTGCTTCATTGCTCTCTGGCTCGCTGCCCTCGCTTCGACGCTTGCAACCGAAAGCGTGGCAATTTAGGATAAAGAGGCGTTTCACCAATCGATGCGACGACGCGCTCTGCTGCATAAAAATACAAATACTATGTATAAATATACGCGCTATTGCTGTCAAGCGCAGCGTGTTGTCACAGTCCAGTAATCTCAATCCTTACCGCTACAAGAGAAAAGGGACGGCGCATAGCGCCGTCCCTGAACTGCAGGATGTTGCGGTTAGAACAGGATTCGGCCGCCTACTTGGATGACGCGATTGCTTCCTCCGCTGCCCGTGACCTGGCCAAAGGTAGAGCTATTCATCGTAGCCGAAGGCGCGCCCAGGTTGGTCAAGTTGAAGACGTTGGTAGCCTCACCGCGGATCTGGAACTTGACTGTCTCGTATACGCCGAAGTCTCGGAAGATTGAAGCGTCGACGTCTCGATAGCCCGGATCGCTAAGTTGTGCGGGGCGCGTGTTTCCAAGCAAGCTCAAGGGACCTAACCCGGGGCAGTTGGCGCTCCCCGTCACACAGTAAGCCGTTGTATCGAACCATTGTTTCTCCATCGCAACGCGCGAACGGCCGTTGTTGATTACGCTGGGGAACTTGCCTGGCGCGATGCTCGGACGATTGCTGGCCTGACCGTCGAAGTAGTTGTCCGTACCGGTCAGCACAGTAAAAGGCTGGCCGCTGTTTGCCGTCCAAACTGCGGTCACGGTCCAACCGTTGACAATCGTTCGATAGACCGGATGACCTGTGAAGTAGTCTGTCTTCCAAACAAACGAGGCGATCATCATGTTGTGCCTGTCCTGGTCCGACCGCTGACGATATTCCAACTGTGGATAGTTCTGATCGAGGAAGGTGCCCGTGAGGGCAGTTCCGTCCAGGGTATTGCTGGCCAACGTATGACTCCAGGTATAGGATCCACGTGCGCTGAAATGATGCGAGAATCGCTTTTCGATTTGCACCTGTAAGCCGTTGTAGTTGGAGTTCTGATTCGAACGTATGACGTAGACGTTCGAATAGGTGGGGCTTGCGGCCGAGAGGCCGTACTCGGAATTAAGCGGTCGGCGATTGTTCACCGTGCCACTGGTATTCGCGTAGCCGCACGCCTTGGTCAGGTCTGTGCAACTCGCGCCGGAGGTACCAGCTGCCGTGATATTGATCACTGGTGGGTTGATGTCCTGATAGAGCGGCATTTTGCGGTTGAGCGAACCGACATAGTTCGCAGTCAAGGAGAGGGTATTACCAAACTGCTGCTGGAACCCGAAGTTCAACTGATAGGTGTACGGCCACCTATAATTCGGATCCATGGTGGACACCTGATTAAGCGCGAGGAAGCTCGCCGTACCAGTACCCGGCGTGAACGTCAGGGTCGGGAAGGGGTTGGTGCCCGTCGGAAATTCCGTTGGGTCATTTGCGTAGGGGTGCGTCATCGAGGTGACCTTGCTAAACGTTGGCCGAACAGCATAGGGAGCAAAATTCGAAGGGAGTTCCCATTCGTTTCCTGCGATGCTGCCGAAAAACAGTCCGCCGGCTGCATGGAAGACTGTCTTGCCATTGCCGAAAGGATCGTAAGAGAGACCGATACGCGGAGAGATGTGATTCTCCGGCGTGAAAGCGCCGCCCTTGGGCACCCCTGGGTCGCCCGGAAAGAGCATGCCGATGGGGGCTAGCTGATTGCCGGTCTTACCGGAGATATTCACATTTGGGAATGCGTGGGACTGCACACCCGGCGTAAAGTTCGTTTCGCGATTCTGCGTGTCGGTGGGAGCCTGCTGCCAGTCGTAGCGAATACCGAGGTTGATGGTCAGGTTAGGAATAATCCGCCAATCATCCTGGGCAAACAACGCGTAGTTGAACCAGTTGGCGTTCGCGTACTCGCCGGTGTCCTGCTCAAAAGTGTTGGGGATACCGGAGATGTAGTCAGAGAGAGCGTTGTCGGTACGAGTCTTTGCACTGGTTGCAAAGGCAAAGACGCCGTAATTATCCAGCGACGTCTCCTGGAAGTCCTTTTCCAGTCCGACTTCCCCACCCAGATAGAGTGTGTGCTTGCCTCGCGTCGTGCTGAGCACATCGCGTAGACCGTAGAGGTTGGTCCCGGCCTTGGGTCCGGTGATTGCTTGCGAAAGCGTGAACCAACTCGAGATACCGACCTGTCCGCGTGAGGGAGTTCCGGAGATTCCGAAGTCCGATCCGAAGTCCGCGAAGGTACTATTGCCCGGAACCGGGATGCGGCCGCCGGCCTGCCGAGTGTAATTCACCCAGAACTGATTGACGGTGCGTGGGCTGATGGTCCACGTATCGCTCGCGTTGGCATTCTGCTGCTTGGTTGCGTAGAGGGAATAGCTCCAGTTCGTAGGTGTCAGACCACCCGGATTAGACCGGATGCTGTAGTCATACAGAAAGTAGCTAAGGGTGAGGCGGTGCGCCGCGGTTAACTGGTGCTCTGTCTTAATCAGATACTGGTTGTACGTCTCCGGCACAGGGTCGTATTCCCTATAAGTGTATTTGTTGTCGCCGAGTTGACCCGCTCCAACACCCGGCTTGACTCCCTTGGTGTTTAGGTAGGTCAGAATGTTGACTGCCGTTGGATCGAGTGGGTTGGTGATGATGTTTCCGGGATACGGCGTTTGGGTGGCCGGGTTGCAAACGAGGAACTTGAAAGCGGCGTTGTCGGCCGAAGTTGGGCTCTGGGTGCAACTCGTGATGTCGGTCGGCAAGTTCTCAGCGAAGTTGCCCGCGATCTGCGCGGCGTCAGGGACATTACCGCTATACGCAGTGTCTTGGTTGGCGCGGAGTCCTCCATAGCTTCCGAAGAAAAAGTCCTTGTCGCGGCGGATGGGGCCGCCTATGGTGGCACCGAATTCGTTGCGCGCGTAGGGGGCCTTGACGATCTGATTGTGCGTGGTCGCATTGAAGTTCCTGGTGCGATAGAACTCAAAGGCAGAACCATGGAATTGGTTGGTTCCCGATTTCGTAACGACGCTCACTACGGCAGCTGCGTAACGTCCGAGTTGCGCGCTAAAGTTGTTGGTCTCCACGTTGAACTGGCTGATGGCGTCGGGATTGGGAATCTCGTTGCCGCTGTTGCGGAGACCGGTCATATTCAGGCCGCCATCGAGGTAGTAGGAGACCTGCCCGGTGAAGTCATCCGTTGAACCGTTGATGTACACATGGACTTCCTGGAAACCGAGGCTGTTGGTTGTGTTGTTTGACTGAACGCCTGGAACGAGGTTGAGCGTCTGATACGCATTTCGACCCACCAGCGGCAGGTTGTCAATCTCTACGTTGGATATAGTCCGGCCGAGCGTTGCGCTACCTAGATTGACCAGGGGAACGTCGGCCGTTACATTGACCGTTTCCGTTGTCGCTCCGACTTCGAGTGCGAGTGACAGTTCTGCGTTCTGCATCGCAGCGAGCACAATCCCGCCGCGGTCCAACGTCTTGAAGCCTTTGGCTGCGACGGAAATCTTGTACGGCCCTACCGGAAGGAATTCCTCGCGGTAGGAGCCATCCGCCCTGGTGACGGCGACCCGGGTAAAGTTGGTATCCGTCTCGACCAGGGTGATCGTCGCTCCAGGCACCACCGCACCGGTTGTATCGGTGACCGTACCAAACATCGTAGCCGTGTTGAGTTGCGCGTGCAGCGGTCCAGCAAGTCCCAGCAGGAAGGCGCACAGCAGGACCATCACTCCACTGCGCGTCGCTAGATAGTGTCTGGCACGCATCCACAGCGTCCCAGGCGATTGATGGTTATTATTTTCGACTTTGTCATTCAGCGTCATGGCCATTCTCCTCAATTGCAGGCAATACGTTTGTGCTCGGTAAGTGCAACGAATATTCGTTATGTAAGTTGTAGAAATGCGGACGGCAGTCCCTCGCACGTAATCCCGAGGGTGCATCCGCCACTGCGTGCCACTGATATTTCAGCGCGGCCGTTGTACAACTGAAGCTCGCGTGAGCCCCGTGAGGTTCCGAGATTGTCCCGAAGCTTGCCCGCGCCCGCGAGCGAAAACCGAACGACGTTACGGGAATCCAGACACGGAACTCCTTCGGCATCGCAGAGCATCGCTCCTACGCAGACGACGTCTCCTTTACGTCCTTTTTCAGTCAGCCGGATCTCCGCGGGTTTGCCCCACGACTCTGTCTGGTAGGTCAGTTCAATCTCGTCAGTCACCTTGACATTGTCCTTCGTGGCGACCGCGTGAAGGAGGTTCGGTCCGGCGGCGAATGCAACCTTCCAACGCAATCCAGCACCGGGAAAGTTCTGACTGTCACGCTGCATCGACCCCAGCGACTTGCCATTGAGAAAGAGTTCGGCATGGTCGCAGTTTGAATACACGAGCACGTCGCGAGTCTCGCCCGGCTTACCCCACCGCACCGGCCATGTGTGGCCATAGATGTGTGCCATCGGCTTATCCGACCAATAGGACTGGAAGACGAAGTACGACTCCTTTTTTGTCAGGTCGCGTTCTACAACTCCCTTCTGATTGATCCGAGGGATGTCGTTGTCGCCACGCAGAGGAGAGACGAAGTCCTTGAAAACCCATTGCGCCGATCCTGTCAGCCAGTCGAGCTTTTCCTGGGTCTTCAGGTGCCAGTCGAAGAGATTGCAAGCGTATGTCTCGGACCAATCGCCGTCCTTCGACATGCGCGCTGCGCCACCAGTCTTCAGGTAGGCCAAGCCGACTTCGGCTGTTCCCTTACCCGTGGCAACCTTGCGCAACATTGCCTCGGGATCCTCGGAGTGTCGCCCAGCCTGGCTATCTGCCCCCCACTCGATGTGGATAAACCGCTTCACACGATCGCGCTGGGTGAGAAGACTTTGCTCGTATTCCCGGTAATTTCCGCTGTACCAGCCTGCCCAGATCGACGGCGAATAGACGTCTGGGATATCGCGCGCGAAGTCGCAGCGCCGCACTGAAGTCATCCGGGAGTTGTCCAGGCCGTGGGCTAGATCACGAAGCTCCGTCATGAAACCGCGAATAGCCTGCTGATCGACATTCGGATACTCATCCGGCCAATCGTCCTCGTTGCCAAGCCCCCAGAGGATGATCGACGGATGGTTGTAATGTTGCTCGATCATGCGCGACAGGGTGTCTTTCGCATTTTTCTGGAAGGCTTCGCTACCAATACCAGCCCGGCACCATGGAACCTCTTCCCACACCATCAGCCCCAATTCGTCGCACAGGTCCAACACCAATCGATCCTGTTGATAATGAGCAAGCCGAATAAAGTTCGCGCCCATGTCGCGAATCATTCGCATCTCTTCCCTAACCAGGTCATCGCTCATCGCGGCGGCCACGCCGGCGTGATCCGCATGGCGCTGGGTCCCCCGCAACAGTACGCGCTTGCCGTTCAGCTTGAAAGGTCCGTGCTCCACAAACTCGATCCGGCGCGCTCCAAAGCGCTCATCCAGGCTGGTCTTGCCCCCGGACGTCGTCAGTGTCACCCGACACCGATAGAGATGCGGCGAATCCGGCGACCAGAGGTTGGGATTTGAGATTGTGAACGCACCCGGTTCAGAAAATCCCGCCCATGCAGGACTGGTTTTGCTCGTCGAGTGTATAGTCTTTCCCGACCCATCGAAGACCTCAATCGCGACTGTGCAAGACTCGCTGCGGCTCGCTGGATTGAATAACCTCACCTTCGTCGAAACCTGGGCCGTCCCGTCAGCGCCAACCGTAGCCAAGATGTGGACTGTATCCAACGCCAGCGCCGGCAGGTAGGTGAGGTTTACATGGCGATAGAGTCCCCCGTACAGGCAGAAGTCGCTTAGCTCCGATGGCACCCGGTCCTGGTCAGGGGAGTTGTCACAGGCCACCACGATTGGCACCCCGCCTTTTTTATCCGCGGCCGAAAGGTGTCGGACGGCATCGGTGATGTCGAAGACAAACTCGTCGTAACCACCCTTATGCGCCCCGACCAGCGTCGAGCCGACCCAGACCGTCGTGGTCTGGCCCGCACCCTGAAAATGGAGGATGGTCCGGCCATCGGCAAACGGATTCTCCAGATTCAGGCGTTGTCGATACCAACCCTGGCCACGAAAGTAGGGCTTATCCGGGTCGCACGCGTCCAGCGCGTTGAAGCAATGCGGCAGTGTCGCCGGCTGCCACAGTTCCTTCTCTTCCGGTCGCCATACCTCCCAGACGCCTGCGAGCGGACCTTGGCGGAATTCCCAGCCTTCGTCAAGCCGCTTCGAAGATACAGTCACTCCCTCAGATGACTCGCTCTCCATGGCAGCAGCGCGAATGGGAGCTGCCAGGAGAATCCCGGCCGTCGTCATGGTCGCGGTCAGTAGAAACTGACGTCGTGATGATTCAAGCAAAACAAACCTCTTAGACGACTAAACTTCACAACGCTTCCGGCTCAGAAAGCGACCTGTGGGGTAGCGAACCTTGCCCGCCACCAGGCCTGACCGTGATGTTGCACGGCTTATGGGGCTTTATTGGAAGCAGGCCAACCCTCAGCGTCCGAGCATATGAATGACAAGTGACTCACCGTTTGGCTCACAATGGCCTCTATATCGCCAATTTAATGAGTTACTTGCGATAGCTTTGTAACTTGTTACAAACGTCTCTTGCAGGGCCTTCGATGGGCGAGTAGGATTCGATGGTCCGCAAAATGAGCAAAGTAAGCGTAATTCGAGATGCCTGGCACCCCCAGTCCAGGCAGGAGCGGGCAGCCGTCCTGCTGGAACTGCAGGAGATCCTGGCCAGCCCACATTTCTGCAACAGCAAGCGCTATCCCGCGCTGCTTCAGTACATTGTGGAGAAGACGCTTGCTGGCGAGTCTGAGTCCTTGAAGGAACGCACGCTTGGCGTCGAAGTCTTTGACAGGCCGGCGTCCTACGACACAAATGCGGACACGGTAGTCCGGTATACAGCCGGCGAGGTGCGCAAGCGGCTCTCCCTTTACTATCACGAACTCAAGCAGAAGCCTGCGATCCAAATCTCGCTGCCAGCTGGATCCTACGTCCCGGAGTTTCTTCATAGCCAGGATGAAGGCGAAGGTCGGTTCGCGGCACATTCTTCCGACACGTGGGTGCCGCACGAGTCTTCAGATCCGGCGCGGCACTTAGAATCCGCCTCCCCCTGGCCTTCGTCGGATCCCACCGTTCACGCGTTGCAAGAAACTCTTTCCGGCTCGTTGGTCGCGGGTGTCGAACCGCACAGTTCGCGTCCGGTTTGGTGGGTGCTGGCCATCACTGTTGTATTACTTGCAGCAGGCGGATGGAGATATCGCACCGCTCACCCCAAGACTCCTCTGGACAATTTCTGGACGCCCGTTTTGCAGAGTCAGTCCACCCTGACGCTCTGCATCGGCGGATCGGTCTTCTCGCAGACCCACACTTCCGGCGTGGCTACGGCTACCAAGGACGTCGATTATCCGTTTGTTTCAATCCAGAGTGCGTCCGCGGCCGCCCAGATAGCCGCCCTGCTGGAAAGGACCAGCGGTGCGACCACTCAGCTACGAGCCTCTGCCACAACGCCGCTAACTGAACTGCGCGAGCACCCCGTGATTCTGCTTGGTGGGTACAACAACCAGTGGACCCTCCGCTTGCTCCAGCCGCTGCGGTTTCACTTCGCATCGGTGACCGATGGAGAGTGGGTCGTGGATTCGGCTAATCCCGGAGTTCACTGGGAACGGGACGCCTCGCTGCCTTACTCCAGCGCAGATGACTACGCAATCGTGGCCCGCTTTCAAGATCCCACCACCGACAACTGGGTAGTCGCGTTGGCGGGAGTCGGCCGCAACGGAACCGAGGCCGCCGCACAGTTCGCGACCAGCCCCCACTACATGCAACTGCTCCGGGATAAGGCCGGCACCGATTTCGCAAACCGTAACGTCGAGGCTGTTCTCAAGGTCAGCGTCATTGACGGTAAAACCGGAGCGCCTTCGATCCTCGCCGCCTACGTCTGGTAACTCCGTTCTTGCTGGCGAAGCCCACGCTTCCCGACTATCTTAAACTGTGGGCTAATTCAGCCCTCGCTCAGTGAAGTTGGTAAGGCGTGGCAGGCGGAAGTATCGGATCCGGCACCTTGGGCATATCCGCTGCATCGAGCTTTGTCGCACCTGCCAGCCCGGTTCCTGTGACGTTTGAGGTGGCGAGCAGCGGCCCCTTGAAATCGGTGACGGTTACCCTGATGCCGCTCAGGACCGCATGATTGATGTTCGCGAGCGTAATCATTGCGGGAGTCTTATCCGAAAAACCCCTTGGTCTCTCGCCAACCGGAGGAATCGTCCCGCATGTCCCCGTAACGTTGGTGAGGGAGAATCCCTCCAGCGGCTTCTTGGGATGAATGCCGGTCCCGTCGACCAGCACCGGCTCATCCGTCACCTTGATATTGCTGAAGTGGAAGTTACGGATGGTCGGAATGCCGTCATCCCCGGGGACCAGGTTTGGAGTATCGGTGACGCCGCTATTGAGGATGTTGAAGCGGAGAAACCCCAGTTTCGCTCCGGAAACCTCAAGATTGTTCATATAGATGTCTTCGATAAACGCGCCCCGTCCGGGCCGGCTCTTAATATAGATAGCGAACGTGCCGGCGCCCAGGCACTTGCAGTTCTCCACGTGTACGCCGCGAATACCGCCCGACGTCTCGCTGCCGATGCCGATACACGCCCACACCTGGTCCTTGAATGAACAATTCGAAATATGCACGTCTTCGGTCGGGCGCCCGATCGTGTTGCCCTCGACGCCGCGCCCGGACTTCAACGAAATGCAATCGTCCGTTGTATCGAAATCGCAGCCGTCAATGACGACATGTTTGCACGAATCCACATCAATGCCATCCGCGCCACTCTTCACCACGACATTCTTGAAGGTGACGTTCTCGCAATACACCGGATGAATGGACCACATCCCCGCCTGCTGCGTGTAGCAGTTCTCCACGTTGACGTTCTTGCAATTGGTGAACTCCAGCAGCGCCGGCAGACGGACGCCCGTCGACCGTTCCAGCCGGCCTCGTATAGTCGGACTCGCGACGACCTTACCGGGCCCCACGATCCCGATATTGTCAGCGTCGTTCGCAGAAATGAATCCGCTGTATCCCTTCATCCAGTGCCCTTCCCAGCGCACCTGCGCGAAGGGATAGTCTGTCATATCAGGCGAGCCATTCAGGGTAGCGCCGTCTTCCAAGCGCAGTACGACACCGCTGCGCAGCACCAGCGCGCCCGTCAGATAATCCCCGGTGGGCACCACGACTTCACCGCCGCCCAACATTGAACATCGCTCAAGCGTCTGTTGCAGTGCGAGTGTGTCCTTCGTCTTGCCATCGCCAACAACACCGTAGTCTCGGACGTTCAGCACGACCTTTGGCTTCGCGGGCGCCGCGACCTTGGCGCGTGCTGCCGGCGGCGCAGCCTTTGGAGCAGATGAGGCCTGCGCGACTGCAAGTTCACCAAAAGCCCCAAATGCGGGCACTGCAAGGGCGCTCTGAGCCGCCTTTTTCAAGAAATCTCTACGTCGCAGTCTGTCCGTCATGCCATGCCTTTCGATCTGGAGCGAGAATTGATGTGGTTTGAACGCCGTTGAATTGTACGTTGACGTGGCGGCTTCAGCCGAACCCTGACCCAAATTCACGTTCTGTTTTGCGCATGTAATCAAGACGTCCCACAGTTCCGCACAGTTTCAGTGCCGGACTATACTTTCGCTATTGAACTGGGGTTTCCTGTGATTCGACCCACTCTCCGATCGTCGTTGCTCTCAGTCACCGCTGCGCTATGCCTGAGTGTTGCCGCCTCAGCCCAGTCCCGACCCGCCGTCTGGCACGCGCCCACCGCAAACGAACCCCACGCAGCCGCCAGGCCCGCCGATAACCACCAGTATGAGGAATGGTGCCGCGAAATCAAGCTGGCACTCTTCATCCCCGAACACCTCCCTGATCTCGCCCCTCTTGAGTACGGAACCTTCTCTCCCACCCCTGGTGTCATTGCTGAAAGGGTCACCTACGCCACTACCTACGGCATGCGCGTCCCAGCTATCGTCTATCGTCCGGGAAAAATCAAAGGCCGCGCCCCAGCCATGGTGGTGGTCAACGGACACAGTGGCGACAAAACGGCCTGGTACGCCTACTACACTGGCATTCTCTATGCGCGCGCGGGCGCAGTCGTCGTCACCTACGATCCCGTCGGCGAGGACGAGCGCAACAGCAGTCGTGCCTCCGAGACCCGCGCCCACGACACCTTCGTCCCCGGACCCGAGATGCCTCAACGCATGGGAGGCCAGATGATTGGCGACATCATGCAGGCAGTCGCCTATCTAGGACAACGTAAAGATGTCGATCCAAGTCGCATCGCGGTCGTCGCATACTCAATGGGCTCGTTCCATGCCGCAATAGCCGGCGCCATCGACCCCCACATCCACGCGCTCGTCCTCTCCGGCGGCGGCAATCTGGACGGCACGGGAGGATATTGGGACGCAAGCCCGAAAATCATGTGCCAGGCAGGCCCCTATAAGGCTCTTAGTTTCCTCGGAGATCGAGGCGCAGTTCTCTATGCACTGAACCAGCAGCGAGGCGCGACCTTCATCATCAACGGCACAGTCGATCCGCTGGTCGTAGCCCCGAACACCCTGGAGCCCTTCTTCGAGGACCTGCGCAATCGAACCGCGGCGACTAGCGGCACGCGCAACGGTCTCTTTGAAACATACTGGATTCCCGACGCCGGCCATCGCCCCAACTTCGTCACCAAACCCGCCGCGCTGTGGCTTGAGCGGCAGATGCACTTCCCCAACTGGACTGAGTCATCCATCGAGGCAATGACCGAAGTTCACATCAGCGAGTGGGCCGCGCAGACAGGAGCACACATCGGCGTTTCGTTTGCGAACGAACGCTCCGAGGGCGGAGTGAGCGCTCTCGCCGCCGACGTTCCATCCATACCTCGCGAACAGCTGCAAGCCGTCCCAAATGCGGACTGGCAGCAGCACAAGGACAACTACATCTGGGAGTCATGGGTCGAGCGCGCCCGCGCCGCTTCAACCCAATCACCAACTCCCTGACCGCACTCCCTACTTGCCGGCAGTCTCTTTGGCGTTCGGCCCCATGCCCGGAGGATACTGGTCGAACGTACGCGTCGTCGGCTTGCCCAGTAAAAACTTATCGCCGAACGCCAGCAACGCGTCCCAATCCCCCTGCACCATTCCATGCGGACGATCCGCGAAACTGATCCCCAACCGGTCCGAGTCATGGAAGAACTCGTACGCTGGCCGTGCCGCCACCAGCGAGCGGTACACGCCGTTCTGGTTGACGTTCTGATCGTGATCGCCTTCCAGCGAGATAAACGGCCGCGGCGCACATAGCGCGATGAACCAATGCTCATCAAACGGCAGTTTGTCGGGCTGCCCCCAAAACTGATGCAGATGATCCGAGTACCAGTTCGGGTACTTCCGCACCATCTCTGTCAAGCCTTCTTTACCCCCGCGATCCGGCACCGACCCGCTATATCGATACGCCGGCGTTCCTCCGCCCGAACTTGCCACCGGAGCGACCATCGCAATCCGCTCGTCGAACGCCCCTGCAATCAGCGCCGATTTACCCGTTCGCGACACGCCCGTAACAATGAATTTTGTTTTGTCTACCGACGCATCTGTCTCCAGGTAATCCACGATCCGCGAAACTCCCCATGCCCAGGCACGCAAAAGCCCCCAATCGTAGTTCGGATAAGCCGGGAAGAACCGTGTGGTCCGGTACGCCCAACTCCCATCTGCCAAGCGCAGCGTTGTGTCTTCGCCGCAATCGCCATTGTTGAAAGTCACGAACGCCCATCCATGCTGAATCGCCTGGTTCGTCTTTGCAATCTCCTCAGCAGTTCGTGGAGCACCAAACATTCGCCGCGGCGCCGCACCAGCCGCTCCCGATGTAGCGGGACCGCCCATCCCCGCAACCGGCGCGCCACCCGCTCCGTTCGGTCCTGGCCCACGCGGCGGCCCGCCCGCGCCTGGAGGGGCCGGTCCCGTCACCAGCAGCACATCCTCATTCCGGCCTTGGTTCGCTCCCTGAGCCAACCTGGGCAGCGGGGTCGCGCCCGGAGGCGTTCCCGAAGGCGAAATCAAGGTCGGCGCATGATTATCCCCCACCGGCGTGAAGATGCCGATATCCATGCTCAGGCTCTCGTTCGGGCCAAACGTCAGATGAACCAGCCGATACTTCACCTTGCCGTCCAACAGCAACTCCGAACTCACTTCCTTACCTGTAACATTTCCCGGCGGCGGCGGCGCCTGTCCGACGGCATACCATTCCAGCGTCCGCGTCATCTCCGCGCGACGTTCGGCCCATTGCTTCGCCGTCTTCACCTTCTGCCCGTTGTTCAATGTCATTACGTCCGGCATCTCGGGCCGGTTCGGAAGTTGATCGACACCCGGCATCGGCGTCATCGATGTTTTGATCACCGGCAGCGGAATCTCCTTCGCATCCGGCCTTGGTGAAATTGGCGCCTTCTCGGCAGGCTCAGCCGCCTGCGGAGCCTGTCCGCTCAACATCACTCCAGCCGCCAGCGACCCCGCCGCCATCACTGCAATCAAGACTCGATTCCACTGCATCGCTTTCTCCTTCGTTCCCAAATCACCAAATTACTTTTCGGCCGCCTGCGTCAATAGATCCTTCGCCAATGGACAATCCTTCAGCCCCTTGATCCCCGTCACCACCGACTCCGCGTTCAACCGTGCTCCTGCCTTCTTGCTGTGCTGAAAATCGTTGAACAATGGCGTAGTCGCGTCTTGTCCCAGTGCGTCATACTTGTCCGCCGAGATCGTATTCAGGTCAATAAACAGCGCTCCACTTTGCTTCGCCGCCTCTTCGGCCCAGCCCGCATAGCCATCTAGCCCACGGACAATCTTGCCGTCTTTCCAGAGATTGCGCGGTGGCGGCGAGCAGATAATCACGTTCGCGCCCTTACTCTTCACGTCCTTCACATACTGCCGCAGATACCAGCCGTAACTGTGAATCGTCTCCTTCGCATGGGTCACGGGCGAGTCGATCTCCCGCGTGTCATCGCCGTTCCCCGGCAGCGTCGTCCGGTCCGGATAGTTCTCGGAGTTCTTCGCATCATTGTGGCCGAACTGAACAATTACCCAGTCGCCCGCCTGCAGGTGGTCCATGACCTTTGCCCATGCACCTTCCTGGATATACCCGCGACTGCTGCGCCCACCCAGTCCCTCGTTGTAAACATGAATCTTCGCCGGATCGAACATCGGAATAATCTCCGCGCCCCAACCCCAGGGGCCGGTATCACCGTTGCCAATACCGGTGTGCATAATCGAATCCCCCACTAGAAACAGCGCGGGATGCTGTGTATCAGCGGTCAGATCGATCTGTGCATCCGCTCCAGTCGCTGTCATTAGAACGCACAACGCACCACAAAGTAGCCACACGACGCATCGCTTCATCGGAAAAAAACCTTCATAATGGGAATCCTCTCTCAGATACGGAGGCACCGGTGATCAAGTCTCATCCAGCGGGAAATAATTGCGGCGCAAACTCCCGAAGGAATTGTCGCCACACAATCCACGTATGTGCCCCGGGAATCTTGTAGAACGTATGCTTCACCTGCGACTCATCGAGAAACTGCGAAAAGCTATTGCTCGCCGGAAACAGGCCGTCGTCTGTGCCGCAGCCAATCCAAAGCAGATGCAGTTCCCCGTTCGCGGCCTGCGGATCAGCCTTCACTTCGGCAAAATCTTTCGCAAAGGCCGCCGGAGTTACCGCCGCGCTGAATCCGCCCACGTAGCTGAACAGATCGAGATGGTTCAACCCGATCTGCAGCGACTCAATCCCACCCATCGAGAGCCCCGCAATCGCACGATGATCACGGTCCGTATAAACGCGGTAATGCGCTTCGACGTAAGGAATCACATCCCCAATCAAGTCTTTGCTGAAGCCCTCAGTCACCGAAGCGAAGCCGCGCGTCGCGCCCGCAGCCGGTACACTCGGCGGCGCAGGATAACCAAAAGGCATCACCGCGATAAAAGGTCTTATCTTGCCGGCCGCCAGCAAATTATCGAGGATTAGATTCACCCGGCCCAACCTCGTCCACGCCGTCTCATCCGCGTTTGCCCCGTGGAATAAATAAAGCACCGGATATTTCGTCTTCCCGCTGCCGTCGTATCCGGGCGGCGTGTAAATGGTCATGCGGCGTATCGAGCCCAGCGATTTTGAGTCATACCAGTCCGTCCGAATCTCTCCATGCGGAACGCGCTGCGCATCGTAGAACGCAGGCGCATCGCCCGGCAACTCAAGGAGGCTTTGAATCGTGCCCGCGGTCGACCCAGTCTTCACCAGGTAATTACCGGGATCGATCGTCTTGATGCCGTCAATCGTGAAGTTATACGCGTAGATCTCCGGCGCCAGGGGTCCGACCGTGACGGTCCAAACTCCATCCGGATCCTTGACGAGCGGTTGCGTGCCTCGCATGAACTCCCCACTCAGCACCACCGAAGTGGCATCGGGCGCGCGCAACCGAAACGTCACATGCCGGTCGGCCGAGATGTCCGGCGAGCGAATCTCTCGTGGACGACTGGGCACGATCCCCGCACCTTGCGTCGCGGCGGCGCTGGGCGGTCCTTGTGCGCCGCAGATTGCCGCCATTCCCAGAACAGTGCCAAGCATCGCGCACCTTCGTAGAACGACAGCCATTCGCAACACCTCAACTCTCGAACCGGGGCTACGCCACACCGAGCCTCTTCGGCTTACACGGACCCGAGACAGAGACATCAAAGTGGTCGTACCAACGGTGCGGAGCATACTAACGGCCTGCCCAAACCCATGTCAAAGCACACCCCTCCCCATTCACCAGGGGTTTCGCGGCAAACAATCCAAACTTCAAATGTGAGAGATGAAATTATGGTGCGCCCGGAGAGATTCGAACTCCCGACCCTTTGGTTCGAAGCCAAATGCTCTATCCAGCTGAGCTACGGGCGCACATCGCGAAGCAGCCTTCTCTCCGCAACCTAATCTTACAGCCTCAATCGCCAAAGCGCCTTCAGGCCACGGATGGATTCAAAGGTTGCGCTGGCGCGACATCCTCCGGCTCCTGAATCATCGAAACCGTCTCGACGATGTCCAGCCCTGCGCGACGCAGCAACTGGTGAATCACCGCCCCTGTCAGCCTGCTGGCGTCATACTCCACGCGCACTGTCTTACCCCTCTCGTCTAGCGCCATTCGCCGAACGCCGTACACATCACGCACCTTCGAGAGCGCCAGCACGGCCCGCTCGGTCGGCGGCACACCATAGCGGTAGAGCACATCTAGCTGAGTCATATCCCAATCTTACCAGTCCTTACAATTTGCCCAGATAATCCATAATCTCCGGGCTAGTCCAGTTCTGCGCCGAAACGAATTTTCTCCGCAGAACTCCCCCGCTATCGATCACATATGTCTCGGGAATCTTGACCGTTCCATACATCTTTCGCACCCGCGCGGAAGGGTCGCGAACCGTAACGAAGTTCACGTGATTATCCGTCAGAAACTGCCGGTACGTGCCCGCATCCTCATCTTCGCTGATGGCGATCACCGTCACCTGCGGCATTCGGCGCTGCAACTCCACCAGGCTCGGAACCTCTTCAATACACGGGATGCACCAGGTCGCCCAGAAGTTCAGCACCACCGTGTGCCCACGTAGCTTCGCGAGATCGACACTTTGCGTGCCATCCGAGACCGCAAACTCAGGCGCGCGAGCGCCAATGCTCGCCGGATGGTCGCCGCGGTCGCAAGCCGTCGCCAGCCAGCACAACCCAACAGCCAGTGCGCACAGAGCGCGTGCCCTCAATCCCCTGCCCCGCACGACCTTCTCCATCGAAATCCTTCTGCTATCTTGCTCCTCATAAGGCACGCGATGCTCCCACTTCCTATAATACGAACCTGTGGACGATGCGCATAAGCAACCCGCCAATATTGAGGCTTCCAATGCCGACCCGCAGTCAGGTCTTCGGCTCTCCGTCATCGTACCCGCGCGCAACGAGGCCGCGTCGCTCGGCGCCTGCCTGAACTCCCTCATAGCCCAATCCGAGCCTGGCTTCGCCCTCGGCCAGCAGTGGGAGCTCATCGTCATCGACGACGACTCCAACGACACCACCCGCCAGGTTGCTGAAGCCGCCGCATCGGGCCATCCCGGAATAGCCGTCCTCCAGGCCCCTCCCCTCGATCTCAGCGACCGCGGAGGCTTCACCGGGAAAACCAACGCATGCTGGCTCGGAGCACAGAAAGCCCGCGGCGCCTGGTTCCTCTTCACCGACGCCGACACCATCCACCAATCCGGAGACCTCTCCCGCGCACTCCACGAGGCCGAAAAGTACGACGCCGCGCTCCTCTCCTACTCACCCCGCCAGATCGTCACCGGCTTCTGGCAGCGTGCCCTCATGCCCCTGGTCTTCTCCGAACTCGCCAGCGTCTATCCTCCCAAGCAAGTCAGTTCCCCCGCCTACCCCATCGCCGCCGCCAACGGTCAGTTCCTTCTGGTCGAGCGCGATGCCTATTTCTCCGTCGGTGGCCATCGCGTCGTCGGCCGCGAAATCCTTGAAGACGTCGCCCTCGCCCGCGCCATCAAACGCGCAAAACTCGGAATCCGCTTTCGCTATGCCCCCGACGCCCTCGCAACCCGCATGTACAAGACCCTCCCCGAGATGATCGAGGGCTGGACCAAGAATCTCGCCCTGCTTTTCCCTCAGCCTCTGCTCCTGGCCTTCTGGCGCGTCCTCGACATCCTTCTCTTCTTCGGCCTCCCCGCCATCGCGCTGGAATTCGCTGCCAACCCCCTACGACCCAAATGGCAATCGCTCGTCATCCTCGCCATCTGGATCCGCGACCTCTTCCGCTTCTACGGACGCGCTGCAAAATCTAACTTCCCCGCATTCGACGTCGCCATCTCCATCCTCGGCGTGCCAATGTTCATCTGGCTCCTGGTACGAAGCTCTCTTCACCACCAAGTCTCAAAATCCGTCACCTGGAAAGGTCGCAGCTACAAAACCGGCCGATGAATCATTCCAACCAAACCGGCGCGCATCCATATCCGCGCCAAATCATCCAATAAGATTGAAGTCTTGGTGGACTTCGTATCACCGACGGACCGGTCAACAAACCGACAACCAGCAACCGACAACTTCCTATGATCCTTCTCACTCGCAAAGCTGAATTCTCCTCCGCCCATTACTACTGGAACGATGCCTGGTCGCAGGAGGAGAACAAACGCGTCTTCGGCAAATGCGCCAACCGCAACGGGCACGGCCATAACTACACCCTGGAAGTCACCGTGGCCGGCGATGTCGACCCCGTCTCCGGCTTCGTAGTCGACCTGAAGCAACTCAAAGACATCCTTGAGCGCGAAGTTGTCAGCGTCTACGACCATCGCCACCTCAACCTCGAAGTACCCGCCTTTGCCACCCGTATCCCGACCACCGAAAACATCGCCATCGACGTCTGGAATCGCCTCGACGGCAAGATTCCCAACGCGAAGTTGCACCGGGTCCGCGTTTACGAGATGCCCGACCTCTTCGCCGACTTCTATGGTGAACAATGAGCGCCCGCGCCCATCTGTCGCGTCGTTACCACCTCAGCGCCTCGCACCGTCTCCACTCAGATGCCTTCTCCACTGACCGGAACCGCGCCGTATACGGCAAATGCAATAACCCGCACGGGCACGGCCATAACTACGTTATCGAAGTCACAGTCGCCGGCCCCGTGGACTCAACCACCGGCATGGTCTGCGACCTCGGCGCCCTCGATGCATTCGCGCAAACAAATCTCCTCGAGCGCTTCGACCATATGAATCTCAATTCGCTCAATGAGTTTCGCGACGTCGTATCGACCACAGAAAACCTTACGATAGAAGTATTTCGTATCTTCGAACGGTTCAAGGGCGCGAAACTCCAGCGCGTCCGAATCGAGGAAACCAGCAACAATTCGTTCGAATACACCGAATCGTCCGGGAAAGGCTGAACCCATATGAGCCCAGTAACAGCTTCGGAACCAATCACCGCCGCATCGCTCACCACGCAGGAACTCTACCGCGAGCTACTCCTGCGCGTCGGCGAAGATCCCACCCGCGACGGCCTCGTCGACACGCCCGAGCGCATGGAAAAGTCCATGGCCTTCCTCACCCGCGGCTACCACATGGACGTCAACAAAGTCCTGCACGAGGCTCTCTTCAACGTCGATTACGACGAGATGGTCATCGTCAAGGACATCGAGTTCTTCTCCATGTGCGAACACCACCTGCTTCCCTTCTTCGGCAAGGCCCACGTCGCCTACGTCCCCAACGGAAAAGTCATCGGACTCTCCAAAATCCCGCGCGTGGTCGACGTATTTGCCCGCCGCCTCCAGGTGCAGGAGCGCCTCACCACCCAGATCGCCGACGCCATCTCGAACGCCATTTCCCCACAAGGAGTCGCCGTAATCCTCGAAGCCCAACACCTTTGCATGATGATGCGCGGCGTCGAAAAACAGCACTCCGCCACAGTCACTTCGGCCATGCTCGGAGTCTTCAAGACTCAGCTTCAGACGCGCAACGAATTCCTTTCGCTCGTCCGGCGCAGCGGCGCAGCCCTCTAAATCTCGCCGCAACACCTCTCACCCGCCAATCTCGCGCCGCAGCGATACAATCGCCAAGGTGCGTTACGTTGCCGGAGAGAAGCAGGTGTTGCTGTGAATGGATTGCTCGTCCTCGATAAAGCTGCGGGAATGACCTCGCACGATGTTGTCGATATAGTCCGCCGAGCCACCGGCGAACGCTCCGTAGGCCACCTTGGCACACTTGACCCCATGGCCACCGGTGTCCTCCCGCTTCTGCTTGGAAAGTACACGCGCCTGGCCCAATTCTTCGCCACGGCGGAGAAGACTTACGAGGGCACCATCCGCTTCGGCTTCGCCACCGACACTTTTGACGCCGAGGGCACGCCAGCTTCCACGTCGCAGCCCCTGACCCTCACTCTCGAAGAACTCCGCATCCTCGCCGCCCGCTTCCATGGCGAGATGCTTCAAGTCCCACCCATCTTCTCCGCGAAGAAAGTCGGCGGCGTCCCAGCCCACAAACTCGCACGAGCCGGCAAGCCCGTCGAAGTCAAACCCGCCCGCATCTTCATCCACCGCTTCGAACTTCTTTCGCTCGACACGGCCGATCAGTCCGCGCAGTTCGTCATGCAGGTCTCAGCCGGCGGATATGTTCGCTCTGTCGCGCAGGAACTCGGCCAACTCGCAGGCTGCGGCGCCCACCTCTCATCCCTTCGTCGCATCCAGGCCGGCCCGTTCACCATCGCTCAATCGATCTCGCTCGACGAACTCAAATCTCTGGCAGGCAAACCCGGCGAGATCGAGCAGCGTCTCCCACACCCGCGCACGCTCCTCACCGAAATGCCGTCTGTCACCGTCGACGAAGAAGCTGCCGGGCGCCTGCGCAACGGTATGCAAATCAATCTGCCCGACTTCTCCTGCGCGCCTCTCGTCAAAGTCTTCACCAGCCCCGTCGAATTGCTCGCCATCACAAAACGAATCGCCGGAACCTTGATGCAACCCATCGTCGTCCTCGGCTGATTTCGTGCCCCCAGAATACAAATGTCCCATCCGCCACTTGGGGCAGGATGGGGCATTCGCTGGATACTGCGACTACTTTGCTTAGTGGTGCCCCTGATCGTGGTTGTCATGGTGATCGTCATGATTCTCATGATCCCAATGACCCTCGTGCATCTGCCAGCCTTGCTGGTAATGATCGTAATGAGAATGGCTCCAGTAAGCGCCCGCGTACGGAGGACGAACCCAGACTCCAGGCATCCAGACGTAACGGCCCCCACGGTCTCCCCAATATCCATCCGTCCACACGTATCCTTCGCCCGGCATCGCCGGACGCACTTCATAGCGGATCGGCGGCGGCGCGCTACCGATGTAAACGTGGACTTGCGCAATAGCTGGTGAGGTGAAAGCGGCAAGTGCAACGCCGCCCGCGAGCAGGTTCAATTTCCAATTCGAGCGTACATACAAAGAAGGTCTCCGTTTCAGTGTCAATCCATAAGATGCAAACGATCGCCGCGTGCGGATTTATTTCGCAGTAGCCGAATTACTTCTTCAACAGCGGCAATATCAGCGGAACCACATTCTTCGCCACAATCGCATTCCCCTTCGCCGTAGCGTGAGTCTCGTCCTGCTGCATCATCCCCGGAACGCCATATACGTTCTTCAACAGGAACGGCAACATCGGCACGTGATACTTCTCGGCCAGCAGCCGGTACGTTTCATCGAACTTGTCGATGTAATCCTCACCGTAGTCCGGCGGCAGCGTGATTCCAGCCAGGGCAACCTTGATCCCTGCCTTCTTCAGCGTCGCCACGATCACATCCAGATTCGACCTCGTGTCCTCGATGCGCAAACCTCGCAGCCCATCGTTGCCGCCGAACTCCACCACAACCAACGCCGGATGCAGCGCAAGAATCTGCGGCAGCCGTTCGACGCCGTCCTTCGTCGTATTGCCGCTGACACCTTCATTTTCCACGCGGTAGTGGTAGTGCAACTTGTCGAGTTCCACCTGCAGATAATCCGGATAGCTCTGCCCCGGATCCGTCCCCGCGCCCGCAGTCAACGAATCGCCGAAACATACCAGCACCGGCCGAGGGTCCTTGCTGTGATCCTCCTTCTGCGCGGCGCAGTCACCTCGGCGGGCGAAGGCTCGGTCGCAGCGCTCGGCGCAGGCCCCTGCCCCGAACCAGCATCCGCCGCACTCCCGCCGTGGCACCCGGAAGTGACAAGCATCAAACCCGCTAGAATCGATAGAGCATGAACTTTCATCATGGTTCCAACGTATCAAAGATGTGATTTTCTGCGGTGTGTGCCATATGACGATGAGGGAGACACAAGTTTCGTGAGCGAAGACCCGGGCAGCAAACAACCAATGATTGTCGTTCAGGCGTTGCGCAAGTCGATTCGCAATGGCCCGCGTACCGTGGACATCCTCAAAGGTCTCGACTTCACCATCTCCAAAGGTGAGTTCGTCGCCATCATGGGCGCATCCGGCAGCGGTAAGTCCACCCTTCTCGGGCTTCTCGCCGGCCTCGACACACCTTCCTCAGGCGACGTTCATCTCAATGGCACTGCTATCAGCTACCTCCCCGAGGACAAGCTTGCCCAGGTCCGCGGCAAGACGGTCGGTTTCGTCTTCCAGTCCTTTCAACTTATCCCGACCCTCACGGCGCTCGAAAACGTTCTCCTGCCCGCATGAGCTCAACGCTGAAGGCGATGGCCTTCCCGCGCCCGCCAACTACTCACTTCGTAGGTCTCGGCGATCGCATGGATCCTATCCCGTGCAGCTCTCCGGCGGCGAACAGCAGCGCGTCGCCCTTGCCCGTGCCTTCGTCTTGCGTCCGCCCATCCTCTTCGCCGACGAACCTACCGGCAACCTCGATACCACAACGGTGCCCACGTCCTCGAACTCCTCCTCGAACTCAACCGCATCGAAGGAACCACCCTCGTCCTCGTCACTCACGATCCCATCCTCGCGGGCTACGCCAGCCGCCGCATCGTGCTTCGCGACGGCCT
This sequence comes from uncultured Acidobacteriaceae bacterium, assembly GCA_963822225.1. Classification (GTDB taxonomy): domain Bacteria; phylum Acidobacteriota; class Terriglobia; order Terriglobales; family Acidobacteriaceae; genus Edaphobacter. The sequence continues at coordinate 57 of CAWGGW010000011.1, read as the reverse complement.
CATCATCTCCGACGAAGTCGCTCCCACCACGGCAGTCCCGCCGCCGCCCGCACCTGT
>CAWGGW010000010.1:0-100827 GCA_963822225.1 uncultured Acidobacteriaceae bacterium | reverse complement strand
TTCACCTCCTCCAACTCGGGCGCGTTTCGTATGCGGATGGCGCTGGCGATTCAGGCGCGCGTGGTGGCGGCGCGGAAGGCTGGCGCGATCGGCGACACGCTGCTGCTGCTGGAGCATCCGCCGGTGATTACGCTGGGGCGGAATTCTTCGCGCGCCAACGTCCTCGCCAGCGACGAGTGGCTCGCCGCGCGCGACGTCGAGCTGCACGAGATCAATCGCGGCGGCGATGTGACGTATCACGGGCCGGGACAGCTGGTCGGCTATCCCATCGTCGATCTGCGCGGCGACCTTGCCGGAAAAGCGCGGCCCGCATCTCGGGCCCGGTCGACTTCGTCCGGATGATGGAAGAGGCGCTGATCCGCACCTGCGGCGACTTCGGCGTGATGGCCAAGCGCATTCCGAAGTGCACGGGCGTCTGGACCTTTGGCGGTGGAAACGACTCATGACGGACGATACTGTCATGAATGGGGCACCAGTGCGTATCCTGAACGCAAGATCTGGCGGCCATTGGGGTGCATGTTTCGCAGGGGGTCACTTCGCACGGCTTTGCGCTGAATGTGACGACGGATCTGCGCGACTTCGAGTGGATCGTTCCCTGCGGCATTACCGATCGCGGCGTTACCAGCCTGGAACTTGAGGCCGATCCGGCCGCGAGCCGACGATGGAGCGGGCGGCGAATGCGGCGGCGCGCAACTTTGGCCGCGTCTTTGAGCGGCAGATGGTCTGGTGCGAGTCGTTGGATCAATTGCTTGCGCCTGTGCGATAAGCGGCTTGGAGGCGCAAAAGTCTTATAATCCAAGAGCGGATGCCCGCGCCAAGAGCGCCAGGAACTGGAAGGATTGCGATGCCGACTGACGTAGTCATGCCCCAGATGGGCGAATCGATCACCGAAGGCACCCTCACCAAGTGGCTCAAGAAAGCCGGCGACACGGTTGCAGCGCGACGAGCCGCTGTTTGAGATCTCCACCGACAAGGTGGACGCCGAGATTCCGTCGCCCGCCGCCGGCACGCTGACAGGAGATCAAGATCGCCGAGGGCGCGACCGTGCAGATCAACACCGTCGTCGCGGTCATCATCGACGGAGCCGGCGGTTCGGTCGCCGCGCCTCCCGCCGCTCCGGCCGAGGCTGAAGAGACTGCCGCAACGCCCGCGGACGACTCCACCACTCCGGCCGCAATTGATTCTCCGGCCACGGATGACGAGCCCGCGCCTGCGGCTTCTGGTCGACCGGCGGCACCGAAGTTCTGATGCCGCAGATGGGCGAGTCCATCACCGAGGGCACGATCACCAAGTGGCTGAAGAAGGTCGGCGACACGGTCGAGCGCGACGAGCCGCTCTTTGAGATCTCCACCGACAAGGTCGACGCGGAGATTCCTTCGCCAGTCGCCGGCGTCCTCACCGAGATCAAGGTTCCGGAAGGCGCGACCGTCAGCATCAACACCGTCGTTGCGGTGATCGGCGGCGCTGCTGGCAAGCCTGCCGCCGCTCCTGCTGCCGCGAAACCTGCTGCTGCTCCTGCCGCGGCGCCTGCGGCTACGCCTGCTCCTGCTGCGGCACCTGCATCTGCGTCGGAAGGCGAGAAGCGTGCGCTCGTCGCCGCTGGTGCGCAAGATTGCGAAGGACAACAACGTCGACCTGAGCCAGGTTCCAGGCACCGGCTCGGCCGGCCGCATCACCAAGGACGACATCCTCAGCCATCTGGAAAAGCCTGCTGCTGCTGCGAAGCCCGCTGCTGCTCCAGCACCTGCCGCAGCCGCTGCTGCGAAGCCTGCCGCGCCTGCTCCGCATGCCCGGCGAACTCGTGCCGATGACCAAGATGCGCTCCATCATCGCGCAGCGCATGGTCGAGTCGAAGCAGCACCAGCCCGCACGTCCACACCGTCTTCAAGGTGGACATGACGCGCATCGTGCAAGCCTGCGCGAGAAGGAGAAGTCGAAGTACGAGCAGCGCAACGGCGTCAAGCTGACCTACATGCCGTTCATCACGCGCGCGGCCATCGTCGCGCTGCGCAAGCATCCCATCGTCAACGGCTCGATCGAGGGCGACGCGATCCGCTACAACAAGAACATCAACATCGGCATCGCGGTTGCGCTGGACTGGGGCCTGATCGTCCCGGTCATCAAGCAGGCGGAGGAGAAGAACTTCCTCGGCATCGCGCGCGCCATCGTCGATGTGGCCGAGCGCGCGCGCGGCAAGAAGCTGGCGCCGGACGAGATCTCCGGCGGGACGTTCACGCTGACCAACTCCGGCATCTTCGGCGAGCAGTTCGGCACTGCCGATCATCAACCAGCCGCAGGCGGCGATCCTCGGCATCGGCGGACTGAACAAGGAAGCCGAAGTCCTCACCGACAAGGACGGCAACGACTCGATCGCGATCCGCTCGATCCAGCGCTTCACGCTGGGCTTCGATCACCGCATCGTCGACGGCGCCGACGCGGGCAAATTCATGTCGCGACTTCAAGGCGTACCTGGAGAACTGGTCCGAAGATATCGGGTAAAGGTGGGGGGTACCCCCCCGTACTTATTTTGACAAAGTCCAGTAGAAAAACAACTTAGGTCCGGACCTGGCTAAGTCAAGTCTGGACTACCGCTTCGTTTTCCGCTTGGAGTTTTCTGTCCTGCCGGAGGATGTAGAAGATGACAGCCAGAGCTGCCGCTTCTGACAGCCAGCGCCCGATCACCCAGCTGTTCGGACCGAAGAACAAGCGTTGAAATTTCAGGTGGCTGTATCCATACCAGCCGTATGCCGTCCCCAGCAAAATCAGCACACCCCCAGCGGTTGTCAGCCCTTGGCTTCGCGTCCAAGGTTTCCGCGGCTGCTCAGAGAAATAATTCAGGCGAATCGGCACAAAGGCTACTGCGAAAAACAGGCCGCCAAGAAACTGCAACACAAGGGTAGCCTCAATTAAAATCGTCATGTTCACACGCGTCGCTAGCAGCGCGTATTTGTCCCCCATGGCAGCCGCCTCGCGAAGCAGCCGACGACCTTCGTCCCGATTGCGGCGGCAACGCCCCTGGCATGAAGCTCCATGTAGCCGAGGTAGTATTTCGCGCGCGCATTACCTCGGTCCACCGCCTTGCGATACCAGCGCGCAGCCTCCGCGTAGTCCTGCGGAACTGCCTTGCCGTTGTAGTACATGCCGCCAAGATAGGTCTCGCCACGGGCGGACCCCTGATCGGCTGCTTTGCGGTACCAGAGAAGTGCCGCGGCGTAGTCCTGTGGGACGCCTTCTCCGTAGTAATAGAGGGAGCCTACATCGACTTGGGCTTCCGCGTAGCCTTGGTCGGCCGCTTTGAGGTACCACTGGAATGCCGATGTATAGTCCTGCTGAACGCCCTGGCCATAGGTATACAGATAGCCGAGTCGATACTGGCCCCTCGCGTTGCCTTGATTGGCGGCCTTGCGGGCCCAATTTACGGCATCGACATAGCTTTGGGGAACTCCTGTGCCGTAGTAGTACATCCCGCTGAGGTTCGATTGGGCCTGCGCATCGCCTTGCTCTGCGCGCTCGCGGGTGAGTCGCGCGGTTTCGACGAGCTTCATTCTGGTGCGATACGCGCGCCAGCCAAACCCGATTCCTGCTATCGCTGCAACGCATACGGCGATTGCAGCAGCAGTCTTCCAAATCGATCTCATCTTCTCTGCTTTCCGATGCGATGGCTCGCACACAGGATATCTTGGGGCTGAGAGGGGGTCACGTAGAAAGTCATGCCTTTTTCAAAGTGAACCCCAGCGGCTAAAGCCGACCTTCCTCTGCGGCTGTTGCGGCACGGCTGAAGCCATGCCCTTAAGCAAGACCGGAGGGTTTGCAGCGAGCTAGACCATTCACCTTGCTTCGGTGCGGCCAAAACGGCTACGCTTTGTTAGGAGAAACGCATGCGTGAGGTTCTAAGTGACGACCGCGAGACTCGCCTTGCTCAGGCGCGGGCCAGCCTGCGTGAAGGCTGGCGACTCGCTGAGGCTGCCGGTCTGGACAAAATCACCGACGAAGAGATCGACCTCGAAATCGCACATGTGCGTGCGATGCGGGACACTCCAAGTGCCGCATTTGACTCCGAAAGCCAAAACCAGCAGCCAAATAGCCGGATCACAGACCCAACTTCATTTCGTCTCAAAAAACTTGCCCCGCCTCTGGTTTCCGGAGGCGGGGCAAGTTGGTTGGTGCGGTTGAGGTGCGTTTTGGGTTTGAGCGCTAAGGCTGGGTTCGGCTTAGAACTCGAACTTGATTGCGCCTTGGAAGACTCGGGCGCTGGTCAGGTTGGTGCCGCCGATCTGGCCAAAGGTGCCTGAGGATCGCGACGCGGTTGGGGTGCCGAAGTTGGGGTGGTTGAGCACGTTGAAGGCTTCCAGGCGGAGCGCCATGTTCAGCGTCTCCCAGATGGGGAAGATGCGCGAAACCTGCGCGTCCATCTGCAGGGCCGGAGGAGCGCGGAAGCCGTTCCGGCTGGTGTTGCCGAAGGTACCCGACGGGTTGGATGTGGCAAATGCTGCCAGGTTGAGGTATTGCCGGTTGCTGGCGCCCTGTCCGGAGTAGAAGTGCGCTACCTTGGCGTAGGGCGACATTGCCCGGAATCAGGCTGGCGCGGTCGTTGTTGACGTCGATGAGCGAGTCGTCCGCGCCCACCGTGACGGTGAAGGGCGCGCCGGTCTGGATATGGATCAGCGGCGCCAGTTCCCAGCCGTTGACCACGGCCTTCTCAATCGAGTTGGTAATGGCGAAGTTGCTGCGGGCGACCAGGACGAAGTTCTCGATGTGCTTGTAGTCGAATCCGCACGGCCCGTAGTCGCCTGCGTTGTTGTTGGGGTTCTGCACGTTGGTTCCGGCTAAGTCGCCCTGTTCGTCGGCGGTGTCCAGGCACTTGGAGTACGTCCAGTTGCCGAGGAAGCTGAAGGTCGACGAGAGGCGGTGATTGACTGAGGTGATCAGGCCGTTGTAGTTGGCCCAGCCGTTGTCGCCGACTACCACTGAACCGGCTCCGCCGACGGAGTAGCCAACACCCTGGGACGGATTTTCGAGCACCAGCAGCGAGCGCGCGATGTAGTTGGAGCTGGACGTTGTGGAGCAGGCGCCAGTGCCCGTTCCGGCAATCGCGTAGGTGGTTCCCGGAGCGATGCAGCTTCCTGCGCCGTTCCAGTTGCCGGGGATGTAGAGGACCGGGTTCAGCGGGCGGCCCAGTTGCAGGTGAGAGGTCTTGTTGCCGATGTAGTCGAACGAGACCTGCCATCCCTTGGGGAAGTCATGCTGTATGCTCGCCGTCCACTGCATGGTGCGAAGTGGATGGAACTGCGTTGGCAGAACGATATATTGCGAGTTGGGGAAGAAGTGAGTCTGGCCCGGAACCGGGATGGCTGGCTGCGGGAAGGGGCTGACGTTGATGGTGGCCGCAGTAGTAAGCGCCGCGGGAACCAGCCATGGTGTGCTGAACGGGATGTATCCCGCCGACGCCTGGCTGATGGCGGTAGCGAACGGCGGATTCTGCTGGTTGCGCTGGCCGGTGAAGAAGTTAGGCAGATCGTAGATGTATTCGGCTCCGGCACGGATGACGGTCTTGCCATTGCCGACCGGATCGTACGACAGGCCGAAGTTGGGATCGAACTGCTTCAGCGAGTTCTGGGTGAAGCCGCGGGTCACGCCGGGGTCGCCGTAGAACAAGGCGCCCGCGGGTGCTCCGTTGGGAACGGTGGGAGCGGGGAAACCGCCCGGTCCGCCGCCGTAGACGGTGCTGAACTGGTTGGCGAGGAAAGCGCTCTGGCTGAAGACGACGCCGCGGTTCTTGGCATCAACTGGCGCCCAGTTCGGCGACCAGCGCAGGCCCGCGACGATGGTCAGTTGCTTGGTGGCGTGGAAGGTGTCCTGGAAGTAGAGGCTGGGGATGGGAGCGCGCAGGGCGTTCTGCTGGAACTTGCTCTGCTGGAACGCGGTCATCGTGCCGCTGAGGAAGTCGAGATCGCCGTCGCCGATCTGCGATGTGTTGCAGTTCGGGTTGCTGGTGCAGTTGGTCTTGCTTCCGTACGGGCCATATTCGCTGTAGCTGACGCCAAAGCTGAAGGTTCCGTTGGACTCATATGCGTTGGAGATGTTGAGCTGGTTGCGCACAAACTCGCCGCCGAAGATGAGCTGATGCTTGCCGCGCACCATGGTCACATCGTCGTCGAGCGCGAGCGTGTTGTCGTTGAAGTGGGCGACTGAGTTGGTACCGCCGCCCATGGTGAACTTGCTGCTGGAGAGCTGCAGTCCATTGGGCTCAGCCTGGTAGGCAGTCACGCCAATGTTGCCTGCGTTGATGGCGTTGGCGTTGTATCCGCGATTGTTCAGGCGGCGCAGAATGGTCGCGTGAGCGGAGTTGACGGTGGTGGAGTTGATGGTGAAATTCTCACCCAATGTGAACGTCTGCACGCGCTGCAACGGATTGCCCGATGCCGTCGTTACCAGGATGTTGTTGGGGAAGAACCACGACGGAAGCTGATAGCCATCGAAGAGATAACGGCCATAGAGATTGTTGCGGCTGTTGATGGTGTAGTCGACGCGCGTGATGAGTTGCTTGTCATACACGTCGTTCGGAATTCCGTACTGCACCAAACCGCAGTTGGTGTCGGAGGAGACGGGAAGGTACTTGATCAGGTTCAAAGACTGCGCGTTCCACGCGGGCAGAGTCGGCCCGCCGGGCTGGTTGTACTTGTTGCCGGGCAGTGCCGCGCCGGTGAGGGGATCAACCAGCTGGGTCGCTGTCGTCTGGCAGGCGCCGACGGCCGCCGCCGCTGCTGCGGTGTTGGGAGCGGTGACGGAGAAGTCGCCCAGCAGGTTGGCCGCGGTGGGAACGTGGGCCGTGGTGGTGGCGCTCAACTGCTTGCTCTCCAGATATTGATATCCGAAGAAGGCGAACAGCTTGTCGCGCAGAATCTTGCCGCCGATGGTGCCGCCAAGCTGGTTCTGATGCAACTGATCCTTGCCGGCTGCGTAGAAGTTGGTTGCGTCGATGTAGTTGTTGCGAATGAATTCAAACGCCGAACCGTGATAGGTGTTGGTGCCGGAGCGCGTGACCACGTTGACCAGGCCGCCGGAGTGCATGCCGTCCTGCGCGCCCAGAGCCGCCGTCTCAACCGAGAACTGCGAGACTGCGTCGGGGAAGGGGAAGGGCAGGTTGGTGTTGCCCATGTAGTCCATGTTGTCGCCGCCATCCAGCCGGTACAGCGTGGTGTTGCCCTGGCCGCCGGCGATGGAGACGGAGACCGATGCGTAGGAGTATTTGCTGCCGTTGGAGAAGTCGCCGCCGCCCGCGTTGGTTGCGCCGCCGGAGAGTTGAATCAGGTCGGTCATGTGCCGGCCATTCAGCGGCATCTGCGTGATCTGCGTTGAGTCGATGGTCTGCTTGAAGCTGGCGTCCTCAGTCTGCAGCGCGAGTCCGGTGGCCTGGACTTCGATCTTCTGCTCCTGGCCGCCGACCGTCATCTTCGCGTTGATGGCGATGTTGCTGCCGACTTCCAACACGTTGCCGTCGCTGACGAAGGTCTCAAAGCCGGGGACGGAGACAGTCAGCGAATAAGTTCCAACGGTGATGTTCGGGAAGACGTAGACGCCGCTTCCGTCGGTCTTGGATTCGTGGCTGACCTGGGTTGATTTGTCGGTGAGGACGATCTTGGCGTTGGGAATTACGGCTCCGGTGGCGTCCGTAACGGTTCCCTGGATGGTTCCGGCTCCAGCGATCTGCGCCCGGCCTGCACTCGCGAAGGAGACAAGCAGCACGAGGCTGATAACTTGCATGGCGATAACGAACCGCCGCACTGATGTACGTATGGATTGCATTTGTTGCCTCCAGAAAATTTGGTACGGAAGAATCTTTACAATCGCGGCCGGATATTTGTTATCTGGTCCAGTGGTCTAAGCAACATCCTTAACAAGGCAGTTTCGGGAGTGAGGAGCGGTGGTGCTCGGGCATCCCTCTCAACGCAAAGGAATGGGGCGCTCCGGAGATTAGCAAAGACGTAATTATGAATCCGGGAGAGATTGCTCCTTCCACTGGACGGCTGTCAAGTGCCAAATTCGACCCGTCATTCCGGCCGCACCCCCATCATTTGGCGGCACTTGGATAGGGCTTAGGGCTCTAAGACCGCAAAACTGAAATTTCCGGGACACAGACGAAAATAGGGCGATCCGGTCGGACCACCATAGCTTCTATCGCTCAGAATTTGGGAGGCTTTGAGGTTAAAGCAGCGACGCCGCCTTCAGAACCAGCTCGACTGCTTCGTCCGGCGTGGAGGCGACGGCGGATAAGTGGCCCATCTTGCGGCCTTTGCGCGGACGCAGCTTCTCGTACAGATGAAGCCGCACGCCAGGCACCGCGAGCGCGCGATCGAAGTGCGGCACACGCGGCGCCAGTTGGTGAGAGCCACAGGTCGCCCAGCAGATTGGCGATGGCGCAGGGCTGCACCACGTCTGCATCGCCCAGCGGCAGATTGCAAACCGCGCGCACCAACTGCTCAAACTGGCTGGTGACGCAGGCGCGCTCGCTGGCGTGATAGCTGTTGTGCGGACGCGGCGCAAGCTCGTTGACCAGGATGCGCCCATCTTTGGTTACAAATAGCTCGACCGCAAGAATTCCTTCCAGCAGGAATGTGTCTGCAATGGACGACGCGAGCTGCTTCGCCTCGGCAGCCATCGCGTCCGACAGCGGCGCTGGCAACACACTCCACGCCAGAATCTGGTGCTCGTGATGATTCAGTGCGGCGGGGTAAACCTTCACCTCGCCGTTGGGCGATCGCGCCACCAGGATCGAGATCTCGCGATCGAGATCGATGGCCTGCTCCACCACGCCGGGGCCACGGCCCAGCGCCTCCCACGCGCCGCGAATCTCCGCTTCAACCGCCTCGGGAGTGGGATCGGGCTGAAAGCCAACCTTGCCCTGGCCGCGGCCATCGTAGCCGCCGGTCGCAGACTTGCAGAAGCATTTGCCGCCGAGTTCAAACACAGCCGCACGCAGTTCATCCAGCGAACGAACCGCACGATACTTCCCTACCGGAAACCCATTGCGCAGCAGCCAGTCCTTCTGCTCGATGCGGTCCTGAATCACGGCGAGCATCGCGCGGCTTGGACGGACCGGCGCGAATCCCGCGGCGGCCTCCATGCTGGCGAGCGAAATCTGCTCAATCTCCAGCGTGATGACGTCGCATCCGCGGGCGAGTCGCGCAGCTTCGGCGGCATCGGTCCAGTCCGCCTCCACGCACTGGTCCACGACGAAGCGCGCGGGACAGCCTGGGTCGGGGTCGAGCACGTGGATGCGATAGCCCATGCCGCGCGCGGCCATCGCGGTAAGGCGTCCAAGCTGGCCGCCGCCGAAGATGCCAATCGTCGCGCCCGGCAGCAGCGTCGGGAAAGCGGCATCGCTCACGCGGGAACCTCTGCGCCGCCGGTTGCTTCCGGATTATCCTCGAGCCGCTGCGCCAGCACTTCAGCCCGGCGCGCAGCGCGCCACGCCACCAGCTTCGAGCGCAACTGCGCGTCAGTCGTCGCCAGCATCTGCACGGCGAGCAGGCCGGCATTCGCCGCGCCCGACGCGCCGATCGCAAGCGCGCCCACGGGAATGCCCTTCGGCATCTGCACGATGGAGAGCAGCGCATCGAAGCCCTGCAGCGCCGTGGCCGCAATGGGTACGCCGAGCACCGGAAGCACCGTCTTCGCGGCGACCATGCCCGGCAGATGAGCCGCTCCGCCCGCGCCCGCGATAATCACCCGCAGGCCACGGCTCACCGCCGAATCCGCATACGCAAACATCAGGTCCGGAGTGCGGTGCGCCGAGACGATGCGCGCCTCATACGGCACGCCGAACTCGCGCAGCACGTCCACAGCCGCGCGCATCACGGCGTAATCGTTCTTGCTCCCCATGATCACGCCGACCAGGGGCGTCGATGATCCTTCGGCAGACATAGCGTCGATTATACGGAACCCAACGCGGCATCAGCGCCGCCTGGCCAGAAGATCGATCGCCGCATGCGCGAACGTCAGCAGCACGCCAAACGCCGCCGCCACGCCCTTCATGCGCTGTACCGTGCGCTCGTGGTCCAGCAGGCGGCTCTCCACCTGTGCCAGCCGACCGGGTTGCCCGTTGCCGACAATCTCCTTCATCTGCGTCTTCAACACGCACAGGTCCGCGAGCACCTGCGCTTCAAACTCGGTCATTGCATTGCTCCTTGCCAGGCGTCTACGCCACCGGAAGATTCGTGAACACCGCGCTCGAACGCCGTGAGTAAAGCGGAGGATTCGAGCCATCGAACATGCGCACGAAGTACCTCTCGCACTGCGCGGTGCGCGGAATGGAGAAGCTGCGCACCGGACTGCGCAGCACCAGGTTCTGGTCCACGCCCGCGCCGAAATCGAAGTCGCGCAAGCGAACTTCGAAGCCCCCACCCGCAGGCGGAGCGGTGCCCGCATCAATCTGCAACGCAGTCGTCGTCGCACTCGCCACGGTGAGCTGCTGCAGGTTCGCGAGCACCTGCGCAGGAGCAGTGAGCGCCGTCGGCGGCAGATACGCATCGGCGGCAATCGCCTCGGAAAGCGTGATGCCCAGGGCCTCTGCCCAGTCGTTGGCAAACGCGATCCGGTAAGTCAGCAACTCCGGCTGCGCGTGTCCATCCGCAATCGCGACCGTCCGCACCACCACGCTCATCGTCGCGCCGTTCGCGGTGATCGCAAGCACGTCGCCGGGCCAGACATCCGCAGGATTGACGGCTGTGTAGCTGCCCGCGATCGCCGCGCTGCGGCTCGAAGCAAGCGCGAGTACCGCCTGTGCACGCTGCTTCACAGTCTTCCGTAGACCGCGCCACCGGCCGCACAACTTTGCCCAACCAGCGCGCCGTTCCGGGCATTCCGCCCGCAGCTTCCGCCGCGATGCTGGCTGCATCTTCCAGCCGTGCCACGGCGCGATCTCGCGTGCGATACAAAACAGTTACAATTTCCCCGGCCACCGGAACTCGGCCGGCAAAGAATGTAACTTTTCCAGTCGCAGACACGCTGCAATCGACGCCCTCGCCCGCAATGCCGATCAGACGCGTCTGTTTCGCGCCGCCCGGCAGCGTGCTGACGATCCACGCCGATCCAGTCTGCGTGACCGAGCAGAAGCCCATCGAGCCGGTCAACTGCAGGCTATTCAACCGCGGCGAAGGTGCAGGCGGCAGGCGCACTCGCAAACGCGCCGTCGTACAGCACCGTGGCTGGCGTATTGGAAGTATTGCCAAGGTCGACCAGCTCGAAGACCAGCGCCACGGGCGACGCAACCAGCCCTCCGCCGAATTGCTGAATCGCTCCGTCGACGCGGGCGTAGTAGGTCTGCAGAACACGCTGCATCTCCGGAGAATGTAACCGCATGCGTAACGTATAGATGTGTCCCGAAAGCATTGTGTAACTGGTTCCGACCTCTGTTCCGTTGACGAACGGCGTGACCACGGTATTGCCTCCGCTCTGCCGCACGTTGTATCCCGCGAAGCAGTTGGCGCGCGCAACCGGCCCGTCATACAGCGCGCAGAGAACGCCATCGCTCGGCGCGTTCAGTTGCACGTTGCCCGCCTCGACCACGAGCGACCCGCCCAACTCGACCTGATCGATCGCCGTCAGCGTCGTCTGGCCATCCGCACCGGTGCCGCCCGACATCGTCAGGCCGCCAGCGCCAAGCGAAAGATGCGAGCCGGGGTCGGTGACGTTCCACGTTTGCGCATTGATTGCCGGCTGGTTGAAGCTGTCGCTCAGCAGCGTGGGCTTGCTCAGGCGAAACGGATCCTGCGAAAGCTGGAAGATGGCAGTGCGTGCCGTCGCCGGAAAACATTTCGGTTACATATGCGCTGGGCTCGATCTGCCCGCTCAGCGTGACGTCGTTGGCCAGCTCCTTCACCATCGCGGTCTTCAGCGCCGCGACCTGCAGAGTTCCGCCGCCGTCGCCTGAATCGAAGTCGAGCGTGTGTGTGACCGACCCCACCGTCTGCAGGCTGAGCGCGCCATTGAGCGCGCGATACGCCGCATAGCTTCCCGCCGCGATTCCAGCGGCATTTGTGGACCAGGGCTTCGCGGGCTCCGGCGTAAATACGCCCACAGCCTTGTCATTCACGACGGCCGAGGTGGTGAGCAGTCCCGCCGCGGTGCGTGCAGTCAGCGTCCGAAAGCAGCGTGCCGCCGGTTACTGCAAAGCCGTCGCCGGTGAGCGTAAGGCTCTGCTTGTCCAGCAGCCACTCGTCGCTGACCGCGCTGAACGCAATGCGATACACCGGTCCCGCAAGTCCGGCGCCGGCATATTCTGCAACCGGATCAGTTGCAATATATCCAGTGAACAAGACCGTGCCGTTATCGGAGGAAGCAACCACGCGCCCGCGCCGGACCGGCATTGCTATCCGGATCGCCAGCACGAGCAGCCGCACTGCAGCGCGAAGGCGCATTCAAGGCGCGCGCAATCTTCAGCGGATCGTCCGCCGAAAGGCACGCAGAATAATCCACCGCGCCCTTCCCGTCCAGATTGTCGATGGTCAGCTTCACGACGCCACCACCGTTCCGTTGCGCGACTCCATCGGCGGCAGGCCGCGCATGCTCGCGTACTTCATCCACGGTCAGCACGCCGGCCTTCAGCAGCTCGGTCTGGATCTGCATCTCTTCCATCTCGTCGCGCGACTCCAGGTCGTTGAAGCTGAATTCGAACTCGCGCCAGCCCAGCTTCTTCGCAAACAGATCGCGCGTGATGTGTTCCTCCAGCAGCTTCGCAACCGGCACCACGGCGGTTTGAAACGCCTCATCCGCCATCTCGCCTGCGGTCGATTTATTCACGTCGCCCTGCAATCCAAGCAGCATTGGCGGCAGTTCGAACGCGTTGGCGATCATGCGCATCAGGAACTCCTGCCACTGGATGCGCAGGTCCGCGTCCGTGCCGCCGGCGAAGCGCAGCACCTCGGGCTTCTGCTCGCAGCTCAGCAACGGCACGCGGCCCGTGCCCTCGATCTCGTCCTGCCACCAGCGCATCAGGCGGTCGTGCTGCTCCGGCGTCGCCTCGTTCAGCCACAAGCGCATACTGCACCACGGAGTTCGACGCGAGCCGTCCCGGCGTAGCGATTCGCCGACATAAACTGGTTCACCGTCTCGAACGCAACCTCCAGCCGGCCCAGTCCGAACGGCGTGTGGCGTCCGCGGATTCAGGCGCATGTACATCAACTCGTCGTCCAGCAGCGGCACCAGCTTGCGCGCTGGCCGATGTTGCCCTGCAGCCTGCGCGTAACGCGGCTTCGCAGGATCGCCGTTCCACATGCGGATCGATCTCGATCGTCGCGCCATCGACGGCCCACAGGTGGAATGGCCGCTCGGCATCGCCGGTCGCCTCCATCTCCACCGCGCCGAATCCGCCGACCAGCATATCCTCCAGCACCTGCTCAAACACGGTGCGGAAGCTGTCGCTGACGTTTCGGCTCCTCCAGGCAGCGGCGCAGCGCCTGCATGCGCGCGGCAGCGTCCGGCACCGTCGACGTCGGAGTAGCCGCGCCGCAGCTTGATCTTCCAGTCCATGCTGGCGATCTTGTCCTTCACCACGTTGATCGCGCGCCGCGCCACCGGCGTCTCTGCAAACTTGCGCAGGTTCGCGGCCGTAGGCTTGGGCGAAGCGTTCTGCCCCGCGCGCCCGGCGATTATACGGGCTCAGAATCGAAGGCAGCATCGCCGTCTTGCGCTCGCCTTTGGTTGCCTCTCCCACGGCTGCCACCCGCGGTCAGCCTCTGCCATGCATCCGTCACTCGTCTTCGAAGACCCATGTCCTCACCCCTCTCAAATAAAAGTTGATCGCAAAAGAAAATGGCACAGCCGATTTCGCTGTGCCTTCCGACAAAAAGTTGCACAGTTCACACCGATTGCCGATCAAGAACGATAAAGAATTGGATGATCAGATTTGTTCTACTTCTTTGCTCTAACGGTTTAATCAGCGGATCAGTGTTAAGCTTCTCACACTCGCAACTCGATGCGCGCTGTCTCCGCCGCGCGTGCCAGGTCGTTCATCGTCACCACGCGAATCTGCTGGCTCTCCATGGTGTCCACGCCGAAGCGGTAGCGCTCGCTGCTGTCGGTCTCGGCGTCGTCTGAGACTGCGCGAAGAGGCTCGACTACAGCAGTCAGTTCAAGCTTCGCTCCCTCGACGCGCTGAACGCCTTCGTGCAGCCGCGGCGCGGACCACGCCAGCACCTTGGCGGCCTCGACATCGCCCTCCAGCGAGACCGCCTGGAACATCCGGATCACCCCGTTGGGACGATAGCCGCAATCGATCTTCATCGGGTCGCCCGGCCTGCGTATATATAGATGCGGCGATTCTCTTGCGCATCATGCCCCACACGCCCGCGCGCTCGAACTCGTTGCGCATGGCGGCGGCGATCGCGGCACGCCCGCTGCGGCGGCGATCCAGCTTCACCTTCAGCGGCTCCACGTACATCTTCATCAGCAGCTCGAGCTCCGCGGCGACGCTTTCCGCCAGGCACGCGCGCGACTCGGTCATCTGGATGGAGTTCGAAAGCTATCCTCGATCATCGCAAGCACAGGCTTCGGATCGGTGGCGCTGCATCTTCAGCCGATCGCCAATCTCAATCTCCAGCGCTTCCAGCAATCCGATGTCCGCTTCGGCGTCCATGCAGCGCACGCGGCTCCAGTCGCGCGTGAAGCGCAGTTGCGCGCCGTCCGGCCTGCCCGCCTCGCGCAGCAGCACGCCGATGTTGGTGAACTCACCCTTCACCGGATCCGGCACGTAGCGGATCAGGAAGAACTCGCAGGGGATGCGCTCGGGCATGACAGACTCCTTTCTTAGGTGCTAGTTGCTAGTCATTGCTAGGTGCTAGGTGCTAAGCGTGCTAGGTTCGAGGTGAGGTGCAAGGCTCGAGGTGTCAATTACGCTGCTGCAATTCACGTGCCATCCCGCTCATTATCGTCACCCACCCGCATCCGTCTTTCCTCGAACCTCGAACCTCGAACCTCGACCTCACCTCGAACCTTGCACCTTGCACCTTGCAACTAGTTCACAACCACACTCACTCTCTTCTCCCACATCGGGAACGGCTCCCGATTCGAATCCCGAAACGATGCGATCAGCTCGCGCACGCGGCTGCGGCGGCGCAGCAGTTGCTCCAGCAGCCGCTCGATCGCGGCCATATCGCCGCCGTACCACTCAGGCGGAACTACGTCGGCGATGTTCCAGATGATGTCGCCGTCCATCTCCTCGATGCGGCTGAGCCACGGCTCGAAGCTCGACCATCCGGTCACTCCGGCGTACACGCGGTTGCGCGCGTAGACGCCGCGCAGCGGCGAGTCCGGAAAGGTCCACTCGCCCGCATTGAAGCAGAAGCCCTGGTCGATAAACGTGGCGCGATACCTGCGCTCGCGCGGCTTGCGATCGAACACCGCCTGGCGACCGTTGCAGTTGCCCGTCCACTTGTCGAGCGCCAGCATGCCGGCAAACTCGCCAAGGTTGCGCACCTCGTCCAGCTGCGGCTCCGGCAGGTAGTCCACCACCTGGCCGGGCATCAGTCCGCCGATAAATCGGCTGCCGAACTGCAGTCCCGCGCGTGTATCTCTGGCGCTGCGCCACGCGCCAGCTCGACGTGCATGCCGGGCGTGTTTTCAATCAGCCACGCCGACACCTCCACCACGTCGCTTACCGGCACGGTCAAGCCGACCGCCTCGGCGAGGCGCGTCGCGAGCAACTCGTTCGCCAGCACGCGCAGATGCTGCGGATTGTTCTGGAACTTCACCACCCACAGCTTGCCGTCGGCCCCGAGCATCAACTGGCTCTGAGCGCCGCCGCGCATCCGTCGAATCGCCTGTACCGCAAGCACCGCCAAAGAATCCCTCCGCTCCCAAGATACTGCACGGGGGTTGTTAGTTGCCGGTTGTTGGTTGTTAGTCTAAAAACCAAGACCCCAAGCTCCACACCAACCACCAACCACTAACCACTAACCACTAACCAACAACCAACAACTAACAACGAACCACTCTCTGTCCCCGCCCGTTCCCCAACTCCTTCCGCACCGCCTGCGCAATCGCGAACGCCATCACGCAATCGTCGTGCGAGCCGTAGGCCGCGCCGGTGCGTCCGTTGGCGTGGGTGACGAAGGTGCGGCATTCCTCCAGCAGGCGACGGCTGCGGAACAGGCCGGGCTGCTCCGCCAGCAGCGCGTCCAGGTCGCTGACGATCACCTGCTTCGATGTCGCCGTCGTCAGCCATCCGGGCACGCCCTTGCTGTCGTAGACATTGTCGTAGGGCTCTCCCTTCTGCAGATGCGCCAACACGCCGTGGCCGTGGTTGTTGCGTTCCACCACCAGCAGCGCGGGCTGTCCCGGCGTGCTGTATTCGCGCGCCAGCGCCACGGCCTCGCGTGTCAGGTCTGCCGGTCGCAGGCGTTCCTGCAGCTCCGCGCATTGCGCGCCGCTCTCGCGGTCGATCACCTGCACGGCGGCGTAGTCGCCCTCCGAGCCGCCGCCCGCAGGATCGACTGCGACGATGTACTCGCGGTTTGCCTGCGGCGGAAGGAAGACATGCAGCTTCCCTCTGTCGCGCACCTCGGCGGCCTTCTCCACCGTCTTTAGTCGAGCTTCCAGCACATCCATATCGAAGCAGCACTGGCCCGTCGACCGGAAACATAGCTCGGCATCTTCGGCAAACTCCTGCGGGCACAGGCCGCGATACTGCGTCTCCAGTCCGCGGCGAAATCCGATCTGCGCGTAGGTCAGGCCATGCGTCTCCATCAGCTCCAATTCGTCCTCGCGCAGATCTGTAACTTCCGCGGATACATATGCCGGCTCCAGCCACCAGGGAAAGAAATGTCTCGCCACGCCGTTCTCCTCTGCCTGCTGCCACTCTTCGTAGAAGCATCCGTAAGCCCCGTTGGGGGTTGACTCCAACACCAGCTCGCCGTCGGGAATCAGCGCGGCGCGCATGCCTGCCAGCGTTTCCGCTGCATCGCCGGGCCAGCGCGATACCTCGCTGAGGTGCATGTTCTGCACCGTCAGGCCGCGGCCCGCGTTCTCGTCGGACGCGGTGAGCACGCGGAACTCGCTGTCGAGTTCAGGGAACACCATCTGCCGCACATTCGCACGACTGCGCTTTAGCGGGCCTTTGCGCATCCCCTCCGGCAGACACTCCCAGAAGCGCTGCACGATGCGGAAGATCGACTCTGCCGCCTCGCGCGTGTGCGCGACCTGCACGGTCAGCACACCGCGTGCTGTGATCGTCTTCAGAAAGAATCGCGCTGCAATCCACGTTGTAATGCCCATCTGCCGCGCCTTGACGACGATGTTCTGCCGCCCGCGCCTGCGCGCAAACGCGGCCTGCACCGGGTTCGCTTCGAGCGGACTCTCTCCGCCGTTGCGATCCCTGATCTTCAACAAATCGCGCGCGAGCCAGATGGAGGTGATCTCTCCATCCGGCCCGCGCGGCAAGTCGAACTCTTTGCCAAACCTCTGCAACTCTTCAAGACCGTACCCTTCGTTCTTCTCATTCTTCATTCGAATTCCCCACTGTCTGCGTCCGCGAGCCCACCCAGGCCGCGAATCCTTCGTTACGCCAGCGTCAGGCGCTTCGCCGTTCCGCCGATCTTGATCGATGCTGCGCCGCCTGCGGTCGATGAGAGATACAGTGTGTTCGCATCCATCAGCGAATCCGGCACCTGTACACCGCTTCCCAACACGCCACCTCCGCGCAACAGCGTCACGCCATTCCATCCAGCGCTGGAGGCGAGAGTCGTTATGTGCGTCAGATCGACCGACTCCAGCCGTAGCACGGCGACAGTGCCCGCCACATCGACCAGACTGGGCAATGCGGCGTAGCTCGATCCTTCCTCGTCCACCACGCGGCAGTTCAGCAGCGAAAGCCGGTCCACTGCTGCGCTGGGCAGCACTTGCACGAACGCAACCGGAGTAGAGTTGCCATCCGGATTGCGTAGCACCGTGACGCCGTCGAGTTCGATCTCGCCGAAACAGAAGCCGGGCCACACCTGGATCACAGGCGCCGCGCTGGTGGGAATGAACTTCACTGCGTGAAAGCTGGCCGCGCCAATCGGCGTGAGCATGAAAGCCAGGCCGATCGGTGAGCTCAGCGTGCAGTTCGAGACGGACAGGTCCTGTATCTGATCCACATCCGTGGTCGCGGAGAGGCCGCCGTTCGTGATGCCCAGGTTGAAGCACTGCACGTTGGTTGTGCCGGTGCAATTGCTTACCACCACGTTGCGCACCTTGTGCACATTGTTGCTGGGCATCGCGGCGGCATCGATCGACGTATAGATTCGCATCACGGTCAGCGAGTGATCGAAGATGCAGTTGGTGACGGTGACGCGGCTGATGTCGCCGCCATATCCTTCCGGCGCGTTCAATGCGATGGCATCGTCGCCAGTGGCGAAGTAGCAGTCGCTGATCAGGATATCTTCGCACTTGCCATCCACGTGGATGCCGTCGTGCAGCGTCCCCGCGGATGCAAACGTGGAGCGTGTGACCGTGATGTTATTCGCGTTGGAGATGGTGAGAGCGTAGCTGGGAGCCTGCGTGAAATTCACGTTGTCCACCAGCGCATTCGCGCAGTTGGAGAGGCCAATTCCGCCTACCGAGAAATCGCGCAGGACAATGCCGGTCGCTGAGCGCGCAGGCGGCGTGACGTTGTATGCACCTTCGCCAGCCGAGTTCACCGTGATTGCGTTGACCGCCGCGCCGGTGACCGCCAGGCCGCTGCCATAGCCGATGCCCTCGATCGTGGTGTTGCCATTTGGCGAGATTACGAGGCCCGTCGAAAGCGCGAACTTACCATCAAGGATCAGCTTGATGGGATTGGTCGATGATGCGGTGGCGAGAAAGGCGTTCAACAGCGCAGCGCAGTCTACGGTTCCATCATTCGCGGCGCCCAGTTGCGTGGCCGTCTTCACGTTGGCAAACGGTGAGCCCGCTACCGGCGCGCCTTGCGGAAGCGAAGCGGGACAGGGATTCGCCGTGTTGCCGACGATAAACAGCGCAGACGCATCGCTCGAGCAATAGTATTTTCCATTCGGGTCCGGACCCCATCCGTAGTTGCCACGATTCCACGTGAAGCCAACATACGTCTGGTTGCCAGGAAGCGCGTAAACATGATTCTGTGCGATCAAGCCCGCGGGAATGCTGTTCGGCGCAGTCGAGCCAACCGCAGCGAGGAAGTTGCCGAACGCGTCGTAAGTGCAGATCTCCGCGGTGATGCCAGCAGAAAGACCCTGACAGCGTATCGGCAAATTCGTGATGAACTGCGTCGCGCCGGGAGCGAAGACAAGTTCGCTCAACCATCCGGACAGATTGGCTTTGCTTCCATCCGGATTGATCACCGTGTTCTGCAGCGCCTTCGATACATCGACCGCGTTGCGCAAGCCGCCGTCCGGCGCGGGAAGCATGGTGTGCGCGAACAGGCCAAGACCCGAACCTATTTCGGCCACCGTGGAGACCAGTGCGGCAGCAGCATTCGCAGCAACCACGGCGTCTTTGGCGTTGACGTCGGCGACGGTGTCCAGGCCCGCGGGATGATATGAGCCCGGAAGAGTCGCGGTGCCGGTGGTGGTCGCGTAGCACATCATCGCCGATTCGGCGACGCCATCCCACGACGGCACATGGCCCCAACGCACATAGACCTGCGTTCCCGGCAGAGCAAACGCGACACCGGGATTCACTTGCGTGCCGCCTGTCGATAGCGCGCTGATGAAATTGCCGTTGGCATCGTAGAGACAAATTCCGCCGCCCCAGTTGCCCGCATTGACAGTGCCGTTGCTGATCATCGACGTTGCGCCGGGGCAATACATCAGCGGCGAAACGTTGGTGGATTGGCCGCCGATGGTCAGCGATCCATCCGCAGCGTTGACTACGCTCGCGCTGATAACCTTCGACGGATCGTAAAGATTCCCGAGCGCGGGCAGCAAACTGGATGCGAGCGCGGTAACGCTGCCCTGCGAACCCGCGGGACCGGCAGGCCCCTGTGGGCCCGCGATTGAACCTGGTGCATAGATCTCAGACATGTGTCGCTCCTAATTTCCAAATGTGCAGGTGATGTCCGACGCCGCGGGCACGGTGATGGCAATGTTGTTCGCGTCGACGTTCGAGGCGGTGTACGCGGACGAACCAGTGTTGACGTAGCACGTCATCAGCGGATACGAGGTACCGAGGTTGTGCGTGTAGTTGAAGGTGCCCGCGCCCGGGAATGTGTGCTGCACCGTGACCGTCGTGACGCGCGGACCTCCGACAGCAACGCCATTGATGGTGGTCGCGTTCAGCGTGCCGACGTTGATGGTGCCCGCGGTGAAAGCCTGCGGCGTAAAGCTGTACCCCGTTCCGCGCATGATCATCGAGAGCGTGCTGGTGGTTGGCGCGTACTGGACGAGATCGGCGCTGACGCTGGAGTCCAGCTCGAAGATGTTGTAGCCGGAGTTCCAACTTCCGCATCCGTGCAGATTGCAGTGGATGGCAAACACAGCCTGCTCGCCTGCCGTAAGATTCATCGTTCGCTGCCAGACGCCGGTAGCCTCGTACGCGCCGTCGGGTACGCTGTGCGTCCCGCCGTAGCCGAGATAGTTCGCGGCTGGCGCGGCATTGGCGATCGACCAGCCGATCAGCCCGGGCCCGTTGTTCTGCTGATACTGCAGGCCGGCGCGAACCGTTACCGAAGGTCGGGGCACAAATTGCCCAACAGATTCAACGTCCGCGGCTACGTTCTCCTGGTAGAAGTGCGGCTCTTCGACGGTGTCGCTCGCAGCCCACGCCACATTGTTAGGCGCAAGCGCGAATTGGCCATCGACGCTGTTGGTGGCCGTGTCATACACGCTGAGCACCTCGGCCATGGGATAGAGCGCGAATCCGCCGGTGAGGATGGAAGCCGTGCCGCCGGTGCTGGTGCTGTTTGCACCGCTCTGCGTGTAGGTGAATGAGTTTGCTCCAGTTGTGGTTACAACATAATTCCCGTTGTAGCTGGAGTCGGCAACTCCGGCGATCGTGACCGTGAGGTTGTTGATATTTGCAGCGAGATTGGCGGTGGTGGTGACGGTGACGACGCCGCCTGCGCGCGTCAGCGACGCGATGGGCGCGTTGATATTCAGGAAGCCCGAGGTCTGGTCCATCATGCCGACGATGGGCGTCGCGCCTCCGGCGTAGTAAAGACTCGTCGGAGAGGTCGTTCCGAGCACAGGAAAGAGCTGGCGGATCCCGCTGGTGGTGTCCACCGTCTGTTCCAGGCCGTAGCCGCAGAGGCCGCCAAATGCCAGCGACGCGAGGTTCTGGTGCGGCTTGTTGAACGTCATTTGCAGATGGGTTGCGTCGACGACGGTGTAAGGCGCCATCTCGTAGTTGTCGGGATCGTAGCCGACGGTCTGATCGACCACGCAGGCCAGGCCGCTGGAGTTACCGATTGCAGCCGTGTTGGTGGCATAGCCGGAGGGCACGCCGGCTAAGGCAATCGAAAATGTAACCGTTCCAGGCGCGAGATTATTCGCCTGCGATGGAACCGGCTGGCCGAGGCTGAGAAAGACGCTGACCGGAAAACTGGTGCCACTGAATTGCGCGGATGCGTGCGGCCCGGAAGCAATGCCGCCGATGAGCGCACCACCCGTCCCCGTGTTTGTAATCATTTTGGTTGCAGTTGTATCGATCAGGAAACGGCCATCACCTTGTGTGCCTGGGTTCGCCGTCGGAGTGATCATCACGGTGGTCGATCCGGCAGTGCAACCAGTGGAGCAGATGCCGAGGAAGACGTGCGAGTCCTCGCGCGATTGCAGGTCGAACGGATGTGCGCCTTCGTCGGCAGAGTCGCGGAAGCCGCCCGACGCGATGAGGAAGCGCGAGCCCATCAGGCAGTCGCCAACTCCGTAGCAGGTGATGCCCTGCGGTACCAGAACGTGCTGGCCCTGCGTGTTGTACGTGCCGTTTACGGTCAGCGCGCTGTAGCCCATCTTGAAGTAGGGGACGTGGCTGTCGACCTGCTCGGGAAACAGATTGGAGCCGCCGGCGAGGGCTTCCTGCGAGATGATGACGCCCATGGCGCCGGGTTCTTCGTTGCCGGTCTGCTGGAACAGGCTGACTTCGCTTTGCGTGGAAACATCGTCAATAGCCTGTGCCGTGGACAGACCCCCGTTGACCACGTCGAACGGATTGTTGTAGCTGTCCACCTGGCGGCCACCGCGCGTATCGTGCACATGCGTCTCGCTGGGCAGCGACGCGGTGGTGTATTGCTCGGTGGTGTAATCAGGCTCGGCGACGATCTCGCAGCCACTGGCGCAGTCCGGGCTGGCGATGGCGTTGGCGATTCCATTGTGTCCTCTTCCAGTTACATATTGCGAGGCATACAAAGCGCCATTCAGATTGTTGACGTCGAGTTGCGTTCCGGCGGGCTGCGCGACGACCTGGGTCGCGGATGGTAGCGTGGAAACCTTCTGGCCGATGCCTCCGTTGGATGCTGCGATACTCTCGTCCACGTAATTTTTGTCCGCGGCCTGGTTGGCAGAGACGGGATCGGCGGGGAGACTGAGTGGGCCCGTCATGGTGTCGCCGGATTTCAGCACGTACGGCGTCGAGTCGAGCGGATGGCCTGACGTTGCGGCGGCGATCGCGGTGTCGACGTACGCCTTGCTGACGGTTTGCATCGCGACGGAGGTGGGCAAAACCGTGCTCTCGATGGCGGAGATCTTCACCGGCGCTGTGCTGGAGGGCACGACCCAGTACTGGCGGCTGACGGAGCCGTCGTCCAGATGATAGACGGCGGTGTAGTAGCTGCCGATGGGCGTGGAGCCTGCGTTCGCGATGAGTTGGATGCTGAGCACGCCGGCGGCGATCGTGGCGGAGGTGTTGCCGCTGGGCACGGACTCGCCGCTGGCCGTGGCGAAGGCGGGCCAACTGATGAGGACGGTGCCGGCGGCCGGCGTTCCGTCCGCGTGATAGATCGTGTCTGTAACCTGTGTAGTTGCTATTTGCGCGGCGGCGCTAGTTGCAAGCGCAGCCAGCAGCACGCTGATCAGAATCCAGCTTCTTGATTTCCAATGCATAGAACTCTCCTTGACTACGGCGAAGGCAAATACGGGGATTCTGACTCTGCGAGTCAGAATGACGACAAGAACGGAACCCGCGCGGGTCCCTCAGATTGAGCGCAGTGGTGCGGGCAGATAGCTGCGGAAGCAGAGGACGGTTTCGCCGTCGGTTGCGTCCTTTACGGGCAGCGCGCGGAAGGCTCCCGCGAGCCGGATGCATTCGAGCGGCGCGGCCAGGGCTTCGATCGACTCGGTTGAGCCCTGCATCGCCTGCAGGCGCGGGTAGTGGTAGAGGATGCGGTCGCCCTGCGTGCCCTCAAGGACGAACAGCGCGGACCACTCCTGAAAGAAGCTGGCGCCTTCGCGATCGCAGAAGCCGACGAGTTGGCTGATCTGCATGCCTGCGGTCGGCGTGCCTGCGGGTAGCGGGTTTGCGAGTGTAAGCATCCCGTTGGCGATCGCGGTGACGACGCCGACGTTCAGAGTGACGCGGCGGACATGGTTGATGTCGTTGCCGACCGTGGCCGCAGATTGCACGTAGGCGGAGCTAATGCCGGTGCCGATGAATCCGAGTTGGCCGGCGTAGTCGACGTCGACGGCGACCAGGCTGCCGATGCTGAATTGTGCCGCGGCGGTTGCGCCGATGTTGAGTGTGGTAGCGGTCGACGCCGGTCCCGTGCCGGTTAGCAAGGGGACCGGCGCCGCGGCCAGGCCGCCGCTTCCATTGGGCGCGGCGCCTGCGGCCGTCGTCAACAGATTCGTCTGCTGCGAGCCGGATGCGAGGGTGACCTGGAGCTTGCCCCAGGTCGCGAATTCGAGGGATACGGTTGCTTCGATCTCCGAGCGGACCTGTATCGAGGTGGCTGCGGGTGCGCCGGTGCGGAGGGGATCTACTTTTGTGCCGGATTTGCGCACAAATTGCTTGATCCATCCGAGGTCAATCCACGGAGCCGGAGGAATATGTAACGGAAAGTGGCCGAGCTGGGCTGGGTCGAAGAGTGTGGGCATGGCGGCGGCACGGTTTACCGGCGCGAAGTAAGCGCGCACGCGGCGGGTTATGGGAGTTACGGATGTCGCGCTCATAGCTCGCCTGCTTCCTGGTAGCTGAAGACTTGTATGGTTGCGGTGCGTTCGAGGCGCTCGTTGTTTACCGTGGTTGCGCCGAAGACCGGGTCGGCCCAGAAGATGTTGGTCGACATCTCCGTCGCGGGCGTTGTGGCGTAGTTCATCTTGGGGACGGCGTGCAGGCTTTGCGCGAGTGCGGCGCTGAGTTCGGCGTCCATGGCGGCGAGCAGGCGGCCGCGATCCATGCCTCCATTGCCCGTGCAGCCGTCGGTGGCGTAGTGGATGGCGCACTCCATACTGATCCACGGCAGGGGCGATGCGGAGTTGACGCTGAGCTTCGTCCATTGCAGGCGGAAGGCGTCCATGGGGATGAAGGCGGTGGGCAACTCGTTTTCGTCGACCAGTGTGCCGGGGCGCGTGACGCCGCGCATCACGATGGTGCGCGCGGGATTCAGCGCGGCGAGGCGCGTTTGCAGCGTGGTGTAGAAGGTGTCTTTTGCGTTCTGCATTTGTTTGACCTCAGGGGCTAAAGCCCCTTGGCTGAGAGAGCTGATTGCGGCACGGCTGAAGGCGTGCCCTTAACGAGACAAATACGGAGATTCTGACTCTGCGAGTCAGAATGACGACAGTCGGTGGCGAGTCGGAGTGACGACAGTCGGTGGTTGGCCCAGCTAAACCGCTTGCGCTTGCGGGGCGCGGAGGATGAGGCGGTAGATGTAGGGTTGGCCGTTGGCTTGTTCGTCTGTGGCCGAAATGATTTCGAGCAGCTCGGAATCGGAAAGGACGCCGAAGGCTTGCGCGAAGAGGATGCTGGCCGAGGAGTACGCGAGCGAACCTATGATCGCTTCGACTGCGGTTGCGGAGACGAGCAACTCCCATTTGGTGGTTTTGCCTGCGACTACGGTGGCGCGCGCTTTGCGAAAGACGACTGGCGCGAGCGGCAGATCCTGGAAGACTGGCGTGGCGAGGCCGAGTTGCTCGGTGGCGTCGGCGGGCACGGCTGGCGCGGGCATGCGCAGCATTACGCTGCGGCCGCCCATAGCGCGAAGGAGGACGTCGGCTGCTCTGGTTGCGATCATGGGCTTACCCAATCCTTTGCGCTACGTAGGGGCGAGGATGCTTTGCACGTTGGGATCGACGAGCGATCCGGAGAAGTACTGCATTTGCAGCGTGTCCAGCTTGCTGCCTTTTACGTTCATTGCGGGCGTGGCCTGGGCGTTGCGGACGATCTGCGCGCAGGCGATTTTTATCGCCGGCGGAATGACTGCGAAGCCGGCGGTATAGGTGACTTCGACTTCGTTGTAGGCGAGGCCGAGGATGTTCATGGGAAATGTAACTTCCCCGGTTACTGAATTGAGATCGACGTTGGTGAGGTCGAGCGGGCTCCAGCTTCCGGGGATAGAAAACGCATAAGCGACCCGCGTGAGCATGGGGTCTTCCATTACGCCCAGCTCTCCGCGGCGCGGGCGGCCGTAGCGGACGCGCACTCCGACGAGCGGCGATGCGGCTGCGCCCAACGGCGCGAGCGGAAGATAGCTGAGGCGAACGGATTGCGAGCCCGCAGTAAGGCGCATGCGTTCCACATACTGCGTGACCAGCAGGCTTTGGCGACGGCAGTGGGCTTCGATGAGCGCGGACGCCATGGCTACCCAGTCGTCGGTGGTGTCGGCGGTAAGGCCGTAGGCTACATATTCGGATGGATCGAGATACGCCATTGTGTTTGTCTCCAAAACGGTTACAAAAGAGAGCGGGCCGGCCACCCCTGACCGGCCCTGCTGCTCTTTGTGGGCGCGAACGAATCATCGCTGCGGCGGCCAACCCCCCGGAGACCGCGGCTTCGACTTCGCGTGTGGGCAACGAAGGATGGCGATGATTGTCGCGCAGGCCCACATCTCAGAAGCGAGATGTGGGGCACCCAATGTTGTGGTGGTACGAAAGTGAGTAACCCCATGGTCGACTTCGTCGAACATGGGGCACCCGGATTGGTGGTTGACTAGCGGTCGACCAGGACCTGGTAGTGGGCGTAGCTGGCGCCTTTGACGACGAGGCCGCCGAACTTGACCACTACATACTGCGAGGCGAGCGAGCCGGGGACGCCGAGCTGGAAGATGCGCGGGTTCGGGTCGCTGAGCCAGTGGTACTCGATCAGGTCCTCGGTGACGATGTAGGCGGGCAGCACCGCGGAGCCAGAGCCGGGCGTGCCGGTGTAGGGCAGCGTCCACTCAGGGATGAGCGGGATGTCGCCGGCCTGGGTGGAGAGCATCTTCACGGTAAAGCCGCTGGTGATCTCCTTGGTGCCGAGGACTACGTTGAACTCCGACTTCATCTCGCGATCGATGAGGTCGAGCAGGACAGGATTGGCGTAGATCGCGGTGGGCCGCACGCCGAAGGACGAGTTCGAGACCATCTGCGCGACGGTGGATTTGAGGCCGTCGACGATGGACTGCGTGGTGCCGATGGTGGTGGTGTTGCCGGCGGAGGCGATCTGCGCGGCGGCGCCGAAGTACTCGGCCGAGGTGGGCGAGGACATGCTGGTGTCGGTGCCGTTCCAGAGCGCGACGTCGTGCGTGCGCAGGACTCCGTCGACGGTGTCGGTGAGGTCCTTGGCCTGCAGGTACGCGAACTGCGACTGCTGCTCGCCGAGCTCGAGGTCGAAGAGGTTGTAGTTGATCTGGGCGACCAGGGCCTTCAGACGGCACGCTGTTCTCGACGCGCGTGGGCGAGACGAGCGGCGCGACGATGTTGCGCGGGTCGACGAAGCCTGAGGTTGCGGACGGCGATGGGATCGCCTTCTCTTCGAAGTAGCGCGACGGGTGTCCGGTGGCCGGGACCTGCTTGATGCGCTGGCCGAAGACGCCGCGGCGGCGGACGATGTCGAGGATCTCGGTCTGGTAGAGCGGGACTTCGATTGCGCCTGGTCCGATGTAGTCTGCCGCCGCGTGGATCTGAGTGAATTTCGCGTTCATTTGGTTCTCCTTAGGTTCGAGGTTCAAGGTTCGAGGTTCGAGGTGGGACGAGTCGGCTGGTCAGCAAACGAGAACCCCACTCATGCGCGATGAGACTGCGCATGAATGGGGCACCCGGCGTTGTACGTTGTGCGTGCTACGTTGTCCGTTCCAAGTACGCGTTCTCCGGCACGATGATTGAGACGCAACGTAGAACGAGCAACGGTGAACGTGGATTAGCTGAGCAGGCCGGCGCGGATGAGTTGGGACTTTACGGCGATGCGCTGCTCCAGGCTGAGCGAGGAGAGTGCGGCGTCGAGTGAGCCGGCTTCGATGGAGCCCGCCTCCAAAGACCCGAGGGACACGCCCTGCTTGCTGAGCAGCGTGGTCATCGCGGTAGGCAGCGTTTTGCGTGAACCCACATCTCTGCGAGATGTGGGGCTCCCGGCTTCGGTGGCGGCCACTTCGAGTGCGGCGAGCTTCTGTTCGGCGGAAGAGATTTTTTCTTCGAGGCGCGCCATCATGTTCTCAATGGTTTGTTCGAGCAGGCTTGCGGCTGCGGTGAGGCGGTCGATGGTGTCGCCAACGGTGGCGCGAGGTCGACGTTCATTTCCATTTCCATTGTGATCTCCGTATGGTTCGAAGTTGTTCGAGGTGAACCAGTGTCGAGCTTGAGCCCTCATCGATCACACGCGGACCCTGCGGGTCGGCCGGTGATCATGTCGCGCTTCAGCACTCTCCGTCAGGCTGTCTTGGTGGCGGGCATGGGCTGGACGTTGAGGATGGCTACTACCGCGGAGACCAGGCTCTGGATGTAGGTGGTGCTGGCTGGGATACCGGCCTGGTTGAGGAGCTGTGTGACGACCGGCTCGGTGAGGGTCATTACGTCGGCGAGTTTTTGCGCGCCGGTGCCGCTTTGCGTGCCCTGGGCGGCGTATTTCTGCTCGACCAGGAGGACGGCGGACTGGACCAGCGAGGTGGCGTCGGCGATTGCGATGGCGGCGGGTGCGGCTGCGGGAAAGAGCGTGGCGACGAGCTTTTCGACTGGGATGGCGTAGGTTGCGGCCCAGCTGAGGCCCTTGGCGAAACCCTTGCCGATGGATTCGAGGATGGATGTGAAGGTCATTTTTTCTCCAGGTTCGAGGTACTAGGTACTAGGTGCTAGGTAAGAGCAAGTCAGTGAGTCAGCAGACCCCACCCAGGACGCGATGAGACTGCGTCATGAATGGGGCACCCGGCATTTGTGCCTGTGTGAGGTACAAATGCGGAGATTCTGACTCGAAGAGTCAGAGGGACGGCTTCGATAGAGGTTTGCGGCA
Organism: uncultured Acidobacteriaceae bacterium; assembly: GCA_963822225.1. Classification (GTDB taxonomy): domain Bacteria; phylum Acidobacteriota; class Terriglobia; order Terriglobales; family Acidobacteriaceae; genus Edaphobacter. The sequence goes on along the minus strand of CAWGGW010000010.1, from coordinate 72,489 downwards.
GGATGCGGTAACCCCATGGTCGACGCGAGGAACACGCATCGAACATGGGGCACCCAGCCGGAAGCTGGTGTCGCGGTAGGCGGCTTTTTCGCGGAGGAGGATGGCGGCTCCGGTGAAGGTGGCGCGGGTGAGGGTCCAGATGTGGGCGGACATGTCGGCGACGTGGGCGTCGGCCAGTTCGTAGCTCATGCCCATGGCTGCGTCGATGCCGAGGTGCTGCTCGATCTCGGGGAAGTCTTTGCCGAAGACGAATCCGGCGACGGTGAGGCGGCGGCCGTCGAGTTCGGCGGAGGTGATGATGCCGCATTTCTGGCGCGCGTCGTGGCCGTCCCATCCGGCTTTGTAGTCGACGGCCATGCCGAGCAGGCTGGGCAGGGCGGCTTCGGCGGCGGCGCGGGTGAGGACGACTCGGTGGCCGCGCGCGCCGGAGGGAGCCTTGTCGCTGGCGACGTCGACCAGCGTGAGGACGCCTTCGAAGGGCAGGCGGTTCGGATGGCCGTGGACCTGCGGGAACTCGACTGCCATGGCATGCATGGCGAGCGCGGGCGTGGCGGCGGACCTGGGAGCCGTGGTTCGTGGTTGGGCGGAGGTCGATCCCACATCTTCGCGAGATGTTGGGCGCCCGGGAGATCTGGGATACACGGGGCTGTTGCTTCGCCGATGCAGATCCGCAGCAAAGTTCATGAATTGGCTCCTTTTGATGGTGAAATGACAAACCCCATGGTCGATGCGGTGAGACTGCATCGAACATGGGGCTACCCGGGTGGTGGCTTAAATGTGAATCGGGAGAGACGCTCTTCAGCGCTTCTCCCGATTTCTTAACTCAACATATACAGAATAGCAGGGTGGACAAAACTAAAATGTCATTTTCACAAAACGTGCAAGATGCTCATTTGTAGTGACTTACGTGGAGTGTTAGAGGAGTGCGTCTTGACTCCAGTACAGAGGTTCCAGCATTTCGGCATCGAGGAACATCTGGCTGAGGCGATCGAGCGCCATTCCGTACCGGCGAACGACGGTTCGGGGCATGATGCCGAGCATTTTGGCGGTTTCGGCGAGGGTGTACTGGTGGATGGCCATGCGGACGATGAGGTCGCGTTGAGCTTCGTCGAGGCGACCGAGGCAGCGGTCTACGTCCGCGACGAAGATGACGCAATCGTCGAAGTGGCCGACGCGGTAGCTGGTGACGTTACCGCGGAAGACCTGCTGGCCCATGAGGGATGGGGATTTACCCACCTCCATGGCCATCCTGATGTAGCGGCGGAGCAGGGCTTCGGTGTATTCCCGGTAGAGGTATATGCGGCGCTCGGGCGGTGTGTCGGGCGAGAGCGGGGGAGCGATGGGCAGCCGTGCTCCGACGGCCCAGACGAAGGGTAGAATGGCGGCGGTGCTCATCGGGCACCTCCATTGCAGCGGCGCTTAAGGCTGCGGCGGGTGACGGGACCGCTGTGGCGTGGGCGGCCTCCCGGGTGTTTGAGGCTTGCGGGCGGGAAGCTGGACAGCTGGCGGGAGCATATTCTGCAATAGACGCCGTCGATTACGTGGCGGAGCCAGAGGACTCCGCAACCTTCGCAGACTTTGAGTTCCAAGGACAAGTTGTTCATTTTGTTGTTCTCCAAGGGCTACTTGTTCCCCCGGCGAGTCTCGATTTTTCAGTGGTCGGATGGGACTCGGCTCGGGTTGTTATGAGGTTGCCGGCGGCGGATCTGGGAGCTCTACGACTCGTCACGGAATGGCTGCCGGTTCCTGATTTGTGGTTTCTGTGCATTTTTGAACCTGGGAAGTGATTGACTTGGTTTGCGGCTTTCTTTTTGGACCGGGTTTTTTTGAGGCGCGAGCTCTGTGTCCTATCTTGGGAAAGCATCCTCATATATAGTTTTCTGCAATACAATATGTCAATGAGAATCTGCACTATAGCTGATTGAAACGTGATAGCGGTCACATTTCTGCAACTAATTGGGGATATTTTGCGGGTAATTAACATTACTCACTGCTATATTGCTAATTGCTATTGAAACTACGGAGGGCGCGGTTCGAGTATGAACTTTGAAAATCTGCATGAGCGTCTCCGTTTGGAGTTGGTGTGCCGGATTGAGCGCGGAGTGCTGACGGGCACGGCGCTGGCGCGGCAGACGGGATTCAAGCAGGGGCATATATCTAATTTTTTGACTGGCAAGCGGGCGCTGTCGCTGGGTGGGTTGGACCGGGTGCTGGCGGCGCAGAAGCTGACGGTGGCGGATATGATGCCGCTGGATCTGAGCGCGGCGGCGGAGTCGGAGTCGGCGACGGATGTGGAAGGGGTGCCGGTGGTGTCGGCGTCGACTGCGATGGACGAGGCGGTGGTGCGGCCGGAGCAGGTGATCGAGACGGTGCAGGTGGCGGCGTCGGCGCTGCGCGCGAACCGCTGGTGGGCGCAGGAGAAGTACGTGCAGCGGCAGCGCTACGTGGCGGTTCGGGCGGACGCACAGCAGGCCGCGGCGATGGATCCGCTGATCGCGCCGGGGGCGATTCTGGTGATTGACCGGCACTACCATTCTCTGGCGCCGTACCATGCGCACCGGCGGACTTTGTATGCGGTGCGGGCGGGGGGTGGATTGGTGTTGCGGTATGTGGAGTTCGATGGCGGGACTTTGATTTTGCGACCGCTGGCGATGGGAGTGCCGGTGCAGATGATTACTCCGGGGGCGAAGGAAACTCCGGCGGACTATATAGTGGGGCGGGTTTGCGTGGTGGTGAGCGAGTTGTAGGGATCGAGAGTGAGAGGGCGCGGCAGGGATATGAGGTTCGAGCCCACCCAAGCGGAGCTTGGATGGGGCACGCGGCTGAGGTGCGTGGCTCCTGAGGGTCTATATGTCGGGCCTTCAGCCCTAAATCTTCTTTCGCTGTAATAACCTGGGCCTTCGGCCCAGGCTGGTATATTGCGCGCTTACAGCGCTTTTTACGGCGTTGGCGGAGCGAGTTCGATAGTCATTACGGATTTACGAAGGTGCAGAATAAAACCCCTTCCTCTGGCGAAGAGTAGAGTCTGGCAGCCTCTAAAGCCAGGTGCTACGCTGACGGGCCTGGTCGGTCGCCGTGGTCGTCGGGGAGGTGGATTTGTGATCGATAGGACGAGACGAGGCGGGCGACGACGACGGCGATGAAGAAGATGCCGGTCATATTCTCTAGCGCGGCGATGAGGCGGACGTAGGGGTTGATGGGGACGATGCCGCCGTAACCTACCCCGGTGAGCGTGATCATGCTGAAGTAGAGGAGCGTGCTGCTCTGGGAGATCGAAACGTGCTGGTTGAAGGGGTTGGCTATGAACCGGTTGAGGATCCAATAAAACTGGGAGAAGGCGATCGCGATGACCATATAGCTGATGAAGGCTTCGGCGATGACGCTGCTGGTGACTCGTGGAATGGCGCCGAAACGCCGGAGGATGCCCCAAAGGACGGCACAGGATACAGCCAGTCCCGCGATTGGGGAAAGATGGGCGTAGAAGTGCGCGCTGTTGCCGAAGGCCTCGAGGCCTCGGGTAAGAAACCAGATGCCGACGAGGGGGACGACGAGGAACTTGATGATTTTCTGGCTGGCCATGTAGCTGGCGCCGGCGAGCACGGAGAGCATCATCAGGAATGCGAACAATTCGCCCAGGTGTGGCCTGCTCTCCGCCAGCGGAGAGACCAGCACCTGTGCGATCAGGGCGCACATGAGCAACTCTGAGCGGTATCTCTTCAGGAAGCCGAGCGTAATGCGTCTCATGTGGGCGAATCGGGGCATATTGTCCGGTTAGATCACGCCACCGATTGTAGTTCAGGCGCGAATCGTGCGAGGCGCATGGTTAGCGCCACGCACGACTCGCGTTGATCGGTTGCTACTGGACTTTTGTGATGGGCGGCGGGTTCCATTTGCCGGTCAAGGCGTCTGCCGCCGGCGCGTAGAGGCGCATGCACAGGTTGAAGGCGCCGGCGGGTGCGGGGAGCCAGTTGGCTTCCTTGTCCGCGCCGGGGCTGGTGTTCTGGAAGTAGAGGTCGAGCGAGCCGTCGGAGTTGTAGACGAACGGCATCCAACTGCTGACGGCGAAGCGATTCAGCGCGTTGGCGACCTGGAAGCCATCGGAGTCGTACAGCGTGAGCGACCAGAAGGCCTTGACTGGCGGCGTGGCACCTTTCTCGAAGTGGATGGAGTAGCGGTTGGCGCCGTTGAGGGGTTTGCCTTCCGCGTCGCCGAGGTTCAGGGGATAGATGGCGTCTTCGGGCAGGTTGGCTCCGAGGCCCATTTGGGCGACGATCGCGCGCTTGAGGTAGTAGTTGCCATAGACGCCCATGCTGTCGGTGTTCATCGACCAGAAGTTTGCCACGCGGGCTAGCGTGGGCACCTTCCAGGTCATCAGCTGTTGGGCCTGGGCCGGCGCGGCGTCGAGTGCGGCCAGCACGTCGGGGCTGAGGCTGGCGGGGTCGAAGCTGCTGCCGGGTTCGACGCCGATGTTCTTCATCTGGGCGACGATGGGCTGGTCGGTGAGGTGGGGCGCGTGCAGCTTGAGCAGTTCGGCCGCATAGGCGAAGTAGGCGGTGCCGGACATGGTGTCGACCTGGATCTTGGGCGGGGTCTTCATGTCCACGGTTGGGTCGGTCTTCGCGACGATGGATACGGGCGGCTTGCCCCAGGCGGACAGCGGCGTGATGCCGAGGCCGGCCTGGATCTTGTGGACGGCGGGGTAGTCGCTGGGGCCGTCGGTCTTGGTGCGGCCAATGATCCAGACGTAGGCGGTGGGAGCCTGGATGAGGGTGCAGCCGGCGGGTACCTTGCCGCTCCAGCTGAGCGGGGCGACCAGGTAATTGGCTGGCTCGGTGCCGGTGGTGCGGGAGCCGGGCGAGGCGAAGACGTCGCTCCACATGTCCAGCATGGGCAGCAGGTAGAAGCGGCCGTTGGTGTCCGGTGCGCTGACAATGAGGGGCTCGGCGGTCAGGTCCAGCCACGCTACGGAGTAGAGGGTATCGAAGTTGGGACGGACTACGGCTTTCATGTCCGCGGGAGGGAACGTGGGGACATTGACGAACAGGTTCATCGGGCCGAATCCTGGTATCTGGCCGAGCGGCAGGTTGGACATCTGCTTGCGAGTCACGTCCATGGTGACGAGGGGGTAGAGGTACACGTAGGCGTCGATCGCAATTGCCAGGGCCTGTGCGGCTGTGACGCCGGAGAGTTGCTGAGCTGAGGCTGCCATAGGAACATCTTCCTTTCGAGGCACAAGTGTGGGACGGCGGAAAGAAGTGCAATTGGCTGGCCAATTGAGATCCGGGAATGTGGGCCAATTTGGGAGAAATATGCGGTGGTCCGGAGCGTGATGCGGGTTTATTTAGAGCGACTCCAATCCCTTGGAACAATCTCCCATATGTTGTGCTGAGGACCAGCGTGGAACTTGAGGAGTTGCTGTGGCTGAGCTGGCGGTCGAATGTTTCCGTCAGAGATATAGTTCGGAAACCGGACAAAGGTGTATCATGCGACCCATGGAGTTTGAGCTTGCAACAATTCCATGAAGCAGTGTCGCAACAGAACTATACGGGCCAGGAAATTAGACAGCCTCTTGATGGGGGAAAATTTTTCATGGACTCTTTGGACCTGCCGCTCGGCATGAACGCGAGCGAGAAGATGAAGCACAGCACGAGGGAGATTCTGGAGGCGTTTCAAAACCTTCTGTACCTGATTCGCGAGGATGCCGGGGATGCCTACCGAGTCGGGGTGTATGTGGACCAGGCGGAGAAGGTTCTGCAGAATGTTCACGCGGGCGAGTGTTGTTGTTTCTATCGAGATTAGGGAGACGACAGGACTGGCTGGGCGGCCTTGATTACTGGAGGCACGGCGACTCTTCGGAGTAGCAATGGGCTTTAGTCGGCGAAAAGCGGCGGGAGCAATTCCTGTGTGGGATGAACCGGGGTTGATATCCGAGCGAGAACTTCAGTGGATTGCTTGTGGATTTCGCCGGAAAAGTAACGTTGACGTAATAAAAGGGCGGGGCGTATAAAACGGGGCAACAGCAATTCTGGAGGTGCAGCTTTGCACACCGAACCAGCAGCCCACTCCTCAGCGTCGTTTCCCCACCTGATCCATGAACTCCACGCGAATTGCCCCCACTGCGGGCGGATGATCGACATCCCGCAGGCTGCGGTGCATAGCGACGGAACGGCTCGCGGCTATTGCTGCAAGTGCCGGACCGAGGTGTTCGAGGCGAGTCCGGAAAACTGAAGTCCAGGCTGCCGATGTTGGGCGTCGTGAACCCTCTCGGGTGAGGTGTGGGCGATGCCCGGCAGATTATGGTCGATGACGGAGGGGTGAGACTTCGTCGCGATCTTCTGGATGTGCGTGGGCTCTAACTCCTGCAGGAGCAGCTTGGATTGAAGTTGCAATCGTCCACGGGGATTTTTGACGTGGTCGTGGTGGATCACGTGGAGCGGCCTTCAAAGAATTAGCGGGAGGCTTAGAGGACTTCGTTCCAGCGCTTCCAGTAGATCAGCAGGGTATGGAGCCAGTGCATCGCAATCTCCGATGTGCGGCGTGCGAAGACCACTTTACCGGAAAACCACGGAATTTCTGGTGATGTGCATCACGTGGCACGCGCGGAGGTTGGGGATGGCGGTGGCGAGACGGTGAAGTTCTACTGTGTGGGGAACTTGACCTCGACCAGTGCCTGCTGAGCTATCGCCTTGTCGCCCTGGCGGAAGGGCTCGAAGGTGTAATGCTTCACGGCCTCGACGGCCTGCTCGTCCATACCCATGCCGAAGCCGCGGAGGATATGCACGTCCTGCGGCATGCCCTGCTCGTCGACGGTGAGGCCGACGACGATGGTGCCGCTGGCGTTGTTCTGGCGCGCCTCGTCGGTGAGCATGATGGGAACGGCGTGCTTGACTGTGGCGGTGGGATAGACCTGGAAGTTGACCTGGATGTTGATTTCCACGGGGACGGGCTGGCCGTTTTCCATGGCCGGCTTGAAGATGTATTGCTTCACGGCGGTGACGGCGTTTTCGTCGAGGCCCATGCCGACTCCGCGCAGCACGTGCACGTTCTGGGGGCGGCCGCATACGTCGAGGATGAGGTTGACGAGCACGGTGCCACCGAATTTGGCCTCGCGCGCCTGGTCGCTGAACTGCGGAGCGGGCGCGAATAACACCAGCGGCTGCGAAACGGTGCCGCCGACACGGCGCAGCGGAGATGTGGCGCAGGGCTGGGTGTCTTGTGCGGCGTCTGCGTTGGGAGCGCTCTGCGTGGGCGCGGCGGCATTCTGCGCGAGGATTTGCGCGGCGTGGGTTAGCGCGACGCCAAGCAGCATCGCCGAGATGATTTGAGACAAATTCGTGCGCATGATGCTCCGGTTGGGGCAGGGTGGCAATTTTGCCCGCGGCTCAATCATTCCCTGAATGGGGCGGGAATTCAAGGCGGCGTTGATGTTAGACGCGCGAGGGAGCCGTACAACGTGTCAGCTTTTCGGGCGGATGGTCAGGCCAGTGCGTTCTTCCATGATGCTGTACCAGGTGTTGTCGTCGGCGGATTGGAGGGCGATGTAGTCTTCGTCGGTGGTGGTTTTGCGGCCTTCGATGGATTGTTCGGCTCCGGGGCCGACGGGATGGCGAAGGGTCCAGGTTCCACTTTCGATGATGCTCTGGATTTTTTCGGCGACGGCGAGCGGGTCGGTTCCGTTACGCAGCCGCGCGGCGAAGTAGGCGGCCATGCGGCGTTCCTGCGGGTAGATCGTGGCGGGGAGGGGCAGGCCGATCTTCTGCGTCATGGGCGTGTCGATGATGCCGGGTTCGACGATGGCGACGCGGATGTTGAAGGCCTTCACCTCCTGCGCCAGCGCTTCGCTGATGGCTTCGAGCGCGTGCTTGGTGGCGGAGTAAGCGCCGAGCGGCGAGGTGGTGACGCGGCCGGAGACTGAGCTGACGTTGATGATGCAACCGCTGCGACGCTCGCGCATGTGCGGCAGGACGGCCTTGATGCAGCGGATCGCGCCGAAGTAATTCGTCTCCATTAACTCGCGGATGGTGGAGAGCGGCATCTCTTCGACGGAGCCGACGAGTCCGAGGCCGGCGTTGTTCACCAGCACGTCGATAAAGCCGGCTTCCGCGTAGATGTCGGCGATGCCCTTGGCGACAGACGCGTCGGAGTCGACGTCCATCACGGAGAAGTGGATGGGCAGGCCCTCGGGGACATACTCCTCGCTGAGCTGGACGGCGCGTTCGGCGCTGCGCAGTGTGGCGTAGACGGTGTGGCCGGCGCGCGCGAGTGCGAGCGCGGTGGTGAGGCCGATGCCTTTGCTAGTTCCGGTGACGAGCACAGTTGCCATAGTGCCTCCAGGGGTGCGTCGCTTGATTTCTCGGGCGGGGAAAAGTTGAAGTCTACACGATTGGCCCCTCCCGCATGGCGGAACCTGTGACGGACTGGACTATCGGGTCGAGTCGACAGCGGCAAAATCATCCGCCTATACTCAGCGGACCGGGCGTTCGATTTTCTCCCGAAGCCAGCGAAGAGGAACCAGGAGCAATCCGTATGACTAAGCTAACTGCCGAACAGGTGCAGCAGTATAACGACGACGGATTCATCGTGCTGAAGGGCATGTTGTCGCCCGAGCAGGTTGGGTTGCTGAGCCGCACCGCGCGTGAGGACCGCGTGCTGGATCAGCACTCGTTCGGCAAGGCCGACGGGGAGGGCGGGACGGTGCGTTTGTCGCTGTGGAATCACCCGACGGATACGATCTACGGTGCCATTGCGCGGTCGGAATCGGTGGTGGGCGTGGCCGAACAGGTTCTGGGCGGCGAGGTGTACCACTACCACTCGAAGATGATTATGAAGGACGCGAAGGTAGGCGGCGCGTGGGCGTGGCACCAGGACTACGGCTACTGGTATCAGAACGGCGTGCTGTTTCCGCTGCTGACATCGGCGTTTATTGCGGTCGATCCGGCGACGCGGGAGAACGGGTGCATGCAGGTGATCAAGGGCTCGCACAATCTGGGGCGGATTGAGCATGTGTTGACCGGCGATCAGGCGGGCGCGGATCAGGCGCGTGTCGAAGAGATTCTGAAGGTGCTGCCGCTGGTGTACGTGGAGATGGAGCCGGGCGACGTGCTGTACTTCCACGCGAACCTGCTGCACCGGTCGGATCAGAACCGGTCGGAGAATCCGCGGTGGTCGATGATCTGCTGCTACAACGCGGCGCGGAATAATCCGTATAAGGAAGCGCATCATCCGCGCTACACGCCGCTGTTGAAGGTGCCGGACTCGGAGATTCTGGCGGCGGGCAGCAAGCGCTTCGCGGACTCGGACGAGAGCGTGTGGCTGGATACGAAGGATGACAGCAGCGCGAAGTCCCTGCAAAACGCGTGAGCCGGCTGCGGTGTTATTTCAACTGGCTGGCGCTGGATGGGCTGGGTCCGTTTGCCGATGGGTCTGTTGCCGCGATTAAAGCTGCGGGGTACGACGGTGTTCAGTTCATCGATCCGCTGGATCGCGCTGCGCTGAATGAGGCGCGGGCGTGTGGTCTGGGTATGTGCGGCGGTGGGCGTGTGAATGTGCCGGCCGATGCTGCGCCGCTTGCACGGGCTGCGGTGGATGCGGGGCTGGAGTGCGTGACGTTGCATGTTGGCTGGGGCATGGAGTCGGATGATGACGGAGCGCGGCTGATTGAGGCGGTGCTCGAAGCAAGTGCGCGGCATAGGATTCCGCTGTACGTCGAGACTCATCGCGCCACGTTATTTCAGGACATGCAGCGCACGGCGACGTTTGTGGAGCGGTTTCCGGAGCTGCGCTTCAATGGCGATTTTTCGCACTGGTACACGGGCAGCGAGATGGTTTACGGCGGATTTGAAAACAAGCTCGCGTTCATCCAGCCAGTGATTGAGCGCGTGCGATTTGTGCATGGGCGGATTGGCAATCCGGGCTGCATGCAGGTGGCGATCACGGCGAATGATCCCGCGCCGTATGTCGCACACTTTCGCACGTTGTGGACGCAATGCTTCAAGGCGTATTTGCGCGAGCCTGCGCCGCAGCAGGAATTCATCACGTTTACGCCGGAGCTGCTTGCGCCGGGAATCTTCTACGCGCGGACGTTCGGCGGGGTGGAGGAGTCGGATCGGTGGGAGCAGTCGCTGTTGCTGATGCAGATCGCGAAGGAATGTTTTGCGGATGCGGAACGCGAGGCGCGGGGCTGAAGCCCCTGATTCCTCGCTGCCACTCCGCCGTGACAACTACCTCCAGAAGCTTTCAATCTGCTCGAGGGTTTTGCCCTTGGTTTCGGGGAGCCATTTCTTTACGCCGACGAAGCCGAGGATGCAGACGGCGGCGTAGACCCAGAATGTTCCTGCGGTGCCGAGCGAGGCGTTCATCAGCGGGAAGGTGTAGGTGAGGACGAAGCATGCGCCCCATAGAGACGCAGTTGCGACCGCCATCGCGGTTCCGCGCACTCGGCTGGGGAAGACTTCGCTGAGTACAACCCATGTGACTGGTGCGAGCGTCATGGCGTAGCAAGCCAGCGCGGCGACGACCAGGGCGAGCATGTGCACGCCACGGCTGTGCGTGTGGAAGAAATATCCCAGCGTGATGTAGATCGCGGCCAGGCCGGCGCATCCGCCAAGCATCAGAACGCGGCGGCCGTGGCGGTCGACGGTGGCGATGGCGAGGAACGTGAAGATCAGCATGGTGATGCCGGTGACGACGATGTTGAACAGGATGTCGCTCAAGCCGTAACCGGCGGCGGCGAAGATGTCGTGCGCGTAGTTGAAGATCACGTTGATGCCGCACCACTGCTGAAGTACGGCCAGGCCGATGCCGAGCAGCATCACGCCGCGCAGGCCCGGTTGCATCAGCGTCTTCAGCTCGAAGACGAGGGTGCTGCGATGCTCGGTGGCTTGTACGCTTTCTTCGATTTCGGCCAGTACGATGGCGGCGCTTTCCGGGCCGCCGAGGCGTTCCAAAGTCCGGCGCGCATCGTCCTCGCGGCCGCGGAGAGCGAGCCAGCGCGGGCTCTCCGGGACAAAGAGCATGCCCAGGAGAAAGACCGCGGCGGGCACCGCGGTTGCGCCGAACATCCAGCGCCAGCCCACATCCGCGTTGCGTTGGACCAGATCAGCCGAGACCAGGTCGCCCGAGCCGTGCGTGGCGATCAACCAGTTTGTTACCTGTGCCATCAGGATGCCGATGACGATGGTCAGTTCGTTCAGGCATACGAGGCGACCGCGCATTCCCGCCGGCGAGACTTCGGCGATATACATGGGGCTAAGGCTGGAGGCGAGGCCGATGGCGAGTCCGCCGCACATGCGCCACAGGACAAACGCATGGAAGGTTGGGGCCAAACCGGTTCCGATACTTGAAACTGTGAACACCAGCGCGGCGGCGAGCAGGGCCGGCTTGCGCCCGAACTTTTCGCTGAGCATGCCGGAGAGCATCGCGCCGACCAGGCATCCGACGAGCGCGCAGCTCATGGCCCATCCCTGGGATTCGGGGGATGTGAGGCTGAAGTGAGCTTCGTAGAAGGGCTTTGCGCCGCCGATGACCACCCAGTCGTAGCCGAACAGCAGGCCGCCCAGCGCCGCCACCGCGGAGATCCACCAAACATAGAGTCCGCGCGACGTCATCGCAGATACTCTACACGCATCGCGTCGTCATCACCAACCACGTTAATGCGGCGGCGCTAGGGCTGCGGAGGCGGCCGGATGCGGTTGCCACGCGGGGCCGCCGTCTTCCCACTGGTTGTCGGTGAGTTGCTGGACGTCGGTGCCGTCCTTGCGCATGACGAAGATCTCGCCGTAGGGCTGCGGCGCGCCGGTGTAGATTACCTCATCCTTGAAGCCCATGCGCGAGCTGGTGAAGAGCAACTGCTCGCCGTCAGGGGACCATGCGAGGTGGGCTTCGTTGCCATGGGTGTGCGTGAGTTGCGTCAGGCCGCTGCCGTCGGGATGGATGGTCATCACTTCGAAGTCGCTGTCGATGCGGCGGATGAATGCGATCAGGTTGGTATGGGCCGACCACACCGGGAAGTTGTCGTACTCGCTGGTGAGCGACGTGATTCTGCGGTCGGCGAGGTTCATCATGCGCAGGCCTTCGCCATCCGGCCCGGCGGTGCGATAGACGATACTCTTGCCGTCAGGTGAGAACGAAGCGAAGGCGTTGTTGTTTGCGCCCGACGTGAGGACGTGGAAGCCGGAGCCATCCGCGTTGAGGATTGCGACTTCCGCGCCGCCGTTCAGCGGGTCGTTGGGCTTTTTGCCGCCGGCGGCGAAGTCGAGGAACGCCGTAAAGTCACCGACTCCGACGACGATTTGCTTCCCGTCGGGAGACCACTGCGGCGCGAGGATCAGGTCTTTGCGGGTGAGGATCGCCTTGTCGGGCCTGCCGTCTTCGACGATGTTCAGCACCGAGCCGTCCGCGCCGATGGTGGTGACGGCGAGGTGCTGGCCGCTGGGATCGTAAGCCGGCAGGAATGTGGTGCCGTACAGGTCGAACTTCGGATTCGAGCTATAGAGCTTGCGCGGATCGGCGGAGCGATTGACGACCCTGCGGCAGTAGACGACCTGCTTCGCGTCGGGCGACCAGGCAGGCGGATCGCGCCAGAGATCCGCACCAGCCGGGCCGGGTCTGCCGCCGGGGTAGACGACTGCCGTGCCGGTTATGGCAGTGCGCATGTAGGCGATTTCGCCGGTGGAGAGAATTGCGGGCGCGATCTTAACGCCCGGGCCGGTGCTGACGGGCGTGGTTGCGCCGGTGGCGATGTCGACCTTGAAGATCTGGCTGGTCTCGTCGGCGGAGGGCCGCACGCGGAACTCCCAGGTTTCCTGTGCGGACATGCAGTCGGCGAGCAGAGTCTTGCCGTCTGGCATCCACTTGGGCGTTCCGCAGAAGTTGCCGTGCTGGGTGATACGGCGCAGGCCGGAGCCGTCGGGATGAATGATGTAGATGTCGACGAGGTGGAGACGTTCCCAGCGGCCTTTGGCGGTGGGGAGATCGCTGCCGCGATCTGACGAGAACGCGATCCACTGGCCGTCGGGCGACCATGCGGGGCGGAAGTCGCCTCCGTCTCCAGTGGTCAGCGCCTTGCCTTTGCGGGTGGCGATGTCGTAGGTCCAGAGATTTGCGTGCCCCCCTGCGATGGTAGTGACGTAGACGATGCGTTTGCCGTCGGGTGAGAATGCTGCCTGGTCGTCGAACGCGGGCGTTGTGACGAGAGGTTCAAGTCCGGTACCGTCCGGGTGAATCCGGTAGATGTCGGCGGAACCTGCGCGCTCCGAGGTGAAGGCGATCCAGTCGCCCCTGGGCGACCACGCCGGGTTGTAGTCCAGCGAGCCTGGATGGGTCAGTGGGCGCTCGGCGCTGCCGTCGGCGTTGGAGATGTAGAGGTTGATTGCTGCGGGGCCGCTTCGCAGGAAGACGATCTTGTCGGCGGCGGAGGCGGGGGTTGCCCGAGATGCAAGCATCATTCCAAGGAGAAACAGACCAAGGAGAGACAGGGCCGGCGTGCGTGGCATTAAGACTCCTGAAGCTGGATTTATTTGGAGAGGCCGTGCGGATGAGAATATCACCGCGTGTGACGGCAGCCGCTCCACTATCTTGGGCGCGCTCCAAGATATCGGGTTTCCGATTTGCCTTCGTCGTTGTCTTCCATCCTTATCGCGCTGCTAATAAATAGCTTTCTGGCCAAGGCGGAACATCCGGGCATTGGTTCATGAACTGCTGTCTCTGGTGGGGGGAAGGGTCCGCCTTCCCGGAAACATTCGAGGTAGCGCTATGAAAATCTCTATTCGATTGACTGCACTGGTTGCGGCGGCGGCGACGCTCTTCTGCACCGGCATCCCCGCCACGGCGCAAAGCACGCAGGTTCAGGGAGTCATCAATGGCCGCAATGGTGCGACCATGACGCTGCAGCAGGTGGGCGCCCCCAATGTTACGGTCCTGCTGACGGATACTACCTCTGTTGGCGAGATGGAGGGCGTCTTCAAGGGCCGCACCAAACAGATGCCCATGACCGCGCTGATTCCCGGCCTGCCGGTGCAGGTGACGGGAGTGTACGACGGCACCGGTACCCAGATCATCGCGGACCAGGTGAAGTTCAAGGGCGACGACCTGAAGAATGCGATGGATGCACAGGCCGGTCTGCAGCCCACGGTGAACCAGGTCAACGCCAATACCGCCCAGATTCAACAGACGCAGGAGCAGATGGACGCAGCGAAGGCCGCGCTGGCGGCCCAACAGGCCGCTCTGGCAGCGCAGGAGGCGCAACTCTCCGCCGAGCAGCAGAAGATCAATGCCAACAAGGCGGCCATCGCCGCGGCCAACAAGCGCTTTGGGGAACTGGGCGAGTACAACATTCTGGGCGAGGCGACGGTCTACTTCGCCAATGGCGAGACCAAGGTCGAGTCGCAATACACCACGCAGTTGCTTGCACTTGCCGCGCAGGCCAAGACCATCACCGCCTACATCATCCAGGTGCAGGGATATGCTTCGGCTGTGGGCTCGGTCGCGCTGAATCAGAAGCTTAGCAGCGAACGCGCCAACGCCGTCACCGAGATACTGCAGCAGCAGGGGCAGATTCCGCTGACCAACATGCTCGCGCCGGGGGCGATGGGGACCTCGTCGCAGGTGGACTCCGACGCAACAGTCGAAGGCCAGGCGCAGAATCGGCGTGTCGTCGTGCGGATCCTGCAGAACAAAGGCGTCTCTGGAACTTAGCGCAGTGCGAAGGATGCATATCCCGCGGAGGGCACAGGGATACCCGTGTCCTCTCTGATTCGCCTAGGGTTGTGACGCGCGTCCTTCTGTTCCGCTGTTGCGCCGGATAAACTATAGATATGGCTTTGGGTTGGTACGGCAAGTGGATGACGCGCTGGGAGACGGACCTCACCACGCGGGATACGAATCGAATTGTGCGTCCGCTGGAGCTGGGATTCGACTGGCTTGCGGACTTTGATGGCCGAGGCGATGGTGGAGGAATCTCCGGGGCTAAAGCCCCACTCTTTTCGACGGCTGGATACAGCGGGCTGAAGCCCGCTGCTACTCCGGGTGGGGCTGGCGTGTCTGCCGTGGCGGAAGAGGATGGCGCCGGTCCGGCGCAAGTGGCTGACGCAGCTGATATAGATCGCATGATTGCGCTGAATGAGGCGATAGCCCGCAGCTCCGACGAGTTCTTCGGCTATGTGACGCCAACCGACTTTCGGTTGGAAGAGCGGCACCCTGAACTCTTTCCAACCAACGTTCGTCCCGAGACGCTCGCGCAGGACGCCGAGATGAAGCGCGCGGCGGAGGCCGGCGAGTTGGCAAAGGCCGAGTTCCTCCGCTTTACGTCGCCCGTGCGCACGCCGCATCCGGAGAACGACCAGGTCAACGCGCGCTGGTATCCGGCGCCGGCTGAAAAGCAGAAGCCAGGCCAGCCCAAGCAGGCCCTGATCGTGATGCCGCAGTGGAATGCCGACGCGCTGAGCCACAACGTCTTTGGCACGATGGCCAACTGGTTTGGCGTCTCGGCGCTGCGCCTTTCGAAGCCGTACCACGACATTCGCCGCCCGGCCGAACTGGAGCGCTCCGACTATGCCATGAGCGCCAACATCGGCCGCACTATCAGTTCGTGCCGCCAGGCCGTTGCGGATATCCGCAGCTGCATGGACTGGCTGGAAACGCAGGGCTACACGCAGTTCGGCGTGCTGGGCACAAGCCTCGGCTCCTGCTATGCGTTTATCGCGGCGGTGCATGATCCCCGCCTGCGCGTCTGCGCGTTCAACCACGCATCGACCTGGTTCGGAGACGTCGTTTGGGAGGGCCAGAGCACGCGCCATGTGCGCGCCGGCTTCGAGCAGGCTGGACTGAGTCAGGACCAGGTACGCCAGCTCTTCCTCGGCATCAGCCCGATGGCCTACATGGAGCGCTTCGCAGCCACGCCGAAGCGCACGCTGGTGGTCCACGCTACGTACGACCTTACGTTTCCGCTGCATCTGTCGCTCGACGTGCTTAAGAACTTCAAGCGAATGGGCATCGATTACGTCTCCAAGGTGCTTCCCTGCGGGCACTACACCTCAGGCGAGACTCCGTACAAATATATGGACGGCTGGTACATCGGCTCGTTCATCTACAAGGCGTTTAGGGACCTTGCCCTGCAAGGTTGACCCGATCTTTGGATGAATGGACCTCGAGACCCCGAATAACACGAAAGTGGGATGCGATGGACGAATGGGGGATTGGTTAGTGTGGTTCGGGAGGCCGATAGTACGAAATGTACCCGGTTTTACGGGTTTTGGACCCACACGCACCAAGGATGCCCGCTACACCGACTCGCTGTCCCCCAAGGCGGCGGGTCACAACAAGGGAGAAGTCGATATGCAATATGCCATGATCTATGCGTTTGTTGTAGTAGCGTTTGCCCCTCTCATCGGCATCTGGAGGGCACATGTGTGGGCTAAAGGCAATGGCATGGTGCTGCGTTCGACGGCCACGTCGGGACAGAACCAGACCGCATAGATTGCGTTTGAGACTGTGAAGAGAAGCGGGATGCTGCTGGATGAGCACACCGCTTCTCTTCGTCTCCTTTTAAGGGCAGCGAGTCAGCGGGGCAGCCTGAAGCGGTATTCTGTAAGGCGTGAGCACAGAACAGATTAAAGTACAGCTTCCTGATGGGTCCGTGCGCGAGGTTGCGCGCGGGACTACTCCTTTTGACATAGCGAATGGCATTTCTCCGCGGCTGGCTGCGGCGGTGGTGGTGGCGCGGGTGAAGCCGCTAGTCAGCGAGTCACCGAGTCAGCGAGTCAGCGAGTCAGCGACCGATGACGATGCGACTTCGGAAGATGCGATGTATGGGGCGGCGTCGGGCGGAGAACGGCTGGTGGATCTGGCGGCGCCGCTGACTGAGGATGTCGAGCTGACGCTGCTGAAGGAGCAGGATGAGGCGGCGCTGAAGGTGCTGCGGCACTCGACTGCGCACGTGATGGCGACGGCGATCCTGGAGCTGTTTCCGGAGACCAAGCTGGGGCATGGGCCGGCGACCGAGAATGGATTCTTCTACGACGTGTATCGCGAGACGCCGTTTACCGAGGCGGACCTGGCGGCGATTGAAGCGCGCATGGCCGAGGTGGTGGCGCGCGATGAAAAGTTCGTGCGCGTGGAAGAGCCGCGCGAGGTGGGGCTGAAGGACTACGCGGAGCATGGCGAGTTCATGAAGGTCCACTTCATTGAGAAGTTCACGCAAGCCGGGTGAGGAGATTTCGCTCTACAAGAATGGCGGCTTCACGGATTTCTGCCGCGGGCCGCATATTCCTTCGACGGGGCGGGTGAAGGCGTTACAAGATTACGTCGATTGCGGGCGCGTACTGGCTGGGCGATGAGAAGAATCAGCAGCTGCAGCGGATCTACGGGACGGCGTTCTTCAATGACAAGGATCTGGAGGCGCACTTCAAGCGGCTGGAAGAGATCAAGGCGCGGGACCATCGCGTGCTGGGCAAGCAGCTCGATCTGTTTTCGATCCAGGAGGTGGCGGGCGCGGGTCTGATCTTCTGGCATCCCAAGGGCGGGCTGATCCGGAAGACGATGGAAGACTGGATGCGGGAAGAATGTATCCGTCGTGGTTACGATATGGTGTTTACCCCGCATATTATGCGGCGGGAGCTGTGGAAGATCATCGGGGCACGAGGGGTACTACTCGCGAGAATATGTATCCGCCGATGGAGCTGGATGACGCGGAGTACCGGCTGAAGCCGATGAACTGCCCGGGCCACATCCTTATTTACAAGAGCAGCCCGCGGAGCTATCGCGACCTGCCGCAGCGGTATGCGGAATTAGGTAACGTTTATCGTTACGAAAGGTCGGGCACGATGCACGGGCTGCTGCGGGTGCGCGGATTTACGCAGGACGATGCGCATATTTTCTGCACGCCGGAGCAGATTGAGGACGAGGTTGTCGCGTGCATCGACTTTGCGAAGTCCGTGCTGGATACGTTCGGGTTCAAGGAGTTCAAGGTCGAGCTGTCGACGTGGGACCCGGCGAAGCCGAAGGACTATACGGGGTCGGCGGAGCACTGGAACAGCGCGATCGACTCGCTGAAGCATGCGCTGGCGCGGCGGGAGATTCCGTACCGCGTGATTCCGGGCGAGGCGGCGTTCTATGGGCCGAAGATCGATATCAAGCTGGTGGACGTGCTGGGGCGGCATGTGGCAGCTCTCGACGGTGCAGTTCGACTTCAACCTGCCGGCGCGGTTCGAGCTGGAGTACAAGGGCGAGGACGGCGAGATGCATCGGCCGGTGATGGTGCATCGTGCGCTGTTTGGGTCCGTCGAGACGATTCTTTGGCGTGCTGATTGAGCACTACGCGGGCGCGTTTCCGATGTGGCTGGCTCCGGTGCAGGTTGGGCTGGTGCCGATCTCGAGCGAGAAGCACATGGAGTATGCGCAAGAGGTGAAGGCGAAGCTTGAGGCCGCAGGGCTGCGCGTGGAACTCGACGCGCGGAACGAAAAGATGAATGCAAAGATTCGTGATTTCGGCATGCAGAAGGTTCCGTTCATTTTGATTCTGGGCGACAAGGAAGCGGCGACGAATGCGGTGAGCGTGCGGACTCGCGGCAAAGGCGACCAGGGGAGTGTGTCGGTGGAGGAGTTTGTGGCTCGGGCGCAAGGGCTGGTGACGTCGCATGCGATGGAGTTGTAAGACCTAACACCGATCTACACTGATTGGACCGATTTAAAGCCGACCGCGGATTAATCGGATAAGACGGAGTAAAGACGAGACCTATGTCTTGATCCGTGTTTATCCGTTTAATCCGCAGTTGGTATTTATGGTTGCCGCGGTGAGGGCTTCGAGGAGGCCGGTCAGGATTGCTTGCGGGGTGGGCGGGCAGCCGGGGATGGTGTGGTTGACGGGGATGACCGCGGAGATTGGGCCGCGCGCCGCGTAGGTAGGCGTCGGAGATGAAGATGCCTCCGCAGGTGGCGCAGTCGCCGATAGCGACGACTAGTTTGGGGTCGGGGATGGCGTCGTAGGTGCGGCGGAGGGCTTCTTCCATGTTGACGGAGACGGGGCCGGTGACGAGCAGGAGGTCGGCGTGGCGCGGGCTGGCTACGAATTTTATGCCGATGCCTTCGAGGTTGTAATAGGGGTTGTTGAGGGCGTGGATTTCGAGCTCGCAGGCGTTGCAGGAGCCGGCGTCGACGTGGCGGATGCAGAGAGCTCGGCCGAGGATCTGCCAGAGAGCTTGTTGTTGGTTGTTAGTTGTTGGTTGTTGGTTGGGTGGCGCGGGCTCGGTGAGGATGCCGGTGCGGAACATGCGGTTGAGGGTGTTGATCATGGTGACCTCAGGGCTAAGGGCAAAGACAAAGGCGAATACGGAGATTCTGACTCTGCGAGTCAGAATGACGCTCCCAACAATCTAGCCGTCGACTCCGGCGTAGGAGAGGTTGAAGGATTTGTTGATGAGGGGGAAGTCGGGGACGATGTTGCCGAGGATGGCGTACTCGAGCAGCGGCCAGTTTTGCCAGGAGGGATCGTGCGCGTGGCAGCGGCGGATGGCGCCGCCGGGACCAGTTTCGAGGGCGATGAGGACGGGGCCGCGCCAGCCTTCGACGATGCCGATGCCAAGTCGATTTTCTTCGGCGGTGGGGACGGAGGTGGCGACGGGATCCGCTTCGATGGAGGTGTGGCCGAGGGTGGCGAGGAGTTCGCGGCAGAGGCGGAGCGACTCGAAGATCTCGCGGAAGCGGAGGTGGACGCGGGCGGCTACGTCGCCGGTGGTTTCTGTAACTATTTTGGTTGCTAATGTATTGTAGGGTGCCCAGGGGTGGTCGACGCGGAGGTCGTGGGCGATACCAGAGGCGCGTGCGGCGAGGCCGATGGCGCCGAGTTTGCAGCGCTGAGTTCGCGGGTGAGGATGCCGGCTTCGCGGAATCGGTCCTGCAGGCCGCCGTGCTCCTCGTAGATGGTTTGGAGTTCGACGACTTCGTGATCGAGGGTGCGGTACAGGTGGATGAGGTGGGCGTAGGCGGTCTGAGGCAGGTCGCGCGCGACACCGCCGGGAATTATGTAATCGAATAGGTAGCGTGATCCGAAGGCCTCGACGTTGGCACGGAGGAGGTCTTCCTTGAAGCGCGAGAACTGGGTGAGGCCGAAGGCGAGTCCGGCGTCGTTGCCAAGGGCTCCAAGGTCGCCGAGATGATTGGCGAGACGTTCGTGCTCGAGCGCGAGGGCGCGGAGGTGAGTGGCGCGCGGCGGTGCGGGAGTTGCGGTGATGGCTTCGAGCGCGGTGCAGTAGGCCCAGGAGAAGGCGACGGTGGAGTCGCCGGAAACGCGCGCGGCGATGCGGTGGCCTGTGGACTGTGTGGCGGACTCGAAGTGACTGGCGATGCCGCGGTGGGTGTAGCCAAGGCGGGCTTCCAGGCGGATGACTTTCTCGCCGACGACGGAGAAGCGGAAGTGGCCGGGTTCGATGATGCCCGCGTGGACAGGGCCGACGGCGATCTCGTGGACGCCGGAGCCTTCGACATTGACGAACGGGTAGGGCGTGGAAGTTGCAGGTTGCAGGTTGTCAGTTGCAGGTGAAAAGCCTTCGTGGCGGAGGGGGAATGTGGTGGCGGGCCAGGCGTCGTGACGGAGCCAGGGGCGCTGGTCTATCTGCTGGTCCCCGGGGGCGGTGCTGGCGATGCCGAGCAGGTCGCGGGTGGCGCGTTCGAGGCGTAGCGCGGCGGGGAAGGATTTGGCCAGGCTGGGGTAGGTGGGTTTGGAGATGGAGGGGATCTGGTGCGTGATGACGAGGGTGCCTTCGGAATGGAGGAAGGCGGCATGGATGGAAAAGTACCCTTCGCGGTCACTATCAGCCAAGTCACTATCATCGGTGCCCCAGAGGGTGAGGAAGATGGCGCCGATTTCTTTAAGTTCTTCGATGGTGCGATGCCACTCGACCGCAGTGAGGCCGACGTGGGCGCAGGGGATGTTCGACGGGATGGCGGTGGTGGGTTGGTCGAAGGAGTCGAAGGTCATAGGCTAGGTTCGAGGTTCGGGGTTCGAGGTTCGAGGCAGAAGCGAATCACAGAGAGCACAGAGGAAGGGAGAGAACACAGAAGGAGCCTTGGTAGGCGCAGTGCATGGGTATCCCGGTGTGGGGGGATCCGTGTTGTGTGGAGGAGGAGTTTCATCCGATGAGCCTTGCGGCGGCGCGGTACCAGGTGGCTAGCGCGGGGGGCATGTAGAGGCCGAGTACGAGGACCATGGCCAGGTGGACGAAGACAGGGACTAGCGCGGGTGAATGTGGGAGGGGTTTGGCTTCGCTGTCGCCGAAGACCATGGGCTGGACGCGGGAGAAGATGGCGGCGAAGGCCACTCCGAGAGCGAGGAGTAGGAAGGGGGTGGTCCACGGGTGTTCGCGCATGGCGGTGGTGAGGATGAGGAACTCGCTGGAGAAGACTCCGAAGGGCGGGGTGCCGAGGATGGCGAGCGAGCCGAGCATGAGGCCCCAGCCGATGGCGGGGTTGGTGCCTAGCAGGCCGCGGATGCCGTCCATTTGTTGCGTACCGGCTTTTTGCGAGGCGTGGCCGGCAGTGAAGAAGATGGAGGATTTGGTGAGCGAGTGGACGGTCATGTGGAGCAGTGCGGCGAAGTTGGCGATGGGCCCGCCGAGTCCGAAGGCGAAGGTGATGATGCCCATGTGTTCGATGGAGGAGTAGCCGAAGAGGCGCTTGATGTCTTTTTGCCGCCACAGGAAGAAGGCCGCGAGGACGGCGGAGAGCAGGCCGAAACCCATCAGCATGCGGCCGGGAAGCGTGGCGCCGATGGAGCCCTCGACCAGGACTTTGCAGCGGATGACGGCGTAGAGCGCGACGTTGAGCAGCAGGCCGGAGAGGACGGCGGAGACGGGAGTGGGGCCTTCGGCGTGCGCGTCGGGAAGCCAGTTGTGTAGCGGCGCTAAGCCGACTTTGGTTCCGTATCCGACCAGAAGAAAGACGAAGGCGAGGCCGAGGACGCGAGGTTCGAGCTGGCCTTTCACTGCGTTGAGGTGGGTCCAGAGCAGGGCGGTCATGCCTTCGTGGCCGAGGGTTTTTTCGGCGGCGAAGTAGAGCAGGATGGTGCCGAAGAGTGCTTGGGCGATGCCTACGCCGCAGAGGATGAAGTATTTCCATGCGGCTTCGAGTGAGGCGCGGGTGCGGTAGAGGGAGACGAGTAGGACGGTTGAGAGGGTGGCGGCTTCCATCGCGACCCAGAGCAGGCCCATGTTGTTGGTGAGCAGCGCGAGGAACATCGCGAACATGAAGAGCTGGTACATGGCGTGATAGAGGCGGAGGCGGCGCGGGGTGAGGCGGCCGTGGGCCTCTTCGATGCGCATGTAGGGGCGGGAGAAGAGTGCGGTGGTGAGTCCGACGAAGGCGGTAAGAGCCACGAGGAAGACGTTGAAGGAGTCGACGAAGAACTGGTCGTGAAGGACAAGGATGGAGCCGTGACGGGCGACTCGGATGGCGAGGAGTGCGGCCGCGATGAGGGTAGCCAGTGAGACGGTGATGTTGAGTTCGGGCGCGATTCGGCGCGCGCCGAAAAGGGCGAGCAGGAGGAAGCCAAAGAGAGGGAGCCCAAGCACTGCGAGTAGTTCCACTTAGTTCTCCTTGAGGTTTTCCATGTTGCGGAGGTCGAGGGATTCGAACTGCTCGCGGATCTGGAAGAAGAAGAGGCCGAGGATGAAGACGCCGACCAGGACGTCGAGCGCGATGCCAAGCTCGATGACCATGGGCATGCCGTAGGTGGCGGAGGTGGCGGCGAAGAAGAGGCCGTTTTCCATCGCGAGGAATCCGATGACCTGGGTGACGGCTTTGCGGCGCGTGATCATCATGAGGAACGAGAGCAGGATGACGGCGAGCGCGATGCCCAGCGTGTTGCGCGTGATGGTGGTGGCCATCATGCTAATGGGCTGCGCGAGACCGAAAGCGAAGATGACGAGCAGCAATCCGGCGAGCATGGTGACGGGAATGTTGACGAGGGTTTCCGAGTCCCATTGGGCGCCGAGTCGCTTGATGAGTCGGTTGAGGATGTAGGGGAGCGCGATTACTTTGAGCAGCAGAGTGAGGGCGGCGGAGTAGTAGAGCTCACGCAGTCCCGAACTGTAGGCGACCAGGCATGTGGAGAGGAAGAGGATTCCGCCCTGCCAGGCGAAGAGGGTGATGAGGCGCTGCGTGCGCCGGCGCGAGAGCATCGCGAAAGAAATGAGCAGGAGGCACGCGGCGAGGAGATTGAGGATCGGTAGCAGTGGTAAGTGAGTGGTCAGCAGGGTCATGCGGCGCGGCCTCCGAGGAGAAGATGGACGAGCAGGCCCAGTACGGCCAGGAGGAAGGCCATCGCCAGGTACTCGGGGGCGCGGAAGATGCGAAGCTTGGCGGAGAGGGTTTCGATGAACGCTAGCGCGGCTCCGGCGGCGATGAGCTTGATCAGGAGAGCGGCGATAGAGATGAGGATAGCGGCGGCGGAGTCGTGGCCGCGGGTGGCGATGCCCCAGGGGATGAAGAGGGCGAATCCGATGCAGGCGTAGTTGAAGAGCTTGAGCGAAGAGGCCCACTCGACCAGCGCGAGGTGGCGGGCGGAGTATTCGAGCAGCATGGCTTCGTGGATCATGGTGAGTTCGAGGTGGGTCGCGGGATTGTCGATGGGGATGCGTGCGTTTTCGGCGAGCAGGACCATGGTGAAGGCGAGCGCGGCGAAGATCACGGAGGGATCAATGATGGAGGGATGAGCGCGGTAGTTGTCGACGAGGCTGGGCAGCGCCGTCGATCCGAAGAGCAGGAAGGCGTTGAAGAGGACCATCAGCAGTGCGGGTTCGGCGAGGAAGCCGATCATCATTTCTCGGCGTGCGCCCATGGTTCCGAAGGCGGTGCCGATGTCCATGGCGGCGAGCGAGAGGAAGACGCGCGCGGTGGCGAAGAGGCCGATGAGGGCGATGGCATCGGCGGCGCGGGCGAAGGGAAGATCGGTCGCGAGCGACGGGATGATCGCAGCGGCGAGAACCATGGTGCCGAAGAGGATGTAGGGCGTAGTGCGGAAGAGTGGCGAGGCAGTAGTTGCGAGAGCGGCGTCCTTATCGAAGAGCTTGCGCAACATACGGTAGGGCTGGCGGAGAGGTGGGGCGGAGCGGTTCTGCAGCCAGGCGCGGCATTGTGCGATCCAACCCATGAAGAGCGGGGCGATCGCGATGGCGAGGAGCATTTCGCCGAGCTGGCGGATTAGGGTAAGAGCGCTCATACTGTCCTGCCGGACGGGCTCCCTGCGCGGGAGGCGGTCACTTCGTGACTTTTGCCGAGCTTCGCGTGGTGCTCCCGATGGTCGCAAATGATAGTGAAATGGCTCATAGGACGAAGACCAGTAGGACGATTAGGGTTAGGAAGCTGCAGAGCAGATATATAGATAAGCTTCCGCTCTGCATAACGCTGACCATGTCGGCAATCTTCTGCGTGACTCGTGCGATGGGGAGATAGAAGGCGCGCCAGATGCGGTCTTCGATCTTCATGTGGTAGCGCGGCGGGTTATCGGTCGGTGTGGGCAGGGTGCGCTCCATGCGGAAGAAGGCTCCGAACATGTGGCGGATGGGCTGGCCGAAGCCTTCGGCTGTGTCCTGCATGCGGGCAGTCTGGTGCGGGTAGCCGCAGTCCCAAGTTGCGGTGCGTCGCATGCGGCCGTGGGCAAGCAAGCGGACGAGCAGGAAGGTGATGCCGACCACGCCGACGATTCCGGCGAGCAGGATGACTCCGCTGTACGATGCTTCGCGCGAGGCGATGGGCGCGATGAACCAGATTCCGGCGGGATGGATCGTGGCTCCGAGGAGCATGCCGGTGACTCCGCCGGCAGGACGGAGTGCGAGTTGCGGGACTACGCCGATGGCGATGCATCCGAGCGCAAGCCAGCCAAGGCCGATGCGCTCCAGCCAGCTTGCGTCGCGGGCTTCTGAAAGCGAGGCTTCTCGGGGCTGGCCGAGGAAGACTACGCCGTAGAACTTGACCATGACGTACGCGGCGAGCGCGGCGGTGAGCGCGAGGACCGCGGCTCCGAGCGGGACGAACATGTTGACGAAGGCGTGCGGGATCTGCGGTGTGAGCAGGAAGGATTGCAGCAGGAGCCATTCCGACACGAAGCCGTTGAGCGGCGGCAGGCCTGCGATGGCTAGCGTGCCGACGAGAGCGATGGTCGCCACCCACGGCATGCGGCGGATCAGGCCGCCGAGCTTGCCAAGATTGCGCTGGCCGGTGGCGTGCAGGACGGAGCCGGTGGTGAGGAAGAGCAGGGATTTGAAGAGCGAGTGGTTGAGCGCGTGAACCAATGCGGCGCAAAGTGCGAGCGCACTGAAGAGTGGCAGATGGCAGGTTTCAAAGAGAATGCTGAGGCCAATGCCAGTGAAGATAATGCCAATGTTCTCGATCGACGAATAGGCGAGCAGGCGTTTCATGTCGGACTGCACGGCCGCGAAGATGGCTCCGTAGATGGCGGAGAAGAGGCCGATGGCCAGGACCAGGACTCCCCACTGCCAGAAGCGGACGTGGAGCAGGTCGAAGGAGATGCGCAGAATGCCGTAGATGGCAGTCTTGAGCATGATGCCACTCATCATGGCGGAGACGGGTGAGGGCGCTGCGGGGTGCGCTTCGGGCAGCCAGACGTGGAGTGGGACCAGGCCGGCTTTGGCGCCGAAGCCGAGCAGCGCGAGGAGAAACGCTGTCGTTGCGAGGAACGGAGTCAGCGTAGCGTGGCGCATGGCGTCGAAGGTGAACTGCCAGGAGCCGCCTTGCAGAACTCCGAAGCAGAGCAGGATACAGAGCGCGCCGACGTGCGCCATCAATAGATAGAGGAAGCCGGCGCGGCGGATCTCGGGGATGCGGTGCTGCGAGGTGACGAGGAAGTAGGAGCTGAGGGCCATCGTCTCCCACGCGACCATGAAGAGGTAGGCGTCGTCGGCGAGCATGACGGTGGCCATGCTGGCGAGGAAGACGTGATACTGCAGGCCGAGCAAGCCTGGCGAGGTGCCTTCGCCCGCGCGGAAGTATCCGGCGGAAAAGACGGAGATGCCCGCTCCGGCGACGCCGAGGATGAGCAGGAAGAAGGCGGAGAGCGCGTCGAGGCGGAGATGGAATGGGAGGTCCGGAAGACCAAGCGGGAGGATTGCGGTTTGTGCGGCTGAGTTATGGAGGAGGAAGACTGCGGCGATGGCGGCTACGGCGAGGCAGAGGATTGCGCCCGAGGGGAAGATGATGCGGGCGACGATGCGGCTTCCGCGCGGGATGAACATGCCGGCTACGCCGAGGATGTTCCAGGCGACGATGACCGCCAGGAGCGACTGCAGCGGATGAGACAAGAGGCTCAAGAGCGGGCCTCGGTCTTCTGCGCTTTCTGATCCATCTCGCCCAGCAGGTCCATGGCTTCCTGCAGATGGGTGTAGAAGTAGCGGCGCATCAGGGCGAGAACTTTGAGGATGATCGGGTCGCGGACGGAGTAGAAGACCTGGTTGCCGGACTTGCGGTTGACGACGAGCTGCTTGGCGCGCAGGACGGCGAGGTGCTGGGAGAGATTGGCCTGCTCGATTTTGAGTTTTTCCTGCAGCTCGCCGGCGGAGAGCTCACCGTGTTCGAGCTGCTCGATGATGGCGAGGCGGGTGGGGTGGGCGAGGGCCTGAAAGATGTCGGCTTTGAAGCGGCGGAGAGAGTCCTGCATAGTGCTCCACTAAATGCGTATATTCGATATTACGAATATAGAGTAACAGGTCGGGCTTCGGGATTCAAGGTTCGAGGTGGGAGTAGTAAGGCTGAAATTATCTTGTTGACGTCGCCAAATTGTATGGTGTATACATACACTAGACAGACAAGGTAGTCATGTTCCTCACACTTCACCAAGACGATAAGCGGCCTATCTATCAGCAAATTGCGGATGGGATCAAGCAATTGATCGCGCGGGGGGATCTGCGGGAAGGGATGACGCTGCCTTCGGTGCGGCAGGTGGCTGGCGACCTGGGAGTAAATCTGAACACCGTCGCGGTGGCGTACCGGCAGCTTCAGGATGAGGGGTTTGCGACGGTGCGGCACGGGGCGGGCGCGGTGATCGCCGCGCGCAACACGCGGACGGTGGATCGCGTCGAGTTGCAGAAACCGTTGCGCACGGCGCTGACCCACCTGGTGCTGGGTGGAATGAGCGAGGCGGAAATTCTGGATGCGGTGCGGGGAGAGCTTGAGCTGTTGCAGGAGAAAGGGGGCACTCGATGAGTGCACCGAGCGTAGTTGGAGTCTATATCTTCATCATTTGTGTGCTGGTGCCGGTGCTGGTGTACGTGCTGGTGAAACAGTTGTGGAATCTGCCGCTGCAGAACGGGCCGGGTTACTTCTTTGGGCGTCGAGGTTCCGGCGGGATTTTATGAAGGGCCGGGCGAAGCTGGATGGCGGGTTTCCATGCGATGGTTGCGGCGCTGTACGGTGTTTGCGGCGGTGGCGCTGGCGGCGATCGTCGCGACGCGGCGGTGGGAGATGACGCCTACGTGGGCGGGAGGGTTTGCGCTGGTGTTTGTGCCGGCGATGTTCGGCTTTCAGGCGTGGACGCGGCACAAGCTGGGAACGAATCCGCCGGTGCGGCCGGTGGCTGTGGCGTTGGAGTCGCGGCGGATGGGCGACTACATTTCGTGGCCGATGGAGGCGCTGGCAGTGGCCCTGCTTGCCCTGAGTTGGTGGCTGTTGCTGCACGGAGGAAGGCATTTCGACTGGCGAAGCGCGACTATTCTGAGTTGGGTGGCGCTGGGAACGATTCCCGGCAAGATGGCGATGGTTCGTGTGAGCTGGCCTCTGCCGGCGGAACGACCCGAGGAACACTTCCACCTTCAGGAACTTTACAGGCGTTTCTGGATCCGGTTGATCGGGATTCTCTTCCAATGGTTCAATCTGGTCATTCTGCTGGGAGTTGCGGTGTTGCACGGATTGTTGCCGGTCCATCCTGCTCCGATGTGGCGCTGGCTGGTGCTGGCATGCTCTTTGGCGGTGTGGGGATACGGGATGATCGTGATGCTTCGCGGGATGATGCAGTTGAAGACGATGGGCAGGGAACTGCGCCCGGCTGGCAGTTGGCGGACGCCGTTCGGGCGAGCGTCGTGCTTCGGCAGGAGCCGCGCGTTTGTGGTCTGGTCTGCGATCTGGCTCGGCGGGATTCTGCTGCTGATTTTCTGGCCTCAACGGTAGCCAGCAAGTGAAAGAGAGTAACCCCACGGTCGCTTTGCGAACGTGGGACACCCGGAAATGGGGGTGGCAAATAATTTTGCCCGTGATGGTGTACTAGGTGTTATAGTACAGCTGTGATTCCGTTCAGGGTCCAATTTCGCAATGGCATTTCTCTCTTCGAGCAGATTGTGTATGCGGCGAAGAAGGCGATGATCTCCGGGCAGATGCGGCCGGGGGATGCGTTTCCTTCGGTGCGGGCGCTGAGTAAAGAGCTGAAGATCAATCCGAATACGGCGCACAAGATTGTGGCGCACCTGGTGAGCGAAGGGCTGCTGGAGACGCGGCCGGGGATTGGCACGGTGGTGGCTGCGCTGCCTGATTCGACGCGCAAGGAGCGGACCCAACTGCTCGGACATGAGATTGAAGAGCTGGTGGTGGAGGCGAAGCGGCTGGGCATCGGGCGCGAGGAGATGCTGGCGTCGATTGCGGCGCACTGGTCGCGGCTGGGCGGCGACGACGAGGCGAAGGATGGGAAAGATGGAGGAGGCAGATTCCGATGAGCTCGATGAATCCTACGATCGTCACGTATGGGCTGGTGAAGAAGTTTGGCCGGACCGAGGTGCTGCGCGGCATCGACCTGGCAGTGCCGGAGGGCGCGATCTATGCGCTGGTGGGTGCGAACGGCGCAGGCAAGACCACGATGATCAAGCTGCTGATGAATATTCTGCGGGCCACGTCAGGCTCAGCGACGATGTTGGGGCGCGAATCAGCGAAGCTTGCGGGCGCGGACTTCAATCGGATTGGGTATGTGTCGGAGAACCAGGATTTGCCGGACGAGATGACGGTGGGGTCGATGCTGGATTTTCTGCGGCCGTTTTATCCCACGTGGGACAAGGAGCTGGAAAGACAATTAGTGGGGCAGTTCGATTTACCGCGTGATCGCAAGCTGAAGCACCTGTCGCGCGGCATGCGGATGAAGGCGGCGTTTGCGGGGTCGCTGGCGTATCGGCCAAAGCTGCTGGTGTTGGATGAGCCGTTTACGGGACTTGATCCGCTGGTGCGGGATGAGTTGATTGAGAGCCTGCTGGAGCGCGCGCCGGAGACGACGATCTTTCTGTCGTCGCACGATCTGGCGGAGATTGAGAGCTTCGCGAGCCATGTGGGGTTTCTGGAGCACGGGCGGATGCTTTTTTCGGAGGAGATGACGGTGCTGTCGGACCGCTTCCGCGAGGTGACGGTGACGCTGGATGCGCCGGGGCCGCTGCCGCAGGATTTGCCCGCGGCGTGGCTGTTGCCGGAGACGGCGGATTGCGTGGCGCGCTTCATCCATAGCGAGTATGCGGGCGAGCGAAGCGAGCGCGAGGCGATGCGCGTGTTTGCTGGCGCGCGCGACGTGGAGTGCGAGGCGATGCCGCTGCGGGCGATCTTCCTGGCGATTGCGAAGTCGGGGCGGAACGAGGCAGCGCGCGAGATGGCCGGCGTGGGGAGGGAACGATGACGCAGGTTCTGAACATCTTCAGGAAAGACACGCGGCGGTTCTGGCTGGAGATCCTGATCACGGTGGCGCTGATGTTCGCGTTCGCTGTGGTGGATGCGAATGACTGGAGGGTCTTCCGCGACCCGGGGATGCGCAATCGCATCGGGTTTTTCATCGGCTTGCTGGCGTTGCTGATGGGGACGAGTTGGTGGCTGCTGATCGCGCGTGTGGTGCATGCGGAGACGCTGGTGGGCGATCGCCAGTTCTGGATTACGCGGCCATATGAGTGGAAGAAGCTGCTGGCGGCGAAGGCTCTGTTTGCGGCGGTGTGGCTTGGGGTGCCGTACCTGCTGTCGCAGTCGCTGCTGCTGGCGGAGGCGGGCTTCAATCCGCTGGCGTTTCTGCCGGGGCTGCTGTCCATGCGTGCTGTTGGCAGGCATGCTCATCTTTCTTCCAGTGTGGTCTATGGCGGCGGTGACTTCGACGTTTGCGCGATTGGTGATGACGACGCTGGGCTGCCTGGTTCTGCTCTACGCGTTCCTCTGGTTTCAGGGTTCGGGCAAGCCCTCGCCCTACAATCCCTATACCAATCAGGTGCTCTTTCCGCTGCTGCTTGCGGGATGCGCGGTTGCGATCGCGCTGCAGTATGCGACGCGGCGGACCTGGATCACGCGCGGAGTGCTCATTGCGCTGCCGATTCTGCTGGCGGGATCGGTGTGGGCGTACAGTCGGCCGTCGCTGGTGGACAAGGCGTATCCATGGCCGCAGGCGGGGACGTCTGCTCCCGTGAGCATCTCGTTCTCGCGAGCCACCAGCGGGGCAATGATTGTGCCGACCGCGGAAGATCCGGTGCAGACTCGATCATGGGCGGGCCAGGACTACATGGTGCTGCCGCTGAAGTTCTCCGATGTTGCGAATGGCTACGCCGTGTTTACGGACGACTTCAGATTCACGTTTACGGCAGCCAATGGCGCTGCATGGACTTCGCCGTGGCAGGTTACGCGCGACCGCATTGTTCCCGGAGTGCACCAGCCAAGGATTGAGTTGATCATCCCGCCTGACGTTTACGACCGGTTCAAGACTGGGCCGGTGACACTGGGGATCGAGTTTGCGCTGAGCCGCTACCAGGCGGGCATGGTGACGCACACGACTTTTCCGGCAGGCGATGCCGCGGTGCCGGGGATTGGATTCTGCCAGGCGCAGCGTTGGGGCGTGACCGCGCTGCAATGCCGGTCGGCCATCAGCATGCCGCAGCCGACTTACATTGCGGCGACGTGGTGGAAGGGCGCGTGCGAGGATGGCGCGCCGCAGGCCGATGCGGTCCATGAGGGCTACTCGTGGCTCGATCCGCAGACGGGAATGAACTTCAGCCTGATCTCGGTGCGGACTCCGTTTATGTGGTTCCGGAGTTCGGGGTCGGAGGACGAGCCCGCGAAAGGATGGCACATCTGCGCAGGCACGCCGCTGACGCTGACGCAGTATCACCTGCTGGACCGGACGCGGGCGGAGTTGACGGTGCCGGGGTTTGTGCTGCCGGCGAAGGTCAGGGCGACGGACTAAATAGTCAGACTCCAGAGGTGCGGAGGGACCACGAGTTGCACGACGTCTTACGGCTGTGGTAGCGTCTCGTACACGCATAGTAGATGGACAGGAGGGACTGGAACGCGATGGCCGGACCTAAGTTGACCAAACTGGAACTGCAGATCATGGAGACGTTGTGGACTAAGAGCGAAGCGTCCATTCGCGAGGTCCAGGAGGCCTTTCCCGAGAAGGGCCGGCCCGCATATACGACCGTGCAGACGACCGTGTACCGCCTGGAGGCGAAAGGCGTGGTTCGTCGGGTGAAGAAGGTGGGCAACTTCCACATCTTTGCGGCGGCGGTTTCGCGCAATGCAGCGCAGCGAAGATTGGTGGATGACCTCCTGTCGCTGTTTGGCGGCCGAACGCAGCCGGTAATGGCCCACCTGATCGAGTCGGGCAAGCTGACGCTGGAGGATGTGAAGGAAGCCGAGAAGACGCTGCGCAAGATGAGTAAAGCGAGCGAGTCAGCGAGTTAGCGAATCAGCGAGTCGGCGGGAATGGAGCGCGCATGACGGGACTGATGAACTGGGCGGGGGTCGAAGCGGCGTTGCGGCACTTGGCGCCGGCGCTCGCGAATCATCTGTGGCAGTCGACGGCCTTTGCTGCGATCGCCGCCGGCCTGACGCTGGCGTTGAAGAAAAACCATGCACAGGCACGCTATTGGATATGGATGGCCGCGTCGGCGAAGTTGCTGCTGCCGTTTGCGCTGCTGGCGGGAATCGCGAGCCACTTTGTGAAGCCGCGTGCCGCGGCCGCCCCGGCGAACGTGCCGATGTACGTTGAGGTGGAGAACTTCAGTGAGCCGTTCGGCGGGGCGGTCCGGCCTGCGTCGGTGAAGACGAACTGGGCTCGGCATGCGGTAACACCGGCGAGTGCGACCGAAGCAACTAGAGATGGGAGCACGACCACACCCCAGAGTCGACCCTTTGAAAAACTCAGGGTCGAATCTGGGGCACCCGGATTTGTGGCACGGGTAACGCCCATGATTCCGCTGATCGGTGGCGTGGTCTGGCTCGCCGGGTTCATTGCCGTATTGGTGGTGTGGGGCAAGCGCTGGTTGCGCGTCGCGCGCACAATGAGTGCCGCGTCGCCTTTGTGCGAAGGCCGCGAGGTAGCCGCACTGCGATGCGCCGAGGGTGGTGTCGGACTACGAAGTCCGATCGAGTTGCGCGCGTCAGCGGGAGCCATGGAGCCCGGAGTGTTTGGAATTCTGCGCCCGGTGCTAGCGTGGCCCGCTGGCATCTCGGCTCGGCTCGACGACAAACACCTTGAGGCGGTGATGGCGCACGAGGTATGCCACGTGCGCCGTCGCGACAACCTCACAGCGGCAATTCACATGTTCGTTCAAGCAGTGTTCTGGTTTCACCCCATGGTGTGGTGGATGGGCGCGCGACTGGTGGAGGAGCGTGAGCGCGCATGCGATGAAGAGGTGCTCGCGTTCTGCGCGCAGCCACAGGTATACGCGGAGAGCATCTTGAAAGTGTGCGAGTTCTGCGTCCAGTCTCCGCTGGAGTGCGTTGCGGGCGTGACCGGCGCGGACCTGAAGAAGCGCGTCGTAGAGATCATGACCGAACGCGTGGCCCACAAGCTCACGCTGGGCAAGAAGATCCTGCTGGCCGCATCCGCGCTGCTGGTTGCGGCAGTGCCGATTGTTCTGGGGCAGGCGCAGGCCGCGCACAGGCTGATGCTGGCGGCCGTAGATGCGACGCCCAAGCCCTTCCTGACGGCGGCCCACGCGATGCTCGCGTTGGAGGAACGGCCGTTCACGGGAGAGATCGCAGCGCTAAACCCAGACGACCTGTCGGCGATTCAAGCGCAGGGTGCGGCGGGGAACGATAGCGACGAAGAGATCGGGCCGGAGTTCGAGGTGGCAACCATCCGTCCCGCGAACCGCGACGACGGCCGCCACTGGTTTGGCGCTCGCCTGGACGCATCCGGACGATTCACCGCATCCGCCGAGTCTCTGAGCGCTTTGATATGGATCGCCTATATCCACGCACCGGGAAAGGGGCGCGTCAGCGGCGGCCCAAAGTGGGCGCAAACCGATTCCTTCGACATCAACGCCAAGGTCGATGGCGCGTACATGGTGGGCTGGGACAAGCTGACGGACGCGCAGCGGATGGATCGGGTGCGGCCCACGATTCGGCGGCTGCTGGCCGACAGATTCAACCTCAAGCTGAGGATCGAGACGCAACCGACACCTGTCTATGCGCTGGTTCAGGCGAAGGGCGGTGCGCATATGAAGGAGGTCCCCGCGCCCGATCCGGTGGAGGGCGATCCGATGGAAGCCGTAATCCGGCAGATGAAAGAGAATCCCGGCAAACCGGTCTCGGGCCAGATTTTGTGCAGCGGAAATAGCTGCACCGGCGTGGCTGTGCCGATGAGCAACGCAATCGGGCAGATCTCGGGAAGCAGCCGCGCGGACCGCATTGTGATTGACGAGACCGGACTGAAGGGCTACTACAACTTCACCTTCACCCAGCCGCGCCCCAACGACGACTCTGCAATGGCGGAGGTTGAGGACGACCTTGGATTGAAGTTCGAACCACGCACTGTGCCCTTGAAGACTTACATCATCGACTCCGCGGAGAAGCCCTCGGTGGATGGCGCGAGCATCGACACCCAGAACGCCAGGTTGGTGCTGGTGGCGCAGGAGCCCGGTGCAGGCCAGCCCGCGCCTCCGCCGCAGGTCTTTCACTTCCCACAGGCGCAACTGAATTCACGCGGGAAGAACAACAACGGGCCCGGCATCATCGATCTCCCCCAGCCGGGATATGCGGCGGAGATCACGCTGGCGATCCACGGCACCACCGACTGGCTGCAGAGCGTCCAGGTGATCAGCCGGAGCGTGCAGAACATCGTCTCGGTGCGCATCGGTTGGGCTTACGTGCTGTCGAACGGCACTCTCGAATTTCACCAGAGTGAGGACCAGAAGGTGCAGGGCGGAGCCGGGACGAATAACAACTTCCAGCTCGGAAGCCAGAACGCAGCTGTGCGCACGGATGTGAAGGACTTCATCGCGTTCGTGGAGCAGGTGACTCTGAAGGACGGCACCGTGGTGAACGCGGACCACGACAAGATCGCGGCCACCTACAAGGACATCAGCGAGGGCAAGACCGTCGCGCGATCCAAGGCGGTCGCCGATCCGAATAGCACGGCGGCACAGCAAGCCGGCAAAGGGCCGCATGTGACTGAGGGTCTGAAGCCGATCGCGTTCGACGTGGTGTCGTTCCGGCGCACGCAGCAACAGGGCAACGGCAAGGTTGACCTTCCCGTGGAGGGCGACTTCATTGCGTATCACGGCGTGCCGATCGAGAAGCTGATTCTGTTTGCGCACATCGCGCGCAAAGGCTACGTGTCGATCTCGGGTGAGCCGGAGTGGGCGAAGACGGATCTGTACGAGTTCACCGCAAAAGTGGCGCCGGAAGATGTCGCCGAGTGGAAGCAGATGACTCTGACCGACAAGCGCGCCATGATGGCAACGCTACTCGCCGATGCGTTGAAGCTGAAAGTGCATCAGGATACAGAGCCGAAGCCAGTGTTCGACTTGATCGTAGGAAAGGATGGGCCGAAGCTGACGGAATATCACCCGGGTGACACGGTGACGGCTCCTGGAGGGCGCGTGCTGACGGGCAAAGTGCTGGCATGGTTCGATCCCTTCACGCTGGTGTGCCAGGACACGACCATGGCAGAGCTGGTGAACTCCCTGTCGGGACCGAATCGCGCAGGCCGCGTTGTCATCGACAAGACCGGACTGGATGGAGCCTACAACTTCACCGTGCCGATTCCGTATGGCCCGCTGCCCCAGCAGATCATGGACATGTCCGATGCTCCGTCGTTCTATGACGGATTGAAGAATCTGGGACTGCAGATGGTGAAGAGCACTGGAGTGACCGACACGATCGTGGTCGATCACGTGGAACGGCCGGCGGAGAACTAGCTTGAATTGGAATCGACGAAGAGCTCAATGGAAACACTGGTGATTGATCCCCTGGAGCGGCCGTCCGAAAACGAACTGCGAGGTTTTTGAAGGATGTCCAGTCAAGCGATGAAGTTAATGCTGGCAAGTGTCGCGGCTTGTACGCTAGTGACATCGGCGCGCGCGGAGGCGTCGTCGCCAGCCTTCGCAGTGTCCGCGATCAAGGCGAGCGGACCAGCTTCGGGCAATGGAATGAGCATCAAGTTTCTGCCTGGCGGAACTTTCATAGCGCGCAACGCGACGGTCAGGGTGCTTATCAAAATTGCCTACAACCTGAATGATGAGCAGCTAGGCGGAGGCCCCACGTGGACCGCTTTCAAGCGCTTCGACATCGACGCCAAGCCGGATTTGCCGGTGGGAGGCGCGAATCTGTCGCAGCAGGAATCGCAGAACTTGAACCACCTGTTGCTGCAGGGCCTCTTAAGCGACCGCTTTCATCTAAAACTTCGCACCGAGACCAGGGATATGTCACTCTACGCGTTGGTGGTTGCGAAGGGCGGCTTGAAGCTGAAGAGGTCGACGAGCGCCGACACCGTCGCTCATGTGACCGCGCGCGTTGGGTCGATCCAAGCGACCAACGCAACCATGGACGACATCGCGCGGGAATTGGACGATAAGGGTGCACACCCGACTGAAAATCACACAGGACTCGACGGCAGGTACGACTTCAAGCTGGAGTGGACGCCAGCCCAATCTCAAGGGCCTGCCAGTGCAGCCTCGGCGGTTCCGGACGCGGGAGACCCCGGACCAGACCTCTTTACGGCAGTGCAGCAGCAGTTGGGACTGAAGTTGGAGCCTCGTAAGAGCAGTGCTGCATACGAGGTCATCGAGAGCGTAGAGCAGCCATCGGAGAACTAAGTGTTTGGTTAACCTATATGCGGTGTTGGACGTTGAAGCTTGGAAAGGCTCGAACTGTTGATATACGATAAACGTCGTACAACTGGTGAGTAATTCGCGGCCGGGCATTGGAAAGATTTATCAAGGACGGCAATGAATATAGTATGCTACATAGGTATCTGAGGGACCGTCAATCGATGCCGGGAGATATTTGCAAATACATGAGCGGTAACAGAACACACAAAAATAAATGCGTTTCGGCGAGAACGAAGATGGCACCCAGTACGTCTCTTAACTGAATTCACTCTTAGCCCTTGATTCTTCTGGAACCGGCTCCCCGTTTCATCCGTATTTGCGGATAGCGATTCTCCGGGAAACAATTTCGCCGCGTGGCGACAGGAACGGTTCTCTACCCGCGGTGTCGATTGCCAGGCAGTTGTATCTCACATCAGTATTCTTCAGCGAGCGTGCTGAGCAAGTACGCATGGGCCCCGAAGGTTAGCGATCGACCTGAGGACGATGAGCAAGTAACGGAGGGTCAATGTTGTTGCGGCGCGTATTCAAGCGGTTCCTGTTGTGGAGCGCATTTGCCTGCCTGGCAGTCTCGGCCTGGGCTTCCGAGTACCGCGGCCAGGTGACCTTCGGCGGCCTGCCGCTTCCCGGATCGACGGTCACGGTAACGGCGACGCAGGGCAACAAGAAGGTGGTCGCGATCTCCGACGATCAGGGCCTCTTCTACTTCGCCGACCTCGCCGACGGAACCTGGTCGCTGACCATTGAGATGACAGGTTTCGCGCCGCTGAAGCAGGATATCGCGGTCGCGCCCGGCGGCCCGGTGGGCACGTTTGAGCTGAAGCTGATGTCGCTGGACCAGATTCGCGCAGATGCGAAGCCGGTGAAGGTGGATCCCACACAGGTCGCTGCGGCAGCAGTCCCGTCAGCTCCGTCTGCCGCTACAACAGCGCGCGGCGGGTGCGGCTGGCAAGGCTGCAGCGGCAGGCAAGAATGGAGCTGCACCGGCCAAGGGCGCGGCGAACACGCAGGCTGCTGCGGCGGGTCCGGAGCCGGCGCCCGCGCAGGACGCGACTGCCGCGCAGGCCAACGACGGCTTCCTGATCAATGGCAGCGTGAACAACGCGGCCACCTCGCAGTTCTCGATGAACCAGGCGTTCGGCAACAACCGCAACGGCGGCCGCTCGCTGTACAACACCAATCTCTTTCTGCGGTGGCAAAACTCCGCGCTGGATGCAAAGCCATACTCGCTGACTGGGGCGCCGGTGGACCAGCAGTACAACAACGTCGCGTTCGGATTCAATTTTGGCGGCCCGATAAAGATTCCGCACCTGCTGCCGCGCGGGCCGAACTTCCAGGTGAATTACTCACGTTCGCTGAACGATACGGTTGCGACTCAAGCTGCGATCATTCCTACGGGCCTGATCACCAGCGGACCCGGAGCCGGCAGTTGGAACCTGACCTCACCCAGCGTCGCGTCGATCACGGTGCCGTCGAATCTTGCAGCCCTGAATCCTGCCTGCGCGCAAATCGTCGGGAGTGCGACAGTGTTTGCTGGCAACATCATTCCTGCCGGATGCGTCAGCCATCAGGCGGCCACGCTGCTGACGCTTTACCCACAACAGACGAATATCTCCGGCAACACATTGGGGTACAACTACCAGGTTCCTCTCAATACCAGCAGCCACTCGGACTCGGTTGGCGCCAGCCTGCAGAAGCAGCTCGGCAACAAGAACAATCTTTACGGCCGCTTCAATTTCAACGACACCCGCATCAGCAATCCCAACGTCTTCGGGTTTCTGGACACGCAGAACAATCTCGGGCTCAACCTGAGCCCTACGTGGAATCATCGCTTCACGCAGCGGTTTTCCGGAAACTTCAGCTACAACTTCAGCCGTCAGCGCAACCAGCTGATTCCCTTCTTCGCGAACCGGAACAATATTCAGCAGACGGCCGAGATTACCGGGGCGAGCACGACACCTGCGTTCTGGGGTCCGCCGACCCTGAGCTTTTCCAGTGGCATCACCGGCTTGAACGATGGCGTAAGCGCCTATAACCGGACGGAGACGAACGCGGTCTCGGTCAGCTTCTACTGGAACAAGTTCCGCCACAACATCCAGTTCGGCGGCGACTTCCGCAGGCAGGAGTACAACTACCTGACGCAGTCGAATCCATACGGCTCGCTCGGATTCACTGGCACGGCGACGAAGTCGGTTGCGGGAGCGGGAGGGTCGGACTTCGCCAACTTCCTGCTGGGTATCCCGGACACCAGCGCGATCGCGTACGGCAACGCGGACAAGTATCTGCGGCAGTCCGCCTACGATCTGTTTATTACGGACGACTTTCGCGTAAATCCGGAGTTCAGTGTCACGGCTGGCCTGCGCTGGGAGTACGGCGCGCCCGTGACGGAGACGAAGAACCGGCTGGTGAATCTGGATGTCACGCCGGGCTTTGCGACGGAGACGTATGTGACAGCCAGCAATCCGGTAGGGCCGCTGACGGGCACGCACTATCCAACGTCGCTGGTGTTCCCGGACTACAGCCGTCCGGAACCTCGTATCGGTATTGCGTGGCGGCCGATCTCTGGTTCGTCGTTGCTGATCCGTTCGGGCTACGACGTCACGAATGACACTTCGGTATACCAGGCATCGGCTTATTACGGGATGGCGCAGCAGTATCCGTTGTCCACCAGTCTGATCATCGCGAACAGTCCTGCCTGCGGGTTCAATATGGCGAACCCCTTCGTTGCGCCGCTCTGTTCTACCACTTCTCCGGATACGTTTGGCATCGATCCTCACTTCAAGGTTGGCTACGTGCAGAGCTGGAATCTCTCCGTGCAACGCGACCTGCCTTACTCGCTGCAGATGGTGGTGACGTATCTTGGCATCAAAGGAACGCGCGGCGTTCAGGAGATTCTGCCGAACAGCTGTCCGCCGCAGGCTACGGGTGCAGCTCCATGCACCACGGCGCCGTCGGGCTATCGCTACCGCACATCGAATGGCAACTCGACGCGCGAGGCCGGCAGCTTCGAGTTGCGACGGCGGTTGCGCAACGGGTTCACGGCTCGCCTGCTGTACACCTACTCGAAGACGATGGACGACGACTACTCGCTGAGCGGCCAGGGATCGGTGACGAACGGCGCGGGAATCGCGCAGGATTGGCAGAACCCGCAATTGCAGCGTGCGCTTTCGACCACAGATCAGCGCAACGTGCTGAACTTTACCGCGCAGTACACCACCGGCATGGGGCTGGGCGGCAAGACGATGATGAGCGGATGGAAGGGCGCACTCTATAAAGAGTGGAACATCGCGACCGTGCTGACCGCGGCAACGGGTACTCCTGAGACCGTGATCTGCAGCACCTGCATCACGTCGGGCACTGGAATCACGGGCAGCGTTCGGCCGAATGCGGTGGCGTCGTCGCCGTATGATGGCGCGCCTGCGGGTTATCGCCTGAACGCGGCCGCTTTCGCCGCGCCGGTTGGAACGTGG
Source organism: uncultured Acidobacteriaceae bacterium (assembly GCA_963822225.1). Taxonomy (GTDB): domain Bacteria; phylum Acidobacteriota; class Terriglobia; order Terriglobales; family Acidobacteriaceae; genus Edaphobacter. Next base: position 32,966 of record CAWGGW010000010.1, on the reverse strand, counting down.
GGCGACGTGCGGCGCAATTCGATTGAGGGCCCGAACCAGTTCAGCCTGAACGCGACCATGAGCCGCACCTTCCGGCTGCACGACAAGTACACGCTGGACGCGCAGTTGGCCGCAAACAATGTGCTGAATCACGTCGTCTACACCGGCTGGAATACGTATTGGGCTCAGAACAACACCAGCTTTGGCGCGCCCGCGAATACCAATGCAATGCGACAGATATCTTTGCAGTTCCGCATGAGGTTCTAGGCAAGGTTCAAGGATCAAGCTATGAGAGTTCAGAGATACATCTTTGGTGGTTGGCGGTCGGCGGTTGGCCTTGCTGTTGCCGCTTGCATGGGGCTTACGTTGTCCGCCGGCGCGCAAGTAACCGGGGCGAACAAATCGGCCACCGGCAGCGATGCGCCGACCATCTCGGTGACGACGCGCCTGATCATCGAGACCGTGGTGGTGAAGGACAAGAAGGGCAACCCGATCAAGGGCCTCACGGCGAAAGACTTCACCGTCACGGAAGATGGCACGCCTGAGGCAGTGAAGATCTGCGAAGAGCAATCGCTGCCTGAGACGGCTGAGCCTCTGCCGCCGCAGACCACCGGCCAGGAAGACATCAAGATCTACAACCGTTTGGCGCGCGAGCAGATCGCGGCCGAGTCGCCGGGCGAAGTGAAGTACAAGGACCGCCGCCTGCTGGCGCTCTACTTCGACATGTCGGCCATGGGCGAAGCCGGACCAGTTGCGCGCGCTCACGGCGGCGGAAAAGTTCGTACGCACGCAGATGACCTCGGCTGACCTGGTCGCCATCCTGCGCTACAACGGCGCGTCGGTCGACATCCTGCAGGACTTCAGCGCCGACCGCAACCGTCTGCTCAGCATTCTGGAGACGATGGTAGTCGGCGAGGGACAGGGCGACAACGACACCTCCTCCGACGACGCCGCGGCCGACACTGGCTCGGCCTTCGGCCAGGACGACAGCGAGTTCAACATCTTTACCACCGACCGCCAGCTTGCCGCTTTGCAAACCGCGGCGGAGATGCTGGAGCGTCTGAGCGAGAAGAAGGAGTTGATCTACTTCGCCAGCGGCATGACGCTGAACGGCCTGGACAACCAGGCACAACTGCACGCGACTGAAGAAGCGGCGCTCAAGGCTGGAGTCGCGATCTGGTCTGTGGACGCGCGCGGCCTGATCGCCGGCGGTCCGATGGGCGATGCGTCGCACGGCTCTCCCGGCGGAGCTTCGATGTATACCGGCGGCGCGGCTATGGCGATGGTCTCCCGGCTGGAGCAGTCGCAGGACACGATGTACGCGCTGGCCGGCGATACCGGCGGCAAGGCGCTGCTCGATTCGAACGACCTGACCGAGGGCATCCGCAACGCGCAGAAGTCGGTTTCGAACTACTACATCATCGGCTACTACACGCAGAACCACACGCTGAACGGCAAGTTCCGCAAGGTCAAGGTCACGGTGAACCCGCCGACGACAGAAGCAACACTCGACTATCGCCAGGGTTACTTCGGCGAAAAGGAGTGGGGCAAGTACACCACTGCGGACAAGGAGCGCCAGCTTGAGGATGCGCTGATGCAGGGCGATCCCTGGACTGAGCTGACCATTGCGATGGAGATCAACTACTTCCAGCTGAACAAGGCCGAGTACTTCGTTCCGCTGATGGTGAAGATCCCTGGACGCGAGCTTGCGCTGGCCAAGAAAGGCGGCGCGGAGCATACGCTGATCGACTTCGTCGGCGAGATCAAGGATGACTACGGCGGGACGACCGTCACCAACATTCGCGACCACATCGACGCCAAGCTGAGCGACAAGACCGTCGAGCAGCTGGCCAAGAGTCCGATCGAGTACTCGTCCGGATACACCCTGCTGCCGGGCAAGTACACGATCAAGATTCTTGCGCGCGACGACGAGACGGGCCGCATCGGCACGTTCCAGACCACGTTCGTCATTCCGAACCTGAACAAGGAGACGAAGCGCGTGCCGATCAGCTCGGTGGTGCTCTCGGGCTACCGCTCGCCGATGACGGACGCAATCTACAACGCCAGCAAAGGCAAGGAGCAGGCCAAGGAGATCGCAGCCGACCCGCTGATCCAGAACGGCAGCAAGCTGATCCCCAGCGTCACGCGGGTCTTCAGCAAGGGACGCAGTCTGTACGTGTATCTGCAGGCGTACGAGGCTCCGATCACGGCTCCTCGCCGCGGCGGGACTACGCCGCTGCGGGATTGGCTGCGGTGCCGGCCACTCCGGTCGCTGCTCGACCGCAGCCCCGCAACGACGCAGCCGCTGATCGCCTTCGTCAGCTTCTACCAGGGGCAGAACGAAGGTATACGAGACGCAGCCGGTGGAGGTCTCGCCCCTGCCGAATACCAGGCTGCAGATCGCGCCGATTAACTTCACGGTCGATCTCAGCTCGCTGGCGCCGGGCAAGTACGACTGCCAGGTGACGGTGCTCGATCCAGGCGGCGGCAAGGGCGCGTTCTGGAAGGCGGAGATCATGGTGGTGCAGTAGGGGCAGTTGCAGGTTGTTAGTTGTTGGTTGCTGGTTGGGCCCGGCGGTTGTCGTTGCCGCTTTCAACCAGCAACTAGCAACTAACAACCAACAACCGCAACTCCCCTGGGGTAAGATTCTCGCGTGAAGATGCGTAAGGTATTTCCGTTCGCCCCCGTTCTGCTTGCTGTCTTCGGATTCGCAACCGTTGCGCTCTCGCAGGCGCCTGTGGCTTCCGGGCCGCAGCCTTTGCCGGATGGCAAGCCGCATGTGTTTCGCGTGGACGGGAGCCAGTTCACGCTGGATGGCAAGCCGTTTCGCGTGATCTCCGGCGAGATGCACTATCCGCGCATTCCGCGGGAGTACTGGCGGGCAAGGCTGAAGATGGCGCGGGCGATGGGCCTGAACGCGATCACGACCTACGTCTTCTGGAACGAGCACGAGCAGACGCCGGGCAAGTACGACTTCAGCGGGAATAACGATGTGGCAGAGTTCATCCGCGAGGCGCAGCAGGAAGGTCTGTGGGTGATCCTGCGGCCGGGGCCCTATGTGTGCGCGGAGTGGGAGTTTGGCGGCTATCCGGCGTGGCTGCTGAAGGTTCCCTTCATCCTTGTGCGCTCGTCGGACCCTAAGTTCATGGATCCTGCGACGCGCTGGATTCATCGGTTGGGGCAGGAGCTTGCGCCGCTGCAGGCTGGGCAACGGCGGGCCGATTGTGCTGGTGCAGGTGGAGAACGAGTACGGCTCGTTCGGCGCCGACCACGCCTACATGGAGCAGAACCGCCAGGCGCTGGTGGAGGCGGGGTTCACCAAGGCGCAACTTTATACGGCGGATGGACCGGGCGTGATCGCGAATGGCTCGCTGCCGGATCTGCCGGTGGGCATCAACTTCGACGGCAACCATCCGGATGAGGCGCAGAAGAGCTTTGCGACGTTGAAGACGATGCGGCCGAATGGGCCATTCTTCAATAGCGAGTTCTGGGCGGGCTGGTTCGATCACTGGGGCGGCGAGCACGCGCATACCAGCACAGAGATTCAGGCTGCGAACCTGAAGTGGGAACTGGAGCAGGGCTACTCGGTATCTATATATATGTTCCACGGCGGGACCGATTTTGGCTGGATGAACGGCGCGAACTCCAGCGACTTGACGAAGAACTACGAGCCGGATGTGACCAGCTACGACTACGATTCGGCGCTGGACGAGAGCGGCCGGCCGACGCCGAAGTTCTTCGTGTTTCGCGACATCATTGCGAAGGCTACTGGGGTTACGCCGCCTGCGGTGCCTGAGGTCGCTGCTCCGATTGCGGTTGCGCCGTTCAAACTGACCGAGGCGGCTTCGCTGTGGGATAACCTGCCCAAGCCGGCTGCGAGCAGCGCGACACCGCTGACGATGGAGGATGTCGGGCAGGCTTACGGCTTCATCCTGTATCGGGCGAAGAAGCTGATCCAGGGCAAGACGGCTGCGCTGGTACTGGACAGTCCGCATGACTATGCGAGCGTTTACTTCGATGGCAAGCTGGCGGGCACGATTGACCGGCGGCTGGGGCAGGATAAGATTTCGGCGCCGCAGGCGGGCGCGGCATATACCTCTCAACTGCTGCATCTCGACATCCTGGTGGAGAACATGGGACGGATCAACTACTCGAAGCAGTTGCGTGGCGAGCGCAAGGGCCTTGGACAGTTCGTCGCGGTCAACGGCGAGCCGGTAAGCGACTGGCAGATTTACTCGCTGCCGATGGCGGACCTGTCGCACATTGCGTTCAAGACGGCAGAGTGCAGCGGGCCTTGCTTCTATCGCGGGACGTTTACGGTCGATCGAGTGGGCGATACTTTTCTGGATACCTCCAATCTGGGCAAGGGGCAGCTTTGGGTGAATGGTCACGCGATGGGGCGCTTCTGGAAGATTGGGCCGCAGAAGACGCTGTACATCCCTGGGCCGTGGCTGAAACAGGGCGCGAATGAGGTGGTGGTGTTCGATGTGGATGGGCATCCGCAGCCGACGCTGGAAGGTTTGGCCAAGGCGGATTTGGGGAAGTGAGGGAAGTTGCAGGTTGCAGGTTGTCAGTTGCAGGTTGTATGTGATCGCTCATTTACCCCTCTCCGCTTCCGTGGCTCTTCAATATGTAACTTCTTTTGATCATTTACATTTCGAACAATGCGCAGCGTACAACCGATAACATGCAACCTGCAACTGTTTTAGTTACATGTAGTCGACGCCGTACTGGACGGGGATCTGGGTGAAGGCGATGCGGGTGGGGGCGGACTCGCGGGCGGGGAGCATGCCGGCGAAGTGCAGCGTGGTGTGGCCGTATTTGAGGTTGAGCTTGTCCATGGTGGCGGCGAGTTCGGCGCGGTTGTCGGGATCGCCGAAGAGCGAGGCCTGGAATTCGCTCTCGGGGATGAGCGATGTGCATGGTGACGCCGACGAAGAAGGGGCGCGCGAACTCGGGGCCTTCGGGACGTTTGGACCAGGAGTGCGCGCAGGATGTTGAGCAGGGTGAGCGTGTCCTGGCAGGGGGAGAAGCGGGCTTCCATGCCCCAGCCGGAGTGGCGGATGCCGAGAAGTGTTTTTTGGTCTTCGCGATTGCAGGCGGCCTGCTCGCGGGTGAGCTGGTAGCGGATGGTGACGTGCATGGCGCCGGTGTAGAAGTGCTCCATGCGGAGGCGCATGGCGGCTTTGTGGAGGAGCTTGTGGGCGACGGCCCAGGCGCCTTCGGGGGTGCGGTGTTCGGGGGCCATGACGTGGGAGTGGCCGAGGGATTTCTGGATGCCGGAGTCGACGGGGGCGCCGTCGTCGCCGGTTTCGGCGCCGCGCAGCCAGTGGTAGAGGCGGTCGCCCCAGACGGAGTCCCAGAGCTTGTGCATGCCGGGGCGGTCGAGGGCGAGGAGCTGCGGCATGGTGGTGATGCCCTTGGCGTTGAGGCGGATTTCGGTGCGGGCGCCGACGCCGGGCAGATCGCGAAGTTCGAGATGCGCGATGGCGCGGGGGAGTTGGCTCGGCAGCAGGCCGATGAGGCCGTCGGGCTTCTGCATGTCGCTGGCGATCTTGGCGAGGTAGCGGTTGGGGGCCATGCCGATGGAGCAGCGCAGGGTTTCGCCGACGTCGTCCTTGATGGCCTGCTTGATTTTGAGGGCGATGGCGCGGGCGCGGGGCGGTTCCTGCTCGCGGCCCATTAGCTCGCAGACCATCTCGTCGATGGAGGGGGTGTGGGCGACGGGGCAGCAGCGGTCGACAGCCTGGGCGATGTGGTGGGAGTACTCGGCGTAGACGCCGTGGTTGCCTTCGATGAGGACGATTTCGGGGCAGATGCGCTTGGCTTCGCCGACCTGGGTTCCGGTTTTGATGCCGAGGGCCTTGGCTTCGTAGCTGGCGGCGATGCAGCAGGTGGTGTCGGCGAGGGTGGGGACGACGGCGAGGGGGCGGTTGCGGAATTCGGGGTGGAGCTGCTGCTCGACAGACGCGAAGAAGCTAGTTGAGGTCGATGTGGAGGAAGGCGAAGCGGTCGGTTTGGGGGACGGCCATTGAGTCCTCCGCGGGTGGCTGCTCCATTGTATTTCGCTTTTTGTTTGCCGACGACACGGATTTCTCTTTTTTTGATGGGTGGCGAGCTAAAATATCCGGAATCAGTAATTTATAGATTCTTCATATCGGTAAAATATTCATTACAAACGAGTTATTGCTAAAATATCCAGAATGAGTTAGTTGCGTGTTCCGGGCGGGAATGATGGCGGCAAAATACTGATTCCAGATATCTTGTGGATAAAATATCGCGAATCAATAAGTTGCGGTAGTCGACGCGCGTCCCCCTGAAGCGCGTATTTTCCCACTATTTCTAGTATATGGGTTTGGACATAACTAAAATGTCACGCCTATTCCATTGTGGGTGAATGAGTTAGATGGTTTTTGACTCGACGTGCGAGTTTGGCTTGGAATTCGGGAAAAACCATAACGGAGCGGAGAACGATGAGTACGAAAATTAAGATGGGAAACGACGAATTTATTTTGTACATCCGGAAAAATCACGAGAAGTGCAGCACAAGCAACGACCGGCTCGGCAGGCTCATCTGGGAGTGGATCAAGGAGCACGACGTGACGGCGGAACAGCTTAACAACGGCAATTCCGAGCTGTGTTTTTGGGGTGTTACTGCAGCAAACATTGATGAAACTAAGCTCCCGAAAACGGCGACCCAGTTCCAGTTCGAGCGCAATCTGCTTCCTGAGCTCTATGACCATCTCGACGCGCTCGGCTCCGTTTGAGTTCGGCGTTGTTAACGCTCATGCGCGTGCGGGCACCCGGCGCCCGGCTGATGTGGGTTGGGGCACTCGGGTTGGTGGGGATTGCGTCGTTTTGTGGGGCTGGTGGGAAATAGGTGATCCCTGGGGGGGAAGGGTTTGCGTATAGGTGGGTATGGGCGAATTTGCGCTTCGATTGGGGTGGAGGGGCACGGCGAGGTTTGGGTGCGCTGTGGTGCTGGCCGCGGCGACGGTGTGGGGAGGGGCGAGCGAAATGGCGCAGAGCGGGTCGGGGACGCCGGGGATGATGGCGAAGGATGCGGACCCGGACTTTGAGGTGGTGACGGTGAAGCCGGGCGATCCGGATGAGAAGTCTGACGTGATGACGACGCGCGGGCGGCACATTGTGATCCGGAACAAGACGGTGGAGGCGATGTTGCGGCTGGCTTATGGCGTGCAGAAGAGCCAGATTGTGGGTGCGCCGGAGTGGGTGGGGACGGAGCGCTTCGACGTGGACGGCGTGCCGGATGTGGATGGCCAACCGAGCATGAAGCAGTTCCAGGGCCTGGTGCAGAAGGTGCTGGTGGGGCGGTTTGGGCTGAAGTCGCACCTGGAGCAGCGGGAGATGCCGGTGTTTGCGCTTGCCGTGGCAAAGGACGGGCCAAAGATGGCCGCAAGCAAGGGCGATCCGAATGGATTGGCGGATAACGAAGGCATGGGCGGCAATGGGCGGCAGATCAGGAAGTTTACCAACGTGTCGATGAGCGATCTGGCGCTGATGTTGCAGCCACATGTGGATCGGCCAGTGGTGGACCGGACAGGGCTGAAGGGGCGCTACGACTTCAAGCTGCAATGGACGGTGGACGAAGCGCAGGCGACGGATGCGGACGCGCCGCCGGGATTATTTACGGCGATTCAGGAACAGATTGGATTGAAGCTGGAGCCGGCGAAGGCTCCGGTGGATGTGCTGGTGATCGATCACGTGGAACAGCCTTCGCCGAACTAGCTGCTCAGACTTCGAACACGGCGACGGTTCGCTGCGCGCGAAGGATTACGCGCCCCACTCCGGGACGCTTCGCACCATATTCCACAACGTCTGGTCGAGGGAGGCGTCGATCTCGTTGGACGGCTGCGTGCGCGTGTTGGTCAGCGCAGCCCAGCACATGCCCGTGGAGGTTCGCACCATAATCGTCGTGCTTCCGGGCAGACTGCCGTTGTGCCACCAGTTGCCCGCGCCATTGTCCCTGACCATCCATCCGCGCGCGTACTTTGCCTGCGCGTTCTGGTCGTACGCGGGCGCGGGAGTGGTCATCTGCCTTATGGTCGCTGGCTTGAGCAGCGCGGGAATTCCGGGCGCGCCTGCCACATGGTTTAGAAACTGCACCAGGTCCGTCGAGGTGGCAATCCATCCGCCGTGCGAATCCATCCGGGTGACGTTCATGTCGTACGGGTTCTCGTCGAACTGACCGTAGTACACGACTTCGTTGGGGGCGCGCTGGCTCTCCTTGTTGCCGGCGATCTGCATGTCGGTAATGCCGCAGGGAGCGAGGATATTTGCCTTCACGTAGGCGTCGTACGGCTGCCCGGTTACGGCCTCGATCACTCGGCCGAGGACGCAGTATCCGAAGTTCGAATAAGCCCAGTGCTGGCCGGGGGGATAGGTAAGCGGCAGATTTTCAATCGTCTCTTCGATCAGCTTCTGGTGGTCCCATCCGTCGTGGGTGAACATGGGGTCGGTATTGTCATTCGGCCATCCGCCTGACGTGTGCGTCAGCAGGTTGTCGACCGTCACGTCGGTGACGTATTGCTTGTAGGAACCCTTTCCATACTTGGTTCCGAGCACGCCGGACGGCCCAAACACCTTGTCGTTCAGGTTCAGCTTGCCCTGCTCAATCAGGGTGAAGATTGTGACCGACGTGATCGGCTTGGTTACGCTGGCGATGCGAAACAGGCTCGACTGCTGTACCTGCTGGGCGTGCTGCTTATCCGCCATTCCGCGCGCGATGTCGTATACAAACTGACCGTTGCGGGATATGGCAATCGAGTTTGCCGGCACACTGTATTGCTGGCGAAAGGCGTACTCGATGCGGTTCATCTCGCCCATCTCCTGGCCGGTGGGGCGGCCTCCGCGCGCAGCCTGCGCAAACAGGTCTCCGGCGCGCCCGATCGCACCGGCGGCGGCTACTCCCAAGATGCCCTGCATCATCTCCCTGCGGCTCAGCAGATTTTTCATAGTCGCAACGTCCCTTCTATCGGGTAACAGACCCGTCTTGATATTGCCTTCCGATAATCTGAGGATACGGGCGCAGACCTGCGAGGGAAATAGAGGCCGTTACACGACGGAACCATGTGGTGCCGCACGGAGCGCTCGTGTAATGACAAATAGTGATTTAACTGCTGTGCTGCCGCATAATTTTTCTGGAATACGCGGACAAGAGGGTATCTCGAGCCGCGAAGACCGCCGGGCAGTCACGATGGAATTGCGTACGGTCGCTGCTCGCAAAAAAGGAGATTTCCATGAAACGCATCTCTCGCAGAGCCTTTGCTCTCGGCCTTATGATTCTTTTTGCCGCGCCGTTCGCCGCGCTGGCACAGCAGCCGCCTTCGCAGCAGGGGCCGGCCAACGCCAACGGCAAGTGGAACTTTTACTGCCACGACCCCAACGGCTCGACTTCGACCAAGTACATCGAGATCGAGCAGCAGGGCTCCGAGGTGAAAGGACACTTCAAAGGCCCGAACCAGTCGGGCGGAATCCAGGGAACGATCAACGAGCAACACATCGTTTTCCAGACGAAGACGCGCGAGGTTCTTACGTTTCGCGGTCGCATCGATGGGCCACGTGTCGAAGGTGTGGTTCAGGGCAACAAGATAACCGGGACGTTCCATGACCGCGGAGGCACGGGGAGCTTCGAGGGCGTGCCGGCTGGAGAGTAACTTCGCGCGGACCGAATTGATGCGGACCCCAGTCATGCGATGAGACTGCATGAATGGGGCACCCGCCAGACGAGATTGAGCGACTATCTTTGAACATTCAGTTGCCGGTGAGGCGGGAGATGCGGCGGCCGTTGCGGCGGATTGATTTGGTTTTCTGCTTGGCCTTTTTCTGGGCCGGAGTGACGCTGGGACCCCAGATCTGGTGGGCGCGGCTTCCCTGCTCGAATTGGAGGTAGCCGTTGGGGCGGACGCCGAACGGACGCAGGGGAAGGCCCATGTGGTTGGTTTTGCCGCTGCCGCCGGACATTCCGAAGTAGCGCTTGCCGACGAAGTTGGAGACGACGACCTTGTCGATTTTGTATTGGTCGCCCTGGGTGGGGTCGCAGACCTCGAGGTCGTAGTAGACGGTGCCGGCGACTTTTTTGGGCTTGGGGCCGGAGGCGTGTTTGGGGCGCGGGCCGGAGACGGTGAGGACGGCGTCGGGGTCGCCGAGCAGTTCGAGGACTTCGTGCGAGAGGGTGCAGGTCCAGACTTCCTTCGATTGCGCGCAGATGTCGAGGTAGACGAAACCGTAGGGGATTCGCTTGTTGTTGGTGTCGTGGTAGCCGAGCGCGCCTTTGACTCCGGTGCTGGGATCGGCGGATGAGTCGCCGAGATAGATGATGGCGTCGGCGTCGCGTTGGATGGGCGCTTTCTTTGCGCCGAGCGGGAGGGCGATGGCTTTGAGCGTGGCGCCGGAGCCCCACTCGGGCTTGAAGTGCTGCGTGACCTGCTTGGCGATGGCGCGGACGGCGGCTCGGAAGTCCTTCTGCGCGATCTGGGTGGACACGTTGGCGATGGTGAGATTCATGGGTTGTCTCCGGGGAGAGAAGTGTAGCATCGGGCGGCTGGGATTTTGTATGGCGGATGCGTCTTGTGTTGATGCGGGCGCGTCCACCTACCATGCTGGCAGTGTGATGAGGAGATTCCCTTGGCTGACTCTGGTGTGGATGCGCGCGCGGATGTGGTGGGTGGGATGCAAGAAGCAGATTCCTTCGCTTCGCTACGGAATGACAAAGGGGCGGGTGGGATGGATGCCCGTGAGCCGGCGACTACGCGGCGGGAATTTTTGCTGATGGCTGGCGCGGCGGGGGCGGCGGCTTCGCTGGTGACGCCGAGTAAGATGTTTGCGGCGGTGGGTGTGGTTAAGCCGGAGAAGATCCTGATTCCGGCGGGGGCGCATCCGGCGGTTGCGAGCGCGGCGAGGATTCTGGCGAAGAAGTTGACGCTGGATGAGTCGGCGATTGCGACTTACGATGGCGCGCCGAAGGCTGCGGCGGGGGCGATTGTGCTGGCGCTGTCCCGGCCCAGGTCTAAAAGCGAGACCTGGGCACCCATGCTCTGTTGCTGGCGGACATGCCGAAGGTGGACGGATATACGGTGACCTACACGGGCGGGATCGTGGTGTATGGGCGCGCGGCCGCGGAGTTTGCTGTATGCGGCGGGAGAGCCGCATCACTGGGTGAAGGCTGCGACTGTGCCTTATCGGCGGACGCCGGAGTTTGCGTTGCGGAACTGCACCTGGCATCCGGATTATCCGGTGGCGGAGCAGGCGGCGATTTTTGGGGCGAATTTTTTTATTGCGAATCTGCCGGCGGCTCCTGCGCTGGAGGCGGTGCCGGAGGTGCATGGGCACTGAGCGAGGCCGACCGGAAGAGCCTGATTGCGAGCGGGGCTGCGCATAAGGCGAAGAACGCGGCGACGGTGAAGGAGTTCCACGACGCGGATGTGGAGGTGTATGCGCTGCTGCCGTATGGGAATAATTTTGCGACGTGGGCTCCGGCGCTGTATGCGGCGACGATGAAGACGTATCCGAATGCGAAGGGCGTGGCGATGGAGCACTCGCATGAGTCGGCTGCGCTATGTCCGAGCGATGCGGATGGATGGCGCGTGCTGGAGGCCTACGTGAAGGAGTGGGCGGAGCAGTGCGGGTCGGATGGGATTTCGGCGACGTTCTGGGACAACTACTCGGCGTTTTGCCAGGACGCGCGCTGCAAGGCGAATGGGATGGATCAGTTTCCCAACGAGGTGCATGAATTTCTGTCGCGATATCACAAGCTGCTGACGCCGCTGGGATTCAAGCTGCATATGCGGACGTGGTCGTCGGGGTGCCCGCACTGGCTGGGGACGAACTACGTGCATGCGCCGGGGTATGGGCAGTTTGGGATGACGCATCCGGAGTTGTGGGCGCGCGTGATCAAGGAGACGCCCGCGGATTTGATTATGCAGACGAAGATCTATCACTCGGACTGCGAGCCGAACGCGAGGTTTACTACGCTGCTGGGCAAGTGCAAGCCGCATGTGGAGATGGTGGAGTATCAGCAGACGGGGCAGTTTATCGGGCGGCAGTATTTTCCTGCGTCGACGGTGAACTACACGGCGGCGACGATGAAGAAGGCGCTGGAGCTGGTGGGGTCGAATGGGGGCGCGCAGATGCATGCGGGCGGCGAGAGCCAGCCTCCGCAGTTCGATGAGCTCAAGGATATTTTGAACAACAACTGCATCTACGCGTGGCGCGAGCTGACGTGGAATGTGAATGTAAATCTGGACACGATGTGGCATGAGTGGGCGGCGCAGAATTTTGGTGCCGCGGCTGCTCCGGCGATGGTGAAGTTTGCGCGCGCGAGCGAGGACGCGGCGACCTGGTGCTGGTGCCCGCTGGGGCATGGATCGGCTACGAATGGAGACTTTGCCAACACGATCGCGCGGCGGGAAGTGCTGCTGCGGTACACCAATCGATATTATGTGCCTGAGTTTGCTACATATTTAGAGCCGACGCTGGAAAATGTAACCAGAATGGAAAAACAGCAGACGGACTGTTTGCATCGGCTGGACGAGATGGCCGCGGCGTTCGATGAGGCGCAGCCGCACCTGACGCGAGAGCAGGCGGCCGAGGTCGAGACGCGGCTGGGATGGTTCAAGAATTTCGCGATCTGCAATACGACGCTGGACGTGAGCCTGTGGCGGTTCCGGTATCTGCGTGGGCTGGCGGCGAAGCTGACCACCGATCCGAGGCAGATGAAGGAGCTGGCGGCGGCTTATGACTTGATTGAGGCCGAGGCGCCGAAGCTGTTTCAGTACGACAAGGCGCAGAAGATCAGCATGTATCGCGTGCCGCTGGGCGAGATCAGTCGGCCTCCGGCGCTGGGGAATCCGCGGCCGTTGATGCATCAGATTTATACCGAGTCGCTGCGGTATGTGCTGGAGAGTGTGGGAGTGAATTATCTGCCGCAGGAGTGGATGCGCGGGACGATGCCGGCGATGGATGTTCCGGCGGAATCGCGGCCGGTGCCGCCTCGTCCCGCGGCGAGCTAGTTGGAGAGAGGTATCAATGCGGAGGCATAATCGTTCCCGCGTAAGGCTTTTCTGGCGAAATCGGGCGGAATCGTGAGACACTTTCCCGTCGGCGTTGCAGCGTATGCAGCCGGAAGATCGCCGCTCGGGCCAGCCAGCGCACGTCGAAGAACGGAGAAGGCCTGATGATTGTCTCAATGCTGTCGTGGTTGCTTGCGATCCCGCTGCTGGGCTTTACCACGGGTCTGCGCTGTTTTACGCCGATGGCGCTGCTCTGCTGGTTCGCGTGGGCCGGACAAATCTCGGTTGACGGTACCTGGGCCGCGTGGACTGCGCGGTTGTGGGTTGCCATCGCGTTCACGTTGCTGGCACTGGGTGAGCTGGTGAGCGACAAGTTGCCGAAGACTCCGGCCCGCACTGCGCCATTGGGCCTATCGGGGCGCCTGATTATGGGAGGGCTTGGCGGGGCCATCTGTGCGACAGCGATGCAAGGCCCTGAAATGGAAGGCATTTTGCTCGGCGCGTCCTGCGCGCTGGTTGGAGCGTTCGCGGGCTATATGATTCGCCGCGACCTGGTCCAACGCCACGCATGCGCCGACTGGCCGATCGCAGTGGGGGAAGACATGATCACGATCGTGTGCGCGATTTTCTCGCTGCACGTCGTGGCGGGCTAGCAGTCTAGGCGTAATCCTCGGCCAGAAAGCGGCGATAGGATTCGACTACATCCACTTCTTCCTGCGTCAGGGGCACCATCTGTCGTTGCTGACCCAGGCGGTAGGCACGCGCGTGATCTTCAAGTTCCCTGAGCTGTTTCAGCAGATCGTTCATTCCAGGAATTATCATTCCGTCGTCCTCCCTCGTTGTTTTTTGGCTGTCACCCACCGCCAACGGACAGAGTTATTTAGACGCTGGTTCCCTCCAAAAGCGATCCCGTGCCTCCAATATATTGGGTTTTTTCGATGAGATGAAAAAAAGTGCAAGGATTGAACCTGGGTAGATGACAGGGAGAGCGGCGTTTACGGCGAAGTCCGGCGGAGGCACGACCATCGCGGTTGACTTCTGCGAGGGCGCCGCGCCTGGCGCATCCGCGCTACACTAAAACTGCAGGCGGCTGGATGATCGCTGCCGCTCGCGGTTCGCCGACGAGCGGGGGAGGAAAGTCCGGACTCCGCAGGGCAGTGTGCCGGATAACGTCCGGGATTTGCGCTTCAAGGCGCAAAGACGGCCAGTGCAACAGAGAATATACCGCCGGCAGTCTCTCTCAAAGGGGCTGCAGGTAAGGGTGAAAAGGTGCGGTAAGAGCGCACCGGACAGTCAGTAATGACTGCCGCATGGTAAACCCCACACGGAGCAAGACCAAATAGGCAGGGAGTTGCAGGCTTCTCTTCGGCGGCAACGCGTACCGGCCCGGTGCGTCAAGGTGAAGAGTTCAGGTGGAGGAAACTCCACCAACCGGAACTTGCGGGTAGGTTGCTGGAGCGGCCCGGTAACGTGCCGCCTAGAGGAATGATCGTCTAAAACAGAATCCGGCTTACGGGCCGTCTGCATGGGACGTGGCTCCGGGACTCCTCGCCGAGTTCCGGGGCCACCATCATTTTGAGTACGCTCGATCAAGTCAACTTGAACTTACCGATTATGCGACTTTCAAGGCATAACGGAGATCACTTTCGGCGAACGATTGTGCCGCCGACTCAATTGGCTTTTCGGTGTAGGGCGCGGGGAAGGATCCAGGACCAAGTGGGAAGCTGCCATAGGTCCATTCAAGAGCGGTCCTCACGAGATTGCCGGGGGCGGAGTAGCTTAGGGGAGAGTGCCGATCTCGTTCTGGGCGGCCGCGGCGGCGAGGGGGGTGACGACGGGGGGGGCGAGGCCTATGAACTCATAAAGCCTGGACCGGTGCGCCTCCCAGACGTTACCGGAACCATCGATGGCGAGGCTGGAGACGCCGGTATACTGGGTATCACCCTGCCCGTAATAGTTGAGTATGGATCCCGTCGTAGCCGACCCGACGGTCTTGGACAACACGTTTCCGTTGGTATCCAGTTCAGTGAGAATGCCCGTCCCTCCACCATAGAGCGACCAAATATTGTTATTCCCGTCGATCGCCTGGCCATAGCCAGCAATGTTGTTTGCAGCGTCGACCAAGACCGCGCCTGCCGGACTGGTCTTGACCAGATTGGTTGTGCTGCAGGCAGAGAAGCCAAAGCTGCCGCCGATCCAGTAGTTACCCTGGCGGTCTATTGCAACGGAACTCGGGACGCTTGAGGTCGTGGTGCTTCCAGGGCATGCGATTTGAAATCCCGCGGCGGGGGAGAGCAGGGTCCCGGCGTTGTTGAAGCTGAGGATCCCGGAATACGGGCCGGCGCTGCCGTCGTAGTAGGGGCTAATGGCGTCGCCTGCGGAATCGACAACCAGACCCGACGATGCGCAGCATCCCGGACCGCCGGCAGATACGGGGAACCCCGGGTAAAGAATGCCGCTGGAGTTGAACTTGGAGACGGAGTTGTAGAAGCCAGTGGTCCAGAGGTTGTTGCCGGAATCGATGGCGATCGCGTACGGGTTAAGGTTAGCGTTCGAGGAGTATGGCGCGAAGCTGGTGAGGAGCACTCCGGCAGGGCTGTATTTGTAGATCTGCTCCGGGTAGAAAGCAACGAAGAAATAGAAATTGTCGTTCAGATCGACCGCGCCCGCGCCGACCCCTACAGAATCTGCGAAAGGCGAGCCGGTGGCGGGTACGCCGAGGCTGGACATCTTCAGGACGCCAGTGGACTCCGCGCCCCAGACATTGCCTTGGCTGTCGATGGCGGGATTGGCTTGCGTGCCGGACAGGTTGTTGGAGAAGGGATAGTAGATCGCGACCGTCCAGTCGTAAGGTGCCGTGCTCAGCGTGGGCTGGAAGGGGCCCGTCGCAGAGACGAGGCCGTAGAGCGCAGGAACGTTGGAGAGGGGGTGCAGCGCGATGTTGAGAGCCGCCTGCACGGTGTTGGTGGGGGCGGTTCCGCCGGTCGGCGTGGTGTACGAGAAGAGGGTTGAGCAGGCGCTGGTGGCGCCGGTGGAGTTGACGCAGGTGGAAAGGATATTGGCCAGGGTATCGAGGGTGGCCTGGGGGGCGGTGCCGTTGCTGGCGATGGTGGTGGCGTTGGCCAGTCCGGTGGTGACATTGGCGAGGTTGTTGACCGCGCCGAAGGCGTTGGTGAGGCCCACGACATTGGTCGCGCTGGTGGCGATGCTGCTGGAGGTGGGGTTGGCGAACTGAGCGAGCGCGTAGACCGAGGCGACGGTGGTGACCTCGTTGATATTGATGAAGGTGGCTGGAGTAAGCGACCCGCACGGGCCCAGCGCGGCGAGCAGCGCGAGGGCATTGTTATTGGTCCCCGCTATGAGACCGGGGTTGCCCCCAAAGACGACGAGATAGACGAGCGCGCCGGCACTGGGGCAGGTGTAATCGCCGGTGATGGCCCAGGCTCCAGACGCATCCGAAGTAACGTAGCCCTGGCCCAGGCCGTCGGTGCTGACTCCAGGATCCGACGTGTTGAGCAACGAGGTCGCGGCGGAGTTATAGCCGGTGGTCCCGGCGGCGAACAGATAGACGGCCGAGCCAGAGACGACTTGCTGACCGCCGTGCACGGTCCCTCGGAGAGCAACGCCGCTTGAGGGCAAGGAGCTGTCGGGGAATTTGACCGAGCCGGCGCATCCGGCGAAGAGGACCACATGAAAGAGAGACAGTCCGCAAAAGAGCGCGAGCGGAGAGACATCAAGGCGCGGAACACGCATAGGAAATCCTCGCAAGGAATTACTTTCCATTGAGTTATCAGGCCGGGGAATGGTATTGCGGGGCCGCAGGAAATCAACCTGCCTGTACATCTCCTACCACACCTATGGTTGAAATTCAACGGAGGACATATGTTTTCATCGGGCAGCCGTCCAAAGATCACGCGCCCACTCGATGTTTGCTGCATCCAACGGCGGAATTCTTCCACGGCGCAATAGCGGACGCTTTCAACTGCCTTCTACGCCTTCAAGAAGAGTGAAAACACGGTCCCGCGATAGCTTCCATCCGTCCTGCTCCGGAAGCGCAGCGTCCCGTTATGCTTCACCACCGTTTCCGAGCTGAGCCACAGGCCTAACCCGGTTCCGGTCGCCAACTTCGTCGTGAAGAACGGCTCAAACACATTCTTCCGCATCGACTCCTGGATTCCCACGCCCGAATCCGCGATCATTACCCGGACACCCTCTTCCCCTGTCACCGGATCCGCCGCTTTCCGGACGCGCACGACCAGCCGCTTTACATCTGCGTTCTTCAGCATCGCATCGATCGCGTTGCTCACAAGATTCGCAATCACTTGCCGAACCTCAACCGCCTGGCATCTGATCGAAGGATGCCGGCTATACCTGCGCTCGGCCGCGACCTGCGTTGACTTCAACCGCCCCTCGAGCAGCACCAGCACCGATTCGAGAATGTCCTCGATATCCACGACATGCTGCTCCGCCGTCTGACGGTGAAAGCTCAGCGTCGCCGTTGCGATGTAGCTCACGCGCGCCAACTCGCGTTCCGCCTGCTCCAGCATCTCGCCAACCTCGGGCGAAATAACACCCTGGCGCGCCAAGTAGATGAGGTTCGTCACCGCTTCCAGCGGATTGTTGATTTCATGGGCAATCGAACTCGCCATCCGGCCGACGACCGCAAGTTTCTCGCTCTGCCGCAGACTGGCCTCCGTCTTCAACCGTTCGGTCTCGTCGTGCAGCACCTTTGCCAACCCTATAACCTGTCCGTCCTTGTTGCGAATCGGCTCGGTCACCCACCGGACCCATATTCGCGTTCCATCCTTCTGAACGAGGCAGCGCGAATCTTCGTCGCGGCCGCAGCTTTCCGGGCTCAAAATCTCCGTACACGGAATCCTGGTTTCACGATCCTCCGGCAAAAGCAGCAGCGAAAACGGCTTTCCCAGCATCTCCTCCGACGAGTACCCGAAGATCCTTTGCGCTCCCGAATTCCAGCTGGTAAACCGGAGCTCCCGGTCCAATTGCACAAGCGCGTACTCGCGAACGTTCTCAAGGAAGAGCCGAAGGCGTTCCTCGCTTGCCCGCAGTTCGGTCTCCACCCGGGCCCGCTCCAGCGCCGCCCACGTCCGTTCCGCTGTCTCCTTTACCAGGTCAATCTCTCCCGGTTTCCAGACCCGCGGCTCCATGTCTGCCACGCAGAGTGCGGCGACCCTCCGGTCATTTTTGAGCAGCGGAACGCAGGTGAAGGCTTTTACATTGGTGCTCAAAATCACCGCACGGCTCGCATCCGGAATCAGCGGCGACGTCAGCACATTGTCGATCACGGTTGGTTCGCCGGTCTGCGTCGACCCTTCAATCCAGGCGAAGGCCTCGAGCGGATAGGAGCCTGCCAGGCTCGGCGTACCTTCTCGCACAAAATCTCGTTCAACCAGAAGCTGACCCTGTGCTTCATCCATTTTGGAATAGAAGACCCGGTCTGTCTGCAACTGCTCCCCGAGCAGCCGGCTGGCCACTCCCTGAACGTCGATCGGATTCGCAAGCGGTCGCAGCGCATCGCTCAGCTTCAGGAGATAGGCTTGCCGCTCTTCGCTTTCCCGCAGATTCGCCTCAGCCTGTTTCTGCTCAGTGATGTCGTAAAAAAACACATTCACCAGCCGGCTGCCTTCGCCGCCAACGCGCGAAGCGAAAATACTAATCCAACGTTGGAAATCGTGTGAATAGCTTTCAAATCGAACCGGCTCGCCGGTTTCGGCGACGCTGGCATAGTGCTGAAGACACGAGTCCTCAAGGTTTGGGAGCAATTCACTCGTGGTCTTCCCGAGATGATTCGTCAGGCCAGTCTGCTTTTCGAAGAATTGATTGGACTCAACAAAGCGAAGGTCGGTGGCCACCCCGCTATCGTCGTAGAGCACTTCAAGCACCGTGATCGCATTGTCGATTGAATCGAACAGCGTGCGATACTTCCGTTCACCGGCGCGCAGCAGCTCCTCCGAATGTAAGCCGGTAACCGCTTCAACCAATTCAAGGCCGGGTGACCTCTCTTCGACGCTTCCGCTGTCCATTGCTGGGGGACTCCGTTATCGTTCACGTTACGGACGGTTGCCTCCGCTCGACCGAGCGACCTGCTGACCGCCTTTGTGTCCATAATTGAGAATCCCATCATACCCCGGTTGCGGCATCGGAGAAGCCAAGATTTGTCTGCACATTACCGCCCAACGGTTCACAGACATCCATGGGCCACCAGTATTTCGGGGCGGACGACTTGCGCGGCAGGCGGGACCGATCTAATTTGCCGACGACCGGAGTTTGCGTGAATTCTGTTTTAATTGGTGGGCTGGAAGCTCGCAAACGAATACTAATCGCGCAATCAGGGAGGGTTCGATGAATATATCTGCCGCCGATGCACGGGCTATTGCCAAGGAAGCTTTTATCTACGGCTTCCCCATGGCTGCCAATTACCAGACGATGTATAAGCAGGCGATCGACACCGCGAACAAAGACTACCGAGCTCCGTTCAACACTCTGACTAACTCGAAATCGGTGGCCACTCCGGAGGACAAGTTCGTCGTCACTCCTAACTCCGACACGCCGTACTCGTATTTATGGATGGATCTCCGCGCGGAGCCTATGGTTGTGACCATGCCGAGGATCGAGCCCAACCGCTACTACACGGGCCAGATGATCGACCTGTACACCTACAACTTCGCGTACGTTGGGACTCGCGCGTATGGCGACGATGGGGGAACGTTCCTCATCGCCGGCCCCGGCTGGAAAGGCAACAAGCCTGGTGGAGTAAAAGACATTATCCGCGCCGAGACGCAGTTCGCCTACCTGCTGTTTCGCACCCAGCTATTCAACGCGGCGGACCTGCCGGCGGTGAACGCGATCCAGGCCGGGTATAGTGCTCAGCCGCTCAGCGCGTTCCTGAAACAAGCGGCACCGCCGGCTGCAGCAGCCGTTTCGTGGCCAACAATCGGCGCGTTGCCCACGGGCGCGGACGTGTTTCCGTATGTCAACTTCCTGTTTCAGTTTTGTCCGCCCAGCCCTACGGAGAGCGATCTGCTCGCGCGCTTCGCCGAGATTCACGTTGGACCGAACCAGAAGTTCGACCTCAACGATTTCTCACCCGAAGTACAACAAGCGATCAACGATGGCATCAAGGACTCGGCTGCCGATCTCGCGGCGGTGGTGGAGAAGGTGAATGCCGACGCCGTTTCAAGCGGCGACATGTTCGGCTCCCGCGAGTTTCTGAAGGGCAACTACGTTTACCGCTACGTTGGAGCCAAGCTTGGTCTCTACGGTAATTCGAAGCAGGACGCGCTCTACTTCGGTTACTTTGTCGATGGCGGGCACCAGCCTCTTGACGCGTCGAAATCCAACTACGAACTCCATTTCGATAAAGGGGCTCTGCCTCCCACCAAAGCGTTCTGGTCGTTGACGATGTACGACGGCAAGACGCAACTGCTGGTAGCCAACCCCCTGCAGCGCTACCTGCTGAACTCGACTACGCTTGACTCCTACAAGTATGGCGCCGACGGCTCGCTGACGCTTTACGTCGCAAACGCCAACCCGGGGCCGGGCAAAGAATCCAATTGGCTTCCTGCTCCCGACGGTCCCTTCTATGCGATTTTCCGGGTGTACATGCCTGGAGAGACAGTGATCAACGGCGCGTGGAAGAAACCACCGCTGGCTTCCTTGCCAAAATGATCGTTGCACCCGCGCCGGGCTCCTCAATATGGGGAGTTCGGCAAGTTCAGCGAAGTTCCTATGGGCGCGCGAAAGCTCCAGGGGATCCCGAGGTTCAGTTGAGCCTTGCCACCGACATGCTGTTGCGGCACACCAGGACATTGTTGGTCACGTCGATACCGACTGCGGCTTCGGGATCGCCCGATCCTTTCGGGTCGCACGCGTGCAGATTTTGCTTGGGGTAATTCGGTTCGGGGGCCTGCGTGCCGCCCGGGCCGTCTACTGAATCCGTTCCGAAGAGCGTGGCGTTCACTGGCACGTTTCCGCTGGGAGGAATCTGGCCGCACAGCAGCAGGTCCTTCGCCTGATCCCACCCGACCATGGCCGAGCCTGCCGGGCAAACATGCACTGAATGCAGCACGGGTGCTCGAATCCCTCCTGACAGGCCGTTGTAGATGTAGAGGCCTTTTGTGCCTGTATCGACTGTCAGTTTGTTTGCCGGCGGCATGGTGTCTGAGCAGAGAAAGCGGCTATCGGCGACGTCGATCCCGATCAGCATCGTGTTGTTCTTGCACATGCGGATATGGTTGCCGTTCGCGGTATAGACGGTGCTGTCATCCTCGGTGGCCGTGATCTGGTTTTGATTCGGGAGCGGAGTTGCTGGGACGTCGGCGGGATAGCAGGTCTTGACGCCGTCGGTCTTGTTCCAGTCGGACGAGACGCCATGGGCAGACGCGCTGCAAACTCCATCGGCCGCGCAGGAAGCGAGTGGCGTATTGGAGTTGGTCAGGTTATTACTTTCTCCCGTCACGCCGGAGAACAGAATATTGGTTTGGAATGTCCCCCCGGCCGGTGGGGTCTGATACCACATCGACGGAGTCGCGGTAATGCAGGATCTTGTGAGCGCAGCCTGCGAAAAACCACCCGAGCCCAGCATGCCGCCGCTCACCTCGGACCACGGAGTTCCGCCGAAGTTGCGGTAATCAGGCGAAGTGACGAGGAACGCATCCGGATCGGTCTGGCCGCTGCCGGTGGCCCAGGGAAGGGTCGCGCCAAGTTGTAGTTGCCCGTTGGAAACGCTGCCGGTAATCGTGGCAACATCGCCTGTCTGCATGCTTCGCAGCAGCGTGATCGCAATACAGGCGGGCCCGGTGCCGGAATAGTTGCTCGTCGTCAGATCAATACTCCAGATGCAGAGGATGGTCGGATTGTTTGGCAGCACGGTCGGCGAAAACTGCTGGTAGGTGAACTGTACCCAGTTGATGTCGCCGGGCTTGTCGCCATTGCCGGTGAACCCGTTGGTGTTTAACTGCAGCGAGAACATCCCCGGTCCGTTGATCGAATCTTGTACACCGCCCAGCGCGACGACGTTCACCTCCATCGCGCCGCCGAGGGGACTGATGGGATTCGACGTTCCAGGCTGCGGCGCCAGAATGCCAAGCGAGTCGGGGTGGGGGATATTCGTCTTCTGGGCCGGGGTGAGGCAGGACACGACTGTCCACGACGTGGAGCCGGTTATGTGCTTGAAGCAGCCGGCCGTCTGCGGCGGGGCTGGAAATGTCTTCTTTCCAATCACCAGCGGCTTGATCGCGACGGTTGGTTTGGCGGGGGGCTGATCTGGAATTTTAACGGGGAGTTGATTCTGCGGCGGCTGCGAGAGAAGTGGAAACGCGACTGCAAAAGCCGTGACGGCGGCCAATCGACGTAGCTTCATAAGCTCCTCGCGGCAACGGAGGTCGGTCTTCGGAAACTGATCGATGTTACACCCGAATGCGGCTGCGGATGTCCAACGAAGCCCTAGCGCGTCTGGTACGGGTGGAAGATGTAGTCTTTCGCCTTCACGGCCGTATGGCAGGCGTTTCCGCAGTCCTGGAGGCTTTTGGCGTCGGGCGAGAAGGTGTGCGATGCGGCGTCGTAGTTGAACACTGCGTATCCCCAGCCGCCGCCGTTCTTGGGAAACCGCTTAGTGTCTTTCTCCATGACGAAGACCTGGGCGAGGACGTCCGGAACATCGACGACGAAAGGCGCTTCGGCGTCCTTCTTCGGCTTCCACTGAATCTTCACGATCCTGGAGCCTTCGGGGAAGGGCTGACCGTTGACGGGAATGCCGGCCTTGTAGGCCTTGATCATCTTGGGATCGGCGACGATTACCTTGAGGATTTGATCGGTGCGCGCGGTGGAGACGACCGACCAGTCCTCGTATCCTCTGAAGTCGGAGAACGCGATTCCGCTGGGCGATTTCAGCGTGTACTTGTCGTCCGTGCTCACGGCCTTTGCTATGGGGAGGGCTAGCACCGCGAGAGTGATCGCAACGACGGCAACGCCGACGATACGATCGGCTAAGGGGCGTGTATTTCTGTTTTGTTCCGGTTGGTTAGGAGCGGCAGATCCCGTCGCAGGTTCGGACATGGCGTGTTCTCCTTCGCAAAGAGAGTTTCCTGGCCCCGATCGACGTGCATCACGAACTATTGTGATTAGGCCAGACGCGAGGAGCGAAAGGCAATAGGACGAAGGTATCGACTTAGACCTTTGGTGGCCTAAAGCAGAATCCGGCTTTGGAGCCGTCTTCGCGGGCGGCCAATTTCCCTATTTGCGGAATTAATTCCAAGAAACTCGCGCCGGTCGGCTATTGCGTTGACGCCCGATTTGCCCGCTGGTATCGTTCTTTTCACCCGTTCCCTCTTTAAAAGGCAGTTTATTGATGAGAAGAGTCCGCAGATGGTCCAGCCGAGTGCGATTTGAAAAGCGGAGTCTTCATCGGCTTGCGCAGGCTGTGTACGAGCCGCACTTTCGCAAGCTTCTCCAGTCCGAACGCATGGGCATCGCCATCGCGGAATGTACCGGCGTAATGACGTCGGCGAACGATGAGTTTCTGCACATGATTGGATACACCCGCGAGGACTTGAAAGCCGGCCTGATTCGTTTTGACCGCATCACCCCTCCGGAGTATCAGGATCTCTGTTTTTCGCGTCTGACGCAGGCGGTTGAGCAAGGCAGTTGCGCTCCGTATGAGAAGGAATACATCCGCAAAGATGGGAGCCGCATTCCTGTCCTCTGCGGCCTCGCCTTGATCCATAATGATCCCGAGGAGTATATCGGCTTCGTCACGGACCTGAGCCGCCGCAATCGTACCGAGGCTGCACTGCGCGATCGCGAAAAGCCCTTCTATACGCTCTCGGAGAATCTGCCGCAGATGGTATGGACCTGCGATTCCTCCGGGGTTCATCTGTACTGCAATCAGAGCTACCTGGACTACACGGGCCTGGCCTCTTCGGAGGAAATTGCTTCCAAGTGGCTAAGCCTCATCCACCCGGAAGATCTGAAGCGTACTTTCGAGGCGTGGACCTGCGCCCTGGATGAGCGACGCGTGTTCGACTGCGTGTACCGCCTGCGCCGCTACGACGGCGTCTATCTTAATCACCTTGCCCACGCTGTGCCGGTGACCAACTCCGCCTGCCATGTCACGCTGTGGGTTGGCACACTCACCGATATTAACGACCGCAAACAACCCTCGTTGAACTGACAACCCGCGGGGTATGGCTGTTGGGCTCGCTGAGTTGCGAGGGTTTTATATTCCTGGTTCCTGCTTTTTCAGGCTTTCCCGCTCGCGTTTCGTCTGGTGTTCGAAGTAAGAGGCGACGGCCAACGCGAAGATCAGCGAGGCGATTCCGTACAGCGTGGTGCTGGCCACCGTGTTCGGCTCCTCGATAATCACCTTCCTCGCCATGGCGATCAGCGCAACTTCGAGCACGACCCGCACGTGGATGACGTCCTTCTTCAGGTAGGCCTTCAGCGTTTCGATCAGTTCGACGCCGATGAGTACCAGCAGGAAGTAGCCGAAGATTTCCAACAGCCCCTGAACCCGGATGAGGAATCGCGGCGGTGTCCAGATCTCTTCGGCGACCAGGACTCCAAGATGAAGCGTGGAAAGACACATAACCACCATCAGCATGACTGCCAGCGCTATTACGTTCAGCTTCTGAGCCTTGGTCAGTATCTCTTCCAACGTCATAAACACGCTCCATCCGGTAGCAAATCGTAATTGTTGCCGATGGATAAGGCAATCTATCTGCCAAACCTATTGAAGGTTCGAAGAGCCACATGTTGCCGGACGAAAGGTGGCAACTGCCGTGAAGCCCGGGGTGCAACCCTCCAAAATATTGGGGTGTTTTACAAATACGATGAGATCGCGCGTGGTCCTCGCGCCTGCTGCGCCTGACTTTTGCCTGTCCATCGAGCCGCATCGATTGAATTCCAGCGATGCGTGAACAATGGCCTTCCTCTTGCTTAATTGCTTAGTATCGTCGGAGAAGGGGGTGCCATGAAGATCACTCCGCCGCAAGATACAGTAAGGAACCTCAGCCGCCGGACGTTTGTTTCTGCTGCCGGCGCGGCCGTCGTTGTTCTGCGCGAGAGCTTTGCGATGGCGGCCAGCCAATCGCAGACCGATCCCCTGCCCTCCTGGGACGATGGACCCTCGCGGGACGCGGTCGTTGCCTTCGTTCGCGCCACAACCGACCGATCCAGTTCCAAGTATGTCGAGCCGGAGGACCGCATCGCGACCTTCGATCAGGATGGGACGCTGTGGACCGAACACCCCTTGTATGGCCAGGCGCAATTCGCGCTTGCCCGCGTCGCTGAAATGGCTCCGGCGCATCCGGAATGGAAGCAGAAGGAACCCTTCAAGTCAGTCCTCGCAGGCGACCGTGCAGCGATGGGAAAGTTCACTGAGACTGACTGGCTGGGGATTGTCGCCGCCACGCATAGCGGGATGAGCAACGAAGCATTCGCGGACCTGGTGAAGACCTGGATCGCGACGGCAAAGGCTCCGCGCTTTGACAGGCTGTATACCGAGTGCGTCTATCAGCCCATGCTGGAGGTGATGCAATATCTGCGCGCCAACGGCTTCAGGACGTACATCGTCACCGGCGGCGGGCAGGAGTTTGTGCGGGCCTACAGCGAGAAAGTGTACGGAGTTCCGCCGGAAAACGTTGTGGGTTCGAGCATTGTGACAACCTTCGACGATACGGGCGGCAAGCCGGTGTTGATGCGTCAACCGAAGCCGTTTTTCATCGATGACGGTCCGGGCAAGCCGGTCGGGATCAACATGTTTATCGGCAAGCGGCCGATCGCGGCGTTTGGCAACTCCGGAAATAGCACCTTCAGCTCCGGCGACGCCCAGATGCTGGAATACACGCAGGCAGGCGAAGGAGCGCGGCTGATGATGCTCGTGCTGCACGACGATGCCAAACGCGAATACGCGTATGGCCCAGCCAGAGGGCTTCCGGACACGCAGGTCGGCACGTTCTCTGAAGCGCTGCTGCAGAGGGCGACCAAAAATTCCTGGATCGTCATCAGCATGAAGAAGGACTGGAAGCGTGTCTTCCCATTCGACGAGTGACTTCTTTGGCGGCCTCGACAACCGTTTCCAGGCGGCTGCCGCTACAATTGGCGTCAATGTCAGCCGCAATCGAAACTACCGCGCTTACGCGACGCTTTGGGGACTTCACCGCTGTGGACCGCGTCAACCTTACGGTGGAGGCCGGGCAGTTCTTCGGCTTCCTGGGGCCAAACGGCGCGGGCAAATCGACGACCATCAAGATGCTGACCGGGCTGCTTGCGCCGACCTCGGGGCAGATCCGCATTCTTGGCGCTGATCTTACGGAAAACTCTGCTGAGCTGAAGCGTCAGATCGGCGTGGTGCCTGAGGGTATGGCGCTGTTCGGACGGCTGACTGCGAGCGAGTATCTGCG
The DNA here is from genome assembly GCA_963822225.1 of uncultured Acidobacteriaceae bacterium. Lineage (GTDB taxonomy): Bacteria > Acidobacteriota > Terriglobia > Terriglobales > Acidobacteriaceae > Edaphobacter. The sequence continues at coordinate 6,534 of CAWGGW010000010.1, read as the reverse complement.
CTTCGTCGGCCGCATGTATGGGCTGGATAAGGCGACCACGCTGCAACGTACCGGCGAGTTGCTGGAGTTCATGAGCCTGGCCAACGAAGAAAAGAAGCTGGTCGCGGACTTCTCGCACGGCATGCAGAAAAAACTGGCGCTGGCTGCGGCGGTGATCCACGGGCCGAAGGTACTGTTCCTCGACGAGCCGTTTGAGGGCGTCGATGCAATTGCTGCGGGCACGCTGAAATCGATGCTGCAGAGGATGATCACGCGTGGCGTCACGATTTTCCTGACGTCGCATGTGCTGGAGATTGTCGAGCGGCTGTGTACGCACATCGGCATCATTCACCGCGGGCAACTGGTGGCGCAGGGGTCGATTGAAGAGTTGCGCGCGCGTTCGAATCCTCCGCCGCGTCCGGGCGAAGAAGCTTCACAAATGGTCGCGCCGATGACGCTGGAGCAGATATTTCTTGAGATTGTCGGCGCGGATCGCGACGGCAATCATGCAGCGGCCCCGCCCGAGCAGGAGCTCTCGTGGCTGAGCTGACTCCGACGCCGGAGATTCCCGCGACGACGCAGTTGCTCGCCATTGCGTGGCTGCGCTGGCGCATGTTCGTCAACAACTTTCGCCGCCGTTCGACGGACAATCGCAAGGTTGGCGGACTGATTCTGACCATCGTGCTGCGGCTGCTGCTGTGGCCGGTCTTTGGGATGATGGCGATCGGCCCCGCAGTCGGCGCGGGCTTCTTCGCGTGGTTGGCGATCAGCCGGCATAAGCCGCAGTCGCTGACGATGCTGCTGGCAACCGTCGCCATTCTGTGGCAGTTCGTCGCTCTCAACGGAGTCAGCGTCGCGGCGCAGTTGTCCAGCTTCGATCCGCAGTCGCTGCTGCGTTTTCCGCTGCGCTTTGGCCGCTACCTGTTGCTGCGCCTGCTGCTTGGTCTGCTGACGCCGAGCACGATCGTCGGCTGCCTGGCACTGCTGTCCGCGGTGGTTGGCATCGGCATCGCGGACGTGTCGCTGGTTCCCTCCGCGCTGGTGGTGCTCGGGATTTACGCGGCGATGAACATCTTCATCTCGCGCATGATTGGCGTGTGGCTGGAGCGCGCGCTGGCTACGCGGCGTGCACGCGAGATCTTCGGCATCCTGATGGCGATGTTTTTCGTAAGCTTCCAGTTCATCAACTACCACAACATCGGCGCGCACCCGCACCACCACGCAGGCCAGAGCTGGGTGTTGAACCTGTTGAACGGCTCGGACCGCATACTGCGATGGTTTCCGCCTGGTTATGCCGCCAGTGCGATCCTGCCTGGACACGCAGTAGTACGCATCGCTGAATTCGCGGCGCTGCTGGTGTGGACCGGACTGTTCTTCGCGGGCTTCGCCGCGCGTCTGCACAAGCAATTCCTGGGCGAGTATCTGAGCGAAGGCGCGGCGCGCGGCGTGGCTGCCGTCGCAACTGTTCGGGCTGCCGCGCCGCAGCCGGCGGCCGTTGCAGAGCCCGATGCGCCATCGTTGCTCTCTCCCGGCATCGCCGCGTGCCTGCGTAAAGAGTGGCTTTACATCCGCGGCAATGGCAGCATGGTGGTCAGCCTGCTGACGCCGCTGATCTTCGTATTCATCCTCAGCCGCGGAGTCTTCGAGCGGCATCCTTCGTACCTGCTGCCGGGCGCGATCGGCTACGCGTTGATGGGACCGATGGCTGCGCTCTACAACATCTTCGGCGCGGACGCGGCCGGCGTGCAGCTTTATCTGCTTTCGCCTATTCGGCTGCGCGATGTCATCGTGGCCAAGAACATCGCCAGCCTCGCGCTACTGCTGGTCGAGTGCACGCTTGCGTGGTGTCTCGTCGCAGTGCTGGCCGCCGCTCCGATTCCGTTTTCCGCGCAGATATCCACTGCGTTCTGGATTGTTTTCATCCTGTTCTCGAACCTGGCGTTCGGCACTTTGAGGTCCATCCAGGCGCCGCGCAAGATCGCACTCGCGCAGGCACGCAAGCTGCGCCCCGCGTCCGCGAGCAAGACCAGCGGCCTGCTGGTGCTCGCGGTCTTGGTGGGGTGCATGCTGCTGCAGCTTCCGGTGACTCTGCTGTGCCACTACTTCCACAACCCGTGGCTTGCGGCGGCCATCTTCGCGCCGCTCGCGGCATTGGCGGTCGGAGTCTACGCACTGCTGCTGAACGATGTGGACCGGCTTGTGCTTCTCCACCGCGACCGCTTCGCCGAAGAGCTTTGCGGCGACTGAACACACTGACGCCGCGCCCAGATTCCGCGCGCCATCTGGCCCGTGAGCTAATTGTCGGTGCGGATCAGGTAGCGGTTCTCCTGCAGATTGCGGTGCAGCGTGGAGAGGTGGAAGAGATACTGCCCGAACTCCGCAGCCATCAGCTTCATCATCTTCGCGCGCTTGCCTACTGCGGCCATCAGGTAGCACTCGCGGCCCAGTGAGGAGAAGAACTCGATGTTGTGGCGATGTCTATTCTGGCTCTGAAAGAAGCCCGCGTAGAGCAGAATATGCGCACCCGCCGATTCCATCCACAGCGGATTCTTCGCGCTGGTCAGTTGCTGCAGCATCATCTCGGCGATCTGCGTGAGGTCCGCAAACTGGCGGAACTCCTCTTCGCCGGGGCTGTAGTCGTCGGAAAGAAGTTCTTTCCGGTCGATCGGCTGCAGACAGAAGTGGCCCATTACGCTTGCGAGGTAAACGCCGGTTGAGTCGCGAATCTGCGCCCAGCGGTTGTTTCCCATCGCGTCCTGCAGATGGCACGCCCAGAAGTTGAGAGCCCGTTGTTCCGTGACCCCGTACAGTCCTTCGAAGTCAAAATCCTGACCAGACGGCATTTGGTGCCCTCCAAATCCAGGTTTCGAGAAACGTACGGCTATTGTGATGCGAGATGCCGGATAGATGCAATGGTTATTAATCGGACTATTAAGTAACCAATAAGTGTCATCGCCCCGCAGCTTCGGCTCACTGCACAGCGTGTGCGGGAACGGTGTACTGCTCGAGGCGCCGCTGGATGGTCTCCGGCTGGCCGCTGAGGAAGACGCGCAGCGCCGGCTTCTGCCGGTAGAGATCCTGCGACACCTCCACCAGCTTGCCGTCGCGCAGCAGCAGGTAGACGAAGTCGTGCATGGTCACGTTGAACGAGCAGCGCACCGGCGGCATCGGCTTGTCGTTCACAGGAATATCGTCGGAGGGAATTAACACTTCGAGCTTCCTGCCCGGCTTCTTCCAGCGCGCCGGCAGCGAGGTGAATCCGGGATGGACGCGCACGCGTGCGCAGTCGTCGTACTGGAAGCTCATGCCCAGGGTCGAGGCCGGCGGGGAGACCAGATCACCGCGGCCCTCGCCGGAGAAGACAGGGTCGTCGTCACCGACATTCAGCAGGCTCTCGGTAGCGATCTCCGGATGCAGCAGGCACGGATCGCCGGAGACGCCGCTGATCGAGATGAATCCGGCCTGGCTGGGGCTGACCACATCCAGCATGCCCTCAATCTGATCGCACACCAGCGACTGCGCGGGACTCATGCGCGGGGTCCGGTGCGCGCCGTCTGACTCAAGCACATGCACGCGCAGAGGATACTTCGAGAGGTCAGGATTGCGCGCGTCCGCCGGCGCTGTCGCGAGCGTGGCCAGCAGGATGAGCGCAGCAATTGTTGGGAAGCGGGGGATCGAAAGCAGGAGACCGGGCATAGGCAGGTCCTCCGTTGCAGACGCGTTCGCTGTGGCGCAAGTATAAACCTCGGCGCGAAGCCCGGTAGGTAACACGAATTTAAAAATTGTACTACGCTCCTCATGTCTGGATTACCATGGACGGGCGCCAGGGATTCCCTCGCGCAATGCGTAGCACGATTTTGAAAATCATGGCACGAGCCTGCCTGGAAAATCTTCTGTGGGCTTGGGCCAGAAATAGAAAATCGGCGTTCGATTGTTCTGAAGCTTATGGACAGGCCAGCGCTCAGGATGCAGACATGCCAGCTTCGAGGCCAACGTTTTCGAATCGCCGCCATCGGAAGTGGCCCTTCACTTCGGTAGTTGCGCTTCTTCTGTTCGCAGTCGTGCCGATGCGTGGAGCAACAGGCGGCGGCATCTCCGGGATCGAGGCGGGACCCTCGGGTGCAGGAGCGATCAGGGTTGCTCCACCATCGGCGGCCGCGCACGAGGAGACTCAGGTCGCCTCGAGTGACAAGGCGCCTCGGCTATCGGGGACTGTCGTTGACACTTCTGGCGCGCTGATCGTTGGGGCCACTGTGCAGGTTCAAAGCGCGAACGGAACCGCACAAAGAACGACTCAGTCGGACGCGAAGGGCTCCTTCATAATCTCTGGCCTGGCGCCGGGCGCTTACCGACTCGTCGTATCCAATCCCGGCTTCGAAACTCAGGAAAACCTTGTCACCATCGGGACCACCAGGACGGCTGCCCCGCTGCGCATCTCTCTGGTAGTGGGCGCAGTGAGCACAAACATAAACGTGCGGGGGAGAGAGGACGACCTGGTCGGAATTGCCGAATCGGCCACTCAGGGAACTGTCGGCGCAGCGGAAATCCAGGATCGTCCGATCCTTCGTTCGGGAGAGGTTTTGGAGACGGTTCCCGGCCTCATCATCACGCAACACGCCGGCGGCGGCAAAGCCAACCAGTATTTTCTTCGCGGTTTCAATCTTGATCACGGCACAGATTTCGCCATTTTTCTCGACGATATGCCGCTGAACCTGCCATCGCACGCGCACGGGGAAGGCTACTCGGATATGAACACCGTCATCCCGGAGTTTGTCGAGCGCGTGAATTTCGAGAAAGGCCCCTATTACGCCGATGTGGGCAACTATAGCTCGGCCGGAGCGGCCCATGTGGAATTCTTCCGGACGCTTCCCCAGAACTTCATCCAGGTGGAGGGCGGTTCGTACACCTATGGTCGAGCCGTCTTCGGCCTATCGCAAAAGCTTGGTCCAGGCAATCTGCTGTACGGCGGAGAAGAGTATTACTATAACGGCCCTTGGGTGCATCCCGACGCTTACAACAAAATCAACGGCATCATGACCTACAGCCAGGGCGATGACGAAGAGGGCTTCAGCATCACTGCTCGCGCTTACCACGGGAAGTGGAACTCGAGCGATCAAATCCCCGACGCTGCTCAGCCTCTCGTTGGTTTCTTCGGCACGCTGAACCCGACTGACGGTGGCCACTCGCAGCGCTATAGCCTGCAGGGTGAGTGGCATCGCCAAGGCACAGATTCTGAGTCGAAGATCTCCGCCTATATGTTTTATTACGATCTGGATTTGTTTTCTGATTTCACTTACTACCTGGTGGACTACAACAAAGGCGACCAGTTCGAGCAGCAGGACAGGCGCTGGGTTGGCGGCTTTGACGCACGCCATACGATTTTCAGCACATGGTTTGGCCGCAAGATGTCCAACACGTTCGGCCTGCAGGTCCGCAACGATTGGATCAACAACGGTCTTTACCGATCGGAAAATCGCGTGCGTACGACGAAAATTGATTATTCCGCCACCGGCGCCAGTTTTTTCCCGACAGCCAGCGCCAGTGGTCCTGCCTGCGTCACCATCCCCAACTCCGATATCACTCTTGTCGTTACCCTGCCTGACGGCACCACTGCCACTACCACAGTTCCAAACACTACCTGCCCTGCGTTGCCCGCAACGACCGAGCGGGATAATTTCACCGACACGATAGGCAGTGCTTATTGGGAGAATAAAGTCCAATGGACAAGCAAATTTCGCTCGGTCGTTGCGCTGCGCGGCGACGACGAAAGATTCATCGTCACCAGCCTGGCTTACCCGACCGACATTATTACTTTGCCCGACGGCACCACCAGCACGGTAAACGCGGCAAACTCCGGCTCGGTCAGCAAGTTTCTGCCCAGCCCGAAAGCAAGTTTGATCTTCGGACCGTGGGCCAATACCGAAATCTATCTGCAGGGTGGATTTAGTTTTCACAGCAATGACGGGCGCGGTGCAACGCAACAAGTGCAACCGGTTTCGCCGGACAATCCTTACCCCAATACGCTTGTCGCGAAAATCTCTCCCCTGGTCCAGACCAAAGGCGGGGAAGTCGGCGTGCGCTCTGTGGCCGTCCCACATCTGCAAAGCACCCTGTCGCTCTGGTATCTCCACAGCAATTCCGAATTGGAGCAGGATGGCGACACCGGAGGCACGGTCGCCTCAGAACAGTCGAGCAACCGTTATGGCCTTGAATGGGCGAACTACTACACGCCGGCGGAACATTTGGCCGTAGATTTGGACATCGCGGACTCGCGCGCCCAATTTACCCAAATTGATCCAGATGATGCTGCACAGTCCGTCTTGAATGTCCCGCTAACCGTAAATGGCAGCCCAGACGGCAACGTGAATTGGCAACAGGCCGGCCCGGGCGGAAAGCTTGTGCCCGAGGCGGTCAAGGTGGTGATTTCATCGGGCGTTACGCTGCACGATTACAAAAGGTTTTCTTCGAGTCTGCGTCTGCGCTACTTTGGTCCGCGCGATTTGACGTCTGACGGAATCTATCAGTCAAAGCGAACACTGCTGCTCAATGACGAGA
>CAWGGW010000009.1:0-23679 GCA_963822225.1 uncultured Acidobacteriaceae bacterium | reverse complement strand
AGACTGTTGCAGTTTGTAAAGTGTCCTGATCGGCTGCTGCGTGGGGGAGCCGCGACTATTATCAAGATGCGATGCGAGCTCATCTTGGGACTCTGGTTGACCAGTTTCGTCTGCATTCGGCGGAGACGGCGGTGGTTGCGCATCGCGGGAATCGCAGCTACCGGACGACGTATGGGGAGCTGGCTACGCTGGCGGGGCGGTTTGCGGCGGAGCTGGAGCGGCGAGGGATTGCGCCGGGGGAGCGCGTGGTGTTGTGGGGCGCGAACTCGGCGGAGTGGATTGCGGCTTTCTTTGGATGTGTTCTGCGGGCCGTGATTGTGGTGCCGCTGGATGCGGGGGGATCGGCGGAGTTTGCTGCGAGGGTGATTCGGGATGTGGGGCCGAGGCTTGTTGTTGGGGACGCGCATTTGCTCGGCTTGCTGGACCCACATCTCAAAAGCGAGATGTGGGGCACCCCATCCTCAACTGGCAACCTGCAACCTGCAACTCCGCAACTCGTACTTAGCAGTCTCGCCGAACATCTCGCCGCTGAGCCGCTGTTCGCGGCGAGCGAGGCGATTGAGTTGCAGACGCCGTTCCAGATTGTGTTTACGTCGGGGACTACGTCGGAGCCGCGCGGCATTGTGCATACGCATCGCAATATTCTGGTGTCGCTGGAGCCGATTGAGGACGAGATGCAGAAGTATCTGAAGTATGCGCGGCCGTTTCAGCCGCTGCGCTTTCTGCATCTGCTCCCGCTGAGCCACGTGTTTGGGCAGTTCATGGGGCTGTGGTGCCCGGCGCTGCTGGGCGCGGAGGTTCACTTCAGCGATGAGTTTGAGCCGGCGCGGCTGATTGAACTGATTCGACGCGAGCGCGTGTCGGTGCTGGTTGCGGTGCCGCGGGTGCTGGCTCTGCTGCGAACACATCTGCTGGTGCGCTTCCCGGAACTTGCCGCGCAGATCGACGCGCCGAAGGTCGCGGGCGCGCGGTCGAAAAAGGGGAATCCGGCGGTCGCGATACTGAAAACCTGGTGGCGCTACAGACGGGTGCATCGGGCTCTGGGGTGGAAGTTCTGGGCGGTGATCTCGGGCGGCGCGGCGCTGCCTGCAGAGTTGGAAACTTTCTGGAGCCGCAGCGGCTACGCGCTGATTCAGGGCTATGGGATGACGGAGACGGCGGCGCTGGTCACGCTGAATCACCCCTTCCATATTAAGCAGGGCTCGATCGGCAAGCCGCTGCCGGGGCGCGATGTGCAGATCTCTGCCGATGGCGAAATTCTGGTGCGCGGCGACATGATTACCGGCGCGACGTGGTCGGGCGGCGCGATGCACAAGCGCGAGGGCGAGTGGCTGGCTACGGGCGATCTTGCGTCGGCGAGTGAGTCGGGTGAGCTGAAGTTTCTGGGGCGCAAGGGCGATGTTATTGTGACTTCGGCGGGGCTGAATATTCATCCGGCCGATCTGGAGTCGGCGTTGATGGCGGAGCCGGGGATTCGCGCGGTGGTGGTGGTGGCGTGCGATCTGAATGCTGGGCCGGAGCCGGTGGCGGTGGTGATTACTGCGTTGCGTGACGCGGAGTTGCAAGTCGCGGTGGATGCGGCGAATCGCGGGCTGGCGGAGTTTCAGCAGGTGCGGCGGGTGCTGCGCTGGCCGGAGATTGCGTTTCCGCTGACGACGACGGGGAAGCTGATTCGGCGCGAGGTTGCGGCGTGGGCGTGCGGGCAACTCAGCGGCGATCGCGCGGGAGCGGCGGTGAGTGTGCGCGACTCGCTGCTGGCGGTGATTGCGGAGGTGACGGGGGGCGGGTTTGAGGTTCGAGGTTCGAGGTTCGAGGGGTACGGCGTACGCGGAGTGGCGGATTCGGATTCGCTGCGGCTCTCGGAAGATTTGCATCTTGATTCGCTGGGGCGGGTGCAGTTGCAGTCGGCGCTGGAGCAGCGCTTCTCTGTCGAGTTGGATGACGATGCGATTGCGGCTGTGTCTACTGTCGGGGACCTGCGGGCGCTTCTGGAAGGTTCGGGTGGCGGGCTGCAGGTTGCGGGATCGGCTGCGGGCGAGCAGGGACTCGAGGGGCCGAAGCTCGCTCTTACTCCGAAAAGCAAATACGGAGATTCTGACTCTTCGAGTCAGAATGACGGTCACGGAGTTGGTGGCATGGGCGAAGAGGGTCGTCCGGCACTGAGGCGGCCTGTCAGTGACAACCTGCACTCTGCGAATGGGGAGCATGTGTATCCGCGGTGGCCGTGGTCTGGGCCGATTCAGGCTCTGCGTGTTGTGTGGATCGAGTGCGTGATGCGCCCGCTGGTCTGGGTGCTGGCTGCGCCGCGGGTAAGCTACAGCGCACCGCTTGAACCTCGAACCTCGAACCTTGAACCCCTGCTTATCATCTCCAACCACATCACCGCGTATGACGGCGCGTTCGTGTTGTACGCGCTGCCGCCGCATCTGCGGCGTCATGTGGCGGCGGCTATGTCGGGCGAGATGCTGCTGGACTTTCGCGGGCGGCGCAACCAGGGCAACTGGTTTTTGAATGCGCTGGCGCCGGCGGCATATTGGCTGCTGACGGCGCTGTTCAATGTTTTTCCGTTGCCGCGGGCGCGAGGCTTCCGCCGCAGCTTTGCGCATGCGGGCGAGGCGATGGACCGTGGCTACTCGGTGCTTATTTTTCCTGAGGGCACGCGCAGCCGCATTGGCCGGATGAATCCGTTTCGCCCCGGCATTGGGCTGCTGGCGCAGCAGTCGCGGGTGCCGATTCTGCCGATAGCGCTGGTGGGGCTGTACGAATTTGAAGCTGAAGCTGCGACTCGGCGGTGGTTTCATGCGGGCAACGTCGAGGTGCGGGTTGGCGAGATTATTCCCGCGCCGGGCGAAGAGGCCGATCCGGCGGTGGTGACGGCGCAGCTTGAGCAGGCACTTGGCGCGCTGCTGGCCGGGCCGCGGAATTGACGCTGGAAAGGGCGGTGGTTGCTGGTTTTGCGCGCATCTTTGTGATGTGTAACCTAAGTGAGGCTAACGACATATACCGCAATTAACTTGTCCCGTATTTCAATAGCGAATAAACTAGTCTTCTTTGTAGTCGAATCGCTTGCAGCCCTGAATGAACGACTTTTCCGGACTTCCGCCAGAGATCGTCCCATGTCATCCGCTGAACCTCCCCCGACGGAACAACTGAACGAAGTGTCAGATCGTCAGCGCCTCCTGCTCGCCAATATGGACGAGGGTTTCGCTGCGTGCGAGATTCTCTACGACTCGGCGGGCGAACCCTGCGACTACCGCTTCCTCGAAGTCAACCATGCATTCGAGCAGCAGACGGGCCTGCGCGCCGCGGACATCACCGGCAAGACCGCGCTCGAACTCTTCCCGGATGTGGAACGCACGTGGATCGAAAAGTTCGGCAAGCTGGCGAGAACGGGGGGGTCGGAGCGCTTCGAGGAGTTCAGCCACCATACGTCCTGTTACTACGAGACTTTCGCCTGCTGCTCTGACCGGGTGAATGTGTTCCTGCTGATCCGCGACATTACGACCCGCAAGCGCGCGGAGCAGTCGATTTCCCAGAGCGAGACGCGGCTGCGTCTTGCGCTTGAAGTGGGCAAGATGGCGATGTGGAACACGAACTACGTCACCGGCGAAGTCACGTGGGATGAGGCGATGGTCCACCTGCTTGGCTATCAGCCGGGAACCAAAAGCAGTTACGAGGGTTGGGCGCGGCGGGTTCATCCGGAAGACCTTCACTACGTGCAGGCGATGCTGCAAACCGCAGCCAGGATGGGCGGGGAATTCAACTCGGAGTACCGCATCTTCTCGCAGAGGGATGAGATTCGCTGGGTGGAGGCGCGCGGCCACGTCGTGGCAGACGAGGACGGAAAGCCAGTCCGGTCGTACGGCATCATGGTGGACATCACCGAGCGGAAGCGCGACGAGCAGCGTCTGCAGGAGTCTGCCGATCTGCTTCGGCTGGCGCTGTCGGCGAGCAGGTCGGGCGTGTTCGACCGCGACATTCCGCGCCAGTCCAGCCGCTGGTCGAGCGAGATGGCGGATATTCTCGGCATCGAAGCTTCGGACTTCAGGAGTTCCTTCGACCAGTGGCGCGAATGGGTTCTGCCGGAAGACCTGGCGATTGCCGACGCGTGCTATGCGCGGGCCATGGATTCGGGGGATTTGATGGGCGAGTGGCGCATGATCCGGCAAAGCGATCGTCAGGTTCGCTGGATCAGCGCACGCGGCAAGGTGTTCTTCGACCAGCAGCACAAACCGATCCGCATCGTCGGCATCAACACGGACATCACCGAGTCCAAGCGCGTGGAGCAGGCTTTGCGCAGGAGCGAGGCGGACTATGCGGCTCTCGCGGACCTGGTGCCGCAGTTCGTGTGGCGCTGCACTCCGGACGGGGCGAATACGTACTTCAATCAGCAGTGGGTGGACTACACCGGCCTTACGCAGGAAGAGAGCCGCGGCGCGAACTGGATCAAGCCGTTCCATCCGGACGACAAGCGGACCGCATTAAAGGCGTGGGGCCACGCGACGTCCACGGGCGAAACTTATCTTGTGGAGGGACGCCTGCGCGCGGCGGATGGGAGCTATCGCTGGTTTCTGATGCGGGGGGTGCCGCAACGCGACGCTGCCGGGGAGATTATCAACTGGTTCGGCACCTGCACCGATATCGACGATCTGAAGCGGGCGCAGGAAGAACTGCGCATCACGACTCAGCGCTTCGAGATCGCGCTGAGCAACTCGCCTATTGTGGTGTTCAACCAGGATCTGGACCTGCGCTACACGTGGATCTACAACCCGGCGCTGGGGTACGAGGCCGAAAGCGTCGTGGGCAAGCGCGACTTCGATCTGTTCGAGCATGGGCAGGACTCCGCGGTGCTGGAGAGCATTAAGAAGAATGTGATCAAGTCGGGCATGAGCCGCCGCCAGGATGTGACCATCCGTTCGCAGGGAGTCGACCGCTGCTACGACCTGATGGTCGATCCGCAGCGCGACGCCAACGGCAGCATCATCGGCGTGATCTGCGCGGCGATCGACCGCACGGAGCGCAAGCAGGCTGAGCTTGCGCTGCTGGCGGAACGCCGGTTGACCGAAACGGTGGTCGATCACATCCCCTGCTGCATTGCGATTGTGCGCGGAGTGGACCTGACGTTCCAACTGATCAACGATGCGTACCAGGCTCTTGCGCCGGGGAAACGGATGACCGGCAAAACCATCGGCGAAGTGTGGCCGGAGATCGATGGGTTCGAGGATCTGTGCCGGTCTGTTCTTCGGAATAAGGCGCCGTACTACGCCGCCGACCAGCCGGTGTGGGTAAGGCCATCGCCCGCAACGCCGCGCGAACTTCGCTACTTTACCTGGTCGATGCGGCCGGTCGAGCTGCCGGGGAACGACGAACGTGGCCTGCTGATTACGGGATGGGAGACGACCGACCGCAAACGCACCGAAGAGGCGTTGCTGCGCAGCGAGAAGCTTACGTCGGCAGGACGCATGGCGGCGACGGTGGCGCACGAGATCAACAATCCGCTGGAAGCGGCGACCAACCTGGTGTATCTCGCGGCGCGCATGGACGGGCTGCCGGCAACGTCGCAGGAATACCTGGAGATGGCGCAGACAGAGCTGAACCGCATCGCCCACTTTACCCGCCAGTCGCTCGGGTTCTACCGCGAAGCTACGGTGTCGGTGCAAGTTCCGCTCGGCCTGATGCTGCGGTCGACCATCGACGTCTTCCAATCGAAGATCTCTGCCAAGCAAGCCTCGGTGCTGCTGGTCCCGGATGCGGGGCTGGACACTACTTCCGTTGCGGGCGAGCTGCGGCAGCTGTTCTCCAACCTGCTGAGCAACTCGCTGGACGCAATCGCAGCGTCGGGCGCGATCCGCGTCAAGGTTTCTACTATCCACAGCAAAACCGGGGAGCCATGCGTGCGCGTTACTGTCGCGGACAACGGCGAGGGAATTCCGGCGAGCGCATTTCCGCGGCTGTTCGAGCCGTTCTTCTCCACCAAGGATTCGGTTGGCACGGGGCTCGGTTTGTGGGTGTGCAAGCAGCTGGCGGATAAACATGGCGGGACGATTCGGATGCGGTCCGCGACACAGGGAGCGCGGCGTGGGAGTACGTTTTCGGTCATGCTGCCGACTGGGCGCTAGAAATAAGCCGATCAAAGGTTCGGAAGCCGGGCACTTTGAACCTGGAACATGAACCTCGGACCGAAATAACATGGACTCCGATCCGCGCCTCTGCTATACCGGGGGGACACCCATGCGTTCCTCGGCCCTGAAAGTCTGGTTTCCTTTGGCCGCGATTGCAGTTGCGATCGCGTGCCTGTGTCCTTGCTGCTTCTTTGCGCAAACTGCGGCGGCGAATCCTGCGGTTTCAGCCACATCCGGGGCGGCGAAGCCGGATTACTCGGCGGAAGCTATCGTCATCGAGCGCGCGGACTCTGTCTATACGTTTGCGGCTGACGGGACGGGCACGCTGGAGCGCACCGTGGTCGCGCGTGTGCAGTCGGAGGCGGCGGTTCGAGCGCTGGGCGTGGTTTCGGTTGCGTTCGCGGCCGATTCGCAGAGGGTTGAGTTTGTCTACGCGCGCGTCCGCCATCCCGATGGGTCGGTGGTCGAGACGCCGCCTGCCGACGCGATCGACATGCCCGAGGCGGTTACGCGCGAGGCACCGCTGTATAGCGACCTGAAGGAGAAGCAGCTTCCCATCCGCGCGCTGCGTGCCGGCGACAAGCTGGAGTGGAGCGCGCGCATCATCACGACCAAGCCGCAGGCGCCGAACCAGATCTGGGGACAGGAGAGCCAGGTCGACGACGCCGTTACGCTGAGCGAAAACATCGAGTTGCGCGTTCCGGCCGGAATCGCGATCAACGTGTGGAGTCCGACGACCAAGCCGGTCGAGTCGGACCTGGCGGCTTCGGGCGCGACGCCTGCGCTGCACGTCTACCGCTGGAGTTCCGCGCATTTGAAGCCGACCGCGGGCAAGGAAGCTGAGGCCGAGGCAGCCGCGAAAAAGAAGGCTGTGTGGACTGCCGACGAGGAACTCGATGCGGATCAGGGCAAACTTCCCACCATCGCGTGGACGACCTTCAAATCGTGGGAGGAGGTGGGCACGTGGTACCGCGGCCTCGAGGCCGGCCGCGTCGCGCCCAGCCCGGAGATCAAGGCCAAGGCGGCTGAACTGATCGCCGGAAAATCCAGCGATGAGGACAAAGTTCGCGCGCTCTATTCTTATGTCGCGACACAGATTCGCTATATCGGCGTCGACTTCGGCGTTGGGCGCTACCAGCCGCATAGCGCGGCGGAGATTCTGGGTAACCAGTACGGCGACTGCAAGGACAAGCACACGCTGCTGGCCGCGATGCTGTCGGCGGCGGGCATTCCGTCGGACGCGGTGCTGATCGGCGCGGGCATCCGCTTCAACGAGGCGGTGCCGTCGCCGGCGTCGTTCAACCACGTGATCACGCACCTGACGCTGAACTCCGCGTCGGGGCCGCAGCAAGTCTGGCTGGACAGCACGGCCGAGATCGCGCCGTATCGCATGCTGAATTCGGTGATTCGCGATCACCAGGCGCTGATTGTTCCTGCAGCCGCAGGCGCTCCCGCCGGCAGCGCCGCACCGTACATTGCGCGCACTCCGGCCGAGCCGCCATTTGCGAGTTTCCAGACAATGGACGCTACCGGGACGATCGATAAGCTGGGCACATCGCACTCGCGCCTGACGTTCACGGTGCGCGGCGACCTGGAGCTTGCGCTGCGGGGCGCGTTTCACCAGACGTCGCCCGCGCAATATGGCCAACTGGTTCAGCAGATTGTGAACAACATCGGCTATGCGGGGACGACGTCCAATCCTGAGGTTTCGCGCCCCGAGGACACCACCGAACCTTTCAAGATGAGCTTCGATTACGAGCGCATCAAATCGGGCGACTGGGAGAACTACCGAATCGTTCCGCAGGTGGCGCCGGTCAGCCTGCCGCGCTACGGCGACACCGATCCGCTGGTGCGCTCGCTGGATCTGGGCTACCCGCGGGTGGAAACTTCGCACGCGGCGATCAAAATTCCGGACGGCTGGACCGCGATTCTGCCGGAAGCCGCGCACTGGAAGTCGGCGTGGGCGACTTACGACGAGACGTACCGTTTCGACAAGGGCACGATTTATACCGAGCGCCGGATTGAAGTCCTGAAGGATAAAGTGCCTACCGCGGATTTGAAGGCATACAAGAAGTGGACCAACGACGCGGACCTGGGCAATGAGATGTTCATCCAACTGGTTCGCCATGATGCTGACGCGACCTCAACGACTGCGAGCGCGGCAACGCCTGCCGCGGCCGCTGCCGCGCCGGAGGACACAACTCCATCCGCGCAGGCCGCCAAGCTCATCCAACAGGCCTACGCGGACATTGAGAAGATGGACCTCTACAACGCCAAGGACCTGCTCGATCAGGCGCGGAAACTGAGCCCCGACCACGAATACCTGTGGAACACGACTGGGTATCTCCACTTCCGCAACGGCGAGATAAACGATGCGCTGACGGATTACGAGAAGGAGCTGCAACTTCATCCCGCGGACTTCCGGCGGATGTATCCGGTGATTATCCAGACGCAGCTTGTGCTGAACCGGCGTGCGGACGCGAAGGACTCGCTGCGGGCGTGGATCAAGGCTGACCCGGTCGATCCGGCGCCGGTCGCGCAACTGCTGGGCTTGCTGATCGACGACAGCACGCCGGCGGTTGCGATTCGCGAAGGCGAGGCGGCGCTGCGCAACCTGCCCGCGGATGGAAGCAACGAGTATGTCCAGATTTCTCTGGGGCAGGCTTACCTGATGGCTGGCGACAAGCCGAAGGGCTCGGCGTTGCTGGCGGGCGTGCTGAAGGATACGCAGGATGCCGGGATTTTGAATGACGCGGCGTACATTCTGTCTGACGCGTCGCTCGAACTTCCGCTGGCCGAGTCGTCCACGCGCGCCGCGCTGACCAAGCTGAGCGACGAGAGCAACTCGTGGACTCTGGACGAAGATCCAACGACGCTCTATAAACAGAGCAACCTGATCTCGGCGACGTGGGACACGCTGGGCTGGGTGCTCTATCGCGAGGGCAAGGTGGATGAGGCGCTGAACTACCTGCATCCCGCTTGGCTGGATCAGCCGGGTCTGGAGACCGGCAAGCATGTTGGTGAAGCGCTGACCGCGCGCGGCGATAAGGCGGGCGCGCTGAACACGTATCAGATGGCCATCGCGACGGTGCGCGGATACGACGCTCTCGGCGTGAGCATACCGCCCAGCGACAAGCAGAAGCAGGTGCAGGCGCTGGCTGATGCGCTGGGGGTGGCGTCGAAGAACGCGAAGCCGGCGATCGATCAGCTGCTGGAGCAGCGAACGATTCCGCTGGGTCCGGCGAATGGCCGGACGGCTAACGCGGAGTACCGCATCCTTGTGCGCGATGGCAAAGTCGTTCGCAGCATCCCGCAGACGGACAAGACGGTTCCCGGCGCCGACGATCTGCTCTCCAAAGCGAGCTTCGCGAATCGGTTTCCGAGCGGGGTTCACACGTCGCTTTTTGCGATTGGGTATGTAAACTGCCATGCCAAGGTTTGCGAACTGGTGCTCGAACAGTAGGTGGCGCGGGCGGCGATCTGAGGGCTAGCGTTTAACGAAGGGTGTTCCAGAAGGCTAGCCGCGGCGGTGGGGATGTTTGCGCCTGGGGGTGGGTTTAGGCGGGGGCGGCGGGAGCGGCGGAAGACCGGCGGCGGCCAGCAGAAGCTGGTTGGCGGCGGTGAAGAAGTTGACGTGCATGTCCGCGGGACCGTCGGTGGCGGCTACGAAGATGGCAGTCCGGGTGGCGTGGTTGATGGCGATGTAGGTGGTGAATCCGGCTCCGCCGCCGGTCTTTTCGATGATGTGGGAGGGCGAGTCGTCGGGCAGGAGGTGGATCCAGCCGAGGCCGACGCCGGTGGGCTCGCCGGCGTGGTCGAGCCCCTGCTGATGGACGAGATCTGCGGGAAGTATATAGATGGCCTGTGCGGAGGCGTCGTAGGCGGGGGTGCCGGGGGTGGTCTGGAGCAGGTACTTGAGCCAGAGAGCCATGTCGGCGGCGGTGGAGTAGAGGCCGGAGCTTCCGGCGGTCTGCTGGGTGGTGGTGCAGGGGCCCTGGTCGTTGGAGCCGAGCAGGAGTTGGGCGCACTGCTGGGCGGTGGGGAAGAAGGTGGTGTTGGGCATGTGGAGCGGGTTGAGGGTGCGTTCGGCGAGGAGCGCGGGATAGGGCTTGTGCGCGGCGGACTGGAGGGCGTCGCTGAGGAAGTCGAACCCGACGTTGGAGTAGAGCGCGGCGGTTCCGGGAGTAGTGCGGAGATGTTGGCTGGGGAGCCAGCGCCAGCGGGTGCGGTAGTCGGGGAAGGTGAAGTGCGGCGTGCCGCGAGCGGGGGTGCCGAGTTCGCGCGGAAGGCCGGAGGTGTGGGTGGCGAGGTCCTGGAGCGTGATGGAGTGGATGCGGTTGGGGACGAGGGTGTGGGCGGGGGCGTAGAGCTGGAGCGGGTCGTCGAGGCGGACGGTGCCGTCGGCGACGAGCTTGGCGAGTACGTCGGTGGTGAAGATTTTGGTGAGGGAACAGAGGCGGAGGAGGGAGTTCTGCGTGGGGGGATGGCCGGAGTTGGGCGAGGTTTCGCCGTAGCCGCGGATGACGACCTGATCGCCACGGATGACGACGAGGACCATGCCGGTGGGGAGGGTTTGGAGGTAGAGGTTGGTGCCGAGGGTGTCTATGGACTGGGACTGGGGTGCGGATTCGGGGGGCGTTTGTGCGCGGGTGGGTAGTGTGGCTAACAGGAGGATCAGGAGGGTGCAGGGAAGTTTGGCGGGGATCATTCCTAGTTAGTATGCGGCAGATGTGGGTTGGTCTCGTGGGATTCCCACGATTGCTTCGCGAGCGTGGGGCACCCGGCGGGATTCAATGAAGCATCGACCTGCCCTCGGGCGGAAGTTCTATTGTCCTGGAACCGGCACTCCTAAGGCTTGGCCAGCGGTCCTGGGATGAGAAAGGATCGCGCCGCCAGTAGATATACGCCGCATGCGAAGGGCACGGCGCAGAGTAGGTCAAACAGGTAATGCTGTCCGCTACCCAGCGTCGCGAAGGCGGTGAGAGCTACGAACGCAGCTCCGCACACAAGGCCTACTCTCCATCGTCGCAGGAGCCACAGCACCAGCAGGGCGCTCGACATATGGACCGAAGGAACTCCATTGGGTGGAGCTGAGAGCGTCACTGGGTGAGGATGGGGGACCGCCGCGAGGTGCGGGAACGTGGGAAAGGCGAACGCTGGTCCGCATACGGGAAAGAGCAGGTACAGCGGGACCGCCAGGAATAGATTGGCAGTGAAGCACCAAAGGAGGAGTTTTACTTCTTGGGTGGGTCGCAGGTAGAGATAGACGGTGAATACGGCGACTAGGACCATCGGCAGAATCTCATAACTGACCGAGACGAGGTCGTGCAGAAATAGATACCGTTCCGCGAGCCGTCCGAGACGGAAGCTCGGTTCGCCGAACAGCGCGTCGATGCGGAAGACGTAGAGGTCGTATTTCAATGGTCGCAGCGATGAGATGCGGTTGACCACGCCTTCGGCGATGCTGTTTAGGATGAGCGAGAAGATGGTTGCCACCAGCACATATTCGGTCCGCCGCCGGTCGGCCGGAGTGTTAGACCAACGCCAAATCGATCCGAGGATGACCAGGACAGCAACGGCGACCGATGGGAAGGCGACCAGAAAATTCATTTGGCTCGAATTTTACTGGAGACGTGGCGGAAATGGCGGACATGGACTTCGACCTTCGCGGCTTTGACGAACCCTCCTGGAAGACGTGGGTTGGGACGCCGGGGCGCAGAATTTCCCAGGAAAGCAGAGCTTGGATGGGGCACCCGTAACCTTTTAGTTGAACGTTGGCGCGGGAATGGTGGGGTGTGTATACTCGGCGCTCCACACTTACACGCAGAGACTTGGGCCCCGTATGCGAAGTTGCCGACGCAGGGTTGTCTATCCTTGTCGCCGGCCTTCATCGACGACAACGTTCGGCTGAAACTCCGGACCTTCGAACGCCGGTGTGCCATGTGCCGGCTTGTACCGAGGAGGAATCCATGACACTGAATCTGAGGAAGATCGTTTGCCACTGCATGCTTGCGGTGGGAGTTGCGGCTGCGCTGGCGGTATCCGCGGCGGCGCAGAGTGGGAACATTCGCAGCATCACGTTCTATACCGTCAAGCCGGACCGGGTTGGAGATTTTGAGGCAGAGGTTAAGGCTTGGGTGGCGGTGAAGACCAAAGGCGGCTCGGTTAACGACGAGTCGACCTGGGTTTCGCTGACCGGCCCGCGGACGTACGCGTTGGTGGTGGACTACAACAAGTGGGCCGAGTTGGATGCTGGGCCTGAGGCAAAGATGAAGGATGAGGACGCCGACCTGGCGCGCATCTCGGAGCGGATTCTGGATTGCACGGAGAGCCGGCGCCGGGTGATCGAAGAGATTGACCCTGATCTAAGCCTGCCGGACAGCGGGAAGATGCCGACCTTGATTCGGGTTCTGACGACCGAGGTGCGGCCGGAGAAGTACCTGGACTACCTGGCGCTGATCAAGAGCGACGTTCTGCCGGGAATCAAGAAGAGCGGAGCGAAGGATTTCTCGATCGCCAAGGGCCGGTTTGGGGAGTCAAGCTACACCATTACTTCGGTGGTGGGATTCGAAAACTGGGCCGACATTGACGGGACGATTGGATTGGAGAAAGGGATCGGCCACGAAGCGTATCAGAAGTTTATGGAGAAGCTGAGGCCGCTGGTGGCGAGTAGTGAGGTGAATATCTATCGGTTTCAGCCTGATTTGAGTTATTTGCCGGCGGCGAAATAAAGGATACGGGGGGCGGGTTGAAATCCGCCTCCTGTTGTTCGGGGATGGAACCCGGCGCGTGGTGGGACGATGGGGATGGGGTTGGATTCTTGTGTCGGGCCTTCAGCCCTCTGGGCATTTCTTGATGGTCAACCTAGGCCTTCGGCCTAGGCTGGTATGTTGTCGCGCCGTTGGCGCTGGGTTCGCCGGTTGTTCAAGGGGAATGGGCTTGATCCTGGGGTGGTGGTGGGAATCTCACCCACGCGGAGCCTGGATGGGGCACCCGGGTGTCCGTATGCCCCGGATCGCTCTTCGCCCCGTGATGCGATTTGAGCAAGGAGCAGATGCTGCAGTTTGAGTACAGCGTGATGGACTTTAAGAAAGAGAAGCCGTATGCGGAGATCATTGGGCGGACGGAGGCGGAGTACCAGGCGCAGTTGAAGGAGCAGCCGATCAACGGAACTCCGCGAGCATGCGATGGAACCGCATGAATGGGCACCGGTGCACCCATGTCGGGTTAAACTGGAGGTTTGGGGGTTTGAGTGAGCGAGAAGAAAGCGGTAGTGCTGCTGAGCGGCGGGTTGGATTCGACCACGGTTGCGGCCATCGCGAAGCAGCAGGGGTTCACGGTCTATGCGCTGAGCTTCGACTACGGCCAGAACCACAAGATCGAGCTGGAGTTCGCGGCGCGGGTGGCACCGGCACAGGGAGTCGCGCGCCACGCCGTCGTCAAGGTCGATCTGCGGGCGTTCGGCGGCTCGGCGCTGACGTCGGACACGCCGGTGCCGAAGCATCGCTCGGTGGAAGCGATGGGCCAGGGCGTTCCGGTAACGTATGTTCCCGCGCGCAACACGGTCTTTCTGTCGCTCGCGCTGGCGTTCGCGGAGTCGCTCGGCGCGGCGGACATTTTTCTGGGGGTCAATGCGCTCGACTACAGCGGCTACCCCGATTGCCGGCCGGAGTTCATCGAGGCATTCGAGCGGATGGCGAATCTGGCCACAAAGATGGGGACCGAGGACGGCAAGCGCATCACGATCCATACGCCGCTGATCGCGATGACGAAGCAGCAGATTGTCGAGGCGGGGCGAAGCTCGGCGTGGACTACGGCCTCACCATCACTTGCTACGACCCGTCCGCGAACGGCGAAGCCTGCGGAGCGTGCGATGCGTGTTTGCTGCGGCTGAAGGGCTTTGCGGAAGCAGGGATGGTTGATCCGGCGAGGTATCGCTGATGGCGTACGCGGCCAAGGAAATCTTCTACACGCTGCAGGGCGAAGGCGTGCATACCGGACGCGCGGCGGTGTTCTGCCGGTTTGCCGGATGCAATCTGTGGAGCGGCCGCGAGCAGGATCGCGCGGAGGCGATGTGCCAGTTCTGCGACACGGACTTCATTGGGACCGATGGCGATGGCGGCGGCAAGTTCGCGACCGCGGATGATTTGGCCGCGGCGGTTGGAGCAAAGTGGCCGCGGACTGACTCCGGGAAACGATTCGTCGTGTGCACGGGCGGCGAGCCTCTGCTGCAGATCGACGCTGCGCTGATCGACGCGCTGCACCGGGAGAACTTCATCATCGCCATCGAGACCAACGGAACGATTCCGGTCCCTGCGGGCATCGATTGGGTGTGCGTGAGTCCCAAGGCCAACGCGGAACTGGTCGTCACGCGCGGCAACGAACTGAAGGTCGTCTATCCGCAGGAGATCGAGCCGAGCGTGTATGCGGGCCTGGACTTCGAACACTTCTTCATCCAGCCGAAGGACGGGCCCGACGCGGCTCGGTCGCTGAACGCGGCAATCCAATACTGCGCCGACCACCCGAAGTGGCGGCTGAGTCTGCAGACGCACAAGCTGATCGGGATCCGGTAAGGACGAAAGGCTTAACGCCGATTCACGCCGATCTTCTCCACGTATCATACGTGCAACACGTGATTGCGTGGGGACCAGTTTTTATGACACAAACCCAACGGCAGAATCTCACGGTGAGCCTTAGTGTCCAGACGATTCGCAAGGCGAAGATTCTGGCCGCGAAGCGTTCCACGTCGATCAGCGGCCTGGTGGCGGAACAGATTGAGGCTCTGGTCAACGATCATGACGCATACGATCGGAAGAGGGACGGTTGGTTACTTCTTCACAGTCATCGCACTCCCCGCCAAAGCGCGCAGGAACTGTTGACCGTCCATGTGATATTTGAAGGCCTTTCTTCCGTCAATGAAGACGACGGGCACTTCGTCGTTGTACTTTTGCCGCAACTGCGGATCGGCGTCGATGTCCACTTCGCGCCATTGGAAGCTGACCTCGCCCTGAAGTTGAATGAGAGTCTGCTTTACCGTTTCGCAGAGATGACATCCTTCGCGCGAATACACCACCACGCATGCATGGGTCGATTGTAGTTGTCCCGGCATCCTCGGGAGCAGCCAGTGCATGGCGGACGCCTAGTGGGCCTGGTTTCGCCCTTGAAGTACCGCGTTGCTTCCGGCTGGAAGAGGCCCCACGCGATCAGCGCCATGAACAAGGCGTGGACGATGACTTTGCTCATCACGGGAAAGCTGATTGCCACGTGGAAGGCGATCCATCCGAGTGCGAGCCACGCGCCCAGTTCCGGCCCTGCAGCAGGAACACGCCGCAGAGGATGGCAAACAGTTCGGTCGCTTCGATTCCAAGACTATCCGGATGCCGGGCATCAGTTCGGGAAAATGACGGACAAGCCGATGGTTCCCA
The DNA here is from genome assembly GCA_963822225.1 of uncultured Acidobacteriaceae bacterium. GTDB lineage: Bacteria > Acidobacteriota > Terriglobia > Terriglobales > Acidobacteriaceae > Edaphobacter. The sequence continues at coordinate 8,132 of CAWGGW010000009.1, read as the reverse complement.
CCAGGAGATCGAGGCAGGAGATGATTACAACCGACCACGGGCGCGGAATGATGTCCAGGGCAACGCCTCCGATGAGATGTGCGCAGTATAACCGGGCGGCTGGGCAGGCTAGGTGTCGATGAATTGGGGGTGTGAGGGAAGACTTCTCCGATGAAGAATCCTGCTGATTAGAATGCCGTCTCTGCCCCGCTTATAGAAGATGACGTGCTTGCCCTGCTCGAAGCGGCGTATGCCGGGGAAGACCCTATGACATGCCCGACCCAGACCGGGCGAATCAGCCAGCAACTGGAAGCACCGCGCCAGTTCCTCAACGTACTTTTCCGCTTGCTGTTGTCCCCAGGTGTCGACGGTGTAGTCCAGGATCTCGTAGCTGAGATCAGAGGTTCTCCTTTGGTCCGAGCCGGTAGGTACTCAAGCGACCTTTGACTTTTGCCGCTTAGCCTCAGCTCTCAGCCGAATACGCTCGCGCATCTCCTCAATCACGGTGGGGCCATCGAAGAAGGGCCCCTCCAATCCTTCGCAATCGCGACCTTGAGCGCCTCAACTTTGGCCTGGTCTTCCGCCTCGGACTGCTGTAGCGCGCGGATGGCGGCGCGGACCGACTTCGCTCGCGCTGTCATAGTGGCCGCTCTGTACGCGCTGCTCAACGTAGCGGTCGAGCTCCTCGGTCAGACTGACGTTGCGAGTGGGCATGGTTCGCTCCTGTAAATCTCATAGTATCTTGGCATGACAAAGATTGCCATAGAATGTTCGTTGCCAAGCAATCAAAAGAAGTTACAGGCGGTATATCTGAGGATGCGGGGATTGGCACTTCGTGCGGTTCTCGACGCTTCGCGTGAGCACTGGTAGTGGTCCCGAAGGGGTGGAGGCGTAATCCCATGGTCAAATCGTCGAACATGGGGCACCCGGTGCACTGTTTTTTTGCGCGAAGCGCGTCTGCCTCGATGGCAGATCGTCAGATGCGCATGGGCATCAGGATGTAGCGGTACTTGACGTCTTCGTTGGCGTCTTCGGGGCGCATCTGGCCGGCGGACTGGGCGTCCTTGAACTCCAGGCGGACTTCGCCGGTGTTGCCGATGGCCTTGAGGAAGTCGATCAGGTACTGGCTGTTGAAGCCGACCACGAGGGGATCGTAGTTGTAGGGGGTCTCGATCGTGTCTTCCGATTCGCCGGCGTCGGTGGAGCGAGGACGAGAGCTTGAGCTCGTTCTGCTCGAGGCGGATCTTGATGGCGCCGGAGCGCTCGTCGGCGAACTGGGCGACGCGCTGGATGCGACCCATCAGGTCTTCGCGGCGGACGATGACGAACTTGTTGTTGTCGCGCGGCAGGACGGCCTCGTAGTTGGGGAACTGGCCGGTGAGCTTGCGGCTGGTGAGCACGCGGCCGCCGACGCGGAAGAAGAGCGTCTGGTCGTCGTCGGCGAAGTCGAGGGTCTCGGCCTCGGTGGTGTTCAGCAGGCCGAGAGCTCGCTGAGCGCCTTGCGCGGGATCAGCGTCTTCTTCTCGCCGGAGATGCCTTCGAGCGTCTCGCCGAGCTTTTCGATGTGGGCCAGGCGGTGGCCGTCGGTCGCGACCATCGCCATGGACTCGGCCTTCAGCACCAGCAGCGCGCCGTTCAGCGTGTAGCGGGACTCCTCGTTCGAGATGGCGAAGATGGTCTTCGCGATCATGTTCTGCAGCGAAGCGGCGGAGATCTTGAAGGCGCCGGTGGCGGGGAACTCGGGCACCTGGGGGAAGTTGGCGCGGGCCATGCCGACCATCTTGGTGTTGGAGCGGCCGGCGCGGATCTGGACCCAGTGGTTGTCCATCAGCTTGATGGAGATGTCGCCTTCGGGCAGAAGCTTGATGTAGTCGTACAGCTTGCGCGCGGGGATGGTGCAGGCGCCGGGCTTCTTCACCTTGGCGGCGCAGCAGGTGCGCAGGGACTGGTCGAGGTCGGTGGCGGTGATGGTGAGCTTGTCGTCGACTGCCTCGAAGAGGAAGTTCGACAGGATGGGGATGGTGGTCTTGCGCTCGACGACGGACTGCGCGGCGGTCAGCTCGCGCAGCAGTTCGGCGCGGGAGACGGTGATCTCGAGGTTGCCGGTGGGCGCTGCGGTGGTCCGGTCATCTGGGGCTCCTGGGCGACTCGTGGCATGGGGTCTCTCCGGGCATTTCTGTCGAAGTGTTGCTGGCCAAACTTTACACCGAATCCGGTGTAGTTGCACATCCGCAACATCGTCCCTTGATTCTAGTGATCACAGCCTGTGCGAGCGATTTCTTTGTGGAAAGGTGGGTCGGAACCTCCTTGTCGCTGTGGCTCGAACAGTCACAATCTCCGGATGCACTGGCACGACTCTCAAGCTTCCCAAGCGCCTCGCGACTACTGCTTCTAAAAACAAAGTAAAGAAAAACAAATACTAGTAGCAGTAGTCGTTGTCGCTGGAAATGTGGAATTCAGGCCGATCTGTTGGAATCAAGGCAGTTGGCTTGTCCCGATTTAGAAAACCGGTACGCGAATCTCGAACAAGAGGTAAATCCGGCCGGCACGTCGTCCAAAGCGCACCGGTTATCCGATTTCTTCACAGGCGCTTCCGCAGGTCGCTTGTGCGCGACTGTACGCAAAGCGGGAATCTGGAACAAGTCGCACTATCAGCATGCTACTGGTTGCCGCATTTGACAGATCCGGCACAGAGGAAAATCAGGACCGGCCAATGGGAGCGCGCCTATGAACGTCGCCATCTTCGGAGCCAGCGGCGCCACCGGCATTTTGCTCACCGAGCGCTGCCTGGCCGCCGGGTACGACGTCACCGCGCTGGTGCGGACGCCGGCAAATTTCATATTCCGCGACCGCGTGCGCATGGTCGAGGGCAGCGCCTTCGACCCCGCCGCCGTTCGACAGACGGTCGAAGGCGCAGACGTGGTTCTTCGGCTCTGGGCGCACGTCGCTCAAGAAAGAGGATGTGCTGGAGCGCGCCGTCCCGCTGATCGTCTCGGCCATGCAGCAGACAGGCGTCCGCCGGATCATCGTGCTCGGTTCCGCCGGAGCCCTGCCGGATTCGCTAACAAGCAACCCGCCTGGCGGCGCTGGTTCGTCCAGAACATCGTCTACAACACGTTCCTGAAGTGGCCGGTAGCCTCGCAGATCTCGCAGTGGAAGACTCTCTCCGCCAGCGATCTCGACTGGACCATGGTGATGCCGCCGATGCTCACCAACACCCGGCGCGGGGCAAGTATCGCATGGACGGCGATGCTCTGCCGCCGAACGGCTCGCGTATCTCCCGCGGAGACGTAGCCGACTTCATGATGCAGCAGATTGACAACCCGCAGTGGGTGGGCAAAGGCGTGTATATCGCGTGGTAGGTCTCGACCGTCGAAAACGCAGACCCAGCCGGGAGGCCCGAAATTGATTGCGATCGAGGCACGGGAAGAGATGTTTAGGGAAATGCGAGCCCAGACGGCCTGGGATGACGGACCTCGGCTTTGCGGATATTTCTTGACGGCGTAGCAGGAGGAACCGCTGCGGCAAGGGGCGCAAGATCTTTCAGGTCTCGGAATGCCTCTGTGGGCCGGCATGCCACCGATGACAGCATGACCTGGGTACGCAGATGGAGCGCGCCGAAACCCAAACTCCGCAAATCACCTTCAGCGAAATAACGAGTCCTATAAGCTGGCCGGCAGCCATGGGCGCGATTCGTACGACGGGATGGACGGCGGCCCGCTGCCGGCAAGAACGATATATTGGCCGTCAATTGCGTCGCCGAAAAGCCGCAGCAGATCAGCAACCCGGAGTGGGCGGGCAAGGACGTGTGGATCGCGTGGTGAGGCGCGACCCCACAGCGGCACGATCTGCGCCAGGAACTCACGGGGCGTTGACGATCCTCGTGCCCAATTCGAGGCCGTAGAGCGCGGCCAGGGTGATGGCGGCGACGATGGCCATGACGATGAGCGTCGAGGCGAGATGATTCTCCGGCAGCCATGCGGCCGCGGGGCCGATGAGGTAGGAGTTCGGTGGGGATGGCGTAGAGGATGGTCGCCCGTAACCAGGAAATAGCCGTAGACCCAGAGGTTCCACGCGGTGAGGAAGCCGGCGAGGTCGCCGAAGCCCGACGCGCGCCCAGACGTAGAGGCCGCCCTCAAGCGGCATCTGAGCGATTGAGGTAGATGAACTGAGGCCGCCATCGGCACCTTGGGAGACCAAGCAGCATGGCGGCGACCCCACAGCAGGACTTGCGCGCGGCCGATGCCGGCAGCTACTCCGACCCACGCGCTGCCCACTACACGCACAACACCTGCGCGAGCACGAGGTCGCGCAGAGCCAGAGAGCGGCCGGTGTAGACCATGCTCGCCCGGCGAAATCCGCTGGCCTGGGTTCCGCTGGGCCATGGTTGAGAGATTGTTGTGACACAGAGTCACCTTCGTGACGCGTGCCGAAGCTTCGCGCGGTCCTCCCCCCGTTGGTTTCCTGGCACAGAATACTGTTCGCGACCCATCGAGAGCGCCACGCGAAGCTTTACAAGGCGTGTGAACGCCCGCCCGAGGTCCGGCGATGGGTTGAGCTGGAAGGGACAGTTTGATCAGGCAACGCTTCCGGAGGCTGTCCTTATGAAAATGGCGCGTGTGATTCTGTTTACCGGGCAGATGGATGCGATGACCCGGTTCTACGGCGAGGTGTTGGGCCTGAAGCAGGTGACCGCCGAAAAAGGCTGGCGCGAGTTTGCGGCGGGCGGTGCGCGGATCGCGCTGCGTTCCGGGCCTGCGTCGCCCGGCCGCAAGGGCCCCGAAGATCGTGTTCTATGCCAAGGATGTTGCGGCGATAGCCTGCGGCGGCCGCGGAGGCCGATGGTGAAGCGCCGATTCTTGGTTTTGCCCCGCTCTCGCATTCCCGAGTGGGTTCGCGGCCGTGAGGGCGGAGACATCGTGGAAGCAGGTTTCCGTTGTGTTTTCATGGCCCCCTACCGAACTGAATTGAGCGGTGCAGGCATAAGATGGCACGGTGAGGTGATGGAAAGTAATAGAACAGGGACCGAAGATCGTCATGGAATGGGAAGTTTATTTTTTTCATAGGTTTTCGTCAGTTAGTTTATGCCACCGGTGTCTACGCGCTTGAAGGATCAATATCAACGCACCCACAGCTAAGAGATCGTTGTGGTTGACGCCCAGCGTAAAATTGGGATGTTGCCAAAATTTGCGTGTGAACTGGAGCCTCCGTTGGCAGATACGATTTTTGATGTGGTGGTGGTCGGCGGCGGGCCCGCCGGATATACCTGCGCGATTCGCGCCTCGCAGTATGGCCTGAAGGTCGCGCTGATCGATGCAAATGACCGGCTGGGCGGGACTTGCCTGCTGTGGGGCTGCATTCCGACCAAGGCGATGCTGTTTACCGCCGAGGTGTGGGACCACCTGAAGCACGCCGACACGCTACGGCATCGACGTGCGCCGAGCCGAAGCTGAACTGGAAGAACGTGCTGGCGCGCAAGGACGACGTGATCAGCCGCCACACCAAGGGCCTCGACTTCCTGATGAAGAAGAACAAGATCACCGCCTTCAAGGGCTACGGCCGGCTGACCGGCCCGGCGAAGGACGGCGTCTTTACCATCGACGTGAAGCTGACCGCCGGCGGGACCGAGACGGTGAAGGCGAAGAAGGTGGTGCTGGCGACGGGCTCCGACGCGCGCATGCTGCCGGGCTACAAGGCGGACGACACGATCCTGACCAACTACGAGATCCTGAAGATCGCCGAGATGCCGAAGTCGCTGGTGGTGATCGGGTCGGGCGCGGTGGGCGTGGAGTTTGCGTCGATCTTCAAGAGCTTCGGCGCCGAGGTGACCATCCTCGAGATGCTGCCGCGCGTGGTTCCGGTGGAAGATGAGGAGATCTCGCAAGGAGCTGCTGCGGCTGTTCAAGAAGCGCGGCATCGACGTGAATCTGTCGATCAAGGACACGAAGATCGAGAAGAACAAGGACGGCGTGCTGGTCTCGCTGGACCGACGCAGAACGGCAAGCCGCAGAAGAAGCAGGCGGAGAAGGTGCTGGTGGCGGTGGGCCGCGCGCCGCGCACCGACGACGTCGGCCTGGACAAGACGAACATCAAGCCGGACCGCGGCTTCATCATGACCAACGAGTGGATGGAGACGACCGAGCCGGGCGTCTACGCGATCGGCGACATCGTCGGCGGGCATGCCGCAGCTGGCGCACGTCGGGCGCGATGGCCGGGCTGGTCGTCGCGGCCAAGCTGGCGGGCAAGTACGCCAAGCCGGTGAATCGCGACGCGCATCCCGGGCTGCACCTACTCCGATCCGCAGATCGCCAGCGTGGGCCTGACCGAGGCGCAGGCGAAGGAGAAGGGCTTCCAGGTGAAGGTCGGCAAGTTCCCGTTCGTCGGCAACTCGAAGGCGACGATCGTCGACGCGCATGACGGCTTCGTGAAGGTGGTGGCGGACGCGAAGTACGGCGAGATTCTCGGCGTCCACATCATCGGGCCGTACGCGACGGAGATCATCGCGGAGGCGGTGACGGCGCTGGAGCTCGAAGCGACGGTGGAGGAGATGATGTTCACCATCCACGCGCACCCGACCGTGGCCGAAGCGCTGCTGGATGGGTTCAGCAGCGTTGAAGGTATGGCTGTGTCAACGTCTAAGGGCGAGAGGCTCGTCCTGCCGGACGGGCTCCCTGCGCGGGAGGCGGCCACTTCGTGGCGGGTATACCGCTTCGCGTGGTGCTCCCGTGGTCGCGAGGGAGATCATGTTGCGAAACGATGGAGGTCGTAAGAAGAACGTATGGGAATGATTCTCATATGGATGGGAATGCTTGTTGCGGCGCTCGCTGCAATTGCGCTCCTTGTATTCGGCGCCCTGCGCCTGTTACGCCATTTCAATTCGAATTGATTTGGAAGCCATCGCCCCTTGACATCATGATGTCTTAAGTGAAAGCATCATGATGTGCGGACGACCTTGACCATTGACGACGATGTAGCGAGTCTGCTGAAGAAGGAGAAGCGCCGATCCGGGGAGCCGTTGAAGGAGACGGTGAATCGTTGCCTGCGCATTGCGTTCAGCCGTCGCCGACGCCGCGTCCAGCCGAAGCCTTTCAAAGTCACACCCGATCGATCTGCAACTCCCGGAAGGCATCAATCTGGACAAGACCTCCGCGATTCTTGAGGCGCTGGAAGGTCCGCTGCATCGATGATCGTGATCGACGTCGAATATGCTCCTCTACGCGCACATGAAGTCGTCGTCGTTCTACCGTCCCGCCCGTGCGTGGTTCGAGAAAACCCTGTCGTCAGGCGAAGATGTTGGGATTCCGCTGCAAAGCGCGATGGCATTTCTCCGAATCACAACCAACCAGAACATTCCACTCGGCAGATTGGACATGGCCTCGGCGCTCAAGATTGTCGAAGCGTGGCTGGATCAGCCGAATGTAACACTACTCTATCCAACCGAAGGCCATTGGCCGATTTTTCGGCGCATGCTGCTGGAAGGGCGGGCCGCCGGCGTTCTGGCACAGATGCGCACCTGGCGCGTTGACGATTGAATATGGCGGGACGCTCTGCTCGACCGATCGGACTTCGCGCGGTTTCCGGGTCTGAGGTGGAAGAATCCGCTGGAGGGTTAATGCGGGAACCACGGAACATCAGCTATGAAATGCCCCAGTAACTCGACGCGTTCCAATAAATATGGGAACCTTTTGAAGTGAAGACCACGCTTGAGATTCCCGATCCTATCTTCCGCCGGGCCAAGTCGGTTGCAGCCCAGCGGGGCGTGGCCTTGCGCGTCTTTGTCGCCGAAGCTGTCGAGAGAGTCCGCCGCTGTCTCGGAAAGGCAGGAGAAGCCGTGGGTCCGCCTGGCGGGGGGCCTGAAACATCTTCACCAAGAAACGTTGCGCATCAACGAGATCATGAAACGCGAGTTTGAGCGGTATGATGAAGGTGCAGTGGCGGCGTGGAAGGACACGCAACCGTGACGGTGGCCGAAAGGCTAGAGTGACAGTGAGGGCAAGCGGGTAAGAGACCGTGACTGGATTACCAGACAACGGATCAGAGGTCACAATCGCCGATCCTGCGAAGAACTTCTCTTTGATACGCAGGTGACTGATTCCCAAAAACTGGCGAAAAAGCCCCACAAGCCGGTATCGATTCCGGCCCACTGCATGTTC
>CAWGGW010000008.1:0-101955 GCA_963822225.1 uncultured Acidobacteriaceae bacterium | reverse complement strand
GCAAAATTCTAAGAAGTCACTATACGCAAAACTAGGTTCACCATCCGATTCGTTTCAGGGCTGGACGGCATCGAAGTGACGTGTCCTGGCTCATCAGGGGGAGCCGGTATTGGCGGCATAGTGCGGCGATCCAGAGATCGTTGGAAGGGATCGGCTTGCCCGCCTTCTTCAATTCAGCCCGGACCTGAGCATAATGGCTGGTGGTCTCCTGATCGACGGGAAGGAGTCGGGTTGCCGCAACAAGCTCCTGGAGCCACTTCTCATACTCTTTGCGACGCCGCGACTGTGCGATTCCGAACCGGTATTCGCCGAGAACAATGGCCGGCAATTCTATGGTTGCCGCATTGCTGAAGAGCCTGACCGCCGCCGGGTCATCGTCTGCTACGGCGGAAAGAGCGTTCGTATCCAGAATCATGCCCGGTCACTGCCCAGTCCTCGGGCTCGATCTGTTCAAACTCGCGCTTCATCATCTCGTTGATGCGCGCCGTCTCTTTGTGAAGATGTTTCAAACCACCCGCCAGCCGGACCCAGGGCTTCTCCTCTTTTTTGGAAGCGGCGGCCAACTTCTCTTCGACCGCTTCCGTAACAAAGACGCGCAGGGCAACGCCACGCTGGGCCGCCACCGACTTGGCCCGGCGGAAGATGAGGTCGGGGATTTCCAGCGTGGTCTTCATATCTAAGATGTCCCATATTTATGGGAACGAATAAAACAGGTCGGGCTGGGAGAGGTTAGGTCATTCCGGATCGCCTGTTCCCGTGTTTCGGAAACCGGAGCTGCCTTGAATATAGGGAGTGTCAGGCGTTTGCCAGGGGGTTCTTCCAGTGCAGGCCGGGAAAGCGGACGAAATCGGAATCTGTAGAGCAGAGTGTGCCGCCGTGCTCCAGCGTTAGCGCTGCAAGGTGAGCATCTGTGCCGAGAACGCCTGCAGCCCGCCCTTCCAGCAACATTCGCCGAAAGATCGGCCAATGACCTTCGGTTGGATAGAGTAGTGCTACGTTTGGCTGATCAAGCCACGCTTCGACGATCTTGAGCGCCGACGCCATGTCCAATCTGCCGAGTGGAATGTTCTGGTTCGTTGTGATTCGGAGAAATGCCATCGCGCTTTGCAGTGGAATCCCAACATCTTCGCCTGAAGACAGGGTTTTCTCGAACCACGCACGGGCAAGACGGTAGAACGACGACGACTTCATGTGCGCGTAGAGGAGCAGGTTGACATCGATCACGATCATCGGTGCAGCGGACCTTCCAGCGCCTCAAGAATCGCGGAGGTCTTATCCAGATTGATGCCTTCCGGGAGTTGCAGATCGATCGGAGTCACTTTGAAAGGCTTCGGCTGGACGCGACGTGGTGACGACGTGAGCGCAATGCGCAGGCATCGGTTCACAGTCTGCTTGAACGGCTCGCCGGATCGGCGGTTTTCCTTCTTAAGCAGGGTCGCTACATCGTCGTCGATGGTCAATGTAGTACGCACATCATGATGCTTTCACTTAAGACATCATGATGTCAAGGCTCGAACTCACGGAAATCGGGTACAGAAACCGCCCGAGTGGCCGCCATCCATCAGCTGGGTAAAGATTGAGATCTGTGTCGATGGGTTTCCAAGAGGCATCACCGAGATAAAGCGAGGCAAGTTCGCTCCTTCTTTGGGTAAGGCGACGAAACTGTTGCCGCGCTGGACATAGACCACGTCGCGGTGCGCGGGTATTGGTAGTAGCACCTCATGTCCGGGATCGTGATCCAGGATCACGCGGACGTGAACTACTGGGCCTTCGGGCCGCATCAGTAAAACTGAGTCACCGCTTCCGGTTCCTCCTCCATAGAGAAGCGAGCCTGAAATTCCTAATCCGTCTAGAGCGTTAAGCTTCGTCAGCGCTGAAAGGCTTGGCAGCCGGATCCCCAACCACGAAACCTGGGAGCCGTCCCAGGCTGATGTCTTTACCGCCTGGAGCAAGTTTGAAGCAGGTAGCACTGATTGTCTCCACGTCGAATCCCTGGGAGCGTGCCAGAGCGTGGAAGCGGGTCGAGTCGGCGGCGGTATAACTGGTGGCGTGCCCATTGGCCTGCATTCGGTGTGATGAGCTGGGCCAGAACTTCGCTCGCTTCGCCGGAGCCGTGCGCGCTGGCTCGCTCGAGCCAATGTGCAGCTTCTTCATAGGAAGCATCGAGTCCCAAGGGATTCTGCCTGAAAACCACTTTCGGCGGCTCGTTGCCATCCTTGCCGCAGTGCGGCACGTCCTGATCGATCTCAAATGTGCACCGCTCAGGTATGTACTGCTCCGCCAGCATAAGCTCCGCGCCGACTTCTCCCGATTGAGCTGCCTTCATGACAGCGTCCCGGAACGAACTGCGGTCGCCGGTTTGCATGAAGGACATCATCGCTCGGACCTCGGTCTGAAATATGATTTGAATATGTTATTCGGTATGGCACTTCAATTACATAGGTTAAATTTTTTTTTTTTTTTTTTTTTTTTTTTTTTTTTTTTTTTTTTTTTTTTTTTTTTTTTTTTTTTTTTTTTTTTTTTTTTTTTTTTTTTTTTTTTTTTTTTTTTTTTTTTTTTTTTTTTTTTTTTTTTTTTTTTTTTTTTTTTTTTTTTTTTTTTTTTGATCTGGCCGTCGTGGAAAACTACTGTCCTCAGAGCGTCGTCCTTTTTTTTTTTTTTTTTTTTTTTTTTTTTTTTTTTTTTTTTTTTTTTTTTTTTTTTTTTTTTTTTTTTTTTTTTTTTTTTTTTTTTTTTTTTTTTTTTTTTTTTTTTTTTTTTTTTTTTTTTTTTTTTTTTTTTTTTTTTTTTTTTTTTTTTTTTTTTTTTTTTTTTTTTTTTTTTTTTTTTTTTTTTTTTTTTTTTTTTTTTTTTTTTTTTTTTTTTTTTTTTTTTTTTTTTTTTTTTTTTTTTTTTTTTTTTTTTTTTTTTTTTTTTTTTTTTTTTTTTTTTTTTTTTTTTTTTTTTTTTTTTTTTTTTTTTTTTTTTTTTTTTTTTTTTTTTTTTTTTTTTTTTTTTTTTTTTTTTTTTTTTTTTTTTTTTTTTTTTTTTTTTTTTTTTTTTTTTTTTTTTTTTTTTTTTTTTTTTTTTTTTTTTTTTTTTTTTTTTTTTTTTTTTTTTTTTTTTTTTTTTTTTTTTTTTTTTTTTTTTTTTTTTTTTTTTTTTTTTTTTTTTTTTTTTTTTTTTTTAAATTGCGCCCATGCCAATTCGGCGTCACCGACGGCCTCAAAGAACGAGTCATAAAGGTCATTGCAGACTCCCTGCTCCCATTTTGACCCGTTCGAGGACAATGTCTCTCTCCATGAGATTTCCCATCTCAAGAAGCGATAGCAATTATGCCGCTTCAAGTACGGGGTCGGTTTGAAGCAACTCCATGAGCGAAAAAGCAGGAGGTTTGTAACCGCCAGACGAAGGCATGCCTTGTTGTTGTGCATCAACCCCTTGTTGTGCATCCGTCCGTTGGGGGATCGTCACGAACAAGCATGCGAGCAGGACCGACAACAACCCTCGGCCCGCCCGGTTCTTCCTCAATTCGAGTCATCTTGCAGGGCAGCTCCCACTCCCTACACATTCACCGCTTTGCCTTCGACGCTGCTGAAGGCATCCAGCAGCGCTTCGGCGACGGTGGGGTGGGCGTGGATGGTGAACATCATCTCTTCGACGGTGGCTTCGAGTTCGAGCGCGGTGACGGCTTCGGCGATGATCTCCGTTGCGTAGGGACCGATAATGTGGACGCCGAGGATCTCGCCATACTTCGCGTCCGTCACCACCTTGATGAAGCCGTCATGCGCGTCGAGAATCGTCGCCTTCGAGTTGCCGACGAAGGGGAATTTGCCGGTCTTCACCTGGTAGCCCTTCTCCTTGGCCTGCGTCTCCGTCAATCCAACGGACGCGATCTGCGGATCGGTGTAGGTGCAGCCCGGAATGCGCGCGCGGTTCACAGCCTTGGCGTACTTGCCTGCCATCTTTGCGGCGACCACAAGCCCGGCCATCGCGCCCACGTGCGCCAGTTGCGGCATGCCGCCGACGATGTCGCCGATGGCGTAGATGCCGGGTTCGGTGGTCTCCATCCACTCGTTGGTCATGACGAAGTTGCGGTCGGGCTTGATGTTCGTCTTTTCCAGGTCAATGCCGGCGGTGCGCGGTGCCCGGCCCACAGCGACCAGCACCTTCTCCGCCTGCTTCTTCTGCGGCTTGCCGTTGGAGTCGGTCCACGACACCAGCACGCCGTCCTTATTCTTTTCGATCTTGGTGTCCTTGATCGAGAGGTTCACGTCGATGCCGCGCTTCTTGAACAGCCGCAGCAGTTCTTTCGAGATATCCTCGTCTTCCACAGGCACCACGCGCGGAAGCATCTCGAGGATGGTCACGTCGGCGCCAAAGCTCTTGAAGATGGACGCAAACTCGACTCCAACCGCGCCCGATCCGATGACGACCAGCGACTTCGGCATCTCGGCGATCTTGAGGATCTCGTAATTCGTCAGAATCGTGTCGTCGGCCGAGTAGCCGGGCAACATGCGCGCGTCGGAGCCGGTGGCGAGCACGACCTTCTTCGCCTTCACCGTCTCCGCGCCGCCGGCCGTCAGCTTCACGTCGACCGCGAACACGCCGTCCTTCGCCGGGCCGGTCAGCTTGCCGAAGCCCTTGAAGGTGGTGATCTTGTTCTTCTTCATCAGGAAGTCGAGGCCCTTGGTGTGGCGGCTGATCACGTCGTCCTTGCGGGCGATGACGTTCTTCCAGTTGAGTTTGGGCTCGGCCACGTCGATGCCGTACGTGCTGGCGTGCTTCAGGTGGTCCCACACCTCGGCGGTAAACAGCATCGCCTTGGTCGGGATGCATCCCCACAGCAGGCAAGTGCCGCCCAGGCGGTCATTTGCGTCGATCAAAGCGACTTTCAGGCCATACTGCGAGGCGCGAATCGCGCAGGTATATCCGGCAGGCCCGCCGCCCACCACGACTACATCGAAGATCGTATCTGCCAACGGAGGCTCCAGTTCAAACGAAAATGTCGCAACTCTTCAATTTTACGCCGGGCGTCAACCACAACGATCTCGCTGTGGGCGCGTTGATAGATCCGGCAAGCGCGTCAGACCCCGGGTGGCGTAAACTAATTAATCAGTTCGGTAGGGAGACCATGAAAACACAACGGAAACCTGCTTCCACGATGATCTCCGCCCTCACGGCGCGAACCCAACTCGGGCAGATTCTAGAGCGGGTCAAAACCAAGAATGAGCGGTTCATCATCGGCCGCCGCGGCCAGCCGCAGGCTATCGTCATGAGTATCGAGGACTACGTCGATACCGTTGCTCCGGCCCCGGACTGGCTTAAAGACATTTGGGAAGATGCCAGGAAAAACGGTACCGACAAACTCACAATGCGGGAGATTGATCGGGAGATCGCCGAGGTTCGCAGCGATGCGTCGCGCAGGAAGGCCAAGAAAGCATCCTAGTGAGGCGCATCATTCTGGATACGAACGTGCTTGTATCTGCATTGCACTCTTCAAATGGCAACGAGGCCCTTGTTCTTCGTCTGGCGCTTTCCGGCGCTTTCAAGATTGGCGTGTCCCCCGCAATTCTGAGCGAATATAGCGAAGTGTTGGAACGACCGCGATTCAAGTTTTCGAGGCATCAAATCGATGCCTTGTTCTCGCAACTTGAAACGCAGGCAAAGCTCGTGGATCCCGCGCAGACGCTGGAGATCTCACCCGACGAGTCGGACAACCGGTTTCTGGAGTGCGCGGAATTGATCGACGCCGAGTTCCTGGTGACGGGCAACAAACGTCATTTCCCTGAAGTTTGGAAGGGCACGAAGATCGTCAATGCTCGAGAGTTCCTGGAGCAGGTCGTACCGCTTTGAGGTGTGGCTACTCACCACGCGATGCGCACGTCCTTGCCCACCCACTCCGGGTTGCTGATCTGCTGCGGCATTTGGGCGACGCGAATTGACGGCCAATATCTGGTTCTATGCCGGCAGCGGGCCGACGTCCATCCCGTCATACGAATCGAGCCCGTGGCTGCCGGCCAGCTTATAGAACTCGTTATTCCGCTGAAAGAGAGTTTGCGGAGTGTGGGTTTCGGCGCGCTCCATGTGCAGTACCCAGGTCTTGCTGTCTTCGGTGGGATGCAGGCCCACAAAGGCATATCCGAGACCTGAAAGATGTTGCGCCGCTTGCCTCAGCGGTTCCTCCTGCGAGGAAGTGAAGAAATATCCCCAAAGCAGAGGTCCGTCGACATCCCAGGGCGTCTGGGCTCGCATTTCTCTAAACATCTCTTCCAGTTTCTCGAGCGCAATCATTTTCCGGCCTCCGCCTGGGGTCTCGTTTTTCTACGGACGAGACTACCACGCGATATACACGCCTTTGCCCGCCCACTGCGGGTTGCCGATCTGCTGCATCATGAAGTCGGCAACGTCTTCGCGGGAGATGCGCGACGCGTCCGGCGGCAGCGCTTCGCCGTCGATGCGGTACTTGCCGCGGGCCTTGCTGTTCAGCAGCATGGGCGGCATCACCATGGTGAAGTCCAGGCCGCTGGTGGAGAGCGTCTTCCACTGGGAAATCTGCGAGGCTACAGCCCATTTGAGAAACGTGTTGTAGACGATCTTCTGCACAAACCAGCGACGCCAGGCGGGCTGCTTCTTCAGCGAATCCGCCAGCGCGCCGGCCGAGCCGAGCACGATGATCCGGCGCACGCCGGTCTGCTTCATCGCCTCCACAATCAGCGGGACGCCGCGCTCCAGCACGTCCTCTTTTTTCAGCGTACGGGCGCCCAGCGCAGACAACACCACCTCCGCGCCTTCCACTGTCCGCCGAACCGCGTCTGCGTCGAATACGCTGCCCTGGATCATTCGCACGCGGTCGCGGAACTGGAACGTCTCGGGCGACCGCACCAGGGCGGTGACGTTGTACCCGGCGGCCAGGCAGCGCTCGGTGAGCAAACTGCCCGTTCCACCGCTTGCTCCGAAGATTGAGACCTTCATAGGTGCACTCCCATTGGCCGCGTCCTCATTTTCCTCCGCCCCATGCCGCATCCTGTTGAAATGCAGCAATCAGTAGGATGCTGAAAGCGCGAGACTTGTTCCAGATTCCCGCTTTGCGTACAGTCGCACACAAGCGACCTGCGGAAGCGCCTGTGAAGAACTACGATAAGCAGTGCGCTTTGCCCGACGCGCCCACCGGATTTACCTCTTGTTCGAGATTCGCGTACCACTTTCCTAAATCGGGAACACATGCCAACCTGCCGTCATTGCAACACATCCGCCTGAATTCCACATTTCCAGCGACAACGACTACTGCTACTAGTATTTCTCTTTCTTTATCTTTGTTTTTAGTAGTACTAGTCGCGAGGCGCTTGGGAAGCTTGAGAGTCGCGCCAGTGCATCCGGAGATTGTGACTGTTCGAGCCACAGCGACAAGGAGGTTGCGAACCACCTTTCCACAGAGAAAGGCCTCGCACGCACAGCCCGCAAGTCACTAGAATCAGGAGGTCTGATGCTGCGAACGTGCATACTACCCCGGATTCGGTGTAAAGTTTGGCCAGCATCGGTTCGACAGAAATGCCCGGAGAAACCCCATGCCACCAGTCGCCCAGGAGTCCGAGATGACGACCACCGCCGCGCCCACAGGAAATCTTGAAATCACCGTATCCCGCGCCGAACTGCTGCGGGAGCTGACGGCGGCGCAGTCCGTGGTCGAGCGCAAGACCACCATCCCCATCCTGTCGAACTTCCTCTTCGAGGCTGCCGACGATCGGCTGACCATCACGGCGACCGATCTGGACCAGTCCATCCGCACCAGTTGCGCGGCCAAGGTGAAGAAGCCCGGCGCATGCACCATCCCCGCGCGCAAGCTGTTCGATTACATCAAGCTGCTGCCCGAGGGCGACATCTCCATCAAGCTGATGGATAACCACTGGGTCCAGATCCGCGCCGGCCGCTCCAACACCAAGATGGTGGGCATGGCGCGCGCCAACTTCCCGCAGGTGGCGGAGTTTCCCGGCCACCGGCGCGTTCAAAATCTCCGCCGCATCGTTGCGCAACATGATCTCGAAGACCATCTTTGCGATTTCGAATGAGGAGTCGCGCTACACGCTGAACGGCGCGCTGCTGGTGCTGAAGGCCGAGTCGATGGCCATGGTCGCCACCGACGGACACCGCCTGGCGCACATCGAGAAGCTGGGCGAGGCGCTGGAAGGCATCTCCGGCGAGAAGAAGACGCTGATCCCGCGCAAGGCGCTGAGCGAGATGCTCGGCTTGCTGAACACGACCGAGGCCGAAACCATCGAGTTTGCCGACGACGAGCAGACGCTGTTCTTCAAGATCGGCGGACGCGTGCTGACCAGCCGCAAGCTGACCGGCCAATTCCCCAACTACGAAGCCGTGCTGCCGCGCGATAACAACAAGTTCGTCATCGTGCGCTCGGAGGACCTGATGGGTTCGATCCAGCGCGTCGCGCAGTTCGCCGACGAGCGCTCGGGCGCAATCAAGATTCGCCTGGAGCAGAACGAGCTGAAGCTGTCGTCCTCGTCCACCGACTCCGGCGAATCGGAAGACTCGATCGAGACGCCGTACAACTACGACCCCATCGTCGTGGGCTTCAACAGCCAGTACCTGCTCGACTTCCTGAAGGCCATCGGCAACTCCGGCGAAGTCCGCCTCGAGTTCAAGGACGCCCAGTCCGCCGGCCAGATGCGCCCCGAAGACGGCAGCGAAGACGTCAAGTACCGCTATATCCTAATGCCCATGCGCATCTGACGATCTGCCATCGAGGCAGACACGCTTCGCGCAAGAACAGCACCGGGCTGCCCCATGTTCGACGCAGTCGACCATGGGGTTACTCATTTAAGCCGGGAGCGTCCTCACTTTCTTATATGTAAGCTGTTTGTATTGTGTTGCCAAGCAATATTTTTGGCAAACATTGTCATACCAGAGTACAATGGGACTCTGAGGATGGTTCGATGCCCACCCGCAACGTAAGCCTCACCGAAGAACTCGACCGCTACGTCGAGCAGAGCATCAAGAGCGGCCACTACGACAACGCCAGCGAGGTGATTCGTGCAGCCATTCGCGCGCTCCGGCAAGCTGATCTCGAAGACCAGGCCAAGGTGGAAGCGCTCCGGAATGCGATTGCCGACGGCCTGGAGGGACCTTTCGCCGATGGCCCAACCGTCATGGCGGAGATGAGGGAACGCGTTCGTCGACGAGCTGAGGCCAATCGGCAGAACTCGAAAGTTGCTTGAGCACGTATCAGCTAGGTCCGAAGGCCGAGTCCGACCTCGGAGACATATTCGACTACACCGTCGACACGTGGGGCGAACTGCAAGCGGCAAGTTATGTCGACGAACTGGCAAAGTGCTTCCAGATGCTGGCTGATTCGCCCGGCCTGGGACGGGCATGCGATCCGGTCTTCCCCGGCATCCGCCGCTTCGAGCAGGGCAAACACGTCATCTTCTATAAGCGTCGCAGAGACGTCATTCTAATCACCAGGATTCTTCATCAGAGCAGTCTGCCCTCACACCCCCAATTCATCGACACCTAGCCTGCCCAGCCGCCCGGTTATACTGCGCACATCTCATCGGAGGCGTTGCCCTGGACATCATTCCGCGCCCATGGTCGGTTGTAGTCATCTCCTGCCTCTATCTCCTGGTGGGAACCATCGGCTTTGTGCATCATTTTCCCGAACTGATGGCGAGGCATCCGGATAGTGTTGGAATCGAAACGACCGAACTGTTTGCAGTTCTCTGCGGCGTGTTCCTGCTTCAGGGCCGGAACTGGGCGCGTTGGCTCGCGCTCGCCTGGATCGCCTTCCACGTGGCAATCAGCTTTCCCGTGATGAGCAAAGTCATCGTCCACACCTTGTTCCTGGCGCTGATCGCGTGGGGACTCTTCCAGCCAGAGGCTACGCGATACTTCAAGGGCGAAAGCCAGGCCCGCTAGGATTCCACCATGCACTGGCTGCTACAGGGGACGCCGGGACAACTACAATCGACCCATGCATGACGTGGTGGTGTATTCGCGCGAAGGATGTCATCTGTGCGAAACGGTAAAGGAGACGCTCTTTC
Organism: uncultured Acidobacteriaceae bacterium; assembly: GCA_963822225.1. Taxonomy (GTDB): domain Bacteria; phylum Acidobacteriota; class Terriglobia; order Terriglobales; family Acidobacteriaceae; genus Edaphobacter. Next base: position 91,921 of record CAWGGW010000008.1, on the reverse strand, counting down.
AACTGCAGGGCGACGCCAGCTTCCAGTGGCGCGAAGTGGACATCGACGCCGATCCGCAGTTTCGGCAGAAGTACAACGACGAAGTGCCCGTCGTCTTCATTAATGGAAGAAAGGCCTTCAAATATCACATGGACGGTCAACAGTTCCTGCGCGCTTTGGCGGGGAGTGCGATGACTGTGAAGAAGTAACCAACCGTCCCTCTTCCGATCGCAACCAGCGACCGCAGCGCAGTTCAGTGCGCCACCATCCGTTCACAAACCGAACGCTGCGGCATATCTGACCGTGCCTCGAACTCCATCCAGTGCGCCCGGCCGAAGCTCCAGCGCCATATATGCCTCCGCAGGGAAGGGGCTCTGCAGCAATCGCGCTCTCTCGCAGGAGAATCCAAACCGCGGATAGTATTCGGGATGGCCAAGCACGATGACGGCTTCCTCGCCCGCATCCCGCAGCAGATCCAAACCGCGCCGGATCAGGCTTCCTCCGATACCTTGCCGCTGATGAATTGGAAGCACAGCCATCGGAGCCAGCGCAACGGCCGGAATCGCGCCGTCAGTCGTGTCGATAAACATGCGGCTGAAAAGGATGTGCCCCACAGCTTGCTGCCCTACCTCGGCAACCAGAGAAAGCAGCACATCCCCCTGCTCGCGCAATTGGTCCACCAGATCGGCTTCGTCGGTCCGCCCAAAGGCCGCCTGATTAATGTGCCGGATACGCGACAACTCATCTGCATCATTGGAGTTTTCGCAGCGGATGATCGGATCAACAGAGGGAGGCAACGGTTCAATCTCCAGAGTTACCTTCCGCTCAGTATCTCAGGCAAACGGATTTTGGATGCGGAGTCCCGCGATCTTCTGGCCTGCGTTCATATCCTCGGAGAGAAGAACGGTGGCTCCGGACTTGAGCGCTGAGGCGCAGATCAGAGCGTCCCAGAAGCTGATCTTCGCTGTGTCCTCAATCTTGAAGGCTGTCGCAACCTCCGCCGACGTTCTATCGACGCACCAGATGCTCAAGTCGAGCACAATCTCTCTCGCGGCGCTTTTTGATAGCGGCTTTGCGATCTTGCGCGTGACCCTGACGTAGAACTCCTGCAGAACCTGCGGACTTAGCACCCCGCTGCGGTCTTGCATCAGCTCGATCAAGATATCTCGCGCGATCTCGTGCTTTCGACCCTGGTCAACATCGTGCGCGTAGACCAGAATATTTGTGTCGACAAACGTCTTAGCGGTCATGTAGCTCGTCTCGGCTCGCATAGGGCCCGCCGCCCAGGTGATAGCCGCGCTTCATCCGGGCAATGGCTGATGCCGCCGCGCGCTGATACACGTCGTCGTCGTTGACCAGCGCTTCAATCTGTTCGGCCACCAGGCCGCTGATCGACGTGGAACGCTTCGCGGCCAGAATCTTCGCCTTGCGAATCGTCTGGACACTAAGGCTCACCGTGAGATTCTGCCGTTGGGTTTGTGTCATAAAAACTGGTCCCCACGCAATCACGTGTTGCACGTATGATACGTGGAGAAGATCGGCGTGAATCGGTGTTAAGCCTTTCGTCCTTACCGGATCCCGATCAGCTTGTGCGTCTGCAGACTCAGCCGCCACTTCGGGTGGTCGGCGCAGTATTGGATTGCCGCGTTGAGCGACCGAGCCGCGTCGGGCCCGTCCTTCGGCTGGATGAAGAAGTGTTCGAAGTCCAGGCCGGCATACACGCTCGGCTCGATCTCCTGCGGATAGACGACCTTCAGTTCGTTGCCGCGCGTGACGACCAGTTCCGCGTTGGCCTTGGGACTCACGCACACCCAATCGACGCCCGCAGGGACTGGAATCGTTCCGTTGGTTTCGATGGCGATGATGAAGTTCTCCCGGTGCAGCGCGTCGATCAGCACAGCGTCAAGCTGCAGCAGAGGCTCGCCGCCGGTGCACACGACGAATCGTTTCCCGGAGTCAGTCCGAGGCCACTTTGCTGCAACCGCAGCGGCCAAATCATCGGCGGTTGCGAACTTTCCGCCGCCGTCACCATCGGTGCCGATGAAGTCCGTGTCGCAGAACTGGCACACCGCCTCCGCGCGATCCTGCTCGCGGCCGCTCCACAGATTGCATCCGGCGAACCGGCAGAACACCGCCGCGCGTCCGGTATGCACGCCTTCGCCCTGCAGCGTGTAGAAGATTTCTTTGGCCGCGTACGGCATCAGCGATACCTCGCGGGATCAGTCATTCCAGCTTCCGCAAAGCCTCTCAGCCGCAGCAGGCAGGCATCGCATGCGCCGCAAGCCTCTCCGTTTGCGGAGGGGTCGTAGCAGGTGATGGTCAGGCCGTAGTCCACGCCAAGCCTTCGCCCCGCCTCGACGATCTGCTGCTTGGTCATCGCGATCAGCGGCGTATGGATCGTGATGCGTTTGCCGTCCTCTGTCCCCATCTTTGTGGCCAGGTTGGCCATCTTTTCGAACGCCTCGATGAACTCCGGCCGGCAGTCGGGGTAGCCGCTGTAGTCGAGCGCATTGACGCCCAGAAATATGTCCGCCGCGCCGAGCGACTCCGCGAACGCCAGCGCGAGTGACAGAAAGACCGTGTTGCGCGCGGGAACGTACGTTACCGGAACGCCGTGCCCCATCGCTTCCACCGAGCGGCCCTTCGGCACCGGCGTGTCCGACGTAAGCGCCGAGCCGCCGAACGCCCGCAGATCGACCTTGACAATGGCGTGGCGCGCGACTCCCTGTGCCTGTGCCACACGCGCCGCGAACTCCAGCTCGATCTTGTGGTTCTGGCCGTAGTCGAAGCTCAGCGCATAGACATCGAACCCCTGCTGCTTCGCAATGGCCAGCACTGTGGTCGAATCCAATCCGCCGCTGAGCAGCACTACCGCTTTCTTCTCGCTCACTCGAACCCCCAATATCCAGTTTAGTCCGGCGATGAGTAGGCGCTTCGCCGTGGCGTAAGGGAGTGCGGGGACAAATACGGAGATTCTGGCTCTTCGAGCCAGAATGACGCATTGGGAGGGGAGCGATAGATTGGCGTGAGTGTGCCCGGCCTGCTTGCCGTAAGCTTGAAGAGATGGAAATATTCAAGGAATTCACGTTCGAGGCCGCGCATCGGCTTCCCAATGTGCCCGAAGGCCACAAGTGCAGCCGGCTGCATGGCCACAGCTTCCGCGCGGAGATTCACGTGGCCGGCGCGGTCGATCCGAAAACCGGCTGGGTGATGGACTTCGCCGACCTCGGCGCCGCGTTCAAGCCGCTCTACCGCATGCTCGACCACAACTATCTAAACGAGATTCCGGGCCTCGAAAATCCCACCAGCGAAGTCATCGCCCGCTGGATATGGGACCGCCTGCAGCCAACACTGCCCAGCCTGTCGCGCGTCGTCGTCCGCGAGACGTGTACGACTGGGGCAGTATATGGCGGGCCATAGAGTATGGTAATATGGCGATATGGCAATGCGGAAGATGACGTTTACGATCCCCGATGACGTTGCGACTCCATTCTTGCGAGTGGTTCCCTCTGCACGGCGGTCTAAGTTCGTGGCCGACGCCCTGAGGAAGACACTGAAGGAGCGGGAACAGGCGCTGATTGCGGCTTGCGATGCGGTGAACGCCGACTTGACGCTGAATGCACTGGTGGAAGAATTGCAGTCGGTGCATGACCCGATCGAGGAACCGTGGGATGAATCTGCAGCGTGGTGAGGTCTGGTGGGTCGATCTGAATCCGACCAGAGGCAGCGAGATTAATAAAAAGAGACCGTGTGTCATTCTTTCGGTAGACGCGCTGAACCAGCGGCGCAAGACCGTGGTGGCAGTGCCACTTTCTACTGCTCCGACGGTAAGACCCCCACTGACAGTTGCGGTATCGGTTGGCGGTCGAGTGGCGGTCGCGGTTATCGATCAAATTCGTGCTACGGCAAGAGAGCGCTTCGACAGCAGGATTGGAATGTTGAGCGCTGCAGAGATGGAAGCCATTGAAGAGAGTCTGCGCGAGATCCTCGGGATGAGTTGAGTCTGTAGCGAACTTCAAGAATGTCGCTTCCATAATTCGTCCGTCATCATGAGGGACCCGTTTACGTTGTAGGGAATGGGTCAAACAAAATATATTCTGCCCACTCCTTCGTAAACCAATCCCGCGCTGGTTCGGTGAATAGGATCGCCCCATACCCCTCGCTTCGGATTAAGTCACCGCCGTTCCAGGTACCCAGATCGATTCGCAGTTCCACGTACGGACTAATGGCCGCTGGCGAGCGGAGAATCGTAACGCTGCGAGGGACAGCGATCTCCCAAAGGTCTCCGATAGCTCCCGCCGCAGTCGGGCTGTGTGGTTTCCCCAGAACGTAATCTTCCGGCTCACCCGATTCGGGAAGCTCGGCTGGATCCTCCGCGTGCAGATCCCAAGTCTCCCAAGGCAGTTCGACGATTAACTTCTTCTCTACCGGAGCGAAGGAGAACCCACTAAGATCCGAAGCCTCCAGGAGTTGCCGAGCCTCAGAGGTGAGGACGATGTCGCCGATTCCGGGCAGCGTGATCGGCGGAATATACGGCCCTGTTCTCTCAAGAGCGAGCTTCCCGTCCACCCTGCGGGAATGGGCTGTCATTCCGTGCTGCAAGATATCTCCGTAATCTCCCCATTCTCCATGGCTGACGGAGCGACCGCTGATCTTGAAGAAATTCATTGCCCGTTCTCACGATTGAGCGCAGCCCGCCGCTCTTCTTCGAGGTCTGCCTCAAGCGGAAACTCTCTCAGACTGCTTTGGAGCACATAGATGGCTTCGTAGGATCGGGGCCCCGGAACAACCTTCTCGCTGGAACTGATGACATCGACTGATCGCCTTGTCCTGCCCTTCGAACGAGACATTTACTCAACCTCCAAGGCTTTCAACCTACAACCTGCAACTTAACCGCGCTTCCACAGCCGCCCCGTCAGTACGCCGAACAGGAATCCTGCGATGTGCGCGAGGTACGCCACACCGCCGGTTTGGACCGTGTGCGCCACCTGGCCGGCGCTGAACAGCTGCATCACGAACCAGAACCCGATCAGCAGCACTGCCGGAACATACGTGATGCGAATAAAGAGCAGAAACCACAGCGCCGTCTTGATGCGGTCGCTGGGATACGTGACCAGGAATGCGCCCATTACCGCGGCGATGGCTCCGCTGGCGCCGAGGTTCGGCACGGTGGATGCGGGGTTCGCCGCGACCTGCGCGAACATCGCAATCAGTCCGCCGATCAGGTAGAAGAGCAGGAAGCGGACGCGGCCCATTGCGTCCTCGATCTCCGGCCCGAACGACCAGAAGTAGATCATGTTCCCGATGATGTGCAGCCAGCCCGCATGCATGAACATCGACGTCAGCAGCGTGATCAGGCCATGGCCGGACATAATCTCCGCCGGGACCGCGGACCACAGGTAGATGAACCTGTCGCCGTACATCAGCTCTTGCGTGAAGACGTACACATTCACCGCGATCAGCAGCACAGTGACGATCGGCCACCGCCTCAGCCCGCGCGACGCATCGCCCAGCGGGATCATCCCTCCCATGTCGCCTCCCTTCGGCCTGGTGAAAAGTTATATGCAGAGTACGGAGTGTGTGCCGATTCGTCCACCCATTTGCAGCGCTGGGCGTTAGGCTGGTTGCATGAATCGGCGAGTGTTTCTTACGAGCGTAGCAGCAGGCACGGTAACTCTTGGCAGTAAATCCATCTGGCCCAATTTCCTGGCGGCGCAGGCCGCGGCCGTCGACGGCGTTCCTCGCGGCCTCGTCTCGCAGACATTCAGCCCACTCTCCGCGGCGCTGCTGGCTTCGGGCGAGTGGAAGCTGTATCCCAGGGCTGGCGACGCAAAATGGAGCGCCGTGCCGCAGCCTGTGCGCGACACGCTCATCGCCAGCGCCGACCAGATCAATGCGACTCCGTGGCCGGAGATGCTCGCCACCGATGAGTTGGAGTTCAAGCGCAACGGCAATCGCACGCGGTTTGAGGCAGTCACTTTCGGCCGGCGCAGCCGCCTCGGCGACCTGGTCCTGGCCGAGTGCATCGCCAACAACGGCAAGTACCTCGACCAGATCGCCAACGGCATCTGGCTGATCTGCGAGGAGAGCTTCTGGGGAGTGCCGGCGCATCTCGGCTCGCAGAAGGCGGGCGTAGGGCTGGCGGATGTTGCAGAGCCTATCATCGAGCTCTTCGGCGCGGAGACTTCGGCGACCTTGGCTTGGATCGCATACCTGATGGAGCCGCAGTTGAATACTGTCTCGCCGCGCCTCGTGGAGCGCATCCACATGGAGGCAAAGCGGCGGATTCTCGATCCTTATTTCAATCGCAACGACTTCAGTTGGATGGGACTGAACGGCAGGCCGCATGCGTTGAATAACTGGAATCCGTGGATCAACTCCAACGTTCTGACGGCGAATCTGCTGCTGGAAAAAGATGCGCAGCGACGGCAGGCGATGGTCGCGAAGATCACGCGCAGTGTGGATGAGTTCCTCGCCGACTACTCGCCCGACGCGGGCTGCGAAGAAGGTCCGGTTTACTGGGGACGCGCGGCAGGATCGTTCTTCGATTGCTGCCGGACGCTCGTCTCCGCGCACGGCGGCCAGGGCGACGCGATCCTGAAGCATCCATTCACGCGCGCGATGGGGCACTACATCTGCAACGTGCATATCGCGGGCGACTGGTATGTAAACTACGGCGATGCGCATCCGCACGACCCGCCGACTCCCGATCTGAGCTACCGCTTCGGTCGCGCGACGGGCGACGAAATGCTCGCGGAGTTTGGCGCGTTTGACGCGAAGACGAACGGCACATCCGCTTCGGGCGCGGCGCTCGACAGTGGTATTTCGGGTCACGGCGAAGTGGCTTCGTTTTCGCGGCTGCTGGCGCGCGTGATGGTGGCGGAGGAGATTGCGTCCGCACCCGCGCACGATGCGCTGCCGCGCGATACCTGGTATCCGAATCTCGGCCTGATGACGGCGCGCGAGACGGAAGGCTCGACTGCGGGCTTCTATCTCGCCGCGCAGGGCGCGAGCAACGGACGCAGCCACGGCCACAACGACTCGGGCAGCTTCATCATCTTTCACAACGGCAAGCCGGTGTTTATCGACGTTGGGCCTGAAGCTTACACGGCGGCAACCTTCGGCAAGGATCGCTACACGCTGTGGACGATGCAGTCGGCGTTTCACAATCTGCCGACGATTGGCGGCGTGATGCAGCACGAGGGCAATGCGTTTCGCGCCAGCGAACTGAAGTACCAGAGCGGCGACGCTGCTGCGAGCTTCAGCGCCAACCTGGCCACCGCGTATCCCAACGACGCGAATATTCGCCGCTGGATTCGTACCCTGACGCTCGATCGCGCCAAGGGCGTTGTTGCCATCTCAGAAGACTTCGATCTTGCGAAGCCGACCAGCGTGATGCTGTCGCTGATGACGGCGGTTGCGCCAGCGATTCAGGCGGATGGCGTGAAGGTCGGCGGCGCGCTGCTGATCTTCGACCAGGCCGCGCTGAGGGCTGAGGTCGAGCGAGTCGCGATCACCGACGACGCAATGAAGCGCTCCTGGGGCGACGCTGTGTATCGCATCAAGCTGAACTCGGCGGCGCCGGTGGCGAAGGCGACCTGGAAGCTCGAACTGCGCGCCTCCTAAGTGTCGATGCCGAACCAGCCGGCCTCGTTTGCGATTTGCAACCGCGATTCGAGGTAAGTCCAGAGGGCGGGGCAACCGGCTTGAATCTGCGGGGCGACGCGCTTCACCACGCGCTGGTAGCTGATGCCGTGCTCGCGCCAGCTTTGGCCATTGTTGTTCAGGTTCAGCAGGACGGGCATGGCGCGATCGACCGCGCCGGCGAAACGCGCATCGTTCGGTCTCGCCCTCTTCGAACTCCTGCCACAGTGCGACGAGTTCTTCGCTGAGCGGCGAGGGCAGCATGCCCAGGACCCGCTTGACGCCGATCAGTTCTGCGGCCTTGCGTTCCTCCCAGCCGCCTTCGACGAAGACCATTGTGTCTCCAGTGTCGATTTCGCCGACGTCGTGGACCAGGATCATGCGGATGACGCGATTCAGGTCGACCGGGGCGTCGGCGTAAGGCTCGAGCGCGGTCGCGAACATCGCAAGCTGCCAGCTATGCTCAGCCGAATTTTCGTAGCGGTCGAGGCCCAGCGGCTTGATCTTGCGGGTTACGCCTTTGAGCTTGTCCAGCTCCAGGATGAAGTTGATTACCTGCTGCATGCTTTCCTTTCTACTCCAGTGTGGCTGAGCTTTCGTCGATATTCGAGGTATCCCTCTCAATGTTTAATTCGCAAAATCCTCTTAACAAAGGGATTAGATTTCAAACTATTCATTCCAAACAAGTTATTTCACAAAATATCTAGAATCAATGATTTGGCTTCGATATTGGTTGCGGAATCCAGGGCCAGGCACAAAGCCGCACTCCTGTAGTTTCCATCTTCGATGATTGTATCGAGCCGACGCGGGATGGCGATGTGTCCGCGGTCACACGTCTGACGAGGGTGTGTTTGGGCTTCGTGCGGCGTAGTTTCCGAAAACACCGCCCCGTATTCCGGGAGTCACCGGATTAAACCATTCATAGTGTTCTAGTTCGACCAAGCCGCCTCGATCAAAGATGATCATGCGGGTGCGGGCATCGACGCGGAAAGCGCGTACCTCAGCGACTGCGATAACACCCCTTCGGGTAGTATTGCTGCACTTACCGATCTGGGAATAGAAGGGCAATCCTATGCACGTTTGCAATTGCACTAAGCCAACGCTTCTCATGTGCGCAGCATTTCTTCTGCTCACGGCCTCAGCAACCGGTACTGCCCGGGCCCAAGGCGATGTGGAAGAGGCGATTGGTGGGTTGATCAACCCCAACGTCACGACGATCTATATTGCGAAACGCGTCATCACGATGGATGGCAACAATTCGAGCGCCGCGGCGGTTGCTGTGAGTGGGGATCGGATCGTTGCCGTGGGCTCACTTGATTCGGTGAAGAAGGAGCTCGGCGATACTGCGTACAACGTCGATCGCACCTTTGAAGGGCGCTTCATCATGCCCGGGTTGATCGATCAGCATCTGCATCCGATTCTTGGGGCGCTTACGTTGTCGATTCCGGTGATCGCGCCTGAGGCATGGGTGCTCCCGGGCAAGACGTGGCCGGCTGCTACCAATCACGCGGAGTACATGGCGGCGTTGAGCGCGGTTGAAAAGGGAATGCAGGATCCGGACGAGCCGCTGTTTACGTGGGGGTATCACCAGTTCTTTCACGGCGTGGTGCGGCGGAAGGAACTTGATTCAATCAGCCTTACGCGGCCGATTGTTGTGTGGCATCGGTCTGCGCACGAGATGATCTTCAACACGGCCGCGCTGAATCGGTTTGGGATTACGAAGGAGTCGGTTACTGGCAAGGGACAGCCGAGCAGCCAAAGCGACTGGGACCAGGGATATTTCTACGAGAACGGATTGTTTGTGTTGGTCGCGCCGAAGATTCTGCCGGTTCTTGCTTCGCCGGAGAGGCTCGCGTTTGGGCTGAAGCAAATGGTGGAGATGCTGCATAACAACGGCGTCACTGCGTACATGGAGCCGGGTGCAGTGGGAACGCCTGCGCTCTTTGCCTACTATCAGAAGGCCCTCGGAGGGCCAAACGTTCCGATGTATTCGTTCTTTATTGCGGATGGGAAGACTGGCTATGAAAAGGGCGGAGCTACAGGCGCGATTCAGTCTGCCGAGGCCGCGGTCAGTACTATCCCAACCACCGGCAAGGTGAGGAGATTGCCGGGCGAGATCAAACTCTATAGCGATGGTGCTGTGATTTCGCTGCTCATGCAGATGAAGGATGGCTACACGGACGGGCATCACGGCGAATGGATTATGAAGCCGGAAGAGTTCAAGCAGGCATTCAAGATCTACTGGGATGCGGGATATCAGATTCATATCCACACGACAGGGGATGAGGGGCTCGAAGTGGTTCTCAATACGCTGGAAGAGAACATCAAGGAACATCCGCGCGTTGACCACCGCACGGTGATTGTGCATTTCGCGAACTCGACGGACGCGCAGGTGAAGCGGATTGCGAAGGACGGTGCGATCGTCAGCGGGAACCCGTATTACGTGAATGGGTTTGCCGACAACTTCGGAGTGAATGGGTTAGGTAAGGATCGCGCGGACGCGATGGTGCGCCTGGGGCCGGTGGAGAAGGAGGGCGTTTCGCTATCGCTGCATTCGGACCTGCCGATGGGTCCTGCCGATCCGCTCTATCTCGCGTGGTGCGCTGTGAACCGAACGACGAAGTCGGGACGTGCGGCCCGACCGGATTTGGGGATCTCGGTGGACGAGGCGCTGCATGCGATCACGATCAACTCGGCCTACTCGTGGCGAATGGAGAAGGAGCTTGGGTCGATCGAGCCGCATAAGATCGCGAACTTCACCGTGCTGGATGAAGATCCTTATGCGGTAGCACCGATGCACCTGAAGGACATCAAAATTTGGGGCACCGTGTTCGAGGGAACGAAGTTTCCGATTATGACGGGCGTAGCCAAACGCTAGTTGGTTTGCGTCCAGATTCCCGCAAAGTCGGATTTTCGGGAAGTTCGCATAAACCGGGATGTCTTGCTTAGACACGATAACAACCTCGTCGCTCCGATTGGTCGGCTGGACTTGCACCAGCATTGGCCCGGCAGACCAATATACGATGGCGTTCCTGAAAAGTCGGATTTTGAGCAACTACCGCTCGCCCCCTTGGCCCAAGCGCGTCAAACTTACCATCTGCCGTAAATCGGGCTTTTCGGTAAGCCGCACACCCTTCAAAATGATCGCTGACTTTTCCCGCGGACGAGGGTCGGATTTCGTGGCGGGATCGGAGAAAGTCACCTGGTGACTGGAACCTCTTTTTTATTTCGCGACTACGGGTGCGTCCATCTGCTCTGTGGTCAGGCCTTCCCCGAGCCTGACGGCGCGCTGCTCAGCATTTGGCAGGTAGATATCCTTTTCTTCGAAGGCTCCGTTGGCCTGGATAATTCGGGCTATGGTTCCGGTCCATCCGGTCTGGTGACTTGCGCCGACGCCCACGCCGGTATCGCCGTGGAAGTACTCGAAGAAGAGGACGTTGTCGCGCCAGTGGGGATCTGTCTGGAACTTCTCCACGTTTCCGTAGACGGGCCGTCTGCCTGAGCTGTCTTTGACGAAGGTTCCGATCAGCCGCTCTCCCAGTTCCTTGGCTACATCGAAGAGGTTCATCAGGTTGCCGGAGCCGGTCGGGCACTCGATCTTGAAGGTGTCTCCGTAGTAGGCGCCGAGCCGCAGCAGCGACGTATAGAGGAGGAAGTTTACCGGCATCCAGACCGGGCCTCTCCAGTTCGAGTTGCCTCCGAACATTCCGCTGTCGGAGTCGCCGGGAAGATATCCGACCGAATATCTCTGTCCTCCCATATCGAACTGGAAGGGATGCTCCTTGTGGTGGAGCGACAGGGCGCGAATTCCATGTGGGCCGAAGAATTCCTTTTCGTCCAGCATGCTGGTGAGGATTCTGCGGAGCCTCTCCTCGTTCACTGTCGAGAGGAGTCTTCTCCCGGCCAATCCCTGTGTGCCCGGCATATGCAGATTCGCCGCCAGTTCCGGATGTCTGGCCATAAAAAGCTTGGCGCTCCTGGCAAAATTAGGCAGCTTGGCCGTGATGTCGTCCTCAAAGATGGCGACCGCAGTGAGTGGAAGCAGGCCAACCATCGAACGGACTTTCATGCGAAAGGCGTCGCCGTTCGGCATTCGCAAAACATCGTAGAAGAAGCCATCCTCGTCGTCCCACATGGTGTCCTGGGCTGAGCCCATCCGGTCCATGGACCCGGCAATCCACATGGTGTGCTCGAAGAACTTACTGACAAACTCTTCGAAGACAGGAAAATGCAGCGCCAGCTCCACGGCTATGCGCAGCATCTGCTGGCTGAAGAAGACCATCCACGCGGTTCCGTCCGCCTGTTCGAGGTGCCCGCCTCCCGGTAACGGCGCGCTTCGGTCGAACACGCCGATGTTGTCGAGGCCCAGGAATCCGCCTTCGAAGAGATTGTTGCCTGAGCGATCTTTCCGGTTAAGCCACCAGGTAAAGTTCACCAGCAGTTTGGAGAAGGCATAGGTGAGGAACTGCATGTCGCCCTTGCCGTTATTCTTCTCCTTGTCGCTCAGGTAAATCTGCATCGTGGCATAGGCGTGTACCGGCGGATTTGTGTCCCCGAAGTTCCACTCGTATGCCGGCATCTGCCCATTGGGGTGCTGATAATCGTTGCGCAGAATCAGCATCAACTGATCTTTCGCGAAGTCAGAATCGACGACCTGGAATGCCAGCATATGAAACGCGAGATCCCAGGCCGCGTACCAGGGATACTCCCACTTGTCCGGCATCGAGATGATGTCGTTGTTGTACATGTGGAACCACTCGCCGTTGCGTACCTTCTGCCTGAGTTCCGGAGGGCTCGTCGGTTCCACCCGGTGCTCTCTCAGCCAGACATTCAGGTCGTAGTAGAAATACTGTTTGCTCCACAACATTCCGGCCATGGCCTGGCGCAGCACCATCGCGCGATCGGGATCCGCCAGCACCTTGGCCGGCGTAACTACTGCGTAGAACTCGTCCGCCTCTTTCAGTCGCATTGCGAGCACGTCGTCGAAGTCCGCAAAGAGAGGCGTCTTCAGCTTGTCCGCGACGCGGCCCAGATGCAGACGCACGACCTCCGTCTTTCCCGCGGCAACGTTCAGGGTGTAATGGGCAGCCGCCTTTGTGCCCTCCAACGCAGGATTGACCGCATCGGCCTTTCCCTGGATCAGGAGAGTGTGAAACGCATCTTTCACGTAGGGCGACGCGTTGTGCGTGCCAAAGAGTTTCTGGTTATTGCTCTCGTTTTCCGTGAACAGCAGAGGCACATCCCCTTCGCAGTACAAGCCGTAGTCGGCGAGCGACTCCTGGAAGAGCGGGTCGGTATGATGGGCCGCGATGACGCTGTATCCGTCTTTCCGGGTTCCTTTCAGCATGGGCTTGCTGCCTGCGTCGGACCACATCCAGGTGTTTCGGAACCACAGTGTGGGCAGCAGGTGGAGCGTGGCTGCTTCCGGTCCGCGGTTGGCGACGCTGATCTTGATTTCGATGTTCTCCGCATCCGCCTTGGCGTACTCGACGAATACATCGAAGTAGCGATCCTCATTGAAGATGCCGGTGTCCAGCAATTCGTACTCGGGCGCGCCGCGGCCCCGCTCCCGGTTGGTCTTCAGCAGATCGTCGTAGGGATAGGCAGCGTGCGGATACTTGTACAGGTACTTCATGTAGGAGTGGGTGGGCGTGCTGTCGAGGTAGAAGTAATACTCCTTCACATCCTCGCCGTGGTTGCCTTCGCTGTTGGTGAGGCCGAAGAGGCGCTCCTTGAGGATCGGATCCTTTTCGTTCCATAAAGCGATGGAAAAGCACAGAACCTGGTGGTCATCGCTGATTCCCGCCAGCCCATCCTCGCCCCAGCGATAGGCGCGGGACCTCGCCTGATCGTGAGTGAAATAGTCCCAGGCGTCGCCGTTTGCGCTGTAGTCCTCGCGCACGGTTCCCCACTGGCGTTCACTCAGGTAAGGGTCCCCACTTCTTCCAGGGGACGAGCTTATCGCAGGCCTCTTTGAGTCGGCGTTGTTCCTCTGCCTGTGCCAATGATGCCTCCAGGTCTCATGAAAGACGAAGCATGGTCGGGCTTGCAGTTGAAACATAATAGATGGCAAAGGTTGCCCTGCGGTTACCCGGTCGCGCCGCGGGTCCGCAATAATCTATCAGAGAGATAGATTCGTCGAAAATGTGATTTTCGGCAAATGGGACAACCGGCGAGTGGAACGCTGAAAAAACCTGCAAATTTTTGCGGCCCGAGAGGCGCTATGCCCGGAAGAAGCGGACACGGTCACTGGCGGAGTTCGACCTCGGTGGCGCCCTGGCCCCCTTGATTGTGCGGCGGCTCGGTGACGGAGGTGACTTGCGGATGGTTGCGCAGGAACTCGCGCAGCGTGCGGCGGAGGATGCCCATTCCCGTCCCATGCACGATGCGGATGCGCGGGAGGCCGGCCATGAAGGCGCGGTCGAGGAAGCGCGAGACTTCGTCGTGGGCCTCATCGGCGGTGCGGCCGATGACGTTGATCTCCATGGGGACGGAGTCGCTGTCCTGCGTGGTCTGGATGGTGATGCCTCCGCGACGGCGTGCGGCGGCGAGGTTCGACTCGCCCGGCGTGAGGGCGACAACGGGCGTTACTTCGGCGATGTCGGCTAGGGCGGCGCGCATCTTCATGGTGCCCGCCATGACTTCGTAATTCTTTTGGTCGATGACGCGGGTGACGCGAGCTTCGCGGCCCAGGCTCTTCAGCTTCACCAGGTCGCCGACCTTGATTCCCTTGGGCACATGTGGCTGAGCGGCGGGATCGTTCTTGTCCGCGCCTGTGGTGTGGGCGACGACCGTCGAGCTGAACTGCTCGGAGAACTCGCGGCGGGCGCGGGCGATGCGTGTGGCTGAGTCGCGCTGGATCTTCTGCGCGAGCGTCTTGTCGCCGATGCCTTTGACGATCTCTTTCAGTTGATACTCGACGTCGTTGATGAGCGAGTTGAGTTTGGCTTCGAGTTCCCTGGTGCGGGCCTTCTGCTCGGCACGGCCTTCTAGGTCGAGCGCGATGCGCGCGCGGGCGAGTTCCTTCTCGCGAATCTGCATCGCGGCGCGCTCGTCGGCCGCGGCGGTGAGTTGCGCGTGAAGCTGATCGAGCAGCGCGCCGATGTCCGCGGCCTGCGTGGTGAGTTGCTCGCGCGCGGCAGAGACGATCTGTGGAGAGAGGCCGAGGCGCTCGGCGATGTTGAGTCCGGCGGATGCTCCGGGCACGCCGAGGCGCAGCTCGTAGGTCGGCGAGAGCGTAGCTTGATCGAACCCGACTGCAGCATTCAGCACGCCGGGCCGGTTCGCCGCGTAAACCTTCAGCGAGGTGAGGTGCGTGGTGATGCAGCTCCACGCACGGAGTTGGAGGAAGTGGGCCGCGATTGCAACGGCCAGCGCCGCGCCCTCCTCCGGATCAGTGGCCGAGCCGAGTTCGTCCAGCAGGACGAGGGAGTTTTGGTCGGCCTCGCGCGCGATGCGGTCGACGTTGACGATGTGCGCGGAGAAGCTGGAGAGGTTCGTCTCGATGGATTGCGCATCGCCGATGTCAGCGTAGATAGCGTGGAAGAGCGGAAAGATCGCGGCCTCCGCGGGAACGGGCAGGCCGGCCTGCGCCATCACCGCCAGCAGGCCCGTCGTCTTCAGCGCGACCGTTTTGCCGCCGGTGTTGGGGCCGCTGATGATAAGTTGCCGCGCATCCGCCTCCAGCGCCAGCGTCAGCGGAACCGCCGCCGCACCCGACCGCCGCAGCCGCAACTCCAGCAAAGGATGCCGCGCACCTTCCAGGCGGAGGCCCATTGGACCGGGTGCCCCACGTTCGACGGAGTCGACCGTGGGGTTACCACCCGCTCCATCGTCGGCAGAAGAAAACTTCGGCCGCACGCACCCCAGTTCGTTCGCAAACCTGCCCCGCGCAAAGTGACTCTCCACCTCCGCCAATATCGACGTCCCCAGCAGGATCCCATCCGCCTGTTCGCCGATCGAGCGAGTCATGGCGACCAGGATGCGGTGAATCTCGCGCTGCTCTTCGTCCAGCAGGCGCTGCAGCTCGTTGTTCTGCTCGATGGTCTCCAGCGGTTCCACAAAAACCGTTTGTCCGGACGAGGAAGACCCGTGGATGACGCCAGGCACGCGCCGCCGAAACTCCGCCTTCACCGGAATCACGAAGCGCTCGCCGCGCACCGTAATCAAATCCTCCTGCGTCGAGCCTTCCGAGGCCAGCGCCCGCAGCGACTTCCGCAGGCTCTCTTCGATAGCCCGATGTTGTCTCTCCATCGCCCGGCGGATGCGGCGAAGCTCTCCGCTGGCGTCGTCGGAGAGCGAGCCGTCGGGCTCGATTTTGCCGCGAAGTTCGCGCAGCAGTGGAGCGAAGTCGTGTGTTGCCAGCGGCGCAGACAGATCGGCAATCGCCGGCCAGTTGCGAGGCGCTGCGCCGGGCGACAGCTTCAGCAGCGTGCGCCATGCGGCGATGCGTTCGATGACCGCCAGCAGCGCGTTGATCTGCGTGCCTTCGAGCGCGGCACCTTCCAGCCGCGATTCATCCAGCAAATTGCCGGGCGCGAACATGCCGTGGAAATCGAAGCTTCCGCCGTTGGTCAGGAAGGCGCGAATCTCCGCCGTGCGCTGTTGCTGGGCATCGATCCAGGCAGCGTTGGCGCAGGGTTCGAGCGCCTGCACCCAGCCCCGGCCGAGCGGCGAGGCGGCAAACCCGGCAATGTATTCGCGCAGGCGCGGCCACTCCAGCGACGCGGCGCTGGATTCGATAAGCGGATTCGGAATCTTCGGAAGCAGTTGCACATCTGCTATGGTAGCTGGCAAAGACCTGCGAAAGCGTTTCGAGGATTGAACCGTTCAACGCGGGCGAGCGTATCGTTTTTTGTAGGACACTTCTGAGGAGGCGTGCGATGGTTTGTCCAAAGTGCGGAGGTCCGGTTCAGGGCGCGTTTTGTTCCAACTGCGGAGCGCCGGTGCAGGCTGCTCCACCAGTGCAGGCCGGTCCGCCGGTGTATGGAGCGCCTCCGGGTGCTTACGCCGCGCCGCCGAGCCCATATGCTGTTCCTCCTCCTGCGTTTTACGAGCCGCGCGTGGTGCGGCATGTGCAGACGCTGGGCATCCTGTGGTGCATCTTCGGAGCGTACCGCGCGCTGGCCGGCATGGTCGTCATGCTGTTCCTCATGGGCGTTTCCACCCCAGCATTCATGGGCGGAATGGGCTCGCGCGGCATGTCGTTTCTGCCGTTCGCGCCGGTGATGGGCGGGCTGGCCGCGGTGGCCGGCGTGTTCATCCTGCTGAGTTCGTGCCTCGCGTTCTTTACCGGCTACGCGTTGTTGGCGCGCAAGCCGTGGGGCAGAACGATCGCGATCGTTGCGGCGATCCTCGCGCTGATCAAGATCTTCTTCGGCACGGCGCTCGGCATCTACACGCTGTGGGTGCTGGCTCCGACGGCCTCCGGCATGGAGTACGACGCCATCGCTGACCGCAGCTAAATACTGTCCTGCCGGACGGGCGCCCTGCGCGTGGAGCGGTCACTTCGTGACTTTCGCCGAGCTTCGCCTGGTCCTCCCGATGGTCGGCGCATAACTCCATTTTGCGACCATCGGGAGCACCACGCGAAGCTTTAAAAAGGCGTGTGAACGCCCGCCGCCCGCGCAGGGCGCCCGTCCGGCAGGACAGCTTTATGCCGTGTTCATCCGTCACATACAGCGCCGTTCGCCCGAAGTAGAATGGCTGCATGAACTTTCCTGCCACTCGCATGCGCCGTTTGCGCCGGACCGAGGCGCTGCGCTCGCTGGTCCGCGAGACACACCTCACGCCCTCCGCGCTGATCTATCCGCTGTTTATCTGCCCCGGCGAGGGTATCCGCAAAGAGATCAGCTCGATGCCCGGCGTCTTCAACCTATCTATCGATGAGGCCGTGAAAGAGGCCGAGGCGTGCGCTGCGCTGGGACTTGGCGGCCTGCTGCTCTTTGGCCTGCCGGATAAGAAGGACGAGCAGGCAACCGGCGCGTATGCGGCCGACGGAATTGTGCAGCAGGCACTGCGCGCTCTGAAGGCCAACCGCAAGCTGGATTCACTGGTGACCATCGCGGATGTCTGCCTCTGCGAGTACACGTCGCATGGACATTGCGGCATCGTGGCGCGTGATGGCGATCATTATGAGATTCAGAACGACTCCAGCGTAGCGCTGCTGGCGCAGACCGCGGTTTCGCTGGCTGCTGCTGGTGCGGATATCGTTGCGCCCAGCGACATGATGGACGGGCGCGTCGAGGCGATGCGCGCGGCACTCGACGCTTCGTCGTTACAGGACACGCCGATTCTCAGCTATGCGTCGAAGTTTGCCAGCGCGTTCTATGGGCCGTTCCGCGAGGCGGCGGACTCAGCGCCGCAGTTTGGCGACCGGCGCAGCTACCAGATGGACGGCGCTAATATCCGTGAAGCCATGCGCGAGATCGATCTCGACCTAGCCGAAGGCGCGGACATGATCCTGATGAAGCCCGCGATGCCGTACCTCGACGTGATCCGCGAGGCGCGCGAGCGCTACGACGTGCCGATGGGCGCGTACCAGGTCTCGGGCGAATACTCGATGCTGCATGCGGCTTTCCAGCGCGGCTGGCTGGAGCAGGAGCGCGCGATGATGGAGTCGCTGATCTCCATCCGTCGCGCCGGTGCAGACTTCATAGTCACCTACTTCGCGAAGGATGCGGCAAAGGTCCTCGGATAAATCCGGGACGGTCATATGTCGACCAGGAGACAATCCCTACAACTTTTGGGGCATTCATTAGAAATTTTCTTGACCGTATTTGAAACAAGAGCTACGTTAGTTCAATAGAGAGACAGAAACATCGTCTACCTCAGGCCCCTCAGTCGTCGAGGATCCCCCTATGATGAACTCTTCGCTCGCCAACTCTTTTCGCCACCGTGAGAACCAGGATGGATCCTGGGACTCGATTTGCATGCGTTGCTACCTCACCGCGGCTCACAGCTACGGCGAGGAGCCGCTGGCTTTGGGCGAGTCAGACCATCATTGTGACGAGACGAGCTGGCTCTTTGCAGAGGCAACCGGCCGGATGGCGCGGCTTCAGCACCTTGCGACGCCTGGCCGGACATGCCCGCCCTCGGCGGTTCCGCGAGTCGCGCGGCAGCCGGAACGCGTCCAGTTCGGGCGCCAGTCGCTGCGCGCGGGGCGTCCTGCCGACCTCCGCGAACACGCTGCCACAGAGGTGGGCGTCGGATACTAAGTTTCCTCCCCGGAACTGACCGTCTATTCAGGCCATTAGCGGAGCTACGGGCGTTTTCGGGCGACCCGGAGACGACGGTGTAGGATAATCGGTTCCAAAGCGGGAGGAACCGATGGCGTGCTCTGTGTGGCGGGAAAAGGTGTGCGTGGCTTGCCTGGGGCTGGCGGTGGGCGCCGCACTGGCGGGATGCTCTGGAAATTCGACCAGCGTGAGTTATGGCACCATCACCACGGTCGCCGGGATCAACGCGATTGGGTACTCGGGCGATGGCGGACCGGCGACGTCGGCGAAGTTGTGGGATCCGACCTGCGTGGCTCTGGATTCGTCCGGAAACCTGTTCATCGGCGACATGCCGAACTACGGCGTTCGCAAGGTGGTGGCGGCCACCGGGATCATCTCGACCTATGCCGGCGGAAACGGGCCCGGCTACTCCGGCAATGGCGGCCTGGCGACGGCCGCAACGATGTATGGGCCGTCGGACTGCGCCATGGATGCGGCGGGAAATCTGTACCTGGCGGATGACGCGAATAATGTGATTCGCAAGGTGGCCGCGGGCACGGGAATCATCACGACCGTGGCGGGCAACGGGTACCAGGCGGGAACCGCTTTCGGTGGATTTGGAGGCGATGGCGGTCCGGCGCTGCTGGCGGAGATCAACCATCCCTTTGGAGTACTGGTAGATAAAACAGGGAACCTCTATATCGCCGACACCGACAACTACCGCGTGCGCCGGGTGGACGGCGTGACCGGGGTGATTACGACCGTGGCGGGCAATGGCACGCATGGGTATACGGGCGACGGCGGCCAGGCCACCAGCGCGGAGCTGTATAACCCGGAGGGCCTGGCGCTGGATTCAGCCGGGAATCTGTATATCGCCGAGGAAGCGAACAACGATATTCGTAAGGTGAATCTGGCCACGGGCGTGATCACGACGGTAGCGGGGACAGGCGGAGCGTCCGGCTTCAGCGGAGATGGCGGTGCGGCAACCAGCGCCACGTTGAACGCTCCGGTGGGCGTTGCAGTGGATAGCGCGGGGAATCTCTACATCTCGGACACCAGCAACATGCGGATACGGCGGGTGACGACCTCGACGGGGATCATTCAGACCGTGGTGGGCGGAGCGCAGGGCTATAGCGGCAACGGTGGACCGTCGGCGAACGCGGAGATCAATAATCCGTGGAAGATTACGTTCGATGGGCGCGGGACGATGTACATCGCGGACTACGCGAACAGCGTGGTGCGGATGGTGACTCCTTAATCCGACGCTATTGCACGACGACGGTCCAGGTGGCAGCGTGGGAGGTAGTCCCGCTGCTTCCGGTGACGGTGAGGGCGTATGTCCCGGGAGCGGTAGTGGCGGTGGACTGAGTGGCTGCAGTGTGGCCGCCGCATCCGGTGGCGGCGAGCAGGCCCGCCGTGATGGAGATGGCGACGATCAGGATCGCGGCGCGGCGTTTTCGCGGCAGAAGGAAGAGCGCAAGCCCGGTAAACAAGCCAAGCGGAAGGGCTGCAAGCGAGTAGTTTCGCGGGCGCGTGGCCAGCGCTCCGGTGGTAACGCTGGTCTGAAGCGTGACGGTGGTGCTCGCGGGATTGAGCCCCACCGGCGAGATGGGGTTGGGATTGGCGGAGCAGAGTGAGTTGGCGGGCGCTCCGGTGCAGGTGATGCTGGTTGCAGCGGTGAATCCTCCGCTGGGCGTGATGGAGACGCTGGTGGTGGCGGGATTGCCGTGGGTGACGGTCGTAGTGGTTGCGCCGAGCGAGATGGTGAAGTCGGGCGCCACGCCAGCAGTAATGGTGACGGAGAGTGCGGTGGAGGTGGACGCTGCGAAGGCGCCGCTGGCTCCCGGGTACGACGCAGTGATGGAGTGGGTGGCCACGGAGAGCGCGGAGGTAGTGTAGGTGGCGATGCCTCCGCTCAGCGTTCCCGTGCCGAGTGCGGTGGCTCCGTCATAGAAGGTGACGGTGCCGCTGGGCTTTGTCGTCCCGGATGCTGGCGAGACGGTTGCGGTAAACGTGATGCTGGTTCCGCTGACCGCGTTGGTCGAGGTTGCCGCAATCGCCGTGGAGGTTGCGACGGCGGGTGCGGTGATGGCGACGAGCAGCGCGGCGGAGGTGGATGCGGTGAAGTTGATGGACGGCGAGGTTGCTCCCGGGTAGGACGCGGTGATGGAGTGGGTGGCGACCGAGAGCGCGGAGGTAGCGTAGGTGGCAACGCCGCTGGCGTTCAGGGTTCCCGTGCCGAGCGAGGTAGCTCCGTCGTAGAAGGTGACTGTGCCGGTGGGCGTGGTGCCACCGGATGCAGGCGTGACCGTAGCGGTAAAGGTGATGCTGGTTCCACTGACGGCGTTCGTTGAGGATGCGCTAAGCGCAGTGGATGTTCCGATGGTAGCCGGGTTAACGGTGACGCTGACCGCGGACGAGGTGCTGGTGGAGAAATTGCTGTCGCCGGGATAGCTTGCGGTGAAACTTTGCGTACCGGTGGTGAGGCCGGTGGTGGTGTAGGTGGCGACGCCGGATGCACTAACCGCGCCAGTTCCGAGGACGGTGCTGCCGTCGTAGAAGGTAACGGTCCCGGTGGGAGTTCCGGTGCTGCCGGCCGCGGGTGTGACGGTAGCGGTAAACGTGATGCTGGAGCCCACGGCGATGGTCGACGCAGAGGCAGTGAGCGCGGTTGTGGTTGCCGCGGTGACGATGGGCGCGTTGCCGTAGAGGTTGAGGAAGACGGTGCTGCCGGCGAGGATGTCCGGCTTGCCATCCTTGTTCAGGTCGACGGCGATCGCGGACCCTGCTGTGGCCGAGATGTTGATGAGGTCCTTGGGCACGATGTATCCGGAGGCAGGAACAGATGCGAAGGTGCCGTCACCCTTGCCGTAGAAGATGCCGCTGTAGTCGTTGGAGTCGAAGAGTGCGAGGTCGGATTTGCCGTCGCCGTCGAAGTCGGCGGTCAGCAGGGCGCTGCTGCGAATGGCGTCGCCGCCGGTGAGGTTGTAGATGGTCGGCGCGCCGAAAGTGCCGTCGCCATTTCCGGTGCTGACGAGGAGTTCGGCCTGGCTGGAGGCGGTTTCGGCGAGGATGGCGAGGTCGAGCTTGCCATCCTTGTTGAAGTCGGCGAGCGCGGGAACGCCGTAGGCATTCGCACCTAGAGTGATGGTGGTTGGAGCTTTGAAAGTGCCGTCGCCATTGCCGATGTAACTCTGAAGCAGGGTCTGGAGTTGAAAGTTGACGACCACTGTGCCCGGCGCATTTACGATCAGGTCGGGTTTGCTGTCGTTGTTGAGGTCGGTGGTGCTGAGGATCTGCGGCACGAAGGCGGAGGTGGGCGCCGTGTTACTGGAATAGCTACTGGTGAGAATCGCCGTGGCGGAGAACGTGCCGTCGCCTTTGCCGAGAAGAACTGCGAAGCCCTGGTTGTAGGGGACGGTGCCCGGCCCTCCGGCTTGTTCGTTGTAGGTGAAGATCAGGTCGGGTTTGCCATCGTGATTGAAGTCGGCGATCTGAACATTTGCGGCGGTGGTGGAGACGTCGTAGCCGGAGGAGGGCGAAATCTGGGGAAAGTTATACGGGACGGGAGTCTTGAAGGTGCCGTCGCCGTTGGAGATCGCTACGAAGTAGATGGGAGTCGGATAGGTGATCGGGAAGTTGTTGCCGGGGTTGATTGCGGTCAGGCCGTTGTCGACGAATATGAGGTCGGCCTTGCCGTCGCCATTGATGTCGGCCACGGCGTAGCTGCTGGGTGCAACTGTGTTGGCGTTGATGATGGTGACCGGAGAAGTGAGGGCAGAGGTTGTCCCGACGAAGGTGGCCGGCGCAGTGAAGGTGGAGCTTGCGCTGAAGGCGCCTTTCCCGTTGCCCAGTTGAACCGTGAAGGCCGGGCCACCGCCGTACGCGCTGGAGCCATTGGTGATGAGGTCTGGGATGCCGTCGCCGTTGACGTCGCCCAGGTTGGAGCCGTTGTAGGTTCCCGACACCTGCGGCGCTCCCACAAACGTGCCGTCCCCATTGCCCATCAGCGCATAGGCGGACGCGTTGTAGGAGTCGTCGCCGGTAAAGATGCCCCCCATGGCAAGGCCGGTGTAGATGTCGAGATTGCCGTCGCCGTCCAGGTCGGCGAGCGTGACGTAGCCGGAGTTATTGAACGACGCGTAGCTGGCGCCGGCGGTGAAGGTGCCATCGCCCTTGCCGGTCCAGATGGATATGCCGCTGCCGGTATCGAGTACGAGGTCCAGCTTGCCATCGTTGTTGATATCGCCTGCGGCGAGTCCCGGCCCGAACCCACCAGGATTGGCTGTTGAGTACGGGAAGGCCGGGGTGGAGAGCGCGTTGAAGCTCCCTGTGCCAGTGCCCAGCAGAACAAGGCCGTTGGAGCAGACGATGTCCTTCTTGCCGTCGCCGTTTATATCCGCCGCAATCAGCCCCAGGATGGGCGTTGAAGCCGAGCTTGAATAACCGGGCAGCGCCGGAGCCGCAAAGCTCTGCGCCGACTGAAATGTCCCATTCCCATTCCCCAACAGCACAGAGATGTGCTGGTCGTCGCTTACAGCAACAATATCCAGCTTGCCGTCGCCGTTCACGTCCGCGACTGTCGCGGCAACGGACATGTTTCCGGCGGTTGGGTAGTTGACCGGACTCTGGAAAGTGCCATCGCCATTTCCGAGCACTACAGAGACATAGGCGCTGGCCGCGTTGTAGTCATTCACCACAACCAGATCGCCGTTGCCATCTCCGTTCAGGTCGGCAGCGGCCAGTCCGCTCGCCGCAGGAAGGCCGGCCAGCGGTGTGAATTTGACAGTTTGGAGATCGGTGCTGGAACTCAGAATGAACACCGCATTGTTGGCGCCGTTGCTCTGGACAGTAGCCAGAACCACCGCGTTGCCGCTGCCGGCCTTCCTCGCCAGCGCCACCCCGATTCGAGAACTGATGCCCGTGCCGTCATCCGCGCATCCATGCGGATATACGTCGGCAGTGGTCTTGAGGGCGGCCAGTTGATGCAGCGTGCGCTCGTAATTTGCGGTGTAGCTGTTGATGGTGAAAGTCCCGTCCAGGGGTGAACTGCCAACGAACTGGAAGAGAGAGCAGTCCGATCCACTGAGCATCAGGAAGTAGCTTCCCGCTGGCTGCACAATGCCAGTGAAGTTGCCAAGGAAGCTCGCTGTTCCCGTCTGCGAGCCGTCCGTACCTGTGAACATCGGCTTGACCCTGAGCGGGTCAGAGGTCTGAGGTTTGGAAATTCCGATAAACAGACCTGCAAGAACGCTGCCAGGTATATCAACAACGGCGTCGTGGTTATCGACCGTCTGATAGCAGCTGTAGCAGGAGTTCGGTCCCATCAGCCCCACCGACATCAAGGCGAACATCAAGGCTCCGGCGATGCGCGACTGGCGGGCGCGCGACGGGGTCCGCGTGAGGTAGCCGATGGCGCGCTGCTCGAATTGGGCGAGGGGCTGGCTGATGCGGCGGCGGAACGTTAAGGCAGCACGACGGGACAAGGCAAACCAGGAAAAGCTAGGCATGACCAAGACTCCATGCAAAACAGCAATTCAGGTAGCTACGAAGTGGGGCCCGTTTTAGAAAAACTGGTTGGAAGATCATACCCCCGAAGGGCGACGACTAGTAATAGTGTCGTAAAAAATGGCGCGGGCGCCGGTTTTGGAGTCCCGTTTATCGGGCTGGACGTCCGGTAAACGGGCGTGGTGTATGCTGGGCGCGATTGGAATTGGGCTATTGAGAGGATTGCCAAGTGGATAATACCGAGACGATTGGGTTGATTTTTTTAGGCTTTCTGGCGCTGGTGATTTTGATTCTGATCGTCAAGACGCTCTATACCGTGCGGACTTACACGGCGGGCGTGGTGGAGAGATTCGGCAAGTTCAGCCGGATTGAACAGGCGGGTCTGCATGTGTTGGTGCCGTTCGCGGAGTCCGTCTATTTTGTCGACCTCCAAGTGAAGCAGGCGCAGTTCAGCGTGGAGACCAAGACGCGCGACAACGTGTTTGTGCAGATTCCCGTCAGCGTGCAGTACCAGATTCTGCCCGACAAGATCTACGACGCGTTCTATAAATTGAGCGCGCCGCAGAAACAGATTGAGAGCTTCGTCTTCAATTCGATCCTGGGGCATGTGCCCAAGCTGAGCCTGGACGAGACGTTCGAGCAGCAGTCGGGAATCTCGATCAACGTGAAGACCGAGCTCGACGCCACCATGTCCAGCTTTGGCTACAACATCCTTAACGCGCTGGTGACGGACATCATTCCCGATAGCAAAGTTAAAGATGCGATGAACGACATCAACGCGGCCCAGCGGGCGCAGGTGGCGGCGCAGGCGCGCGGCGAAGCGGACAAGATCCTTAAGGTGAAACAGGCCGAGGCCGAAGCCGAAAGCAAGGCTCTGCAAGGGAAGGGAATCGCGGCCGAGCGGCAGGCCATCATCGACGGCCTGCGCGCTTCGATTGAGAACTTCCGCGAGAGCGTCCCCGGCGCGACAGCCGAAGACGTGATGGCGCTGGTGCTGCTGACACAGTACTTCGACACGCTGAAGGATATTGGCACGCGCAACGGGAACAACACCATCTTCCTGCCCAACTCGCCCGGGGCGGCAAACGATTTTATGGTGCAGATACTGGCCGGCCTGCGCGGCAGCATGAGCACGGGCTCGAGTGGCAGCGTGGGCATGCCGGTAGTGAATCCGGTGGCGCCGCCTCCGCCCCCGGTAAAGAGCTAGGCGACGCGTTCATCCGCGGCGAAAGGATCAATCTCGCGCTGGATGACGCCGGGGTGAGTCGTAACGTCTTCAAATTGCCACCCGCTCGCGGGCTCGACGATGATCTCTTCCATCGTCGCTCCCTCTGGCAGAGTGATATGCCACGGAACCCATCTTTGCAGTTGGCAAATTCTGCGGCTCTCCGGTAGGTTGATGGCATGAAGTTATGTCGAGTGGTTTGCCTGGTTCTGCCGATGCTGATTTCGGCGGGCGTGAATGGCTTGTGGGCTAAGGTTGCGGAGGCTCAGAAGGCCAGTTGCTCCGTGGATCAGCGCTCGCCCAGTGAAGCGGACATGGCGCGCTTCGAGCGGCGCAACACGGATGCCGAGGCACTCTACGGCAAGATCCTGGCGGCCGATCCGAACTCGGCAGAGGCGATGGCCGGGCTGGTGATCTCCACACTGAACCAGAACAAGCTCGACGATGCGCTCGCCATGGCGCAGAAGTATGACGCGGCGCATCCGAAGAACCCGGTGCTGCTGGACGCGCTGGGCATAGTACGCTTTCGGCGCGGCGAGATTATTGAGGCGGCCAACGCCTGGAACCAGGCCATGCAGCTCGACATCTGCAACGGGCTCACGCACTACGAAATGTATCGCTACTTCCAGCTCTCCGGAATGTACGCGACGGCGCAGAAGCGGCTGGATACAGCCCACGCGCTGGCTCCGGAGAATCCTTGGATCAAGCAGTGGTGGCATTACAGCCACGCCGTTCCAGAGACCGCAGCCGAGCGGCTGAATCAGTTGAACGGCGACTTGCAAGATCCATCGCTGACGCAGGAGAAGAAGGACGCGATTCAGGCCGCGATCAAGGGTATCGAAACGCGGGAGAAGGGGGATTGCAAGCAGGTGTCATCGGTCGATCAGACGAAGTTTCCCATGCTGCCAATCTGGTACGAGGCCTCGTACAAGCCTGAGGAGATGTATGCTGGCGGCCTCGAGGTTGAGTTCAACGGCAAGAAAAAACGGATGGAGATCGACACAGGCCTTTCGGACATCGTTCTGACCCGTGCGGCCGCGAAGAGCGCAGGTCTGGTTCCGGAATATGCGGCGAAGTTTGGGAACAGAATAGGCGGGATCGGCGACGAGGGGTCAGTCGGCTTTTTCGCTACGCATGTGGACGACATCAAGATCGGCAATATGGAGTTCAAGAACTGCATGGTGGCGGTGCTGGAGAAGGACACCGACATTGCCGTCAATGCGGATGGCTGGATCGGGCCGGACATCTTCAGCAACTATGTCGTGACGCTGGATATTCCAATGCGCGAGGTGCGGCTGGGACCGCTTCCGCCACGACCGAACGAGGCCGCAGGGCCGGCTGCCGCTTCGCTTGGTACCTGGGACGCCGACCAGGCGCAGGTGAGTGTCGCTGACCGCGCGAGGGACCGGTATATCGCTCCGGAGATGAAGGACTGGACGCCAGTGTATCGATGGGGCAATGACCTCATCTTTCCAACCCGCATTGGCAACGCGCCTCTAAAGCTGTTCATCATGGATACGGGTGCGGCGAAGAGCATGATTTCGCCGACGGCGGCGCGCGAGGTAACGCACGTGGCCACCGACCAGAGCCGGGACATGCAGGGCTTCAGCGGAAAGGTAAACAAAATGTTCCTGGCGGAGACGGTGAACCTGGTTTTCGCGAATGTGAACCAGCTGACCTTCGGCATGGACGCGTATAACAGCGGATCGGTGTCCGCAAACGGCGTCGAGATTTCCGGGCTGATCGGCTTTCCGGTTCTGCGCGAGCTGGTTATCTCCATCGACTACCGCGACAACCTCGTGCACGTCGTCTACGACCCGAAACACGGCTACCACTGGAAAAGACCGGACTGAGGCCCGACAGCGCGCCAGCGAAGGCCGTACCCTTAGAAGATGCACGGAAGCGAGCAGGATACAATCGTCGCCATCTCGACGCCGGTGGGACGCGGCGGGATTGGCGTGGTGCGCGTGAGCGGGCCGCGGGCGCGCGAGGTAGTCGCCCCGCTGCTGCAGCTGCGGCATGAGCTGGCGGCGGGACGCGCTCGCTTCGGCGAAATCCTCGACCTGAGCGGCGAAACACGCGGCACCTCGAACCTAGAACCTCGAACCTCGAACCCCGCGCTCGACGAGTGCGTCGCGACTTTCTTCGCCGCGCCGCACAGTTACACCGGCGAAGACGTAGTGGAGATCGCCATGCACGGTTCGCCGGTACTGCTGGAGTACGTGGTGCGCGAGTGTTGTGCCCACGGCGCGCGGCTCGCCGAACCGGGCGAGTTTACCCAGCGCGCATTCCTCGCCGGGCGCATCGACCTCACCCAGGCCGAGGCAGTCGCCGACCTGATCGGCTCGAGCACCCTGGAGCAGGCGCGCGTGGCGTCCCGGCAATTAGGCGGCGCTCTTGCGAAGGAGGTCGCCCCGCCGAAGGAGCAACTCGTGGCCCTCATCGCCGCGATGGAAGCAGGCATCGACTTTGCCGAGGACGATATCGACGTCCTCCCTGCCGCCACAATCACCGCAAAGATCGCCGCCGTGCGCGAGCCGCTCGCCGAGTTGGAGCGCAGCTTCGCCTACGGCCGAGTAGTCCGCGACGGATTCAAACTCGCCATCGTCGGCCGCCCCAACGCCGGAAAATCATCCCTCTTTAACCGCCTCGTCGAACGCGATCGAGCCATCGTTACAGCGACTCCAGGCACTACCCGCGATCTTGTAACCGAGCGAGTTGCAATTGAAGGCATCCCTGTCGACCTCGTCGACACCGCAGGCCTGCGCGACGCCAGCGACGAAGCCGAGCGCATGGGCATCGCAAAATCCCACGAGGCCATGGCCGACGCCGACGTGGTCCTGCTCGTCGTCGATGCACCAACGATTGCCGCGTCGGGCAGTATCTCCGCCGAAGACAGCGCAATCCTCACTCGCGCATCCGCCTCCGGCGCACACAGCCTGATCGTCGCCGTAAACAAGATAGATTTGTTACTAAATCGATCACATAATAATGTGAATACGCAACTCGACGAGTTACAAAACGCCCTGCTCCACCCCTCGAACCTCGAACCTCGAACCTTCAACCTCACTCCAACCTCAGCGATAACCGGCGAGGGCATTGCCGAACTTCGCGCGGCCATTGTCGCAGCAGTCGCAGGCGAAGGCAGCGGCCTGCGCGAATCGGGCATGCTCACCAACCTGCGCCAGCATCAGGCAGTCTCCGCGGCAATCGCCGGACTCGACGCAGCGCACACCGCCGTCGACGCCGCCATCCCCCACGAGATGATCATGCTCGACCTCTACCAAGCTCTGCGCGGACTCGACGCCCTGACCGGCGCAACCACCACCGAAGACGTCCTCCGCCTCATCTTCTCAAAGTTCTGCATCGGAAAGTAAAACCCACTCAATAAAACCCGGGTGCCCCATGTTCGACGCCAGTCGACCATGGGGTTACTCATTTAAGCCTTGTTCATCGTGCTTAGTGGGCCGCGCTCGCCACCACCGGCGACACCGGCGCATCCGGCCGCCCCGACTCTGGCGCCGCCGGATATGTCTTGCTCCCGTCGTTCAGTTCCAGCCGAACGTAGTCCCACACCACGCCGGTAGTGACATCGCCCGCCGGAACGGTAAATGTCACTGAGTTCTCGCCGCGCTTCAGCAGCTTAGCCGGAAACTTCTGCACGTACTGGTTCCACACCCCTTTATCGGTGTTGTAGCGCAGCGCATTGGTCGCGACCGGGTGCAGCGTGCCCACGTCCGTGCCGTTGACGCCGATGGTCAGGCTGCCCGGTGCGACCGGCGTGTTGCCGTTACTGCCATCCGCTCCGGCAAGCGCGATGCGCAGAATGGCGTCGCCCTTCGCCGCCTTCGGCATGTTGAACTTCACGGTCCACGTCGTAGCTTTGCCGTGGCCCCACTCGCGCCACATGTCCTGCTGGCCGTTCGGCAGATTCACCCAGCCAAAGCGCTGGTTCAGCGGATCCTTCGCCGCCGGATTCTTCCACGCGTCCGTATCCGAGTGCGGCACCTCTTCGAAGAACCAGTCCTTGTGGTAGTCGCTCTTGCCGATGGTGTACGTCACGTCGTTCGGAAACAGGTCGCCGTAGCGCAGCGGCCAGCCCCACAGCCAGTAGTTGGCGCCGTCGCCCTTATAGAACTTGTCGGCGGTGCGGTCCGGATACCCAATCTCCCACACCTGCTTGCCGTAACGCACGGGCTGCCACGTCAGCTTGCCCAGGTTCAGCGGCTTGCCCGCCTCCACGGTGATGTCGGCCTTGGCGTATTCGCCCAGCACTCCGTCGGCGAAGGCGTGCAGCGTGTACTTGCCCGGACGCACATTCGCGATGGTGAACTTGCCATCGTCCGCGCCATCCGCCCAGAACTGGTAGTAGTTGCCGTCGTGCGGCCAGGTAACGATATTGCCGTTGCCCGCCCTCTGCTGGAATCCCCCCGCCGTGTTGGTGTACTCAGGATGCGCCAGGCCGATAGTCAGGTGCGGAAGCTTCTTGCTCGCCGCCTGCGGATCGTTCAGCACAAGCTGGCCCGTAACGGTCGCGCGCCCATCCTTGTGCGGATAGTCCACGCCCTGCACCCACTCGTACGGCCACGCGGCCTTCACCGCCTTCGACTTCTCCACCGCATCATTCCACAGCGCAAGCTGGTTCGCCTGCCACTCCGCGGGAATCGCCGGCTGCCCGCTGCCATAGCTGGAGTGGAACGCATCCAGTTCAGCCGGCGTCGGATCCTTCGCGTCTTCCAGCGAGTTCATATACACAAAAATCGGCCCCACCACATGCTTCCATTCCTCGCCCTTGGGAATATGGTTGATCGCCCCGCCGCCATAATGGCCGCTGGTCCAGTAGTCCAGCAGCGTGCCGCTCATGTGGTCGATCAGGTCCAGCTTCTCCGATCCGCCGCCGATATACTCGCTGCTGGGGTTGATGAAGTAGACGCCGATCTTGTCCTTCGTGCTCGACCATCCCCACGCCTGCAGCCGGTACATCACGGCGTTGTAGCTGTACTTGTGTTCGACCGAGTTGGCATACGCGCCGCTCTCCAGGATGCGCTGCTCCTTCGCATGAATCACAACACCTTTGCGCAGATCGTCGTCGCTGGTCATCAGCATGTTGCGGTCGTGGTCCACCGACAGCCAGTCAAACGTGCGGTTCATGGATTCCAGAATGAAGCGGCTCTCGCCTTCGCCCGCAGGCGGATAGCTGGCCTTGTGGGTGTACTCCGCGTAGGTGTAGAAGCCGCTGGTGCCGCGCTCCAGCGTGTAGCGCGTCTCGATGTCCATGCCTCCGCCGCGCGGTCCGCCTGGACGCGGGCCTCTGGGTCCGCCCGGCGTCGCGCCGGGAACGCGCTGTTCCTGCCCGGCCGGCACTCCGCCCCCCGGAGGCCCGCCCAGCGGACTCGGATTATTCGCGTCGCCGGGATTCACGCCCAGCACCGAAACCTCGGCGCGCTCGCCGCCATTGCTCGCAGGATCGATCGTCACCCGCGCCGTGATGGTCCCCGTGGGAACCTGCTCCCAGTATTCGCCCCGCGTCAGGATCTCGACGCCTTTATAGACCAGCGACGACAGGTTGCCGTTCTTCTTCAGCACGGTCATCTTCACGATCCCGTTGTCCATGGTCCACGAGTCGCCATTGTCGGCCAGCGTGACGGGAGTGTTGACGGTGACGTTCTCCACCTTGGGAATTTGCGCGGAACCCTGCGCCGGCGCGGCAGACGGGAGAACAGCTCCGAGACTAAGAATCGTGGAGAGGAGGATGAGACGGGCTTTGGCCATGACGCAACCTTTCAGGCAGTGTTTAGCGTTTACCCAAAGGTGACGGGCGCGGCGCAGGATAAGTTTCCGGTTTGCGGCGGAAGTAAAGGAAGGAAGGGTGCCTCATCTTCGACCGGAGGAGAAAAGGTCAAAGATGAAGCACCCATTTTTGCTGCGGAGTCAGTGTTGCGGGTTGTTTTGCAGTGTTGTTTGCAGAGTCGTGTTGCGGTTTGTGAGAGATGTGATGCAGCTTTCGCTGGGAATGTTGTGAGCCTCAGTGGACGACTTTCCGGCTGGCGTGTTCGCGGGAATGAGTCGCACCAATCGCGAGTGGATCCTTGCGCCGTCCGCCAAACGCTTCGAGCGAACGGTGTTTCAGAATCTCCGTAATGGCACTCAGCGGCACTGGCTGGCTATACAAATATCCCTGCGCCAGGTTGCAGCCGTATGACTTCAGCACGTCGGCCTGCTGCTGGCTTTCGACGCCCTCGGCGGTCACCGACATTCCAGCGGCATGCGCCAGATCGACGGCGCGCTTCACAATCTGATTGCTTACCTGGCCATTGCCCATATCGCGGACGAAGTACTGGTCCACCTTCAGCACGTCCACCGGGCATCTCTCCAGGTAGCTTGTCGACGAGTAGCCGGTGCCGAAGTCGTCGAAGGCGATCTTGACCCCGAGTGCGCGAATCGCGTGCAGCAGCGCTCCGGCGCGCAGCGGGTCGCGGAACAGGCTCTCGGTAATCTCAAGCTGCAGTTGACGGTGTGGCATGGCGGTCTCGCGCAGAATCTCAAAGAAGTCGCAGATGAAGTCCGGCTCGTCCACCTGGCGGGTGGATACATTAATGCTCAGCAGAAGGCCCGGATGCACAACCCGCAGAGTCTGGAAATCAGTGCAGGCCTGCCGCAGAATCCACAAACCCAGCGGGACGATCGCGCCGCACTCTTCCGCCAGTTGAATAAACTCCGCCGGCAGCAGCAACCCCCGCTCCGGATGGTTCCAGCGGATCAACGCCTCAACCCCATACACCGAGTGCCCGCGAATGTCGATCAGGGGCTGGTAGTACAGTTCGAATTCGTTCTGCTCGATAGCAGACAGAAGTTCCTGCTCTGCCGTCGGTGGATCGAAATCTTCGTGGTTCGGGATCATCGGAGCCCCTTCGGGCGGATCATCGTTTTACTGCTCAGGTGGATGAAGCCGGGGCAATCCCGGGGGGCTCATAATAGCAGCATGCGGGTTAGCTGTGTGCGCAGCACTCCAACGCGCGCATGTTCGGGATCGTCAGCATCGAGCCGTTGAAGTCCACCAGCCGGCGAGTCTTGAACGCACCCAGCGTGCGTGTCACCGTCTCGCGCGAGGTGCCGATAAACTCGCCAATCTGTTCGTGCGTCATGATAAAGCGGAAGCGCGTGCCGTTCGCGGTAGTCTGGCCGTTCTCGCTCAGGTCCAGCAGCAGCCGTGCCAGCTTTTCCGGCGCGGTCGAAGACAGCCCAACCGTGCGAAGCTGGTCGCAGGCCATGGTGTATTGCGCGCTGATCTCCTCCGTCACCAGCTTGTAAGCCTCGGGATGGCGGCGCAGAAAGTCGTTGAACTCGGCGCCGGAGATATGCGTGATCTTCGCCTGGGACAGTGTTTCGGCAGTCGTCTCGCAGCGCGAGCCGTACAGCGCGGAGGTAAGCCCCAGCACTTCGCCGGCGCGAGCTACCCGCAGCGAAAGGCGCTTGCCGCCACTCGAATTCATCGACACGCGAACCAGACCTTCGCGGATCAGGAAGACCCCGCCGGACTCCTGCTTCTCGGCGAACAGCAGGTCGCCGGCTTCGTAGCTGTTTGCCGGGCGGATCGACGTGAGGTCCGCCAGCGCTGCGGCGGAGAGCTTCTGAAAGAATCCACCGGCGCGAAGAGTGCGGCAGGGCGTGTGCGTTGCGGTCGTCTGGGCGGTGTGCATGGCGGTCTGCATATCAGAGCTCCTCTTCATTCTGGCTTGAACTTGCGCGTGTGACTTCTTCTGCGAGGTACTTGGTCCAGGGAGTGCTGGTGACGAGTTCGGTTGTGGTGCTGGTGTAAATCGCGCGGAGGACATCGATTCCAGCGGCGTCCGCGTAAGTCGTGTTGCACAGATCGAGCAGGACTTTCTTCGTTCCGACCGAGGGTCGGAGGTCGTCCCAGGTGCGGCCAAGTTCGGCAGCCCAGGGTCCGGCAACCCGCCCCTCCAGGATGATGGCAATCGAGTCCGAGTTTGGTTGAACTGAGATTCGTAACGTATAGTGGCCCGTCCTCGGCCGTGCCCTGGTAAATGCAAGGCGCATGCCAAACCCCAGGGCACACCGCCGCCAGCTCGCAACTGTATGATGTTGTGGGATTTATGCCGCAGATGGAGAAACAGTGACGAACATCACGGACAGGAAGTGACGAAGTGACGAAGACGCTATTTCGTCACCCCGACTTTATATAGTCACTTAGCCCAAGCTCACCTTCGAAGGTTCAAGCGTTGTCTTCGAGTCGCAGGTGACTCAGGAACACTTCGTGTGAGTGCGATGTGTGCCTGACCAAAAGCCACATCACTGAGTAGCTCGATGCCGCAGGAGCACCTGCGCGGTGGCTGGCTGATGGAAATCGTATGCGCCACGCAGAGGAGTGCAGCCGAATCGCGTCTTCGCATTGATATCGGCGCCGTGGTCGATCAGTAGTTCCGTCATCTCGACATGCCCGCGTGCGGCCGCCCAATGCAGGGGCGTGTTGCCATCATGGTCGCTGGGATTTACCTCAGCTCCCTTGGCCAGCAGCAGCGTAGCGGCATTTAGTTTGCCGTTAAATGCGGCCCAGTGCAGGGGCGTATCTCCAGCGTCGGTCCGTGCATTAATCTTCGCCCCGCGTGCAATAAGAAGTTCCGCAACCTGCGGCTGATCGTTACTGGCAGCGATGTGCAGGGGAGTGAACCCGTGCCCATCGCCATTGTTGACCAAAGCTCCGTGATCCATGAGGAGTGTCGCGGTTTCAACCGATCCCTTGGCCGACGCCCCCTGCAACGGAGTTCCGCCGTCCCTCGACCTGGTATTAGCATTCGCATTGGCTGCCAGCAGAAGCGCGACCATGTCGGTCCTGCCAAACCACGCCGCCTTATTCAAGGCGGTAAATCCCTCGTTATTTCGCGACTCGAGATTCGCGCCGTGAGCAAGCAGCAGACTCACAGCATCCGCATTTCCCGCAGACGCAGCGTCTTGCAGGGGTGTGTCGCCATGATGATCCGGCGCGTTCACCGCGGCGCCGCTTTCCAGTAAGGGCGCAATTGTGTCCGGATGGACCGAGGTCGCCGCAGCGTGCAACGGCGTCGCTCCATCTTTGTCGGCCGCATCCACCGCCGCTCCACGCGCGACCAGCAGCAGAATCATCTTCGTCTGCCCGTTGAACGCTGCGTAATGCAGCGGAGTCCACCCGCGCGAGTCTCGACAATTCACTAGTGCCGGCTCAGTTTGAAGAATTGACTCCGCGTCCGCCTCTTGACCGCCCGCGGCAGCGCGCTGCAACGAGTCGCAGCCGCCTCCGGCCCCGCTTGAAACCGCATCTTGGCCGCCCGTCGGAAAGCTCGGCGCATCCTGTTTCGTAGAACTCGATTGCTGCAGCGGGAGATTCCACGGAATGCGATTCCACGCGCTGCCGGGATCGCTGAGGAGCTTACGCTCGATCGACCGCATCGCCTGGCCGTCAATCTTGGTCTGCCGCAGAGACCAGAACTCGCGGCCAACCAGATAGTTCTCTCCGAATTCACCCCATGATGAAAATGACTGTTGAAGAACTTGAGCCGCGTGCATCACTCGAGGCAGCGCTTCTTCCTCGGAGATGTATCCCGCCGTCACACCCCAGCGGCATAGGTTGATGTAACGTGCGTAGTCCCACCCCGCAATACTCTGCGCGGCGTATTTCTCGTAATAGCGGTGCGCAACCATAACACTGTTCGCGTCCTCGGAGCCAAGCTTGCTCACCGCCTTCGACAATTCGTCCGGCGAGAGTTGCGCAGCACGCGCACCCAGCGCCGAAAACGCCTGCCGATGACCAGCCCGGTCAATCCAGTCCAGCGCCTGCAGAAACTCGTCATGATTCGAAATACCCCACGAATCCTGAAGCAAACGTTTCGTTTCCAGCACGTTTGCTCGGATTGAGAGAGAGTCAAGCGGCTCGCGATTAAATGTCGCAAGGATGGCGGAAGCCGCCAGCGCCCAATGTTCCTGCGCGCGCGATGGAGCTTGATTGGCAGCCCCGTCAACCGGAGCCGGAGAAACAGCCCCGCCACTGGATATCCATTGGCGCGTAGATGTCTCCGCGCCCGGCGCGTTTTGCCGATCAAGTTTGTCACACAACACGTAGCCCAGCTTCGCCGAGCTATCGACATCGGAAATGCCGCACCAACTGCCATCGCCGCCCGTCACGGAGATCGTGATCCTTACCACCCGGCCGCGCGCCAGCGTGCTCACGACATCGCTGTCCGGAGACATCGCCGCGTATACCGGGACGGAATCGGCCCTCACCGTGCCGCGTACGTCCTGAGCCCGCGCGAAATTGGGAGCCACTACTTGCAGAATCGAGAGAAACAAGAGGAAAGCCATGCCGCATCGCTCGTGCGCTTTCAAGTGGCCTCCAGAAGAAGTCGTTGCAACGGCGCCATTTCCTGCTCTGAAAGAAATATCACATTGAATCTTTAGGCGACGGCTAAACTAGCCGCTCAGTCGTCGTGCCTTAAACCGCCGCTCACTGCAGCGGAATCCGATAAAGATTACGTCGGATATTCTGCCGTGTGTAAGCGTAGACCGAAGGACTCATCGCCGATTCCACATACCAGGGGATCATGGGGATTGACTTCGGAAGCTCTTCCGGCCCTTTGCCTGCGAACGGCAGACCCTGCGGAAGCCCAGTCGCATGCATCATGGGCAAACCGTAGCTGTCTGACGGTTGATTCCAGAAGCTGACAAATCCAAATTTTCCGCTCATGTCCCAATTAAGGCTGCATTCAACGACGCAGAGAGTTACCGCCGTGCTTCCGTCTGCGGCAAACGCTTTCATTTCAGCGGTGGATTCCTGGCCCAGGACGGGCGCGCCTACAACAATCCAACGACCGTCCGGGGAGACCGAAGTGATATCGATAATGCGCTGCGAACTGATCTTCTGGCGGCCGCTCCCATCCGTCTTCATCCGGTAGAGATAGTTTGAGCCGCCTTCTATCGCGCGGAAGACAAGGTCACCGTCCGGCAGGAAAAACGGAGAATCTTCGACAACCGGAAAGGAAATACGCACAGGGGATGAGCGATGACTGACCGGAGCGATCCAAATGTTGGAACGGCCGCCCTGGTCCGCCATGGCAAACGCAACTTCTTTGCCGTCGGGGGAGATGGAGTATTGCTGCATCGCGTAACCGGGCAGAACTCTCTCCAGGCTTCCGCTGGCCAGGTCCTTGGTCCATAGCTCCTGGGCGCGCGTCTCTCCGTTCGACATCAGGAAATAGAGATGGCGTCCGTCGGAAGAAAACTGCGGCAAGGAAGCACTCCCTTCGGAGGAGATCTGGTGGTCCCCGTCCTTGTCGTGCATCCAGACCGTGTGATCCTCCGAGCCGACGGATGTGATCAACGACTTGCCGTCGGCGGCCATCGCAATTCCTTCCTGCGAGGTTGGGCCGAAGGTCACCTGCTCCGGCTGTCCGTCCGGAAAGCGCTGCCGCCAGATATGGAAGTCATCCGTGTTCGCGCTCAGGTAGATCCATTTGCCGTCAGGCGACCACGCGCCGGAGCGGCACGCGCCGTTGGCAGGCCCCACAACTCGAACCTCGTTGCCGCCCTGGAACGGAACGACCCGGCATGGAATGATGTTGCCTTGGCCGTCCATCTCCACAATCAGTACCCATTTGCCATCCGGCGAAAGGTAGGAGTGATGCGCCATGCCGCGATTGTCGGCGGGCACGTAAACGTCGCGGCTGTTCCCTCGGCCTTCATCCGTCGTCACCACCGCCAGATGCAGCCCTTCTTTGATCTCCGAGAAAAGCAAATGCTTGCCTCCGTCGATCCATGTCAGCGAGGAAGCGTTAGGCAGAAACAGGTGAGGATCGCCGCCCAGAACAGAAACCTCCCAGGTGTCCCATGGATCGATGATGCTATAGACAATGCGCGTGCTGTCGGGAGAGAACGACGGCGCGAGTTTCACAGTCGAGTCGTGGGTAAGCTGGAACGGTTCGCCTGACGGCAGCAGCTTCACGTAGACCTGCCCGGGGCCCATAAACGAGTCATTCCCCCGGATGAACGCCAGCAGGTGGCCATCCGGGGACAACGCAGGATAAACCGCGGAGTCGGTGAAGAAGGTAAGCTGTTCCCACTGCGTGCTGGCAACAGGCCCACCCCCACTCGAGCGGCGGAAAACAAACGTTGCGGCTATAACCGCCAGCAGAACAATCGCAGCAATGCCGTATAAGTACGCCTTCCATGGCCTGGTCGACTGTAATGCGACCGACTTTGCTGACCCGGAGTCTCCTTTCTCGCCTTCGCGTCCTGAAGGCGATCCATCCCAACTGCTCCGGCTGCTGTCGCGGGTCAAACGCAGCAAGTCGGCTCTCATATCGGACGCATGTTGATAGCGAAGGTCCCTGTCCTTCTCCATCGCCTTGGTGACGATTCGTTCCAGCTCCGGAGAAACATCGGGATTTAAACGCACAGCCGCAACCGGCGCACGGTTCAGGATCGCTTCGCAGATGACTGCCGAACTCTCGCCGCGAAAGGGCAGCGCCCCTGTCGCCATCTCGTACAGAACGGCGCCAAACGAAAACAGATCGGTGCGACCGTCCAGCTCTTTCCCCCGAACCTGTTCCGGCGACATATAGGCCACAGTCCCCAGCACCGAGCCGGGACTGGTCAGGTGTTCTTCGCCGATTGTGGTCCCGCTATACGCGGCATCTGTAGCTCCCTCGGGCTTGCCCGCCGGCTGGATCACCTTGGCCAGGCCAAAATCAAGAATCTTGGTCCCTCCGTGCCGGGTCACAAAGATGTTGGACGGTTTGATGTCGCGGTGAACCACGCCCGCGGCATGAGCCGCTTCCAGCGCCCGGATGATATCGATGGCGATGGGAAGCAGCGCTTCTTCTTCCAGCGGACGCCCCGAAATGCGATGCCTCAACGTCACCCCATCCAGGAACTCCATCACGATGAAGGGCCGGCCATCTTCCTGGCCGATTTCATAGATGGTGCATATATTCGGATGGTTCAGCGACGACGCGGCCTGCGCTTCCCGCTGGAAACGCATCAGCGTCTGGGGGTCGCTGGGCACGTTATCCGGCAGGAATTTCAGAGCCACAAAGCGGTGCAGAGTCACATCCTCCGCCTTGTAAACAACCCCCATCCCCCCGCCGCCCAGCTTTTCGACAATGCGGTACCGCGAGATGGTCGTGCCGATCATCGGAAAACGCCTCGTCTTTCGAAACCTTGGGAACTAGAAATCAGCGAGTCAACATCGGACTGGTAGAAGAACCACACCGCAAGTAGGGGGAAACGGCGACAGGACCGGCTCGTCTCGTTATCCTACCCCACGCAATGCACAGAGAGTCTCCCCAATACGGCAACTTCGACTACCCCGCCAGCCAGGAATCCACGCTGAACCGCCCCGGCCCCGAGCAGATCAGCCACACAAAAAACAGCACGTACAGCACCTCCGGCAGGAAGAGGAATTCGTCCAGCCAGTTCAGCGGCGAAAGTCCCTTGGGCATCCCGGGAAGCTTGGCGGTCACGATGGCCACCAGCATATCTACCAGCAAAGCCGCCGAAGCCACGCTCGAAAGCAATCCCACCGCCAGCATTAGTCCGCCAACGAACTCAACCCCCGACACAAAATAAGTCATCACCTCGGGCAGCGGAACCTTCGCCGCAACCAGCGTCTCGTACATCGTCTTCCGGCTGGCAGCGACAAACAATTTGTTCGCCCCGGAGATGGCGAAGAACACCCCCAGCGCCACGCGCACCAGCAGGATGGCATACTGCTCCCAATCCGAACTCCCCTGCAGCGCAAACTGGACCAGCCGTTTCCAATCCATCGCTTATCGCTCCGAAATTCAGTCTCTATCCGCCCGACCCTATCCGCTCGACCCACTGCGCGCGCCACGCCGGAGCCGCAAACGGATCGGCGAAATACTGCGTCTCCCGCGCAACCTTGCCGTCCCTGAACTCCATGATGCTGACCGTGCAGGACGGCTTTCCGTCGTACGACACAATCAACTCCGTAATCCAAAGATCGCCGCCGCCAAGGATTCGCTGGACATCAAACCGCTTTTTGCTTGGCTGACTGGCGCGCTGGTTCAATATATTCAGCCGCCCCCGCGTTCGCTCGCCCGACTGCGGATAATCCAGCACCGCGTCCTCGTGATAAATCCGGTGCTCCGTCTCAAAATCATTGGCGTTGGACGCCGCCCAATGCTCGTCCAGCGCCGCACGGATCGCTCGATCCCGCGCCCCGTCCCGCGCCCCGCCAGCCTGCTCGTCTCGATCGCCCATCCCCAGCCCCCCAGGTGACAAGAAGCGAAAGGCCCCAGCGCAGTCCGAGCGTGCAAGTCATCGAATCGCGCTGTTTCGTCAATCAATCCAGAGTCTACACTGCGCCAATCTCCCACCCGCTGCGCCTCGGCCATACAGCGACCGCGATGTTGCAACGCCGCGCAGATTGACTTGCCTAAAGCCATCCCCTACCATCACGCATAAAGTTAACCCAGCCCACACCATGATCGACACGCTTATCTCCCACTACCGCATTGTGGAAAAGCTCGGCAGCGGGGGCATGGGCGTCGTCTACAAAGCCGAAGACACCCGGCTGGGACGTTTCGTAGCTCTCAAGTTCCTCCCCGACGATTTAGCCAACGATCAGCAGACCCTCGCCCGTTTTCGCCGCGAAGCCCGCGCCGCTTCCGCTCTCAATCATCCCAATATCTGCACCATCTACGACATCGGGGACGACCAGGGTCGCGCCTTCATCGTCATGGAATTCCTGGACGGCTCAACCCTGAAGCACCTGATCGGCGCACACCCCCTGCAGACGGAGCAGATGCTCGGCGTTGCCATCGACATCGCCGACGCGCTCGACGCCGCTCACTCCCAGGGCATCGTCCACCGCGATATCAAACCCGCCAACATCTTCGTCACCCGGCGAGGCAATACCAAGATCCTCGACTTCGGTCTCGCCAAGCTCGTAGCCGAGGAGTTGCCCAGCGACGGCGACCTCACCGTCTCGCTGACAGACACAGCGCAGTCCACCAGTCCCGGCAGCACGGTTGGAACGCTGGCGTATATGTCGCCGGAACAGGCGCGCGGCAAACCGCTCGACCTGCGCACCGATCTGTTCTCCTTCGGCGCAGTCATCTACGAGATGGTAACCGGCTCCGTGCCGTTCCGCGGCG
Source organism: uncultured Acidobacteriaceae bacterium (assembly GCA_963822225.1). GTDB lineage: Bacteria > Acidobacteriota > Terriglobia > Terriglobales > Acidobacteriaceae > Edaphobacter. The sequence continues at coordinate 51,182 of CAWGGW010000008.1, read as the reverse complement.
ACACCACAGCCAACCTCTTCGAAGCGATCCTCCACAAACCCCCGGTCGCGCCCGTGCGACTGAATCCCGAAGTCTCCCCCGAACTGGAGCGCCTGATCGACAAGTGTCTGGAGAAGGACCGCGATCTCCGCTACCAGCACGCCAGCGACATCCGCTCCGACCTGAAGCGCCTCAAGCGCGACTCCGATTCGCAGCATCGCTCCATCGTCAGCGCCATAGCCGAATCGGCAGCATCCCAGCCGGCGGCATCCGTCTCATCGTCCAGTGGTCCGGTTGCGGCGGCACCCGCCAGTAAGCCAAAGTGGCCTCTCGCCGCGGCGATCGCGGCACTCCTGCTGGCCGCAATCGGCTTCGCGATCTGGAAGCTGCGCCCAGAGGCTCCGCCGCCCGCGATGTCCCCGCCGCTCCCGCTCACCACCTACCGGGGTAGCCAGAACTTCCCCTCGTTCTCCCCCGACGGCAGCCAGATCGCCTTCCAGTGGGACGGCGAAAAACAGGACAACCTCGATATCTACGTCAAAGGGCTCAGCCCGGACGCAACCCCGCTTCGCCTCACCACCAACCCCGCGCCCGACGGATGGCCCGCCTGGTCTCCCGATGGCGCCACCATCGCCTTCCAGAGGTACGTCTCTCCGTCCGTCGACAACCTCATGCTGATCCCCGCCCTCGGCGGACCCGAGAGAAAACTGGCCGAATTCCCTACCCGCCTCAGCGCCTTTGGACTCAGACCCGCCTGGTCCGCCGACAGCAAATGGCTCATCGTTCCCGCACAAGTCGGAGAGAGCGTTGCCCTCTTCCGCATCTCAGCCGAGACCGGCGAGTCCACCCAGATCACCAAACCCAATCCAGCATACGAGGACGTCTTTCCCTCCATATCTCCCGACGGCACATCCCTGCTCTTTAGCAGAGATCCTGAGCTCTTCGCCCTGGGCGATCTCTACCAGGTGCGCCTCGACGCAAACGCGATGCCCGTTGGATCTCCCCGCCTGATGATGTCCGGAGTAACCTTGTCCGCTTGGACCGAGGACGGCAAAGAGATCATCGTCAGCACTGACAATGGAGCCGCACGCCTGCCGGCGGACGGCTCGCAAAAACCAACCGAGATTCCCTGGATTGTCGGCCGGCCGCGCGGACTTGCGCTATCGCGGCATGGAAATCGCCTCGCCTATGGCGTTCCCGGCGGCGACGCCAACATCTGGCGCATCGACCTCACCGCCAAAACTCCCAAGCCCGAGCGTCTCATCGCCTCCACCGCCCGCGACGTGTTTCCCGCATACTCGCCCGATGGCACCCACCTGGCCTTCTACTCCTACCGCAGCGGACTCGGCCAGATTTGGATCAGCGACTCGGATGGCGCCGAGGCGCGCCAAATTACCTTCGTCAAACGCGGACAGGCAGCCACCCCCCACTGGTCCCCCGACGGCCTCACCCTCGCCATCGACTCCAACGAATCCGGCCTCTCCCAGATCTACACCATCAGCCCCAACGGCGGCGCCATGAAACAGCTCACCCAGGGGCCGTACGTCAACTTCGGCACCAGCTGGTCGCGCGACGGCCGATGGATGTACTTCGTCTCCAAGCGCAGCGGCAAGTCCGAGATTTGGAAGATGCCCGACGGAGGCGGCCCCGCCACCCAGATCACACACAACGGCGGCATCGGCCCAGTCGAGTCGTTCGACGGAAATACCCTCTACTTCGGCAAGGAGGCAGGTACAGGATCGATATGGAAGATGCCCGCAGCCGGCGGGCCAGAAGTGCAGTTGACAGATTCCCTCTTCCGCTCTAACTTCGCCCTCACCAAACGCGGCATCTACTATATGACCTACCCCGGCGACAAGAGAACCTCCGCCCTGATGTTCTACGACTTCGCCACCGGGAAACCTGCCACCGTCCTCCCCATCGGCGTCCCCGAATTCGGCCTCGACGTCTCGCCCGACGGCCGCTACCTCGCCTACGACCAACTCGACGACCCAGCCAGCGTCCTCATGCTCGTAGAAAACTTCCACTAGCCCCCCGTCTTCAAGCCCGATACACCGCTAGGCCAAAGCGCTGAAAGCGCGCTATATACCAGCCTAGGCCGAAGGCCTAGGTTGGTGCGGGGGAAGTGGTCAAGGGCTGAAAGCCCGACATATGAAGCCTTGCAGCCCTTACGGCCGGGGTGCCCCATTCATGCGGTTTCATTGTCAAGTTCCAGGAGATCCTTTACACATTGTTATCAGGACATCCTTTACAGTTTCGTTCGGCGCTCAGCGATCCACTGCAGTGGATCGCTGGGCGCCGAGGTCGATTTGGCGGACCAGGGTGGTGCAGAAGTAGACGAGCACGCGTTGGTCCACGCGCTGCAACTGGACTGTTTCCGATGCCAGAGCCCGGCTAACCTTCCAGGGCCGATCGGTGAGATAGATTTCTCCCTGTTGGCCGACTTTCCTTAGCTCGGCGCGCTCGCCATAGTCCCAGGCGGCGGGGTTCGGATCGTACTTTCGTGGGCTGGGCTGCCATAGACTGGCCGGGGTGAGCATGCCCAGCGCCTCGTGCGGACGCAGCTGGTTGTACTCGTGGCGGAAGTCATCCAGCCAGCTCTGCTCCAGCCACCGGCCGGCGTCGGGTCTACTGCGTGCTCGCTCCAGTGCACCGTGGAACCGCTCCACCTTGCCCTGCGTCTGGGGATGACGGGTGCCGGAAAAACAGCATTGCACGCCTTGCTTCATCAGCCACACCATCAACTGCGTCCAACCGCTGGAGGCGCGGGCGCTCCACCAGGGCACGCCGTGGTCCATCAGCATCGCTTCCGGCACGCCGTTGCTGGTGAAGATTCCTTCCAGGCGCTCGCGCACCACTTCGCTGCGCGTGGTTCCGGTCTGCTCCAGTGCCACCAGATAGCGGCTGTGATCGTCCAGTACCGATAGCGGCCCGATCGCTGCTTCGCTATCCTTCTGCCCCTTGAAGTCCATCTGCCACAGTTGGTTGGGACGCTCGCGTTCGAAGCGCCTGGTCGCCTGCCTGCGCCGCTCCTGGTCCAACACCAGGCCGTGCCGCACCAGCACCCGATGCACCGTGATCACCGGCAACCGGATGCCCTCACGTTCCAGCAAAACCGCCAGCTTGCGCGCACCCCAGTCCGGTCGCTGACGGCGAAGCGCCACGATCCGGTCCTCCATCTCCGGCAGGGTCTGGCTCGGACTCACATGCGGCCGCCGGCTGCGCTCCTCCACCCCAGCCACGCCTTGATCCCGAAACCGACGCAACCACAGATACCCGGTCGGTCGCGTAATGTCATACTCCCGGCACAAAACGCTCAACGACTCGCCACGGCTTACACGGACAACGAACTCCACCCGCTGATCCCGCACTCCAGCCTGCCTCCAAGACATCCCTCACCTCGACCAGCCAAAAAGGCCAGATGTAAAGAATGTCCTGATAACAACATGTAAAGCATGTCATGAGACTGAACAGCTTCATCGCATGAGTGGGGTCTCGAACCTCGAACCTACCTGCTATAGTCCCCGCGCTCAATCCCCAGCTTCTTCAGCTTGGAATTCAGCGTAGTCCGCTTCAGCCCCAGCCGCGCCGCCGCGCCATCGTCTCCGCCAATCTGCCCGTCCGCCTCGCGCAGCACCTTCAGGATGTGCTCGCGCTCGGCCGCCTGCAGCGTGGGGTTCTCCAACTCTTCGCGAATCTGCTCGCCCTGCACTTCAAGCTCCGCCAGCGGAACGTAAAGCACCGGCCCCCGCGTCAGGATCACCGCGCGCTCCAGAAAATTCTCCAGCTCGCGAATGTTCCCCGGCCACTGCCACCGGCTCAGCGCGTCCATCGTCGCCTCGGGGATCGTCTCGATGTGCTTGCCCATCCGCCGCGCGTGAGCCTCGACAAAGTGCCGCACCAGGATCGGAATATCGCCCGTGCGCTCGCGCAGCGGAGGCGAGAACACCGGAAAAACCTTCAGCCGGTAGTAAAGGTCGCTGCGAAACTGCTTCTCAGTCACCATCTGCGCCAGGTCCCGGTTGGTCGCCGCGATCAGCCGCACATTCACAGGAATCGCCCGCGTGCCTCCCACGCCGCTCAATCTCCCGCTCCTGCAGCGCGCGCAGCAGCTTGGGCTGCAGGTCCATCGGCAGCTCGCCCACCTCATCCAGAAACAGCGTGCCTTCGTGCGCCAGTTCCAGGCGGCCGATCTTCCGCGCGATCGCCCCGGTAAACGCCCCCTTCTCGTGGCCAAACAGCTCGCTCTCGATCAGCCCAGCCGGAATCGCCGCGCAGTTGATCTTGATGAACGTCCGTTCAGCGCGCGGGCTCAACCGGTGAATCGCACGCGCCAGCAGTTCCTTGCCGGTTCCCGTCTCGCCCTGGATCAGCACCGTCGCGTCCGTGGGAGCGACGGTTTCAATCTCCTTCAGCACCAGGCGCAGGCCCTTGCTCTCGCCAACCACATCGTCGAAGCGCCGTTCGAGAGCAATCTCTTCCTCCAGGTATTGCTTCTCCTGTCCCAGCCGGTCGCGTAGCTCCGCAATGCGCCGGAACGCAATCGCATTGTTCACCGCCATCGCCACCTGGTCGGCCACCTGTGCAAGCATCTGGGTTTCCTGCGCAGTAATGCTCTGCGGCTCGCGGCGCGAAATGGCCAGTACCCCAATAGCCTCGCCGCGATGAATCAGCGGAACAGCGCACACCGCGCGCATCCCCAGCGCCACCGTAAGCGGCGCCTGGGTGGTGGACTCGGCATCAGCCGTCACGTCCGCGACGCACACCGGCTCGCGTGTGGTGAAGGCCGTCCCCACCACCGTACCCTCCAGAGCCATACGGATCTCGCGAGGAACCAGATTGCGGTCGTAATCGCCCAGCAACTGCACGGCAATGTTCTTCTGCACCGGATCGTACAGTCCCAGCCCGGCCATGTCCGATGGAATCACTTCGTGGATGCTGGCGGAGATCGCATCCAGCAGCGTTCCCGCGTCGAGATTCGCCAGCAGCGCAGTCGAAAGCTGCAGCATCACCGCCTCTTCCGCGCGCTTCCGGTCCGTCAGGTCGCGAGTCACCTTGGCGTAGCCCGTCGTGCGGCCGGTCGAGTCGTGCGTCGCCGTCAGGATGACGTCAGCCCAGAAACGCGATCCGTCCTTGCGAATCCGCCACGCCTGCTCCTCGATCCGTCCGCGCTTCGAAGCCAGCCGCAGAAGCTCCGCCGGACGTCCGCGCTCGATATCCTCCTGGGTAAAGAAGCGCGAAAAGTGCTGGCCCAGAATCTCATCGGCGCGATAGCCCTTGATGCGCTCGCCGCCCGGATTCCATGTCACCACGTGGCCTTCCGGGTCCAGCAGATAGATGGCATAATCGCCAACGCTCTCGATGATGGAACGAAGCTGCTGGTCATTCTTGCGCAGCTCCTCCGCCGCCGCGCGCTGTGCGGTAACGTCGCGGATGAAGCTCAGCACCATCGCGCCCGACTCGCCCACCGGCTTCAGCATGATGTCGACCGCGAACTCGCTGCCATCCTTGCGCAGCGCGAACAGGTTCATCGCCGCGCCCATCTGCCGGGTCCGCGGGTGCTCCGAGTAGTTCTCGCGATGCGCAGGATGCCGCCCGCGAAACCGCGCCGGAACCAGGCTCTCAACCTTCATGCCAATCAGCTCGTCCGGCGTGTAACCGAACAACTCGGCGGCGCGCGGGTTCGCCACGCGAATGACGCCCAGCCCATCCGTCACCAGAATCGCGTCAGGCGAAAGTTGAAACAGGTTGGCAGAGGCGAATTGAGCGAATTCGGCCTGGCCATCCTCCAGTAACAAGGGCTCGTCAATTCTCGAAGGGTCGGACGTGCTCATGGGCCAGGTTTCGCTCGTACTTAATTCAGGTTACTGCAAATCAGTCGGATAGACGACCTTATGTGTCGGATATCGTCGCTCGTCAGGCCCAACCCGCCTCCGCCTCCAAAAACCTCAGGAGACCCCCATGGAGTGTGACGAATATCACAGCCAGCCTTTTTTGCTACCGATTAGCCTGCTATTGCTGGAACCATCCGGGGGCCCGTCAGTACGTACACGGGAACTCGGTTCCAGTAGGGCAGGGGGGGCAGGCCGGGGTACGTCGGACGGCTTGACTCTTGCCCTTTATTTTTTTTAAGTGAGCGTGCCGTTGTCTACAGAGTTTGCCCGCGATGTTGAAATTTCTGCGCTTCAAGGATTGATTGAGCTGCACGAGACCGAAGAGAAGCGGCTTCGGCGTCTGATTATCGAAACCGAACCCGGCACCGTCCGGCAGGAGATGATCCACGATCTCGAGCAGGTGCTGCGACAGATCCGGATCAAAACCGAAGAACTCGCGCGCCTCCAGAACCTGGCGCCCGCCTCGGACCAGCCAGACGAATCCCACGGCACCCCATGGGACGGAGACATCCCAAAAATCTCCTGGGAGTAAGCAACGCAAGCGGCCTCAGGACCGTCCTCTTCAGCCCTCGGCTCTCACTTCCGGGTCCTCTGCAGACGGCGCACTCTTCGCGGGCCGGAACTGCACCCAGATCGAATACAGAAAGAAAGGCGTAGCCATCGCCGGCGTCACCCAGCTCTCGTGCGGGTGGTGCGAGCGATACACCGTAACCCGCAGCCACCAGAACACGTAAATCCCCGCAGCCACTGCCGTGTTCATCAGCTTCGTGCGCAGCGGCTTTGCGCTCTCCCGCGCTCGCCACGCGTTTTGCCGCGCGCGTAACTCATCCAGCTCTTCGCGCGTAGTCCCCACACTGCCCGCGCGAACGCCCCGGATCAACCTCCGCACCACCATGCCCGGCCAGATGAGGACCACAACTCCGAGCGCGATGAACAGCAGCGTTGCCGTGTGGGTGTTGTCGTCCGCGCCCGACGCGCCGAAGCAGATGACGCCAATGGCCGCGACGCCCAGCACCACCAACGCGTAAGCCGCCAGCACAAGCCACGCGCCGGTGCGCTGCGCCGTTGTGCAGTCCGGCTGGAACGCCGTATAGCTCGCCCACTTCACCGCGTAGCTCAGGACTGAACTCTCGTTCGCTCCACAATAGCCGCGCTTCGCCCTCCGTTCACAGAGCACTTCGCAACCCTCTGCGCCCGGTCCTGCTGGCGCTGCTCCGGCGTGCCGCGCCACCGGCCCGTCTTCAGCCGCACCCGCACAAAGTACCGCACCACAAAACCCAGCGGCATCAGCAGCCCCGCCGCCCACACCAGATGCATCAACCGGTCATCGGGCGCAACCCCAGGCCGAAACACCGAGCGCAGCAGAGGAACCGCTGCCGCCGCCATCCCGAAGAACACCCCATACAGCACCAGCAGGATGCCCCACACCCGCACGCGCCCCCGCAGCGGAGTCTTGCACTTCGGAACCGGCGCTCCAACCGGACTCAGCCCACCCGCCTGCGGATCCAGCCCACCCGAATTGGCATCAGGGAACTCCGCCATAGTGCGAGAAGTATAACTCTGCAACCACGCCACGGAACGCAAAATCAACCACCCCATGCCCGACGCGAAACAACCGCATCGAACACGGGGCAAGTCCTTCCTCGAACCTCGTCTACTGCTTCACCAGATCGAAGGTGGTAGTCCGATTGGTCATCTTGTCTTCGGCTTTAGCCTTGGCTGTCTTGCCATCTGGAGCCGCCGTCAGAATCAACACGCTTATGATCTTGCCGTCGCGCTTGTCCGTCTCCTCGATCTCATCCTTGCCGTGCATCTTAACCGACACGCTGGTCACGCCAGGGTCGCCGTTCATAGGCGCATCCGTACCGTCGAGTTTCGCAGTATAGCTCTGCCCCGACTTACTCTTCATCGTGATCGTGTCGCCCGTAACCTTGTACGAAAAGATCAGGCCGTTGTCCGACATGTCTTCCATCTTCGAAATGCGCCACGAGCCCGACACCGCGTGCGAACCCGCCGGCCCCTTCTCCACCAGCGTCGACACCCCCTTGCCCGTCACCGGAGGACCGCCGTTGGTGTCACTCGAATCCACGAAGCTAAACGTCGCCGTCTTGCCGTCCGGAGAAACAACGGTCTTCGACGTCGCCACCACATTGCCGCCCTTCTTGTCGATCTCCTGAATCTCGTGGTCGCTCACCACCTTGATCGCCACCGTGTCGAAGTAAGGATGCCCGGTGACTGCCTGATCGCTGCCGTCAGCCTTCACCGTGAACGGAGGCGTGCAGGTCTTGCAGGTATACATCCCTTTCTCCAGCACAAACACATCCGGCTTCTTCGACCAGTCAACGTTGTTCAGCGAAACCTTCCATGTGCCGTCCAGCGCACTCTGCGCAGTCGCCAGATTAGGTGTGAAAAGCAGGGCCCCGAGCGGTGCTAGAAACAGAAACCGTTTCATCGTGTTGCCTCCTCGGAAAGTAAATAGCGGTGGCAAATTGTAGCAGTTGCACAGGATGCGTGGCTCGATCCCCCCCCAAACTGCCATCCCCCAAAAAACTGTCATCCTGAGCGAGCGCAGCGAGTCGAAGAGCCTGCCCTGAGCTTGTCGAAGGGACCTGCGGTTGTTTTCCCCACTCTCCACCCAAACTTGTCATCCTGAGCGAGCGCAGCGAGTCGAAGGACCTGCGGTTCTTTTCCTCGAACCTCGAACCTAGTACCTAGTACCCGGCTACTGATTCGCCGGCTGCAGCTTCTTCACCACCGCATTCAGTTGATCCTGAATCCCCGCCAGCGTGTCCTGCTCGCGGCGCAGCGCCGTATCCGCATCCTGCAGATCGTTGGCGCGATCCTGCTCCTGCGTCTTGAAGTTGGCCAACTGCATCTTGAAGCTGTCCAGCGTCTGCGCAATCTGCTTCTGCTGTTGCGGATCGGTAGTCGCACTGGCGGCATCGGTGAACCGGGCAAGCTGCGCCGACATGTTCTTCTCGTTGTCCTGCAACTGCGTCACCCTGTTCTTCGCGTCATCGCGTTTCTGCATGGCGCGGTTTACCTGGGTCTGCTGCACCTCCAGTTCCGTCAGCAGAATCTGCGTAGTCTGACTCAGCCGCACATCGTTATGCAGACTGCGCATCTCCACCAGGATCGCCTGCAGCGTCTCCGAATCCTGTGCTGATGCCTGAGAAAATCCGGGCAGAATACTGGCGACAACAAGAACCGCGAACGTGACTGCGTGTTTCATGGGACCTCCGTGGAGCGCTACGAAATATCCTAGCGGAACAAGAAGTTGCCAGTTGCAGGTTGGATAAGAGCTGTCAGTCGCAGGTTGCAATTTGCCAGTTGGAGAAAAGCGGTTATCTGCCGCCCCATAAAAAAATCGGTTCAATCGGTGATAATCGGTGTTAAGTTTTTCAACTGACAACCTGACAACCCCCATGACCCACTTCACTCCCGAATCCCTGAAGTTCCTCCGCGGCCTCGCCCGCCACAACGACCGCACCTGGTTCGATCCCCGCAAGCCCATCTTCGACCGCGAGCTGAAAACCCCCATGCTCGCCCTGATCGAAGAAATCAACCACGCCTTCGCCGACTTCGCGCCCGAGCACATCCGCCCGCCGCACAAGGCCATGTTCCGCATCTATCGCGACACGCGCTTCGACAAATCCCGCGGCACGCCCGAAAAGCCCTACAAGGACCACATCGCCGCCTGGTGGCTGCGCTCCGGCCTGGAGAAGACCTCCGGCGCCGGCTTCTACTTCCACGTCAGCGCCAAGGAGGTAGTCATCGCCGCGGGCATGTACATGCCGTCGCCAGAGCAACTGCTCGCCGTCCGCCGCTACCTCGTCGATCACCACGCCGAGTTGCGCGCCCTCCTCGCCGGCCGCAAGCTCCGCGCCGCAATGGAAGAGTTCGACGGACGCAAACTCACGCGCCCCCCGCGCGGCTTCCCCGCCGACTCTCCCGCAATGGATTTGCTGCTCTGCCGCCAGTGGGGCCTTGCCGCAACCCTCCCCGCCGAAGCCGCAACCAAACCTGATCTACTGAAGCAGATCACCTCCCGCTTCAAACTAGCCGCGCCGGTAGTCGACTTCCTAAACCGCCCGATCGTGGCCGCCGGAAAGCCGAAAATCCCCGAAAAGTTGCAGTTTTTCGCCTGAATTCCCACAAAACCCGAAGAAAACCGCAAAAAACCTGTGGAAACCGGATTTAACCCATTGACAATGAGTCGAGAAAGGCTGATCGTGAATTGCGGTGCTGTTCCTCATCACCGCATAAACACCGGATAATTCGCAGCAATCCGATCTTTTCGAATGCCGGATTCAAAGCAGCGATGAGTAACCCAAAACGACACCAATAACGCAGAACGAAATCCAAATTGGACCGAAGGAGTAACACGATGGCAAAAGGAATGACCAAGACCGCGCTGGTTCGCCACATGGCGGAGAAGCTGGGCATCACCAATAAAGAGGCCGCAGCCGGCCTTGAGCTGCTGGCGGATACCGCCGTCAAAGAGACCAAGAAGAATGGCGAGTTCACCATCCCCGGCATCGGTAAGCTGGTGAAGGCTGAGCGCAAGGCCCGTCTCGGCCGCAACCCCCAGACCGGCGAGCCGATCAAGATCAAGGCGAAGACCGTCGTCAAGTTCCGCGTCGCCAAGGTCGCCAAAGACACAATCGCTCCGCCAAAAAAGTAGCCCTCCCCCGGTAACTCGGGTCCACCAATACCCTCGGGTGCCCCATGTTCGACGCGCGCTTCTCCGCGTCGACCATGGGGTTTCTCGTCTCACCCCTCACCCCTCGCACCTCGCCCCTCGAGTTGACATGAAGCGTGGACTCGGTTTTCGTTAGATATGCGGGATCGATGGCTGCGGCTGATATGGGTTGCCGGATTGGTGGGCTGGTTAGCTCCAGGTAGCGGCGTCGCGCAGACGGTTCCAACCGAGGGAGAGCGCTACAAGATCGAGGTTGCCGGCAACGTCGTGACGCTTACCAACCTGTCGGCCGTAGCGGTGACGGGGTTTCGCGGGACGTACGACTGCGGCTCCACCGTCAAGCCGAGCAGCGTGGTGGAAGACTCGGTGATTCTGGGGATGGGTACCGCCGACCCGCCGAAATCCAGCCTCGCGTTCCAGGCGCCTTCGGGCGAGTGTGCCGGCGGAATCGACGTCATCGTCTTTGCCGATGGGCAGCATGTGGGCAGCGCCGACGCGTGGAAGCGGGTGGTCATCCAGCGAAGCGCCGCGTATGCAGAGGTATCAGGATTGCTCGCGCTCGCCGAGGGAATCCCGGCGAAGAATTGGAAACTGGCCGCCCTTGTGGCTCAGATCGGAAAGTTGCGAGACGCGCTGCGCACTTCCCCGGACATGGACGCCGACGAGCGGCGTGGCCGTTTGATGGTGCTCGATACCGCAATCAACGGCCTGCCTTACCAGGAGAAAAAAGCGGCTGTGAAGACTCCCGCTGCATCCCGCACCCTGACAGTGACAACCCTAATCCGCTGGATGAATGCGCTGGATGCCGCTCTGGGGAAAGACCGCATGGAGATGTCCACTGATTTGAAGAGCGCACAGAATCCCAATTAGCCGCGCGGCCCGCATCTGCCCGTGACGCCACCCGAACGGGTGCCCCATATCTCGCCTTTGAGATGTGGGAGTAGCGCCGCACAACATCCGCGCCTCCGCCCCCTCCCCACCGCCGTCATTCTGACTCGCAGAGTCAGAATCTCCGTATTTCTCTCGCCACGCACTCCAGCAAGGCATCCCGTAGTTTCCCAAAACCCGTATTTCGTGCACTACGACTGAGCGGTTGGTCTAGCCGGAGCCAGGTAACTTCCGGATCGGCGACGATCCACTCAGAACCCGAAAAACCGGTCATCTCTCACGGCTGTTCCGGCTTATGGGTGGGCAGTTCAGACCTCAACCATTGACGCTCTCCCAGAACCAGGGTGTCATTTCTGAGGGAGTTGGACTTGGTATGGCTGCGGTCTATTTGTCCGTGGTTACGGCGGCCCGAGACCGTAATTCACGTTCACAACGCTGCCATGCGTCGAGATTTTGCCCAGATCTGCGCCGTCGAAGTTTAGGAGCGGCAGCACGAGCCCGTTATTCTGCTTAATCAATACGTTTGTCAATTTGACCTCGATGGTCCCCGTTAATGTGGGGCCACCTGAAATCGTTTGGCTGGGTTCGGTTTCGTTCGCTTGAGTGAGGTAAGGTTTGGGAAGAGTTTGAAATCCTATTGAGTTCTCTACAAGCGATACCGGGGAATACAGGTTTTCGATGTTGAGAGACACATAGCTCGATTGCTCCAGAGTGTTTGCGTCGCAAGCCCGACCGGTCGCGGGACAGTTTACGGGCGGAACGATCTTCAAACTGAAAAGCACTCGCGGCTGGTCTTCCACAAAGATGTTCTTGAACACCGGTGGACTCAACTGGCCAAACGACGTTGTTGGCGTCATCAGCGACGCAAACACCGCGTTGTTTTGACCGTCAAGTGTGGACCCGGAGCTGCCCGGCTGAAGGGCGGTCCAATCGTCAGCGGTCGGCGTGAGCCAATCCGTCTTCAGCACGTAAAGACCATCAATCAGTCCGCAGTCTCCCGGCGAGTTATCCAGCCAGCCGAGGCTCACTACGCCGCCGTTGTAGTTCTGCCAGACCGTGGCGTTGGTCACCGTATCGTTGGAGCCCCAGATCATCAGCGAATCGTCGCCGCTCCGGATAAAGACGTTGGTCGCAGTGGTCGAGTCCTTCAGCCTGAGGGCATCGTTATTACCATTCCAGCTGATGGTCTTCACGTTGTTCAATGTGCTGTTATAGAAAGCGTCAGTGGCTTCGTGATTGTGGTCGGAGAAAATGATCCCGTCGACCACAAACTGGTTCAGCTCCCCACTCGCGTCAGTCGCATCGGACGCGCTCAGAGACGGGGGGCCGTTGTCGTCCTTGCAATCGCGGCGCCGATAGTCGAACAAGCTCCCATCGAGCACGCCTGGGCCGTAGATCTTTGTGGTCCCGCTCGACGTCGCGGGAAATTGGAGTTTTCCCTGCACCCACGCGCCTGGTCCGAGAAAGATGTTCGCAATGTTGGGAGGAACTGGGTAGACTTTGTCTCCGGTGCCCTCTAGCTCCACCTGCCCCTCGAAGTCCAGGGTATCGATGGGAAGGGCATCGACGGGTGAAGAGGGATCGATGAGATCCTTCCATCTATGCACGACCTTCACGTTACCACCGGTCGGCGCGGTGTAGGGCGGATTCAGAAAGAACGCCAAACCTTCCACGCCACCGCCATCCGTGCCGCGATTCCACCAGAGAATGAATTGCTCTCCGTTGAAGGTGGACCTGGTAAACGTTGAGATCTCCACGGTGCCATCGCTGCCGGTGTCGACTCCGATCGGCTTGACGCTGGGCCGCACAGACACCCGGTCGCTCGCTTGAAACGGCGTGCCAAAGAGCTTGGTCACGCGCAGCTTTACCAAGGCATTGCGGTGCGCCGGAATGCTCGTGAACGACATCGACGTCGTGCCCACCGTCGATGCCGCATTCGCCGTATAGCCTGAATCGTTTCGATAGGGCGACCCAGTGGTCGCGCCGTAGTAGCTGATGTAGACTGTCGCGGGGGTCCAGACTCCACCGTCAATCTGGTATTGGACAGCGTAGGTGGTCGACGCCAAAGGGTAGGTTTGCAGGTTTATCACCGTGCCGCCGTTTTGCGGACACTGTGCCCCCGCAAGTCGGGCGAATGCGGCAAGCAACAATCCCAAAAAGATTCCTGAATTCAACCGAATGCCAAGGGACATAGTCCAACCCCTATTCGAGACTTTAGGAGCGACAAGTATACTCTCGACGACGCCCTCTTCTAAACTGTGAAATTGGCCTATCTCACGAGTCACAGGGAGTTGACTTCGAGGGATTCGTTCTTGTTTCTTGCCAGGAGCGAGTGACCGGCTAACCGGAAGTTATCCTCGAATCGCCTGCAAAGTCCTCCTGACAATCTCCCGTAAATCGGGCTTTTGAGCAACTACGACCGATGGGCTCCCGCCCCAGGTGAAATCTCCGCCAAAATCACATTAGCAACACCATCCGCCACGCTCAGCCCCGGCACGAACGATCATTTAGTCTAAGGAAACAATCTTGCCCGGGACCGAATTGCGGCCATCGCTAGTAACGAATACACGCAACCAAGTTAGACCAACTCCTTTCTAAGACCCCGAGGGCCTATGAAGAAACCGGTCAAGATCGCTCTGGCTGCAGTCATCGCGCTGCCCATCCTCGCGGCAGTCGCCATTCGCCTGTTCGTGGACGCCAACACCTTTCGCCCGCTCCTCGAGGCCCGCCTCACCAAAGCCCTCTCCCGCAAAGTCACGCTCGGCGATCTCCATCTCTCCGTCGTCACCGGCAGCCTGGTCGCCAGCGACCTCGCCATAGCCGAAGACCCCAAGTTCGGCAGCACTCCATTCTTCACCGCCAAGCAACTCCGCATCGGCGTCGAGATGAAGCCGCTCATCTTCAACAAGCAGCTGATCGTCCGCAGTTTTGCCGCAGACTCTCCCCAGATCCATCTCATCCGCGCCGAAGACGGCATCTGGAACTTCTCCACCCTCAGCCGCGGCGCCGGCTCTCAGAACACTCCCGCCGAACTATCCAACCTCTCCGTCGGCCTGGTCACCATCGAAGACGGCGACGCCTTGATTGAAACTCTGCCCTTGCTGGGAAATCCCCAGGTCTACCACCATCTCAACGTCAAGCTCGACCACTTCTCCCTGATCCAGCCCTTTCCCTTCACCGTCAGCGCCTCTGTGCCCGGCGACGGCAAGGTTGCGGCCACCGGAACCGCCGGCCCCATCAATCCGCAGGACGCCTCCGCCACTCCCTTCGACGCCCAACTCAACCTCCAGCACCTCGACCCCGTCGCCGCCGGCTACGTCGATCCCGCCGCCGGAATCTCCATGATCGCCGGCCTCGATGCCCACGCCGTCTCGGACGGCTCCAACGTCACCAGCGACGGCAAAATCCACGCCGAGAACCTCGTCCTGCTCAAAGGCGGCAAGCCCGCCCCGCATCCCGTCGACGTCACCTACCAGATCGTCCACTCGCTCAAAACCAGCAGTGGCCAGATCTCCGACCTGGCCATTCAGACCGGCGCTGTCGCCGTTCACATCAAAGGAACCTACCAGCTCGCCGCCAACGTCCCTATCTTCGATCTCAAACTCCTCGCCCAAAGCGTCCCCATCGACGGCCTCCAGGCCCTCATGCCCGCCGTCGGCGTCAAGCTCCCCAACGGCGCCGTCCTCAAAGGCGGAACGCTCTCCGCCAACTTCGACATCAAGGGCTCGGCAAAAGACAACGTCATCGCCGGCTCCTACGAAATCAACAATACTCAGCTCGCAGGCTACAACCTCGGCTCCAAAATCGCCGGCATCGCCTCCCTGGGCGGCATCAAAACCGGAGACATCACCGCCATCCAGATCGCCCGCGCCAACATGCGCATCACCAAGGCAGGCACCGAAACCACCAACATCTACTCCGTCCTTCCCGCCCTCGGCGAAGCTACAGGCAGCGGCACCGTCTCACCCTCCGGCCAGCTCAACTTCCACCTCATCTGCAAAGTCACCAACGTCGGAGGAATCAACAAAATCGGCGTAAACCTCCTCACCAAGCTCAACAGCACGTCCTCCGCCGCCAAACCCTCCACCGCCATCGGCATCCCCATCAACGTCACCGGCACCGCCGACAACCCCGTCATCACCGCCGACGTCAACGGCCTGATGAAGGGCAACGCCGCCGCCCTCGGCTCCAAAGGAGCCCAAATCCTGGGCAAAACCGGCCTCTCCAGCCTCTTCGGCAAGAAAAAATAGGCTATTGCATCGGTAGTCCGGGCATATCTTTTTCTCGAATCTCGAACCTAGTCCTTCATCCGCACCGCCCGCACAATCAGCGACACCCCCAGCCAAACCAGCACGCACCGCAACAGAAGATTCGCATCATACCTCCAGCCCAGCACGGCAAACGACGCCGTCATCCCCCACATAAAAATCTCCGCCACCGCCGCCCGCATCCACTGCGGCTTCGCCCCCGACGCAGCAACCCCCGGCCTCAGCGAAAGCAGCAGCCGCGGCACTCGTTCGCAGTATTCCACGTAAGCCTCCCCCAGCTTCCCACGCAGAAAATCCTCTTCCCCAAAAATCAGCCGCATCTGAAAAAAGACAATCCCAACCACCGTAAAAATAGCCCCGCTCGCGGGCATCAACAACGCAATCGCCAGCGTATGAATCCACGCGCCCACATACAGCGGGTTCCGCATATAGCGATAAGGCCCATCCGCCACCACGCGATCGCTGCGCAGATTGTGATCGCTCATCACGTCCACGCCCAGGTAAGCCGAGCCCCACGTCCGCATCCACGCGCCCACTCCCGCGCATACGATACCCGCAATCAGCACCGCATTAAACGCCGCACTGATGTTCATCAACCCGCCGCGCGACAGCAGCACCGCCAGCCGAGCCCACACATGCGCGTTCGGCCCCGTCCCATCCAGATGCAGCCAGAAGTCCCACGGAGCAACAAACCCAAGCACGTAGACAACAACAATAATCCAGAAGCGATTGCGAAACTCAAACGCACTTGCCTTCATAACGCCGGCACCGCCTCGTCGCGCTCCACCGGCTGCTGAATCGCACTCGCCGTCTTCACCAATGCAGGCTGCGCCACGTCTTTATAAACCACGCCACTCTTCATCACGAACCCCACATGCTGCAACACCCTCACATCCTTCAGCGGATCGCTATCCACCGCAATAATGTCCGCCCACTTGCCCGGCGCAATCGATCCGACCTTGCCCGTCCAGCCCATCAAATCCGCAGCGTTCAATGTGCCTGTCTGGATCGCCGCCAGCGAGGTCATCCCAAACTGGTTCACATACACATCCAGCTCATGCGCATTCAATCCATGCGGATACACCGCCGCGTCCGTCCCCAGCGCAACCTTCACGCCCGCCCGGATCGCCTTGATCGCGTTCTGCTTCTCCACCGCGCTCACGTCCTTCATCTTCTGCATATACAGCGGCGACAGATGCCCATTCTCCTGCATCCAGTCGATCAAATACGCCGTCGGCACAAAGTAGGTCCCATGCGCCTTCATCGCGGCAATGTCCTCATCGTTCATATACGACCCATGCTCAATCGAATCCACTCCAGCCTCGGTCGCCCACAGAATTCCCTGCGCTCCATGCGCATGCGCCGCAACCTTTCGCCCCAGCCGATGCGCATCCGCCACAATCGCCTGCATCTCTTCCAGCGTGTACTGGCTCGCCTGCGGATCGTCGCCCTTCGACAACACTCCGCCGGTCGCCCCAATCTTTATCAGATCAGCCCCGTACTTAATATTCTGCCGCACCATGTGCTGCACTTCCGGAATCCCATCCGCCACGCCCTCGCCCTTGTCGTGATACTCGTAAGGCAGCAGGTTCTTGTCCATGTGTCCGCCCGTAATCGACAGCGGCGGTCCCGACACCTGCATATGCGGTCCCGGAACCCGTCCCGCATTGATCTCGTCCCTCAGCGCCACGTCCGCAAAATCATCCGCGCCCACATTCCGCACGGTAGTGAACCCAGCCTCCAGCGTCACCTTCGCGTTCTCCACGCCGATGATGCCCTTCCTTCGCCGGAGTCATCGTCAACTCCCAGTAAGGATCGAAGTTCGTCGCCATGGTCAGATGCGTATGCACGTCGATCAGCCCCGGCATCACATACATATTCCCCAGGTCGATCACCGCATCGCCCGGCCCCGCAGGCGTCGACGCCGTAGCCGCAATGCCGCTCACCACATCGCCCGTAACAATAATCGTCTGCCCCGTAGCCTCGTTCCCATTCGTCACATCCAGCAGATGCCCCGTACGAATCAGCGTCCGCGCCGCCGCCGCACTGGGTGCCCCATTCATGGGCGCACTTTGCCCATGGGTGGGGACCGCCGCTAACCCCACCATCGCCACCGCCAACACAACATGTAACGAATAAAGGAACAAATAACGCGAAGATACGCGACCAGTCATAGCAGTCAATTCTCCTTGGCAAATATTGTCTCTAGAGTCTACGTCACCCCGGGGGGGGGCCATTCATGCAGTCTCATCGCACGAGTGGGGTCCAACCCCGAACTATCCCCTCAACCCTCGGGTGCCCCATCCGTGACAGCTTCACCGTCACGGGTGGGATGTAAACACTCCACCCGCCCAGCCGGGTGCCCCACATCTCGCTTCGGAGATGTGGGATCAGAAGTCTCCACCGCCTCCGACGTGGGTTGTCGGAAACCTAAACCGATGCCTTTTTCTCTGGCTCACCGTGCCCCACATGTTCAGAGATAAGTTCCTTCAAGACCAGCGTCAGCGGGGTCGCGGCAATAGCACCAGGAAGCCCGAGCAGAAACGTCCAGACAACCAGCGAAAGTGTGATCTCAAGAAAAGAGATACTCATTACTTTCTTCGCCAGGATGGGCATCACAACATTTCCCACGATCAGTTGCGCGAGGATCAGAAGCCCGGCCACAAGCAAAGCCTTCTTCCAACCGAGCATCAGCAGCGCCACCAGGATGGGCGGAACCATTGCGATCGCGGGCCCCAGAAAAGGAATGAAGGCCATAAAGAAATACAGGAAGCACCAGAGAAACGGCGTCTCGACCCCGAGTGCCAGCAGCGCGGCCAGATTGATCAGCGCATTGATTGCAGCCGATTTTGCGGTGACAACGACATACCCTCTCGCATATGCACCTCGCTTTTGCAGGGCTTCGGCGATCAAACTGGGCTCGACACCCGCAGCCGGCAACATCTCAATCAGGAACAGAGACGCCAACAGAAAAATCAGCATTGCCTCGGAAGCAATCGCACTCGCTTGCGGAAAGATGGAAAGCGCCATTCCGCCAAGTCGCTCCGGCGTTAGCAGCTTCTCGAACGATAGACTCGCCGGGTCGATGAATCGAAAACGACTCATCAACACCTCGATCTGGCTGTACAAAATCGCCAGATGTTCCTCGTAGAGTGGCAGTCTTGCAGTCAGCCGGACAATGCCTGTCTCCAGTGTGAACAACGCCAACACGCCTGCTGCGACCAGCGCAACAGCCGTCAATGCGGTCGCCAAACTTTTCGATAGCTTGAATCGATGCATCAGCCATGTCGGAAAAGGAACCACCGCATAGGCGAGTATCAGCCCTAGTATCAGCGGCCCAAGGACCGAGGACGCAGCCCAGACGCCAAACAGAATGATCACTACGCAGGCAGCGCCTTCAACTGAGCGCAGGATGGGTAAATACGAGTCGCTTTTCATCGTTCGAATGGAACCCTCGAGTGCTCAATTCCAACCTGGTGCAGGCGAGACAGGCTGGCAGAGGACCAACCGTGTTGCAACCGGAAATCGAATCTCTGAGCCGTCTCGATCTTAAATTGGCATAGCCGAATCGTGCCCAACAGCACCTTGAACCAGAATAACCACTAAACAAACAGCATAGAGGAACTTGGGCCGCAGTTACCGGGGTTGAGGAATTAGGCGAACTCCGAGATGGAAGTTCATTCACTCGAAGATGTTGCCTTCAACTGCGCATGCCGAACGGCCGGGGGCCCCACTCATGCGGCTTCATCGCATGAATCGACTCGAACCTCGAACCTCGAACCACATTTCGCCCAAACACGCTTCAGGCAACCCTCGTCGTGGTACAGTTCTCACTTCGGCCCCTACATTCATCAAGCCATTCCTCCCCATCGGGTAACCAGGTAGATCTCGAGGAACCTCTCTGTCACAGCTCGATCGTCATACCCACGCCGATACGCCCCATTTCACCGATCGTCCATGGATCTTCGGTCTGCTCATCGCCCCATCCGCGGTCCTGGCCAACGGAATCGTGCAGGGCGGCGTTCTCGTATATCTGCTCACCCAGCAGGGCATGAAGATTGACGTCGCGTCCCATTGGATCACCATCCTCGCGCTGCCCACATCGCTTTACTTCCTCTACAGTCCGCTGACGGACTTTCTCCTCAAACGAAGAACCTGGCTTATCCTCGGCTCACTCTGCGCGGCAGCGCTCATGCTCCTCGCCTTCCAGCAAAAAACCATCGCCGCACCCACTCCTCTGCGGCTCATCCTCCTCGCGGGATGCCTCTCGCAACTCGTCGTCGCCAGTTGCGGCGGCATGATGGGCACCCTCCACTCCGATCGCAGCCGCAAAGCAGCCAGCAGTTTCTATCAGGCCGGCAACATGACCTTCGGAGCGCTTGCCACCTGGATGTTGATCCGCGAGAGTTCGCGAGTCAGCGGGCCTACCCTCGGCTGGATGGCCGCCGCCCTCATCGGCCTTCCAGGACTCGCTGCCCTGCTGGCGCCGCATCAGCCCATCGTGCAAACTTCCGGCGTGCTGTCGACGCTCCGCATTCTGCGCGACGAGTGCAAAGATACCTTCCTGCGCTGGGACGCCATCCCATATCTCATCTTCCTCATACTGCCCGCCGGTACCGGCGCGGCGATTGGGCTGCTGCCCGGGGTTGCACACCTCTACGGCGTCGGCGGAGACCAGATCGCATGGATGAATGGTCTGCTCGGAGCCCTCGCCATCGCCGCAGGTTCCATGCTCACAGCCGTGCTTCCCACCCGGTGGCCAACCCCGCGCATCGCCCTTGTGGTCTATATCGTCAACGCCATATTCCTCGCGGGAATGGCCATAGGCCCCATGCGGCAGTGGAACTACTTCGCCAGCACCATCCTCTATCTCTTCACCACGGGCTGCAGCTATTCCATCAGCACCACGGTCGCTCTCGAGTTCATGGGAGCTTCCGGAAAGAGCGGAAGTGGGCGCTACTCTGTCATTAACGGCCTGATGAATGTTCCCGTGCTGCTCATGATCTCCGTCGATGGATGGGCCGCCGCCCGCTGGGGCGCACGCGGACTTCCTGCTATGGAATGCGCCGCCGCTATTGCAACCTGCATCCCCATGCTCATCTACGTCTCCCTGCGCCCGCTCCGCCGCACCGTCATCCACACGCCCCTGCTGGAACCCGACCCAGCGCAAATTCCAGCAGCCAGCTAACCGCCGCGCCTGAACCTCTAAAACACAGTCTGCAGTAAAGAAGCCGGGTGCCCCGCCACCAACCCGGGTGCCCCACGCTCGCGAAGCGATCGTGGGAATGCCATAACTCTCGCCCCCCCCAAAATCTTCCGAAATGGCCAATTCACGGGCTATCTGCTCCCGGGCGTACTCCGCGATCTGCGCTCCAACTCCTCCGCCAGCATCGGAACGCCTTTCGCACACTGCCTGAACGCCGCGTGCCTCACATCTCGCGTCTGAGATGTGGGAATGCGCCACTCCAAACCCATGCTACTCAATTTTTCCGAAAACCTCGCCAGGCTTTGCGGCAACAACAACCTGACGAAAATCAAGTTGCCGAAACCCAGACTTTTCCAGCGGTTCAAGAAATCCGTTTGGGCCACCGGTGTAAAGTCGAACTGCGAAATCGAGGCCACGTAGTCCATTACTCTGTCTACGGGTTCCGTT
Organism: uncultured Acidobacteriaceae bacterium; assembly: GCA_963822225.1. Taxonomy (GTDB): domain Bacteria; phylum Acidobacteriota; class Terriglobia; order Terriglobales; family Acidobacteriaceae; genus Edaphobacter. The sequence goes on along the minus strand of CAWGGW010000008.1, from coordinate 29,798 downwards.
CTTTGCCAGTAGATCGGAATGCGATCAGGCGTCTGCAGGACATACTTTTTCCCAAAATGTTGCATCGACTTGCATCGCTTTGGAACTCGGATCTGTTGGATCGGAGGAATAATGGGGGTATTTCATAGCTCCAGTGTTTGGGCACGAAATTGCTAGCCTTCGAACATGAGACGATTTCATTTGAACCGATTTCTTCCGCCAACGACTGTTTTAGCCGCGGTGCTTGCGCTGGGGATGCCCTTGCACGCGCTCGCAGACACATACGAGCTTGTCAACATTCCCAGCGGCCCGAGCGACCAGGTTGACGGATTCACGAGCCAGGGTGTCGTTCTTATTTCGCAGATAGGCCAAGGGGATTATGTGACCTTTAACTTGTACACAGGCCAGGAAATTACGTATGCAGAAAATCAAGCCCCCAGCCTTGAGCCGTTGCAAGGGGTGTGCCCCGCCGTACCTCCAGGCTTCCCAGGTTCTCAAGCCGGTTCCGCGTGCGACAACGGGTACATCTTGTTCGGCTCTCAGCCGAACCCAAACGGGATCGATTTTTTTGGGATATTCACCGGTCCCATATCCGATTTGGTGAATATATCCGGCGGTCACCTTTCCGGAGGGGGGATCGATGCGGTCGGCGACATTGCCTGGACTGATGGCTCCTTGGACGCAGACTTTGCTGCAATCGATTTGACCAGTCTGGATCAGGCTCCCGAGCCTGCCAGTCTGCCGTTGGTCGCTACCGGCTTGCTCGCCCTGGCTGCGGGGATTCGCCGGGTGCCGCACCATGCTAATGGTGCGTGATCCGCCTTACGTTCAGAATTCCATGATAGCTATACAGAATGGCTTCTTGCGCTATTCCCGCTCCTTATGGCCCGGTCACTGAGATAATCGAGACCGATGGTAGACCGCCAATCCAAGGGGAGGATGTTGTGGAATTTCGCCTGATCTATCAGGGGATATTGAAGGGTAACGGTGATGTCACCGACAAGTTCGAGATTCGCCGTCAGTTTCATCCGCAACTGCGCCGTCTTTGCCATGAACACCATGAACTGCGTAGCCAAATATTGACCTACGGCCTCATTGAAGCGCGGGAGATTTACGGCGAATCCTGCACTCAAGAACAGGCGATAGAGCGCGGTATAAAGAGGCTGGCGGATACTGAGTTGAACGGGTTTCGCTTCTTGCCTCTTTCGAGAGATGAATGGCATTTGCGATGCAGTATCAATGTGTTGTTCTGACGGAGAGAAAAGCCGGGTAGGATCTTCATGAAAAATGGCGACATTGACAATCGCCTCAAGACTCTTTTTGATGCGCTGAGGATGCCGCACGGTGGGCAAGAGATCGGCGCGGAGACTCCCCGTCCAGATGAAGACCCGTTCTACGTTCTTCTCCAAGATGATGAATCTATTGCGGATGTGTCTGTGACAACTGATCGGTTGTTGCAAGTTCCACCAGAACATGAACACGATGGCGCGTATGTGGCTTTAGTGATCAACGTGAAGCTTCAGCCAAGGCAGCGAAGTGGATGGACTCACGGGTTTAGCTAGTGCCGGATTATGATGGGCGCATGGATCGAGTTGATTTTGGCTTTATGATCGGGTTCTTCCTCTGGCTCGCGTCTGATCTGCATGAGATCAAGAAAGAGTTGAAGGAAATCCGCAAGAAGTTGGACAGCAAGTGAAAACCCAGCATCTACCCCCTCACAATTTCAATTCTGCTGCTCTATTTCGATTGGAACGGTGAAAGCGGTGGTCTAATTACTGCGAGGTATCTGGAAATATGACCGAAGATAATCGCCGCGAATTGGAAGACAGAGCACTGGGAAGACATGCTCGGCTCAAATCTGATCTCATGGCAGCGCGCTTACGGGCCAAAGAGGTAGCGGGAGAAATGGGCACCGTGGCGGCCCAGCTAAGTAGTTGGGAACCACATATAGTGGCCGGGTGCCCCACGCCCCATTTCAGTCGATTGGCACAGAAACCAGTTCTTCTGCAGAGTGGTCCCACGCTTGCTAGCTCATCAGTGCGTCTCCGCATTGAGGCGCGCGATAACTCGCGTCCATTCGCACGGTCAACCAACCAGAGGGCTGTACGAGCCCAGATAGAAAACGAGCACTGCGATGCCCTCCGTTTCAGCCGATTATGGCTCGCAGTTCTCAAGGAACGCCCCGATGAATATGTACTGGCTCTATGATCTTCCGACGTGGATCTTTGGCACTCTCACCTCGGCGGTGTTTGTGGCAATTGGTTTGGCTGGCCTATACCTCACTCGCGACTGGGTGCGACGCCTTCACAATGGGGACCATGCCCACAACGACATCGTCGGTTTCTACCTGGCAGCAGTTACGGTCTTGTACGGAGTTTGTGTCGGCCTACTTGCGATTGGAGCCTGGGCTACCTATTCCGACGTGCAAGGAAAGATTGACCATGAGGCGGCTGCCCTTGGCGCTCTTTACCGCGACATCAGTGCGTACCCCGAACCAGTGCGCTCCATTATGCAGGATGACCTGCGCAGATATACCCGCCAGGTTGTCGATGTGGGATGGCCATTGCAACAGCACGGAATCGTTCCCAATAACGCGAGCGCGGTGTTGAGCGATTTTCAGGAACATTTTATGTCTTTTGAACCGCAAAACGAGAGGCAGAATATCCTCGCCGCTGAATCCTATAGAGCCTTCAATGACCTGACGGAAAGCCGAAGAGCCAGGCTCAATAGCATCAAGGATGAGATGCCCGCACCTCTGTGGGCCTTAGTCCTCGCAGGAGCTGTGATCTGCATTGCGGTTAGCTGGTTCCTTCATTCGGGTAGTTTTAGCGTGCATTTCTGGATGACCGTATTGTTTTCTGGTTTGCTCGGTCTGCTGATATTCCTGGTCGCAGTCCTCGATAATCCTTACAGAGGAAAGTTGAGCGTTTCTCCTGAACCGCTGCAACGCGTCTACGAGCAAGTTATGTCAACACCAAAGTGAAGTTCGACGCGAGCTTCCTCTGACGGACACCCAGTTCGTGCAGTGAATGCCGGGTGCCGGGTGCCCCATTCATGCGGTTTCTCATTGCCATGAGTGGGGTTTCGAACCTCGAATCTCACTCCTTCGCCATAGATCGGTTCAATCGGTGCCAATCGGTGTTAAGCTTTTTTCGAACCTCGAACCCCGAACCTCGGGTTACTGCAGGTCGTTCGACTGCAGAGCCTTAATCTGGGCCGTCTCCATTTTGAACAGGAGTCGGTTGTGACCCATGGCGGATGCGGTGAGGGAAAGGAGCAGTTGCCGTTCGGGTGCAGTTAGCTTCCCGGAAGGGCGGGCATGAAGTACAAGAGCCGCGATGGTGTCCATGTCAGCGAAATATTCGAAGCGGGTTGCGCTGAGGGCGTCGTAAGCCTCGTAAAAGTAGTTGGCGTGGCCGATCTGGTCAGGCGGGATGAGGGCGAGCGAGCCGTCGATTTTTGCGGCGTTCCAAGCGGAGTCATGCCTGCGCGTCAGATAGTAGTCGACTCCGAACTCTTGCAGAACCTTGGCATCGGGGGCGCCGGAAGTAAGCAGATCGAGGTTCTGTGCGAGCTGCTGCTGGGACTTGGTAAGGTCCCTCTGGTTGTCCTGGAGGATGTCGAGGTTGACGCGCACCTCGTCCAGAATGTTGGCGCGGGCGTCGCGGGCCTGGCGGCGGTGGTGGACGTACTCGACGGTCTGCTCCAGCCCGACGGCGATGATCAGGCCGAGAACAATCGTGGCGATGTGGATGAAGAATTCGCGCCAGCTGCTGGCCGCATGATGCGCAGGATGGACGTCGATCATGGAAGCATTCTCTTTCGTCGGCTTTGGAACGTGTGCAGTCTGCGGCGTCTCGCACTCCTGGGGGGACGCCATCGTCTCAGCACTCGCAGCCGTGACTTCGGCAAGTGGAAGCTCTTTTGGGGATTCTGGTGTCTCTGGCATGCAGTTTCTTGTGGGGTTCGTTCCGCCAGACTATCAGCGATTCGCGCGCTCGCCCAAGAGAACTTGGCGGCAAACTTCCCGCACCCTGGCTTATAGATAAAGAAGTCCAGAGAACCCGTAGTTACCGTGAAGCCGACTTCAAGGCCAGTACGGGGATTTCTCGCGGAACCCGGGGTGAAGCCCTACAAGTCGCGCGACACTTCGAACGCTATTGTTGGGCCGCTGCCGCGCCGGCGCGGTGGATGTAACTGTCCATTCCGTCGCGGGTCTGGACACCATCAAGAACGCTCTGCGAGGCACCCTGCCAGGACCCGAGCCATAGTTGGTACTGCTCGTCCTGAACGAGGAGGCTGTCGATAAGGCTGGCCGCGTCGTCACGCTGGGCGACTGTGAGGTGAATGGGTTCGCTCGTGGCCAGAGAAGAGCCAACCCGCTCCTTGAAGGTCTCAATGCGTTTCTGGGCGGCGACGCTGGTCTGAACCAGATCGTTAAAGTGCTCGCCTTCGCCATCGACTCGATCGAAGATCTCGGCGATATTCTCGGGCAGAAGCTCAACCCTCCCACTGGATTTTGCGACAGACCAGACTGACCGGGATGGCGCGTGCATGCCTCCATTTGGGCCACCACCATTTGGCCCCGACGGCATTGTGACGGTGATGAAGCCCCCCTGTGGCTTGGCGTTGCGCAGAAGGGCCAGCGAAGACCGCTCCCAGGCGATGTTTTGCTGAACCAGTCTGAGATCGCGCTCGAAGACCTTCATATTGTCGGCGCACTCGTGATGGAAGTTTTCAATCAGTGCGCGCCGCTCCTCAGCGTGGTGAATGACTTCAACGGTCTGTTCGAGACCAATGGCAATCAGGATGCCAAGCACGACAATGAAGAGGTGAACGAAGAATTCGCGGCGTGTAGAGACACTGTGCTGCGGCGGATGGATATCAATCATCGGGGCGGTTTTCTCCACAGGGATTTCAGCAGGTGCCCCACTAACGATTTCAACTGGATCAGGTGTGGGTGGATCTTCAGACCGAGCCGGAGGAGACGGATCAGGATCGATCTGCGTCTCGGCGGCAGGCGAGATGGGGTCTTGCTCTGTCATGCGTGCGTTTCGGTTGGCGGGCTCCGGAGTATCCGAGTTTATCGCAAACCAAACATAAACATATGCGGCGACAGCGGGAATTGCGACAGGTCGCGGTAGTAAGGGCTTGGCTGGGTATAGTTTGAAGGGATATGAGTTACGTAGCCCCAAATTCTCTAGCCATCCTGTCGGCATGAAGCGGTCATCACGCGAGGTTCCGAAGGAATATACGGCTTTCAAGGATTTGTTGCGGAAAGTGGTCAAAGTAGAGCCGAAACCCGTTTCGGTCCCCTCTGCTTCCGGTAAGGGTTAGAAGGCCTCTGAGGCCGTCCTCCCGGTCAGTTCCGCATACGTGAGCCTACGGCCTACGATGTCTTTCAATACCGCCTTGAAGCGGGTGGCGTCTGTGTGTTTGTGGCGCAGATTGAACCTGAAAACCTGCTCATCCACGTAGCGGTCGAGATGCACTGGCTCTACGCTGATATACGTCCAGTTCAATCCACGCTTGAGGCAAGTGCTGGCTGCAACGTTATGCGGCCACCCTGCAAAGTTATGCAGGCACATGGGGGCCAGGGTTGCGGCCACCCGTTTCACTCGAATCCCGCCACGAGTCTTAGACGATCTCCGCCAGTCGGCCAGGAGCTATCCCTCAGTTTCTCAAAATGCCGATTCAGGGGCAGTTGGTCAAACCGGGACTTCGCAGGCGGTTCGATGCAAGGGCAATGAATACCTTGGCTAACCCTAAGATTTCGGCTTCGAAAGATAGCGTAACCGCTCCTGCACGCCCTCATCGGAAACGGCATCGACCAACTGTGCTCGAACCCGTGCTTCAAATTTGGAGCTTGCGGCCCCGGATTGGACGATTGTTAGGCTTTGCCGCAGTTCTTCTATCAGACTCCAATCTTGATCTGTTATGGAGACCCGTTCGCTCAGACTCGATCCTCTTGCGAAGCCATCGATGTCTCCATTGAACTTCTCGTAGATTCGTAGCTTCTCTTGGGTAATCATCGGGCCGTCCTCTGCATCCTCTCAGGCTCTCCAGCGGGGCGCAAGGGTATCGTGCGGGTCACTTTACCAAAAAGCTGACTTTGCGGGCACAGAGGGCCCCGCATAATGCTCCCGACCCTAAAATATCTGGAAACTCACCAAAACATTCAACTCCACTGCGACTGGCTTGCCCTTCTCCAGAGCCGGCTTGAACCGATATTGCCTGACTGCCTCGACCGCCTTCTGGTCCAATCCCATTCCCACCCCTCGGGGCACATGCACATTCTGTGGCATACCGTGGGAGTCCACAACCAGGCTCACCAGCACAATGTCCATGAACTTGGCCTTCCGCGCCTCTTCGGAGTACGTAGGCTCCACTTTGTGGGTCAATACCGGGGACGACACGCTGCCTCCGATTTTGTTAACGGGCCGCTATAAGTAACTTCTCCGCTGAGCGGGCTGGTTGCGGGGGCCTGGGCAGCCACATCAGCCCAGGCAGTGAACAGCATCGCCAGGCTGAACGCAAACCACATTATGCGCTTCACGCCAACTGGATTTCCTCTTCGATTGCAAATCATGCCTGGACCTCGATGTAGATTTTCGCGGAAACCGTGCGGTGAAACGCGCTGGAGGCTGGACCTGAGAGTGGGACCAACTATACCCCAAGCAATTCAAGGACGCGCTATGACCAGTCGGCAACAGGACGTATTTCCGTGAAAACGGGATTTCATCTAACTGAGAATGACCCGTCCGGCGGCAAAATCTCACTTAGCCAAATTGCCGATTCACGACAGCTAACCCAAAAACTTCTTGCCGCTGGTGAAGCTGGAATGTCCCTGCCGCTCGGTCTACGCTTCGTGATTAGAGATGGTCCTTCGATGCTGTATTCTTCCACCGTGTCCGGGAGGTTCGATGAACAAAGCCGCTGCGGAACTACTGACTGCTTTTGAGATTCATTCGGTTGACCGCATCCGTGCGGTGCTGGATGATGGCTTGGACGTTCGCTCAGAGATCGACGGGAAAACACCGATTAATCTCCTGATTGAGATGTATCTCAGGTCAGACCGCTTTCCCGGCTGCCTCCGTCTACTCCTAGAGCGGGGCGCGACCCTTGATGACCCGAAACTTGCTCCCGTTCTGCTGAACGATCCAGAAGCTCTTGCTGCGGCCGTTAGGGAAGATTCAGGTCTCCTTAGGCACAGGACCACGATGGTCTGTGCGTTCACTCCTTTGTTCGGAGCTTCGCTCCTGCATGTAGCGGCAGAGTACGGCCATCTGCAGGTCACCCGCAAACTCATCGAACTGGGAGCGGAGGTCGACATCCGTGCCGCCTGCGATTCTTCTGGCTTCGGCGGTCAGACGGCACTGTTCCACACAGTCAACTCAAACGCAAACCGTTCGGAGCCAGTCATGCGGCTCCTGCTCGAAGCAGGTGCCAGCGCCGACCTCTTTCTTGGCGGTATTACTTGGGGCAAAGGCTTCGAGTGGGAGACCGAATGCTTCGATGTGACACCCGTGTCATATGCCCAACTAGGTTTGTTACGGCAGTTTCAGCGCTCTGAAGAAGACACCTACGGCAACATCCGCACGCTCTTACGAGCCCTCGGTAGAAACATTCCCGCCCTCACGAACATCCCAAATCGCTACTTGTACAAGTAGAGCTCGAAACTCCGAAACTCCCTGAATACGGGCTTTAAGGTAATTGAGAATTTCCGCGCACGACCTGCGGCGTGGATGATATTTTGACCTGTCACATCAGTGGCTGGATCCCGTTGTAACGGGTGGCTGCATAACTTTGCACTCAGTGGCTGCATAGAAGTGTAGCGGGTGGCGGGATCGATTGCAGCCAGCACAAGACCAGAAGTTCTCGATTCCATTGGTGTGGATGTGATCCCGAACGTAACCCTCGATGTGGTTAATGATTTCGTGGGCATAGGCATCCTTAGCGATGAACGGATAGGTTGCGTGCTCATCGGTGATGATGTGCGAACCTGCTTCTACATTGCCGTGCAGTACGGGATGCATGGTCTTAGCCTTGCGATCCGCGATTACGCCAGCGCGAACTTTGCCGCCACGTTCTAGCATGCGGTTTCATCGCATGAGTGGGCTTTCGAACCTCGAACCTCACTCCTTCGCCGTAGATCGGTTCAATCGGTGCCAATCGGTGTTAAGCTTTTCGAACCTCGAACCTCACTCCTTCGCCGTAGATCGGTTCAATCGGTGCCAATCGGTGTTAAGCTTTTCGAACCTCGAATCTCACTCCTTCGCCGTAGATCGGTTCAATCGGTGCCAATCGGTGTTAAGCCTTTCCCAACCCCGAACCTAGCACCCTACTCCCCCAGCGCACTCAGAATCGCATCGAAATCATCCACCCCCGAGTACTCAATAATCACGCGCCCTTTGCCCTTCTTGTCCTCGATCTGAACCTTCAGACCCAGGCGTCGCTGCAGCATGTCCTGCGCCTCGCGAACATTCGGGTCAACATCAGGCCGCACCCGTCCCTCCGGCACCGACCTCGCCATCTTGCGCTCCGGATTCAGAATCTCCGCAACCATAACCTCCGTCTGCCGGACAGAGAGGCTCTGCTTCAGAATCGCCTCCACCACATCTGTCAAATTCTTCGGCGAGTCCAGCGCCAGCAGCGCCCGCGCGTGCCCAAAACTCAGTGTCCCGTCCTCCACCAGCTTTTGGATAGAAGGAGTTAACTTCAACAAACGAAGGAAGTTAGCGACACTTGCGCGGTCCTTCCCGGTGCGCTTGGCCATCTCCTCCTGGGTCAATTTGAACTCGCGGCTCAGACGCTCATACGCGCGCGCCTGCTCCATCGGGTTCAAATCTGCCCGCTGCAGATTCTCGACGATGGTCATCTCCAGCGCCTGCTCGTCCGAAACCTGGCGAACGATGGCTGGAATGGTAGCCTTTCCCGCCGTCTGCGAAGCCCGCCACCGGCGTTCGCCCATAATCAGCTGGTAGCGCCCACCCGCGATCTCACGCACCACAATGGGCTGAACAACGCCCGTAGCCGTAATAGAATCAGCAAGTTCCTTCAGCTTCCCCTCGTCAAACGAAGTACGCGTCTGATTCGGATTGCGGTCAATCCGGTCCAGCGGAATCTCCAGCGGCCTCCCCGTAGGCTCCGGCGCAGCAGCCTGCAGCGCAACCGCTCCCGGCCGCGGCCCCAACAGCGATTCAATTCCCTTGCCCAGCGCCGGGCGCTTCGAGCCTGCGTGCGTATGCGATGCTTCCATCCTGCCTCTTTTCAGATACTTACAACTTTTATAGAGGTCGTCATTCTGACTCGCAGAGTCAGAATCTCCGTATTTGTCTTTCCCTCGAACCTCGAACCCCGAACCTCGAACCCAACTCCTTCGCCGTAGATCGGTTCAATCGGTGCCAATCGGTGTTAAGCTTTTTCGAACCTTGAACCTACCTGTACGGCCAGAACTTCGGCCCCTCGCCCGCCGCCACTTTCGGCTTGGGCTTCCGGCTGGCCACGCCGTTGCGTTTCAAGAGCTCCAGCGCCAGCGCCGTGTAAGCCTCCGACCCGCGCGAGCGAGGATCATAAAGCTGCACCGGCTTGCCATGGCTAGGTGCTTCAGCCAACCGAATATTCCGCGGGATCGTCGTGGTCAGCAGCTTGTCCCCAAAAAAGCCCTTCAGGTTGTCGGTAACCTGCTGCGAAAGGTTGGTCCGGTCGTCATACATCGTCAGCAGGACGCCTTCGAGCGCCAGCGTAGGGTTGAACGCCTGCGAAACTCTGTCAAGCGTTTGCATCAGCTCCGTAATCCCCTCAAGCGCAAAATACTCGGCCTGCATGGTCACCAGCAGCCCGTCGGCCGCCACTAAAGCATTTAGAGTCAACAGATCGAGCGCCGGCGGGCAATCCAGCAAAATAAATGGAAATTTGTGGCGGACTGGCTCAATCGCTTGACGCAACCGGAACTCCCGCCGCTCCTGCGACACCAGCTCCAGGTTCGCCCCAATCATATTCTTGCTTCCAGGCAGCAGCTTCAGGCCCTCAACCCCAGTATCGATAAGGGTTTCGTCAAGTGTCGCATTCCCCATCAACACGTCATAAACGCTCAGCCGAGTCTCATCCCGCGCCACACCCAAACCGCCAGTGGCATTAGCCTGCGGATCGCAATCGATCAGCAAAGTGGGCAATCCTTCAAGCGCCAGGCCCGCTGCAAGGTTAATCGCGGTAGTGGTTTTGCCCACCCCGCCCTTCTGGTTCACAACAGCAAGAACTTTGGAAGCAGCGTCAAGGGCTTGACTTGGGAAAACATTCGAGAGTGCAGATAACGTGGACACGGTTGTAAACGAAGCCTATCGGGCAAGCCATATCCATGGCAAGGTTGGACGCCTGTGCAGAAGCCTTCCCTCCTGTGGAGAAACCTGTGGACGCGCGGCCGAAGCGGTGAATCCAGCGGGGATGGACGTGCTCGGATGTGGAAATCTTTAAAAGTTCATGGTTCGAGCCGCAAGGTTTCAAGATGATGGTCGGATGCGGGGCCAGAGCGGCTTGGCTACGTTGAGTGTTCCACGTGGAACATCTGTTCCGCGCCGTCTTTACCTCCAGCCTTGAACTAGTTCCTTGAACCTGACTTTGTTCCACGTGGAACATTGGCCGGGTCAGAGGCGTTCGGCTATCAGCAGAATGCCGTCTTTGGATTCAGGCAGCGGGAGGGAATCGGACAGCTGGAAGTCCTTGCCTATCGCCGGATGGACTGGCTGGCGCGAGGTTGTCAGGAGCATAATGCGGTGGCTGGCGCGGATTGCCGCTTCGGATATTGCGACGTCCATGTCGTCGACTGCTCGCAGGGTTACGGAGTCGAATTGGCGTTTTGGGGGCATGGATTCGACTCGGGCGGCCCAGATTTCGGTGGGGAGATTCAGGGTGCGGACGGTTTCTCTAAGGAAGGCGGCTTTTTTTCCCTGGGATTCGGCGAGGGTTACGGCGATTTCGGGATGCAAAAGTTGGATGGGGATGCCGGGAAAACCTGCGCCGGAGCCGAAATCGAGCAGGGTTCTGCACTTGACAATATGGGTTCCAACGAAGAGGCTTTCGCCAAAGTGGCGGCGTACGATCTCTTCCGGAGTGCGGATAGCGGTGAGGTTGGTTCGGGCGTTCCATTTCAGGATCAGGTCGAGGTAAGTGGCCAGTTGCGTGCAAATGCGCGACCAATCCGCATTTGGAGGGCCATTGGCGATGTAGGGCTGGAGCAGGGCGGCGATGGATTTGGCGTCCAAATACGGCTCCGTGGCGGGAAAAATGCGGGGATTCTTCGCTCCGCTCAGAATGACAATACGAGGGGTCCGTCTTTAGTCCTGGGTTCTGGCGGGTTTGGGGTGCCAGGCGGCGGCTTCATCTACGAAGCGGCGGAAGAGGGCGCGGGAGGCGGCGGATTCTTCGAAGGTGCGTTCGGGATGCCACTGGACTCCGAGGATGAAGTTGCCGCCTACGCCGGTTGGGGTGCCGTCACTCACGGACTGTTCGATGGCTTCGACGACGCCGTCTTCGGGGCTGCGGGCGGAGACGCGGAGTCCGTCGCCGGGGATTCCGACGGCCTGGTGGTGGCTGGAGTTGATCTGGATGCGGGGTTCGAGGTTCGAGGTTCGAGGTTCGAGGTCTGAGGCGACCAGCTCGGCGAGGAGGGAATCGGGGGCGATGGCGGCGGGGTGGGCGGCGCCTACGCTGGGGCCGGCCTGGTGGTTGACGGGCATCGGCATCAGGTGCTGGACCAAGGTGCCGCCGCGCCAGACGTTCAGCATCTGGGTGCCGAAGCAGATGGCGAAGATCGGCTTGCCCATGTTGTGGGCGTCCTGGAGGAGGAGTTCGTCGACGTTCTCGCGGGCGAGGTCGGCGGGGGCGGTCTCGGGCTGGGTTTCCTGGCCGAATTTCTGCGGGTTGACGTCGGCTCCAGAGCCGGGGAGAAGGATGCCCTGGCAGTTAGCTATGAGCTTGGCTGTCTCCGCAGGTGACTGATTCAATGGGACTTCAACGGCATCGGCGCCGCTGCGCTCGAGCGCTTTGGCGTATTGGATCCAGGAGCGGCGGTTGTAGTCGAGGTCGTGGCTGGTGGGGACGGGGACGGCGATGCGGGGTTTTTTCATAGGTTCGAGGTACTTGGGTTCGGGGAAAAGGCCTGGCTGCCGATCTGCACCGATGATACCGATCTTTGGAGCGAAAGGCGATTAGGGCGTCGATCGGCGCCGGTAGCCCCGGATTTACGCGCGGAGCCTAAGGGGCTAAGTCATGCGTCGACGGGGCTGCATTACGAACAGCCGCCCGGGGGGATTATGGCTAAGCGTAAGTTGTGACTTACCATTACTTTTTGAGACGGAAGGGAGGCAATTCGAGTCGTTATGAAATTTGCGCTGGGGTCGGCTCGCACTTTTTGCGAGGTGGAAGAGGCCGGGGATTTGTGGTGGTGGGAAAGAAAGCAGATGAGTGGTTCCGGCTTCGCCTGCACTCCGGCCCTTCGGTTGGGCTCAGGGCAGAGCGGTAGCGCCTTCGGGCGCGGCCTTTTTTTCGGCATCCCTCGACTTGGCTCAGGATGGGTTGCCACCTCGGCGGCGTGGGGCTGAATTTGAGGAGTGTGGCAGTGGGGGGTTTCCGATCCCACATCTCAGAAGCGAGATGTGGGCACCCGGCTTTGGGTAGTGTCCTAATTTGAACCGTCTCCATTTGATTTCTCCCTGTTTCGTAGTACCAGCCATACCAATAAGGCATATACCGCAGTAGAGATGAGTAGTAGCCACCACGGATGGAGCAGAACTGGAAAGAACACCCATAATGCAAGCAACGTCCACTCCCGCTTCCCCGGTTTACGCTCCATTCCTTCGAGCATCCTAAGCCTCCAATGCAGCCGACAACGTACTGCGAATCCATTCCGAGACGGTCTGCTTCTGGGCCTTGGCTGCCTTCTCTACCCGCTGTCGTTCCTCTGGATTGAAACGAACCTGTACGGGCGTTCCTTTGGCTTCGCCCTTGGGCAGTTTCGGGCGTCCGACTTTTCTAGGCTTGGGTGGCATTTCGGTACTCCTGAACCAGTGCGGTCTGTAATGCGGTCTGTGGCGAGATCGCGGGGGGGATATGAAGCACGGCCACGTAGCGGCGAGGGTTCTCTGGATCGTCCGTTTCGTGCGACCATGCATACGCTCGGTCTGTCTTAGGATGGCCGTACAGGTCGAAAACCTCGACTACCCCATCCCAGACTGTCTTTCCCTTCCAAACCTCTTTTACAGGGACGCGCATCCTTTGCCGACCTTCACGCCAAGCCGCATGATCGTGTCCCGGTGGACGCCAGTCATGCGCTCAATCGAGCGAATCGAGCTACCCTCGGTCAACGCGGCAATCACTGCGATTTGTTTGTCGGTATTGAGTATGTTCGCCATGTCCAACCTCACTGCAATTACTGTAGTGCAATAATATGGGAGTGTCAAGTGTTTTTGTACTACGAGAGAAGCTTTGTCTCTACTTTTGGAACGCTAACATAAGGCCCGATGGTGTCTGGAAGCCATTTATCCGTGTGTCGTTTCTGTCTATCCCTCCAACTCCGATACTTCCAGATGTGGAATTCAAACTGCCAAGAAGCAAGGAACTTCCGCCCTCTATGATCCTCATAGGTTGCGCTTGCGGGGAAGATCAGGATATCTAGGATTCCCTCGCCGCGAAGCCTGTTCTGGGTGTCCCAATCATCGGCCATGAGTCCCATCAAATCATGCATCTGCATAGGCCCTACTCCGTGAATTGTCGGGGTGATTGGGCGTGTCTTGTCTGTGGCAGGAAGGACTGAAACATTATCTGGAAAAGTCACCTTGCATCCAGAAACCAGCATGTCGTTTATGTGCAAGCTGTGGGCTTCAGTATTGCCTACATTGGTGAGAACGACACCGGACGCCAGAGACCACCCTTTGTCTTGTAGGAGTCCTACATCGACGGCAAGGCGGGGATATGTTCCGGAGATAGCGCCAGGTTCTCCAGGAGCGTGGGGATCGTCAGCAGTCGCAGCCGGAGCCGCATCTGCATGGTGATCCTGCTTCGGTTCTTGCTTGTGGTGAAAGTACCCACGCTTTTCCCCAAAATACTCAGCCCATGCCACGAGAATTATCAACACAGCACCGATGAGTACGCTATTGCCGTGCCTATCCACCCACCACAGCAACGATGCAGGGAGAACGTCAAAGATAACCGCCGGATAATGGAACATTTCGACCACTCTTACCATCCCAATCACTACCACCGCTATTGTTGCCAGAGCATACGCAATGAGTCGCTTCATTCTCTCCCTCCACGGGAGAGATGGTCTCATCAAATCTCCCATTTTCCTAGGTATTTTTGTGCTACAGTTTTTCCAATATGTGGAAGTACATACTGGCGTTCTGTATCGTAGCCGCCGCAATAGTGCTGGTGACCCGTCAGCAGCATAGTGCCGCCGAGGAAGCCCAACGACAAGGCCAAAGTCAGAGTGTTCCTTTTACCGTCCCCCCAACGGATCAGGGCCAGACCGCTCAAGATCGCCAGCAACCCACCTACAGCCCGCCATGGTGGTACGACTCCTGACATGGCCGGACAGTATCGAAACGTGGGCTCTCCTGCTCACCTTGTTCGCTGTTGCGTACCAAGCTAGCTTGTTGCATCAACACGCTAGCCACTTTAAGGATTTGGCTGCGAAAACCGCTCTCGCTGCTACGGCTGCCAGCAATGGAGTTAGCGAAGCTCGCAAAGCCTATACATTGGCGGAAAAGAATGCCAAGCGGCAACTGCGCGCTTATATATGTTTGGAGAGTGCTGAGGTAACGCTTCCGAACGGACAGCCACTTGCCCTCGTCAATTTCAAGAACTTCGGGGAGACTCCAGCGTACGAGGTTCACGGTTGGATTGCGGTCGAAGCTGGGCCACACCCGTTGCAGGGATCGTTGCCGATCCCAACGGACAAGATGGTTAAACCAAAAACGACTGTTGGGCCTAAGAGTGGATTTGGATATCCGGGAAGAAGAAAAACTCACCTGTTCACAGGTGCCGAGATCGCTACGATCAGTGGGAAATCGGCAGCTCTTTATGTCTATGGGCGCGTTGAGTATCGTGACGCCTTTGGAGACTATTGGTACACAAACGTCCGTCTGATGGCGGGGGGAATCGCCGGACTTAGAACGTCCACCTCTAAAGATGGCTCGGTTCGATGGGTTATCGGCCCAGACCTTGAGGGGAACGACGCTACTTAGACACGCCGCGACTACGGCCAGAATCCAGATCGCAGTCCGCGTTTTCCCTCTGAATTCCGCGGCCTCCCGCGTTTCAGATGGGAAATTAGGACACCACCCGGTTTCTTGATCCCACATCTCAGAAGCGAGATGTGGGGCACCCGGCAGGCGCGTGATCGGGTAGTGGTGCAGTTTCAATTGAAACTGCACCACTACCCGTGATCGAGGTGGGTTGCGAAGCAGGTGTGAACGTGAGGATAGTCGAGGTAGTTCTTTCGGATTGGGCTATTGGCGACGTATTGCTTCTGCGCTTCGAAGTCGTCTTTGTCACGGATGCGGTGCTCGTGATATCCCGAGTGCCACACTTCTCCGGGGAACTGGTTGCGCACCGCGAAGGAATATCCGCCTTTGATGAACTGCATGCAGCGTGCCGTGCTCTGATTGATCGCGGGTGTGATCAGCACGTGGATATGGTCAGGCATGACGGCGAAAGCGTGGAGCGCGAATCGGCCCTGGTCGCGGTAACGGAAGAGAGTGGCAATCATGAGCTCGGCGTTCGCGGTGCGCTGGAATATTCTGTGACGCTGGTGGGTAAGGATGGTGATGGCGCAGGTGCTCTGCTTGTGACGGATCGTAGCCATGCCGGGAGGATACCCCAGGGGCTAAAGCCCCCTCGGTGCTGTGGGACACTGAGGCCGAAGAGGCTGCTCCGGGGGTGGAGGCGAGAAGCAGAAAGCAGAGCGCGGCGGCGGCCCGCCAAAGAGCATACCCCAGGGGCTAAAGCCCGGTTCTTTTTGGACTGCCGGGAGGGCCAAGGCTGAAGCCTTGGCTTACCTAGAAGCGGGAACGAGCAACAGCTTACCTAGAGGCGGGAACGAGCAACGGCTTACTCGGGGGTGAGGAGGGCCAAGGCTTCCCAGCTTTTCTGGAATTGCGCTATAGTCGTGAGATGCTGGGGAATTCCACAAAAACGCGCGCGCGCTCGTCGTGGAAAGTTCTCCTTGGCGTGTTTTGCATTGCCCTGGTGATGCTGGGCGGGGTGGTCTCCGCCTCGCACTCGCACTCGCAGGGAGAGGCGACGCACCAGGATTGCGGGCTCTGCGTAACCGCGCACATGGCGGTGCAGGTTGCGGTCACCGTGACGCAGGTGTTCGTCGCCCAGGTCTTCACTCGGGTTGAAGCCGCCTGTCCCGTAGCCCGGCCCCAGTTCACTCCACAATTTGCTCTGTTCTCGCGGCCTCCTCCGGCCGGTTTGGACCGCTCCTAAACAGCGTTTTCCAAATCAGGCTCTAACTCAAGGAGGCAGTGCATGCACACGCTCGCTCAGCGCGCGCTTTTCGCGACGCTATTAATATCCCTTTTTCTCAATCTCCCGGCCATCTACGCACAAGCGGGCGGTAACTCAGGCACCATCAACGGCACTGTCGCCGACGCAACCGGCGCGGTCATCGCGAACGCAACTGTCGCCATCCAGAACCCTGTGAGCGGATACAGCCGGCAGACCCACACAGACGGCTCGGGCCACTACCAGTTCACCAATCTGCCGCTGAATCCGTACCATCTGATCATCTCGGCGGCCTCGTTCGCGACCGCGTCGCAGGACACCGACGTGCGGTCGTCCGTGCCTATTACGTTGACTGCGGTCCTGAAGCCGGGCGAGAGCTCGACCGTGGTGGAGGTGACGACAAACGGCGGGGAGCTGATCGAGAACGATCCCGTCGGCCACACCGACATTGATCGCGACCTGTTCCAGAAGCTACCGCTGGAGAGTCAGTCGTCCACGCTGAGTTCTCTGGTTACGCTTGCGTCTCCGGGGATTGCGGCCGACTCCAACGGCCTTTTCCACGGGCTTGGCGATCACGCGTCCAACTCATTCTCGATCGATGGCCAGCCCATCACCGACCAGCAGAGCAAGGTGTTCTCCAACCAACTGCCATCGAACTCGGTGCAGTCGCTGGAGGTGATCTCGGGTGCGCCGCCGGCGGAGTTCGGCGGCAAGACCAGTGTGGTCATCAGTGTGACCACGCGCTCCGGGCAGGGGGTTACGACGCCGACCGGCTCGGTTTCCACCTCCTTCGGAACGTTTGGGTCGGTTACCGGGTCGGTTGATCTGAGCTACGGCGGCAAGAACTGGGGCAACTTCATCGAGGTGGACGGGCTGAACACCGGACGGTTCCTCGACCCGCCGGAATTTTCCGTCTTCCACGACAAGGGCAACGAGTTCAACGTGTTCGACCGCGTGGACCGGCAACTGACGGCCTCGGACTCGGTTCACTTTAACTTCGGCGTCAGCCGCTCGTGGTTCCAGACGCCAAATTCGTTTGACAACCTGAACATTCAGAACGTGGTCAGTGGCGGGACGACGGCGAATCCTGTCTTCGGTAATGTAGGCAACACGGACCAGCGCTCGAAGATCGACACCTTCAACATCGCTCCCACGTATACCCACACGCTGAACGCGAATTCGGTCTTCAATATCACCGGGTACGTTCGCCGCGACGCCTACAACTACTACCCCAGTAACAATCCGCTGGCCGATCTGGGGCCGATCCAGAACCAGACCATCAGCCAGGCACGCTCGCTGACCAACGCGGGAGCGCATGCTTCCATCTCGTACGTCAAGGGCATCCACAACATCAAGGGCGGAGTGGAATACTCGCAGACGCTGCTGAGGGAGAATGACCCGCTCGCCATCGTCAACCCCACCTTCAACTCGCCGTGCGTGGATCGGCAGCGGCAATGCCGTTACCTGGCTTTACCAGTCCTAACCAGTGCGCCGCGGCGGGCTATGTTTCCAACGATCCCTCGGTTGGCGGAACGTATGACTCCGATCTTCTGCCGTACGACCTGACGCGGGGCGGCGGCTACTACACCTTCAACGGCCACACCGATGTGAAGGAACTGGCGCTCTACGTTCAGGACCAGATCACCGCCGGTGACTGGACCATCAACGTCGGCATACGCGGTGACCTTTACAACGGCCTCGCCATCGCGCGGCAGGCCGAACCACGGCTGGGTGTCGCATACACCATCCGGCAGACGAACACTGTGCTGCGGACGTCGTATGCCCGCACGCTGGAGTCGCCGTTCAACGAGAACCTGGTGCTATCGAGCCAAGGCTGCGGAAGCGATATTCTCGCGCCTCTGCTGCTCTGCACTCCGGGCGTGGGCACAACGCTGCAGCCCGGTTACCGCAATGAGTTCCATGCCGGGCTGCAGCAGGCGATCGGCAAGAACTTTGTGCTGTCCGGCGACTACATCTGGAAGTACACGCATAATGCGTTTGACTTCTCCGTGCTGGGCAACACGCCGATTACCTTCCCGATTGACTGGCACAACTCGAAGATTCCGGGGTTTGATCTGCGGGCGGACGTGCCGCATTTCCACGGTGTTTCGGCGTTTGTGGTGATGTCGTCGGTGGCAGCGCGGTTCTTCCCGCCACAGGTCGCTGGAGCGGGAGCAACTCCCCCGGTATCGGGCGCGTATCCCTTCCGCATCGATCATGACGAGAAGTTCAACGAAACAACCCATCTCCAGTACCAGATTCCGGGCAAGTTCTCGCCTTGGTTTGCCTTCAACTGGCGTTATGACAGCGGCCTCGTTGCAGGATCGACTCCCTGCTACAACGTGATTGGCGCGAATACTCTCTGCTCGGCGACTTCAATCACGATCAGCGGTCAGCCCGGAGTCGACCTCAGCGTCCTTACTCCCGATCAGCAGTTTCAAGCCGGGATTGCATGCAACGGTGTCAAGGCGACCCCCTACTCCGGCTTCACGCAGTGCCTCGCGTCCCAATACAGCTCCAGCCTTCTTTCAATCCCGGCGCCCAACACCGAGGACGACGATCACAATCCGCCGCGGGTCGCTCCGCGGAACCTCTTCGATGCCTCAGTCGGCAGCGACAATCTGTTCAACCAGGAGAAGTACAAGTGGAGCCTGCACCTTACTGCAGTTAACTTCACGAATAAGTACGCGCTGTACAACTTCCTCTCGACGTTCAGCGGAACACACTACGTGACTCCGCGCGCGTTGACTGCGGAGCTGGGATTCCACTTCTAGCACGGCTCGACACAACCCCGGGTGCCTGGAGGAAGCGGAGACGTTCCTCCAGGCGAACTCTGCACGAGGAGGGTTTATGTCCGAAGTTCCGAAATGGGGTCGAAGCAGCAAGCGGCGGGTGCGCCTGATCCGATGGTCGCGGCGGGAGATTGCAAGCCTGGCGATACTGGGCGGATTCATCTCCGCTCTGTGCGTGGTGCTGGCTCAATGGCTGGCAACTCATCCGTTTGACTGACGCGGACGGGGAATCGGAGTTAAGGAGTTGGGTCGGAGTCCTGGTAGTACATTTTGCTGATGGCTTCGTAGAGGCGGGTGGTGAGGGCGTCGGCGTCTTTGGTGGTGAGGCCTTCGGTGGGGATGGGGTCGCCGACGACGAGTTTGAGCGGGCGGGGGCGGAGGGCGTAGACGTGCATGGGCAGAAGCTCGTAGGTGCCGACGACGGCGAGCGGGACCAGCGGGACGCCGGCTCGGATGGCCATGAAGGCTGCTCCGGAGGCCATCGTGCCCAGGGTGCCTTGGGGCGAGCGGGCGCCTTCGGGGAAGACGAAGATGGACAGGCCGGAGTTGAGGGTTTTGACTCCGCGGAGCAGGCCGGCCAGGCCCGAGCGCGGGCTGCTGGCGTCGATGGGGACCTGGCCGGAGCGGAGAAGGTACCAGCCGACGAAGGGGATCTTCCAGAGGGCCTGCTTGGCCAGGATGCGGAACTGGAAGGGGAGCTTGGCGAAGAGGACTGGGGTGTCCATGTAACTCAAATGATTTGAGGCGTATACGGCGGTCTGGCCGGGGTTCAGCTTGCCCTTGTCGACGAGGGTGACGGGGGAGAAGGCGAGCGCGAGGAGGGTGCGGGCCCAGGCTCGGGCGACGGCGTGTTGCTGGCGTCCGGAGGTGTCCCAGAGGCCGCAAATCAGGGAGATGCAGCCGAAGAAGGCCGTGGCGAGGGCCATCAGGGGCATGATGAGGAACTTGGTGATGTAGCGGAGGTGGGTGGGGACTGGGTGCGAGGTTCGAGGTTCGAGGTTCGAGGTGGGCTCGGCTGCGGGTTGGGTGGGGGTGGTGCTCATTGGGAGAGTTGCTTAACTATATTGTAGGGCTTCGGGATTGGGGGGTTCGGCGGAATTTGGTGGGACCCCACCCATGTCGCGGTGAGACTGCGCCATGAATGGGGCACCCCGCCACCCGGGTTAGGGGGTGAGGAGCAGGTCGCGGAGGGCTCCGATTGAAGTAGATGGAGCCGGTGGCGAGGATGAGGCCGTTGGCGGGGGTGATGGAGCGGGCGAGGGCGAGGGCTTCGGCGGGGCCTTCGGCGCCGTGGGCGGGGATGTCCAGTTTGCGGGCGGCGTTGAGGAGGTCTTCGAGGGAGGCGGCGCGGGGGTTGTGGATGGGGGTTAAGACGAGGTTCAAGGTTCGAGGTTCGAGGTTCGAGGGAGAAGCAAAAGCAGATTCCTCCGCTGCGCTGCGGAATGACAAACTTTGGGGGTTGCGGAATGACGGCGATGGGGGAGCATTCGATGAGTCGAAGAGGGGGAAGAGGATCTGGGCCATCTCGGTGAGGTCTTTGTCGCGGAGGCAGGAGAAGATGAGGGTGCGCGGGAGGTCTTCTGGGAGGGTGGAGATGGCGGCGCGGAGGGTCCAGGCGCCGGCGGGATTGTGGGCTACGTCGAGCAGGAGATTGGGTGGGAGGAATTCGAGGCGGCCGGGCCAGGAGGTTTGGGCGATACCGGATTCGATGGAGGCGTTGGTAGGTTCGAGGTTGGGATCAGGTTCGAGGTTCGAGGTTCGAGGTTCGAGGGTGGCTGGCGATGATTTGTAACTTTGTTGGTTACTTGTTATGTATGGGCGATTTTGTTTGTTACTGAAGTGGTTACGTAATTCGATTGCTGCGGCAATGGCGAGGGCTATGTTGCGTTGCTGGTGTTCGCCGGCGAGCGGGGAGCGGACGTGGAGGGTTTCGCCTGAGAGGGGCAGGTCGTAGTGGTTGGCGGGGAGGGGACGCAGGTCCTTCGACTGCGCGCTGCGCGCTTCGCTCAGGATGACAGTGTTTTCTGACGGGGAGATTTTCGAGGGGGCGAAGTTACGGCCGGGTAAGTAGTCGGTGGCGGAGATGGCGTGGACGTTGAGGGCGATGGCGGCTTCGCCGATGGCGTGGTTGGCTTCGGGATGTTGCGGAAGGGTGATGAGGGTGCCGTCGGGGCGGAGGATGCCGGCCTTTTCGCGGGCGATGGCGGCGATGGTCGAGCCGAGGTATTCCTGATGGTCGAGGGCGATGTCGGTGATGATGGAGAGGACGGGCTCGACGATGTTGGTGGCGTCGAGGCGTCCGCCCATGCCTACTTCGAGGATGGCGATGTCGACATGCTGCTCGCTGAAGTAGAGGAAGGCGAGGGCGGTGAGGGTTTCGAAGAAGCTGGGGTGGTGCGGGAGTTGATTGGAGGAGACGAGCTGGTTGGCGGCTTCGTCTACGCGGAAGTAGAGGCGGGCGAAGTCGTTTTCGGGGATCTCGGGGAAGGTTCGAGGTTCGAGGTTCGAGGTTCGAGGGGTGGAAGACTGTGGGACGCCATCCCACATCTCAGAAGCGAGATGTGGGGCACCCGGCTCAGTGGCAGGTCTGGAGATGCGGATGCGTTCGGTTACGCGGGTGAGGTGGGGGGAGGTGTAGAGGCCGGTGCGGAAGCCGGCGGCGGCGAGGATCGCGGCCAACGTGGCGCCGGTGGATCCTTTGCCGTTGGTTCCGGCGATGAGGACCGCCGGGAACTGCTGCTGCGGATCGCCGAGGGCGTGGGCGAGGATGCGCATGTGCTCGAGTTCGAACTTGCGGCGGGGCGCGGTGGGGGCTGGGGCGAGTTCAAGGCCGAGCGCGTGGAGGTGTTCGACGGCTGCTGCGAAGGACATGGGGATATTTTAGTTGCTAGTTGCTAGGTTGCTAGGTGCTAGGTACCAGGTTCGAGGTGCCAGGTTCTGGGTGCGGCGGTGGGGTGGGATTTGGGTATACTCTGGGGGCGATCCTCAGGAAGGGGCTACGGATGGACCTCGATCACATCCAGCGCGTCTTTTCGGACCTTTTGCTGCGGCGTTCGGTGAGCGTCGGGTATATGGACAAGCTTGGCCGGCCGTCGCTGATGCGCTACCTCGATACTCCGATCGATTTCGAGGGGCGTCCCCAGCAAACCTGGCATAAGTACGGTCCCCCGGTGGTTCAATCTCCGGTGATGGGCGTGGGGATTGGCGGAGGGGATGGCGGCGAACGGGTGGTTTTGCTGACTGACCGACCGATGGAATTCGATGCGCCGCAACTGGCTGATTCGCTGGGCTTCGCAGGCCTGGAGATCGAGCTGTTTCATGCTGGACGGGCGGTTGCGACCAGCCGGCCGGCTGAGGGCGGCGAATCGCTGGGCCACGCAAATGGGGATTCGGGGACATTCGGCTGCACGGTGAAGGACGCGGCTGGGGCTAAATATCTGCTGAGTTGCAACCACGTGATTGCTGCGATGAACGGCGGAGTGAAGGGCAGTGACGCGGTGTGGCAGCCGGGAGCGGGGAACGGCGGAAACAGCGCGAGCCGCATCGGCGTGCTCTATGACTATGCGTACATTTCGACTGGCGGGGCTACTGGCAACCGCATCGATGCGGCGCTTTGCAAGCCGGACACGATGGGCGACGCGGCGGTGACGGTGAAGGGGATCGGGCCGCTGGCGGGGGTGCAGAGTGCGCCGTTGGGCGCGGCGGTTCGCAAGAGCGGCGCCAAGACGGGGTTAACGAAGGGCAAGATACGGATGAGGAATGTGTCGATTTTGGTGGATTATCCGGGCGGGGTGCAGGCGCTGTTCGACGGCCAGTTGGGGATCATCTCGACCAGCAGCGGCAATTTTTCGGCGCAGGGGGATTCGGGGTCGGTGGTGGTGGACGATCAGGACCGCGCGGTTGGATTGGTGATTTCGGCTCTGTCGGGCGTGGATTTGACGATTGCGAACCCGATGGCGGATGTTCTGGGCCACTTTAACGTGAGCATTGCGTGAAATCCCTGATGCCCGAGCGCATAGAAACGCTGCAGCGGGAAGCCAAGGCGCTCTTTCTGGGCAAAGGGGGCGTGGTGGGGATTGGGATTGCGGACGACAGAGGGCGCGGAGGGCTGGCGTTTCTGCTGCGCGACGAGCGGCCGGAGACGCGGGCGGAGATTACGAGCTGGGCAAATCGGAATCAGGTTGGGGTAGAATTCCTTCCCACCGGGGCTATCCAGATAAAGGAAACTTGAAAAGGAGCGATATGGCATTCCGGGATGCGTTTATTATTCGCACGCGGGTTGTGACGCCTGCGGCCGCAGCAGAAAAGGGTGCGGCGCTGGCTGCGTCCGATAGCAAGACGCCCGCTCCTGCGCCTATTCAGTCTGGCCAGGGAGTTTTTCTCAGCGCCCAGTCGCTGGTGTCATTCCCGGTTGCGACGGCGGTGGTGACCTTTCTATGGAAGCTCTACCTGCATTTTCTGCCGAACTCCCACGATGCTGTGGTGTTGTGGATCTCGCTGGCCATTGGATTGTTGATCTTTCTGATATCGACCTCGGACCCGACTTCGCAGCCCAAGGATCGCCGTTCCTGGATTATTGCGATTGCGATTGCGCTGGTGAATTCACTGTTTCTGGCGGCTTCGTCGCTGGGGCTGGTGGCTGGGGTTCTGGGGCGCTAGGGGGATGGTTGCGCGGCACGGCCAGCTACCGGGCGGCTAAAGTTGCTGGCTTTCAAAATCTGAAGATGAGAAAAGTTTTTGGGATTTGTTGGATACTTTTGGCGGCTTCGTCGTCTATAGCGGCGAGGCGGATTTTTAACGGGCGCTGGCGGGGGGAGTTCATTCCTGGCAATGCCTGGTTCGCGGAGTGAGATTTCTTAAGGAGGATCGACCGATGGTTTCGAGACATAACTTGAGCGCGTGCCTGGGTTTGATTTTGAGTTCGGCGGTGTTGATTGGCGGGACAGGTTTGGCGCAGGGACCGGGGCCGGGGCCGCGGGGATTTGGCGGCGGGTTCGGCGGCGGATTTGGGCCGGGGATGGGTCGGGTGGTGACTGGCGAGCCTTACACGGCTTCCGCGACCAGCACGTCGCTGGAGAAGCTGGCGAATGGGACGACGATCTCGCACAGCAGCACGATTACCGAGGCGCGGGATTCGCAGGGGCGGACTTACCGGTCGGTGACGACTCCGGGCGGGTCGACGGGGCAGGCGTTTACGCGGACCACGGTGTTTGACCCGGTGGCGCACACGATGACGGAGTGGGGCACGCAGTCGACGACGGCTACGCAGTTCCAGATGCCGGACAGGCAGCGTGGCGATCATGCGGCGTGGGCGGGCGGAGCAAATGGCGCTAAGCCGAATGGAGCGGGGCCCGGTGGACCGGGTGGCGGCGGCAGGTTCAATGGTCAGATGGCACGGACGACGCTGGCGGCGCAGAGCATTGCCGGGGTGAATGCGGAGGGGGTCAGGACGACGATGACGATTCCGGCGGGCGCGCAGGGGAATGATAAGGCGCTGGTATCGACGCACGAGGTTTGGAGGTCGACGGACCTGAAGATTGTGCTGCAGGAGACGAGCGACGATCCACGTCGGGGTACGCAGTCGATGCAGGTGACGAAGCTGACGCCGGGCGAGCCAAACCCGGCGATGTTTGAGATTCCGCAGGGGTATACGGTGAAGACCGAGACGCGGCATCGGGGGAATTGAGGGATAGGCGGCGGAGGGTTTTTCATCAGCGCCTGAACGCCTGGTTAACGCCGTTTTGACCTTTGGGCCGGGGTGGAGTATCAAGGCTGAATCATGCGACTTGCCTCCCCCTTTGCCCTCTGCGTTTTTCTCGTGGTTTCGACTGCTGCGATTGGGCAGACTGCTGCGGCTGCTCCGGCTGCGCGGGCCGCGGTTCCTCCGCTGGCGAGGGCCGAACCGAACAGCCCGGCGCAGGCTGGGCGCAATGCGCTTTACAAGTATCTCGACGACATTGCGGCGAAGGATGAAGCTGCCCGGCGCGCCGAGATGGCGAAGATTACGACGCGCGACGAGGCGATCACGCGCCAGCAACAGGTTCGGATGAAACTGCTCGCGCTGATGGGCGGCGGGTTCGAGAAGACTCCGCTGAATGCGAAGGTGCTGGGCAGCACGCAGATGGATGGGTATCGGATTGAGAAGGTGGTGTTTGAATCGCAGCCAAAGTTTTATGTGACGGCGCTGCTGTATCTGCCGGATACGAAGGGAGGCGCGACGGCGGCGAAGCTTCCTGCGATTGTTATTGCTCCGGGGCATGGAGCTACGGGGAAGGCTAGCGACTTTGGGTTTGCTTCGACGTTTGCGCGGAACGGATTTGCGGTGTTGAGCTACGATCCGATCGGGCAGGGCGAGCGGCTGCAGTATCCGGACCCGGCGCATCCGGGGCAGTCGCTGGCTACGCGGCCTACGGGCGAGCATGGCGAGGCGGGACTGCAGCCTACGCTGATTGGCGACGCGGTGGCGCGGTATTTTGCGTGGGATGGAATGCGCGCGGTGGATTACCTGGTGTCGCGGCCGGAGATTGATGCGGCGAGGATTGGGGCGTTTGGGTGCTCGGGCGGCGGAGCGATGACGGCGCTGCTGGGGGCAGCGGACAAGCGGATCGCGGCGACTGCGACGGCGTGCTACATCACGAGTATGGATACGCTGCTGCCTTCGATTGGGCCGCAGGACGCGGAGCAATCGACGCCGGGATTTATTGCGGCGGGATTTGATTTTGCGGACTGGGTGGAGTTGGCTGCGCCGAGGCCGTATGCGATTGTGGGGACGGTTGGCGACATGTTTCCGTGGGCTGGATTGCTGGCGAGTGCGACTGAGGCGCGGCGTTTCTATTCGCTGTTTGATGCGAGGGCCGCAGGGAGTTGTCAGTTGCAGGTTGCAGGTTGTGAGGAAAAGCGACTGCCGATGCCGACAGGGCCTACGCTGAATCCGGATACGTTGAACACGATTGCGGCGGATGCTCCGCTGCAGGTGATTGCGGGGATTGGCGGGCATGGGAATTTGCGACCTTTAACGTCACAAATTGTCGGATTCTTCCTGGTGAACCTGGCGGGGCGGAAGGCGGAGGAATTTGTGCCGGGGCCAGCGATACCGATTCCCGATGGCGCGCTTCAGGTGACTCCTACGGGACAGGTGCTGACCAGCTATCCGGATGCGGTGACGGTTCACACGCTGAACCTGCGGCGGGCGGCGGAGAAGATTCCGAATTTTGTTGCGCCGCAGACGCTGCAGCAGGTGCAGACGGATATTCGGGAGGTGACGAATGCGGAGGCTGTGGCGGGGGCGCCGCCGCCGGTCGAGCTGCGGATGCTGGTTGCCTCGATCACTCCGAAGACGGTGGCCGCGGCTCTCGCGGTCGATCCTGGCATCATTCTGCCGGCGTATCTCTCTTACACGGATGGCGTGGGCCGGCATCCGGCGGTCCTGCAGCTGGTTGAGGATGTGGAGGCTGTTCCGCCGGGAAGCGAAGGCGGCGGCCCACGGTGGCCCTTCCAGGGGGACGGCGTGGTTATGCGCTTTGCGCCCCGGCCATCACCCGCGGGCGGCGAAGAGACGAAGTCTCCTATCCTGGGCCCGTTCTACATGAGTGAGCTGCGCGCAGAGCAGGTCGGCAAGACGCTGCTGGGCATGCGCGTGGACGATGTGATTCGTGCTGTCGACTATCTCGCGTCGCGTCCCGACGTCGATCCGAACAACATTACTGCCGTGGCGAGTGGGCATATGGGGCTGGTGCTGCTGCATGCGGCGGTGCTCGATTCGCGGATCAAACATGTGACGGTTGATCACGTGCTGGAGAGTTACGACAGCCTGCTGAAAGCGCCGATGCCGATGGATGCGCCGCAGGATATATTGCCGGGCGTGCTGCTGAAGTACGACATTCCGGATGTGGTGCGGGTGCTGGGGGCGGCGAGTTACGGCGACGGAGTGGTTGCCGGGGACGGCGAATCTGGGGGTGAAGTGAAGCGGCAAACATGTTGAGCGAAGGTGATCGAAGGGCAACCGCAGGTCCTTCGACTGCGGCCGCGATGCGGCCTTCGCTCAGGATGACAGTTTTGTGGGGGTGGCCTCCGCTCACTATGACAGTTTTGGGGGGCAAAACCGCAGGTCCTTCGACTACGGCCGCGATGCGGCCTTCGCTCAGGATGACAGTTTTGCGTGGGGGAACCGCAGGTCCTTCGACTACGGCCGCGATGCGGCCTTCGCTCAGGATGACAGTTTGGGTGGGGGCAACCGCAGGTCCTTCGACTACGCCGCGATGCGGCCTTCGCTCAGGATGACAGTTTTGGTGGGGGGGAAGGCGCAGTTGTCCTTACTGGCCGGATGCGGCCTTCGCTCAGGATGACAGTTTTGGCGGGCGACGATCGCAGGTACCTTCGACTACGGCCGCGATACGGCCTTCGCTCAAGATGACAGTCTTGGGGGCGACACGCAGTCCTTCGACTGCGGCCGCGATGCGGCCTTCGCTCAGGATGACAGTTTTTGGGGGGTGGCCTCCGCTCAGATGACAGTTTTTTTTGGGGGTGCACTGGAAAGACTGTCGCAGTTTGTAAAGTGTCCTGATCGGCTGCTGCGCGGGGGAGCGCACTATTATCAAGATGCGATGCGACCTCATCTTGGGACTCTGGTCGACGAGTTTCGTCTGCATTCGGCGGAGACGGCGGTGGTTGCGCATCGCGGGAATCGCAGCTACCGGACGACGTATGGGGAGCTGGTACGCTGGCGGGGCGGTTTGCGGCGGAGTTGGAGCGGCGAGGGATTGCGCCGGGCGAACGCGTGGTGTTGTGGGGCGCGAATTCGGCGGAGTGGATTGCGGCTTTCTTTGGATGTGTTCTGCGGGCCGTGATTGTGGTGCCGCTGGATGCGGGGGGATCGGCGGAGTTTGCTGGGAGGGTGATTCGGGATGTGGGGCCGAGGCTGATCGTGGGGGACGCGGGTTTGCTGGGGTTGCTCGACCCACATCTCAAAAGCGAGATGTGGGGCACCCCATCCTCGACTGGCAACCTGCAACCTGCAACTCCGCAACTCGCACTTAGCAGTCTCGCCGAACATCTCGCCGCTGAGCCGCTGTTCGCGGCGAGCGAGGCGATTGGGCCGCAGACGCCGTTTCAGATTGTGTTTACTTCGGGGACTACGTCGGAGCCGCGCGGCATTGTGCATACGCATCGCAATATTCTCGTCTCGCTGGAGCCGATCGAGGACGAGATGCGGAAGTATCTGAAGTATGCGCGCCCGTTTCAGCCGATACGCTTTCTGCATCTGCTTCCGCTGAGCCACGTGTTTGGGCAGTTTATGGGGCTGTGGTGCCCGGCGCTGCTGGGCGCGGAGGTTCACTTCAGCGATGAGTTTGAGCCGGCGCGGCTGATGGAACGATCGGCGCGAGCGCGTGTCGGTGCTGGTTGCGGTGCCGCGGGTGCTGGCGCTGCTGCGGACACATCTGCTGGGGCAATTCCCTGGGCTTGCCGCGCAGATCGAGCGCGGAATGTCGCGGGTGCGCGGTCGAAAAAGGGGAATCCGGCGATCGCGATTCTGAAAACATGGTGGCGCTTCAGACGGGTGCATCGGGCGCTGGGCTGGAAGTTCTGGGCGGTGATCTCGGGCGGCGCGGCGCTGCCTGCGGAGTCGGAGACTTTCTGGAGCCGCAGCGGGCTTCGCGCTGATTCAGGGCTATGGCATGACGGAGACGGCGGCGCTGGTCACGCTGAACCATCCGTTCCATATTAAGCAGGGTTCGATCGGCAAGCCGCTGCCGGGGCGCGATGTGCGGATCTCCGCCGACGGCGAGATTCTGGTGCGCGGCGACATGATTACCGGGGCCACTTGGTCAAGGCGGCGCGATGCACAAGCGTGAAGGCGAGTGGCTGGCGACGGGCGACCTTGCATCGGCGAGTGAGTCGGGCGAGCTGAAGTTTCTGGGCCGCAAGGGAGACGTTATCGTCACGTCCTGCGGGGCTCAATATCCATCCGGCTGATCTGGAGGCGGCGCTGATGCGCAGCCGGGGATTCGCGGGGCGGTGGTTGTGGCCTGCGATCTGAACGCCGGACCTGAGCCGGTCGCGGTTGTGCTTACGGCGTGCCGTGATGCGGAGATGCAAGTCGCGGTGGATGCGGCGAATCGTGCGCTGGCGGAGTTTCAGCAGATGCGTCGGGTGCTGCGCTGGCCGGAGATTGCGTTTCCGCTGACGACTACGGGAAAGCTGATTGGCGCGAGGTTGCGGAGTGGGCGTGCGGGTACTCAGCGGGGATCGCGCGGGAGGGTGTTGAGCGTCCGCGACTCGCTGCTGGCGGTGATAGCGGAGGTGACGGGGGGCGGGTTCGAAGTTCGAGGTTCGAGGTTCGAGGGGTACGGCGTACGCGGAGTGGCGGATTCGGATTCGCTGCGTCTCGCGGAAGATTTGCATCTTGATTCGCTGGGGCGGGTGCAGTTGCAGTCGGCGCTGGAGCAGCGCTTCTCTCTGTCGAGTTGGATGACGATGCGATTGCGGCTGTGTCTACTGTCGGGGATCTGCGGGCGCTTATGGAAG
>CAWGGW010000007.1:0-455778 GCA_963822225.1 uncultured Acidobacteriaceae bacterium | reverse complement strand
GCCGCGAGGCGGCCTTCGCTCAGGATGACAGTTTGGTGGGGGCGAAACCGCAGGTCCTTCGACTACGGCCGCGAGGCGGCCTTCGCTCAGGATGACAGTTTGGTGGGGGCGAAACCGCAGGTCCCTTCGACTACGGCCGCGATGCGGCCTTGCTCAGGATGACAGTTTCGGGGGGGGAAACGCAGGTCCTTGACTACGGCCGCGATGCGGCCTTCGCTCAGGATGACAGTTTTGGGTGGGGGCAACCGCAGGTCCTTCGACTACGCCGCGATGCGGCCTTTGCTCAGGATGACAGTTTTGGTGGGGGGACCGCAGGTCCTTCGACTACGGCCGCGATGCGGCCTTCGCTCAGGATGACAGTTTTGGGGGGCGAAACCGCAGGTCCTTCGACTACGGCCGCGATGCGGCCTTGCTCAGGATGACAGTTTCTGGGGGGCGAAACCGCAGGTCCTTCGACTGCGGCCGCGATGCGGCCTTCGCTCAGGATGACAGTTTTGGGGGGTGGCCTCCGCTCAGGATGACAGTTTTTTTTGGGGGTGCACTGGAAAGACTGTTGCAGTTTGGAAAGTGTCCTGATCGGCTGCTGCGTGGGGGAGCCGCGACTATTATCAAGATGCGATGCGAGCTCATCTTGGGACTCTGGTTGACCAGTTTCGTCTGCATTCGGCGGAGACGGCGGTGGTTGCGCATCGCGGGAATCGTAGCTACCGGACGACGTATGGGGAGCTGGCTACGCTGGCGGGGCGGTTTGCGGCGGAGCTGGAGCGGCGAGGGATTGCGCCGGGGGAGCGCGTGGTGTTGTGGGGCGCGAACTTGGCGGAGTGGATTGCGGCTTTCTTTGGATGTGTTCTGCGGGCCGTGATTGTGGTGCCGCTGGATGCGGGGGGATCGGCAGAGTTTGCTGCGAGGGTGATTCGGGATGTGGGGCCGAGGCTTGTTGTTGGGGACGCGCATTTGCTCGGCTTGCTGGACCCACATCTCAAAAGCGAGATGTGGGGCACCCCATCCTCGACTGGCAACCTGCAACCTGCAACTCCGCAACTCGTACTTAGCAGTCTCGCCGAACATCTCGCCGCTGAGCCGCTGTTCGGGGCGAGCGAGGCGATTGAGTTGCAGACGCCGTTCCAGATTGTGTTTACGTCGGGGACTACGTCGGAGCCGCGCGGCATCGTGCATACGCATCGCAATATCCTGGTGTCGCTGGAGCCGATTGAGGACGAGATGCAGAGGTATCTGAAGTATGCGCGGCCGTTTCAGCCGCTGCGCTTTCTGCATCTGCTCCCGCTGAGCCACGTGTTTGGGCAGTTCATGGGGCTGTGGTGCCCGGCGCTGCTGGGCGCGGAGGTTCACTTCAGCGATGAGTTTGAGCCGGCGCGGCTGATTGAACTGATTCGACGCGAGCGCGTGTCGGTGCTGGTTGCGGTGCCGCGGGTGCTGGCTCTGCTGCGAACACATCTGCTGGTGCACTTCCCGGAACTTGCCGCGCAGATCGACGCGCCGAAGGTCGCGGGCGCGCGGTCGAAAAAGGGGAATCCGGCGGTCGCGATACTGAAAACCTGGTGGCGCTACAGACGGGTGCATCGGGCTCTGGGGTGGAAGTTCTGGGCGGTGATCTCGGGCGGCGCGGCGCTGCCTGCAGAGTTGGAAACTTTCTGGAGCCGCAGCGGCTACGCGCTGATTCAGGGCTATGGGATGACGGAGACGGCGGCGCTGGTCACGCTGAATCATCCCTTCCACATTAAGCAGGGCTCGATCGGCAAGCCGCTGCCGGGGCGCGATGTGCAGATCTCCGCCGATGGCGAAATTCTGGTGCGCGGCGACATGATTACCGGCGCGACGTGGTCGGGCGGCGCGATGCACAAGCGCGAGGGCGAGTGGCTGGCTACGGGCGATCTTGCTTCGGCGAGTGAGTCGGGTGAGCTGAAGTTTCTGGGGCGCAAGGGCGATGTTATTGTCACGTCGGCGGGGCTGAATATTCATCCGGCCGATCTGGAGTCGGCGTTGATGGCGGAGCCGGGGATTCGCGCGGTGGTGGTGGTGGCGTGCGATCTGAATGCTGGGCCGGAGCCGGTGGCGGTGGTGATTGCTGCGTTGCGTGACGCGGAGTTGCAAGTCGCGGTGGATGCGGCGAATCGGGGCTGGCGGAGTTTCAGCAGGTGCGGCGGGTGCTGCGCTGGCCGGAGATCGCGTTTCCGCTGACGACGACGGGGAAGCTATTCGGCGCGAGGTTGCGGCGTGGGCGTGCGGGCAACTCAGCGGCGATCGCGCGGGAGCGGCGGTGGCGTGCGCGACTCGCTGCTGGCGGTGATTGCGGAGGTGACGGGGGGCGGGTTCGAGTTCGAGGTTCGAGGTTCGAGGGGTACGGCGTACGCGGAGTGGCGGATTCGGATTCGCTGCGTCTCTCGGAAGATTTGCATCTTGATTCGCTGGGGCGGGTGCAGTTGCAGTCGGCGCTGGAGCAGCGCTTCTCTGTCGAGTTGGATGACGATGCGATTGCGGCTGTGTCTACTGTCGGGGACCTGCGGGCGCTTCTGGAAGGTTCGGGTGGCGGGCTGCAGGTTGCGGGATCGGCTGCGGGCGAGCAGGGACTCGAGGGGCCGAAGCTCGCTCTTACTCCGAAAAGCAAATACGGAGATTCCGACTCTTCGAGTCAGAATGACGGTCACGGAGTTGGTGGCATGGGCGAAGAGGGTCGTCCGGCACTGAGGCGGCCTGTCAGTGACAACCTGCACTCTGCGAGTGGGGAGCATGTGTATCCGCGGTGGCCGTGGTCTGGGCCGATTCAGGCGCTGCGTGTTGTGTGGATCGAGTGCGTGATGCGCCCGCTGGTCTGGGTGCTGGCTGCGCCGCGGTAAGCTACAGCGCACCGCTTGAACCTCGAACCTCGAACCTGAACCCCTGCTTATCATCTCGAACCACTTCACGGCTTATGACGGCGCGTTCGTGCTGTACGCGCTGCCGCGGCATGTGCGGCGTCATGTGGCGGCGGCTATGTCGGGCGAGATGCTGCTGGACTTTCGCGGCGCCGCAACCAGGGCAACTGGTTTTTGAATGCGCTGGCGCCGGCGGCGTACTGGCTGCTGACGGCGCTGTTCAATGTTTTTCCGTTGCCGCGGGCGCGGGGCTTCCGCCGCAGCTTTGCGCATGCGGGCGAGGCGATGGACCGTGGCTACTCGGTGCTTATTTTTCCTGAGGGCACGCGCAGCCGCATTGGCCGGATGAATCCGTTTCGCCCCGGAATTGGGCTGCTCGCGCAGCAGTCGCGGTGCGGATTCTGCCGATCGCGCTGGTGGGGCTGTACGAATTTGAAGCTGAAGCTGCGACTCGGCGGTGGTTTCATGCGGGCAACGTCGAGGTGAGGGTTGGCGAGATTATTCCCGCGCCGGGCGAAGAGGCCGATCCGGCGGTGGTGACTGCGCAGCTTGAGCGGGCACTTGGCGCGCTGCTGGACGGGCCGCGGAATTGACGCTGGAAAGGGCGGTGGTTGCTGGTTTTGCGCGCATCTTTGTGATGTGTAACCTAAGTGAGGCTAACGACATATACCGCAATTAACTTGTCCCGTATTTCAATAGCGAATAAACTAGTCTTCTTTGTAGTCGAATCGCTTGCAGCCCTGAATGAACGACTTTTCCGGACTTCCGCCAGAGATCGTCCCATGTCATCCGCTGAACCTCCCCCGACGGAACAACTGAACGAAGTGTCAGATCGTCAGCGCCTCCTGCTCGCCAATATGGACGAGGGTTTCGCTGCGTGCGAGATTCTCTACGACTCGCTCGAGCGCACCCTGCGACTACCGCTTCCTCGAAGTCAACCCTGCGTTCGAGCAGCAGACGGGCCTGCGCGCCGCCGACATCACCGGCAAGACCGCGCTTGAACTCTTCCCGGATGTGGAACGCACGTGGATCGAAAAGTTCGGCAAGCTGGCGAGACGGGGGGGTCCGAGCGCTTCGAGGAGTTCAGCCACCATACGTCCTGCTACTACGAGACTTTCGCCTGCTGCTCTGACCGCTGAATGTGTTCCTGCTGATCCGCGACATCACGACCCGCAAGCGCGCCGAGCAGTCCATTTCCCAGAGCGAGACGCGGCTGCGTCTCGCTCTGGAAGTGGGCAAGATGGCGATGTGGAACGCCAACTACGTCACCGGCGAGGTCACGTGGGATGAGGCGATGGTTCACCTGCTTGGCTATCGGCCGGGAACCAAAAGCAGCTATGAGAGTTGGGCGCGGCGGGTCCATCCTGAAGACCTTCATTACGTGCAGGCGATGCTGCAATCCGCCGCCAGGATGGGCGGGGAATTCAACGCGGAGTACCGTATCTTCTCGCAGAAGGATGAGTTTCGCTGGGTGGAGGCCCGCGGCCACGTCGTCGCAGACGAGGACGGAAAGCCAGTCCGGTCCTACGGCGTCATGGTCGACATCACCGAGCGCAAACGCGACGAACAGCGTCTGCAGGAGTCCGCAGACATCCTTCGGCTGGCGCTGTCGGCAAGCAGGTCCGGGCGTGTTCGACCGCGACATTCCGCGCCAGTCCAGCCGCTGGTCCAGCGAACTGGCGGAGATCACGGCGTCGACTCCTCCGACTTCGACGCTCTTTCGACCAGTGGCGCGAATGGGTTCTGGAGGAAGACCTGCCGATCGCCGACGCCTGCTACGCGCGGGCCATGCATACGGGCGAGTTGATGGGCGAGTGGCGCATGATCCGCCAGAACGACCAGACAGATTCGCTGGATCAGCGCACGCGGCAAAGTGTTCTACGACCAGCAGCACAAACCGGTCCGCATCGTGGGCATCAATACGGACATCACCGAGTCGAAGCGCGTGGAGCAGGCTTTGCGCAGAAGCGAGGCGGACTACGCAGCCCTCGCCCAACTGGCGCCGCAGTTCGTCTGGCGCTGCACCCCCGACGGCGCCAACACGTACTTCAATCAGCAGTGGGTGGACTACACCGGCCTGACCCAGGAAGAGAGCCGCGGCGCAAACTGGATCAAGCCGTTCCATCCCGACGACAAGCGGGCCGCGTTCAAGGCATGGAGCCGCGCTACCTCCACCGGCGAAACCTACCACCTGGAGGCACGCCTGCGCGCCGCCGACGGAACCTATCGCTGGTTTCTGATGCGGGCCCTGCCGCAGCGCGACGCCGCCGGGAATATCATCAACTGGTTCGGCACCTGCACCGATATCGACGATCTGAAGCGGACGCAGGAAGAGCTGCGCCTCACTACCCAGCGCTTCGAGATCGCGCTGAGCAACTCGCCTATCGTGGTATTCAACCAGGATCTGGACCTGCGCTACACCTGGATCTACAACCCGGCGCTGGGCTACCAGGCCGAAACCGTCCTGGGCAAACGCGACTTCGATCTGTTCGAGCATGGCCAGGACTCCGCGATGCTGGAAAGCATCAAGAAGAATGTGATCAAGTCGGGCATGAGCCGACGCCAGGATGTGACCGTCCGTTCCCAGGGAGTCGACCGCTGCTACGACCTGATGGTCGATCCGCAGCGCGACGCGGGCGGCAGCATCATCGGCGTCACCTGCGCAGCGATCGACCGCACGGAGCGCAAGCAGGCCGAACTTGCCCTGCTCGCTCAACGCCGGTTCACCGAAACCGTGGTCGATCACATTCCCTGCTGCATCGCCATTGTGCGCGGAGTGGACCTGACGTTCCAACTGATCAACGATGCGTACCAGGCCCTTGCGCCGGGCAAACGGATGACCGGCAAAACCATCGGCGAAGTCTGGCCGGAGATCGACGGCTTCGAGGATCTATGCCGCTCCGTTCTTCGGAATCAGGCGCCGTACTACGCCGCCGACCAGCCGGTGTGGGTAAGGCCATCGCCCGCGACGCCGCGCGAACTTCGCTACTTCACCTGGTCCATGCGGCCGGTTGAGCTGCCCGGCAACGACGAACTTGGCCTGCTGATCACGGGATGGGAGACGACCGACCGCAAACGCACCGAAGAGGCGTTGCTGCGCAGTGAGAAGCTTACCTCGGCCGGACGCATGGCGGCGACGGTGGCGCACGAGATCAACAATCCGCTGGAGGCCGCGACCAACCTGGTGTATCTCGCGGCGCGCATGGACGGGTTGCCGGCAACGTCGCAGGAATACCTGGAGATGGCGCAGACCGAGCTGAACCGCATCGCCCACTTTACTCGCCAGTCGCTCGGGTTCTACCGCGAAGCTACGGTGTCGGTGCAGGTTCCGCTCGGCCTGATGCTGCGGTCCACCATCGACGTCTTCCAATCGAAGATCTCTGCCAAGCAAGCCTCGGTGCTGCTGGTCCCGGATGCGGGCCTGGACACTACTTCCGTTGCGGGCGAGCTGCGGCAGCTGTTCTCCAACCTGCTGAGCAACTCGCTGGACGCAATCGCAGCGTCGGGCGCGATCCGCGTCAAGGTTTCTACTATCCACAGCAAAACCGGGGAGCCATGCGTGCGCGTTACTGTCGCGGACTACGGCGAGGGAATTCCGGCGAGCGCATTTCCGCGGCTGTTCGAGCCGTTCTTCTCCACCAAGGATTCGGTTGGCACGGGGCTCGGTTTGTGGGTGTGCAAGCAGCTGGCGGATAAACATGGCGGGACGATTCGGATGCGGTCCGCGACACAGGGAGCGCGGCGTGGGACTACGTTTTCTGTCATGCTGCCGACTGGGCGCTAGAAATAAGCCGATCAAAGGTTCGGAAGCCGGGCACTTTGAACCTGGAACATGAACCTCGGACCGAAATAACATGGACTCCGATCCGCGCCTCTGCTATACCGGGGGGACACCCATGCGTTCCTCGGCCCTGAAAGTCTGGTT
This sequence comes from uncultured Acidobacteriaceae bacterium, assembly GCA_963822225.1. Classification (GTDB taxonomy): domain Bacteria; phylum Acidobacteriota; class Terriglobia; order Terriglobales; family Acidobacteriaceae; genus Edaphobacter. The sequence goes on along the minus strand of CAWGGW010000007.1, from coordinate 448,980 downwards.
TCCTTTGGCCGCGATTGCAGTTGCGATCGCGTGCCTGTGTCCTTGCTGCTTCTTTGCGCAAACTGCGGCGGCGAATCCTGCGGTTTCAGCCACATCCGGGGCGGCGAAGCCGGATTACTCGGCGGAAGCTATCGTCATCGAGCGCGCGGACTCTGTCTATACGTTTGCGGCTGACGGGACGGGCACGCTGGAGCGCACCGTGGTCGCGCGTGTGCAGTCGGAGGCGGCGGTTCGAGCGCTGGGCGTGGTTTCGGTTGCGTTCGCGGCCGATTCGCAGAGGGTTGAGTTTGTCTACGCGCGCGTGCGCCATCCCGATGGGTCGGTGGTCGAGACGCCGCCTGCCGACGCGATCGACATGCCCGAGGCGGTTACGCGCGAGGCACCGCTGTATAGCGACCTGAAGGAGAAGCAGCTTCCCATCCGCGCGCTGCGTGCCGGCGACAAGCTGGAGTGGAGCGCGCGCATCATCACGACCAAGCCGCAGGCGCCGAACCAGATCTGGGGACAGGAGAGCCAGGTCGACGACGCCGTTACGCTGAGCGAGAACATCGAGTTGCGCGTTCCGGCCGGAATCGCGATCAACGTGTGGAGTCCGACGACCAAGCCGGTCGAGTCGGACCTGGCGGCTTCGGGCGCGACGCCTGCGCTGCACGTCTACCGCTGGAGTTCCGCGCATTTGAAGCCGACCGCGGGCAAGGAAGCTGAGGCCGAGGCAGCCGCGAAAAAGAAGGCTGTGTGGACTGCCGATGAGGAACTCGATGCGGATCAGGGCAAACTTCCCACCATCGCGTGGACGACCTTCAAATCGTGGGAGGAGGTGGGCAAGTGGTACCGCGGCCTCGAGGCCGGCCGCGTCGCGCCCAGCCCGGAGATCAAGGCCAAGGCGGCTGAACTGATCGCCGGAAAATCCAGCGATGAGGACAAAGTTCGCGCGCTCTATTCTTATGTCGCGACGCAGATTCGCTATATCGGCGTCGACTTCGGCGTTGGGCGCTACCAGCCGCACAGCGCGGCGGAGATTCTGGGTAACCAGTACGGCGACTGCAAGGACAAGCACACGCTGCTGGCCGCGATGCTGTCGGCGGCGGGCATTCCGTCGGACGCGGTGCTGATCGGCGCGGGCATCCGCTTCAACGAGGCGGTGCCGTCGCCGGCGTCGTTCAACCACGTGATCACGCACCTGACGCTGAACCCCGCGTCGGGGCCGCAGCAGGTCTGGCTGGACAGCACGGCCGAGATCGCGCCGTATCGCATGCTGAATTCGGTGATTCGGGATCACCAGGCGCTGATTGTTCCTGCAGCCGCAGGCGCTCCCGCCGGCAGCGCCGCACCGTACATTGCGCGCACTCCGGCCGAGCCGCCATTTGCGAGTTTCCAGACAATGGACGCTACCGGGACGATCGATAAGCTGGGCACATCGCACTCGCGCCTGACGTTCACGGTGCGCGGCGACCTGGAGCTTGCGCTGCGGGGCGCGTTTCACCAGACGTCGCCCGCGCAATATGGCCAACTGGTTCAGCAGATTGTGAACAACATCGGCTATGCGGGGACGACGTCCAATCCTGAGGTTTCGCGCCCCGAGGACACCACCGAACCTTTCAAGATGAGCTTCGATTACGAGCGCATCAAATCGGGCGACTGGGAGAACTACCGAATCGTTCCGCAGGTGGCGCCGGTCAGCCTGCCGCGCTACGGCGACACCGATCCGCTGGTGCGCTCGCTGGATCTGGGCTACCCGCGGGTGGAAACTTCGCACGCGGCGATCAAAATTCCGGACGGCTGGACCGCGATTCTGCCGGAAGCCGCGCACTGGAAGTCGGCGTGGGCGACTTACGACGAGACGTACCGTTTCGACAAGGGCACGATTTATACCGAGCGCCGGATTGAAGTCCTGAAGGATAAAGTGCCTACCGCGGATTTGAAGGCATACAAGAAGTGGACCAACGACGCGGACCTGGGCAATGAGATGTTCATCCAACTGGTTCGCCATGATGCTGACGCGACCTCAACGACTGCGAGCGCGGCAACGCCTGCCGCGGCCGCTGCCGCGCCGGAGGACACAACTCCATCCGCGCAGGCCGCCAAGCTCATCCAACAGGCCTACGCGGACATTGAGAAGATGGACCTCTACAACGCCAAGGACCTGCTCGATCAGGCGCGGAAACTGAGCCCCGACCACGAATACCTGTGGAACACGACTGGGTATCTCCACTTCCGCAACGGCGAGATAAACGATGCGCTGACGGATTACGAGAAGGAGCTGCAACTTCATCCCGCGGACTTCCGGCGGATGTATCCGGTGATTATCCAGACGCAGCTTGTGCTGAACCGGCGTGCGGACGCGAAGGACTCGCTGCGGGCGTGGATCAAGGCTGACCCGGTCGATCCGGCGCCGGTCGCGCAACTGCTGGGCTTGCTGATCGAGGACAGCACGCCGGCGGTTGCGATTCGCGAAGGCGAGGCGGCGCTGCGCAACCTGCCCGCGGATGGAAGCAACGAGTATGTCCAGATTTCTCTGGGGCAGGCTTACCTGATGGCTGGCGACAAGCCGAAGGGCTCGGCGTTGCTGGCGGGCGTGCTGAAAGATACGCAGGATGCCGGGATTTTGAATGACGCGGCGTACATTCTGTCTGACGCGTCGCTCGAACTTCCGCTGGCCGAGTCGTCCACGCGCGCCGCGCTGACCAAGCTGAGCGACGAGAGCAACTCGTGGACTCTGGACGAAGATCCAACGACGCTCTATAAACAGAGCAACCTGATCTCGGCGACGTGGGACACGCTGGGCTGGGTGCTCTATCGCGAGGGCAAGGTGGATGAGGCGCTGAACTACCTGCATCCCGCTTGGCTGGATCAGCCGGGTCTGGAGACCGGCAAGCATGTTGGTGAAGCGCTGACCGCGCGCGGCGATAAGGCGGGCGCGCTGAACACGTATCAGATGGCCATCGCGACGGTGCGCGGATACGACGCTCTCGGCGTGAGCATACCGCCCAGCGACAAGCAGAAGCAGGTGCAGGCGCTGGCTGATGCGCTGGGGGTGGCGTCGAAGAACGCGAAGCCGGCGATCGATCAGCTGCTGGAGCAGCGAACGATTCCGCTGGGTCCGGCGAATGGCCGGACGGCTAACGCGGAGTACCGCATCCTTGTGCGCGATGGCAAAGTCGTTCGCAGCATCCCGCAGACGGACAAGACGGTTCCCGGCGCCGACGATCTGCTCTCCAAAGCGAGCTTCGCGAATCGGTTTCCTGCTGGGTCCATACCTCGCTCTTTGCGATCGGGTATGTAAACTGCCATGCCAAGGTTTGCGAACTGGTGCTCGAACAGTAGGTGGCGCGGGCGGCGATCTGAGGGCTAGCGTTTAACGAAGGGTGTTCCAGAAGGCTAGCCGCGGCGGTGGGGACGCTTGCGCCTGGGGATGGGTTTGGGCGGGGGCGGCGGGAGCGGCGGAAGACCGGCGGCGGCCAGCAGAAGCTGGTTGGCGGCGGTGAAGAAGTTGACGTGCATGTCCGCGGGACCGTCGGTGGCGGCTACGAAGATGGCAGTCCGGGTGGCGTGGTTGATGGCGATGTAGGTGGTGAATCCGGCTCCGCCACCGGTCTTTTCGATGATGTGGGAGGGCGAGTCGTCGGGCAGGAGGTGGATCCAGCCGAGGCCGACGCCGGTGGGCTCGCCGGCGTGGTCGAGCCCCTGCTGATGGACGAGATCTGCGGGAAGTATATAGATGGCCTGTGCGGAGGCGTCGTAGGCGGGGGTGCCGGGGGTGGTCTGGAGCAGGTACTTGAGCCAGAGAGCCATGTCGGCGGCGGTGGAGTAGAGGCCGGAGCTTCCGGCGGTCTGCTGGGTGGTGGTGCAGGGGCCCTGGTCGTTGGAGCCGAGCAGGAGTTGGGCGCACTGCTGGGCGGTGGGGAAGAAGGTGGTGTTGGGCATGTGGAGCGGGTTGAGGGTGCGTTCGGCGAGGAGCGCGGGATAGGGCTTGTGCGCGGCGGACTGGAGGGCGTCGCTGAGGAAGTCGAACCCGACGTTGGAGTAGAGCGCGGCGGTTCCGGGAGTAGTGCGGAGATGTTGGCTGGGGAGCCAGCGCCAGCGGGTGCGGTAGTCGGGGAAGGTGAAGTGCGGCGTGCCGCGAGCGGGGGTGCCGAGTTCGCGCGGAAGGCCGGAGGTGTGGGTGGCGAGGTCCTGGAGCGTGATGGAGTGGATGCGGTTGGGGACGAGGGTGTGGGCGGGGGCGTAGAGCTGGAGCGGGTCGTCGAGGCGGACGGTGCCGTCGGCGACGAGCTTGGCGAGTACGTCGGTGGTGAAGATTTTGGTGAGGGAACAGAGGCGGAGGAGGGAGTTCTGCGTGGGGGGATGGCCGGAGTTGGGCGAGGTTTCGCCGTAGCCGCGGATGACGACCTGATCGCCACGGATGACGACGAGGACCATGCCGGTGGGGAGGGTTTGGAGGTAGAGGTTGGTGCCGAGGGTGTCTATGGACTGGGACTGGGGTGCGGATTCGGGGGGCGTTTGTGCGCGGGTGGGTAGTGTGGCTAACAGGAGGATCAGGAGGGTGCAGGGAAGTTTGGCGGGGATCATTCCTAGTTAGTATGCGGCAGATGTGGGTTGGTCTCGTGGGATTCCCACGATCGCTTCGCGAGCGTGGGAATCCCGTCTCGTTTGGGGAACGTGGGTTGTGGCGGGTGGAGTTGCGGGTGTGTATACTCGGCGCTCCACACTTACACGCAGAGACTTGGGCCCCGTATGCGAAGTTGCCGACGCAGGGTTGTCTATCCTTGTCGCCGGCCTTCATCGACGACAACGTTCGGCTGAAAGCCCGGACCTTCGAATGCCGGTGCGCCACACGCTGGCTTGTACCGAGGAGGAATCCATGACACTGAATCTGAGGAAGATAGTTTGCCACTGCATGCTTGCGGTGGGAGTTGCGGCTGCGCTGGCTGTGCACGCGTCGGCGCAGGACGGAAACATTCGCAGCGTCACGTTCTATACCGTCAAGCCGGACCGGGTTGGAGATTTTGAGGCAGAGGTTAAGGCTTGGGTGGCTGTGAAGACCAAAGGCGGCTCGGTTAACTACGAGTCGACCTGGGTTTCGCTGACCGGCCCGCGGACGTACGCGTTGGTGGTGGACTACAACAAGTGGGCCGAGTTGGATGCTGGGCCTGAGGCAAAGATGAAGGATGAGGACGCCGACCTGGCGCGCATCTCGGAGCGGATTCTGGATTGCACGGAGAGCCGGCGCCGGGTGATCGAAGAGATTGACCCTGATCTGAGCCTGCCGGACAGCGGGAAGATGCCGACCTTGATTCGGGTTCTGACGACCGAGGTGCGGCCGGAGAAGTACCTGGACTACCTGGCGCTGATCAAGAGCGACGTTCTGCCGGGAATCAAGAAGAGCGGAGCGAAGGATTTTTCGATCGCCAAGGGCCGGTTTGGGGAGTCAAGCTACACCATTACTTCGGTGGTGGGATTCGAAAACTGGGCCGACATTGACGGGACGATTGGATTGGAGAAAGGGATCGGCCACGAAGCGTATCAGAAGTTTATGGAGAAGCTGAGGCCGCTGGTGGCGAGTAGTGAGGTGAATATCTATCGGTTTCAGCCTGATTTGAGTTATTTGCCGGCGGCGAAATAAAGGATACGGGGGGCGGGTTGAAATCCGCCTCCTGTTGTTCGGGGATGGAACCCGGCGCGTGGTGGGACGATGGGGATGGGGTTGGATTCTTGCGTCGGGCCTTCAGCCCTCTGGGCATTTCTTGATGGTCAACCTAGGCCTTCGGCCTAGGCTGGTATGTTGTCGCGCCGTTGGCGCTGGGTTCGCCGGTTGTTCAAGGGGGAATGGGCTTGATCTTGGGGTGGTGGGATCCCGCCCACGCGGAGCCTGGATGGGGGCACCCGGGGTGGAGACAGAGAGCCGTGGCTCGTGGAGTAACCGCAGGTCCTTCGACTGCGCGCTGCGCTCAGGATGACAATTTCTTGGGGGGGTGAGCTAAGACGGAGGGCTGTGGTGTTCCCGGTTTGGTGGCTATAATTTGCGGCATGAAAAATGATGGAGCGATCTCGCGTCGAGAGTTTGTGAAGGCGGCTTCGGCTACGGCTACGGCGATTGGTGCGGGGCTGGCTTTGAGTTCGGCGAGCGGACTGGCGGCCGCGGCTGAGACCGAGGGGATGGCCCAGGCTGTTGCGGCGAAACCGGTGATGATGGTGGGGTTCCAGGCAGAGGTGGGTTATCTGCTGGAGTATGGCATCGCGCGGTTTCTGGACGATGTGCAGACGCGGGCGAACGTGAACACGCTGATGCTGCATGGCAATCCGTTTGAGGCGTCGTGGGCGGGGATGGATAAGGCTGCGAATCCGCTGGGGAATTTCGCTACGGCGCATCCGCAGTACTACCGCGATATCGGGATGAAGCCGCAAGCGCTGGGAGTGGGCGACTTCAACCTTCCCGATGCGATGGAGAAGATTACCGCCGAAACGAAAAAGCGCGGCGTGAAGATTATTCCGTGGATGGAGGAGGACAATCGCGCGCGGCCGCCGATCAAGGGGATGGACGCGCTGTACGAGGTCGACCTGTATGGGCGGCGGACGGTGGGGCATCCGGGCGGGCCTTGCCTGAACAATCCTTACTTCCGGGATTTGATTGCGGCGCAGGTGGAAGACTTTGTTCGTTCGTACGATGTGGACGGGCTGCAGCGCGGGTCGGAGCGGCAGGGACCGCTGGGGAATGCGCTGGGTGCGTGGCATCATGGGGCGAAGAGCGATCCGGGGCACACGTCGTGTTTCTGCGAGTACTGCGCGGCGAAGGCGGCGAAGCAGGGGATCGATTTTGAGCGGGTGAAGCGGGCGTATATGGCGCTGGAGCCGTATGTGAGGAATGGACGCGCGGGCAAGCGACCGCTGGACGGGTACTACGTTGAGTTCTGGCGGATATTGCTGCGGCATCCGGAGCTGCTGGTGTGGGAGACGTTCTGGGCGGACAGCATGCGGGAGATGCAGCGGGAGTTTTCGGCGCGGGCGAAGGCGATACGGCCGGGGATTCCGATTGGGTATCACATCTGGCAGAACATCTCGTTCAACCCGATGTACCGGGCGGAGCAGGATTATGGGCCGTATACGGAGTTTGCGGATTTTCTGAAGCCGGCGCTGTACGACAATCCTGCGGGCGAGCGGATGACTTCGTTTGTGGATAGCATGACGCAGAATATCTTTGGCGACCTGAGCAAAGAGCAGATGCTGCAGTTTGAATACAGCGTGATGGACTTTAAGAAAGAGAAGCCGTATGCGGAGATCATTGGGCGGACGGAGGCGGAGTACCAGGCGCAGTTGAAGGAACAGCCGATCAATGGAACTCCGCGCGGGCCGTTTGAACGCTTCTCCAGCGACTATGTTTACAGCGAAACGAAGCGCGCGGTGGATGGCGTGGCGGGGTCGAAGACGCGGATTTGCGCGGGGTTGGGGATCGATGTGCAGTTGAAGAACAGCACTCCGGAGAGCGTGCGGGATGCAGTTGAGGCGGTGTTCCGGGCGGGTGGGAGCGGGTTGGTGATTTCGACCAGCCACGCGGCGATGCGGCCGGAGAATTTGAGTGCGGTGGGGGATACGTTGCGGGAGTTGAAGTTGGTGTGAGGAGTTGGTTATGTGGTGAGACCCCATGGTCGACTTCGTCGAACATGGGGCACCCGGCTGGTGGGAGTCAGGTTAGTCTGAAGGGCATGAAGGTTTCGAAGAGTGGGGTGCGGCGTGACAGCTTCGGCTTGTCGGCGAAGGAGTTGCGGACGCTGCGTGGGTTGAATACTCCGGTGAAGATTCAGCGGTTTCTGGATGCGCTGACGTATCAGTATGCGGATACAGCGTGGTCTCCGCGGCGGGCGCTGCGGGAAGGCAAGGGGCATTGCCTGGAGGGCGCGCTGCTGGCCGCGGCGGCGATGCGCGTGAATGGACATCCGCCGCTGGTGATGGATCTGGAGGCGGTGCGCGACGATGACCACGTGATTGCTCTGTATCGCGAGCGCGGATTGTGGGGCGGCGTGGCGAAGTCGAACTATGCGGGGCTGCGGTTTCGCGCGCCGGTTTATCGCACGCTGCGCGAGCTGGCGCTGAGTTATTTTGAGAACTACTACAACCTGCGCGGGGAACGCAGTTTGCGGAACTACTCCTGCGCAGTGAATCTGGCGCGGCTGGATGGGAAGGATTGGATGACGTCGGAGGAGGATGTGTGGTGCGTGCCGGAGTTGCTGATTGCGGCGCGGCACTATCCGCTGATTCCGGATAAGGTGGCGCGGGAGCTGCCGCGGGTCGACCGGAGGAGTTTTGAGGCGGGGATGCATGGGACGGTGAAGCATTGAGAGAGCTGGTGGTGGGATGATTGGGATTGGGTTGGATTCTTGTGTCGGGCCTTCAGCCCTCTGGGGATTTCTTGATGGTCAACCTAGGCCTTCGGCCTAAGCTGGTATGTTGTCACGCCGTTGGCGCTGGGTTCGCGGGTTGTTCGAGGGGAATCGGCTCGATCTTGGGGTGGTGGTGGGATCCCACCCAAGCGGAGCTTGGATGGGGCACCCGGGGTGGATGGGGGACTTGGGCGGTGGGTTAGTTGGGGAGGGTGTTTTTGTAGATTTTGCCGTCTTTCATGATGACGACCAGGTTCGTCTTTGCGTCTTCGAGGAGCTTGATGTTGGCGATGGGGTCGCCTTCGACGAGGAGAAGATCGGCGAGGGCGTTGGGCTCAACGACGCCTAGCTTGCCTTGATAGGGAGAGCGGTCGCCGGAGAGCGCCAGCAGCGAGGCGTTGTCCGCGGTCGCCATCTTCAGCACTTCGGCGGGTGTATACCAGCGCAGCATGATGGTGAGCATCTCGGTCTGCTTCGCGACGGCATCGGCGCTGAAGAGGATGTCGGTGCCCCAGGCGGTTTTGACTTTGTATTTTTTCGCGAGTTGATAGGCGTTGTCGGTTCCGGCGAACATCTTGAGCTGCTTGATGCGGTTGGGGGATCCTTCGGGCCACGTGGATCGGCCGTCGTCGACGAACGGCTGGAGACTCCACCAGATGCCTTTGTCGGCCATCAGCTTCACGGTTGCGTCGTCGAGCAACTGGCCGTGGTCGATGCAGAGGACGCCGGCCTCGATGGCCTGGCGGACAGCGCGCGGAGTATAGGCGTGGACGGTGACGTAGGTGCCCCAGTTCTCGGCGGCTTCGACTGCGGCGTGCAACTCGGGGACGGTGTACTGGGTTACTTCGAGGGGATCGTAGCTGGAGGAGACTCCGCCGCCGGCCATCACTTTGATCTGCGATGCGCCGAGGGCTAGTTGCTCGCGGGCTCGCTTGCGGACGGTGTCGGCGTCGTCGGCGATTGCGGTTGCTCCGACGGCCTGGGCGTAGTCCCAGGCGTCAGGCGCGGCGGGAAGTTCGGTCGGCAGGCGGAAATCGCCGTGTCCTCCGGACTGAGAGATGAAGGCGCCGGAGGGCCAGATACGCGGTCCGGCGACGATTCCCATGTCGATGGCAGCCTTCAATCCGAAGATCGGGCCGCCCAGGTCGCGCACGCTGGTATAACCGCGCATCAGCATGTCGGTCGCAGCTTTTCCGGCGACGAGATTGATGAAGCCGATGTTGCCAGTGAGCAGTGCAAGCTGCGGAATGCTCGCGAACATCAGGTGAGTATGCGCGTCGATGAGGCCGGGCATGAGGGTGCGCCCGCCTCCATTGATGATGGTGGTGAATCCGGTTCTGTCGGTGGGGATGGGCGTGGCGGAGATTCTTGTAATCTTGTTGCCCTGCACCAGGACGTTGGTGGGCGCGCTGAGCGAATCGCTCTTGCCATCGAAGACGCGGACGTTATTGAAGAGGACTGTGGTGGGTGCCGGGGGTTGAGCGAACGACTGCGGCGCAATGCTTCCAGCTAAAGCGGTCAGGACGATGCAGTGGGTTATCTGCACGAATCGATTCAAGTTTGAAGTCAATCGCAATTCACGCCTCATAGGAAAAGTACTGCAGTAGTTTTCAGCGTTAAAAACAAGAAGTGGTGCAGTTTTCGGCTGCACCACTTCCTTAAGCCACATTCCAACCTGGAACCGCGCTCAGGTTGCTCGCTTCCTGCTTGCGCGAGCTACTTGAGTTTGGGCGACAGGTGGTTGAGTTGCGAGATCAACGGCTTGCCCGCGGACGGAACCGGGATGGTGTGGTCAGCAACGATCTGGGTTGCGGTGATGTCCTTGCCATAGAGCGACTTGTTGGCATCGTCGTCCGAGGTCATGGACGCGCTTCCGAGCGAGGCGCCTGCGAACAGGCCACCCTTGGCGCGGGAGTAGGTCAGGATGTCGGTTTTGATGTCGTTTGCACCGACGGCCTTAGCTCCGGTGGGACCTGCAACCGCGCTTGCATCGGCACCCAGCTTGAGTTTGCCGGAGAGCATCTTGATGGCGCCGGTCTGGCTTTCGACCAGCAGGACGTAGTCGGTGGACGAGCCGCCGAGCTGAACGCCGAGGCTACCGGTGTCGAGCTTGTACATCGCTGGCGCGGACCACGGGCCATCGTAATGAATTCCGGAGCGGCAGGAGAGCACGCCGCGGCCATAGCTCATGCCGATGCCGACGCCAACCTTGGTGACGCTGGGGAAGATGACGACGCAAACTGCGTGCTGAATGGCATAGCTCGGAATCGAGTCGGGGGCGGACATCTGCTTCAGGACGGAGGCTGCTTCGGTGAGGCGGTTATCGAACTTGGTCTGTGCGAAAGCCGGCATGGTTACGAGGGCTAAGAGCAGGGCGAATTTCAGATTGTTTTTCATGGGTTCAGTGACTCTCCTAATCAATTCCAGGTCGTTGTGGCTTTCTGCTGTCGGACGGGCCGCGATAGGCGGCGCGAGGACTTGCACGAAGGCAAAGGCGAAGAAGCAAACACTATAGAGCGCGCTAGAACAGTTTGCAATTGAAGGCCCACTCGGGCGGAAGACTCGACGTGGATAAGTCCCTGCATTTAGAGGGCACTTCCACCCGGCAATCAGCGAGTATACTCCGCCGATGTCAGAAGGATTGGAGTTATCCCCCAATATTTTGGAGGGATCGTTAGTTGGCGCTGGGTTGGTCGGTGAGCTTCTGGCGTGACCGAATCACCCAGGTCCAGATGATGAGGATGGCGGATACTCCGACGACGATTTCGGCCCAGATGAAGGAGACCCAGTCGCCGAATGCTCCTACGGGCGGAACTCCGGGTTGCACTTGCCTGAGGGCTGGCAGACCGAAGATGAGCGAGATGCATATCGAGAGGGGGATGAGGTTGAGGCTTGGGCCTGCGGTCGCTTGCGTGACCATTGCCAGCATGCTGATGGCGAGGGCCGACATCAATATCATGATGAGCACAGAGAGGCCAATGACGTTGTTAGCGCGTCTGATATGGAGTTTGATGATGGAAAATTTTGCGCCGCTTTCAGAAGAGACGCCTCCTTCAAACTTGATTCCGGGAGTAGCGGCTGACAGGACAAGCGTGATGGGAACGAGCTTGTTTGTCTGCAGGGCGCTTGCGCCAACATCGGACTGAATCAATTGATCTTCGGGGGTGGGGGTCGGGTTGTCGTCGACGGCGGCGGGACGTTTTTTGGGGGCGGGTGTCGACATGACGAGCCTGAGCACAGCAGCATAGCTATCGAACGGATAGCGATTGAGATCTCCGTTCATGGGAAAGACCACGTTGACGCGGTTCATCCTCTTCCCTTTGGGGAAGTCGAACTGCTGTGGGGAAGCTACGTTATTGACGTACAGGCTCAGATCGGCGGCGGGAGTGACTTCGTCGGTGGCAAGGGAGCCAAGGGGCCGGAGAGTAATCTGTGCGGCAAGCTCCTGCGTGGCGGGGTTGACCGCTGTTACCAGGACGGATGCGACGACGTGGTCGTTGGTGTCGGCGTCGTCGCGTAGTTGCAGGGAGCGACGGTTGCTCTCCGTGAGGTTAAGCAGAAGTGCGGTGATGTACATCAACAAAAGGCCCGAAATGACCAGCCAATGTTTTACGCGAATTCCTGGTTTGTACACGATGGGACCCTGTTCCTTCCGGGGCTTGCAGCTTCGACGAAGTACGAAGGCGCCCGGCAATGTCGGTGGATTCCTATATCAGAGGAGCATTCGAGGAATCTATCATTTCAGTTTATCTGTTGCGAGGCGTTGTGGTGCGGGGACGCGTGCAGAGGGGTGGATTAGGGCTTAGGCGGCGCGTGGATGCCGGAAAAGTTGTCGCGAGGCGAGTCGGCTGCCTGCTGGCATAAAATGGAGTCATGCCGATTGATTTGAACGCCTCGCTTGCCTCCGCTGACCCCGACATCGCCATTCAGATTCAGAACGAGATTCGCCGCCAGCACGAGGGGCTGGAGATGATCGCGTCAGAGAACTTTGTCAGCCGCGCCGTGCTGGAGGCTGCAGGCACCGTCTTCACCAATAAATATGCGGAAGGCTATCCCGGAAAGCGTTACTACGGCGGATGCGAGTTCGCCGACGTGGTGGAGAACCTTGCTCGCGACCGCGCGAAGCAGCTCTTCGGAGCGGAGCACGCGAACGTGCAGCCGCACTCGGGCTCGCAGGCCAACGCGGCGGCTTACATGACGCTGCTGACTCCGGGCGACACGATCCTCGGGCTCGATCTGGCGCATGGCGGACACCTTACTCACGGGCACAAGCTGAATTTTTCGGGGAAGCTTTATCGCGTGGTGGGATACCAGGTTCGGCGCGACACGGAGACCGTCGACTACGACGAGCTTGAGGCCACGGCACTGCGCGAGAAGCCGAAGATGATTATCGGCGGAGGCAGCGCGTATCCGCGCCAGTTCGACTTCCCGCGCATGCGCGCGATTGCGGATAAAGTGGGCGCCTACTTTGTTGTGGACATGGCCCACTTTGCCGGACTGGTTGCCGGCGGCGTGCATCCTTCGCCGGTGCCGCACGCGCACATCGTCACGACCACGACGCACAAGACGCTGCGCGGACCGCGCGCCGGAATGATTCTCTGCCGGCAGGAGTTCGCGGCGGGTGTCGACCGCAGCGTGTTTCCCGGACAGCAGGGCGGGCCGCTGGTGCACATCGTCGCGGCGAAGGCGGTGGCGTTCAAAGAGGCGCTGCAGCCGGAGTTTGCCGCGTATGCGACGCAGATCGTGGCCAACGCCAAGGTGCTCGCAGAGGCTATGGCTGCGGAGGGCTATCGCATCATCTCGGGCGGAACCGACACGCATCTGATCCTGGTCGACACGTTCCAGAAGGGGATTCTGGGCAGCGAGGCGGAGCAGGCACTGGGCGCGGCGGGCATCACGGTAAACAAGAATGCGATTCCGTACGATACGAATCCGCCGATGAAGCCGAGCGGGATTCGCATTGGCACGCCTGCGCTGACTACGCGCGGCATGAAGGAGCCGGAGATGCGCACCATCGCGAAGTGGATTGTCTCCGCGCTGGAGCATCGCACGGACGCGGCGAAGCTGGAGCAGATTCGCGGCGAAGTTCTGGAGATGGCAGAGCGGTTCCCGCTGTATGCGTGGCTTCGCGCATAGGCGGAGACTTGTCTCTGGGATAGGCCGGGACTTTAGTTCTGGCACAACGAGCTAACAGCCGTAGATGAGATGAAGACCCCACGGTCGACGGTGAAGCTGTCGAACGTGGGGCACCCGGCTTACTTCGTCACGTTCAGGGCTTGCTGGATGGTGTGGTTGAGCTTGTCGATGGCGTCGGGGCAGTAGCCTACGGACTGGAAGAGGATTTTTCCGGTCGGCGTCGATGACGTAGGTGCGGGGGATGCCGGAGTCGGCGAAGAGCTTGTAGGTTTCGCGTTTGGGATCGGCGGCGATGGGAAAGGTGAAGTGGCTGGCCGTGCGGAAGGGCGTGATGTCGGCGGCGGTCTGTTCGCGCGCGATGGCGACCATGGCGAAGTTGGGATTGTCCTTATACTTCTGCCAGATTTCCTTTTCGAGGCGCGGGATTTCGAACTTGCAGGGGCCGCACCAGGTGGCCCAGAAGTTGATGACGACGACCTTGCCGCGCTGATCGGCGAGGGAGAACTGCGGGCCGCCGGGCTCGGCTACGGTGAAGGCGGGCATCTGCTGGCCGACCTTGGTGTGGGTCGCGGGATCCTTTTCGGTGGAGCAGTCGAACTGGGCTGGGAGTGGGGTTGTCGGCAGCAGGAGTGCGAGGGCGAGGATGGCGGCTAGGTTTGTGCGAGTGCGCATGGTGTGGCTCTCCCTGTTGGGATGGTACGCCGGGTTTGTGTGGCGTTGATGGGGATTTTAGCGCGAGCTTTCAGCGCCTTCAGCGCGTCTTTGACTTTAGTGCCCGATGTCAACGTAGGATGGCGGGTAGAGAATGACCCCACGATAACCGCTTCGCGGCGATCATGGGGCACCCGGTTTTAGGGAGGATCGATGGAGAGACGAGAGTTTGTGAAGACGGCGGTGGCAGCGGCTGGTGTTGCTTTGGGTGCGGGGGCGAGTGCGATGGGACAGGCGGCGGCGGGACGGGAGTTTTATCAGTTGCGGAAGTATGAGCTGCGCAATGGGCCGCAGTTGGCGCTGACGCAGGGGTATCTGGAGCGGGCGCTGATTCCCGCGCTGGGGAGGATGGGCATGGGACCGGTGGGCGCGTTCAAGCTGGATATTGGGCCGCAGACTCCGGCGTACTATGTGCTGATTCCGTCGTCGGACCCGGCCGCGCTGGTGACGCTCGACGCGAAGCTGGGCGCGGATGCGGAGTATCTGAAGGCGGCGGGCGGGTTCAGAGATGCTCCGGCTACGGCTCCGGCGTTTGAGCGGTCGGAACGGTCGCTGCTAGGGGCGTTTACCGGGTGGCCGAAGCTGACCGCGACGAAGCCGGTCGATGGCAAGCTGCCGAAGCGCATCTTCCAACTGCGGACGTATGAGAGCGCGAGCCAGGCGGCGCATCAGCGCAAGATGGCGATGTTCAATGACGCGGAGATTGCGATCTTTGTGCGGCATGGGCTGAACCCGGTGTTCTTCGCGGACACGCTGTATGGGACTCGGATGCCCTGCCTCACGTACATGCTGACCTTCGCGGATATGGCGGAGATGACCGCTCACTGGGCGGCGTTTTCTGCCGATGCGGAGTGGAAGGAGCTGTCGCACAAGCCAGGGAATACGGACGCGGAGATTGTGAGCAATATTTCGAATCTGTATTTGAGTCCGCTGGAGTGCTCGGAGGTCTAGGTGTTGGTTGCTAGGTGCTAGGTGCTAGGTGCTGAGTCCTGTGCGAAGGATACATGGGTACAAGAACTAATAGGGAGATTCTGACTCTTCGAGTCAGAATGACGAGCGTTTCTGATGAGAGAGTGTTGGTGGGCGAGGTTAGTGGACCTGGTCGGAGGCGAGGATGCGGAGGAGTTCGTCGGGGTGGATGGGTTTGGGGATGACTTCGAGGGCGTGGCCGTCGCGGCGGGCCTGCTCGATGAGGTCGTTGGTGGAGGCCTGGCCGGAAAAGAGGGTAAGGCGGCAGTCGGGCAACTCGCCCTTGAGGCGGATGGCGAGGTCGACACCGTTCATGGCGGGCAGGTAGACGTCGATGATGGCGAGTTGGGGCTCCCAGATATCGATCAGCCCGAGCGCGTGTTCGGCGGAGTAGGCGACGCGGGCTTCGTATCCTGCCCGGCTGAAGATCAGCGCGAGCGAGTCCGCGATGATGCGCTCGTCGTCGACGATCAGGATGCGGGTTGCTTCGGGTGAGTCCGGCATCGAGTCGCCCCCTCCTGGAGCGCGGAATGAGATGCGCGTTCCAAACTCGACGAATGCTGATCCGATTAGACAACGAAACAAACCATTACGGTTACATGCCTGGGCTGCAGCGCGCCGCTCATGTTGATCCCGCCCACAAAATTGGGGTGAGATAAAAATCGCGATGCCGGGCAATCGTTTGTCCGGGTTTTACAGGTGGAGCGCAAAAGAAAACCGGGAGACCAAGTTGCAGTCTCCCGGCTTGTTTGCGCAGGGGTCACAGACCTGGGAAGGTTTGTTGACGCCCAACGTTGGGGGGTTAGATGCCGGGAGCGCCATCGGGGGAACACCCGGCGACCATGGCAAATTTTCCATTGCCAAGGTTGAAGATCAGCCCATTGAAGCGGACCGTGCTTCCGACGACGATGGCAGCAGGAGCGGTGACTCCCGGCGGCGGAGCGGTTGCCGATCCGGTGTAGACGGTGATGGTGGTCGCACCGCTAAGCGTGGCGAAGGCTGAGCCGCTGTTGAGGGTGAGCGTGTAGGCGGTATAGGCTCCGGCGGTGGCGATGGCCGAGACGGTTCCGGCGATGGTCTGTGGAGCCAGGTTGACTGCGACCGCGGTGGCTGTGTTGCCGGAGATGCCGGTTGCGGAGACAACGACGTTCTGTCCGGGGACGAGATTCGCCGCGGTGAACGACTGCACAAACGGCAGGCCGGAGAGTGTGACGAACTGTGGCGCCAGATTATAGGTAGTCGACGAGTTGGTGGTGACGGTGAAGGTGGAGACGGCGGAAGCGGCGACCGGGGCGGCTGACGGTCCAAGGCCCTGGACTACGACCATCTTGAAGCTGCCGGAGGAGACCGAGGTGATGGGGCCGGCGAGCATGTTCTGCGGCGCGCCGTTGGGTGGCAGGGGTTCCAGCGCGATGAGCGATGCGAGGTACACTCCGCCGGACTGCACGGTGAAGTCGACTTCGACCAACTGGCCCGCGGTGAGCGAGGTGAGCGAGGTGAAGCCCTGCAGGTTGGTGGAACTGTTGGTGGTCACCGTGAAGCTGGGACCCTGGCCGGGCTGGATGGTCAGCGTGGTCGCGGTTGCGGAGACGACTGCGCCCATCTGCTGCATGCCGGTGCCGTTCTGGCCCATGGGCGGCGCGGCGGAGGCGGGAGGAACGGGCTTCAGCGAGAAGACCGGCGTCACCGTAACCGACGTGCCGGAGATGGCGACTGACTGTCCGGCGAGGAGGTCGATGAGAAGCGAGGTGGAGGTGTTGTTCACCGGGAATCCCGATCCGGGGAAGGTGAACGTGAACGACGTGGTGGCCAGTGTGGGCGTGGAGACGACGGGCGCGGCCGTCGCGCTGATGTACGTGATCTGCGGATTGGAGAAGCTGATGGTGGCGGAGGTGTAGGTGTCCTGCGGGATACTGGCCGTGACCAGCGGCGCCTGAATGCCGTTGAGATGCGTGATCTCGATGGTGGTGGGCGTGGAGAGGATGCTGGCGGTCTTGCCGGCGGTGTCGGTCAGCGTGATGCTGTTGAGGGTGAGCGAGAAGCTGACCAGCTGGTCGGAGGGCGCGTCGGTGATGAGGACAGGGACGCTGGCGACTGCGGCGGTGACGACATTGCTGGTGGGTGCGGCGGCGTTGGAACAGCCGAGGATCAATCCGGCGAGTCCGAGGATGCTGGTGAATCCAAGAAGGCGGGTGATGCGGGACGTGCTGACGTTCATTGTCGTTCTCCGTAATTGGGGAGGAAGATGGTAACCCGTTCGGCTGCAATAGACGGGTATACACCCGTGGGGATTACAGGGCGAGAGAAAAATTTGGGATGCGGCGCCAACGCCCATGGGTGCCCCACATCTCGATTCTGAGATGTGGGGTCGTGGCGATAATCGCGCGGGGCGGGTTGGATGGGCGAACAACCCGAGGATCGACTTTGTCGAGCATGGGGCACCCGGTTCGATGTATTCTGCCGACTTATGCGGCTATTTACTGTTGCGATTCTTCTGTGCATTGCGAGTGTGGCGCAGGCTCAACTGACTCCCGATGCCGAGAAGCAGGTGGCGGCGATTGCGGAGAGCGTGCTGCAGGCTACTGGCGTGCCTTCGGCGTCGGTGGGCATTGTGGTGGATGGCAAGGTGGCGTACACGCGGGCGTTCGGGATGGCGCGGATTGCGCCGCCGATGCCCGCGACGCCGGAGATGGCATATCCGATTGGATCGATCTCGAAGCAGTTCACTTCGACCGCGGTGCTGCTGCTGCAGGAGCAGGGGAAGCTGTCGATCGACGATCCAGTGGCGAAGTATTTTCCTGCGCTGACACAGGCGAAGGATGTGAAGCTGAGGAACCTGATGACGATGACGTCCGGGTATCGAGGACTTCGCGCCGCAGGACTATTCGATTCCCGCGTGGTACCAGCCGCGCAATCCGGCGGACACGGTGAAGGAGTGGGCGGGCAAGCCGCTGGACTTCGAGCCGGGAACCCAGTGGCAGTACTCGAATACGAACTACGTGCTGCTGTCGCTGATTGTGGAGAAGGTGACAGGCGAGCCGCTGTATCAGTATCTGCGCGAGCATGTGCTGGACCCGGCGGGGCTGGGCGACGCCGCGTTCAATGCGTATACGGACCGCGATCGGCTGAAGACGACGGGGTACATCAGCTATGCGCTGCAGGTTCCGCGGGTGCTGCCGCTGGAGGCTCCGGGGTGGTACTTCGGCGATGGCGAGCTGGCGATGCCCGCGGCTACGCTGCTGAAGTGGGACCTGGGGATTATCAACCAGTCGATCCTGAAGCCGGAGAGTTACAAGCAGTTCGAAACTCCATTTGTAACCAAAGATGGTAAAGATACCGGGTATGGGCTGGGTGTGAAGGCGGCGCGGCCGAACGGGCATCTGCGGCTGGAGCACGGCGGCGAGGTGGGCGGCTACGTGGCCGAGAACATCGTCTTCCCCGACGACAAAGTTGCGATCGTCGTCCTGACCAATGAGGTCGCGTCCGGCGCGGCGGCCACGATTGGTGCCCAGGTGACGGCGATGGTGCTGCCTGCGGCGGTGACGGCGGAGGCCGCTCCGGATGCCGTTGCGGCGGCGCTGCCGGGGATTCTGGCGGGATTCGCGCAGGGGAAGATCGACCGGACACTGTTTACCGCGAACTGCAATGCGTATTTCTCCGCGGATGCGCTGGCGGACTTCAAGGCTACGGTGGCTCCGCTGGGCGCCGTGAAGTCGGTGTATCGCACGCGGACTGCTCTGCGCGGAGGGATGACGTTTGGGGAGTATCGCGTGGTGTTTGCGAATGGGACCACGCTGGTTATGAATACGTATACGTGGCCCGATGGGAAGATTGAGCAGTTTTTGATTACGGGGAAGGCGTAGTGGTAAGTGGTTAGTTGGTAGTTGCTGGTTGTTAGTTGAAGACGGTTGGGTGGGCCAGAGAGTTGGAGTGATGAGCGATAAAGGAATGGGTTCAAGCATCGACGACTTCCTCAAAGAGGAAGGAATCTTCGAGGAAGCACAGGCGCAAGCTGTAAAAGAGGTCTTGGCGTGGAGACGCGTCGAGGCTACGAAGAACACTCGCGACGACGGATTGGAACAGGAATGCGGCGGTTCTGAGCGTTGAGAGCCGTGAGATGGGACAGCCAAATTATCGGGCGAGGCTGGTCTTGAAGATGTTACGAAGTTCGCTGACCTGTTCGGCGTTCATCGCGTCTTTGGAGATCGGGATGAAGGTCTTGTTTCCAGGATGGAAGAGAATAAAGACCTTCGAATTCTCGGCGAACTTGGAGTAAGTCTTCCAGGTGGACCGGGTCTCCGATTCGGTGGATGCGATCCGCATGCCCGACTCGGTGGCGTCGAGTTGATGAATGCCGTGGAGGCTGGGGTTGTTTCGGAATTCACGGCCAAACTTGAGGTGTGTCACCCACAGAATGAACGCGAGAAACGGGAAAATGCTCAAGCCAGCTATGATGTCGGCGAAGTTCCAATGTCCCTCGGACCGCGATGAGCTTAGCGTTGCGACGAGCCAGAAAATCACGAATGCACAGAAGTAGTAATAGCGGATTTTGGCAGTGATTCGGCCCTTGCGAAGTGCGAGTATGGCTGCGCTGACGTAATCCTGCTGACTGACTTGATAATCGATGTGCACTAAAGGCTCTTCCTTGTGCGGGCGCGAATTTCACAAAGCCGCCCGCCAGCGATGATAACTGAAGCCCAGGTCGCCGGGGCTAAAGCCCGGGCTTATTGGGTGTGTTTACCGCGGGCTGAAGCCCGCTGCTACTCCGAAAAGACAACTACCGAGATTCTGGCTTCGCCAGAATGACGGCATTCGCTGGGAGTAACCCCATGGTCGACTGCGTCGAACCCTTCGGCAAGCTCAGGGCAGGCTACGGGCACCCGGATTTGTGGCGCTATGGGCGGGCGATGGGGAGGGTGAAGGTGAAGACGGAGCCGTGGCCTAGCTGGCTGGTGACTCCAATGTGGCCGCCGTGGGCGGTGACGATGGCGCGGGCGATGGCGAGACCCATGCCGGTGCCGGAGACGCGTCTGCGCTGGCCTTGTCCGCGGTAGAACTTATCGAAGATCATGCCTTGCTCGAGTGGATCGATGCCTGCGCCGCGGTCGGCGACGGAGATGGCGAGCATCTCGCCCTGCGGATCGGCAGAGACGAAGATGGGCTGGTTGGGCGGCGAGTATTTGATCGCGTTGGCGAGCAGGTTGAGCAGCACTTTTTCGATCCAGGCAGCGTCGGCGATGACGCGTGGCAGTGATTGCGAGAGCGAGACGCGGATCTCGCGGGATGGGTTCGCAGCGCGGGTTTGGGCGACTGCATCTTCGACCAGCGATGCGACTGAGAGCGGCTTCAGTTCGAGCTGCACTTTGTTGGCGTCGAGCTGCGCCATCTCGACGGCCTGCTCGATGAGGTGGTTGAGTTGGTCGGACTCTTCGTCGATCACAGTGAGGAGTTCCTTGCGCGACCGCTCATCGAGCGAGGGCTGCGAGAGCAGCGCGGTGATGGACGCTTTGATGGATGTAAGCGGCGTGCGCAGCTCGTGGGTGACGGAGTCGAGCAGCGCGGTGCGCAGCCGCTCGGTCTCCTTGGCGGCTTCGGAGCGGGCCGAGCTTTCGAGTGCGCCGGCGCGCTCGATCGACATCGAGACGAGTCCGCTGAGGGCTTCCATGGATTCGCGAGAGAGCGTGATGCCTTCCAACAGCAGCGCTCCGCTGGGACGCACGCCGATGCGCAGTGGGATGGTGGTCGGGCAGCCGTCGGCGGGCGGGCGGAAGATGGGCATCAGCATGCCTTCGCGCAGGTCGCGAATCGATCTCTGCGCGGGTGCGGTCGGCGCAGGCGGGATCGGCCGCCTCGCTGGGCTTCCATGCGATTTTGGGGCTGGAGATGTACTTGGGATCGGAGAGGTAGATGCGTTCGCCGTCTGCGATGTAGAGCGTGACGGCGGGCGAGTTGAAGGCGTTGGCGACCGAGGAGGGAATGAAGTTGAAGAGCTGCGCGACGCTCTCCGGCTGCAGCAACTGGCGGCCGAGGCGATAGAGCATCTCGGACTCCATGCGGCGAGCGTTGGCCTCGTCGGACTCCTCGCGGATGCGATTGGCGAGGTGGCTGGCGTAGATGGCGGTGCCGAGGAAGGCGAACAGCGCGACCCAGTTGCGCGTGTCGGCGATGGTGAGCGTGCCGACGGGCGGAAGGAAAAAGTAGTTGAACAGCAGGGTGGACGCGATGGACGCTCCGACGGCGTAGCGAAGTCCCCAGTTGCCGGCGAGCAGAAGAACCAGAAGCAGCATGGCAAGCGCGACGGTGGTGTCGCTGGTGCTGGCGAAGTGGCGGAAGGCTGCGACGATGGCGGCGAGTGCGATGGCGATGGCAAGCCAACGTGCTGCCTCGATCATGCGCCGCGTGTACACAGTCGAAATTGTATAGACCGAGCGATGCGATGCAACTTCACTTACGATCTTTTAACTACTTCCGCGGGTTGCGCGGGAGAGAATTGGAAGATGCGGTAGTGTGTCGCGTAACTTTGGCAGCAGAAGGGTTAAGGCAGGCACGATGAGCACAGGACAGCCCCACATCAAGACTCCGGACGAGTGGCTTGCTGCCGCGGAGGGGCAGAAGCGCGGGCGCTTCAAAGTGTTTCTGGGATACGCGCCGGGCGTGGGCAAGACCTTCAGCATGTTGAGCGAGGCGATTCGGCGCAAGAGCCGCGGAGAAGATGTGGTGATCGGCATTGTGGAGACGCACGGGCGCTCGCGCACGGCCGAACTGGCCTCGCAGTTGGAGGCGGTGCCGCGCAAGCTGATCGAGTACAAGGGCACGCTGTTCGAAGAGATGGATGTGGATGCGATCCTGGCGCGCAAGCCCGAGGTGGTGCTGATCGACGAACTGGCGCACACGAATATCGAAGGCTCGCTGCATACCAAGCGATTTCAGGATGTGCTGCAGGTGCTGGAGGCGGAGATCGACGTGCTTTCGACGCTGAACATTCAGCACGTGGAGAGCATTACTCCGCGAGTGCAGAGCCTGACCGGTATCACGGTGCGGGAGACGGTCCCGGACTGGGTGCTGGACCGCGCGGATGAAGTGGTGCTGGCCGATCTGACTCCTGAGGCGCTGGTACACCGCATGAGCCGCGGCGATATCTATCCGCAGGAACGGGTGGAGCGGGCACTGCAGAATTTTTTCCGGCGCGGCAATTTGATTGCATTGCGGGAGATGGCACTGCAGCGCGTAACGCGCGCGGTGGATCGCACGCTGGACGACTACGTTACGCAGAAGAAGCTGAGCGGGCACTGGCAGATCGCCGAGCGCGTGGCGGTGTGCATCAGCGCGAATCCGGAGTCGCGCGATTTGATTGCGCGCGGCGCTCGGATGGCCGAGGCGATGAATGGCGAGTTCTTTGTGCTGCACGTGGAGAGCGAGGACGATGCGAAGGATAAAGAGCGGCTACGCTCGCTGGAGGCGAATGTTCAGTTTGCCGAGAACGTGGGCGCACGGGTGATTCGGCTGAAGGGAAGGAGCGTTCCGGCAACGACCGCGGAGTACATTGCGAAGAACCGGATTACGCAGGTGATCTTCGGGCGCAGCGCGGTGAAGGGGTGGAAGCAGTATTTGTACTATCATGCGCTGGGGCAGTTTATGTCGAATGCTCCGCACGTGGATGTGCATATTGTGACGCAGACAGCGAAGTAGTGAAGTTGTTAGTTGCTGGTCGTTAGCTGTGAGTTGAGAAAGACAAATACGGAGATTCTGACTCTTCGAGTCAGAATGACGGCTCCATGTGGTGACGGCAGTGTGGTAAGGATGGGCGGGGCATGCGGATATTGATTGTTGACGATGAGCCGCAGATTACGCGGGTGCTGCGCACTTCGCTGCAGAGCAATGGGCACGAGGTGACGGTGGCGCAGGACGGCGCGACGGCGCTGGAACAGTTCCTGAAGACGAAGCCGGAGCTGGTAATAACCGATCTTGCGATGCCGGGGATGGACGGGATCGAGTTGACGCGGGCGATTCGCGAGCGGGCACAGGTGCCGATCATCGTGCTGAGTGTGCGCAGCAACGATGCATCCAAAGTCGCGGCGCTGGATGAAGGCGCGGACGACTACATTACCAAACCCTTCAGCATCCAGGAGCTACTGGCGCGGGTGCGCGTGCAGGCGCGGCGGGTGGCCGCGGAGCATGACACCGAGGACAACCTGATTGAACTGGGCGACTTCCGTATCGACGTGGAGCGGCACCAGGTGATGGTGCGCGACGTTGAAGTACACCTGACGCCGAAGGAGTTCGACCTGCTGCTGTACTTCCTGCGCAACTCCGAACGCGTGCTGACGCATAAGACGCTGCTGCGCGCGGTGTGGGGAGCGGCGGGCGTGGATCAGCCGGAGTATCTGCGGGTGCTGGTGGCGCAACTGAGGAAGAAGATTGAGCCGGATGCGAGTAAGGGTGGCGAGCCGGTTTATATTCTGAGCGAGCCTTGGGTGGGGTACCGGCTGAGTCCGCGCGGCAGTGCGGAAGGGTAATCCAGGCGAAGAGTGATGGCGGTGAACCCACATCTCAGGTGCGAGATGTGGGGCACCCGGCTTTTTGCGAGTAACAACTAACAATCAGCTATCAGCCGTCAGCGGCCAGCAACTTACAACTTCTTAACGCTGTTTCTACGGCTTTCCTACAGCGGTCGGGGACACACTCGATGAAGTGATCCTGCCGTGCCTCTCCTGGTGGTGCGGGATCCACGGCGATTCGGGGCCGCGCTCCAGCGAGCGCGACCCAGATAGCCTCAGGAGTTCGAGTTATGAGCGATCTAATCTTTGTCGCCGCGTCGGTTGTCTTCTTTGTGATCGCGGTCTGGTATGTCAACGGCTGTCAGTCGTTGACGAAGGGAGGGCGCCACGATGCTTGAGAACATTCTTCTCCTCATCCTGACCGGCGCGTTGCTGGTCTACCTGGTAGTTGCGCTGTTGCGTCCGGAGAAATTCTGATGACCTCGAACGGTTGGTTACAAATTGGTGTCTTCTTTGCGCTGGTACTGCTGGCGGCGAAGCCGATGGGGCTCTACATGGCCAGGGTGTACGAGCGCAAGAAGACGTGGCTGGACCCGGTGTTGCGCCCGGTGGAGCGGCTGCTCTATCGCGTCACTGGCGTCGACGAAAACGCGGAGATGCGCTGGACCGAGTATGCACGTGGCGATGCTGATCTTCTCGCTGGCGACGATGCTGCTGACCTATGCGGTGGAGCGTCTGCAGCACGCGATTCCTTTCTGGAATCCGCAGCACTTCGCCGGGGTTGAGCCGTATCTTGCGTGGAATACCGCGGCTTCGTTTACGACCAATACCAACTGGCAGGCGTATGTGCCGGAGCAGACGATGAGCTACCTGACCCAGATGTTCGGGTTGGCGACGCATAATTTCTGGTCGGCAGGCGTGGGCATGGCGCTGGCGATCGCGTTTATCCGCGGCATTTCGCGGCGCGAGTCGAAGACGCTGGGCAACTTCTGGGTCGACCTGACGCGCGGCACGCTGTGGGTGCTGGCGCCGATGTGCCTGGTGTATGCGCTGGCGCTGGTTTCGCAGGGCGTGATCCAGAACTTCAAGCCGTACGACACGGCTACGCTGGTCGAAAAGCAAACTGTAACTACTACAGGCACAGATGGAAAGCCTGTAACGTCTACGGTTACAACCCAGACGATCGGCGCAGGGGCCGGTGGCCTCGCAGGAAGCGATCAAGATGCTGGGCACGAACGGCGGCGGCTTCTTCAATGCGAACTCCTCGCATCCGTTCGAGAACCCGACTCCGCTGTCGAACCTGCTGGAGATGTTTTCCATCTTTGTGATTCCCGGCGGACTGTGCGTGACGCTGGGGACGATGGTTGGCTCGCCGAAGCATGGCTGGGCGGTGTTTGGCGCGATGAGCGTGCTGTGGTTCGCCGGCGTGCTGACTTGCTACTGGGCGGAGGCGCAGCCGAATCCGCTGCTGCATGGCGTCGATCAGCATGTTTCCATGATGGCTCCGGGCGGCAACATGGAGGGCAAGGAGGTTCGCTTCGGCATTGCGAACTCCGCGCTGTTCGCTACCGTGACGACGGATGCAAGCTGCGGCGCGGTGAATACGATGCATGACTCGCTGATGCCGCTGGGCGGGCTGGTGCCGCTGGCGAATATTCATCTGGGCGAGATCATCTTCGGCGGCGTGGGCGCGGGCATGTACGGCATGCTGATCTTCGTCATCCTGACGGTATTTATCGCGGGGCTGATGGTGGGCCGAACGCCGGAATACCTGGGTAAGAAAGTGGAGGCATACGACGTGCAGATGTCGATGCTCTACTTCCTGATCTTTCCGGTGGTGATCCTTGGGTTCTCTGCGATCGCGGTGCTGTCGCCGAGCTTTGGGACTTCGAGTTTGTCGAACCACGGGCCGCATGGCTTGTCGCAGATCCTGTATGCGTATACGTCGGCGGCTGGTAACAACGGGTCGGCGTTTGCGGGGATCAACGCGAATACGCACTGGTATAACACGACGCTGGGAATCACCATGCTGGCCGGGCGCTTCCTGATGATGGTGCCGATGCTGGCGGTTGCGGGCAACCTCGCGGCCAAGAAGATTGCACCGCCGTCGCTGGGCACGTTCCCGGTTACGTCGACTTTGTTCTCGACGCTGCTGGTTGGCGTTGTGGTGATTGTTGGTGCGCTGACGTTCTTCCCGGCGTTGAGTCTGGGGCCGATTCTGGAGCATTTGCTGCTGCGTGCGGGAACGAGCTTCAGCTAGGTCCAACGAGAGGCAAATACGGAGATTCTGACTCTGCGAGTCAGAATGACGCGGCAAAGGTTATGAGGGAGATTGCGATGAGTGGAATGATGAGCGAGCCGATGAAGATGAGTGCCGTGGCGGAAGTGCCGCTGCAGGATGCAGTCGAGGCGGGCGGCAGCGCGGCCGGTGGTCGGGGCGGCCGTTCGGGCGGGGGCAAGCGGAATCTGTTTGATCCGGCGATTGTGAAGCGGGCGACAGTGGATTCGCTGAAGAAGCTGAACCCGATGCAGATGGCGAAGAACCCGGTGATGTTCGTGGTCGAAGTCGGCAGCGTTGTCACGACGATGTTGCTGTTCAAAGGCGGTGGCCACTTTGCGTTCAATCTGCAGATCACGCTGTGGCTTTGGTTCACGGTGCTGTTTGCGAACTTCGCCGAGGCGATGGCGGAAGGCCGCGGCAAGGCGCAGGCCGATGCGCTGCGCAAGGCGAAGTCGGAGACGACGGCGTACAAGTTGAAGGCGAATGGCGAGGTGGAAGAGATTCCCAGCTCGCACTTGCGCGTCGGCGACAAGGTTCGCGTGGTTGCGGGCCACATGATTCCGGGCGACGGCGAGGTGATTGAAGGCGTCGCGTCGGTGGATGAGTCGGCGATTACGGGCGAGTCTGCTCCGGTGATTCGCGAGGCGGGCGGCGATCGCTCGGCTGTGACCGGCGGAACTCGCGTGCTGAGCGACGTGATCATTGTCAGCATCACGGCGAATCCGGGCGAGACGTTTCTGGATCGCATGATCGCGCTGGTGGAAGGCGCGGAGCGGCAGAAGACGCCGAACGAGATTGCGCTGAATATTCTGCTTGCGGGCTTGACGATTATCTTTCTGCTTGCGGTGGTTACGCTGGAGCCGTATGCGGTTTATTCGGGTGCGCCGCAGACGGCGTTTGTGCTGATCTCGCTGCTGGTTTGCCTGATTCCTACGACGATTGGCGGGCTGCTTTCGGCGATCGGTATTGCGGGCATGGATCGTTTGGTT
The DNA here is from genome assembly GCA_963822225.1 of uncultured Acidobacteriaceae bacterium. Lineage (GTDB taxonomy): Bacteria > Acidobacteriota > Terriglobia > Terriglobales > Acidobacteriaceae > Edaphobacter. The sequence continues at coordinate 422,021 of CAWGGW010000007.1, read as the reverse complement.
CAGCACAATGTGCTGGCTGTGAGCGGACGTGCGGTTGAAGCGGCGGGCGATGTGAATACGCTGCTGCTGGATAAGACCGGCACGATCACGCTGGGCAATCGGCAGGCTTCGGAGTTTCTGACTGCGGCTGGTGTGAGCAGCGAAGAACTGGCGGATGCGGCGCAGTTGTCGTGCTTGCCGGACGAGACGCCGGAAGGTCGCTCCATTGTAGTTCTCGCGAAGGAGCAGTACGGACTGCGCGGGCGCGAGCTGGCGAATCTGAACGTTGAGTACATTCCCTTCAGCGCGCTGACGCGGATGTCGGGCATCGATATGGAAGGGCGGTCGATTCGCAAGGGTGCGGCGGACGCGATTGCAAAGTACCTGGTTGAGAACGGATCGATTCTTCCGGACGAAGTACGAGCGACCGTTGACGCGGTTGCGCGTCAGGGTGGAACGCCGCTGGTGGTTGCGGAGAATGGCCGTGCGCTGGGCGTGATTCATCTGAAGGACATCGTGAAGGGCGGCATGAAGGAGCGCTTCGAGCAACTGCGCGCGATGGGCATCAAGACGATCATGATCACGGGCGACAATCCTCTGACTGCGGCGGCGATTGCGCGCGAGGCGGGCGTGGACGACTTCCTGGCGGAGGCGAAGCCGAAGGACAAGATGGACCTGATCAAGCGCGAGCAGGCGCAGGGCAAGCTGGTTGCGATGACCGGCGATGGAACGAATGACGCACCGGCGCTGGCCCAGGCCGACGTAGGCGTGGCGATGAACTCGGGCACGCAGGCGGCGAAAGAGGCCGGCAACATGGTGGATCTGGATTCGAACCCGACGAAGCTGATCGAGATTGTCGGCATCGGGAAACAGTTGCTGATGACGCGCGGCGCGCTGACTACGTTCTCGATTGCGAACGATGTGGCGAAGTACTTCGCTATCATCCCGGCGATGTTCATGGTGGCTTTTCCGGCGATGGGCGTGATCAACATCATGCATCTGCGCTCGCCGGAGTCGGCGATTCTTTCGGCGGTGATCTTCAACGCGCTGATTATTGTTGCGCTGATTCCGCTGGCGCTGCGTGGCGTGAGCTATCGGCCGATGTCGGCTGCGGCGTTGCTGCGAAGGAATTTGTGGGTTTATGGATTGGGCGGCATTGTGGCTCCGTTTATTGGGATCAAGGCGATCGATATGTTGATTGCGGCGGTGCATTTGGTCTAGGTGCGAGGTTCAAGGTTCGAGGTTCGAGGGAAGTGCAAAGGCAAATACGGAGATTCTGACTCTGCGAGTCAGAATGACGACCGCAAGAGTTTTCGAGGGAAGAGCGATGAAAAAGCATATTGTTACTTCGATTTTGTATACGGTGATTACGGCGGTGCTACTGGGGATTGGTTATCCGCTGGTGGTAACTGGGCTGGCGCGGGTTCTGTTTCCCAGGCAGGCGGATGGCTCGTTGATCTATCGCGCGGATGGGACGCTGGTCGGGCTCGCGGCTGATCGGGCAGGCGTTCGATGGGCCGGGATATTTCTGGTCGCGGCCTTCGGCGGCGGGTTCGGGCAACGGATATGATGCTTCGAATTCGGGCGGGTCGAATTATGCTCCGACGAATGCTGCGCTGGCGACTCGCGTCGCGGCCACGGTGCAGACGCTGAATCCGAAGGGGACGAATGGTCCGGTGCCGATCGATCTGGCTACCGCTTCGGCTTCGGGGCTGGACCCGGACATTACTCCGGCGGCGGCTTATTACCAGGTGGCTCGCGTGGCTTCGGAGCGGCACTTGTCCGAGGACCAGGTGAAGTCGCTGGTGGCGGCGCATGTTACTCCGCGGCAGTTTGGCCTGCTGGGCGAGCCGCGGGTGAATGTCCTGGAACTGAATCTGGATCTGGACAAGGCGGCTCCGGCGAAGTAGTCTCGGGATACCCCCTCCCCCCCGGGGGTATATACCCAAAGTACAGAAACTAAGCTTGTTATGTAGGGTGTTGTCGAGATCGACAACACCAGGCCCTCCCCCATTTGAATGAAAAGGCCCGGACCGCGCGTCTGGGCCTTTTTTTACTATCTACTTCTAATATAGGCCGGTGGACATAACTAAAATGCCAAGTCTATCTTCCTTATGAGTCATGGGGTTAGCTGGCTCTTGAATTTGACACACGAATTTTGGCCCGAAATCGCAGAGGTTTTTGGCGAAGACGGCAAACTCGAACCCACCAGAGGTTCCGTTTACGTCCTCGTCATCGATCACCCCAACTGCCCATACACAGTTAGCAGCCGTCGTACCTGACGATACGGCGATTGGGCAACTCCAATCCGCGGCGCACGTCTTTGGGCAGCGGAGACCGCGTACTTTTCGCGATGGCCCTCCGCCGCTTTGTTGGTGGGGTCATAAATGCCTTCTTTTCAGGTCGGTTCATGGCAGTTTGGGACTGCTGATCTGGCCAAATCCTCATGGGTTCCTTATGTCTGTTTTGTAACAATCGTGGCAACTATCCAGATCCAAAGAACCTGACTCAATGGCCCGGAACGCAACCCCGTCCCGGCCGCTGACATATTTCCCAGGAGACATTACCATGTCGATGCCGAAGTGTATCTTCCGCCTGATAGCAGTATTTGCAGTCGGTCTTTTTCTGGTTTCTGCTGCCCGCGCACAGCAGACGACGGGCGGTATCACCGGTGTGGTGACGGATGCGCAAGGGGGCACTTTGGCCGGCGCCGTGGTGGAGGCGGTGGGGCAGGAGACAGGGCTGAAGCGCACGCAGAAGTCCGGCGATAACGGATATTACGCGTTTGCGAACCTGCCCATCGGGCACTACAACATCACGGTAACGCATGACGGGTTCCAGACGCAGAAGTTGCCGGACATTGCGGTGCAGGCGGACCGCACGGCGACGCTGAACCTGACCCTGCAGGTGGGCGCGGTGTCGACGTCTGTGACGGTTAGCGCGAGTCCGCTGATGAATGCGGTGGATACGACCAACGGCTATGTATTGGACAAGGCGCAGATTGCGAGCATCCCGCTGCCTACGGGTTCGCCACTGGGCACGGCGATTTTGTCGCCGGGCGTGAGCGCGGAGCTGACGCAGGGAACGGGCGCGCTGGCGGGCCTGGGAAATCCTCCGATCTGGGCGAACGGGCAGCGCGATACTTCGAACAGCTTTTCGCTGAATGGCGTGGACGCGAGCAATCTGTTCAATGGCAAGAGCACGAGTTCGGTGGGCTCGGCACGGGTGATCAATTCGACGGGCGTTTCGACCAGCCAGGGTGGCGCGGGCGTGATTCAGTCTACGGCTTCGGTGTATCTGTCGATCGGCAACGCGATTCCGACGCCTGCTCCGGAGACGATTGAAGAGGTTCGGGTGAACGCTTCGATGTACGACGCGCAGCAGGGTTCGACGTCGGGCGCGCATATCGACATGAGCACCAGCACGGGAACCAACGCGCTGCATGGGACTGCGTATTTTCATCGCGGGACGAACTGGATTAATGCGGCGCCATTCTTCTTCAAGCAGTCGGCCGACGTGCCGGCGCCGTTGAAGAATCCTGAGCTGCATCGTTATGTGCTGGGCGGCACGGTGGGCGGCCCGATCATCAAGGACAAGCTGTTCGGCTATGTGTCGTATCAGCATCTGCATGTGTCGGACCAGGAGATTGGGGACAGCTTTCTGAATGTTCCGGTGGGGCTTTCGGATACCAACCGGACGCCATCGGGTTTGGCGGATGGACCGTTGACCACTTCGTTCGGCGGCGCGGGCGTGACGGCCTCGCAGATCGATCAGGGGGTGCTGCAGTTGTTCAACTCGCCATCGCTCGCGGGGGAGCCGGGCAAGTGGCTGATTCCGAACGACACCAGTTCGGCGACGCTGGGCGGGGCGCAGCAGTTTGACGCTTTCCTGCCGGGCACGGGTCGCTTCAAGGCGGACATGCTGGTGGCGGATGTGGATTACAACGCGACGGCGAAAGACACGCTGGCGCTGAAGTACTACTACCAGCACGATCCGACGCTGGCGCCGTACGCGTTTTCGAGCGTACCCGGATTCACGCAGCATCTTGACTCGGGCGCGCAGGTTGCATCGATCACGAATACTTTCCTGGTGAAGTCGAACCTGAGCACGACGCAGACGCTGGGGTTCATCCGGGAGAAGACGTGGAGCGACAACGAGCAGCCGTTCGGGCCGAGCGCGATTCCTGGCGGCAAGTATGGGACGGGTTCGATCAACGAGTTCGGGTCGAAGTACTTTCCGGGCGTATCCATCTATAACGTTCTGGGCGACACGGCGTATGAGGCGGGTGTGAGCACCGGCATCCTGAACATCGGGCCGAACGCGGAGGGGCAGTCGTCCAACACGGGCGCGTTCCAGAATCGCTGGCAGCCCTCGGGCGATGCGGTGTGGACGCTGGGGCGGCACACGGTGAGCTTTGGCGCGAGCTACAGCTATACGCAACTGAACACCATCGACAAGCGGACCAACGCGGGCACGGTGGCGACGGACGACTTCAGCGCGTTTGCGCAGGGGTTGGTGACGCCGGGCAATTCGTCAACGGGTTTCTATGTCAGCTCGTTCCTGCAAGGCAATGCCAACCGGTACTATCGCGCGAACCAGGTGGGAACGTATGTGCAGGACAAGTTCCAGGTAACGCCGACTCTGTCGCTGACGGCGGGTCTGCGCTACGACTGGGACGGAGGACTGACGCGAGAAGTATGGCCGCCTATTCAACTTCGATCCCAGTTTGTACAACTACAGCACGTCGTCGGACACCATTCTGAATCCGGGGTTGATTATCGCGGGCAACAATACGAACGGGACATCCGGCGTCAGCAACACTACGCTTACGGGACGGCAATGGGGCATTGCTCCGCGGCTGGGCGCGGCGTGGCAGCCGGAGATGTTCCACAGCAAGGTGGTGGTGCGGACGGGCTTCGGCATGTACTACGACCGCGGCGAGTTGTTCAGCTACTTCTCGCCGGGGTATGCGATTGGCACGGTGACTGGCGGGCCTTTCGGCGTGAACCAGCAGCTTCCGTTTGTGAATGCGACGAGTTGCCCATCGGCGACACTGTTCTTCTACGACGGCTACATTCCAACCTGCGGCGGCAGCAACACCGAAGGCAACCTGGAGAATCCTTACGGCACGGTGCCTTTGCCTGCGCCTGTAAATCCCAAGGCTTCGGACCTGAGCAACTATCTGCCGAATGCCTGCAGCATTGTGAACCAGGGTTACGCGGGCGTACCGGGACTTTGCCCGACGACGGCGCAGACTCCGAACGGCGCAGATCATCAACAATGGCCAGCCGGTTTCGCTGGGCGTGTACGATCGCACGAACAAATTGCCGTACACCTATAACTACACGCTGGATGTGCAATGGCAGCCGCGCAACGATCTTGCCATCGACATCGGTTATGTGGGCAATCTCGGGCGTCACCAGGTGATTCCGGTGCCGTTCAACCAGCCGAACTTCGCGACCGCTTCGAAGCCTGCGCTGGCGGGAACGAAGTATCAGCAGATTTACAGCTACGGCTACCAGGTGTCGTATCCGAACTACGCCGGGCCGATCAACCTGCCCAACGGCACGCCCTACCTGGCGAATTACGAGGGCGGCAACGTCGATCTGCGGGTTCCTTATATTGGATATGCGGCTGAATCGATCTCCTACAGGGCGGCAGGCGTGGATGCGTACAACGCGCTGAACGTGCATGTGGACAAGCGGATGAGCCACGGCGTGCAGGTGGGCCTGTCGTATACCTACTCGCATGCGCTGGACGAGCAGAGCGGACTGGGACTGTTCTACAACGGCAACAATCCCCTGAATCTGCGCGATGGATATGCGTCGGCGGATTTCGATCGCACGCATGTGCTGAACTTCAGCTACGTGTTCAAGGTGCCGGACATGGTTGGCAACAAGCACAGCCTGGAAGGCTATGCCGCGGACGGATGGTCCCTGGTGGGGCTGACGGTGCTGCAGAGCGGCCAGCCTTACTCGGTGATCGATTACTCGGGCGCGATTGGAAGCGCGTACTACTCGACTGCGAACGGCATTACGAATCCGATTGTGCCGCTGGCGCAGGGCTGCACGGCGAAGAATGCGAAGACAGGCAAATCGGGCGCGTTCGGCGTCGACGATGTCGCTCTCAAGGCGAGCTGCTTCACGCTTCCACTGATTGCGCCGGGCACCAATGGCGTTCCGGCGAACGATCCTTTCGAGTCGGGATTTACCACCGGGCAGCGCAACATCTTCCGCCAGGCGTTCCAGAAGCGCTCGGATGCTTCGCTGGTGAAGATGACCAGCTTCACGGAGCGCTACTCGCTGAAGTACACGTTCGATGTCTACAACCTGACGAATACTTCGAGCTTCGACGTACCCGGCAACGAGGTTTCGCAGAACGAAAACTACAACGCGTTTCCGGTGGTCGGCACGCCGGTGCTGCCGGGAAACTGTACCGCCAATCCGGACGGCACGGTTCCTGGGAGCTTCTATAACTGCCCGTACGACCTGGGCGTGGTGACGCATACGATTGGAAGCGCGCGGCAGATACAGATGTCGCTGTCGCTTACTTTCTAAGAGCAGTTGTTAGTTGCAGGTTGTTCGTTGTTAGTTGAAAAGCAGATGCCGGGGCTCTAACCTCCACTTGGAGTTACGCTCCGGGAAAAGAAAATCCGTGCAGGCGTTGGCGATTGAGCCTAAGCCTGCACGGATTTTGTTCTATCAACTAACAACGAACAACGAACAACCAGCAACGAATAACTCTTCTCCTACCGCTTGAGGCTCCTGAAACCGCAGGGAAGTTACTTCTCGCGGGTGAAGCCTAGCTGAAACGTCATCGTGATGCTGCGGCCGGGGAGCAACGTCATCGTGTCGCCGGCAGCGGGCACGAAGGTCTGTCCAGCAGTTGCAGCGGTAAGGCCGGTGATACCTTGCGCGTTGAAGAGATTGTTGAAGCTGAGGCGCAGCTTCGATTCTCCGAAGTGTGGGATCTGATGGACGTTGTAGTTCAGGAACAGATTGGAGAGGGTAAAAGGACTGACGGGAATAACCTGGTTGGCGGTGATGCTGGTGTTGCCTGAGACCGTGCCATCGGTGTAGTTGAGGACGACTGTCGCCTTGTTGTCGTTCCACATCGGACCGATGCGTTTCGTGAGCCAGCCGAAGTCGAGGCCGTGCGCGGTGTATGTCAGGCCCCAGGTTTCGCTGTTCGCCGGAGTGTTGGCCACCCACGCGCCGTTGTTCGGATTGATGTAATACTTGTTGCCCGACGATGTGCCGGTGAGGATGGTTGGGCTGGTATAGTGCGCCGAGCCGACGGTTCCGTTCAGATAAACGAGCAGGCCGTGTGTAAGCGAGATGTTCGCTTCGCCTTCAAAGCCCTTGGTGGTGGAATTGCCGGAGCTCTGGTACTCGTTGGCGCCGGAGGCGTTGGGATCGGGCGATGCGGTGTAGCCGTTGCCGAAGATCACGTAGTAGAAGTCGCCGTCGAGCGTGAAGCGGCTCTGCTTGTAGACCGAACCAGTCTGGTAGGTCCAGGCCTTGGTCTGCTTGGGCAGCACGGTGATTGGATTGACCAGCACACCGCCGACTACGTTAGGAACGTCGAAGACGCTGGATGGAGGAATGAGGCTGCCTGTGGCGAACTGCGCGTAGGCCGACCAATTGTCGTGGATGCGGTAGTTCACGTCCGCGGAAGGAAGAGCAGTGTTGAACGTCGCGTAGTGGTAGACGGCGGGCGTTCCTGGCGGAAGAGTACCGACGGCGCCTCCGTTATCGGAATACTGCGTGAGATCGAAGGTGTAACGCGAGAACTTCGCACCGCCGGTAACGGTGAGCTTCAGGCTGGGGTGCCACTCGTACTCAGCAAATGGCTGGAAGCTGTTGGTGAAGAAGGTTTCGTTGAAGTTTGGCAGCGGATTGTCCAGTTTGGTGGTGGGATCCTGAGGAATCTGGTGGCGCGAGGTTGTCGCCCACTCATACCAGAGGCCGGTCCGGAAGATGCCGTGCTTCGATATCTGGCTGACGGTGGTAATGTCGCCATACTTGCGGTAGCTGTTCAACTTGTCGACGCCGCACAACTTGGATACCACGCCGCCGGGGCTGCAGACCGCGGTGGTGATGAGCTTTCCGGAAGGCTGCGTCGCGTAGTTCTGCTGGTTGTAATAGCTGTAGGTGTACTGCTTGGTGTCGACGTGCCATCCGCGGCCCACCGGCGTGATGAAGCCGACGTATTCGAAGTCCGAGGGGATGTGGTAGTAGTTGTAGCCCGCGTAGTTGAACTGCGTCGGATCGCTGTTCTGCAGCAGGTAGTTGTATTGCGCCAGGTACTGCGTGCGCGTCGGTCCCTTGGCGTTCGGCGTATTGGTATCGAGCATGCCGACGCCGCTATAGCCGGTCAGAATCTTCTCGTCGTTGAACCGGTACTCGACCTTGATGTCGCCGGCCGAACGCATCTGCGCGTTCCAGGTTTGGAAGCCGTCCGATGTCAGGTGGTTGAAGTCGGCCAGAAAGTGCGTCTTCTTGTTTGCGCCGAGCGCGCCGGAATTGACCTGTACGTCTGAAAGGATCGTGTTCCAAGACCCATAGCTCACCGATCCGATGATGTCCGTGTTCTGGCGCAGCGTCTTCGAAAGCATGTTGATGGAGCCGCCGAAGGGCGTGGGTCCAACGGTCGAGGCGGAGCCTGGCGAGCGATCGAAGTCGATGCTGCCGATGAAGGGAGAAGGGAAGAAAGCCCAGGAATGATGCGTGGGCGAGTTGGTGTCTTCGTAAGGAATGCCGTCGAAAGTAATGTCGTAGTTGCCGTCGGAGAAGCCGCGGAAGTAGTTCTTCGAATCGCCCAGGCCGCTGCCGTTGGGATTGACCGAGAATGTGCCGGGCGCGAAGTAGATCATCTCGGTGTTGTCCGCGGTGGGGGTGGTGTAGTTCTCGATGAAATGCGACGTAATCTCGGTGCGCGCGGAGCTGGCATCGAGGCGGGCATCCATGGGAGCATTCTGGGCGGCGACGGAGTTCGATGCGTCGGCCTGCACCTGGACCATCTGTTCCAGGTTGCCGATGCGCAGGGTAACGGTCATTTCCGTAGGCTTGCCGGCAGCAATAACCACGCTGGCTTCATGCGTGGTCGCAAACCCAGGAGCGTCCGCGTCAAGAATATAATCGCCCACGGGCAAGCTGAGCGAGAAGCGACCTGTCTGATCGGTTACGGTGCTGCGAGTCACCTTGTCGTCGGGCGAATGGACAGAGATCTTCGCATACGCGAGGGCCGCGCCCCTGCTGTCGACGACGGAGCCTGTGAGGGATGGCGCCGTTTGGGCGTGGAGCTGCGCCGGCACTAAGACAGCGAGCACAGGCAACGCCAGTGCAGCGCAGAGGGTGAGGCGGGCGAGACGGTGCGAGAGCAGGGACATACTGGACTTCCTCCTGGTGAAACTGGTGCAAACTTGCTGTGAAAGGCCCTTCGATGGCACGCAGCGATTTGGTCACAAATCGGCACAGAAATATAGGACTAACCTAGTCGTATTTATATCAGACTAAATCAGTCCTCTATTTCTGACAAGCCGGCACGGCCGGCACTGAAAAGAAACAATCGTATGCATCGGATTCGAACAGCGGCCGGTAAACGCGGGATGAACGTCCGGTGAACGAGCCATGAACATATAGTTGCGATCTGGTTACGTTTTGCGGATTGCCTGTGATTTTCGCCGCTGCGGCCGCCCTCTGTCATCGGCGTGCGGCACGCGGAAGTACAATCGTCGGAATGATTGCTTTCCTTCGCGGGCGGTTGATTTCAAAGACGCCCAGCCAGGCCATCGTCGAGTGCGGCGGGGTCGGGTACGACGCAACTATCTCCGTGGCCACGTTCACGTCGCTGCCGGCCGAGGGCGCCGAGGCGCGCCTGCACATCTATACCCACGTCCGCGAAGACGCGCTGGCGCTATTCGGTTTCGCCGAGCCGCTGGAAAAGCGAATGTTCGAGAAGCTGCTGACGATCTCGGGCATCGGGCCGAAGCTGGCCATCACGGTGCTCAGCGGGATCGATACGTCACGGCTGGTGACGGCGATCCGCGGGGGAGATCACGCCACTCTGACCCGGATTCCGGGGATTGGCAAGAAGACCGCCGAGCGCGTGGTGCTGGAACTGAAGGACAAGCTGGACGATATGGCGGTCGAGCCGGCAACGGCTTCGGCCCACTATGGGCCGGCTGGCGACGACGCTCTATCGGCGCTGGTAAACCTGGGCTACGCGCGGCCAGTGGCGCAAAAGGCGATTGAGACGGCGCTGGCGAAGAATCCCGGAGCGGCGGAGGATTTCGAAGTGCTGTTCAGGGCTGCCATGGCGGCGATCCGGTAAGAAGTATTTTCACGGACGGGGGATGTCGGCCGAATCCTCAACGGTTGGAGTCTGGGGAGCAAGGGTCTGGGGTCAGATCATTTCGAGGGCCAGGAGGTTCCAGTCCATGAAGCCCTTGTGGCTTAGGGCTGCGCCGGTGTCGGGGTGGTAGTACTCGTTGAGGGAGCCGTTGAGCTTGAGATCGGCGGCGAGCAGGGCGAGGGTTTTGGCGGCGAGATTGTCGGCTTCGGTGTGGAAGCCATAGCGCTGGAGCGCCTTCCAAGTGAAGTAGTTGACGATGATCCACACGGGGCCGAGCCAGTTGCTGGGGTTGGAACTGAAGGCGAGCGAGTACATGGATTCGCGGTTGGAGAGCGAACGAACTCCCCAGGCGGCGCGGAGCCGGTCGTCGGCGAGGTAGTTGATCTTGACCAACTGATCGGCCTGGGCCTGCGAGGCGATGCCGCACCAGAGCGGCAGGAAGCCGGTAAACATCTGAATCCGAATGGGAAGCGACTTCCAGGACATGTCCATGCCGGGGCGCACGGAGGGGATGAGCTCGGCGCGGCGGTCGACGCATTGGACGTCGGCTGAGTAGTAGTAGCTGTCGCGGGGGTCCCAGCAGTAGGTCTGGATTTGCTGGGCGAGGGTAGCGGCCTGGGCGGCGAGGCGGTCGTGATCCTGGGGGCGGTTGAGGCGGCGGGCGAGTTCGGCCGAGGCCAGCAGGTCCTGGTGGAAGAGGCAGTTGAGCAGGAGATTGGCGGAGGAGAAGAAAGGGCGGCCAAAGGTGGTGGGGTCGTTGTCATCGCCGATGGCGACATCGTCTCCCCAGACGAGCAGGCCGATGGGCGAAGTGTTGTGCGCGGTCCAGGCGTCGTAGAAGCGGAGGATGGTGTCGAAGTGCGGGGCGAGCCAGGCGACGTCGGCGCGCTGATCGGCGGCGAGCAGGCCGAGCTGGCCGAAGATGGGCTTGGCCTGATTGCGCGAGACGCCGTGGGATCCGAGGATGCGGAATGGGTCCGCATCGGTGGTGGTCATCATGATGGGGATTCGGCCGTCGGGAGAGGCGTGATCGAGGAAGTTGAGGAGGCTGCCGGAGACGTGGTCGCAGAGCTTCTGCTTGAGCGAGTCGTCGTGCTGGAGCGTGGCGAGACGGAAGAGTCCCTGGCTGGTCCAGAGAGTGTCCCAGTCCCAGAGCTGGGTGGAGTATTCCTTGCCGGGAAGGCTGGGCGAAACGCTGGGGTGCTGGAGAATTCCGCCGGGAGGGCGCAGGAGTTGGGGTGCGCTGGCGGCGAAGTATTGGAGGAGGGCGTCGGCTTGTTGAGTGCGGTCGCCGGCTGACGAGGTGGCGGTTTGGAGGGGCTGGCTGTGGGCGATGAAGGCGGAGGCGGCGGTGGTCGCAGCTAGTCCGGCTAGAAGATCGCGTCTGGAGATGATGGGCATTGCGGCTTTCTCCCGGCGGCGCAGGGTGGATTCAGTTTAGATGGTGGGGTGCGATGGCGGCTGGATCATTTGGCGAATGGGTTGTGCAGGGTTACGTCGATGTCGTCCACGTCCGCAGTGTTGCGAGTTACGAAGGTGAGGCCGTGCGTGATTGCGGTCGCGGCGAGGAGGGTGTCGATGACTGGGCGTGGACGCTGGGCGGAGAGTTCGCCCCAGAGGCGCGCGGTGGCGGCGTCGATGCCGAGGATACGGTCGGCGAAACCGAATTCCAGGCCATCGACCCAGGCTGCGAGGCTTCTTGCCGCGGTGGGGTCGGACGCTTGCTTGAGGGCCACTCCCTTACGCAGTTCGCCTAGCGTGAGCACGCTGACGTAGAACGTAGACGGATGCGCGTCGGCCACGAACGCGAGCACGTCCTCGTCGGCGTGGCGCTTGCGGGTTTCGGAGAGGATGTTGGTATCGAGGAGGTAGTGAGTGCTCACAGGTTCACATCGCGTCCCAGGTCAGGGTCGCGCGGCACATCGAAGCTGTCGACTTTGGGGCCGCCGAGAAGGTAGGCGCGGAGATCTGGCTTGTGCGCGGATAGCGCTCGGTATTCCGCGATGGAGAGGACGACGGCGCGCTCTGAGCCGTGGCGTGTGATGATCTGCGGACCCTTAGCGTTGGCCTGCTCGATCACTTCGCTGAGCTTGGTCTTTGCTTCCTGAAGCTGCCAGACGGCCATGTTTCTTCGCCTCCAATCATTTCAACCAAAATTATAGTTGATTTGGTTGAAATGATCAAGAAAGGCTAGAAGACGCGGAACTTGATCGTGATGTATTTTTTTGGGTTTTTGCGGAACATGGTGGTGAATTCGTTGATCTGGGATTGCAACTGCTGGAGGTCGACGGCGGTGGCGCCGCCGGCTGCGAAGTTGCCGCCTGTGCCGGGGTTTTTGGTGTAGTTGGTGACGAGTGCGCCGGCCTGGGCGAAGGTGTCTGAGAATTGTTTCGGGTTCTTCATCAGCATGCCTGCGGCTCCTTGCCCGGAGTTGAGGCCCGCGGTGATGGCGTTGATATGAGTTGAGGCGGTGGAGATGTTGGCCTGGAGCGGGCCGTTGGTGATTTTGGTGACGGAGGCGGAGACGCCCTGCATGTCGGTGCCGATGGCGGTGAATCTGTCCTGGAGCTGGTGGCTGTTGATCAGCTTGCCGGCGGTGCTGTCGGGATTGCTGAGCTTGGCGGTCGCATCATTAACTTTACCGACGGTAGCCCGGATGTTGTTCACCAGGCCGGGATTGGCGATGAACTGGCCGAGGGAACCTTTTCCGGTTTCGAGGGTATCCATTACGTTGTTGAAACGGCCTTCGAGCGCGTTGAGGGATTTGACGGTCTCCTGGGTGGAGTGGAGATTGAGCACGGAGGGGGTGGCGAGGGTTCTCAGCTCGTCTCCGTCCTGGATGAGCGGCCCGGTGGCGTGTTTGCTGTCGATGTCGACGACGGTGTCGGCGAGCGCGCCGAGGGCGGTAAGGCCGGCGAGCGAATCGACGTGTACGATGTTTTGATATTTCCGCTTCAGGTCCATGGTGACCTGCACGGGAGTCAGCCGGCGCTCGGGCGCGGCGCTGATGGTGACGCCTTTGACGGTGCCGATGGTGACTCCGTTGACGTTGACGGCAGCTCCGGGTTTGACGCCGGTTGCGTTGTCGAAGTAGCTGTAGACGATGATGCCGGTGGAGAGGTAGCCGAGGGAGTATGCGGCGAAGAGGATGGAGCCGCCGATGATGAAGACCGCGCTGGCGAGGAGCGCAATGATGGCTGCCTTGGAATTTGGCGATCGGGCGTCGTCAGCGGCCATGATTTTTCCTCAAGCGTCCGGCGTGTGCACTGCTCCCAGCATAGCGCGCAGGATGGTTTGATGCTTGGGGACAGGGTATCTGCCGGGACGGAAATGTGGGCAGTTGGGTCTGGGGCATGCAAAGAAGGTTGGCCGTCCGAGTGCTGGCTTATTCCCTGGTGTTTTTTGCGGCGGTGGCGGTGCGCCCGCTGATTCCACGGGGGAAGGCGGGTGGAGCGATTCCGGTGGGGCTGCAGCCGGTGTATTTGACCATGGTGGGCACCGATCTTTATGGGTCGAATCAGACTGCAAACACCGTCTCGGTGATTGATACAGCTACGAATCGGGTGACGGCGACCATTGGGGTGGGCGAGCAGCCGATCTTCTCGACGCTGGTGGGCACGGAGTTGTGGGTGTCGAACACCTTTGGCAATACGCTGTCGGTGATCGACACGAAGACGAAAAAAGTTGTGGCGACGGTGGCGGTGGGGGCGGCGGCCAAGAATGTCTACTACGGGCTGTATACGACGCTGGTAGGGACGAATCTGTATGCGTCGGACCTCGCCGATAATGCGGTTTTTGTGGTGGACACGGCGACGAAGCGGGTGACGGCGAAGATTGCTGTCGGGTCAGGGCCGAAGTTTTCGGTGCTGGCGGGGACGAATCTTTATATCGGCGATGAGACGGGCGGTACGGTATCGGTGATCGACACGAGGGCGAACAAGGTGACGGCGACGATTGGGGTGGGGTTGGGGCCGCTGTTTGCGACGCTGGCCGGAGCGATGTTGTACGTGAGCAACGAGAACTCGGCGAGTGTGTCGGTGATCGATACGGTGAGGAATGTGGTAATGGCCACGATTCCGGTGGAGGCGGGGCCGGGGTATTCGTCGTTGGCGGGGGCGGATCTGTATGTGTCGAACTATGGGCACGATACGGTTTCGGTGATCGACACAGTGACGAACTCGGTGGTGCGGACGATTGCGGTTGGGGCGCAGCCGTTCCATTCGGTGCTGGTTGGAGGGAGGCTGTATGTATCGAATCTTGGGGACGATACGGTGTCGGTGGTCGACACGGGGACGGACCGCGAGATGACGCGGATCGCGGGCGGCAAAGGGAGCTATTTTCCGCTGGCGGTGGGGACGAATCTGTATGTGACGAACAACGACGACGACAGCGTCACGGTGATGGACACGCTGACGAATGGGCCGCTGAATGTGCTGGCTCCGGTACTGACTTCGTTCACATCGAGTTCGGCGGATGGGACTTATACGACGGGGCAGAGCGTGGATGTGACGGCCAACTTCGGAGTTGGGCTGGCGCCGCGCTCGAAGATGACGGTGGCTCTGAACACTGGCGCACGGGTGGTGCTGGATCGCGCCGTGGGGAACAGGCTCTCGGGGACATATGTGGCGGGGGCGGGCGAGGCTACGCCGGATTTGAACGTGGTGTCGGTGGTGAGCGCGTGGGTGTCGGACAGGTCGGGCGATGTGGGGACGAGCTACTCGGTTGCGCCGCCGCCGGAGCTTACGGGGGATGCAAACGGGAATATCGGCGACACGTCGAATGTCACGATCAATGGGAATTATGTGGCGATTCCGGTGGGGGTGAATCCGTACCAGATGGCGGCGGTGGGGCAGGCGCTGTATGTTGCGAACGAAGGATCGGGAACAGTGTCGGTGGTGCGGACTGCGGACGGTGCGGTGCTGAAGACGATTGCGGTGGGTATGCAGCCGTATGGCGTGGCGTACGTTGCGGGCAGCCGGGAGATTTATGTAACCAATATTGATTCGAATACAGTTTCGGTGATCGATGCTGATCCTGCGAGCGGGACTTACAACATGGTGACGCACACGATTCCGGTTGGCGTACAGCCGTTTTATGTGGCGGCGGTGGGCACGGATATTTATGTAACCAATAATATTTCGAATACGGTGTCGGTGATCGACACGCACAGCCATGCGGTGACGGAGACGATTTCGGTGGGCAATGCGCCGCTGGGGCTCAAGGCGTGGGGCAAGTATTTATATGTGTCGAACTCGAATGCAGCGGGGTATTCGCGCGCGGGACAAGGGGGGTCGGTGTCGGTGATCGACACGGCGACGAACAGCGTAGTAGATACGATTGCGGTGGGCGCGGGGCCGAGAGGCGTGGGCGTGGCGGGCGACGAGGTGTACGTTGCGAACTTTGGCGACGGCACGGTGTCGGCGATTGACGCGAAGACGGATACGGTAAAGAAGACAATTGTGGCGGGCAAAGGGCCGCGCGGGGTGTTGGCGCTAGGGCCTTACGTGTATGTGGAGAACTTCGATGAGGGTACGATCTCGGTGATTGCGACCGCGACGCATGCGGTGGTGGCGACGGTTGCGGTGGGCGGCGCCCCGGCGGGGATGGCGGCGCTGGGCGCGGAGATTTACGTGTCGCGGTTTACCGATGGCGAGCTTTCGATTTTCATACGGCGCGGAACTCGCTGGTGGAGGCGTCGGCGGGCGGGCGGGTTCGGTAGACTATAGATATGGCGACGGTTGTAGAGGCGGTCACGACGCTGCTGACCGTGGGCGGGTTGGTCTACATGCTGCTCGCGTTGTGGGGGGCGCGGGACTTCGAGCATTGCTGGCGGCGGGTTGCGGCGGCGGGCGCGAATGGGGCGGGCTTCGCGCCGGATGTGACGATTCTGAAGCCGCTGAAGGGTGTGGACGCGCGCATGTATGCGGGCTTTGTGAGCCACTGCAGGCAGGAGTACGCGGGCCGGTTTGAGATTCTGTTCGGCGTCAGCAGCATGGATGATCCGGCGGTGGCGGAGATTGAGCGGCTGCGCGCGGAGTTTCCGGAATGCGCGATCCGGCTGATCGAGTGCCCGGAGCGGCTGGGCACGTCGGGCAAGGTGAGCAACCTGATCCAGATGCTGCGCGAGGCGAGCTACGACTACATTTTGATTAATGACAGCGACATTCGGGTGTCGCCGCAGTACCTGACGAGGGTGATGGGGTGCTTCGATGCTCCGCCAAATACCCCACCCGGCAAATATGGAGATTCTGGAGCCGATGAGGCTGGCTCCAGCATGACGGCTGACAGGCCGGCACTGCCGGTGGGGATGGTGACGGTGCCTTACCTGGGGCGGACGGCGGCCGAGGGTAAGGGATTGACGATATGGGCGCGGCTGGAGGCGCTGGGGATCTCGACGGACTTTCTTCCTGGGGTGCTGACTGCGCGGAAGATTGAGGGCGGGATTCGGTTTGGGCTGGGATCGACGCTGGCGGTGTCGCGCAAGGCGCTGACGGCGGCGGGCGGGCTGGAACCGCTGGTGGATTATCTTGCGGATGATTATGAGATGGGGGTTCGGATTGCGCGCGCGGGGTATCGCGTGGAGCTGTGCGCGGAGACGGTGGAGACGACGGTGCCGGCGTACGACTTCCACGGCTTCTGGGCGCACCAGTTGCGGTGGGCGCGATCGACGCGCGACTCGCGCAAGTGGGGCTATGTGGGGCTGGGGATTACGTACTGCATTCCGTGGGCGGTGCTGAACTGCGTGGCAAGCGGATTTGCGCTGTGGAGCTTTACACTGCTGAGCCTGGTGCTGCTGGCGCGGGTGTGTGTGGCGCTGACGGTGGGGGTTGGGATTCTGCGCGACGAGCAGGTGCTGCGGGACATCTGGCTGCTTCCGCTGCGGGATTTCTTCGGGCTGGTGGTGTGGGCGTGGAGCTTTGCGTCGCACACGGTGGTGTGGCGCGGGGAACACTTCACGCTGGAGAATGGGCGGATTACGCGGGCGGTTAGGTGGTCTCAAAGCACTGTGGGAGGCTTAACACCGGTGCCCAGGGCTTTGAAATCGCGCTTCTGCAGGTGGTAGTCGATCAACAAGCCGATTCAACGGCGAGCGGGATGAGTGAGGCTGCGGCTCCGGAGTAGATGTCGCGGTCGTTTTCGATGTGGACCAGCAGGACGAAGAAGATGATAGTGCCAATTCCGATTGAGCTGAGGATGATTCCTGTGCGTCGGATGGCCATCAGGCGCTGGAGGGGATCTCCGACGGATTTGCCGTCATCGAGCGGCGTATTCAGCAGGAGCGCGATATCTTCGGGCTTCATACCGCGTGCGATCATGGCCATCCGCTGCTCAGCTTGTGTGCGGCGCGCGTGTGCTTTGCTCACAGCGCTGGAGATGAGCCCAACCGCGGCTAGCAGAATTGCGGCGACGGGAACGATAAATGCAGTCTCAAACATGTTCATTGGATTTTCCCTTTCTGCGGGCGTTAGACAGGAGGGTGGGAGTAAAGTTTCAGGCAACGCCATGAAACTTTGGCGGCGGGCGGCGGTCTAACGCTGGCGGGACGACCTTGGACACGAACTTCACGAGCGAAGGTTTCGAAAAGCTGGTGCGCGAGAACCAGGCAATGGTGTTTCGCACGCTGACTCGCCTGACCGGAAGCATCGAGCGAGTGGAGGACCTGGCACAGGAGGTATTTCTGCGGCTGTATCGCGCGCTGCCGGGATTTCGCGGTGAGGCGCTGGTGTCGACGTATCTGTACCGCATTACGGTGAACGTGGCGCAGGACGAGTGGAAGAGGCGACGCCGCGAGGACCAGCCGCTGGTGTCGATTTCAGAGGAGACAGACTGGCCGCTGGAAGAGAGGCTGAGCGATCCAGCAAAGAATCCCGAGGAGCATTTGGAGGAGCGCGAACTGGCCCGTACGGCGGAAGATGAGTTGCAGAAGTTGAGCGATGTGGAGCGCGCGGTGCTGGTGCTGTATCACCAGGAAGAGCAGAGTTACGAGCAGATCGCGCTGGCTCTGCATATGCCGATCGGCACGGTGAGGACACATCTCCACCGCGGCAGAAAGCGGCTGAGGGAGAGCATCGCCGCGCGGCAGGCGGAGACAAGGGGTAAATATGCGACCGTTCGAGGATGAGGATAACGTGCGAAGGATCGACGGAGAAGAGATGACACCGGAGATGCTGAGGCTCGACGCGCTGTTGGTTGAGGCGCTGGAGCGCAAGCCTCGTGTGGCGATTTCGGAGGGATTCACAGCGCGCGTGACGTTGGAGGCGGCAGCTCTGGACGGGCCGGCACTGGTGGGGGCGCCGCACTACGGAGTGACGGCGGTGGGGGTTTGCGCTGCGCTGTCGGCTTTGGCGATGCTGGTGGTGGCTCCGCGGACGACTGGGCACGACCCGTTCTGGATAGTGTTGCAATGGATGCTGTGCGGGCAGTTCTGTGCGCTGATGGCGTGGCTCGGCCTGTCGTGGGAAAACGCTGGGTAGGCGTCTGTTTGCAGGGGCGCGTGTAGACTCTCCATTAATGCGGGAGGGCGCGATGGGGCCAGTGCAGGCGGGGCGGTTTGCGGCGCAGATTGAGGGCGACTTCGTTGTCTTCCTGATCGGTATGCGAGTGAACAGGCTGCTGCTGATGCACAAGTGGTGGCCGGTGGCGATGGCGATGCCGCCGATGCTGAAAGAGCTGATGCAGCACAAGGAACTGGGGCTGCTGCATGTGCAGACGTTTGTGAGCGGCCGGACGCTGATGACGCTGCAGTACTGGCGTTCGTTCGAGCAGCTGCATGCCTACGCGCATGCGCGCGACAAGCATCATCTTCCGGCTTGGACGGCTTTCAACCGGGCAGTCGGTGGCAATGGGTCGGTGGGCGTGTTTCACGAAACATACAGTGTTCGCGCAGGTGAGTATGAGGCGGTGTATTTGAACACGCCGCGTTTCGGGCTGGTAAGCGCGGGCGAGTTGGTTCCGGCGGTGGGGCGGATGCAGAGCGCGAAGTCGCGGATGGGACGGACGGAAACTTAACACCGATGGACACCGATTGAACCGATCTACAACAAAGCCGACCGCAGGTTTGCGCGGATGAACACGGATTGTGAACGATTCTAGTTTGGATTCTTTCGATCGGTTGAATCGGTATCGATCGGTGTTAGGTATTTGCTTAGTTCGGCGACGGCTGCTCGACTTGGTCGATTACGAAGACGTCGGTGGGAGCTTTGACGGCGTCGAGTTTGAGGCCGAGTTGTTCCTGGATGGCGGTGAAGAGACCGGGCGGTGCGTCGGGGTCGGTGGTGTTCGCCTCGTCGTGGGTGTAGCGGAGGGTGATGTCGTATTTGCCGGTGAGGCCGGTCTGGTCGATGAGGGGCCGGTCGAGGAAGAACTGCATGTCGAGGACGAAGTCGGCCATGGTGGCGCTGGTCATGAGAACGGTGATCTCGGTTCCGTGGCCGTTGGCTCGCTGGCCGGAGCCGTGGTCGGGGTGGGCGGCGGGCGTCAGTTTAGGGCCGCCCTTCGCGATGTGAATGGCGTAGACCGGGAGTTCGCGCTTTTCGCTGTGGAACTTGAGTTGGAAGCGATCGGCGAGAAGCTTCTGGATCATCTCCTGCTGCTGGTGCAGGTTGGGTTTGCCGGGGATGTCTGTAATGCCCTCGACGTCGAATGCTGCTTTGCTGACCCAGTCGGGAGCGTCTGCGAGCTGATGGGGGTCGATGGAGTAGGCGTACATCATCATGCTGGCGACGGTCTGGTTTTCGATGAGGACGCGATCGCCCATGAAGTTCCAACCCTGGCGGCGCGGGAAGTTGGGGTCGTGGGGCTTGATGGTAGCGACGGAGAAGGATGGGTGTGCGTCTGGGGCCATGGGTACGACAGGCGTCTGGGCAAACGTGTGAGCGGCAGCCAAAGCGACTACGACCACAACCAACTGCCATGGACGAATGCGCATCGCGGAGCCTCCTTCGCTGAGACAATTTCTACTACGCAGGATTGTTATGTGCAGTTCGGAAGATTGCTGATTGTTGGCGTGATCTATAACAACTCACGGCCGACCGGCGGTGCATCGATCCACTCGCGGTTCTCTGGAGTTATCGGCCAGGAATAGTCGGAGTCAACGAGCAACTGGGCGAGAGTGTATCGCGAGCTTGCTTTTGGCTTCTTGGAGCCGCCGACCTTTCGCAAGCTTGTCGCGTCCATTTCGTCACTCACCTGAGTTCAGGTTATCAGCGGTTCGGTTGGTTGCTGACGATCTCTTTGCCGCCGGATTTGGCGATGACGTAGACGGGGCTCAGAGCTGGGGGCAAAGGGCTGGGATCGTTGGCGAGGTCCTGCCAGAGGAAGATGCGCTGCGGTCCGGACCATTTTTGGGCGAGGGATTGCGTGGTTTCGAAGATGGGTGGGGCGTCGGGGAAGAAGCTGCCGTACCAGAGGTTGGAGCTGCGGCCGTAGTTAGGTGTGCCGTTGTGGTTGGCGTCGGTGAGGATGTGAATTGGGTTGAGGGCGATGGGATGCCAATGGATGCCGGCGAGTTCCGCGGGGGTGGGTGGCGGGGGCGGTGTGCCTGCGGGGCGTGAGTGGGCGAGCAGTCCGGCGAAGTGGTAGGTGGGCCGCTGTAGGTAGAAGCCGAGCGTGCTGCCGTATTCGTATTCCTGGTGGATGACGATGAGGTCGTTGGGTTGGAGTTGCGGCGCAATCGCGGCGGCGAGTTGCTGCGAACTGAGGACCGGGGCGAAGGTCTGCAGGCCGAGGTGCGCGGCGAGCAGGAAGCCGAAGGCTCCAGCGGCGAGGGCGAGGGTTGCGGCGTGAGGTTGGGATCGTTTGCGGAGTATGAAGGAGGCGAGTGGGCCGAGGAAGAGGCTGGCGGCGGCGATGGCGAGTGGGATGCGGAAGAGTCCGAGGGCTTGGGCGTTGAGGTCGAGGAAGTGACCCATGCTCATCGCATAGTCGCTGGGGTTTTGCTGGAGGAGGGCGGCGAGGTCGGTGTTCGGAGCGGGCTTTTGGGTGTGGAGGATGAAGTAGAGGGCAGCGGTGGCGAAGATTGTGCTGAAGGCGAGGAGGACAGCGGTGATGCGGAGATTGGTGCGACGAATAGCATTTGGTTCGGAACTGCGAGCAAGCCGCCCGGCGATGACGAGAATGAGTGCCGGTAGCGCAGGAAGGACGTAGTATTCCTGGCGCGTCGAGAAGCTGAAGAAGAGCAGCGGAACGGAGGCCCAGAGGATAAGGAGCAGATATGTCGGGCCTTCAGCCCTCCGGTCTTCTACTGGTCCGGTCACCTGGGCCTGCGGCCCAGGCTGGTATATCGTCGCGCCGTTGGCGCTCGGCCCGGTGGCTGATAGGGGGTTAGTGATCTCCGGGTTACTGGAGTGACGGAGGATGGCAAGATATTGCGACGAGATGCGGAACGCTCGTGCGACGGCGTTAAAGATGAAGGCGGACCAGGGCATTAGCCAGATGAGGATGAGACCCCAGAAGAGGTAGAGCGGGACGGTGTCGTAGTCGCGGGGGACGCGGAGGTTGAGATAGCGGAGGAGTTGTTCGTTGACGAAGTAGAACCAGGCCCAGCCGTGGACGTTGCCATCGGTTGGCAGGGGGACTTGCCAGTGGCCGTTGGTGAAGGCGAGGTTTCCGGGGTTGCCCTGGGTTGGGTTGGCGAGGGCGATGAGGATGTGCCAGGGCGCGGCGATGGCTAGGAAGACTGCGGCGCTGGTGATGGGGTGGAGTTGGCCGATGCGGGCGAGGGCGGCGCGCGGGCCGCGGGTCAGGAGCAGGTAGATTGCGACGATGGCGATGGGGAAATACGAGGCCGATGAGGCCTTTGGTGAGGACTCCGAAGGCGCAGCAGGCGGCGAAAGCGTAGCAGAGCAACCGCAGGTTTCGAGGCTCGAGGTTCGCTAGGTGTCGAGTGTTTGGAGCGGATGATTCGGAGAGCCAGAAGGCTAGCATGGCGAGCGTAAGCCAGAGGCAGAGCATTGCGTCGGGGATGGTGATGCGGGTGAAGAGGAAGATGCCGGGGCTGGAGAGCAGGATGAGCGCGGCGTAGAGTCCGGCGCGGGAGCTGCGGAATGCGCGGCGGGCGAAGACCTCGACTGCGAGGGCGAGGGCGAGGATGGTTAGTGCGAGTGGGATGCGGGCGGCTACGGCGAGGCACTGCGGGGAGGCGTGGCCGAGGAGTTGCGCGATGCGCATCGAAAGGGCCATCGACCAGTAGAGCAGCGGCGCTTTTTCGAGGTAGCGAATGCCGTTGGCGTAGAGCGTGACCCAGTCGTGGCGGAGCAGCATTTCGCGGGCGACTTCGGCGTGGACTGAGTCGGCGTCGTCGAGCAGCGCGGGGGTGAAGAGGGTGAAGCTGGCGTAGAAGGCGAACCAAAGGGCGATTAACGCAAGCGTGGTGCTGAGCGGGCGCTTTGGCGGGCTTGCGGACGGCATATCGCGACTATATTGGAAAGCGAAAGGCTTAACACCGATCCACGCCGATTGAACCGATACACAACGAATGATAGAAACTGCAGAATCCAAACTCGTTCGTCATTATTGCCTTCGTGGTCTTTCGTTCCTAATCGGTCCAATCGGCGTGGATCGGTGTTAAGTATTTGCTGGAGTGTGTGTGAGCGATCTGGTTGATATTGCTGCGGCGGGTTCGGGTCTGGGGCCATCGGCGGAGTTGGTGTTTGGGGATTGGTATCCGGCGATTCGCGCGGAAGAATTGACGCGCGGCAAGACGAGGACGGCTTTGCTGCTGGGGCATCCTCTGCTGCTGGGGCGTAAATCGGACGGGCAGATTTTTGCGATGCGCGATTTGTGTCCGCATCGCGGGATTCCGCTGTCGGCGGGGTGGTTCGACGGCGAGAACGTGACCTGCAAGTACCACGGCTGGGAGTTTGAGCCGTGTTCGGGGCAGTGCAAGGTGATTCCGTCGCTGACGGACGCGGACACGCTGGATGCGACGAAGATTTATGCGGCGGCTTATCCGGCGGAAGAACGCGATGGGCATGCGTGGGTGTATCTGCCGCAGCCGGGGACGAGTATTCGTGGCGCGACCCCACACGTGTCGCTGCGCGCCACGAATGGGGCACCCGATTTGTACCGGTCCGAACTTCCGCCGGTGCCGGAGGTGCCGAAGTTTTCATCGAACTATCGCAGTGCGCACTTGAGTGCGGACCTGCCTTGCAATGTCGATCACGGGATCATCGGGCTGATGGACCCGGCGCATGGGCCGTTTGTGCATCAGTCGTGGTGGTGGCGCAGCAAGGCTAGCATTCATGCGAAAGAGAAGGACTTTGAGCCGATTCGCGATGACGAGCACAACGGGCGCAATGCGGGGTTTCGCATGGCGGCGCACTCGCCCTCAAAGAACAGCCTGCCTTACAAGTTGCTGGGCGCGCATGGGCCGGTGACTACGACTATTGACTTCGTGATGCCGAACCGGCGGTATGAGACGATTCGCTGCGGCGATAAGTGGTTCGCGACACTGACGACGGTTACGCCGGTGACCCCGTCAACTTGCCGAATCGACGTGTGCGGGTCGTGGAACGTGCTGGGGTGGTTCCCATTTTTCAAGCCGATCCTGCTGGCGTTCGCGAAGCGGTTTGTTGGGCAGGATCAGCAGACGATGGTGGAGCAGGCCGCGGGACTGAAGTTCGGGCCGGCGTTGATGCTGATCGACGACGCGGACAAGCCGGCGAAGTGGTACTTCGCGCTGAAGCAGGCGCGGCTTAGCGGGAGCGGCGTGCATCCGATGGATGGGCCGGTGAAGCTACACTGGCGGAGCTGAGTTTAGGTTCGAGGTACTAGGTTCGAGGGTGGGTTCCAGGGGCGAGATCGAAGCTGGTGGCAGGCGACTTTGGATAGGGGAAGTAGAGTTGGTTGCCATCCGGGTCGGTTATGACCATGAGCCGGTAGCCCCATTCGCCGTCCATCACGTTCACGCCGCGCCCTTCCAACTCAGCGCGCAAGGCATCCAGCACGCCGACATCGAGGGAGATGAACATCAGGCCCTTGCCCACTTTGTCGGGCCATTGTGAAGAAAGAATCAGCTCGCAACCCTGCCGGTCGACTTGCGCGACCCGCGGTTTCCCCTCCTCTTCATATCGCCACGCTTGCGTGAACCCGAGTTGCTTCACATAAAAATCGACGGATCTGTCGATATTCGCTACGAACAGCACAGGCCGTGCGAACCATTCCTTGCTCATGACGTTCTGTTCCCCGTTCGCCGCGATCGACTTTGGCGTTCCGCCAACGGCGCGGCATAAGGATAACTTCGCGAAATTGGGTCGCGCAAACGCCGATATCGCGAATGGCCCGGTTTGCCGTTGGGCGGTGGTATTCTCCTGCTTACGATTTGGAATCTGGCTGGTACATGTGCGCCTGAGGGTGTGCGTGGGAAGGAATTCTCCTTTTATGTCCTCGAAGACGTGGCACTCGGTTGCCCGGAGTCTAGTTGTGTTGGGTGGGATGGTTTGCCTGGCGGGGGTTGCGCAGGGCCAGACGCCGGCGCATGGCGGGTATTATCGCGATCCGGCGGTGCATGGGGATACGGTGATCTTCACGTCGGAGGGGGATTTGTGGTCGGTGAATGTGCGCGGCGGGGAGGCGCACCGGCTGACTTCGAACTCGGGTGTGGAGCGGATGGCGACGATCTCTCCGGATGGGACGACGGTGGCGTTTCATGCGCAGTACGAGGGGCCGGGCGAGGTGTACACCATCCCGATTGAAGGCGGGCTGCCGCAGCGGC
Source organism: uncultured Acidobacteriaceae bacterium (assembly GCA_963822225.1). Taxonomy (GTDB): domain Bacteria; phylum Acidobacteriota; class Terriglobia; order Terriglobales; family Acidobacteriaceae; genus Edaphobacter. The sequence goes on along the minus strand of CAWGGW010000007.1, from coordinate 396,973 downwards.
AGACGTGGGACGGCGATGTGTATCCGCGGGGATGGACGCCGGATGGGCGGCTAATGGTGAGCACATATCGCTACTCGGGACTGCCGGACGCGCGGCTGGCGGTGATTGGCAAAAATGGCGAGCGCGAGGTGCTGCCGCTGGCGACGGCGTCGGAGGCGGCTTACTCGGCGGATGGGAAGACGCTGTTTTTTACGCGGTTCGACAAGCAGGGAAGCAACACCAAGCGCTACAAGGGCGGGACAGCCGAGAACCTGTGGCGGTTCGATGGGCAGGGCGAGGCGGAGGCGCTGACGGCGGATTTTGCGGGCGCGTCGCATGCGCCGATGGTGTGGGGAGGGCGGGTGTATTTTCTGTCGGACCGCGACGGCGTGATGAATGTGTACTCGATGGACGAGCATGGGCATGGGGTGAAGCAGGAGAGCCATCAGAAGATTTTTGATATTGAAGCGGCGTCGATCTGGGATGGGCGCGTGGTGTATGCGTGCGGCGCGGACCTGTGGTCGCTCGATTTGAAGACAGGGCACGAGGCGGTGATTCCGATTACGCTGGTCAGCGATTTCGACCAACTGCGCGAGCACTGGGTGACGAAGCCGCTGACGTACCTGACCGACGTGCATATTTCGCCGGACGGAAGCCGGGTGGTGTTTACGGCGCGGGGTGAGGTGTTTACGCTTCCGGCGAAGAGTGGCGGACGGATTATCAAGGTGGCGGGCGACTCGGAGGTACGGTATCGCGAGGCGCGCTTTTTGCCGGATGGAAAGAGCATTGTGGCGCTGTCGACGGCGAGCGGCGAGACCGAGTTCTCGAAGTATCCGGCGAATGGCGAGGGCAAGCCGGAGCAGTGGACGCACGATGCTACGGTGCTGCGGTGGGATGGGGTTCCTTCGCCGGATGGGAAGTGGCTGGCGCACTTCGACAAGGACCAGAAGCTGTGGCTGTACAACGTGGATACGAAGCAGAACAAGCTGATCGCGCAGTCGATGGTGGATGACTTTGCGGGGCTGCGATGGTCGCCGGATAGCCAGTGGCTGGCGTACGTGGAGCCGGCGGCGAATATGTTTCAGCAGACGAAGGTGCTGAACGTGGCGTCGGGGAAGATCGATGCGCTGACTTCTGATCGTTACAACAGCGTGAGTCCGGAGTGGAGCGCGGACGGGAAGTGGCTGTACTTTTTGTCGGACCGGCAGTTGAAGTCGACGGACCGCTCGCCGTGGGGGCCGCGTGCGCCGGAACCGCACTTCGCGCGGTCGATGAAGATATACGAGTTGGCGCTGACGCCGGGGCTGAGGTCGCCGTTTCTGCCGCCGGATGAGTTGAATCCGGAGACCAAGGACGACAAGAAGATCGACGATGTGGTGAAGGAAGAAACGAAGATCGAACAGACAAAGAAGGACGCGGGCAAGCCTGTAGAAGATACGAAGAAGGACGAGAAGACTGCGGCCGCGGCGGCGGACAAGGATAAGAAGATTCCTGAGGTGAACATTGACTTCAACGGCATTGCGGACCGGCTGACCGAAGTGCCGACGCCGGCGGGGAACTTCCGCAGTTTGCAGGCGACGGACAAGCGGCTGTGCTGGCTGAGCGAGACGGACGATGCGCAGCCGAAGTCGACGCTGCAATGCATGGATGTGGACAACAAGGGCGAAGAGGCCGCTACGGTGATGGCCGACATCAAGGGCTACGAGATTTCGGCGGACAGGAAGAAGCTGCTGATTCACAAGGGCGATGATTTTTATGTGTTCGATTCGGATGTGAAGGGCTCGGGGCTGAGCGATCCGAAGGTGATGGGCAAGGCGCAGATGGACTTGTCGCACTGGACTTTGTCGACTACGCCGCGGGCTGAGTTCAAGGGGATTTTTCTGGATGCGTGGAGGCTGGAGCGCGATTACTTCTACGACAAGAACATGCAGGGCGTGAACTGGGTTGCGATGCGCGACCGGTATCTACCGCTGGTGGATCGCGTGTCGGACCGGGATGAGTTGAACGATGTGATTGCGCAGATGGTGAGCGAGCTGTCGGCGCTGCACACGTTTGTGCGCGGCGGAGATGCGCGGAGGGCGACGGACCACGTGGATCTAGCGGCACTGGGAGCGCAGTTGCGGAGGGATGAGAAGTCCGGCGGGTATGTGGTGGAGCACGTTTATCAGCATGATCCGGATCGGCCGGACCAGGCCCCCCCGCTGGCGCGGCCGGAGTCGCTGGTGAGTGTGGGTGAAGTGATTGTGAGCATCGACGGGACTGATCTGCTGAGCGTGCGCGACGAGCGAGAGTTGCTGCGCGGCAAGGCGGGACAGCAGGTGATGCTGCATGTGAAGTCGAAGACGGGCGAGATGCGGGATGTGCTGGTGCGGCCGGTGTCGGCGGGGACGGATGACGATCTGCGCTATGCGGAGTGGGAGTACACGCGGCGGCTCACGGTGGATTCAGCGTCGGCGGGCACGATTGGGTATGTGCATCTGCGGGCAATGGGAGGGGACGATATCGACCAGTGGGCGCGGGATTACTATCCGGTGTTTCAACGGCAGGGGCTGATTATCGACGTGCGGCATAACGAGGGCGGGAACATCGACTCGTGGGTGCTGGAGAAGCTGCTGCGGCAGGCTTGGTTCTACTGGCAACCGCGCGTGGGCGATCCGATCTGGAATATGCAGTATGCGTTTCGCGGGCACATTGTGGTGCTGTGCGATCAGGAGACGGCTTCGGATGGCGAGGCGTTTACGGAGGGCTTCCGAAGGCTGAAGTTGGGGCAGGTGATCGGGATGAGGACGTGGGGCGGCGAGATATGGCTGAGCGGGAGCAATCTGCAGGCAGACCGCGGCGTGGCAACGGCAGCCGAGACCGGCGTGTATGGGCCGGAGGGCAAGTGGCTGATCGAAGGCCACGGCGTCGATCCGGATATTGTGGTGGATGACCTGCCGCATGCGACGTTTGCGGGCGGCGATGCGCAGTTGCAGGCGGCGGTGGATCTGCTGAAGAAGGAGATTCAGGCCGATCCGAGGCCGGTGCCTAAGGCTCCGGCTTATCCGGATAAGGCGTTTAAGTACTAGGTTCGAGGTGCTGGGTTCGAGGTTCGAGGGAAGAGCCGCCGAAGTAGGTGCCCGCACTTTGGATGCGAAAAGGCCCGAGGTTGAAGCCTCGGGCCTTTCTTGTATCTGTGAGTAACCCCATGATCGACGGTGAAGCTGTCGAGCATGGGCCACCCGGGTTGGGTGGAGTGGGTTAGAACTCGTACTTCAGCGACATCTGGATCTGACGAGGCGGCGACAGGTTTGATGTGATCTGGCCGAAACTCGCCGTCGTTGAAACCGTTGCCGCCGGAGCCGCGTAGGAAGAGATGTTGCCCACATTAAAAGCATCCACACGGAACTGCATGACCTGCTCCTTATACGTGCGGAACTGCTTGAACGCCGAAACATCGACGTCCCGGAAACCCGGCGCCCGTTCGGTGCCGACGTGCGCCGTACCAAAAGCGTACTGTTGCCCGAAGGTAGCGGCGTTTAGCTCATTACCATAGGCGCAACTGGGATTTTGGCCTGCGGACGAGGGTAGCAAGGTGCAGGGAGTCGCACTTGGGTCCGTACCGAACCAGTGCAACAGCGAACGGTTCCTGATAATTAACGGGGCGTACTGGTTGGCACGCGCTCCGCCGCCGTTATTCGTGGTCGTGCCGAGGGAGCTACCGATGGTGATCGGGAATCCACCGTACATCACGGCATTCATAGAGGTCTTCCATCCACCGATAACCCAATCGACATAACGGTTGACCTGCGAACCGTAATCGCGGCCACGTCCGAATGGAACCGCGTAGGTGCCGACGAAGTTGACTGCGCTGCGGGTGTCGAAGGCTGCAACACCATAATCCCCATGCGGGTTGTAGACGTTCTGCGGGTAGACGCCTGGACCGTCGACGCCACCGGTACCGAAGTAGCCGGGGTTGTTGGTCATGTTCTTCGACCAGGTGTAGTTGAAGGTGTACTCGAGGCCATGCAACTGACGCTGGCGTAGTTGTACCTGCATGGCGTTGTAGTTGGAATAGCCTTCCGCTGAGGTCATGTAGACCTGGCCGCCGACACCAACGAGCCCACTGAACGGCTCAGTCGCCGTGTTGCCGGGGACCGTTTCCTGGTTGATCGGTTGGGGAATGACGAGATGTTGCGCGACGTTCCCGACGTACCCGATCTGGAAGGTGAAGTTATTCGTCAACAGCGTCTGAAGGGTGAGGTTGTACTGCTGGATCAGCTCGGGCTTGATGTTCGGGTCCCAGGCGTTGTACTTGCTTTGGACGAGATTGAGCCCACCTGCGCTGAAGCCCTGGCTTACCTTGATAGGGGTGCCACCGAGAGGGTTTGTGGGGGTGGCAACGGTCACCGGTGAGGCGCTTTGGTAGTAATAGGACGAAATGAATGGCGGGTTTGCGGTGAGGCGCTGCGCCGAGCCCATGCCTTCGAAGTCGTCAGTGATGGCGTAGCCGCCGCGGATGACCTGCTTCGGGTTCATCTGGTAGGCGAATGAAACGCGGGGCATGAACTGCTTGTAGAAGGCGTTGTACAGTGCTCGGCTGGCACCATTCTTGCCGGCCGTGAGCAGGCAGGCGGGGCAGTTCTGCGGGTTCTTGACGTCGACGTTAACTTCCTTGTTGTTGACTTCGTAGAGCGGCTGATCATAGCCGTAGCGCAGACCGAGATTGAGGGTGAGCGAAGGCGTTACCTTCCACTCATCCTCGCCGAAGTAAGCCATACGATACTGGCGTTGACCGACGCGTCCTGCCGTACCATTCACTTGCTGGTTCTCGGACTGGTCGAGAACAAAGTCCGCAAAGCCATAGCCCGTGCCTTGTGTAGGATTCACCGTTAGATCCTTGGTGAAGATGCCATTGTAGATAAATTCGCCCATGGTGCCGGCATTGCCGCCGTAGTAGAAGTTCTCCTGGTAACGCAGGATCTGTGCGCCACCTTTGACGATGTGCTTGCCGTGCAGCCAGGTGACAGTGTCGCCATAGTCGAAGATGTTGTCGATGAAGTTCTGAATGACGCCCAGGGTGCCGATGTTTTTCTCAGCGGTGGAGATGTTCGATTCCGTGAAGCCCGGGTAGGGGCTGTCATAGGGATAGCCAACCTTCGGATCGCTGCCGGCCGGAAATTGGCCTGTGCTATCGAACGGGACGCCGGAAAGATCGTCGATACGCGTGTAGCCGGCGCGGAACTCGTTCTGGAGGTTTGAGCTAAAGGTGTGTACTTCGTTGATGACGCCGTTCAGGAACGGATAGTTATTTCCGCCTGGGAACTCGAAGGAGAGGACCGCTACGATCGGATCGTCGTAGGCGACGCCATGAGAGTAGCGAGCCGAGAGGGTATCCTTCGGGGAAACGGTATAGTCCACTTTAATGTCGTATTGGTTATTCACATAGGCAGACTTGTTGTACCCACCATAGTTGTTGGTGTCGGGCGAGTTGGCGTTCGAGCTGGGACGGTTCGGCTTGGGATAGAACTCCGGGTGAGCGAAGATGTACTGAGCGACCGGATTGTTGACGGGAAGCTGATTGTTGACATACGGCGTCGCCGTGTTGAGACCAGTAGCGGTGTTGTAGAGCTGCTTGTATTGCGAAACAGGAATGGACTGGTTGTAATCAAGCGTCGGTGCACCCAGCAACTCTGAGAAGTCACCCGTACGCATCCGGAGCGAAGGCACCGAGATGACCGAAGTGGAGGTAGCCGTGGTGTTGCGGAAGCCCTTATAGTCTGCGAAGAAGAACAGCTTGTTGTGGAAGATCGGACCGCCGATGGTACCGCCGAAGAGACTCTGGTGGAAGTCCGCGCGCGGTGCGATCGGAGTCAGATATTTATTCGCGAAGGTGTTGGCTTGCCACAGCTGGTTCTCGTAGAACTCGTAAACGCTGCCATGGAACTGGTTGGTTCCGGACGCGGTCACGATCAGGATTTCACCGCCGTTGACGTTGCCGTATTCTGCGTCGGCGTTACCCGTGATGATGCGCATCTCGCCAATCGCTTCGGGCGCTATGTTGTACGCGATGGTGTTCTGCAGCGGCTCGTTGATGTCCGTTCCGTCGAGGATGTAGTTGTTGGTCTGCATGCGGTTGCCATTGAAGGACGGCTGTGTCGATGCGGCAAACGACGTGACACGCTCTGTGCCCTGCGTGCTTCCCAGCGCGTTATAAGTCGGCAGCACCGCACCCGGAACCAGCACCGTCGCTGTCGCAAAGTTGTCGCCCGGCAGCGGCATGTTTTTGAGCGTGTTAGCGGTAATCGTGGTTCCCAGAGATGCGTCTTCAGTTTGCAGGATGGAACCGGAGTCTGGGGCGACTTCAACGGTAGTGGTTACATCGCCGATTTGAAGTTTCAGGTTGATCTTGGCGATCTGGTCGATCTCGAGCGTGAAGGGTTGATCGGCGGTGATCTTGAAGCCGGGCTTTTCCGCTGAGACGACGTAGGTGCCGATCGGCAGCGATTGCAGGTTATAGGAGCCGCTGCGGTCGGTGGTGGTAGTGGTGGCGACGCCGGTGTTGGAGTTTGTAGCGGTCACCTTCGCGTCGACCACAACCGCTCCCGTGGCGTCGGCAACCGTCCCTCGGATGGATCCCGTAACCGTTTGCGCGCAGACTTGGACAACAAAAACGGTGGTCAGGCTACAGATCATGGCCAGAATCAGGCTGATTCGCGTGAGAATCTTATAGATTTTCATTTCACTGGACTCCTAAGTGGTGCAGTAAGGTTCGTGGGTAATCCTGGAAAGAGACGCGTGGAATACTCGTGTTTAGTTATTCGCGCTCTGAATCAGGGAACTGACAAGCTAAAGAAGCCTCGCGTACTGCCACGAGTTGATTAACGTGGCATTACGGTCCGGCTAACATCCTGCTGAATCACGCTGGTGAGTCCCTAAGGATGGAACGATTTAGCGACTTTGTCAATGGGCAAACGATGGACCGGGAGGTGGATATTTAACCCGGTTGCCGGGATTCACCTTTGAAATCATTTCCTTCCGCCCGGTAGCTGGCTCGGCGCTCAACCATGTGGCGTTTTACGCGGGTGTTTGCTGGAACCGCCGAGTTGTTCAAGGTTGCTGTGGGGGACTGAGAAGCCCCAGGATTCGCTTCGGGATCATGAGGCAATTGGGGAAGCGAACCTGCGACACTGGCGCGGTTTCGAATCTGCTGCTAGCCTGTAGCTCCTGGCCGGTTTCGGCGACTGCCACGCTTCGTGGCATGAGCTGGATTCAGGTCTGCGAATCCATGCAGACGAACGAGGACGACCCTGATGCCCAACCCTGAGCCAACGGCTGCGCCAGGCTTGACCATGGATATCGAACTGTGCCCGGGCGACATGGCCGTGGTGCGTTGCCATGGCGAGCTGGTTGGCGCAACTACGAACCTTCTTTACAGCAGGGTGGATGCGTTGATGCCCGAGATTCAGCGGGTGGTTCTCGATCTGTCCGGCGTGCAGTACACCGACAGCATGGGGCTGGGCGGGCTGGTTCGCTTGTACGTGACGGCGAGGGCGGCGGGTTGCACGCTGGAGTTGCTGAACCTGAGCGAACAGATCCGGCACCTGCTTGGGATTACCAAGGTGCTGGATGTGCTTCCTGTTGTGGGCGAAGATAGTTTGGAGTTTGGCTGAAGTCTCGGGGCTGGTGCATAAGCGGAAGCCGTGCCATTGGCGTAGTGCGAAATGCAAATACGGAGATTCTGACTCTTCGAGTCAGAATGACGCGGTTGAATGACGCGGTTGAATGACGCGGCTTGAGGCGGCGATTCTCTAGAAGACGGTGACGCCTTCGTCTACTACCAGTTCATCGACGCTGATATAGAGGGCTTCGCCTAGTTTCTTGAAGGCGAGCTTCCACTCGGGCGAGAGGTAGCTGCTGTCGGTGCGGCGGAAGAGATCGTTCCAGATGTTCTGTGCCTGCCAGAGGTTGACGTCGAAGGGCAGCGTGCGCAGGCCGGTGGCGATGGTAAGCGCGGTCTGCAGAGCGCCCTTCATGGCGCGATCCTTGTCGGCGGCGGCTTCGAGCGCGACCATGGCGCGCTTCATGCGTTCGCCGGCGGCGAAGCTGAGAGCCTGGGTGTCGATGACGACCTGGTCCGCGGTGGCGCGGGCGAAGAGTGCTCCGATCTCGACGGCGTCGAAGTTTTCCGCGGCGATGGCGCGACGCAGGCTGGAGTTGATGGCGAAGTTGGCGGCGATGGCGAGCGCGGGTGGCGCGGCCATTCCACTCTCGGTGAGGAAGCGCAGAAGCGAGGCGTGGTCCTCGTAGATTTTGCGCAGGGAATCTTCCATTTCGGCGAGGGTGCGGTCGAGGATGGTGCGCAGGATGCGATGCTGCTCGTCGGCGAAGAGCGAGGTGAGCGAGTAGGCGAGCGTGCCGAAGAAGCGGTCGATCAGGCGGATGACTTCGGGTAGATTGGCGCGGCGGATGGCGTTGCCGACTTCGGCAGAGAAGGCGTTGAATGCGGCGCCGTTTTCCGGCCCGCTGGCGTTGTAGCGGCGGACGGCGGCGGAGAGGTTCTGGTCGCCGAGGTGGAGGACGGCGAAGCAGATCTCTTCGGTCTCCTCGGTGATGCGGGAGCGGATGTGGGCGCGGCCGAGCGCGACCTTGCCGCGGCCGGAGGTGAAGGACTCCTGCGAGTCGCGGTGCAGGTCGAAGCAGAAGAGTTCGCCGTCTTCGGGGTAGCTGCGGAAGATGGAGCTGATGGCGTAGTGCGCGCCGACCTGCTCGAGGCCGATGCGGATGCCGAGGACGTAGCGGCGATAGATTTCGGCGCCGTCGCCGAACTCGGGGACGTTGCTCTTGGCGCGGCTGAGGATTTCGAGGAACTGGTCTTCGAGTGCCGCGCCTTCGTCGCCGAAGAGCTTTGCGGCGAGCTGGAGGACGCGCCCGGCGTAGGCGATGATCTGCACTGTCTCGATGCCGGAGATTTCGTCGAAGAACCAGCCGCAGGAGGTGTACATCAACTGGGTGTGGCGTTCGAGCTCCATCAGCTCGAGGACGGTGATGCGCTCTTCCTGGCTGAGGACGTGGGTGGCGTGCTGAGCGAGGAAGCGGTCCTTCGATGGGCGTGGAGCGGTCGAGCACGACGTCGATGTAGCCGTCGCGCGCGGACCAGAGGTCGGTTAACAGGCTGGCGGAGAGTTTTTCGGCGAGGGGGGCGGTGGCGTCGCGCAGGAAGTCGAGGGCGTCGCGCAGGGGGCCGCGCCACTCCTGGTTCCAGCCGGGCTTGCCGCCGTTGCAGCCGCAGTTGGAGCGCCAGCGCTCGACGCCGTGGGCGCAGGACCAGGAGGTGTCCTCGACGACTTCGGCTTCCCATGTGGGCGGAAATTTTTCCAGGAACTCGCCGTAGTTGGTCATCTTGGCGTGGCCGTTGTCTTCGATCCAGTGCATGGCGTAGGAGAGCGCCATCTCGCCGTACTTGTGGTGGTGGCCGTAGCTCTCGCCGTCGGTGGCGACGTGGGAAAGCTCGGCGCGGCTGGAGTCGGCACAGTCGGAGCGGAAGCCGTCGAGCAAGCGGCTGCCGAAGGCTTCGCCGGAGTTGAGCAGCCCTTCAAAGGCGATTGCGCGTGAAGCCGGACCATCGTAGAAGAACACCGCGATGGTGCGGCCCTCGTCGAGCATGACGGTGTAGGGCTGTGTGGGATCGACGGTGGCGTTGGGAGTGAGGAGCCAAGGGTCAGTTGTTGGTTGTTGGTTGTTAGTTGAGGGCGGGTCGGGGGCGGGACTTCCCAGGGTCGGCGACGAAGCTGCCGAACCTGGGGCACCCAACTCGGTGGTTGGGATGCGGCGCACGCGCGCGCATTGGTGCGGCGCGAGGATGGTGAACTTGATCCCTTCGCGCGCCATCAGGTCCAGCACACTGCGGCTGACGGCGGTTTCGGCCAGCCACATGCCTTCGGGACGGCGCTGGAAGCGATGCTCGAAGTCGGCGATGCCCCAGCGGATCTGGGTGAGGGCGTCGCGCTCGCTGGCCAGCGGCATGATGATGTGGTTGTAAACCTGCGCCATGGCGGAGCCGTGGCCGTCGTAGCGCAGGGCGCTGGCCTTGTCCGCGTCGAGAATCATGCGGTAGGTGCGCGGAGCCTGGTCGGCGAGCCACTTCAGCAGAGTTGGGCCGAAGTTGAAGCTCATGCGCGCGTAGTTGTTCACAATCCGAACTATCTCGTTCTTCGTATTGGTGATGCGCGAGGCGCCGTTGGGTGCGTAGCACTCGGCGGTGATGCGCTCGTTCCAATCGTGCCAGGGCGCGGCGGAGTCCTGCACCTCGACAGTTTCGAGCCAGGGGTTCTCGCGCGGCGGCTGGTAGAAGTGGCCGTGCACGCAGACGTAGCGGTTGGCGGGGCAGGGTGCCGACTTTGCGGACTTCGGGGTAGGTCTCTTCACCATGAATCTATAAGGTTATCGCGACGCAGAGAATCGCGCAGCAGAATCTCTCGTAACCAGCGGGGACGGGAGTAAAATCGAGGCCATGGCGATGCGGGTCGAGCGGCGGGGCGATGAATACTGCGTAGTTATTTCGCGCGAAGCGCTGGCAGCGTTGCGACTGGCGGAAGGCACCGAAGTCGAAGTGCGTCCGGTGAGCGCGGAGGAGAGCGGCATCCGCTATATCTCTACGGAAGAGGCGCTGGAAGCCTACCGGAAGACCTTGCCGCAGCACCTCGAGGCCTACCGGGAACTGGCGAAGTGAGCTGGAACTTCCTGAGTCTCGATACGGTTATTGTCCTGCATGCCGCGCTGATTGAGGAGACCGGTGGGTCGCATGGTTTGCGCGACGTTGGGCTACTGAAGTCGGCGATTGCCCGGGCTGAGGACAAGGTCAACTACGATCCTGAAGCGACTGTGTCGTCGGTGGCGGCTTCGCTGAGTTGGGGCTTGATCAAGAACCATGCTTTCATTGACGGCAATAAGCGAATCGGACTGGCCGTGCTCGCTGTGTTTCTGGCGGCAAATGGATTCTCGTTGATCTGCTCGGTTGAGGAGGAGACCGCGATGGTGCTGCGGGCGGCGGCAAGCGAGATCATGGAAGAAGAATGGACGGCTTGGGTGGCGCGGAGCGTCGCGGCGAAGTGAGGGGTGAAGTTTGATGGGGGTCCAATGACTGGAGATGATTTGACTAGCTCGGATGCCGATCTTCTCGCAGGCCTTATCGGGCTGTACCGCCAAGAACAAGAGCGTTTGAGCGCCATGATTGATGACGCGAGCACATCGGCAGAAGTGAAAAATCAATCAAGAAAGTAAGCTGGCGGAGATTCTCACGACGGTTCGAGATCACGAAGCAGAATTGGCGCGACTCCATTTGGACTAGTCTCCACTCGAAAGCGGTGGAATAAGGCTGCCGTTTGCTAAATCGCAGGCGCGCCAGAGGTACCAGCTTGCGACGGAGCACCAGGGATGCCACTTCTTTGCGCGCCTTTCCATTTCGTCGGGCTTGGGGAGATCGAGCGGGGTGACTTTGTCGGTGGGCTTGAGTTTGCCGAAGGTGAGGGCGAAGCCTTTGCGGACGCCGTAGTCGCTGACGGGCAGGACGTCGGGGCGGCCGAGGCGGAAGATGAGCAGCATCTCGACGGTCCAGACGCCGATGCCGCGGACCTGGGTGAGGTGGTCGATGATGGCCTCGTCGGCATGCGGCGGATGGCGGCGAGCGTGGGGACGGTGCCGTCGATGGTTTTGGCGGCGAGGTCGCGCAGGGCGAGTGTTTTGTTGGCGGAGAGGCCGGCGGCGCGGAGTTGCTCGTTGGGGCAGTCGAGGATTTGCTGCGGCGTGGGATGGGATCCCACCCGTGACGGTAAGGCTGTCACGAATGGGGCACCAGTGTGGGGACGTCCAGAATGGGGCCGAAGGATTCGAGCAGGCGGCGGTGGATGGTGGCGGCGGCCTTGCCGTGGAGTTGCTGATAGATGATGGATTCGACCAGCGCCTCGAACGGGGACTGGCGCGCTGGCGATGCGCATGGTGAAGGGGCCGGCGCGCTGGATGAGCTTGCCGAGTTTGGGGTCGGCGGCGGAGAGCTCGCGGCAGGGCGAGCGCGGAGTCGTAGCGGGGCGGGCGGGGGCTCTGTTGCGTACGGGGCATAGGTTGACGGTACCGCAGCCGGGGCGACGAAGTCTTGCTGGTGCGCGAACGAAGAAGTTCAGTGCAGAAGACGCGTTGGCGAGTTTGAGTCCGGTAATTCGGCCGTGCGGATGTCGATATTCGCGGGCTCATCCGAGCTCCAGTTCGATAATCGGTTATTGATCCCATAAAAACTATTGAAAAACCATAAAGTGGGCGTCCGTCGGCTTTCGCAATGGTGTTTTTCCACTGCTATACTCGACAGTCTAAGCCCGATACAGATGTGATCTATATCACTGACAACTTTACTATTCGAGAGTCTTTTTCCGCTGCTATACTCGAACGCGCCGCGTGAACGCCTTGCCTGACCGGACGACCTGAGAACTTTCTGCTGCCGGATTTGCACTGTCGCGACCGCAAGGCGAGAACCACGCAGCCAACTTGAAACCAACGTCCCATCCGCTAACCCAGATCACGCAGAGGAAACAGGAACGCACTCATGGCGCAAGTTTTTGACCGCAGTTCGAACGCGCTGGCCCGGGCAAGCCTGGTGCTGACCGGCCTGATCGTCATCGCGCTCGGCGTCACACTGGACCAGTTGCAGCGTTCGCCGTGGGTGACGAGGCAGGGCCAGCGGGCCGACCAGCCGATTCCGTTCAGCCACAAGCACCACGTCGAAGGGCTCGGCCTGCAGTGCCAGTACTGCCACACGCACGGTGGAGAGTTTCGAGCTACGCGGGGATTCCGCCGACCAAGACCTGCATCAACTGCCATGCGCAGATCTGGACCAATGCCGCGCTGCTGCAGCCGGTGCGGAGAGCTGGGCGACGGGGCAGTCGATCCAGTGGATCAAGGTGCATGACCTTCCGGACTTTGTTTACTTCAATCACTCGATCCATGTGAACAAGGGCATTGGCTGCGCGAGCTGCCATGGCCGCGTGGACGAGATGCCGCTGATGTATCATGCAGAACACGCTGCAGATGGAGTGGTGCCTGAACTGCCATCGCAATCCGGCGGCGAATCTGCGGCCGACTGCGAGATCTACAACATGGCGTGGGCGGGACCTTCGAGCGACAAGCCGGTGTGGTGCGCGAGTACGGGCAAGGGAGCAGCGGACGGGCCGACGGCGCAGCAGTGAGCTGCACGACGACCGATCCGGGGCAGGAGAATCCTGAGCTGGCGATGCTGCAGATCAATGACCGCGGGCACGACCATCAGCGATGTGCCGCCGATGAGGGCTGATGATGCCGGCGAGCTATCAGAAGTTCACGAGCCAGATGGATCTGGGCCAGTATCTGACCGCGCAATATCACATCCGCCCACCGAACGAGCTTCAAGCTGCGAGACATGCCACCGATGAAGAAGACACGCGAGAACAACGAACGATGGCAGATGACGCACCGACAGCACAGCGCGCAGGTGGTGACCGCAGATTGCGCCCGCGAAGCTGACGCTGGCCGCAGGTGCGCGCGAAGCTGGACGGCAAGACCGGCAAGCGCTTCTGGAAGAACCTGGACGAGCTGGCGGACACGCCGGCTTCCACGAGATGCTGGCGCGAGGAGTTTCCGCGGCAGGCTACCGGAGGCGCGGACGAGTGGGTGGATGCGGTCAGCCGGCGCGGCTTCCTGAAGGTGATGGGCGCGTCGCTGGCGCTGGCCGGGCTGGCCGGTTGCACGAAGCAGCCGGACGAGCCGATCTTTCCGTATGTGAAGGCAGCCGGAGGATCTGATCCTGGGCAAGCCGATGTATTTTGCGACGGCGTTTCCGTTCCCGACGGGCGCGATTCCGGTGCTGGTGAAGTCGGACGCGTTCCGGCCGATCAAGGTGGACGGCAATCCGGACCATCCGATGGCGAAGGGCAAGTCGGATGCGTTTACGCAGGCGACGCTGCTGGATCTGTACGATCCGGACCGCTCGACAGCATGTTCTGTATCGCGGCCAGGCAGTCGAGCTGGGCGGACTTCCAGGAGGCGTTTACCGACGGCGGTGAAGAAGACGAACGGCGGGCAGGGCGTTTACTTCCTGAGCGAGACGATTACGTCGCCGACGCTGGCGGCGCAGTGGAAGCAGGTGCAGGCGAAGTATCCGCAGGCGAAGCTGGTGCAGTGGGAGCCGGTGAATCAGCGACTCGCGCGATGGCGGCGTCGAAGGCGGCGTTCGGCAGCTACACCGATGCGCAGTACAAGCTGGAAGAAGCCGATGTGATTCTGTCGCTGGATGCGGATTTCCTGGGCGGGATTGCGCATCCGGGCTTCCTGCCGATGGCTGCGGCGTATGCGGAGCGGCATCGCTACGAAGAAGGCAAGACCATGAACCGGCATGTACGTCGTCGAGACGATGCCGACGGTGACGGGGTTCAAGGCGGAGCACCGGCTGGCGCTGAAGCCGAGCGAGATTGCTGCGTTTGCGCACGGCGCTGGCGAGCGGTGCGACGCCGGGCTCACAGGCGATGCAGCAGAAGTTCTTGCGGCATCGCTGATGAACGACCTGAAGGCGAACGAGCGGCAAGTGCGTCGTGATTCCGGGCGAGCAGGCTTCGCCGGCGGTTCATGCGGCTGCGTACGCGCTGAATGCTTCGCTGGGCGCGGTCGGCAAGACGGTCATCTACACCGAGACGGTGAACCCGATGCCGAGCGAGCAGGTGGCGGATCTGAAGTCGCTGGTTGGCGATATGAACGCGGGCAAGGTGCAGTGGCTGGTGATGCTGGGCGTGAATCCGATCTACGCCGCGCCGGTTGATCTGGAGTTTGCGGCTGCGTTCAGCAAGGTTCCGAACACGGTGCATCTTGGCTCGCATGTGGATGAGACGGGCGCGATCTGCGATCTGGCACATCAACAAGGCGCACTATCTCGAGAGCTGGTCGGATGCGCGGGCGTATGACGGGACGATCTCGATTATTCAGCCGATGATTGCGCCGATGTACGGCGGCCACAGCGCGCACGATGTGCTGCAGTCGCTGCTGGATGATCCGCTGGCTGTCGGCGTACGACGTGGTGCTGGCGAATGCGAAGACCTACATCAAGGGCGACTTTGCCGCTGGCTGGCGCAAGGCGCTGCACGATGGCTGGGTGGATGGCACGGCGTTTACGGCGAAGACGGCGACGTCCGGCGAAGGCGCTGCGGCTGCCGCTGCCGCTGCGACGCGGCTGCGCCTGCGAGTCGGCGGCTTGGAGATTTCCTTCCGGCCGATCCCTCGCTGTACGACGGCCGCTTATGCCAATGTGGGCTGGCTGCAGGAGCTGCCCAAGCAGGTTACGAACCTGAGCTGGGACAATGCCGCGCTGATGAGCTTCAACACGATGGACTCGATGAAGCTCGAGCAGAGCGACGCGGTGGAGATTGAACGTGAACGGCCGCAAGGTCATTGCGCCGGTGCTGATGGTTCCGGGCCATCCGGATGGCGTGGTGACGGTGCATCTCGGGTTTGGCCGCGGCGGGAGGCGGGCCGCGTCGGGCGCGGGTGTCGGCTTCAACGCTTATCTGCTGCGCACGGCGGACGCGCCGCTACTGCTGCCGCGGGCGACGATGACGCAAGGCGACGGGACGTATGATCTGTGCGTCACGAAGGTGCAACTTCATCGAGCATCGCGGCAGCCTTCGCGCAGCAGGATCTGAACGACGAAGCAGTATCGACACGCAGGGCGACTACTCGCTGGCCGGCCACGAGGCGATGGAGCGCGCGATCATCCGCTACGCGACGCTGGAAGAGGTGAAGAAGAACCCGAACTTCGCGCACGAGAACGAAGGCGACGAACGGGACGCTGGTCAACAAGGTTGGCTACTGGCCCGGAGGGCGAGACGCCGCGGCACGACGAGAGCTTCTTCCCGGATGCGTGGAGCTACAACCACAAAGACGATCCGTCGGCGCTGACGATGCTGCAGAACAAGTGGGGCATGGCGATCGACCTGAACTCCTGCATCGGCTGCAATGCCTGCGTCGTGAGCTGCTATGCGGAGAACAATATTCCGGTGGTGGGCCGCGAGCAGGTGAAGATCGGCCGCAACATGCAGTGGCTGCGCATCGATACGTACTTCGAGGGCGATCTGCATGCGCCGCAGGCGCACTTCCAGCCGATGGCCTGCCAGCACTGCGAGAACGCGGGATGCGAGCAGGTTTGCCCGGTGGGCGCGACGGTGCATACGCCCGAAGGCCTGAACACGATGGTCTACAACCGCTGCGTGGGCACGCGCTACTGCTCGAACAACTGCCTGTACAAGGTGCGGCGGTTCAACTTCCTGCTGTACTCGGACTACGACACGGAGAGCCTGAAGTTCATGCGCAACCCGGATGTCACGGTGCGTTCGCGCGGCGTGATGGAGAAGTGCAGCTACTGCGTGCAGCGCATCGAAGCGGCGAAGATCGAGGCCGACAAGGAAAACCGCGCGATGCAGCGACGGCGAGATCGTGACCGCGTGCCAGCAGGCTTGCCCGACCGAGTGCGATCACCTTCGGCAATCATCAACGATCCGGCACAGCGCGGTGGCGAAGCAGCAAGGCGAAGGAGCGCGATTACCAGGTGCTGGCAGACCTGAACTACCGGCCGCGCACGACCTATACGGCCGGCGTCATCAACCCGAATCCGGAGCTGGCATAAATGGCGACCAAATCCCCCATCAAGACCCGAGTATCGTGCGACCCGATGATCGACCCGCGCACGGGCGAGTACGCGGTCATCGCGCCGGGCCACAACTTCAAGTCGGTGACGCAGAAGATCGCGGGCATCGTGCTGACGTCGAACACGCCGCTGGGCTGGTTCGGCGGGCTGACGGTGGCGGGCGGCGTCGCCACGCTGCTGGTCATCGCGCTGACCTGGCTGTTCCTGAAGGGCGTCGGCATCTGGGGCGTCACGATTCCCGGCGCGTGGGGATTCGCCATCATCAACTTCGTGTGGTGGATCGGTATCGGCCACGCGGGCACGCTGATCTCGGCGATTCTGCTGCTGTTCAAGCAGACCTGGCGCAACTCGATCAACCGCTTCGCCGAGGCGATGACGATCTTCGCCGTGTGCTGCGCGGGCATCTTCCCGCTGATCCACGTTGGCCGTCCGTGGCTCGGCTACTGGCTGTTCCCGTATCCGAACACGATGAACGTGTGGCCGCAGTTCCGTCAGCCGCTGGCGTGGGACGTGTTCGCGGTTTCGACGTACGCGACGATTTCGGTGGTGTTCTGGTACATCGGCATGATTCCCGACTTCGGCACGCTGCGCGACCGCGCGACGCATGCCGCTGGCGAAGTACTTCTACGGCATGCTGTCGCTGGGCTGGCGCGGATCGACGCGCCACTGGATTCGTTACGAGACGGCATCGCTGCTGCTGGCGGGCCTTTCGACGCCGCTGGTGCTCTCGGTACACACGGTCATCAGCTTCGACTTCGCGGTGGCGGCGATGGCGGGCTGGCATACGACGATCTTCCCGCCGTACTTCGTCGCCGGCGCGATTTACTCGGGCTTCGCGATGGTGCATCACGCTGGCGATTCCGATCCGCAAGTTCTATCACCTGGAAGATCTGGTGACGCTGCGCCATCTCGACAACATGGCGAAGGTCATGCTGGCGACCGGCCTGATCGTGGGCTACGGCTACGGCATGGAAGTCTTCATGAGCGTGGTACGCGGCCAGCCACTGGGAGTTCTTCATGATGTGGAACCGCATGTTCGGGCCGATGGGCTGGGCGTACTGGATCCTGATCCTGACCAACCTGGCGATTCCGCTGACGACGCTGTGGTCGCGCAAGCTGCGCGTGAATGCGCTGTTCCTGTTCCTGCTGTCGTTCGTCGATCAATACGGGCATGTGGTTTGAGCGGTTCGTGATCGTCGTGACCAGCCTGTATCGCGACTACCTGCCGTCGAGCTGGGGCACGTATCGCGCGACCAAGTGGGACTACATGACGTTCATTGGAACGTGGGGACTGTTCACGTTCCTGTTCCTGCTGTTCGTGCGCTTCCTGCCCATGATTCCGATGTCTGAAATTCGGATGATGCTGCCGCAGACGAAGATTCGTCCCGGCGGCGAAGATGCTGAAACCGTAATTGAGGAGACCGTCTGATGCCGCCGCGCGAGGGAATCTACGGACTACTGGCGGAGTTCAACACGCCGGGCGAACTGGTGCATGCGACCGAGCAGGCGCACGAAGCGGGCTATCGCCGCATGGAGTGCTACACGCCTTATCCGGTGGAAGAGGCGGCGGTGGCGCTGCGCTTCCACAAGAATCGCGTGCCGCTGGTGTGCCTGCTGGGCGGCTTGATCGGCGTGACCACGGCGTTTCTGATGGAGACCTGGATCTCGGTGTGGGCGTATCCGCTGAACATCGCGGGACGTCCGCTGTTCTCGTGGCCGGCGTTCATCATTCCGGCGTATGAGTGGACGATTCTGTTCTCGGGCCTGTCGGCGGCGTTCGGAATGATTGCGCTGAATGGCTTGCCGCAGCTCTATCATCCGCTGTTCAACGCGCCCAACTTCCGCGACGGCGCGACCACGGACAAGTTCTTCCTCTGCCTGGAGGCGCACGATCCGAAGTTCTCGATCATGGAGACGCGGGCGTTTCCTCGAGCAGTTCTCGCCGGCATCGGTGGTGGAGGTGGACCATTAATGCGATCAGGTTCAAGGTTCGAGGTTCGAGGTTCGAGAGTGGCGAAACAGATTGCGGCGGTGTGTGCGTTCGCGGCGGCCGGTGCTGCTGGCAGGTTGCCGCCAGGATATGCAGGACCAGCCGAAGTTCATCCCGCAGCGCGGCACCGATTTTTATGCGGACGGACGCTCGGCGCGGCCGCAGGTGGAGAACACCGTGGCGCGCGGACAGCTGCATGAGGACGCGTACTTCTACACCGGCCTGCAGGACGGCAAGGAAGGCAACGTGATGCCGTTCCCGGTGACGATGGAAGTGCTGCAGCGCGGGCAGGAGCGGTTCAACATCTACTGCACGCCGTGCCACTCGCGCGTGGGTAACGGTGCCGGGCATGATCGTGCAGCGCGGCTATCGTCCGGCCGGCAACTTCCACACGCAGCGCCTGCTGACCGCGCCGCTGGGACACTTCTTCTACGTCATGACCAACGGCTACGGCGCCATGCCGGACTATGCGGCGCAGGTTGCGCCGGAGGACCGCTGGGCCATCGTGGCGTACATCAAGGCGCTGCAGTTGAGCCAGAACGCGAAGCCCGCCGACGCGGCGCCCGGTGCGCAGATTCGAGTCGCTCTCCGACATTGCCGAGCAGCGAGGGACTGCCGACGAATTGCCAGACAACTGGGCGCTTCCGCCGAAGACCGCGATCTACGGCACACCCGAACAACCAGGACAACGGAATTCCGGCGGAGCTGCCTCCCGGAGTCAACGGCAAGTATCCGGGCGCACCGGCAGCTGCTCCGGCCCAGGCGACGCCGGCGGTTCCGAACAAGTAACCAGTTTGATCACGATTTTTTCGAAGGCCGATAACGAATGTCATCTGCACACGAACAATCACGGGGAACACGGTACCCACGCCCACGAGCCCACGGGTGCTGCCGGCGTCGCTGGCCGCGCCTCCGGTGCTGGCTGCGTGGCGGACGCGCGCGCTGATCGTGGCGGTGGTCTTCGCCCTGCTGTCGCTGGCATTCGCGTTCACGCACGACGGCCGCAACCACATCATCCGCGCCTACCTGATGGGCTACATGACCTGCTTCAACTTCGCCGGCGGCGGCGCTGGTCATGCTGATGCTGCAGTATGTGTCCGGCGGCAAGTGGGGCCTGCTGCTGCGCCGTCCGCTGGAGGCGATGACGCGCACGCTGCCGCTGGTCGCGCTGATGCTTCATCCCGATTCTGATTCCGTATTTCGGCAAGCATCTGTATCAGTGGGTGATGTACCCGGATGCTGACTCCACCAACAACGCGTATGAACCAGGGCATGGATCACCAGGAGCAGGCGCTGACTGCAAACTTCAAGCGCCCCATGCTGAACCCGCACGCGCTCGTCGTTGAGTACTGCATCATCTTCGCTGTGCTGCTCACGCTGATGTTCCTGCTGAACAAGTGGTCGCTGCAGCGCGATGCCGACCCGGCGCGCGGCACCGAGCGCAGCTTCGAGCGCGTGGCGCATCAAGTTCGAAAACCTCAGCGGCCCCGGCATCCTCATCTACGTCATCATGCTCACGATGGGTGCGATTGTCTGGATCAAGTCGCTCGACGTTACCTGGTACTCGTCGATCTGGGGTCTGCAGTTCCTGGTGGCGCAAGGTTACGCGAGTGCTCGCGCTCGGCATCCTCACGGTGATTCTGCTTTCGCGCTACGAGCCGATGAAGACGCTGCTGCGCGTCACCGAGCAGCACGATCTCGGCAAGTTCCTCTTCGCGTTCGTGATGCTGAACATCTACCTGACGTTCGCTGAGTTTCTCATCATCTGGTCCGGCAACATCCCCGATGAACTGCCCTGGTACCTGAACCGCATCCAGGGCGGCTGGTGGACCATCTGCACGCTGGACTTCGTCTGCCACTGGCTGATTCCGTTCTGCCTGCTGCTTTCGCGCGACATCAAGCGCAACAAGCAGAAGATGATCTGGATCACCTGCTTCATGCTGTTCGCGCGCTGCGTGGACATGTTCTGGCTGATCGAGCCGAACTTCAAAGACGCCGCGGCAACCTGGTCGGCGAACCGCTCAGCATCCTCGCATACATCACCGTGCCGGGCACGGTCATTGCACTCTGGGCCGCTTACTACTTCACCCAGTTGATGGCGCGGCCGCTGGTCGTCGTGAACGATCCTCATCTCGAAGAAATGCTGGAGCCTGAACATGCACACTGAGGGCCACGACATGGGCAAGGACAATCTGGGCAACACGCCGCCTGGATCTGAGGCGCCGAAGATCGACGCCGAGCACCCGGGCTACGAGATCACTGACGTCAACGTCAGGGCGTGGTGTGTTTCCTCGCCGGACTGTTCGGCACCGTCGTCATCTTTTTCTTCGTCTGCTACGGCATGGGCAAGGTCATCAACAACCTGTGGGAGAAGCAGGACGGCAAGGCGACCAAGTGGACAATGGCAGCCGGCAACGTACCTGCTGGGCAAAGGCGCGCGACCTCGCAAGCAACCCGGAGATCGAGCAGAAGCAGTTGGGCCAGATCGTCAACACTTTCCAGGAGCCACGCCTGGACATTGACGACGGCAATCAAGCGACCGCAGACCTTCACGCGCGTGAAGATCTGCTGCTGAACTACTACAGCAAGGTCAACGGGCAACCCGGACACCATTCGTATTCCCATCGATCGCGCCATGGAGTTGATCGCGCAGCGCGGACTGCCGGTGGAGAGTGCACCCGAAACCGCAGCTACTCCGCTTGCATATGCAAGCAAGCCTGTAGTCAAGGAACCGCTCACCACAGGATTCGCCCGCACTGGTTTCGAGCTCGACGTGATTGAAGCGCGTGAGCAGAAGATGAATATGAATCCGGTCGCAGAAGAGAAGTAAGCAACAGGAGTAGAGCAATGATGCAGTGGCCAGCACAATTCGGAGGACGATAGCGCAAGCCGGCATCAGCGCTGCCCTTTGCTGTGCGTTGCTCGGCGGGCATGCGATTCGCGCAGGTCTCAAGCTATGGCGACAAGGAGACCGGCGAAAACTCCGGCGACCAGCTTCCGACTGTTCTGAAGAAAGTTGAAGTCGAGCAGCACCTGAACCAGCAGCTTCCGCTGGACGCGCAGTTCGTCGACGACACCGGCAAGACGGTCCGCCTGGGCGACTATTTCGGCAAGCATCCTGCGATCCTCACGCTGGTCTATTACAACTGCCCGATGCTGTGCTCGGAGGAGATGGACGGCCTCGCCGGCGCGCTGGAGATGGTGAAGCTGAATCCCGGGCAAGGACTTCGAGGTCATCGTCATCAGCATCGATCCGACCGAGACGCCCGGAGCTGGCCGCGAAGAAGAAGGCCTTCTACGTGAAGCGCTACGGTCGTCCCGAGACAGCAAACGGCTGGCACTTCCTCACCGGCCAGCAGCCGGCGATCGACGCGGTCTCCGCGGCCACCGGCTTCGGCTATGTGCGCGTTCCCGGACCGGACGGCAAGCTCGACCAGTACGCGCATGCAAGTTCGATCGAGATCGCCACGACCGATGGCCATCTCGCGCAGTACTACCTCGGCGTGGAGTATTCGCCGAAGGACATTATGCTCGGCCTGATCGACGCTTCGGGCAACAAGATCGGCTCGCCGGTCGCCAACATTCTCACCTACTGCTATCACTACGATCCGCAGACGAACAAGCACTCGCTGATCGTCGCGCGCGTGGTGCAGTTAGGCGGCATGATGACCGTGGTGAGCCTCGGCAGCTTTATGTTTGTGATGTTCCGGCGGGACATACGCCTCGGCCGCGAACACGACCTGACCAGCAAGAATTGGGATGAGGAAGATAAAGGGTAACGATGGGAATTAGTCCAGTCTTATGGCAGTTTCTGGTGAAGTGGCTCAACGCCTCCGCGCTGTTTCCGCGCGAGGCGTCGACCATTGCGCCGTACATGGACGAGCTGTATCTCTTTCTGCTCGGCATGACAGTCACCGGCATTCTGCTGGTTGGCGCCATCGTGTTCACGTTCTCGTACCGCTACCGCAAATCGGTGCATCCGGTCGCAACGCAGATCGAAGGCTCCACGCTGCTGGAAGCTACGTGGACGATTATTCCGCTCGCCATCTTCCTGGTCACGTTCGTGTGGGGCGCGCTGCTCTACTTCCGCATCTACAATCCGCCGGTCAACTCGATGAACATCTACATCGTGGGCAAGCAGTGGATGTGGAAGGCCGAGCATCCCGGCGGCCAGCACGAGATTAACGCGCTGCACGTGCCCGACCGGGCAAACCATCCAGCTCACCATGATCTCGCAGGACGTGTTCCACAGCTTCTCGATTCCGGAGTTCCGCATCAAGCGCGAGGTGATTCCCGGGCCGCTACTCGACGGTCTGGTTCAATGCGACGACGCCCGGCGAGTACCACCTTTTCTGCACGCAATACTGCGGCACGAACCACTCGCTGATGATCGGCACCATTACCGCGATGACGCCCGACGACTACAAGAAGTGGACCGAGGAGTCGACCAGCGGCATGTCGCTGGCGCAGAACGGCGAGCGGCTGTTTGCCAGCATGGGCTGCAACGCTTGCCACTCCGGCAACGCCGCCGCGCGCGGACCAAGCCTCGCCGGCGTATTCGGATCGAAGCTGACGCTGACCAACGGCTCGCAGGTGCTGGTGAACGAAGCGTATCTGCGCGATGCAATTCTGAATCCGTCGCAGCATGTTACCTCCGGCTACGCGCCGATCATGCCGACTTACCAGGGCCAGATCAGCGAAGACGGCCTGATCGATCTCGTCGAATATCTGAAGACCCTGCATGACCAACTACCGTGTGCAGCAGACGCTGACCACATCGCAATCCGACCAGGCGGCGCCTCCGGCGTCAGGGGTGGTGAAACCATGAGCGCAACCAGTACCACAATCCTCAACCTGCCCGACCAGGCCACCGCGGAAGTTCCGAAGAAGAACTTCATCACCGCGGAGCATGGCCTGCTGAGCTGGCTGCTCACCGGCGACCACAAGCGCATCGCGATGCTGTATCTCATCTCGATCACGTTCTTCTTCTTCATCGGCGGCGCGTTCGCCGGGCTCATCCGCCTGGAACTGCTGACGCCGCAGCCCGACCTGGTCGCGTCCGATACCTACAACAAGCTCTTCACCATGCACGGCATCATCATGATCTTCCTGTTCCTGGTGCCGTCCGTGCCGGCGACGCTGGGCAACTTCCTCATCCCGATCATGCTGGGCGCGCGCGATCTTGCCTTCCCCAAGATCAACCTGCTCAGCTGGTACCTCTACATGATCGCAGGCTGCGTCATCCTCACGTCGCTGGTGCTCGGCGGCGTCGACACCGGCTGGACCTTCACCACCCCGCTCTCCACCCACTACCTCAACACCCACGTCCTCACCACGGCGGTCGGCGTCTTCATCGCGGGCTTCAGCTCCATCTTTACCGGACTGAACTTCATCGTCACCATCCATCGCATGCGCTGCCCGGGCATGACCTGGTTCCGCATGCCGCTGTTTGTGTGGTCGCACTACGCCGCCTCCATCCTGATGGTGCTGGGCACGCCGGTACTGGCCATCGCGCTCGTGCTGGTTGCGCTGGAACGCGTCTTCGGCATCGGCGTCTTCGATCCGACCAAGGGCGGCGATCCGCTGCTCTTCCAGCATCTCTTCTGGTTCTACTCGCATCCGGCCGTCTACATCATGATTCTGCCCGGCATGGGCGTCATCTCCGAAGTCATCAGTACGTTCAGTCGCAAGCGAGTCTTCGGATACACGGCGGTAGCGTTCAGTTCGGTGGCCATTGCGCTGTTCGGCTTCTTCGTGTGGGAGCACCACATGTTCATCATGGGTGTCTCGAACTACTCGGCGCTGGTCTTCTCGCTGCTCACCATGCTGGTTGCGGTGCCTTCGGCGATCAAGATCTTCAACTGGGCGTTCACGCTGCAGAAGGGCTCCATCACGTTTGAGACGCCGATGCTTTACGCGTTCGGCTTCATGGGCCTGTTCACCATCGGCGGACTGACCGGCGTCTTTCTCGGCTCGCTGGGCATGGACATTCACCTTACCGAGACGTACTTCATCGTCGCGCACTTCCACTTCGTCATGGTGGGCGGCATGCTGATGGCGTTCCTCGCGGGCGTTCACTTCTGGTGGCCCAAGATGACTGGGCGCATGTATCCGGAAGCGCTTTCGAAGCTCGCCGCGGTGGTCACTTTCATCGGCTTCAACCTTACCTTCCTGCCGCAATTCATTCTTGGCTACCTCGGCATGCCGCGCCGCTACCATGCGTATCCGCCGGAGTTCCAGGTGCTCAACGTGCTGTCGACGGCCGGCGCGACGGTGCTTGGCGTCGGCTATCTGCTGCCGGTCATCTACCTGGCGTGGTCGCTGAAGTACGGCGCCATCGCGGGCAACAATCCGTGGCAGGCAACCGGCCTTGAGTGGCAGATCCAGTCGCCGCCGCTGACCGAGAACTTTACCGAGATCCCCATCATGGACCACGAAGCCTACGACTATGAGTGGCTCGAACACAAGACCGCAAATGAGGTGACGACCGTTGGATAACGCCATCGCATCGACCGAGCCCTTGATGCCGCATGAGACGATCGTCCATGAACCGGGCGAACATCGTTTCGTGCCGCAGCACCGTCATCACTTCGAGACGGAAGAGCAGCAGCGCGAGGCGGGAAGCTTCGGCATGTGGCTCTTCCTGCTGACGGAAATCATGTTCTTCGGCGGAATGTTCTTCGCCTACCTGCTGTTTCGCAACTGGTACTACGAGCCGTTCGTGGCTGCCTCCAACCAACTGAACATCGCGCATGGGCACGGCCAATACAGCCATCCTGATTACGTCGGGCTTCTTCATGGCGCTGGCGGTGTGGGCTGCAGAGGTGCGCAAGAAGAATCTGCTGGTCATCTTCCTTGTCCTCACCACGGTCTTCGGCCTCGCCTTCCTTGGGGTCAAGTACTTCGAATATGCGGAGAAGTTCCGAGCTGCACCATATTCCAGGAGCAGGCTTCGACGTCTCGCAGTTCATCAATCCGGCGGCCTATGCATCTCAACCAGCCCAAGCTCATGCCGGACCAGGCGCAGCACGCGCAGATCTTCTTCTTCCTGTACTTCGCCATGACCGGCATGCACGCGCTGCACATGATCATCGGCATCGGCATTCTGTTCTGGCTGATGTGGCGAGCGCAGCGCGGCGAGTTCAGCGCCGGATATGTGGCTCCGATTGAAAACTTCGGCTTGTACTGGCACTTCGTCGATATTGTGTGGCTGTTCCTTTTCCCGCTGCTTTACCTGATCAACCGTCACCCGCTGCAATTAGAAACTGCGAAGGAAACCGCGATGGCCCACGACACCACGATCCCGCCCGAGCAACACTTTCACGATCCCGCGAACGTTACCAACCCGGAACACGGGGAGCATCACATCGTCTCGCCGCTGCAATACGGGTTCGTCTACATCTCGCTGCTGGTCGGCACCGGGCTCACGGTATGGGCCGCGAATGTCGACATGGGCGTCTTCAACCCGATCATCGCGCTCGCCATTGCATCCACCAAGATGGTCATCGTGATCCTGTTCTTCATGCATGTGAAGTATCAGTCGAACCTGATCAAGATGACGGTCGGCGCGGGCTTTTTCACGTTCCTCGTCCTCATCACCATGACGCTATCGGACTACATCTCGCGCGCCTGGGGACTTTGGTAGATACCCCCTCCCCCCTCCATATTTTGACAAAGTCTAGTAAACACACGACTTGAGTCGGGGGTATGTCCAAGTAGTTAATACCCGGAGACGGTCTTCCGCGCAGCAAACTGCTGGGCGTTGCGATATTGATTGTCATGATGCCCCACCCCAATGACAGAGCCAGACCGAAGGTCGCGCTGCTGTTTTCTTCTACCTTTAATTATATATGGTGTGTCAAGCAATAAGGCCTTGGTAGGCTGAACGCCAATCCACTAAGACAAGGGCGAATTGCGCCGCGCTGCGGTTTTCCCTTATTCTTGAGATACCGAAGCCAATTCTAGTGGGAACTCTTTGAAGGAAGGCAACCGACCAGGTTCGTTGCAGAGAGGTAACGATGTGTGCCGATTGGGCCCCTATAAGCTTTTGCTCCTCGTCGCCCTCTGTGTTACTGGAACGGCTAGAGCCCATGGCGATGTCGCACTTCTGGTCGAGGAGCCGTACGGATTCTTCGGCGGCGTTGTCCCGACAGGCCATACCGCAATTTATCTCAACCACGTTTGTGCGGAATCGCCGACCGTGTTGCGGCGCTGCCGTCCGGGCGAAACAGGCGTGGTTATCAGCCGCTATTCCGGAATCCAGAAGCTGGACTGGGTCGCGATTCCGCTGATTCCTTACCTGTACGCGGTCGATCACGGCGAGGATGTGCCTGCGCGGGCCGATTATGCTTCCGTCAAACGGATGCGCCAGGAGTATGCGGAGAGTCACCTCGAATCGCTGGCCTCCGGGGCCAAGGGATATGACAGCAAGAATGTGTGGCCCCAATTGCTGGGAGTAGCCTACATCCGCAAGATTTACAGCTTCGAAACCTACACTACCCCTGAGCAGGATGATCGGTTGATCGACCAATTTAACGGGACGGTCAATGAAAGCCATTTCAACCTGGTCACGAACAACTGTTCGGATTTTTCACGCCGCCTCATCAATCTCTATTTTCCTCATGCGGTAAACAGAAGCATCACGGCCGATGTCGGGATTACAACGCCCAAGCAGGTCGCGAAATCGCTGACTGCCTATGTCCGGCGTCATCACGAACTTGAGTCGAGCGAAATCATCATTGCGCAAATACCCGGAAAGATTCCGAGAAGCCATACGCCGCGGGGCGTGGTCGAGTCTCTGTTCAAGACCATGAAATATGCGGTTCCCATCACCGTGATACAGCCCTACCTGCTGGCGGGTGTCGCGGTCACCTACCTGACGATGGGTCGCTTCAATCTTTCCAATACTGCGCCGGTCGTGCCGGTCCTCGAGCAAGAACAAATCCTCGCTAGCGGCGAGACCGATTACCCGAAGGAAGCGCTTCGCGGAAACGCCCAAGCGGTCCAGCCCTGACAAGGTCGAGGATCTTTGGGGATTAACGTGGGGCTTTCAGCCCGACGCTGATCCGACAAAGCCTGGCGGGATTCCGCACGCAGCGCGACTTCCATGTTTGCGAATACAATTTCCACGCCGCCATTCTCTCGCTTGGAGCCGAATCTTGAAGCTGACTCATCTGCTCATCCTCACCGCCGTTCTTGCCTCCGCCCCGTTTGCATCTGCCCAGAATCCTGCTGCCGCCGCGCCCACGCCGCATCCCATTCCCTCGATTCAGGACACCGAGACTGCCGCGCAGAAGGACGCGCGCATGGCGTGGTGGCGCGACGCGCGCTTCGGCATGTTCATTCATTGGGGGCTTTACTCCATCCCAGCGGGAACGTGGGACGGCAAGCAGATTCCCGGCATCGGCGAGTGGATTATGAACAATGCGTCGATCCCCGTCGCGGACTATAAGGCGCTGGCGAAGCAATTTAATCCCACCGGCTTCTCCGCGCACGATATTGTGGCGCTGGCGAAGTCATCGGGCATGAAGTACATCGTCATCACGGCCAAGCATCACGATGGCTTTGCCATGTTCGACTCGAAGGCTGACCCGTTCAACATTGTTGCGGCGACGCCGTTCAAGCGCGATCCGCTGAAGGAACTCGCCGAAGAGGCGCGCAAGCAGGGCATCAAGCTCGGCTTCTACTACTCGCAGGACCAGGATTGGACGGCACCCGGCGGCGCCGCGATCCTGCGCCAGAATCACGATCCCGTGACGCATCATTGGGACAAGGCGCAGGACGGCGACTTCGCGACGTATCTGCATACCAAGGCGATCCCTCAGATCAAAGAGTTACTGACACAGTATGGCGACTTCCCCGCGGTCGTGTGGTTCGACACGCCGACGAAAGACATGACGCCGGAGCTTGCCAGCGAGATCGTTGCGTTGCTGAACCAGCATCCCAACCTGATCTGGAACAACCGCCTGGGCGGCGGCTACAAAGGCGACACGGAGACCCCGGAGCAGACGATTCCCGCGCAGGGATTTCCCGGCCGCGACTGGGAATCGTGCATGACCATCAACGATACGTGGGGCTACAAATCCTACGACACGAACTTCAAGTCCACCGAGACGCTGCTGCATAATCTGATTGACATTGCGAGTAAGGGCGGCAATTACCTGCTCAACATCGGGCCGGACTCGCATGGCGTTGTGCCGCAGCCTGAGGTGGAGCGGCTGCAGGCCATGGGCGCGTGGCTGAGGGTCAACGGCGAGGCGATCTACGGCACGCAGCCGACGCTGTTCGGGCCCGAGGCGGGCGCGTACTCCGCTACTGAGAAAGATAAGAATGGCAAGCCGAAGTTCGTCCCTGCGTGGGACTGGCGCTCGACCACGCGGCCGGACAAAATCTACATTGAGATTTTCAACTGGCCTTCAGGTTCGTTCCATCTGGCAAATGTACCGCGCAAGGTTACAAATGCTTATCTGCTGGCGGATTCGGCGCACAAGCCGCTGAAGCTGACGCAGGCTGCGGGCGGGCTCGACGTGCAGCTTCCTGTGAAGCCGCTCGATCCGATTGCGACTGTGCTGGTGCTGGAAACTTCGAAGTAGCGGATTTAAGAAATGACTGCGAAGAATCAGGCGGAAGCTGACTGCTGCTTGTCCCGCTCCAGCGTCTCGACGCGCCTGTTCAGATCGAGCGCATTCATAATGGACGCATCGTGACTGTCGATTTTCGTGCCTAAAGCATCAATCCTCGCGCCAAGGGCATCTCGCACAATCTCTACCCTCGCCTGGGTGATCTCGTCGCGCAGCTTCGAATAACGCTCCCAGCTCTCGACCTTCGCGAGCAGAGCCTCATCGCGCAGCTTCGACTCTTCCTTTACGCCCCTGACCTCGACTGCCAGCGACTTCAGCTCTGGCGCAACCAGATCCTGAACAACCTTCCGGACATCCTCGATAGCACTCATGTCCCACTCCGGACTTTGAGTATAGCGGTACATCATCTCGCCAGATTCGATCAGTCGGTGAGTAACCTCTGCCCGGAGAGCTGGTGACGTACGTCACGGCGGAGTCCACTGATCCCTGCAATTCTGTCTTCAGAAGGCGGGAGTGCAGGGCTAATGCACCCCAGTCGGTCAGCTTTGGATGGAGAGCTCCGGATCATTATCGGAAGGCTCGCAAGCTCCGTCGAAGCCCTATCCCGGGAATGCGGCACGCAGGAAAGTGTATTGAGGAATGCAGCAAGCAGCAGCCCGTACTGATGCAAGCAGGGCGCAGTAGACGTACCGAAAATGCCTCAGGGAATTCTATGAGCCTGGGTAAAAGTTCTCATAGAAGCAAAACCAGACGCGGCGGTCCTCATGGGACGCCGCGTTCGGCTTTGATGTGATTTTCTACTGTGCGGTTCCGCTTGACCAGTAACTCGTACGCGCTTTCACTGTCGCGGCCAGCGTTTGATTCGCAAGCTGCACCCTGATCTCGTGATAGCCGGGTTCGGTCGAGGTTGGACGGAAGGTCAGCGTATAGCGGTTGGGCAGGTGGTTCGCGATGGTTGCCAGCTCGTCGTCCAGGTCGCGCTGGTTGCCGAAGGGCAGCGACTCCCCGCCGGACAAGTTCGCGACCTCGGCAGCCGTGTTCTTGCGCATCGCCTGCAGTGCCTCCATGGCCGGCCGCGAAAGGCTGAAGGTGTGCTCCAACTCAATCCCTGGGGAGAACTCATACAGCCCGTTCTCGTGCCGCTCGTGGGTGAACTCGTCCTTCAGCCACTGCTTCTCCGGCGAGAAGGTGACGCTGCAGATCAGGGTGTTGGTCTCGCCCAGCCGCCGCACGACATCATCGGGCTGCGCCTTGCTGCCGTCATCATGCGTCTGGCTCAGCAGCAGCAGGACGCGCCTTGTGCCGGGTGGCTGCTGTTCCAGCAGGTCCAGTCCGTAGTTCACCGCGTCCAGAATCGCGGCACCGTCGTCGCCCTTCGCGGGATGGGTCAGGTCTTCCTTCAACCCGCGAACATCGGTCACAAAGTCCGACGCTGCTTCGGGCCGGCTGTCGAAGGTCACCATCGCCACCTGGTGCGGCGAAAGTCCGGTCAGGTAGTCCACCATGGTTGCGAGGCCTTTGTAGTTCTGGAACTGGCGCGCCGCCGCGCCGCCCGTTTGCACCAGCACCACCACGGCAATGGGTTGGCGCTCAGCTTCTTCAATGGAGATGGCCTGCGGCACGCCATTGTCCGTGACCACAAAATCGCTCGCGCGCAGATTGGGAACCGGCTCGCCGGAGGGTGTTTCGACCAGCGTGGGAACAACCACCAGCGTCGTTGTCGAGTGGATGGTTTCCGGCGGCGCAGTCTGCGCGACAACCAGATGCGCCGCAACCAGGATTGCACCGAGTTCCAGAAGCCTCCGCATAGAGTCCCCCGCACAACATCCCAGGTGGAGCGCCGAGCATCCCGGTCCGCTCATTTTACGACTCAGGGGCAATCGTGGCACAGGTCATCAGCTTCAGCAGCTCGAAAACAGGGTGCCAGTTCTGCCCGAAAGACATGTGACAGCGATCACATCCGACCCTGCTGGAGGGTGGCATTATGTTTCAAGAAGGTTGGTGGCGCAGGGCCAAAAGCGCACCAACCGATCCGCTCCAGACGGAGGGGACTCGGAGCTTTATCGAGCGCTCCCACGCTCCGCCGAGGCTCCTGTACTGATGAATGTAGGACGCAGTAAATGCAGCAAGCAGTAGCAAGACGCACTACGCAACACGCAGTAGATGCAAGACGCAGTAGATGGAACTGATGAATGCCGTAATGCAGTAGACGTACTGATGAATGCAACAAGCAGTAGATAGCAGAGCAGTAAGTACTGATGAATGCACGACGCAGTAAGCTGTACTGATGGATCGCAGTTAGCAGTTGAATACCGCTGTACCTTTTGAACTGAAGTAACCCGATATGCAGGAACCGAACGCGGCTGCCCCTCAAGGCGAGCCGCGTTCGACTTTAAGCCTGATTAGCGGGTGATCACGCCAAGCGTCATCTGCATCCCGCTCTCCAGCGAGATGTTCCGTCCCATCGCGGTCAGCGTTCCCGAA
Organism: uncultured Acidobacteriaceae bacterium; assembly: GCA_963822225.1. Taxonomy (GTDB): domain Bacteria; phylum Acidobacteriota; class Terriglobia; order Terriglobales; family Acidobacteriaceae; genus Edaphobacter. Next base: position 365,247 of record CAWGGW010000007.1, on the reverse strand, counting down.
GCAGTCGGCGCCGGCCACAGCAATACTCCCGGCAATCCTGTAGCTCGCGGCGCACCCGAGACCGACTCGCCCGCATCCGCCACCTTGCGGGTTGCGGGCATGCTCGAAGTAGAGCCGATATCCGTCGTCCGCTGACCGATGATCGGCCCGGAACCTCCCAGCGAAGGTCCGCTCGATCCCGCCGTCCCGCCTGGCATGCCTGCGCCGGTCGAGTCCGGCTCACCGTCGGGGATGGAGGAAACCGGGCCCCCGCCGGCGCCAATTCCCGGTACGGTTGTCCCCGGCATTCCTCCGGCGATGCCGCCGCGACCCGGCTGGCTCACGCTGGAACCCGTGCTCGACATGATCGTTGGCGGGCCGGCCATCATGGCGGTATTGGTTGGAGACGCGCCCGGCGCTACTGCCCGGATCACGCAGCGCACCGGCACGCTCTGGCCTGGTTTCACCTCGGCGTGATCGAATGTCAGCGTCAGAATCCCGCTGCCCTGTTCCGGCCCGCCCGCCCGTACCTGGGCCACATGCCCAGTCAGAGGAGTGCCTTTGGGCAACACGGTTCCGTCCGCCAGGTGCGCTTCAGCCAGCGTCTTCGCGCTGACTTCCTGTCCCACGGCTGCGTTTTTCGTGTCGACCCTGCCCGCCATCGCCACCTGGACCGAAGTCAGGTAGCGGTCGGTGATGGCGTTTTGCTGGGCGGCGCGCGCCTCGGCAGCGGCGTCGGCTGTCTGTGCGATCGCACACACCGAAAAAGAAGCCAGCGTCGCGGTAAGCGTTGCAACCAGAAATCCGGTGCTCTGCATGGAATCCCTCCCCATCTCCCGCAACGCACGCGGGCTAAAAGCTCGCTCTCGGTACCTCGCCCCTCATCCCAGTCATACTCCGCATCTGTGTCTGCTGGCAATCCGAAGCCGCCCGGCAAATAATGCTGGTCTCGAAAACCGATCTTGACTACATTGGCTGTGAAGTTTGGAGGGCAGTTATGGATACGCAGCAAGCACAGAACGTCGGCGCCGCAATCGCCGGCATGACCGGCATCTTCATGATTATCGGTTTGGGCGTCGTCGCGTTCGTCATCTTCCTGTTCTGGCGGATCTTCAGCAAGGCTGGCATGTCCGGCGCACTGTCCTTCCTGATCCTCATCCCCGGCGTGGGAGGCCTGGTCGTTCTCTGCATTCTCGCCTTCGCTGACTGGAAGACTGTGCCGGTTGCCTCCCTAGGCGCGCCGCCTCTCTACCCGCCTGCAAGCTGAACCGTATCAGCACGTTCCATCGTCCTCCCCACGCTTGATGGCCGCCCGACGCCGCGTTTCCAGGGACGTCTGGGTTGGCGAATCCGTGTCTCGCGGCCCGGCCGGACGCCCGGGTGGGGTAAACTGAATACGGCGCTCATTTTCGCCCTTCGGCAATCTTCCAATGAGCTTCCGGCTGGCATCGCTGGCTGGGACTGAACGCGCCCTAAAAACAGCAACCAGACAGGACAACCCAAGCTTTGAGCACCCTCCCAACCATGGACCAGACGATTCCTACATCCGAGACCGCCGCCGCCCCCCAGGCCGCCGCGGAGAAGCTCGCCCTCAAGCCCATCTTCAACATCGCCATCATCGCCCACGTCGATCATGGCAAGACCACCCTGGTCGACGCGATGCTGCGCCAGTCCGGGACCTTCCGCGCCAACGAGGCAGTGGCCGAGCGCGTCATGGACTCCAACGACCTCGAGCGCGAGCGCGGCATCACGATTCTGGCCAAGAATACGGCGCTCTACTACCACGACAACAAGATCAACATCGTCGACACGCCGGGCCACGCCGACTTCGGCGGCGAAGTCGAGCGCGCGCTGAAGATGGTCGACGGCGTTGTCCTGCTGGTCGATGCGTCCGAAGGCCCGCTGCCGCAGACGCGCTACGTTCTGTCGAAGGCGCTCGAAGCCAAGCTCACGCCGATGGTCGTCATCAACAAGATCGACCGTCCCGACGCGCGCCCCCAGGAAGTCCTGAACGAGGTCTACGACCTCTTCATCGACCTCGACGCCGACGAGGACATGCTCGACTTCCCCGTGCTCTACACCAACGGCAAGCTCGGCACCGCAACCAAAGACCTCGCCGTTCCCGGCACCGACCTGCAGCCGCTCTTCGAGCAGATCATCCAGACCATCCCCGTCGCCAAGGGCGACGCCGAAGGCGCTGTCCAGATCCTGGTCACCAACCTCGACTACTCCGACTACCTCGGTCGGCTGGCCATTGCGCGCGTCTTCAACGGCACCATGCGCACTGGCCAGGAGTACAACGTCGCGCGGCTCGACGGCACCTTCTCCAAGCACAAGATCACCAAGCTCTTCAGCTTCTCCGGCCTCAAGCGCACCGATATCGACGAGACCGCAGATCGGCGACATCGTCGCCATCGCGGGCATTCCGGGCATCACCATCGGCGAGAGCTTCTGCGACGTCGAGAACCCGCAGCCGCTGCCTCCGCATCAAGATCGACGAGCCGACGATTGCGATTCAGTTCAACGTCAACAACTCGCCGTTCGCCGGACGCGAAGGCAAGTGGGTCACCTCGCGCAACCTGCGCGATCGCCTGGACAAGGAGCTGCTCACCAACGTCTCGCTGAAGATGCAGGACACCGGCTCGCCCGACTCCTTCAAGGTGCTTGGCCGCGGCGAACTGCAGCTCGCCATCCTGATCGAAATGATGCGTCGCGAAGGCTTCGAGATGATGGTCTCGCGCCCGGAGATCGTCACCAAGCGCATCGACGGCCAGTTGAAGGAGCCGGTCGAGCAACTGATGATCGACATCCCGGAAAACTTCGTCGGCACCGTCATCGAGCGCCTTGGACCGCGCAAGGGCGAGATGACCAAGATGACCAACCACGGGTCTGGCCGCGTGCGCATGGAGTTCCGCATCCCTTCGCGTGGCCTGATCGGCCTGCGGTCTGAAATGCTCACCGAGACGCGCGGCACCATCGTGATGAACGCGATCCTCGACGGCTACGTCGACTACCAGGGCGAGATTCCGCAGCGCGTCTCCGGCGCACTGATCTCCGACCGCCAGGGAACGACCACCACCTACGCGCTGGATGGCCTTCAGGACCGCGGCATCCTCTTCGTCCCCGATGGCGTTGAGGTCTACGAGGGCATGATCATCGGCGAGCACTCGCGCGACAACGACCTCGACGTCAACTGCGTGCGCGAAAAGAAGATGTCCAACATGCGCGCATCCGGCTCGGACGAAGCTCTCCGCCTCGTGCCCTACAAGAACCTCACGCTGGAGCAATCCATCGAGTTCATTGCAGACGACGAGCTGGTCGAAGTGACGCCGAAGTCGCTCCGCCTGCGCAAGCGCATCCTGCAATCCAACCGCCGCCCGAAGAAGGGCACCGCAGTCGAGTAGCCTCCCACAACTCTACGGTGGCGCGGACGAAATGCGGGGATTCTTCGCTTCGCTCAGAATGACAAGCCTATTGGTGTATTGGGCCGTCGCCTCTTTCTGAGTTGTCATTCTGAGCCATCGGCGAAGAATCCCCGTATTTGTGCCCGTACGAATCCTTGTGGCGGCGGGCTCGCGACGAGCGTTGGCTTGCTAAAATCGCCCATGCCCACGACTCCCATCAGCGCGGCCAACGCCGAACACTATGCGTGGGGTTCGCCCGCCCACCCAGCCTGCGACGCTTGGTACCTGGTCCGTACGCCCGCTCTACACGTCATCGAAGAGCTGATGCCCGCGGGCACGTCGGAGACGCCGCACCACCACACCCACGCGCGGCAATTTTTCTATGTACTGGATGGCGAACTCACCCTGATCGTCAATCGAGCAGACCCACACGCTGCACCCGCGCCAAGGCCTGGAAATCGCCCCCGGCGAAATCCATCAGGCCCTCAATCGCAGCAATGCCTCCGTGCGTTTTTTAGTCACCAGCAACCCACCCAGCCACGGAGACCGCATCGAAGCCGAGGGCGCATGACCGCCATCAACTAACAACTAACAACGAACAACCTGCAACTTTATTACTTCTCTATCTTCAAAGTGATATCGAATTCCTTACGCGTGTCGAACGAGCTGATATTCTTCATCGCGCTCTTTTTCCCGTCGACCTCCGCCCACAACTGGTAGTCAGAGGTCTGCGCGAGTTGTCCGAAGCGGTACGAGCCGTCGTCGCTCGCAACGTAGCTCTTCACGGCAAGGGTGCGGCTGTCCTTCAGATACACGGTCGCGCCTTTGATCCCGTTGCCGGCCTTGTCCACCACCTTGCCCTGGACTACGCGCTGGGTCTGGTCCTGGGCCCACGCCACCGGAGCCTCAACTGCAAGCGCAGCCATTGACCCAATCCCGCACAAAAGAGCGATACCGCGCACCGCACGGCCCAGCCGCAGCCTCGAAACATTAACAGATGTCATAGACGCAACTATACCTTTGCCGGCCCGTACTCTTTGCACGCCGTCGCGCACCTATTCTTCGTCCTCGAGCGCGGGCGCGTCATCCTCGTCGTCGTAACCGGTCACATCCACCGGCGCCAACTCCAGGGGGTCGACGGAGACCACTTCCAACTCCATCCCGCACTCATCGCACACCACCGTCTCGCCCTCTTCCACTTCGTCAGCGTCGACAGTGATCGGGTTATCGCATTCCGGACAAACAACAGCCATGATTGAAGCCTCCACAACATTTTGAAGGTTGATCTTCGGCCAATGGGATCACCCACCGGTCACTTTGCGCCACCCGCCCCAGGGCCAAACTCTCGCCCGCCATGGGACACGCAACTTGCACACCCGCCACCGATAGTATCAGGAGCTATCCGGCGCCACGTCAAGCAATCAATTCCCACAGCCTTCCCCTTTTGAAACAACCGGTTGTCTGTCAACCGCAAGATCATGCCGAGTTCGACGCAGCCGGCCAGCGGTAGTTATCCTTGCTTCTGGCGCGGCGGACGTCACATCTCGCTTCTCAGATGCAGCCTATGCAAAAGTGGCTCAAAAAAAATCGCTCGAAATCCGTGCCAATCGACGTCAGGCTTCCCCCCAGCTATCCCGCTATTATGGAATCCATGCCGAGCCCGCGTCTTTCCCTCGCCCTCGTCCTCGCCGCCGCGCTTCCCTCTGTCGGCCAGCAGCCCATCGCGCCCGCCCCGCCGGACCCCGCCATCGCCGCGGCCCTGCAGCAGATCTCGCCCGCGCACATCTACTCCGACATCGCCAAGCTGGTTACCTTCAACAACCGCAGCACACTTTCTTCAGCATGGACACCGACCTTCCGCCCGGCACCGGCGCGCTCGCCGCATCCGACTGGATCTTCGCCGAGTTCAGCCGCATCTCCGCCGCCTGCAATAACTGCCTCGAAGTCAAGCGCGACGACTTCATCGAGCCACCCCAGGTCCAGGTCCCCGGAGCTGCGCCCATCCGCATCACCAAACCCACCGCATTTGGTCAACGTCTACGCCGTACTCAAAGGCTCCGATCCAGCGCAAGCCAACCGCCGCGTCCTGGTCACCGGCCACTACGACTCGCGCAACACCGACGTGATGAACACGCACGACCCCGCCCCCGGAGCCAACGACGACGCCAGCGGGGTCGCCGTCTCGCTGGAGTGCGCCCGCGTCCTTACTCCAGCGGCATCAAATTCCCCGCCACCATCGTCTTCGTCGCCGTCGACGGGGAGGAGCAGGGACTCGATCGGCAGCCGCCACCTCGCGCGCCTGGCAAAGTCAGAGGGTTGGGACCTCCAAGCCGTCCTCAACAACGACATCGTAGGCGGCGACACCACCCCCGGCGATACTCAGCAGGATAAGACCGCCGTCCGCGTCTTCTCCGAGGGCGTCCCCGGCACCGCCACCCTCGACCGACCTCAGCGCCATCCAGACCGCCGGCGCCGAGTCCGACTCGCCCTCCCGCGAACTCGCCCGCGCCATCCTCGACATCTCCGCCACCTACTTTGGCCCCACCGACGAGCATCCCCGCCGCCGCTCCCGGCCGCCCGCACAGCATGCTCAGCAAGTTCGTCCCCGCCTTCCACCCGGTGCTGGATCTTCCGCCGCGACCGCTTCCTCCGCGGAGGCGACCACACCAGCTTCAATCTCGAAGGCTTTCCCGCCGTCCGCTTCACCGAGTGGCGCGAGAACTTCAACCACCAGCACCAGGACGTCCGCACCGCCTCCGGCGTCAACGCCGACGGCACCTCGGGCCCGGTCCAGTTCGGCGACCTCATCCAGTTCGTCGATCCCAGCTACATCGCCAACGTGGCCCGCCTCAACGCCGCCACCCTGGCCACGCTCGCGCTCGCCCCCGGCCCGCCGCGGAACGTCCATGTCCTCACCATGGCCGTCGACAACAACACCATGCTCACCTGGGAACCGCCCGCCGGCTTCCCCGCCAACGCCAGCTACGAGATCGTCTCCCGCGACACCACCGCCCCCACCTGGACGATGGTCCAATCCGGCCAGGCCGCGACACTCACATCACCATCCCTGTCTCCAAAGACAACGTCATCTTCGGCGTCCGCTCGGTCGACCCCGCCGGGCACCGCAGCCAGGCCGTCTACCCCACGGCCACCCGCGCCGCAACCTTCCCCACGCCGCCGCCAGCGAAGTAGACCGCCGGAATGTGGTGAAATGAACTAACCATGCCGCGCAACGCTCCCATCACGCTCACCTTTCCACCCTTCTCTGGAACCGTGCGCCAACTTGTCTACACCAACGTCGCTGTCTTCTTCGCCATCGCGGTCCTGCATCTCTTCCTGCCCCTTGCCACCGAGGCGGTCGTCGGCCATCTCGTCCTGAACCCCGCCTCCATCGCCACCGGACAGATCTGGCGGCTCGTCACCTATCCCTTCATCGAAACCGGCATCCTCGGCATCCTCTTCAGTTCACTCTCCATCTGGCTTTGCGGTTCTATTCTCGAGGGCGCATACGGCAGCCGCTTTCTGCGCGAGCTTTACTTCACCTCCACCATCGCCGGAGCCATCGTCGCCTCCGCGCTCTCCTTCACCAAAGTCCTCGGCCTCTCGCCGGACTGCCGTCAGCTTCGGCGCATGGGCCGGAGTCTTCGGCATCCTCGTCGCCATCGCCATCCGCATGGGCGATCTCGAGTTCATGCTCTTCCCGCTCCCCATCAACATCAAGGCCAAGTACCTGGTCGCGATCTACATTCTCATCGACATCGCTGTGCTCCTCAAAGGAGGAGACGTCTTCGGCGCGTTGCTGCATCTCTCCGCGGGTTTCGTCGGCTACCTTTATGTGCAGTTCGCTCCGCGCCGCGGCCTTGCCTTCGGCGTCAGCGAGCAAATGTACGGCATGCGCAACGCTTACTACCGCAACAAGCGCCGCCGCGCTGCGCGCAAGTTCGAGGTCTACATGGGCAAGCAGGGCCGCAAGGTCCACTTCGACAAAGAAGGCCGCTACATCGATCCCGACTCCACCAAAGACCCCAACGACAAGCGCTGGATGAACTAGAGCGCACCCAAAACGGCCGTCCGCAAGAAAGTGAGTTTAGGAATGCACGTGACTTGGAAACGTATGCGGATTGCGTCGGCAATCGCCCTCTTCGCCGCATGCCTCGCATACCCCGCCGTCGGGCAACAAACCGAAATCCAGAACATCGTCACCAGCGCAAAGCTCGACAGCATGCGCTGGCCCAACTTCAGCGACTACCGCACCTGGCTCCAGAGCTTCTATCAGCCCACCGCGTATGCACCGGCCTGGGTCGCGGGAAACCAGCCCACGCCGGTTGCACTTGCAGTGATGCAGCGATTTGGCAGCGCAGGCTCGAAGGGCCTGGAGCCTGAGGACTACGACGCCCCGCGCTGGGCCGGCCGCATCCAGGCGCTGAAATCGTCGCCAACTCCGGCGGCGCTGGCCGATTTTGATGTTGCGATGACCGTCTGCACCATGCGCTACATCTCCGACCTGCGCATCGGCCGCATCAACCCGCAGCACTTTAAATACGGCCTCAGCGTCGAAGGCAAGAAGTACGACCTCGCCGACTTCGTCCGCAATCAGGTCATCCCGTCCGCCAATGTAGACCAGACCCTCGATGCGATTGAGCCGCCGTTCCCCGCCTATCGCCGCACCGAGCAGGCCCTCGCGCGCTACGCCAAACTGGCCCAGCAGGACGACGGCGAAAAGCTTCCCGTCCCGGCCAAGCCCATCGAACCGGGACAGCCCTACGCCGGTATTCCTCGACTCACGCGCATCCTGCAGCTTGAGGGCGATCTGCCGCAGGACGCGCCCCCAGCACAGGATCCCGGCATCTATTCCCCCGCGCTGGTGCAGGCGGTGAAGAGCTACCAGCGCCGCCACGGACTCGACGACGACGGCCGCCTCGGAGCCGGGACCATCAAGCAGCTCAACGTGCCCCTCGCCGATCGGGTTCTCCAGTTGCAACTCACGCTGGAGCGCTGGCGCTGGCTGCCGGCCGAGTTCTCCGCTCCGCCCATCATCGTCAACATCCCCGACTTCCGCCTCCGCGCGCTCGACGAAGACAACAATGCCGCGCTGGAGATGCGCGTCGTCGTCGGCATCGCCATGCGCCATCAGACGCCCGTCTTCTCGCGCAACATGACCTACGTCGTCCTGCGCCCCTACTGGAACGTTCCGCCCAGCATTCTGCGCAGCGAAATCGTTCCCGCCATTCAGCGCAATCGAAACTACATCGCCAGCAAAAACTACGAGGTCACCACCCAGGACGGCAAGGTCGTCACCTCCGGAACCATCTCCGACGATGTGCTGGCTCAACTCAAGGCGGGCAAGCTGGCCGTCCGCCAGAAGCCCGGCCCCACCAACGCACTTGGCCTGGTAAAACTCATCTTCCCCAACGAGCACAACGTCTATCTCCACAGCACGCCGTCTCCCCAACTGTTCGCAAAATCCCGCCGCGACTTCAGCCACGGCTGCATCCGTGTGGAAAAGCCCGCCGAACTTGCCGCTTGGGCGCTGCGCAATAATCCCGGCTGGACGGTGGACAAAGTCCAGCAAGCCATGACCAGCGGAAAAGATAACGTCACCGTCACCCTCGCCAAACCCGTGCCCGTCTTCATCGTCTACGGAACCGCACTCGCCTACCCCAACGGGGAAGTCCACTTCAGCGACGATATCTATGGCTTCGACGCCCAGTTGGCAGCCGCACTCGCCAAGGGCTATCCCTACCCTTGATGGTGCCGGGTCGTTGGAATTTCTCTTGGCCGGAATCCAAATTCAGTCCGAAATTGCCGCTCGAGCGCGCAGCACTTCCTTATTGCAAACGTGGGTTTTCTCCGCGCTCTCCAACTCCGGACCCTCCTGCCCATAGCCAGCCGTGCGGAAGCACAGCGCGCAGATCGAGGTGTACGACTCATCGTGGTTGGGGCGGTGCAGAAATTGGCTCAACGTTTCGTACATCGGCGACCTCCGGGGCTAGGTCAGGATGACAGGTCAGTAAGATTACTAAGCCAGAAGCAATCTCACTGTCTGCCAGCTAACAAAACACGGCAATTTTTAACAAGTCGCGTTACCATAAAACTCCACCGAGGCCCCCGATGAAGAATCCCGTACCGCCGCCGCCCGCACCCACCGAGAGTTTGCTCGAGTCCTTCGCCTCCTACTGCGGCACCGCGATCACCATCCTCTTCGTCTTCACCTTTATTTTCCAGAACTTCGCTATTCCGTCGCGCTCCATGGCAAGCACCCTGCTGGTTGGCGACCACGTCTTCGCCGACCGCGCCTCGCTCGCGCCGCCATCCTCCGGCCCGCGCCTCATCCCCTACCGGCCCTTGCGCCGCAACGAGCCCGTCGTCTTCTTCAAGCCCCTCCTCGAGCCCGACGGCACCAATATCCCCCTGGTCAAGCGCGTCGTCGGCATTCCCGGAGACCGCATCCACCTCCGCGACGGCATCCTCTACGTCAATGGCGTCGCGCAAAACGAGCCCTACGCCGCCAAACCCACCGCCTCCGACTCGAACCTCTACCGCGACAACTTCCCCCTCATCCCGCCCGACAACGTTCGCGGCGTCACGGCGACCTGGGCACTCAACCTGCCGCAACATATCGAGGGCGCCGATCTGGTCGTCCCGCCGGACAGCTACTTCATGATGGGCGACAACCGCACCAACTCGCTCGACAGCCGCTACTGGGGCTTCGTCCGCCGCGAAAACCTCATCGGCCGCCCGCTCTTCATCTACTGGTCGATCGAAAGCCCCGAGCAGGATGGCAACCCCACGCTGGCCGAGCAAGCCAGCGTCTTTCTCCGCCACCTGACCCACTTCGCCACCGACACCCGCTGGCAACGCACCTTTCAGCCCATCCGCTAGCTCCAACTCCAAGTGCCCCGAGCCTGCCGAACGGTTCGGCGGTTTTTTCGTAGATCCCGGATTGTCAGCCGCGATGGGCCACCAGCCGCCTTGCTCCTGGCATATGCCAAGGCCTATACTGTCCTCGGGAGGCACCCCGGTGGCAAGCGCGACCCAAACCCGATCTGTCCGCATCTTCCGCAATGGAAGAAGCCAGGCAATCCGTATCCCGCGCGAATTTGCCCTGCCGGGAACGGAAGCCACCATATCCCGAGACCGCAAAGGCCGCCTGATCGTCGAGCCCATCAAGAAACTAAGCGTGACCGAATTGTTGGACTCATGGGAACCTCTTTCCGACGAGGACGCAATGCCGCCGATAGACAAACTCACGGTTGAGCCGTTCGATCTCTGATGCCCACGTACCTGCTCGATTCCAATGCGATATCTGAAATGATGCGCAATCCACAAGGGCCGGTGGCACGGACCTTCAGAACCAAAGAACTCGATTCGGACGTTAGCCTTCTGATCAGCATCATCTCTGCATGTGAATTGCGCTACGGCGCTGCGAAGAAGAGATCGCCCCTTCTTTCCCAGCGTGTGGATCGGATGCTTTCTTCCATCGGGATTGCACCTCTCGCGCCAGACGCCGACACCGAATACGCCACTCTTCGCGCTGACCTTGAGCGCAGAGGCCAACTCATCGGCCCCAACGACATGCTCATCGCTGCCCACGCCCTCGCCCTCGACGCGATTCTCGTCACCGATAACGTCCGCGAGTTCAAGCGCGTCAAAGGGCTCCGAATTGAGAACTGGCTCAGGCCCTGGCGAATTGTTTTTTCGAAATCAGAGACGCCCGATTAACGAGTCCGAACGATTGTCCCAAGTTCCATCGCGCCGCGGCTTTCAATGGGCGCATAGCTAAACCCGCTCGGAATCCGGCTCACCAGCGCCCGGTCCAGCAGAATTAGCCGAGGCTCGAACGTAACCGCCTCGGCAGCAGGCACGGGATCGAACGTATAGCGGTCGCGCGGCGGTTCACTCGCCAGCGGCACCAGTTGAACCTGCTCCACCGGCCGCCGCGCGTAGAACACAATGCTCGGCATCGACATCAGGCGATCCTCATGCCATACCAGCAGCGGACCGTCCGTCGGCAGCGCACGATTCCGCAGCAGTGCGGTTGAATCTTTGCTGTCGGACACCGGCAAGCCAGTCGCGTTCGCCGAGTGCAGCGACTTGCGTGCCGGCGCAGTCAGCCAGACACACGCCGCAGCGACCACAACCACGGCGACACGCCTTCCATTCAGCGGAGCCCCAACCACCGCCCGCATCCGGGGGACCAGCCACACCGCTGTCACCACGGCAAGCGCCGGATACATCGGCACAATATACTGCGGCAGCCGCGTCTGCACCGACGCTGAAGAAAATCAATTCCACCAGCGCGAAAATCCCGAACGCCCGCAATCCGGACCCGCGCCGCAGCGCGCTCCACACCGCCGCCGGATACAACAACACAAACGGCGGCGCGGCGACCAGCAACACCTTCAGGTAGAACCACCACGGCGTGACGTGCCCTTCAATCTGCTCGGTCGCGCGCGTCAGCACATGCAGCCCGAGGTACTCATGCACAAAGTCGCGCCCGTAAAGATGAATCATGGCGAGGTGCCACGGCAGCGCAATCGCAAAGCAAAGCGCGAGGCCGACAAAGAACGTGCCGCGCAACCGCCGCCGCTCCATCGCGACAAGAATCGCCGCAGTAATCGGCAACGTAACGCTCGCCGCGCCTTTGGTCATTGCGGCCAGCGCAAATCCAGTCCAGAACAGCAACCAGCCGGAGTCGCAATCCGCCTCAACCTGCGCCAGCCCAATCAGCGCGACCACGCAGCCGAGCGAGAGCATCACGTCCATCTCGCCGGTATGGCACGCGTGTAAAAAGCCAAACGTGCCCAGCAGCATCAGCGTGCTCAGCCACGCTGCGGGCGTTCCCCGCGTCCGCGCCAGCCACCAATGCAACAAGCCAACGATCGCCACGCCAGAGAGCGCCGACGCCGCCCGCGCCCAGAACTCCGTCACGCCGAACAGGTGGAAGAACGCAGCCGTTACCCAAAGCATCAGCGGCGGTTTCTCCAGCCACAGCGCCGCGTCCCAGTGCGGCACCAGCCACGAGTGCCCCAGCATCTCGCGGCTCACCTCCGCGTAGATCGCCTCATCCCAATCGGTCAGCGGCTTGCGCCCAAGCAGCGGCAGCAGCGCAACCGCCGCGGTCAGCGTAGCCAGCAGAGCGCTCGGAATGGAACGTATACGCACGGGCAAAAATAGTCAGCTTCTACTCTATCTGTGCGGCGCTCTCTGCGGCAGCACTCCGGCGCAAGATAGACTGGTGCGATGCAGGTTCCCATCAAGGTAAAGAAGCTGGACGCCGCCGCGCAGCTCCCGCGCTACGCCCACGCAGGCGAATATGGCGATCTCGCCGCCGATCTCTACGCGCTGGCCGGCGGTGTCCTCGCCGCCGGAGAAACGCGCCCCGTCGCAACAGGAATTGCAATGGAGTTTCCGCCAACCCACGGCGCGCTGGTCGAAGATCGTTCCGGCCTCGCCGTTCGCGGCGTCACCACGCTGGCCGGCGTCATCGATCCCGGTTATCGCGGCGAGATCAAAGTCGTAATGACCAACCTGGGCGCGGAACCTGTCCCCATCAAGGCTGGCGACCGCATCGCGCAACTTCGCATCGTCCAGCGCATCGAGGCCGTCTTCGAGGAAGTCGCCGACCTGGGCGAAGCAGCTCGCGGCGCCGGCGGCTTTGGCTCAACCGGCGCCTAGTATCGCGTTGCCGACTGAAAAAGATAAACGCCAAAGATACAAAGCAGCGGCTCCAGCGGGTGGCGAAACCTCGCAGCCACGGTGACGAAATAATATGTAACCGGCAACAGCACAATAGCCCAGGCGAACAGCCCCGCAGCCGGAACGCCCCGCCGCAGCGCAACCGCCAGCCCAAGCAGCCCAGCCAGCGAGATGAATCCAAAGTTCAGCGCGCGCCCGGCCTCCACTGCGGGTGCAACATCGGCCTGCGGCACACCGAACCAGTAGTAGTAAACGCGCCGCGCCACGTCGGCCGCAAAGTGCGCGGGGTCCGCGGCAATGTATTCCTTCGCCGCATCGCCGCGCATCGCAACGTAACGAACCTCGCCCATCGCCGCATAGAGGCGAAGTTGATCCGGCGCCTGGAACGGATGCTCGTACTCCATCAGCAGGCCGTTCGATCCCGGCCCATTTCCCATGTAAAGCTCCGCGCCGAGATTTCCGCGCAACGGAATAAACGCGTGGAAGACGCGCTCATTGCGCACGGTCCACGGCGCGATGCACGCCAGAAACACCAGCGCCGCGAGCACAGCATCGCGCAGCGCATGCGGCCGCTGCCACGTCCCCATCAGAATCCAGACGCCGCACACTGGAAGAAATATCAGCAGCGTAGAGTTCGCCAACGCAATCAGCGCCCACAGCAGGCCAAACAGCAGCCAGGAAGTTGTCGGTTGCAGGTTGTCAGTTGCAGGTTGAGAGACGGAATCTTTGCCCTCTGGTACTTTCACCAACTGACAACCTGCAACCTGCGACCTGCAACTTCTCATCCGCAACGCCAGCACCAGCGTAAAGCTGAACAGCGCCGTAGTTATCGACATCTCCCACGGCCAGCGCACAGCGTATTGCATCGCCGCCGGATGAAGCACCCAGATCCACGCGGACCACAACGCAACCTTCCGCGAAAAACACCGTGCGGCAATCTCGTATGTAGCCAGCGCGGTTGCAGCGGAGAACGCCGACTGCACCGCAAACAGCACGAAAGCCGATGCGCGCGAGTACACGCCGAAGACCTTGAAGATCGCCGCCAGCAGCAGAGGATACAGCGGCGGCAGCCACGCAGTCGCGCCGGTATGCGGAAACGCGGCGTTCGAAAACGGATCCGAATATCCAAAGCCAGTTACCAGCGCGCGTGCGATGCGCCCTGCTTCCCACCCAAACTGGAAATGATCGTCGGTCGCGCGTATGCGATAGGTGTGCGCAATCGCGACGTACAGCACGCGCACCAGGAACGCAGTCCAGAAGAGTCGCCGCGGCAGCTTGCCTGGGTCTTCCGGATTGAAGAAGTTGCGTGCGCGCGCGAGCATCCCCCACGATTGTAAGTTGTCGCGCAGTTTTAACTCGTCCGCTTGCCCTTCTTCCGCGGAATCAGCAGCGTCAGCGCCTGCGGCACAACCTCAATCCGCACCGGCAGCGTGCCCAGCAACTCGCCGTCCGCCTCCACATACGAAGGCACCGTCGCGCCTTGCAGATCGCCGCATTCCACCTGCGAACAGTCCACCAGCTCAATCGGATTCGTGTACTTGTGCTGCTGGATAAACACCGACCCCATAAAGCGCAGGTAGCGCAGCCGGCTGCGCGTCTTGAACGCCAGCACATGCAGATTCTCGTTGCTGATCGCAGCCCCCGGAACCAGCCGGTTCACCAGTCCACCGAAGTTGCTGATGCGCACCGCCAGAATCTGCGACACGTCCATCGTCTCCTTCGCGTCGCTCCCGGTATGCGTAAACTTCGCACGGAACAGCGGAAACGTATGCGTAAACGCCAGCCGAAACGCCTCCACCAGGTAGGCCGCATAGCCAAACCGCTGCTTCAGCCGCGAGTCCAGCCGCGAAAAGAAAAGCCCATCGGCGCCAATCCCCGCCGCCACCACAAAATATCGCGAACAAGTATTGCCGTCGCTATCGCGATACGTTACGCGCCCCACCGAGACGCGCTCCGGCACCGCGTCCAGCAATGCCCTGGTAGCTTTCACCGGCGAAGACGGCAGCCCCAGGTCGATCGCCAGCGCATTTGCCGTGCCCATCGGGATCACGCCCAGCACGGCCTCGCCGCCCACCATCTGCTGCATCGCTTCGTGTACGGTGCCGTCGCCGCCGCATGCAATCACCGTGTCGCAGCCGTCGCCAATCGCCTCCAGCGCCAGCCGTCCCGCCGACTCCGGCGCATCCGTCGCGATCACTCTTACATCCAGGGCGGCGCCCACCAGCACAGCCTTCACACTGGCAATCGTCGCCTCGCGCCGCTCCGGACGCTGCCCCGACATTGGGTTGTAAATCAGTGCAACACGCTGCATCGAATATCCACCCACGCCCCGCCGCTCGTGCCGCAGGCCGATTCTCTCGGGGTATTCTTTCACGCCGCATGTTACAAACTGGCGCACAGGAACCTCAACCGCCATCGCATCATGCGGGTGTTCGCTCAGCGCCGCGATCAATTCACCATAACGCCGCCACCGGAGCTTGCTTCAAGACCGCCTTGGGCGACGTCCGAATCGCCGCAAGATAAGGTTGCACCGCAGGATCGTACGTCACCGTGATGCTTCCGGGACGTCCATCCGAGCCATCGCGCCCATCGCTCCCGTTCGATCCGGCCATCCCGCTATTTCCGTTCGGCGTGCCGATTCCGCCGGAACCTGCCGCTCCTCCGCGCCCGCCGCTTCCACCCTTGCCGCCCGACCCACCCGCCGAACTCACCGTCAGTGAACCGCCCTGCGGATCGATCAGGTAATACCGCTCCTTACCGCCGGCCGAAATCACGCCCGCCTCCAGCAGAGGATGCGCGCCACCGCGCAGCGCCACCTCTACCTGAACATTCGGCCCGTCGCTGCCATCCCCGCCGTTGCCGCCGTCCGAGCCATTGGTCCCATTGCCGCCATCGCCGCCCGCCGAAGGATTGTTCGGGTCCATCGACCCCATGCTCCCGCTCGACCCATCCAGTCCAGACGTCCCGTCTATACCTTTCGAACCATCGCTGCCCGCGTAGCTTGCCGCGAATGGGTAGTTATAGCGCAGCGGAATATCCAACTCCGCCCTTAGCCCCGGATGGCTCGGCACCGTAATCACCACATGCCCCGTCTTGCCATCGCTCACCCGCGGATCGCGCGGCAGCGTCAGCACGCCGCTCTTGTTCACTGAAACAACGGTCGCGGTCACGTTCAGGTCCTTCCACATCACCTTGCCGCCGCCCTTGCCCGCCGTCACCAGAACAGTTCCATCCGGCTGCGTGAATGTCACCACCAGCGACTTCTTCTCACCCGGTCCAACGCCCGGATTCTTATACTGGGTCGCTACCATCGACGTCACCGGCAGCTTTGCCAGCGCCACCCGCGTCCCCAGCTTCACCTGGATTACGCTGCATCCACTCAGTGCTAACAGCGCCGCCATTCCTGAAACAACCAGCGCAAAGTTGCAGCAAACAGCCGAACCTGCCCGACCGGCTCATCATCTTGCTCCCGAATTTCGCCGTGCTACGGCGATCTCATTCTCTATGAGACACAAACCCCACCCAGCGCAGAAAGTCGGCGCATCGTGAAATTTAATTCAAGAAGAATTTCGCGGCGGCTCGGATACGTTGCGCCTACGCCCGTCCGGCAAACTCCCGCGTCTCGGTCGCGATCTTCACCTTCTCGCCCTGCTTGATGAACAGCGGCACGCGAATCTCCAGGCCCGTCTCCATCTTCGCCACCTTGGTCACGCTTCCGCTCGACGAGTCGCCCTTCACGCCCGGCTCCGTCTCCGCCACATCCAGCTCAACGAAGATCGGCAACTGCAGCCCAATCGGATTCCCATTGAACTTGCGCAACTGCAACAACGCGCCCTCCACCAGGAACTCCAGCGCATCGCCCACCATCGCCTCGTTCAGCGTCAGCGTCTCAAAGCTCTCCTGATCCAGAAAGTGCGATCCATCGCCGTCTGTATATAGATACGAAACGTCCACATACACCAGGTCCGGTTCCTTGAACTTGTCCTGAGCCTTGAACGTCTTCTCGAACACCGCCGACGTCAGCAGGTTGCGCACCTTCAGCCGCACCAGCGTCTGCCCGCCGCGCGCAGTCGGCGTACTTATCTCGGCATCCAGACACGCATACGGCGTGTTCTCCAACTCGAACACCATCTTCCGCTTCACATTTATCGCTTCAATCAGTGCGGCCATCTGTACTCCTCGATCAATCTCACCCAAGTATAGTGGGTGCCCCATGATCAACGAGCCCTGAGCGAACGCGAAGGAGCGAGGTTATCGTGGGGATACTCTCTGCCCCACCCGCCGAGTCACCGCCCACGCCCCCAACCCTAGCGCCAGGTAAATCCCCGCTGTAGCCGACACGCACAAACTCAAGCTCGTCACCCACAGCGCCGCCGCCACCGCCACCGGAGCCATCCCGCCGCCAATCCATCCCAGCGAATTCATCACGCCCGCCGCAACCCCGCGCCGCTCCGCCGGAACCACGTCGTACAGCGCCGCAAAGATATTCGCGTCGTACAGCCCCTTGAACAGCCCGAACCCCATCAACGAAATCAGCAGCACCTTCGTCGACAGCGTCCACCCCGCCACGAACAGAAACGGCACACCCAGCAGCAACCCTATCGCCTGCACCCGAATCCGCCCCGCGCGCCCTCGCTGCGATGCGCGATCCGCCAGCACCCCGCCCGCAATCACGCCCACCACCGACGCCATCTGCAGATACGCCGTCGCGTTGAACCCCGCCATCGTCAGCGTCATGCCAAACTTGCGATACAGAAACGTAGGCATCCACGTCAGAAAAATCACGGCAACAAAATTCGCCCCAACAAAGATCGCAACCAGCGCCGCCGCAAACCGGTTGCGCAACACCTCTCGCACCGCCGTTCCCACACCCACATCCATCCGCGCAGCCGACACCGCACGCGCCGGCTCTCTCAGCCCCAGCACAAGCAGCGCACTTAACACCAATCCGCACCCGCCAAAGCAAAGAAACGCCGGCCGCCATCCATACCGTTCCGCAATCACGGCGGCAATCGTCGCGCCGGCAATGCTCCCCACATACACGCTCGTCTGGTGAATCGACATCGCGCGCGACCGCGTCGCCGGCCCATGAAAATCTCCCAGCAGAGACATCGCCGCCGGAAAATAAAACGCCTCGCCCAGTCCGCCCAGCGCCCGCAGCGCGACCAGGCTCTTGTATCCCGCTGCGAATGCGGTCGCTCCCGTAGCCGCCGACCAGAACCCCAGCGCCGCCACGATCACCCACTTGCGCGAAACGCGGTCGCCGATCCATCCCGCCACCGGCCCCGACACCGCATACACCCACATAAATGACGAAGCGATCACGCCCAACTGCAGATCGCTCAGATGAAACTCGCGCGCCAGTGGAGGAAACACCGAAAAGATCGCCTGCCTGTCCGCATAGTTGAACAGGCACACGCACCACAGCATCCCAACCACGGCCCACCGATAGTTCCCACTGTCGCGCACATCGGCCGCCATCGTCACCTGGCTATTGTGCCAGCAACTGCGCACGCTTCGCCTCGAACCACCGCAGCAAATTCTCGCGCTGTAACTCGCGCTCCTCGGACAGCGCAAACGGATACGCCGCCTTCGCCAGTCCGCGCGCCTCCGCAATCATCTTCAAACCCCACGGAGTTGGAAACGCGCCAATCTGCTCAATAAATCCCTTCAACGCAACTTCCAACTCCACAAACTCCGCGCCTCCAGGTTCCGCCACCCCCACCGCATACAGCCTTTGAATTAACTCCGGCAGAACGCAAGCCACGCCCGACACCACCCCATCCAGCACGCGCTCTTCCAGCGCCTTCCCCAGCACCTCATCATTGCCGATCAGCCGCAACCCCCAGCCCTCGGCAGTCAGCATCCGAACCGTCTCAAGCGACCCACTCGAGTCCTTGATCCCCACCACATTCTCGCAATCGCGAATCAACTCCAACGAAGTCGCCGCATCCAGTCCAGCAGTGAACTGCGGCAGGTTATACAGCAGCACCGCCGCATCCAAGCCCGCAGCCACCGCCCGCACAAACGCCTTCAAATCCCCTTGCGAGTACGGAAAGAAGTAAGGCATCGGCAGCAGCACACCCGCAGCCCCAGCCTCACTCGCGATCCGTCCCAGCCGCACCGCCCCATCCGAACCAGCCGCCCCAATCCCCGCCAGAAAACTCCCCCGCCCCCGCGTCACCTCCGCGGCCACGCACATCAGCCGCGCAAACTCCGCCTCCGTCGTCAGGCAAAATTCGCCCGTAGCCCCATTCACCGCAAAGCCCGAAATCCCCTTGCCCAGCAGAAACTCCAGCAGCCCCGCAAACGCCGCCTCATCCACCGCGCCGTCCGCCCCGCGCGGCGTCAACACCGCCGCATACACTCCACCCGCAATCTCCATCTCTTTACGCTACCCCACCCAGGCCCACATTCCGCTAACTGAAATCGCCCGCACTCCAATCCTTCCGCCCATCGGAATCACAAACTGTATAGAATTCATCAGTCTCATACGAGCGCAACGAGACCGTGACTTTTCCAATGGAGACTCGATGAGCGCCGCACCCCGCATCAACACCCCCACCCAGGTCCTCTTCGCCTCGCTCATCGGCACCACCATCGAGTTCTTCGACTTCTACATCTTCGGAACCGCCGCCGTCCTCGTCTTCCCCGCGCTCTTCTTCCCCTCGTCCGACCCCGCCACCGCCCGCCTCGCCGCGCTCGCCACCTTTGGCATCGCGTTCTTCGCGCGCCCCATCGGCTCCACGCTCTTCGGCCACTTCGGCGACCGCATCGGCCGCAAGACCACCCTCGTCATCGCGCTCTCCACCATGGGCCTTTCCACCGTCGCCATCGGCCTTCTGCCCACCTACAGCAGCATCGGCTTCGCCGCGCCTTTGCTGCTCGCCGTCCTGCGCTTCGGCCAGGGCATCGGCCTCGGCGGCGAGTGGGGCGGCGCCGTCCTCCTCGCCATCGAGAACGCTCCGCCCAAAAAGCGTGCCTGGTACGGCATGTTCCCCCAACTCGGCGCGCCCATCGGATTCTTCCTCTCCGGCGGAGTCTTTCTCCTGCTCTCCCACCTGCTCACCGACCAGCAATTCTTCGACTTCGGCTGGCGCCTGCCCTTCCTCGCCTCTGCCGTGCTGGTCTTTCTCGGCCTCTACGTCCGCCTCACCCTCACCGAAACACCCGTCTTCCAGCAAGCGACAGAACGCCACGCTGTCCCAGTCCTCACCGTCCTCCGCCATCACTCTCGCACCGTCGTCTCCGGAACGGCCATTGCCCTTATCACCCACGCATCCTTCTATCTGCTCACCGTCTTCACGCTCTCCTGGGCCACCAGCGCAATGGGCTACAGCCGCGGCAAATTCCTCCTCATGCAACTCGGCTGCATCACCTTCTGCGCCATCTGCATTCCCATCTCCGCCCTCGCCGCCGAACACGGCCGCCGCCGCGTCCTCATCGGCGTCGCCGTCGCCATGGCCATCTTCGGACTCTTCCTCGGCCCGCTCTTCAGCGCAGGCACCACCGGAGCCATCGTTATGATGTCCACCGGCCTCGCACTCATGGGCATCACCTACGCGCCGCTCGGAACCCTGCTGTCGGAACTCTTCCCCACGCCAGTCCGCTATACCGGAAGCTCGCTCGCCTTCAGCTTCGCCGGAATCCTCGGAGCCTCCATCGCGCCCACCATCGCCACCTGGCTCGCCCGCCGCTACGGCATCAACTTCGTCGGCTACTACCTCACCGGCATCTCCCTCGTCACCATCGTCGGCTTGCTCTCCGTCCACGAAACCAAAGACCGCGACTTGGCCGCCTGAAATCCGCGCCAGGTGGTAGAAACCGGAGCGCATTCGCCTGGCCTCCAATATCCCGGAGGCACTCCAACAACCTGGCACGTCGCGCGGGCCAGCCCCTTCGCTTACCAGTCCGAAAGCCTTGTGATTGAGTTGCTTCCCGCCAGCGGATAGAAGGCTCGAGTCGGCCATCTACGTGCAACCGGTGTGAATCACCACGGGCTCGAACACGAGGGAAGATAAAAATGGCAGATCCAAAGATAACTGGTGTGCCGGGTTCGCCCAGCGCCACGACCTCACTCGACGGGAAACAGCTCCCGCCCGTGCCAGCCGAATTCGGTGGCGTCATCAAGGAAAGCGCAGCCGAGTCCACTCCCTGGTGGGCACCGCGCGTCGTGCCGCCCCAGGGCGCGCCAAACATTCTTCTCATCATGACCGACGATCAGGGCTTCGGCGTCTCCAGCACCTTCGGCGGCGTTATTCCAACGCCCGCAATGGATCGCATCGCTCAGGCCGGATTGCGCTACAACCAATTTCATTCCACCGCGCTCTGCTCTCCCACCCGCGCTGCGCTCATCACAGGCCGCAACCATCACTCGGTAGGCTCCGGCGTAATCGGCGAGCTGTCCACGGGCTTCCCCGGCTACAACTCCATCATCAGCCCGGAGAAGGCCACCATCGGCAAGATCCTTCGCGATAACGGCTATGCCACCTCGTGGTATGGCAAGAACCACAACACCCCGACATTTCAATACAGCCTCGCCGGGCCATTCGACCAATGGCCGTCGGGTTTGGGCTTTGATTATTTCTATGGCTTCATGGGCGGCGAGACCGACCAATATACGCCTTATCTATTCAAGGACCACACCCAGATCTTTCCCTGGATCGGGCGCGAAGACTACAACCTCACCACCGATATGGCGGATGAAGCGGTGAAATATCTCGGCGACCTGAACGCGCAAGCACCCGACCAGCCGTTCTTCCTCTACTACGCGCCCGGCGGCACCCACTCGCCGCACCAGCCTAAGAAGGAGTGGATCGAGAAGTTCAAAGGCAAGTTCGACATGGGCTACGAAAAGTTGCGCGAAGAGATCTTCGCCAACCAGAAGCGGCTCGGCGTGATTCCGGCGGATAGCGAACTCACTCCATGGCCCGACGGACAGCCCGAATTTGGCGGAGTCAAACTACCCCGGTGGGACTCGCTCTCGATCATCCAGAAGAAATTCTATGCCCGCCAGGCGGAGGTCTTTGCCGCCTACGTGGCCTATACCGACCACGAGATTGGCCGCGTAATCCAGCAGGTCGAGGACATGGGCAAGCTCGACAACACGCTCATCATCTACATCTGCGGCGACAACGGCAACAGCCCCGAAGGCACCGAGGAAGGCACGTTCAATCAGATGACCGCCTACAACGGCATCCTCACGCTCCCGGCGCCCTTGCAGGCGCTGCATTACGAAAATTGGGGATCGGACAAAACCTATCCGCACATGGCTGTGCAATGGGCCTGGGCCTTTGACACCCCATTCAAGTGGACCAAGCAGGTGGCATCGCACTTCGGCGGAACGCGGCAGGGTATGGTCCTGTCCTGGCCCGGCCATATCGAGGACGTCGGCGGCCTCCGCTCGCAGTTCCATCACATCATCGACATCGTTCCGACCATCCTTCAAGCCGCGGGAATCAATGCTCCGGAGACGGTCAACGGCATCCCGCAAAAGCCCATCGAAGGCGTCAGCATGGAGTACACCTTCAGTAAGGCGAGCGGCGACACGCCCTCCGCCCGCACCACCCAGTACTTCGAGATGGCCTGCAACCGCGGCATCTATCACGAGGGCTGGTATGCCTGCACCACGCCCTTCGCCGCGCCCTGGCTCCTGGGAACAGGAGCCTTGCCCGACGTCAACGATTACCAGTGGGAGCTCTACAACGTCGCCGAGGACTACTCACAAAACCATGACCTCAAGGAACAGTTTCCTGACAAGCTCAAGGAGATGCAGGCTCTGTTTCTGGAAGAGGCCGCAAAATACCAGGTCTTGCCTTTGGACAACCGGGCCTTCGTGCGCCTTCTGACGCCGCGGCCAAGCGCTACCGCGGGGAAGACCGTCTTCACCTACACGGGTCAGAAAGCCGGCATCCCAGTCGCGAACGCACCGTCCATCCTCAACCGGGACTACACCATCACAGCTGACATCACCGTCCCCAAGGGCGGCGCAGAGGGCATGATCGTGACCCTTGGCGGCCGCTTCGGCGGGTACGGCCTGTTCCTGCAGGATGGCAAGCCGGTCTTTGTGTACAACCTCCTCGATCTCGAGCGGTTCCGCTGGCAGGGCGGCATCGGCGGCCTGGTCGGCAAGGATCTCTTCGGCAAAGCGCTCGAGCCGGGGCAGCACACCATCGTATTCGACTTCAAATACGACGGCCCCGGCCCCGGCAAGGGCGGAACCGGAGTGCTCTCAGTCGATGGCAAAGAACTGGAGAAGAAGACCATCAAGCATACGATCCCGCTGCTGATGTCCATCGATGAGACCTTCGACGTTGGACTCGATACCCGTTCAGGCGTCGACAATAGCTACGAGCTACCGTTCAAGTTCACGGGTACGATCAACAAGCTCACCTTCGAACTCGGGCCGTCGCAACTCTCCCCGCCCGAACAAGCAGCCGCTGCAAAGGCTCTCGCCACCGCGCACGATTAGGCGGCCAGAGCCACGCCGACCATTCGAGGCCGGGTGCCCCATTCGTGACGCAGCCTCATCGCGTCATGAGTGGGGACGATCCCCGCAACAATCCCACCACCCCACCCCCTCCATCGGCTCTGTATACTCAACTCGCTTCAGCAATCGCATCCACGCCGGTCGCATCCATATGAAGGCCATCTCCCGGTCCATCCTGCTCCTGCTCATCCCATGTGCCGCATCCCTGCGCGCGCAAACGCCCGACGTCCCTGCATGGGCCTACCCCGGCTCCGCCACCCACGTCCAGGTTGCACCCCCGCAGGACTTCCACCGCCCCAGCAGAAACTTCGACACGCCCGTCGGCATCTTCCACGGCCAGTCCGACATCGGCAGCGCCTTAGTCCCCGCCAGCGCAACCTACGACGCCGCGACGAAGCAGTACACCATCAACTCCGCCGGCTACAACGTCTGGTACACCCGCGACGAGTTCCGTTATCTCTGGAACAAGATGTCCGGCGACATATCACTCGCCGCCGACATCGCCTATCCCGACCCCAACGGCTACGGCGACCGCAAAGCGGTCCTCGTCATCCGCCAGAACCTCGACGACGATTCACCCGAAGCCATCGTAGCCCTGCACGGCGCCGGAATGGTCCACCTCGCCTATCGTCCGGAGAAAAACGTCCGCATCAAGGACATGGAATACCGCATCGGAGGCCGCGGCCTTCCCGGCGGCGCCAGCCCCGACAGCCTCGTCACCGTCACTCCCAAACGCATCGGCATCGAAAAGCGAGGCGACGAATTCACCCTCTGGATCAGCGTCGACGGCGAGCCCATGCACCAGTTTGGCCCGCCCATCCACTTGCATCTCGACGCGCCCTTCTACGCAGGCATCGGCTTCACCTCGCACCTGCCCGACAAGTCCGACACCGCCGTCCTCTCCAACGTAGTGCTGGAAAACTCCGCCGGCAAAGTTCACTAGACGCTTAAGGAATCAACCATGAAGCTGCACGCCAGAACCGCCTTTACGATCGCGATCTCTCTTCTCGCCACCCAAGCCTTCAGCCAGCAAAGACCCAAAATCACCAGCGTCTCGCACCTCAGCGTCTACACCTCCGACGCCGCCAAAACCGAAGCCTTCTACGTCCACGACCTGGGCGCATTCAAAGCCGCCGACCCGCAGAATCCCGCAGGCGTCCGTTACTACTTCAACTCAATTCAATTCGTCGAAGTCCTGCCTCTGCCCGCAGGGCCGCCATCCACCAACCGCTTCGACCACGCCGCATACAACACCGCCAACGCCGAAGCGATGAGAAAATATCTCGCGGCCCATAACGTCTCCGTGCCGCCCACCGTCACCCAAGCCAGCGACGGAAGCCAGTACTTCGAAGTAAAGGATCCCGAAGGCAATCGCGTCCAATTCGTGCAGCCGTCCGCGCACCCGCTCGCCGTGCCGCCGAATCCGCTCAGCTCCCACATCATCCACGTCGGCTACATCATCCACGACATCGCAAAACTGAATGCCTTCTACCAGAACATCCTTGGCTTTCGCCCCTATTGGCACGGCGGCGCAACCGAAGACTCCTCCGACTGGACCTCACTGCAAGTCCCCGACGGCACCGATTGGGTCGAATACATGAAGGTCAAGGGCCCCGAAACCTCCGGCATCCCCGCCGACATGTCGCAGCAGACCGCCGGTGTTCTCGACCACTTCTCGCTCGGCGTGCCCAACATCGAGCAGGCCGTCAACCTGCTCTACAACGGCGACCGCCTCACCGCCCGCCACTCCGATCCCAAAATCGGCCGCGACGGTAAATGGCAGGTCAATCTCTACGACCCCGACGGAATCCGCGCCGAGCTGATGGAGTTCCAGCCCGTAGCCAAGCCCTGCTGCTCGCCATTCCTCGCCTCCAGCCCAACCAAGTAACAAATCCGGTTACAAATCGGGGCGTCACAAACCCGGGTGCCCCATCCGTGACAGTTCCATCGTCACGGGTGGGTTCCTACTACTTCCCGCAAGCCGAATTCCCAGCCGTAGGCACCGCCACAAACACAATCGCCCGCGCCGGAATCGAAACCGCCCCCGCGGGCTCAGCCACGCCCACCAGCGCCGGCAGCTCATCCTTCGGCCCCAGCTCCAGCGTCACGTCATTCAACTCCACGCGCCCGCTCTCCAGATCCTTCGCCGTCAATACGTACTGCGTCGAGTCCATCGGCATCGCCAGCTTCGCCGCCGACCCGCCCGCATTCATCGCCAGCACCGCAACTCCGCCCTCAACGCCGCGCAGACAATGCGCATACAGATGCAGATCCGGCGAAGGCGAAGCGCCCGGATTGAGCACCGTCGTTCCCATAAACTTCCGCCACAACAGAGCGCCCCAGTACTTCGGCCGCGGCGAAAAGTCCTTCTCATCCAGCAACCCGTAGTCGCTCGCGTCCAGCGTATTGTGCATCACCACCTGCACGCCGCGCTGCGCCAGCACTCCCAGCTGATTCAGATACCGGAACGTGTCCACATACGTCGACGCCCATTTATTCCCGCCGCACGCTGCGTCCGCCGTCTCCGTCACCCAGATCGGTTTCCCCGGAAGGTACTTGTCCCTCAGCCCCGCATAATACTTCTCCACCATCGCCGTTTTATTCAGCCACGCATCGCTCAGCGCCGCGCTCTCATCCGTCAGCGCAGCCGGCATCATCTTCCCGCAGCGTGCCGAAATCGCACCGTAGTAGTGATACGACAGCGCATCGAACGCCGGCCCCGTCGCCTTCAGCAAATCCTCCGTCCCCATCATCGTTCCCATCGCCGCAGGCATCGGCATCGAACCGCCCTCGCCCACGCCGCCCGGCCCCAGAAAAATCGTCCCCGGCGAAGCCTTCCGCAGAAACGGCTTGAACGCCGCCACATCGCGCGCGTACGCCGCCGCATCGTAGCCCTTCGGAGCTCCGCCCATCGCAGCCGCCGTCGGCTCATTCATAAATTCCGCCGCCGCAATCCGCCCGCCCACCGACTTCGTGTACGCAAGAAACTTGTCCGCCTCCACCGGAGTCCAGTTTCCCGCCGCATCGCGCGTTCCAGGGCTGACCGCGAACGACGTCACAATATCCGCATCCGCCACCGAAGCAAAGTCCACCACGGCCTTCCACTGCGCCCGCGTCAGTACCCCGCCAAACCCCTCCGGAGGCGTCTTCAGCGCCGGCTTCGCATCGTCCTGGAAGTAAGTCGAGTTCGCCCACGTCCCGCTCACCCGCATATACGCCGGCGACAGTGCCGCCGCCAGCGCACGCAGCCGCGAACTCGAAAGATCCAGCGGCGCCCGATACTCAAACGCGTTCGGATCCATCCCCGCAGGCGCAGCCGCCGCAGCATTCGCCGCAGGCGCAGCAGCCGAGCCATACGGCTTCCAGAACCTCCCGCCCGTCACCTCCAGCATCTCCACGTTGTACGACTGAAAGCGCTCATCCACCGTGCCCAGCCGAGCCATCTTCGCCGGATCAAGCACCGCAGTCTGCGCCGCCGCCATCCCCGTAATTACCGAAGCCCCAATCGCCACCACGCCCAGCACGCACTTCCACATTCCTCGCATCGTCATCCACACTCCCGCAGTCCAAAGAAAAACCAGTCGCAGGAAGCCTATACCCAACGGCCATCCTCACGCTCCCCACAGATTGTCATCAACTCGCGTCCCCCCACAGAGCTGTCATCCTGAGCGAAGCGCGCAGCGCGTAGTCGAAGGACCTGCCCTGAGCCTGCCGAAGGGACCTGCGGTTGCTCCCACAAAATTGTCATCCTGAGCGAAGCGCGCAGCGCGTAGTCGAAGGACCTGCGGTCCCTCCAAACCACCCCAACCTTCCGTACCTTTCCGCCGTGACACACTACAAACACCCGCACCGGAGGATGCCTTGACCACCCCCATAATCGAAATCACCGACCGCGACATCCCCGAAGAGCGAGCCCTCATCGAAGCCGCCCTGCGCGCCTACAACGCCAGCTCCGCCCCACCCGCCAACTTCCTTCCGCTCCACATCGCCATCAAGGACTCCGCAGGCGCCGTGATCGGCGGCCTCACCGGTCACAGCTCCTACCAGTGGCTCTTCATCCACCTGCTGATCGTCCCCGAATCCCTGCGCGGCCAAGGCCTGGGCCGCAGGCTCATGCAGCAGGCAGAGCAGGTCGCCCGCGCCCGCAACCTCACCGGCATCTGGCTCGACACCTTCGACTTCCAGGCCCGCCCGTTCTACGAAAAGCTAGGCTTCACCGTCTTCGGCGAACTGAAAGACCACCCCCGTGGCATCTCGCAATACTGGCTCCAAAAGCGCCTCGATTGAGGCGACCTTGGGTGCAACGGAGGCCAGCTATTTATAAAAGCTCTCCGAGCCGCCATCGAGAAGAACCTGTTTCCCTGGTCCGATTTCCGCGCACGCAATCGCATTCCCGGAGGCATAATCGTAGTTAAACCGAACCGAATTTTGCTTCACCGACACAGCTGTGTCCCCCTCTATGTCGAGCGAACCAACGTAGCGATTCCTGCCTTCGAGGAAGATGACTCGATATGCGGCACGGTGGGATCCAGGATGTGCCGGACCGTACCACTCGAAGCGAACCACTTGGAAGTTGCCCTCGGCACAATGAAGACTGCCCAGCGAAGTGAAATGTATGTCTCCGGTTAGAGCCCCAGTAAATCCTTGTTCTCGAAGAATCCGGATCAGCGCAGATTTGCACTGCGCTCTTGCCATGCACGTCGCTCCGACGAGAAATAGAGCGAAGGGAAGCAAAGCCGTCTTAGCTGCGATCTTCATTATGTATCCTCAGGAAACCTGTCCGGATTCTATTCCGCGATCGAGTGACGGGTGCTTCAAAGTCAGCTAGGCCGGAAACTCGCACCACCCCACACCCGTCTCCCATACGTCCCCCAAGGAGTTCCTCCGCATGAGATCCCCGCTCGACCGCCGCACCTTCCTCCGCCTCGCCTCCGCAGCCGCTGCCGTCCTCACCCAGAAATCCACTCCGCAAGCCGAAGCGCAGGCGCCCGCGCAGACACCTGTTCCGCAGGCCGGGCGCCTCGCACCTCGTGGCTCGCGCCCCGCCGTCAAGAACCGCAAGAACTTCGTAGGCATCCAGGTCCGCGGATTCGTCTGGGTCGACGAGGGAGTCGACCAGGTGCTCGACAACCTTCAGCACAAAGGCGACGTCAACACCGTCTGGGCCTACACCTACGCCTACGGCGAGCAGCGCCTCAAGCAGGGCGCCGGCTACCCCGACCACGGCAACCCGCTCACCCCCGCCAACACCGGAGTCAACGCCGGAGCGCTCTACGACTACGACCCGAAATTCTTCACCAACACCACCGTCAAGGACTTCCGCATCTCCGGCTACGGCAAGTTCAACGTCATCGAAGCCGTCGCCTCCAAAGCTCACGCCCGCGGCATGGACTTCTTCGCCTGGGACCTCAACAACCCCTCGCCCACGCTCGCCCGCAACTCACCCGCCTACGCCGCTCTCGGCGAGATCGACCTCACCGGCAAGCGCACCACCAACCCCTGCTTCAACAATCCCGACTACGTCGCCTTCCTCCGCGCCAAGATCCAATCCCTGCTCATCGGCTATCCCGATCAGGTCGACGGCATCGCCTGGGGCTGCGAACGCATCGGCCCGCTGGACAGCATCCTGCAAGGCCAGGCCAACGCGACGTGTTTTTGCCAGTTCTGCCTCGCCAAAGCGCAAACCCTCAACATCGATCCCGCCCGCGCCAAGTCCGGCTTCACCGAAATCATTCAGCTCTTCCGCAGCACGCCCGAGCAAGTCCCCGACGGCTACTTCGTCACCTTCTGGCGCCTGCTGCTCAAGTACCCCGAAGTCCTCCAGTGGGAAAACCTGTGGACCAACAGCTTCCAGGGTGTGCAGGCCGAGCTCTATCACCTCGGCAAGTCCATCGCCCCGGCCAAGCCCTTCGGCTTCCACATCATGCAGACCATGACCTTCAGCCCCTTCTACCGCGCCGAGGAGGACTACACCAAGCGCCGCGAGTACGCCGACTTCCTCAAGCTCGCCACCTACAACAACGCTGGCGGCCCGCGCATGCACACCTACCTCGGCCAGCTCGGCCGCACCATCTTCCACGACGCCCAGCCGCAGGACTTCCTCCCGCTCTACTACAAGATCATGAACTATAACGAAGCCCCCTACGACGAGCTCGCCTCGCACGGCCTCTCGCCCGACTACGTCGCCAAGGAAACCAAGCGCGCCCTCATCGGCGTCGCTGGCCAAACCAAAATCTACCCCGGCATCGACATCGACGTGCCCGTCCTCGGTGCAGGCCCGAAGGCTGGCGACAAGAAGACCAGCCCCGACGACGTCAAGCATGCCCTCGAAGCCGCCTTCGCCGCCGGAGCAGACGGCGTCATCCTCTCCCGCGAATACGTCGAAATGTATACCGCCAACCTCACCTCCGCCGGCGACACCCTCCGCGCCATCTTCGCCGCCCAACCCAAAACCTAGCCCATCCCGGAGTTACTCGCCTCCGGACCGCCCACCGTGCGATCTCGTTTCGCCCGTCGCAGAGCCTCCAATCCTCCACCACACCTCCAAAATTCCGATACCCCGCTTCCTTCGTCCCGTCCGCAACTGACGCAACCAAACAACTTCCCCAAATCCGCGCGATGGCCCCCCACTTGCTCCCAACACGCCAGAGGAACCCCCTTATGAAGCCTCGCTTTCTCGCCGCCACACTCGTCGCCGCCAGCGTCCTGCCGCTCGCCCTCGCCCAAGCCCAAGTCCCGGTCTTCGCCGTCGACAAGGCCAAGAGTTCCGTCAAATTCTCCGTCCAGGCCTCCGTAGCGCTCGAAGGCGTCTTCAAACAATGGGATGCCACCCTCGTCGCCAAATCCACAGACCCCACCACCGTCGTCCTCGACATCGAGGTTCAAGCCGCCTCAGTCGACACCGGATCCGGCATGAAAGACGGCAAGCTCAAAAGCTCCGACTTCTTCGACGTCAAGAACAACCCCGTCATCAGCTTCAAATCCAGCAAGGTCACTCAGACGGCCCCAGGTGCCTTTGAGGTCGCCGGAACCTTCACCATCCGCGGCGTCTCCAAGCCCGCGGTCCTCACGCTCACCGGAAACCGCAACCCGTCCGGCCCCAGCGAGATCAAAGGCATGATGGCCTTCGACCGCAAAGACTACGGCATGGACTCCGGAATCCCCTTCATCAAGATCGCGAACCGCGTCGAGGTAGACATCGACCTCTTCGTCAACCGCACCAGTGGCCCTCCCCTCGTCATCAAAGGTCTTCCCGCCAATTAACCTCAATACATCGCAAACCGGGTGCCCCATGTTCGACGAAGTCGACCATGGGGGCTTTTTTTTCCAAGCCTGAAATCCGCACCTCAAGCCTCAGAGTTGTTCATTTTTTTTGACCGTCAGCCCCATTGACGCCGCGGTCCTGGTCGCGCGAATGGGCAGCGTGTCGCTGATTCTCCCGATCAAAACAAGCCAAACTCGCGTGTCAAATCAAACAACACCTAACTCTATTTGCTGCAGACACATAGCGTCAGCATTCCGGTTCTGCCCAAACCCATACAATAGAAGTAATGGATAAATAAAAACAAAAATGCCACCGGAGGTTTCCAGTTCGCGACAGGACTTAAAGGAGGTAGACGGGATGAGAAGGCGTCATCGAACCCCATTGTTTTGACGATCTTAGGGATAACGCTTTTAGATTCACGATGTTACCCGAATCCCCGTCGCGTAAACCGCTCAAAGCAAAGAACTTTTCGCCAGGATCACTATATTGGGGGGAGGGGGGTACAGGCCCTGCAAACCGGCATTGACCCCGCACCAAGCCCCTGATACACTCTTTAAGTTTGGCGATGCAGCTATCTTTTTGGCTGCACGGCCGGCTGACCTGGGCAAGCGTATTCTGTTTGCGGTCAGGCAGCGGGCCCGATGCAGTTCTTCTGTATGCGCCCCGGCAACACAATCCAGGCAGAACGCGCGGTACACGGTTCGCCGTCCGCATTTTGAGGGTTTCGTTATGTATGCAGTAATTCGCACAGGCGGTAAGCAGTACCTCGTCTCTCCAGGCGAGAAGCTCAAGATCGAGCGCACCGGAACCTCTGAGGGCGCAATTGAATTCTCCGACATCCTCGCGTGCAGCGCGGAAGACGGCAAGTTCGAGTCCGACCTCTCCGGCGTCAAAGTCACCGGAACCGTGCTCAACGAGGGCCGCTACGACAAGATCCTCGTCTTCAAGCTCAAGCGCAAAAAGCAGTACAAGAAGATGCAGGGCCACCGCCAGAACTTCGTCGAGGTCAAGATCAACGAGATCGTCGTCAACGGCAAGTCCTTCAAGGAAGAAGCCGCAGCCGAAGCCAAGGCCGAGAAGAAGCCCGCAGCCAAAAAGACCAAAAAGGTCGAAGCCGCAGCGGAATAAGTCGGAAGGGCACGCGTTTACGCGTGCCGCGAGAGCAAGGCATCTGGGTAATCCGAGGCTTTAGCCTCGGAACTCAGCACAAAAAGATTTCGGGGCTTCAGCCCCTGGGGTAGATTCACCGCCCCTCAACAGAAGAGGCAATCGAATGGCACATAAAAAAGGTTTAGGTTCTTCCAAAAACGGCCGCGACTCAAACGCGCAACGGCTCGGCGTCAAGGTCTTCGGCGGCCAGTGCATCCTCGGCGGCGGCATCATCGTCCGCCAGCGCGGAACCCCGCTCAAGCCCGGCGCCAACGTCGGCCGCGGCAAGGACGACACCCTCTTCGCCAAGGTCTCCGGCGTGGTCCGCTACCAGGACCGCGGCCAGCACGGCCGCTTCGTCAACGTAGACCCCGCCGAAGTCAGTCGCCGTCCAGGCCTAAGCTTAAAAACACCCTCGGGTGCCCCATGTTCGACGCAGCCCTTTTTCGCGTCGACCATGGGGATACTCGATTTAACCCAGCGGCTTCCCCACCACCGGTTTGCCCTTCTCATTCAGCACCACGCGCGCCATCGGCGTGTCGTGATCATGCGTGAAAAGCACCAGCCACTGCTCTGGAATCGCCCGCGCGTAAAACCGCTTGCGCTCCTCGATGCACCGCAGCGGATCGAGATCGTAGCCCATCACCCAGGTCGGATCGAGGTGGTGCGCCGTCGGAATCAGGTCGCCGATGTAGCACGCATGCTGGCCGCCGCTTTCGATGTGCACGCCCATCATCTGGGCCGTGTGTCCGGGAAAAAGCTCCACCGAAACTCCCGGACAGATCGCCGCAGTCGCACCCACGCCGGCCAGATCGAGCAGAGTCATCTGGCCACTCTCGACCAGCGGATCGTAGTTCGGCGAGAGGTAGCTGACGCGGTCGCGGTCCAGTTGCAGATGTCCATGCGCCACTTCGCCGGCATGCGCAAAATACCGCGCGTTCTTGAACGTCGGCGTCACGCTGCCGTCCGGATGCAGCGTCGTATTCCAGCCGCAGTGATCGAAGTGCAGATGCGTGTTGATGACGATGTCGACGCCGTCCGGATCGATTCCCGCAGCTGCATAGGAGTCAAGCAGAAGTTCCTGGTTCTCGAAGATCGCGCGCATCTTCGGCGTCTGCTTGTTGCCGATGCCGGTTTCGATCACCACCGTCTGTTTGCCGGTGCGCACCACAACGGAGTTCAGTCCCAGCAGAATCTCGTTGTCCGCGTTGGGTGTAATGCGCTTCTGCCAAAGCGTCTTCGGCACCACGCCGAACATCGCTCCGCCGTCCAGCAGGTAAGTGCCGTCCGTGCAGACAGTCAGCTCAAAGTCGCCGACCGTTGTGCGCGCACGCACCAATTCTGTCTTGTCGCTCGATGTAGATTGCGGCATCACGCTTGAAACATTATGCCTGTGCGGCGTGCGCAGCGGAGGCCATCTCAGCCGGAGTCGGCGGCGTCGGCGGATGCTCAACAACCGCCGCTTGCGCTACGGTAGACGCTGCTTCCGCTACGGGCGCAGTCGTCGCCGCTAGCAGGCTCAGCAACCGGAGTCCGCTTGTTCTTGAAGCACTGGCGGCAGAGCACCGGGCGTCCTTGCGTTGGCTTGAAAGGCACGGTAGTCGAAATCCCGCACTCCGAGCACTCCGTTCGCGTCTCTGTCCGCGAGATTCCTGCAGCTGCCGGTCCACCGCCGGGGCTTGCAGCCTGAGCGCTGCGTCTGGACTTGCACGGTTTGCACCGCTTGGGATCGTTCTTGAATTGCTTGTCCAGGAAGAAAAGTTGTTCACCGGCAGTGAAAATGAACTCACCGCCACAATCTGCACAGGTTAAGAGCCGGTCCACAAATTCCATACCACTTCTCCCATCGTACGGAAACTGACTTACGAGGCGCCGCAAGTTCGCGGACAACATTCGGTCAAGATTGGGTCAGGTGATGCAGGGGCCCATGTCGCGGGGAAACGACATCTGGTTTGCCGGCCACACGCTCATGGTTTTGAGCGGGTTTCGCCGGGGCCTGCTGACCTGGGGAGGTGGGGTCGGCTGGGCGGTTGTGTGGAGGCCGCCGGCCAGCTCTGCGCGGCGGCCCTCCACGGTTTCCAAAGAACAGGCTTTTAGTCCTGTTCCTTACGGATCTTCTTACGGTTGCGTTTGCGAGCAAGCGCTTCTTTCACACGCTTTTTCTCGCCGGGCTTCAGGTAGAACGAATGACGTTTGACTTCCTTGATGATGTCTTCCGTCTGAACCTTCCGCTTGAACCGTCGCAGTGCGTTTTCGAGAGGCTCGCCTTCCTGCACTCGAATCTCTGCCAAGGCAAATACACCTCCAAATCGTCCCAATTGGGCAGATTTCAGGATATCGCACAATCGGCGACTCGCAACCAATTTCTAAACGATTTTGCGCCTAAAACACTGCAATTTCCTGCACATTCGCAACACCCGCATCGCGTAGAATGGAGAAGAGATGATCCGGCCCTACCAGGGAATCCTGCCCGTAATACCCGCCTCCTGCTACATCGACTTATCCGCTCAAGTAATCGGCGAGGTCGTCCTCGGCGAACACTCCAGCATCTGGATGAACGCCGTGGTCCGTGGCGACGTCAACCACATCCACATCGGCGCCAACTCCAATGTGCAGGACTGCGCCGTGCTCCACGGCATGCGCTACGTCTATCCGGTCATCATTGGCGACTGGGTCACCATCGGCCACAACGCCACGGTCCACGGCTGCGTGGTGGAAGATGCCTGCCTGATCGGCATGGGCTGCACGATCCTCAATGACTGCCGCATTGGCGAAGGGTCCATCATCGCAGCCGGGACGGTGCTGCCAGAGCACACCGTCATTCCGCCCAACTCGCTGGTCACGGGAGTGCCAGGCAAAGTCCGCCGCACGCTGGGGCCGGAAGACCGCGAACTGATCCTGAAGTACGCCAGCAACTACGTCGATTACACCGCGATTTACCTGAAAGAGACCTCCGGTACGTAAGGTTTCTCCCGGCACCGAAGAGCCTCGCCGCAGCGAGGCTCTTCGGTCAGCAGCGGACCAAGGCGTTAGTGAGCTGCTGCGGCGACGATGGCGGATGCGATTACGCCGGTTGCTACCGCGGCGAGCACGTAGTTGCCGTCTACTTCGCGCCACTCATAGCCGCGCGGCGGTTCCTGAAGATGATAGGTGCGGTAGTCAACGGCTTCGCCGCGGTTCCAGTCATCGTGGTTGATCTTCGCGCCTTTGTGCCAGTCGTCATGACGAACATAAGTCTGATGATGCGCGTCCTCATGACGGTTCTGATCGTCGTGGTGGTCGTCCTGCGCGATTGCCATGCCGGTAAACAGAACTGCGGAGAGTGTCGAAAGCGCAGCATATTTATTTAGTCGGTTCACGTTTTACCTCCTCCTACTCAGATGCGAACGAATCAGTATTTAAGCCTGCGAGCGCGCGAATATATTGTTTTAAATGGGGCAACCCACGGGTAGATTCGACTCGTTTTCCTGCCGCCTTCGCTACACTGGAAGTTCATGTCTACGCAGCCCAAATCCTCGACCACTTTGAAAGCTGTGCGCGGAACGCGCGACCTTCTTCCTCCTGAAACCGCGCTGTGGAACCGCGTCGAATCGATCGCGCGCGACGTCTTCTCGCGCTATGGCTTCGGCGAGATCCGCACGCCCATCTTTGAGGACACGCAACTGTTCGCGCGCGGCGTCGGCGAAGAGACCGACATCGTCTCGAAAGAGATGTACACGTGGGAAGACCGCGCCCGCGCGCAGAGCGAAAAGGCGCAGAGCCTGACGCTGCGGCCGGAGAATACCGCCGGCGTCGTGCGCGCGTACATCGAGCACAAGCTGGACGCGCGCGGCGATCTGCAGAAGCTGTACTACATCGGGCCGCAGTTTCGGCGCGAGCGGCCACAGCGCGGACGCTATCGCCAGTTCTGGCAGATTGGCGTCGAGGTGCTTGGGCCGGTTTCGTCGGGCTCGCGAGAGCCCGCTGCGCGATGCCGAAGTGCTGGAGATGCTGGCCACGCTGCTGGATGAACTTGGCGTTCGCGGCTGGCAGCTGGAACTGAATTCGGTTGGGTCTTCCGAAGACCGCAAGCGCTACAACGTGGCTCTGCGCGAGGCGCTTGCTCCGGTGAAGGACCGCATGTGCGAGGACAATCAGCGGCGGGCGGAGACGAATCCGCTGCGCGTGCTCGATTCCAAAGAGCCGGCGGATCAGGAGATCATCGACGCGCTGCCGAAGATTGCGGACTTTCTGGACGACGCGATTCGACGGCACACTTTTCAAGCGGTGCTTGCGGCGCTGGATGCGTGCGGCGTTGCGTATACGGTCGAATCCGCGGCTGGTCCGCGGACTGGACTACTACACGCGCACGACGTTCGAGTTCACCGTGCCCGACGGCTCTGGCCTGGGCACGCAGAATGCGCTGCTCGGCGGCGGGCGATATGACGGGCTGAGCGAGATGCTCGGCGGGCCGAAGGCTCCGGGCATCGGGTTCGCCATTGGCGAAGACCGGCTGATCCTGACGCTGCAGGCGCAGGACGGACGTGAGTCCGTGGATGCGCCACATCCGGAGTGGCTGTTTGCCCAGAAGCTGGACGCGTACATCGCACCGATGGGCACGGAACGCAACGCAGCCGCGCTCGCATTGGCTCGTGAACTGCGCCGTGCGGGCCTTTCGGTCGAAGTCGGCGATGGCAGCTTTCGGCTGAAGAAATCCTTCGAAGCCGCAGACAAAGTCGCTCGCAGTATCGTCATCCTCGGCGAAGACGAAGTTGCCAGCGGAACGGCCACTGTGAAGACGTTCGCGACCGGCGAGCAAGTGAAGGTGGATCGCCAAATGCTGATTGAGGCCTTGAGGTCGTAGCATGCAAGGGATAGCGCACGACTGGAGCACTTGGAATCCGCGAAAGTGAGGGAATAACCCCACGATCGGCGCGATAGAGCTGCGCCGAGCATGGGGCACCCGAGGTTTTCGGCGGCATGAAAAGTTCGTAGTTCCTGGCATGAATGACCTGCTTTCGTACAATAGGAAGATTGTGACTTTAGACTTTCTGGGCAGTTTGCAGCGGACGCAGATGTGTGGTGAGCTTCGCGCGGAACATGCGGGGCAGAACGTGGTGCTGATGGGCTGGGTGAACCGGCGGCGCGACCATGGCGGCCTGATCTTTCTCGATCTGCGCGACCGGTCGGGCATCACGCAGGTGGTGGTCGACGAGAAGGTTGGCGCGGCGCATGACAAGGCCGACGCGGCGCGTTCGGAGTACGTGGTCGCCGTCAAGGGACACGTCCGGCGGCGCGGCGCGGGGCTTGAGAATCCCAACATGCTGACCGGCGAGATTGAAGTTGTCGCCGACGAGCTGCTGCTGCTGAACGAAGCGAAGACTCCGCCGTTCTCGCCCGCGGAAGAGGCGATTGCGAACGAAGAGGTGCGGCTGAAGTATCGCTACCTCGACCTGCGGCGGATGGAGATGCAGAAGAACTTCGCGCTGCGCAGCAGGGTGGCGATGGCGATTCGCAACTACCTGGTCGGCGAAGGATTCCTGGAGATCGAGACGCCGTTTATGACGCGGTCGACGCCGGAAGGCGCGCGCGATTACCTGGTTCCGAGCCGCGTGCATCCGGGCGAGTTCTATGCGCTGCCGCAGTCGCCGCAGATCTTCAAGCAGATCCTGATGATCTCCGGGTTCGATCGCTACTTCCAGATTGCGCGCTGCTTCCGCGATGAGGACCTGCGCGCCGATCGTCAGCCGGAGTTTACCCAGATCGATCTGGAGATCAGCTTTCCCCACGCAGGACGTGGTGTTTCGCGTGACTGAGGGATTTCTGACGGCGGCGTTTGCGGCTGCGGGGATTCGACGTTGACGACTCCTTTCGTGCGGATGACGTACGACGAGGCGATCAAGAACTACGGCATCGACAAGCCGGATATGCGGCTTCCGGCGATGGTTTCGCTGACGGAGGAACTGACTGCCGGAGCTGCGCGAGAAGCTGAAGATCGAGCAGAATCTGCCGGTGCTCGGATTTGTGATTCCGGGCGTTGGCGAGCTGAGCGGCACGGCGCGCAAGGCGCTGCTGAGCGAGGTGCGTGCGGGGTTTGGCGACTGCGGGCTCGATCTGCTGGATGTTGCGCGGTTGAAGACGAGTGCTGAGTTTGCTCCTTTGGCTGCGGTGATTGAGACGAAGCTTGGCGGCAGCGACCCCACCCGATGACGGTGGAAGCTGTCACGAATCGGGCACCCGACTCTGGTGGTAGTTGTGACGCCGAAGATTGGGACGCCGGCGATGTGGAACTACGATCCGCAGTGGATCTGGAAGCGGGTTGGGCAGTTGCGGCTGCAGCTTGGCGCGAAGTTTGCCGACAAGCATGGGCGTTTTGTGCAGACCGGTACCGCGGCGGACTTCAAGTTCTGCTGGGTCACCGACTTTCCGATGTACGAGTGGAACGAGGAGACGAAGACCTGGGACGCGGCGCACCATCCGTTCACCTCGCCGCATGAGGATGACATCAAGGCCGGGCGGCTGACTTCGGACAAGGGCGCTGTGCGGGCGCTGGCGTACGACATTGTGCTGAACGGGACCGAGCTGGGGTCGGGCTCGATCCGTATCCATCGGCAGGATGTGCAGGCGGAGATCTTCCGCTCGCTGGGCATGTCCGATGCAGAGGCGAAGGAGCGGTTTGGCTTCTTCCTGGATGCGCTGGAGTACGGCACGCCTCCGCATGGCGGCATTGCGCTGGGGCTGGATCGGATTGTGATGATTCTGGCTGGGGCGACGAGCCTGCGCGAGGTGATCGCGTTCCCGAAGACGGCGAAGGCCATCGACCTGATGGTGGATGCGCCGACCGAGGTGAGC
This sequence comes from uncultured Acidobacteriaceae bacterium, assembly GCA_963822225.1. Lineage (GTDB taxonomy): Bacteria > Acidobacteriota > Terriglobia > Terriglobales > Acidobacteriaceae > Edaphobacter. Next base: position 326,432 of record CAWGGW010000007.1, on the reverse strand, counting down.
GAGCAGCAGTTGCGGGAGCTGCATTTGAAGATTCGCGGGCGAAGCTGAGGTACCCCCCTCCCCCCGGTTTGATCCTGGCGGTAAGTCGTTTTGGAATGATTGGCTTGCTGGTCGGACGGTATGACCCAGGTCCTCATTCTAAAAGACTTACTCTAAGATCGTCAAAACAAATGACTTCTGAATGCGAAGCCCCGGCGGATGGCCGGGGCTTTTCTTTCTTTTTCTACTAATACCATTATATGGGTTTGGGCATAACCAAATTGTCTAGCCTATCTTGTTTTGGATCATAGGGTTAGGTGGAATTTGGTTTGACGCCATTGTGCTCGGGCCTTCAGCCCTCCGATCTTCGGCCGGGAGTACCTAGGCCTTCGGCCTAGGCTGGTATGTTGGTGCGCCTTTGGCGCTCGGATTTCGGGCTGGTTCAGTCCGACATTTTTGGGTCGCTGGGTTTGGGGCTGGATCGGTCGGGCCTTTTTGGGCGACTGGGTTTGGGGCGCGGACGGTCGGGGCGTTTGCTGCTTTGGGTTTGCAGGCGCGTTTGTGGACGGATTAGCGGGAGCTCGAGTCTGGGGGGTTATGGGGCGGGGACCACGCGGTAGAAGACTCCGTTGGCTCCGTAGGAGGGTTGGATCCAGACGGTTCCTCCGCAGAGGAAGTAGGTGGTTCCATTGACGACGGGGGCGGCGCATCCGGAGGGGGGTGCGGCGAGGATCTGGCCCATGTAGTAGGGCGATCCGGCTGCTCCGGCGGCTACTCCTGCGTTGTAGGCGGCGGCGGTATTGGCGGAGCCGGTGGCGACTCCGGCGGCGTAGGCGTTGGAGGTGTTGGCTGCGTTATTGGCGTTGGCTACCGAAGCTCCGACGACTGCTCCGACGACGACCCCGGTGGCGACGGCGGCGCCTGTGTTCCAGCCGCCGCAGTTATAGCAGCCGGTGGAGTAGGAGTTGACGACGACGGGAGGATGGTAGCCGTAGGCGGTGGTGGTGGCGTAGTGGTCGCTGGCGACGTAGGTCGATCCGCCGGAGGTGGTGCCTACGGTTCCGACTCCTGCGTAGTGGGTCGCGGAGCCGCCGTAGGCGTTGGTTGCGGTGGTAGTTCCTGAGCCTTCGGCGTGATAGGCGGAGCCGCCGTAGGCGTTGGAGGCGAAGTTCCCTGGCCTGCGGTGTGGGTGGCAGAGCCGCCGTAGGCGTTGCTGCCGGTGGTGGTTCCGGAGCCTTCGGCGTGGTAGGCGGAGTCGCCTTCCTTGTTCTGGTAGCTGGTTCCCTGTCCGGCGGTGTGGGTGGCTTCTCCGCCGTATCCGGAGGTGCGGGTGGTGGTATTGCCTGCGTGGGCGGTAGCTCCGCCGCCGTAGGCGTTGGCGTGTCCCCAGGCGAAGGCGGATTCACACGGCATCAGGGTGACGGTGGCGCATAAAGCAACTGCGATCAGGTTTTTCATGGCGCTCTCCTTACTTCGTGTGAAGTTACTGGTTGGCTCCGGGTGTGGTGGCGGCCGGGGTTGGCTTTTGAGTTCCGGGGAGCATGTTGGGATCGGCGAAGGGGATGTGCTTTGCGGTGGCCGCTTTGGCGGTGGTGAAGGAGCCGGCTGGAACTGGCGGGTTCAGCTTCCAGTCGCCGAAGACGAGGGTGTGGCGCGATCTGGGCCGGGTCGTCGACGTAGATGGCGCGGAGGATGCGCGGGAGGTGGTCATCGTGGCCGATCCAGGCCTGGATGAAGACTCCGCCGGTGTCGTAGGCGACGATGTCGGTGGTGATGCCGCCGACGATCTGGGATTGTCCGATATAGAAGGCGACGCGGAGGTCTTTGGCGAGGTCCTTGTAGGGGTCGGTGACGATGACGTCATCGAAGGGGAAGTAGATGGCGGCGGTGTGGAAGGCGGTGGAGAGCATGTCGTCGAGGGAGGATGGGGCGGCGGCGACGGCGACGAAGTTCTCATTGGGGGCGTAGGCGGTCATGTTCTTGCCGTCGTAGTAGAACTCCTGGGGAGGGCCGTCGTAGCGGGTGATGACGCGGAGCTTGTTGGGGCGCTGCATGAGCACTTCTGACTTGGTGCCGTAGGCGAGCGGCAGGCCGAAGCGGCTGGGACTCTCGTAGGTGACGATTGCGGTGAAGGACATGGACTTGGCGGCGGCGAGCTTGGCGCAGGCAGCTTTGAGGATGTCGACGGCTTTGGGTTCGAGGTCGGGCGGGGCGGGATTGGCGGCGTTCACCGCGGGCGATGGCGCGGGGTTGGCTGCGGCCTGCGCGTGGATGGAGCAGGTGGCTGCGGCAAAGAGGCTGGATGCACAGAGAAGACGCATCGAACGATTGAATTTCGGCATTGTCGGCTCCGTCGATCGCGGTAAGGGCTCAATGCTGGAACGCATGGATGCGTTGCCGCGCTGGGCGGTTGATACGCGATGCATGGTGAACAGGCACATTGGCTACCAATCGGCCGGAAGATGGAGATGGACGCTAAAGCTTTGCAGGGGCGGGGCTTGCCGTGGTGCGGGAGGATTGGAGGGGTCGGCTTATCTCCGATGGGGTGGAGGTGACTCCAAGACATCGGAGGCAGGAGATGGAGGAACCCCACCCGTGACGATGGAGCTGTCACGGATGGGGCACCCGGTGTTTGGGGTGGGGGAGGAACCCCACCCTGCGTTGAGGTGTGGGAGGAATCCCCACCCGTGACGGTGGGACTGTCACGAATGGGGCACCCGGTGTTGAGGTGTGGGAGGAACCCCACCCGGTGTTTGGGGTGGGGGAGGAACCCCACTCGTGACGGTGGGACTGTCACGAATGGGGCACCCGGTTACAGGGGTGGGGTCGGATTCATGTGGGCTCGGAGGTCGATGAGGGCCTTGTCGTAGCTGTCGATGCGGATGATGCCGAAGCGCGGGAATTCGAGGTCGCAGATCATGTAGACGGTGACTGCGAGGGCTGCGACGAAGACGAGGGTGTGGGTCCACTGGCGTTTGCCGGTGTTTCCCATGGCGAAACCGGCCAGGAGGGCGCTGGCCATGGCGAGCAGGACGAGGATGACGTAGATGGGGAGCGGCGGATGGGTTTCGAGCGCGACGCTGCGGGTGGTGGTGATGTCAATCATCTCGTTCTGGGAACTGAGGACGAGGGTGAGGACGGCGGGTGAGCCGGTTTGTTTTGCTCCGGCGACGGATTCCTGCCAGATTTTGTCCTGGAGTCTTTGGGAGAGGGTGAGCTGGTCGAGAGCGCGATCGTGGTCGTCGGTGAGGTTGCGGTAGAAGTCGAGACGGGCGTCGAGGTAGGCGCGGAAGTCGTCGCGGACCTGGGGCTGGAGGGCGTCGGGGAGCAGATCGATGCGGAGCCAGGCGGTGCCGATGGCGTTGGTCTCCTGGACGATGAGGTCGCGACGCTTGTCGAGGCGGCTGACGGCGCTGGAGAAGGAGAAGGCGAGGAGCAGACCCATGAGGCCGAAGACTGCAGCGTCGACGACGGAGACATGGTCGCTGATTTTATCTTTGCTGACGCGATTGCGGATGCGGTGTCCGAGTTCGAGCGAGGCGAAGAGCAGAGCGACGACGGAGATTGTAATGAGAACGAAGATGGCCATTTCGCCTTTCGACAGCGGGAGCGGGCGGCGAAACCAGGGATTGCTCGACTTCGCCGGCGCGCGCCGCTCAGGGATGATGGATCAGGGGCAAATGCTATTCGGCTATGGTAACCCGGCGGAGCGGATAAAGAACGACGGGCGGGGCGGAGGCGCGGTTTACAGGTTTGCGCTGAGGAGGGCGGCTCGTTCGGCCTCGAGGGTGGGGCGGCGGTATGTGGTGGTGGAGCGGGCGTACCAGTAATCGGCGTTGGAGGCTGCGCCTTCCTTGCGATGGAGGTAGGCGTGGACGGCCATGGCTTCGGTGGTTTCGAGTTCGTCGACCTGGGCGTGGGCTTGTGTCCAGTCGCCTTTGGCGTCGTACCAGAGGGCTTTGAGCGGGGCTGAGAGCGATTCGGGTGGGGTGTTGGCGGCGAGCGTGGCGTTGAATTCGGTGAGGGTCATGGTGGGCCTCAGATGGGTGGAGGCAATCATAACTCCTGTTGGCGGTGGAGACCCCACTCATGACGGTGGGACTGTCATGAATGGGGCACCCGGCATCGTTTAAAGTTCGACTGATTTACGGGCCTTGAGGATTGTGTGGGTTATAGGTAGGGGAAGGGGGTCAGGTCTGGTTCGAGCCATTCGCGGCGGGCTTCGGGGGTGAAGAGGCGGCTGGGCGTCCAGTATTCGAGGAGCCACTCGGGACGGCCGAGGGGGGATCGCATGAGGGCGTTGCAGGTGTCGAAGAGCGGGCGTTGCGGAGGGCTGAGGGCCAGGAACGAGACGGCGGCGCGGAGGGACGCCTGGGTGATGGTCTCGTGATAGCCCTTGATGTCGGTGTTGGGCAGGCCGGTGGCTTCGTTGTAGGCGCGGATGAGGCTGGGCAGATCGCGGGCGACGTCGTTCGTAGGTGCGATTGGAGAGCAGCCAGAGCGTGGTGGCGAAGTGGGAAGCATGGGTCCACCGGGAGCGGGGCAGGGTGCGGTCCATGAAGTGGCCGGCGATGTCGGCGACTTGTTTGTCGGAGGTGAAGGGATGAAAAACCGACATGTAACTTGCTCCGGGTTACTGTGGCTCCTCGGGAACCGGAGTTCTATAAATAACAGATTCGGTTGAAGCGTGGGTGAGCCACGCGCCTTTGATGCCCCGCAAAGAGTTGAGACCCCACCCGTGACGGTGAGGCTGTCACGGATGGGGCACCCGCGGCGGATTGAATCAAGTCGGTCCTAAGTTTGAGACCCCACCCGTGACGGTGGGGCTGTCACGGATGGGGCACCGCGGCGGCAAAAGAGACTGTTCCCACCATAGGCGCGATGAAGCTGCGCCGATCATGGGGCACCCGAGTTTCGAGGTGTACTTATCCGCCGGTGTGGAGGGATTTTTGCTGGCTGACGTCGTTGCCGTCGCCGGCTTTGAGGCTGCGGAAGACGACGGTGGAGGCGATGGTAAGAGCGCCGAGCGCGATGAGGGCTTTGTGGATGCCGTGGATCATTGGAATTGGGCCTGCACCGGAGTCGGAGGTGGGAATGAAGAAGGCGGTGGTGAGTCCTGCCATGGCGACGCCGAAGCTGATGGACATCTGCTGGGCGGTGCTGGCAATGGAGCTGGCGCTGCTGGCTTCGTGGTCCGCGATGTCGGCGTAGACCAGGGTGTTCATGCTGGTGTACTGCAGCGAGGTGAAGCCACCGTAGAGGAAGGCCTGGAGGGCGATGGCCCAGACGGGCGTGTTGAGGCCGATGGTAGCGAAGACCATCAGCAGGAGGCCAATGATGACGGTGTTGGAGACAAGCACGCTGCGATAGCCGAGCTTGCGCAGGATGCGCGGCATGAAGGGCTTGATGAGCCCGGCGCCGAGGGCCTGGGGCGTGATGAGAAGTCCGGACTGGATGGGCGTGAAGCCGAGGCCGACCTGGTAGAGGAGCGGCAGGAGGAATGGGACGCCGCCGATTCCGAGGCGGGTGAAGAAGCCTCCGCCAGCCGCGGCGCGGAAGGTTCGGATGCTGAAGAGTTTGAGTTGGAGGAGTGGGAATTCGAGGGTACGGGCGTGGATTCCGTAGCCTGCGAGCAGGGCGACGGACATGACGAGCAGGCCGGCCATCTCGCGCGAGCTGAGGGCGTGTTCGCCGAAGATTTCCAGCACGTAGGAGAGCAGGCCGATGCCGGAGCCGAACAGGATGAGGCCGACGACGTCGAGCGGAGGAGTGTTCTCTTCGCGGTAGTCGGGCAGGTGCATGTAGACGAGGATGAGTCCGGCGAGGCCGATGGGGATGTTGAGGAAGAAGATGACGCGCCAGTGGAGGTAGCCGACGATGAGGCCTCCGGCGATGGGGCCGAGCATGGGAGCGACCAGGGCGGGGATGGTGACGAAGCTCATGGTGCGTATGAGTTCGGATTTGGCGTAGGTGCGGACCAGGGTGAGGCGGCCGACGGGGACCATCATGGCTCCGCCGCAGCCTTGCAGGATTCTGCAGGCGACGAGGATGTGGATGTTGCTGGAGATGCCGCAGAGGAACGAACCGAGAGTGAATATGCCGATGGCGGAGGCGAAGACGCGGCGGGTGCCGAAGCGGTCGGCCATCCAGCCGCTGATGGGGATGAAGACGGCGAGCGAGAGGGTGTAGCTGGCCAGCACGGCCTTCATGCTGAGGGGCGCGACGTTGAGGGCCGCGGAGACGGCGGGAACGGCGGTGTTGAGGATGGTGGTGTCGAGCGACTCCATGAAGAAGGCGACGGCGACGAGCCACGGGAGCAGACGCTTGGCGGCGTCGGTTGGAGTGGTTGACGCCGGCGGCGCGATCGCCGAGGGGGGAGGGTTCATACAGATTGAAGTTTACAGGGTGGGAGAAAGGTTGACCGGGGACGGATGCTGGTGCTATCCCATAAGCTTTGTAAATTCTTTGGTAAAGGAGAATCGCATGGCGTACAGCGGATATTTGACTATCGCGGGCCAGAAGCAAGGCGCGATCAATGGCTCAGTGACCGACAAGGGCAAAGAGAACAGCATTCTGATCCATGCTTTCAGCAGCGAGGTGCTCAGCCCGCGCGATCCTGCTACGGGTCTGGCTACTGGGAAGACACAGCACCAGCCGGTGTCGATCTTGAAAGATGTGGATAAGAGCACGCCTATGCTGTGGTCGGCGCTGGTGAACAACGAGACTCTGACGACGTGGATTCTGCGGTTCTGGACGGCGGATGCGACCGGCATGCAGAAGAATGTCTACACGGTCACGCTGACGAACGCGAACATTGCGTCGATTACGCAGTCGATGCTGGACAACGAGGATGCGGCCAACGCGAGTCTTCCGCTGCAGGAGGAGATTTCGTTTACGTACCAGAAGATTCAGTGGACGTGGACCGATGGCGGGGTGACGGCGCAGGACAACTGGGAGACGCCGGTGGTGTAGTTTTATGGCGGCCTAGGAGTGAGACCCCATGGTCGCCCTTCGCTTCGTTCTGGGCGAGCATGGGGCACCCGGGTTTGTGGTTAGGCGGCGGCTTGCAGGGTGTTCACTTTCGTGGCGATTTCGGTGAGGAGTTTGTCGGCGTGGGCTTCCTGGTCTTCGATGGATTTGAGGACTGCGGCGTCTTCGCCGAGGCCAAGGATCTGCGCCCAGTTGCGGAGGGTTCCGTAGACGGCGATCTCGTGGTGTTCGACTTGCTGTGCGGCGCCGATGAGGGCGATGTCGCGGACCGTGGGGCTGGTGACGTCCTTGATGGTGTCGGAGGCTTCGGTGGTGAGGCCGTTGATTACTTTGCAGGTTTCGGTGTCGTCGGTGTCGGCGTTGCGTTCGAGCAGGGCTTGCACTTTGGAGACGTGGCCCCGGGTTTCATCCAGATGAGTTGAAAAAGCGTTGCGGAGTTGAGCGTCTGTCGAGTTTTCGATCAGGTCAGGCAACGCTTTTGTGATCTTCTCTTCCATGTCGAGGGCTTTCTTGAGGTTGCTGACATAGAGGCTGCGCAGGTCTTCGATGTGTGCGGAAATGAGCTTCATAACGTGGTGTCCTTCAGGATGGATTTGAGACTTCACCGTCCAAAGCCTGTGTGCGTAAGATGGGCGGCGGTGTGCGCGGGGATGTCTTCTGTGGAGGGGCGGCGACGGGGTTGTTGATTACTGATTGTTGGTTGCCTGCGAATCGGTAGAATGGCTCGGATGGTGGGCAATTGAGCGATCATGCGGGATTAAGCGAGAGTGAGTATTCCCACGGTCGCTTCGCGAACGTGGGGCACGCGGGGTCTGGCGGGCGAAGTCTGCGCGGGCATCAGACGGTGACGCTTGGACTGCTGTTTCTGGCGGGCGTGGTTAACTTTCTGGACCGGTCGTCGCTGTCGATTGCGAATACGACGGTGCGGGCTGAGATGCACCTGAGCGCGACCGAGATGGGCTGGCTGCTGAGCGCGTTTTCGCTGGCGTATGGCGTGGCGCAGTTGCCGCTGATCGGGCTGCTGGACCGGGCGGGGACGCGCAAGGTGCTGGGCGGCGGGTTGGTGTTGTGGTCGGCAGCGCAGATGCTGACTGGACTTGTGCGCGGGTATGGCGTGTTTGTTGCGTTGCGGGTGCTGCTGGGAGTGGGCGAGGCTCCGTTTTATCCGGCGGGCGTGCGTGGTGTGCGGGAGTGGTTTTCAGAGCGGACAAGGGCGCGGGCGACTGCCATTATGAGTTCGTCGCAGACGATTGGACTGGCGGTGGCTCCGCCGATCCTGACGTGGATCATGCTGCGGATGGGTTGGCGGGCGATGTTTGTGGTGCTGGGGGTTGCGGGGCTGGTGGTGGCGGTTGCGTGGATTGGTTTTCATCGGGCGAGGCGGGAGACGGAGTTTGGTGAGGGTGTGGAAACCCCATGGTCGACGATGAAGCCGTCGAACATGGGGCACCCGGAGTTGGGGGAGAAGGTTGATACCCCACCCGTGACGATGGAACTGTCACGGATGGGGCACCCAGGTTCGGGGGCTGAGCCGGAGAGTGCTTGGCGGGTGCTGATCCGGCAGCGGACGGTTTGGGGGATGATGCTGGGGTGGGGCGGGATCAATTACACGGTGTGGCTTTATCTGGCTTGGCTACCGGGATATCTGCAGGAGCAGCGGCATCTGTCGCTGGCGCGGACGGGCGTGGTGGCGGCGGTGCCGTTTCTGGCGGGCGCGGTGGGAATGTGGACGAGCGGGATCGTGTCGGACTGGCTGGCGGCGCCGGGGCGAGGCGCTGACTACGGTGCATCGGCGGAATATTGTGTGCGGGATGGTGGTGTCGGCGCTGAGCACTTTTCTGGTGGCTCGGAGTGCGACGACTGCCGAGGCCGTGGCGGGGATTAGTGGCGCGATATTTTGCATTCACTTTGCGGGGACTTCGGGGTGGGGATATGTGCAGGCGGTAAGTCCGCTGAAGTATGTGGCTTCGCTGGGTGCGCTGCAGAATTTTGCCAGCTTCATGATTGCGTCGGCGGCTCCGGTGGTGACGGGGTGGCTGCTGGATAAGACACATTCGTTCACGCTGGCGCTGGGGGTTTGCAGCGTGGTGGCGCTGATGGGGGCGGTGAGTTATGCGACGCTGGCGGCGCCGGGTGGGATGAAGTTGGAGCGAGGTTCGGGGTACTAGGTACTAGGTTCGAGGTGGAACGCGAAAGACCAATACGGAGATTCTGACTCTGCGAGTCAGAATGACGACGTCAGGATGGCAGGATGGCAGGACGTCAGGACGTCAGGGTGGCAGAAGTGTGAACCGGGTGGAACTGCAGGCAGGATTTCTGCGTTGTTGTGATTGAGGGAATCCTTTGATGCGAAGACTTTGGGTGTGGGTGATGGCTGTCGTGCTGGTGTGTGCGGGTGGGTTGCGGGCGCAGGACGTGGATCTTGCCGGGACGTGGCAGGGGACGATGCAGGCGGGCAAGGACATGCGCATGGTGCTGAAGATCTCAAAGCGCGCCGGCGAGTGGCAGGGGATTATCTACAGCCTTGATTCCTACCGGCCCTCGGAGGGAATGGCAACCTCTTCGATGAGCCTGCGTGGAGGGGTATTCACGTTCGCGATTGCGTCCGCGGACTACAACTATGAAGGCAAGCTGAGCGGTGACGGCTCGCTGATGGTTGGAACGTGGACGCAGGGCAAGGACGCACATCCGTTGAACCTGGCGCGAGCGAATTCGGAGACGGCCTGGGCGATTCCAGAGCCGGGCAAGGTGATGCCGGTTGACGCCGATCCGGGTTGGGAAGTGGCTACGATCAAGCCCACGGATCCGGCGATCCGGCGCGACAATATCGCGATCCAGGGACGGCATTTCGTGATCGAGAACCATACGGTGGAAGATATGGTGACGTTTGCGTATGGGATTCAGCAGCAGCAGGTGCAGGGCGGGCCGGCGTGGTTCAGTTCGGATAAGTATGACGTGGACGGAGTGCCGGATGTGGAGGGACAACCGAATCGAAGGCAGATGCAGATGCTGGTGCAGAAGCTGCTGGCGGACCGCTTCGGACTGGTGTTCCATCGCGAGAAGAAGGAAATGGGCGTCTACGTGATCACGGTGTCGAAGGCAGGGCAGAAGATGACGAAGAGCCTGGGCGATCCCAACGGTCTGCCGAATCAGAGTGGCAACGGGGATGCGAATGGGCGGGTTGACCGCTATACGAATGTGACGATGGGAGACTTCGCTTTCATCCTGCAATTTTTTCTGAATAAGCCTGTGGTGGATCAGACGGGTTTGGCGGGACGGTATGATTTTGTGCTGAAGTGGACGCGGGACGATGCGAATGTGAGCGATGTGGCGACGGCATATCCGGGGATCTTTACGGCGATCGAGGAAGAGATCGGGTTGAAGTTGGAGCCGACCAGAGCGCCGGTCGATGTGGTGGTGGTGGATAAGGTGGAGCGGCCTTCGGAGAATTAGAGAGGCAGGTTCAAGGTTCGAGGTTCGAGGGCAGGCGGCCCATCACGCTGGGGCATATTGTATGTCGGGCCCTCAGCCCTCGGACTTCTCCTACGCGCCAACCTAGGCCTTCGGCCTAGGCTGGTATGTTGGCGCGCCTTCGGCGCTTTGTGCGCGGCGTGGGATGCTTCTTCGGCGCTGCGCGTGCGGCGTGCTGTGGGATGCTTCTTCGGCGCTTTGTGCGCCGGCGGGCATGGGGTCAGCCGAACTCTTGCGAGTGGGACCAGGCTTCGGGCCAGGGGAAGCGGAGGTGGTGGCAGATGAGGATTTCGGGGTGGTCGGCGGATTCTTCGTTCTGGATGTTGTAGGGCATTTGAACGCGGGCGGCGATGGTGCAGGTTTCGAAGCTGCGGAGCTGATCTTCGAGGTGGGTTCCTGTGACGATGACGGTGTCGGGCTCGTAGGGGCCGTAGCCGCGGTCGTGGAAGCTGTTGGTGCCGCTGATGGGCGTGGGCAGGTTGTACTGCGGGCCATAGAGAGCGAGGGCTCCGGCTTCGCCGTAGTTGTGGGCGATGATGGCGAGGCGGGCGCGGTCGGCGACGGGGATGGTGTCGCGGACGGCGGCGACCTGGGCGACGAACTCGGGCCAGCCGTACTCGTCGCGGACGTCGCCGTTGTTGGCGATCTGCCAGTTCCATCCGGGTGAGTGGGGATGCCACATGGGGAGATAGGCGAAGGAGAAGAGTGCGGCATCGCAAAGTAGGCCGGCGATGACGACGGAGCGGAGGGTGATGCGGAGCCACGCGGCGCGGTGTGAGAGGAAGCGTTCGAGCGCGACAGCTCCGGCGGCGTAGAGGACGGTGTAGGCGGGCATCAGGTAATAGCCGCGGCCTTTGGCGATGGCGAAGAGGAGGAACGGGCCGATGTAGAGCGCGCTGAGCAGGCGGAAGCGCGGGCTGCGGAGGAGCGAGATGAGGCCAGCGAGTGCGAGCGGGAATCCGCAGAGGGTGAATTTGAGCTGGTCGGAGTAATAGCCCTGGGCGCGGCCGTGGCGGACGTCGCGGGCATGGATGTACTGCTCCATGTGGACGGTGATGAAGTGATGGCGGGCGAGCCAGATGAGATTGGGCGCGGCGATGATGGCTGCGGTGAGGACTCCGAACCAGAACCAGCGGCTGCGGAAGTGGTGTCGTTGCGATGGCAGGATTGCGAACGCTGCGAGCAGGCTGGCGACGGGGAAGGCGATGGCGTATTTGGAGAGGACGCCGATGCCGATGGCAGCGCCGATGCCGATCCAGTTGCGCTCGTCATCGGTGCGGAGCAGGCGCGCGGTGAAGAAGGCGAGCAGGGTCCAGGAGAAGAGGTCGAAGGTGGTGTATTGCATCAGGGAGCTGAAGACGAGGGCGACGGCGAGCGTGGCGCAGAGGGTGATGATCTGGGCGGCGCGTCTGGCTGGTTGGCTCAGGCTGAAGGCTCCGAGTTCGCGGGCGATGAGGCCGCTGAGGACGAGCGTGATGGCGTTGACGATGGCGGCGGGCAGGCGCAGGACCTGGGGCGAGATTCCGAAGAGCGCGATGGCGATGCGGGCGCAGAAGGCGGTAAGTGGCGGGTAGGCGACGAATCCCCAGGCGAGGTGGCGGGCGTCGTCGAGGAACTGGAGTTCGTCGCGGTGGAATCCGTAGCCGTTGCCGAGGGCGAAGTGGACGATGAGGATGATGGCGGCGAGGGCGCTGAGGATGGCGGCGTCGGAGCGCAAGGAAGTTCGTGGCTGGGCGAGATGCATTGTGGGAAAGGATACGACGGCGCGGGCGGCTGCGTTCCCTGCTGATGCGCGGCTGGGCCGATCTGGCGAAGAAAAGTGTGCAAGTGATGTTGACGGCGTGGAATAATCGCGTCCTCAACAATCCTGGGTCTCGCAGAGCCACTCAAACGATCCATCGTTTCAATTAGTTGGGCAACTGAAGAACTGCCCAACCGCTCTGATGACCATGACAAGTGGAAGCCTGAGGATGATGGTGCTGATTGTGTGCTTTGCGGCGCCGGTACCGTGCCTCGCGCAAATGGAACCGGTCCAGGCTGCGGGAGGGGCGGCTGAGTCTTCAGACGTGCAGACCAATGCGGTGCCGAACCTGTTCTCTTCGTCTGCGGGTGAGGCATCGGATGCTGCGGTGCCGATTCGGCATACCGTGAAGCGGACTGATTTCAACTCGGACGTGTATTACCGGAACAAGGTGGAGTTCTCGCTGGAGTCGGGAGTACTGGCCTATGATCTTCCTTTTATTTTCGACGTGTTTGTTGGCGGCGACTACTCGATAAACCCTCAGAGTTATACGCTGGTTCCGGTGTTTCCTTCGGTGCGATGGCAGATGGGCGATGTGCGCGGGCCGGGGATTTTGCGTGGGAATACGGATATGACGTTCACCTTGTCTGTGACCGCGATTCCGCGTGGACCTGAGAATCTGTATGACGCGTTCGATCTGGGGTTCAGGCGGAACTTTGTGCAGCCGAACTGGCGGGTCTCACCCTACTTTGAAGTGCGGATCGGCGCGGGTTTTCTGGATGCGCAGGAGCCTTATGGCAACGACTACGCGCAGGGACAGGATCTGACGTTCACGATCATGACGGGAACGGGATTTCGCTACAACTTCAACGGGCGTTACAGCATGGCGATTGGCGCTACGTATTACCACGTTTCGAATGCGTATCTGTCCGAGCCGAAGTATGACGATAACGGGATCAATGTGGTGGGGCCGCTGCTCGGATTCAATATGCGGCTGAGCAAGCCACGGGAACAGTAAAGCGAAAACTTAGGCGCGATTGGAAGCGGCGGAGAGCGACCGTGCTCGCTTTGCGGTGGGTTTGGTTGTGCGGGTGACGGAGCCGGCGGCGCGCTTCAGTGTATGCTCTTTTTCACTGCGGGAGGTGCGGCGTGGCGACGGAGACTTGGCCGGAGTTCAAGTGGGATGAGTGGAAGGAGACGCATTACGGTCTGCATATGGCGACGCAGATTGTCGGGAAGACCCGGCTGATGCTGACTCCGCTGCAGAATCATTGGTGGAATGTGCCGCTGTATGTGAGCGCGCATGGGCTGACGACTTCGGCGATACCATGGCGTGGAGATGAGCTGGAGGTGGAGTTCGATTTCCGTCGCCATTTGGTCGAATTGCGGCTGGCTTCGGGCAAGCGGGCTGCGGTACGACTGGGCGCGCGGCCGGTGGCGGAATTCTATGCAGAGTATGTGTGGGCGCTGGCGGGGCTGGGCGTGGAGGTGAAGATCTGGCCGATGCCGGTGGAGGTGGCTGATCCGGTGCGGTTCGATCTGGATACGGTTGCGCGGCCTTACGACGCGGATGCGGTGCGACGGCTGCACCAGGTGTTGATGCGGGTGGATGCGGCGCTGAAGCGGTTTGCTACGGGGTTTCAAGGGAAGATCAGTCCGGTACATTTTTTCTGGGGGAGTTTTGATATTTGCTGTACGCGGTTCAGCGGGCGGCTTTGTCCGGGGCCTCCGCGGCCGGACAAGATGCAGCAGGAGGCTTACTCGCATGAGGTGATCTCGGCGGGATGGTGGCCGGGGAATGGCGGGTATGGGGCGGCGGCGTTTTATTGCTATGCTGCTCCGGTGCCGGATGGGCTAGCGGGAAAGCCGGTTCGGCCGGGAGCGTGGGATTCGGCGCTGGGCGAGTTCGTTTTGAAGTACGACGAGGTGGCGGCGAGCGCGGCTCCGGAGGATGCGGTGATGGGGTTTCTGGAGACGAGTTATGCCGCGGGGGCGGACGCGGCGAAGTGGGACCGTGAGGCGCTGGAACGGCCTATTGCGAGTGCTCCGTGCAGGTGAAGCAGGTACTTGCTGTGGAGGATTGATGGCCACGGATAGCGAGGCGAAGGCACAGCTTACGGGCTTCATTGCGAAGTTTACGCCGGAGGTTGCCGCGGCGGCGAAGGCAGTGCTGGCGAAGATGCGGAAGCGGTGTCCGACTGCGCTGGAGTTGGTGTACGACAACTACAACGCGCTGGCGATCGGGTTCAGCCCGACGGAGCGGCCTTCGGATGGGATTTTTTCGATTGCGGTGTTTCCGCGGTGGGTAAGCTTGTTTTTCCTGCAGGGGAAGGGATTGCCTGATCCGGCGAAGATATTGCAGGGAAACGGAAATGTGGTGCGGCACATTGTGCTGACGGGGGCGGCGATGCTTGATGATCCCGCGGTGCGGGCGTTGATGGCGGAGGCTGAGGCGCGGGCGAAGGTGAGGTTCGATCCGGGGGGTAAGCGGCGGCTGATTATCAAGTCAGTGTCGGCGAAGCAGCGGGATCGGAGACCCCACCCGTGACGGTGGAGCTGTCACGGATGGGGCACCCGGCACTTCGTTTCCGGATGACAATTCTGAGGATTGAGAAGGTAACCCCACGATCGCTGCGCGAGCATGGGGCACCCGGGTTGGTGGCGGGTTAGTGGGCGCGGCACTCGCCTCGCTGGAAGATGACTTGCGCCTGGGGATTGGGTTTGAAGTCGTGGAGGTGTTTCTCGAAGTCCTTGGCGGAGACGTAGCCGGCGTAGTCGTAGACGTTGCCGGAGCATTCGAGTTCGCCGTCGAGGTTGAAGAGGGCGTAGGTTCCTACGGAACCTCCGCTGAAGCTCATCCTGGTGCCGAAGATGTTGGTGCTGTGTGCGACGGAGCCGCCTGACTCGAGCGCCTTGACCAGGAGCAGGTGCTGGGGCGAGTTGTCGGGGATCTTTCCGGTGGCGGGGTCTGCTCCGAGGCGCTGGGCGAGGCCGTCTGCGTTGAGGACGGATTCGAGGTGCGACTGGGCTGGCGCCGCGGCTGCTGCGGCGGCCGGGTTCGGCGAATTGCCGCCTCCTCCGGAGCCGAGCCGAGCCAGAGCCTGAGGCGGAGCCGGGCGCGGTGGACTTAGCCGGGGCGGTGGTGCTGGCGAGGACGGCGAGGAAGTCGTCAATGTTTTTGAGGTCGGGGTTGGCAGGCTCTTTGAGAGCGACGAGACAGTCGCGGGTGTGGAGCAGTTTGTCGAGCGCGGTGACGAAGGGCGAGCGCGCGGGGTCGATGGAATCGAGGGTGTAGGGCGTGTAGGCCGAGGGCATCAACACGGAGATGTTAACGGTGCGGAGTGCGCGGCTGACGTTGTCCATGAAGGCTTGATCTTCGATGGTGCCGCCTACGGGCGAGGAGTCCTGACTGTGGGCGAAGAGGCCGAGCACACCGCTGGCGGTTGAGATGGCGGCGCCGGCTGGAGTGAAGGCTCCGGCTGCTCCGGCGGCGGCGGTGGTGGTTGCGGTAAGGCCGCGGCCGTGGGGCGCTTCAGGTGGGGCAGAGGTTCCGCTGGCGGGCGGGGGCGGCGCGGCTTTGCAGGCCTGTGCTCCGCGGACTTCAAACTCGGCCATGGTCTGCATGTCGGAGCGCCAGATTTCGAAGTCGGCGAAGAGGCTGCGGTCGAAGGGAAGGACGACCACTCCCAGGGTGGGTTGGCCGCTGCTGCCGACGTTGCAGACCTTGCCATTGGGGGAGTCGCGGAAGTCAGTTTTGGTGTTGTAGAGGTAGGAGGCGACATCGCAGGCGATGGCTTCGCCGTTCGATTCGAGTGCACGGTAGGTGAGCATCTCGGTTTCGATGGAGAAGCCGCTGGGTGCGGCGGAGGGTTTGGCTGTGGCGGCGGACGAGGCGGTTTGGGCGTTCAGGCTGGCGGCGCCGAGTGATATTCCGAGGAGAGGAAGAAGAACAAGGCTACAGAAAGACGAGCGGGCCCGGAGACGCAGGAGCGTGCTCATAGCGATTCACCTCAATGAGTTGCCAGTCGCGACAGCATATCAGACCCGGATATGCGTGCGTACAGATGCGGTGTAGGATACCGCATTCAAAACAGACTGGCATATAGACGCGGCAGTGAGCGGAAAGACGCGCGGGCGCTGTCGGGGTGAGGCTGCGAGGGGTTGGTGGGACTGGTGGGGTTCAGGATCGGATCCCACATCTCAGAATCGAGATGTGGGGCACCCGGCTTTGAAACGAGTTGGAAGAGATTGGTGAGGTAACTACGGGTGGGTTGTGGTTGCAGGAGTGCCTCGCCCGGTGAGCTGACGCATCAGGTCGGCCTCGCGCTGGCGGTAGGGGGTGCCGTCGGGGTGGAAGACGTCGTGGAACCAGATGGTGGGCTGCTCGAGAACGTAGGGGCGCTCCCATGAGTCCCAGGGCAGGTAGGTCTGGGTTTTGCCGGCGACGAGGCCCCAGTTGATTGCGGCGACGTGCTCGCGCTGGGCGATGGGGAGGATGGTGTCGAAGGTGCTGCCGCGGCCGCGGGCCATGTACTCGGTGCAGATGAGGGGACGGTGCTGCGGGCGGAGTTGCTGGATGCGGGCCTCGAAGTCTTCGGGCCAGCCGTATTCGTGGAAGGAGATGACGTCGGATTCGGCGAGCTGAATTTTTGTGGTGGCGCTCTCTTGCGACGGGTCAGTCCAATTCCCTTTCCAAAGGCCGCTGGTGAGCGGCTGCGATGGATGCATGGCGCGGGCCCAGGCGAAGGCCTGAGGGAGAAGCTCGTTCATGCGGGCGATCTTGGCGGGGACGTCGGCGGGCGGCGTCGTGGCCCTCGTTGTCGGGCTCGTTCCAGATGTCCCAGGCAAGGACGCGGTCGTCGTTGGCGAATGCTGCGACGACGCCCTGGACGTAGGCTTTGAGTTCAGGCTCGACGGCGGGGTTGGTGAGGCGTTGGAAGCCTGGGCTTTGCACCCAGCCGGAGTTGTGGACGCCAGGGATGGGCGGGTGCTGCGGGCCGAGATGCGGGTTGGGTTCCCAGCAGGAGTCGAACAGGACGAGGATGGGCCGGATGTGGTGGCGGGCGGCGATGGCGAGGAACTGGTTGAGACGGGCTGTGAATCCCGAGGGATCTGAGGTCCAGAGTTGGTCCTGCAGGAAGACTCGCATGGTGTTCATGCCGATGGACTCGCCGAGGGCGAGTTCGCGGTCGTTGAGTGCGGGATTGAAGGTGGCGGCCTGGAACATCTCGAGCTGGTTGATGGCGTCGGAGGGGACGTAGTTTGCGCCGACGAGCCAGGGCTGGCGATCGTACCAGGCGTTGGCCTGGGCTGCAGTCCAGCGGGGTGGGGCGGTCTGGGCGGAGAGGGTGAGACAACTGAGGGCGAGTGCGCAGGAGGCCAGGATTTTAGCAGCAAGATGTCTCATTCCTTCTCCTTCGCGAGCCGGCCGGAGTTGCGATGCGGTGTCGCCAGCGAGCCAGCGATGAGGGTACACCGGGGCGGTGCGAGGGTCAAAACGATTCAAACAAAGAGCTTATTGTGGCTGCCGGGCGAGGGAAAGACCAGCAGGCGCAAGCGATGGCGGCTACGTGAAAGCAGGCGGCGTATTCGCGGTTTGGGTGGGGCGGGCTGCAAGGTTGAGACATGCGACAATCGTATTAATAGCTATGGCCATTCGCGCTGTGACAGACCCCGAAACTGCGGCGGAAGCCGTTTCCACAAACCAGATTCCGACGCCCGCGGAGATTACTCCGGCGCTGCTGAAGACGCACAGCATTACGGCGGATGAGTATGCGCGCATCGAGAAGCTGATGGGGCGCACGCCTTCGCTGACGGAGCTGGGGATTTTCTCGGTGATGTGGTCGGAGCATTGCTCGTATAAGTCTTCGCGGGTGCATCTGAAGCGGCTGCCGACGCGCGGGCACGCGGACGACCGGGCCGGGCAGCGTGGTGCAGGGGCCGGGAGAGAATGCCGGGCATCATCGACGTGGGCGATGGCTGGGCTTGCGCGTTCAAGATTGAGAGCCACAATCATCCTAGCTATATCGAGCCGTATCAGGGTGCGGCTACGGGTGTGGGCGGAATTCTGCGCGACATTTTTACGATGAATGCGCGGCCGCTGGCGGTGATGGATTCGCTGCGGTTTGGGCCGCTGGATGAGGCCGAGCCGGATGAGGCGCTGCGGCGGAAGAATCACCAGATTGTGAATGGCGTGGTGGCATGGCGTTGCAGGGTATGGGAATTGTTTTGGGGTTCCGAACCTTGGGTGGGGAGACGCGGTTTGAGGCTTGCTACTCGGGCAATCCGCTGGTGAATGCGTTTGCGCTGGGGCTGGTGAAGACGGACGAGATTTTTTATGCGAAGGCTACCGGTGTTGGGAACCCGGTGATCTACGTGGGCGCGAAGACGGGGCGCGACGGGATTCATGGCGCGACGATGGCGTCGCGAGGAGTTTACCGAGGGCAGCGAGCAGAAGCGGCCGAATGTGCAGATGGGCGATCCGTTTATGGAGAAGCTGCTGCTGGAGGCTTGCCTGGAGGCGATGGCTACCGGCGCGGTGCTGGGGATTCAGGATATGGGCGCGGCGGGGCTGACGTGCTCGACCTGCGAGATGGGCGCGCGCGGTGAGTTGGGCGTTTCGATTGAGCTGGATCTGGTGCCGCAGCGCGAGAGGGCATGACGGCTACGAGATCATGCTGTCGAGAGTCCAGGAGCGGATGCTGCTGGTGGCGGATAAGGGCCGCGAGGGCGAAGTGCTGGAGGTGTTCGCGAAGTGGGGGCTGGATGCTTCGATCGTCGGCGATGGTGACGGCCGACGATGTGATGCGCGTGCACGCACCACGGCGAGCTGGTGGCGGAGATTCCGAATAAGGCGCTGACGGATGATGCTCCGGTGTATCACCGGCCGGTGGGGACGTGGAAGTGCTCCGGTGCCGCTGGATCCTCCGGCGTGGGTGGTGGAGGAGTTGAAGAAGCCGCGGGACTATACGGCGGACCTGAAGAAGCTGCTGGCGAGCGCGAATATCTGCGACAAGCGCTGGGTGTTCGAGCAGTACGACTCGATGGTGCAGACGAATACGGTGCAGGGGCCGGGCGGCTGAGGCCGGCGTGATGCGGATCAAGGGCACGGGAAGCCTGCGGTTCGCAGGTCGCCGAGGTTGCAGAGGCGTTTGCTCGACCCGGGATGACAACGTGCACTGCAGCCAAGCCGAGCGCGGGATTGCGATGGCGCTGGCGGGGAATGGGCGCTGGGCTTGGCTCGATCCGAAGCTGGGCGCGATGCATGCGGTGGCGGAGGCGGCGCGGAAGGTGGCTTGTACGGGGGCTACTCCGGTGGCGGCTACGAACTGTTTGAACTTCGGGAATCCGGAGAAGCCGGAGATTATGGCGCAGCTTTCGGCGGCGATCGATGGGATCGCGGAGGCTTGTACGGCGCTGGGGACTCCGGTTACGGGCGGGAATGTTTCGTCTCTACAACGAGACCAAGGGTGAGGGGATTTATCCGACTCCGGTGATTGGGATTGTGGGGTTGCTGGAGGATGTGACAAGGCTGTGCCGAGCGGGTTTCAGCGGGCGGGCGATGATGGTGCTTCTCATTCTGTACAGCGTCTTCGACGATGCCAAGAGCGAGGCGACAGATCATCGAGCTTTGGTTCGACCGAATTTGCGAAGACGTACTTGGCGACGTTGTGGGGTACGCCGCCGGCACTGATTTGGATGGAGAAGCTGCACTGCATAAGGCGCTGCTTGCCGAGTTAGCTGCAGAAGGGTTGATCTCATTCGGCGAGCGATGTTTCGGATGGCGGACTTGCGCCGTTGCGCTTGCGCGAGAGCTGGCATTCGCGCAGGAATCGGATTCGAGATTGCGAGTCGGTACGATGGCCCGATCCAGCTCGACGACTTTGCGAACTGTTCATGCGAAGACAGTGCGATCAGTTATCGTGACCTGCGCCTCCGAAAATGAGGCGCAGATTGAAGCGATCGCTCGATGAGTTGACGGACTTGGCGTGCGTCGAATTGGGCGCAACGGTACGATCGAGCGTTACGAGTCGTCGCAATGGATGGCGAAGGCGATTCATCGACATTGACTCATGACGCAGCGGCTCCGCGCTACTACTTCGCACGCTGGAATCGCAGCTTGCGGCGGAGGTGGTGACCGCATGAGCGACTCGATGCAGCTACGAGCAGGCTCGATCGCGAGTTGTCATTGCTGAGCTGCGGAGCTGAAGCCGTATTTCAGCGAGCGATTGCGCTCAGGTCGACAATACGAGATTCTGGACTGCGGTCCAGAATGACGACTCTCGGTGGATGCACGACCGACGTTGCGACGCATCGAGGATGAGGACGACGGCACGCCCTTCGACAAGCTGCGCGAAGAGTGTGGGGTGATGGCGGTGTATGGCCATCCGGATGCGGCGCGGATGACTTACTGGGGGCTGTATGCGCTGCAGCATCGCGGGCAGGAGTCGGCGGGGATTGCTTCGCGCGGATGGGCAGCGATGTGAACGACATCAAGGGCATGGGGTTGGTGTCGGAGATCTTTACCGACGATGTGCTGGCGCAAGCTGCCGGGGCATATTGCGATTGGGCATACGCGCTATTCGACGACGGGAGACTCGGCGCTGCTGAATGCGCAGCCGATTTCGGTGGAGTCGACGAAGGGGCTGATTGCGATTGCGCATAACGGCAACCTGGTGAACCTGGGCAATTCGAAGGCGCGGCTGGAGCGCGATGGCGCGGTGTTTCAGACGACGTCGGACACGGAGATCATCGTTCAGCTGATCGCGCACTCGAAGCAGTCGATGCTGGTGGACTGCATTGCGGACTCGCTGGCGCAGGTGGATGGCGCGTTTTCGATTGTGATGATGACGCGCAACCGCATCTTTGCGGCGCGCGATCCGCATGGGTTCCGGCCGCTGTCGATGGGGCGGATTGCGGGTGTGGATGGCGCGCCGGATACGTTTGTGTTTGCCAGCGAGACGTGCGCGTTCGATCTGCTGCACGCGAAGTATGAGCGCGATGTGAAGCCGGGCGAGTTGGTGATGGTGAGCGAGGATGGCGTGACCAGCCGCAGGTTTGCCAGCGAGACGACGCCGCCGGCGAGCTGCATCTTTGAGCATGTTTACTTTGCGCGGCCGGACTCGCAAGATCTTTGGGCGGTGGGTGCAGCAGTCGCGCGAGGAGATGGGGCGGCAGTTGGCGCGCGAGTCGGGCGTGGCGGCGGACCTGGTTGTTCCGGTGCCGGACTCGGGCGTGACGGCGGCGCTGGGATATGCGGCGGAGTCGTGGGATTCCGTTCAACCTGGGGCTGATTCGAAACCACTATGTGGGGCGGACGTTTATTCAGCCGGAGCAGCGGACGCGGGACTTTGGCGTGCGGATGAAGCTGAACCCGGTGCGGTCGCTGCTGGAGGGCAAGCGCGTGATTCTGATTGACGACTCGATTATTCGCGGGACGACGTCGCGGAAAGATTGTGCGCATGGTGCGGGCGGCGGGGGCGAAGGAGGTGCATATGCGCATCTCGTGTCCGCCGACGATCTCGCCTTGTTTTTATGGGGTGGATACGCCGTCGAAGAAGGACCTGATTGCGGCGAACAAGTCGGTGGAGGAGATTTGCAAGTTCATCGAGGCGGACTCGCTGGCGTATCTGTCGCTGGTCGGGCTGACGCACTCCTGCACGAAAGGTGAGCCGATTGGCGGCATGGCTCCGGCGAGCTACTGCACGGCTTGCTATACCGGGAGCTATCCGACGGCGTGGGTGGATGTGGAAGAGATTCTGCCGGCTACCGTGGGGGCGTAGGGCAGGTTCGAGGTACTGGGTTCGAGGTTCGAGGAAGATCCACCCCACCCATCGCGGTGAGGCTGCGATGAATGGGGCACCCGGTTGCGTGGCTGCTACTGGACGATTTTGTTGTCGGCGTTATTGTCGGCGCTGGTGCTGTTGGGTGCGCCGGCTACCTGCCAGCCGGAGCCGGTGTCGGTGAGGTTGGCTGTGGCGGGTTGAGGTGTGTTGAGCGCGGTCTGGATCTGGGGGAAGGCGGTTTGAGTTTCCTGCGCGTTGGCCCAGGCGGGCAGGCCGGCGATGACGTAGTGGTAGTTGACGGTGGTGGTGGATCCGGTCTGGCTGCTGGCGGGGGTTGCGTTGTCGATGGAGGTGACCGTGCGGTGGCCGTAGCAGAAGTTACCGTAGCCGGGCTGGTTGGGGTCGGCAGTCCAGGCGGCGCGGCCCTGTTCGGACAGGTCGTAGTTATTCTCGCGCTTGGAGATGATGATGATCTTCTTCTCGGAGGTGGTGCGCGTCAGCAAACCGGCGTCGACCAGGGCATCGTAGCGCTTCGGTTTTGGCGTCATCGGGCGCGGACTGCACGGGGAACTTCTTCTCGCTGGTCCAGAGGCATGCGGGGTGCGCCTCGTAGTAATTGTTGATGGCGTTGTCGTAGTTGGGGTGGGTTGGGGCCTTGCGGTTACAGGCTGCGGTAAGGGTTACGGTTGCGATGAGGACTGCGACGTTGCGAAGCTTCATGGGTGATTGACCACCTTTCCGCTGAGTAGGATGCGGAAGATTGAAGCGGGGTTTGGTTGTGGGTGGGATCAACAAAAAAATGGATCAACGCAGGAGAGGCTCTAGTTCGCCCCGCATCGATCCATCTTTTACTGTGCACTTACGAGTTGTTTCTACTGCTCACTGCTCTGCGTGCTTCTTTTTGCTTCCTACTTCTCTATTCGAGCTGAGTCACAGCTCTGGCTTTAGCTCTCGTATCTCTGAGAACGATCTTCGTATGGAGATCGAATTATTTATGTGATTTCTGTCACACCTGTTTTGGCAGGCGGTTTTGAGGCGAGTAGCCGGACGTATACTTCCGTTGAAGATCGATCGGGGTACCGATCTCCTGCGAGGGAGAAATAGCAAATGGGCAAGGTTCTGGCTTCGATTGCGATCCTGGCGGTTCTGCTGGCAATCCCTGCGATGCTGTTGATCGACATATTGAAGTTCTCCATCGAGAAAGCGAAGTTCAACCGCAGGGGCCGGTGAAGGCCGTTATGCGAGTGCGGGTTTCCGTTAACTGAAGTGTATGAGGTGCTGAAGATGACTGCATGTTGTGGCAACTCGCGTAGAAGTTTTCTGAAGACGTCGTTGATGGGCGGTGCGGCGGCGATGGCGGCGGCGAAGATGCCCGCCTTTGCGGCGGGTGCTGTTGCTCCCATGATTCCGGTGGGGATGGGCAGCAAGGTTTCGCTTTCGGGCGGAGACGATCGCGCGGAAATTGCGCTGAAGTCGCTGGAGCCGTTCAAGAGGGAGATTGCGGCGGCGATAGGGAATAAGCGCGTGGTGTTGAAGCCGAACAACGTGATTATTAACGTGCCGCTGTGCGCGACGAATGCGCAGAACCTTGAAGGCATCATCGAGTTCCTGCATTCGATTGGCAAGACGAATATTGTGATTGCGGAGTCGCCGGCGAATGGGTCGGCGCTGGAGGGTTTTTCGAACTACGGCTACAACGCGCTGGCCGATAAGTACAAAGTGAAGCTGGTGAACCTGGACACCGAGGCGTACGACGTGGTGTACGTGGTGAACGAGAAAGACATGCAGCCGCATCCGGTGCGCGTGGCGACGATGCTGATGGATCCGAAGAATAACTTTGTGATCTCGGCGGCGAAATTGAAGACGCATGATTTGGTCGGGATTACGCTGTCGCTGAAGAATATTGTGGTGGGTTCGGGGATCAAGGACTCGGGCGCGGGGCTGAACCGGCAGGGTTCGGGCGGCGGACGGTCGGACAAGCCGTTGATGCATGGCGGCGGGACGTACGGGATCAACTACAACCTGTTTACGCTGTCGGCAAAACTGCATCCGGACCTTGCGGTGATTGATGGCTACGAGGGGATGGAAGGAACCGGGCCAGTGAACGGCACGCCAGTGAATCAGAAGGTGTGCCTCGCGAGTCTGGACTGGATGGCGGCGGATCGTGTGGGTGCCGAGTTGATGGGCGTCGACTTCTCGAAGATCGGCTACCTGAGTTATTGCGCGAAGGCGGGCGATCGCGGGCAGGGAGATTTGAGCAAGATTCAGATTGTGGGCGGGGCGATCAAGGACTATCAGAAGACGTATCAGCTGCCGCGGCAGTGGGAGCAGATTACGAGCTGGTCGAAGCCGATGGCGAGCGCATAGACGCCCCGGCTTCGCATAGAACGCGGATAGAACCCTGGGGAGGGCTATCCGCGTTCGTCATTCTGTGGCGCGCTGCAGAGGAGTGAGCGCGGGCTCTATGGATTGGTGGATGGGGGTGGGAAGATGGTGACCGCGGGCTTCGTCTTGTTGACTTCGCAATCGGTCAGCGTGTAGTCGAAGTTAAACGAGCCGGGCATTCCCATGGACATGTGATGGGGGACGTCGTAGAGGCCGACTTTCTGGTAATCGAGGCCGACGTTGACGACCATTTTGCTCGATCCCATTGCCATGGTCTCGTCGATGTTGCGCAGGCGAAGCAGGCCGTCATCTCCGGGCTTGAATTGTGATTTGACCTCGGCGTTCATCTGCGGGGATTCGAGCGAGAACCCGGTAATCAAGTACGCCTTGTCCATGTCGACGGAGACCTTGGCACTGCCGGTGGTCATCTTCACGGAGTATCCGTCGGGTGTGGGGACCAACTGGAAGGTGTCGCCACGCTTTGCCAGCAGGTTGCCATAGGCCTCCGACCAGTACATCTGAAAGAAGCCCTGCAACTGCATGCGGAGGCCATCGGTAATGTTGGCGGCGGGAGGAGTGGGTGCGTCGACCTTGACGTCCGTGTGGTTGGCGTCCTGCGAGCTGACCGATACTTTCAGGGTCTTGAGCATGGCGAGCCTGGCCTTGGATTCGGCCGTCTCGGGAATTTTCATGTCGCGGAAGAAGGCGTCCCAGTCGATCTGAGCTGTACAGGAGATGGAAGTGGGAATCGGGCCGGTGGAGTAAAGTGCGCGCGCCTTCTCCATGGTTTTGATGTCGGTCTCGCTTTGTGCGCGGGCGCGGGTTCCGCAAACGAGGATGATCAGGCTACACAGAATGACCGCGGCGGGAGTGCGCAGGAGAGCTGAGCTATTTTTCATGGGTGGCCTGGAAGGTTCTCTGTTGGTACGCCCCCACTATCTCATAGATGAGATGCAGGACTAGCGCTAAAACAAGCCGTATTTGCGGGGCATTTCTATGCCGAGGTGTTCGTAGGCGAGGCGGGTGGCTACGCGGCCGCGCGGGGTTCGGTCGAGGAAGCCGATCTGGATGAGGAAGGGTTCGTAGACCTCTTCGAGGGCGTCTTCTTCTTCGGCCAGTGCGGCGGCGAGCGTGTTGAGACCGACCGGGCCGCCATCGTATTTCTCGATGATGGTGCGGAGCAGGCGGCGGTCGAGTTCGTCGAAGCCGTGCGCGTCGACTTCCAGTAAGGCAAGCGCAGCTTGAGCAGTTGCGCGGTCGATCATGCCGTGGGCGCGAACCTGGGCGTAATCGCGGACGCGGCGGAGCAGGCGGTTGGCGATGCGTGGAGTTCCGCGGGAACGCATGGCGATTTCGGCAGCGCCGTCTTCGTCGATGGGGACGTTGAGGACTTCGGCGGAGCGCTGAACTACGAAGCGGAGTTCGTCGTCAGTGTAGAACTCGAGGCGGAGCAGGATGCCGAAGCGGCTGCGCAGCGGCGACGAGAGCAGGCCGGGGCGCGTGGTGGCGGCGACGAAGGTGAAGGGGCGAATCTCCATGACGTGCGTGCGCGCGGCGGGCCCTTGGCCGATGATGATGTCGAGCTTGTAGTCCTCGAGCGCGGTATAGAGCTTTTCTTCGAGAACGGGCTGGAGGCGGTGGATCTCGTCGAGGAAGAGGACCTGTTTTTCGCGCAGGTTGGTGAGGATGGCCGTCAAATCGCCCTGAATCTGCAAGGCAGGACCAGACGTCTGCTGGAAGCCGACTTCGAGTTCGTTGGCGATGATGGTGGCGAGGGTGGTTTTGCCCAGGCCGGGCGGCCCGAAGAGGAGGACGTGATCGAGCGCTTCGCCACGGGATTTTGCGGCTTCGAGCGCGATGGCGAGTTGCTCTTTGGCTTTGGTCTGGCCAATGAATTCGCTGAGGCGCGTGGGCCGAAGCTTGAGGTCGAAGGCGGAGTCGTCGTCGATGCGCGTGGCCGCGACGATGCGGTCCGGCTCAGAGGTACGGTCGGCCGCGTGGTTCAGGTTCGGGCTTTTCTTTGGGGATTCCACTTGAGGGCGATAGTACGGCGAAGAGACGTGCAAATCAAATATACGACGTTGCGCGGATTTCTTTCGGCTGATTGACGCGGTCTGGTTTGGAAGGCTGCTTGCTTATTCCATGTGTGGGCCTGTCGAGTTGGCTGTAAGGCCTTTGTTCTGAGGCTGCAGCCGCGAAATAACTGCCATCGGGAGGGAAGATTTTCCCGAGTCAAGCATGCACGAGGTGGAATTCGGTGACTACGCTCGAACGCGAAATTGGCACGATCTTTGTTGTCGATGACGAGGAGATGATTACAAGTTCGCTCGGGCAGATTCTGGGCCGGGAGGGCTTTGACGTCTTCGGATTTACCAACCCGCTGAAGGCTCTGGAGCACATGGAGACGGTCGGGCCGGACCTGCTGATCAGCGATGTGATGATGCCACAACTGAATGGAATCGAACTAGCGATTCAGACCAGGATCGTGCGGCCGGATTGCAGGATTTTGCTGTTCTCGGCGGCCGCGCCTGAGTGGGGCAGACGCGCGTCGGCGGATGGGCACGACTTTCGCCTGCTGCAGAAGCCGGTGCATCCGGCCATGTTGCTGCGGGAGATTGCGGCGCTGGAGGACGGTGAGGATGAAAAGAGAGGTCCGCTGGGGGGAGTCAAGCTGGATCGGATGATGGATTGACCGGGCTCACGAATTCTTTCCAGTGTCTGCTCGAACAATGACCGCGGCGACAAGTTTGTAGTGCCATCCAAAGAATGCTTCGCTGAGGCTGATGGTGAGCCAGGTTTCAGCGGAGGCGTCGGTGAAGGTTCTGTGGGGATAAATCCCAATGGGTAGCAAATCCAGTTGATCCAGCCACGCTGGGTCGGTGACGGCGAAATCGTAGGTGACGTGGTGACGCTGGAAGAGGGCGCGATATTTTCGCTTGCCGCGCTCCTCGCGAATCCACCAGTGAATTTCATCGGGCTGGATGAGCGCCAGAGAGGACAACAGCGGTTTCGCCTGCACCTCTTCCACTGACATGCGGTCGCGGTAGCCGCGCAGGATGGTTGTGGCTTTGTCGGCTGACGCAGCCAACTCTTGCCACTGGGTTGACGTGGGCGAGTCGCTAACCGGGTGCCAGCGGACGGGCGCGATGTGCCAGTCTTCCGGGTGCGAGTTGGAGGGTAACGCGTGGTGCAGTTCGACCTGGATCACGTCGAGGATGCGCGGCTCGCTGCCGTCGTCGAGCAGGTATTCGCAGGCACACAGCGCGCCGTCGGGTGAGTTGCCGTGCAGACGAATCCATTGACCGTCATCGATGTCGATGCCGGCGATGCAGCGGCCGCCATGTTTGTAGCTGTTGGCGAGACAGATGATGGTCTTTCGCAACTCCGTACTCCTCTGCTGGAGGCTGCCGATTCTTAAAGGTGACGAATGGTGACGTCGCCCCATTTTTCTGCGAGGTATTCGAGGGCTAGGCGACGATGGCAATGCTCGGCGGTGAGTTCGCTGCAGAGCAGGACCGTGGGCTGAGCGAACTGCGCTCGATCGATTGTGGTTTCGACCTTGCGCTCGCGCATAAGGGACAAAAAATCACGCTCATAGGCGGCCCAGTCGCCTTTGCGTTTCTTATAGGTGTCGAGGATTTCCTGTGTTGGCGCGAGCAGTGGTTCGTGCGCATATTCGGCGTTGCAGATGGCTTTGAGAAAGTAAGCGAGATCGTCGCGCTTGGCGAAGGCGGCCAGTTGCGATGTGTTGTTCAGGCGCACGTCCAACAGGCGCCGAATGCCCGCGGACTTCAGCGTGGTGAAGAAGTCTTCCGCGGGTCGCTGCGTAAAACCGATGCTGTAGATCTCCATTTGTCTTCGTCCAATTCGGCGAACAGCGCCGGTTGTGCTTCGATCAATGCTTTGCCCGACGATGCGGCAACCTGCGCCTCGGACTGAATCTCACCTGTGCCGCGAATGTGCTGGATGTCGGCGTCGCGCTCGATGAGCACGCGGCTGATGAGCAGGCGGCGGTGACAGTTGGTGGGGTCTTCTTCGCTGCACATCAGTGCGATGCGGAACTCGTCGGCGCCCCGTTCGAGGCGGGCTATCCCATCCAGAAAATCGGGCGTTTCGGCGAGCTTTCCGTAGCGTGCGCGGCCGTATTCGTCATAGTGTGTTTCGTCCTTCGGGCGGCCTCCGACGATGTCGCCGAGAAAGAGATATTTCATCCCGGCGACGAGGACGGCATCGCGCAGAGCTTCGCGATCGAAGTGCGGCGAGTAGCGCGAGTAGGGTGCAGAGCGCGTATCGACGAGGACTTCAATGCGATGCTTTTGCAGGAGCGAAAGAAAATACTCAGCGGTGTGAGACGAGTGGCCGATGGTGAAGATGGTTCGCAACTCGTCTCCTTTGTCTTGATGCTACTCGCCGCGAAGTGGCTAAGTTGTGCGTGGCGTCACGCGACTTCGCGGCGTCCGCGGAAGGCGTTGCGGAGGCGGGTGACGGTCCAGCGGAGCATGAGGAGCAGGATGAGGCAGAGCGTGGCGGCGATGATTCCGGCGGCGAGGGGATGGCGTGTCGCGAACCAGGTGAGGCCGATGGCGGCTATGTCTTCCGTGCTGGAGAGAGCGATGTTCGAGATGGGTTCAGGGCTGGGCGTGACGAGAACGCGCGCGGCGGTTTTGGAGGTGTGTGCCAGCGCCGCGATGGCTCCGCCGGCGAGGGTGACGAGGAGTCGCTGTTCGGGCGTGAGGTGTGAACTGGCGGCGTAGGCCAGCAACGCGGCGGCAGGGATGCGGATGAAGGTGTGCAGCGCGTTCCAGACGACGTCGAAGCCGGGGATCTTGTCGGCGAACAGTTCGGCGAGGAAGAGCAGGCCGCTGATGGCGATGATCCAGGGATGCGAAAGCGCGCCAAGCGAGCCAGGGAGTTCGACCCAATGAAAATGGGCGAGGATGCCAAGCGTGCAGACGGTGGCGTAAACGTTCAAGCCCGCGGCAAAGCTGATGGCGATGATCAGCGAAGCGATGTTGGCGGGCGAGATGGCGAGAGCTTCCATGTGGAGAAGGCTACCACCGCGAGATGGCCGCGAACTATGCGGTGCGCCGGATGATGGCGAATCGCATCTTTGGGCCTTCTTCGGGAAATTCGGATGCGTATGCAGGGTTGATCTCGCCGCGATATGTCTGCACGGACTCGATCTCCCAGCCGTTGGCGAAGTCGGCCGACAGGTCCTCGAGCGAGATCCCGCCGCCGGGTGCGGCAGGCTCCTCATCGCTGAATGCCAACAGGAAGACGCGGCCTCCAGGCTGAAGCACGTGTGCCAGGCCCTGCACATAGGGCTGCCGCACTTCGCTGGAATAGATGTGGTAGAGTCCGCTGTCGATGACGCTGGCGAAGCGGCGGTCCCACTGAGCCAGAGTCATGGCGTCCTTGACGAGGAACTCGATGGAAAGGCCGCGTTCGGCAGCCTTCGCCTTCCCGCGGTCGATGGCCTCTGCGACGAAGTCAACGCCGGTGACCTGCTGCCCGCGCGCCGCAAAATACAGGGACGTATTGCCGGTGCCGCATCCCACGTCTAGCAGAGGACCTGCTACCTGATCGGCAATCTCGAGGAAAGGGGGCTGCGGTCTTCCAATCTCCCAAGGCGGATTGCCGGTATACATTTCGGCGAATCCGGCCCGGACTGATTCTGGATCTTTCTGCATGGATGGCTCCTCTGTGACCTTATGATTTTTCAATCGCAAGATATATCTTTTCGCAAATAGGGTTACCTTTTTAGCAGGGAGAGGATGCAGGCGTGGGGTTCGAGGGTGAGGTTGGGGATGGATTTCAGTTTGCCGAGGCTCTTGCCCGTCCACGCGTCCTTGACGCGGTAGGTGCCGTCGTCGATGTTGAAGGCGGCAAAGCTGATGGCGATGATCAGCGAGGCGATGTTTGCGGGCGAGATGACGAAGGCTTCCACGAGGAGAAGGCTACCACCGCTGGCAAATCAACTCAGGTCGCAGCCGACTGAGAAGGCCAGGGCCGTGCAGATCTCATTGATTCTTTGCGCACTGAGGCGGGCAACCCGCTTGCCTAAACGACTCTGGGAGACGGTAACGGTGTTGTGCAGATTTACTACGCAAGGCGCCTTCATGCCGTCTTCTCGATCCAGAAGAACCTCGGAGGGCGCACTGCGAATCGCGAATGTTATCGGCGCTATGGTGGCAGACGACAGATAGGCAAGTGCTTCGTCGCGCGTCAGAACCACGACTGGCCTTGTTTTATCGGGCCGCGCAAATTCACAAAGGCGGACTTCTCCTCTAGCTATTCTGCCGGCCATACAGCTACACCTTCCCATAAGCGCACTTCGTCAAGCGACTGCGGAATCTTCATATATCCCTGCCGATCTCGCTCCAGCTTGGCATGCAGTTCAAGTCGTTGCAGGTGTTCGCGCAAGGCATCGCGTACCAGTGCGGAACGATTCCGTTTCGTCTGGCGCGCCACCTTATCCGTGGCCTGCAGAAGCTTCTTATCGAGGACAACCTGGATGGTTTCCATATGTGGACTCCGTTCCACAGTATACTCCACAGTCCGGCGATTCACTTTTTCAGCAGGTAGAGGATGCAGGCATGGGGTTCGAGGGTCAGGTTGGGGATGGATTTTAGTTTTCCGAGGCTTTTGCCCGTCCACGCGTCCTTGACGCGGTAGGTGCCGTCGTCGATGTTGAAGGCGGCGAAGCTGGTATCGACGACCATCTGCTCGTCGCCGACGTTGAAGAGGGCGAGCGCGATGGAGCCGTCGGGCGAGCCCGGCGGAAGGTCGGCGGACCACGCGATTACGTTGCCGGAGTGCATTACCTGGCTACTGCGCGTGGCGGTCTGATCGATGCGGAGAACGCTGGGGTTGGTGATGAGCTTCAGTGTGGGCTCGTCGAGCAGGGTTAGGTTGGCGCCGAGGATCAGCGGCGAGCGCGCCATCGCCCACAGCGTCATCAGG
Organism: uncultured Acidobacteriaceae bacterium; assembly: GCA_963822225.1. Classification (GTDB taxonomy): domain Bacteria; phylum Acidobacteriota; class Terriglobia; order Terriglobales; family Acidobacteriaceae; genus Edaphobacter. The sequence goes on along the minus strand of CAWGGW010000007.1, from coordinate 295,118 downwards.
GTTTGCTGCTCGGTGGGCGTGAGGCGCGTGTCGCGGTCCTTGCCATATCCGGGAACTGGACCGATGTGGCCGAGCGGGAGCATGTCGGCGTCGGGCCAGTTGCCGGGCTTGGCGTATTGCGCCCATGCGGCGGTTTTTCCGAACTGGTTGAAGATGCTCTGCGGGAAAGCCTTGTTCGGGTCGCCCTTCCAGACGTCCCAGAAGTCGTCGGAGATGCGCCACATCTGCGCGAGCTGGCCTACTTCGGCGGCGTTGTCGAGCGAGGTTGGTCCGGGCGAGAGCGACAGCACGATCGGGCGGCCAGTTTTGTTGATGGCGTTGCGGATCATGCGGATTTCATCGGCCTTGTATGGGTGTGCGGCGATGCAGTCGACCTTCAGCAGATCGACTCCCCAGGCGGCGTATTGCGCGAGCAGCGAGTCGTACCAGGCTTGCCCGGCGGCGTTGTCCTTGACGCCCCAGTTGGTTGGATCCCACGGGCAGGCGTCTGTTTGGTCGGCTGCGTCCTGTGCGTGGAAGGTGCTGTCGGCGATCGGGAGGTTGCGTTCTACGGAGGCGCGCGGAATGCCGCGCACGATGTGGATGCCGAACTTCAGGCCTTGGGAATGAACCCAGTCGGCGAGCGGTTTGAAGCTGGTGGATTCGATGGTGGTGATGAGCTTGGGTCCAACGGCATCGGCTTCGCCCGGCGAGAGTGGGAGCAGCGATGGCTGTGGAGCGATGGCGGATTTTGCGGACGGGAAGCGAGTCGTGACAGGAACGTAACGGCCATTGGCGTCGATGGCGTAGTGAAGCGTATCTGGATTCGGACGCGCTTCGGGGTTGAAGAAGAACCAGCCTTCGTCGATGACTGCGTAGTTGTAGCCTGCGGGCTGCAGATCGTTGACCAGGACTTTGACGTTGGCGCGGAACTGGTCTTCGGTAATGGTGAGGCCGTAGGAATCCCAGCTATTCCAGCCCATTGGCGGCGTGGCGGCGACTTGCGGCGCGGATTGCGCGGCGGCGGATTGGGCGGCGAGAACCGACATGAGGAAAAGGGCCGAACAGCAGAGCTTCATTGCAACCTCGATCGCTTATGTCCGCGGAAATGCGGACGCTTCCACGATAGCGCGACGCGCGGCTCGTCGGGTTGTTTTTCTGCGTGGCACTAGAGCGTGCGCTGCATCAGGGTGAGGTTAAGCCATCGCTCGAACTTGAAGCCGACGTTGCGCAGTACGCCGATGCGCTCGAAGCCGAGGGAGAGATGCAGAGCTTCCGATGCGGGATTCTCTCCGCCTAGCCCGGCGATCATTTGTTTGGCGCCGGCCTCGCGACACGCGGAGATCAGCGCGACGAGAAGCTGGCGGCCAATGCCGCGACCGACCGAGTTCTTATCCACATAGAGCGTGTTCTCCACGGTGAAGCGGTAAGCTGGCCGCGGGCGAAACTGCGTGGCGTAGGCGTACGCGACTACGCGGTCTTCGATTTCGGCGACAAGGTACGGGAGGTTTGTTTTGCGCACATCTTCCATGCGGGTGGCGATCTCTTCAGCGCTCGGCGGATCGAACTCGAAGTTGGACGTGGTGGTGCGCACGTAATACTGGTAGATTTCCGCTATTGATTTGGCGTCGTCTGCGGTTGCGGGGCGGATCTGGGCGGTGGCCATGAATATCGCTCGTAGTTGGGATGTATCCAGAATACCGCGATGTTCTGATCACCTGGGTTTACCCGACTTTCGGGATGACGGCTGCCCGAACGGAGCGCGCGGAGGATGGCGCGGCTGAAGGCAGTGCGCGCGGATTGCGCGGGATCTGCGCGGGGAGCTGACTGGAGCGGAGGCCGTTGCCATTCATCACAATGGGTTGCTGCAGGGTGACGATGAGTGCGGTGGCTGTGTCCGGACCCTGGCACTCGTAGCTGTGCGTGGTGGACGCGTCGAAGTAGATTGCGTCGCCCTGCTCGATGACGTGGATGTGTGCGCCGTGGCGAATGGTGAGGGCACCGGAGAGGACGTAGAGGAATTCGCAGCCGAAGTGCTGGTGCGCGCGGGGTTCCTGTCCGGGCTTGGCGGGGAGGAACTCGGCGAAGTAGGGGTCGAGTTGGCGATCGGGAACGAGGTATCCGAGCGACTCGAAGAAGTACGCGGGGTCGGCGACTCCGGATTGCGGCAGGCGCACGCGATCCTTGCCGCGATGGATGCGGAAGAGGGTGAGCGGCTCTGGCTCGAAGAAGTAGCTGAGGTCTTTGGAGAAGACCATGGCGATGCGGGCGAGGTTGCGCAGGGTAGGCACGACGCGGCCGGTCTCGAGTTGGGAGAGGAAGCTGGCGGAGAGGCCGGTGTGGCGGCCGAGTTCGACCAGGCCCATCGACTTCTTGAGGCGGAGGTGCTTGATGCGCTCGCCGATGCGTTTTTCGGAGATGACGGATTCGGCTGCCTCGCCGTCGATCTGCACGTTGGATGGCTCAGGCACGGCGTGCAGCGCGGGCGTGACGGTTGAAGAGCTCTTCGCGGGACGGGAAGGATGGGAAAGGATCGATGAGGTCGCCATTGTTTGTCCAGTGAATAGATGTTTTTCTGCCGTCAAAAGTTTTACGGATAAACCAGGTTTTTGGATTCTTTATTCGACGGCCCGAAAGTCTGCGAAATGCTATAGCCTCTGTTTGGATGCATATTCGGTTCAAAAGTTGGCGTGACAACGATTTCGACACTCGATTGGCGGTGGCGGCGGCCGCAATTTCTCTGACGATTCTGGGTGGATGCGCTTCGCCGGGTCCGCCGTTGCCACCGACGCTGAATCTGCCGGAGGTTGTGTCGGCTCGGGGACTGACTGCGACCCGGGTGGGCGACGAAGTGAAGCTGCATTGGACGACTCCTACGCAGACGACGGACAAGCTGGCGATTAAAGGGGCGATTACGGCGGAGATCTGCCGCGATGTCGTTGCCGGGAGTCTGGCGAAGAAGAAGCCTTGCACACCGGTGGTGCGGGTTGTGGTGAGTCCGGGCGCAACGGATGTGGCGGATGCGCTTTCGGCTGCGCTGAGTTCGGGTTCGGCGAAGCTGCTGGCGTACCGGGTGCAACTGGTGAATACGGCGGGACGGACGGCGGGACCTTCGGCGGTGGTGTACGCGGCTGCAGGACCAGCGCCGCCTCCGATGGAGGCTTTCGGCGGCGAGGCGACCAAGGACGGTGTGGTGCTGCACTGGCGGGCTGAAGGATCGGGCACGGGCTGGGTGGAGTTGGATCGGACTGTTCTGGATGCCGCTCCGGCGGCGAAGAATACGGATGCGTTGGCTGGGCTGACGTCGGCGAAAGAGCCGGCGGAGAAGCGGTTTCGTGCGGGCGCGACGGATGCCGGGGGGACTGTGGACCGGACGGTTGAGATTGGGCATACATACCGGTATTCGGCGCAGCGGGTGAGTTCGGTTCTGGTGGGCGGACAGAGTTTGCAGGCGCGGAGCGTAGCTTCGGCGACGCTGGAGTTTGCGGTGCGCGATGTTTTTGCGCCGGACGTGCCGACGGGGTTGGTTGCGGTTCCGGGGTTGGAGGGTAATGCCGCGACGATCGATCTGTCGTGGGAGCCGGATGTGGAGGCTCGCGTGGCGGGATACAGGGTGTACCGGCGGGAGGCTGGGCCGGCGGATTGGGTGCGGGTTGGGCCGGAGCTGGTGACGGAGGCTGCGTACCGCGATCTGAAGGTGACGCCGGGACGCGGGTACTCGTACAGAGTGACGGCGGTGAGCACGGCGGGGAACGAGTCGGGGCCGAGCGGCGAGGTTGCGGAGACGGCTGCGTCGCAGTAGGGTACCCCCCTCCCCCCTATATGATCCTGGCGGCAAGCCGTTTGGTTTGAATGGGTTACGGGAGGTTGATACCCGTAAAATCGAGATTCCAAAGGGGTTGCCGCTAAGATCGTGAAACTGCGTGGGTTGTGAGTGGGTGCAGCGGGCTGGTGGGCCGGTAGTGGGCGTCGTTTTGCGGACGCAAATTCTCCCATGCTTCTATAGTATGGGTTTGGACATAACTAAAATGTCATGGCTATATTGCTGTGAGTAATGGGGTTATTGGATTATTGGTTTGACGACGGAGTTTTGGGCTGAGGTTAGGTTCGAGACCCCACTCGTGCGATGAAACCGCATGAATGGGGCACCCCGGCTATTTAGGCAATAATGGTCGTCGGGCGTCTTTACTGCTGGCTGCACTGTTATGCCGCCACCCGGTGCAAAGCTATGCAGCCATCTGGCGGCGTAGCGCTGCAAAGTTATCCCGCCACCCGTTTCAACCGAGTTCCGCCAGCCAGCGAAGGCTAAATTCTCAGTTTCTCAAAACGCCGAATTCACGGGCGGTTCGGAAGGTATCCGACCCGCAAGAACTGCACCGGCCAGAATCTGCCCCTCTGACGAGATGGCGGGCCTGTAAATTTGCATTGTGTATACGCAACTAAATAGTCTATAAAAGCAGCGTGTTAATACATAACCGCATTGTCGTTCTTCGCGCTGAACGCAAGCTCTCCCGCGCTCAACTTGCCGCCAGCGTGGACGTCAACCCTCAATCCATCGGCTTCCTGGAGCGCGGCAACCACACCCCATCCCTCGAACTCGCGTTCAAGTTTAGCCGCTTCTTCAACCTCCCATGGAGGCGGTCTTCTCGCCGACCCCTTCCCACTGAGCGACCAACTGTTCAGATGCCGCGATTAGGAGGCCAAGCCATGCTCTCGACACAGGAAAACCGAATCCGCTGATGGGTGTTCGCCGAAAATGCGCCACGCGTTGGCATGACGTCGCACTGCCGTTATCGTCACCTCCGTCACCCTCACTATCGGCCAAGGCTCTTTGGCGTCGAGTTGGCATTCGGGCGCTGAGTAGCTGACGCCGGTGAAAGCGCACTATTTAGACTCGCCTGCGTGCTATGTTCCGCACTCGAGTTCGTCGACTGTCTTCACGCGAAGGAGGACTTTCGATTGGAAGACTTTCCGACCGAGGCTCCGCCCAACTCACCCTGGGAGCGGCCGGAAAGTCCATGGGGGCTCGGTGGGGCGAATATTGACTCATGAGATCGAGTTCGAAGTACAAATTCGCCACGCCTTAGAAGCGAAGAGATGCTGCGCCGCCTGGAGCAAGGGTTCCCGTACACTATCCAGCCAGATCAGTCCGGTCGACGCGCCCGACGAGCGACAGATGGCCGAGCGGGACATCGCTTCGCGCCGGACGTTACAGTTTTTGTCCGTCATCCTGATCTACAACGCGGTCAACACGGGCTGCAAGGCAAATCCTGGACCGCAGTGCAGGTAGTTCTCTCCAGCGATGCTCACCTATCTCGTCATCGCGCGCACTGGTCCAAAAGCTCGCATCCTCTGGAGCGAGCCCGACCCGCGGGATGCGCCCGGCGAGATCCAACTCGTACCCACGGAAGTCTGACCCATGCGATAGAACTGCTTGAAGCTTGAAATGAGCCACTGACCCGACGGATGCGGTGGGTTCGGCTAAGGGGTTGCGATCAGCCCTGATTGGTGTTGCAGTCCGAGGGGTGGGCGCCTGCTGATCCCGTTCCCTCCCAGAGGCGTACTGCACGAGATACGGGGTTTAAGGTAATTGAGAATTTCCGCGTACGACCTGCGGCGTGGATGATATTTTGACCTGTCACATCAGTGGCTGGATCCCGTTGTAACGGGTGGCTGCATAACTTTGCACTCGGTGGCTGCATTGAAGTGTAACGGGTGGCGGGATCGATTGCAGCCAGCATTTACCGCATCCCGTTTTTCAAGGAACCGAGGGAACCAAAACTAATCGGGTTGCGCAGTGATGTGGGACCTGCCAAGATCGCTTTACTGCTGTACGTACCGGCTTGCCCAACCGAATCCTCCCGTAGGTCTCAGCGAAAATGGGCAGCTCATGGCGCGGGTGTCTCATCGGAAGGCAAGATCCGCGACGTGGCTTCCATCAGGTGGTACTTGCGATAGCTTGCGTCATAGGACCATGAAGCTCTTCTGACAGCCATGCTCTCGTAGATCCTCTTCGGCAGCCAGAAAATCTTCCCGTCCAGCTCCACCGGTGCATACTCCACCGTCACATCCCACCAGCCCATCTCCGCCCCGATCATGTGATGAGGCGCATGAAACTGCAGCCGCGTAACCTGCATCGTCTCCGGGTCGATCGCTGCGCGCCCACTCACGTCTTCCTGCATCCGGCAGTCGGCGGGCCGCTCGCCGGCAGGTACACTGGCGAAGTCGATCAGGATCGGGTCTTTGTTTGATGTCAACGTATAGTCCATGCAGGCCTGTTGGCTCAGACTGACCAGCGCCAGGCTGTTTGAGAAGGCGCCCACAAAGAGCATGCCCCCGCCAATCGAATCTGCCGTCGCCGGCTGGCCATTCACCTTCTTCACCTCGCGCGACTCCCGAAGAATCAGCTGGTCGTCAGGCCGTGGAATACGCTTCAGCAGGAAGGTTGAATCGGTGACCGTGCCGCCCAGGGCCCCTACACGGGCGCGGGGGGAGGCGGAGACGACACGCTCATCGCAGAAGAAGCTGGGCACGGAGGAATCGTACTGGTTCAGATTTTCCTGCAGCCGTTGCAGAATATCCCCCAGCGTGGGCGCCTTCTGCGCAAAGGCTCCCGCGCAGACCCACACCATTCCGATTAGCCCTGCGACTGCGATGCAGCGTTTCTTGTCCATGTGACGGCATCTCATCGGCGACCTGTCTGGGTAAGGCAACGGCTTCATCGGACCGGTGTAGCCTTAGACACCACGTAGGAGAGATTCGTTCCCGGTCAAACGCCCAGCCACACCTGAACAGGGTGGAGTTTGATCCCGCAACTCTCATGCTATAGCGACTGCAAAGTCGGCTTTTCGGTAAAGTGACCCCGGACGATGGCGTGCGAGGGCAGAAACCCATGTCTCAAAAGCGAGACCCGTTCGGCCAGCTCAGGGGCATGCTATGGAGCACCGTCTTTGTCGTAATGGCCAGACGTGGGCCACCCGCCAGGTTCGAGGTTCGAGGTGGTTGCGCGGGGGGTTGTAGGGGTGGAGAAAGAAGCGGATTTCAGCCGAGGGTTTGTCCCGGTTAGTCGGCGATTACCATCTGCGAGGTGCTGGTCATGGTGAGGTTGCTGGGGGAGACGAAGGGGATTGCCAGCGGAAGCTGGTAGCTGACTTTGACTTTGACTACGTTGCCGGGGTTGTTGCAGGGCGTAGCCGAGGGTGTGCAGATTAATCCTGTGGTTGGCCAGGTCGCTGTGACGGCGATATTGCTTGAGGTGATGCCGGGAAAGTTGAGGCTCTGCACGTAGGTTTGAATCTGCGATGAGGTGGTGACAGGGCAGTTCGAAGTGAAGTTGCCGTAGGTTGCGCAGGACGATCCTCGAACGATCGCGTAGCGTGCTCCCTGGCGCGCCGCCTCGGCGGTGAAGTGGTAGGAGTAGAGTGCGAGACACATCGAGAGGATGCCGATGATCAGGGCGAACAGAACAGAGGTAGCGAGCGCGAACTCGACGATAACCGAGCCGCGGCGGTCGCGTACCCTGCGCCGGATTTTCGTGGCGACGGAGGTCATTGCACCCTCATGATGGCCGTTCCGCCAAGGGTATAGCTGGTGAATCCTGGAAGGTGGATGGAAGGCGTCATCGTGGCAGAGGTGGTGACCTCGACATAGGTGAGAACGTGATCGCCGTTGGCACAGGTGGGGATTGACGTGTATTGGGTGGATGGGGCGCTGGAGCAGGACCAGAATTCCTTGGCTACGGCACTCAATCCCGGCACATCCGGGCCGTCGTTGACGGCTGCGAGCTGCATCCCTGCGAGGTCCGATGCGGTGGCGGCGGACTGCGAGCCGTAAGCGACTCCGGCACGAGCCGCGTTGGCGACTTCTATGCCGTCAAACTCCAGGGTGGCGAACTCCGATGCGCCGATTAAGAGCGTTGTGAAGACCGGCACCATCAGGGCGAGTTCGACCAGGGCCGAGCCGGTGGTGTCCCTGAAGATGGCGAGACGGCGGAACCAGCGGGTAGGCTGCTTGTCGCTTTGGATGGATTTCGGCCCGGTTTGCATGGTTCTGCTCCTCACTCTGCCAACCTGGGAACGGATAGCGGCGACGATCCAGACAAGGGAGCGTACGGTGTGAGCGTGGCTGCGCCCGACATGCTGAGGGAACCGACGACGAGGTCGACGCTGAAGGTCGCGCCTACGCCGTTGGCGATATCGAGATTTGCGGTGGGGAGATAAAAGATTCCCTGCAGGTTTCCGGTGGCGCCGCCAATAAACGAATCCTGGGTAGCGGTGTCGGTCGGGTCCTGGTAGAAGAGGATGCCGTTGTAGCCGTTGACGTTGGTGGTGGGGGCTGAGAGGTTGGCGGTGGCTCCGCGGGAAAAGCTGAAGGAGGCGCCGTTACGGAAGTAGAAGGTGACGCCCGTTCCATTCAAAGTCGCTCCGCTGGCGACGTTCAGGCCTCCCGAGCCGTTGAAGACGTAGAGGCCGGGATTGAGAGTAATGGTTGGGCTTCCGCTTGGAACCGACAGCGAGCTGTAGCATATGAAGCCGCCGGGCGTAGCTGGGCCGATGGTTTGATTGGTGGTGATGGTGGCGCTGCTGCATGAACTCCAATCGGCGGCTGGAGGCGGACTGATGCTCGAACTGAGCGGATCGCTGACCGAGGTGATCCCGGTCGTTGGCGGATTGGGCTGGAGGACTCCGCCAGGGTGAACGGTGTAGGAACCTACGATGCCGATGGATGGCGCTGTCAGGGTGGCTCCGCCGGTTACGTGAACGGCGAAGGAGCCGTTTCCGTTGTCGAGGATCCCGCATCCGGACAGGTTGAGATCGGCGGATCCGGTGACGTAGACACCGCCCAGTGGACTATCGCTGGTATTTGGGCTGGCCGAACTGAGGGTGTAGACGCAACTGGGACTGGGGACGGCTGCGGCTACCGCCCTGGCGCTGACGGTGGTCGAGCTGAAGTTGAACATCCTCATGAAGACCGAGTTCTGGGGTTGGGAGACGACCACTTCGACGTAGCCTGCCTTGCCCAGGTTCGGGCCGCTCTTGGGTGGGTTGTTGACTGCAACGATGGTTCCGTTTACGCCGTTGGTGAATCCGTTCTGGGCGGAGTCGCTCTGAGCTGCCGCGGTCATGTCACCGAAGTTGAGTTCGGCTGCGCCGGCGACAGCGGCGCTGTCAGCGGCATTCTGCATCATTTCCCTGGCGTAGAAGAGCAGCCCGATGTCAGTTGCGAACGCAACCAGCCCCAATATTGCGGTGAGGCTGAGAGCCGCCAGCACCAGCACCTGTCCGCTTTCGTCGCGTAGTCTTTTCATTCGCTCCCCGCTCGCACAGGCCCGGTTCGACTCGGTTATCGAATCAGGGGCCAGGAGTTGGCGGTTCTACCCTGGATGTCGGGGGGATTTAAGGCTCAAGGTAACGCACCCGAGGGATAGAGCTAACGCGTGGGCCCTAATAACGGTTCGATCCTGTGTGCGGGCTTTTCTGTCAGCCCCGCACTCAGCCGATCCTGTGGAGTCCGACACTGCGAATTCCACAGGAGAGACAAGAGTATAGCCACCTGTTGCGGCGTTTCCAAGACGAAAGTTGACTATTTGGTAACAAGCAGTAACTACAGGCGTTGCGTCCGCTGATAACACAGAAAACAGGGACGGAAGAGCCGTCAGGCTAGTTTTGCGGGTTCGGGGGTTGGAAGGTATTGGGCGGCGAGGGTGGTGAAGGATTCGACTTGATGGTCGATCCAGGTTTGATTGTGGTTTAGTTCGGTGGCTAGGATGCGGGCGGTTTCGGGCGCCATGGCAATGGCGGCGGCGGCGTTAAGGAAGAGGGCTCGGGTTCTGCGGGCGAGGACGTCTTCGACGGTGCGGGCCATTTCGTTGCGCGCGGCCCAGACTACTTCGGCGGCAACGTAAGGCAGGGCAGGATCAAGTCGCCTGGCGAGGGCGGGTTCGGTTTGCATCAGGGCTTCAATCTCGACGGCATCGGATCCGTAGACGGACAAGGGGCCGAGTGAGTCCGCGTCTTTAAAGAAGCCATGGATGTGGAGGTCGGCGGTGACGCAGGGGACGTCTTTGAGGTCGCCGAGAGCGATGGCGTGGTTGACGCAGTCCTCGGCCATGTGGCGGTAGGTGGTCCACTTGCCTCCGGCGATGGTGAGCAGGCCTGAGTCGTCGATGTGGATGGTGTGATCGCGCGAGAGGGACGAGGTCTTCTTGTCTCCGGGCACCTTGACCAGCGGGCGGATGCCGACGTAGATGCTAAGGATGTCGTCGCGCGTGGGTGGGCGGCTGAGGTAGAGGCTGGCGGTTTCGAGGACGAAGTCGATCTCCTGCTCAAAGGGGCGAGGTTCGTAGGAGATGGTGTCGATGGGCGTGTCGGTGGTGCCGACGATGGTGTGGCCGTGCCAGGGGATGGCGAACATGACGCGGCCGTCGCTGGTGTGCGGAACCATGATGGCGGTGCCTCCGCGCAGGAAAGAGCTGTCGAAGACGAGATGGATTCCCTGGCTGGGGGAGATCATGGATTCGGCGTTGGGCTGGGCGAGGCGGCGGACTTGGTCGGCGAAGACGCCGGTGGCGTTGACGACGACTTTGGCTTTGACTTCGTAGATTGCGCCGGATTCGGTGTCCTGGAGGGTGACGCCGTTTACGAAGCCGCTGGCGTCGTTCTGGACGCCGGTGACGGATGCGTAGTTGAGGACGGTGGCTCCGTGGTCGACGGCAGTGGCCATCAGGTGGGTGAGGAGGCGGGTGTCGTCGAACTGGCCGTCGTGGTAGGCGACGCCGCCTTTTAGGCCGTCCTGCTTGATGGCGGGGAGGAGTTCGAGCGTCTCATCGCGGGAGAGGATGCGGGACCGGCCAAAGCCGTATTTGCCGGCGAGGACGTCGTAGACCTTGAGGCCGATGCCGTAGAAGGGACTCTCCCACCAGGAGTAGGTGGGGACGACGAGGCGGAGGTCTTTAACCAGGTGGGGCGCGTTGTGGAGGAGGCGGCCACGTTCTTTGAGGGCTTCGACGACGAGGGAGACGTTGCCTTGTTCGAGATAGCGGACGCCTCCGTGAACGAGTTTGGTGGAGCGGCTGGAGGTTCCTTTGCCGAAGTCGTCGCGCTCGAGGAGGAGCACGTCGAAGCCGCGGGTGGCTGCGTCGACTGCTACTCCGGCGCCGGTGGCTCCGCCTCCGATTACTACGATATCCCAGGGGGCGGGGTGATTGCTGAGGCGGGAGAACATTGAGTCGCGGTTCATCGATCCCTCACGCGGGCGCTGCTAAGAAGACAAGACATTGTAGAACCCGCGGTTGAAATTACGTGGGTTTCTGCAGGAAGTGTCTTCACACAAACGGCTGGTGAGGCGTGGCATTCCCAGGGCCGACCTGCGGTCGAACCTGGGGCACCCGGCTTGTTGACTGACTCAGGATTGGAGTTGGGGCTTGCGGTGGGTGAGGGCGAAGGCGGCGGCGAAGGCTGCGCCGAGGGCTACGAGGGTGAGCGAGGGCGGCTCGGGAGTGGGCGACAGGTCCTGGGCGGCGAGGTTGGCGACGAGGGAATCGGCTTCGGTGGTGGGGTGTTCGGCGTCGAAGTAGAGGAAGGTGTTGGGATTGCAGCCCGGGGTGGCGTTGCAGGCGTCGGTGATGTTGGTGAAGCCGTAGGCGGCGGGATTGGCGGCGATGAGGTTGAAGAGCGAGTCTACGTCGACTCCGATGACGTCGATGCCTTCGGCGTCGAGGTTGCCTACGTCGATAGCCCACTGGGCGTCGAAGGCGGCGGAGGCGGCGTTGGCCTGGGGCGCGAACGGCGTGGTGTTGAAGAGGGGGGTATCGCCGAGGGGCGGGAGGTTGAGCCAGAGGAAGGTTTTGCCGCCATCGGCCGCGGTGGCTCCGATTTCGGCGGCGATGTTGTTGGCTGCGGTGACGGGGTCCATGCCGTCGAAGATGTCGTTGGCTCCGCCCCAGAAGGTGTAGAGGGCGGTGGCGGGCGCGCTGCCGCCGACGGAGGTGAGGTAGTCGCCGACCTGGGCGTCCATGCCGGGGGCGGCTCCGTTGGGTCCGGCGGTGTAGGAACTGCCTACGGCGTAGTTGGTGCCTCCGGCGAGGAAGGGCGCGGGAGCGGAGAGGCCGAGCGAGCCGGCGAGCTGGTCGATCCAGAGACCCGCGGGGCCGCCGCCGGATTGCGGATTGGTGTAGATGCCGTAGCCGTTGTAGACGGCGTAACCGGGGCCGGGGAGAGTGCCGCCGGTGCCGATGTAGACGTTGCCGGTGTCGGAGAGGCTGTCGCCGAAGGAGACGATTTCGGAGAATGAGGAGGCTTGGGCGGCAGATGGGGCGGCGCAGACTGCGGCTGCGAGGAGCAGGGTTCCAAGGCGCATAGTCGAATCCTTCAGGATTGCGGAATGATGGTTCGGTTATGCGATGAGGTTGGGGGGGCGAGATGTTGCCTGAGCGTCCCCACCCATGACGATGAAACCGTCATGAATGGGGCACCCGGGTTGGTGGCGGCACAAATGCGGAGATTCTGACTCTGCGAGTCAGAATGACGAGCACGGTTGAGGAGGGCTACCAGGTGTAGTGCACGGAGTAGGTGACGGTGGTTTGGCCGGTGGCGGGGACGGTGATGGGGAACTCGATGGTGGTGGAGTCGCGTTTGGTGTCGTTGGTCGATTGGGCAGTGAGTTGCCAGTTCTGGGCGCGGTTCATGTGCTCGACTACGGCGACCTGGATGGGCGTGGTTTTCTGGTTTTTGACGGTGATCTCGAAGGTTTCGTCGGTGGTGTGGGCGCGGTTGTCGGTGTGGAAGTCGGTCTGCTTGCGGGAGCCGGTGACGTCAAAAGCGTTGCCAACGGGGACTTTGACGGTTTCGTCGGTGGGGGTGTGGTTGATGGTTCCCTCGCCGATGAACTCCATCTGTCCGGCGGAGTCGCGACGGTAGAGGCGGATGCGTCCGGCGGGAAGCGGCATGCCGAGGTGATTGGCGGTGGAGTTCTTGATCTCGGCGCGGACCGTGACCTTGGTGTTGGAGTTGGCGCCGAAGGAGGGCTGGTCGTTGTGGCAGCCGATGCAGGTGTTGTAGCCGGGCTGCTGGACCGCGCCATCGTACTCGTAGATGCGGTTCATCTGGATGTTGGAGGCTTCGATGAACTGGACCTGCTTGGTCTCGTTGTTGTAGAGGGAGACGGTGCGGTTGAGGTCGTAGAGGTGGAAGTCGTCGAAGGCCTGCTGGGTGACGTTGGGTGTGCCAGTGTAGACGGAGTCTGCCTCCATTGCCATGCCCATGGCTCGTCCACGGAGTCCGTTCATGTTTTGGATTTTGGCGACGTCTCCGGCCATGAGCTTGATGCGGGCTGAGGGGAAGTCGGTGCCGGTGTTGTTCTGCATGGTGATCCAGCCGATGAGGTCGACGGGTTCGGCGGCGGCGGTGGCGGAGGACTCGGGCGCGACGACGTTGTAGGTGGCCTGCCAGGACATGCCGTTGGTGATGTAGGCGAGTTCGGCGGAGAGGTGGGCGGGGCGTGGGGATTCGATCTGCCAGCGGAGGGTGGGCTTCAGCAGTAGGCCGTCGGTGGAGGCGGGAAACAGCGGCTCGCCGGGAAGGCTGAATTGGAGGTGGCCGTTGACTTCGATGAGGGGCTGGGCTCCGTTGTCGTTGGCGCGGATGATGCGTGCCGTCGACGATGGTGGGCGTGGTTGGGCCTCCGTTGGCGCCGGGCAGATTGAAGGCGTAGGTCTGGAACTGGATGGTCTTGCCTTCGAATTTCTGGAGGAGGGAGTTCTGGTCGATGACGCCGGCGTCGTAGTTCTGCTCGATGACTTTGAAGGGAGTTTTGGCGGTGGGGTCGCGCAGGACGACGGAGTCGGGCTCGAGCTGGCTGGTGACGTTGGTGGTGGTGATCTCGTTGAGGCCGGATTTGAGGTCGAGGTCGACGGTGGTGCGGGCTACGGCGAAGTTCTGGTTGTAGATGGTGAGGGCGACCGGGGCAGAGCCGCCTTGCTGGGCTGGGGCGGTTAGGGCGGTGAGGGCCGTGAGGATGAGTGCAGCGGGCAATTTGGACATGCGCGACCTTTCTTTCTGTCGACTTCTGATCTTAAGACGGATGGGTTAGGGTTTCTTGCATGAATTTTTGCGGAGTAGATTGGGAGAGCTGGCGGCTGGGAAGGCGAACGACGGAGATTCTGACTCTGCGAGTCAGAATGACGAACGGTGAGGAGGCGCGATGCGGGAGTTGAAGGCGGCGGTGGTGGGGACGGGTGGGGCGGGGCGGTTGCATGCGGCGGCTTATGCGAATGGCGTTGGGACGAAGTTGGTGGGGGTGGTGAGCGGGGATCGTGGCGCGGGCGGGAGGATTGGCGGCGGGGTTTGGGGCGCGGGGGTATGTGTCGGTGGAAGAGATGCTCCACGTGGAACAGCCGGATGTGGTGTCGGTGGCCACGCTGGAGTGGGACCATGAGGAGCCGGTGCTGGCGGCGCTGGCGAGTGGGGCGCATGTGCTGTGCGAGAAGCCGATGGCGCATACGCTGGCGGCGGGCGAGCGGATGGTCGCGGCGGCGGCGCGGGCGGGACGGCAGTTGGGGGTGAACTTCAACTACCGGGCTGTGCCCGCGCATGGGGTTGATCAAGCAGGAGTTGGAGCGCGGAGGGTTTGGGCGGGTGGGGCTGTTTTCGGCGCAGATGCATGCGTATCTGTGGCCGCACATGCTGGATCTGATGCGGTACTGGTTTGGCGATCCGCTGGAGGTGACGGCTTCTCTGGTTGATGATCAAAAGCTAAGACCGCCGGTGTCGGGCGGGCCGCGGGGACGGCCTTGGGAATTTGGGGTTGGATTTCAGGAGGAACTGCTGTATCAGCCTTCGGTGGCGGTGGCGGCTACGTTTAGGTACGAAGGATTTCTGGCGACGATGTCCGGGTCAGCGCTGGTGCCGCTGGAGCAGAACTTCTGGTCGTTCGCGCTATATGGGTCGGAGGATGCGTTGGTGGTGGACCGGGCGGTACGGGCGAATTTGAATGGGACGGCTTCTCTTGGGAAGATCGCGGAGAAGATCGAGGCGTTGCCGGCTTGTTCGTATGAGGAGTCGTTTGGGTTGTCGTTGGCGGGGTTTGTTGGGGCGGTCGTGGCGGGTAAGACTGTGCCTGTGACGGGCGATGATGGGTTGGCGCAGATGCGGCTGGATGCGGCTTTGGTGGAGGCGGCGCGGACTGGGAAGACGATCAGGGTCCGTTGATCCCACCCGTGACGGGGTGCGGAACAAGAGAAACCCCATGGTCGACTGGCGTCGAACATGGGGCACCCGGGGTTAGCGGTCGCTCGAAAGACAAATACGGAGATTCTGACTCTGCGAGTCAGAATGACGGCTCGTAGAGTGGTTGTGCGCCGGAGATGAGCTACTTATAGCTTTGGGCGGTGGCGAAGCGTTTGTTTACTTCTTCCCAGTTGACTGTGTTCCACCAGGCGGCGAGGTAGTCGGGGCGGCGGTTGTTGTACTTCAGGTAGTAGGCGTGCTCCCAGACGTCGTTGCCGAGGATGGGGTAGAGGCCCTGCGAGATGGGGTTGTCCTGGTTGGCGGTGGTGACGATACCGAGCTTGCCGCCCTTGAACACGAGCCAGCCCCAGCCGGAGCCGAACTGCTTGGCGGTGGTCTCGTTGAAGAGCTTTTTGAAGGACTCGAAGTCGCCGAAGTCGGCCTTGATCTGGGAAGCGATGTTGCCGGAGGGCTCGCCGCCGCCCTTGGGCTTCATGATCTGCCAGAACATGGTGTGGTTCACGTGGCCGCCGCCGTTATTCTGGACGACTTTGCGAATGTCCTCGGGGATGCCGCCGAGGTTCTTGATGAGGTCTTCGGGGGTGCTGGAGCCGAGGTCGGGATGCTTCTCGATGGCGCCGTTCAGGTTGGTGACGTAGGCCTGGTGATGCTTGTCGTGGTGAAGCTTCATGGTCGCCTCGTCGATGTAGGGCTCGAGGGCGTCGTATGCGTAAGGAAGCGGGGGAAGTTCGTATGCCATGGGATTCTCCTGTGAGGTATGAGATGCAGGGAAGCGGATCGGCGAGTCAGCAAGTTACGAAGCGGGGCCGATGAATGCGACAAGGGCGATGATAGCGCAAGAAGCTTAAGGGAGTGAGGCGGGCGGAAGGTTGAGGATGAGTTGTTGGCGCTGGTCGGCTAAGTTCGGCGGGAGGGTCTCGGCGGCGCCGGATGCGGAGAAGCGGCTGTAGATGGCGGGCTGGGATGGGGCGGCGATGTGGACGAACTCGACGGATTGGGGGGAGTCGGGGATGCGCGCGCCGAACCAGTGGGGGTCGTCGCGCTGGACCCAGGTGACGAGTGCGAGGACTGAGCCCGCGGGATAGGTGGGCGCGGCGGGCGAGGCGGTGCGCGGGTTGGCGGCGGCTACGGCTTGCGGGTTGCCGAAGAGGACGGACATGGTGTGCGCCTCAGGATCGACGAACAGGGTGATGGCGTTCCAGTCCAGCGGCTGATAGGGCAGGTTGGCGGGTAGAGCGGCGGCGTGGGTGTTCAAAACTTCGCTGCGGGTGGTGGTGGCTGCGGAGATGGGAAGGGTGTAGACGTAGTCGTTGCCACGGACGGGTTGATGGCAACTGGTGCATTCGTTGACGTAGGCGGGGTCTGCGCCGTAGGGCTTCAGAGTAAGACCACGCCAGCGCGACCATCCCCAGCCGTCGGTGGATTGGTAGCGGGAGGCGTCTTTGTCCATGAACTCAACCTGGAAGAACGGGCCGAGGTGGATGAGGCCGTCGGGGCCGGGCTGCTGCCACCAGGCGATCTTGGCGAAGCGCGCTCCTGTAGGCCACGGGGAGATGTTGCCGGAGCGTGCGGCGGCGATGGCGATGTCGTTACCGAAGATGAGGCGGAGGGTGTAGTTGTCGCCGCGATCAGTGGTGCTGATCAGCTTCCAGCCTTCGAAGGAGGGGTCGAGAGTTATGCCTCCGGGTACCGGTTGGACGGCGGCGAGATTGATTGGCGCTGCGGGGTTGGCGGAGGCGGCAGGGACCGGCGGGACGGGCGGATTGGCCTGGCTTGCCCAGGGTGCGAGGTAGGTTTTGAGGGTGTTGAGGTCGTCGGGGCTGATGCGGGCGTCGGGATGCAGGGCGAGGAATTGAGGCAGAGGCATGGCTCCGAGTTGGACCATGTTGACGGCTTCGTAGAGAGTGGCATTTTGTACGGCTGGGGGTTTGGCGCCGAGGGTGGAGAAGTTGAGGTGCTGGCGGGCGGTGAGGATGTCGTGGCGTACGAGCCAGTAGCCGGGGACGATCTGATCGAACCAGGAGAGGCGGCGCTGGTCGGAGTGGCAGGCGTAGCAATGGGTTTCGAGGATCTGGCGGATCTCGGGCGGGGCCTGGATTTCGGCGGTGGCGGGCTGGGAGGGGATGGACGGGCGGATGCACTGGAGCAGGACGAAGAGGAGTACGGCGGCGAGGGCGAGGCGGCTGAGCGCTTTGATCACGGGCCGATCTCCTTGTGGTTTCCAAGATTGGATAGGGTGGCTGGGTTAAACGTTGTAGCGGGGATGTGGATTGTTAATCTGAGGGTGTTCTGGTGAAAAGGGGCAAAGCCTTGAGGTAGGCAAAAATAACCGCAGGTCCTTCGACTACGGGCTTCGCCCTTCGCTCAGGATGACGACTCTATAAAACGGGTCTTCGGCTGCGCCCTTTGCTTCGGCTGCGCCCTTTGCTTAGGATGACAATCCAATGGGAGCACGGCAGTCCAATGGGAGCCTCGACGGCAGGATTCCTGTGTAACCCCACGATCGCTGCGCGAGCGTGGGGCAGCCGGTTTCGTTTTGGGGTTTAATGAGGGGCTATGGGTGATGTGGCGGGGTATCACTGGCTGGATGACGATGGGCCGGCGTTTGGCGCGCCGGGGGTGGCGCCGACGCTGGACTTCGAGCAAGAAGGACGCGGTGTCGACGGCTTATTCGGCTTCGAGCCGGGTGTGGTTCACGATGTCGCATGGGACGCTGAACGAGATTTACTACCCCACCATCGACCGGCCGCAGACGCGGGATATGGAGCTGCTGTTTACCGACGGCGAGACCTTTTTCCACGAAGAGAAGCGGGACATCAATTACGACTTCCACTACGTGGACGACGACGCTCCGGCGGTGAAGGTGGTGGGCAGCGATCCGGAGGGGCGGTACACGGTGACCAAGGAGATGGTGGCCGATCCGCACCACTCGGTGGTGCTGATGAATGTGAAGATTGCGGGCGATGAAGCGGTGCTGAGCCGGATGAAGTGCTATGCGCTGCTGGCTCCGCATCTGCATGGCGGGGGCGCGGGGAACTCGGCGCGATCGTGCTGGTGGCGGGCAAGCGGGTGCTGCTGGCGTGGCATGGGCCGGTGTCGCTGGCGATGGGGGCGGACTGCGGGTTTACGCGGTCGTCGTGCGGGTATGTGGGGCAGAGCGACGGCTACCAGGACCTGATGGCGGACATGAAGATGACGTGGTCGTTCGGCCAGGCGCTGGATGGGAATATTGCGATCATGGGCGAGATCGATGTGGCGCGGTACCGGGAGTTCACGATTGCGATCGGGCTGGGCGATGGGCACCACGCGGCGCTTGAGCGAGATGATGCAGGCGCTGGCGATGCCGTATGAGAAGCACTGCGAGCGGTTTGTGGAGCAGTGGATGCGGGCGCGGACGCCGACGGATCTGGCGGCGGCGTCGACGGACGGCGGGCGGCTGTCGCGGATCAGCCACAACGTGATTCTGACGCATGAGGACAAGACATTCTCGGGCGCGTTTATTGCGTCGGCTTCGATTCCGTGGGGCATGGCGAAGGGCGACGACGACCTGGGCGGATACCACCTGGTGTGGACGCGGGATATGGTGCAGTCGGCGACGGCGCTGCTGGCGTGCGGGCAGCTGCGAGACGGCGCTGCGGGCGCTGGTGTACCTGGCGTGCTACGCAGCATCCGGACGGGAGCTTTGCGCAGAACTTCTGGATCGATGGGACGCCGTACTGGACGGGGATTCAACTGGACGAGGTGGCGTTTCCGATCATGCTGGCGTGGCGGCTATGGAAGCGGGACAGCCTGCAGAAGTTCGATGTGTTTCCGTTTGTGGAGCGGGCGGCGGGATTCCTGGTGCGGTATGCGCCGATCACGCAGCAGGAGCGGTGGGAGGAGAACGCGGGGTATTCGCCGTCGACGCTGGCGGCGGTGATTGCGGCGCTGGTGTGCGCGGCGGACCTGGCGCGGGCGCACCAGGCGCCGGAGCTGGCGAGCTTATCTGGAGGATTACGCGGACTGGATTGAGGCTCATCTGGACGAGTGGACGACGACGAACGAGGGCGTTCTGCTGCCGGAGGTGTACAGCGGCACTATATGCGGATTCGTCCGCCATGCGCGGGCGAGCCGTTCCATAACCCGGATATTCCGGCGGGGTGCATGTTGATTTCGAATCGCGCGCCGGGCGAGAAGAACGTGTTTGAGGCGCGGGAGATTATCGATGCGGGATTCCTGGAACTGGTGCGGTACGGGATTCGGCGGCCGGACGATCCGCTGATTGTGGATTCGCTGAAGGTGGTGGATCACGTGCTGAAGATCGAGACGCCGAACGGCGCGTGCTGGCGGCGCTACAACCACGACGGCTATGGGCAGCGGAAGGATGGCGGTCCGTACATGGGTTGGGGACAGGGGCGCGCGTGGCCTCTGCTGGGCGGCGAGCGCGGGCACTACGAACTGGCGGCCGGGGCGCGATGTGAAGCCGTTTATTCTCGCTATGGAGAAGTTCAGCTCGAAGGGCGGGATGCTGCCGGAACAGATTTGGGATCGCGCGGACGATCCGCAGGAGGAGATGTACTTTGGGCAGTCGGCGGGTTCGGCGCAGCCGCTGGTGTGGGCGCACTCGGAGTATCTGAAGCTGCTGCGGAGCACGGTGGACGGACAGGTATTTGACTGCCTCTCGTGCGTGAAGGAACGGTACGGGGTTGCGCCGGGCAAGCGGACGTTTCGAGAGCAAGCTGGAGATCTTCCAGACCAGCCGGCCGGTTGCGGAGATGGCGTCGGGGATGACGCTGCGGGTGGTGGATACGGAACGGTTCAAGCTGGTGTATTCGCTGGATGGATGGAAGACGTCGATGACGAAGGAGTCGCGGTCGGTGGGGTATGCGGGGTTTTATGCGGATATCGATACGGTGGAGGGGCAGGAAGGGAAGATTGCGCTGACGTTTTACTGGCCGGGGCAGGATAAGTGGCTGGGGCGGAATTTTGAGGTGACGGTGGAGTAAGCAGATGACCACGGGCAGAAACGTGGGTGGAATCGAGTCTAAGTCTATAAGCAGCTGCTGTATCATAAGTTCGAGGAGCGCAGTCTTATGGCGACGAATACGCGGGTTCAAGTCACTGTCGACACGCGTGTGAAGGAAGAGGCCACCGCAATTTATGCGGCTGCGGGCCTGACGCTCTCGGAGGCGTTTCGTATCATGCTGATGCGGACCGTGGCGGAGCGCGCGCTTCCTTTCGATCCTCTCATTCCCAATGCTGAAACGGTCAAGGCGATGAAGGCAGCTCGCCGGGGCGACGTCGTAAGGGTTGGCACCGTGAACGATTTGCTGGCCGACTTGCATGCGGACGATTAATCGGACGAAAAGGTTCAAAAAAGACTACAAGCGAGAAGCGAAAGGGCAGCACCGATTGGTGCTCGATGAGCTCCTGATTGCGGCCGTTTCCTTGATCGCTGCAGATGTCCCGTTGCCGGATTCCATGCGCGACCATGCCCTGACTGGAGAATGGAAGGACCACCGGGATTGCCACGTCAAGCCGGATTTGGTTCTGGTCTATCGTTTGCCCGATGGAGAGACCGTTGAGCTTGTTCGCCTCGGGTCGCACAGCGAGTTGAGCCTGTGATGGGTTGGGGTTGCAGGGTTCTACAGCTACTTACCCCGGAAGCGGCTTGGCTAGTACACTTGTCGTGACACGTACGAGGGCTTCCGGGAAGTTGTGACGGCAGGCGAGCGCGGAGTGGAGTCCGCGACTGGATATTCCATGCGCCGTGATGGGCGCCAGAGACTGGGAAAAGGAATCGAAATGAGCGATACGCAGACGGCAGTGGATAAGCAGCACGAACTGGATCAGCTTTCTATCAACGCATTGCGTTTTCTGGCTGTGGACGGCGTGCAGAAGGCCAATTCGGGCCATCCGGGCGCGCCGCTGGCGTGCGCTCCGATTGCGTACCTGCTGTACCACAAGATCATGAAGCACGATCCCGCGGACCCGAAGTGGATCGATCGCGACCGCTTTGTGCTGTCGAATGGGCATGCGTCGATGCTGCTGTACGGGTCGCTGCATCTGTCCGGCTACGACCTGCCGATGTCGCAGCTGGAGCAGTTCCGGCAGTGGGGATCGCATACGCCGGGGCATCCGGAGTATGGCGAGACGCCGGGCGTTGAGGTGACGACCGGGCCGCTGGGCCAGGGATTCGGCATGGCGGTGGGCATGGCCGCGGCGGAGAAGCATCTGGCGGCGGTTTACAACCGCGACATGTACTAGCGTGGTCGATCACCACACGTATGTGCTGTGCGGCGACGGCGATCTGATGGAAGGGATTTCGCACGAGACGGCTTCGCTGGCGGGAACGCTGGGGCTGGGCAAGCTGATTGTGCTGTACGACGACAACCTGATCTCGCTGGATGGGCCGACGGAGCTCTCGTATACCGAAGATGTGACGAAGCGGTTTGAGGCCTACCACTGGCAGGTGCTGAGCGTGCCGGACGGCAACGACCTGGTGGCGCTGGAAGACGCGATCAACGCGGCGCAAGGCGGATACGACGCGGCCGACGCTGATCCGGGTGCGGACGGTGATTGGGTATGGCAGCCCGAAGGCCGGCACGAACAAGGTCCACGGCGAGGCGCTGGGCGTGGAGGCGGTGAAGGCGACCAAGAAGAACCTGGGCTGGCCTGAGGACAAGACGTTTTACGTGCCCGAGGAGGCGCGCAAGAACTGGGACACGGTCAAGCCGAAGGGCAAGAAGCTGCACGCGGAGTGGGACGCGCACTTTGCCGAGTACAAGACGGCGTATCCGGAGCCGGCGGCGGAGTTTGACGCGCGTGATCAAGGCGAAGCTGCAGGCAGGTTGGGAGAAGGCGATTCCGACCTTCCCGACCGACAAGCCGGTGGCGACGCGCAATGCGGGACAGCAGGTGATGAACGCGATTGAGAAGGTGGTGCCGGAGCTGTTTGGCGGCGCGGCCGATCTGACCGCTTCGACCAAGACGATCTTCAAGGATTCACCGAGTTTCCATGTTGATCCGACGGGGCGCAACGTGTTCTTCGGCGTGCGCGAGTTCGGCATGATGGCGATGGTGAATGGAATGGCGGCGCATGGCGGGATGATTCCGTTCGGGTCGACGTTCTTTGTGTTCTCGGATTACTGCCGTCCGGCGCTGCGGCTGGGCGCGCTGATGTGCGTGCACTCGCTGTATGTGTTCACGCACGATTCGGTGGGCCTGGGCGAAGATGGGCCGACGCACCAGCCGATTGAGCACCTGATGAGCCTGCGCGCGATTCCGCAGATGACGGATTTCCGTCCGGCGGATGCGAACGAGACGGCGGCGTGCTGGAAGCTGGCGCTGGAGCGCAAGTCGGCGAGCTTTATGGCGCTGAGCCGGCAGGATCTGCCGGTGTTCGACGCGGCGCTGACGTTTGCCGGGCCGGCCGAAGGGCGCCTACTCGATGACGCCGGATGTGAAGAAGGCGGACGTGATTCTGATCGGGACGGGCTCCGAGGTTACGACTTGCATGAAGGCTGCCGAGGAGTTGAAGGCCGCGGGGATCACGGCGAAGGTGGTGTCGATGCCGAGCTTCAGGATCTACGACGAGCAGACGGACGGCGTACAAGGCGGAACTGCTGCCGGAGGCGACGCCGAAGATTTCGGTTGAGGCGGGCGCGACCATGGGCTGGTGGAAGTATGTCGGCCACAACGGCGCGGTGATCGGGATCGATCGGTTTGGGGCTTCGGCTCCGGGGCCGATTGCGCTGGAGAAGCTGGGGATCAACGTGGCGCATGTGGTGGAGACGGCGAAGGGGCTGGTGAAGAAGTAGGCCAGGTTCGAGGTACTAGGTTCGAGGTTCGAGGGAAAGACAGACGCGACCACGGGTCGGCGCGGATGTATACGGATATGGCGATGGTGGATACGGAACGCGAGATTCTGCGCGAGAAGGATGAAGAGACGAAGCTGGGCGAGCGCAAGCCGTTCGAGTCTTCGCGGCAGGCGGAGTATGAGGACAGCGTGCCTCCTGCGGATGATTGGGAGTATGAGGATTCGTAGGTTTGTGGCTGAAATAAGCTGAGCTTCGTGGCGGCGCGAAATAGCCGCAGGTCCTTCGACTCCGCTGCGCTTCGCTCAGGATGACAGCTTGGTTGGGGGCGTATGGCTTCGCTCGGGATAAAAATTGGTGGTGGTTCTTAGGGGCTCGCGATGACGCAGGATGAGGCGAAGGGGCTGGTTGCGAAGCGGGCGGCGGAGCTGGTCGAGGACGGCATGGTCGTCGGGCTGGGGACGGGGTCGACGGCGACGCTGTTTATCCGCGAGCTGGCGGCGCGGAAGCTGAAGATTCGGTGCGTGGCGTCGTCGGATGCGAGCCATGAGTTGGCGCAAGTCGCTGGGGATGGATGTGGCGACGCTGAACGAGCTGCCTGAGCTGGATGTTTATATCGATGGCGCGGATGAGGTTTGCCGGGAGCATGGCGAACTGGACCTGATCAAGGGCGGCGGCGGCGCGCTGCTGCGGGAGAAGATTGTGGCCAGCGCGGCGAAGGAGTTCATCTGCGTGGTGGATTCGACCAAGATGGTGCCGGTGCTGGGGAGGTTTCCGCTGCCGGTGGAGATCATCAAGATGGCGCTGCCGCTGGTGACGCCGAAGCTGGCGGCGCTGGGGTTCACTCCGAAGCTGCGGATGGCTGAAGGATTCGACGGAGCCGTTCTGACCGATGAGGGGAATTACATTCTGGATTGCTGGAGCAACGGGATTGCGGAGCCGGAGTCGACGGCGGCGGAGATTCGCAGCATTGTGGGTGTGGTGGAGCATGGATTGTTTCTGGGGATGGCTACGGTGGCGCTGGTGGGCGGCGAGGATGGCGTGAAGGAATATCGCGGGTAATGGAGTAACCCCATGGTCGACGCGAAGATGCTGCGTCGAACATGGGGCACCCGGATTCGAACCTCGATTTGGGTTTGCATCGTGGGGTCGCTGGCAGGCGTCAGATAAGTATGACAATTTCGAAGGAGACTCAAGTGCAGAAGGTTTGGTTTATTACCGGGACTTCGACGGGGTTTGGGCGGCTGCTGGCTGAGGAAGTGTTGAAGGCGGGCGGGCGCGTGATTGCTACGGCGCGCAAGGTGGAGCAGATTGCCGATCTGGCAGACGAATATCCCGATCGCGCGCGGGTGTTTGCGCTGGATGTGACGAAGCCGGAGCAGATCGAGGCTGTCGCGAAGGATGCGATAGCGGCTTATGGGCAAATCGACGTGCTGGTGAACAACGCCGGGTACGGCATTGCGGGCGGGATCGAAGAAGCGAAGGAAGAAGAGTTTCTGCCGGTGTTTGAGACGAATGTGCTGGGGCTGATTCGGGTGACGCGGGCGTTTCTGCCGCAGTTCCGCAAGCAGCGGTCGGGGAACATCATTAATTTGTCGTCAATTGCGGGGCTGGTGGGGCAGGCCGGTTGGGGCTATTACAACACCAGCAAGTTTGCGGTCGAGGGCTTCAGCGAGGCGCTGGCGGCGGAGATGGCTCCGCTGGGCGTGAAGGTGACGATTGTTGAGCCGGGGCCGTTCCGCACGGACTTTCTGGGGCGGTCGGCGGCGCTGATCAGGCAAACCATTCCGGAATACACGGAGAGCGTGGGGAAGACGCGCGAGTACTACCACGCGATGCCGGGCAAGCAGCCGGGCGATCCCATGAAGGCGATCCAGGCGATGATGGACGTGGTCGAGATGGCAGAATCCGCCACTGCATCTGCTGCTGGGCACGCTGGCGTACAACCGGTTCAAAGGCAAACTGGACCGATGGGCTGAGGAGATGGCGGCGTATGAGAGCGTGACGCTGGGGGCCGATTTTCCTGAAGGACAGTGAGGCAGTTGTTGAATGTTGGTTCTTAGTTGTCAGTTGAGAACGGCAAATACGGAGATTCTGACTGCTGCGAGTTCAGAATGACGCGGCTAAGGGCTCCGTATAGTTTTAGTACGCTCGTTGAAATTCGGGCTCCCCACATGCACGTCGATCTGAACTGATTCTGGAAGCAGGATTGAAGGAGCAATTTTTCTATGGCGACGACGCAGGTAGCGATCTCCCCGGAAGCGTTGAAGGCGAGCCAGCACTCGGAGCGCAGCCCGGACCCGTGCATCGTGGTGATCTTCGGCGCGTCGGGCGATCTGACCAAGCGCAAGCTGCTGCCTGCGCTGTATCACCTGGAGCAGGCGGGAAATCTGCCGTCGAAGTTTGCGGTTGTAGGTGTTGCGCGGCGCCCGCTGGAGTCGAGTTTCGCGCCGGATATGAAGGACGGCATCGAGCACGGCGGCGGCGTAGATGCCGGCGACCCGAAGCTGGATGAGTTTGTCGACCGCATCAGTTATTTTCGCTATGAATTTCGACGACGATCCGGCATACGAGGGGCTGAAGCACCACCTTTCGGACCTGGACGCAAAGTACGACACGGGCGGCAACCGGCTGTTCTATCTGGCGACGGCGCCGGAGTATTTTTCGGACATCATCAAGTTCCTTGGCGAGCATGGGATGAATCAGCCGCCGGATTCCACTGTCGATGGGCATCCGGCGTGGGTGCGCGTGATTATCGAGAAGCCGTTTGGGCACGACCTGGATTCGGCGAAGGCGCTGAACGATGAGGTGAACAAGGTCTTCCACGAAGAGCAGATCTTCCGCATCGACCACTACCTGGGCAAGGAGACGGTGCAGAACATCCTGGTGTTCCGCTTCGCGAACGGAATTTTCGAGAATGTGTGGAACCGGAACTACATCGACCACATCGAGATTACGGCGGCGGAGTCGATCGGGATTGAAGGGCGCGGGCCGTTCTACGAGACAGGCCGGTGCGCTGCGCGACGTGATGCAGAACCACGTGATGGAGCTGCTGAGCTTTGTGGCGATGGAGCCTCCGATCTCGTTTGACGCGGCGGCGGTGCGGGCGGAGAAGATCAAGGTCTACCGGGCGATTCAGCCGATTCATTTTGCGGATGCGGTGCGCGGGCAGTATGGGCCGGGCGTTGTCGACGGCAAGCAGGTGGTGGGCTATCGGCAGGAGGATCGCGTGCATCCGCGCTCGCAGACGGAGACGTATGCGGCGCTGCGGCATCGAGATTGAGAACTGGCGCTGGGCGGGCGTGCCGATTTATCTGCGCGTGGGCAAGCGCATGGCGAAGCGGGTGACCGAGATTACGATCCAGTTCAAGCAGCCTCCGCTGACGCTGTTCAAGGACCAGCACGGCAAGTGTATCGAGGGGATCAAGTCGAACATTATTTCGATGCGCATACAGCCGGATGAAGGGATTGCATTGCGGTTCGAGGCGAAGGTTCCGGGGCCGTCGATGTGCATCAGCCCGGTGGATATGAACTTTAATTATTCGGAGGCGTTTGGCGTCTCGTCGGCGAACGGGTACGAGCGGCTGCTGCTGGACGCGATGCTGGGCGATGGCACGCTGTTCGCGCATCGCGACGGCGTGGAGGCGACGTGGGCGCTGATGACTCCGATCCTGCAGTACTGGGCGAAGAATCCGATCAAGGATTTTCCGAATTACGCGGCAGGGACGTGGGGACCGTCGACCGGCGACGCGCTGATGGAGCTGGATGGGCGCAAGTGGCGGAAGCTGTGAAGACAGGTTGCAGGTTGCAGGTTGCTAGTTGTTAGTTGAAAGGCAAAGACGTGCCGCGACCAGTTTCGGTTACATATAAGGTTTGGCTTACGCCGGCGGAGGTGGCGGCGGCTGCGGCGGAGTTATTCGCGGCCAGTGCGGTGGCTGCGGTGGAGGCGCGCGGGGTGGCGCGGATTGCGGTTTCGGGAGGGACGACGCCGAAGGCAATGTTTGCGTTGCTGGCTGATCAAAGCGCGCCTTACTTTGCGCGGGTGCCGTGGGCGAAGCTGGATGTGTTCTGGGTGGATGAGCGATGCGTTCCGCCGACCGATGCGGACTCGAATTACCGCATGACCAATGAGGCGATGCTGTCGAAGGTCCCGCTGCCGGCCGCACACGTGCATCGCATGGAGGGCGAACTCGATCCGCAAGAAGCGGCGTCGCGGTATGAAGCGCTGCTGCGCACGGAGTTCCGGCTGGAGGGTGCGGAGACGCCGGTGTTCGACCTGGTGCTGCTGGGCATGGGCGACGACGGGCATACCGCGTCGCTGTTTCCGCAAACAGCGGCGCTTGCATGAGTTGGCGCGGCTGGTGGTCGCAAATCACGTTCCGCAGAAGGACACGTGGCGGATTACTCTGACGTGGCCGGTGATCAACCGCGGGCGCGAGGTGGCGTTCCTGATCGAGGGCGCGGCCAAAGCAGATGTACTGCGCGATGTGCTGCTGGGGCCGTATGATCCTGAGGCGAAACCGTCGCAGTTGATCCGGCCGAACAGCGGCAAACTGACGATGTTGCTCGATGCGGCTGCAGCGTCTAAGCTTCCAGCAGCGCCTGAAGGTGTGGGCACTCTGGAGCTTTCCTAAATGATTCTTGCAGGGGATGTTGGCGGCACGAAGGTTCATCTTGCGCTGTATTGTTTCGAGGGTGGGCGGCTGAAGCCGGTACGCGACGAGAAGGTTCCGGCGACGGAGTTTGCCACGCTGGATGCGGTGGTGAAGAATTTCCTTCGGCCCGGCGAGCGCGAGCAGATTGCGGCGGCCTGCTTTGGGTGTCCGGGGCCCGTACGCAACGGAAGGCTGAAGCTGACCAACCTGCCGTGGACGCTGGACCAGCGCGACCTGGCGAAGTCGCTGGGTATCGAACATATTTTTCTGATCAACGATCTGGAGGCGAATGGCTACGGCATTCCTGAGCTTGCGCCGGAGAGCATCATCACCCTGCATGAGGGCGATGCGGCGGAGGTGGGCCACCGCGGATTGATCGCCGCTGGCACCGGGCTGGGCGAGGCGCTGCTGATCTGGGATGGGCGCACGCACCGGCCGATTCCGTCGGAAGGCGGGCACTGCGATTTTGCCGCGCGCAACGACCGCGAAATTGCGCTGTTGCAATATTTGCGCAAGACGCTGAACGGGCGGGTGAGTTGGGAGCGAGTGGTGTCGGGGATCGGGATCAAGAATGTGTATGCGTATCTGCGCGATGTTGAGAAGATGGACGAGCCGGAGTGGCTGCGCGACCGCATGAAGACAGAGGATCCGAACGCGGTGATCGGCTCCTGCGCGGACGATGGGTCGAGCGAGTTATGCGTCGAGACGATGCAGATGTTCGCGGCGGCGTATGGCGCGGAGACGGGCAACATTGCACTGAAGGTGCTGGCGACGGGTGGAATGTACCTTGGCGGCGGAATTGCGCCGAAGGCTCTGAAGGTACTGCAGGCGGGCGGATTCATGGAGGCGTATCTGGATAAGGGGCGGCTGTCGCCGGTGCTCGAGGCGATTCCGGTGCGCGTGATTCTGGATGACACATGCGCGCTGTTGGGCGCGGCGGCGTATGCGGAGGCGCGCGCGGCGGAGGTCTCCGGCCACTCGGAACGGGCGGCTTCCCTGCACGGCTGACCCCGCGGCGAGGTTAGAATTCCCCAATGCCCGAAGAAGCAAAGCACATTGAGCCGCGCTGGCCCGCCATGATCGCCCTGCTCGCCGTCGGAGGCCTGCGCCTGGCGTTACCGGACGCGCTTTCGGTGGGACCGAAATGGGCGTTTGAAGTCGTAATTGTCGTGTTAATTGTGGGTTACCTGGTCGCGCGCAGATTGCGGTTCGACCGGCTTTGCCTGATCCTCGGCTACATGCAGTTGATCGTCGTCACGGTTTACATGGGCATGTCGCTGGGCCTGCTGCTGGCAGCACTTCCCGCGCACAAGCAGTCTCCCATCGCGCTGCTTGGTTCCGCAGCGGCGCTCTGGGTCACCAACATCATCGTCTTCGCCTCCTGGTATTGGAGGCTTGACGCGGGCGGTCCGCAAGCCAGGGAGATGCGCGGCGCGCACACGGATGGCGCGTTTCTCTTTCCCCAGATGACTCTGAGCGCCAATGCCAGGAGAGAGATGGGAGAGGAGTTCTGGAGTCCCGGTTTCGTCGATTACCTGTTCCTCGCGTTCAACACCAGCACCGCCTTCTCGCCCACAGACTGCCCTGTGCTCAGTCGTTGGGCCAAGGTTCTGATGATGCTGCAGTCGCTGCTCTCGTTCTCCACGGTGGTGTTACTAGCCGCGCGTGCTGTAAACATTCTTTAATCCCGGCGCAATGCGCTCTGCTTTGGGGTGCCTGGACTGCGGCGCACTTTTGGCTCTGAATGCGAAGCCGATTGTCACCGAGTACGCCGCTGGCTGCCGCGCGCTTAAGTCGCTTACCCAACACAGCGAATTACCTGTGTGCAGCAAATCGCATCTATTCAAAGACCTACTCACCCGGAACTTGTCCGGTGCAGGCATTGGAGAGATTCTTTAACCATGAGTCTGAGCCAAACCCCGCCCACTGGCTCACAACAAGCGCTGGCCTCGCCTTCGCCCGGCCGCATCCTCGGCGCCGGTGAGATGGCTGACCGTGTTCGCGCGTATGACTGGAGTTCGACACCGCTGGGTCCCATTGAGTCGTGGTCGCCGGAACTGATCACCATCGTCAATCTCACGCTGAGTTCGCCGTCGCCGGCGCGCACGATGTGGGGACCGGAGTTCATCCTCATCTATAACGATGCGTATCGCTCTTATCCGGGCCCGCGCCATCCGGCTGCCCTGGGAAAGCCGGCGCGCACTATTTATCAGGAGTCGTGGCACGTTGTCGGCCCGCTGTTGGAGAAGGCTTTCGCCACCGGCGAGACGTTCTTCTACGAGAAGCTTTGCGTTCCGCTGCCTACGGCCAACGGCATGGAGGACCACTACCTCAACTATTCGTTCAATCCCATCTTCGAGAAGGGAAGGATCGCCGGACTCTTCGGTCCGCTGCACGATGTCACGAGCGAGGTGACGGCCGCGCGCCGGCTCAGCGAGAGCGAGGCCCGCGGCAAGCGCATCCTGCAGAGTATCGGCGACGCCGTCATTGTTACCGACGCCGAGGCCCGCATCACCCGCATGAATCCAGTCGCCGAGAGGCTCACTGGATGGAGTGAAGCAGACGCGCTTGGTCTTCCCCTGGGCAAAGTCTTTCACATCGTCAGCGAAGACGCGCACGAGATCATGGAGAGTCCGGTGGCCAAGGTGAAGCGTACCGGCGCTGCCGTCGGTCTCTCCAACCACACCATTCTTATTCGGCGCGATGGCAGCGAGATTTCCATCGACGACAGCGGTGCGCCGATCCCTGACGAAGAGGGCCGGCTCTCGGGGATCGTCCTCATCTTCCGCGACATCAGCGAGCACCGCCAGATGGAGCAGCAGCGCGAACGTCTGCTGCGCGAGGTGCGTGCGCGCTATGCCGAGCTTGAAGCGACGTACAACAACGCTGCCATCGCCATGGCGTTGATCGATGCGGTAGAGCTTCGCTACCTCCGCGTCAACCATAAACTCTGCGAGATTCTTGGCCTTCCGCCGGAGAAGGTGGTCGGCTCCAAGGTACTTGAGGTTGCTGCCGGAGTTCCGGGGTTGGAGGATGCCCTGCGTGTCGTCGCTACCGGGCAGCCGGTTGTCGGCGGCATGCTCGAAGGAGAACTCTCGACCTCGCCTGGGACGACTCGTTTCTGGACCATGGACTATATGCCGGTGTTCGGACCGGATGGTTCCGTCGTTGCCATTGCGGCGGCATCCGCGGAGATTACGCGGCAGAAGCAGGCTGAGGCCGCGTTGATGCAGTCGGAAAAGCTTGCCGCTGTCGGACGCCTTGCAGCATCGATCGCGCACGAGATCAACAATCCGCTGGAGTCGGTGACCAACCTGCTTTTCCTGGCCCGCAGCCACGACTTGCCGAGTCATGTGCAGGAGTATCTCGAGACCGCCGAGCGCGAACTGCATCGCGTCTCTGCTATCACCAATCTCACGCTGCGGTTTCATAAGCAGACCACTCACCCATGCGAGGTCAGCTGCGACCAGTTGATTGGAGAAGTGCTGAGCATTTATCACGGCCGCCTGATCAACTCGAACATCAGTGTGGAAAGACGCAGTCGCGAGGGCCATACTGTGCGCTGTTTTGAAGGCGAGATTCGCCAGATACTCTCGAACCTGATCGGCAACGCGATCGATGCGATGCATCCCGATGGAGGGCGATTGCTGTTGCGTAGCCGCGAGGGCCGCGATCGGCGCACGGGCGAGCAAGGACTGGTGATTACCGTCGCGGACACAGGGCCGGGCATGGCGCGCGAGACCATCGCCAGAATCTTCGAGCCGTTTTTTACTACCAAGGGATTTAGCGGCACCGGGCTTGGTTTGTGGATCAGCCAGGAGATCGCGCAACGCCACCACGGAACGCTGTCGGTGCGCAGCAGCCAATGTGCGGGAGCATCCGGGAGCGTATTCGCTCTCTATCTTCCTTACGAGGCGGTTTCCCGCTAGCCGGCCAGACGGCGAAGCCGTTCCGAGTCCACGGCTGAAGCACGCGCCACGGGCTTCTTTTGCCCGACGAGGTCGCCGATACTTCGCATCATGTGAAGCTGCCCACTTTCTGCGCTCGCCCGCGCCAAAGTGCTGAAGTAGCTGGATGTCTCCGCGACGCAGGCCACGGGCACCTGCGAACCGGTTTCGCGAATCATCGACGTCAGTCGCTCCCGCCTCTCCAACTCGACGGACTGGCCGATCAGCACAAGATCGAAGTCGCCTTCGCGGAACTCGTCGATCGCCGCGTTTACCGATTGCGACGAACTGACGAAGTATCCGGCAGCCTTCAGAGCATTGTTGTGCAATTCGAGGAAGGCTGCATCGAGGCCAACGGCAAGAACCATCATGATGGGCATTGATAGATACCTCCGGTGCGGGATTCGACCTCGCCGCTTTGGCTTGGAGCGGCTGTTCTGACTCTGGAAAAGGGAACTGCGTTCGCGGCACGTGAGGCTGTTATTTGCAGTCGTTCGAGCCTTCGCCGTTCGGGGCATCCTGCCAGCTCAAAAAACATCTGTACGTTGTGCGATCCTGCTGCGCCTTCAGCCAGTGCTGCGGGATTATTATGCGATCCGGGCTACGGGAAAATGGGTGGGTTGCGGATAATAGAACCGCTGTGGGCGCGTTGCGTGCGGTCGGGACGGCACTTGCGTAAATGCATCATATGCCCGGAGCAAAGATTTTGGCACTATCTTTCGGACTATTTTGCGCATTATTGTTGCGCACCCCGACAAGAGAGCGCCCTCGGACCCCGCACCGGCAGCAACGAATTCAGTTTTCCGTCAGCCGCGTAATCCGCAGATGACTGATCTGCATGTGGTTCTTCGTCGTGCGAATTCCGAACCATCCGCGGGTATATGGTTGGGGGTCGGTCATCTCGAAGACCTTCTGTCCGTCGCGCCAGTACTGGATCAACCCGCCGTCGGCGATCAGCGTAATCGTCTGCGATTTATTCGCAACAATTCCCATCTCCGGATGCTGTGCGACGGCTAAGTCGTTCTGCTTGAGCAGAGGCCGTTCGACATCGTCGCCGATGTAGCGCCGGAAGCGCGTTGTGGTGTTGCCATTTCCTCCGAGTCCCACGTAATACATGCGCAACGAGTTGTACTCAGCGAACTTCCCGGTCCGCCCGGCCGCGAATATATCCCCATCTTTCGCCTTCGGATCGGTTGCCATCCAGAAGGAGTTCAGATCGCTGACGCGGTCGTTCGGGCCGCCGGCCGAGATCACGTTCGCCTCGTACTGGATCATCACTGGCCCATCGAGTTGCGGCCGAAACCACACAGTCACGCCTGCAGGCACGTCGATGTCGAGCACGCCATCTTTTGCGGTCACCGTTCCGGGCTGCTCCATCTCGACGCGCCACGCATCGAGTCCGTGGGCAAAGTCGTCCGCGTACAGTAGTTTGCCCGCATGAAATCGATTGTCCGGAACAGACGGCGAGGTTGCAGACTGAGACACGCCTGCGCGCGCGGACGCCAGTAGCATGATGACGCAAACTACTGAACCGCAACCCAGTTTCGACATCGGACCATGTTTCATCAATGACCCGAGAATACCAGCGTTGCGCGGCGTTTCCAGCTTCTCTACTTTGTGGCAAAATTTCGCCATCCTTGCCGCCGCCGTTCCTGTCCACTAAGCTAGTTGCATGTACGAAGATTTCACCGTGACTGACCGCTGGACCGGCGAGCCTCTGCACGTTACCTGGCGCGGAACGCTGGTCGCTATTGCTACGCGCCACGCCGACGCTACCGACATCCGCTTCGATGTCTCCGGTAAGCCTGTCTGGATCGCGCTGCCCAACGTCGCCTGGATCGAGCAGAAGCGGCGCAACGGCAAGGTCATCACTGACTATCTCGCCGCGCAAATCGCTGGTCTGTATCTGAAGCAGGCGATTGAATCCGGCTACGATAACGGCCGTGAAATGTATACGATGACCGTCGACGAAGTCCTGACGCTCGCCGAAAAAGTGGTTCGCGAAGCCGGCAGCATTGCAAACCTGCCGTCGCTGCCCATCATCAACGAGGATGTGAAGCCCGAGCAGGAACTCCAGATGACGCTTCCGGGAGAACCGCCCGAGCCCGAAGTGTTCCCGCGCATCAACGCCATTCCCTGAAGACAGTTGTCCGTTGTGAGTTGTTGGAAAAGTCATTATTGCTCAGCCGTTTGTGGATATTGAGAGCTGGGAAGCAGTATGCTGAGTGGGTCCAGCCAGTGTCCGACCGGTCAAAAGACTGCACCCACTAAGAAGTGACATCTGACAACTATGCTCACTCGCCGCCAATTGCTCGCTCTTCTCCCTGCAGTTACCGCACTTCCGCGTGTAGCGATTCCCACCTGCGAAGCTCAGGCCTTTGTGCATAATCCGCTGAAGAAAAAGCTACCTCCGCCTGCGCCGATCTTTGTTTACTTCGCCACCGATACGGCGAAAGGCGTTGCCAAGGGCATTTATCTCTCCCGCTTCAATTCCGCCACTGGCCAACTTACGCCTCCTGCTCTCGTGGCTGAAACTCTTCGCCCGTCGTTCCTCGCCATCTCCACTCCTGTTTCCGGCCATCGGCGGATCTACGCAGCCAATGAGGCCAACGATCCGTCGGCTACGCTGTCCAGCTTCGTCATGGATCCGGCAACCGGCGCGCTCCACCTGATCAACCAGGTCACGGCAACGGCCGCCGGGCCTTGCTACGTCTCGCTCGATGCGACTGGCGAGGCTGCGTACGTCGCGAACTACGCAGGTTCCAGCATCGCCAGCTATCGCGTTCTGCCGAACGGGGCGCTCTCCGCGCCGGTCGAGCGGATCGACTATAAGAATCCGAAGTTTGGCACGCGCGGCCCGGTCGCTGCGCGCCAGGACGCTCCACATCCTCATTCCGTGCACGTCTCGCCCGACAATCGCTTTCTGCTGGTCAGCGACCTCGGCTCCGACGCGATTACGGTGTTTCCCATCGAACCCGATGCCAAGCTCGGAACGCCTGAACTCTATCCCAACAACCGTCCTGGCTGCGGTCCGCGGCACATTGCATTCCATCCCAACGGCCGCTGGATCTACTCGATCAACGAGATCGATTCCACCATCGACCACTTTCTGTGGTCAACCACTACTTCGCGGACTGATCCGCAAGGCATGCTGGTGAACACAGACAAGTTCGTGAAGACCATCGCAGCCAGCTTTCCTGCCGCGAAGAATACTGCTGCGGAGGTTGCAATTTCGAACGATGGCGAGTTTCTGTACGCGTCCAACCGCGGCGAAGACACGCTGGTGGTGTTCAGCATCACCGGCAACGGAGAGTTGACGTTGCTGCAGCGGATTTCCTGCGGTGGCAAGACGCCGCGGCAGTTCACGCTGTCGCCCGACGGCCGCTGGCTGCTGTGCGGCAACCAGGATTCGGCGACGGTGACGGTCTTCCGTCGCGACGGAGCTTCGGGAAAACTGACTGGACCGATACAGACGCTGCCGCTCGACTCGGTGATGTTCACGCTTGTTCGCGTAGCGCACCCTACGTAATTGAGGCGTCATTCGGGCACGGCCATAGTTTTTCGTGGTTGCCGGATCCCACCACAAAACTGGGTTTCGACCTCCTCCCGCAAAATAAATCCCCGCCGCTGCGTGCGAATCCTCCCGCAAATCCGTCTTATCTCTACAATTCACCAAGAGGTTCGCCCGCTGATCGTCCACAGAGCCCTCGTCATCGCCGCAGCCTTGCTCGCGCCTCTCGCCTGCGTCGCGCAGACAGCCGGTGTGCCCGCTGCGCCCAGTTTTGATGTGGCGTCCATTCGCGAGAACACTGCGCATGACCAACATACTCACAACAGCATTTACAACACGTGGAAGAACGCGAGGTTCACCGCGACCAATGTTCCGTTGAAGATGCTGCTGCAGTTCTCCTTCGATATACCGGAAAGTCGCATCCTGGGCCTGCCTGCATGGGTGGACACGACCACGTTCGACATCGAGGCCAAGTCGGACGCCTCCGTGGACGAGCAGATGGGCAAGCTGCCGCAGGACCGGGCCCGGCAGCAGAAGCTGGCGATGTTGCAGGCGTTGCTGGCGGAGCGCTTCAAGCTGGTGACGCATATGGAGACGCGCGAGCTTCCTATCTTCAACCTGGTGGTGGCGAAGGGCGGACCCAACTTCAAGCCTTCCGATAAGAACGGCACCACGATCGACTCCGGCAACATGCGGTTGCATGTGCAAGGGGGCGACAACACCATCGAACTGCTGGCCCGCGAACTGTCGCAGGCGGTCGGGAGGATCGTGATCGACAAGACCGGCATCGCCGGGCGCTACGATCTGACGCTGCGGTGGACGCCGGATAATGCTCCGACCCCAATGCTCAACGGCGCACCCGATCCGAATCCTCCGCCGGATATTTTTACTGCGGTGCAGGAACAGCTTGGGCTGAAGCTCGAACCCGCCAAAGGTCCGGTGCCTGTTCTGGTGGTCGACCACATTGAGATGCCGACGGAGAATTAGCTAACGCACTTTAATTTGGTTAACTGCAAAGGACTAACAATGCAACGCAGGATACGGTTTTCGATTTTTGCTCTCGCGGTTGCGCTGGCTGCGCCGGTTGTGTTCGCTCAGCAGGTGATGCCGCCGTCCTCTGCGGCGGACGGCGGGAAGGGGGCCGATGCCCACATTGTTATTCCGACGTTCGACGTGATCTCGGTGAAGCCGAACAAGGACTCGCCTGGCACGCGCATGCAATTTACACCCGACGGGCTGCGCGGGACGGGCGTGACGGTGCGGTTTCTGCTGTACGAGGGCTTCGGCGGCATCAACGGCAACCAGGTTATCAACGAGCCGGCGTGGGCCTCGACCGACGGCTTCGATATTGAGGCCAAGGTGCTTCCTGCGGATGTGCCGACGCTGGCCAAGATGACCTTTGAGCAACGCCGCACGATGTTTCAGTCGATCCTGGCGGACCGCTTCAAGCTGGTGGTGCATCACGAGACGCGCGAGATGCCGGTGTATGTGCTCTCGGTGGCGAAGGGCGGCGTGAAGTTCAAGGAGACCACGCCGGATAATCCAGCCGCTGCGCCGCGGCGCAGGGGCACGATGATCAATCGCGGCAAGATCACGTCCACCGACGCGCAGATGTCGACGCTGGTGACGATT
Source organism: uncultured Acidobacteriaceae bacterium (assembly GCA_963822225.1). GTDB lineage: Bacteria > Acidobacteriota > Terriglobia > Terriglobales > Acidobacteriaceae > Edaphobacter. The sequence continues at coordinate 258,353 of CAWGGW010000007.1, read as the reverse complement.
CTCTCGCGCCAGCTTGGCCGACCCGTCATCGACAAGACGGGACTGACGGGCGACTATGACTTCACGCTGGAGTACACGCCGGACGATGGCGGACCGCCGCCGTCGACGACGCCGAGGCCGCCGGATGGATCGACGGCTCCGGCCGCGGGTGCGCCGGATCCGGGCGTGTCGATCTTTACGGCGCTGCAGGAACAGATGGGGCTGAAGCTGGAATCGACCAAGGGGCCGGTGGATGTGGTCGTGATCGACCATATTGAGAAGCCTGCGGAGAACTAATCGGTTTGTTGTAGCCTTGACCAGTTGTCGCAACGGTGCAGACCGATGACTCTGATTGCAAAGTGTTGTGTGGTGATCCTTGCTGGGTTGCCCGCCGTAACGGGTGCGCAATCGCAGCCAGCCGCATCGTTGCCCTCCTTTGAAGTTGCGACGATCAAGCCCATTGATCCGAAGAGCGGGGGAGTTGTCGGGTTCTACTCGCGTCCAGGTGGCAGGGTATTTATCGGATACGCCGATGTGAAGATGATCATGTACTACGCCTTTGATATCCAGCAGTACCAGATATCAGGCGGCCCGGACTGGGTCGGAGGAGAGCGCTATAACATTGAAGCCATCCCGCCAGACACCGCACAATCGCGCACGGCAAAACAGCCGTCCATCGCCGCGACTCCTTCCGCTGAGCAGCGATTGATGCTGCAGAGCCTGCTGCGCGATCGATTCGCTCTGCAATATCATCGCGAAACCAGGGAAGGTCCCGTGTACCTTCTGACGCGTGGCAGCGGAAAGCTGCAGCTTCAGGAACCGAAGGACAAGGACAGTGACGCACGCGGCGCGGTGATGATGAAGCAGGGCGGCATCGTCGATGGCGAAGCGTTTGGCGAAAACATCTCCATGCAGGCGCTGGCCAAATCGCTTAGCAGCGCCCTGCGCCTGCCTGTGCTGGACCAGACCGGCATCACCGGCTCATGGGATTTTCACCTCACCCCGGTCGATCCAGAGAACCGCGACTACAACGCCGCCGTCTTCGACGCGATGCATCGGCTGGGCCTCGAATTGAAGAAAGGTCGCGGGCCAGTGGATGAGATCGTGATCGACCACATCGAACGGCCGACGGAGAACTAACGGCTCCGGTAATATTTTTGGATGATCCTGTCGCGAGCCATTGGCCGAGCCCTCCTCGTTGTCTGCGCGATTGTCTTCGCGCATGCATTGATCGCCCAGCCGCCCGCCGCGCCTCAGCCTGGCGATCCGCCGGCGTACGTGCCGACCTTGACCTTCGACGTCGCGTCCGTGCGCGAGACACAGCAGCCACAGGACAGTCCGTCGTGGCAGATGGGAATCAACATCCAGCCCCACTCCAGCGAGTTTCAGGCTAACGGCGTCACGCCCAAGGTGCTGCTGCAGGCCGCGTATGGATTCGGCGCCTACGAGGTCTCCGGCGCGCCGGACTGGTTCGAGTCGAGCTTCTGGGTGGTCGACGCGAAGTGCGACCACTCCGTCGATGAGCAACTGGCGAAGATGACCGATGACCAGGCGCGAGCGGAAAAGCAGCACATGATGCAGGCGCTGCTCGCCGACCGCTTCCACTTGAAGACACACTGGGAGACGAAGCAGGCCAACGTGCTGGCGATGACGATCGCGAAGGGAGGATCGAAGCTGCTGGTCGATAAGCCTGAGGCGGTCGATCCGTCCATCCCGAACAGCGCGCCGCCCGAGACCAGAAGCGCGAAGATTGTGTCGCACGGCGTGCCGCAGGGACGCGAACTGACGGCGACGCACATTACTGCTACCGGAATCGCCGCGCTGCTGAGCGCGATGAGCCGAGCAAACGTGCAGGACAAGACTGACCTCACCGAACGCTACAACATCACGCTGCATTACAGCTACTCGCAGTCCGACCCGGACAGCTATCCATCGATCTTTACCGCGGTTGAGGAGCAACTGGGATTGCAGCTTGAACGCACGCGCGGCTCCATCGACGTGCTGGTGATCGACCATATGGATCGGCCGACGGCGAATTAGCGCAGTTGGTTATGTTTTGCTTGTTCTCTTCCATCCGGCCCCTCCGCCGAGTTCAATCTGTACTGTCATGCATGAGGTTCCCCAAGATGCCCACGCGCCATGCTCCGTTTCATGGCTCGGCCCCAGTCCGGTGATAGACGACGGGACTGGCCTCGCCGGTCGTCGCTACGACTTCACGGTCTCCTGGGCGCCACATCCTGCCGGCTCGCCCACCGGACCCGACACGCCCCCTGACTTTATCACCGCGATTAGGGAGCAGCTTGGCCTCGAACTCACAACCCGTGAAGGGCCGGTGGATACCTTCGTGATTGTCCAGGTCGAACGGCCTACGGCGAACTAACTTCGGGGTAGACCCGGACGGGCGGTCATTTGACATCCCGAGATCAGGCACCTAAAGTAGTTTGCTACATAGGTGGCGTTTGCATCGCGACTAAACCCGCCGACGTGCAAGCGCGCTGAAAAAGAGTTACTTCGCCATGAAGAGGCTCGAACCATCCTCGGCGCTGAACGACTCATCCGCCTGGTCCGCGGCGGAGAGTAACGCGCGCGGCCTCAGTATTCTTTCGACCGCACCGAGGGTTAGCGAGCGCTCCATCTGGACTTTGGCGATTGCGGGCCTCGTCTTCGCGGTTGTGGCTGCGAACTTACTGTGTCTCAGCCCGCGTTGGTACTCCAACCGTTTCATCGCGTTCGTCTACGAGCCGGCAAGGTTCGTCGCGCTCACCGCGGCGAGCGGCGCTGTAGCGGTGCAGATCTTCTGGGAACTGTTGAATGGGCTGCCCTCAGCGGGCCGGATGCGGATCGTGCGTAACCTTAGCGGGGCGTGGGTTTTTCTGCCATGCTTTGTGCTGCTCTACGAACAGAACTCGCCGTGGATGTTGCTGGTGATTGCGCTGGTCGCGGTGGGCATGGCGTTCGGTCTGCGGCGGTTGGTGCCCGCGGGCGCGTCACCGATGCCGCCGCTTGAGCATTCAAGCAGCGCTCTGCCCAGTCTCGATGGCCTGCCGCCGGCGGACTCGCCCCTGCTGCTTGCGTTCTGGATCGCGATCTTTGTGCAGGCGACGATGCTCGCCGCGGCGGGTGGTTCGCTTTTGACGGCGGCGTATGCGCTCTCGGTCGCGGTGTTTCTGCTTGCGTGGAGGTGGAGCGCGTTCGACGAGCGTGTCGTGGAGTTGTGGGTGGGAAGGCATCCGCCGCTGCGCCAGACGGTTGTCGCTGTCGCGCTTACGGCGTTCACGCTGGTGCCGTTCGCCATTGGTGGAAACATTGGATTTCTCGGGATGCACCGTCCGCCGCTTCGCGTGAAATCGCCTCCGAAGCCTGCCGAGGCGAGCTACGGTTTTTACGGCATCATCCTCTATCCGCCGCCCAAGAAGAAGGAGATTGTGGCGCCGATGCCACGGAACGCGTTGCTGCGCGCAGGCTCGATGACGAAGCCGCTGAACATCCCATTTGACGGCCAGTACTGGTACTTCAAAGCGCCCAACCGCCGCCCCGGCGACAAGGCGCACATCGCCCACGGCAGGCCCATCGACGCCAACATCAACCCGCATTCCACCGACGCCTACCCGCTGCAGATGGAGGCGCACCAGACGCTCTCTGAGCCCATCGACCTCGCGTGCTGCAGCGAAATCGACATCTCGCTGACGAACGCCGACACGCACCCCGGAGGAATCGGACTCCTCGCGCTGGTGCGCAACTCGGCCGCTGCAGGCAAGCCCATGCAACTACTCGGCCAGCAGGCCATTCCATCCAGCCAACTGGATCACATCCCCGCCGATCGCGCGCCGGTGAAGGAGGTGCTGCGCTTTCGTATTCCGCCATCGCGCACGCTGCGCCAGTTCGATGAGATTTCGATCCTGTTTACGCTGGCTCCGCAACGCGCGCGTATCGGAGCCAAGGTCTCCATCGACAGCTTCGAACTCATCCCTAAGCCGTAAGGTATCGCCTGCCCTCGGTTGTCGCCGTCGCCCTTGAACCTAGTACTCTGTTACCTGTGTTCCTTCGCAAGCTCCAAATCGCACGCATCGATGCTGGAGGCAATGCGCATTTGTGCCCCATTGCGCAGTTGGACAACTTCGCCATGCGTAATTTCACCAACGACGCCATCTTCGACGACACTCTGCCAATTGGCGACGGGCTGATGGAAGCCGGACTGCGTATCCCCATCGATCGCCTGACTGCGGCGATGCAGGACTGGTTTCGCCGCAAGAGCTACCTTGCTCCGACCGATCACCTTCGCATCACGGAACTTGAAAGGACCTAGCGTGCCGCAGATCGATGTCGCACCCATTGTGAATCCCGCCGACGAAACCATCTCATTCGCAGGGCTCACGGTCCGCTTCCTGCTGACCGGCGAACAGACGAACGGAACTCTGGCCATGTTCGAACTCACAGTCGCGGCTGGCAAGCGGCTGCCCGCGCCTGCGCATAGCCACGATCATTACGAGGAGACGATCTACGGCCTGGAGGGGAACGTCACCATGACTGTGAACGGAAGCGCGATCGACATTGGCCCCGGGCAGTCGATCTGCATCCCGCGCGGCGCGGTCCACCGCTTCGATAACGATGGGCCTGTCGACGCCAAGGGGCTCTGCGTCATCACGCCGGCGAAGCTCGGGCCGGAATACTTCCGCGAAGTGAGGGCCGTCTTTATCGCGGCAGCCGGTGGTCCGCCGGACCGCGCAAAGATAGGCGAGATCATGCGCCGCCACGGTCTCACTCCTGCGCCGCCGCCAGGCGCTTAAGCGGACCTTGAATATCGTGCCTCGCGGCGAGTACCTTTTTATCCCGCATCTCAACGGGGGTTTCCATGCGTCTGCGAACGGCACTCTCCGCATTTCTCTGCGTCTCCTGTCTCAATGCGCAAGAGCCGGTCAAAGCGGCCAAGCCGGCCGGGGCGATCGTGGTTGAGCCGCCGCCCGCGCCGCCGGTGAAGAATCCGCCGAAGACGTGGATCGACAAGGATACCGGGCATCGCGTGTTCCGGCTGACGGACGAGCCCAACTCCGGCGCACCCTACTTCAACGACAACGCCTTCACTCCTGACGGCAGGCAGATGGTCTACATGTCGCCCGCGGGGATCCACGTCATCAATCTGGACACGCGAGTGACGCGGCTGGTTGTGCCGAATCCCGCACACTTCATCGTCGTCGGCAGCAAAACGCCGACCATCTTCTTTACGCGAGTCGATCCTGCAACGAAGGTGACCGCGATTTATGCGGCCGACGTTTCCACCTCGGCCATCCGCAAGCTGATCGATCTGCCTGCCAAGGCCGGTGTCACCAGCATCAATGCGGACGAGACGCTGGCGGCAGGAACGTACATTGAGGGAAACGCAGGCGAGGAATTCAGCCGGAAGGAAGCCGCGACCGAAGCCGCCGAACGTGCCTCCGCCGAAGCCGCGCACGCGCAGATCAAGGGCGCGCCGAATGTCCAGCCCATGTTCAAGCACGAGATGATGGACCGGCGGCTGGCTGCGCGGCTGCCGCTGGTTCTGTTCACCATCAACCTGCAGACGGGCGAGATGAAGACCCTGCTGCACTCGACGGATTGGGTGAATCATCTGCTGTTTTCTCCGACCGACCCTACGCTGCTGATGTACTGCCACGAAGGACGGCAGTGGAAGGTGGACCGCATCTGGACCATTCGCACCGATGGCTCGGAGAACACGCTGATCCACAAGCGCACCATGGCGATGGAGATTGCGGTGCATGAGTTTTGGGCGCCCGACGGCAAAACCATCTGGTACGACTGGCACTTTCCGTATGCGGAGGCGTTTTTTGTTGGCGGATACAACGTGGTCACGCATGCGCGCACGGCTTACCACCTGGAGCGCAATAGCTGGTCGATCCACTACAACGTCAACTCGAATGGCACCGCGTTTGCGGGCGACGGCGGCGATTCGGGGCAGTCGGCCGCGGCGCCCGACGGCGAGTGGATTGAGCTGTTTCATCCGGAGGCGATCACCGCGGAGGGCGAGCTCAATGACCCCGGCTTCTGGCAGCCGGGAGTGTTCCACCCCGAACACCTCGTCAACATGAAGAAGCATAATTACCTGGAGGAGCCGAACGTGCGCTTCTCGCCGGACGACTCGCTGGTCATCTTTAGCTCAAACATGTTTGGGCCGAGTTACGTGTTTGCGGTGGAGGTGAAGAAGGCCGCAGGCGCTGCTCGTTGAAGAGGGTCTAGAATGGCGGCGTGCACAATCTGCAGGTCCAGATCGCTCGCCATGTTGACGATCACCAGCCCGGAGTGGTGGCCTGCGAGTTCACGGACGCGGACGGGCGTCTCCACACAATCATCGAAAAAGCCCCCATGTTTACGAGCGATCACCTGGGGCCGGCCTCGCACTATCCGCATCCGGGCAGGGTTCACTGCGAAGTTCTCGGTTCGTTTCTGGATGACGATGGTCGCGCTTTGGTTCGCATCAAGCTGGAGCGTTCTGACCATATTCAATCGACCGATGGTCTTACGAAGTTTGTTGTTCTGGAGTCGCAGGTCGTTTAGCTCTCCCGCGGCCATTGCGGTCGCAACCGGCCGCTCATGGTGAAGGCGTGCGATTGATTTGCAACTTGCCGCGCGGCAGTTCCGTCAATCTTTCATGCCCGCTTTCCAACGCCGCTCGCAGAGACCGATAATTGCCAGTCGACAGCAGGCCATTCAAAATCTCACATCCGCACGGAGCCACCCTTGAGCCCAACCACCCGCAGAGAATTCCTGAAGGATGCCGCATTTGCCGGCGCAGCCATCTCCACTGCCGCGCCGCGCAGCCTCTTCGCTGCCGCAGCACAATCGCCTGCGTCAGCTGCGGCCCCACGCGAGCGTCGCGCTCTCGGTGCTCGGCAATCAGCCGACAGCTATGGCGACTGGCATCAGTTGGGGAGTGCCTTTCGCGCAAGGCGCGGTTCGCCCCGACGCCGCACTTCGCGCTGAACGCAGCGGGAGTCAGCGCTTCCTCTGCAAAGCTGGCCGATGGCTTATTGGCCCGATGGCTCGCTGAAGTGGAGCGGCTTTGCAACGGTCGCCCCCGCGGGACTCGCAGGCCAGCTCACCCTCGCACCAGGCGCAGCGCAGTCCGCCACATCGGGCACTATAAAGGTTACAAATAACCCCAGCTCCGTTGTTGTGGATACTGGCGCGATGCAGTGTTCGATGCCATTCAAAGGCCCACACCTCATCGAGTCCATTGGTTCCACCGCACGCGACGGCATGACCATCGCCGGAGCATGCGAACTTGTCTGCATCCTGCAAAATGGCCCCTCCGGCAACCCCGAAGATTCGCCCACCCGCGAGCGATTCGTCGGCGAAGTGAAGAAAGTTACCGTCGAGCAGTCCGGTCCGCTGCGCGCCGTGGTCAAGATCGAAGGCATGCATCGTGGCACAACCAGCAAGCGCGAGTGGCTGCCCTTCACCGTGCGCCTCTACTTCTACTCCGGCCACGCCAGCATTCGCGTCGTGCACACCATCTGCTTCGATGGCGACCAGGACAAAGACTTCATCCGCGGCCTCGGCTTGCAGATCGAAGTCCCCATGAACGATCAGCCGCTGAACCGCACCGTGCGCTTCGCAGGCGCCGATGGCGGCCTCTGGTCCGAGCCGCTGCAGCCCGGCGGCGGCAGCGTCGCGCAGGAGACGGGACAGCCTTTCACGCCGAATCCCGTGTTCCTGAAGAACGCAGTCTGGAACGACTTCAAACTGATCCAGCCCACGCCCGACGGCTTCACCATCGTCAAGCGCACCAACCCGGAGAGCACGTGGGTCTACTCCAACTCCGGCATGCGCGCGCCCGGCCTCGCTTACGTGGGCGACCTCCACGGCGGCCTCGCTGTCAGCATCAAGAACTTCTGGCAGTCGTTCCCCGCCGCGCTCGAAGTGCAGGGCGCCTCAGGTCCGCTAACGCAACTCGTCGCGTGGCTGTGGTCGCCCGATGCGCCGGAGATGGACATGCGCTTCTACGACAAGGCCGGCCACGGCCTCGACGCAGCGTACGAAGACGCGCAGCCCGGCCTGAGCACAGCGTACGGAGTCGCGCGCACCAGCGAGCTTACGCTCTTCGCTTCGACGGCGTTTCCTGCGAAGCCGGAAACGGTTGCCATGGCCGCTGCCGGCGCGCAGCTTCCGCTCATCGCCGCCACGCCGGAGTACATTCACTCCACCGGCGTCTTCGGTGCGTGGAGTCTTCCCGATCGCAGCACTGCATTCAAGAAGTCGCTCGAGGACGGCCTCGACTCGGTGCTCGCCTACTACCAGCGCCAGGTTAACGACCGCTCCTGGTATGGCTTCTGGCAGTATGGCGACTTCATCCATTCCTACTCTGCCGCGCGCCACGTCTGGCACTACGACTGGGGCGGCCACGCGTGGGACAACACCGAACTGGGCGCGCCGCTGTGGCTCTGGTACAGCTACCTGCGCAGCGGCCGCGCGGATCTCTTCCGCCTGGCTGAAGCGCACTCGCGCAACACCAGCGAGACCGACACGTATCATCTTGGCCCGATGCGCGGACTTGGCTCGCGCCACAATGTGGTGAAGTGGGGCGACGGCGCGAAGGAAGCGCGCATCAGCCAGGCCGCGCACTGGCGGCCGTTCTACTACCTGACGACGGATGAGCGCACGGGCGACATCATCCATGAATCGGCTGAATACGCGCCGCAATCCATCGCCAATTTTGATCCCATGCGCGAGGCCGAACCCAAGATGCCGGGCGAGCCGCCTGTGCGCCTCCGCATCGGGCCGGACTGGTTCGCGCTCGCCGGCAACTGGATGGCGATGTGGGAGCGTACTGGCGACAAGCATTGGCACGACCTGATCATCGCGGGCGTCGACTCTCTCGTCGCGATGCCGTATGGCCTCGAGACAGGCAAGCCCGAGGCGAACTCCAAAGCGCTCGCCGCCACGGTCGGCTTCGATCCAGCGACTGGCAAGCTGACCCCGATCCCCAACCCGCAGACGCACGCGCTGGTGCCCGCGAACTACAACCTGGCCACCATCCAGGGCGGCGGCGAAGTCATGTTCGAACTGGTGCCGCTGCTCGGCCGCGCGGATTTCGCGGACGCGTGGCTCAAGCTATGCCGCCTCGGCGTCGCGCCGCCGGAAGTCTGGGACAAGGACAAGACCACGCACAACGAAGGCGCCGATGCGCAGTACGTCCCGCCCGGTCAAAGCGGTGCGCGCCTCGCAGCCTGGGCCTATGCGAAGACAGGCAACGTCGCGTTCGCGAAGAAGGCGATTGCCACGCTGCTCACGCAGGGCGGAGGCATCGCCAACGTCCACATGGTTACCGGCGCGGACTCGCTCAAGCCGGTCGAGGAAGACCCGCGCATGTCCACCAACGAGGCGTCGCAGACGGCGCTGCAAACCATCGAAGTGCTGGAACTCTGCAAAGACCAGCTACCGACGGAAGCCGCCGTCCGCACCGTCCGGGAATTTCGCGGCCGTCCACCGGCTGCGACGCAACCGGCTGCTTCGCCACAATAGACAAGACCGCAAAAGGGAAGGTCCTATGGCAAGTATATGAATCTAAATGGAATATTGGGATGCGCAGAAAGTCGAGGCGATCGACACGTAAGGCGGAGATTCGTGCATCGAATTAGAAGAATGGTTCCTAGACCCAAAAGAGGTAGGAAACGGGTACACTCTTGTGATCGTGATGCCGATATACTTGATGTATATTGGTTTACCGTGCCTTTCGCGAATCAACGACAGCTAGCAATCCACTTCGCGAAACATGCACACAAGTTCGGCCTCTCGACAGAACGCGAATACGAGGAAATGGCTGACGCCTTTATGTCGCAAGCGATCAATGCCGATCTATTTGAATGTACATCCCCTCATGGGTCACAACGACGGTATAGACTCCAAGGCTCCACTCTGTACTTCGGTGTGGCAGTTCAGGTCACCGTATTGATCACTTTCCACCCGCGCGATGCACATGGCGTCGCGATGCGAGGTGGTCCAGCTGGCTTCGTCGCACATCAATGTTCCTTGGTGAGATAACTATATGTTCCTTTGTCCCGTCTGCTTCTTCGATCAAATGCCTGATCCACCGCAGAATTACAACATCTGCCCTTGCTGTGGAACAGAATTCGAGTTCGATGATGAGGTTAAAACCCACGCCCAACTGCGCCAAGAGTGGATAGCGGGAGGAGCGAAGTGGTTTTTTCGGCAGCCCCCGCCTTTCTGGAGTGCTGCAGCACAGCTTGCACAGGCGAACAGGTGCTGGGAGCCGGTCCAATATGTCACGATTGGAAAATCACTCCCCGTTTATGGGGCAGCTCCTGTCATCTACGGGGTTTCCACAGTGACATCGAGGTTCTTCGTAGATACGTTGTCAGAACCCATCTACTACTGCCAAGATTTGGCGGAACTGCTCCAAATTTCTGCCGAGGCGGATGAGAGTCCACGTCACAACTATGTATCACTCCGGAAATCCGAGAAATGTGAACTCGCTCTAGCGGGTTGAGGTAACAATGCCAGAGCTAAACGTCTTGTGCGCGTGCGATAGAGTCATCATTGACGGTAAGGGCATTCCGTCGCTGATAAATCTCTTCCAGCGGCTGGATTTGCAATTGCAGGATACGCCCCTGCCGGAGAACGCCGTAGCTCCCGCCAGATGGTTCATCTACTCTCAGTGGCAGCTCGCTCCGGACGAAGTCGGCAAAGATTTTGTTCAGCATACGAAGGTTTTGAAGCCAGACGGAACTGACTTCCATGAAGCTACACAGCCGTTCCGGGTCGATTCAGACATCGACTTGCAGGTTCGGACCTATGTTGAATTTAATGGCATGCCGGTTGGGCAGGAAGGCAGGATCCGGGTGCTGACATGGCTGGGCGATGAGCCTAATCGTCACGAGTTCTCTCTCTATATCAAGCACGTTCCGCGACCGGACCCAGTTGTGTCGTCCCAGCTTGATCTAGCAGCGGCATCCGAATGAGCAACTTAGGAAGAACTGCTTCGCTTCGCTGGTTCTGGCGTTCAGACATGCATGGCTCCGGCTGTCTCTCAATCGCAAATTAGCCCTTCAGCGTCGACATGTCGATGGAAAAGCGATACTTCACGTCGCTCTTCACCACGCGCTCATACGCCTCGCCGATCTGGTGGACGGAACAACCTCCACGTCCGACACGATGCCGTGGTCCGCGCAGTAGTCCAGCATCTCCTGCGTCTCCTTCATGCCGCCGATGTTTGATCCGGCCAGCGCCACGCGGTATCCCGTCAGAGAGAACGGCGCAACCGGAAGCTGCTCCTCGCTCAAGCCGACGAGACACAGCGTCGAGTCCAGCTTCAGCAGCTTCAGGTAGTCATTCAGGTCATGCGGAGCCGACACCGTATCCAGAATGAAGTCGAAGCTGGCCGCATGTTTCGCCATCGCGTCTTTGTCCTTCGAGATGACCACTTCATCCGCGCCAAGGCGCTTCGCATCGGCAACCTTGCTTTCGCTGGTGGTGAACTGGACGACGTGCGCTCCAAACGAGTGAGCAAACTTCAGCCCCATGTGTCCCAGCCCGCCGAGACCCACCACGCCGACTTTCTTGCCCGGCCCCGCGCCCCAGTGCCGCATCGGCGAGTAGGTCGTGATTCCGGCGCACAGCAAGGGCGCCACGCCAGCCAGCTTGGCTGACGATTCTCCAAACTTCGGCGACAAGGTATGCACGTACCGCATGTCGCACACGATGTTGTTGGAGTAGCCGCCGTAGGTAATCGAGCCGTCGTAGTCCTTCGCGTTGTATGTGCCGACGAACTGCTTCATGCAGTAGTTCTCAAGATCGGCCTTGCAATTCGCGCACTCGCGGCACGAGTTCACCATCACGCCGATACCGGCCAGATCGCCCGCCTTGAACTTCGTCACGTCCGCGCCGACGGCCGTCACCGTGCCGACAATCTCATGCCCCGGAACCATCGGGTACATCGATCCGCCCCACTCATCGCGCACCTGGTGAATGTCCGAGTGGCAGATGCCGCAATAAGCAATCTCCACCACCACATCGCGCGGCCCAGGCTCGCGCCGCTCAAAACTCCAAGGCACACAGCGACGACTTCGTATCGTGCGCAGCATATCCATGCGACTTCATTGTGTGTGTTCTCCCATCCCAGTTTAGATCGCTTACTGTGCCCCAAATGTAAAGTTAGTCGAGATCGTCGTCTCCACTTCCTCCGGTATGCCGTCGACCCGATATGGTGTATAAATCCATTGGCTGATCGCGGCCTTGGCCGCTTCAGTCAGGATCGGTGACGGGCTCGAGACCAGCCGCAGTTCGTGAACGCGCCCATCCTTCCCGATCACGGCGTCCAAAACCACCACGCCCACAAGGTGCTCCCGCTTTGCCAGTTCGGGATAGACGGGATCGCGGTGCTGGATCAAACTGCCTGCGACGGCCAATGGCGACGACTGAATGTATCTTCTCCGTCAATCCGTCGGTCGAAACTTCTGTCTCTGGAACGGGCCGGCTCGTCAACACAGCGATATGCCCGGTCGCGGCCATCGTGTTGCCGAAACGTACCGTGACATCGATTGGGACCTCCTTCTTCTGAAACGTTCCAACACCATTGCGGATGGTCGCCCGCTCACCATATTGATAGGTGAGTCGGAGCGAGTCTTTGCCTGGATCGAAGCAATAGTCAGGCGAGGATCCCATCTCGGATCAGCTGTGCAAATTGAAGCACGATGCACTCCAATGGCACACTTCCGATCTTGACCGCACCATACCGTAGCCTTCGAGTAATCAATTTTGTCCCACGAAGGCATCGGATGAATCACCTGCTTCAACAGCAACTTCAAAGATTGGAGGATAAGATGCTCCGGTGCTGCGAAAAATGTCGTCGCCCTTGCGCACTTGCGTCGCGGTGTATGACGGCGTTGTGAATACCGTCTTCTCAGTGGACTCCCCGGCCCACCACTCTTCGATGGTACCTTTCTCGCTTGGCTTGCCCTTGGCGTCGTAGAGTTGCACGTCGATCTTCAAGTAGAAAGGATTTACTCCCTCGCGTGTCAGCGTGGTTGCCGTTTCAGCCCTGTGCAGCCGATCCAGCAGTGGATCCGAAAGCGGTTCAAAGGTCTGCGCACGCAGAAGCGCCGGCCAATCAGCACAGCAACGATAAAGTTGCGAACAAGGAAATGCACCTTCACCTTCGACGCGCCTCGTGGGTGAGATTACTCGTCATAGTGCAGCAGGCTGAACACGTCGTACTCGGGAAACTTCGCGCGGCCCTTCAGGAAGTCGAGTTCGATCGCGAATCCCAGGCCGGCAATGTCGCCGCCAAGCTGGCGAACAAGCTGCACGGTCGCCTGCATCGTTCCGCCAGTCGCCAGCAGGTCGTCGACGATGACCACGCGCTGACCGGGTTCGATGGCGTCCAGATGAATCTCCAGCGCGTCGGCGCCGTATTCCAGGTCGTAGCTGACGCGCGCCGTTTTGGCGGGCAGCTTCTTCGGCTTGCGCACCGGGACGAAACCCGCGTTCAGCCGGTAGGCGAGAGCTGGGCCAAAGATGAAGCCGCGCGCCTCGATGCCCAGCACCAGGTCGATCTCCTTGCCGATGTAGTGCGCGGCCAGCGCGTCGATCAACTGCGCGAAACCCTTCTTGTCCTTCAGCAGTGTGGTGATGTCGTAGAACAGAATCCCGGGCTTGGGAAAATCCGGCACGGTGCGCACGAGAGCCTTCAACGGCTCGCAATTAATTTCGACTCTTCAAAGCTGCCACTTACCACGCTCCTTCAATCTCAAAACTCTTCAGGTTTGCACCTTCACTGTCTGCCAGCGTGTGTTCGATCACCGCATCCACGCGGCTTCCACGCGAGCCTTTGGCCAGCGCCAACTGCAGGTCTTCCAACTGGTCCGGCTCACCCGCGGCCAATACCTCGACGTCGCCGTCGTCGGTGTTGCGAACCCAGCCGCGCAGGCCGATCTCCGCCGCCTCGCGATGCACGAACCAGCGAAACCCTACGCCCTGCACTCGGCCCTTCACCAGAAAATGCTGAACCATGCTAGCCGACAATACCTGGAAAACTGATGATGAAAGCATCCGTGACGTACCGTTTGCCAAATGTTTGGCCGCCGAGGTGGATATAGACGGGGCGCCGTATAGAGCTTCCAGCTCTAACGTTGCCGAGACTCTTGCGAAGATCGCGAATAAGGGGATCCTTCGTAGGAAGAATCATAAGAAGCGGTAGGCTGTAGTCGAACTTACCGTGCAATATCTCGTGAACCTTCTCGCCCGCCTTGAGAGAGTGGTTCTGATCCAGGGAGGGAGAGGACAGAACCAGTCTCCAGTCGGAGTACTCCGGAAACAGCGCGAAGAGGGCAGTTATCTGTTTGATTTGAGCGCCTTCGAGAACGGAGACAATTTCCCGTCCGACGCTTAGGTCAGGACCTACCAGCGTTGTTTGATCCATGGCATCACACCGTCCTTCCTTCTCACGATTGCGTCCAAGAGAGTTTCAGCTTGATTCTTAGTCCAAACAGAATAGCGGCTCGCTTCCGACCACTGTACGACTCCATCCCAACAGGCGGCGAAGCGGGGGTTGCCTTTGTATTCCACATCTAACTCTGCATTCACCTTCGAAAGCCTTAAAGCGTAGGCAGATCGTGCGTGAAGACTTTGTCTGCACGACCTTTCTCGGGGAAATCATAGCGATTAATTCCCTTGGCGAAACAAGCCTTAAGGGCGCACTCCACCGCATACCCTGCTAGATAGTATGCACCGCTATATTCTCCCGCTTTGAAGAGAATCTTTGCTTCGCGAATACGAGTGTTGGCCAGCTCTTGTAGATCGTTCCGGTTCATTCAGTTGCCATTTCCTCTTAATGCTCTGTGAGACAAATGGTACGCCAGCCTTACGCGCGGCTCATATACGCGCCTTCGGCCGTATCCACGCGGATCTTCTCGCCCTCGTTGATGAACGGCGGAACCTGCACGATCAGGCCCGTCTCCATCTCGGCGGGCTTGGTCACGCTGCTGGCGGTGGCCGACTTGATGCCCGGCTCGGTCTTCATCACCGTCATCTCGACGTAGGTGGGCAGTTCGATGCCGACGGCCTTGCCATCGTGGAAGCTGACGAAGATGGACAGGTTCGGCGTCAGGTACTCCACCGCATCGCCCAGCGTTTCGTGCTTCAGCACGGTCTGCTCGAAGGCCTCGTCCATGAAGTAGTAGTCGTCGCCGTCGTTGTACAGGAACTCCATCTTGATCTCGTCCACCTTGACGCGGTCGATCGGGTCGGGCGAGCGGAAACGCTCGACGAACATGGCGCCGGTGCGCACATTCTTCAGCTTCGCCTGAATAAATGCGCGCAGGTTGCCAGGCGTGCGGTGCTCGACCGAGAAGACCACGTGAAGCTGGTCGTTGTGCTTGATAATCATGCCCGGGCGCATCTGCGTGGCGGGAATCGACATAATAAAACCCCTGAATGTGTTGATTTGCGCGGACCTGTGGAGGCTGAAAACCGCTCCACTCCGCAACCTATCTATTGTATCGTGCGAACTCTGTCCACAGTGGCGGAGTCCTGCCGGACGGGCGCCTGCGCGGGCAGCGGTTACTTCGTGACTTGTATTGGGCTTCGCGCGGGTGCTCCCGATGGTCGCAGTGTGATTTCCGAGTCGGCGAACGTGCCGTATCGTATCCCGCTAGGGTATAACCGGAGTACGAGGCAAACATGTCGCAGCCGGACAAGGAAAAACAGAAGCTCGTCGCCCGCATCAAACGCATCCGCGGACAGGTCGATTCCATCGAGCGCTCGCTCACCACCGGAGACGACTGCGCCGACGTCCTGATGCTGCTCGCCAACGTTCGGGGCGGCATCAACAGCCTCATGGCCGAGGTGCTGGAGGACCACATCCGCCTCCACCTGCTGCCCACCGATAAGAGCCTCGCCCAACCGCAGGAACTGGCCGAAGATATGATCGACCTCGTGCGTGCGTATCTGAAGTAGCTAGAGGCTGGCGATCATCGCCGCCAGCAGGGCCGTGCGCGGCACGATGTGTTCGATCACGATGGACTCGTGCGCTGCATGCGCACCCTCGCCCACCGCGCCCAGCCCATCCAGAGTCGGCACGCCGAGGGCGGCGGTAAAGTTGCCGTCCGAGCCGCCGCCCGTCGCCGCCTCGTCCAGCACAAACCCCAACTCAGCGGCCAGCCCGCGCGCCTTCTTATATAAGGCCACGCCCCCCGGCTTACGCTCCATCGGCGGACGATTGATCCCGCCCGTCACCTTCAGCATGCACTTTGGATCCGTACACCGCAGCCCGCGAAACAGCTTCTCCACCTTCATGGCGTCACTCGCCCGAGCGATGCGTACGTCTACCTCCGCCCAGGCGTGTTCCGCGATTACGTTCGACCGCGTCCCGCCCCCAATTACTCCCGGATTCACCGTCCGACCCAGCTTCAGATCGGTAAACCCAGCCACCTTCTGCAGCAGCCGGGCGAGTTCCAGCACAGCAGAGTGGCCACGCTCGAAGTCCACCCCACTGTGCGCCGAGACTCCAGTCACCTGCAGCCTGTACTGGCCAACCCCCTTGCGCGCCGTCTTGCAGGCCAGCCCCTGCGCCGGTTCCAGCACCAGCACAGCCTCCGACTCCCGTGCCAGCCGCTCCGTAACCGGCCGCGACACCGGGCTTCCAACCTCCTCGTCGGGATTCAGCAGCAGCGTAACTGGCCGCTGCACCCCGGCATCCGCCAACACCCGCATCGCTGCCAAGGCCATTACCACCCCAGCCTTCATATCCAGCACGCCCGGCCCCCGAAATCGGCCGCCATCCTCCCGCCAAGGCATCTTCGCCAGCGTTCCCAACGGCCAAACCGTGTCTAAATGGCCAAGCAGCAGAATCGGCTTTCGCCCTTTACCCGCTCGCCCGAACCGCAGCTCCAGCACATCCCCAAACACCTTCTGTTTGTGCAGTTTAACCCGCCCACCGATCCCGGTTCCCAGGGCAGCCACCATGCACACGGCCGCATCCACGGCAGCCTTGTCGTCGCTAGGAGACTCAACCTCGACCAGTGCCCGGAGGGTCCCCACAATCCACTCCCGCTGCGCCTCAACTGCCGCCGATATCGCCTTCGTTTCCATCTTCTTATCGCTCGTTTCTGTCTTCGGATGGTAACGCAAACGTCGCCGGCACACCGCGATCACCGTCACAAAACAGCCACACAAAATGTGCAACTGTGGCAAATTTGCCACACTCCAAACCCGGAAATCCCGTTGTAATCTTGAATACCGAAAGACCCGGAGCACTCTTTTTGGTACAGAACGCGCATTCCGAGCAGACAATCCGGTCCGAGATCGATTTCCACGGAATCGGCCTCCACTCTGGCGCAGAAGTCTCCATGCGCCTCGTCCCAGCGCCGGCCGGATCGGGAATCGTCTTCCGTCGGACGGACCTCGACAACTTCGAGATTCCCGCCAATGGTCGCAACGTCGCGAAGGTGTCCTACGCCACCTCGCTGATGCGCGGCTCCGTCCTGATCTCCACCACCGAGCACCTGCTCAGCGCCCTCATCGGCTACGGCGTAGATAACGTCATCATCGAACTCGACAACCTTGAGCTGCCCATCCTCGACGGCTCCGCGCTCCCGTATATCGAGGCGTTCCAGCGCGTCGGCCTCAAACAGCAACGGCGCAAGCGCGAATACATTCGCATCCTCAAGGAAGTCGAGGTCCGCGAAGGCACCAAGTTCATCGGCGTCTACCCCGGCCAGGGCTACGGCATCGACTACACCATCGATTTTCCCCAGCCCATCGGCTCGGCCACCTTCCGCGGCGACCTCGAAACCGGCGACTACGCCCAACTCATCGCTCCGGCGCGCACCTTCGGCTTCCGCGAGGACGAGGCCAAGCTGCGCGACATGGGACTCATCCGCGGCGCGACCGAGTCCTGCTGCATCATCCTCACCAAGGATGGCGTACAGAATGGACCTCTTCGTTATCCAGACGAGTTCGTTCGCCACAAGGTGCTCGACCTTATCGGAGACCTGGCCCTCGCCGGCCGCCGCATTCAGGGCCGCGTCATCGCCGAGCGCGCGGGCCACGCCATGCACACCGCGCTGGTTCAGCGCCTGCTGCGCGACCGCTCCGCCTGGGACCTGGCCCACGGCTTCGACGAACAGCAGGAGCCCGCCGAGACCGCCGCCACTCTGGCCACCCCGCAACCTGCCCACGCGTAGAACAAAAATATGCCGCAGCTATTGTTGAAGCGTCATTCTGACTCGTAGAGTCAGAATCCCGGTATTTCTGCTGCCACACGCATAATGCAGACTACGCGCCTATTACACTCGAACCTTGAACCTCGAATCTCGAACCTTCTCAATCCGCGAAGCCACACACTCCGATGTCCCGGCCCTGATGTCCCTCGTCCGCCGAGTCGTCCCGCTCATGCGCGCCAGCGGCAACCTCCAGTGGGACGATCACTACCCTAACGAGCAGGTCTTCGAACGCGACATCGATCAGGGCGAGCTCTGGGTAGCCGAGCAGGAAGGCGTCATCGCCGCGGTCACCGCGATCACGACTGACCAATCCCCCGAATACGCCGATGTTGGCTGGGATATTCACGAGCCCGCCATCGTCGTCCACCGCCTCGCCGTCGATCCAGCCTTCCGCGGCACCGGCCTCGCTCATGCCCTCATGCAGCACGCCGAGACCATCGCCCGCCAGCGCGACATCCTCATACTCCGCGTCGACACCAACACGCAGAACCCAGCCACCCAGCGCCTGCTGCCCAAGCTCGGCTACACTCTCGCCGGCGAGATCGGCCTCGACTTCCGTCCCGGCCTCCGCTTCTTCTGCTACGAAAAACGCCTGGCGCCACTCGACCCACCAACGACTGTGTCATCCTGAGCGAAGCGCGCGAAGCATCAGCGTCAAATTCCTCGAACCTCGAACCTCGAACCTCGAACCTCGAACCTCGAACCTCGAACCTCGAACCTCGAACCTCGAACCTCGAACCTCGAACCTCGAACCTCGAACCTCGAACCTCGAACCTCGAACCTCGAACCTCGAACCTCGAACCTCGAACCTCGAACCTCGAACCTCGAACCTCGAACCTCGAACCTCGAACCTCGAACCTCGAACCTCGAACCTCGAACCTCGAACCTCGAACCTCGAACCTCGAACCTCGAACCTCGAACCTCGAACCTCGAACCTCGAACCTCGAACCTCGAACCTCGAACCTCGAACCCATGCCCATCGCCGCCATCGCCCTCGGCTCCAACCTCGCCTCCCAATACGGCGATCGTGCCGCCAATCTGCATGAAGCGGTGAAGCGCGTCCGCGGCCTAGGCCAGGTCCGCGCAATCTCCTCGTTCCACGACACCTCTCCAGTCGGCTACACCGAGCAGCCTCGCTTCCTCAACGCCGCACTGCTGCTCGAAACCGACCTCAACCCGCCAGCCCTGATGCGTGCCCTGCTGGAAATCGAACGGGCGATGGGCCGCGACCGCACAGCCGCCATCCTGAAAGGCCCGCGCATTATCGACCTCGACCTGCTATTGATGGACGACGTAGTTCTCGCCACGCCGGAGCTAACTCTGCCGCACCCCGCGCTGACAGAACGCCGCTTCGTGCTCGAACCGCTGGCAGAGATAGCGCCGGCGATGGTCCACCCCATCTCCAGGAAAACCATCGCCGAGCTCCTCCATAAATTTGAATCAGCGAAGTCCTGAGCGGCTACTTCACGGCATCCGGGTAAATGTCCGGAATCGGCGCCGTCAGCTCGGTCTCCTTCTCCGGGTGCGGGAAAGGTTTACGCGGCATCATCTGGTCGCGCTCGCTGGTGTTGTAGAGGAAGATCGCCTCCACCACCGCAGCCTGAGCCAGATCCGCCGCGTGCAGGCGGTCGACCGTGTCCATGTCCGTATGGTGCGTGCGCGTCTCATAGTCCATCGGGTCCTGGATGAACTGGAATCCCGGCAGCCCCATCGCGTCGAACGAGAGATGATCGGTGCCGCCGGTGGTCTGGTAACTGATGGTCGAAACGCCAATGTCCTTCAGCGGTGCGATCCACTGCGCAAAGATCTGCCCGATCGGCATATTCTCCTGCGTGTAGACGCCGCGCACACGGCCCGTTCCGTTGTCCAGGTTGTAGTAGGCGTCCAGCGTCTCCCACTCCTTGGTGGTCGTCAGCGCGCCCTTGCGACGCATGTACTCCGGAGTGCTTGCCGGCTCCGGCGGCGTCGGCTCGGCAAACGTGCCAAAGTGCAGCTTCGCATATCCCTGCGAGCCGTACAGTCCTTGCTCCTCGCCCGACCACAGCGCAATCCTGATCGTCCTCCGCGGCTTCACGTCCAGCGCCTTCAGGATGCGCACGGCTTCCATCGCAACCACTGAGCCCGCGCCATTGTCCGTCGCGCCCGTGCCGGAGATCCAGCTATCCAGGTGTCCGCCCACCATCACCACCTGGTCCTTCAACTTCGGATCGGTGCCCGGAATCTCCGCGACTGTGTCGAACCCATGCTCGTGATCGCCGGTAAACTTCGTATCGATATTCAACTCCAGCGTCACGGGCACGTGGTTCTGTACCATGCGCGCTAGCCGGTTGTAGTGCTCGATCATCATCACCGCGTTCGGCACCGTCACGGCGTTCTCTTTCTTCTGCGCGCTCTGTACCAGGTCCGCGCCATTGTCGTCCGCGATGATGCCTGTGCCTCCTCCATCGCCCATGTCGCGAGTCGGCGTAATGATCGCGACCACCCCTTCGGCCGTCAGTTTCTTCACCGCGTCGGCGCGCACCTGCCGCGCCTTCTGCCGCGCCGCCATCGCCTCGCTATTGCCTGGCCCGCCCACTGCTACCGGCGAGTTCTCCATCGCCTTCAACTCCTCATCTGTATAGCGACGGAACAGCGGGCCGGTGATGTCCGGTGTCGGGCGCATCGCACCCAGCAGCACAATCTTTCCCTTCAGCTTGCCTGTGTACGAGTCCAGGTTCGGCGTCGCGGTCAGATCGATATACACCACCTCGCCCGACACAGGGCCGCTGGTCGAAGTCGACCAAGGCGCCGCCTGTGCCCATAGTGGCTCAGGATCGGGCGACACCATCCTCACCCATGTATTCACCTGCTGCCAGCCCATGCCGAACTCGCCCCAGTCTTCCAGGTGGGCGTTCTCCAGGCCAATCTTCGTCAGCGTGTCGCGCGTCCAGGCATTTGCCTTCGCCATGTTCGGCGAACCGGTCAGCCGCGGGCCAATGCCGTCGTTCAAAGCCTCTGCAAATTGCATCACGTGCGAGTGCTTGAATCCCTCCTCGCGAATCCGCGCGTACATCGTCAAATCCAGCTTCTCCGTCGCAGGCTGCGGACCGTAATACTCAGGGATCGCAGGCGTGCTCGGAACCGGCGTCGTCTTCGCCTTCTGCGCCGCCACAGGTAACGTCAGCGACGCAACAACCAACGCAGAACAACTCAACGACGCAATCGCGCGAACAAAAATCATCAGGGGCACTCCTCCAAGGGTTTTCGACCGTCGGTAGATAGAAGACTAACAGCGTCTCCGAGATACACTCACCGCGTCTCCGGAGGCACAGGATAAGCCGGCGGCGCGCCCGCGAACGTCACCACCAAATGCTCAAACACTAGTCCGGGATCGCGATATAGCAGCCTTACCGTATGCTTCCCTTCCGCCAGCGAACCAAGTGGAATCTTCGCCACCGCAGAATTCCGCAGCACATTTTCCGCCCACCCGGAATCGCTAGGCCCATCGCCTGCGCCTGCGGCTTTCTTCGCAGTTGGCGAAGGCGTAAGGTCCATCTCTACCGGCGCTCCGCCATCCACCACAACCGCATACCGCAGCCGATGCTCCGAATCCACCGCAAACGTCGGCAACAGATCCAGCGTCAGCACAGCCGGCCCCGACGACACCGTCGTGAACTCATAATCCAGCGACGGAGACTCATCTGCCCCGCTGGCCGCCGCCGCATTCGCCAGCACCCCCGGCGCACCGTAGACAACTGAGTCGCCCGAGATGCCCAGATCCTTCAGCACAATCCACTGCGCCGCCTTGCCGTCGAACTTCGCCGTAAAGTGCGCTGCGTTCATCGACACCGCAAAGTGCTCTTCGCGGAATCCCTCCACCTTAACCGGGTGCGCGACGGCAGCCGTATCATCCGCGCCCCAACTCGCCGGCAGCGGAGCCGTTGCGTCCGCTTCGGTCGCCGTCCGCGGCATCTCGAACACATGCCTCTCCCGCGGCGCAGCCGACATCATCCCATCCCACTTGCCACCTTCCAGCGAGTTGTACTTCGCCGTCAGCGTCTGGATCGTGTCGTACGCGGCGTGCGCCCGCGCCGTGTCTGCCTTCAACGCATCGGGATCCATCCGCGCCGCATCCAGGTAAGTCAGATCAGTCGCAAGAAACTTCTCGTTCATCGCGGCCGCACCCTCAACCGGATAGCCGACCAGTTCGAAGAACGCCGACGCATATTGCTCCGGAAGCTCTTTCGGAATCACTTTCGCTTCATCGTCGCGCAGCAGATTCCACGCCGCTGCACGCGCGATGATTCTCATCTGCCTGCCCATCGCTTGGCCATGCCAGTGGATTGAACTCCGTCCGCTTGATCCCATCGTTATAGCCGTTGAAGCCCATGAACTCCGGCTTGCGGATGAAGTTCAGCGCATAATACCGAGTCATCACGTCGGCAAGCCGACTTCCGAGGGTCGACGATGAGGCCGTCGAATCCTGGGGCACCCGAATCTGCGACATGGAACTGCTCTGTAAACCACTGCGTCAGCCACTCCCGCTGGCTCATCGCCGCCATCTTCGGCTCGTCGACCGCGAGTTGCAGGAAGTAATCGATGTCGATCTCCGCCGGCTTCAAATCACCCACATTCAGAATCCAGTACCTCCGCGCATTGTGGTCATACGCCTTGGTCATCTCTTCCTGGATCAGCGCCGGCGGAGTGGTGCACAGCCACAGATAATCGTGCGGAGCGCCCCAGTAGCTCACGTGGTAGTAGATACCCGACCCGCCCGCGCGCTTCTGCTCCGCCGCATCCGGAAGCTCGCGGATGTAGCCGTAGTTGTCGTCCGTCCATCCCAGCGTCACGTCGTCGGGAACCTTCATCCCCACGCGATACAAATCCAGCGATCTCCTTATACAGCCAGATCACCTGCGGCACGCTGGCAATGTCAGGATTCACCCGCTCAGCCAGTAGCTTCCTCTGCTCCGCCATCGCATCTTCGACCAGCTTCGCCTTCACCTGCGGCGACCCGGTCGCCTCCAGCCCCGAGTCGTGCAGCCCCCTCAACCCGACAGTGTAGAAATTCTCGTACTTCCCATTCACTTCCAGACGCTTATCCCAATAAGCATTCATCGCGGCGGAGTTCGTCTGGTAGTTCCACGGCCCGTCGCCTGCAGGCGGAGCCTTCTCGCTCCACTCGCCCACGTTGTTACGGAGTAAGGCTTCGGAATGCGAACTGCCCATCACGATGCCCCACTTGTCCGCGAGCACAGCGTTCTCCGGCACCGCGTTGAACGCCAGCGACCCCGGATGCATCGCCGGCCACAGCGAATTCGCATGCAGCCGCAGCAACAGCTCAAACACTTTTTCGTAAGTCCGCGGCCCGATGTTTCCTTTGCCGTTGTCGACGGTCGGGTCCATCTTCTTCGCCGCCCACGGCCTCAGACCCCAATCCTCATCGTTGAAGAAAATCCCGCGGTACTGAACCGAAGGCGAATCCTGCACATGCATCCCTGGCCGCACATACACCGCCGCATGCTTCGCCACGGGAACATCCGCCCACCAGTACCACGGCGACACGCCCATCGCCCGCGAGATCGCAAACAGCGCATACGCCGCCCCACGCCGGTCCGATCCCGCGATTACCAGAAGGTTCTTCACTCCCGGCAGCACGCTCGCCGGCGGCGTCAGTATCGTCACCGTCTCCGCTGCTTCCCACTTGCCGTCGATCGCAGTAGTCACCAGCCGTTTCGCCGCGCGCAGCTTGTCGAACTCCGGCGCATGGCCCACCACGCCCACCACGATCAGATTCGCCGGCAGCCGCCCCTTCAGCGAAGTCAGCATCTGCGGACGCACGCCCGTCACGCGCTCGACATCGCTCGCAAACGCGTCCGCCGCAACCCGCACCGTCTCCGGATTCTCCGGCGCAACATAAATCGCCGCCGCCTGCCCATCCGCCGCAATCGCAAACGCCGATTGCGAATCCGTATGGTCCAGATCAAGCAGCGCATTTTGTGCAACCGAAGGAAGGGAAGCGCACAGCAGCAAGCCGATTACAGAAAGAGAACGCAAGCTCAGCATGCCCCTCAGTCTACGGCGGAGTGATGTCCCCAGTCGAAGCGCCGCCCCAGAATCCCCTTCACAATCCAATGATCCGTCGCCGCCGTCGGCCCAATCCCCACGCCCATATTGATCTCCCACTTCGGCGACACGTTCAGGTTGGTCACCGCGAAGATCTGCTGTTGCTGATTGTGCAGGTCACACGGCGAAGTGATACGGCAATAGTCGGCGTAGTACTCCACGCCCACGTTCACCTGCCTGTTGATGTCGTAAGTAAACGTCGCTCCCGGCGCGAACCCCAGCCCCTGATTCACGTCCGGCCCATGCAGCGTCCGCTCCAGCGCAGGATTCACCGCGAAGTACCACCGCCCCTTCGTATAGTCCACAATCGGCCGAATCTCCCACGTCCACGTATCCGGCGAGTACTCCGGCCGCTGATACCCAATCTCCGTCGACAAACTCACGCCCACCGGCCAATGCCAGCTATCCGGCACTCGAACCCTAGGCCGGATGTGGTCGCCCACCCACTGCACGCCGTGCCCATTCTGCCAGCTCGTGAACACATAGAACCCAACCTCCGACCAACTCGTCAGCCCCTCCGTCAGCTCCAGCGTCTCATGCTCCTGGTGGTTCGTCGGATACACGCCGTCGATGACGTACTTCTGCCCATCCAGCGTGTAGTTCGAGTGCAGCTCCACCATCAGATTCTTCGGCTCGACCGTATCCGCGCCATACACCTGAATTTCGTAATTCCCCTGCGCCCGCGCACTGCCCGCAAACAACAACGCAGCCGCAACGCAGCCAAACGCCACCCTATGCATAGCGAAACACCATCATGAATCCTCGGTCCATGTGATCTTGCTGGTGACAATGAAACAGCGTGTTGCCGGGATCGTTCGCCGTAAACTCCACCGTCGAAGTCTTCTGCGCCGGAATCAGAACCACGTCCTTCATCAACCCTCGCATAGCCGCGCCACCCAGATTCGTCACCTCAAACGTATGACGATGCAGATGGATCGGATGGTCGTTCGTACTCAGATTCTTCAGCACCAGCCGATAGCGTTTCCCCGCCACCAGCACCGGCGACTCCGTATCCGGATACGACTTGCCATTAATCCGCCACACCTCCTCGTTCCCGTGCCCCTCAAACTTCGAATCAATCGCCAGCGGAATCTCCGTCATGTCTCCCGCACTCCCCACCGAACCCGGCGCCGCCGCAAACTGCGCGTAATCCCAAACCAGATCCTCCGGCTGAATCCATTTCGCCGCGCCACTCGCGTTCGCATACTCCACCACGATCCCCATCCCCATCGCCTGCACATGCTTCCTCACCTCGCCCAGCACCCACACGCCGGGCGCGTTCATCTGCACCACTGCGCACACGCGCTCCGCAGGCGCAAGCCGCAGCATCTGCACCGTCTTCGGCTGCGGCACCGCATTGCCATCCAGCGCGACCACCTGAAAGCTATGCCCCGCCAGCGCGACCCAATGCACCTCGGTCGGGCTCGAGTTCAGCACATGCATCATCACCCGCTCGCCCTGCTTCACCCGCATCGGCTCGCCGAACCCCAGCATCTTCCCATTGATCGTCGCAAAGTCATAGTCCGGCATCGCCGAACCATCAGCCGAAGGCATCTCCCGCCCGCCCCAGTCATGCAGCGCGAGAAAAACCTCGCGATCGATACTTTGGCGCATTGCTCGCGTCGCAGATTCCGGATCGATCATCAAAAATCCATGCTGCCCCCCGTACTGCGCCTTGCGCATATCGTTCCCCGCAAAAGTATGCGTGTGGAACCACCGAAACCCCGCCGGATCGGGCGTAAACGCAATCCGAGTCGAAGCTCCCGGCGCAATCATCGGCGAACCCTCCTCCGCAGCGCCATCCACATCCACCGGCAAAAAGAGCCCATGCCAGTGCACAATCTCTGCATCCGCCGAGTGATTATGAATGTCGACAATCACCTTGCGTCCTTGCTTCATCCTGAACAGCGGCCCCGGCACCTGCCCGTTATAAGCAATCGTCGGATACTTGTGCTTCGGCGAAGCCTCCAGAACATAAGGCGCAATATCCAAAGTGAAATCCGCCGCCGCGCCGTTTGCCGGGATCGGCGGCGCCGAAGCCGCAGGCATCTTCATCTGCCCACGCATCCCACGCTCCATCCCCAGCGCAGCCGAAGCCGACGCCATCGTCCCGAGTTGTGCGAACCGCCTCCGCGTCAGCATCAACAGAAATCCCACCTCAAAAATCGTCGGTATCGGAATAGACGGCCAGTCCAGCCCACATTGTTTCACGCAACGCGAAATCTGCTTGTATCCCCGCCGGGCATGTGCTCTACTTCCGGCGGAAGATGATGCAGACCCTGGAACGATCTCTGTCACGTTGGCGAGCCGCCGGCCTTATCGACGAGCCTACCGAAACCGCCATCCGCAACTACGAGCAAGCGCAGGCCGCACCCGCTGGCCGCCGTTGGCAGGTCATCATTGCGCTCGTGCTCGGCGGAATCCTGCTCGGCGCCGGCATCCTGCTCTTCGTCGCTGCACATTGGGACGACGTATCGCCCATCGGCCGGCTCGGCCTCGTCATGGCCATGCTCGCGCTCTTCCACCTCGCGGGAATCGCCTCCAGCGATCGCTTCCCCGGTTTCGCCACCACCATGCACGCGCTCGGCACCATAGCCAGCGGCGCAGCCATCGCCCTCATCGGCCAGATCTTCAACATGAACGAGCACTGGCCTGCCGCCGTGATGCTCTGGGCCCTCTGCGCGATCGCCGGATGGGCGCTGCTCGGCGACCAGTTCCAGCAGACGCTCGCGCTTCTCCTCGTTCCTGCCTGGATCATCTCCGAGTGGACCTATCGCACGGACCGGTACAGCGGCTCCGATGTCTACCTCTGGCGCATGATCGCCATCATCGCCGCTGTTTATCTCACGTCGTTTCTCCACACGCATCGGCGCGTCGTCTTCGGCATCCTCTTCGCGGTGGCAAGCGTGGCACTCGCCACGGCGACAGGCATCCTCGCGAACGAGGGCTGGCATTGGAGCTACTACGGCTATGGACACGACTGGGGCTTCATACCGCTGTCCCTGCGCCTCTGGGCCTGCGGGATCATGTTGCTCACCTTCGCCTTCGCGTGGTTTGTCGGCCGCAGGAGCATTATCCCCACCGGCGCGGTAGCCATCATGGTGTTCGCACTGCCCTGGTTGCACGCGCGCATCGCGGTGGACGCTCACCTCGCTCCGTGGAGCGAACCTGAGCCGTCGCTCTCGCTCTATGCCCTGGTCGCCGCCACCTGCGTCTTCCTCGCCTGGTGGGGCGTGCGCGAGGCCAGCAAAGCCATCGTCAACTACGCCATCGCAGCGTTCGCCGTCACCGTGATGTGGTTCTACTTCTCCGACATCATGGGCAAGCTCGACCGCTCGCTCGGTCTCATCGCGCTCGGCGTGCTCTTCCTGGCCGGCGGCTGGATCCTCGAAAAGACGCGTCGGCGTCTGGTCGCGAGCATTTCGGGAGCGGCCCAATGACCCGCACCCAACGCGCCATCGCGCTGCTGCTCGTCCAGGCTGCACTCGTCCTCAGCATCGCTGGAAAATACATCTACGAGCGCAAGACCTGCCCGCGTGTCTGGGTCCGCTCCGCGCAGTACGATCCCAACATGCCGTTGCGAGGCCGCTATCTCTCGCTGCAACTATCCGTCGACGCCTGCGCCCTGCCTCACGACGAGAGCTATCACTCCGGCGCGATCAACGGTTCCAATCCACCCGACCCCGGCTACTGGCGGTGGAACGTCAGGCCCGTTGCGCAAAACGGCAAGCTGGTCCCGCTCCTCGCCAGCTACGACGAACGCCCCGAACTTACCGACGAGTTGACGGTCTGGGGACACCGCCCCTGCAATCGCGCCACGCTCGCCAAAACCGTCGACTACTTCATCGACGACGCCGCAAAAACGCCATTCCCGCTGAAGAAGGGCGAAGAACTCTGGGTCGAAGTCACTGTCCCGCCCATGGGACCGCCGAGGCCCATTCAACTCGCCCTTTCAAAAGCCGGTGCCTTCACGCCACTGAACCTGCACTAAGTTCGTTATCCCTAGCCGATGGCTTGATGACTGATAGCTGGATAGCTTTGAGCTTACAGCTCAGGAATCATGCCTTCAGCCTTATCCACCCCGAGACGCGCAATTTGGCCGCTAGCCCCCGGCAACCGCACCCAGAATAATCAGCGGCTCTTTCCCACTCACCACCGCCACCGGCAACTCCGCATCCGCCGGCTCAAACGAAATATCCTGCTGGCAGGCAAACAGCCGCATGTACGCCTGCCGCTGCCCCGTCACCTGGTCGCGAATCGTCCCCCGCAGCGCGGGATACATCGCCTCCAGTGCATCCAGTACCCCACGCACCGTCGCCGGATCGCCCACCTCCACGCAAACCTCATGCCCCGGCACGCGCGCCAACACCCGCAAATGAGCCGGCAAATCTACCCGAACCGTCCGCCTGGCATTTATATCCATACGTCAACCAATCCAATGAAAGGCCGCAGCTCCGTCAACTACTGCGCTCGTCACCACACGCCGGTCAAATGTGGCCAGCTTTCCGCCGTGTGCCACAGCCAAAGCTAAGAGATAGCTGTCCGTAATCTGCGACGAATCCAAAAATCGAGATGGGTCGATGTACCGCGAATCGAAAAGAGAAACATCGTCTGCCCAAAACTCATGGCCCGAGAGTGCCCGCAAATCCTGCAATATCTCCGCAACGGCTGCCGGAGTTCCCGGCGAGTTTGGATACCGCGAGTGCCCTACAATTCGTAGCACGCCGTTCTCGGTTAATGGACACGTTGCCCAGGCCTCATTCCCCGAACGTGCAAACCACTCATGAGCCATGTTGTGTTGCATGTGGGCCGGATCGATCAAAGCTATCAGAACGTTTACGTCGAGCAGAAACCGAATCACATCAGCTCCTCACCCAACTGGCGCACCAACTCAGACGTAACCCGCGGGCTACCTGGACCCACTGGCAATAAAGTAACTCCATTCCGAGTCTTTCTGGTCGAGACGGTGGGACGCAACGCGGTTCTCGCAAGCAGCGAGATCACCTCGCCGATGCTCCTCCTTTGCGTAGCCGCAATTTCTTTGGCTGCCGCCAGAACATCATCGTCAATTGCAAGTGTCGTTCTCATGTTATCCTCCAGCATCAAACATCATACATCAAACATCTCAACGTAGCTACGGTTGCCATAAACCCCTCTACCTCCTATCCTTCTCCCCATGGACCGCCGCCGTTTTCTAATTGCCTCCGCCGCAACCGCAGCCGCCGCATCCCTCAAGAGCCTCGGGCAGACTCTCACCAACGCCCCATACCAGGTCAAGCCGACCCTCCATCCCGACAAGCCCGGTTCCGCCATCCCCGCCAACTTCGTCGGCCTGTCTTACGAGACGCAGCAGCTTTCTGACCCCACCTTCTTCGCGCCCGCCAACTCCGGCCTCATCGCGCAATTCAAAGCCCTCGCGCCTCACGGAGTCCTCCGCCTCGGCGGCAACACCTCCGACTACGGCTACTGGAAGCCCACCCCCGACTCAGTCCCACCCCCGCGCGCCACGCGCCCCGCAAAGATGGGCGATCCGCCCCCCGATCTCTCCTACGCGGTCACGCCCGAGGCCGTCCGCAATCTCCGCGCCTTCCTCGACGCCACCGGCTGGACATGCCTGTACGGCATCAACCTCGGCACCAACACCCCAGCCCTCGCCGCCGAAGAAGCCGTCTTCGTCGCCAAGACTCTGGGGCCCAAACTCGAATACTTCCAGGTTGGTAACGAGGCGGACCGCTTCGGCTCCACCATCCGCGACCCCAAAACCTGGTCCGCCGACACCTACTTCACCGAGTGGCTAAGCTTCGCCAACGCTATCCGCGCCGCGGTTCCCGGCGCAAAGTTCGGCCTCCCCGACACCGCCGGAAATCCCGCCTGGTACGCCGTCGTGGTCGACCGCCTGCTCGCCCTGGCCCCCGCCGACCGTCCCGACGTCGGAGCGCTCACCCACCACTATTACTTCATCGGTCCGCCCGACAATCCCAAGGCCACCATCGACCGCCTGCTTCACCCCGATCCCCACGTCGACAAGCTCGCCGACGACATCCATGCCGCCGCCACCAAGCTCGGCAGCCACGTTCCCTATCGCATGACCGAGGGCAACTCCTGCTACCGCGGAGGCAAGCCCGGCTTCTCCGACGTCTTCGCCGCCTCGCTCTGGTCCGCCGACTATCTGCTCCTGCTCGCCTCGCGCGGCTACTCAGGCGTCAACCTGCACGGCGGCGACGGCAAAATGGTCGCCAACTCCCTCGGCGGCACCCTCCCCGGCGACGCTCTCGTGCATGACGATCCCGCCAGCCACCCGCATCCCTACTACACGCCCATCGCGCACATCGGCAACGCATACATCGCCGAACCAGTCTCCTACGGCATGCGCTTCGCCCAGCAGTTCGCCGGAGCAACCCTCATCGACCTCGACTTCGACCCCGGCGACGTCAACGCCACCGCCTACGCAGCCAAATTCAAAGATGGAAAGACCCTCATCGCCATCATCAACAAGGACGCAGCCGAAGACCTCGAAATTACCCTCCCCGGCTACCGCATCTCCCACCGCCTCACCGCCGAAGGCCTCACCTCCACCACGGTCAAGTTCGGCCCCGTCGCCCCCTCGAAAACCCAAACCGTCCCCGCCGCCAGCGCAGCCATCCTCGCCCGCGCCCGCGCCTGAACCCCGCCCACGCGTCATTCTGACTCGAAGAGTCAGAATCTCTGTATTTGTTTGCGGGTGCCCAGCTCTCGGTTGAAGAGTTGCCCTTCACGCAGCGTCCGCAAGCCCATTTGCAGCCAGCGCTCCGGACAAGTACGCAAGTTGGATCAGCGCCCGGTACTTCTCCTCTGCCGTACTCTGCTCCGACTCAATAATCCCGCACAGCCGGCACTCCTCCGCATACTTTACCCGGAACGAGTCGTTCGTCTCCGGCACATCCCGAAACACAGCTCCGCTGCTCTGGCTCATACCCAGATAAGACGCCGCCACGCCCCAGATGCGATGCACGCCCCGACAAAATGTTAGAGGGGCCAATCTGAGCCGGCATTTTCAGAAAGGTGCCACAATTGGCACAGCGGACCAGGCTGGCTAGAATGCTGCGTATGCTCACTCCCGCAGCCGCAACCAACCTGCTCTTCGAGATTGCGAAAGATGTTTTCGTCGCAGGATTGGCGGCCTGGTTCACCGTCAAGCGCGCGCTCCGCGAATTTTCTTCCAAAAGGTGGTGGGAGCGCCAGGAAGAGGCTTACCGGAAGATCATAGATAGCCTGTCCCAGATACAGGTCAGTCTGGCTCGGATGAGCAATATGGGAGCAGTCTTCGTGCCCGTCGACGATCAACTGCAACATTGGGCGACCGTGTCGGAGAAAGTAGAAGTTCTAAAGAGAATCTTCCACGAGGGAGCATTCCGCATATCGAAAGCGTCGAATGTCGCCATCCGGGAGCTGACAGCCAGCTGGTATCCTGCTCCACCTGTCGGCGAGGGCCTGGACCAGGATGAAAGGCTAAGACAATACAGTGACAGCGTGGACCGCTGTCGCGACATTATCGACACGGAAGCAAGGAGGGACCTGGGCCTGCCAAAGCAGCATTAGGTATTCGCACCTCGCAGTCCAGCTCGAACCTCGAACCATGCACCTCGCACCTACCCCAGCGTCTGCACCTCAACGCTCAGCACCGCCGGCAAATCCCGCACAATCGCCGTCCAGCTATCGCCCGAATCCGCCGACGCGTACACCTGTCCGCCGCTGGTTCCGAAGTACACGCCGCACTCGTCCAGCCGGTCGACGGCCATCGCATCCCGCAGCACGTTCACATAGCAATCGCGGTCGGGCAGGCCCTTGCTCAGCGGCTCCCAGTCGTTTCCGCCCGACCGGCTGCGAAACACCCTCAGCTTGCCGTCCGGCACAAAGTGCAGCGAGTCGCTGGTGATCGGCACCACGTACAGCGTCTCCGGCTCATGCGCATGCACATCGATGGCGAACCCGAAGTCCGTCGGCAGATTCCCGCTCACCTCGTACCAGTTATCGCCCGCGTCGTCCGATCGCATCACGTCCCAGTGCTTCTGCATAAACAGCACGCCCGGCCGCGACGGATGCGCCGCAATA
Source organism: uncultured Acidobacteriaceae bacterium (assembly GCA_963822225.1). Classification (GTDB taxonomy): domain Bacteria; phylum Acidobacteriota; class Terriglobia; order Terriglobales; family Acidobacteriaceae; genus Edaphobacter. The sequence goes on along the minus strand of CAWGGW010000007.1, from coordinate 225,945 downwards.
TGGTGCACGCAATGTCCCACCTCGGCCGTTGGGTTCGGAATGTACTTCGAATAAAGCCCCTTGTTGATCGGCTTCCAGGTCGCGCCGCCGTCGTCCGTCCGGAAAGCCCCCGCCGCCGAGATCGCAATCACGATTCGGTTGGGATCGGTCGGGTCCAGGATGATCGTGTGCAGACACAGTCCGCCCGCGCCCGGCTGCCACGCCGAGCCGGTCGTATGCGTCCGCAACCCGCTCAGCTCCGTCCAGTTCTGCCCAGCATCGGTCGACTTGAACAGCCCAGCATCCTCCGCGCCCGCCAGCACCTCGTCCGGATTGGTCAGCGACGGCTCCAGATGCCACACCCGCTTGAACTCCCACGGATGCGGCGTGCCGTCGTACCACTGATGCGTGCCCGGAACGCCGTCGTACTCGAACTTGTTGCCCACCACGTTCCACGTGGAACCGCCGTCGTCCGACCGCTGCATCACCTGTCCCGACCAGCTTGACGACTGCGACGCATAGACGCGGTTCGGGTCCGCCGGCGAGCCCTTCATGTGGTAAATCTCCCACCCCGCGAAGTGCGGCCCCTCTACCTTCCATTTCTTCCGTGCTTCATCCGAGGTGAGCACAAACGCTCCCTTGCGCGTACCGACAAGAAGCCGTACCTGGGGCATAATCTGTCTCCTTGCGTTGTGGAATTTACTGTCCGATTTTCGAATACCCATGCCACGCTATCAAGCCTTAACGGCGGTACGCAAGCTGGCATCGCCGCCGGCATACTTCATTCGCGCGTCGATTATCGGACCAATGTGATGGCGGTCACAAATAAATCCAAGCTTTTGCCGATAGCCTGTTTTCGCTGGCAAATGGAACCGTCCAGTCGAGGAGTGGGCCAGCACTCAGGACGATTCAGAAATCGGATGTCAACCAACATGGCAGAGGCGTACAAAATATCCGCAACCCCCACGCTCTACCCCGTAGGCGAGTACGAGGGAAAACTCAAGAGCGTCACCTTCAACGCAGTTTCCCAGAACGACACGCAGCAGTGGTTTGCCAAGAACTGCGGCCACTTCGAGAAGGCATTCGGCAAGATCATGCCGCCAAGCCTCGCCCACACCCTCGTCGAGGCGCTCGATCACGGCGACGAAGTCGAATTTCCTGGCTTCTACGCCGACTACCAGTTCGCCCGGGGCTTCCTCTTCGAGTGGACGCCCGTCTACCTCGTCCTGCCGCCCATCTTTTTCCCCGAGAAAGAACCCGCCTGACTGGTCCTCACTTCGCGAGATCCGCCAGCGCCAGCACAACCTTGGTGTTCGGATCGAAGCGGTACCAGCGCAACCGCTTGTCATACGCGTCAATGTCCCCAACAGCGCAAGCCGACGTCGGCGCAAACTCGAAACCATGGTCCTGACCGTCCGACGTCATGGCCAGCACGATCGGAGTCGAAAAGCTAAAGCTCCATTTGCCGATCCAGACCCTGGATTTTGTTTGGTCCACTATCACCGGACCCTTGGTTGCAGGCGCGGTCAGGCTTACTTCGCCCACTTTCCCGCGTTTCCCATTGAACGAACCCTCGCCGTCGGCCTGAAACGACTCGTACGTTGACTTGCCGAACCGCATCGCACTCAGCGGCTCCAACCCCGTCAGTCGAATCGCACCGATATCCGATCCCTTCCGCACCAGCAGAAACGCGCCAATCGGCATCTCCACCGATCCAGCGCTCACGATGAACTGCGTCGCCAGGTCGTCATCGCGCGTGTCCATCGGGCAGCGCATCTGCGCGCTCACGGAAAACCCGCTCAGCACAACGCCTGCCGCAATCGCCAGCCACGCCTTCGCCAGTACCATGCAGATAACTCTAGCCCATCCCGCCCGAATCCCAGCGCGCTGTGGCAATCTAGAGTGACGCGCTGTGGCAATTCCGAGTCCGCCCCGAACGCAAGAAGGAGCGAAAGATGCGAAGCTTGGTACGTGCGACGGCGCTGGCCGCCTTCATTCTCATTGCAACCTGTTCGGCCGCAACAGCGCAGGGAATGTCCGGCATGGATATGGGCGAGGGAACTCCGCCCGAAAAGCTTCCGCCGCCACTGGTCATTACCGGCCTCGGCAACAGCTCGCTCGCCATCACCACCTCCAGCCCCGAAGCGCAGCGCTGGTTCAACCAGGGCCTCAACGAACTCCACGACTTCTGGGACTACGAGTCCGAGCGCTCCTTCGAGCAGGCCGTCCGCGTCGATCCCAACTGCGCCATGTGTTACTGGGGCCTCTACAAAGCTATCGGCTTCCGCGGAATTGACGACGCCTGGGCCGCCGCCGCGCTGAAGCAGGCCGAAAAGCTCTCGAAACACGTCACTCCTGCCGAAAAGCTCTACATCGCCGCAGCCAAAGAAGAACAGAAGACCGACGCCGACGAGAAGAAGAGCGCGAAGAGTCCAAAGCAAAACGCCTGGACCGTAACCGGCGTCTCCCAGCCGCACGTCGACTCCAAGGAAACCAAGAACCTGCGCAAGCTCGTCGCCCAGCTGGATTCAAAAGACGGGGCCGACGACACGCAAGCCAAAATCTTCCTCGCCGAATCCCTCATCGACGGGTTCGACAAGCAGGCCAAGCCTAAGCCGGGAACCGCCGAGGCGCAGGCCATCCTCGCCTCCGTACTCGCCACGCATCCCGACGACTCCGCCGCCAACCACTACTGGATCCACGCGCAGGAGCCAGGCCAGCATCCCGAAGCCGCACTGCCCAGCGCCGGCAAGCTCGGCTCGCTAGCGCCCGCATCCGGACACATGGTCCACATGCCCGGCCACATCTACTACCGCACCGGCAACTACGAGCAGGCGCGCGTCTCCTTTGAGGGCTGCGTCGCCGTCGAAGAGGCGTACATGAAGGCCCAGAACGTCTCGGTCGACGACAACTGGAACTATGTGCACAACCTGATGTACCTGATCGCCGACTTGCTGGAAGCGGGCCGCCTCGACGAAGCCACGGCAATGTCCGCCAAGCTGAACGCGGCGCGCGGCGGCCGTGTCACCACCCTCTACCGCGGAACTCCGCGTGACGGCATGACGCGCCTCAACCCGCTGCTCCCGGTTGAGGTTCGCTCCGCCAACTGGGCGCGCGCCGCCGAACTCCTCGAAGCCTCGAAGCCCCCGGCTGAACTGCCTAATCTCGTCGCGCTCCGCACTGAACTCCTCGACTACACGCGAGGCATGGCAGCTCTCGACAAAGGCGATACCGCCGCCGCGGCTGAGTTCAGCAAAACGCTCGACGCCAGCGTTGCAACCAAGCCCGTCGACCCGCCGATGAGCATGCCGGGAATGAAGGTCTCCAAAGATGTCCTCGCCGTGCCGGTGCACAGCTTTATGGACGTCGCCGCCATGGAACTCCGCGGCTCACTGCTGATGGCCCAGGGCAAATCCGCCGATGCTGACGCGGCCTTCGTCAAAGCCACCGAAGCCGAGTTCGCCCTCGGCTATCGCGAGCCGCCTTACTACATCCGCCCCGTCGGCGAGACGCGCGGCGATTCCCTGATGCGCGCCAAGCGCTACTCGGACGCGAAGAAGGCTTACCAGGCCGCGCTGGTTGAGCGACCCAACTCCGGCTTCCCGCTCTACGGCATAGCCCAGGCCGACGCGGCCGAAGGCGACTTCCCCGCAGCCAACGCCGACTTCCAGACCATGCTCGACGCGTGGAAGAACGCCGACACCAACCTGCCCCAGATCGTCGCAGCCCGCGCATGGCTCTCCGCCCACGCAACTGCCTACGGGAACTAGCTGCTCCCGATCAGCACCAATTAACTGGGCTTTACTGCCCCGCTGTCGACGGCTGACTCGATGAGCTAGGCGGCGTGGGCACCGTGCAACTCAGCGTCATCGCGTCGCTCGTGGATCCCGTCCCCGCGGTGCAAACCAGCGTCACGCCGTCGATGGTCAGGTTCAATTGCGTACCCTGCCAGGCCTGGTTCGCCAGCGTCGGCGGCGCATTCACAAACGCCACCATCGGCGCGCCTGCTGCAGTGCCCGGCGCGATCGCAAAGCTTGAGAACGTCAGCGTATACGAGGTTCCCGCAGGCACCGGAATCGACGTCGGAACCGTCACCAGCCCCGGCACGACCAGTGAAGCTGTCGTACCCGCAGTCGTCACCATGATCGTCTGCGGCCCGGCCGTCTGCAGCACGTCCAGTTCCTTCGCCGTCCCTGGATCGGGATCGGCGAACGGAAAGACGTTAGCGGGAAAATAGACAGGGCTGAAGGTGGTCGGTTCGGTCACCGTTACCGGCGAACTCCACAGATTGTTCTGCGTATCGCCGAAACGGTAGGTCGCGCCCGCCGGCAATACAGCCGAAACACCGGAGTTTTCCGGAGTGACCATCATCCAGACCGGCGCCTGCACAGGAGGAAGTGCGACAGCCTGACCATGGAGAAGAAGAGTTGGAAGAAGGAAGGGTGTTGCGAAAAGAAGAAAGCGCGTGCGGAGGTTCATCAAAGGGGTCCCGAGAAACTTTTCCGTGCCGCGAAATTCTCGACTGCGGCACTCTTCAATCGTTTCATCGGCCACCGGGGCAGGGAACTCCATGGAAGTATCAGGAAAATCCGGAAAGCACGTGACGTTCGTCACTGCGTGCCAGCCTGACCAGGCGTACTGCGTTGTCCAGCCAACCCAACTCATCCCACGGATGGGGGAACCCGAAACGATGTGATTGTAGTCACAAATTAGTCTCGTAACACGTTCTAGTGATTGGAGTTAACCCCAGGAAGCGCTACTTTCTTAGAAGTCGCTAAGGACCGCAGCCAAAGGGTGCCACACGCAAGCGACTTCAGAAAGGACTTCCATGAAGCAGTTCGTTACCAAGCTGATCGCAGAAGACTCCGGACAGGACCTCATCGAATACGCTCTGGTCGCAGCCCTCGTCGGCCTCGGTTCAGTCGCATCCATGCGGTCTCTGGCCCTCTCCATCACCAATGCCTTCAATGGCATCGGCGTCGCGCTCGCCAACGCCTAACCTGCGTCACCCTTCCCCTGTCCGCTGAGCCTTCTCCGACAGACCCTTTTCAAAGATCTCCCCCGGTCCCTCTGTGCCGGTTGGAGCGCCAAAGGCGGGCAGGGAACCTCCTCGGACCCTGCCCGTCTTCTTCCTTTCAGCCGTCGCGCCAATCCTGTGATTCAATACGTGGGATGAACCCACTGCGCTGCCTGTCCGTCCTCTTTAGCGTCGCACTCGTCTCCACAGCAGCGATCGCGCAATCCTCGAAGTCGCCCATCTACGCGCCGCCGCAGGCCGTCTCCGCGCCCGTCCATCTCTTCTTCGCATTCAACTCCGGCCCCGGGAGTGCGAAGCCGGGCTTCACCCGCGTCGCGCCTACCGCGATCTACGACGACGCCACCGGCTACGGCTACGAGCCCGGCGCATCCGTTACCGCCGGCGACAACGGCAACACCACCACCAGCGACAAGCCCTTCCAGTTCTCCGCCAAGGTTCCCGAAGGCAACTACACCATCATCGTCACCTTCGGCGACTCCACCACCGCAACCACCACCACCATCAAGGCCGAGTCCGGCCGCCTCATGGTCCTGCGCACCGAAGTTCCAGCCGGCATGATCGGCTCGCGCGGTTTCATCGTCAACGTCCGGTCGCCGCGTCTTCCCAAACTGCCGCTCAACGCCACTGGACGTGAAGAGGTCTCGCTCGATCAGTTCGACAGTGGCAACGCGCGCGACTGGGACGGCAAACTCACCATCGAAGTCGTCAGCCCGCACGCCGCGCTGCGCACGATCGAGATCACCTCCGCCCCCACCATCCCCACCATCTTCATCGCCGGCGACTCTACCGTCACCGACCGCGACGGCGGAGGCGACGTAAGCTGGGGCCAGGTTCTGCCCGTATTCCTCAACGGAGGCGTCGCGGTCGCCAACCACGCGCAATCCGGCGAGACGCTGAAGTCCTTCGCCAACGCCCTCCGCCTGGACAAGATTCTCAGCCAGATGAAGCAGGGCGACTACCTCTTCATCCAGTTCACCCACAACGATTCCAAAGCAAGTTGGCCGCAAACCTACGTCGATCCCGAAACCACCTACAAGGATTACCTCCGCGTCTATATCGATGAAGCCCGCCTGCGCGGCGCAACGCCCGTGCTCGTCACCGCCATGGATCGCGGCACGCGCGGCACCGGCGCTCCCACCCACGGCCACGGCGGCTATCCGCAGGCCATGCGCGAAGTCGCCGCCGAGCAGCACGTCGCCCTCATCGACCTCTACGCAATGAGCGACACACTCTACGAGTCAGCCGGCCTAGACGCCCCCAAAATCCTGGCCGACGGCACGCACTCCACCGCATATGGCGGATACGAATTCGCGAAGTGCATCGTCACCGGCATCCAGCAGAACAAGCTCCCGCTCGCCAGCTTCATCGTCGACGACTTCAAGCCCTTCGACCCCGCGCACCCCGACTCCGCCGCGGCGCTGAATCTCGCTCCACTCTTCTCCCCCAACGAGCCCCCGCGCACTGCGAAGCCCGCCAATCCCGGTCCCGGCCCACTGTAGCCCAGGGCACCATTTGGCTTACAGCTTTCAGCTCGTTCGCTTAAGGCTCACGCCCACCCTGGCTTCATTTCCGCATCAATTTGGGAGTTTGCTTCATCAAATTTAGAATCAGACTATGGATTTTTCTCGCCCACGGCACAATCTAGCAGCGGTATGCCATGGCTGAGCTGACCTTCGACGAGCTGCACTGGAAGCCGCACCACAATCCCTGGCTGGTCGCCATCGTCGTCACGCTGGCCACGTTCATGGAGGTGCTCGACACCTCCATCGCCAACGTCGCCCTGCCGCACATGGCCGGCACGCTCGGCGCCAGCGCAGGAAGAAGCCACCTGGGTCCTCACCAGCTACCTCGTCTCCTCCGCCATCGTCCTGCCCATCTCCGGCTGGCTCGCCAACCGCATCGGCCGCAAGCGCTTCTACATGTCCTGCGTCGCGATGTTCACCGTCTGCTCCATGCTCTGCGGCATCGCGCAACACGCTTCCGCTGCTCATCGTCGCGCGCATCCTGCAGGGCCTCGGCGGAGGCGGCCTCGCCACCAGCGAACAGGCCATCCTCGCCGACACCTTCCCCATCGAAAAGCGCGGCCAGGCCTTCGCGCTCTACGGCATGGCGGTCGTCGTGCGCGCCCGCCATCGGCCCCACCTTCGGCGGCTGGATCACCGACAACTTCAACTGGCACTGGATCTTCTTCATCAACGTTCCCGGTCGGCCTGCTCTCGCTCTACCTCACCAACCGCATGGTCGAAGACCCGCCCTTCCTCAAGGCGCGCAAAGAAGCCTCCAAGCACCTCAAGGTCGACTTCATGGGCCTCGGCCTCGTCGCCCTCGGCGTCGGCTTCCTCGAGTTCACCCTCGACAAGGGCCAGGAGAAGGACTGGTTCGGCGATCCCATGATCCGCACCACCGCCATCCTCGCCGTCTGCCTGCTCATCTTCTTCGGCTGGTGGGAGTGGAGCCACCCCGACCCCATCGTCGACCTGAAGCTGCTCAAGAACCGCAACTTCGGCACCGCCGTCTTCCTGCAGCTCATCCTCGGCATGGTGCTCTTCGGATCGACCGTCCTCATCCCGCAGTACGTGCAGGTGCTGCTGGGCTACACCGCCGAACGCGCCGGCATGGTCATCTCCCCCGCCGCCATTCGCCATGATCTTCATGATGGCCATCGCCGGCCGCACCGTCGGCAAGATGGACCCGCGCCTGATGGTCTGCATCGCCTACATCGTCACCGCCATCGGCGTCTTCAACCTCTCCCAACTCGACCTCACCAGCAGCTTTGGCCACATCATCGAGTTGCGCATGCTGCAGGTCATCGCGCTGCCCTTCGTCTTCATCCCCATCAGCACGCTCAACTACGTCGGCGTCCCGGCCACCAAGACCAACCAGATCTCCTCGCTCTCCAACTTCGCCCGCAACCTCGGCGGCTCAGCCGGAACCGCGCTGCTGACCACCTACATCGCCCGCAGCTCGCAGGTCCACCAGCAGGCGCTTGCGGCCAACGTCATCCCCGGCTCTGCCCGCTACAACATCTTCACCAGCCAGATGAAGAACATGTTCATCAGCGGAGGCATGCCCGCCGCGCAGGCCGGCCAGGCCGCCGTAGCCGAGGCCTACCAGATGATGGTCCGCCAGGCCACCATGCTCAGCTACAAGAACGCCTTCACCCTGCTCGGATTCGCGGTGGTCTGCCTTTCGCCGCTGCCGTTCCTGATGCGCCTCCCGCCCAAACGCCCAACCCGCCCCGGCGCCAAAGCCCCAGAACCCTCCCCCGAAGAACTCGCCGCCCACTAGTTGGTGAGGCGAATGATTCTTGCATGGCTACGTTCCACATCTCCGAGGCGGATGCTGCAGGTGATGCCTTGATCGCAAAAGTGCGCGCCGGGGTTGAGGTGGTCATAGAAACCTCCAATGTTCCCGTGGCGGTCATGCGCGCGCCCGCGCCAGCACGCCGCACCCTTGCTGAATGCATCGCCATGCTACCCGAACGCCTGTCCGCGACGCCCCGCCGAACTCGCACACCGCCTCGACACCGCCCCGCAGATCGCCTGGGCCTTTCGCGACGGTAGCCCCGCTTCAGCCAACACACAACATGACGCGCTAATCCTCCGCATCCAGCAGACTTCGCCGGCCCGTCCAGCGGAATGCACAATAGCAGCAATCCAGATTGCACTCCCCGACGCGCGAAGTCGTCGAAGCATAGGACGGGTCCAACGCCTGCAGACATCGCTCGACCATCGGGCAGTCCTCCGGCCTGACAATCAAGGACGGCGGAGGCTCCTTGGATGGCACACCAGCCTTAGAAGACGAAGGCGGAGATTTCTGCGCCGCCGATGAATCGATTCGTTGAGCCATATTGGTCCTCAATTCGATCGCTAACTGGCTTGCGTGGCTCAGACTCGCGATGCGCCCACCGCACCCGCGTCATCACCATTCGGCTCCTAAAATAGGATCCGGGATGAGACCACGCAGTGCTCCGCGTCACACCTCATGCCTTTTTCTCAAACGAATATTCAGGAAGTGCCCGAACGAGCCAGAACGGTCTTCAATCTCATGACTGGAATTCTGGGGCGGCCGAAACTCTTGACACGCACCGTATAATAGAAGATAGGACATGAGGTGCGCGGCCCAACGCCTGGCCCTCAAATCCAGCGTGGGATAGCCAAAGATATTGAGATATAAGTCATTTGGATGGAGTATTTTGCAGGTAAGTCTTGTTGATGCAGTATTTTACCGCGATGCTGGTTTAAGTCGTTTGTTTACAGGATTTTGACTTGTGAATAGACACAAAAAAGAATCAGATTCTGATCGATGACCGACAACAATCCAAACCCGAATCCAACCAATCAGCCGCTCGACGCCGGCATCGCAGAAAATTTTGTCTCCACTGCTCCCGGCCTCGACTTGCCCGAGCAGGACTACGCCGTCCCCATCTATCAGCCGCCCGGCCGCCGCGCCGCCGCCAGCTTCATCTTCCTTACCATCACGCTGGACATGCTCGCCCTTGGCATGATCGCGCCCGTCCTTCCGCGCCTCATCGCCAGCTTCATGGCCGGAAACGCCAGTCGGCGCAGCGCGCATGCTGGGCTACTTCGGCACCGTCTTCGCCGTCATGAACTTCTTCTTCTCCCCGGTCCTCGGCTCGCTGTCCGACCGCTTCGGCCGACGGCCCGTCGTCCTGCTCTCGAACTTCGGCCTGGGCCTGGACTACCTGCTGATGGCCTGGGCGCCCGCGCTGGGCTGGCTCTTCGTCGGCCGCATCATTTCAGGGCTTACAGCCTCCAGCGTCCCCACCGGCATGGCTTACATGACCGACGTCACCCCGCCCGAGAAGCGCGCCGGAGTCTTCGGCCTGCTCGGCGCGGCCTTCGGAGTCGGCTTCGTCCTCGGCCCGGCGATGGGTGGCATCCTCGGCTCCGTCAGCCCGCGCCTGCCCTTCTGGGTCGCCGGAGGCCTAAGCCTGCTCAACGGCCTCTACGGCATCTTCGTCCTGCCCGAATCGCTCCCGCTGAAGCATCGCAGCCCGTTCTCCTGGAAGAACGCCAACCCGCTCGGCTCGCTGCGCCTGCTGCGCAACAACAAGGTCCTGCTCGGCCTCGCGTCGGTGCTGGTTCTCGGCTACCTCGCGCAGCAGTCGCTGATGAACGTCTACGTCCTCTACTGCGACTACCGCTTCGGATGGTCCGATCGCGCCGTTGGCCTTTCTCTCGCGCTTGTCGCCATCTTCTCCGGCTTCTACGGCGCAGGCATGGTCAAACCCGTGGTCAAGCGCATCGGCGAGCGCAGCGCACTCACCTTCGGCCTCATCGGCGGAGCCATCGGCTACATCATGTTCGGCCTCTCCACCACTGGCAGGCTGCTGCTCTGCGGAATCCCCGTGCTCAACCTCATGTCCGTCGGCTGGCCCTCCGCCCAGAGCCATCATGTCCCGCGAGTGCAGCCCATCCGAGCAGGGCCAGATGCAGGGCGCCGTGCAAAGCCTCCGCGGACTCGCCGGAATCTTCGGCCCCGTCATGTTCACCTGGGTCTTCTCCCAGACCTACGGCGCCTCCGCGCCCATCCAGATGCCCGGAGCGGCGTTTTACCTGGCATCTTCATTGCTGGTCATTTCGATTGTCGTTGCACAATGGGTTAGGCCGCGCAGCGTCTCCGCGGTGGTCGCCCAATGAGCAATCCTGGTTTCCCAACCGTCAAATCCGCAGCAGGCATCTTAGGATCAGGGCCTATGGCAGCGAAGACGACCGGCATCTCGAATTGGAAGTATGCAAGAGCAGCAGGCTGGCGCACCCACACAGCCCTGATCGCGGCTGCGCTGGTTCTCGCGCTTGCAGCGTCGCCCCGTGTAAGCGCGGCAGCCGACTTGCCGCAATCCACTTCCTCCCAGCAGACTCATCGGCACTCTGCTCGCCAATGAGCAGGCCGCCATCCTCCACAAAGATCACTACTCCTACCTGTCCGAGGAGCGCTCCGACCGCACCGGCGGCCACCTCTGGAAGGAGAAAGTGGTCGAGACCGACCAGGGCAAGATTCGCATGCTGCTCGCCGAAGACGGCAAGCCGCTTTCGCCCGAGCGCGTCGGCGCAGGAGCGAGGCCGCCTCGCCGCGATCGTCGCCGATCCCACCGCCTGGGCGAAGAAGGAACGCACCCGGCTCGACGACGAGGCTCATGCCCGCTCACTGCTCGCCTACGTGCAGAAGGCCTTCTTCTTCAGCGACCCCGTCCAGGAGGGCGCCGTATCTCCGCATCGACTTCCGCCCCAACCCGGATTTTCCGACGACACTCCATCGAAGAGCGCGTCCTGCATGGCGCCTCCGGATTCATGCTCATCGACCAACAGCAGACGCGCCTCCACTACATTCAGGCCCGCCTGCCACAGGACGTCAGCATCGGCTTCGGCCTGCTTGCCACCGTCCACGCCGGCAGCAACTTCTCCACCACGCGCGACCGCCTGGGCCAGCCCGACTGGAAGACAACTGAACTCGACACCGCCATCAACGGCCGTGTCATCCTCTTCAAGTCCATCGCGAAAAACGAGCACGCCGAACATTCCAACTTCGTCCGCGTCCCCAACAACCTCTCGATTACGCAGGCCGTCGCACTCGCGGAACTGCCATGAGCGCCAATTCTGTCACTCTCGATCCTCCCATTTCGGCTTGTCATTCTGACCCTGAGGGAATCGAAGGGGGAGAATCCCCGTATTTCGCTCTCCCGCAGGCAAGGCATACTGGAACAGATGGGTCTGAAGTTCGAAATCGGCGCCTCGTCCCACCAAGGCGGACGCCGCGCCGCGCTGCATCTCCCGCACGGCACCGTGCAAACGCCAGTCTTCATGCCTGTCGGCACCGCCGCAACGGTCAAGACAGTCCAGCAGGAAACCCTGGAGCACATCGGCTCGAACGGCACCGGCGCCGAGATCATCCTCGCCAACACGTACCACCTCTACCTGCGTCCCGGCCACGAACTCATCCGCCGCGCCGGCGGCGTGCACCGCTTCATGTCCTGGCCGCGGCCCATGCTCACCGACTCTGGCGGCTTCCAGGTCTTCTCCCTCGCCAAACTCCGCAAGATCACCGACGACGGCGTCGAGTTCCGCTCGCACCTCGACGGCTCAAAGCACTTCTTCTCGCCCGAGCACTCCATGGAAGTCCAGATCGCCCTCGGCGCCGACATCATGATGGCCTTCGACGAGTGCGTCGAAACCCCCGCCACCTGGGAGCGCACGCAGCAATCCATGGGCCTGACCCACGCCTGGGCCGCGCGCTCCAAACAATACTTCGAAGCCCACAAGCACGAAGTCCCCTGGGCGCAAGAGCAAGTCAGCGAGTCAGCAAGTCGGCGAGTCAGCGAGCCGGGTGCCCCACATCTCGCGTCTGAAATGTGGGATCGACCGCCGCAAAACCTCATCGGCCGCACCCAATCTCTCTTCGGCATCGTGCAGGGCGGCATGTATCCCGACCTCCGCCGCGAATCCGCCGAGCGCCTGGTCGAGATGGACTTCGACGGCTACGCCATCGGCGGCCTCGCCGTCGGCGAACCCCGCGAAGTCACCCGCGAGATGATCGCCCGCGCCCTCGAAATCCTCCCCAAAGACAAGCCGCGCTACGTCATGGGCGTAGGCTACCCCGACGAAATCGAAGAATACGCGCGCATGGGCGTCGACATGATGGACTGCGTGCTCCCCACGCGCGCCGCCCGCCACGGCCTGCTCTTCCGCGCGCCCGAACCCGGCGAAGAAGGCTCGGCCGTCCGCATGAACATCAAGCGCCTCGAATACGCCGAAGACCAGCGCCCCATCGACGAAGCCTGCACCTGCCTGGTCTGCCGCCGCTACACCCGCGCCTACCTCCGCCACCTCTTCGTCAGCAAAGAACCCCTCGGCCTGACCCTCAACTCCATCCACAACCTAAGCTTCTACCTCGACACCATGACCCGCGTCCGCGCCGCCTCGCCGAAGACAGCGTGCTTTGCTACGATCCCTGCAAGCGCGCCTTCAATCATCCGCACCACGCGCGCAATCGGCAGACCCATCACGTTGAAGTAGTCGCCATCGATGCGCGGAATCCAGCGCGCCGCGTACCCCTGAATCCCATAAGCTCCAGCCTTATCCATTGGCTCGCCGGTCGCGCAGTACAGATCCAACTCAGCCTCTGGGAATCTGCACAAACGTAACCTCAGTCGTCTCAACTCCGCTGACCACACCCGACGCTCGTCGCCACCGCCACTCCGGTCAGCACCTCATGCATCCGCCCCGAAAGCCGCCGCAGCATCCGCCTCGCATCCGTCAGCATCTTCCGGCTTGGCCAGAATCTCGCCATCGCACACCACGGTCGTGTCCGCCCCCAGCACCACCAGACTGGGTGCCCCATTCATGACAGCTTCATCGTCACGAGTGGGGTCCGCATGCCGCGCCAACACCGCGCTGGCCTTTTCCTCCGCAAGCCGCCGCACGTAATCGCCAGCCGCTTCACCCGCGCGCACCGACTCGTCAACATCCGCCGCTTCCACCTCGAACACATACCCCGCCTGGGCCAGCAACTCGCGCCGCCGCGGAGAAGCGGACGCCAGGATCAACTTGAAGTTGTGTCCTGCCACTAAGCCATCTTCTCAATCGAGTAGTGCGCGCGCATGGCATGCGTCTCGCCCGCCTTCAGCGTGACCGCGTCCTCGCCGACGTTTGCAGTCTCAATGCAGGTCATGTGCAGCCACGCATCCGGCTCCATGTCCGGCATCTTCGCAGTAGCCTCGTCCCACGGATTCCACACCACAGTCGAGCGCGAGCCTGTCTTCGCCACCACAATCCGCCGCCCGCCCGCAGGGTCGTGCAGCACGCAGGTCGCATCCGTATTCAGATACGGCCGGTCGGTTCGCCCTTCGAGCTTCAGCGGACCATCCGCCTGTATCTTTCGCTTGAACTCATCCACCTTGTCGAGGTACGTCGTTCCGCCAAGCCCATCGATCGAAACCTTCCGCGCATCGGCGACTGCGAGATAGGTATGCAGCGCCTCTTCAAACACCAGCGGCGCACCCAGCGCGGTCATCTCAGCCGCGGCCTCGTGCACGCCGCCCGAACCGGAGTCGTTCATTACCGTCAACTCCAGGGTCAGGGTGTGGCCGACCGTGACGTTGTATGCCAGTTTGAAGTGGTCGAAGCCGAGCGAGTGGCTTAGCTCGTTGGGCGCCAGCGTGAAGGTCAGGTGTAACTCGTCGCCCGCCATCGCCGCAAACGCAACATTCCAATCCGTAAGCCGAGCGAATCCATGCATCGGTCCGGTTTTGCCGTCGTGGCGGTCTCCGAACCACGGAAATATAATCGGCACGCCCCCGCGAATCGGCTTGCCCGGCGAGAACTCCGCGCGCTGGCTGAGGAAGATTGCGGTCGCCTCGCCCGCAGGCTTCCAGTGCGTCACATGCGCGCCCTGCAAGTAGATCGTCGCCTCTGCCGCAGGCGCGGTTACGCGCGCGAGCACCAATCCCGACGCGGTTTTCTCAAACTCCAGTATTCCCGGTATTCCAAACCTGCTCTGCAACTCCGCTACGTCCGCCATTCGCACACTCCATTCGCGTCTTCCAGTCTATGCGAGTCCAACCACACGTCAAATCGATCTAAGCTAATGCCATGGCTTCGCAGAAACTCACTGACGACCGTTTCCACCTGATAGCTCGCGCCCTGGCCGATCCGCGCCGCTATGATCTTCTTCGCCGCATCGGCAAGGCGGGCGATACGCTCTCCTGCGAGTCCATCCGCACGGATTGCTGCCAAGTGACGGCAGCCACCATCTCCCACCACATGAAGGAACTCGAGACGGCCGGTCTGGTTGAATCCACGCGCGAAGGCAAATTCGTCACCTACCGCCTCCGCCGCGACATTCTCGACGCCTACCTGGCCCGCATGGCTCAAATCTAGTTTCAGGTTGCCAGTTTCAGGTTGTCAGTTGGAATCGGAGCCTCACCTGCCAGCAACACGAAAAAGAATCCTTCCCTCGGTTGCTTCCATCAATTAGATGGTTATCGAAGTATCAAAGTAACGCAACACCCTGGGAGGGGATCATGAGCAAGCTTTCAAATAAGGTGGCAGTCGTAACCGGAGCATCGAAGGGAATCGGCGCGGAGATCGCAAAGGCGCTCGGAGCGGAAGGCGCATCCGTCGTCGTCAACTATGCGTCCAGCAAGGAAGGCGCGGACAAGGTTGTCGCTGCCATTGTCGGCGCGGGCGGCAAAGCCATTGCCGTGCAGGGAGATGTGTCGAAGCAGGCCGACATCACCCGTCTTTTCGCTGAAACCAAGAAGGCTTTCGGCAAGCTCGACATTCTGGTCAACAACGCCGGCGTATACGCCTTCGCGCCGCTGGACCAGGTCACCGAAGAGCTGTTCCACAAGCAGTTCAACACCAACGTTCTTGGCCTGCTGCTGACCACGCAGGAAGCGGCGAAGCACTTCAACGGCGAGGGCGGCAGCGTCATCAATATCAGCTCCGCGGTCACTACGCTTCTGCCTCCGGGCAGCTCGGTCTACTCGGCGACCAAGGCCTCGGTCGACGCCATCACCGTGATTTTGTCGAAGGAACTTGGTCCGAAGGGCGTGCGCGTGAATGCCATCAACCCCGGTTTGGTCGAGACAGAGGGCGTGCAGTCAGCCGGATTTATCGGCAGCGATTTCGAGAAGAATTTTGCTGCGCAGGCTCCGCTGGGCCGCATTGGCCAGCCGGATGACATCTCGCCCACGGCCGTCTACCTTGCATCGTCCGATTCGAAGTTCGTCACCGGAGTCACGATCAACGTCGCCGGCGGCATCCGGTAATCAGCAGGGGCGCCGCGGAATTCCAGCGGCGCCCGTCTTAGCTCTGGCTCCAGGACAGTTGATCGTCACGCAGCGCCTGGCTGAGGAAGTTTTCTTCGGGAAACAGCCATCGCGCGAGCCGGCGCAGCAGCCACCCGCTGCGCCACATTCCCCGTTTGGGTTATGTACCATCCGGCTTACCCGATCTATCGTTTGATTACAAAGGCCGTTGAGTCGAGAAAACCTTGCTGCGCCGTTCAACCGGGGAAACGAATGAAGCAAATTCTAAGAAATCTTGTCCGCGACGACTCCGGCCAGGACATGATTGAATACGCATTGGTCTCCACCCTGCTTGCGCTCAGCCTGCTGGCCGTCATACGGTCCTACAACGTCCACGTCGTTAACATCTTCAGCGGCCTCGGCACCTCGTTGACCAACGCCATCTCTTAGTCGATAAACCCGCGGTCTTTTATCTCCGGTTACTGAGCTTGCGCGACCAGCTTGCGCCGCTCCGTCTCCAGATACGTATAGCGGATGCGGTGGATCACCGTGATCGTCGAGAACAGCGCCAGCACCCACAGCGCCGGCGCCATCACTCCCCAGCGGTTGCACAGCGCGCCCAGGATCACGCAGACGATGCGCTCCGGCCGCTCCATGAATCCCACCTTGCAGGTTCCGATCAGCGCCTCGGCGCGCGCGCGCGTATAGCTCACCATCACGCACGCGGTCATTACAAACGCCACCAGCCCGACGTAGAACAGCCGGTTTCCGCGCGCATAGTAGACCAGCAGCCCGAAGAAGATCGCCACATCCGAGTAGCGGTCCATCACCGAATCGAAGAACGCGCCGAACACCGAAACCTGGTTGGTCTTGCGCGCCACCCGGCCGTCCACCATGTCGAAGATGCCTGCGCCGATGATGATCAGCCCGGCGATCAAGAACATCTTGTTGGCGTTATAGACCCGCGCGAAGCCAAAGAAGCACGCCGCGACGATGTTGATCACCAGGCCGAGAAACGTCAGCACGTTGGGCGAGATCCTCGTCAGCGCCAGACCGTTGACGATCTTCTGCAGCAACCATCCGCTGCCCTTCCCGAAAGCGCTTGTCCAAGTCATTCCGTTGCCATCATCGCGTTCGAGTCATTGCGGCGATATCCGTGCGCATGCCGCGCCTGCGTCGTCTCAGTTGGCTCCTGTTTATTCACCGGACGCAACATCCGCGTCCGACATCTCTTCCTCCACCTCATCGTGGATGGTCATCAGCTTCAGCACCTCCAGCTCGCGCTTGCCGTTCGGCGTCACCACGGTAGCCATATCGCCAATCTTCTTGCCCAGCAGCGCGCGGCCGATCGGCGAAGTAGTCGAAATCAACCCCTTGGTCACGTCCGACTCTTCGCTGGTCACCAGCTTGTAGCTGATCTCCTCGTCCTTGCTGGAGTCGAACACCACCACCGTCGCGCCGAAGCCGACCTTGTCGTGCGGAATGTTGGTCAGGTTCACCATGGCCAGCTCGCCCATGCGCTTCTTCAACTGGCCCAGGCGCGCGTTTACGAACACCTGGCGCTGCTTGGCCATGTGGTACTCGGCGTTCTCGCTCAGGTCGCCCAGCGCGACCGCCTTCTTGATCTCGGCCGGCAGCTCGGTCGTGAGCTCGCGCTCCAGCAACTTGATCTCTTCTTCGAGCCGTTTCTTTATATGCTCTGGCATTGGGCCTTCCGGAACCTCTTATGCAGCTGTTTCACCTTACCTGTGACGCAAGGAAGTGTGGCGAAGTGGCTTTCTTTCCAGAAAGAACCACCTGCCTGGCCTTCGCCTTACGCTGCAACTTGTGCCGATCTGCGGCGGGCGCCGAAGCGCCTGTGTCCGCCACATCTCCTGCCTCAAAAGGACATTATACGTCGTCTAGCTCGCCCGCCCAAGCCAGGCTGCGTGCGGAACCTATTTTGGGCGGCCACGCGAGGTTGCGCATCTCGCAGGCTGACCCGGAAAATTTTTCCACATTGGAGAAAAAAATTCCTGCAACCCTTCACAAAATAGACAACCCAGGTTTGAGTTCCGGAATCTCTTGTGACTATGCGGGCGTAGAACTACCCAGAGCATGTGCAAGTTCCGCTTCTGTAGCACGCCGGTCGTCTCGCCCAACTTTCGTGGCTCGACCAAGCTAGACAGCTCGACAAACTCAAGCTCGACCTAAGTTACCAGTTCTTTCAGGATGTTCAGTTGGAACTCCTGCCTTGCCAAGGGCGCTCACCCGGGGCGACAGGAGAGCCTCATCTTCGGCGCAGGTCAACCCGCTCAGGGAATTTGTAACCGTGAGTGGTCCGCGGAGGCTCGTCCCGATTACGCAGGACGGCCATAACTACTCAGCGTTCGTTCAAAAGGATTGCAACCCCATCAAAAGCACAAAGCAACGTTGTTGCTCTGTCCTCTTTTTTACGGTCTTGTTACTCGCCTCAAATCTGCGTTTCGCGTTTTTGCTCTCACCGCAGTTTGATTTTCTTTTCCCATGGAGACCCCTATGTTCAAGCGCCTCGCTCTACTGTCTGCCTTAGCCGTCGGCACAGCCTCATTCGCCCACGCCGATTCCCTCAACATCATAGGAAACGACGGCTTTACATCCAGCACCATAACTTTTGGCACAGCGATGATCGGAGGACTGTCTACGGGCATGTTCTCAGTTTTCACCTCGGGCAATCCGGTCTCGATGTTCCCCACCGAACCGGGAGCTGCGCTCCCCTATTCACCTGGATACCAGACAGTCATGTCGCGGCTGGGTATACCTTCCATCGAGGCCGTCACGACAACTGAGTCTGGCAAAACAGCTGATTTCTTCCTGGTCGACTACACAACGGCCTTCTACACCTTCGGTCAAGGCGGATGCACGGTCGCCCAGTGCCTGACAGTCGGCGGTGACGGCTACTTCACCGAGACCGGCTTTACCGGGGATATTCCAGGCACCTTTACATTCACCACCCAGGAAACTACCGACGATCTGAATTCAGGTACCCTGACTCCCACGACGTTCTCGGCATCTGGGGATACTGCTCCTGAACCCACATCGCTCGTCTTACTCGGTACTGGAATTCTCGGTATCGCTGGACTTGCTCGACGCCGCTTCGCGAATGCCTAATCTTTGCATCTCTGCAAAAGCCGCCGCTGCGACGGAAGCGGGGAGCCTTAACTGGCTACCCGTTTCCACGTTTAACGCTGGTTCGCGGCGGCTCTCACCATTGCAACAACAGTAGTTCCGAGCAGAACGCGGGCCCCATTGCTCCCATCATGCTGTAACAGCCAGGGCTGCCGGGGCGGTTCAGCAGAAAATCCTGCATTACTGTCAGCACCGATGCGGAAGAGAGATTCCCCTTCTCCCGGAGGCTTTTCCAAGATGCAGCTAAAGCTCCTTCAGGAAGATTCAGGGTATTCTCCATTGCCAGCAGCACCTTCGGGCCGCCGCTATGAAGGATGAAACTGCATATGTTGCCAATACTCAATTCGTTGTCAGCCAGAAACTGCTCCACTGAGCTGCGCAGGTAAGTTCGAATCAACTCGGGAACGTCGGCCGACAGCACGATATTGAAGCCGTTGTGGTCGATGTTCCATCCCATGACATGCTCGGTATCGGGATAGATCGTCGATCGCGTATCGACGACACGAGGGCACGGATTTTTTGTGCTCCTCGGCTTTTGCGCCAATGCTGTATCTTCGCCCGCCAGCACCACTGCCGCTGCGCCGTCGCCAAACAGGCCGCTCGCAACCATGTTCGCCATTGAATAGTCGTTCTCCTGCCACGTCAGCGAACAAAGCTCAACTGAGAGCAGGATTGCATATTGCTTCGGATACGCTCTTACGTAGTCCGCCGTGCGCGAAATCCCCGCGGCGCCTGCAACGCACCCCAATCCGAACATGGGGGTGCGCTTAATGTTCTTGGGAAATCCCATCAGGTTTGCCAGGCGCGCGTCGATGCTCGGACACGCGATTCCAGTGACCGAGGTGAAGAAGATCGCTGAAATGTCGGATGGTTCCAGCCCTGCCTGATCCAGCGCGTTCCGAATAGCTTTTTCGCCCAGTTCCATTGCTCCCTTGATCCACAAATCGTTGCTGGCCCCGAAACCGGAGAGCTTGCGCGTCGTCTCGAGTGGATACATCGTGTATCGATACTCCACGCCACAGTTGGAATGCACGCGATTCATGATGCCGGGAAGAGTCAGCTTATCTTGGATCTGTGCCAGAAGCACTTCCGTGATTTCAGCTTGAGTGTAACGATTGGCGGGAAATGCCGTGCCTACAGATGCAATGCGCATGGATCTAAAACCTCGTCATGAGATGTGACCTCGGGGTTGCTGACGAGCGAACATCAGCCGATCGGTTTTAGGCAGGAAGTCCAACAAGCCTGTGGGTCGTGCGAGACGAAACAATGCCTCAAGCACACAGGTCAAATGCCCATGGGGCGATGCGGTAAGTATAGATCAACTCTATTTGGCAACGGATTAAACGTCGCTTCACACCCCCCAGCATTGGTCTGGTGGACGCCTTGGCTCCATCCCGCGATCGCCGGTTTAAATAAATTTCCGTGACACGCAAAAGAACTACCCGGCATCTCGGGAAAAAATCCCGAACTCAACCCGCCCAGGCAAACCCTTCTGCATCCAACCGAACATTGGCGGGTGTTATCTGGGCCGTTTGCTGGGTCGGGGTGCAAGTCCCCCGTTCGCCTCGAACAACTATCCCGCGTCGCTCGAAATCAGGATTCATACCCAGGCTTCATTCAACGATCGCGCGACCCGAAACGATCGAGTGCGATCAACAAACTCGATTCGAGGCAATCATGATGAACCTACGCAAGTCCACTCTGCTTGGCTTCCTCATTGCTCTCTCAGTTCCAGCATCATTCGTTCCATCTGCATTTGCAGATAGTCTCTCTCTCGGAAGCTTTTCTACCGGGACTACAGCATCATCCCTCGGATACATCTCCAGCCAGACCGCCATGAACTATAGCGGTTACTCCGTCTCTGCGCCCACCAGCCTTTCCAGCGGCATGGCCAGTACGTTCACGCTCACCAGCGGTGGCATCTGGGGCAACATCGCCAACAGCAATTCGAACTGGATCGGCATCAGCGCCGACGCCGGACCTGCGGGCGGATCGTCGCCTGCGCTTGGCTACTACCAGTTCTCCACCTCGTTCAACGCTGCCGGCGGAATTTATAACGGGTCCATCTCGCTGCTGGCCGACGACACGGCCGAAGTCCTGCTCAACGTCCAGGTCATACAGGGGTTTACCTCCCTCGGATCCGATGCCTACTGCGCTGACACCGGCGTCAACTGCCGAAGCACAACGACCATCCCCATCAGCGGAATTACACTCGACGACGGCGGCAACACGCTGACCTTCGTCGTCGAGCAGGCGGGTGTTCTCTCCGGCAGTGACCCCTCGGGCATGAACTTCGCCGCCAACCTGGCCAGCATCGTCGCACCGGAACCTAGCAGCCTCGCCCTGTTCGCGACGGGCATGCTTGGCCTTGCCGCTTTCGACATTCGTCGGCGAACCGCAATCGCCTGAACCGGGTTTTGCCGCACCTTACGGGACGCCGTGCGGACGGCGTTCCGTTTTTTTGGTCGTAGGCCGCACGATCGCCCTATCCCTCCCCATCTGGCCGGAACGAGTCAGAGCCGCCTGCCAAGGTGTCGCCGCCGGCAGTGTGGTCAATTTTGAACACTCCGCCATGCGTCGGATGGATTACATTTAGTGGACGTGGTGCACATTGGCGCCCTGATATTAAAATCTCCGATCTCGGGTTCGGGCCATTTGGCCATCACCAGGCCTTTTTTGCGAGTTTTGCGGCAGCATGATCAGTTCGATCCCGCACTGGGGCCATAGTATGACCGCCGGTTCTGACAGCCCGTTCGACATCGCCACATTCCTGGCCACGGCGGCCGTCGGGCGCAGCCTCGTCCGCGTCGCCCCCAATCAGGCCTTCTTTGTCCAGGGAACCGCGGCCGACAGTTGCTTCTATCTGCAATCCGGCCGCGCCAAACTCACCGTCGTCTCCGAGCGGGGCAAGGAGGCCACCATCACGCTGCTTGGGCCGTGCGACTTCATCGGCGAGGAGGCCGTCGCCGGAGTCCCCGGCCACCGCATGGCTACGGCTACTGCCGTCACTTCATGCATCGCCATGAAGATCGAGCGCGGCGAGATGATACGCATCATGCACGCGCAACCCGGTTTCTCGGATCTCTTCCTGGCATTCCTGCTGCAGCGCGGCATGCGCACGCAGGCCGATCTCGTCGACCAGCTCTTCAATAACAGCGAGAAACGCCTGGCCCGCATCCTCCTGTTGATGGCCGAGTTCGGCCAACCAGGCGAACCCGAAACCCTTATCCCCAAAATCACGCAGGAGACTCTTGCCGAGATGATCGGCACCACCCGTTCCCGGGTCAGCTTCTTCATGAACAAATTCCGCCAGCACGGATTCATCGAGTACAACGGCCGCATCCGCGTGCATAAGTCGCTGCTTAACGTCATCCTGTACGACCAGTCGCCCATCGGCAAGACCGCAACCCCCGCGGTGTTGGAAACGCCCGCCGAGAAAAGGAAGCTCGCTAAAGCGGCTCGCCGCGGACCTGTTCAAAATTGAACAGACAGGCCGGTCCAGGCCTTCGATTGGACCATCCGTGACCGCCGCAATGAGAGCGCTACCCAGGCTCCGCATTCGCGCCCATTACGAACACTTCCGACGACCGTTACTCCACAGAGCTAGATATTCGGGAATTTGCCCGCGTCCCGCGATCCACCCGGATCGCATTCATCCGCGCAAAGAATTGCGCTACTACTTCAAGCTCCGCCTCGGGCATCTCATCGAACGCCGCGATCGTCTGCCGGGTAATCGAGTCGTAAAACGTCTGCATCTTCTTCAGCTTCTTCCCGTTTATGCTGACCAGCACACTGCGCCGGTCGGCCGGATTCGGCGCGCGCTTCACGTATCCGTCTTTCTCCAGACGGTCCAGCATCACGGTCACGCCGCCCGTCGTCAGTCCGGTGTGAGCGGCCAGTGTGCCCGGCGTCGACGGACCCAGCAACTCCAGCACATTCATGCACTGCATGTCGGTCAGGCGCAGTCCGGTGCGCTCCGCCACCTTCTGGTTGAAGAGAATCGACCCGGCAATAAATCTCCGGATATGGCCGATCAGGGCGTCGTTCAGCAGTGTCCGTCTTGCGGTTGACATAGGCCTTCAAAACAACTTATTATGTAAGTATCTTATTCAGTAAGATACTTTCCTCATTGGAGGCACATCAAGTATGACATCCACTACCCAAAAAGCATATGTGGGAATGGGCATGGAAGGCTCTGTCGCACGCTGGTACGAGAAGACCACGCGACGGGATATGGAAGAGTTTCGCAAGCTTGCCGCCCGTCTCAGCGCCCTGATGCCGAACGGTGGCGATGTGCTCGAAGTCGCTCCCGGACCCGGTTTCCTCGCAGTCGAACTCGCAGCCAATCCGGCCCTTCGCGTCAGCGCGGTCGAGATCAGCAAGACCTTCGTCGAGATCGCCCGCAAAAACGCCACCGAAGCCCACGTCACCGCCAACATCGTCCAGGGCAACGCCGCCGACATCCCTTTCGCCGATGCCAGCTTCGACCTGCTGGTCTGCCGCGCTGCCTTCAAGAACTTCGCCGAGCCGGTCAAAGCGCTCAAGGAGATGCGCCGCGTCCTTCGCCCGGGCGGCAAGGCCCTCATCATCGACCTCCGCCGCGACGTATCGATGAAGGAAATCAATCGTTACGTGGACTCCCTCGGCCTGAACTTCTTCAGCCGCCTCTTCACCAGCCTGACCTTTCGATTCATGCTTCTGCGCCGCGCCTATACCGTGCAGGGATTTCAACAGCTCCTGAGTGGCGTTGGATTCTCCCACACCGAAATCAACACCAACGCCATCGGCATGGAAATCTGGATGGAAAAATAGTGGCCGAGATGAACATGATCTTCCAGTGTTCTTTGCTTACTTTGGCATTGTCGTATTGGCTGAAATCGTGGATTGTAGCTGGCATGCGGGCGGCACTTTCGAATCACTACTTCCGATGCCCGCCCAGATGAAAGCCTCGTCACAGACACGTAAATTCGGCCAGCGGGCAAGCTTCACTTAGGATTGGGTCGAAAAGGTTGCCATGGACGAGCATAGTTTAGAATTAAGCCAAGAAGAATGGGGATGGAGTTCCCCATAACCGCCCTTCAAGGCTGATGACTCCTACCGCGATTCAAGGCGGTAGGTATGTCTCCGGACACCCCGCCACAACGGCGGGTTTTTTGTGCCCGCCCGCCCTATAGGAGCGTGCATGTCTTTATTCACCTGCTTGTTGATTATGCTCGGCGGCGCCTTTGGCACGCTGATTCGATATTTGGTCTCCGTTCTCACCTCCGCGGCGCCGCACGAATTGCCCTGGAGCACGATCGCAATCAATATCTCCGGCTCATTCCTCATCGGCTTCTTCGGTACGTTGACCCTCTCAGGCGGCCGGTTTCCGGTGTCGGAAAATATCCGTCTGCTAGTCATGGTAGGAGTGTGCGGCGGTTTCACCACCTTCTCTTCATTCAGCCTGCAGACCTTCGACCTCCTGAGGAACGGCTGCCTCCTTCGGGCGCTGCTCAACGTCGCCGGGTCCGTCGTACTTTGCATCGGAGCCGTAGCATTGGGGCATTTCGCCGCCGCACGTCTCAACGGCAACGCCGCCGCAGTCGCTCAAATCTCCGCGGAGGAAGAAGCCAGTTTCACTCCTCACCGTCATCGAGATTCCTGACGTCTTCGATTCCTAATCGTCTCGGTCAATCGCGGCGCAGGACTAGCTCGTCCGGCGGCCCTCACTTGCCCGGGCACCCAGCCAGCCCTGCAGAATCAGCACCGCCGCAACCTGGTCGATGATCCTGCTGCGCTCGCGTCGGTCTTTCGCCGTCTTGCGGACGCGCCCGCTCTGGTCCAGCATCTGGTGCGCCTCCCAGGTGGTAAGCCGCTCATCCACCAGGTGGACAGCAATGCCGAACTCCGCCCGCAGTTGCTCCGCGAACTCCTCCGCCTTCTTCGCCCGAGGACCCACCTCACCCGACATATTCAGCGGAAGACCCACCACGGCCTCCGCAATTTCGTGCTTCCGCAGCAGCCGCCCAATCGACTTCAGATCTGCGCGCGGGGTCTTCCTGTAGATCGTCAGCAGCGGCTGCGCATTGCCCAGCGGGTCCGAAACCGCGATACCGATCCGCTTGTCCCCCACATCGAACCCGGCGACACGCCGAAACGTCTCACTGGTCTGCACTTCCGCCGCGTTCGCATCCAGCTCCACACTCATCAGCCGAGTGTAGAGCAAAGGTCGCAACCCAGCGCAAGGTTACGCAGGCGGATATCCATATTCCGCAAGCCGCTTCCTGCAGATCGCTATTTCCTGCGGTGTGAACAGAGGATGCCACTTCTCTTCCTCAACGATCACTGCCTCGGCGGACAGGTCAAGCCGCTTCCGCTCCCAAAGGGCGGTAAATCCCGGAGCAACCGACGGCGAATGGATCAGCCACCTGGCCGTCTCCAATCCGCCTTTTTCTTTCAGCATGTCGAGGAATAGCGGAGCGCTGTATCTTCCTTCGCGCTTTCCGTCGCGGTGGACCTGTTGCATGCGTTCGTTGAACTCGTCTTCCAGCATGTCAGCCTCCAGGGAGTGCGTGAGCCCTAAGCCTGCTGTCCTGCTTCAATCGCCAACCCAACCCGCAACATCGTCTCTTCGTCAAAATGCCGGCCCATCACCTGCACGCCGATCGGCAATCCAGCCGCCGTCTCGCCGCACGGAACGCTCATCCCGCAGATGCCGGCGAGCGAGGCCGCAACCGAGTAGATGTCCTCAAGATACATCTGCACCGGGATCGTCCGTCTTTTCGCCCAGTTTAAAAGCCGGAGTTGGCGTCACCGGAGACACGATCGCGTCCACCTCATCGAACGCCGCCAGAAAATCGCGCGTCAACAGCGTTCGCACCTGCTGCGCCTTGCGGTAATACGCGTCGTAGTAACCCGCTGAAAGCGCATAGGTTCCCAGCAGAATCCGCCGCTTCACCTCGGCGCCGAAGCCCTTGTCGCGCGTCTCGCGGTACATCTCCGACAGCGTTTGCACGCCCGGCGCCCGCAACCCAAATCGCACGCCGTCGAAACGCGACAGGTTGGCCGAAGCCTCCGCCGTCGCAATCACGTAGTACGTCGGAATCGCGTACTTCGTATGCGGCAGCGAGATCGTCTTCACCTCGCAGCCCGCAGCTTTCAGCCCATCGAGGGCTTTCTCAATCGCTGCACGAATCTCCGGATCGAGCCCTTCGCCGAAATACTCCGCCGGAACGCCGATCCGCAGACCCGCAACCGGCTTCGCCAGCGCGCCCACGTAATCGCCCACCGGCCGGTCCGAACTTGTCGCATCCATCGCATCCTTGCCCGCCAGCACGCTCAGCATGGTCGCCGCATCGCGCACGTTGGTCGCAAACGGCCCCACGCGATCCAGCGACGAAGCAAACGCAATCAGCCCATACCGCGACACGCGCCCATAAGTCGGCAGCATCCCAACCACGCCGCAGAACGCCGCCGGCTGCCGAATCGATCCGCCCGTATCCGTGCCCAGCGTCGCCACGGCAAACCCCGCCGCAACCGCAGCCGCCGACCCGCCGCTCGACCCGCCCGGAACCCGATCCAGCGCCCGCGGATTCAGCACCGGCCCATACGCCGAATTCTCATTCGACGAGCCCATCGCAAACTCGTCGCAGTTCAGCTTGCCCAGCAGCACCGCGCCCGCAGCCTCAAGCTTCTTCACCGCGGTCGCATCGTAGGGAGGCATGTACCCTTCGAGAATCTTCGAACCCGCAGTCGCCGGCGAGCCCGACCATCGTCAGCACATCCTTGATCCCGATCGGAACGCCCGCCAGCGGCGGCAGCGCATCGCCCTTCGCGGCCATCGCGTCAATCTTCGCCGCCTGCTCCATCGCGCGCTCCTCGCTCAGCGCCAGAAAGCTGTGGATGTTCTTGCCGCCGACCTGCGCCAGCCCCATCATCCGCCGCGATCCGCGCATAGTGCTGCTCAGCCACCGCCGTAGCCGTCGTCGTCTTACCCGCAACCGCCTTCGCACTTCTTCAATCGTCATGCTGCCCAATCCGTCTCCTCGCGTTTCAACTGACAACTCAGAACTAACAACCTGACAACTATCTCTCAATCACCTTCGGCACCTTGAAGAACCGTCCATCGCGTCTCCGGCGCCGCGGCCATCACCGCCTTGCGATCCAGCGAAGGCCGCACTTCATCCACGCGCAGGTTCGCGCCGGTCAACTCGGCTTCCAGCGCCCAGCATCTTCGCCCACCTGCGCCATCGCAGGAACGCCCGCCGTGTCCACCTCGTTCAACTGCGCAACGTGGCCCAGGATCGCGTTCAGATCGCGCTGCATCCGCGGAACTTCATCGGCCGTCAGATCCAGATTCGCCAGCTCCGCCACGCGAAGAACTTCGTCCGTGCTTACGTCCTCTGCCATTCGTTCCGTCTCCTCAACCCTTCTGCAGCTCGAAGCGGATGCCGCTCACCTTCAGGCCCGCGATGCGCGCCATCTCGCGCTCCAGCACGCTGCGCAGCGAGATCATCTGCCGCAGCCAGACCTGGTCCGCAACCTCGATCCGCACCACGCCCGCATCGTAACCGACCACGCGTCCGCGATCCGCCATGGCCACGCCGCACGCAACCGTCCACGCCGCAGCCAGGCGGTCTTCCTCGCCAATGCCGCGCAGGCTTCTGCCCAGCGTTCCCCGCAATACGTCCCTCATCGCTTCCATCTGAACCGCCCCAACAGCTGTCGTCATTCCTACCGCGTCGTCATGCCCTGCCAGCGTCGTCATCCTGACTCGCAGAGTCAGAATCTCCGTATTTGCTTTGCGACTGCCTGCCTATTTCTTCTTTGCCGACTTCACCGGGAAACGGTACACCACTCCACCGGAGATCGCGAAGAACACCCGCGTCTCGGTGCCGAAGTGCTCCAGAATCAGATCCGGCGAAAGCCGAATCGCCAGGTTCTTCGAGCGGTTGAAGTCGCCGCTTCCGCCCAGCGCGAAGACCGGCGCCCATTTATTCGGGTAAAGTCCGACCAGAATCGCGTTGGAGGCCGCAGCTCGATCCAGGCGTTGGACCGGCTCCGGCCGTTCCACCATCGAAGACGCCATAGGACGGACCGCCGTACGCGTGGAAGTTCAGCGCCGCGTGCTGGTTCTTCGGTCCGCGATACTCCGCACCGAACAGAATCATATTCATGTAAACCAGCGGCCGGTGGATTCCGTAGATATTCGCGTTCGGGAAGACCTGCGTCGTTCCCGCCTCACCGCGATAATCCACCGAAGCGCCAATCTTCGGAGTCACCCACCACGTGCCTTCAATCTCGCCGCCGCCCAGGTTCATGCGCTTGGGCAGGTTCTGTCCGGCCTGGAAGTTCATGTAGTTCAGGCCGCCGTAAATCTCGTACTTATTGTCGTACGTAACCGGCGCGGCCGGCCCCAGCTTGGTCTGCGCCTGTAACGCCGGAGCGGCGACGGCCAGCAAGCAGCCCGCAATCACCGCCGCGAGGCTAGACTCCCCCAATAGCTTTCCTATGGCTGCGCCCAGTTCCCACTGCCGACTCGGTCGTTCCTGCTGCTGTCTCAATCTTCTTCATCATCCTGGGCATTGATCTCCAAATCTGTGTCCCCCGGCGAGCTTGCTCACTCGGGTTAAAATCGGTGTCCCCGTCAAACTTGCTTGCGGGAACAAAAATCGGCGGCTCTCGTCGCGCTGGGTGTTGTCGCAAATCAACCATCCGGACGCTCACGCCCAGACCTGTGGATCGCAATCTTTCCTTATCCAAGATATAACGTTCCGGCATATCCGCGTCTGAGCCGCCCCGATTCCGGGGCATCCGCCGCTCAGGGCTGCTGGCTTACCGAGAACGAAACAAAGCCCTGCGTACCCGCCGCCACGGCAATATTCGTCACCTCGCCCATCCCCGCAATCTTCATCGGAACGACGCTTACCAGCCCATTCGCGTCTGAAATAGCGCTTGTGGTCGAGGTTGCAAGCATAGGCGCAACCGGACACCGCCCGCGCGCCGGACACGCCATCTCCGCCGCATCCACCGCCTGGTGCACCGCAACCGCCGCGCCCGCGACCGGATCGCCGCTGGCATCGGTCACCATCACAACCACTGGCGCAAACGTGCTCGCCGAAGACGATGACCGTCTGCCCCGCACCGCTCATCACCACCAGCCTCCACGCCGACGGATCGACACCCAGCGCCGCAAAGTTCGCGCACACCGTCGTCCACGCACAAACCTGCCCGCCCACCTGCACACCCGCCGCCAGAGGCCCCGCAGCCACCGGCATCGCCGCCACGCCGAGCGCGTTCGCCAGGCTCGATCCAGAAGAAGGCGACAGCCCCGCGGTCCCTGTCCACTGCACCGCGATACCAGCGACCGGCGCGCCATTCTGCAGCACGCTCACCTGCGGGGTCCACCCCACCGTAGCTCCCGCCGCAACATATTCAACTGGCTGCACCGCCGTGATACTGCGGGCGACGGCAAGAAAAGTCGCCGCTTGAACCGAACCCACAGCCGTCGCCTGTACCGTCACCGAGCCAAATGTTGTAGGCACAACCGAGGCCGAAGCAATCCCATTCGCGTCAGTCAACACCACGCACGACGCCGCACACCCGGCAAACTGCGCGCCGCCCGTCGCGACAGAAAACGTAACCGGCACACCAGCCACCGGAGTCACGCCATCGCCCTGGACCGCGCGCACGCTGAACGCCACAACCGAACCAACCCCAACCACCCCCGGTGGCGCTGCAACAATCGCCAGTTGGTCCGGAGCAATGCTCGCGCTATAGCTCAGCACGCCAGACATCACTGTCGTTCCGCCCGTCTCGAGGTCCACCACTTCAACATTCACCGGCCCCGCAGGCTTCGTCGCGAACGCGCTCTCCGCCGGAGCCACCGCAACGATGCTGTTCGCGCTCCAACTCGACACCGCCGCCGCCACCCCATCCACCAGCACCTCGTTACCCGCGCGAAATCCCATCCCGGTAATCGTGATCTGCCCGCCGTTCACGCTGGTCGCCGCAGGCGTAACCGTGTCCGCATACAGCACCCGCGCGCTGATAGGCGAAGTCCGGCCGGCCATCGCCGCGCGCATCCGCAATCACAAATCGCAGGCCCTGCGCCGTCGCCACCTTCACCGCCGTCATTCCCAGCGACACCGTATTGAACGCCGTCGAAGTTGCCGCCACAGTTGGCAATGTTCCCGTCGCGTCTGTAGTCGCCCACACCCCGATCAGCGGCATCGCCTTCGCTGTCGTCGCATAGCCCTGCTCGTCCAGCGCAGTCACCTCCAGCGTCGCCGTCCGCCCCGGCTGCGCGATCAAGCTCGACCAGGCAGCATGCCCATGCGCGCACAACACGCCGGTCCACCATCCGCTGGAAGCCACCGGCAGTGGCGCAGACTCCACGCCATCGCTCCCGGTATTGCAGCCGCCGGCTGCATCGGCTGGGGCAAAGTAAGCCGGCTGAGCGCTCCCCGCATACTGCGCATAGCGGTTCAGCAACTGGCTCTCCGCGGCTCCCGAAGGCGCAACGCTACCCATCACGTAAGGCCCCACCGCGTGCGCACCGGTATACAGCGGATTGATCGCCTCGGTCGTCACCACCACAAACATCCCGCCGTTCTGCGCGCTGTTCGGATCGATGTTCGGAACCCACGCCAGATCGTAGTACCCCTCCAGCGAAAGATAGGTCGAGCCCATGCTCGCAGCGATCCCTGTGACGGAACCCGTCACCGCATTGCCGCCATTCTGCTGAAATTCAAAGCCGCTTACTGACGAAGTGTCGTACCACGCCTCAGGAATGCTCCATCCGCCCTGCTGCCGCTGCAGCACCACATTCACGCCCTGCATGCCCTGGCCCGTCGGAAAGGCCACCGTGCCAAACACGCGGCTCGCCTGCGTATAACTCCAGATCTTCCCCGGCGCGGACGAGTTCGGATTATCGATCGACCCCGAAGGATACAGCGCCGAGATCGCCGCCACATCGTCGTCCCGCAGCGTAAACGGCTGCGGAAGGCACTGGTATGTATACGCACCGCACACAATGTCGATCGGATGCATGATCGGCCAGTGCAGTGCCTGGTTGTTCGTCGGCTGCGGCGTCCCGGTAAACACGTTGTCGTTGGTCTGCGACCAGCCCAGCCCCAGTACCCGCCCGAACGCCCGCTCCAGTTGGTACTGCATCTGCATCTGCTGCTGCGGCGCAGGTCCGGTGCAGCGCCCGTTCAATATCAGAATCGCGTGCTGGATCAACCCCGCCGGCACAATCGAGTCCACGCTCTCCGTCACCGCGTTCTGCTGGCATTCCGCAGGTGTGCTCGCGCCCGCAGCCCAGCAGCATGTCCGTCACTGAGCCGTCGCTGTCGTAGATCACCGCAATCTGGATCGCCGCGTAGTTGCTCGCCTGCACATCCGCTGGAAACACCGGCCCGTCGCTGCTCAGGTAGGCATTCGCCCCGCTTACATGCTCAGCCAGCATACCGCCCTGCGCCAGCACCATCGCCGAAGTCGGCACGTTCCACACGCTCGCCGCCGCAGCCACCATCGCATCCGCTGCAGCGTGGTTCACCGCAGCACTCAGGTCGCCGGGATCGGTGAAGTACAGCGGCTGCGCGGTGTACCAGACCACAGGAGTCCCGGCAGGAGCGGTGAAGTAAGGAGGCCCCGTAACCCATCGCGGCCCGCTCGCACTCGCCGCCGCCGCGCTCACATAGCACCAGCGCAACCAGCCGCCGACCAGCCGGTCAGCGCGCCGCATCCCGCTCCCATCCGCGCAGCAGCCCAATCACCGCCGAGTACCCCACGCCCTGCTCAATCGCAGAAACGCCGGGCGTAGCCAAAGTCACATCCGTCTGTGTCCCGCCCACATCCGCCCGCACCGCAGGCAGTCTGCGTAGCAGGAAGTGCCACCGGCTTTTCGCGCATACGAAACCGCCCGCACCACTCGCGTCGCCACCCAGCGCAGATCCACCACGCGCCCATCCGCCGCCAACCCCGCCGCAACCCCGGCCTCCCCAAGAATCGGAATCGCCCCATCCGCGCCGCCCACCGGCGAACTCAGCCCCGCAGGTCCCGGCCCATGCAGCAGCATCAAATATCGCTGCTCCACGTGGAACATCTGGTCTCCCGCACCACAAGCCACCCCACTCGCGCAGGACGTAAGTCCCGCCGCTGACTCCGCGGATCGCATCCTCCACGGCAAACTCAATTTCAACCGCCCCGCCCGCCCGCTGTGGCTGCCGGATCGCAACCACACGCCCCGCAAAGATCACCGCAGCCATCTGCGTCATCGCATGCAGCGCATCTTCAGTAGCTGGGGACATCCCCGCAGCCGCCGTCTGCGCGCGGCTCGGTCGCAATCCCCGCAATCAAACACAGGACGCAGCCCACGCAAGTGCCTATCCAGGCATCTTGTCGCTGATCGCATTCCAGCCTCCGGCACGCCTACTTCTTCTTTCGTCAGGCGAGAGCCGCAGGGAAGCGTAGCTTTGTCTTGGTTTACGACAGATCGTGCGGTTCCCAATTCGGGACACGGCTTCCCGCTACACGCCGCCTAGATCTCCGGGTAGAAGTCGAAGAACGCGTCGATGCTGTGTCGCAACTGCGCCTCGATCTGCTCGCGGCTGCCTTCCAGCACATGCATCGTCACGTGCGCCTCGTTGCCATTCTTCAGGGCCACCGGAGCCTCGCCCACCGACACCACTTCATCCGCCGGCAGAAGCCGCATGCCATACACCAGGGTCAAATTTGCCATGTCCTGATTCTTTCATCTCCGGCGGTTCACTGCAGCCAGCTACTGTTGCACCGGCTTCAGCGCAGGAGGCGCCGCACTCGACGCGCTTACCGTCGAAGCGTGGCTGTTCCGCATCATCTGCGCATTATGAACCAGCACCACCACCCGGGGATCATTCTCGAACTGTGCCATCACCGGGTCCTTGCGCATCTCGCGCTGCACGTCCATGCCTGCCTCGCTCGCCATCGCCAGCGAATGCAGCATCTGGTCATCCTGGCCGTTCCGCGCATACATCCTGGCCATCTCGTAGGCAAAACGCGCACGGTCTTCCGAAGTCAGCACATGCGCCTGCACGCCGCCGTTCCCCAACTGCTTTTCGAAGATACTCGGGTCCAGCTTCAGCGCGGATCCCATCTCGCGCCTCGCCCCTTTGTAATCCTGCACTTCAAAGTAGGCCGTCGCCAGGTTCGCATGGAACACCGCATCGCGCTTGTCCAGCTTGATCGCCTTCTTGTAATCGATCACGGCGGTTGAGGCTCCGCGGTCCAGGTACTCGACTGCGCCCAGGTTGTTCCACGCGTTCGCGTCCTTGGCATCCAGCTTCAACGCGCGCTTGAAGTACGCTCGCGACAGCTCTATGTTCTTCATCTCCAACTCGGTCAGGCCCAGCTTGTTCAGCAGCGCAGGCACATTCCCGCCCCGGGCGATCGCATAGTTGTAGAAGTTCATCGCGTCTTCCGGGAAGCGTCGCGCTCGCAGGATATCCCCCTGCATCTCCAGCAGTCTGCGGTGTCGCCGTCTTCGGATCGGGCAGATGCTCTTCAATCTGCCGCCATTGCACGGAGTCATGCGAACGCAACAGGTCGGAGCCGGGCGTAAGCTCTGGCGCCTGCCCTTGCGCGGTGGTCCAGAGTAACGCACAGAGGCAAATCGAATTCAGCGTGGCCTTGCGCGCAAACCCGACTCTGAATGCTGGGGAGAAAGTAGATCCGGACAGGCGCATAATTCACCTCCGAGTGCCGAGTATTCTGCTCCACCTTTACAGCACTGTCAATAACGCTTTTTCCATTACTCCTTTTCAGTCCAGCTTCTTACGGTTGCGGAGATATCTCGATTTATCATTCAGGTATGGGCACAGCTGCTGAGGAGACGAGGTCGTCGCCACCTTTTTCCGCCATTCTCAACGACGACCGCGCCATCGGATATTGGGCCGTTCTCCTCGGCATTCCAATTCTGCTCGCAACCGCCGCAGTCGCACTGATTCCAGTCTCAGTCCCGATGCCGGCGTACCTTCAGGACGCCTTCCAATACGCGCAAACCGGACGAATCACAGACACTTTCTTCCCCCTGGGCTACGCATTCTTCACGGGCCTTAGCATTTGCGCGCTCGGAGTTCACGGCCCGGTCGTCGTGGAAGTCCTGCTTTATCTGCTGGTTGTGCTTTCGGTCTGGGCGGTCGCACGCAAATGCGGCGCCACCCCGCGAGCCTCTCTCATTGCAGCTTTGGCGGCCGCTTTGTATCCGCAACTGGTCGCTTCGGTTGTGAAAGTCTGGGACCTGGAATTTGCCGTCCTGGCCATGACCGCGTTCATGTTGCTTATTCTGTTATTGATGCGCGAAGGCCCGAAGCTCTCCCTGGCCATCGCGATCGGTATCGTCTTCGGTGCCGGCCTGTCCCAGCGGCCCAACATGCTTCTGATGGTCCCTCTGCCTATCTGGTATTGCTTCGTCTCCTCCGCCGGCTGGACCCGCAAACTCGTCACCTTCGCAACTGCAGGCATCCTAACCGTGGTGACGCTCGCCGCCATCAACACCCTCGCGCATGGAAGCTTTTTCCTGCCCCAGAACGGTCCCTACAACCTGGCGCAGGGCCACAACGAATTCACCTCCGAAACTCTGCTCAAGTACCTCACCTGCGAGCCATCGATCGGTCTGATCCTGAAGGCCGACGGCATCGACCCGGTCAGCTTCGGCAACCAGCCCGAAAAGCTGCAGCAGCAGTACTATACTCACCGTGCCCTCGTTTTCATGCGCTCCCATCCGGTTGAAGAGCTCAAGATTACGGCCGTCAAGCTATGGACCGTCTTCCGTCCCAATACCAGAATCCACGACGCGCTCGACGTCACCACGGTCCTGGTTATCTGCATGTCGTTGATCTTCCCGGCATGGCTGGCGATACTCGTTCGCCGCGGCATCCGCACCGGCCTCGATCGCATCGATTGGGCCTTCATCGCTGCGACCATCCTGTATGTCTTGCCGTTTCTCATCACCTGCAGCGATCCCCGCTACCAGATCCCGCTGGAAATTTGCCTCCTGGCCCACATAGCCTACATGGCTGGAGGTTCAACCTCTCCAGCCATATCAGATCAAAGACACTCAAAGCACGCAACTTAGGCGCCTGCGTCGCGTTCAAAGGGATAGGTAAACGATTCCAAAAGATTGCAGCGGTAACAGACTCACAGGTTGTCCCGCCGCAGGCCAGACAATAAACAGAGCGGAGACCAGACGGACTAAACATGACGAAAAAAGCAATCATCATCGGCGCGGGTCCCGCAGGTCTAACCGCCGGCCTCGAACTGCTCCGGCGTTCCGATGTCATCCCCGTCATCCTCGAGGCCAGCCAGGAGATCGGCGGCATCTCCCGCACCATCCGCTACAAGGGCAACCGCATGGACATCGGCGGCCACCGCTTCTTCTCCAAGTCCGACCGCGTCATGGAGTGGTGGATGGACCTGATGCCGCCCGATCTCTCCGTCCCGGGCGAGCCTGCTTCGGAGCAGCAGACCGCCGAAAGCAAGGCCCACGGCGAACCACTCGAAATCAGCTATCAGGGCAAACGCCGCGTCGTCCACGTACCCGCGCACCCGCCTGAGGAGCCACCGCTGCGTGGCCTCGGACCACTCCTCGGCGATGGAGAGGAAGAAGCCGCCGAACCCGAAGACGACGAAGAGCAACTCTCAGTCGAAGAGGTCGAAGAAGAGGTCGTCGTCCCCGAGCCAGCCGATCCCGATCTGGTCATGCTCATCCGTCCGCGCCGCAGCCGTATCTACTATCTGCGCAAGTTCTTCGACTATCCCATCACCCTCACCGCCAACACGCTGCAGAACCTCGGCATCACCCGCACCGTGCGCGTCGGCACCAGCTACATGTACTCGCGCGTCCACCAGATCGCGCCGGAAAAGTCCCTCGAAGACTTCCTCATCAACCGCTTCGGCAACGAGCTCTACCTCACCTTCTTCAAGAGCTACACCGAAAAGGTCTGGGGCACGCCCTGCCACGAAATCTCCGCCGAGTGGGGCGCGCAGCGCATCAAGGGCCTTTCCCTTACCACCGCCGTCAAGCACTTCCTGAAGAAGACCTTCAGCAAGAAAAGCCACTCCGGCGACGTCGCGCAGAAGGGAACCGACACTTCGCTGATCGAGCGCTTCATGTATCCCAAATTCGGCCCCGGCCAGCTTTGGGAGCACGTCGCCGAACTGATCCGACGCAAGGGCGGCGAGATCCACATGGGCTGGAAGGTCGACAAGATTAACTTCGCGCCGGGTCCCGAACTGCACGTCACCTCGCTCGAAGCCATCAACGAAGCGGGCGAACGCCAGACCCTGGCCGGAGATTACTTCTTCTCCACCATGCCCATGCGCGAACTCTTCCGCGCCATGCAAATCGCCCATCCCGCGCCAGCGTGCTCGAAGTCTCCGACGGCCTGCAGTACCGCGACTTCATCACCGTAGGCCTGCTCGTCGACCGCCTGAAGGTGAAGGAGCCGGACGGCGGCCTGCTCAAAGACACCTGGATCTACATTCAGGAGCCCGACGTCCTGCTCGGCCGCCTGCAGATCTTCAATAACTGGAGCCCCTACCTCGTCGAACGATCCGAACAAGGTCTGGATTGGCCTCGAATACTTCTGCTACGACACCGACGACCTGTGGAAGATGGCCGACGACGATCTGAAGGCCTTCGCCATCGCGGAAGTCGCCAAAATCGGCATCCTGGAAGCCGCGGACGTCAGCGACGCCCATGTCGTCCGCGTCCCCAAAACCTACCCCGCCTACTTCGGCACCTACTCGCGCTTCGACGAACTCAAGGACTTCACCAACCGCATCGACAACCTCTTCCTGGTCGGCCGCAACGGCATGCACAAGTACAACAACCAGGATCACAGCATGCTCACCGCCATGCACGCAGTCGACGGAATCGTAGCCGGCCACGTCGACAAAGAATCCCTCTGGGAGATCAACACCGAGCAGGAATACCACGAGGAGAAGGGCAAGAAGTGAAGTCCTCGAACCTGGTACCTAGTAGACTCAGCCTGGAGGCCGCGTGGTCAAGACAATCCTGATTCTGGCTTTCGTCATCATCATGGGTTTCATCATCGTCAACCGGCAGCGAGTCTACGTGCGCGACCCGCTGGCGACGGTTTACCGCAATGGAGCGACACAAAGCGGTGTGCAGGTCTACATGAATTACTCCGACGACGTGCTGATCGAAAAGGATGGCGACACCCCTTATCGCATCCTGGTACAGGACTGGGATGAAGTTCCGGGAACGCCCCTCAAGCTGACCTGCATTCGCTGGATGGCCTGCCTGACCAGCGACGACCGCGCCCCGACCCTCCCACTCCAGTGGAAGGGTAAAGGCAAGTACGATCCCAGGGTGACCATGACCAACCGGGAGGTCTCATTCATGGACGTCGACGACTCGCTGATCCGCGTACAGTTGCGCTAAACCGCGCTGAAGCTATCAATGCGGTCGAACGTTGACCGCTTTGATGTACTGGTTGCCGTAACTCTCAATTACGTACTGCCCCTTCTTCTTGTCAAATTTCAGCTTGGCCGCAGCCATAATCTGCCCCGCGCCTTTACCGGAAGCGTCAAGCTTCACCTGAATGTAGCTATACGGGTAGTCGGTCGTGCGCCCATTGCGATAAAGCTCGACGAAGGACATATTGCGCGCGGTCACGACGGTGATCACGGTCTCATCCCCCTCTTGGCGCTTCGTCGCGATCGCAATCTGCGTGCCCACCGAACCCACCGGATTCACCCGCCCCCGGTCTACCTTCTCCAAAACCTTCAGCAACGCGTCCGGACCCTTGTCTTTCAACAACTGGGAATAGCTCTGCAATTCGTCATCGGTCGTGTACTGCGTGACCCGAAAGTCGAACGGCATCGACTTCCCCCCGACACTTCCTCCCGTCCCCATGGCCACCGCGGAGTACCCATCCGGCGTTGCCTTATCCTGAGCCGATGCAATCAGAGGGAGGAAAAGAACCAGCCCCAGCGCAAGCAGGGGAACTCTGGTAAACCGTAGTTTCATTGTGTCGCTCCTATGTAGAGGTCTACTTATCGCATTCCGCACGAAAAGAAAGCAAGTTCAGGACCAAACCAAGCTCTCTGCCGCGACCGCACAAAAGGGCGATTTGTCCCCCTTTTCGATGCATGCCTCCAGGCAAAGTCCGGACGTCCCACGCCCGATATCCTGCAAGCCCCCAACATATTGGGGGCTTGCAGGATCGAGTTCTCGATCAGGAACGAATGAGTCGACACACCCATCCCGCACGTCCTCCGGATCGCTGCGGTCTCGACGCCGTCAATAGCCGTTAGTTGACGCCGGCCGTGCCCGCCCAGTCGATGATGTCGTTCAACTTCCATGGATTCTGTGTCAGGTCCCACTGCAACTGACCCTGCTTGTCGACATTCAATTCCGCCGCCGGATACAGTGTGCCGGTGCTCTTGCTCTTGTCCTGATCATTAATCTCGAGCACTCCAGCGGTCAGGTTGTAGCTCTGGGATAGGGAGTCGGTGTAGGCTTCCACAAATCGAACCTGCCGGTTGGTGATAAAGACGATCCTTCTGCCGGTCGGCGTCTGCGTCATCTTGATGAAGGAGCAGTCGTAACCGAGCGTTCCGGTGATTTCGACATGCCCAACCGCCTTCATCTTCTGTAACGCGTTGGACAAGCCCTGACTCTGCCCCTTGTTGTAGGCATCGACGAGAATCTGCCTGTCTGCCGGCGTGGAAAACTGATAAATGTTCAGGGTGACGCCAATGTTCGCGCCCATCTGGGTACCTGTTCCCATCGCAGTAGCATCGATAGTCTCGTACTTTTCCCTGGCAAAGGTCTTGCTTCCGGTAGCCATCGCAATGGCCAGAACAGCTAAACTGATACCCGCTATGTGCCAACGTCGTGTAGCTTGCATAGTGCGCTCCTTAGTTACTTCTCGAAACAAACAAACGCATTCCTGCAAATGAAGCGCCAAATTCAAAAACACGATTGCGCCATGTCAGCTAGCTGAAAACAAGTGACTTACTGAAAAACTTGAGATCGATCGCAGAAATGCGAGCCCGTCATTTTGGAGCTTGCCCAAAATCGCGGAGGCAATTGGGCACAAAGCCTCAGGGATCGCAGTGGTTCTCTGCGAATCTATTAGCTATGAGCCACCTCTTCGCCCCGATCCAGTTTCGCGATCTCACCCTGCCCAACCGCATCGTCGTTTCGCCCATGTGTGAGTACTCGAGCCTCGACGGCTTCGCCAACGACTGGCACCTCGTGCATCTCGGCAGCCGCGCCGTCGGAGGCGCAGGGTTGGTCTTTACTGAGGCAACCGCCGTCCTCCCCGAGGGCCGCATCACGCCAAACGACCTCGGCATCTGGAAAGACGACCACATCGCCATGCTCGCCCGAATAGTCGACTTCCTGCACGGCCAGGGAGCGCATGCAGGCATTCAACTGGCCCACGCCGGCCGCAAAGCCAGCATGCAGCGCCCCTGGGAAGGCGAGCGCCTGCTTTCGCCGCAGGAAGGCGGATGGACCAATGTAGCGGCGCCAACCGTCACTCCCTTCAACGACCACTACGCCAAGCCGCATGAGCTGGATCTCGCCGGAATCGCGGCTGTGACCGCAGCCTTTGTCGCCGCCGCAAAACGCGCGCACACAGCCGGATTCGACGTCGTCGAGCTGCACGCAGCCCACGGATATCTGCTTCACGAGTTCCTCTCGCCGCTCTCCAACCAGCGAACCGACCAGTATGGCGGCAGCTTCGAGAACCGCATCCGCCTTCTCGTCGAAACCGCGGACGCTGTGCGTGCAGTTTGGCCCGCCAGTCGGCCGCTCTTCGTACGCATCTCAGCCACAGACTGGACCGAAGGCGGCTGGGATATCGAGCAGTCGGTCGCGCTCTCCAAGGTGCTCAAGCAGCATGGCGTCGACCTGATCGATACCTCCTCCGGAGGCAATGTCTCCGGCGCCACGATCCCCACCGGCCCCGGTTACCAGGTACCGTTCGCGGCTCAAATTCGCAGCGATGCGGCAATCGCAACCGGCACCGTCGGCCAGATCACCTCGCCCGCACAGGCCGACCAGATCATCCGCAACGGGCAGGCCGACCTGGTGTTCCTGGCCCGCCAGATGCTGCGCGATCCTTACTGGCCGCTTCATGCTGCGGATGAGCTCAATGCGCCCATCACCTGGCCGCCGCAGTATCTCCGGGCCGCCCACCGCACCACTACCCCGCGGGTTCCAATCGCTGGTTGACTTACAATAAAACGGATCAGCGGCATGCGCCGCCAGGAGAGAACGCAATGGCACTGATGAAGACATCGAATCCCGCACTGGGCGACAAGACCTTCCGCGACCTGGCAAACGCCGGTCCCGACGGAATTCTGGACCGCGCTGGAAGGATGACCCTGGCCGGTACCGTGAACAAGACCGGAATCCTGCTGCTTTGCGTCATAGCGACTGCGGCCTACACCTGGCGGATGTTCGTGCAGGCAGATGGCGATCCGTCGGCAGTAGGCGGCCTGATGATTGTTGGCTTGATCGGCGGATTCATCGTCGCCATGGTGACGATCTTCAAGCAGGCGTGGGCTCCGGTCACCGCGCCGATCTATGCGCTGCTGGAAGGACTGGTGCTCGGCGGAATTTCGGCGATCACCAACGCGCGCTATCCGGGCATTGGCTTTCAGGCGGTCAGCCTGACCTTCGGCACGCTGTTCGTTCTGCTGCTCGCATACAGCTCCGGCCTCATCAAGGTGACGGACAAGATGCGGCTCGGTATCGTCGCGGCAACCGGCGGCATCGCGGTGTTCTACCTTCTGCAGATGGTGCTGGGTTTCTTCGGGGTTCACTTCACCACCATCAACGGCTCAGGAGCAGTCGGCATTATCTTCAGCCTGGTAGTCGTTGGTATCGCAGCCCTGAATCTGGTGCTCGACTTCGACTCCATCGAGCAGGGCGTCTCGGTGGGCGCTCCGAAGTATATGGAGTGGTACGGCGCGTTCGCAATCCTGGTGACGCTGGTT
Source organism: uncultured Acidobacteriaceae bacterium (assembly GCA_963822225.1). Classification (GTDB taxonomy): domain Bacteria; phylum Acidobacteriota; class Terriglobia; order Terriglobales; family Acidobacteriaceae; genus Edaphobacter. The sequence continues at coordinate 185,011 of CAWGGW010000007.1, read as the reverse complement.
TGGCTGTACCTCGAGATTCTGCGCCTGCTCTCGAAGATGCGCAGCCGAAACTAGTCAGCCAGAAAACTCCCCGGGCCTGAGGTAATGTTCTAGAATTCGCTTTTCGCAAAGGGCACGGACTTATCCGTGCCGTAAGCCGGGCTCTAGCCGCTGAGGCCACGTATTCCGGGTAGCGGCCCCGGAGGTTCCCGTCTGTCTCAGGAGCGTGCTATGACTCATGCAAACACCACGGCTGGATCGGTGAGGGAGCCGCGCCCGGCCGAGTTGGGGCTAATCGACGGGCTGGATCTTCACGCCCGCTATCAGTTCGACCGCACCGGCGGAGATTACTTCGATGCCGTCCGCGTGGGAACGCGGGTAGCGTTTCTGCTTAGCGACATTGCCGGACGCAGGGAGACGGCCGATCCCATTGCCGCCGCCACACAGGAGGCCTTTCGCGCGCAGGCCGCTGAGTTGTTCACCGCCGGCGATGCCAACCTGATGGAAGGCACCGAGATGCTGGTGCAGGCGATCAACCACGCCGTCATCCACGCCGCCGGAGATGGAGTCTGCTTCGCGCCAACTATGCTTGGCTGCTACGACGCGCAGATCGGCGTGCTCGCCTACATCAACGCCGGCGGACAGACAGCGATGCTGCGTGATTCGGATGGCACGCGTCCTCTGCCCAATGCGTCGCTGCCTCTCGGCCTCACCACGCACATGCCCTACGAGGCCTCAATGCAGGCATTTGAGCCCGGCGCGATGCTTCTGGTGGTGACCAAGGGTGTGACACTCAGCCTGCGTGGCAAAGTCCCGTTCGGTCCCGAGAGGGTGCGCGAAGTGCTCGCAAATTCCCCAGACGAGTCCGCCCAGAAGGTTTGCAAGGAAGTTCTGCAGGCAGCGCTAGATTTCCAGAAAAAGAGCTGGTTGGGACGCACGCCCACCGTGGAGGATATGACTGCGCTGGCCATGGTGCGAAGTTCGAAGCAGCGCTAGTCTGCCGCGATCTGGCCCATGCCGGGTAAGGATGTCCCGCGCTTAACCCTCAGGTTGTCGATGGCGTAGTTCAGGAAACGCGGCTCCAGAAAAGCGGGCTGCTGCATGAACTTGCAGGATGCCGCGACTTGTTCCAGCAGAAACTTGGGCTGGAAGCACGCAAGATCGAGCTGCTTCACTTCCTGGATCTTGTGGACGATCGAGTTGAACATCTCGTCGGTGAGTTCCATTCCATGAGTGAAGCATTCCTTCATGAAGATGCGTTTGTAGAGCTCGACGGAGGGTGACCCGATCTCGATCTTGTAGGGCAGCCGGCGCAGAAAGGCCGGGTCCATCAGATCTTCTGGCTCCAGATTCGTAGAGAAGATGACCAATTCGTCAAACGGAATGCTGAAGCTTTTTCCGGTGTGGAGTTTCAGGTAGTCGACGCGGCTTTCCAGCGGCACAATCCAGCGGTTCAGCAGCACAGTCGGCGTAACCAACTGGCGTCCGAAGTCGTCGATGACGAAGCATCCGCCCAGCGCCTTCATGTGCAGCGGCGCTTCGTAAAATTTGGAAGTCGTGTCGTAGCGCAGGTCGAGCATCTCCAGCGTCAGTTCGCCGCCGGCCACAACAAAGGGACGCTTGCAAGGCACCCAACGTGCGTCAATCGCCTGGTTGCGCAGGAAGGACATCGTCGCATCTGCAACTGGAGTAGTGGTGATGGGAATGTGGATGCTGGGATCGAACACGCGGATGATCTGGCCCTCCACCAGCACGGCATAAGGGATGTAGATCATATCGGTGAAGACATTGGCGAGACGCAGCGCGAACGTGGTTTTGCCATTGCCGGGCGGCCCGTACAGCAGGATGGCGCGACCCGAGTTCAGCGCCGGACCGGATTGCTCGATCAGCGCATCCTCCATGGCGAGATCGCTGATGTTTTCGCGAACACGCTGGAAGGTGATCACCTCGTTCGTAATCTTCTGCAGGTTGACGCGCTCGCAGTACTCATCCAGCGTAACCGGCGCCGGACCGGTGTACTGCGATCGTTGCAGGGCATCGGTGGCCCAGCGGCGTCCCTCATCCGTGAGGGCGTAGTTCATCGCGGAAGGATTGTCGGGCCGAGCGCCGCGGGCGTAAATAAGCTTCTGGTCCGTCGCAATGCGAACCAGCTTAGTGACGATCTGCGACGGCAATTTGATTGCTTCGGCGAATTCACGCGCCGACTCCAGCCGCCAGGTGTACATCAGCTTGATCAGCAGGCTAGTGAGTTCGTTCTCGTCGATGCCCGTGGCATCGATGCTCTCCGGCTCAACCGGAGTCTTGTAGATGAATGCGTCCAGCGCCGCCTGGGTCATGTATCCAGCGGCCACCAGGTGCTCGCCAAATCGGCCACCCTTTGCGGCCTGGCGCGCGAGCGCGTCATTCATCTGGTCCACAGTAATCACTTTCGCGCGGACCAGCAGTTGCCCTAATTCCATTCGGACTGCGATGACTTCCTCCCGACAATCCCCAGCGTGAAGGAGCGGTGTGTTGATTGTGTCACCGGAGGTTAAAGCCTGCTACACCACTAATTTGCGATAGATGTGACCCGTAGGTGTTACGCCGCGTCCGCTGTACCGCTAACGGACCGGCTGAGCAATGGGAGCATCCGGGAAAACAACCAGCCGCGGCCAGTTCTTTGGATGGCAGGTCGCCGCGCCGCCCGCATCGTCCACGATGTTGCGAATCCCGCCGTAATTGTTCAGGCAGGTCGTGATCATATCGTGGAACCGCACACCCGGAGCCGAAGGCGCCTCGATGCCGCGCGTAAGAAAGACCTCCGGATAGGTGAAGACGCTATAAATCCCCATGCCCCACGCCTCGTGTTGGCGCACGCTGTCGGCGACCTTGTACGATGCCCAGCCATCCGTGCCGGAAGCACTGCTGTACGCAGCCTGGTTCGGCGGGTCGTAGGGAATCTCGGACTGGTACATGTAGGTGCGGCCACGCTCGCCATTCCAAAGCACCTGGTATTGCTGGTGATGCTCGACGAACAGGCCGTAGGCCGTGACATCGTCGCCATTGACGACCAGGCCGTTCCGGCTCAGATTCTCGGTCCATCCAACGTGAGCCCCATGATCCGCGCGCCAGATCCACGCATGATCGAGGATCGTATCGCTGGCGTCGATTTCGAGGTTTCCCACGGTCTTGCCCTCGCCCGCGCCGCCATCACGAAAGAAAACATCTGCAAGCAGGATCGGATTCGCCGAATGCCGTCGATGGCTGCCCATCGCTCCAACCTGGAGCAGCACAGGAGAAATTCGCGGCCCTGCGTCGAACAGAAGTCCTGCAATGGTCAGGCCATCGACATCGCCGCCAATCATGGCTGCGGTACCGTTCGTCGGCCGCAGCGTCGCGAAGCCAAGGCCCAGCACAACCGTATCCGGCTTCGTAACCTGGATAGGCTCGCTAAGATCGTAGATGCCCGGAGTCAGCAGCAGATGCTTGCCCCGCGCAAGCTGCGCGTTGATGTTGGCAGCCGTGTCGCGACCCGCGTGGGCAATGTAGAAATCATCCAGTGGAATGTCGCGCCCCGCCGCACCAGCCGCCGAATTCCACGTAATTCCGGTCGAATCGTGGCGCACCCCGGGAACCCGTACGCTCCACCTGCCCGCCGCATCCACCTGGAGAAACGGCTTCTCGCGCACCACCGGCGTGCGCGCGATCTCCGTGTAGGCCGGCTTAGGCCACCCACCCACAGGCGCATGCGGCACTCCAACGAAGACCATGTTCCAATTCGATCCCGTCCAGTCCGCCCAATCGCTGTTCCGCGAAATCCACTGCTGCTGGGTGCCCGAATCCACAGTGCCGTCGACCAGCGTGTCCGCCATCCATCCGCCCGACGCCCAGCCATGATTCTGGTGCAGCACCAGGTTGCCTTCGATATGCATCCGCCGCATCGGCGCTGCCTGCGAGACGGCCCACTGCATTGTGCCGCCGGTCGGAGTCACGGCAAAGTTCTCAACCCCACGCCAGAAGACGCAGGTAGCGTTGTCCTTTGGCCGGTTTGCATCCGCATGCACGTTGCCGTTAATGTGTACCGCATCCGGAGTCGCCCCCAGTCCCCGCACCTCGGTGTAGAAGCCGACCGGCACATCAAGGCGGTACTGCCCTGGCAGGAACAGCAGCGCAAAACGTCCCGCGCCAAACTCACTATTCTGCTGGCTCGCGTAGACGCGATCGATCGCCGCCTGCATCTGCGGCGCCGCTTGCGTGGAGTCGAAGATCAGGACGTTTGGGCCGAGGTCGGGTATGAATAGCCGCTGAGCGGCAGTGGGAATTGCGCCCAGAGAGAGACTCACAGCGAGAGCGCGGCAATAGGCAGAAAAATGCATAGTGACCAAGATACGTCAGCAGAATTCTGCTTGGCGTACCCACGGCGGCCGCGGTATACGTCCGCGACTGTAATTCGACAGTGAAAATCGTTCCCCTGCTGTTCACTCGACTTTGAAGTGTGGTACAACTTCTGCTACTGAAGACGAGGCCGTGTACGTGGCGCACCTCGCATTGACTCCGCGACTTTGTTATTCCTCCTTGGTTGCTGTAAAGGTTTCGGCGGTCGGCGCCTATGAAACCAAAGGCTCCGAACCGATTCGGCCCGCATCGCATTAGGCCCTGCATTTTTATGGAGGAGCGCTATGCCATACCAGGCACTTGCAACCGGACCCATCTCGTTTCTCGACGGAAACGCAAGCCAGCAGGAGATTCCCCTCTCCGCGATCTACTTTGACGCCAATGGTCCGAATGCGACTTCGTGGACGAATTACTCAAGCAATAGCAACCTGGTAAAGGCACTGCTGGCGCAACTGGTCGCTCAGGGACTCCTCACACCCGGCACGCAGACCACGCCTACGCCTGCGCTCAGCATCGCGGCCGTCGAGGCTGGCCCCACGGGCAATGACATCCAGGTCACCTTCTCGAATGTCTCCACCACGGCCGGCACGATGTCTGTGCTGGTGGTGGCGACCCAGGTCTACCCGGGGCAGACCGCCGCGACGATCGGCACCGCGCTCGGCACAACCGCCCTGGTCTACGTGGAGTCCAACAACGGCCAGGCGCCTGCCGAGGTTTGGCCAGCCGTGCCGTTGGCCGGGACGCCGCCTGTGTACGCGGTCCCGCAGGCCGTCAACAACGCGGACACTGCGTTCGTCCTCGCCCCCACCGTGGCGGCCGAGGCGGCGAACATTACGATCTCGGTTGTGCCCGATCCCTCGCCAGCCGTCACCTTCACGCTCACCGCAATCTGGCAGAACAGCGCCAACGGCGTGACGCTGGCGACGCTGACCGGCTCGAGCAATCCCTTTGCCCTGGTCGTTACCTTCACCGGTCCGGCTGACGGCCCGCTTCCGGCGCCCGGCACGGTGACCCTGCAGGGCGGCGCGGCGGCCACTTCGTCTCCTGCGGTCGCCGCTAGCGCCAACGTCCTCTCCTCCTGAGCCAGACCACCGAACACACTTGCATTGCTGTAGATCGACAGGCCTTTTCCAGCAAGGGTCCCAAAATCGTACTCCACAGTGAGGCTTTCGCATGCCACCTACTCTTAGCTATCCGGGCATCTATGTGCAGGAGCTGCCACTCAGCACCCACACCATCACCCCTGCGCCGACTTCGATCACCGCCTTCGTCGGCTACACCCACCCCTGGAAGACCGCAGCCTCCACGTTCAACACGGCGGTCCAGATCTTCAGCTTCAGCGACTATGAAGCGAATTTCGGCGGCCTTTACACCAGCGGGCTGATCGATTCCGATGTAGCTCAGGCGGTTTATGCGTTCTTCCTGAATGGAGGAAATAACGCGTACGTGGTCGGTCTCCAGCCCGAGGTTCTGGTCGGCAATACTTCACAGGGTCAGTTCGGCAACGCCGCGGATAACTTTGCTTTCCAGACGCAGATTGCTCCGGACTCCGGCGTGCCCAGCGTTGGCATGCAGTTCTACGCGCTGGAGCCATGCGACATCGTCCCGATGACTGCCACTGTCACCAATCTGCGCATCTCTGGTGCCAGTCCTGGCGTCTACGACACCTTCGATCTGATCATCACCTACGGCACCCGCATCGAGGTATACCGCAGCGTCAACCTCACCCTGCTCCAGGGCACCGCCAAGAGCCTCGACAAACTCATCAATGGCATCTCCACGTTGGTCACGGTTGAGCCGATCACCGGCAACTCCTATGGCACGAAGTTCCCCACGTCCACTGCTCCTGCGCCTGTAACCTTCACGCTCGGCACTATTGTCAGCTATCCCACGGCGCCCACGCCGCTGCCGTCAGGTTTCACCGGTTCCTTCAGCCCGGCGGACTTCCTTGGCGTCTTCCAGGCAAACTCCTCGCTGGACAACGTCGAGATTTTCAACCTGCTGCTGGTCCCAGGAGTTTCCGACAATACTGTGCTTAGTGCCGCGCTGGCCTTCGCCGAGCGCAAGCGCGCCTTCGCCATCCTGGACCCGCCGCCTGGGACGACCGCTTTCCAAATCACTCCTGGCGTTCCTCCGTGGTCGATCGAGAGCGTCATCGGCGACGTGCCCACCAGCCAGAACGGAGCCATCTACTTCCCCTACCTCAAGACCACCGATCCCGTCAGCGGCCTGCCGGCGGCGGTTGCGCCAAGCGGGTTCGTAGCCGGCGTGTTCGCCACTACCGACAGTACGCGCGGCGTATGGAAGGCCCCAGCCGGCATCGGCACACCGCTGCTCGGAACCACCGGCCCGGTCGCCACCGGCGTGATGAACGACATGCAGCAGGGCGTGCTCAATAGCCCGACGCCGCCCACCACCCCCGTCAACTGCCTGCGCAGTTTCGCGGGCAGCACTGTCGTCTACGGCTCGCGCACGCTGGTGGGGACGAACCCAGCATTCGCGCAGTCCAAGTACGTGCCAGTCCGTCGCATGACGCTTTTCATCGAGCAGACGCTGGTGTCGAACCTGACCTGGGTGGTCTTCGAACCCAACGACGAGCCTCTCTGGATCGCCATCACGATGACCATCGAGGCTTTTCTGCTTTCGCTCTTCAACCAGGGCGCGCTGCAGGGCTCGACGCCGAGCGAGGCTTTCCAGGTCAAGTGCGACTCCACCACCACTACGCCCGACGACCAGCAGAACGGCGTGGTCAACATCGTCGTCGGCGTCGCTCTGCTCAAGCCCGCCGAGTTTGTCGTCATCACCATCTCGCAACTTGCAGGCCAGACGCAGTAACCGGCGAACCGCGGTGATCCGGATTTGCAGTGAACCGGGTGCACGAGCAACGCGAGCGCCGAGCGAAAGCGGTATACCGGGCAGGATGGCCCATCCCGCATAGCGGGCCCATCCGCCAAGACGAAGTAATAGAGAGTCACCTCGAGGAGAAAGAAAATGGGAAAGCCCTTCACAGTGAACGTCAATCGCTTCGACCCCTATAAGAGCTACCGCTTCCTCGTCTACTTCGGCACCTCGACCTCGCCGGTGGCTGCGGTCAGCAAGGTCGGCGCGCTCAAGCGGTCCTCTACCCCGATCGACTACAACTCGGGCGGTGACCCCATCACCCGCAAAGGTCTTGGGCGCACCAAATACGAGCCCATCACCCTCGAGCGTGGCATCACCGAGGACCAGGACTTCGCCACTTGGGCCAACTTCGCGCAGATGCTCGACAAGGGTGCGCCCTCGACCTCCCTCGCCAACCTCCGCAAAGAGGTACGCATCGACCTGCTCAACGAGGAGGGCCAAACCGTCTGGCGCTTCATCGTCCACCGCTGCTGGGTCTCCGAGTACCAGGCTCTGCCCGACCTCGACGCGGGGGCCAACGCCATCGCCATCGAGCACATCAAGCTCGAAAACGAAGGCTGGGAACAGGACACCAACGTTACTGAACCCCTGGAGCTCTAGTCCATGCGACTTCCCGTCAGCGGCCACGACGTCAGCTTCCTCCGCCTGCCTGACGGACACGACGACCTTGCCATCGTCGAATCCTGTGCGGCCTCGCGCCACGGCTCGGGCGTTGAAGCGCGCGGCATCCTGCTCGGGCGCGGTGTGGACGCTCTCTCCCGCCTCGCGACACTCACCCCCAACCCGGGTACGGACGGCCCACCGTGGCGTGCTCTCACGATCACGGACTTCGAGCACGCCCTCCTCGGCCTCCGCCGCTTCCTTTTCGGTGACGCCGTCGCCTGCCTATCCCGCTGCCCCTGCTCCGAACGCATGGAGATAGAGTTTTCCATCGCCGCTCTCCTTCGCGACTCACAGCCCCGCACTCTTCGCCGTGCGCTTCCGTGCGCCACCCGCCCGGGATGGTTTACATTGGCGGAAAAGCATCTGGCCTTCCGTCTTCCCACCGTGGGCGATCAGCTCCGCGCCCTCGCCTCCCCGACCCCCCGCGCTTTCCTCGCAGAATGCTGTATTGAGCACACCGAGCACGAACGCCGCGTGCTCGCTGCCGTGGAGCGCGCCATGGAGGCGATGGCGCCCGCTGTCTCCCGCCCAATCGCCGGTGCGTGCGCGGCGTGCGGCGCGGCCCTGAGCCTTGAGCTCGAAGTCTCTGCGCTCGTCCTCGACGAGCTTGCTGCCTCTGCCTCGGGCATTCATCGCGAGATCCATGTGATTGCCGCCGCGTATCACTGGCCTGAGTCCACGATTCTGGCGCTGCCTCAATTGCGGCGCCAAGCCTACACCGAGGCAATCCTCCAGGGAGGCGCCCAATGAAGCGCCTCTCGTTCCGCCCCCCGTAGTTATCTGCGGCAACTTACCGCTCCTCTCCCTGCCACTGCTGCGCTGCTGCGTGCGCGGCGCCCGCTCGCGCTCGGAGCTGGCCCAGTCCTCGACGCGATTCCGCCCATCGTTGACTCCGTCGAGAACATCGCTTACCACGCAGGAGCTCCCGATCCGCCGGCTGCAGCCTCCCCGCCGCGCAATGCACCGCCGTATACGCCGGAGGTGCCTGCCAATGTGCTCTCAAGCGTTCGTTCAGCCGGTCCACACTCCGATTTGCAGCGTGATGCGATCTCACCTTCGGTAGCAGCCGCTCGCGAGGCGGTACGGACTACGACTGCGTCCAGGCACGAAGAGGATGTCCACGAGCCAGTTGCTCCGCGCAGAATCGGAGGACGGCGCTCGGTGGCAAACGGCGAAGCTGCTCCCCAAAGGCGTACGCGATTGGATGCGGAGCCCGCTTCCTCTCTTCGTTTCGCGTTCGCGAAGCCCTCGTCTCAAACCCTTGTCTCGTCTTCGGCAAACTCCAACGCCGAGGCCAAAGGCGGTCGCGGCGTCCAGGTCCACATCGGCACCGTCGAGGTGCGCGTCGCAGCTCCTCCGCCCAGCCTGCCGCAGCCCTCTCCCAACCAGCGACGTGACCCCATTTCCAATCGGACCGGCCGACCAGCCCATGCGGAGCCGCTCTCTCGCGGCCTTTCCTGGAGCTACGGCCTGGTACAGGGGTAGCCGCCATGTCCTGGAGCGTCGATGACCTGTCCACGATCACGCAGCTCCTTATCGATAAGCTCACTGCCGCAGTCGCAGCGTCGCCCCAGTACGTCGGCCAGAACTTCCCTTATGAGGTTTCTGGCCTGATGCCCGCCGTCACTCGCCACGACGGCACCAGCGTTCTCAGCCTCTATCTCCTCCACGTGAGTCGCGACCCGTACTGGCGCAATACTCCCGTCACCGGCAGTCTTGCACAACTCAACCAGTCACAGCCGCTCAGCCTCAACCTCTCCTACCTGCTGACCAGCCACTCGGAGAAAAACTGGGCGCTAGAACAGCTCCTGATGAGCATCGCGTTTGAGTACTTCCACGCTCATCCCGTCTACAAGAGCTCTACGGTCGAGTTCACGATTACGGTCGAGGCCGACACGATTGAGGAGATGAGCCGCCTCTGGCAGGCCATCACGGTCCCTATCCGGCTGTCCGCGCTCTTCCGCGTCGCCGTCGTCTTCCTCGCACCTGCCAAGCCCCCGGTCGCCGACGCGCGCCCACCGGTGGAGGTGACGCTCAGCGTTGCCCCCGACCTCAACGCCCCGGCCCCCGTCCCCCTGCCCGAGCCGCAGCTTTTCTCGCTTGCTATCGAAACGCAGTTCCGCGTGCCGCCGGGCTCTCTCTTCGACCCTGATGCCGCTCCCATCTTTACCCCAAGCGATGCTGCGCCCACCGCAATTAACACGCCACCCGTGGTGGTTGGCGGTCAGACCCTGCGAGTGCGCGGCAGCGGCCTCAACCAGCCGGACGCGGCTGCAGTCTACCTGTATTCGGGCGCAACCGAGTGGCCCCTCAACCTCGGCGCGACCTACTTCACGCGCCTTTTCGGGACCTCGGCTTCTGGAACCGCGGGCGACGCCGACGAGCTCGTCCTCGAGATTCCGACAGCGTATGCCGCACTGCCTGCCCCCGGCACGCCGCTCGCGGCGACGCCATTCCCGGCCGTTTTCACCCTGGCTGTGGGCAACGCCGTTGGCCCCTACCGCAGCAACGCCCTGCCCATCACCTTCGCCCCCACCGTCACCAACATCGGTCCCGGTCAGCCTGTGCTCGTGCCCGACGTCAGCCTGGTCTACACCCTTACGGCGAGCGGCTTGATCGCGGCTGAGACCGCGGTACTGCTCGAGTCAACGCCGCTCACAATTGGGGCCACGGCATCGCCGGGAGTTGCTACTGTCGACGCGACCACCATCACGTTCATGCTGCCCAGTCCTGCCGGCTTCGCCAGCAAGGGCTACGTGCGTGTCCGCATCCTCGTCAACGCCATCGAGGCCCCACCGGGTTGGTGGGTGCAGATCCCATGACTCTCCCATCGCCCATGCTCGAACTGACTCCAACCCGCGCCGGGCAAGACGCCCAGGCAGTGACCGCTGCCATCGTCGTGGAGCGCGTCAGGACCCACGCCCGCCTGCACGCTGCATGGATGGAGCGCCTTTGGAGCGAGGGCCAGACCAGCGCAGATCAGGGGCTTGCCATCACTCCGGGCGAGGTCCGTCGCGTGCTCGCCGACCCCGACGCCGCCGCCGAACGCTACGCCCACTTTCTCAACGAGTCTCACCCACGCGCCCTGCTGCGCGCCGCCGAAGAGTCGGACAATGCGCTTGCAGCGGACACCTTCTGGCAGCATCTCGCCCAATGCTTTGACCTCGCTCAACCTGAGCTCGACCTTCTCACTCTGGTTGCTGCCGTCGAACTCGATCCCCACCTCCCACGCGTTCTCGCATACCTCGCCGACGATACTCGCGCGACTTTGCCAACTCTGCTGGCCGCTGCGACGCTCTTTCAATGGATGACCGAAGTCCCAACCACCGAAGGTCTGCCGGCGATGTCCAATCTGCTCCGCTGGCGTCTCGCCCATCCGCACCAGGGGGAGGCTGCATGGCGTGCGCATTCGCCCTGGCAGGCTGATGAGGCGGTCATTCGCTCACTTCGCGAACAACGCTGGATCGATCCCGCCATCGCGCGCTGGTCTGCTGTCGTCGCCCCGGTTAACAACGCGCCGCTGCTTTACCCTGAGCTTCTCGCGCAGTTGGTGACGCACCTGCACCACGCGCCGCAGCCCATCGAGATTGTCATCACCGGGAGCGAAGGCTCCGGCCGCCAGACTCTCGCAGCTCAGCTTGCCGCTACCCTCAATCGTCCGCTTCTCGCCGTTCGCACCTCCGCGCTTCTCATCGGCGCTACGGCATCCGACGATCTCATTCGGGCCGTTCGCAGTGCGCGCGCAACCAACGCGCTTCTCTACTGGCGCGACCCCGACCAGATTTCCCGCACCGCCTGGCTCGAACTCCGCGCCCTTGCCGGCATAAGCCTGGTCGGCACGCGAGCCGCTCCACCCACCGCGACTGAATCGGTAGCGCTCCCACCGCTTTCCACTGCCAAGCGGTTAGAACTATGGGCCCATCTCACTTCCGCGCCCGCGCCCGCTATCCTTCGCACCCAGCGGCTCACCCCCGCGGAGATCGTACTCGCCGCTGCGGCCCCGGATGAAACCAAACTGCGTGTTTCGCTGGCCCGGTCCGTTCCCCACCCAGGCGACCTGCTCAACGTGCTGCCCTGCCCCTATACCTGGGACGACCTCGTCGTGTCCCCTGAGGTCTCACGTACCCTCCACGATCTCGAATCGCAGATCCGTCTGCGCTGGGAGGTGTACGAGGACTGGGGCTTCGCGCGCCTCACTCCCATCGGCCAGGGTATCTCGGCACTCTTCGGAGGACCGAGCGGCACCGGCAAAACCATGGCCGCGCAGGTCCTCGCTCGCTCGCTCGATCTCACCCTCTATCGCGTCGACCTGGCCGGCGTTGTTAACAAGTACATAGGTGAGACGGAGAAGCGCTTGCGCGACGTCTTCGACTCCTGCGAGCGCTCCGGCGGCCTGCTCTTTTTCGACGAGGCTGACGCCCTCTTCGGCGCCCGCATGCAGGTGCGCGACGCGCACGACCGGTTCGCCAACATCGAGATCGACTATCTTCTGCAGCGCATCGAGCAGTTCGACGGCGTCGCCATTCTCGCCACCAACCGGAGGAACGACCTCGACACGGCTTTTCTTCGCCGTCTGCGTTTCGTCATCGACTTCCTGCCTCCCGGCAAGCCTGAGCGCCTCGCCCTATGGCAAAAGGCCCTGCCCACGCACTCCCCCTCGGGTGAGCCGATTCTGGGCGAGATCGACCTGGCCGGGCTCGCCGACCATCTCGACCTGAATGGAGCGCAAATCAAGTCCATCGCTCTGGGAGCTGCTTTTCTTGCCCGCAGTGAAGGCACAAAGATCACGATGGAACACCTCGAACTCACCTCGGCACGGGAGTTCGCCAAGCAGGGACTCCGATTGCGCCAGCCGTTCGCGAGGCCAGCCAGGTTATGAACCGTAGTCAGTTACAAATGTGTGTCCGGCAAGAATATATGGAGCAACATAAGTTACAAATTCGACGAACGAGGCCCGCGTGATGGATGAGATCACCATCGACCGCTTGACTCTCGACATCCCCGGCCTCAACACCCGGCAGGCCAGAGAGGTCGCCGAACGTGTAGGCGCCGGTTTAGCCGCAGCCGAGCCTGCGAGCGGAAGCTTCGACGCCCTCCCGATCGAGCTCGGCCCCGGGGCACCGACCGGCGACCTGCCGCGCCTTGCCGACGCTATCGTCCGCGCACTGCTCGTGCAGATGGGAAGGAGCTGACCCATGGCAGGAAACTACCTCCGCGGCGCCCTGATCCAGTTCACAGACAGCTTCCCCCTCCCTGTGTCTCAGCTCGTCATGTTCCAGTACAACCCGGAGACGTTGACTCATACCTGGACGCCCGCTCATTCCGGCGGCCAGAACAGCCCCGGCCAGAGTCCCAGCAATCCGCTCGCCGTCACCGGGCCTCCTGAGGAGTCCTTCTCCTTCTCCCTGCTGATGGACTCGAACGACACCATCGCCGATGGCAACCCCCTGACCGCCGCGCTCGCCGGGGCCAGCGGACTCGCTCCCCGCCTGGCAGCGCTTGAGCTACTTCTTTTTCCCGCGACAGATGGCGGCGGCGGGCTGGTCGGCGCTGTCTCTTCCGCGCTGAGCGGGGGCGGGCCGCCGCCCCTCTCCACTGCGGTTCCCGCCGGTGATCTGCCGCTCGTCTTCTTCATCTGGGGCCCGGGTCGCGTAGACCCCGTTCGCGTCACTGCCCTCACCATCACGGAGAAGCTCTACGACTCCGTGGCGCTCGTTCCTGTCCAAGCCGAAGCGCACATCGAGCTCAAGGTTCTCACCGCGCCCGAGCTCCAGTTTCTGAGCGGCACCCTTGGCACCCTCGCAGGCGCCGCCGCCAGCTACATGTCCAGCCTGCGTCAGAAGCTCGCTCTGGCCAATCTCGCCAATAGCACCGACTCGATTGCCGGCATGCTGCCCGTCTGATCCGCGACGGAAGTCGCAAAGGAGAGCTCCCGATGTTCGCATCCAACAGTCGTTACTACAAACTCGGCACCTACACCGTCACTCTCCCCAACGGCCAGACGGTGGTTGCCACGCTGTTGCCCGTGCCGCCGGCGCAGCTCGCTCTTTCGGGCTACTACACCCCGCGCCAGGGCGACCGCCTCGACCTGATTGCCGCCCAATACCTCACCGACGCCACTCTGTTCTGGCGGCTGTGCGACGCCAACAACTCGCCGTCTGCCGCATCGCTCCTCGCCCGGCCGCTCGTCGGTATTCCCCAGGGAGGGCAGTCGTGATCAGCTCCTTCTCCATCCTGATCGGCGGCAAGGTGGCGCGGGACCTCGCAGCCAACTTCTCCGAACTGGAGATTGAGGAGAATCTCGACCAGCCCTCTGCCTTATCGCTCTCGCTGCCTGTCAACCGCACCGCGGCGGGAGACTACGACCTGATCAACGACACCGGCCTGGGGCCGCTCGCGAACATCGCCGTAATTGCCACCGCCGCCGACAACAATCCACAATGTCTCTTCGACGGCTACGTTATCAGCCAGTCCGCGCACCTCGACACCGGCACCGTCGCCAGCACCCTCCGGATCTCCGCCCAGGATGCCACGTGGCTGATGAACACCGGCGAGAAGGTGCACAATTGGGGCGACGTCACCGAGGGCCACGTGGCCAACAAGATCTTCGACAATCATCACTTCATCCCCGACCCCTCCAACCTCAGCAACGACTCTCCCACCCACACCTCCGACGGCCGTACGCTGATGCAGCGAGAAACGGACGCTCAGTTCCTCCGCAAGCTCGCTCGCCGCAATGGAAAGCTGTTCCGCGTTTTCAATACCTCGACGCCGGGTGTGCGCATCGGACTCTTCGCCCCGCCTGCACTCGGCGGCGCACCCGCCACCATTTTGACACTCAACAATTCCACCGCTGCCACCGTCGACGCAGTCGATATCTCCTGGGACGTTATTCGTCCTTCCTCCAACACGGCCATGCAGACCCTCATCGCCGACAAGGAAGCCTCCGGCGCCGGTGGCACCCACAGCGACTCCGGGCTCCCCCTGCTGGGCTCGCGCGGCCTTGCTGCTTTCTCCGGATCGCATACCACGTCCGTTCTGACTCCCACAGTCAATGACGCCCAGGAACTCGCCCTGCGCTCGCAGGCCGTGCTCATCGAGGCCGGATGGTTCATCCGTTGCACTGGCACTACCGACGTCAACCGACTCGGTTCGATCATGCGCGCCGGCACCATTGCCCAGCTCTGCGCTGCGGGCTCGCTCCACTCCGGCAAGTACTACGTCTGGAGCGTTCGCCACAAGATCACTGCGGAGAAACACACCATGGACTTCGTCATGATGCGCAACGGCGTGGGAGAGCCCGCTGGTCCCGGCCCGCTCCCCGGAGGAACAGGAATATGAGCAACTCAGGGCAAGACCAACTCCTGCAGGATCTGCTCGACCGGGTACGCAACCGCTTTTACGGAAAGTACCGCGGCATCGTCACCAGTGTCGACGACTCGACTTGGCGTATCCAGGCTTCGGTCCCCAACGTCCTTCCGGGGGGCACCACAGGATGGTGCATGCCCTGCGTTCCCTACGCCGGCCAGCAAGTCGGCTTCCTGATGCTCCCCGAGGTAGGGAGCGCGGTCTGGATCGAGTTCGAGGGCGGCGACGTCTCTTACCCGATCTGGAGCGGCATGTTCTGGAGCTCGGGCGACCTTCCCTCCAGCGCGAGCGCCACCGTCAAGAGCATCGTCACCACGGCCGGATCCATCGCTTTCGATAACGATCAGTCGAGCATCACCCTCACCGATGCCCAGAACAACACGGTTGTGCTCGACCAGAGCGGCGTCACCAGCACCTCCGGCGTAAACTCGGTCGCCGTCGGCACCAGCAGCGTCAATATCAACGACGGCGCGATGGAGGTGATGTAGATGCCCGGCCTGCTCACCGCCGCCAGCACCATGATGTGCCCGCACGGAGGCACCGTCACCGCCGTTCCGAGCCAAACCCGTGCGACGGCAGGCGCGCCCATCCTGCTCGGCACCGACACCTTCCTCATCGCCGGATGCCCGTTCAACGTCGCTTCCGTTCCCAGCCCGTGCCTCACCGTCCAGTGGCTCGTCACGGCTACTCGCGTGCACGCCGGAGGCGGATTCGTCCTCAACGAGGCCAGCGTCGGCCTGTGCCTGGCCGCCACCCAGGCACCGCAAGGCGCAGTGCTCATCGTCCAGACACAGCCCGGAGCAGGAGGTCTATGATGCGTGTCTCTCACAACCCCGCCCTGCGGAGGCCACTATGATTCGCCGCGACATCCTTTACCCCTTTGCCATTGACGCAGCCTCCGGCCAGGCTGCTCAGACTGATTACGCCAGCCACGTCGAGCAGATGATCCTCCAGGTCCTGCTGACCGATCCCGGCGAACGCGTCTGCCTCCCCACCTTTGGCGCTGGCCTTCGCCGCCTGCTCTTCGCACCCATGAACTCGTCGCTCGGATCGACGACGAAAATCGTTGTGACGCAGGCTCTGAATCAATGGCTTGGCGATCAGATCGTGGTTAAGGATGTGACGGTTGCCACCGCGGACTCTACTACCGGGAGCCAGCCCGCGCCGGGACCGCCGCTCCCCGATTCCGCGATCTCGATCCAGATCACGTATGTCCTGATCGAGACGCAAACAGTGATGCAGACCCAGGTACAGGTGAGTTGAGATGACCTCAAACCTCTCAGAGCCGCGCAACCGTCTTGAGCTGGTCATTGCCTCGACTGTCGTTAACGGCATCGACTTCATCGAGCTGCCCGCGGTGGATGCGACTACTCTCTACGTGCATTTCCTCAACGCCGTGACCGTCAACGTTCCAGGCATCGCCGCGACCATCACGGGAGGTGACCGCATTACCGGCATCACGGTCGCTCCCATCCAGAGCGGCTCCGGCTGGAGCGTCGATGCCAACGGCAACCCCATTCTCGCGCTCGTCGTCAGCACCCCCGGCGACTTCTCCACCTACACCGTCACTCTCACCGGCGCGCCGCTGGACCCGATGTACACGAGTGCAACCTTTTCCTTCAAAGTTCTCTGCCCCTCCGACTTCGATTGCGCTCCGAGCGGCGACTGCTGCGCCGCGCCCGAACCGCCTCTCCCCGCGATCGACTATCTGGCCAAGGATTTTCAGAGTTTCAACCTGGCCCTTTCCCAATTCTCCGCGCAACGCTACCCCGCCTGGCAGGAGCGTTCTGAAGCTGACTTCGGCGTCAT
This sequence comes from uncultured Acidobacteriaceae bacterium, assembly GCA_963822225.1. Lineage (GTDB taxonomy): Bacteria > Acidobacteriota > Terriglobia > Terriglobales > Acidobacteriaceae > Edaphobacter. Next base: position 167,917 of record CAWGGW010000007.1, on the reverse strand, counting down.
GTTCATGGAGTCTCTCTCCGCCGTCGCCGACGAGCTCAGCTACCTCCAGGATCGCGTCGCCGCAGAGTCAGCCCTGCTCACCGCCACCCAGCGCCGGTCGCTGGTCAGCATGGCGCGCCTCGTTGACTACGAGCCTGCTCCCACACTTTCGGCCTCGACCACGGTTCAATGCCAGGTGGTCAGTGCCACGGTCCCGGCAGGAACCCTGGTCAGCGCCGTCTCTCCCAACGGCGTCAAGGTTCCCTTCGAGATCGGCACCGGCCTCGCCGACACCACGCAGTACACCGTCTCCACCCTCTGGAACTCCATCCAGCCTTACTGGTTCGACGATAGGCAGCGCTGCCTTGATTGCGGCGCAACCGGGATGTACCTGGTTGGCCAGGGTTTCGACTTCCCCGACAGCACGCCCCTCCTCATTCAGACCGACCTGCCCGGCGAGAGTATCCGGGAGGTCGTCCACATCATTGCCGCGGACACCCGGCTCATCAGCGACGAGCTGTACTCTTACGGCAGCCCGCCTGTGCTGCCGACCCTCGTTACCTGGATCGCCTGGGCTCCCGCTGAGGCCCTCGCACGCGACCACGACCTCACCAACACCACTGTCTTCGGCAACTTGCTTCCCGCCACGCAGGGCCAGCGCTTCACGGAATCGTTCGTCGTCGGCACCGCGCCTCCCGCGCAGTCCGCCCTGCCTTCAGCCATCGCGCGATTTGGGCCGAATGGCTCCGCGTCCATGCCCAACTGGGTCTTCCGCTACCCACTTTCCAGGACGCTTGGCGCTCAGACCACGCTCTTTACCGAGTCCCAGCCGCGGCTCACATGGCTCCCGCCTGGCAGCCCGCAGAACACGGTCGTCGACCCCGACATCGCCAAGCCCCAGCCCGAGATCGCCCTCTCCCGCCGCCTCCCCGAACCGCAGACCTTTCAGTTCACCACCTGCCTGCTCGACGCCACACCCATCGACTTCGCCTTCACCGTCGACCCCGCGGCGTGGCGCGCTGTCGCGTTCGATCCTACCGGACTGCCCACCCAGTGGGACTACGATGGCGATCAGGGCGACACCGTTCGCTTCGGCTTCGTGGGCTTCGGCCAGCCGCCCAACGACGGGGATGTCTACGATGTGACCTACCGGATCGGCCTTGGCGCTACCGGCAACGTCGCCGCCGAAGCCATCCACACCGTCGACCCAACCGCCACCACATACCTCGCCGCCGTGCGCAATCCTTTCATCGTGACCAACGGCTCCGATCAGGAGGCCGCCCAGCACATCCAGCGCATGGCACCACAGGTATTTCGCGCGATTCAATTCCGCGCGGTTCGGCCAGTCGACTATGTCGCTGCGGCCGAGACTCTCCCCTGGGTGCTTGATGCCGGAACCGCATTTCGCTGGACCGGAAGCTGGCTGACTGTGTTTACCACCGCCGATCCACGCGGCAACGCGCCCGCCACCGAGACCAACCAGATCGCCCTGGTCGAACTGCTCAATCGACGCAAGCTGGCCGGATACGAGTCCTATGCACCGCCTCCCGTCTTTGTCTCGCTCGATCTCATCATCACCGTCTGCGCGGCCACTGGATGGCTTGCGAGCGACGTCGAGGCCGGGGTGCTCCGGCGCCTCGCCAACGCTCAGCTTGCGGACGGTACCGCCGGATTCTTCTACGCCGACGCGTTCACCTTCGGCACACCGCTCTACCGCAGCGCGCTCGACGCCGCCATCCAGTCCGTCGCGGGAGTCAACGGCGTACTCGACATTGAGTACCGCCGCCGCGGCGCAAGCGACGTCTTCCAGCCCCTGCCTGACGTGCTTCCACTCGGCAGCGGCGAGATTCTCCGCATCGAAAACGACCGCGACTACCCCGAACGCGGGACCCTCCGCGTCATCCCAGAAGGAGGGCGATAACCATGAGCACAACCCCCATCTGCCCTTGCGATGCGACCGTCACCACGGAGCCCACCAACCTGCCCGGCCTTCCGCAGATCAGCTTCCGGGCCGGAGACTTCAACTCCTTCCGCACCGCATTGCTTACGCCGCTGGTTTCGCCGCCGGGCCAACCCCCCGCCGAGGTTTCGTTGACTGCGTGGAACTCTGGCCGTGGCATCGACTCCGACCCTTCCGTCATCGACCTCGCCGTAATGATGGTCGAGTGGTTCGCGTATCTCGCCGACATCCTCACCTTCTACAACGAACGCATCGCCAACGAGGACTACCTCCGCACCGCCGTTCAGCCGTCGACGCCCGCTGCTCTGGTCAACCTCCTAGGCTACCGTCCACGCCCAACCATTGGAGCCACCGGCTACCTCGCGGCCCTGCTCTCGCCATCGGTCGTCGGAGCCCAGACCATCACACTCCCCGACGGCCTCGAGTTCCAGAGCAAGCCCGGCCCCGGCTCGGCTCCGCAGAGCTTCGAGCTGCATCCCGCGACCACCATTGCCCTTCCCGCCAGCGTCCCCGCCACGCCTTCGCCTACACTGCTCGGATACCCGGTTTCCGGCGGTTACAACATTCTGCTGAACGGCGCGGTCACTTCCGTCTCGAATGGGGCGCAGCTTCTGCTCAGCCCGCGCGACAACAACGCCGCCCCCAATCTCATCACGGTCTCTTCCGTCCCCGCCGTCCAGACGACGGCCACCGGTAAGCAGACCGCTATCAATTTCACGCTCACGCACAGCGGAGCAACGCTCACCAACGCCGCCAGCTCCCGCCTGCTTAAGTCGAATCAGAGCGCCGCCCTGTGGACGGTGAACAATGCCCACGGCGCCGACCCCGCGATCCCTACTTCCACGACGGTCCAGATGGGCGCGCTCCTGCGCCAGATCCAGCCCGGCGACTGGCTGGTCTTCACCGCCCCCGGCATCCCCTCACAGGTGGTTCAGGTCTCCTCCACCAAGGACGTGCTCGGCGACGCCAGCTCCTCAGGCGGCCCCTCGACGGTGGTCGCCAGTACCTCAAGCGTCACGTCACTGCCTGTCCTTCACACCCGCCTCACCCTCAAGTCCCCGCTCTCGACAGCGCTCGCCGGCGCTGCGTCATCGATCAGCGTGCAGTTCGGCTGGGTGGAGGCCGCCGTCCTGGTCGACCAGCCCACTCCCGCGTGGCCTGGCTGGCCCCAGCTGCAGCCCATCCAGCCCGCGCAGTTCCCCGCAGTCGGTTCCAAGACCATCCTTCTTGCCGACACCGCAGGCAACGGTGCACAGGCCTCCGCCACGGTCGCAGCCGATGGCAGCCTTGCGATCAACTGGCCCTCCACCACGACCCTGCCCCTCAATCCTGCCCTCGTTCCACCGGTCACGGTCTACTACGACCTTCTTCCCGTCTCGGCCGGCAAAACCGTCACGAACGAGATCGTGGGCAGCGGCGACTCCACGCAACCCGGGCAGAGCTTTACCCTCTCGAAGTCCCCTGTCACCTATCTCGCTTCGGGAAGCACTTACGCCAGCACCATCGCCCTCACGGTCAATGGCCTCTCGTGGACCGAGGTCCAGAGCTTCTATAACCAGCCTGCGAACGCGCAGGTCTTCGTCTCCCGCCAGGACGCCAACCAGAACACCTACGTTGACTTCGGGGACGGTGTCAACGGCGCGCTGCTTCCCACCGGCACCAACAACATCGTCGCCACCTACCGCTACGGCGGCGGCGCTTCGTCCCCGCCTGCGGGCAAGCTTACCGCCATCGCCAAGAGCTACCCCGGCCTGCAGTCTGTCGTGAACCCCGTCGCGGTCGCTGGTGGGAGCGATCCCGACCCGGCTGCGCTGCTAAAGCAGTACGCGCCACGCTCCGTCCTCACCTTTGGCCGCGCCGTCTCTGTTTTTGATTACCAGGCGATCGCTGCCGGAGCGCCCGGGGTGTCCATTGCCTCCGCGGTCTGGACATGGGACGCCGCGAACCAGCGTGCCGGTGTTGCCGTCTACGTCGCCGGACAGGCTGGAGTCGCCGCCTCCGTTCAAGCGCTCCTCACCGCCTCCGGCGATCCCAATCGCCCTGTCACGGTCCTTACCGCTACTGAAGTTCCCGTCACCCTCACCTTGCAGTTGATCGTTATCGCGGGAGCCGACACCGGCCAGATCGAGGCCAACGTGACCACGGCGCTCTGCGACCCTGCGACCGGCCTCTTCTCGCCACCGCAGACCGCGATCAGCCAGCCTCTCTTCGATAGCAACATCGAGGCGGTCCTCCAATCCGTCCCCGGCGTCGTCGCTGTAGCCTCCAGCACCTTCGTCTTTGCAGGCACGGCTGACCCTGGCCCACTCCACAATCCCGGCGAAGGTCGCTACTTCTCGCTCACAGCCTCCACGGACCTCGTCCTCAGCACGGAGACACCATGATCACCGACGGATACGCACAGTACTACGCCGACCGCCTCTGGTCGCTCATCCCGGCGATCTACCGCGCCCAGGACGCCGGTCCCACGCCCGACTCGAATGGTCCGCTGCGCGAGCTGATCAACCGCATCGGAGCGCAAGCTGCCGTCGTGCGCCAAAGCATCGACCGCCTCAGCGAGAATCAGTCCATCGAGCTTTGCGATGACTGGGTGATCCCCTACATCGGCGACCTCGTCGCTACCCGCCTAGTCAGCTGTCTCGACGCCGACGCTCAGCGCATCGACGTCGCCAAGACCATCTACTACCGCCGCCGCGCCGGCACCCTCGGCATCCTCGAAGAGCTTGCCGCAGACATCGCCACCCTGGACGCCCGCTGCGTCGAGTTTTTCCGCCGCCTCGGCCGAACCAGGCACCAGTTCGACCCTCCGCTCAGCTACCGGATCGAGAACCCCATCTCCGGCCCCATCGGCTTTACCTCTGGCGCGCTTGAGGTAGCCGAAGGCCTCATCGGCGCCTACAGCGGCACCCCCGCCGGAGGATTCGCAGATCTCCGCAACCGCTATGCCGCCAGCAACACCGGCAACGCATTCGACGAGTTCTCCTACACCGCCGACCTGCGCGCCCCAGTCGAGACTCTAGGTTGGTACAACATCCGCAACCTCGGAGTCTTCCTCTGGTGGCTCGAAGCCTTCCCCATTGCTGCAGCCACGCCCGTCGCAGGCGGAGCCGCCGCTGCGTCGCCTTGCTTCACCTTCGATCCGTCCGGCCGTGATACGCCGCTCTTTGCCCCATCTCAGCGTGCCGCAACCTCTGAGACCGCAGCCCAATTCTGGGGCGAGAACTGGGCCTCTCCCTTAGAGTGGGTGCTGCCCGTCGCCATCCGCCAGACGCTCTGGAACCAACTCCTGCTCAGCGGCACTCCGCAGCTTCTCTACGGCAATGCCTTCTGGGTCGGTCTCCTGGCAGGAGGCGTCAGCGCCCCGGTACCCGTCTCGACCGTCACCGTCAACCCCGAGCGTGGCCGCTTCAGCTTCCCTGGTGGCGCGCCCGTCGGCGCCATCACGGTGAATTACAGCTTCGGCCTTCTGCTCGCCATCGGCGCAGGCGGTTTCAACGACGACATCCTCACCACCCTTCCATTCGCCCTGGCCGACGTTACCGCAACCGTCACCGGCGGCGCAGGCGGGCCCGGCCTCGACCCGCCGCTCGCCACCATTTCGACCGGCACCACAGACGCCACACTCCAGATCGGCGACTCGCTCACTTACACCGGCCCCACCCAGACCCTTACCGTTCCCGCAGGCACGACTGTCGTCCTCACCTCAGAGAGCGGCCAGCGCCCGGTGCTGCGCTGGACCGGGTCCGCTCCGGCCACCTGGACCATCACAGGCGATGGCAGCGCCGGAACCGGAACCCCTACCATCCTCGTCCTCGAAGGACTCTGGCTCGTCGGCGCGGACATCATCCTCACTGGGACCTTCGACGCCGTCTACCTCCGCATGGTCACACTCGATCCCGGCACCGCAACTCCGCCGGGAACCGCATCGAGCTTCTTCGAGACCGCCATCGACAATCAGCCGCTCGCCCCCAGCACACTCTGGATTGAGGGCTCCGTCGCCACGCTTACCATTGAGCGCTCGATCACCGGCCCCATCCGTACCCGCAACGGCGGCGTCGTCACCGCGATGAATGCTTCCGATTCAGTCATCCAGTCCATCCCCACTCATGCTGTCACAATGACCAAGCCAACGCCTGCCGCCGCGATTGATTTCTTCGACGCGGCCTCGCTCGCCGCCTCACTGAAGTTCTCGACCAACCCCCTCGCGGTTACCGCCCTTACCGGCAATTCGGCCCTTGCGACGGCACTTAACGCCTGGGCGGTCAACACGGCACCCGACTCTGCCCTGATCGGCCTGATGGCCACCGCCATCGAACAGTTCAGCCTCTCCGCGGCAGAGGCCGAGTGGCCGCTCGCACTCGCCGACCTCTCACTCGGTTTCTCCGAGGGAGCCGTCTCGCTCAGCCGCTGCACGGTGCTCGGCCCGACGTACACCCATCAGCTCAGCGCCTCTGAATCCATCCTCGATGACGTCGCTACCGTGGAAGACGCGCAAGCCGGATGCGTTCGCTTCACCGCATATGCTTCCGGAAGCACCCTCCATCAGCCGTTCCGGTCGGTCCAGATCGCCCCAGGCTCGCCACTCTTCCGCACCCGCGACTTCAATCAGCCCGAGTATGTCCGCCCCCGCGACGACGCGGACACCTTCATTCTCGCCCCCGGCACGGCAACCAACTGCTGCTCCGCCGGAAGCTCATACCAGCAAACCATCCTCGAAGGCGCACAGAACGGCTCCGAGATGGGTGTCTATTGTCTAGCCCAGGTCCCGCTCGAGCGGCGCGGCCTGGCCCTCAAGCTTGAAGAGTACGCTCCGATCGGGCAGCTTCCGGTCTGGGTCGACGCTGATTAGCAATACTGCAGCACGGCTCGTGTTTCAACTCTGCACTTTGAAGGAGACATCCCGTGGGAAGCGATCGCGCACGCATCAGTTTTGACCGGACAAGGGAGTACCGCTCCCTCGTCGCACAGCAGGGCCGCGTCACCCTCGAGGCCGACGTCAACGAGCAGGCTGTCATCGCCAGCGAGGCCCTGAGGCTCGAGACCATCGACATCATTGGCCCCGCCGGCACCCCCGACGACGGCTACCTCATCTCAATCGACGCCAGCGGCCAAATCACTGTCGGCCCCGGCATCATGTACGTCGGTGGCTGGCGCATGCGCTTCACCCAGGCTGTCCCCATCGCCAACCAGCCCGAGTGGATCGACCAGCCCAACTGGTCCCTCACCACCAAACAGACGCAAGGAGATTCGGTCATCGCTCTCCTCGTCACCGAGCAGGAGGTGCAGGCCGTCGAAGATCAGGCGCTGCTCGAGGTCGCCCTCGGCGGTCCTGACACCGCCGCGCGTACCCGCCTGATGCAGCACATCGTCGCCGTCCCAACCAAGGACGACACCTGCGCCGCAGTCCTCAAGGACTGGAACAGCACACTCAAGCCCCTCGGGCTCGCCCTCAATCCCGACACCTTCGCGCTCGACTTCAACGCCGCGCTCGAGGTCAGCTTCTACCCGCCCGCAGGTCCCGCCGATCCCTGCTGCCCGCCTGCCCAGGGCGGCTATCTCGGCGCCGACAACCAACTCGTCCGCGTCACCGTCACGAGCTACAACACAGCGACCCACAGCGGCACACTCCTCTGGGGATGGAACAACGCCTCCTTCCTCTACCGCGCGACCTTCGTCGACCCGACTGCAAATCCCCTCGTCCTCACCCTCTCTCCTGCGCCCGTCGATTCCGCACACACGCCCCAGCTCAACCAGGTTATCGAGCTGCTTCGTTCCACCATGGTTCTCGGCAACCCCGCCGACCAGAACTTTATAGCCGCACCCGAGGGCGACGTCATCACGCTCGCCAGCGCAGGCACCGTCTTCGACCCAACCACCTACCAGCTCACTCTTCCTGCCGGCACAGTCCTGCCGACCGGCTACGCCACCGACACCAACCAGTTCTTCGTGCGTCTCTGGCAGGCACAGGTTACCTTCAACGACGGCGTCGCCGCCCAGCTCGACACCGTCTCCGGGCTCGCCGTCACGATCCACATGGACGCCCTCCCCACCGGCCCATTGGAGGCCCGGCCGTTCTGGGACTTCGCCGTCCGCCCGAGTACACCCCAGAAGGTCTACCCGCAGCGCTACCTGGAAGCGCCACAAGGACCTACCGGCCCGCGCCGCTGGCTCACCGATCTCGCCATCGTCGAATCCATCCCGGGCGCTCTCCCTAAATTCGTCGCCGACTGCCGCGTCCACTTCCCCACCTCAGGTGACGACTGCGGCTGCTGCGGTATCACGCTCACTCCCGCGCAGGTCACGGCGCGCGGCGGTCTGCAGGCTGTAATCGACGCGCAGGCCAAGGCCGGCCAGACCCTCAGCCTGCGCCCTGGCACCTACATCCTCGAGTCCCCGATCGCCTTTACCAAAGCTCATACCGGCTTCACCCTTAGCGGGTGTGAAGCCGGCCGCGTCCGGCTTACCGTTGATGCCGCCAACGCAGCCAACTTCACCACCGGCATGATCACCATGCAGAACACGTCCGAGATCACTCTGCAGGGTCTCGTGTTCAGCATGCCGCTCGTCTCCGACGCCGCGCTGACGGCCCCAATCGGTGCGGCCACCGGCCTGCAGTTCACCACCGACCTCACCATCGGCATTGGCCTCCAGGATGCCGAGACCATCACCATCGAAGACTGCCAGTTCCTTTTCGCCAATCCCGCTACACCCGCCAAGGGCAGCCTGCTGGTGTACTTCGGCGCGGGCATCTATGCCTCCGGGAACTGCTCTGGCCTGCGACTGCTGAGCAATCGCTTCCTGTGCGCCGGCGGAGGCCAACTCACCGCCAGCTCTTTCCGCTTACTCGCCGGTCTGGTGATGACCCCCGTTGCGACGAGCCAGCAAGGAACCGGCAGCGGTATCCAGAGCGAGGCCGGAGCCAGCCTGGCCGCCACCGGCCTCATCAACCTTCCTCAGGTCTCCGACCTGCTCGATGACGTCGAGATCATCGATAACCGCTTCACCGGTCTCACCATCGCGGTCTTCGTGATCGCGGAGATAGGCGTGATCCGCTGCAACTCCAATCGCGTTTTGAACAGCTGCGGCGGGTTCTGGTTCCTCGATTCGGACCTCGGAGGCAACATAGCCTTCGGCCAGACCGCCCTGGCTAACGAGCAACAAGGTACCGGAAACCTCGCCGCTGCCTTCACCGTTCGGCAGTTCATACAGCCCGTCTTCCTTGCGAACGCCATCCGGTTCAGTTCTGCCTTCCATCCACTAGCTACCAAGCCGTCCACACCCGCAAATGCCACCATCTCCTACGAAACCCGCACCGTGCTCACCGCCGACTACACCACTAAGGCCAGCGCCGCCTACACTTCCTTCACAACCTCCACCGACGACATTGCCGCTGAAGCCCAGCAACCCGCGTCCGAAGGACAGCCGGCCGCAGAAACCAAGGCCGCCGCTCCCGCCGAGTCAACCGCTCCCGCGCAGACCCAGATCGACTACGCCAACGCGGCCACAGCGTACAACTCGCTGCTTAACGTCGGCCTCGCCAAGGAACTTTACGGAACCACTCTTGCCCCCGCGCTCTCGCTTCGCGACAACGACGTTCAGCTCATCGCCTACGACACCACCGCCGACCATCCCGTCGCACTGCAGGGCATCCACTGCATGCTCAGCCTCAATCAACCCACCGGCGCCCTTTTCCTCTCCGGCAACCGCGTCGAGGTGCCCGACGGCTACTCCATCGCCGTCAGCTCCGAGTGGGCCGCCAGCACAGTCATTACCGGCAACCTCTTCAACCAGAAGGGAGTCAGCGAAAAGGCAGCTGAGCCCTGCGCCATTCTCGCCACGCTGGAACGCGACCTCTCCTGCATCTCCGGCAACGTCGTCAACGCCAGCTGGCTGGTCTCACCTGCCCGTTTCGGCATCCCCGGCGTCAACACCTGGAAGTTCCTCAATACGGTGCTCTAACCATCAACCACCCGCCGCAGTGCATCGACCAGATCGCGGCGGGCACGAGCCCACGTGCGCGCCCTCCGGCTGTTAGGGAGTATTTCTGGTGGTCGGCCGGCGCGTCTTCATCCAGAGGATGGTGTCCCCTCCGCGGATCATCAGGTAGTCTGCATTTCTGCGAACCTGATAGTCGGCAACTGGCACGTTGTACGGGGCCAGTGCGTCGAGCAAACCCGGGTCAACCTTCTCGTCGTCGTTCTGGGCTTTATCCGAGCCTTCGACAACGTTGTTGAAGGTGTGGGTTACAACGGTTTCGAGGACGCGGAATACTCGGATCGACGGCTCAGCGCCGGTGCCCTGCTGGATCTCCGGGTAAGCCATATCGAAGCCGAAGGTTGACTTCAGGAAGTCGGTGTCCTCACTCTGCGGTTCCACGTGGAACCCTGCGCTCTGCAGCTTCGCTATCAGGCCGTAGAGGTTCGCGCTCGCCTGCGAGCCGGGTCGAATATCCTCGGCTTCCTTGGCCTCTGCGTCGAACAATCCACCGCCCGGAGGCGCTGCGCCACGCACCACCCGGCCGTCGGCCATCTCCAGGTAGTAGATGAACTGCTTTACAAAGCACGTTCCGTCTTGATGCTGAAGATCGAGGTAGCACGCCACCGACTTCACGTTCGATGGGGTCGGCGGCTTGAGGAAGTAAATCTCGCTTCCCTGGGCGAAGTCGAACTCCCGTCCGTTGAACAACGAAAACGCCCGCGATGCGATGAGGTCGGCCTGTTCCCGCTCGGGCGTCTCGCCGGGTGTGATCCCGATCTCCCTGCGCATCTTCTGCCCGAGTGTGATGTCCGGCTTCAGTCCGCGCTGAGCCCATTCATGAATGGCTTGATCCACGAAAAGATCCGGTATGTTGTAAATCTCGCCGACCCCATACTGTTTGTCGGGCAAGCTCGTCGCCGGATTCTCAATGGAGCCGCGGGTCGCCTCGACCCAGTCCCGCTGCCGCACATCCGTGCCGCCGTGCGTGGGGTCGGCCGCATGCTCGCGTGACCATTTCTGCAGCAGCAGCCTGGTGAGCCCCTTCTCAATCTTCGCCGTGGCGGCGAATGCCGCTTGCGCCCGGATCTCGGCGGAAATCTGCTGCGTCTTCTTCAAGTCGGTCGTCGAGCCGATCAAATGCATGTACGCAAGTTCCCGATTCGACTCCTCGAACGTAGCCTTCTTCTCTGCAGACTCGAGCTCTTTCGTCTTGTCGTTCAAGGCATCGTCGAGAGCCTTCTTTCCCTCGTCGAAGCCTGCATCCCACGACTCCTGGAGCGCCTTGTGGATCTCGGCGTCCTCGCCGCTCAGCCAGTGGTAGATCAGGCCACCCACGGTCTCGATGAACACGCCGACTGCGAATCCGATCACCGCGCCGCCGATCAGCAGGCCCACATCTGCCGCGGCCTCCTCGGCAACACCCGCGGTGGCGTGCGCGGCAACCTTGGCCCCGGCGTGATCGACGGCTTCACCCGTATGTTCGACCGCCGCGCCAGCCGCATGAGTCGCAGCAGGAGCCGCGTGCGCCGCATCTTCAACCCCGTGCGTGGCGGCGTCCTCTGCAACCTTGCTCCCGCCGTGCTCCACGGCCCCACCGCCGGGTTGTCCCGCGCCAGTGCCGTGACCTGCGCCGTGGCCGGCAGCGTGACCGCCGTGCGCGATATGTTCAATCACGTGCTCGGCGCCTTTAGCAAACCCGCCTGCGACCGTGTGTTCGAGCACCTGTCCCAGCACCGACTCGCCGCCGAGTTCCGCGCTCGAAATCAATGGGTTATACGCCGTAATCTCCAGGTACTCCGACCACTCCTTCTGCAGACTCTCCCGGCCATCATGGAGCGTTTTTGCGGCATTTCTCGCGAGATCGCCGAGCGCCGTGAGGGCATCTCCCCGCGCATCCGACACACGGATGTCCGTGGTTTTCTTCCACGTTTTCTTTGCGTCTTGAAGGGCCTCCGCCTTCGGATGATCCCCCAGTCGGTCGACTCCGCATGGCCTTGGGCCTCGAACGTGCCGATGACGCGGCCGTCCGCCGTCATCAACGACCCAGTAGCTGCGAGTCGCCCTGCTCTCCGGCGATGAGCCCGATCTTGACGGCCATCGTCGTCACCTGGCGCTACCGTAATCGGCTTCCAGTCCGTGGCCCCAACCCGTCTTCGTTTTGCCGGGGCTGTCGAACTGGATGTGGTCGATTTCCTGCGGGGTCAGGCTGGGGTTGGTGATCGTGATGTCGGCCCATGGCTGGGCGTTGGTGTAGCCGGTCGTACGCGGCGCATCGACGTCGGCGAAGATTACCGGGTCGGGGGAAATGGTGAGCACGCCTGCCTTGGTCGCCGCGAGGGCGCGGTCTTTCGCAGGCGCCACAATGTTGACGAAGAGTTCCTGGCCTGTAGTCAGCGTGATCACCAGGAATGCCTCGTCGATCGGATGCGGGCCGGGGCTGTATTCGATTGCGAGGCGCGCCGCCTGGCCGGGCGCAATCGTTTTCTCCGACAACATCAGGATCGAGAACGCGTTGCCTCCACCCTTCACTTCGGCGCGATCGATAACGACGGTTTCGTCCGAGATGTTGGTTACGTCGACCGGCGCGTCCGCTTCGCCCTCGACCTTATCCAGGTCCAGGGTCGCCGGGCTGGCTTCGATCGGCAAAGGCTGCATGACGGAAACCGCTTCGGGCCCTGGGGCAGCCATTGGCTCGGGGGCGTTGCTCGTCGTACTCTTGGGTGGCGCTTTAGCCTTGCCCGCCTCCGGGGCGGCTGCCGGTCCGGCAACGCCCGTGCCGGTTACCGTCACCGAAGTTCCCCCGACCCCCTCCTCGTTGAGGATCGTGAGCGACGCAGTCTCTGTCGCCAGAGACGAAGGCAAGAACGTCACCATCAAATTGGTGGTCTCGCCGGACTGCAGGGTGGTTGGGCCGGAGATGGTCGCGGAAAACGCGCTGCTGCCCGACGTTGTTACATCGCCGAACGAAACCACCGAGCCGAGATTGGTGACCTTGACAAGCAGCCTGGTCGGGCTGCCGACCGGCACGCCCCCGAAGTTGACCGTGCTCGGAGTCATCTCCAGATAAGGAATCTCGGTGACGCTGCTGCTCGCGTCCGCTGCCTGCCTGTTCACGCCGTCACGCGCCATCGCCGGAGACCGATCCAGAAGATCCGCCGCAGACTGGCCGGCGGCCACGCGGTCGGCAACCGCGTCCGCGTGCCGTTCGTAGACGTCACCCGCTACACCCACACCGCCGTACAGATGCACACCACGCGCCTGCTGCACCACGTGCGCCGCCTCGTGGGCCGCGGTTCGAACATCCGGGGTTCTCGCAAACGCAACATGGCCCCCCGCAGCGAACGCAGTCGCGCCCATGTCGTCGCAAGCTGCCGCGCTGACGCCACCGATGTGAGCAGGAATCGCCGAGACATCGTGCTTCGAGCCGAACGACGCCTGAATCCGTTCCTGGTGGGGAAGTACCGTCGAAGGCGTCGCGATCCCTCGTGCCGCCGCTTCGTAAACCCTTTCGCCCGATGGTCGCACGGCCACGTGACCAGCGCTGGCGTCGGGCTTATTCACCGCTTGCCTGGCCTGAACTCTCGCTGCAGAGCGCGAGAGCGAACGAAGCATGGCTTGATTGCTGATTGAGTTGCGCAAGTCGCGAGCCTGTCCAGCGTCCGGCAGGGGATTGTGAACACCGGAAGAGCGCGCATGAAGTTCCCGCCGCGGTTCAAGGGCCGCGACCGTGCCGCTGGCATCGCTCCGATCTTTCGTTTCGCTGACGGGCGAGTGAAACATCGTAGCGCCTTAGACCTCCGCATTAATTATTGGCTTTGCTCCGTCCGTTCTTTGCGCCAGCAAGATCGCTATTGTAGCGCGGCGTTAGCAACTCCAAAATTGAAAGAGGCGGCAGAGTCAGTAAGTTATTGATTCGGGATGACGTCCCTGAAGGGATTCGAACTCGCATTCCGGTCGTGGAAGTCATGCCACTTGGATCTCCACCTTTCACCGAACCAAGCCTCCGCTGCGGGAGCAGCGAACTCAACGTTAGTCCCCGTAGACTCCCCAGGAATTCGGGGCGGCCCGCGATGGCAAGCTAAGCTGCTGAATTAGTTGGTGTCCCCAACGGGATTCGAACCCGTATTACCGCCGTGAAAGGGCGATGTCCTAACCATTGAACGATGGGGACCAGAGCCGTCGAACGCCCTGATGCACGTATCAACCCAGTCTCCACGCTATCAACTTACGCCGCCTGAGTCAAAGCGGATCGGCTCCGTTCCGTCCCAGCCGCCCTGATCCGCACAGGCTGCTCGGATAGGATGGTTCGAGACTTTTAGCCACACACTTTTTCAATGCAAGGCGTACCAGCCATGAACCCAGTAAAACCCGGCCGCGTCGAAGTCGGCCGCATCGAAGTCATCACCGGCCCCATGTTTTCCGGCAAAAGCGAAGAGCTCATCCGCCGCCTGAAGCGTGCCCGCATCGCCCGCCAGCGCGTTGCTTGCTTCAAACCCGACATCGACCTGCGCTACCATCGCACCGCCATCGCCTCCCACAGTCAGCAGACCCACGAGGCAGTGACGGTCCCCAACGTCGCTCACCTGCGCCAGGCGCTCTATCAACAACTCCCCGACGTCGAGGTGATCGGCATCGACGAAGCCCAGTTCTTCGACTCGTCGATTGTGCAACTTACGGGCGAACTCGTCCATCTCGGCAAGCGAATCGTCCTGGCCGGCCTCGATACCACCTTCACTGGAGACCCCTTTGGGCCGATCCCCGCCCTCATGGCCATTGCAGACGAAGTTACCAAGCTCTCCGCCGTCTGCATTGTGTGCGGCGCGCCCGCAATCCATACCCAGCGCCTCGGCGCCAGCCGCGAATTGGTGGTCGTTGGCGCCGCTGGAATCTATGAAGCCCGCTGCCGCAGCTGTTTCCGCCCCTACCTGGACTCGCCCGAAAGCGAACAAATGGAGTTTCCCGAGCCGGATTAAGGGCGCAACTCTCGCCGATAAAGAGAGAAAATCGGCCCTATTACTAAAGATTAATCGTGTAAATCCCTCTTTCGGGTTATGCTCAAACCCTGCGCAAGGAGCCGCCGCCTGGCCCCGCCGTGGAATTTCAATGTCGGGCAATCAACCATTTTTGCTCGAAATGCATCAACTGTCGGTTAACTGGAGCATCTTGGCCGGATCGCATCATATCGTGTGTAGATTGCAAAAAAATCAACTTTTGGGGGCTATATCTTATGCGTCGTGCTCTGTTAAGTCTCTCCCTGTTAGCTCTGGTCGCCGCTCCAATCGCCGCTCGCGCTGCTTCGCTCGACGAGATCACATTTACCTCAACTGAGGCCGGCGATACAGGCGACATCTATACCGTTATCGTGCCCACGACCAACGTCGTTCTGGCTGCGGACACGGATGGCAGTTCGTACTTCAATCTCTACAACATTCCTGTAACTGCCCCATACGGAAGCGCGACCGAAGAAGTAACCTTCTACGGCCCCACGGTTTCCGGCGGCGGTTTCATGGACAGCACGTTGGCTCCCAGCGTTGTTTTTTACGGAACCAGCTTGTACTCGTCCCTCACCGGCGGCCCCACCACTTACACCGCCGATTTCTCGATCGGCAGCGGAACGATTTCAGGGTATGACCTCGCGGGAAACACTCCAGTCACCTTCGACTACACCATCTCTTCGTATACCGCGCCTCCGGTCCCTGGCCCGGCCCCGGAACCATCGTCGCTGATTCTGTTGGGCACCGGTGCGATCGGCGTTCTCGGAACCTTCCGCCGTCGTCTGTTTGCCTAGGAATCGCTTGCTCAGGAATTAGCCCCCAACCCGTCCTGAAGCGGAAATCCAATGGTGCGGCCTGAAAACTCAGGCCGCACTCCTCTTTAAGACTCAATGAATTCTGGGGAAAGAAAGTGCTGAAAATAAGGTTTCTCCATAAGGGCATGGCTTCATAGGCTGCGGAAAGATGCCACGGTCCTCGCTTTTCGGAGGAGCAGCGCGCTTTAGCCCGCGGTAAGTCGCACCTAAATCGACAGGCTTTAGCCCCGGGTACTCCTTCATTGCGCCGCGGCAGTCATTTTTCCGCAGCCTGTTCAAGCCGTGCCGCACTGACCTCCGACTGCGAGGCGGCTTTAGCCTCCGAGCGCATGTTTCGAGTCGCCAATCCTCTTTCACCTTCCGCTGAGCCTCGCGATCCGTGCGGACTCCCGTACCCGCGATGCGATATGCTTTCTCCACTCAAGTTCCAAGGAGAATCGTCATGAGCCGCATGCATCCCGCCCTCGCCGCCTTTGCCTTCCTGCTGCCTGCCTTCATCGTCGCATCAGCCCCTTCCGCGCAGGCTCAGACGAAGAACGGCCCCCTGGTTGTTCCCATCACCACCTCCCAGGGCGAGAGCGCCGGCACGGCCTCCTTCAAGGAGAGCAAGAACGGCAAGGAACTCACCATCACTCTGAACCTCAAGAACCTGCCGTTTGGCGATCACGCCGTGCATATCCACGCCAATCCCGTGTGCGATGCGCCTGACTTCAAAGGCGCAGGCGGCCACTTCAACCCCGAACTCAAGCAGCACGGCATGGAGAACCCTATGGGCCACCATGCCGGCGATCTGCCCAAAAACGTTGAGATCAGCGAAATGCACACCGGCGAGATCACCTACAAAGTGGACTACCTCACGCTCGCCCCCGGCGCCCCCAACTCCGTTCTCGGCCACTCCATCATGATCCACGAGAAGGCCGACGACATGAAGACAGACCCCACCGGCAACGCAGGCAATCGGATAGCCTGCGGCGTGATCCCAGCGGCAGCGATGTAAACTGTTGCAGGCCGCTAATTGATAGTGGACGACATATCCGCGGCAATGTTGAGCAAACGGGCCACGCTCTGGAGTCGCGTATCGCGGGTCCAGAGCCTCGTGCCTGGAGTGAGCAGGCAGGACGCAATCAGGTGCGCGTCAATTAAGCCGATTCCGCGGGAGTAGAGCACGTGAGCTTCGATCATTCGGCGGACTTCGCCGATTTCGGCGATTCTAACCTGCCGAAGGCCTTCCAGTGGTTCGAGCGTTCGGCGCCGGTTCCGCAAGGAGCCGAGCGCGATTTCCGCAACGACGAACGGATGCATGACAATTCGACTGTCTGCCAGAAGCTCGGTCACTTGCGGGTTGGTGCCGCGAAGATGATCAATCCAAACTGCACTGTCAGCCAGAATCACAGGTCGTTGACCCGGCGGCGAGGGATGTCTTCCAGGTCAGGCTCACTGCCTCCGAGCAGAGCAAGACGTTGCGAGGCCTCTATATGGATCAGGGCCTTGAGGGCTTCGCGGATCAGTGCAGCCTTCTCTGTTATCCCGGTGTACTCCTGAGCTTTTCGGATCAAGTCGTCGTCGAGGGCTACGGTGGTTCGCATGGAGACGCCTCCAGGCACCAAATATATCACCAAACGATGTCACTGGACGTGCATCGTCGCGAGACGGTAGTGCGTGTTTTGGTTTTATGTGATCGGAATTGCCTTCACCGGGTACTACCGCGGCGAAATGTGGCTCACAACAACGCCACATGGCCGCGTGTGGGCTACGGCTTCCATCATCCTGTTTATTTGCGGTGCGGTAGAGCTTTTGAAGCACCGGAGTCGCGTTCAATTGCTGAAGGAGATCAAGCAGCTGCAGTTGCAAATGCTGGACATGCAGGCGTCACTCGAGAAGCGCGACGAACGCCGATGACGGACGGCCACCAAATATTTTTTTTCGAATTTGCTAAGCAAATTTGTACGTCAAGCCAAAGAAGAGCTAACCGACCCATTCCCAACAAGATAGACGAGCATTTAGGTTATGTCCGCTCTTCTATACTTAAAATAGGGAATAAGAAATGTAAACGGCAACCCCAGTCGGAACACCTCTTATCCCTTTTATTTGCAGTATTTTGAGGCCAAGTCATTTGTATGCAGTATTTTAGCGGCCCTCTTTCGGCCACTGATCCATAAAGTGCTTGTTTGCAGTATTTTACGCGCAAGTAAGCTGTTTAGAGTATTTTGCCCGTAAATCATTTGTTTGTAGTATTTTGGCTCCGAAGCAACTTAAAAGAAAATCGCGTCGGCAGACAAAAGATCGAAGGACAGTATGAAAGCTCGAACCGCATTTCAGTTGTTCAGTACCCTCCTGCTCGCAGGCAGCGTCGCATTTGGCCAGGCATCTCCGGCCGCACCCCCCGCCGCCAGCAACCTCACCTTCGACGTAGCCTCGGTCAAGCCGTCGGCGCCCCTGGACACCGACAAGCTGGCCGCGGACATGCGGGCGGGCAAGATGCCCAACTTCGGCATGCACCTCGACGGCCTGCGCGCCGAGTACAACTACATGTCCCTCAAGGAACTCGTCGTCGCCGCCTACAAAGTAAAGCCCTACGAAGTCACCTGTCCCGACTGGATGGCAACCACGCACTTCGACATCGTCGCGCGCATGCCTGAAGGATCGAAGAAGGATGACGCAGCGGCCATGCTCAAGGCCTTGCTTGAGGACCGTTTCAAGCTGCAGGCCCAGGTCGAACCCCAGGAGCGGCCTGTCTTGGCTCTGGTAGTCGCCAAGGGTGGCCCGAAGATGAAGGAATCCCCGGCACCCGAGCCCATCGATGAAAATGCCCCGCTCAAGCCGGGTGAACGAAAGATCGACATGGCCGACGGTCCAGCCCGCTATACGCAGAACATCGAACCCGGCAAAGGAATGTCCGCCGTGGTAAACATGGGAACCCGCGGCACCTACACCCAGAAGATCGACGTCGCCACCCAGGTCATTCAGGTAGACGGCACCGGCGTCTCGATGGCCGGCTTTGTAGACATGCTGTCGCAGATCATGCAGCAGCTTGGAGGATCAACATCCAAGCCCGTGGTCGATCAGTCCGGCCTCACCGGTCACTACGAGGTGTCGCTCACCCTGTCGCTTGCCGACCTGATGGCAGCAGCGCGCGCGCAAGGCATGAATGTGCCCGGCGGCAACCCGGCCGCTCCAGCCGGAGGCGCGGCCGAGGCCTCCGATCCCGGAGGAGCAGGATCCACCATCTACGCCTCGGTCGAGAAGCTCGGCCTCAAACTGGAACCAAGGAAGGCCGTCGTGCAGCAACTGGTCGTAACCAACGCCGAAAAGACCCCCACCGAGAACTAGGGATGCTTTTCAACTGACAACCTGCAACCTCCAACTGCCCTATTGGAACCAACCAGAAAGCCCTTGCGTATAGTGCTGCATGGGCGTTCTCCAAATGGCGATTCCACATGCGGGCATTCTTCCCCGCCAGACCCGGGCCCGGGGACACGCGGCGGCAAGCCGCCTTACCAGGGCCGCCGCGAATCCTGCGGGCAGGCTCGCCACAGAAACCCAGACGCGGCAGGATGCCGGTCAGCAACCGGCTGTAGGCGGTACACTTCTGCCAACGGCCAACATCGCCCCGCATGTCGTTCCGGGGCAGACCG
The DNA here is from genome assembly GCA_963822225.1 of uncultured Acidobacteriaceae bacterium. Lineage (GTDB taxonomy): Bacteria > Acidobacteriota > Terriglobia > Terriglobales > Acidobacteriaceae > Edaphobacter. Next base: position 148,557 of record CAWGGW010000007.1, on the reverse strand, counting down.
CACGGCCAGGGCATGAGGCAACTTTGCAGCGAACGCCGGAACAGGAAGCCGCGCAGGAGGCTCTAGGGAAGCTGGTCCGCCAATGCATGGCGGGCGACCAGCATGCCTGGCAGCAACTCGTCGTCTCGCAGCACCGCCGCATCTACGCCATCTGCTACCGGTTCACAGGCTCAGCTTCGGACGCCGAAGACCTGACCCAGGACGTCTTCCTCAAGCTCTACCGCAATCTGGCCAGCTTCGACACGCAAAAAGGCAGCTTCCAGACCTGGATTACAACCCTGGCGCGCAATCTGCTCGTCGATCACTTCCGACGCACGCGCCTCGATCGCGCCAGCGACTCACTCGACGCGACCCTGTCCGGCGACGAGGACGGCGCCACCATGGCCGACCGCCTCGCCGATCCGCGTCCCTCCCAGGAGGCTCACGCATCCGGCCTGGAACTCAAGGTTAAGATTCAGCAGGCACTTGCGCAGCTCTCGCCGGAACTCCGCGAAGCCGTAGTTTTGCGCGACCTCGAAGATATGGATTACAAGGAAATTGCGCAGGTTCTGCGCGTCCCCGAAGGTACCGTGAAGAGCCGCATCAGCCGCGGCCGGGGGGAACTTGCAAGGCTTTTGCAGCGTATAGAAGGGCAGGTGGTTTAAGTGGCAGACAGCAAGCAGTTCGGCAGCCCGAAGATTTTGCAGTTCGGGGACAAGACGACCGGAAACCAGCCCGGCGACAGCGGACACTGTGCGCAGTGCGAGGCGATGCTCGCCGACGCGCTGGACGGTACGCTCTCCGCCACAGACCAGGAGTTCTTCGATCTGCACATGGCGAACTGCATTCCATGTGCGCAGGGACTGGCGGATGCCCGGCGCGGCGCGGCTTTCCTCGAAATACTGCGGACACCTGCGCCTGAGCCCCCCGCGGATTTGCTCGAACGCATCCTGCTCCAGACCAGCGGAGCCGTTCCCATCGCAATCCACCAGCCGGGCGCAGCATTGGCACAACAGCAGCAGGTCATTCCTGCGATGGCTGCCGGATATGCCCCGGCGGGCGCCGCCTACGGCAATGTGATCCCGTTCCGCCGCCGCTTCGTCGCAGCCGTGCGGACCAGCTCCTTCGGGCAGTTGATGTTGCAGCCGCGTCTGGCCATGACCGCCGCGATGGCGTTCTTCTCCATCGCGCTGACTATGAACCTGACCGGCTTCAATCCGCTGAAACTTCGGGCCAGCGATCTCACCCCCAGCAGCCTCAGGCGCGACTTCTTCGCGGCCAACACGCACGTCGTTCAGTACTATGACAACCTGCGCGTGGTGTACGAGTTGGAGTCGCGTGTCCACGACCTGCAAAGCGCACAGGACGCCGATGCGGCCGCTGCTCCTGCCCCAGCGCCTGCGAGCACAGCCCAGCCCGCCAACCCGGTCCCCGCCGCGCAACCCGGCCCAAACGATAAGAAGGCCGCGCCGCAGCCGGACAATAACCAGCAGCAGCACAGTAAACCTGCTCCCAGTCCCGGCAGCAGTCGCCGCGAAGATCCAGCCCAAACCCGCCTCTACGTCGCATACACCGACGACGAAGCGTACCCGGCCAAAAGTATCAATGCACGTGTAGGAAGGAAACTGGTATGAACTGCGCCAACCATCCCGACCGTGAGCGCACCGCTTTCTGCCAGAACTGCGGCAAGCCGCTCTGCACCGAATGTGTTCGTAACGTCGGCTCGTCCGTCTTCTGCGAACCCTGCCTCGCCGCGAAGGTTGCCGGTGCGCCTCCGCAGCCGGGTTACGGCCATCCAGGCACTCCCGCTGGCTTTCCTCCAGCGCCTGCCGTGGTTCCCGGCGAACCGAACCCGACCATCGCCTTCATCCTCGGATTCATCCCCGGCGTTGGCGCAATGTACAACGAGCAGTACGCCAAGGGCATCGTCCACCTCGTCGTCTTCGCGCTTCTGGTCTCGCTCACCAGCGATGTGAACGGTATCTTCGGCCTGTTCATCGCCGGATGGGAGTTCTACATGGCCATCGAGGCGCACCACACGGCGCGCGCGCGCCGTGACGGAACGCCCCTGCCGAATCCCTTCGGCCTCAACGATCTTTCGGAGCGGCTCGGCTTCGGCAAGGCGTGGCCCACCGCCCATCCCGGTGCGGATACCACAGCGAATTACACCGCCCCGTTTGTCGCACCGGATGCCAACGCCGCGAATCCCGTCCCGCCCGCAAATCCTTACACTCCGCCCCCTAGCTACACCTATGCCCCGCCGGTCTCGAACTGGGGCGCGCCTCAGGATACGGCCTCCTATGCGGTGCCGCCCGTTCCGCCGATGCCTCCTGTATCCCGATCCCAATCTTCCCCAGCCCCACCGCTTCCCCACGGGGGCAATCTGGCTGATCGGCCTCGGACTGCTCTTCCTGATTGGCAACACTTCAGTGTTCGGCTTCATGCATGGCCGCTTCCTGGGTCCGGTGATTCTGATCGGCATCGGTGTGTGGACCTTTGTCAGCAAGATGACGTCCACCGGACAGAGCATCGAGAACGACGGAACGCCGCTGTATCACTACCGCCTCACCCGGGCAATCAACAGCTCCATCTGGGTTGTCCTCGTCGGCTTCCTCTGGCTGCTCAACGAACTGCGTATCCTCTCCTGGTCGCGGAGCTGGCCACTGTATCTGATCGTCGGCGGCATCATGATGTTCTTCAAGCGCACCGTGTATCCCGGATATGGTTATGGCTACACGCCTCCGCCGGCAACGCCGCCTGTCGCTCCCGTAACCTCCACGGAGATGATTCAGGTCGAACCGCCGCGCACCCCATCCACCAGCAATGACCAGGAAGGACGGTAATCATGGCAGGCTATCCTCCACCGTACCCTCCTCCGGTTCCACCGCCAGGATACGATCCTCGCGATCAACGGCGCTACATGCGCGACCAGATGCGCGCCCAGGCCCGTGCAATGCGCGACCAGGCCCGCGCGCAACGCGACCAGATACGCTACCAGATGCGCGGCATGCGGCGCGGCTCAGTGCTTGGGCCGATCATCCTCATCGCGATCGGCGTGGTGTTCCTGCTCATCCAGACCGGGCGCCTGGATCACACTCACTTCTGGGGCTGGTACGGACACTGGTGGCCCTTACTGTTGGTCGCCGCCGGCTGCGCTGTGCTGGCGGAATGGGCGATCGACCAATACATGCTGCGCGATCCGCAGCGTCCGCAATATCGCCGGACGCTCGGCGGCGGAGTTGTGCTGCTGCTGCTCCTCCTCGTCTTCTCCGGCCTGATCGCGAGCGGCATTCACGACTATCCATCCGGCTACAGCAAGCTGTTTCCCGGCATCCACATCGATCAGGACGTCATTCGACGAGTTCTTCGGCGACAAGCACGAGAGCGATCAGAACGTCGATCTCGCATTCGCTGCCGGCAGTTCGCTCGCGGTCGTCAATCCGCGCGGCGACGTCACCATCAGCGGCACCAGCGACGACAACCGCATCCACATCGCTATTCACAAACAGGTCTACTCGCGCACCGACTCCGAAGCGGATACCAAGGCTCAGCACCTGACGCCTGCCACGAATATGGAAGGCTCAACGCTCAACCTGACCATGCCCTCAGCTGGATGGCGCCCGCGCCGACCTCGTCATCACTGTGCCAGCCACCGCAGCTACCACCGTCACGGCCAATCACGGCGACATCCACATAGCCTCCATCAAGGCCGCCGTCACCGCCACCGCGAACCACGGCGACATCGAACTCTCGGCGGTCAGCGGACCCGCCACGGTCCACGTGAACAGCGGCGGCTCGTCCATCTCAGCGCGCAACATGGATGGCGGCGTCAGCATCCAGGGCCACGCCGAGGACATTACTCTGGCCGATATCACCGGGCCCGTTTCAATCAATGGCGAGTTCTTCGGCACCACGCACCTGGAGCACGTCAACGGCAGGAGTCCACTTCCACACCAGCCGCACCGACTTCCAACTCGCCCGCCTCGACGGCGAGGTTGAGATCAGCCCCGATTCCAATCTCTCGGCGGACCAGGCACTCGGCCCGGTCGTACTGACCACGCACGGGCGCAACATCCGGCTCGACCGCGTGGCCGGCGACATCGCCGTAACGAATCGCAACGGCACCATCGACATCATCGCCGCGCCGGTGATTGGGAATATCTCCGTCGAGAACCGCGATGGCTCGGTCAAAGTTACGCTGCCCGAACACGCCGGATTCTCAGCGCAGGCCGATACATCGGATGGCGACCTGTTTACCGATTTCTCGCTGTCCACCAGCAGCAGCGGAAATCACAAGACGATGAGCGGAGCCGTAGCCAATGGCGGCCCGACGGTCCGTCTCACGACTACCAACTCCGACATCTCGATCCTCAAGGGCGATGTGCAGCCAATCCCGCCAACTCCTCCGCCGACCCCGAAGATTACGCTGACTCCAGCAACGCCGGCAGTGTCCAAAGCACCCGCCGCGCCCAAGGCGCCCAAAGCTTCGAAGACGCCGCCAGCGCCAGCCGAACCGAGTACTCCAAACCAATAGGCACAGCGCGGATGAAGATCTCATCCGCGCCGCGCTATTTCCATGCGGTAACGTGAAGGCTACTTCAGGGTCTTGACGTAAGCCGCGATCGAGGTGACCTGGTCGGCAGTGACCGTGCTCAGCGGCTTGATGTGCGGAGCCTTGGCTTCGCCGCCTTTGGTCAGGACGTCTCGACCTTGGCCGACCCAGCGATCTTCGGCGCGCCGCTGCGGCTTGCCTTGTCCCTGGTCGCCGTGGCACATAGCGCACTTGCTCTTGTACAGTGATGCGCCGTCCTGCGCGAGAGCAGGAATTCCTGCCAGAAGGGTGATCGATGCTACGACTGCGGTTGCGATGCGGAGTTTCATTTCGTGTTCCTCTTTCTTATTGGTTGCTACTCTTGTTGCGCCCCTGCTTCAGCGTCTGAATCGTCGGCGAGCGTCTCAGTGTCGAGTTCGTGCTCTTCCTTGTAATGCTCAGCGGACATGCTTCCATCGCGCCAGGCCCAGTTCATCGGATAGACATCGGGATCGAAGAAGACCTGGTAGAGATGCCAGACAATAATGGCCAGCGTCGCGAGGATCGCTTCGTAGAAATGCACTGCCGTGGCCGCGTCAATCCACCAGCGCGCCAATGCGTTGCCGACCCAGACCTTGGCCCACAGCATGATTCCCGTGACCGCCATCAGCCCCGTTCCCCACACCAGCGCCCAGTATTCAGCCTTCTCCGCGTAGTTGAAGCGTCCGAACTTCGGCTTATCCTTGCGCAGGCCGAGGTAGTAAAGCATTGTGCCCAGCGCGTCAGTTGCGTCCTTCCATGTGGGGAAGAGATCGCAGATCAGCTTGCGCCCGTCCGTGGTCAGAGCGACATAGAAGATGTGATAGATGCCGTCTGCAATCAGCAGGACACCGGCGATGCGATGAATGATGCTGCGCCAATGTTCGCTGAGAGCGAGCAAAGCTGCGAACCATGAATCCGGATACTTCAGCGCGAAGCCGGTGACGACCAGAACGAAGAAGCTGGTTAGCAGGATCAAGGTGCTGCCAGCGCTGATTCGGCGTCATTCGGACGATGGTGTGCGTCTGCAAGCGGCGGCGAGCGACGAGCTTCGCGCGCCAGATAACGACGTTATGCACGAACATTCCGCCGATGACCAGCAGGATGAGCGGGATGTAGAACCAGCGCACGTAGCGGACGGCGCGTGTGCCGCTATCGGCGGACTGTCCGCCTGTCGTGTCGACGTGAACCTTGTCCAGGGTGAACTTCTGCGTGACGCCTTTGTGGCACTGGCCGCAAGTAACGTCCAGGTTCGCGGGATTGATCGTCGAGCGTGGATCGCTGGACGGCAGAATGTTATGCACGCCGTGGCAACTGGAGCAGTTAGCGACAACCACCGATCCGCCCTGCGACGCGAGGCCGTGATAGCTGTCGTTATAAGTGGAGACGCGGTTGCCGACGACGCCGAACTCCTGCGTGAGGCGAACGCCTTGATGACAGCGCGCACAGGTGTCGCTGGAGAGGTTCTTGTCGGAGACGGACGAGTTGGGATCGCTCGGCGCCTTGATGGTGTGGATGCCGTGGCAGTCAGTGCAGACCGGCGCCAGCGAGTTGCCGCGCGCAATCGCCTGGCCGTGAATGCTGCGGGTAAATACGGTATCGATCGCGCTGTGGCACTTGCCGCAGGTGGTTGGAACGTTGAACTTGTTGATCAGCGAGGCAGCGTTGTTGGCAGGCAGAATGTCGTGCGCGCCGTGGCAGTCGGTGCAAACAGCCGCCGTTTGCGAGCCGTTCTCGACGGCTCGTCCGTGAACGCTCTCCTGATACGAGACAAACGGCTGCGCGCTGTTGCCGGTCGACTCCATCAGAAACTTCTGGCCGTGGCACGTTCCGCAGGTTGCGGGAATGTTGGAGTGCGCGACCGGCGACTTGGGATCGCTTGCCGGAAGAATGGTGTGAGCGTCGCCGTGGCAACTGGTGCAGGTTGCGGGCGCGGAACCGTCTGGCTTGCGCGCGGTGGCGTGATAGCTGTGCGAGTACGCGGATTGCGCGTCGGCGTGGCAACCGGCGCAGGTGATCTTTGCAGGCGTCTTCTCGTGCGGCGAGGATTTGACGTCCTTGTGGCAGTCGACGCAGGAGAACATGCTGCCGTGGATCGAGGCCTTTTCCTTGTCTTCGCTGATGGCGGCGTGCGTTGTTTTGCCGTCTGCGGATTGCTGCGCGTCAGAGTGGCAGGCGAGACACTCGGCGTCTTTCGGTTTGGGCTGCGCAGGAGCTGCGGTTGCGACCGACAGCAGGGTTGCGAAGATGCTCAGCGCGCAGAATTTCCCTGCAAATCTCATGCAGGAAGTACACGCCGGGCGCGGCAGGCGCTGCGGTGACTGCTATCACAGGTGACGTGCCCAACGTTCGCCATGCGAATGTGATGACAGGGCGTGAGTTACGCCGATCTCGAGGCGGGTGTCATTGGAGCAGCGAGATGGCGACGGCGGTCATGGATTTTACGCCGGTGGCGAGGGTGGGTTCGGGGTCAGGTTCGAAGTGGCTGGTGTGGGGGCCGGGGAGGTCTTTGCCGGCGGCCTGGGCGGCGGCGAAGCGGTCGGGATACATGGCTCCGAGCCAGGTAGTAGGTGACCGGGATCTTGCCGTCGAGGCCGAAGATGCCGACGTCTTCGCTGCCCATCATGCGCGGGTCGTCGAAGACGTTGGGGGCGCCGAGGGTTTTGATGAGGGTCTGCTTGACGCGCGCCGCCAGCGCCGGGTCGTTGTAGAGGGACGGGGTGGATTCGGCGTCGAGGACGGTGACGGTGGGCATCTTGTCGGGTGGCAGGGCGGCGGAGGTGGCGATGCCGATGGCCATCTGGCGGAGGCCGTCGATGATGGTCTGACGGGCTTTGTCGGAGAAGGTGCGGGCGGTGATCTCGAGCTTGACTTCGTCGGGGATGATGTTGCGCTTGGTGCCGCCGTGGATGTCGCCGACGGTGACGACAGCTGGGGTCGCGTGGGTCCTCTCGCGGCTGACGATGGTCTGGATCTGGAGTGATGTAGAGGGCGGCGAGAACGACTGGGTCGCGGCCGACATCGGGCCGGGAGCCGTGGCCGCCGATGCCGCGGATGGTGACGTCGATGGAGGTCGAGGCTGGCCATGGCATGGGACCGGAGGTGATGCCGACGGCGCCGGCGGGGTGGAGGTTGGTGTCGTGCAGGCCGATGACCATGTCCGGTGTGCCGAAGCGCTGGTAGAGGTGGTCGGCGAGCATGGCTTTGGCGCCGTCGATGGTCTCTTCGGACGGCTGGCCGATGAGCATGAGCGTGCCGTGCCACTGGGATTTGGCGGCGGCGAGGGCGCGGGCGGTGCCGATGAGGACGGTGGTGTGAACGTCGTGTCCGCAGGCGTGCATGACGCCGGTGTCCTGGCCGGATTTGGTCTTGGTCATGACGTGGCTGGCGTAGGCGACGCCGGTTTCTTCGATGATGGGAAGCGCGTCCATGTCGGCGCGGATGAGGAGGGTTGGGCCCGGGCCGTTCTTTAGGATGGCGACGACTCCGTAGGCGCGGGAGCCGTCGGGGTAGACGCCGATGTGGTCGGTGACGGTGTAGCCGGCTTTGCGGAGTTCGTCGGCGAGGATCGCGGAGGTGCGGGCTTCGTAGTGGGAGAGTTCGGGATGGGAGTGGAGGTCTTTGTAGGTGTCGAGGAGGGAGGTGTCCTGCGCGAGGAGAGGTGTGGCGAGTGCGAAGACGAGAAGGGCTGATGCGCGCATGTTGGACTCCCAGCTGTGGCGGAATGGTTTGAGTGTAAATGGCGGTGCGGAAACACTGCAGGTCCTTCGACTGCATGCTGCGCTGCGCTCAGGATGACAGTTTTGAGAGTAAGCGACGGAACGAAGGAGGTGGCGGCTATTCCTTGATGGTGACGCCGAGGGCTTTCATTTTGCGGTAGAGGTGGGAGCGTTCGAGGCCGAGGGCTTCGGCGGCGCGGGAGACGTTGCCGTGGCACTCGTCGAGTTTCTTGAGGATGTAGTCGCGCTCGTAGGCTTCGCGGGCTTGAGCAGCGTGGAGAACTCTTCGCTGCGGGTGCGCTGGCCTTCGCGGGCGGGGTCGCGGGCCTGATCGCGGATGGACGAGCATGGGCAGATGCTTGCGTTCGATGCGCTGTGTCTTCGGGTTGAGGATGAGGACGCGCTCGACCAGGTTGCGCAGCTCGCGGACGTTGCCGGGCCAGTGGTAGTGCTGGAGCGTGTCGAGTGCGTTCGGGTGCATTTCGACGTGGGGGCGGCCGTACTGCTGGCCGAACTCCTGCAGGAATTCCTTGACCAGGAGCGGGATGTCTTCCTTGCGGTCGCGCAGCGGCGGGACGAAGAAGGGAATGACGTTGAGGCGGTAGAAGAGGTCTTCGCGGAAGTTGCCGCGGGCGATCTCCTCTTCGAGGTCCTTGTTGGTGGCGGCGATGACGCGGACGTCGACGTGGACGGGGTGGGTGGCGCCGACGGGGAGGAAGCGCTGCTCGTCGAGCGCGCGGAGGACGCTTGGCCTGGGTCTTGAGGCTCATGTCGCCGACTTCGTCGAGGAAGAGGGTGCCGCCGTCGGCGCGCTCGAAGGTGCCGCGCTTTTCGGTGGGCGTGCCGGCGGGGCCGCGGCGGCATGGCTCCGTGGCGGTAGCCGAAGAGTTCGGTTTCGATGTGGTCTTCGGGGATGGCGGCGCAGTTGAGTTCGACGAAGACGCGATCCTTGCGCAGGGATTCGGCGTGCATGGCGCGGCCGATGAGTTCTTTGCCGGTGCCGGATTCGCCGTAGATGAGGACGCGGCCGTTGGTGGGGGCCATGAGCTTGATCTGCTGGCGGAGGGCCTTCATGGGGACGGAGTTGCCGGTGACGGAGGCGCGGAAGGTGAGCTGGCGGACGAACTCCTGGTTGTCCTCGCGGAGCTGGCGGGCGTTGATGGCGTTCTTGAGGACGATGAGGGTGCGGTCGAGCGAGAGCGGCTTTTCGAGGAAGTCGTAGGCGCCGAGCTTGGTGGCGCGGACGGCGGCTTCGATGGTGCCGTGGCCGGAGATGATGATGACTTCGGGGATGTGCGCGGAGTCCATCTGGCGGATGTCGCCGAGGGCGTCGAGGCCGTCGCGGTCGGGGAGCCAGATGTCGAGGAGGACGGCGTCGTAGATGGCGTCGGCGAGCAGGGTGAGGGCTTCGCCGGCGGTGGCGGCAGTGGTGACGATGTAACCCTCCTCGGCGAGGATGGATTCGAGGGAGTCGCGGATTTCGGCTTCGTCGTCGACGATGAGGACGTGGTTCATAGGGAAGGTACGAGGTTCGAGGTACGAGGTTCGAGGTGGATGCGGTTCACGTGGTTATGGTACTCGGTGTTGGGATTGGTGTACCCCTCCCCCTATCGATTTTTGCATAATCTTCGAAACAAAGCACTTAGGTCCGGACCGATCTTGCAAAATCTTGATAACAGAGGAGATAATTTGCAAGATATTCAAAACGCTGGAGTTAGGTTGATTTGGAGCTTTTGGAGACACAAGCCTGCGGCGGTGGATTCTGTCTCTAGTTTATATACGCGGGGTGTGGAGGAAAGGTTCCTAGATCGGAGAGTTTTAGCGCGGGCCTTCAGCCCGCGGGGGCGGTTTGGCTTCGATGGTCGGAGGTTAGCGTGAAGCGCGGCGGGGTTGGGCGCCCACGCGCGGGTCGAAGTTGGGCGTGGCAGAGGCTGCTGGGCGGCGGGTGCGGATGGGGATGCGGCTTCCTTCAGTTCGTGTTTGATTGCGAGGAAGGCGCGGAGGGCGCGGTTGACGGACTCGGAATCCGGGAAGTGGGAGTGGAACGCGGGATCGATGATGGCTACGTTGGTGCCCTTGGCGAGCAGGTTGGTGTACTTGCCGCGTGTGCCTTTGCTGAAATCGAGGTCGGGACGTTCGGCGAGTGGGTCCGGTTTTCGAGCCTTCTTCATAAGTGGCATTTTAGTGTGGGCGAGGGCGGTCGCGCGGACGCGCGATGCCCACATCTCAGAATCGAGATATGGGGCACCCGGCTTTAGGTGTGGGGCGAGGGCTGGGGATGTGATTGTGAGTACGTTTGCTGTGAGGGCCGAGATAGACCCCACTCATGACGATGAAGCTGTCATGAATGGGGCACCCGTCACCCGGGAGTCCGAAAGACAAAGACTGAGATTCTGCGCTTCGCGCAGAATGACGTGTTGTGGGTGGGAAGCTGGGGTAAGGTCAGGAGCGGGTGGATGCGGCGGTTTCGGATGTGGCTTCCGCCGTCGGGTTGGGTTCCGAGTCGGGAGTGGGGGCGGTGGGGAGTTCTACGATGAATTTTGCGCCGGCGGGGAGGTTGCTTTCGGCGCGGATGGTGCCCTGGTGTTCCTGGATGATTTTGGCGGCGATGGCGAGGCCGAGGCCGGTGCCGCGCTGCTTGGTGGAGAAGTAGGGGAGGAAGAGGCGCTCGCGCATCTCGTCGGTGAGGCCGGAGCCGGTGTCGGAGACGGTGAGTTCGACCATGCCGGAGGGGAGCAGGTTGGTGGTGACGCGGAGTTCGCGGAGGAGCGATGGCTTGCATGGCTTCGGCGGCGTTGTCGATGAGGTTGCCGAGGGCGCGCTTCATGGCTTCGGGGTCGGCGAGGACGAGGGGAAGGTTGGGGGCGAGGCGCTTGACCAGGCGGATGGACTGCAGGCGGCCGGCGAAGAGGGCGAGCGAGTTTTCGACGATGGTGTTGAGGTCGGCGGGGCGGGGCTGGGCGGCTGGGGAACTGGGCGAGCGCGGCGAACTGGTCGACAAGCGAGCGCATGCTCTCGACCGATGAAGAGATGACTTCGCTGGAGCGGCGGATGACGGCGATGGAGGGGGATTCGATTTGCGCGGTCGGCGAGGGTGTCGCCGAGGCGGTCGATGTGGCGGTGGATTTGTTCGGCGGAGAGCGAGATGGGTGTGAGGGGATTCTTGATCTCGTGGGCTACGCGGCGGGCGACTTCTTTCCAGGCGGATTGCTTTTGCGCGCGGAGGAGTTCGGTGGCGTTTTCGAGGACGAGGACGTAGCCGCGGTGGATGCGGGCAGAGCTTGAGCCGAGGCCGGTTTCGAGCAGGGCGACGGTGGCGAGGATGTGCATGGCGCTGCCGGCCGGGGATGGTCATCTCCATTTCGGCGGAGGCGGAGCCCATGCGATGGCTGCGGCGGAGGAGGTGGTCGATCGGACTCGAGGGCTTCGGCGGGGAAGATTTTCTCGATGGAGGTGCCGATGAAGGGGGTCTGGCCGCCGGGGTCGAGCATCTCGGTGAGGGCGCGGTTGGCGAGGACGATGCAGCCGCGCGGGTCGAGGGTGGCGACGCCGTTGGGGATGGTTTCGAGCATGGTTTCGAGCTCGCCGCGGCGGGCTTCGAGGGCGGCGTTGGCGGCGGAGAGCTGGAGGTTGGAGGTTTCGACGGCGCGGCGGCTGTCTTCGAGGTCGGCGGCCATGTGGTTGAAGCTGCGGACGAGCTCGCCGAGTTCTTCGGTGGCGCTCTCGCCGACGCGGTGGGCGTAGTCGCCGGCGGCGATGGCCTCCATGGCGTCGGCGAGGGCTTCTACGGGCTTGGTGACCTGCTTGGAGAGATGGAGCGCGAGCCAGACTGCAGGCGAAGAGCGCGAGGCTGGTCATCATTAATAGAAGCAGCATGTAGAGGATGCGGACCTGGCGGCGCTGGCTGTAGGACTTGGCGTAGTCGTCGACGGCCTGCTGGAAGCGGGCTGACGGAGGCGGACATGCCTGGGGGCATGGGAAGGCCGACGACGACGACTCCGCCCTCGCGAGTGGCGGCGGTGCCGAGGGCGTAGTCGACTCCGCCCTGGGAGAAGAGGAGTCGTTGCGCTGGGCGGCGGCGAGGATGGCAGTGTCGGTGGATGCGTCGATGACGCTATCGTCGCCGGGTTGGTGGCGGGACGCGGCGGTATCGGTGTCGTCGTCGACGGCGGCCTGATCGGGGAGCCAGGGTTTGACTTGCGCGGGCGCGTTGAGCCGGGGCATGTCGAATGCGGCGATGGGACGGCTTTCGCGATAGACGACGGCGAATCCGGTCTGGAGTGTGATCTCGTGCTGGTGGAGAACGCGGTCGATGGCGGCGGCTTCGGATGCGGCGGCGCGGGATTGGGCTGGATTATTGCCGGTGTCGATGATGGGGAGTTGCGAGGCGATGGATGCGGCTTCGACGCGGGCGTTGGCGGAGGTGTACTGGGCGAGTTCGAGGGCGAGGCGGGCGGAGTCGTTGCGGATCTCGTTGGGGTTCTGCGAGAACCAGCGGTCGACGGCGCGGTTCATCAGGTCGTAGCTGAAGAGGAACATGAAGACGAGCGGGACGAGCGAGACGAGCACGGCTCCGGAGAGCATGCGGGTGCGCAGGCGCGTCCCATGACGCTGCTGCGCTGGTCGGCGGAGAGCTTGAGCACGTTGCGGACGAGCAGCACCAGGACGGCGAGGAAGAGGAGAAATACGACCACGGAGAGGCCGGAGAAGACGACGATCTCGCCGGTGGTGGCGGGGGTGAGGAAGTTGAGTTTGAAGGCGCTGAGCGCGGTGAAGGCGGCGAGCAGGACGAAGAGGATGCAGCCGAGGACGACGACGACAACCTTCCTCCGGCTTACGCTGGTCTGCATCGCGACAATCCTCCGTCAGTGAGACGATTATAGGCGGACAGGGCCTGACGGCGGTGTGTGTCAGGGCTTGGTCGCATGACGCATGGTCGAGAACGGCCATTTGGCGCGCGGGTTGCGATGTTTTGCGGGGCCGCTGGTTTATGATCTAAGTACGGAAGAGTGGCCGAGTGGTTGATGGCTCCAGTCTTGAAAACTGGCGTACCTGAAAGGGTATCGGGGGTTCGAATCCCTCCTCTTCCGCCATATAGCTTTATTATCAATGACTTACGAGATAATGGCACTAACTGGTATTCTCGGGGAAATTGGCAGACCTTTGCCTCAGAATGGGTGCTCGCACTTCGAATTATCTTCGGTCCCACCATATAGTATTCTCTGGTTCACCACGATCCAGGTATTTTCCCGCCAAGACAGCAACTACACTCGATATAGCTGCCCGGATACTGCTGCGGTTGCGGTCGTCATACCCCGAAGGGCCTAAAGCCCCAATCCGAAAGGGTTCCTTGTTCGGTTAGACTTGGAATCCACCCCATGCCCTTTACCTCAGGCGACCAACTCGGCCGGTATAAGATCCTCAGCCCGATCGGATCCGGTGGAATGGGCGAGGTGTTTCGCGCCAGCGATCCTCGCCTTAGGCGTGAGGTTGCCATCAAAGTTCTGCCAGCCGGGATGGCGCACAATCCAGACCACCTGGCACGCTTTCAGCGTGAGGCTCGCGCGGTGGCGGCGCTGAATCATCCGCACATCGTCACCATCTTCTCAGTGGAAGAGGCGAATGGTGTCCACTTTCTCACTATGGAACTGGTCGAGGGGCAACCGCTTTCCTCTTTGATCCGCGGGAGCGGACTCCCGGTCGAGCAAATTGTGGCGATTGCCGGCGCACTGGCCGACGCGCTCGCCGCGGCGCATGACAAGGGCATCGTACATCGCGACCTTAAGCCCGCCAATATCATGATCACTCAGGATGACCGGGTCAAGATCCTGGACTTCGGACTGGCGAAAGATGTAAACGGGGCGGGATGCGATGATACGGCGCCCACGTCGCTCGGGAACACGCAGTCGGGGATGGTAATGGGAACGCCGCCGTACATGTCGCCAGAGCAAATCTCCTGCCACCCGCTCGACCACCGCACCGACATCTTTTCGCTGGGTGTGGTGCTCCATGAGATGTCCACCGGGCGACAGCCGTTCAGGGGAAATTCCACGGGCGAGGTAATGTCCGCGATTCTACGTGATGATCCCGCCCCGGTTACGGACAGCCGACCGGACCTGCCCGGCGACCTGGCCCACGTCATCCGGCGGTGTCTGGAGAAGGACCCGCGCCGCCGTGTTCAGACTGCGCGTGATGTTGCAAATGAGTTGCGTGATCTTATCCGCCAGATGTCCCAGAGAGCAACGGCATCATCCATGGCCTCGGGCGCCGTTCCTGTCCCGGATTCTGGCGCTATGCGCGACGCGGGGTTTTGGGTCGCGGTGCTGCCATTCAAGTCAACCGGCGCGGGCACGGAGATCGCGGCACTGGCTGATGGGTTGTCGGAGGAGATTGTCACCGCGCTATCGCGCTTCTCCTACCTGCGTGTGATCGCACGGGGCTCGACCCATAAATATGCAGCCCAGACCACGGACCTGCGCAGGGTCGGCGAGGAGTTGGGCGCGCGCTATGTGATGGAAGGCGGTCTTCGCGTGGCCGGAACCAAACTGCGCGTCGCCGTGCGCCTCGCCGATACACTGACCGGCGTTCAACTGTGGGCGGAGAATTACGAACGCGCCTTCTCACCGGAATCAATCTTCGACCTGCAGGATGATCTGGTTCCGCGTATCGTTTCCACCGTCGCCGATGGCTATGGAGTTTTGCCGCGCAGCATGAGCAAGATCCTCCGCAGCAAAGCAGACGATGAACTTACTCCACACGAGGCAGTGATCCGCGCGTTCGGTTACTACGAACGGTTCACCCCGGCCGAACATGCGCAGGTAAGAAGAATTCTCGAGATTGCTGTTCGCCGGGCGCCAGACCACAGCGGCGCCTGGGCTGCATTGTCGAATATTTACATCCAGGAGTATGCCCAGGGTTTCAACCTTCTACCAGATCCGTTAGGGCGGGCGTTAACAGCCGCGCGGCGCAGTGTCGATGCGGCACCGTCCAACCACATTGCCCATAACACTCTTGCCTCCACGCTGTTTTTTCAGAAGGACTTTCCGGCGTGCCGGGCAGAAGCGCGGCGGGCGGTCGAACTGAATCCAATGAATGGAGCTGCCATGGGTTGGATTGGCATTATGACCGCTTACTCGGGCGACTGGGAAGAGGGTTGCGCCCAGGTTGAATCCGCTATGCAACTCAATCCTCATCATCCGAGCTGGTACTGGCTTCCTCTTGCCTGCAATGCCTATCGCAAAGGCGACTATCAGGGCGCTCTGAACGTGGCACTCAAGATCAACTTGCCAGGCTATTTCTATGCGCATCTCACAAGAGCAGCAGCTTACGGACAGCTTGGCATGCACGAGCCTGCGCAACGGTCGTTGAACGAAATGCTAGTGCTTCGCCCCGACATGGCCGCAGCGGCGCGAGTGGAGCTCGCAAAATGGTGGGAGCCGGATCTTGTCGAGCACATCATCGACGGCCTGCGCAAAGCCGGACTGAAAATCGACTGATTCATCCCTCTTCATGCAGTCAGGGGCTGCTTCGCAAGCGTCCTCAGAGATGCAATGGCATTTCAGAGAGCGGGCGAGATAAGGAAGTATGTGGAAGCGAATTCGGCTGACTCAGTCACGCGATGGCGTCCCTTTGACAGAAGAGATGGAGCATTGGAGCGGTTGGGCGCTAGCGCAGGCCGATCGAATTGACCCGGCCATCACCGCGACCTTCCTGGCCTCAATGCAAGATGACGCTGAGGAGGCTCCCGAACCGTGATCGGCTGCGTCGGTCGGCGCAACTCATGTGGATGGTCGCAGACGGGGCTGATCGACCAAATCGATCGACCAGCGTTCTCGTCCCAATATGGCGTATTTCGATCGAGGGCAATTCCCTGTAGCTTCCCTGTTATTCCCTGTTCATTCTGGAGAGCGGTCCCATAAAACAGCCGAAATTTCACGACTTTTCGTAAGGAAAGCGGGCCAATGTACGAAGATTTTCCCTGAATTTTTCCCTGTTAGCAGGCATGTCATGTGGAGACGGGTTGGCTCCAGACTGTGTCCACCGCCATTCCTTTAAGCTATTTGTAGTGGATACGAAGGCCGCACCAGACGGGTTGTTATGGTCGTCGGCGAACTCAGATTACATTCTTTGTAACGGATTGCACGTTACGTGGCTTTAGTCCTATGAATGCATCATTCAAGGACATGCCGCCCAATGAAATCCGGTATTTGTGTATCCCTGAGCCTCTGTATGCTGTTTTGCCTGGGGATGGGGGTCGCCGCGGGCCAAGATACATTGACTCTCAGGCAGGCCGTCGATCAGGCGTTAAGGCAGAGTCCAGAGGCGGCGATTGCTCGCGCCGATGGCCAGGAAGCCAAGTCGGCGGCCACGTTGGCACGAACTCAACTGCTGCCGCGGCTCAACTTTACTGAAGACATTTCGCGCGGCAACGACCCGGTCTATGCTTTCGGCACGCGGCTGCGGCAAGGCCAGTTCACGCAGGCTGACTTTGCGCTGGATGCATTGAATCATCCTCAGCCGATCGGGGACTTCTCGTCCCGCTTCTCCGGTTCATGGACTGCGTTCGATTCGTTCAAGACCCAGAGGGAGATTCGCCGCGCCGATCTTGTGCGAGAAAGCGCCTCGACATCGGCGAAGGCGGTGGATCAGCAGATTGTGCTTCGCGTGGTCCAGGCATACCAATCGGTGCTCTACGCGGAGCGCGAGGTGGACGTTGCCCAGCATGCGCGGGATACGGCCTCGGCGTTACTCACTTCGGCGGACGAGCACGTCAAGAGTGGTTTGGCAGTGGAGTCGGATCGGATGTCGGCGCAGGTAAACGTGGCTGCATGCCAGGAGCAATTGATTGCGGCCCAAGGGGATATTGAGTTGGCGTGGGCGGAGTTGGGCGAGGCAATGGGCGTTCCGAGTTTAAAGGCATCCGACCTGAAGCCGATTGAGCCGCGTGCTTTCCCCCACCTTGCGCTGGAAGAGGAGATTTCGATGGCAGCAAAATCCCGGCTTGATCTGATGGCTATGGCGCAGACCGAGTCGGCCGAGGCATCTGCGGTGGGCGCGGCGAGGTCGGACTTCGGACCGCGCGTGAGCGCCTACGGAGACTGGGAAGAGGATCGTGGATCCCTGGGGGGTCCGGGAGGCAACAGTTGGGTGGCTGGTGTCCAGATCAGCGTCGACATTCTGCCGCTCGGCAAACGGGCGGAGCTTGCGCGCCAGACCTCTGCAAAACAGGCGATCGATGCGCAACTTGTAGCCTCGCAGCAGCATATGCGGCTGGAAGTAAGCCGGGCGCACATCCATCGTAAGACGGCCGAACTTTCGCTTGAGACGGCGCGGGCGGCGATGGACCAATCGGTCGAGAGTGTCCGAATCCTCAAGAACCGATACGATGCGGGGCTTGCCACGATCACCGATCTGCTTCGAGCTGAGGATGCGCAGAGGCGGAGTCAGTCCAGCTACTGGCACGCGGTCTATGACAATGCGACGGCGTATGCGGAATTGCTTTACGCGACTGGGACGCTGACTCCCGACGCGACGGAGGATTTGCAATGAAGGTTTTATATTCGGGCTGCTTGCTTGCAGTCGCCGGGGCGTTGATGGCTGGTTGTCATGGTCGCGAACCGGTCGCTACGGCTGTGGGACAGACGATTCAGGCTCGGGTGGTCGAGAGTAAACAGCAGGAGCTACCCTTGAACATACGCTCAACCGGAACGCTGCACGCGCGGCAGACGGCGATCTTGTCGGCAGAGGTTGTTGGTCGCATACTGCAGGTTTTGGTGCGCGAGGGAGACTCGGTTCGGGCCGGACAGACGCTGCTGGTAATCGATGGAACGGGACTGAGCGCTTCGGTCGACCAAGCGCAGGCCGAGGTTAAGGCTGCGCAGAGCGAACAGGCAGCTGCGCTGACAGAAGCTCAGTTTGCAGCCAGCACGCTTGAGCGCTACCGGCAACTGGAGGCGGAGAAGAGCGTAAGCCCTCAAGAAATGGATGAGGTCTCGCGCAAGGCCGACGCGTCGAACGCGAGGCTTCAGGCGGCTCGTGCGCAGACCGAAGTTGCGCGAGCCCAGGAGAGCGGAGCGCACACAATGCTTGGCTACACGCGCCTGTCCGCGCCATTTAGCGGGGTAGTGACGGCGAGGATGGCCGATCCGGGGACGATGGCGACACTGGGTGTGCCTCTGTTGCAGGTGGATCAGGCCGGGCCTCTACAACTTCAAGTGACGGTGGATGAGTCCGCGATCGACGCGATTCATAAGGGTAATAAGTCGCCGATTACGATCAACGGTGCTTCGTCGCCGGAGGTAATCGGAACGATATCGGAGATTGTTCCGGCTGCCGATCCAGCCAGCCACAGTTTTCTCGTGAAGATTGATCTGCCCTCGTCTGGCGAATTGCGCGTCCGGGATGTATGGGACGGCGGAGTTTGCCAAGGGCGTTCGGCCGGCGATTGTCGCTCCGCGCTCTGCCATCGTTTCTCGCGGTTCGCTGGCGTGCGCGTATGTTCTGGACGGCCAGGGCATTGCGCAACTCCGCTATCTCACGCTTGGGGCGACAGAGGGCAATCTCGTCGAGGTCCTGTCAGGCATCTCTGCCGGGAGAGAAGCTTGTGGACGATCCTTCTGACCGCGAACTTTCCGGCAAGCGTATCGAGGCTGGGCAATGAAACAGGAGCTTGGACTGGCCGGAAATCTTGCTCACAGCTTTCTCAACTCCAAGCTGACGCCACTCTTTATTGCTGCATCGCTGGCGATTGGAGCCTTTGCGATTGCGGTCATTCCCCGGGAGGAAGAGCCACAGATCCTTGTTCCGATGCTCGACATTACCACTGTGATGCCAGGCGCATCTCCGTCCGAGGTGGAGCAACGTGTAACTTTGCCGATTGAAAACCTGGTACACGAAATCTCGGGAGTCGAATATGTCTATTCGACATCGAGCCCGGGGCAAAGTCTTGTGATCGTCCGCTTCCTGGTCGGCACACCCCAGGAAGACGCGCTGATTAAGGTTTACAGCAAGCTTTACTCGAACTTCGATCGGATGCCGCCAGGAGTTTCACAGCCGATCGTCAAAGCGCGCTCTATCGACGATGTCCCAATTCTTGCGTTGACATTGTGGGGCGAGCATTACAACGCCTATCAACTTCGCGCCATTGCTGCGGAGATGCAGCATACCATCGAGCAGACTACTGATGTTTCGGAAACGACGATCATCGGCGGCCTTCCTCGAAGCGTGCGCGTCATGCTCAACAGCGAGAAGCTCAACGCGTACAGTATGTCGGCGGCAGCGAT
Source organism: uncultured Acidobacteriaceae bacterium (assembly GCA_963822225.1). Taxonomy (GTDB): domain Bacteria; phylum Acidobacteriota; class Terriglobia; order Terriglobales; family Acidobacteriaceae; genus Edaphobacter. Next base: position 129,007 of record CAWGGW010000007.1, on the reverse strand, counting down.
CGTTGCGCATCTTCAGGCCGCAAATTCGACGGTGCAAGCGGGGAGCTTTGCGGAGAACAACCAGGAGATTCGGGTAGACGCGGGTAATCTGTTCGCGAGTCGCGACGAGTTGGAGTCCGTGGTAGTGGGCGTGGTTCGCGGGCGCCCGGTATACCTGCGAGATGTTGCCGATAGGATCGTCGACGGTCCTGCCGACCCGGCAAACTACGTCGTTTACGGAACAACGAAAACCGCGACCTCTCCGGCGGCACAATACCCGGCCGTGACTATTACTGTTGCCAAGCGCAAGGGTACCAATGCCACCGACATCGCTGACGCAGTGCTCAAGAGCATTCACGAGATGCAGGGCGTAACCATTCCCAACGATGTTACGGTCACCACCACGCGCAACTATGGAGAGACTGCGAAGGCCAAGTCGGACGAGTTGCTGGAACACCTGCTGCTGGCGACGCTTTCCGTCACACTTCTGATTGCAATTTTTCTGGGATGGCGCGAGTCGGGAGTCGTACTGCTGGCCATACCGGTGACCCTGGCGCTGACTCTGTCAGTCTTTTACTTCCTCGGCTACACCGTAAATCGAGTTACCCTCTTTGCTCTGATCTTCAGCATCGGAATCCTCGTCGATGACGCCATCGTTGTCGTTGAGAATATGGTTCGGCATTTCCGACTGCCGGAGAGCCAGGGACGCCCGATCAGCGAGGTTGCAGTAGAGGCGATCGCCGAGGTGGGAAATCCCACCATCCTGGCTACCTTTGCTGTGATCGCTGCAATCCTTCCGATGGCCTTCGTTCGCGGATTAATGGGACCGTACATGCGCCCCATACCGGTCGGGGCCTCGGCGGCGATGCTCTTCTCGCTAGTCGTCGCGTTCGTTGTTTCTCCGTGGGCCGCGCTTCGCCTGCTGGGCAGGCACATCGGCAAGGAGAGTGCCGTGGAGCAGAAAAAGGATAGCTGGACGACCCGGCTATATCGACGGGTGATGTCCCCCTTGATCCACTCGGTACGATATCGCATCTTCTTTTTCGCTGGAATTGTCTTGCTCTTGCTAGCTGCCGTCGCGCTGGTGCCACTGGGCATGGTCCGAGTAAAGATGCTGCCTTTTGACAACAAAAGCGAGCTACAGATCATCCTCAACATGCCAGACGGAACGCCTCTGGAGCAGACAGCGAGAGTGGCGCAGGCGCTGGGCAGCGTACTGGCGCAGCAGCCGGATGTTTTAAACTACCAGACCTACACGGGGACTTCGGGCCCCTATAACTTCAATGGCCTGGTCCGCCACTACTACATGCGACACCAGCCGAATCAAGCCGATATCCAAGTAAACCTATTGCCTGCAAACAGGCGCAGCGAACAGAGTCATGCTATCGCGAAGCGCCTGCGCCCGTTGCTGGATTCGATTGGTCATCAATATGGTGCGCGCATCCAGGTCAGTGAAGTTCCTCCGGGCCCTCCGGTGATCCAGACGCTGGTGGCAGAGGTATACGGTCCGGACCTGGCTGGTCAGACGCAGATTGCCCAACAGATCAAGTCAATCTTTCAACAAACCTCAGGGGTCGTGGACACGGACTGGTACGTCGAGGATCCTCAGCCCCGGTTGATCATGCGGGTCGATGAGTTGAAGGCAGTGCAACGTGGCATCGCGGTTGCCGATGTGACTCATACACTGGCTCTTGCTCTCTCGGGGACCCAAGCTGGCCTCATTCACGATCAAGCTACTCGGGAGCCTGTGCCCGCAACGATCGAGATGGATCGTTCTGACCGGTCGTCTGAGCAAGCGCTCGAGAATATTCGCTTGCCCGGAGCAGACGGGACGACGATCTCCCTGCGTGAGTTACTGATCGTAGAGCGGGCCACGATTCAGCCGAGCATCTATCACAAGAATCTGCGCCGGGTGATTTACGTTACCGGCGATCTGGCGGGTGCGGAGGAGAGTCCGGTCTACGCCATCCTGAAGATGAACAAGCAACTCGACCATTTAGTGCTGCCCGCGGGATACACGCTGGCTCGCTATAACGCGATTCAGCCCGATTCGACGGACCACTACTCGATGAAGTGGGATGGCGAGTGGCATATCACGATAGAGGTCTTCCGCGACCTCGGCCTTGCCTTCGCTGCCGTTCTGGTTCTTATCTATGTGCTGGTAGTGGGCTGGTTCCGCTCCTTCCTTGTTCCACTGGTAATCATGGCCCCAATTCCGTTGACGCTGGTTGGCATCCTGCCTGCACATGCGATCCTTGGTGCGTTCTTCACTGCGACGTCAATGATCGGCTTCATCGCGGGGGCGGGAATCATCGTGCGCAATTCGATTATCCTTGTCGACTTCATCGAGCTTCGCCGTCGCCAGGGAATGCCACTCGATGAGGCAGTCATCGATGCGGGCGCGGTTCGGTTTCGCCCCATGTTGCTGACTGCCGCGGCGGTGGTCGTGGGTGCGAGCGTGATATTGTCAGACCCGATTTTTCAGGGACTCGCATTGTCCCTAATTGCCGGGGAAGTGGCCTCGACATTTCTCTCACGGCTAGCCGTTCCGGTACTGTACTACACCGTAAATTCCAGGCAGCGAACCTCAACTCAACCTAACAGTGACCAAGGAGTCTAATGATGACGGTCGAACGTGCTGTACGTTTGATGGCGGGTGTGATGGTGCTGTTATCACTGACGCTGGCGCATTACTTTTCGATTTACTGGCTATGGTTGACGGCATTCGTGGGACTCAACCTATTGCAATCTGCGTTCACGAACTGGTGCCCGGCGATGACGATCTTCCGTGCGATGGGCCTAAAACAAACCACTTGTGGTGTGGCTAAGTGAACAGGGGGCACAAGAGGTGCCATGACCGCACGCAAAAGCTGAAGCACGATTGAGGAGTCCTTAGCCAGGACCGCGGCAACAAATTGAAGGACGAGGTCTATCGCCAGATGTTTCGCCTGGAGGCGGACCGGCGAGGCGCTGACCTGGGTCTCGCAACTGCTCTGCTGCGCGCATGGCTTGATTCGTCTGGACCTGAAGCGCCGCAATTGCTGGAGTGGCTAAAAAAAATCAGTCCCCTCTGTCTCCAGATGATCGAGACGAAGCAGGAAGCGAGTGACGCGGCCCGAAGGCGAATTCATTAGGTGCTGCGGGAATATACTGGGCTTGCTTGCGAGAATCCTGATTAATGCGACCAGAACTGATTCAAGCTTCCGACCTCTTACGCCGCAACACTCCTGAAGCCGTCGAAGAGGCAATCGGCTTGCTGCAGAACACTGTCTATTCGTTCAGCATGAAGGTCTGTGGGCATCCTGAAGATGCGGAAGACACCATGCAGGAGGTTTTTTCGCGCTCCATGGGGCACCTGGGCAAGATCCAGGACCCGCAAGCCCTTGCGGTCTGGCTATACACGGTGACGAGGAATCGCTGCTGGCGGATGCGCCGCAAAGCGGCTTCGGCTCCAAAGCACATCCTGTCATTGGATGATTTGATGCCGGACGAGGCGGAGTTGGGGCGGCTGTTGCAGGATGCCGGGGAGAGTCCTGAAAGCAATCTCATCCTTGCAGAGCAGCATCACCTATTGCATCAGGCGGTTTTGCGCATCCCAGCCCAACTGCGCATCGTTCTTGTGCTGCATGACATGGAAGAGTTGAAGACCGAGCAGGTTGCGCAGATTCTCGGCTTACAACCGGGGACCGTGAGGGTTCGCCTTCATCGGGCACGGTTGTTCGTCCGTAAAGAAATGAGCAAAATGCTGGATGGCGCGTCCGACAATCCGGGCAAAAGCGCGGTCGCCAAGAAAAGTTGGAGGGGAGGCCAAGCCAAAGGCGGGAAGCGTCCGAGCGAGTGTCGCGAGTTGTTTTCCAACCTCTCAGAGTACTTAGACGGTCGAGTTGAGCCTCTCAGGTGCGAAGAGATGCGTATGCACATCGAAACCTGCCCGGCCTGCGTTGCATTCCTCCGCGATTTGCGTGGCGCTATCGATCGATGCCGTTCTTTGGAGGTTCCTTGTGAAGCTGCTGTCGCGCCGCGTCTGCGGTCTATCCTCACCCAGGAGTACCTGCGCCTTTTGGGAATGACAGGCACAGAAAAACTTTCGGGCTATTTGTAACGACTTGACGCCTACGTGTCTTTATTCCTGTGAAGGATAAAGACCATGATGGAAGTGAAAGTCACAAGTCTCGATCAGGTGAAGTTTGCCGTCCAAGCGCGATCACACACAATAATTTGCGACCAACCAGCGGAGAATGGGGGTGAAGACTCCGGGATGACCCCTCCGGAGTTGATGCTCGCATCGCTCGGCTCCTGCGCAGCCTTTTATGCCGTGCAGTATCTGAAGACCCGAAATCTGGCGACGAGCGGCGTCGAAGCTTCAGTGACTGCAGACAAACTGACGCAACCGGCGCGGCTCGGCAACTTCAAGGTTCATGTTAGTTGCCCCACTACACTCACGGAAGACCAGTGCAAAGGGCTCATGCGTTCCGTGCATCAGTGTTTGATCCGCAACACGCTGGCGGCGCAGCCCGAGATCCTGATCGAGTTGAATTGAAGGGAAAGTTATGAACTGGATAACAACCCTAGTGGTTCTCGTGGTTATCGCGCTGGCATATTTGCTCAAACGCGCAGGCCAGATCTCGTCCGCCGAGGCGCTCGAGTTTCTGAAAAACGGGGCTCTGGTTGTTGACGTGCGCAGCGCTTCCGAGTTCAAGTCCGGCCATTTGCCAAAATCGCTCAATCTCCCACTCGATGAAATTGAAGTACTGGTGTTGCGTAGTGTGAAGGATAAGAATCAAGTGCTGTTACTGCATTGCCAGAGCGGGATGCGTAGCGGGGTGGCGAAGACAAGATTGAAGGGCCTGGGGTATGCCAATGTCTTCAACCTCGGATCTTATGCCCGAGCAGCACATATCGTGATCTCAAAGTGAGCGCAGCGGTGGCTGCGCTCAAAAGCATCTGCCTCAGGACAAGTGCCGGCCACGGCCAAGAATCGGGAGTTGTCTGCGCAATGCCACCAGCATCAGAAGGCCTCCCGCAGTCAGGATGAACGACGCCGGTTCGGGAGCGGGACTTGCGACAGGGTTCGCGTAGAACCCGCGCTGCACGCCATTGGGATCGACATAGAATCCGTCAATCTCTCCAGAATCGTTGATTCCCGTGATCTGGGTGATGGAGAGCCCACCCGTGGAGGCGTTGGGATCGTCGAGGAACGTATATGTCTGAGTATTGGTGTTGTAGAGAAAACCGTGCTGGGCACCGGAGAAGTCCTGCCAATACCCCACCGCGATCCCTTCGTCATTGATTCCGAGGAACTGTGTCAGGAACAGGTTGGGCTGAACGGGGTCGGGTATCAACGTGTATTGTCCGGTATTGGTGTTGTAGAGAAACCCGTGTTGGTGTTGTCCATCGATCGAATAGAAGCCGACGACGAGTCCGCTATCGTTGATGCTCTGCGCATTGGTAACAACCGCGTTCGGTAGCGGTTGCAGAACAGTAAACGTGCCGCCGGCATCGACGAACCCCGGCGTGAGGCCAGTGGCATTATTCATGAACTGGCCCACGATCGTCGATTGATCATTGATGCCGAAGGCTATTTCAAATGACGTATTGCCCGGGGCCGCGGCCGGCAGAAGGTTCAAGTTTCCATTCGTGGAATTCAAGCTGAACGCCTCGTTCTGACTAGTTCCCACGACTACGCCGGCAGAATTAATGCCGTTCGCATTCGCGAGTGGATCATTAGCAATGTTCAGCGTGGAAAAAGTCTGGTTTGGATTGAGTATGAAATTTGTAAAAACCGTATCGTTAGCATTTGCGCTGAAACCGACGATCGCGCCGGAGTTGCTGATGGCGTTGGCAGTTGTGCCGCCGCCATTGTCCCCGGGCCCGTTGAAGGTGACGAAGTTATAGATGGATGAGGCGTTTGCCGTGAGTGTGGAAAGCGCAAATACTGTGCCAAGCAGTGTGCAGGCTGCTCGTTTCATAAGAAGTCTCCTTGGTCATTCGTCGGTGGAATTTGAGACTGGACCGCTACGGTGCAACCGCGGTCCAGATGTGCAAGGTGTTGGCGTTGTCATCCACAGCGGCCATGCGAAAAGTTCCCCAGGCGAAGTTCTGGATGCCGACGCCGAAGGCCCCTCCATTGTTGGGATCGACCGATTGCTGTGCCAGGAATGTGCCGGTCGGAGTGTATTCCACCAGTTCGCTCGGCTGATTCGGGTCCGCATTCGAGCCGTCGCTATTGGCGATAATCAGGTTGCCGTCAGGCAGGATGGAGATATCCAGCGGTCCGTGCAGATGGTTGAAATCCTGCACCAGCAGAGTGGGGGCGACCGGCGATGACGCCGTAGCGGCCGTAGGAATCTCGTAGATCGCGTTGTCGGACGAAGAGGCGACATAGAGGGTGTCGTTGGCCGCGTTATAGGCCATGCCTGCGGGACCTAGTTCGAGCGCTGCGGGATCGGCACGGTGATTGAATCCTTCGGCGAGGACGAGGTCGGTTGCGTTGAGGCTGCTGGCGTTGTAGTTGATGGTGATTCGCGAAACCACCCCGCTTAGAACATTCGACACAAAGACTTGAGCCGTTCCTGAGACGCCGTTTCCGGTATCGTGAATCGCCATGCCCCACGGGCCGTTGATGGTATTGGCGCTGCCGAATGTGCCCAGAAACTGTCCTTGACTATTGAGAACAGAGAGCCTGCCGGCTTGGGCAGTCGCACTCGTTCCATCTGCAGTAGGCAGGTTACCCACCAGCACAATGCCGTCAGAGAGCACGCCAAGTGCAGCTGAGAGTCCACTCCGAGTCGTTGGTGCGGTGAAGAAGGTGGATACGTTCCCAGCCTTGTCCACGCGGATAATCGTCAATCCCGTTCCTTGCAGGTTCAGAGAGTTATTGAAGTTCGACACCAGAATGTCGCCTGGCTGCAAAATCCCGGTCTTGGGCATATTGCTGGGTCCAAACGCGACGCCGTACGGATTCACATCGCCGTTCGAAGGGACGGTTGAAACGGTTGGAGGCAGCAATGGGAAGATGCTCTGCATCACCTGAGCCGAGGCTGGGGTTGTTACGGGTAAGAGCGCTACCGTAGCAATCGACGCGGCTCCTAGAAGGGGGCGCAGTGACTTGCCTCTCCTAACCAGCACACCGAGCAGCAGCAGACCGCTTCCCAGCAATATGAGACCAGGAGGCTCAGGTGCAGCTGCGGTGGGGAGCACGTCGATGTTATCGACGGCAAAATCGGAAGACGTGGAAGACAGCGAGATCGAGTTGAAGTTGGCTCCGCCAAATGCGAGTTCACCCTCCGGAAAGGTAAAACCGGAGAGAAATTGCCCTGTTGTCGTGTCGGAGCCTACTTGTATGCCGTTGTCGTAAGCAACCAGAGTGAGCGGCGACGGCGTGACGAAGTCGGCGGTGGCGAAGTTCAGCGTGAGCGCGGTGAGCGTCTGGCTGAAGTTCACATCGAGGACCAGATTGTTCTGACCGCCAGGGCCTGGGTCGCCCAGAACGTTGCCGGTGAGGGTTTCGAAGAAGCTCGGGTATACGATGAATCCACCCGGGTCGGCTGAACTCGAAAATGTGGCGGAGAGACCGTTCACCGTGTCGGTGAAGTTGGTTGTGGTGCCCAGGTTATCGTTGTCAAACGTGAATATGGTGGTCGCATTTGCCGCAGAGCAAAGGCAGACGGAAACAAATGCGAAGGTCAGCAGCTTGAGCTTGATGGGAATCATTTTTGAACTCCTTTGCCCTGTTAAGCGACATTGGAAGTTGGATTCCCTCACCGGCGCGCGATTTTCTTTTGATCACGGTCCCTGGTTCCATTCGCACGGAGTTGCGTGCCGTCTTCGACGCAGGATCGGCGCGCTCGGCGATCTGATGCGGTTCGGCGAAGTTGAACAGCCGCTTGAAGTTAGCCTGATTTTGATGAAAGCTGGGCTATAATCGCAGTTCAGCGGGACAAAAGTGTTGCGGCACCATTCCTGTCAGCTCAGGGTGTGCTGTGGACCTGTTCGCCAGCAATCACGGTTCGCATCCAAGGCTACATAGGTTAAAAGCGAAAGATTGAAGTGAGCCGTGTTGGAGTGAACAGCATGGAGATCTCTCCCGATCGCTCCTCGATGACCCTACTGCTTCAGCAATGGAGCGGTGGCGACAAAGCTGCTTTAGATAAACTGATGCCCGTGGTTTATGACCAGCTCCATAAGCTGGCTTCACGCTGCCTGCGCGCGGAACGCAAGGACCACACGCTACGCGCAACCGCGCTGGTTCACGAAGCCTATATTCGGCTGATCGATGCGGACGTTGAATGGCAGGATCGCATCCACTTCTTTGCCGTTTCCGCTCGCTTGCTGCGCCGGATTCTGGTGGACCACGCGAAATCGGATCGACGAGAAAAGAGAGGAGGAGGTGCAGAGATGATCCCGCTTGACGAAGCCATGGTGATCGGCCCCGGTTCGCCTGTAGAGCTACTGGTACTGGATGAAGCGCTGAATCGTCTTGCGGCACAAGATCTGCGCAAGAGCGAAGTTGTAGAACTCCTGTGTTTTGGGGGTCTTACGTATGACGAGACTGCTGTTGCGCTTAGTATTTCGCCGGCCACCGTGCATCGCGAGATCAAGCTGGCCAAAGCGTGGCTGCATCGCGAACTCGCTCGAGGTGTTGCCTGAAGCAGACACGGTGCTGCGGTTCGAGTTTCCTCAATGAAGAAGTTAAATTTGAGCGGTGGCTGCCGATCGATGCAGTAATGATGGCCATATCGGGAAAAGAATGCTCCATTCGTCGCAGCGCTGGAAACAAATTGAAGCTCTTTTTCACGAAACCGCCGCGCTGCCGGAAGGCTCTCGCGCCGGCTTTCTCGCAAGGCGGTGTCAAGATGACGTCGCCTTGCGAACGGAGGTTGAGTCGCTGTTGGAGTCCGAAGGAACGTCGTTAGACTTCATTGAGCAGCCGTTGATTAGTGCGGCTCATGACTTTACGACCAGGTCGAGGGCAAACCGCATTTCGCCTGGAGAAGTGATTGGCCACTATGAGATTGTCTCCTTCATTGGCCAGGGCGGCATGGGACAGGTGTACCTCGCGCGGGACATCTTGCTCGGACGCAAAGTCGCGTTCAAGATTCTTACTTCGGCTCTGGCGAACAATGAACGTGGTTTGAGCCGCTTTGAAAAGGAGGCCCGCGCCGCCTCAGCCCTGAACCATCCCAACATTCTCGTCATTTACGAATTCGGACAGGTCGACGGGCTCTATTTCATCGCTTCGGAATTTGTGGACGGGCCGACCCTAACCCAGATGCTCGAGGGTGGCGGCCTGTCATTTCAATCTGCTATCGACATCGCGATTCAGATTGCCAAGGCTCTTGAGGCATCGCACGCCTGCGGAATTGTGCATCGGGACATAAAACCGGAGAACGTGATCGTCCGCGGCGACGGGTTGGTAAAGGTTCTCGACTTCGGAATTGCCAAACTGGTTGAATCGAACTCGCTGGAATCGAGCGATCGAGGGGCTCTTGCGCGTTCTATCTCTCTCAGCCAAGCCGGCCTGGTCATTGGTTCAGCGAGATATATGTCTCCCGAACAGGCGCGCGGGGTGGACGTCGATCCCAGGACCGACATCTTTAGCCTGGGAGCCGTTCTCTACGAAATGATCGCGGGCAGACCTGCATTTGAGGGCGAGACGATCAGCGACATTATCGCGGAGATCCTAAAAGGCGTTCCCCAGCGTCTCGATGAGATTCATCCGCAAACGCCTTCGGCGATCCAGGCAATCGTGAGCAAAGCAATGTGCAAGGATCGCGAGGCTCGCTACCAGACGGTGAAGGAACTGCTCGCCGATCTGCAGCAGGCGCCTGGGACTATCCCGCCCGAAGCCCGCGCTGCTGTGCGTGGCAATGCACACAAGTGGGCGGCGCCATCGAAACGCGTGACGAGGCTAGCCGTCGCGGCGGCATTCACGGCGCTCGCGACCATTGGATTCTTTCTTGCCGGAATCCGGTATCGCAATTCCGACCTTCCCGGCAAACAGATGCGGCCCCACACGCTGGCCATATTGCCATTTCGAAATCTGCGTCAGGACCCGTCGCTGGATTACCTCGGGTTCTCGCTCTCCGATGCGGTCATCACCAAACTTGGCTCCGTCGGTGCGCTGACTGTTCGTCCCTCATCGTCGATCGACCGATACCGGAATCAGAGTATCGACCCGCAAAGGGTCGCTCATGAACTGAATGTCGATACGGTACTCACCGGCGGTTTTCTTAAGGATGGGGACGACCTGAGAATAACTGCGCAATTGATCGACATTAAGGCGGACAAGATTCTGTGGCGCGACTCGATGGACGTGACGTTCGACAAACTGCTAACGGTCCAGGACCTGGTGTCGCAGGAAATCGTCAAGGGGCTGGAACTGAATCTCACGCCCGCGGAGACTCAAACACTTCACCCGGAGAAGCCGGTCGATGGACAGGCGTACGAGGACTACTTACGAGGCATCGATCTCTATTCCATTAACGATTTTAGTACGGCAATCAAGATGCTGGAAAGATCCACATCTCTTGATCCGAACTACGCGCTCGCCTGGGCCCATCTGGGCAAGGCGTATACCACCAGCGCGACTTTGCAACTTGGCGGCCGCGAGCAATACGACAAGGCAGAAGCGGCATACGTCAAGGCCATAGCATTGGATCCGGAGCTGCCCGAGCCGCGCATCTTCATGGCAAACATGCTGACGGACACCGGCAGAGTTGAGGAGGCCGTCCCTTTGCTTCGAACCGCATTGCAAACCAGCCCCAATAATGCTGAGCTGCATTGGGAGCTCGGCTATGCGTACCGCTTCGCGGGAATGCTTCAGGAGTCGGTTGCCGAGTGCGAGCGAGCCCGCCAAATTGATCCCGACGTCAAGATCAATAGTTCCGCGATGAACAGTTACCTTTACCTCGGCGAATATGGCAAGTTCCTCGATAGCCTTCCCAATAGTGACTCGGCATATGTTTTGTTTTATCGCGGCCTCGGTGAGTACTATCTGAATCGCAAGACCGAGGCCGTTGTGGCCTTTGACCGCGCTTACACGCTGGAACCGTCGCTGCTTCCAGCAAAGGTCGGGAAGGCGCTCAGTTATTCCATTGCGGGGCGGAACGCAACGGCGCTCAACCTTCTGGGTCAAACCCAACGCGAGATGGAAGACCGCGGCGTGAGCGACGCCGAAAGCATGTACAAAGTGGCTCAGGCATATGCCGTGCTGGGCGATAAACCCGCCTCTCTCCGCGCCTTAGGTTACACGATAGATGGTGGGTTCTTTTGCTACTCATGCTTCGTTAGCGATCCTCTGCTCGCTAGCATCCGCTCGGAGCCGGAGTTTCAGAGGTTGAGCGAACGGGCACGAAAAAGAAGTGAAGACTTCAAAAGTCAGTTTTTCTAAGGAAACACTTATTGTCTTTGAGGCTGGAATCACCGAGAGTGGGTGGGCTGTGACTTTTCCCGCGCGGACGAGGAAGTCCTCGGTTGCTTGACTCATCTGAACGCGGGCGGGCTGGAGGAAATCTGGCTCGGTAACGACGCGTGTGCCGTGGGGCGAGCAACGCCTCGCTTCCTTCGCCTTCTGGAAATTGGAGGAAGCGGAGGATGGATTAGATTCTTCTGATCCCAACGCGAGTACCTTTGGCCATGCATCTGCATCAGGAACCTCGGGCGGTGTTTTGGAGTATCGCGCGCCGGACGCGTTCTCTTTGTTTATGCGATTGACTGGGTAATCCAGCGTCAATGGCGTATGGCACTGTCGCGATTCGGAAGAGGGGAAGGCGATGAAGGGAACAGTTCTAGTCGTGGATGATTCAGCCATGATGCGCAAGGTTGTTCTTCGCGTTCTGAAGATGGCGGACGTGGACTTTGAATCGGTGCTTGAGGCAGGCGACGGGAATGAAGCGCTGAACCTGCTGCGAGCGCACCATGTAGCGCTGATTATGTGCGATATCAACATGCCGGTGATGTCCGGCCTGCAATTGTTGCAGCAGATAAAGGACGAGAACCTTGCAGTTGGCGTCCCGATTGTCATGGTCACTACGGAAAACAGCGAGCCTCAGGTACGACAGGCGATCCTTGCCGGTGCTCGCGGATACATACGCAAACCGTTCACGGTCGACCACATCAAAAACAATGTCAAGCCACTTCTTCCTAAGTGAAGGGCTGGCTATATTTGACCGTCTAGCCCCGGGGTCGCCGTTGCCGCGGCTCGAAAGCACCTTCACTTGGAGCTCGCTCCCATCGAGGAAAGCCAATATGCCGGAAAGCAGCTTCCATCTGATGTCGCAATCTTTCGAGGACTTTTTGTCTCCCACGAATCTGCAACTTGCCGACTCCACGGTGACAGAAATATTTCAATTGATGTTCGGCTTCGAGATTGGTGTCGTTGAACCGCAGACCGCCGGCAGTTCACCAAGCGCGCCTGACGAGAGAACAGCGATCGTCGGCTTCTCCGGTGCCATGCGCGGATCATGTCAGATACGTATCGGCGTGGCGGCGGCGCGCTCGATTACCTCTGCCATGCTCGGAGGCATGCCCATCGACGAAGACGATGACTCGATCAATGACGCCCTGGGCGAGCTTTGCAACATGCTTGCGGGAAACTGGAAGAATGGTATTTCCAGCTTGTCGTCCGAGTGTGCGTTATCACCGCCGACCGTGATTTCCGGCCGCCACTACAAGATCCACATGACCAAGCCCACGGCGGTCCTCTCGCGAACGTATCAATTCGACTCTTACATCCTGCATCTCACTTTGTGCCGCGAGGAGCCTGGGTCCTCCTCGGCTTGAACTGCAATATCGTGCCCTTCTCAGCGATCATGTGGACGTCACTTGGAAATAGACAGCGAAGCGCTGCCAACTCTCGTTCAACGGCTTCAGCGTTACCTGTTCCCCGTTTGTTCCCTGGGCCCGAAACGTCATTGGCTGACCCTCCACGGCCGTGATCGACTCTTCCAGCTTGTTACCCATTTCGGCAAGCGTTGGGGCGGCGGGTGGAAGCCCTCTTCACTTTTTGGCTCTTCATTCTTGTGCAACAGGTCGAAGCTTGCAAAAATCAATCCAATGGCCTAGCGTTCTCTGCAACGTCAACCGGACACTGCAGATTGGAGTTTCATCGTGCCTTCTATTGATCGACGCGAGATGCTGAAGCTCAGCTCCGCCGCCTCATTCGCAGCGCTCGCTGCCTCCGCTCCCGCCGGAGCAACGACCCCGGCGGCGGAGACCGTGCACAACGATGTTCCGCTATGGGAGGTCTTCGAGTTGACTCTGCCGGGACCCTCATCGGCCAATCCATTTACCGACGTGCAATTTTCGGCGTCGCTCGGTCAAGGTGCGCGCACCGTGTCGGTCGACGGATTCTATGATGGCAACGGCATCTACAAGCTCCGCTTCATGCCGGACGCGCCAGGAGAGTGGAACTATCGCACGACCAGCAACTCACCCGAACTCTCCGGCAAGACAGGTAAGTTTACCTGCAGCGCGGCGCTCGCTGGCGCGCACGGGCCTGTGCGTGTCCGGAACACACACCATTTCGCGTATGCCGACGGGGCGCCTTTCTTTCCATTCGGAACCACCTGTTATGCGTGGATGCACCAGTCGGAGGAGTTGCAGCAGCAGACACTCGAATCGCTGCGCAGTGCACCCTTCAACAAGATCCGCATGTGCGTGTTCCCGAAGAGCTATCAATACAACCACAACGAGCCGTCACTTTATCCGTTTGAGCGCGACGCGGCTGGAAAGAGCGATTTCACGCGGCTGAACCCCGCCTACTTTGCGCATGTCGAGCAGCGCATTGGAGATTTATGTGCGCTGGGCATTGAGGCCGACCTGATCGTATTCCATCCGTACGACCGGTGGGGATATGCGACCATGCCCGCCGAGGCGGATGATCGCTACCTGCGTTATCTTATTGCGCGCATGTCCGCGTATCGGAATATCTGGTGGTCGTTGGCGAACGAGTGGGACCTGATGCGTGCTAAGTCCGCGCAGGACTTCGACCGCTACTTCCGCATCGTGCAGCAGTACGATCCGGCAGGCCATCTGCGCTCGGTTCACTACTCGCACACGATGTACGACTACTCCCGGCCCTGGGTGACGCACGCCAGCCTGCAGACCTACGCCTTCGACTCCGCCGCCGGCTGGCTCTCCACCTGGGCGAAGCCTCTTTGCTTCGACGAGGTTCAGTACGAGGGCAACCTGAACAGCCGCTGGGGCAATCTCTCCGGGCAGGAGATGATGCGTCGCTTTTGGCTCGGCGTCATCGCGGGATGCTATGTTACGCATGGCGAAACCTGGCTGGATCCGGACAAGTCGTTCGATGAGAGCACTTCACCGACGCTCTGGTGGTCGCACGGCGGCAAACTGCATGGCTCCAGTCCCGCTCGCATCGCCTTTCTACGCAAATTGGTAGAACAGACAGCGGCCGCCGCGGGCAAGGAGGCGACCCGCACCGGTCTCGAAGCGCAGGTCCCTGCAGCCTACTATCTCAACGCCTCATCGTCCGATGAGACTGGCAGAGCTGTGCAGGAGATTCTCTACTTCATGGACTATCACCAGCCCATCTACTACGACTTTCCGCTGCCCGATGGCAACTGGGTGGCTGAGTTCATTGACCCTTGGGAGATGACCATAACACCCGTCTCTAGCAGCTACAGTGGCAAGAGCCGCATCAAGCTTGCCGGTCGCCCCTATCAGGCGCTTCGCTTTCGCAGGGCGTGAGGCCTGGGAGAATTCCAGTTTGACGCGTGACAAGAGTGCTAATCGAGCTTGAGCCGACGGTGACGGAATGGCAGCGCATTGGCTCCCGTGTAGTCGCGAACGACATGGCCCGACCCGGTGACGCGGTATTTGTATGTCACGATGCCATCCAGGCCGACCGGGCCGCGGGCGTGTAGCTTGCTGGTGCTGATGCCAACCTCGGCACCGAAGCCGTAACGGAAGCCATCCGCGAAACGCGTCGAACAGTTGTGAAAGACATTCGCGGAATCCACCTCGGCAAGAAAGCGCGCGGCCGTGGTGGCGTCCTCGGTGATAATGGCGTCGGTGTGGTGCGAGCCGTGCTGATCGATATGGGCAAGCGCGTCGTCGAGCGAATCGACGATTCGGATGGCGAGGACAAGATCGGAGTACTCAGTGTGCCAGTCCGTATCCGGCACGAGGTCGATTGCGACTCCTGGCAGGAGGGCGCGCGTGCGCTCGCAGCCTCGGATTTTCACAGATTTTTCTGCCAGCGCGCGGACCAGTGAAGGCAGCACCGCGCCCGCGACGTCCGCGTGGATAAGAAGGGTTTCAACTGCGTTGCAGACGGCGGGATACTGGGTCTTACTGTCGACGACGACGCGGTTGACCATCTCCGGATCGGCAGCTTGATCGATAAAGATGTGGCAGACGCCGTCGGCGTGGCCCAGCACCGGGATCAGCGTGTTGCGTTGAATGTGCTGCACCAATGCGTTCGACCCGCGTGGGATGACCAGGTCGATCAGGTGATTCATGTCGAGCAGGGCCTGCACCGATTCGCGGCCGTAGACACCGCCGACCGCGTCGGCGGGCACGCGAGTATGTTCCGCAAGTGCGGTGTGGATGGTGTCCAGGATGGCGCGCATGGTGTTCTCGACCTCGCGGCCGCCCTTCAGGATCACGGCGTTGCCGGATTTGATCGCAAGCGCGCTGATTTGGGTGATGGCATCGGGGCGTGCCTCGAAGATGACGGCGAGTACGCCGAGTGGCACGCTGATTTTTTCGAGCGTTAGACCGTCGGCTAAAAGTGTGCGCTCGAGGATGCGGCCGGAGGGGTCTGGCAGTTGCATTACGGCGCGCACGCCTTCGATCATGACGCGAAGTTTCTCTGCGGACAAGAGCAGACGTTGAAACAGGGCCTGAGAAAGTTCGCCGCTGTGTACCAACGGTTGGGCAGTGCTCACATCTGCGGCGTTGGCGGCGATAATCGCGTCGGCGTTTGCCTCCAGCGCGGAGGCAATCGCTTCGAGCGCCTCATCCTTCGCGGCGGTGGGCAGGGTGGAGAGCAGGCGGCTCGCCGCCTTGGCGCTCTGCGCGATCTCAAGCACGGGCGTGGCGACGGCTGTGTTCACGCGCGTTCCTCTTCGTGTGGTGCACGAGGATGGAAGACGGTGCCGATGGCTTCGCCCGCGACCACGCGCTCGACGACTCCCGGGATTCTCCCGTTGGCGATGACCGTTATCTTGCCGCCTTCGGCAACGATGCGGGCTGCCTCGATTTTAGTGGCCATGCCGCCTCGGCCTCGGCCTTTGGAGATGCGGGCATAGGCCGCGAGTTCTGGAGTAATCTCTTCGACTTCGGAGACAAACTCAGCATCTTTGTCGTGGGGATGGCTGGTGTACAGGCCATCGACATCTGAGAGCAGCACCAACAGATCAGCGTCAATCTTCGTCATGACAAGAGCGGAGAGCTTGTCATTGTCGCCGAAGACGCTGTGCTGTCCGGAGGCGTTGCTGGGACGGTCGAGTTCCAGCGTAGAGACCGTATCGTTCTCGTTGATGATGGGCACGACGCCGAGCTTCAGCAGGGTGTCCAGAGTCGCGCGCAGGTTGGAGTACCGCACCGGATTCAGGAAATCGTCTTCGGTGAGGAGCACCTGGGCGGTGATGACGTTGAAGTGGCGGAAGCCATCGCGGTACATCGACATCAGCCGGCTCTGGCCAACGGCGGCGCATGCCTGCTTCAACGCGAGTTCGGACGGCGATTTTTCCAGGCGAAGCGACTTTGCTCCAAGGCCGATCGCTCCGGAACTGACAATCAGCACCTGCCGTCCTGAGCGCAGGACGTTTACGGCCGATTCCACGATTCCGTAGACAAGGCCAACTGCCGGTGCACCGTCGTCGCGCATAATGACGTTGGTGCCCATCTTGATCACGATTCGCCGAGCAGCGGCAACGCGCTGGCGAACCGTCAAATCCACTATATCTACCGATGTGCTCATACCCGATTAAGGGTATCAGGAACGAAAACCCGGCGCGCGGCGCGGTGCGGCTATTCGACCGGCTACTCAGTCCCTAAAAGATCAGGCGCAGGCCTTGCTGGAGGACTCGAGGAGTGTTCCGCTGGCTGGCAATCAGGCCGGGAGAGCCTTTGCGTTGACGACTACGACGCTGTACTTGCCCGGTAGAAGGGAAGGGACTGCGTATTCTCCGCTGGCGTTCGCAACCGTCGCGGTCTTGGTGACTGCATCAGTATCAGTAACCGTGACTGCGGCATTGGGAATAACCGCACCGGATGAATCCATTACGCGACCGCTAAAGCGGTGCGCGGAATGTGATTGCCTGTCAACACATCGCAGCATCTGACTTTGATTCAGCGAAAAGCCAGCGATAAGCAACTCTCGACTGGATTTTCCAAATCGGAAAGCAAGTTTCTGTTCCCGGAGAAGTCCGCTATCGCGGCGCGTCCTCCGAGAAACGTGTCACTATGGATCGCGTCGAGACTTGGTGGTTGGGAGGTTCTGATGAGTTCGTCAACTCGCTGTGCTGCGTTGTTTCTCCTTTTGCTAACCTCGTTGGCGAGAGCTGCGGAGACGGAAACTCAATACCTATCTGGTCTAGGCAAGGATGACCCGGTCAAGTGGGAGTTCATCTGTGACAAGGGGCAAAACGCCAACAAGTGGTCCACGATCGGGGTCCCGTCCAACTGGCAACTGCAGGGTTTTGGTATTTATGAATACGGCCAGCCCGCTCCCGCGGGAGGCTGGCCTCGAACGCATGGTATCTATAGACGCACCTTCACTACGCCTTCGAGATGGCGAGACAAGGCCGTTTTTTTAAAGTTCGAAGGCGTGATGACCGATGCCAAGGTTATGATCAACGGCGACTCGGCCGGCCCTGTTCACCGAGGTGGCTATTACGCTTTCAAGTACGACATCACCAGCCTCCTGAAGCCGGCAGGTCAGAAGAATGAGATTCAGGTCGACGTTGATGATGACTCGATGAACGACTCCGTCAATCGAGCTGAGCGCCGCGCTGATTATTGGAATTACGCCGGCATTTTTCGTCCCGTTTATCTTGAGGCGGTTCCCAAGACGTTTGTCGATCACCTGGCCATAAACGCTACTGCCGAGGGGTCGCTTGACGTCGATGTTACGGTCTCCGATTTGCGAGCAGGATCCGGGGCTGACTCCCCAGCTTCACTCCTGATGCAGGTGCTCGATACCAATGGCAGGCCCGTCGGGACTCCGGTGGCTGCGAAGGATATTACCTTCGACGGTGTCACCCATCTTGGCGGCAAAGTTGTCAATCCGCGGCTTTGGACTGCCGAAACGCCCAATCTCTATCAACTCGAAGTGCAGTTGAAATTGGGAGATGCCGTAGTGCACACGGTGCGTCAGAAGTTCGGTTTTCGCACTGTTGAAGTTCGTCCTGGTCAGGGGCTCTTCGTGAATGGCAAGCGGGTGTTCCTCAAAGGCGTCGCCCGTCACTCATTCTGGCCCGATTCGGGCCGGACACTGTCCGAACAAATCTCCAGAGACGATATCAGCGTCATAAAAGATCTGAACGGCAACGCGGTTCGTTCCAGCCACTATCCACCAGACCGCCATTTCCTCGATGCCTGCGATGAGCTCGGTCTATATGTACTCGATGAATTAGGTGGGTGGCACGGGCATTACGATACCGAGGTTGGCCAGAAGTTAGTGAAGGAGATGGTTGAGCATGACGTGAACCATCCGTCGATCATCCTCTGGGATAACGGCAACGAGGGCGGGTTCAATCCCGAACTCGACGGCGAATTTTCGAAGTACGATCCTCAGAAGCGCGTTGTCCTTCACCCGTGGACGGCTTTCCCTCCAGGCATTGCCGACACTAAGCACTATCCCACCTATGAACAGTTGCAGCAAAAGCTCGCTGACGATCCTGTCTATCTTCCGACCGAGATGCTGCACGGCCTGTACGACGGCGGTTCGGGGGCGGGGTTGAATGAGTATTGGGATGCGATCTTGAAGAGCAAGGCCGGCGCGGGTGGGATCCTCTGGTCATTTGTAGATGAAGATGTGAAACGTGTGGACAAAGGCGGCATTCTTGACTCCGCCGGCAACCAGGCACCCGATGGCATTGTGGGTCCATATCGTGAGAGAGAAGGAAGCTTCTACACAGTCAGACAGCTTTGGTCTCCGATCATCGTTACACCGCCGGAGGGCATTTCGCGTTCCTTCACTGTAAGCAACCGCTATTCCTTCACCGACGCTGACCAATGCACCTTCGAGTGGGAGGCGATCGCATTCCGCCGGCCTCGTGATGCCGTGTCGGGGTCCGTAGTGCTTGCCTCGCGTACCGATCGCGGCCGCTCGTTGGCGCCGGGAACTTCGGCAGCCTGGGAAGGGTGGGGACCACCTGTACCCAACGCGGGTATCACCGCAAAGACAAAGACCGATGGCACTCGGCTTCGCATCAAGGATGCGACTGGCCGTGTAATCCAGACTTATGTCTGGCCTGCCAGCGACCTCGGGCATAGATTAGACGAGGTAGATCAGGCAGTCGGCGGCGCAAGGCCCACTGCGACTGAATTCGGCGATACACTGACGGCGACCGCAGGCGACCTTTCGCTGCAGATTAGTAAGACCACCGGGTTGCTGATCTCGGTCTCTCGGCAGGGCAATTCCTTCTCTTTGGTGAACGGCCCGCGCCTGGTGGCAATGACGCCAAGGCTTCCGCCACCAGTGCGGAGACAACCGGGGGCGCCTTTCCCACCGCCCCCGCCACCACCGACGTTTGCGCCGGACTCAAGGCTCATCGCCTTCACCCAGAAGGCAGACGGTAACGAACTGGTCATCTCTGTAACCTTCGATGGTGCGATGAAATCACTCACGTATCGTCTGAAGGCTAATGGCTGGTTGACCATCGACTACGTCTACGTGCTCAGCGGCGAACATGAATACTTTGGCATGGGATTCGAGTATCCGGAGGTTAACGTCAAAGGCATGCGGTTCCTCGGCGAAGGGCCAGCTCCCGTCTATCAGAATCGACTTGCTGGCGGAACTCTCGACGTCTGGGACAGACGATATAACGACACCATCGTGGGCGATCCAGACGACCTCAAACCGGGAGAGCATTTCGACTACCCGGTCTTCAAAGGTTTTTACGCCGGCGTGCGCTGGCTGCAACTCAATACCTCTGAGGGGCCGATCACGGCAATGGTCGAGCAGCGTCGCGACTCGCCAATTTATGTGCAGGTATTCACTCCGAAGACGCCCCCGTCGAACCTGCAAGGTCAAACCGGGGTTCCGTTTCCAAATGCCGGCATCTCCTTCCTGCATGCCGTACCAGCCATTGGCAGCAAATTTGTGGGGCCGCGAGCCGGCGGCCCCATGGGGCAACCGGCGTCTGCCAAGGGCACGTATGACGGCCGCATTAGCCTGTATTTCGGAAAGTTGCCAATGCCATAAGACGGAAGGCTTCGAATTAGGTACTTCCTTCTCTGGTCGCCCTGCGGTGACCGGAACTCAGTGATTTTAATTTGCTCGTCAAATTTTGCGCAAACCCGGTAAATGTCAGGAATGGAGCGGCTTTCATCCGCATAGCAGAAAGCCTCACGAATCTTCCTGCATTCCCCGGGGCCTGTGCCGGCTTCTGAGAGAGAGTGTGAAGTGGTTCGCCCAGTTTCCCACGGAGACTATGGAGTGATGCGGATAAGGAGAGATGGTATGGTAAACCCAATTCAGTGTCTTCCAGAGTCCCATGGGAAGTATTCGGCTATCGCCGGACAAAAGCACGATTACCGGGCCGACCCCATATAGGTTTTCGCAGTCGCAAGAGAGCGCAGAGAACGCGCCATCTTTGATCGACTGAGATCATCACGCTCTTGCAAACTGATCGAGCACACTTGAGGCCCAAATGACGTTCAAACCCTTGTTCGTTGTCTTTGTTCTTAGTGTTCTTCTCTGTTGCGCAGTTACTCCGGCCTCGTCGCAAGTGGCTGGGCTGCCTCCTGGGACCTGGACCTTCTGCGCCGCAGAAAACACACAATGTAACTTTGCCGGTACCGCGCTTGTGGAATTCGGCGCCAGCGGAAACTTTACCGGCCTGACTTTGACGAATGGAACTATCTGTTCGGACACAGTCTTCGGCGATCCAGATGTCGGTATCTTCAAGAGTTGTTACTACCAGCCTGTGTCGAGCCTGCCACCAGGACTGCCTCCTGGAACATGGACTTTCTGCGCGAATGAATGGGGCGAGTGTGGTTTCACAGGCCAAGCCGTGGTCGAATTCGGCGCCAGCGGGCACTTCGCCGGCCTCACCCTCATGAATGGGACATTGTGCGCCAACACGATCTTTGGCGATCCCGACGTCGGTGTCGCAAAGAGCTGCTACTTCCAGCCGGCATCTAGTCTGCCGTCAGGCTTGCCCCCTGGTGCGTGGACACTCTGCGCAAGCGAATGGGGAGAGTGTAGTTTCACGGGCCAGGCACTGGTAGAATTCGGCGCCAGCGGACACTTTTCCGGCCTCACCTTCACTGACGGAACATTGTGCGCAAACACTATCTTTGGCGACCCAGACGTCGGCATTGCAAAAAGCTGTTACTACCAACTTACATCTGCAGTTACAGTCACAGTCTCGCCTGCGAACATATCTGCCAGTTACAACACAACTCGACAGTTTACGGCTGTGGTGACGGGAGAGCCGAACCAGGCTGTAACATGGATGCTTTCCGGACCGAGTTGTAACGAAACATCCTGCGGAACGATTTCTTCTAGCGGACTCTACACCGCTCCGCCAGTGATGCCTTCGTCCGCGAACGTCACCATAACTGCGACGAGCGTATCGGACCCAGCCGTGTCAGGCCCCGGTTACCTATCTATCGTCGGACAGACTTATTACCTGGCAAATGCCGCAGGCGGAGGGAACGACGCAAACAGCGGTCTATCTCCAGTCGCACCATGGCTAACCCCGAGTCACACAGTTAACTGCGGCGACATAATTCTTGCAGCCCCTGGCATTTATTCGCCTCAGTATTTCAATGTCATCTTCGGCGCTGTAAATTGCCCCACACAAAACAATGTGGCATGGCTAAAGTGTGCGATCTTTGATGCCTGCAAGATCAGCGCCCCACAATCTGGAATATGGATCAACCAAAGCTATTGGGGCGTGCAAGGTTGGGAAGTTACCACTACGGGCGGATCGTTTGCACCCTGTTTCTTCGCCTCGCCAATCAACGGACTAGGCAGCGTTCACCATATAGTCTTTGCCAACGATATAGCGAATGGATGTTATGGTAGTGGGTTCTCTATCGCGAATGATGGGCGGACCGGTGTCGACTACCTGGCTATAGTTGGGAACGCTGTCTATAACGCCGCGCAAGGGAGCGCCCAGTGCTTTAGCGGTATTAATATTTCGGCCGCCGGCGCGACCGATATACTTCCCGGAACGCACATTTATGTCGGCGGCAACTTCACGTGGAACACCTTCGAGCCCCCAATTTGTAATGGAGGGCCTCCAACTGACGGCGAGGGCATCGTCGTCGACACGCTGGATGCGCTTAATTATGCACAGCAGGTTGTCATTGACAACAATATGACGTTTCTAAATGGATCGAGTGGAATCAAGGTTGGCATCATTTCCCTGGCCAATATTCTCATTGTGAACAACACGTCTTACGCCAACAATGCCGATATTTATGTGGGTAGAGGAATATGCGGCGAGATCGTGAGCCAGGATGCCGACAACGTTGTCGGTTATGGCAATCTTTTACAAACGATTGGACCCAACGGGTGCGCGAACGGACCGGTCTACGACATATTCGTCCAGGGACCGTATGTCAACGATGCTTTTTATAACAATTTCGGATACAGCATCGCCGGATATGACACGGGGCAGAGCGGCGGATTTACGTTTGGCCCGGGGAATGTCTTCGGTGTAAATCCGAATCTTGCGAATCCCCCGACCGCGAATCCCGGTCCCCCGAACTGTAGCGGCTACTCCAGTGTTCCATCCTGCATGGCTGCGGAGGTTGCTAATTTTAACTCCTACAAATCCCGTCGCAACAAGTTACGGGTATCACACGCCAGCCTCAGCGCCAAGCTATGACCCACTATTTCCGCAATGGCTGTGCAACGTAAATCTCTCGGTAGGGTTGGTTCCGCTGGGATGCCAAACTGGCCAATGACCGGTCAGACCGGGTACTGCGGACTTGAAGTTGGCGCCGATGAGATTAGAAAGTTGCGTGTGAACCCATATCGGAGCGCCGTGCAATATCCCGGTGTGGATAAATGAATCACAAGACATTGATTCTGGTGGTAGATCACGACGATTAAGTTTGTCACTTTCCCCGCCAGTCGAATACTTTCCGCGCACGGCCCTGCCTCACCCATTTGTGGGATTTGATGTTCCCGCCAAATGTATATATTCGGGACTAGGACGCTATAGGTAGAGCCTACACAGAGTTTTCGCTGGCGCACGAGAGCGGCATCACGGTGCGCTCATCGATTGGGACCACAATCTCTGCAGGCTGACCGAGCACTTGGGGCCTGATGGTGAAAATACTGTTTGCTGCACTTCTTCTTTGCGTCTTCTTCTCTTGCGGATCCAACTCCGCCTCAGCGCAACCTGTAGGGCTACCCTCTGGCACCTGGACTTTCTGCGGCGGAGAAAATACGCAGTGCAACTTCGCAGGCACCGCTATTGTCGAATTCGGCGCCGATGAAACTTTTGCCGCCCTCACCCTGACAAATGGAACCTTGTGCTCGGACACAGTCTTTGGCGATCCGGACGTCGGCGTCGCTAAGAGTTGCTATTACCAGATCGTATCGAGTGCCCCCTCGGGATTGCCTTCGGGCAATTGGACGTTTTGCGCTAGCGAATGGGGACAGTGCAGTTTCGCTGGACAGGCCTTGGTAGAATTCGGCGCCAACGGTCACTTCACTGGGCTTAGTCTAACGAATGGGACGTTGTGCGCCTACACAATATTTGGCGATCCCGACGTTGGTGTCGCAAAAGGGTGCTACTTCCAGACTATCGCCCAAACACCCCAAGTTGGCGGGTTGCCTCCTGGCCCCTGGACTCTTTGTGCAAATGAATGGGGGCAATGCAGCTTCACGGGGCAGGCGCTAGTGGAATTCGGCGCGAGTGGCCACTTCACCGGCCTCACCCTGAACAACGGGACGTTGTGCGCTAACACAATTTTTGGCGATCCCGATGTAGGCGTGGCGAAAAGCTGTTACTTTCAACAGGCATCAGCGGTTACGGTCGCGGTGTCGCCCGCGAACGCATCTGCGAGTTATGGCGCAACTCAGCAGTTCACCGCTGCTGTCACGGGAGCGCCGAATCAAGCCGTAAGCTGGACCCTTTCCGGACCGAGTTGCGGCACAACATCCTGTGGAACTATCTCTTCGGGCGGGCTCTACACGGCACCGGCGGCTATGCCTTCGTCCGCAACTATCACCATCACCGCGACCAGCGTCTCGGAGCCCACTGTGTCGGGCTCGGGCTATCTGTCAGTTGTAGGCCAGACGTATTATTTGGCAAGCGCCGCCAATGGGGGCAGCGATCTAAACAGTGGCCTATCGCCGACGACGCCGTGGCTGACGCCAAGTCATTCGGTTAATTGCGGCGATGTAATTCTTGCAGCTCCCGGAGTTTATTCGGCTCCCCATTTCAACCTGGTTTTCGGAGCTGTGAATTGCCCCACACGGAACAATGTGGCATGGCTGAAGTGTGCTGTGTTTGATACCTGCAAAATTAGCGCCCCTCAATCTGGAATTTGGATCAACCAAAGTTATTGGGGCGTCGAAGGCTGGGAGGTGACTACCACCGGCGGCAACTTCTCTCCCTGCTTTTACGCTTCTCCAGGTAGCTCTACATCTCCGACAATCCACCATATTGTCTTTGCAAATGATGTAGCCAATGGATGCTACGGAAGCGGCTTCGCAATATCCAATCAAGGCCCAGTAGGAGTGGATTACTACGCAGTTGTCGGGAGTATCGTTTATAACTCAGTTCAAGGAGGAGCAGCGTGTTTTAGTGGGATGAATATTGCTGCTCCGGTCGAGAGCGATAATCTGCCAGGAACTCATATATATGTGGCCGGCATCTATGATTGGGATAACTTTGAGCCCTCTACCTGCAACGGGGGCGCTCCAACCGACGGTGAAGGAATTATTCTGGATACGCTCGATGCCGACTCATACTCTCAGCAGGTGGTCGTTGAGAACAATATCTCATTTCTCAATGGATCCAGTGGAATAAAAGTCGGCATGACCACAATTGCGCCGGTATACATCGAGAACAATACCTTGTACGGGAATAACGGCGACAGTCAGATAGGTAGTGGCGAATGTGGCGAGATCGTCAGCCAGAGCGCCGATAATATAACCGCGACTCACAATCTGATCCGAACAAATGCGACGGGCTGCGCGGGCGGTCCGAGTTACGGCCTCTTCGTGCAGAGCCCCTATGCGGGGGACGTATTTGACAACAACTTTGTCTATAGTCCGGCAGGCAATAACATAGGTCAAAGCGGCGGGTTTGCATTTGGTTCCGAAAACATCTTTGGAACTGATCCGACCTTTGCGAACGCCCCGCTTGCAAATCCTGGTCCACCAAGCTGTGGCACATTCTCCAACGTGCCTTCCTGCATGGCCAGCGAGATTGCGAATCTGACTCCGACAAATATAACCGCGAGAAATTATGGATATCAGACGCCAGGTCCGGCTCCGACCTACGATCCATTGTTTCCACAATGGCTCTGCAATGTTAATCTCCCGCAAGGATTGATCCCGATGGGATGCCAAGCCGGCCAATAGCATGGCTGCTTAGCACGAGTAAGCCCGTAGCTTCGCGAGTCCAAAGATTGCGAATGTCGGCTGTCACATCACCCTGCGGCGGACCCCTGCAAGCCGTCCCGCTAGCGCTTCCTGTGCGGGATAAGTGCAGCAATTCATGCAGAGAGTCTCAAGTTCGGCCGGCGATCCGGCGATCGGCCGCCCGTTACTCTGATGTGACGATCAGCAATACTCCGCAGCCGGGTTCGCACGTACTTCTAGCCTGGCGACGGGCATCCTGAGGGGCTACAGCTATGCGCGCCGCTGGGAACGATGCACGCGAATCTCGACCGGTTAGACGTCAGCCAGCATATTGCCTGGTCAGGAAGACGGAGCAGCTACGCCGCTACGACCATAGTCACAGGTAAAGGCTCGTCCTCATCGTCCAGCCGGGAGGGCTGAGTCAGCTCTGCTCCCTGTCGTTGGATGCATAGCCACGGGCTGTCAAATACAGAAGTAGTTCCACTCGGCTCGAAACCCCTAATTTTTCAAATGCCCGAAACATATAATTCTTTACGGTATGTTCGCTCAGACCCAACTCCGTGGCTATGGATTTGTTGGTCTTGCCAGTTGCGGCGCACAGCACGGTCTGCAGCTCCCGAGCACTCAGAGGCAGAGACTTCATCGGCGCTAACAGATTAGGGGCCGGGATGCTCTTGACTGCATCGAGGAGGGCATTAGCCTCCTGCCTTCCAGCCCAGATGAATCCCTTCCCAACATGTTCAATGCAGTCAAGGAACTCAGCTATGGGTCGCTCACGAGAGAACACTCCGCGAGCACCCATCCGGAACGCGTTTACAACAAGTTCTGGAGTGAACTGATTCAAATGCACCACTACGTGGAGGTGTGGATGGGTGCGACATACTGCGTTTGCCAGCTCAAACGTAGGTCCCGAATCCGAGTTGAGATCGGCACCAACTACCACGACATCGAAGTTCTTCGTCGCAAGCAGACGCATCAGGTCTGATGGCGGAGTCGCGATGGCATCGAATCGGCTGTCGTGGATGAGCGCTCTTGCAAGTAGGTCACTGATCATCGAATCCCGATCCACGATAAGAACTCGACACACAGTCCGTACCCTCTCGGGCATTGGAACAATTCGCTCTTCCGACCTCGGCTGTGATGACATCGAGCACCTCCGATAAGGGTTGGCTTCGAGTATCTTGCGAGTTCCCCAAGTGGAAGGCTAAGGAAGTCAGCTATATAACGTCCACATTACCTGGGGATAATAAGGGCTAAACCGTAGAGTCGAGCTTTTCGCCCAGAGGGCGTGTAGGGAATCTCGGCAGCAATCGACTGGAATACGGAAGATTCTACCATTACTCTTGAACTTTTAGTTGCCCGAATTTCTGTCGTCCAGAACAAATGACTCCCTAACGGCCTCATCAGTGTGACTTAGAGAAGATGGGACTATAACAGGAACCGGTCATCTCATATTGATTTCACACTTTCGGCGGCTTGCGATCCACCATGAACGAAGCTAATCTCACAATCACCCTATGAATCTCGAGTTGATCAATGAGCGACGAGTCCAAGTCCGATACAAGTTGCGGCTCCCTGTCATTTTTCATTGGATTTATAACGGAGTGCAACATACCGAAGGAGGCTTCACGTGCGATGTTGCTTTGGACGGTGCGTTGATATTCAGCAGCAAATGCCCACCTCTTGGATCGGACATACGAATTGAGGTTCTCATTCCTTCGCCTGATCGACGCGGCGAGGAGTTGCGGATCGAATGTACCGGCAAGGTTACACGCACAGCGGAGCAGGCAGGTTGTTTTGGGGTATACGGGACGTTCGACGACGACCACATCACCAGTCAGGCTTTGATGTGAAGTGATTGTTTCACGGCTCTATTTGTTGCGTTGGTTCTTAATCTAGGTTCACGGCCACTTTCTTCAACACCCTGTTGGCGCCCGAGAAGTTCGATGGATCCGAAAAAGAGGATCCTGGGACTGAAAGGGCGAAGCTATGCCACTGTAAAGCTTGATCATTCAGGATGTCCCATTCTCTGCCAGGAGCATGGATATGAATTGTCAGACAGATGATTATTTGTGCGATTCACAATGGTTCGCCGTTACCACCCGTTCACGGCAGGAAAAAGTTGCTGCTACAGTGCTCGAGGCTCTGGGCGTACAACACTTCTTGCCTATGAGGCCCGAGTCGCGCCAGTGGAGCGACCGTAAGCAAACTACGATGGTTCCCCTGTTCAGCGGATATTTGTTTGTCCGCATTAACTTGTCGAAGGACAGCACGCTGCAAGTGCTCAAAGCCCCGGGCGTCGTGTCATTCGTGAGAAACCAAACGGGCCCATTGCCGGTCCCGGATCGACAGATCGAAGATATTCGGACAGTCCTCGCAACGGGGGCTCATCTCTCACAGCAGCCTCATTTCGAACTCGGCGACCGAGTACGGGTTGTGCGGGGACCGCTTATCGGTGTCGAGGGGGTCCTGATCCGTACCAGTTCTGAGTCACGACTTCTGGTGTCGATCGCGATGATTTGCCAGTCAATTGCTATGAGCGTATCGCCAGATGACGTTGAGCTCGTTGACCGCTGCTCACCTCCGAAGATGGACGTGTCCCGACTTGGTACTTCTGAGAACGCCAATAACTAACCTCGATCAAGTTTAGATGTGGACGCACGGGCAGGTGCGGCAAAGCTTCCGTAATTGAAATGGAGAACGTTAGGGCCCGGACTAGATAATGCCGACTCACCCCGTCTCGCCGGGCTGGAGATCGGCCAAACTATAGCATCTGACACTTCTTACCAGGCTGTCTTCGAGGAGTCGCCAATGGGCACCGCAAACCTCAAAAATCCGGTAGTTGAGTATCCTGTGTTTTCCAGAGTCAACGAGCTATGGCAATCACGTGGACATTTCGAAGTCGCGGTAACAGTCATAGAGCGGATCGCCGACTTAATCACCGTGATGCTGGGGGTGTTGCTAGCCTGCTCGACCTATGAGTTTCTGAGAGTAGGCAGACAGCAACACTACCCCGTCGAGACGGTTCTCGTTGCCGCGATCATGGTCGGCGTGGTGTTTGTCATTATGCTCGAGAAAGACGGTGCATACTATCGCGCGAACAGTCTGCTACGCATCCGGGAGACTGAGCGCATCCTAAGGGTATCTGCCCAAGCATTTGGCATCATGCTTTCGGTTACTTTCCTCTTCTCGCATCTATATCCGCGATATGTTCTTGCGCTGGCGGTCGTCTTCGTTCCCCTGCTACTGATAATCGAGAAGCAAGCGTTGATTATCCTGGTTAGAAATCTACACAGCCGCGGCTACGGCTTACAGAATGTGCTGATATATGGAGCCGGATATACAGGACGTATGGTGCTATCGGCAATCGTTCGCTCCCCAAAATTGGGCCTGTGCCCCGTGGCCATCGTGGACGACAACGAGGACCTCGCAGGTCAGGCAATCTACGAATATGGTTATAATCGCGAGCGCTCCGCACCGGTGATCTCTGGACCTCTCACGTGCGATCTGATCCGGCAACACCGAGCCAGCCTCGTCATCGTTGGAATCCCATCGTTATCCCGTCAACGTCTTCAAGAGGTCGCGGACTCTGCCATTGAGGCTGACGCCAACATCGCCTTTGTGCCGCAACTCTCGTTCGATGCGGACACCTCTACCGAGTATGTAGACGTCGACGGGGTGCTCATCGCCTCCTTTGTCCAGTCGAGCCAGAAGCGATTGTACGAAGCAATGAAGCGCATCTTCGACCTTGCTTGCTCGCTCGTCTTGTTGATCTTGACAGCTCCGTTTTGGTTGATCATTGCTTTGATGATCCGCCTGGACTCGGACGGCCCGGTATTCTTCCGGCAAGTACGCGTTGGGCGCGACGGTAAACCGTTCGAACTGTATAAGTTTCGTTCGATGCGTGTGGATGCGCCAAAGTATGGCTTCCACCCTACTGCGGGCGACGACCCCCGAATTACGCGAATAGGCCGGCGACTCCGCCAGTCCAGTATGGACGAACTGCCCCAGCTGCTGAACATCCTGAAGGGCGACATGTCGCTCGTGGGTCCTAGACCCGAAATGCCATTCATCGTGGAGCGTTACAGCGCCCGTCATCGACAGCGATTGCAGGTCACTCCGGGGCTGACGGGGCTGTGGCAGCTAAGTGCGGACCGTTCCTTTATGATCCACGAGAACATTCAGTACGACCTTTATTACATCCGTGATCGCAACTTCTTTATGGACATGGCCATACTGTTCCACACGGCCGTGTTTGCGATGCATGGTATCTAGGCAGGCTCAGTGGCTCGGTGCTACGTGCTCAGGAGCGAGACTCGAAGGCAACCGTGGAAAGGGTGACCCCAAGATGAAACAGCTTCGATCCGCGATCTTATTCGCCCTAGTCATGGCTGCTATCGCCGTGGAGGGCCAAAGTAGCAGCCCGGTTGGCGTCCAAGCGATCGCAACGCCTGCGACGCCGCGGAACTCCGGGCCAGAACTTGAACGTAGAAACACGAGATATCGACTGCGGAAAGGGGATATGTTCGACATCGATTTCACGTACTCTCCGGAGTTCAACCAGTCAGTGGCTGTGCAGCCCGACGGCTATGTGACTCTGAAAGAGGCAGGCTCAATCCTTGTAGACGGGAAGACGGTGCCCGAACTAACCGAGGCTATAACACTTGCTTATGCGAATATATTGCACGCGCCGGCGATTTCGATCTACCTCAAAGATTTTGAGAAGCCATATTTCATTGCAGGCGGCCAAGTATCTAAACCCGGTAAGTACGATCTTCGAAGTAAGCTTACGGTTACTGAAGCAGTGGCGATCGCAGGTGGATTCACTGATAAATCCAAACACTCGCAAGTTGTGCTATTTCACCCGTTGGAGAGCGGTGGATATGAGGCGAAGCTTCTAAACATAAAACAATTGCTTGCCTCCCGTGACTTATCAGAAGATCCCGAGCTCCAGCCCGGAGATATGCTCTACGTCCCACAAAACACTATTTCTAAAATCCGACCATACATGCCAGTTCCCAGCTTTGGGGCTGCCGCACTCTTCTAGGATGTGAGGACCCAGCCGATGAGAACAGATGAACTCGTGATTGAGCCCTACCGCCCGCGTCCCCTTCCCAGTCTACGAGACATGGTTGCAGTCCTGTTCCGCCAGCGATGGCCAATGATGATCACGTTTGCCGTCGTGGTGATTGCCGCGGTCCTATCTGGGCGCTGGACGCCAAAGTATGAGGCCGAGATGAAGATAATGGTCCGGAGACAGCGCGCGGATGCGATTGTGAGCCCCTCAGCAAATGCCCCGGAAGCCGGTGGTGACCAGGTCAGCGAAGAATACCTCAACTCAGAAGTCGAGTTGCTAAATAGCAATGACTTGCTACGCAAGGTTGCCCAGATGAGTGGGCTAAGCGAAAGATCCGGAACGACCGACGGCCATGAAGATGAGGCAAAGACAGCGGCGGTTGTTCGCAAACTAGCTAAAGATCTTGATATCAGGCCGCTGCGCAAGACCAATGTGATTTCGGTGAGTTATCAGGATCGCGACCCTAAGATGGCGGCGAGTGTTCTTACTGCTCTTGCGACGGCATATATGGAGAAGCATCTAGAAGTACATCGCTCTTCAGGTGAGCTCAAATTTTTCGATCAACAAGCCGTCGAATACCACAAGCGTCTGGACGAGGCCCAGGAAAATCTAACCAGCTTCACCAAGCAGACGCACGTCGTCTCCGCCGATCTTGAGCGAGATGAGGCATTACGACAGGCGAACGACTTCGACGCGACAGCGCGCCAGGCAGAGACGGCTATCGCCGAAACCAACAAACGTATTAGTTCGCTCAAGCAGCAATTGCCGGATGTCCCGGGCAGGCTGACAACCGTCAAGCATACCGCGGCAAACGCGGCGCTTCTTCAACAACTCGATTCGACGTTACTCAATCTTCAACTGAAGCGGGTCGAGCTGCTGACAAAATATGAGCCAACCTATCGCCTTGTGCAAGAGGTGGATCAGCAGATTGCCGAGACCGAGAAGGCTCAAGCTGATGCTCGAACCCAACCGATCCAGGATGAATCTACCGATCTCAATCCGGATTACCAGTGGATTCAAGCAGAGCTAACCAAAGACCGGACCGATCTTAATGGCTTGCAAGCGCGTGCCGCCGAAGCTAGTTTCAACGCGGAACAAGTTCGCGAGCATGCTGAACAGCTCGGGCAGGAAGAGGTAGTTCAGCAGGGGCTCTTGCAGGATGCGAAGACCCAGCAAGACAATTACCTGCTATACGTTCACAAGCGCGAAGAGGCGCGCATCAGCGACGCTCTCGACCAACGCGGCATCTTGAATGTCGCCGTCGCAGAGCAGCCGGTCGTTCCGGCACTCCCCAACGGATCTCCGATGAGCGCTGCCCTAATCACTTTCCTGTTGGCGGGTACCTTGAGTCTCACCTCGGCCTTTGTCTTTGATCTTATTGACCCGTCGTTCCGCACACCCGATGAAGTGACCAATTACTTAGGCATGCCAGTTCTCGCAGCGCTACCCAGAAGTGTGGAGTGAGAAATGTTGATGTCCTACTTCGGCCTCACGAGAGAGCCATTCGGCGTCACGCCAGACCCGTTCTGCGCGTACCAGGGCAGAGA
Organism: uncultured Acidobacteriaceae bacterium; assembly: GCA_963822225.1. Taxonomy (GTDB): domain Bacteria; phylum Acidobacteriota; class Terriglobia; order Terriglobales; family Acidobacteriaceae; genus Edaphobacter. The sequence goes on along the minus strand of CAWGGW010000007.1, from coordinate 96,651 downwards.
ACACAGGGAGGCACTGGCATCGCTAAAGATTGGGTTTTACAGCAACCGCGGCTTCACCGCGCTGATAGCTCCCCCAGGAATGGGAAAAACAACATTGTTGTTTCTGTTTCTCGAGTACATTCGAGGCCACGCAAATAGTGCCTTTCTCTTCAACGTTGATCCTCATTGCGGGACTTCGGAGCTATTCGGATCGATCCTGCGGGACATTGGCATCGCACCGGGCAGGACCAGCACAGAGATGCACAACCAACTGAATGCGGTGTTGATGTCAGAGGCCAGAGCAGGACGGAAGCTAGTGATCGTGATCGACGAGGCGCAGAATTTATCGGAAGAAGCACTGGAGACGGTTCGACTGCTTACAAACTTCGAGACGCATGAAACCAAACTGGTGCAAATCGTTCTTGCAGGGCAGCCACAGTTGGCAGAGAAGTTGAGTCGACCTTCTCAAATACAACTGCGTCAGCGTATTTCGACCGTCTGCCATCTGAACCCCTTTTCTCCTGAGGAGACGGGTGTCTATATCCTAGACCGAGTTAAAGCGGCAGGTCATTCTAGCACGCCACTGTTTACCAACGACGCACTCGAACTGATCACTCAAGTCAGTCGCGGAATTCCTCGGATGATCAACAAATTCTGCTACAACTCGCTCGCATTGTGCCGGGCACTCAAGCACGAACAGGTAGATGCCAGCATGGTGGCTGAGGTAATAGCGGACGAGGAGTTGATTCCCTATGGTCTCAGTGAGACATTTTCACCGCTCCGCTTTGAGATTAGCGGGCAGGGTAGGGTATCAGCAGAGCAAAAGAGGAAAAACGGGCCGATGGGTCCATGGGTCCGCGGCGTTGTCTCGGAGGATTTAGAAGATAAATCTCAGTGCGCCAAATCAAGATTGTACTGAGTTCGCGACGAAGGCGTGATTTATGGATTTGCAAGACGGGTCCACTAAGATCAGGCATTCAACCATCAACAAAAACGAGGCGCCAACATGAGCCGTAACTTTGAACTACTGAGCCAAATCGAGCTTGGCTCTCAGTTGGGGGCAGATGATTATCCTGTCACAACCGCCACCACTCGCGTTGTCGACGGGCCGGCCTTCCGCAGCGACGCCCGCGATGCGGTCGACGCGCGTGGAGGCGAGATACTGCGTCTCGTTCAGAGCATCTTTCTCGCGGACAACGGAAGTGTCAAGCGCCGAGTTGTCGTATTCTGCGGGGCAGATGGAGAAACTGGTAGTAGTTCAGTGTGCGCAAACGCCGGCCGGGCTTTAGGAGCAGCGACCCCCCGTTCTGTTTGTGTGGTGGATGCCAATGTGCGTGCACCGCGACTTTCCGCTATCTTCGGCGTCGATTGTACAACGACCTATCCGGCAGTATCAGCCTCTACGCGGGAGCAATGTACGCACGTGGCGGAGAATCTATGGCTGGCAGGAAAGGACTTACTGGCCGATGACCGTGGATCCTTGAAATCGCCAGCCGAACTAAGGAGTCTAATCTTCCACTTACAGGGCACGTTTGACTATCTACTTATTGACGCACCGGGAATCGACATCAGTTCCGAAGCATCATCGTTGGGCAGGGTAGCGGACGCGGTTGTCCTCGTGATTGAGGCCAATCGTACCCGTCGGCTGAGCGCACGAAAGGCAAAGGAGACTCTGGACGCAGCAGGTGTACGTCTGCTAGGTACAGTGCTCCACAACCGCTCTTTTCCAATTCCCGAGAAACTGTACAAGATGCTCTAGCTTTCCGCTCTGTGTTGGAACGACTTGATCATAGTCAAAACCCATATAAAAAAATCATAAACATTCCGAGGGCCTACCCTGTGGAAGATTCGAATCTGCGTAGTGCGTGTCCCGGGCCCGCCCCAGCGGGACCAAAGTTCACGTTTGCCAATTCCGCCGCTCAGGGGATAGGAGCCATTGCCGACCAAGGCCTCTTTGCGATCTCGAATTTTTCGCTTAATCTGATTTTGGCCCGGCGCATGGCAACGACTGAGTTCGGAGCATTCAGCGCAGCTTTCGCAGCCTTTCTCCTCTTGGCGACGTTTTACAGCGCCATTGTCATTGAGCCCATGCTTATTTTTTCTCTATCGACACGGCAAAAGTGGCAACGATCCTATGTGAGGCGAGTCAACGGACTCCACTGGAAGGTGGCCTTGTTGGTGTCGCTGGCGGTAACGGTCCTCGGCGCGATTCGGTACGCCATCCATCCGCAAATCTCTTCTATCCTGGCATATCTCGGATGGGCGATGGCTGCGCCGCCGGTCCTCTGGTTGTGGTTCGCCAGGCGAACGGCCTATATAACGAGGACACCCCATCGCGCTGCAATCGCAGGGGCTGGCTATCTCGTATGTATGACAGTTCTGCTGATTATTTTCGGCGGCCATCTGACGCAGTATCCATTGCTTATATGTTTTCTGTTTGCCGTTCCGTCCTTGATCATTGCTCCTCTGCTGCGCATGACGGTGCCATTGGCGGACCTGGGTAAGGTTCCTCCGGTAGCTCCCGGCGAAATATGGAGTAACCACTGGGCTTATGGAAGGTGGGCAAGTGTAGGAGGTCTGTGTTCTGCCATCACTGCTCCAATATACTTCTTCGTGCTCCCACTGGAAGGATGTGCTGCCTATCGCGCTATTATGAACGTCCCGATGCCTTTACTTCAGACATACACAGCGCTGGGACCAGCATTTATTGCCATGTTCACACCTCTTCGAGGCCAGTCGCAGTTTGTTCGCAGGGTAACGCAGTCCCTGGCCGCCGTGAGCAGTGCCGCACTAGGGCTGGGTTTATTGACGGCTCTCTGTTCCAGTTGGCTTCTGCGTATGCTTTATGCGAATAAGTACACCGAATACGCCGCCCAGTTATGGCCGTTGATGATTTATAGCTGCCTAGTCTCAGCCACCGTCGTTCTCGACTCTGCGATGCGTTCGTCGGGGAAAGTGAAGATGGCGACGGCGGCGTCCTTCACTGCGGTGGTTGTCTCCCTGGCCGGGGGAGTTCCGGCGGCGCTGGTGTTGGGGGTGCGCGGGGCGGTATATGGGCTCGTTTGTTCACAGTTCTCTGCCCTCTGTGTTTTGTCATTTGGGTGGATTCGGCTGCGCCGCACCATGGTCAAGCCAATCAAGGTAGTTTCTTCGACAGTCCTGCCGAGCCTTGTCGAGCCTGTCGTAACACACGGGATCTATGGCGATGTCTAACCCTCAATTCAAACTAGGATGGAATTACGCAGCTACTATCGGATCTTGCTGGATGAGGAGCTCGTCAACGAAGCGGAGCCGCTCGAACTGGTCGCTTCTGCGCATCTGGCTGGTATTCCACTCCTCCATCCTTTTGGGGTACGCCCTTCTCGGGCGCGGCTTCGCCTATGTCGGCATTGGCGGTATATATGTTGGCGAGCTTTGCCTCTTCCTGGGGCTGGCATGGCTTGCGACCTTTCGCGATTGGAATATCTTACTGCGCTCCAAACCGGTTATGGCAATCGCGGCACTGCAGATCTGGGGTGCAATCTGCACGCTGCCCTATCTCGGGCAGTATGGCATCGTTGCACTGAGAGACGCTGTGCTCTGGGCCTATTCCTGCTATGCCATCATCGTCGCCGCCATAATTGTCGCGGCGCCCCACATGTTGGAAGTCTTTCTTCGTCGCTACCGTCGGTTCGCTGCGCTATTCCTCTATTGTGCGCCCGTGGTGTGGGTTGTCTTCTCACTGTTCTCTTCGGTAGTTCCAGTTTGGCCTGGGTCTGGGGTGCCTATTATCAGCATTAGAAGCGGCGATACTTTGGTCCATCTCGCCGGAGTGTTTGGGTTCTTTGCCACAGGAATCGGCGGATACTTTGGGCTGACGAGAGCATTGCTGCTTATCATTGGGGTGGGACTGGCCGGATCCAATAGCCGCGGCGGGCTGCTGGCATTTCTTTCCGGCTTATTCTTCGTTGGTGTCATGGGTAAATCCAAGCGGGTGACGTTCAGCTTTGTCACCGTTGCCGCCCTTGTTCTTGCGGTTGCGGTAGCAGGCGACGTTGAAATACCGGCGTCCTATGAAGGCAGACCTATATCTGCGCAACAACTGCTGACCAATCTTGCGAGCTCGGTCACAAGCGACGGAACGACGAATAGCAACGTGGGAGGCCTCGAGGACACCAAGGAGTGGCGTCTCGCGTGGTGGGGCGACATCTATAAGTACACGGTTCATGGCCCGTATTTGTTTACAGGAAAGGGATACGGCATCAATCTGGCAGATAGCGACGGATACCAGGTTGCAGACGATGATGGACTTCGCAGTCCGCACAATAGTCACCTTACCTTTCTCGCCCGCTCCGGCGTTCCCGGCTTTGTGATCTGGGTAGTTTTTCTTTGTGTGTGGTTTGTGCAGATGGGAGTTTCCTACTGGAGAACCCGCCGATTGGGACTCAGCTCGTGGCCCGCGCTCTTCCTATTTGTGATGGGCTACGCACTTGCGATCATCGTCAATTCACTTTTTGACCCGGCGCTCGAGGGGCCAATGCTAAGTATTTGGTTCTGGTCGATAGTCGGTCTCGGCATTGGAGCATCGTTGACATGTCCGCGAAGCATTCCCTGCACAGGAGTTGGCTATGAAATCTAACCCGGGCAATGGGTGGACCGAGAGGACCAGGCGCCGCCGTATTCTGGTAGCCGCCTTCGCCGTATCCCCCTACTACGGCTCTGAGCCGGGCATGGGATGGAATATCGTTCGTCGGCTCGGGCAGCACCACGACGTAGTCGCCCTGTGCAATCCGATTCATTACGATTTCTATGGCCGGGGGAAACACTGGGACTGTCGCCGTGAAGTCGAGACCTACTGCGCCGAGCACGGGCCGCCCAAAGGACTAAGTTTTGTATTTGTGGATCGGCCGTTGCTCAGCAGATTATTTCAGCGCGAATCGTTTCCGCTGCGGCAGACCCTCTATTATGCGGGGTACTCTGCATGGCAACGTGAGGCTTATCGGGTTGCGGCGCTGCTCCATCAACAACAACCATTCGAACTGGTCCATCACCTCAACATTGTGGGATTCCGAGAGGTCGGCCACTTGTGGAAACTAGACTGCCCATTTGTCTGGGGGCCGATCACCGGCAGTCAGACCATACCGTGGAGCTTTATGAAGTATTTTAGTGCCACAGATAGGGTGATCTATGGCGCACGCAACATTACGAATGCCGTCCAGATGCGGACGAAACTAAGGTCACGTGCCGCAGCGCGCAAGGCTCGACATCTCTGGGTTGTGTCGGAGTCAGACCGAAAGATGGTATGTGGGTTATGGGGCTGTTCTGCCGAGCACATGCTAGAGACGGGCACCAGCATCCTCGAGGGAGCCAGCCCCAGGAGCTATGACCGCAGGAGACCACTTCAGATCTGCTGGAGTGGATTGCACCATGGTCGGAAAGCTCTGCCACTTCTGCTATACGCGATGGATCAATGCCGCGAGCCGTCGCATGTTGAACTCACCGTCATTGGGGGAGGAACAGAGACCGCTCGCTGGAAGCGCCTTGCTGACTCGCTACCAAACAAGCCGCTGGTCAGATGGCTTGGACAGCTCGACCACAACACAGCTCTCGCGGAAATGAATAAGGCAGACATCTTCGTGCTGTCAAGCCTCCAGGAGGCCACCAGCACGGTCGTGATGGAGGCTCTCTCTCTCGGCCTTCCCGTCGTTTGCCATGACGCCTGCGGGATGGGCTGGGCAGTCACAACGGAGTGCGGCATCAAAATTCCGTTGGTAGATCCTCAAACAAGCATCACTGGGTTTACGACAGCACTTGATCACTTACGAGAGTATCCAGAGGATGTCTCTGCGCTTTCCATGGGTGCGTTGCGCAGGGCAAAGCAGCTTACGTGGGATAAGAAAGTCGGGGAGATGCTCGCGACTTACAAAGAAATATTTTCGGAGTCAAGAAGCACCTCGCCGGAGTTAATCGCTGCCCTGAGCTGATGTATCGAATTGCCGCTCGGTCTGTCGGATCTTTGACCAAGGCCGGCAACAACATCGAGCGCCGTAGTCGACAGGAGAAACTATCTTCCACTTCAGCAAAGTGGATGCTTCCCGCAGTTGGACCTAAATACATTTTGTGAGGAGTGAGTATGCGACAATTTGTGCGGCATTTTGTCATCCCCACTGCACGAGCGAATCGCTGGACGAAGTTTTGCGAAATCGGGGCCAGCACAGGCCGTAGCACAGATGAGGTTCTAAAACTGCCGCATATTGCCTATACAGTCGTCGACCCCTGCTTCGATGCAGACCTCTCTCTGAAGTACACCGGCGATGCAAGAGTGACTGTTCGCAAGTGCAATAGCCTCGATGCGCTGCCCGAGATGGAAGGCACGTTTGACAGCATCCTCATCGATGGGGACCACAATTGGTACACCGTGTACAACGAGCTACGGCTGATCAGAGAGCGCAGCCTGCTGCGTCCTGGGGGCATGGTATTTTTCCACGATGTCGGTTGGCCGTATGGTCGCCGAGATATGTACTATCAGCCGGAGTCCATTCCGGCTGAATATCGGCAGCGCTATGAGGCCAAGGGGATTTTCCAGGGAATTACCAAATTGGCGGAACGGGAATCATTTGGGTCACTCCGCACCGCGATTCGCGAAGGAGGACTGGGAGATCGAGCGCTTGTGGCAGTCAGGCAGGAGGGTGCCGAACCCGTAAACGGGCATCTCTGCAATGCCGTCCGCTATGGTGGCCCAAGGAACGGCGTGCTAACGGCCATCGAGGACTTCGTTGCTGAATACCCCGCGGACTACAACTTCTGCAAGGTCAACGTACAGTGTGGGCTGGGTATTCTGCAGTACCGCGGCACTCGCGTCTCTGAAAACCTTTCATTTCTGCGCCTTCGTATAAAGGCGCTGTTATATCTTCCACTCGGTCTAGTGCTTAGGCTGTTCAAAGTGTGACCGCTATTGCCGCGTTGGTCGAACCACAAAAGGGAGCAGGGCGCCACTAATTGGGAGCCCTTGCCGGTAGTCGGTCCCACACGTAATTCGTAGCCATCCCCGGAGAACCTAATGCTACGTGTTGCCCGCAGTCTTCTAAAACGAAGCCTGCCTCCCTCCGCTTACTATTTTTGCAGCACCCACCTGTGGACGGGCTACTATTATTGGCCCCGACTTATCGCTTCCCGCTTTGTCCGAAAGAACGCACGTGTGCGCAGCGCACCTGGCGGCTCATCGGACCTGGCGAGAAAGTTGAGCGGCATTAATGTATTTGCACCAACTGAGATGTGCCGTGTCATGACCAAGTATGGCAGCGACAAGGGAAACGGATGGCATACATATACTCCTATCTACTCCGCACTATTGGGTGCGCGAAGGAATCAGAATCTACGAATCTTCGAACTGGGTCTAGGAAGCGATAATCCAGAGCTTGCTTCGAATATGGGTATTTACGGAACCCCCGGCGCTTCTCTTCGTGGATGGCGCGAACTCTTCGCCCATGCGGCGGTTTATGGAGCCGATATCGACCGCCGGATATTGTTCGAAGAAACCCGTATAAAGACCTTTTATTGCGACCAATGCGACGACGATGCGATTAGAGACCTCTGGTCGCAACCTGCGATGCGCAGCGGTATGGACGTCATCATTGAAGACGGGCTGCACACATTTGAAGCGAATATGTCATTTCTTGATGGCTCCTTGGAGCATCTCCACCCTGGCGGGTTGTATGTAATCGAGGACATCGCAGGTGAGGAGGTTGACCGATGGTACGACCAACTACACTCGCTATCCAAGCGGTTTCCCGACAGCGACTTCGCACTTGTCGAGATGGCCAATCCGCTCAACGAGTTGAACGACAATAACTTGCTAATCATAAGCCGGCGACGGGGTTAGGTCGTTCTTCCAAAGGTGTTAGTCAGGCGGCCTCGCAAGAAGCCCAGCCGGTCCAACTGGAAAATCAGCACACCTTTCGTAATCGGAGCTACTGACCGGTCAGGAGAGCAAATGAAATCAAAATCGACGCCGTCGACGATTCGTTCTAATGCCATCCAGCATCTCCGCGCTTGGTTTCAGCGTATCCACAGGATTTACTGTGTCCGAGGCCTGGTAACAATCGGTCGGGATGTTCACATCGGGCCGGGATCAATACTCGATTCGCATCATGGCCTTATCGTCGCGGATGACGTTTATATAGGCAAACGGTGCACTATCGAATGCGACGGGAGCATCGGGTCCGGCACAATGATCGCGAACCAGGTCGGCCTGGTGGGACGCCGGGACCACGATTATCGCATCGTTGGCTGCACGATCCGCCATTCCCCGTGGATCGGAGATCCCGGCCCTCCTGCGGATAGTCTGAGCCTGCGGCTCGTAATAGAGGAAGACTGCTGGGTGGGCTACGGAGCGATTGTACTCAGCGGAGTCAGAATCGGAAGAGGGGCTATCATCGCCGCCGGTTCCGTCGTTGTTAAGGACGTGTTGTCCTATTCAATTGTAGGCGGCAATCCAGCGAGGCAGCTCGGGATGCGATTCTCGACGAGCGAAATCCGTCTGCATGAGCAGGCGCTCTACTCTGGGAAGCCTGCGCCTCTGGCGTCGATCGCCGCTCGGGAGACGACCGGCGACCGATCATCGGCGCCTCACGCGAGGCCGAAGTATGAAGCACGGAGACCAGCCTGAGAGCCATAGGCGACCGCAGGGATCTGCGGACACTGTGAGGGTATTCCTTCCACGTCAGCGGTCAGAGCGGAGCGAGATTTTTGAGTGGCGCGGCCTATCTAGAAGGGGGGATAAATATGAGGGAGATACTTGGAGTTAAGATCGCTGTGACAACCTACCAAGACCTAGTCGCCCAGAGCATCGTATGGGCAAAGCGGCGTGAGTCTCGCACCGTCTGTTTTGCCAATGTGCACGTGTTGATGGAGGCCTTTGACGATCCCAGTCTTCGTGATCAACTTAATGCAGCAGACATAGTGAATCCGGATGGGATGCCGTTGGTGTGGTCACTCCGGGCGCTGGGGGTGTCGAGCGCAACTCGGGTCTACGGTCCTGACGCAACCGAGATGCTGCTTCAGGCGGCGCAGGACTCGGGCATTCCCGTCGCCTTCTATGGTGGTAGCCGGGCGACGCTGGAAATGCTGCTCCTGGAAGTCCACCGTCGATACCCTCAGCTGGAGGTTGCTTGCGCAATCTCGCCTCCATTCCGTGCTCTTGACAATGTTGAAGACCAAACGATCACCGAACATATTAAGGAGTCGGGCGCCGGCATGCTATTTGTCGGGTTGGGATGTCCGAAACAAGAGCGTTGGATTATGGCTCACCATGGCCAGATCCCCGCGGTGATGTTCGGTGTTGGTGCGGCCTTTGACTTTCTTGCAGGATCGAAGCCCCAGGCGCCGCGATGGATGATGAGGAATGGACTTGAATGGGCGTTTCGTTTAGCTTCCGAGCCACGTCGTCTTGCTGTCCGATACCTGAAACACAACCCACGGTTTGTTCTTCTTTCATTTCATCAACTGATAAAAAGACGAGTGAGCGAATTGCCTTAGAGCGATGAGCCGCGATCGGAAGGGCACATTTCACAGGCAATTATCGCCATTATGCGAAGGAGAAAACGATCCGATGGCCGCGATTAAGTCCGATCAAGTTAGCTGCGTTATCCCGTATGCGGGTGCCTCCAAGTATATTAATGAAGTTGTCGGGTCTGCCGTGGCCCAGCACTTTAGAGAAGTCATCATTGTCAATGATGGCTTTCCCAGGGAGCCACTCGATTTCGTGAGCGGCTTGCCCAGCGTGAGAATTATCCACTTGGATGTTTCCGAAGGTTGCCCTAATGCTCGAAACGTTGGTATCAGGGCTTGCAACACACCTCACGTGGTGTTGCTCGACCATGATGATTTGCTCTGTGAAGGGTACCTCGAAGCAATTTGTGTATGGACCGAACGACATCATCTGCGCTGCGCCGCTGGAACCTTGAAATACATCGGCGAGAGTATTAAACGGATCGGTGTCGTAGTGGGTCGAGGAAAAGACTTCGTGCTACCTTCAGGCTTTCTGGCGGAAACGAGTTTGTTGGCTGAAGCCGGGTATTTCCCAGACTCATATTCGGACGACGTTCTGCTTTTTCGAGAAATTCGAAAGTTGACGGACCTGGCCACGTGCCCGAACGCCCACGTACTTTATCGGATCCATCCTCAAGCAGAAAGTTCGCGAAACGCCAAGGCATGGTGGGCATTCAATCAATTGCTGCCGCTCTACTATGAGGGATCTGTGAATCTGAGAGAGATCAATGTGATGGCGCGCGGGTTCGCGAATGAGGGCATTATCCCCGCTGGAATGCAGATGCGCTTCAGCGACCAAATCGAATATACCGTTCGCGTGTTATCTCGTAGCGCCTATGCCTGTTGGCTGAACAGGGATTTCGAAGGGCTGTCTCGTTACTGCTGCAGTTTGATGAGGCACTTGCCTGAGCTGGGGCGACTGGCCCGGAGGAAGTGGATGCCGAAGATGAAAGCGACTCTCATCGCGGAAAGGGCTTAGTGGCAAGGTGTCCCACAAGCTGATGCTTAATCCACCCTTACCCATTGTTGCGCGCTGATCATCAGGAGTAGCCGATGTTGCAGCATGGGGGCTTTGCTCCTCGCGGGTCAATCCAGATCTATTGTCGGCCCCAGCGGACCCCCAAAGTCCTGAAGCGGAGAATCCAACCACCTACTAATGGAGGTAGAAGCTTTGAAGACAGCTCTAATCACCGGAGTCACCGGGCAAGACGGCGCATATCTGGCGGAGTTTCTCTTGGCCAAGGGATACGAGGTCCACGGCATCAAACGCCGGACATCGCTCTTTAACACAGGACGCATCGACCACATTTACGAGGATCCCCACAACCCTGACCCCCAGTTCATCCTGCATTACGGCGATATGACTGACTCCTCGTCGCTGATCCACATCGTACAGAAGGTGCGGCCGGATGAGATCTATAATCTTGCAGCGCAGTCGCATGTCCAGGTGTCGTTTGAAGAACCGGAGTACACGGCCAACTCCGATGCACTCGGCGTGCTGCGGCTGCTCGAGGCCATCCGCATCCTGGGACTAGCGAACAAGACGAAGTTTTATCAAGCGAGCACATCTGAGCTCTATGGACTGGTGCAGGAGATCCCGCAGAAAGAGACGACTCCGTTTTATCCGAGGTCGCCGTACGGAGTGGCCAAGCTGTACGGTTACTGGATTGTGGTTAATTACCGTGAGGCCTATGGAATGTATGCTTGCAATGGAATTCTGTTCAACCACGAATCGCCTCTGCGCGGGGAGACGTTCGTTACGCGGAAGATCACGCGTGGTTTAGCACGCATCAAAGTTGGATTGCAGTCACAGTTATTCCTTGGCAACCTCGATGCTCAACGCGACTGGGGTCATGCACGCGACTATATCGAGATGCAATGGCTGATGTTGCAACAGGAAGCGCCACAGGACTTCGTTATCGCGACCGGACGGCAGTACAGCGTGCGCGAGTTTGTGCAACGCTGCGCAAAGTTATTGGATCTTGACCTCACTTGGCTTGGCTGCGGCGTCGACGAGCGGGCGGTTGATAGTAACGGTAAGACAGTTGTGGCAGTAGACCCGCGCTATTTCCGTCCTACCGAGGTCGAGACTCTTTTGGGCGATGCCAGCAAGGCGCGGCGCGAACTCGGTTGGGTTCCTCGCACCAGCTTCGATGAGCTCGTGCGTGAGATGGTTGAGTGCGACCTCAACGCAGCGGAGCGTGATGCACTGGTGCGTCGCCACGGCTTCAAGGCATACAGCGTACGGGAGTCCTGACTCATATGGCCAACTCATCGCTTGTATCGATAAATAAGCACGCCGGCTTTATAGCTCCAGAGAGCCGCATCTATATCGCGGGTCATAGGGGTTTGGTCGGCTCGGCGATTCACCGCGAACTCGTGCGCCAAGGATATCGCAATATTCTGACGAGAAGCCATCAGGAACTTGATCTTCTGGACGAGGTTGGCGTCGATGCGTTTTTCGCAAGAGAGATGCCGGATTATGTCTTCCTGGCCGCGGCAAAGGTCGGCGGAATTTTGGCCAATAACACCTATCCTGCTGATTTCATCCGCGACAATCTCATTCTGCAGGCGAATGTGATTGAGGCCAGCCGTAACGTTGGGGTGAAGCGGCTGCTCTTCCTCGGCTCCTCCTGCATCTATCCCAAATTCTGCCCGCAGCCGATCCAAGAAGACTACCTGCTGTCTGGACAGCTCGAGCCGACCAACAGGCCATATGCCATCGCTAAGATTGCCGGCATTGAGATGTGTTGGAGCTACAACCGACAGTACGGTACTCGCTACCTTGCCGCAATGCCCACAAACCTATATGGTCCGGGCGACAACTTCGATCTAGCCACTTCGCACGTATTGCCGGCATTGATTCGCAAGACCGCAGAAGCAAAGGCTGCAGGCGCAGAGGAGCTTGTCGTGTGGGGGACGGGAGCGCCTCGCCGCGAATTGCTCTACTCCGATGATCTGGCCCGTGCATGCTGCTTCTTGATGAACCTCGACGATACAGTGTTCGGCTCGCTGCTGCGCGAGGATAGGCCGCCGTTGATCAATATCGGCACCGGGGAGGACATCACCATACGCGAACTCGCCGAGACCGTCGCGCGCGTGTTGGAATTTGATGGATCGCTTATCTTCGACACTTCGATGCCGGACGGCACGCCGCGTAAGCTGATGGACGTCCGCCTGCTGCACTCGCTCGGCTGGCGTCACACCGTCGGGCTCGAGCAGGGTATCCGCATGACGTGGGCAGCCGTACGTGACTCCGTCGATCCTATTATGCCAGCTATGGTAGGAACTCAATTCACGATGGACAATCCATGAGTCATAGGGCTTCGTGCCGCCAACCTGCCTGACCGCTGCACATGGATTATCCAGCCACATTGAACGCGATCTAGAAAGACAAACTTCGCAGATTGGGGAAATCAATGTCAAAAACGATTCATAGACAGAGCGAGAGCAACATCGACGAGAGGTCGCTGAGCGGGACTCGTTCGATTGCAATTATCGGTTCGGGCTATGTCGGCCTCGTCGCAGCGGTCTGCTTCGCGGAAATTGGACACAACGTGATCTGCGTCGACAACGACCGAAGTAAAGTGGCTGCGCTACAAGCTGGTGACACTCTTATCCACGAAGATCATTTGCCAGAGCTGCTAGGGCGATATCGCAATACCAAGGTCCGCTTCACCACGGATCTGGCCCTTGCTGTGCGGGAGTGCGACGCCATCTTCATCGCTGTTGGTACACCCCAATCGGAGACTGGCGATGCGGATCTCTCCTATGTTGAAGCTGTCGCCTGCGGCATCGCTCGCTCGCTCACCAGTTACAAGGTCATCGTGGAAAAGAGCACAGTCCCCGTGTACACCAACGAGTGGATCCGCCGTGCAATAGAACGCAACGGCGTAGCTTGCAATCTATTTGACGTGGTCTCCAACCCGGAATTTCTGCGCGAGGGCTCCGCGGTTGCGGACTTTCTGCATCCGGACCGCATTGTGGTGGGCTCAAATTCAGATCGTGCAGCGGCGCTACTGTCCGTTATCTATGAACCTCTCACCTCGGGCTCCTACTACACCCTACCCGACGCCATCGCAGGGTCTTGCAGCGCAGCCAAACCACCGCTGATGCTCCACACCACCACAAAGTCGGCGGAGATCATCAAGCATGCATCAAACGCCTTCCTTGCTTTGAAGATCTCATTTATCAACGCTGTCTCGAACCTCTGTGAGGCCACCGACGCCAATATTGAGCAGGTCGCCCGCGGAATCGGCCTCGATAGCCGTATTGGTCCCAAGTTCCTGCGGCCGGGAATTGGCTACGGCGGCTCTTGCTTTCCTAAGGATGTAGCAGCGTTTCGCTCCATTGCTGACCAATTAGGGATCGACTTCTCATTGCTTACCGAGGTGGAAAAGATCAATTTGCAGCAAAGAAAGCTGTTTCTATCTAAAGTACGTTCCGCCCTGTGGACCTTGCGCGGTAAACGCGTTGCAGTTTTGGGTCTCGCCTTCAAGGGCGATACGGATGATATCCGCGAATCTCCCGCCGTTGATTTGGTGGAGATGCTGATCGGAGAAGGATGCTCTGTGACGGCCTTTGATCCTGCGGCCATGAAGCGCACCGAACAGAAACTTCCCGCGGGCCCACACCTGCGATACGTCGACGATGCCTATTCTGCCGCGGCCGACACTGATGCACTACTCATTCTCACCGACTGGAGCGAGTTCGCCACGTTGGATCTCGATCGACTCTATGCCGCGATGCGCTATCCCATCGTCGTGGATGGCCGGAACCTGTACGAACCTACCGTGATGTTCGAGCATGGTTTTACCTATATTAGTATCGGCCGCCCGGCTATTTATCCTGCCCCCCGTAATAGCTCGCCCTCTCCAGAGCCTCAGTTCCTGGATCAAGTCATACTTCCATCGAAACTCGGATCTTTTGCAGCGTTGGAAGCCTGAATCGTGGGCTGATGGATCGGCTTCCATTCAGCGCGATAATGCCGTCGTAATCCTCGGTCTTGCTAGCGGAAATTATGGGGCGGTCCGGCATCCCATCGTTATAAGTCCTTCTGGAAGACCCACATTGCAAAGCCAGCGCGGGAATTCCGGCTCGTAAGTCGGTCTAGAACTTGGAGCACGATAACCGTAGCCGGCTGCCGCTGCATTCGTTGGTGTGAAGGCCTTGATAATGGATGCGACACAAGCCGGCACGCTGCCGGTGCTGCCACATACCGGGGGACCGGCGTTTATATGCGGGGCGCTAGCCAAGCCCGGATCAATTCCAAAGACGTTTCTTGAGCCGAACGCAAACCCGCCGCTTTGACCCATGTTATTGCCTGCTGGACTATAGACAAGGTTGTTGTCAAAAACGTCTCCCGCGTAAGGCTCTTGCACGAAAAGGCCGTAGCTCGGGCCGCCTCCACATCCATGCGTGTTGGACCAAATCAGATTCCGGGTGACCGTTACGTTGTCGGCTCCCTGACTTACGATCTCTCCACATTCGCCATCTCCCAGGTGCCGATCGCGGTTATTGTCATACAAGGTATTATTCCGGATGTATATTGGCGCCGCAGTGGTGATGCCTACCTTGATTCCGCTGGATCCATTCAGGAAAGAGATATTGTTCTCGACTACTACCTGCTGAGAGTACGATTCGGCGTCGAGTGTGTCCAGAATGATTCCCTCCCCGTCAGTTGGGGTGCCTCCATTGCAGGTAGCGGGCTCAAAGTTATCCCAGTCGTAGATTCCAGCCAGATAGATATGGGTTCCGGGCAAGGTGTCGCGCTGGACCGGCGCAGCAATATTCATCCCGCTAAAACATGCCGCGCCTCCTTGCACTGAGTTATAGATAATGCTCCCGACAACTGCGAAATAGTCCACTCCTACTGGACCTTGATTGGATAGGGCGAAACCGCTTCCGTAGCATCCATTCGCTATATCATTTGCAAAGACGATATGGTGGATTGTCGGCTTTGTAGAGCTACCCGGAGAGGCGTAAAAACACGGAGAAAAGTTGCCTCCTGTGGTAGACACCTCCCAGCCTTCCACCCCCCAATAGCTCTGATCCACCCAAATTCCACTGCCTGCAGCGGTGATCTTGCAACTGTCGAACTTGGCACACTTAAGCCAAGCCACATTGTTGCCGGTAGGGCAGGTCACATGACCGAAGTTAAGGCTGAAATTCGCCGCGGAGTAGCTGCTGCTTGCGGCGGCCAGGACGACGTCACCGCAACGAACGGGATGATTTGGGGTTAGCCAAGGCTTGCCGCTCGACAAACCGTCATTGGAGTCAGACCCGCCATCCGGCCCCGTTGCGAGGTAATACGTCTTCCCGACTAGCGTCACGAAGTTTTCTTTGGCTGAAGCTGAGTTCGTCCCATCGGACATGCCGGTTGCGGTGGCGGTGACAACATTGGGTGACGGCATAGTCGCCTGAACGGTGTAGATTTCGGCAGCCGAGATATCACCAACAGCAGCATTTAGGGGCGAGGCAGCGGTAGCGTTCGAGTCGTTGGTGAAGGTCGAAGTGGATACTCTCACTCGCGAGGGCGTCGAGGTGAGGCTACTAGAAATCAGGTTAAGGACTGCGCCGGGGATGATCGGATTAACGCCATGACTCACTGCAGCTTTCAGGCCCGAAGTAGCAGCACTTATGATCTCATTCCGAGGGGGGGCGAGTATCGAAGTTGCTGTCGGAATCAACGTCGCCTGACGAGCATCGTGACCAGAGTAAGCCGCCCGCGCAAACGTGCAGCAGATTACGCTTGCGATGGCGACTGCCCAAATCGTAGCTGTACCAGACAAGATGGAGACTCCGGTATAGGAATTGGAATCGGACGCTGGACGTAACTTTCATCCCCAGTATAGCCGTCTGGAAAGTAACTGCAGATAAATACGGATCGGTAAATATCTCGTGGTCGAGCGCACATAGCGTCACCTAAGTCAGGTAGATTCTGGGCCGAGCTGAATCGAGGCGCGAAATGTCTAATGAGCGAATCGCGAGCTAGGCTGGAGGCTGGGCTTTGCGTATCTCCCGCTCACGCAGCCAGATGAAAATCACCGGAGTCACAATCAGGACGTGGACCAACGAACTGAGCATCCCTCCAAGCACCGGGGCGGCAAGTGGACGCATGAACTCTGCGCCGGTCCGCGTGGACCACATCAGGGGCAGTAACCCCGCAACAACCGTTGCCACGGTCATGACCTTAGGACGGAGACGCAACAGGGCGCCCTCCATGACGGCCGCGTGCAGGCCTTGGAGCGTAAGGAATCCCTGAGTGGCAACGCGCCGTGCGACCGCTTCTTCCAGATAGATGACCATCACAACGCCGGTCTGCACCGCGGTGCCGAATAGGGCGATAAAGCCGACCCAGACGGCGACGGAGAAATTCAGGTGAAGCAGCTTCACCAGGAAGACCCCGCCAGTGAGCGCAAAGGGAACTGCAAGCAAAACGTGCGCAGCCTCCTTCACCGAGCCGTAGGTGCGATAGAGCAACATGAAGATGACGAGTAGAACGACTGGGATAACCATTTCAAGGCGTCTTCTCGCAGTAATCTGATTCTCGTATTGGCCGCTCCATTCGACGTAATAGCCTGGCGGCATGCTGACCTGTCGGGCAACGGCTCGTTTTGCCTGATCCACGAAGCCGCCGACATCGCGGCCCCGTACATTCAACAACACGGCTCCGCGCAATAGTCCGTTCTCGCTGGTGATCATCGATGGACCCATCGTAGTGTTTACCCCGACAACTTTATTAAGCGGAACCTGGGCACCGTTGCTTCCGGTCACTAATACCTCACTGAGTTGCTCGGGGTTTTCGCGGAAGTCTCTCGCGTAGCGAACCCGCACTGGAAAGCGCTGGCGGCCTTCAATTGTCGTAGTGAGATTCTTGCCGCCGATCGCGGTTTCGATCACATCTTCCACGTCGGCAACGTTGAGGCCGTACCGATCTGCAGCCGGACGGTTGACGGTCATCTCTAGGTAGGGTGCGCCTGTAGTGCGCTCGGCGTAGAGATCGGTAGCACCTGGAATCTGTCGCACGACGTCCTTGATCTCTTCCGATTTCTGCTCAATCACATGAAGATCCGGGCCGAAGACCTTGATGCCAATCTGCGCACGGATGCCGGTGGAAAGCATATCGATTCGGTTGCGGATAGGCTGCGTCCATATATTTGTGACTCCAGGAATCTGCAATTTGTCGTCGAGGCGCGCGAGGATGGCGTCTTTGGTAAGGCCCTCCGGCCATTGATTCTTGGGCTTGAAGGTGATGGTGGTTTCTGACATGTTGACGGGCGCAGGGTCGGTGGAAGTCTCGGCGCGACCCACTTTACCCACCACCATCGCGACCTGGGGATCGGCTGCGATGATCGCGTCCTGTTGGCGCAGAATCTCGGTTGCGCGTGTAAGCGAGATGCGTGGGTCGGTGATCGGCATGAACAGAGCCGTTTCTTCGTCGAGAGGCGGCATGAATTCCGAGCCGATTGTCGTGGCCGTGTAGAGCGCGGTGATGAAGAGCGCGACCGCAGCAGATAGCGTGACGATGCGGTGGCGTAATGCCCAACTCAATGTGGGCCGGTAGATGCCGCGCAGCACTCGCATGATTGGGTTCTCTTCTTCCCGGTGCAGTTTGCCGCGAATCAGAAATGTGCAGAGTACCGGCACAAGCGTAATCGCAAGGACGGTGGAGCAAACCATCGCGAAGGTCTTGGTAAAAGCGAGCGGGTGAAACATCTTGCCTTCCATCCCAGTCAGCGCGAAGACAGGAATGAACGCGAGGATGATGATGACCATCGCGAAGGAAATGGGACGGCCGACCAGTCGCGCAGCGTTCAGTGTGATCTCCCAAATGTGATCGCGATAATTTCCGTGCTCCTTCTCGTATTGCTCGGCTTGTCGTATGACATTTTCAGTCATCACGATACCTGCGTCGACGAGTACACCTATGGCGATCGCGATCCCGCCAAGAGACATGATGTTCGACGAGATGTCCGCTCCCTTCATAAACAAGAACGCACCGAGCACAGCGAGCGGCAACGGTATGGTGACCACTAAAATGCTGCGGAAGTGCCAGAGAAATAGAATGTGCGCCAGCGTGACAAGGATGATCTCCTCGATCAACGCGTGTCGAAGCGTGTCCACAGCGTGGTCGATAAGGATCCCGCGATCGTAGAAGGGAACAACCTTGACCCCGGCAGGAAGCCCGGGTTCTATCTCGTAGATCTTCTCTTTGATTGCGGCAATTACTTCGCGGGCATTGGCTCCATAGCGAATAACAACAACTCCACCCACAGCTTCTTTGCCGTCCTTATCGAGCGCGCCGCGACGAAACTGTGGCCCAAGTTGAACTGTGGCGACATTCCCAACCGTAACGGGTGTTCCGTTATAGACTGCCAACGAGATGTTCTCGATGTCCCTAAGTCCGCCAATTAGGCCGATGCCGCGAACCATGTCTTCGGTATCGCCCACCTCCATCACCTTCGCACCAACATTGTTGTTGCTGCTCTCGACAGCGGAGATTACGGCCTTAAGCGGGATATTGTAGGCGCGGAGCTTCATCGGATCGAGATCGATCTGATATTGCTTTACGAAGCCCCCGACGCTCGCGACTTCGGCAACTCCAGCAACAGAGTTGAGTTGATACTTAATAAACCAGTCCTGCAGCGAGTGGAGCGTGCCGCTATCATAGGGGCCCTCCACCGTGTACCAGAAGACCTGGCCGACTCCAGTTGCATCCGGTCCCATCATTGGCGTCACGCCAGCAGGCAGGAAGCTACCCGCAAGGCTTAGCCGTTCCAGAACGCGCGTCCGTGCAAAATAGATGTCGACCGAGTCCTCGAAGATTACGTTGACCATGGAGAAACCGAAAGCCGATGCGGAACGAACCGTGCGCACATGCGGCAATCCTTGCAGATTAACCGTAAGTGGATAAGTGATCTGATCTTCCACTTCTTGCGGACTGCGGCCTGCCCAGTCGGTGAAAACGATCACCTGGTTTTCGCTCAGGTCGGGGATTGCGTCAATGGGAGTATGCAGCACTGCCCAGTATCCCCAGACGGCCATAGCGGCGTAGACCGCCAGCACGAGCCACCGGTTCTTCATGGAGAATTCGATTAGGCGGTTGATCATCGCAATCCCTTACTTAGCGCTCAGGTGAGTGTGAAAAGTTGCTATGACCGCACCATCCCTGCGTGCTTGGACTGTGACATTCCACGAGCCAGACATGCCTGGCTGACCTTTTCCTGCATACGCATGCTGGGCGGCGGACCAGGGCAGATCAATCGAGCTTTTCATCTCTGGCATGCCCATCGAAGGCATCGCAGGCATGACGAGCGTAATGGTGACCTGTGCATCGACGATCGGTTTGCCATCTGCACCGATGAGTGTGACGTGGAAGAGATTGTCTTCGCCCGCCTTTAGCGGATTGTTGTCCGCGTGAAAGTCGAACTTCACCGCTGCAGCATCAGCAACTCCAGATGCTGCCGCTGGCGCGGCCCCCTCCGCGGCAAACTCCTTCGACCCGCCATACATTCCCGACATTCCGGAACTGAGGTGCGCCTGCGAGTCGATGAGGAAATTGCCGCTGAGCACGACCTTGTCGCCGCGTGCTAAGCCGCTGGTAACGGGGTAGAGGTCGTCAGAGGCTGTGCCAACAGCGACTTCACGGGCTTCGAAAACGCCATTGGGTCGGGCAAGATAGACGATCTTGCGCGTTCCTGTGTCGAGTACCGCAGAGCGGGGAACCACAATCGATTCGCCGGGCGTACGAGTGATGAAGCTGGCGCTGACAAACATGCCAGGCAGCAGCCGCATGCCGGGATTGCCGACATGCACGTGAACTGGGACAGTTCGTGTCTGCTGGTTTGCCTGTGGTTCAATGAAGTCGACATGACCGTGCAACGTTCTGTTGGGCAAAGCTTCGGAGGTGATCTCCACCTCCTGCCCCCGGCGAATTTGGGGTAGTTGATCTTCGTAGACGTCGGCTTTGATCCAGACCTGGCTCAAGTCTGCAACGGTGAAGAGCGTGTCTCCCGCGTTGACATATTGGCCTTGCGTCACCTTGCGGTCCACGACGCTTCCCGATGCCGACGCGTACAGAGTGACGTGTGGCGTGCCGCCAGTTTCCGGCGCGTGCATCTGAGTTTCCGTGATGCCCCATAGCTCCAGCTTGCGCTGGCTTGCATTGACGAGCGCATCCGCTTGAGCGCGCGCATTCGGATCGTCGGACTGCAAAAGATGACTACGATTTTCCTGTGCCAGGCGATAGTCCTCGATCGCCGTTGCCACTTCCGGACTGTATAGATCCGCCACCGGTTGACCACGACGCACGCTTTCACCGGTGTACTGTACATAAAGCTTGTCTACGCGGCCTCCGATGCGGGCGCTCACGGCCGCAAGTTGTGCCTCTGGCTGCTCAACCCGGCCGAAGGAAGCGATATCCGTCTTCAACGCTGCGGTGCGAACCTCGGCAACTTGAACTCCTGCAGCGGTGATCTCCACAGGAGTCAATTCCAGTGTTGTGCCTGGCTGGGTGCCGGAATCAGCCTCAACTTGTTGCGCAGACGGGATCCTCTGGGCCACATGCGTGGGCGATACCGAAGTAGTCTCCGCCGCGTAGGTGCGAGTATCCCTTCCAATCAGGAATCCCGCGACCAGCACGGTGGTGAAGATTCCGGATCCAACGCCGATAGCGACAAGCTTCTTTTCCCTTGCAGTCATTTACTTTGTCCTCTCTTCCATGGAAGGTGTTGTGTCGGAGGTCGGGAGCGGCGCACCGATCGCCAACTCCAGTTCTGCGCTCCCCGCGTCAACTGCGGACAGAGCCTTGTAGTAGGCGGTGCGAATGTCGAGCAGAAGATTCTGGCTGTCGATGAGGCTCATGAACTCTCCGCGGTTGTTTTGGTATGCGGCTGTGGATGCCCTGAATGCCGCCTCGGCCTGGGGCAGCAGCGTGTCGCGATACAGCTTCACCCTCCGTTGCGCCGACCGCACCGCTATCTGCGCCAACCGAATTTCCAGGAACACCGAGGAAGTGCGTGCGTCGAGCTCTGCCTGCGCGACATCTGTCGCCGCATCGGCCTGCTTCGTCTCGCCTTCATGGCGTGCGCGGTTCAGCCGCGGGAGAGGCATTGTAAGTTCCGCCATGTAAGCATTCCGATAAGTCGAACCTGTCGGCATCAGCATGTATCCAGCGGCGACTGTGAGGTCGGGTTTCATCGCCAGGCGCGTCAGCTTGCTCTCATCGTCGGACTTCGCAATCTGGTTGCGCAGTGCGGCAAGCTCGGGACGATGCTCGACGGCCATGCTCTTCAGTTCGTCTATTGATAGCGCAGGGGCGGGGTTCCCATAGATGCCGGTTATCTCCACCACCTCTTCCGGGCCGCGACCCATTAGCGAGTTCAGTTGCGCACGCGCGGTCTCGCGCTCGTCATCCAACTCGACAAGGTGCTCATTCAGCCGCGTCAGAGCCATCTGCGCGCGAAGTATATCCGCCTGCGAAGCCTTCCCCGTTGTGTATTCGGCGAGCGCGGCGGATACCGCCTCATTCAGCAACGCCGCCTGTTGATTGTGCAATTGCATCTCGTCCGCGTTACGTAAGAGAGCCGCGCACGCCTCGCGCACGCCGGCGGATACCTGCTGACGCAAACTCTCCAACTCATCTGAAGCAAGGTCGACTTCGTCGCGGGCGACTTTGCTGCGCAGATCGCGCTTCTCTTTGCCCGGAAAAGTCTGCTGTAGCGAGAACATCAGTTGTGCCTGATTCAGGTCCCAGGGTTTGCGCAATGGCGTCTGCCAGTCACGCACCATCAGCATGGGGTCGTCCAGACTGGTCGCCGTCGCAGTTTTTAGTTGGGCCAGTGAGACGCGGCGCACCGCAGCCCGAATCCCAGTGTTGGATTGGAGCGCTTCGTTGACGGCCTGGTCCACGGTCAGGTGAACAATCGGCGTATCCGCCGGGGCGACGTCAGAATCAGCCGGCCGCGCAATCTGGCCCCAACTAGCAACGACAGACACAAATGATAGCGCCAGCACAAACGGCGCAAAACCACAAAAATGCTTCACTCTTCAACTCCACGTTTAATGACTGGAGAAACGAATTCAAGGCGCACCAACGCGCGCACCGGACTCGAACGGCGAAGAAGGAAGCTCTAGATTCTCAGGATGAAATTGCCGGTAGGCGGAGATAGCGGAGGCACCATCGGCGTGCTCACGACCTTGCTCGACAGGGAGCTGATACTTGCGGGGACGAACACTTGCGCTACATCCGTCGCAGAAAGACTGGTGACGATCGGAGTGATGGTCGCGGGTGGAACCTCTGGACCAGCAGTGCAGCAACTTGCATTCAGCGACTTGCAAGGCATGCTCATATGCGTGCAGCAGCTGTGTGCCACGTGTTGTGCTGGAAGAACGCAAGTGCCAACCGATAGCAGCAACACCACTAGCAAGGTGATGGCAACCGCAGTCCGTTGGCCGATTCCACGCAACATAAAGCCAGCCTACCACGTACAGAAAATCCTGCCGTGACGTTCATCACATAGGCTTCGGTCTTGCGCCTCAGGGCAAACCATAAGGGAGGGTGGAGTGTGAACGTAGCAGTCTTTCTCGGCTCCGCCAATAGATTCGTCACGATCCGGCTATCTATATGTAGTTTCGGTCGTGGCTTTTTTGGACCAGCCCTGAGTCTTTGAGCACAATGGACCCGTCAACCAAATCTGAGAGATACGCGGATCCGTGTGTCCTAAATACGATTGCGAGGATGAGGGAAATGAATCGTCTAAGCGTGTCGCTCCTGGTTTGCCTGTCGGCAGGCGTGACGATCAGTGCTCGCGGCGTTGGTCAAGTAGGCAGCGCGCCAATCCAAACGTCGGCATCCTCTGACATCAGAGAGCCGGGCCTGCTCTTCTACCTCTCCGGCGACCGCGGCTTCAAGGCGGACTTTGCCGCCGGAGGAAACCCCACTCCAAATTTCCAGTCCGATGTTCAGATTCTTCCCGGCGGCGCTAAGGGTTCCTACATTCAGTGCGGCAACAATCAGTTGCTGTCGTATTGGGCGCCCGGAAACATCTACGCTCAACGTGGCACGCTCTCCTTCTACTGGCGCTCGCGCGACTCCGTCGACGAGACTGCCTTCCCAGTCTTCCGTGTTGGCTATGCCGACCACTCCAGCTGGGACCAGGTCTGGCTGCGCATCGACTACAACGGCCACGGCTTCGATGCGTTCGTCACCGACATCAATCTCGGCCGAACGCGAGTCTCCTTTGACATGCCCAACTTTCCCAAGCCCAACCAATGGACTCATCTGGCGCTGACGTGGGATGAAACCACTGGCATCCGCTTCTATGTCAACGGCAAGTTAGCCGGACAGAAGGCTGCGACAGGCATGTTTGATGCCGGCCTCGATCAGTTCGGCCCACACTCGCGCATCATCGGACCCACCGGCGTTGAAAGTTCGTACAACTTCGACCGCGGCGGAGATATCGACGAGGTGCGCATCTACGATCGTGCGCTCTCGGACGACAACGTCGCGTCACTGGCAAAGGGGGAGATCCCGCAGAACATTCCTCCGATCACTCGTTCCCTCGCCGCACGACTGCCTCCGGTAGCTGAGAACGCCTCGATGCCGGCGCAAACCTGGCAACAAGAGTGGTGGCACCACTTTGGATGGAACCGTCCGGACGACATCCCCGCTCCCCTCTCATCGCAATACACCACCGTCCGCAAGGTTGAGATTCTACGAAGCGTATGACCTGAAGCGATGGTGGTGGCGCGCGAACGACGGCATTCGCGAGACCACTTGGCCCGGCGTCTACAACCGCTCCCACCTGACTGGCCGATTCGACTACTTCCAACTTCCCGACTGGGACTGCTACTCCGTCTCGGGCAAGTCCGATCACCTTCTACATGCCGAATGAGCCGTGGAACCATCTGGAGATCGAGGGTGGCGCGTGGGGCAATATGTCGCTGCTCACGCCCGGCAACGGCGATCCCAGCGCGGTCGCCGATCCCGACCAGCATGACACCTCGCCCATGCTCGCGAAGACCCTGTTCGAGCGGCCCCAGGGACAGGAACGCACCAGCCATCAATTCGCAGAAGCCATCACAGGAGAGAAAATTCGCTTCACCAATGTCGAGCAGGAATGGCCCATCGGCGAGCTCTCCGCCTACTACGTACACGAAGGCCGCGAACCCGCAGGTAGCGCAAAGCTCACCTACCGTCTGACTGCAAACGCGTCGCCAGAGGACAATCCTTCGCTTGACTCTCTCGTCGCCTTCATCGCCGGCCGCTATCCAGCGGACGAACGCCAGACCATGGTCGCCACGTCCGGCGGCTTCGGCGGCAGGTTCGGCCGTGGTGGTCCGCCCGTTGTCACCGAAGGGGAGGGCGGCACGCCGGATGCCATTGGAACTGGGCCGACCCTGCAATCCCCCGTTGGCAGCCGGAGCCGCCGCACAGGCTCGGTGGGGGCGGTCGCGGAGGAGCGCAAGGTGCCCGCGCGGGCGAATCCTCAGAGTGGCCTGCCAATCGTCCACATCCTCATTCCCGCAGACTTTCGCGGCAATAGATCGGCAGGCCGCGGCGCAGGCGGCACAAGTTGGCAGAATATCGACGGCGGCCTCGACGGCATCGCCATCGATTTGCCTGCGCTCAATCTAAAGCCCACTCACGGCGACTACATCCCGATGAACATCCAGATCAAGGATCCGTTGTGGCCCATGCGAGACATGCTCGACTTTAGTTTCTCGGTCAAGCCCGGCGAGCCGCACACGCTTTGGCTGGACACCCGCGACCGCATCCTGCCCAACGACAAGAGCCTCTACATCACCATAGCTTCAGCCTCCGGGGACTTCGGCCCCGCTGCGCTGGAGGGCGCCGAGGTGCGTCTGGTCTTCAAACCCCGCAAGGACGCGCTGCCAGAACATATCGCCGATCGCCTGACGCAGGTGAAGGACAACTACTCAAACATGGTCGAAGAGGCCGTCGGATCGGAACATCTCAATACCTGGAATCGCTTCTACGCTGACATCACAGACCTGTTGCGCGTCGATCCGGAGAACGACCTCGGCCGCAAGTACTGGTACGACGCAAACAAGGGCCAGCCACGGCCGCCTTACACCCAGCCCGAAGTGCCCGCAGGCGTGCCTGCATGGGCCTGGCTACAGGTTAAGGATATGGACTACTTCAAGCACTTCGTGAACTGGTACATCGACAATCGCCAGATCGCGAATGGAGAGTTCGGCGGTGGGCTCTCTGACGACAGCGACCTCACCGACCTATTTCCGTCAGTCGTCTTCATGGGCGCCTCAGCCGACAAGATCACGCAATCTGTCTCGAAGGAGTTGGAGGCCGACTACAGCGAAGGCCTCTTCGCAAACGGGCTGGCCTCGGGCCAGTACGACGAACTGCACAGCTACGAAGACGGCATCAACGTCCTCGGCCAGATGATGCTGCTCGACTTTGGCAGCCCGAAAGAGATCGAGCGCGCGATGGAGACCTCGAAGCGGCTCGAATGGCTTACTGGCATCAACGCCGCTGGACATCGTCACATCCGCTCCGCCTACTACAGCGGCACCAAGATGGCCGAAGGTGGCGTCTGGGGATGGTCCAAGGCGCGTGGTTACTATGTCTTCCAGCCCGCGCTCTCCCTCGTTCTCTTCAATGGCGCACCAGAGACGAAGAAGATGATGATCGAGATGGCAGATGGCCTGCTCGCCCATCGTAAGCTCGGCCCCAACGGCAGATACACAATCACCTCAACCATCAACTTCAAGACCGATCAGGAAGCAACAGGTCTCGGCGCATTTGGCGGCGGCGGCGCTCCATGGTTCATCATGTGGTCCGCCTACCGATGGACTGGCGACAGGAAATACCTGCAACCGCTGCTCGACGACGGAGGCATCTCTCTGGCAACAGTTAATTCCGATGCGATCGACATGCTTGGCATGCGCGACACACTTGGCAAGCAACTTGCATGCAGCTAGGCGGCCAGTTCGCCTGGCAGATGACGGGCGACACCCGCCATCTCGAACAGGTCTATCGCACACAGCTAGAAGCCGAAGCCGATCGCGAGTACATCAACACCGAAGGCAGCTTGTGGATCGACCGCGTCGCGGATGGCGGCGGCTTCAACACGGGAGACCTTCAGCGCGCGCGCCTTGGTGGCATAGTCCTGCAGCGCGATCGAGTCTATCCCGGCAACGTAGTCGGTTGGCAGTTTGACGGCCCGGCGACGGACGAAAGTGTGGCGATCCTCATTCCTGAAGCGACCCCCGATCACTTCAAGGTCATCGCCTACAATCTGGATTCAACCCCAGTCAAAGCGCACATGACCGGCTGGGAGATCGACCCGGGCAAGTGGGAGATCACGCAAGGAACGCAAGCCCGACGCAACCAACGGCCCGATTCAGAACGCGACCACCAGAGCGGTCGATTTCGAGCGCAGCACCAGTCTCGACATCACCTTCCCGCCACACCAACGACCGTGCTCGAACTCAAGCTCGTCGACAAGGGCGTTCCCTACTGGTCCCGGCCCGACCTCGGAATCGACCCCGGCGACGTCAAGGTCAAAGGCAAAATGATGAAGGTTACCATCCACAGCCTCGGCTCCGTCGATGCCCCCGCGTCGAAGATCGTTCTTCGCGATCGCAATGGCAAGGTACTGGCAACCGGCAAAGCCGCTGCACTAAGAGCCCCTCTGGACCTATTGCCGAAGACTGAAGTGATTCAACTCAAGCTGCCAGCTAATGCGGACTGGAAGGGCGGCAACGTGACGATTGAATCAAGCGGAAACCTGCCTGAGATCACGCAAAGGAATAATCGGGTACAACTCTGACCGAGTCAGTCAGATCAGCGCACGTTATCAAAGTCGATTCTTCGTGCTGTTCGCACGGCTGCCGCCAACTCGCGCAGAATCTCTACCGTATCCAGCCACCCCAGACAAGCGTCTGTGATGCTCTGGCCGTAGATTGGCTCTTTACCAGCAACGAGCTTTTGCGCTCCCGCCACCAGATTGCTCTCAATCATCACGCCGATGATTCGCCGATCTCCCCCAATAATTTGCCCGGCAATATCATGCGCCACCGCTCCTTGCCGCATATAGTCCTTGCCGCTGTTCGCGTGCGAGCAGTCGATCATGATCCGCGCCGGCAGCTTCGCCTTCTCCAGCTGTTTGCTCGTCGCATCCACCGCCGCCGCATCGTAATTCGTCATGTTGCGACCGCCGCGCAGAATAATGTGACACTCCGGATTGCCGGTGGTAGCGAAGATTGCTGTCTGCCCGTGTTTGGTCCCGCCCAGGAAGGTGTGTTCGCCGCTCGCCGAAAGGATCGCGTCGATCGCAATCTGCACATTGCCCGAGGTCCCGTTCTTGAACCCAACCGGACACGACAACCCGCTGACGAGTTGCCGATGCACCTGGCTCTCCGTCGTTCGCGCGCCAATCGCACCCCAGGTGACCAGATCAACGAAGTATTGCGGCGAGATGATGTCGAGGAACTCGGTTCCGGCAGGAACGCCCATCTCAGCCAGGTCGAGCAGCAGATGCCGCGCCAGCCGCAGCCCGTCGTTGATCTTGTGCGAACCGTCCAGGAACGGGTCGTTGATCAGGCCCTTCCAGCCAACCGTCGTGCGCGGCTTCTCGAAGTACACCCGCATCACGATGCACAGGTCATCAGCGAACTCTGCGATCACAGGCTTCAACTGCGCTGCATACTCGCGCGCGGCCTTTGGGGTCGTGAATCGAGCAAGGGCCAACCACGACCAGCAGGCGTGGATCGCGGCCGGCAAGAATCTCGCTTACCTCGTTACGAGCCGTGAAGACAGTCGACGAAGCCTCGTCGGAGATCGGCAGCTCTTCCTCCAGAAAGACCGGCGGAAGAACCACCTTGGTCCACTGAATGCGGAGATCATCTGTGCGGTGAAGACTATGCATGAAATTGTCGAGGGGGCCGTTCTGAACCAGGAGGGAAAATCCAAGAAAGCGCGGCAATAATCTCTGTTCCCAGTGTATCAGGCCATGCTCTGCGGCCGGTTCAGACCCCGCAACCGAAGGAGGTTACCGCAACATCGCAACAACCGCGTCACGCGCAGGAACATTCACTGTGAATGCCCGTCCGGACCGGGCAATGGCCACTCCCCCCCAAGCATCCTCGGCGGATTGAAAATCACCCGAAGCCAGCGTAATCGTCACCTGTTTTGGGCTGCGGGTCGGATTCGTGATCCACATGTGCGTCCCGCCAGCCCCTTGATGCAACCTAGCCTGCACGCTGGTATCGTCAATCGCAACTCGCTGCGTCAAGCCAGCCATCTTCAGAAAGCCGGCAAACAGTTCCTTCGTTGCCGCGCCATGATGCAGGTAGTAACCCGCACCTGGAAACGTGCCAATCAGCAGCGTCCGTCCCTGGCCAAAACTGTTCTCCACCGCCGCAATATTGCCGTTCGAGTACTTCCCCGCAACTTTGCCACCAGCGAGATCGTAATCCTGGCGAAAGTAGCGGCCGAAGATTTTGCTGCCGCTAACTTCCAGCGTCATCTGCTCAGAGAGATCGGGATCGAACTCAACGTACTTCTCGCGCGCGCCGAACAGCGCATCGAGCCCGAGATTCGGCTGCACCGTTCCCGCGTGGCCGCGATCGCCAAAGTATCCTGGCAGCCCTTCGCAGATCAGTGTGCCGCCGTTCTGCACGTATCCCTTCAGCCGGTCCGCCGTCTCTTGCTTCAGCATCACCGGAAACGCAAGATACACCAGCTTGTACTCGTCGATATTCTCGAGCGCAACAAAGTCGGCCTGGATATTCGAATCGAAGAAGGCCTGGTATGCCCCGCGAATCGACTGCGCATAGTAGCCCGTATCGCCCTGCTGCGCGTAGTTGAACAGTTCAGACTCAGGAATGAAAAGGAGACCAACATCGCCCTTCACCGGATGCGACTGCCACAGCTCGGCATGCGAATTCGCCCACTTCGCCACCTTCCCTGCCATCTCGGCGCGGGGTGTCACCGAGCCATCCATCGCGAACGGCCCGAACGCTCCAAACAGCGGTCCATCGAGCAGCGGTCTCCAGCGCGGATACAGAATACCTCGCGCCCCGCATGCGCACGAGATCAGGTTCCAGATGCGCACGTCCTCCGCGTCGGGCTGCCGTCCGTCCTCGCGAGGATGCCCGATTACCTGCGGCTGCATCCACAGCGGCCCGCCCTCCGCCTCCGCGTGCCAGAAAGGCTTGCCGCGAGCTCCACCGCGCACCAGATCCATCGCCTGAAACTGCATCCAGGGCGTGCTGCCGTGACGCGATGCAACCCAGGTCGTTCCCCAAACGTCCATCATCGCCGCCGAGCGCCACTCATTGTGTGCCGACGACGGCAGCGACTCCAGCGTACCCGCAACGCCATGCGCGCAGATCAGATGATGTGGATCGAGCCGCCGAAACAGATTCACGCGCCACTCCAGAAGGCGGAACGCATCGTCGATGCGAAACTGCAGCCAGTCGAGACTCTGCGCATAAGGGCCAAGGCTCTCCGGCGCTTCCACATCGTCCCACGTCTCGTAGCTGTACCGTCCCCATGCTTTGCCCAGCGCGTCCAGCGACCCGTACCGCTTCTGCAGCCACTCATGCAGTTTTCGCCGAGTACCTTCGCAGTAGCAATTCATTTTCTTCGCGCCGCCGCCGTCGTAGGTGTTCTCGTTCCACAGGTCGTAGCCAAGCAGTGCGGGATGATTCCTGTAGCGCAGAATCAACGCTGTCAGGAATCGCTCCGCGGCCGCCTGTGCCTCAGGGTTATCAAGACAGAGCCCTGGAAATCCGCCAACCGCAGTGCTTGCTCCGATCTCGCTGTCCGCAGTCGATCCATCGCTCGCCTTGTACTTCGCGCTCGCGTATTTGCGAAATGCCCATTCCGGTGCGCAAGTTGTGAACTCAGCAATAACGACCTTCAGTCCGTTCGCCGCTGCCAGGTCCATCATCCTGTCGTAGTCGGCCCAGTCGAACTTGCCGGGAGCGACTTCAATCGCACTCCACAAAAACCAGTGGCGAAAGGTATTCATTCCCACGCGCGCAGCAGTCGCGTGGTCGCGCGCCCAGTCTTCCGCCGGAGGGTTCGACTTGCGAAAGTAAACCGCGCCATACGGGAAGACAGAACCCATCGCCGGTTCGGTCGGCGTCGGTTGCGCAGCCGCTCCGTCGATCGCCGTCAATCCTATCGCCGCAGACGCTCCAACCAGCGCTGCCGTGCGCACAAACTCCCTGCGCGTCAGTTCAAGGTCCGGGTTCATGGTCTCACTCTCACGGTCAGCGGAGGTTCGCCTTCATCCAACTCACAGCGTCGTCCAGCATACTGTTCGGCAGACGGTTGTAATCCCAGGGCTCGCGCATCGCCAGTTTGTCCTGTCCCCCGTAGAGCGAGTAGACCTGTCTCGCCTGCCGAACCGCACCGGCGACATCCTCAGGTGTCGCGTCGCGATCCAGCACCGGCTGAACAACCAGCACGGGCCGCGGTGCGATCATCGCCAGCAGATCCTGGTAGTCATAAGGAATCTGCGACTCATGCCCAACGAAGAATCCCAGTTGCGGAATCATGTCGCGCTCCTGGCTGTAGCGCGCAACGC
The DNA here is from genome assembly GCA_963822225.1 of uncultured Acidobacteriaceae bacterium. Lineage (GTDB taxonomy): Bacteria > Acidobacteriota > Terriglobia > Terriglobales > Acidobacteriaceae > Edaphobacter. Next base: position 65,560 of record CAWGGW010000007.1, on the reverse strand, counting down.
CGCCATCGCCGCGAGCCGCTACATCCGTTCGCATCGGCGTGAAGCCTGCAACAGAAACAATGCCTTTTACGCGCGGATCCAATGCCGCTTCGTAGATCGCAACCGTTCCGCCCAGGGAGTATCCGAAGAGGTAAATGTGATCCGGATCGACCAGATCGTCTTTCGCCAGCGCGTCGACAGCAGAGTGCGCGTCCTCGACCAGCCGTCCCATGTGCGACCATTTCGGATAGCGGTTGTAGAATTCGCCGGTCTCCGACAACCGGCTACCGAAGCCACTTTGGTCATACGCAAGCACGGCATACCCCGCATGAACCAGCGCGAGGATCGGATGCAGATCGTTGCGGTAAACCCACATGTAACCGAGCGGGTAGCTATATCCATGTAGCCAGACAACCGTAGGCAACTTCTTTCCCGCAGGCGTGCCCTTCGGGTAATAGAGATCGCCCGCCATTCCCGCAAACATAATATGCCGCGACGCAGCTTCGCTCTTCTCCGGTTCAAGCCAGCCAAAAGAAGTGCCCCCATTACCAATTACCCATGCCGGAAGATTCGGCGTAACCTGACCAGCGCTGGGCGGCATGCCTCCGAGCCCGACGTAGCTCAACGGCACATTCGGACCGAACGGCCCAACCGTCGGAGCAGGCGCATCGGCGGCTGCTCCCGGACGCCGCGCTGCCGCGCCGCCAAAGAATCGCATCGCACTATCTGCTGCAGTCAGCTTAGGCGGTTCAGTGCCCAGCATCGCGAGCACTGACGTTCGAATCTCCGCGGACTTCTTCTCCCAATCCGCCGAAGTCGAAATCACGCTGCCTGTGGACGACTTCATCAAGTCATCTCCCTCGTGCTTGGGAAACTGCTTCAAATCAAGCGATGCCTTCGTGTCTGTGCGCCACTTATCCCAATCCCACTGGAAGATCAGGTTGTTGGTCCACACCTGATGCGAGCGGCCGAACTGAATGTCCAGCCAGTCCAGATCTGCCTCCTCGTCGTTCGCGCCGTGGAATCCGGGAAGGCGGAACGTGCTGATGCGGTCAGGCACGCCAAGCAATTTGTAGACCTTCAGTGCAGAGTAATAGGTCTGCTCGTTGCCCCACGTATTCGACACCTGATCGTTGTTGCCCCACTCCATCAGGATGGACCGCGGCGCGATCATCGCTGCCAGCAGGTTGCCATCTACTGGCAGCCGATCTTCGCGCCCAGCGAAGAATCGCAACTGCGGCGCGAACCACGTAGGAAAGTTGCGTGTAGTTGTCTCGATGCCTTCGCCGAACCCACGCTCGCCTGAAGCGCGCCAGGGCAGAACGCCGCCGACGCCGGTACTGCCTGCAATCACCGCCGCAATGCGTGTGTCCATTGCCGCGGCAATCGCGACCATCTTGCCGTCGCGAGAATAGCCGAAGATGCCAATGTGCTTCATGTCTACCTGCGGCAGCGTCGCGAGGTAGTCGATTACGAGGCTCGCGGCCCAGGCGCGGCGAGGCAACAATGCGAAGTCGTAGTCAGGATAGAGCGGCGCAAGCGCGGCGGCATCGTCCATTCCGTCGTTGCCCGCGTAACCGGCCGAGATGTAGCCGCGACGAATCAGTGATGCCGACCAGCCCTGCAGACTGGTGTTGATCATCGCCGGAAATGGTCCAGCGCCATCGGGGATATAGACGCGCACGCGCATTGTCCCTTTGGAGCCAGGGCCGAACTCGAGTCGCAGATTGCGGACGGTATAGCCGTCCTCGTGCCGCTCGTCCAGCACCACCGCCCGATCGATCGTAGGCTTCGGTGGGAAGGTTCCCCAGACGTACTTCTGCGAAAGCTTCGAAATCTCGTCGCGACGGGCCGGCCACTGCGCTGCTGTCGTGACCTTCTTGCCATTCAGAAATGTCAGCGGGTCAGGAAGGCTGTTCTGCCTGGGCAACGAATTGAAGTCCGGCGGCAGCGCGTTGGTCTTTTTCAGCCACTCGTCGAACGGGGGATCGGGAGGAAGAATTCGCAGCAACTTCTCGCGATACTCCGCGCGATCCTGCTCCGACATGGGAGCCTGCGGCTGACTCTGTGCGCCAGCCCTAAATGCGGCGACAAATAGCGCTGCCCCAATCAGGGCGTAAGTCCTGAATCTCATTTTGCGTTCCGTTCTTCCGCTGGCCGAACGCGGTTCGACATCTGAAAGTTGCAAAGCTTTGGATTCTTGACGGATTCAAGATAGAAATTGTTTCGCGTCTTGTGCGGCGCAAATATATTCAGACCGAAAGCGAGAGTCAAATCAGCTGCCAGCTCCGCAATCAGTTCTGCGTTTTACGCCCTTCAAGCAATGCGTTGATGCGCGCGGTCACCTCAAACGCATCGGCAACGTACACCACGTCGGCTTTGCCGCGAGTCCAGCCGCAGTTGCCGTCCAGGCTGATGGCGCGGCGTTCGCTGATGAAGCGCCAGCCAACCGCATGGGGCTCCTCGCCGTGGCAGCAGGTGGAAAGCCCCTTCGCGTGGCGCGGCGTCGCGCCGGTTTGCCCGATCTGATTCATGTGGGTGAGGAAGGGAAGCACTGGCTGCTCCTCGCCCGGCTTACCCTCTGCCTTCTGGTCGGCCAACGATTTGCTGCTGCCTAACGATGCGCCGGAGAGCCGCAGGAAGGTCAGGATGCGATCGCCTGCTTCGGCGACGTGGGTTTGACCGTCAGGCTGCTTCTTGGTCCAGCCCGCGCCCGCGACAAACAGCAGTCGAGCATCCGGACGGATGGTTTGCGTGCCGATCATCGGCGCGCGATATCCTTCAACCGTCGTGCGCACCGCGGACAGAGCAACCGCAACACGCTCGACTTGAGCGCTGCAGGGTTCCGCTGCGAAAGCCGCATTGGTGCCTCCATCGAGCAGCAGGAACCAGGGCCGCGCATCCCGCGTAACGACGGCTTCGATACGCTGGCGATAGAACCAACGCGTCGCCTCAACTGAGTCCGCACCGCCTAGCGAGGTGATGTGTGTGTCGATGAAGCCACCCAGCCGAAGGGCCACTCCTGCGGCGACGCGCGCAAAACGCGTACTCCCCGGGGCGAGCACAATGGCAGCCTGCGACGTGCGGCACAACGCCTCGCAGGCTGCGGCGTCGGTTGCGTAACGCGGTTGCGCAAACTCCTCGCCAGTCACCGCGAGCAGATGTGCGCCGGTCGCAGCAACGGCAGTAGCGGCGGCCTCCACATCTCGCCCGATCATGCCGATGGCGAGCGGTGAAGCGAGTCGGCGCGAGACTTCGATGCCCGCGGTAACGGCCTCCAGCGAGGCTTTCGTCAGCGCTTCACCGCTGTCGTCAACATGGGTCAGGACAAGAATTGTTTTCATCGTGCTCACTCCGCGGTGATCCATTCGACGAGTTCCTGGGCAATCTCGTCGGTTGACATGTTCTTCTCGACACGCGTGTCGCGCTGTTGCTTCGGCAGGCTTATTGAGACGTAGCGCAGGCCGTTCGGCGCCAATGTAACCGGCTTCGCTTTCTGCAGCGCAGGCATGATGCCACGCATGTTCTGCATGCCTGTTTGTGGATTGTTGCGCGGTTCGGGGAGATTACCCGTCGCCCAGCCGAGCACGGCGGGCGGACCTTCGCAAACCGAGACCTGGTGCCTGCCGCCCTCCACTCGCTCCAGCACTTCGAATGATCCGTCTTCGCGAACTGTGATCTGGTCTACACCCTGAAACTGATCCGTGATGCCGAGGCGTTCGCCTACCAACTGCAGCGTGACGCCCGCGCCCCGCGTTGCCGATTCCCAACCGCCAAATAGAAGCAGATTCGCCCGGTCCAGAGTCGGGATAGAGGCGATTGTTTCGGCCAGCGCGGCTGCGGTGGAATGTGCGTCCGGAAATCCGCCGATCGGTCCGTCTATAGCCACAAGTTCAAAAGCGGCCTTCTGGCCCACGGTCATCATTACCTGCTGCAACTTCGCCTTGGGACCCAGGCTCACCAGCCAGACTTTGCTGCCGGGCACGCTGGCGGCAAGGCGCGCAGCTTCGTACAGCGCGCACGCGGCCCAGGGATCGAGTACCGCGGGCAGGACCATTTCGTTCTTCAGTCCCGGCCCGTTGGGTCCGGTGATTGGCTCCAGGGTCTGCAAAGGATCAGGTACGATCCCCGCGCAGACCACGATGTGCAATGCATTTGCCATGAAATATCCCTTGCTTTGAAATGTTCGTTTGCTCGATGCAGATGGGTCAGTTCTCCGCGGAGTGCAGGCCTCCGGTGCCGGCGCGGAACTCGATGTTGGTGCGGGCGCAGTTCCACAGGCAGGCGCCGCAGTGAACGCATTTTTCCCGCTCGAAGGCGATGTTGCCATCCGAATCTCGCGTGATGGCCTGTCCTGAGCACATCGCGATGCACCTCTTCTCGGAGCAGTCATCGCAGAGCCTGGGATCGCAGAAGACGACGTGATCGGCAACGCCGGGCATCGCCTGTACTTTGCCGCCCATCAGCAGGACATCCTGATGCGTCACTAATAGCCGTCCGTCGTTTTCCAACCGGCGTTTGGCCATCCAGGCACCGCCTGTTGGCCTCACCTGTCCTTCAGTGCTCGCGACAGACGTAGGCGCGAAGGGACGAACCTGCTTGTTCGCAGACCGATTTTGGCGGCGCAGCGAGAGTCTACCGCGCGTCATTCCGGCCAGCGCCATGCCGATCATGCCGCTTACCACGCCGCGATGGAAGCCATTGCGTGCGTCCTTGGCTTCCTGCGCGTTGCGTTCGATCCAGCTTGCGCGGCGGCGCGCCTCGTAGGTTGCCGCGAGGTTCTCTTGCGTAAAAGGCTTATCTGCACGCAGCAGTTCTATGACCGCATCGGCGAGTTGTGTGCCGGTCGTCCACGCCTCGTCCACGCCTGAGCCGGTCAGCATATTGGTGCTGCCAGAGCCTTCGCCGATGCGCGCGAATCCATCGCCGGTCAGGTAGGGCTCGCCATGTTTGCCGGACTCCTGCAGCGACTTCGCGCCCCACGAGCGCAAGGTTCCGTCCTTCAGATATCGCCACAGCGCCGGGTGCTGAATGTAGTGCTGCAGATAGCGGTACGAGGTTCGCGACGGATCGTTCATCCACGAGGGGATGAAGATGCCGACGGAAACGAGCCGGTCGGGATGAACGTAGAGGAAGCCGAAGATCTCCGGCTCGGGGTAGCCGAAGGTGTGCCACACTGTGCCGGGCTGCAGCGGCGAATCTTCGGGCAACTCGATGACCATTTTCATGCCCAGCGCCCATTCGCTCACTTCGTGTCCCGGCGGCAGACCAAGCTTGCGATCGAGGGCTTGGCCAACGGCGCCGACAGGACCGTCGCCGACTACGGTAAGCGGCGCGATGACGTCCATTCCTGGCATGAATCCCTCGACCGGCGCGCCGGCGGCGTCGACGCCCTGATCGGTGAGCCGGACGCCCTTGACTGCTGTGCCAGAGAAGATGGGCTGGCTCACCGGCGTGCCTGGCCAAATCTGCACCAGGCCGGATGACATCAATTGCGATCCGACCCACTGGTTGAACTGGCCCATTGACATCAGCAGGCCGCCGCTCTTGTGCAGAAAGCTCGGCGTCCAGCGCAGTTCGAAGGAATCGTTGTCGACACGGACGATCCACTTGTCCAGCAGGCGAAGGATGGCGTCGCCGGCGCGCAGAGCGAGGGAGCGGCGGCTGGCTCCGGTCGGGTCGAGGAGATAGAGCACGCGCTCCTCGGTCACCGCTGTGGCCATTGGAATCTCAGCCGGATTCAGATCGGGAAACGTGCTGCGGATGCCCTGGGCGCGGGTGACCATCCCGCTGACCCCAGTGGAGATATCGTCGGCGCGCTCGTAGCAGACTACCTGCAGCGGCATGCCAGGGCGACGCGGCTCGCAAATGCGGGATCGTCGGGATGCTCGTTCCAGGCGCGCGTCAGAGTGGTGAGGAAGCCGCCCATTGCCGGACCGAAGCCGACGCAGGCGATATCGACCTCCATTGTCTGGCGGTCTGGTTGGACGGCTGGTTCGTTCGCCTTCTCTGCTTCGACGCTCATGCGGGATAGTCCAGAGCTTCGGGAATCATCACCTTGCTGAGCGTGTCGGCTGCGCGGTCTTTGGCCAGGCGGGCACCGCTCAGGCAGGTGGTCAGTTTGTTCTGCAGGCGCTGGAATTGGCTGGCTCCTGCGCAGCCTGCGCACGGGCCGGCTTTCTTCGGATGGCCGCCGTCAGGGCTTACGACGTCAACTGCGAAGGCCGATATGCCTGGCATGGTCTGCTCGAGTGTCTCCAACTCCTGAGTGGTGAAGCAGTGGCTGCAGCCTTCGTCGTCCCAGGCTGGGTGGCGATTGTAGCCAAACACCAGTTCAGCGCAGATACGCGATGCCTCGCCGCTGGCTCGTGCTGCCTGCACATGGCACAGATCGCTGAGGAATTGCACTGTTCCTGCGAGGCCCTCGGCGGCGACTTCGTCCTCTCCGCCGCGAGCCTCGAGTTCGAGAACATCGAGAATCTGGCAGCGCGAGGCGACCAGCCAGCACAGCGCGTCGGCGAGCGCAAACGTCACGCCTTGCCGCTGGCCGTGGTAGAGCACGCCGCCTTCGGGATCGGTGGCCTTCTGCAGATGAGTCAGGGTCCAGAGCCACATCTCCATTGCCGACGCGAGGGTGCATGCACCGGTTCCTGGGCGGACGCTGGCGATCTCGCGCATGGACTCGATCCAACTGCGGAACTGCGCGAGGAAGACTTCGTTGGTCATGGTCACGGTCAACTGGCGGCGCTGTACCGCTTCCGGGCCCTCGTAGGTTGCTTCCAATTGCGCATCCATCCACTTGTTGGCGAGGAATCCAGGGCAGTCTTCGGTGATGCCGTAGCCGCCCATCAGGCTGACTGCTTCGCGCATCATGTTGGCGCCGTTGCCTGTGTTCCAGAGCTTGGTCGCGGGACAGAGGACGTTGGCCTCGGAATCTTTGAGGACGAAGTCGACCAGCGGATCTTGAGCCAGGTCTTCGTAGCGCGGGTCGTCGGGGCGGAGCGAAAGAAGTTGGATCGCTCTCTCTTCGCTTACGCGCAGCGATCTGATCTCGGCGCGGCGGCCGATGACGCCTCGCTCTTTGAGGATCGAGTTCTTCAGCTTCTCGATCGGGTCCAGGTCATCGAAGAGCCTGGCGGTCGCGAAGCCCAGCGAGGTGGCTGCCTCACCAGTCGCCCAGACATCGATCAGACGGTGCAGTGCATCTTCGCGCTGCTGGATGCCAGACTCGTAGCGGGTGGAACCGGGCTTGGCGCCTGCTGCTCCACGGAAGCGGCCGCGCTGGTAGCGGATGACCGGTTCGACGGCTGAGAGCAGCTTGGCGGACGTCATGAGGCCGACGCCTACGCGGGTGCGGCGGAAGACTGCTTCGATTACCTCGCCGTGGTTGAAGTTGGGGACGATGACGCCGTCCTGCACTGTGTATCCGCCGACGATGCGGCTGGCCGGAACTTTGAGGTTGAAAACCGGGTCGCCGGTTGAAGAGAGTTGATGGACCAGCTTCTTGGTTGCGGTGCCGCGGTCGAAGATACCCTCGTCTCCTTCTTCGAGAATGATGACGCAACTGCCCTTGATGCGCGGGTCGTCTGAGTTGACTGCCGCAGTGACGAAGTTGGCGAAGGCGATGTTGGTGATGAAGCGGCCTCGCTTGTCGACCTGCAGCATGGGCTCTGCGCCGTCCTTCCAGTCGACGATGGTGACTTTGCCGCTGAGCACGCCGGTATCCACGCCGACGTAGGGGATCGGCTCGGTCAGGGCGAAGGCTCCGCGCCACGGGTTGCGATCCTCGCCTGATTGGGGCGGAGCGGCGAGGCTCTTGTAGTGGCGCACCTGTTCGGGCGTGCCGCACTCGTGGATGGGCGCGAGCGCGAGGAAACTGGCGAGGCTGGCAGTTGCCGCGCCTCCGTCGACCCAGGCAAGTTCGAACGCTGCCAGGGCGAGGGCGAGGTTCTTTGGTCCGGCGATGAAACCTCCCTCTTCCGGATCCATGAAGGCGGCGGTGATTCCGGCGCGATCGAAGGCCTCCATCATTTCGCGCTTGGCAGGAGTCCACTCGTGGGTGTTGCGCTCTCCGGCGGCGACCATGCGGGCGACGGTGCCGCGGGCCACTCCGCGCGATGACTGCACCAGCATCTGGAGGTCGAAGCGGTCCGCGAAACGCCATTGGATCTGGCGCACAGCGTCTCCGGGGAGGGTGTGCATGGTCTTCAGTTCTGGTGCCGTCGCAGTTGTCATTGTGGAACCTCGCGCAGTGCCGACCATTCTCGCAGCCTGCGCACTCGCGGGCTGTGACCGGTATCACGAGCGAGTTTTGAGGTTCGAGGTGAGTTTGAGGTTCGAGGTTCGTTCGAGGTTCGAGGTTCGAGGTTCGAGGTTCGAGGTTCGAGGTTCGAGGTTCGAGGTTCGAGGTTCGAGGTTCGAGGTTCGAGGTTCGAGGTTCGAGGTTCGAGGTTCGAGGTTCGAGGTTCGAGGTTCGAGAGTGCGCTTCGAGAAGGATGTCTCGCGGTTATTTTTTTGTTGTATTTTCCGCAAAATATCTGGAATCAGTGGTTTGGGCGGTGGCGTTTGCGGCAAAATCCTGTATCTAAATGGGTTAGGTCTAAAATATTGGTTTGATTGGGGTTAGGTGGTGGGTTGGTGGATTGAGAGTGGGTCTCGAGCTGTAAGTTGGAGAGCTTTAAGCTGTCAGATTGGGCGGGGGTGGGCGGGATTTCTGGTTGTGAGTTAGATGGCTTTGGGGTGGCGGCGCTGTTTGAAGATGTTGTAACCCCATGGTCGACTTCGTCGAACATGGGGCACCCGGTTTCTTCGTTTGGTGGGTCTTGCTCGGCGGCGCGGGAGAGGGTCAGGGCTCGCTGGTTGATGCACGCGATTTTGAGGGTGGCGATGAGCAGGCGGGCGCGTTTGAATTGGATCTGGCCGGTGGCTATGGCCTGGAAGAGCATGGAGGTGGCGAGTTGGACGGACTCGGCGTCCTCGAGTGGCGGGAAGCGGATGTCGTCCTGGCGCGGGTAGATGTCTTTGACGGCGATGGGATCTTCGCCGGATGGGTCCCAGGTTTCGAGGATTTCTTCCTCCTGCCAGTGGGAGGTGAGGGGCTCGGGGTCGGCGGGGCGGCGATGGGTTTGGTGGAGCTTGTTGTGGAAGAAGCAGAGGGCTCCGCCGGTGAGGGCGGGGGACTGGCAGACGCGGCCGTTGGTTTTGGTGTGGCGGCAGGTGGCGATTATGCTTTGGCGATCATGGATTGCTCCCTTAAAAGCGAAAGGCCGCACTGGTGGGTGCGGCGTTTCTTTTCTTTTATTTAACTCAACTACTTCAGTATATGGGTTTGGACATAACTAAAATGTCATTTGTATGTGGTTGTGGGGATATGGGTTAGGCGGTTTTTGGTTTGACGGAAGTTTTGCGTCAGGCGAAGGCTGCGCAGGCTGTTTTTTCGTCGGGATGGAGGGTGGTGTAGCGGGTGATTCCGACCATGGTGAAGACTTTGATGAAGTGGGGCTTGAGGCCGAAGGTCTGGACCTTTTTTCCGCCCTTGCTGGCTGCGATCATGACCTGGATGATGATGGCGATGCCGCTGGAGTTGAGGTAGTCGACGCCTGAGAAGTCGAGGAGGACCTGTTTGGCCTCGGGGGGAAGTTCCTGGAAGGTTCCGAGGACGGCTGCCTTTGAGGCGCTGGTGATGTCGCCGGTAAATCTGAGCACGGTGATGGGTGCGCCTGTGCTGCTGAGCGCTGTCTCCACTTTCACCTGTGTGACCTTCTCCGCCATTCCTTTTTCTCCTTAGAACTATTTGCCTGCGGCGTCTTCAGCGGGCTTGAGCCGGATGACCATGCGGGCGTAGCTGCCGTCGCATGGGGTGCTGCCCCATTCTGCCTCGTCGACGAGGGCTTCAATCAAAAACATGCCCATGCCGCGGGGGTGTTCCTGCTCGTGCATCTTCTGATCGATGTCAGGCGCGGGGGGATGACGTTGGGGGCCCTGTCCTGTATCGACGACCCTGACTTCGAGGTGGTCTACCCCTTTTGAGAGTATGACACCCACGGGGAGGGTTTCGTCGAGTTGGTTTCCATGTTCCATTGCATTAATGCAGGCTTCTGCGACGGCGGTTTTGAGGTCTTCGATGCGATCTTCGTCGAAGCCCATGGATCGGGCGAGGTCTGCGGCGGTGGCCATGGCGATTTTTTCGGAGCCCAGGCGGGACGGCAGTTGGATCTCGAAGTAGTTTTTCAGGTCGTCCATCGCGGGCTTGGTCTCCGTCACGTCTTTGCGGAACATGACGAGAGCAGTCATATCGTCGGACTGTTCCTCCCCGTCTGAAAACGCTTCCAATTTGTTCCAGATGGTTCCCAGCACCTGGTCGGGCGCGGGTTCGTTGGAGGCGAGGAAAGTTTCGAGCAGCCGGGTTTCGCCGAATTCGTCTTCTCCGCAGAAGACCTCGGTCATGCCGTCGGTGTAGACGAGCAGGCGCATGCCGGGAGTGATGGGGAAGGACTCGGCGACGTAGTTGGAGAATGGGAGCAGGCCGAAGGGCGTGCTGGAGGCTTTGATTTTGGTGAGGGAACCGTCGGCTGCGACGAGGAAGGCGGTGGTATGGCCGGCGTTGACGGCTTCGAGGGTGTGGGTGCTGGGGTCGAGGCGGAAGAGGATGCCGGTGACGTAGCGGCGGCGGGCTTCGTCGCCTTCGCCGAAGTGCAGGAGGTTCATCTGGGTGGCGATCTCCTGCAGGGTAAGGCCGGCGTGGACCATGGCGCGGATGGCGGAGCGGAAGGAGGTTCCGATGAGGGCGGAGGCGAGGCCTTTGCCGGCGACGTCTGCGACGACGATGACGGTTTCTCCGGAGGGCATGGAGACGATGTCGAGGTAATCTCCGCCGACCTCGTAGCAGGTGACCGACCGGGCCGCGATGGAGTAGTGCGGGATGTTGGGCATCTCCTGCGGGATGAGGCTGAGTTGGACCTGGCGGGCGGCGGCGAGGTCGCTTTCGACGCGCTGCCACTGCAGGGCGCGGGCGTGGAAGCGTGCGTTCTCGATGGCGACGGAGGCCTGGACGGCGAGGGATTCGAGGAAGTCGGTTTCGTCGAGGTCGAGGACTCGGTCGGGCGGGACGAGGACGATGAGTTCGGCGAAGGGCTCTCCGGACTTGTCGCAGAGCTTAAAGCGCAGAAAAGATTCGGTGAAGAGGGATATTGCGGACTCGGTTGCGCTGGGGTGCAGGGAGGCCTGGAACTCGGGCGGGACTTCGCCGTAGGTTTGGGGGAAAGTGGTGAAGAATGCTCCGGTTAGCTCAAGTTCGCGGACCACGATTTCGAGCGCGATGCGGAGCACCTCGTCGAGTTCGATGGTGGAGTGGAGCTGGCGACTAGCTTCGAGCAGAGCCTGCAGCCGAACGACCTGTTGCTGAGCTACAAGTGCCTCATCGATTTCCATGTGTATGTCCCTGAAGCAACAAGAGAGAGCGTGCCATGAGTATATTCCAGTGGAGCGGCGGGATTTTACAATTCACTCGGTTGTAATAGACGGACGGGCACTGGACTTATATACTCGCCCGTATGCTTGACAAGGAACTGACGTACGCATTGTCCGACGGCGCGAAGCCGGGTACCACGATACTGGCGCTTGAAGGGCCGTTCACGCTGGGCAACATGTTCAAGCTGCAGTCGGATTTGCGTACGTTGAAGCCTGCGTGCCTGATTCTGGACCTGTCCGGAGTTCCCTATATGGATTCGGCGGGGATGGGCGTGATTATGAATTACTATGTGGCTTCGTCCGGGGGCGGGCGGAAGTTTTTTCTGGTTGGGGTGAACGAACGGGTTCGCTCGTTGCTGGAGATGACGAAGGTGGACACGGTTTTGAAGATGTTTGACACAGTTGAGGCGGCGCAGGCGGTGGCCTGAGTTTTAGTGGGGCCAGTTGCATCGCGGTGCACTATTTACTCCACAGTAGCCGCAAAGTCTTGCATGTTGAGGTTGTGGAAGTCCGAAAAGCCTTGCAGAATGTGGAGCTGGGTTCGGCACGCTACGTGCATCAGTCTGAGCAACCTACTGAGACCTTCGGTCCGCCAGAGTCCTGTATGAAGCGCTGGGTGGGATCTTTTTGCAGTGTCTGGTTCATTTGTGTTCGTTTACGAAACCTTTTCAGGAGAGAGCTTCGATGAAAATATTGCGTTATTTGCTTGCGATGGCCGCGGTTGCCATGATGAGTGGTGTGGCGAAGGCTGACGACTTCCAGATGGTTGTGATCGACCCTGGCTATACGGTAAATGTCATCACCGACCCGAGCTTTACTTTCTCGCTTTCGCCTTGCGTCGCGCCCGGGCAGGTTCCGATTGGTTCGCCGTACGAGGGCTGCTTTACGGGGCAGAACGAGACTGGGGAAGCTTTGACCAGCCTGTTGATCAACATTCCTGCGATTGTTGACGACCAGAGTGTGGGATGCGCGCTGAACGGCGGCGGCCTGGACTATTTCTCGAATGTCACCTGCACGACCGGCTCAAATGGCTACACGCTTGATTTCACGGGTGGAAGTATAGCCATCGGCGACGTGTTTACGATTGCTGAAGCTGGGGCGGATCCTGCGGACTTTCCGGACAATATCAATGCAGTCGGTGGTGCTGCTCCGGAGCCGAATTCGTTCCTGCTGATGTCCACTGGAGTTTTGTCGATCGGATTGTTCGGCGCGTATCGGCGCCGGCAGACGCTTAGCGAGCCGCGTGTGTAGCTTGCAGCCGATGGATTTGTGAATCCGGGATGGATGTGCGAAGGAGAGAGCGGACATGCTCTCTCCTTTTGCTTTGGCTGGATTCTTCGAAGCTGGCGTAGACTGTTGACTCAACATTAGATCTGTAGCAACGAGACTGCCCATGCGTCGTGCCGGACTGATCCTGATGCTATTGCTTTGCGCCGGGGTGTCGGGGGCGCATGCGGCGCCGCCTGCGGGGCAAGCGGCAACAGCGAGCGCCGCGGTGGATTCCGGGCCGGTTCCGGTGACGCTGGGAGAATCTTCTGCGAAGTTGGTGGGGCCGTGGAAGTTCCATACTGGGGACAACATGGACTGGGCGCGGGCCGATTTTGACGACTCGGATTGGAAGCCCATTGATCTGAGCAAAGGGGTTGGCTGGACGAAGCAGGGATATGCGGGCTACTCCGGGTATGCGTGGTACAGACTGCGGGTGAATGTGCAGGGGGCGAAGCACAGGCTTTCTCTGCAGATGCCGGATGGCGCGGACGATGCGTACCAGGTTTATGTGAATGGGCAGATGGTTGGGGAGTTTGGGAAGTTTACCGACCATGGGGTGACGGCGTATTCCTCGTTGCCCGAGGTGTTTGCGCTGCCGCGGGAGATCAAAGACGGAACGATCACGATTGCGATTCGGGTGTGGATGGACAGTGCAACCATCTTCAACAGTCCCGACGCGGGCGGGCTGCATGGGCCGCTGGTGGTGGGCTATGCGTCGCTGCTGACCGAACTGAATCAACTGGAATACGATGCGGCTGCCCATTTTTTTGGCAGCGCATTTCTGGAGTCGATGATTCTGTTGATGTCGCTGCTGATGGCGGGGACACTCTACTGGCTTGACTCCGAGGAAAAGTCGTACCTGTGGCTGGCGATCGTGTGCCTGGTGACGCTGTTGTACGACTCGATCGTGCTATCGGTGAATTTTCATGCGTGGATCGGGCAGACTGCGGCGGTGCTTTTGAGCGATGCCCTGTTGCGGCCGTCGCGCATCGGGCTGTGGGTGCTTTTCTGGGGCTACTGGTTCCGGCTGGCTAAGATTGGCCGGCTGCATCAGGTGGTGTGGGCGCTGGTGACGGTTTTGGTGGTGGGGACAGCCATGATTCGGCCGCCGCTGTATGGGCAGCAGATACCGGTGCAGTACGCGAGCACGATCAACCCTCTGCTGCTGGTGGTGAAGCTGAGCCTGGGTGTGCTGCTTATCCTGGTGGCGTATCGCGGGTTCAAGACCCAGAAGACCGAAGGGTGGATGGCTGCCAGCGCGGTTGTGCTGGGTATTGTGGCGAATTTTTCCAGCGAACTGCGCCTGATCCATGTGCGGTTTTCGTTGACGATCTTCGGATTCACGATTCAGTTGGGGACGATCGCGACGGTGGCTTCGCTGCTGATTATTACTGTCATGCTGCTGCGCAGGTTCATTATGGCGCAAAGGCTGAAAGAGCAGTGGAAGATGGAGATTCAGCAGGCGCAGGAGGTGCAGCAGTTGCTGATTCCTGCGGAGTTCCCTGAGGTGGCGGGGATCACGATTGAGAGTGAGTATCGTCCGGCGCGCGAGGTGGGCGGGGATTTCTTCCAGATCCTGCCGCTGGAAACTCCGGGTGCGGTGCTGATTGTTGTGGGCGATGTTACCGGCAAGGGGATGCAGGCGGGGATGCTGGTGGCGTTGATCGTCGGCGCGATTCGTGGAGCATTGATGCACAGTACCGATCCGGCGCGGATCCTGTACGAGGTGAATGAGCAGTTGTGCGAACGCCAGCACGCGATTGCGACCTGCCTGATTTTGCGGATCGATCCTGACGGGACGGGCACTATTGCGAACGCGGGACAGCTTTCACCTTATCTGAACGGGACGGAGATTGAGATGGAGGGTGCGTTCCCGATCGGCATTGTTCCGGATGGGGACTTTGCGGTTACGTCGTTCGCGTTGCAGGAAGGCGACAATCTATTTCTGATGTCGGATGGAGTGGTTGAGGCGACCGCGCCGGATGGGGCGCTGTTTGGGTTTGAGCGGATCGCGGAGTTGCTGGCGCGGCAGGCGAGTTCGACGGAGATTGCGATTGCGGCGCAACAATTCGGGCAGGAGGACGACATCCTGGTGCTGCAGGTGCGGCGCAACGCGGAGCAGTTGGTAGCGTTAAATGCTTAGGGCGTCACCGGGGAGGTGACGCCCTGCATAAGCGGAGTTCTAAGTGAACTCCGCTATGTAGTGCCGTTGGGAATGAGGCGCGGAACCGAGAGCGATCCGGCGATGTCGGTGAAGATCTGGTTGAGATTGCTGGTCGGCTGCGAAGAGGACTCGCAGGTGCTGCTGGAACCGCTCTGCGTGTAGTCGGAGTAGAAGTACAACGCACTGGAGGCCATGTTCTGCATAGCGGTGCATGGACTCATGGTTGGTGCGGTGTCGGTGGCGCAACCGGATGATGGCGAGCCGTATGCGACCGTGTAGACCTTGGTCCCGGCAGTTCCCGCAGCTTTCGCCGCCGTAATCTGTTGCGCGCATTGCTGTTTGGTGGAGGGGTAGGTGCCCGATGTGGTGGATGCACCTGTCATGGCGCCTGAGGTCGTGGTGCCTGCGTCGCCGTCGCTGAGGATGATCATGACGTTGGTTGATCCCGCATGTGCAGCCTTTGCGGCAACAAGAGATGCCTGTGCCGCGTAGATTGCACCGGCGATGTAGGTTCCTTCGCCGCCCGGAGCTGACATGCCTGTGCAGCCGCTGACGCCGTTGACTGACTTCGCGATGTTCGAGGTGGTCGAGAGAGTCGATGATGTATCAGAGACGCGGTAGTCACTTGAGTAGGGAATGATCTGGTAGGTCGGGGTGGTCGATCCTGAGGGCGCATAGGTCGTTGCCGTTGCGGATGGGAACGTGTAGGGCTTATTGGTTGGGGTCGTAGAGCTGCAGTCGTAATCGCTTCCAACTGTCCCTATAGTCACGTTGGGAAAAGCGAACAGCGAAACCTGGTCTACAGAGTCGGCGACGTTGCCGTTGGTAACGGTTCCGCAGGTTGTTTCGTTTTGGGCGCAGGGGAAGAGATCGTGGAGGAAGACCTGGACTCCGGCCAGCGCGCACTGAAAGCGCGTGTTGCTGCCGCAATCGGTGTCGTCGGTGTTCATGGACGCCGTGCTGTCGAGGACGATGGCGACGTTGTAGGGGGCAGTGGCTGCACCGGCCATGGCGGCGGTTGCGGTGGCGGTGAGGGTAAGCGTCTTCTTGCCGAAGATGGGGGCGAAGATCAAGTTGACGACCATCTGCTGCTGCACCTGGACGGCGTTCGCGCTTGCGGGAGCGACGCACGACATTCCCTGGTTGCTGAGCGAGGTGAGGCATTCCAGCTTGGGATAGCCGCTGACCATGGACACATTCGACAGGTTGTTTTGCGCGTTGTTGTCCCCGGAAAGGGAACTGAACGCGGTAGCTTCGGCGGCTGCTCCGGCGTTTGGCAATACGTGCGCGCCTGCGAGTGCAGCAGCGTTGGTGGAAGCCTGCAACTCGCGATATCCATAGAAGGCACGGCCAAGGTCGACCGACAAGGCTGCGGTTCCCAGAAAGCCTATCAATAGGATGGACATCATGGGCAGCATCTGGCCACGGTCATCCTTGAAAAGACGGTACAAGCGAGATTCCCGATTTATATTCATTGGACGAGCTCCGACGATTTGGCAGTGAGTACACAGTTTGGAAAGTTGTTTGCTCTGAAGATGGCAAGACTGCAGGGATAGGTGACGGTAACGGTAATGGATTGACCGGATACAAGATTTGCTGCAGCACCCGTTGTCTCTGAAGAGCTGGTGCATGACGTTGTGTTGCTGGCGTATGTAGTGCCATTCAGTACGAAGGCATACTTCAAGTTCGCAGCGGTGAGCATCGGGGCTGCCCCCTGGACCACTGCTACAGCCGTGGCGCATGGGTCGTAGTTTGGCGAGGCGAGTTGGCCGCGGCTGATGGAAAGCTGCATCGCGGCTGCGCTGGTGGCGTTCGTCAACTGGACATAGTTGGCGATGGCGATGCCAAAGGCAAACACGCCAGTCATCAGAACCATGACTGCCGGCAGCGCAAAGGCGAACTCGACGAGCGACTGGCCATCCTCGCTGCGTCGAAAGTAATTACGCATGGCGGTTCCCTCGGGAGAGCGTCTTTTGAATCGTGTTGTTCAAGCCTGCAGTTTTGGTCATGGCAGCTGAGCTTATGCAAGCTCTTACCGGGATGGTACCGGAGGGGTTTTGGCAGCAAAATCCCATATTTGTGCTATTAACCCGCAAGTTAACCTGCGTTTCCGGGCACAGCTCTCCCGGGTTGGCGCGCGGCCCGGAAAGCTTTCCGGACCGCTTGTGTATGGAGGCTTGGCGAACCTTATGGCTTTGTGCCGAGGGTGTTGTTCTTGACACCGACCGACAGCGGCGTCACCACGGGGGTCGCCGCGCCGATCAGCTCCGTAACACTACCTGTGATCTGAGCCGCGCCAGTGCCGGAGAGATTGCCGATCCAGACATTGCCTGAGCCGTCGATTGCGACGGTGACAGGGAGATCCAGGCTGCCATCGTTGAAGCCGTAGCCGTTGGCTCCGGAGAGGATGGAGCCCGAGGGAGACAGTTGGGTTACGCTGCCGCCGAACTCGTTTGCCGTCCAGGCATTACCGGAGCCATCGATTGCGACGCCTGTGGGTTGGTTGAGGTTCCCGGAAAATGGCGATCCGACGACAGGGGAACCGGAGCTGGAAAATTTGGCGACGGATTCACCGCCGGCATCCGGGACCCAGGCGCTGCCGGAGCCGTCGAGCGCGATACCTGAGGGGCTGTTCAAACTTCCGGAATACGGTGAGAGCGGGAAGGCTACTCCGGCGCTGGTGAGTTCTGTGACGGTGTTTGTGCCGGCGTTCGTGATCCAAACGTTGCCGGAGCCATCGAGGGCGACAGATTGAGGCGTATCCAAGCCACCGACGGCCAGGTACGGCGAGTTGGTGGCGCCGGTGCCGGAGCTGGTGAGTTCGGTGACGCTGTTAGCGTCGGAGTTTGTGACCCAGGCGTTTCCCGAACCGTCGATGGCAATGGCGTAGGGCACGCTGAGACCGCCTCCTGTATACCCGGTCCCGGAGAGGACGGAGCCATCAAGCGACGACAGCTTGATAACGCTTCCGCCGGCTGCGAGATCGTTGGCGACCCAAGCGTTGCCGGACAGGTCGATGGCAACTCCTACCACACCATCCATCCCACCGCCGGTGTAGCCGGTAGAGCCCGAGAGCGCGGCCCCGCTGCTCGATAGCCTGGTGACGGCGCTGGCACCGTTATTTGCGATCCAGGCGCTGCCCGAGCCGTCGATGGCGATGAAGCTGGGTGCGTTCATGCCGCCTCCGCTGAATTGGAGGCCGAGGGTGAAGTCGTTGGGCTGAACGGAGAGAAAGCCTCCGAACGCGAATGGCGCGGCAACCAGTGAGGAGAGTGCGGCTACGTTGGAGCCGGGGAAGTGCGCGATGTTGATGGCAGCGGTTGCGGTGTCACTCGGCTGCGTTCCACTGGAAGTTCCATTGGAAGTGGCGTTGGTGAACAGCGTATAGCAGGCGGTGGGGTTGGTTGGGCCTGTGAGGGCGCCGTTCGAATTGACGCAGCTTGCGAGGATGTCTGCCAGCGTGTAGACGGTGGCCTGCGGGGCTATGCCGTTCCCTGCGGGGGTGGTAGCGAGTGCGTCGCCACTGGAAAGGCTGGCGAGATTCGCTGCGTTGGCGAAGGCGTTCTGTATGCCAATTTTGGCGAGGGCCGTGTTGCTACTGGCGACGTGAGTCGCGTCGGTCGCAAAGCCGGCGAAGGCATAAGCAGCGGCTATGGTCGAAACCTCGTTGACGACGACGTATGGAGTTGCGGTGAGGAAATTACCCGTGCTGGGGCAGTTGCCGAGCACGGCGAGCAGGCCGGCGGCAGAGTTTGCGCCTGCACCCGGATTGCCTCCGAGAGCATAGATGTAGACCTGGGTATTGGGAGTGCAGCTGTAGTCGCCGGTGATGGAGAAGGCGCCGCCGGTTCCACTGGTCACGTAGTAGAAGCCGTTGGTGGGTCCTCCGCTGGAGTCAAGGGTTGTGCTGCCCGGGACGCTTGTCAACAGCGAGACTGATTTACTTCCATAGCCCGCAGTGCTGGCGGCGAGCAGGTAGACCTGAGATCCGACGATGGGTTGCTGTCCGCCGTGAACCGAACCGTGGATGGCGAGACCGGCATCGGGTGTGGGCGCGTCCGATGAATTGAGAGCGCAACCGGTAAAGACGAGGGGAAGGCAGAAGGCTACGGCAAGGGCTGCTCGCATGGTGTCACCGGTCGTATCGCAGATATTGGTTGCGACGTTCATCTGTTGTTGCGGCAATTGGGTTGAAGCACAAAACGATGGGCAAAGGGCCTGATCCAGCGTAAACCTGTTTCACCGTGCCGATTTTGCGGCGGCCTGGATCGCCCAAACATGGTTAATGGGACCACACTTTGTGGCGTGGTCCCAACGGGGTTTGCGAGATGAAATGCCTGCGATTTCGCGGGACGTGGCGAAAGGGGCATGCAGGGACCGCCTGGATTCGCCTCGTGAAGCGGTCAAGTGGTCCCTGCACATGCCTTGTTTCCTTCAATCCCCAACGGTGAAGTCACGCGGCAATCAGATCGAGCAATGCTTGTTGCTGGAGATCCGTTTGCGCAGGTTATGCGTTTGCGAGAGCGGTGCTGATACCGGCGAAGGCGTTGGAGATGGAACCAGCGAGGCTCTGCATCGACGCGACTGAGCCGAGACCGACCAGTGCAGCGACGAGTGCGTATTCAATGAGATCCTGACCAGACTCTTCCGCAACCAAATTCTTCAAAAGCTGCTTGATGTTCATAATGTGTATTCTCCTCGATCTGATTTTCGCGGCACTCCGGGATAGCGAGTTCCATACGATTTACACACAGCCTATGGTGCGCGAATCGGGCCGAACATCCCCTAAACGTGTTATTCGGGAGGATGATTGGGTGAGAGGCGATCAGAGAGCTTTGAGGAGGAGGAGCCAATCCTTGTCGTCCGGCTTGGTGGTGACGGCTCCGGACGCGCCGGAGACCGTGCCTGCGTCCTTGGTGTTTCCGGTGGAGGGATCGAACCACATTCCTTTGTAGGTTGTGTGGGGCAACGGCTTCGCCAGCTTGAAGAACGGGCCGGAGCGGGCGTCGATGAGGATTGTGCCGGTGGTGCTGCCGCCGAGGACCCAGTTGTGGGTGGGATCTTCGATGAGGCCGTCGAGCGGGCCCATCTTCATCAGCTCGGATGCGAGGTAGTCGGCGATGAACTTGTCGAGGATGGCGTCGGCGGATGGACCGCGGGGTGCCGCAGGGGCGGTTCTGGTGCGTGGAGGCGCGCCGGGGATTCCGGGGGCGTTGGTGGCGGCGACGGGCGGCATTACGATTCCGCCACGCAGAGAGGATTGCGAAGCGCCTCCGCCCATGAGGATGGGAAGCGGGCCGGCGCCGTTTTCCATGGGAAGCAGGGCGATGTTGGGGAAGCGGTCGCGGTACTCGCGAACCTGGCGGTAGACCATCTCGGGTGTGGTGGGCGGCGGCGTGTCGGTGTAGCCGGGGAAGCGGTCGGTGATGAGTTCGCGGAAGGCGCGGTTCTGGCCGGCGTCGGGCGCGAAGAGAGAGCCGTCGGGCTGGTACTCCCAGTAGCGCATATCGACGACGGAGACCTGTTTGGAGCGGACGGGGTCGGCGAGGATGGCGTCGGTGGTGTTCTTTCCGGTGACGAGTGCGATGCGGATATGGCGGTTGTGCAGCTTTTCCCATTCGGCGATGGTGTCTTGCAGGAACTGCTCGAATGCGAGCGGGCCGGCGAACTGATAGGCGGCGGTGAAGATTACGTTGGGCAGGTCGCCGAGTTCGTCGAGGGTATGGAAGATGTAGTCGTGATGCAGCTTGCGCAGGGGTGGGTAATCGACGGAGAAGAACTGCGTGCCAACGTCGTTGCGGTTGTTGGGGCGAAGGGGCGGCGGCTCGGGAAGGCCTGTGTCGTTGATGTTGTTGGCTGGACGCCAGGCGTAGTCGATCCAGTGCGGGCCGATTTCGTTGACGTCGTGATTGTTGTAGAGGTTGACGTAGACGATGAGGCCTTGCTGACCGGCGAGTTGGATGAACTCGCGATGGCGCTGGAAGTACCAGGGGTTATAGCGCGAGACATCGTAGAGGCTGAGGCCGTCCCAGGCTGTGCCCTTGCCGCTGCGCGCCCAGGGCATCTCGTAGAAGGGAGCCCAGACGTTGCCGTTGGGCTGGTGGAATGTGTTGTGGGCATCGCGGCGATGCTCGTACCAGAGGCCGGGGCTGCTGATATAGAAGACGGTGCCGCGCTGTTTCATACGGGTGACGAAGTCGGGAAGAATTTCGGTCATGCCGGGGCCGTCCTGACCGGGCATGAAGCGGGAGATGCTCGAGCCGGTAGACAAAGCGGCGGTTGCGGGCGAGGTGTCGCCGCGCCACCAGGCTTCGTTCTGCGACTCGCCGTAGGCAACTTTGCCATCGATGACGAAGCGGCCGTTGACGATGTCGAAGGGATGTTGGGGCGGGTTGGCTGGATGCTGGACCGTGATGTCGTGGAAGTCCGGCGCGTGGGCATCGGAGGCGATGGCTGCGTGAGTTGTCGCTTGCAGGTGCAATCCTCGCGCGGCTAGTTCGGATTCGAAGAGAGGCTGCGGCGATTCGACTTTGTAGTTGTAGCCGCCGGGAGGGCCAAGGACGTCGATGGACTTTG
The DNA here is from genome assembly GCA_963822225.1 of uncultured Acidobacteriaceae bacterium. Taxonomy (GTDB): domain Bacteria; phylum Acidobacteriota; class Terriglobia; order Terriglobales; family Acidobacteriaceae; genus Edaphobacter. Next base: position 44,103 of record CAWGGW010000007.1, on the reverse strand, counting down.
CGGTGGAGTTCCAGATGAGGGAGTTTGCGGCGGTCCAGCCGGCACCCTGGGCGCGCTCCTGATCGAGAAGTAGCTGAAGATGCGAGTCGGGGATGCGGACATTTTCGTAGAGGACGCCGGAGGCCCAGCCTTCGAACGCTCCGCTGGCTTCGAGCGATCCGGTCGCTTCGGAGTTGAGGAAGACATTGGGGCCGGCGGCGAGCAGGCCGGTGGCGAAGTCATTCATGCCGGCTTCGCTGTGGCAGCGGAGAACGAGCGCTTGCTGGCCGTAGACGATGAATGATTGACGGCGGTATCCGCCTTGTTCCGAGATGGGGGCTTCGCTGCGGCAGTCGGCGATGGTAATGCGGCGGGCGCGCTGATCGACGCGGACCGCCGAACCCGCGAAGTGCCGCGCGGTTATGTTGCGCACCCAGGCGTCTTCAACGTGATTCAGTGCGATTGCGATCCATGAATGGTCTTCATCCTTTGGATTGGCGGTGTCGTAAGCGCTGTCGAGGGTGAGGTCTTCGACGCCTGTGTTGCGAATGATCGAATCGTTCGCGGGGCTGGCTGCGACTTTGGCGACGGTGCCACCGCCGTACTTTGCTTCGAGTGCGGTGGTGATGGGTGCGTCGAGTTCGATCTGGTTGGATGTGGGATTGACTCCTGTAACGGTACGGTCCCAGACGAGGTCGTGGGAGCCTGGCTGCCAGTCGAGACGTTGGTTGGCGAATGTGCCGGGGAGGCCGCTCATGCCGATGGCGCTGATCCACTCGCGCGTGCTGGGGCGGCGGACGACGACGTGATCGCCGATGGAGAATCCGGCGGCGGATGCGAGGGTGAGTTCGAGACTGCCGGCAGTAGTGGTGTCGCCTGTGATGGCGATGGGCCCGGCGAGTTCGGGGTCGGAGGCACCGCCGATCTGGATTAATGTGCGGCGGTCGTGGCCTGTGGCGAGGATGGTGGTCGAGGCCTGGCCGCTGCCGCGAAGAACGACGCCGGTGGCGTTGAGGTGGAGTTGACCAGCCACGTGGAATTGGCCGGGGCGAAGAAGGATCGCTCCGCGAAAACCCTGCGCGTCGAGAGGCATTGCGGCTACGTGATCGATTGCGGATTGAAGCAGGTCGGTGTCGTCTGCGCCGGTTGAGTGGACAGAGATCACGGCCGGTATCGAGGGCAGAGGCGCGGCTCCGGCTTGGTATCCGGCGAAGGAGAAGTCGATGTGAACGGGATTTGTGGGGGACTGCGCGGCGAGCCCTGTGGTGGAGAACGGCAAGATTGAGGATAGGAGGGCGACACAGGCTGATCGGTTCATTGGGTTCTCTCGAAGGCGCGCCGGAACGGGCGACTAACAGCGTACAGCAACGCTTCCTTGAAGCGCGCGCCTCGCACCTTTGACGGGAGCGGAACGGGATGCTGTGCGGCCGCGACGCATTTCGGCAGCGCTTCGCTGCTTTGATGTGGGAATGGTATTACCAGTTGCCCGATCAGAGAGTGGCTCATCGGATGCCTGGGGATCCCTGCGTTGCTTTAATTTTCCGGGCCTTCGCGAGACTTGACAGCGGTGTAGTGCATGGACGATTATCTGCATCGTTTCTGATATTGGTCGAACCTTCGGTAGCGGAAGAATGTTGTCTGCTCGGCACCGAAGCATCGCAGGCTGACTTGGATTGCCGTGGCTGTTCGTTCGCTGGGTGCCAAGTGAGATTTTGCAATCCCCTGAGAGCAAGCGTCGGGAGTTTGCGTTGATTGCAAGCTGAATTTTGCACGCGATTCACAGGAGAATAGCCATGTTCAACTTTACTGCCTTCCCACCGGAGCTTGATGAGGCCGTGACGTCGCATCGTCCGACGACGAGCGTTAACCGAATGTTCTGCGTTATAGCGACTATTGCGGCGATTTGGTTCTCGATGGTGAATCCCGCGAGGGCCCAGATCGGCGGCGAAGGGTCGATTACGGGAACGGTGACGGATCCGACCGGAGCCGTGGTGAGTGGCGCAAGCGTAACGGCGACCAACAATGCGACCAATGATAAGGCGACGCAGATGACCTCATCAAGCGGCGTGTTCACCTTGTCTCCGCTGATTCCTGGCACTTATACCGTGACGGTGAGCGCGGCCGGCTTCAAGACTTTGACGCAGCAAAATATTACGGTTGATGCGTTGCAGGTGGTGGGACTGAAGCCGCAACTTACCGTTGGAGCTACTACCGAGAGTGTGACGGTGGAGTCCGCGCCGCCGCAACTGGATGTGGCCAATGCCGTGGTCGGCGCGACGATGGAGAACACGGAGTACACGTCGTTGCCGCTGGTGATCAACGGCAGCGCGCGAAACGCAACCGCGTTTGTGTACCTGATGCCGGGTGTTGCGCATGGCGGATCGGGGGTGCAGACGGGGATCTTCGACGGCACGGGAAGTTCGGGACGACTGGACGAGGTGTATATCGACGGCTTCCCGCAGACCAGTATTTACGAGCAGGGCGACCCGCGGTATGTGTCGAATACGATCTCGGTGGAGGCGGTAGATCAGTTTCAGGTGATCACGAATAATCCTCCGGCGGAGTATCAGGGCGTCGGCCTGGAGAACTACGTTGTGAAGAGCGGCACGAATACGTGGCATGGCTCCGTGTTCGATATTTACCGCAACACGAATCTGGATACATGGGGTTTCTATGCTCCGGCTGCGATCAATCCCGCGGTAGGCCATGCGATCAAACCGCAGGAGCACCAGAGCGAGTATGGCGTTGCGTTGAATGGGCCTATTCGGAAAGACAAGATTTTTTTCATGGGGACGTACGATGGCTTTTATTACCACAAGGACAACAACCCGACCTATACGACGATTCCCACGATGCTGATGCGGCAAGGGAACTTCAGCGAGTTGCTGAATCTGAATCCTGCGCAGCCGATTTACGATCCGACGAGCTGCCCGGTGGGCACGACCGGAGCGGGGACGTGTACGCGCACCCAGTTCGACTACCAGAATATTTTGAATAACATCAATCCGTCGCTGATCGGGAGCACGGAACACTTCATGCAGGGCTTTCAGCCGATACCGATCAATACGAACGTGACCAATAATTATCTATCGCAGATTCCAAGCTTCACTCATCATTGGGACACGACTGACCGCGTCGATTTTAATCTGAGCGCAAGGCAGCGGTTGTCGTTTATCTTCGGTGCTGAACTGGGGGGCGTGTATGGCTATCAGTCGAATGGGAGCAACCCCGGCCCGCTGCCTTATACCTCGGCCCAGGGATATGAGACCAAGAACAAGATATTTCTGATCGACGATACGTATACGATCAAGCCCACACTGGTCAACCAACTGAAGTATGGCTACACGCGTTTCTGGGGACCGGTTTTCAATCCTACCTACCGTGACCCGGGCTATGGACTTGGCACCGATGGCGGAGTGTCCGGACTTCCGGGAGGTCAGGCTTCGGGAGCATTTCCGACCGTAACGTGGGGTGGCAATAACGCTCCTACACAGTGGAGTGGCGACCAGGACTACAACGACATCACCAATTACTTCACAGTGCTGGATAACGTTCAGTGGGTACATGGCAAGAACTCGTTTACGTTTGGCGTGAGCCACCAGTGGCTTGAGGTGCAGGACATCACCTTTACGACTGGCATTTCGCCGGTGACGCTGGGTTACAGCAATGCGCAGACGGCGCTGTATGTTCCCAAGTCGCCTGCTGGCTCTGGCTCGACGCAAAGTTCGGCGACTGGCAATGCATATGCGAGCTTCCTGATTGGCGATACAAATACGGGCAGCCTGACGCAGCAGACGTTTATTGATACCGGTGCGCGCATGCAGCCGACGTCGCTATACGCGCAAGACGACGTCACGGTGACGCCGAAGCTGACGGTGAATCTGGGGGTGCGGTGGGATTATTATCCTCCGTATCGCGAGGTATTGAATCGCTCCAGTTGGCTGAATCCTACTGAAACCAATCCGGTGACTGGAAATCCGGGTGCGCTGCAGTTTGCGGGGAACGGGACTTCGACGACATACTGCAACTGCTCGACGCCGGTTAGTGAGTGGTACAAGAACTTCAGCCCGCGCATCGGCGTGGCGTATGCGGTAACTCCGACGACCGTGATTCGGGCTGGATATTCGCTGGACTACACACACGGAACCGGGCAGAGGAATGCTACCTATCGCGGTACGGGGACGGTGGGCTTCAGCGCTACTCCGTCGTTCACGTCTCTGACCAGCGGCGACCAGGCTTTCAACCTGAACAACGGATTCCCGGCGTATCCGCAGCCTCCGACGATCGGCGCTGGATATGGCGCGGCGTTTTCGACGGCGGTGACTACTCCGGGTGTGAGCATGAACTACCCTGATCCGTATCTGGGCGGGCGGCAGCCTTACGCGGACATGTTCAACGCCGGGGTTGAGCAGCAACTGACCAAGGACCTGGCGTTGAAAGTCGCATATGTTGGAACGCAAGGGCACTTCCTGCCGGCGGCAAGCAGCGGTGCGCGCGGCATTTGGAGCAACCAGATTAATCCGAAGTATCTGGCATTGGGCGGCCTGCTGAACTCGACCGTGACACCGTCGATTCTGGCTCAGGCCGCGGCGCTTGGGTTCAACCTGACTCTGCCGTATCCGACTTTTTCGGGAACGTTGACGCAGATGTTGAAGCCCTTCCCGCAGTACTCGGGCGTGTCGGATACCTACGACAATCTGGATAACTCCAACTACAACGCTCTGCAGGTGACTCTGAAACAGCGCATGGCGCATGGTCTGCAATTGATGGTGAATTACACGTGGGGCGCGGAGATCGACGATAACGGGACCTTCCGCAGCGGCTATCTGCCGACGCGGGTGGAGCGCAGCCGCGGCCTGTCGGATACGCCGAATGTGGTGAACTCCACTTTGGTGTGGGACATGCCATTCGGGGACGGGAAGGCCTTCAATCCCAGCAGTCGCATTGCGCGCGCGCTGGTGAGTGGATACCAGATTTCGGGGATCTATACGTACAATACGGGGATTCCGCTCGCCATTACGGCCAGCAGTTGCGTCGATCCAGGTCAGAGCCAGTGCATGCCGAACTTCAACCCGACCTTCGTGGGAAGCGCGCGCATCAATGGCAAATACGGAGCAGGAGCAACGGCGGCTCACTCGCCGTCTTATATTGCGCTTGGGGCGTTCGTCGATCCTGCGGTTGGCGGGGCGCTGTACCCGAATTACACGATCGGCAACCTGGCTCGGACGGCGCCCTATGGTCTGCGCGGGCCGAGCTCGTATGACATCGACATGAGCCTGAAGCGGACGATCTCAATCCATGAAAGGTACAAGATCCTGCTGGATGTCGAAGCGTTCAACCTGACCAATGTGGTGATCTTCACGAGTCCGGCGGTGAGCACGAGCACGTCGAGCACCTTTGGGACGGTGAGCGGGCAGTCGAATTTGTCGCGCGATATCCAGTTGCAGGGCAGGTTCAACTTCTAAACTAACCGTCCTGCATGGCTCAATGCGATTGGTGGCGGCACGCTTCACGGCGTGCCGCTGTTTTGTTTGCGGGAGTGCACCCTGAGCGTTATCAGCGCATTGAGTTCGGTGATGTTGGGTGCTAATGCGTTCGTGGTCAATAACATGCTATAGTCGTCCAGTTTTCATGGGCCGGTGACATGGCGGATGACTTGAAGTTTGACAATGGTTTGCGATCGGCACTGGACCTGCAGTCTGCGCGGGCGGCGGCGAACCGGCAAGCCGTCGGCGCACTGCTCTCGGCGATCGCGGCGGAGGAGGATTCGATTCGCCTGGGTGGCGGGGCGAAGGCGGCGGAGGCGCAGCACGCGAAGGGAAGGCTTACGGTTCGCGAACGGGTGAAGCTGCTGCTCGATGAAGGGACCGAACTGCTGGAGCTTGGTCTCTGGGCGGCGCACGGGATGTATGGCGAATATGGCGGTGCTCCGGGCGCGGGAGTGGTGACGGGGCTGGCACGGGTGTGTGGGCGGCTTTGCATGATCGTCGCCAACGATGCGACCGTGAAGGCGGGCGCGTTCTTTCCGATGACGGCGAAGAAGGTGCTGCGGGCGCAGACGATCGCGCTGGAGAATCGCATTCCGACGATTTATCTGGTGGACTCGGCGGGTGTATTTCTGCCGCTGCAGGAAGATGTGTTTCCGGATACAGATGACTTTGGGCGCGTGTTTCGCAATAACGCGGTGATGAGCGCGCGGGGGATTCCGCAGATTACGGCGATTATGGGGATGTGCGTTGCGGGCGGCGCTTATCTGCCGGTGATGACGGATACGGTGCTGATGACGGAGGGCTCGGGCTTGTTTCTGGCGGGGCCATCGCTGGTGCAGGCGGCGATTGGGCAGAAGACCGGGGCGGAAGAGCTGGGTGGCGCGGCGATGCATGCGGAGATTTCGGGCACCGTCGACTTCAAGGAGCCGAACGATGAGATGTGCATCGCTCGGCTGCGGTCGCTGGTGGAGAAGATGGGTGATCGGCATGTTGTGGCAGAGGTTTTCTCGCGTGTTCGTTTCGAGCCGGATCGCGATGCGCCGAAGTATGCGGCGGAGGATGTGTATGGGCTGCTGAATCCTGCGCCGGGCGCGAGCAATGTTTATGACATGCGCGAGATTATTGCGCGCATGGTCGATCGCAGCGAGTTGGATGAGTATAAGGCGGATTTTGGGAGAACGCTGATCTGCGGGTATGCGCGAATTGGTGGGAGGGCCGTGGGGATCGTCGCCAACCAGAAAGTGAACCAGAGCCAGACGGTTGCGATGGGGCCTGCGGCCGGATCGCATCGTACTGAAGTTGGCGGAGTGATCTATACCGAGAGTGCGCAGAAGGCGGCGCGGTTCATCATGGACTGCAATCAGAATTTGATGCCGCTGATTTTTCTGCATGATGTCAACGGATTTATGGTGGGGAAGGATGCGGAGTGGTCGGGGATCATTCGCGCCGGGGCGAAGATGGTTTCCGCAGTGAGCACGAGTGTGGTGCCAAAGATCACGGTCATCGTTGGCGGCAGCTTTGGGGCGGGGCACTATGCGATGTGCGGCAAGGCGTACGATCCGAGATTTATTTTTGCGTGGCCTACGGCGCGCTATGCGGTGATGAGCGGCGCGGCGGCGGCGAATACGCTGGCGGAGGTTCGCGCGAAGCAGATGGAGCGCGGGGGTAAGGTGCTCTCGGACGAGGAGAAGAAGGCGCTCTACGACGAGATCAAGGCGGCATATGACGAGCAGGCCGATCCGCGGTATGGAGCGGCGCGGCTATGGATCGACGCGATCATCGATCCGGCGAAGACGAGAGAGGTGCTGATCACCGCGTTGGAGGCTTGTGCTCTGAATCCCGATGTGCCGCCGTTCAATCCGGGCGTGTTGCAGACGTAAAGAATCAATTCTGCGAAACAGCGGAGCATGGACTCGCATCTGACCTGAAGGAGCGATGAGATGAATGTTGAAGCTGAGTCCGAACAGAGCCTTTACCCGTTTGTGTTGACGGAAGAGCAGGAGCATCTGCGGAGGGAGATTCGCGAGTTTGCCGCGCGAGAGATTGCGCCGAACGTTGCGGCGTGGGATGAGTCGAGTGAGTTTCCGATCGCGTGTATTAAGAAGCTTGGCGCGATGGGTCTGCTGGGGGTGATTGTTCCGCCGGAGTATGGGGGCGCGGGACTGGGGTACGTGGACTACGCGCTTGCGATTGAAGAGCTTTCGGCCGTTGATGGGTCGATCGGCCTGACGATGGCGGCGCACAACTCACTGGGGACGAATCATATTTATCTGGCTGGCAACGAGGAGCAACGGAAGAAGTACCTGCCACGGCTCGCTGCGGGCGAATGGCTGGCGGCGTGGGCACTGACCGAGTCGGGTTCAGGGTCGGACGCGGGTGGTGCGCGCACTTCGGCAGTGAAGAAGGGCGACCGCTATGTGTTGAATGGCAACAAAACGTTTATCACGAATGGCCGGTATGCCGATGTCACGGTGGTGATAGCGGTGACGGACAAGAGCAAGAGCACGCATGGCCTTTCGGCGTTCGTCGTCGAGAAGGGCACGAAAGGTTTCCGCGCGGGAAAGAAAGAGAACAAGCTGGGCCTGCGAGCGAGCGATACGAGCGAGTTGGTCTTTGAGGATTGCGAGATTCCGGCGGAGAATCTGGTTGGCGCGGAAGGCGAGGGCTTCGTCGATGCGATGCGGGTGCTCGACGGCGGGAGAATTTCGATTGCGGCGCTGTCGCTGGGTATTGGGCGGGGCGCGCTCGATGCGGCATTGAAGTATGTGAAGGAGCGGCGCCAGTTTGGCAAGGCCATTGCGGAGTTCCAGGGAATTCAATGGAAGCTTGCAGACATGGCGACGGAGCTGGATGCGGCACGGCTGCTGACCCAGCGCGCGGCGGTGCTGAAGGATGCGGGACGCAAAGTGACGCGCGAGTCGTCGATGGCGAAGCTGTTTGCGAGCGAAGTTGCGGTGCACATCTGCAATGAGGCGGTGCAGTTGTTTGGCGGATATGGATTCATCAAGGACTATCCGGTGGAGAAGTTTTATCGCGACGTGAAGCTGTGTACGATTGGCGAGGGCACGAGCGAGATTCAGCGCATGGTGATCGCGCGAGAGATACTGAAGGTGCATCCGTCGCGCGGTTGACGGCTGCGTCGGATGAGAAAGTCAGGTGGGTAATTTGGTCAAGATCGTTGAGTGCCCGCGGGATGCATGGCAAGGATTGCCGTTGGTTGTTCCCGCGGAGGTGAAGGCAGAGTATCTACGCAGGCTTGTGGCCGCGGGGTTCACGCACATCGATGCGGTCAGTTTTGTTTCGCCCAAGGCTGTGCCGCAGATGGCGGATTCAGAGCAGGTGCTGGAGTCGTTGGAGTTGTCGCAAGATGTGGAGATTATCGGCATCGTGGTGAATGAGAAGGGCGCGGAGCGGGCGATACAAACGGAAGCGGTGAGGACGCTGGGATTTCCGTACTCCATCTCCGCCACGTTTCTTGAGCGCAATCAGCGTCAGACGCCGGAAGAGTCGCTGGATGCGCTGAACGCGATTGGGACGCTGGCCTATGGAGCGGGATTGGATGTAGTCGCTTATCTCTCGATGGCGTTTGGGAATCCTTATGGCGAGCCATGGAGTATCGATGAGGTTGTGGGCGCATGTGAGTTGATTGTCGACTCCGGCGTGGAGCAGATCTCGCTCGCAGACACGGTTGGCGTGGCCACGCCTGAGCGCATCGCGGAGACCATATCGGCGGTGCGTGCCGAGTACGGACACATTGAGATCGGCGTGCATCTGCATGCGCGGCGAGAGGATGCGGCGGCGCGAATTCGCGCGGCGTATGACGCGGGTTGCCGGCGGTTCGATTCAGCGATTGGAGGATTCGGTGGATGCCCGTTTGCGCAGGATCTGCTGGTCGGGAATATTCCTACTGAGACGCTGATCGCCGTGCTGTCTGAGCGCGGTGCGGCGCTGCCTGAACTGGGGCCGCTGGACGACCTGATGCGGGCGAGTGCGGAGATCGCGAAACGTTTTGGAGCGGTCGCAAATTAGGGATTTGAGTTGGAGGATAGGTTGAAGTACACGACGATTGTAGTTGCGGACGATCCTCCGATACGGACGATTACGCTGAATCGGCCGGAACGCCGTAACGCGATGACGCCCGAGATGCAGAGCGAGTTGATTGCTGCGATGGAAGACTGCATGGGCGGCGACGTCCGCGTCCTCGTGTTGAGAGGAGAGGGCGACGCGTTTTGTTCGGGGCTTGATCTGTCCGTGCTGCATGCGATGAAGGACAAAGGTGCTGTTGAGTATCGCGCCGATGCGGAGAGAGTGGCGCGGCTCTTTCGCACGCTGTACGAGTTGCCCATTCCGACGATTGCGGCAGTGCATGGTCCGGCGATTGCGGGTGGGACGGGACTGGCTACGATCTGCGATTTCACGCTGGCGACACTGGCGGCGAAGTTTGGATTCACGGAGGCGCGGATTGGATTTGTTCCGGCGCTGGTGTCGGCATATCTTGCGCTGCAAATGGGGGACAAGGGGAGCAGGGACTTGCTGTTGACTGCGCGGATCTTTGATGCGGCGGAGGCTCAACGGCTTGGGCTGGTGAATGAAGTTGTTGCTCCAGAAGAGATGGAGCAGCGAGTGCAGGCGCTTGCTGGCAACCTGATCATGAACAGCCCGCAGGCGCTGGCGGCGACGAAACGTCTTCTTGCTGCACAGAATAAAGCGTGGCTGGATGCTGCGATTGACGCGGCTTTGGAGGCGAATTCTCAAGCTCGAGAGACTGAGGATTTTGGCGAGGGCGTTGCGGCGTTTCTGGAAAAGCGGAAACCGGTTTGGAAGAAGTAGGCGCGGTGGCGGAAAGACAAATACGGAGATTCTGAGCCTGCGGCTCAGAATGACGACGGGTAGGTGTCAGATGTTGAAGCGCAGTGTGCCTTCGGTTTTCTGCTCTACTTCGGCTCGCGTGACGCCATCTGCAAGTTCAAGAATGCTGAAGCCGAATGGCGTTATGTCGAGTACACAGAGGTCGGTTATTACGCGATGAACTACGGCTTTTCCGGTTAATGGCAGCGAGCACTCATGGAGTAGTTTGGGTGCTCCATCCGGTGTTGTGTGCTCCATGACGACTACGATGCGGCGGACGCCGGAGACGAGGTCCATTGCGCCGCCCATTCCTTTCACGCGTTTGCCGGGGATCATCCAGTTGGCCAGGTCGCCGCGTTCGGAGACCTGCATTGCGCCAAGGATGGCGAGGTCGATATGGCCGCCGCGGATCATGGCGAAAGAGTCGGCGCTGGAGAAGGTTGAAGCTCCGGGCACAAAGGTGACAGTCTCCTTGCCCGCGTTGATCAGGTCGGGATCGACTTCGGACTCGTGGGGAAAGGGGCCCATGCCGAGAAGTCCGTTTTCGGATTGCAGTGTCACGGTCATTCCATCGGGGATGAAGTTGGCGACCAGCGTTGGGATGCCGATGCCGAGGTTGACGTAGAAGCCGTCGCGTAATTCTTTTGCCGCGCGGGCGGCCAGTTGGCGACGGGTCCAGGCCACGGTTTTACTCCTCTCGGGTGGTGCGCTTTTCAATTCGCTTTTCGGGATGAGGATTGTGCACAAGGCGGTGCACATAGATCCCCGGCGTGTGAATTTCGTCCGGGTCGAGTTCGCCGGGTTGGAGGATAATCTCTGCCTCGGCGACCGTGATTTTTCCGCATGTCGCCGCGTTGGGGTTGAAGTTGCGTGCCGTGCGACGGTAGATCAGGTTGCCGTTGAGGTCGGCTTTCCAGGCTTTCACTAGCGCGACGTCCGCCCGGATGTCGCGCTCGAGGATGTAGGTCATGCCGTCGAAGTCTTTGTGTTCTTTGCCTTCGGCAACCAGGGTGCCGACCCCTGTCCGGGTGTAGAAGCCGGGAATTCCGGCACCTCCTGCTCTCATGCGTTCGGCGAGCGTGCCTTGGGGGCAGAATTCGACTTCGAGTTCGCCGTGGAGAAACTGGCGTTCGAATTCGTTGTTCTCGCCGACGTAACTGGAGATCATCTTTTTCACCTGATGCGTTTGCAGCAGCAGGCCAAGTCCCCAGTCGTCGACACCGGCGTTGTTGCTGGCGATGGTCAGGTTGCGTACGCCGGTGTCGCGCAGGGCGACGATGAGGGCTTCGGGGATTCCGCAGAGACCGAATCCGCCGATTGCCAGCAACATGCCGTCGCGCACGATGCCATTCAGGGCGGCGCTGGCGTTCGGCCAAAGCTTGGTGTGAATGGTGTTGCTGGTTTGCCGCGAAGCCACGATGGGTCGATGCTCCCGTTCCTGAGATATGCGCCGAAGTAATGCTAATCCAAACGCGTCAGGTCTGAAGCAATGTACTCGCGCTAGCTGCCTTTGAGCGACGTCGAAAGACTGATCAAATTGATTGGAACTACGCGAATGATGCCGTTTCGGGGGCTGTCGATGTCCGCTATGAAATAGAAGGCGACGGCGATGATGAATGGAAGGAAGACGAGTAATGTTCGCCGCTTTTGCGCGTGGTGGAAGGAGAATCCGGTCAACAGGCTGGAGCAGATTGCGATAATGGTCATCAGCAGCCACGCTGCGATTGGAATCCGATTCAACCAGGCTGCTTCCGTATAGCCTTGAGAGTTGAGCACGTCGTTCATGCCGGTGAGCGTGATGGCGGATACGGCGTTGGGGTTGGCGCTGGCGGGAGTTTTGACTGCGGACCATAGTCCCAGTTCGATGCCGGCTGTTCTGGCGCCGATATCGTGAAGCTGGTCCTGGTCGTGAGTAGTGTAATAAAGGATGCGTTGATCCAGATACTGCATGAGCAGTCCGCGGGCCCTGGCAGCGTCGGCGGGCGGTAAGACGTCTACCCGCGTATATTCGGTGCCGATTGCGTTGGCCTCTTCCTCCTCGAGGGATTTGCGCTGGTCATAGCGGCTTGCGGCGAGGGAGAAGCTGAAACCTATGATCAGGAAGAGCAGGGTGAGGGAGGCGCCGAGGATGGTGTTGAAGTATCCTTCCGCTTCAGGGGCGAGCGGCATGGCCGATTGAAACCGCTTGCCCAGACTCACAGAGAGCCAAAGCAGTAGCAGCACAATCGGCGCCAGGAGGAGGCGGGAACTGGATAGATCCATTTATATTTCCTTTTCGGCGATCGCCGCGTGGGTTGCGGATGGTCTTCCAGCGCGAGATTCGTTCATCTTCAGCCTGGCGACTTGCCAGGGCCAGCAACCTTCGAGTTCCACTGTGATGGACCAGCTTAGGAAGGTTCGCACGAGAATCAGCAGGGCGAGTGAGATGATCTGTTGCCGGGTAGGTTCTACGGTGACGGTTCGAATGATATCGGCGGCGACCAGGAATTCCAGTCCTAACTGGAGTGCCTGACCAATGATGGATTTTAGCTGGCCGAAGACATTGTGATCTCTTCGCCGGTAGAGGATGAGGGTGCGGAGTCCGGCGTAAAGGAAAGCGATGCCGATGACGGCGACGCCAACTACTTCAAGCGTTACGGCGACGATCTCTACGGCGCGAATCGCGAAGACGGGCTCCATTGGGCTCTTTCGAAGTGACTAGAGAAACTGGGTGCGCGCGAGGATGGATATCAGCAGGTAGAACGCGAGAAATGTTGTGGCAACTGCCATGATGAAGGCGAAGATTCCAGATGCCGTAACGGCTCTTGCTGGCGAACTGACGGACCGTTCGGTAGTGGTCGGACAGGCCAAACAGCAGGCACAGCGTTCCAAGAGCTATAAGGATGAGGCCGAAGTGCGCGGGCTCCTGCGAGGCGAAGGGATGATTGGGCATGGCTTCGCCGAGAAAGAGGAGCACTTTGTAAACCGTGAAGCCGCAGCCGAGTAAAACGATTCCGGTTCGGATCCACGACATCAGGGTTCTGTCGGCTGCCATCAACGTTCTGGCTGTAGCCATGTAAGTGCGGTCGATGGCTAACTCGTTCTCTGTTTTGAGGTAAAGATCGTCCATGATACCCCTCATTTCTTTGTGCCTCTTTGCAGAAGAGCAAGCGAGCATCCATACTTCGCGACGCGGTAAGTTATTTGCTGACCGCCGTTTAGCTGGCCTCCTGAGGATAAGCCGGCGGCTGGTCATCGGGTTGGCTTGGAGCGGGTCCAATATTTTGGGCGGCGAACACGACCTGATCGTGCTGCCACAGGCGCTCAAAGAAGCCGCGAACGAGTTCGCGGGACGATGCCGGCGAAAGCTGGAGAATTTCGCCGACCCTCCTGGTTCCATCGATGGCATCGAAGAGCCGCTTCTCGGGCGCGCTGATTGGCAGGATGATGTCGCGGTTGGTGTGGCTGCGGTTGATGAGAACGGCGGCGGCTGCGGGGGGCAGGCGTTCCTCGATGCAGATGGTGTCGGGCAGGCGGATGGGGATGAAGTTCTGCCATTCACTGCCAGCGAAGCCGATTTGGGCTACGGCGCCGGAATGGTAGACGATGGCGCTGTGACGCAGCATGTTGCCGCGAAAGAGTTCCGCGGTGGCGTACTGGTCTTGCTGGGGGAGGCTCGCAATTCGCGCAGCCTGGGGAAGTTGCGCCAGCAGGCCGCATTGCGGCAGATAAGGAGCTTGCTTGATCCAGCGGCCGAAGGACAGGCCGGCGCGCTGGATGAAGTCAAAGAGCTGCGGAACCGAGTAGGCGCGATCCTGGGGATGGAGGAGCGCGTCGGCCAGGGCAGATTCGTGGCGGAAGTCGGGCGCTTCCGTGAGGAGCAGGTGCAGCGGGTGCGCATGCGGCAGGAGGCGGAGCGCGGCCATCAGGTCGCGGATGCCCTCGTCGGTGGCGGGGATTCCGACGCGGCGGCAGAACTCCTGCAGCATGTAGATTCCGGCTCGGCCGTAGGGGGCGTAGAGCATGAGGTGCATTGCGCCGGCGGGGGCGAGGACGGACGCGAGTGCGGCGAGTCCGGAGTCGGGGTCGGGGAGGTGGTGGAGGACTCCGGTGCAGACGATCTGGTCGAAGGTCCGGCCGAGTTTGGCGACCTGATCGAGGGGGAGTTGGTGGACTTCGAGGTTGGTGAGGTTGTACTTGCGCTTCAGGTCTTCGGTCGAGCGGATGCTGGTGGCGCTGAGGTCGATGGCGGTGACTTGAGCCTGGGGCCAGCGGATTGCGTGTTTTGCAGCCTGGGAGGTGCCGCAGCCGGCGATGAGGATGGAAAAGTCTTCTGCGAACGGCTTATAGGGCCAGTGGAGATGGAAGTCCGTTCGGCGTTTGTTGCTGTCCTGCCATGACTTGCGATACTGATCGAGGCTTTCCACCGGGGGCGGATAGGGGTAGCGGTCGTAGAAACTGCGGACCTGGTCGGATGCTTGCGTCGATGGTCCGTCGATCATGTTTCATCCCCCTGGTGCCACCCCCCCCCGGGGGGGGTGGTGGTCATAAGTCTTTCTTTTTGTTGTCATTGCAGTTTTTACTGCTTGCAAATATAAGAAAATAAAATGTTTATCGGCAAAAATAAGATTCGTAAGGACTTATGGGGAGAGAGCGGCGGAGTTCTCTCGCAGCATTACGAAATCGTATTGTCACCGGCATAGATTGCGAAGAGAAAAGAGAGGCCGGACGGCGGCTCTTTTTTCTTTTGCCACTATTTAAAGTATAGAGGATTGGACATAACTCAAATGCCGCCCGTTTGTGCGCTTAAGTGAATGATGAAGCATGGGTTACGGCCATCGGGGGCTTGATAGCCGATTTTTTTGCGGGCGGAGCGGGCCTTCCGGCCTGGAGGGGCTCAGGCCTGCTGGAGCCGCCAACTGCGAAAGAGGTACCAGATTCCGCCCAAGGAGAGGATTCCGTCGACTACGAGGGCCGCGAGGTAGCAGTGGGCGTAGGGGGCGCCTATGACGAAGCAGTACGCGGCGGCGGAGACGATGTAGACCTTCTCGATGATGGCGTAAATGATGGTGGATCGGCGGAGCTCTTTGGCGGTGGCGGAGACGAAGAGGAGGACTCCGAGGAGAGCGACCATGAGGCCCCAGTGACCGACCATGGGGGTCATCTGAGGGCTTTGGTCGTAGGTGAGGCCCATGAGGACGCGGGGTGCGGCGACGGGCCAGATGGCGAGGGGGAATGTGCCGAGGGCGGTGATGGCGCCGGCGATCCAAAAGAAGTAGCGAGATTGTTTTGCGAAGGATTCGTTCATGGATGGACTCGCGGATATTGAATCAAAAGAAATCCCCGGCGGACGGAGGTCCGCCGGGAAGAAGTACTGCAAACTTGTAGGTTGCTGAAGGGAGAGTATTCGGCTCCCCCTTCAGCGGGTTATGGAGCTACTTGGCTGCTGCGGCCTTTGCTTTGGCAGCGGCTGCTGCGGCCTGGGCTGGTCCCAGTGACGCCATGACCGTGTCGAGGTTAAAGGAAGCTGCTTTCTGGCGGGGTGGGAACTTGATGAAGTTCGCGACCTGCCTCGCCACGATTGCCTGTGCGGCGTAGAGGTATGGAACGTGATCCACCATCCAATCCCAGTAGGTATTGGAGTTGAAGTCGGCGCGCTCAAACGGATCGCGACGCAGGTGGTAGACATAAGGAACACGCAGCTTGGTGAAGGGATGCTGCCACAGCTTCATGGTTCCAATGGCGTCCTGGCTTTCGAACGTCAACTTGTAGTCGCCTACACGGATTGCCATGATGCCGCCGTCATCGCTGACGTAGAAGAAGTGATCCCTGGGGCTCTCCTTCACTGCGCCGGTGAGATAGGGCAGTTGGTTGATTCCATCGATGCAGACATTGAACGTCTTGTCGCCGAGCTTGCAGCCGTCCATCAACTTCTGATTGATGTCTGTTTCGCCGGCAACTGCCGCAAAGGTGGGAAGCATGTCCTGATGGCAGACGATGCCGTTGAGTACGGAGCCAGCCTTGATCTTGCCTGGCCAGCGGAAGAAGCTTGGCACGCGCCATCCGCCTTCGAAGTTGGTGTCCTTCTGGCCGCGGAACGGGGTGTTTGCGCCATCGGGCCACGTGTCGTTCTCGGGGCCGTTGTCTGTGGAGTACATGACGAGGGTGTTGTCGGCGATGCCCAGTTCGTCGATCTTGTTGAGGATTTCGCCGATCTGCTCGTCGTGGACGACCATGCGATCGCTGTAGGGATCCTGGCCGCTCTTGCCGAGGTTCTTTTCAGCGACGTGGGTGCGGAAGTGCATGGCGGTGGAGTTGTACCAGAGGAAGAAGGGCTTATCCGCCTTGGCCTGCCTCTCCATGAAGTCGATGGCACCGGCGGTGATTTCTTCGTCGATGGTTTCCATGCGCTTCTTGGTGAGCGGTCCTGTATCCTCGATCGTCTGCTTGCCGATGGGGCCGAAGCGCGGATCGTCGGGCAGAGTGCTGACGGTGTCGGTTGCCTTGCAGTGGAGAACGCCGCGCGGGCCGAACGCGGCCTTGAAGCGGGGATCCTTGGGATAGTCAGGGAGCTCAGGCTCTTCTTCGGCGTTGAGGTGATAGAGGTTGCCGAAGAACTCGTCGAATCCGTGGACGGTAGGCAGGAAGATGTTCTTGTCGCCGAGGTGGTTCTTGCCGAACTGGCCGGTTGCATAGCCGAGGGGCTTGAGCACTTCAGCGATGGTGGGATCTTCGGGTTGGAGACCCAGATCTGCGCCGGGCATCCCGACCTTGGTGAGGCCGGTGCGGAGCGGGTTTTGACCGGTGATGAAGGCTGCGCGGCCTGCGGTGCAACTCTGCTGACCGTAGTAGTCGGTGAAGGAGACACCTTCATCGGCGATACGGTCGATGTTGGGGGTGCGGTAGCCCATCGCGCCCTTGCTGAAGTGGCTGATGTTCCAGATGCCGATGTCATCGCCCCAGAGAACGATGATATTTGGTTGCTTTGCCATAAATTATTCCTTCCTTCAGTTTTCGGTTTAGTGTTGCGGTGTCCGGTACTTACCGGCGAACGTCGATTGATCTGCGGGAAACTCGAAATCTCCTTGGTTGACCGCAGCTCCGGATGACAAATTGGGGAGGGCTGCAGTGTTCAACTCATGGATTTGAATCCGGCTGGGCGCACGAAATCTCGTGCAATCCCGGCTCGGCTGCCGCGAGTAATTCCGCGGATGCCTCCTCCTTCACCGTCCTTGCGTCGTCTTGCTGGTCGACTCGGGTGAAGGGAGAGATTGGGCTGCGGTTGCCGTGGCAACTGCGAAACTTCTTTTCGCTGCCGCAGGGGCAGGGATGGTTCCAGTCGCGGCGATTGTCCTCGTCGAGGGTCTGGGCCATGATGTCGGCGGGTGGTTTGCCGCTCTGGAACATGCGGGCCATGGTCTGCATGGCGGGGCGAGTGTGGTGGAAGAAGAGTTCGAGGCCCGCGCAGAGGTAGTTCTGGCCAGGTTCGCCGTCGCGGGAGAGTGAGAAGCGGTCTTTGGGGCATCCGCCGTTGCAGAGGAAGCGGACGTCGCAGCTTTTACATTGGGAGGTAAGGGTGTCGCGCTTGTCGTCGCCGAACCTGCGCTGCTGGGGAGAGGCGACGAGGTTCAGCATGTGGGTTTCGTGGATATTGCCGAGCTTGAATTTGGGCTCGACGAAGTGGTCGCAGGAGTAGAGATCGCCGTTGTGCTCGATGGCGGGGCCGTAGCCGCAGGTAGGTGCGTGGATGCAGAGGAGGTGGCGGCCGAAGTAGGCTTCGAGGGTGACGTCGAAGAGCTGGACGTAGACTTTGCCGACGTCGTGGCGGACCCACTCTTCGAAGATGTCGATGAGGAACTGGCCGTACTGCTTGCCGCCGACGGTGCGGTTGGTGACGAGGTTGCCGGACTGGGTGTAGAGCAGGCGCTTGTGGTCGGGGCGGTCGCTCCAGCCGAGGTTGGCGATCTGGATGGTGTCGGCGGAGGCGCGTTCTACGATGGGGATGAACTGGACCCACTCGGCGTGGAGCTCGTCGCGGAAGAAGCGGTAGACGGTGCGGCCGTGCATCTCGTTGGCGGCGTTGACGGTGCAGAGGATGTTGAAGTCGACTTTATGCTCGCGCAGCTTGCGCCAGCCGTTCATGACTTTGTCGAAGGTTCCGGCGCCGCCGCGGTCGACGCGGTTGGTGTTGTGAATCTCGCGGGGGCCATCGCAGCTGAGGCCGACAAGGAAGTTGTGCTGCTTGAAGAAGACGCACCATTCGTCGTCGAGGAGGATGCCGTTGGTCTGGAAGGTGTGCTGGACCTGCTGGTTGGGGCGCTTGTATTTTTCGACCAGCTCGATGGACTTCTTGAAGAATTCGAGCTTCATGAGGGTGGGTTCGCCACCCTGCCACGCGACGGTGACCTGGGGAGTGCGGTGGGACTCGAGGAGCTGGCGGATGTAGGTTTCGAGGGTTTCCTCGGACATGCGCTGCTTCTCGTCGGGGTAGAGAGCTTCCTTGGAGAGGAAGAAGCAGTATTTGCAGTCGATGTTGCAGGTGGAGCCGCTCGGTTTGGCGAGCAGATGAAAAGCGGGCGGAGAGTTGGCCGGGGGAGCGAAGGCTGGCGTTGGAGACATTCTTCTACCCTTCTTAAGTTGAAGCGACGGGGCAATCAGAGTGCAAGTGGCGAGCCAAATGGATTCGGCGAAAGATTGAGGAAGAAGTCGTGTAGTTGCCTGTGTTTGCGGGATTGATGAATGGCGGGTGAAGCAGAGCTGGGCAGCCCATTTTGGGGGAACGCCCCAACATGTTGGAGAGCGTTAGGCGGGCGGAGCGATGCCGAGTTCTTTTGGCGCGGCTTGTTCCTTCTGTTTGGCTTCTTCCTTCTGCGCGGCTTCGAGAAAGAAGGACGGGGCGGAGCGCTTGAGCAGCTTGATGCTCATCGCGATGACGAAGACGTCGTCCAACTGGCCGATGACGGGGATGAAGTTTGGGATGAGCTGGATGGGGCTTGCGCAGTAGAGGACGGCGAGTCCGCAGACTCCCTTGGAGTACCAGGGGACGTCGGGATGGCGAAGTGCCCGGAGGATGATGCAGAACTGCTGGTATAGCTGCTTCGACTGGGCCTTCATGGCCGTGAGAACGCGATGTCGTATCCGGGGACTTTGATTTGGCCGACAAGATTCCATCGCAGTGTCTCTGTTGGATGAGGGCAGCTCACAATGAAGTTTCCCTTCAGGAGGTCTGGACGACGGTGTGGACCGGCTGAGGGGAAGGTTGGGATCGGGCGCTGCAGGTCACCGAATGCGTGGTCGTTACTTGAGTGCGTGGAGCAGATCTTTAAGGATGTCGACGAATGGAATCTGGGCCGAGGCGACATAGACCAAGGGAATTACGATGGCGACGGCCAGAGGATAGAACGAGCTCTGGGTGGCGGGAAAGATCTGGGAGGCGCCGACATTGTCGTAGGTTTTTCCGAAGTTGAGAAGGGTATTGTTCTCGGGTGCGAGGAGGGTTTTGGTGTCCTGTTGTGCGCGCGTGCGAACCCAGGCCTCGTGATATTTGGTGCTATGGAACTGGCCGAGAACGCCATAGTCGAGGATTCCGGTGCGGCGAAGTGCAACGAGTTGCGGCACAAAGAAGATGAGCGGGCCAGCCGCTATGACCGCGATGAACACGGCCAGGACGATGGCGTGGAACTTGAAATCCCACAGATTGGCCTGGTGATGGACGATTTCGTGGCGCCAGGCGGCTGCGATGGAGAAACACAGGGCGAGGGCAATGGGAGCGAAGCCTGAGGCTGAGAGCCCGAGGAAGCCAAGGCCGCCTTGCTTGTCGGGATGCGATGCCACCAGGCGGAGTCTGCGCCGGGAGAGTTTGAAGGCGAAGTAAACCCACAGCAGCCAACTCCAGACCGTCATTCCGAGTAGGAATGCCCAAAGTGGCAGAGAGACGAGCGCTGTGTACCAGCCGGCAGTGGTGAGGTGGAGCCCCGCACTTGTCCGCTCTCCGAACCAAGGTGCCATATCGGTGAGATTGTCGAACCCGAGGACGACGCGCAGAATTACCAGGGCGAGGATGACGAGTTGAGGGATCGCTGCATTGGTCATGCGGGCAATCGAGGCGCTGAGGTTTTCCATGTATCCGAGGTCGGCATCATCCAGGAGACTTCCCTGATGGAGGTAGCTGGAGACTTCGGATATCTGGCGCTGGATCATCATCTCTCCGACCAGCAGGGCGGGGATGGAAATAAGCGCGCGGACGTGTATTCGGCCATCGATAAGGAGGGAGTGGAGCGCCGCAGGATTTGTAATGGCGGTGATTAACAGGAGCGGGAGCCAGCCGATGGCGATCAAGATTGCGACGCGCTGCGCCATTGTCCAACGGCTGGGACCGATGAGGCCGAGAGTCTGTTCGACGCGATAGAACCAGCCATCGGGCACGAATGCCTGGAAGCGGTCGGATTCGGAGTCGAATGATTCAATAGCGACTGGCTCGGGCGCGGCCGGGGTAGAAGAATCGATCTGATCTGCCATTTGGAAATTCCTCTACGCGGTGGACCCGGGTTGTTGTGACGCGACCGGGTACTGGTCTTGGCGCTGGTTCTACTTCTGCGCCGGGGGCGGTGGCGGTTGCTTGAGATCTTTGAGTCTTTGTTCCATCATGCCGATTTGCTGTTCTTTGGTGAGTTTGGGGAAGAGGAACGCGATTTGGAATTTTGCGTTCCACGTGGAGGTTCCTGAGGGGTAGGCAACGTTGCCATAGAAGGAGCCGCTGATGTTGACGGGTTGGAACCCGAGTTTCATGATCCTTCCGGCGCCGCCCCCGAAGGGGATGGTCCAGGTGCCGCTGGAGCCGCCGTTCCAGTTGGCGGTGAGCGTCGGGGCGGACGTGAGGTAATAGCCATGCTTGAGGTTGTAGTTGATGAAGTACTGGAGCAGGAATTGATTGACCTGGGTGCGCTGGCCGCCGCCGGCAACGGAGGTGACGTTGTTGGCCAGGAAGCCAAGGGTCCAATTCTTAGGTTGTGCAAGGACGACGATGGATGGTCCCAGGGCGAGCTTTCCCTGGCCGGTATAGCGGCTGGTAGCGGTGGGCAACTGCATGATGAGACCGCCGCCATAAATAATCTTTGTCGTCTTCTTGGGGACCAGAAAGAAAGTGGGTTGCATGTCGCCGAGGCCGTTGACGCCGGTTCCGTTGGGCGGTGCGGAGTTGGGCAGAGGCTGGTAGATGATGGGGGTGATCCAGCGAATGACGAGATTCAAGTCTTTCGTGAGGCTGAGGGGAATGACCGGCTGGACATTGAGCACGTTCTGGATGCGGTTTCCAGGAGTGATGCCGAAGTTGTCGTTGTTCTGGATGGGGACGCTGATGAGGCTGGCGACTGGGTTCTGGGACGCTTTGCGGAGGGCGTCGGCGCCGGCTGCGCCTGCCTCGGGGGCCTGTGTGGCGACTTCGGCGGCTTCAGGTTCGATGGGAGCGGGCTCGGCGGCGGATTTGCTTTGTTGTGCGGGTAAAGCGATCGAACTGGACAACAGGCCTATAGCGATTGCGGCGAATAACGAGCTGGTACATTTCTTCATCTGACCCTCTGGTGAGTTCTTCGGCTGGAAATACATAGGGCACGTGGAGAGCCGAACTGCGCAGGAACTCGACCCAAGCGAAAGATGTTGATAGGAAAAGAGTTAATTGGAGTTGGGCAAAGGCCGCAAGTGCATGTCCTGTCCGAATCGCCCAAAATATTGGAGCAGGAGATCAATCCACCCACTGTTTGATGAGTGGGCGCCGGCACTTGCGGCCGGATTCGAAGAACGGCGAAGGATCAGCTGATTTTGGTGTAACCGGTGCTCGTGGTCTGGATCTGAACCTGCTTCGAAGTGGCGTCGAGAACTGTCTGGCTGACGTAGTTGGGGCCACCTGGAAGGCTGGCGAAGACGACATTCAGGGTGACGACGTCCTGGGGAGAATCAAGATAGGTGTTCACTTTGAAGCTGAGGATCTGCTTAGTGGCGGAATCGAGGGTGACAGTCACCGCGTCACCGGGCTTCGCATAGCTGTTGAAGGTGATGGACACCACGCCACCGGCGGCGGGAACGATGGCCGCGTTGCCAGCCTGCAGGGAAGCCTGCATCGCCGCGGCATCAGGCGGGGTGTAGCGCTGGATAAGCGAGGCAACGCGCTCCATGTAGTCCTGCATCTCGTCTTTTTTCTTCTGGACGATGCGGCCTTTTACTCCGCCGGGAGTTGCAGCGGGAGCAGACCCGCCAACGGGTGTTTTCTGTACCGTCCCGTCGGGGCCGTACATGCACTGCGAAACCTTGGTCGACTTGACTTCGCCCTTGAGCAGCATGTTCTGAGTTTCGGTCCAGGTGTAGTGCTGCTGAAGCGCCTTATTAGCTGCTACGGACTGGCGAATTGCGGCGACCTTCTGCTGGAGTTCGGGGCTGGGGCCTTGGGCGAACGAAGGAGAAGCGAGGACTGCGAGGGTCGTGGCGATGATTGCGGTTGAAGCGAGCCTGGACGAAATGAATTTCTGCATTGACTTCTCCTTCCAAGCCGCCGTATCGGATGCGTGCGGATTGGCTGATGCCGGTTTGCTAAGCCACTTGAGTTGGGGCGCGCCGCGAGATGGGATTCGCGGCGCTGTCGGGATTATTTCTTTGCGGGAGGTGGCCCGAAGTTCTGCAGGAGCTTCGCCATGGCTTTGTCGAGGTTCTGCTGTTTCTTGTTTGGATCTTTGGGCGGGTTGAGAGTCTTGGTAACAGAGCCGCGCCAGATCATGGTCTGACCCCCGTCGTCGTAGGCATCAAAGGTAAGTGTGCCGGTGCTGATGGTGGTCTGGGTTACGGTGGCCATGCCGCCTCCGAATCGCCATCCACCACCCGTGCCATAGGCGTTCAGCTGTTGCTGTTGCTTGATGGCGGCCTGGTAGGCGACGTCGAGGTCAGCGGTCGGGCCAGTGCTTTTGACGAAGCCTTTGGCGGCGAGTTGAGCGTCGATGGATTGCTTGATCTGCGCATCGAGGATTTGATCAACCTGCTCTGTTCCGCTGATGGTGACCCACTTATAGGTGTGGAACTTGGACCAGTCGGTGCCGGGCATGACGTTGTAGTTAACGGTTTGGGCGAAGGCGGATGCCGATGCGACGAAGAGAGCGCAAAGGATCAAGGTGAGCCTTGTAAGGTGACGTGAGCGAACTGAATTCATGGTTTTCTCCAATCAGAGAGTTCCCTGGGCCCTGCGAACTGGTGCTGCGTGCTTCAGCGATGCTGAATCGGGACGACGGTTGGTTGACTGAGACTGAATTGCAGGAGCGTCTCAGAGGGGAAGCTGATGGGGCCACCTTTTTTGATCATGGAGACGCCTAGTCCGGATACAGCTCCAATGGCAGCGCCCTTGCCGGCATTGCCGCTGAAGGATCCGATGATGGCTCCGAGGCCGGCTCCGCCAGCGGTCTTCTTTGCGGTTGCGGCTCCTTCGCTTTTGCCGGTCTGCTGGAATCCGTTGGTGCTGATGGGGATCGCAGCTCCATTGATGACGATGTCGATGAGTTCGACCTGGAGTTCCGACTTTCCGGCGAGGCGTCCGGCGTTGTCGCACTTGGTCACCCGTCCGTGGACTGTTGCTCCTCTGTAAGCGACGACTACGTTGCCGGCCATCAGGTCTGAGTCCAGAGTTGCGGTGAATAGATCCCCAGCATGGTTTTGTTCTGTGCTGAGGCCTGTGAGCATGCGCACGCTAACCAGCGATCCGGCTAGGAGTGTTGCGTGGGTTGAATGAGGGGTTGCGGCCACGGGTGGAGGCGGTGGAGGCGGCGGAGGCGGTGGGGCGGTAAAGGAGACGCCTGCGACGTCTGCGATTGGATATGTGACCGGCGGGCCGGCCAATCCCTGGAAGGTGAGCTGGGTGGAGTCAGCGCCAATGAAGGAGCCTTGAATGGTCTGGCCGGAGCGCAGCCTTAGGGTGTCCGCGTGCGCGCCCGCTACCAGGATGATGATTGCGACGAATGCTATGAATTTTGCTCGGGTCATTGCTTTTGATACCTTTCGACAGTTCAGTTGCTAGCCGGTTTGGTGCCCACGATGGGGAGTGCCGATGCGATTTGAAGGTCGATCAGCATGAGGAGCTGGTTTTCGACCTGGAGGAAGCGCGCAGCGAGGATTCCGCCGAGTGCGACATTTACCTTTTCGAAATAGACCCTCTTGAGGTCAGTTTTCTGAGACTCGAGGCTGAGCGAGAGCTTCGCCAACTCGTCCGCCTTTTGGTTCGTCATGGAGTCGGCAGTTTTCGCGTATTCCTTGATGCCCGCGATCTTCTTGTCGTTGATCTCAGCCAACTTGAGGTCGTATTCGCGATAGATGGGCCAGAACTTTGCTGCCTGGGTGTCGTTGAGGTCCATCATCTGGCCCATGACTGCTGTTTTGGTGGTGCGAACATCGGAGCGCAGCAACTCAACGTAAGCGGAGATGTTTGCGTCCTGTGCGTCCGCGGTGGGGGGTTGATCGCTTGCGGTCTGCGCCACGGCACAGGGAACAAGAGACAAGCTGGCCACCAGGGCCGCCGATAGAATCCACTTCATTTGAACTTCCTCCTCGTCCCGTTTGATCGGCTCCGGCGATGAAAGATCGCCGATTGTCCTTCAAGGAACGACTTATAGTGATCTCAACCTGGACACGCTATCAAGGGGATTTGGGTCATCCCGATCCGCGGCGTCCCAGGCTGCTTGCTATGCGAAGTAGCAAGCGGGAGGCCAAAGGGGAAATGCAGCCTGAAGTGGGGCAAAGTAGAGACCATTCATCAACTTGCGGGGTTTTCTGCGGGTGTTTTTTGAATTTTGTTGGGACCGATACTCCGAGATTTCGGGGAGACTCCAACATGTCGGAGTCGGGGAACATCCTGGCCGAGCTGGATTGAGTTGGGGTGAGCTGAGGATGGGGTGACGGCTGGTATCGATTTGCCTGCCGGAGAGGTGGGCAAATCACTGCTTCTGAATCCTTTGTCACTGAGCGGCAGCGCCGGGACAGGGAGGGCGGGGGTTCGCAGATGGGCTTTCGGGTGCGGTCAGAGGCATTGGTATGTGGCTTGCAATAGTTACGGTGGTTCCAAGGTTTAGAGGGCAACCAGATGGGTTCGCACGCGCGCGCCCGATTCCTCTGCTGCGTCAACGTGTGGACTGAAGAACTACAGCCGTTCCAAGGTGCAGAGAACCCTGGCGCCCGATGGAGAACAAATGAATTGGGCGCAAAAAACGATTCTTGCTTGTGCATCCCTGCTGTGTTTTCTGCCGTTGGCGGCTCACGCGGAAGATGTGCAGGTGTTGCCGGAGTTTGAAGAGTACTTGAAGTTGAACAGCATGATGCGCGCCGGGTTCGATGTGCAGGGCGATCGAAGTGGCGGCGATCCGGTGCAACTGACGGTTGGACCGGCCATGGACTTTTACTTGAAACCGCTGATCCGGCTAAAGCGTGTTACGACGTTCGATCTGGACGACTCGAAGTCGAGATTTCTGGTGGCGGAGATCAATTACCGCTCGATTACGGGCGACAATACTGCGTTTCAGAATCGGATGACTGTGGAGACGACTTCGCACTTTCCGCTGAAAGGTTCGTTCCTGGTTTCGGAGCGGAATCGTGCTGACCTGACATGGAAGAGTGGAGT
Source organism: uncultured Acidobacteriaceae bacterium (assembly GCA_963822225.1). Lineage (GTDB taxonomy): Bacteria > Acidobacteriota > Terriglobia > Terriglobales > Acidobacteriaceae > Edaphobacter. Next base: position 18,165 of record CAWGGW010000007.1, on the reverse strand, counting down.
CATGACGTGGCGGTACCGGAACAAGGTAGAGGTAGATAAGACGGTCGCAATCCGCGGGTACCACCTGATCCCTTATGTGTCCGGCGAGCCCTACTACCTGAGCCAGTACAGTAAATGGTCAACGACCGCGCTGACGGCGGGGTGCTTCTTCCCGGTGGGAGGGCATGTCCAGTTCGAGACTTACTATGAACACGACAACAACACGGGCAAGAAACCCAATGCGCAAGTAAACGACATTGGGATTGTGCTGCACCTCTACTTCTCGCTGGAAACGGCGCCTGTGAAGTAAGGGGACGACGATTGAAGCGTTTCAAGCCGGGGGCGGCCCAAGCTGTTGGAGAAGGAGCTAACCTGGCCGGACTTGCTGTGTGCCACGGAAGATTCCGAGTTTCTTCATGCGGGCTTCGAGAGTGGTTGGTTTCAGGCCGAGCGCTTCGGCTGCGCCGGCGGGGCCTCTGACTCGCCAACCGCTCTGCTCCAAGAGCCGAACGATGTGATTTCGCTCGATCTCCTCGATGGTGCTTCCGGACATGTGGGTTGCGGCAAAGCCTCGCGGAAGCTCGGCTACAAAGACGGGGCCGGGATTGACGATGAGACTGCGCTCGATGACGTTGCGGAGCTCGCGGACATTACCGGGCCAGTGGTAATGCTGCAGTGCGGCCATGGTGGTAGCGTGAACCATCTCCACGTCTCGGCCCATGCGGTCGCCGAGCAGGTGAAGGAAGTGCCACGTGATCATGGGAATGTCTTCGCGGCGGTCGCGGAGTGGGGGAATGCGAATGGGGAAGACATTGAGGCGGTAGTAGAGGTCCTCGCGGAACTTGCCTTCCTTGACTTCCTTTTCCAGGTCACGGCTGGTCGCGGCGATGATGCGGACGTCGACGTGGATGGTTTTGGAGGAGCCGAGCCTTTCGAATTCGCCCTCCTGGATGACGCGGAGGAGCTTGCCCTGAAGTTCGAGAGGAAGCTCGCCGATTTCGTCGAGGAAGATGGTGGAGCGGTCGGCGAGTTCGAAGCGGCCGATCTCGCGGGTGAGTGCGCCGGTGTAGGCTCCGCGCTCGCGACCGAAGAGTTCGTTTTCGACGAGGGATGCGGGCAAGGCGGCGCAGTTGACGTTGACCATCAGCCGGCCTTTTCGTTTGCTATTGCGGTGGATGGCCCGCGCGATGAGTTCCTTCCCGGTGCCGGTCTCTCCGAGCACGAGCACGGCAGAGTCAGTGGCGGCCACCATCTCAACATCCTTGAGCACCTTGAGGAGAGCGGGAGACTGGCCGACGATGTCTGTGTGCACGGAATCGAGCTTGATCTCGTGTTTAAGGTGGAGGATTTCGGTACCGAACCGCTCCTGCATGTCACGGATCTTCTCGTTGGCTTCAGAGAGCTGCCGGCTCACTTCGTCAAGGTCCCGCCTGGAGCGCGATTTTTCCGTAATGTCGGTGATGGAGGTGACAACCATGGGGCCTTCCGCGGTTTGGATCGTGGACAGCCCTATCTCGACTTCCATTTCGCGGCCATCCTTCTTTAGCGCGCAAATTTGCTTGCCGGCGTCCGTTGGCGTGGTCGCTGCTTGCGCTGCGAATTGAGCGCGATCGTCCGCGTGAGCCACGTGGAACCACTCTGGCAGAAGTGTGCCGATCGAGGCGCCAATCAACTCTGTCTCGTGATAGCCAAGCAGTTTTGAAGCCGGTGGATTCGAGGCGCGGATACTGCCTGCATTATTTGTCAGGAGGACTGCGAAGGGAAAGGACTGGATCAACTTGTGGCAGCCGTCGTTGGTTTCAGCGAGTGCGTTCTGGCTGCTGAACCGAGCTGCTCCGAAGGGATTGCTGAAAGGCGTCGGATTCGTGCTCATTGTTCTGGCTCCAAGGGACTATTACACGTTGTTCGCCATTCGTCTTGGGTTTCGCTCATATAGATAGCCAGATACCCGACTGGCTCGCGGCGGCGAGAGCCCAACATATTGGGGTGAGTTCGAGAACGTGATTGCGGACGGCGGCAGAAAGAGTGGCAAGCGCTTAAATCGCGAGGTTCTGTGGCTGTTGCAATAGGCGTCGAAGCGATGCTCATCTCTTACTCCCTTGCTTTCCTATGAAGCGTCTGCTCAGCCAATGGAGTTCTGTTCTTTTGGAGCGGGAGAAAAGGGAGTATTACTCAAGCGATTTTTCTTAGGCTGCCGGAAAGTCTGATTAGGGCCTGAATTATACGTCTGGTCCAAAGCACTGTCTAATGCTCGACATTAGAGGTGCTGGCAAACCTCTCTGTCGTCCTGGCTACCATGTTCGCGACAAAGTGTGCCTGCGTGTAATGAGGATCACACTTTCTTCGCCAAAGATATCACGGAGCGATTACGAAGGGGTTATTCCGGAGGAAAGGCAATTCCGCCCAATAAATTGGGGAGCCTCCAATAAACCCGATGAGTTTGGCGGTGGCGGCGAAGCCCGGCGCTGGCTCGGAGTGGCCGAAGCGGCTGAAATACGGTAAGTTATGCAGCCGACTCTTATGACGCCGGTTTGGACTTCGCATTGCTTAAACCAATCCATAGGTGAGCAGGCCATTCATGATAGACGGTGCAAGCATGGTCATTGCGGGCGTATCGATCCGCGTTCTGGCTGAGAAGAGCGAGGAACTCAGGAGGGCGCTGTGCTCCCTGCTGGGTCCGACATCGGCTCAGGCAGGTTGCATTAGTTGCGAGGTTTACCGCGGAACGACGGACGACAGTCTGCGCCTGGAATCCCGCTGGAAGACGCAGGGTGATCTGGTGCGGCACATACGGTCGGAGACGTACCGACGGCTTCTATTCATTATGGAACTTTCGGCGGAGAAGCCGACGGTTGAGTTTCTGACGGTGGTTGGGCAGAACAGCTGGGAACTGATCCAGGAGACGCGCATTGACGAGCGGGAGTTGGCCTGAGCGGAGGACAGAGCGGAGAAAGCTGTGAGTTTAATGCCCCTTAGAAATCTTCGGTTGCCCACTATATATAGTTGGGCACTTTGCATTCTGGTTTGGGCGCCAGCCTTGCATGCTCAGCGCCGCGATGTAGTGGTGATGAAGAACGGCGACCAGATCACTGGCAAGGTGAAGAAGCTCGACCACGGACAGTTGTATATCGAGACGCCGTATGTTGTGGACCCGATTCCCGTGGATTGGCTGCAGGTGGAACGGGTGGAGAGTACCGCCGAGTTCCAAGTGGAGATGTCGGACGGGAAGCGGATGGCCGGCACGATCCAGAAGAGTACTTTGGGCGAAGGGACGGCGGGCGACTTCTCAATCACCACTCCTGCTGCGGGGACGATCCTGGTGCAAGCTGTCGACGTGGTAGGGATTCAGTCGCAGAAGAGCAGTGTGTGGAGTCAGATTAAGGGCAGTGTTGGACTGGGCTTCAGCTATGACAGTGGAAGCACCGAGGCCGCATTTAATCTGAACGCCTCAAGCTCTTATACGACGACGAGATTTATGCTTGGCGCGGACCTGACTTCGACCCTCAATGCACGGTCTGACACGGACACGACGAACCGCCAGGAAATCTCGACCAACTCTGCCATTTTCCTTTCCCACCGCAAATTTGTCGGCAACATGGCTGATTTCCTGACTAGCGATCAGCAGAGCATCAACCTGCGCCAGACCTACGGTGGAGGCTTTGGACGTTATTTTATACGCACCAACAGCGCGCAATTGTATTGGCTGTGGGGCGTGGTGTACGTGAAGGAGGCCTACGACGCAAGCGCGGGTTATTCGGATGACCAGAATCTGGAAGGGTTGCTGAACGTGGGATATAACTGGTTCCGCTTCAACACCACGGAGTTGCAGACGAATATCCAGATCTTTCCGGGAATTTCGGACCACGGCCGCGTGAGAACCAACCTGAATGCCAGCTATATGGTGAAGTTCACTCATGACCTGGGGTTGCAGGTAAACCTGTGGGATACGTTCGACAACAGGCCCCCCCTCAATGCGACCAAGAACGAAGTTGGGATCAGCACATCGTTCAATTACAGCTTTTGAAGTGCCTGAGGACCTCATTCAGGGTTGGACAGATTGGACGCCGGGCTGTCTCCAACATATTGGGTCTGCTCCGACATGTCGGGGGCGGAGAGTGCGGATTTTGGCCGGGAACGCTTGAAACGTGAGCAATCTAAGCGGATTTCGGTTGTGTAGGACGAAATAAGTGGCGACCAAGTTGCAGTGATCGTTTGGGGATGGATATATGTCGTTAGATGTTCAAGAGGCAACGCCGAAGGACCGAGGCACCATTCTGGCCGAGGAACGCACGCATCTCGCTGTTCTGCGGACGGTGATGGCGTCTGAGCGGTCATTGATGGCCTGGATCCGGACGGCGCTCTCGATGATCGGGTTTGGGTTCACGATCTACAAGTTCTTCCAATACCAGGCTGCAGACATCGCTGCCGGCAAAGTTGCGCGTCCCTACGCACCTCGGAATCTGGGGTTGAGTTTGATCGCGCTGGGTACGCTCGGGCTGATTGCGGCGGCGTGGCAGCATCGGAGATTTCTGAACGATCTGGGAGCGAAGGAAAATAAACATGTCTGGTCGGTTTCGTTCGTAGTGGCGGTGATGGTGATCCTGATTGGAATCATCACTTTTTATGGGGTTCTTCTCCACCAAGGGCCGTTTTAGGCGAAAGGAACGACAAAATGAATTTACCAAGCTTTCCGCATGTCGATCAGTTTTCTGCCGGAGTGAACGCCTTGAACGGCGTGCTGGTGGCGTGCGGCAAATCGCACAACCGCGGCTACACGCTGGCGGGGCTGGTCATCATGGCGTTCTTCGGAGGTATTGGGGGCGGAGTCTCGCGCGACCTGATGCTGGCTGAGATACCGTCCCCGTTCCATGGCTCGGCATACTTCATCATCTGCCTTCTAATGGGATTGCTGGGTGTGGTTTTCTTTCACTTCCTTGAGTCGAAGGAAGAGCGGTTCCGGACGCGGACGCTGGCGTACATCAAGTCGTTTACGCTGCCATGGTTTGCGTGCCTGGGCGCGCACAAGGCACTTGACCACGGGCTTGGATTCTTCGGAGCGATTCTTGTTGGAACGATTGCGACCAATGCTGGCGGGGTTTTTATCGACGTGATATCGGGAGTCACGCCAGACCTGGTGATGCCTTCGCAGCAACTCGTCTCGGCGTCGGTTTTGTCGGCGGGCATATATGCAGGTATCGCAATCTCGATGAAGGACAATCAGGCGTTCTTCCCGGTGACGCTAATTGCGGTGGTGGTCGGCTTCACATTCCGCTTGCTGGCGGTGAAGGAACACTGGCCGTCGATCACACCGTGCGATCCACCGGCCGTTCCCGCTTCAGGAGATTAATGACTGTTTGAATGAGTTTGGCGCTGTCGGATTAAAGGAGAACGTTATGGACCAGTTATTTACACGTATCGCAGACAACATGATCGCCCGAGTCACCGGGCCGATGAAGTTCAGGATCGTGCTTCAACCGTTGATGGCGACCTTTTTCGCGGTCAAGTCGGGGCTGGCGGATGCCAAGGCGGGGAGACCACCGTACTTTTGGACGATGCTAACGGATTCGGGCGCGCGCGAGTCGATGCTGAAGGATGGCTGGAAGAGTGTGGGCAGGGTGTTCATCCTGGCGTGCGTCCTCGATGTTGTGTACCAGATTTATGTACAGCACTTTGTCTATCCGGGCGAGGTGATTATTGTCGCGTTCATTCTGGCGATTGTGCCTTATTTGATTCTGCGAGGGCTGGTGACGCGTGTGGCTCGCAAGACAGAAGATAAGGCAGCGACGAAGGCCGATCCGCCGGCGAAGACGGTGTGAGCTGTGCTCGCGCGAAACTGGAGCGGCAGCACCCGCGGCATACAAGGACGGATCGGAGAAATCTGAATGACAATGGTTGTGGGTATCGCGTTGCTACCTTTGCAAGTGGGCGCGACATGGACGGCAGATTGGGCCTGGGGCTGTTTATTGATCGTGTTGACTCTGATTACCCACGTTGTGGGCCTCGGCTTCATGAGCCATTGGGCCATTGTGATTCAGGATAAAGTTGCGAAGCAACGTCACTCATTTGCCCTATTTTCCGTGTTGATGGGGGCGACGGCTTTTGTCGCGACTGTCCTGCACGGAGTAGAGGCAGGTATCTGGGGCCTGGCTTACCTTTTCCTTGGGGCGGTTCCGAACTATCGGTCTGCCATGCTTTACTCGCTGGGGGCGATGACTACGTACGGACACGAGACGCGGGTTCTTGAGGACAGGTGGCGACTGATGGGGTCGGTCGAAGCGCTGAACGGGTGGCTGCTGTTCGGGTTATCGACGGCGTTTCTCTTCTGGCTGTTTCAGAAGGTGCTGCCGAGCAGCGGGTCGAATCGGTAGACTGGCGCCGGATAGTTCCCAGTTCTGCTCTGGACGGCGCTGGAGTCTACCCTCCAATATTTTGGGCTGACTCCACCGAGAGGGCAGGCGTATGAATCTTCGATGTTCGTATAGCGGGGCTAAGTATGTTTTTATTCAGGTACTTTGCGAGATGGAACGGAGCAGGGTTCTGGCCTTCAAGTTGCAAATACTTTAGTCAAACCTGAATGCTCTTGCGCAGAATCGAGCGGCTCCATGTCGACGCGGTATTTTGCTGCCTTTGTATTCAGGAACGGAGGCTGCATGAACCGGACGGATTTGACCTTCTCGCACTCCAGTTTTTTTTCGCTGACGGCTGGGCTGGCCTTGTTTGCGGTACTGGCGTCGGGGGTTGCGACCTTCGCGCAGACGACGGCAGCGCCCGCGCCTGTTCCGCCGAATGCGGCGGCTCAAACGGGTGCCGCGGCGCAGACTGGTGCTGCGTCACAGAGGCCAGAAGCGCCGCCGCCGGTGGCCCCAGCCGCGGGTCCTGGCCATAAACGGCTGACAATTGCCCTGGCATTGGAGGGCGGCGGAGCGCTTGGGTTGGCCCATATCGGCGTTCTGAAGTGGTTTGAGGCCCATCATATTCCGGTGGACTATGTTGCTGGAACGAGTATGGGTGGATTGGTGGGGGGCCTTTACGCCACCGGGCATAGTCCTGAAGAGATTCAGACCCTGGTAACGAATATGGACTGGCCGCTGGTGATTGGCGGGCAGACCCCATATCCGGATCTGGCTTACCGGCGCAAAGAGGATGCCCGGGCGATTCCAACGAACATTGACATTGGGTTCAAGAAGGGTGCGTCGCTGCCTTCGGGGCTGAACGCCGGCCAGCAGATCACGATGGTGATTGATAAGGAGACGCTGGATTACTCGCTGGTGAAGTCGTTCGACGACCTTGTGATTCCTTATCGCTGCGTAGCGACCAACCTGGTTGACGGAAAGCCGCACATGTTTGAAACCGGACCGGTTGGAGTGGCGATGCGTGCCACGATGGCGTTTCCTGGGGTGTTTGCTCCGGTTCGGGAGGGTAACTTGCTGTATGTTGATGGCGCGTTGACGGACAATCTGCCAACTGATGCCGCGCGTAGTATGCATCCGGACATCGTCATTGCGGTTCACTTGCAGACATCGCCGACGACCGCGGATCAGATTCAGTCGATGTTCTCGGTGCTTGGCCAATCCATGGCGATTGGAATCGCGGCGACCGAGGTTCGCGGGATGGAGAATGCGGACATCGTTATCAAAGCTGATGTGTCGAAGTACAGCGCCATGTCCTACGATAAGACCTCTTCCATGATCCCGATCGGCTGGCAGGCGGCGGCTGACAGGGAAAATGTGCTGTCGCCATATGAACTGAATCAAGCGGACTGGGATGAGTACATTGCGAAGCGCGACGCGCGCAAGCAGCGGCCGGCGCCAGCTCCGAAGTTTATCGAGATTACTTCCACCGATCCAGAGTTGGCGAAGAGGGTACAGCCCTATCTGCAGCCGATGGTGAATCAGCCAATCGATACGCCAAAGCTGAACAACTATTTGACGCGCTTGACTGGTATCGGACGGTTCGACTCAGCTGCTTATTTCTTGAAGGAAAAGAATTCCGAAGTGGGTCTCGTCATTGTGCCTCAGGAAAAACAATACGCGCCCCCGTTGCTGCAAATTGGTTTTCAGGTGGACGGCTCGCAGCCGAACAACGTGACATTTAATCTGGCGGGCCGGCTGACCTTCCTCGATCTCGCGGGCTACGGATCCGAGTTGCGGAACGACATCTCCTTTGGAAACACATACGGAATAACGAGCGAGTTCTACAAGAAGTTCTCGCAGACGTCACCGTTCTTTTACGCGCCACGTATCAACGCCAGCAGTTCGCAGGTGAATATTTTCTTACGTAACAACCCAATCGCCGAATACACCTTCGATCAAGCTGGAGTTGGATTCGACCTTGGTATCGCTCAGAGCCGGTTCACGCAGATTCGCGCCGGTTATCAGTTCGGATACTTGAATGCTTTTCTGAAACTGGGAACTCCCTCCTTCTCGTCCGAGAGCGGGCGGGTTGGTTACACGGAGCTTCGTTATGGCACGGATCATTTAGACGACCCGATCATTCCGAGGCAGGGTTATGCCACGGACGCTTATTTCCATTGGGTGGATACGGACCCTGGATCCACCTCCCCGTTTCCAAACATATACTTGGGGACCGAATATTTTAAGCCAATTTCCAAGCCTGCTTCTATTTACTTACTTGCGAGCGGGGGGACGACGGTTACGTATCACAGCACCGGGCTTCCGCAGTATCTGTACGGCGGGACTGTCGGCTGGCTGGCCTACGGCCCAAACGAGATCCGGGGCGATCAGTTTTATCTGTTTCGCACCGGCTATCTGTACCGGCTCGCTCCGCTACCGCCTTTTATCGGGAGCAATGTGTATGCGATCAGCATGTTTGAAATCGGCAAAATGTTTGGTGCGCCGGGCGTGAGCAGGCTTCCAACCGATGGCGCGATAGGAGCGATTGCGAATACGGCTATCGGGCCGCTGTTTATTGGCGGCGCATATGGAGATTCGGGGCATATCAAGTGGTTCTTCTCGCTGGGCAAGCTATTTTAAGGGCCGGGCGAGTCAGGTTGAAAGAAGCGGGATAGGTCAGGACTGGAGCGTAGATGCGGGATGCAGGTTTAGAGCCCAAGGGGCGAAAGATTGCACGGTTCATTGTGACCGGAATCATGTCGGTTGCAGTATTTCTGTTCACAGCGTGGGCCTTTGCCGCTCTCTGGTTCGATGTGAGCCGAGCGTGGCTGCGGATTCTGGTAGTTCTGGTGTTTGCGCTCGCTCTGTTGGTTGTGCGGGGGATGGTAAAGGGATCGTGGGCGCGACTGGCCGCCTATGCTGGCTGCTCGTTGCTGGTGATGATGTGGTGGTTCACGCTGAAACCGACCAACGATCCGCCTTGGGATCCGGACGTGGACCGGACGGCGTGGGCGGAGGTTAATGGGGATCAGGTTGTGGTGCACAACGTTCGCAACTGCAAGTACCGCGCCGAGAAGGAATACTCGGATTGCTGGAGCGATCGCACTTACGACCTGTCGCAGCTTCGGGGGGTTGATTTCTTCCTGGACAATTGGGGAATCAAGTTCGCGAGTCATCCGATGCTGAGCTTTGATTTCGGAGACCAACACCTGGCGTTCTCGATCGAGGCGCGTTACCGGCCGGGACAGTCTTACTCGCTGGTTCGGGGATTCTTCCGGCAGTATGGGCTGATCTTCGTGGCGGCGGATGAGGGCGACATCATCCGGCTACGAACCAACTATCGCGTGGAGGAGAATGTATACCTCTATCGCGTGAACGTTGGTCCCAAGGTTGCGCGCGCGATGTTCATGAGCTATGTCGATTATCTGAACAGACTGAAAGACCATCCGGAGTGGTACAACGAGCTGACCCGGAACTGCACGTCGACCATGGATACACAGCTTGCGCAGACGGTTGAGAATCCGCAGGGCTGGAGTATCCAGCTGCTGCTCAACGGATCGATGGACGAACTGATGTACAACCGCGGGCGGTTGGTGACTGGAGGGCTCAGCTTTCCGGAGCTGAAGGAGCGAGAGCACATTAACGACGCAGCCCACGCGGCGGGCGATTCTCCGGATTTCTCCAGGCTGATTCGAGTTGGGCGCGTTGGGTACTAGGGAGCTGGCCCTTGGCCAGGGTGGAGTCAACTGTTCAAGGTGACTTTGCCGCTGGCCAGGTCGTAGGTTCCGCTTGCAACCTTCAGGCTACCGTTCTTGATCGCCTTGGCGATGACGGTTGAACTTTCGCTGAGCACTTTGGCCTGATAGGCCGCGTTCATCTTCGCTGCCAGTGGAACATCTCCTTTTGCGCCTGCAATGCCGGGAATCAGATGTTGATAGAGAACGCTGATTTGTCCGGGGACTTCCTTGGCGGCGATCGCTGCGCTGATTGCACCGCAGTTTGAGTGGCCCATTACCAGGATGGCCTTCACGCCAAGCACAGCGACGGCATACTCCATGCTCGCCATGATCTCCGGCGTGACGATGTTGCCTGCCACCCTGCTGACAAAAAGGTGGCCGATCGTCTGATCGAAGAGGATCTCGACGGGAACGCGGGAATCCGCGCAGGCCAGGACGGCTGCAAAAGGCTCCTGCTTCTGGACCGTCTTTTGCTGCAGAATCTTTATGTCGTCTGGAAATGATGAGATGTTGCCGGCGACGAACCGCTGATTGCCTGCGACTAGCTCGTGTATGGCGTCGTCGGGGCTCAACTGGGATTGCCCTAACGCGCGAAGCCCGGTTCCGGCCAATGCTCCCGAGGCGGCCAAGGCTGTGACGAATTGCCTGCGTGTCCATTTATCAGTCGATTCCATGCACATGGCTTCCCCTTTATGTTGAGGCTGGTGGCGATGATGCCCCATGAAGGATGCGGAGTGATCATTCCCCGCCTCTCTCCATGGGGCATCGTTTGGTGCTGACTATTTCCCTTTGGGGGCAGCGTTCTCGTTGACGAGATCGTTGTCCACGCTAAAGACCCCGGGCACGGTGTTGGCCCTCATGCCGGCTTGAATGAAGTCACTGTCATTGAGCACGGCGCCATACAGGGTAACGTTGCCGTTCTTGACGATAATGTGGATGGCGTGGAATCCGCGGGGCGGATCGGCGGTGATGCCGCCCGCCATCTGGGTAATGTTGGGACCGGGGCCTGTCGCCTGGCCAACTGTACCTTGATTGGCGTTGTACTTCCGCAGGCCGGGGGCAGTGTAGATGCTGTTGTAGACGCCGGCCCGAATGCGATCGTCATTGGGTGAAAATGGGAGGAGTTCGATCTGGTTATCGACCGAAGCAACTCCAGCGATGCCTTTGAGGGCATTGTCTACGTCTTTCTTGAGATTCGTACGAGAGGCGTAGCCTTTTACGACAATGGTTTTGCCCTGGTAGCCGAAGGTTATCCAGTCAAATACGCCGTAGTTGCTGAGCCCACCTATCTTCTTTTGGACAGTCGTTGTGATGCGGACAGTGTCTTCCTGTGACCAGGTTGGTCCCGGCGTGGCAGTCTGGGCGATGACTGCGGGCGCGGAGAGCGTGAAGGCCAGAACGGCGGCAAGGGTGGGTAGGGTACGACGGACTAAAGCATTCATGGGTTTCATTCCGTGTGGTGATCGGTTTGCGATTCGCCAATTTATACGCCATAGGAAGGGGCGCGTGCAACGCTGCTGCGCGCGACGCACCCTTCCGAGGTGACGCGTTTCTAACGAGGTTAGCGGGGCGAAGGCCCCTGTCCCTGACGGTTGCCACCTCCGCTGGGGGGGCGAGACTGCGGAGCGGGTCTGCTCTGCGGTGCTGGCCTGTTTTGTTGTCCCGGTTGTGGAGCCGGTCTGGTCGAAGGCTGAGTTGGCCTGGTTGAGGGTTGAGCCGGTCGCGTCGACGGTTGGGTCGGCCGGGTTGACGGCTGGGTTGGCCTGGTGCCTGGCTGGTTGGTCTGGTGCCGGGTTGATTCGGCTGGTACGGTTTGGTGCTGGGTTGGTTGCCGTTTCCTGGCCGTGTGCCGGGTTGATACGGAGTTGGGGTGGGGCGGCCTCCATTGGCTGGCGGACGGTAGCCTGGGTTGCCCGGGTACTGGCCGGGCGGGCGATAGGCGGGTGGCCGAGCGGGGTAGGGCGGCCGGTAGTTTGGCGGGCGATAGCCCCAGTTTCCGCCGTATCCGGGATAGCGGGTGTAGACGATGGGGCGTGGGTGGTACCAGACGACCGGTGGCCGATAACCTCCGACCCAGACGCCGCCCCATGGGCCGCGGTTATAGATGATGACGCGACTGCTTCCCCATCCCCATCCCCATCCACCCCATCCCCAGGGACTGCTGGTGTAGTAGAGGGCTGAGATGCCGATGCCGATGCCGAAGGTGATATAGGACGTTGCAACAACTGTAGGTGGTGACGCAACATAGACAACCGTGGGGTTGTATACCGGCACATAGACCACCTGAGGGTTGGCGGGCTGAATCACATAGACGGGTTGACCGGCAGCCTGCTGGACCTCAACTTTTTGCTCTGACGTGGAGCGCAAGGAGCCTGCGGCATAGGCCTGGGACGCGCAGGCGCTGGATGGAGTCGGCAACTTCGGTCTGGTTTGCTGTTACCGCCATGCCTATTGCGGCGTAGTCGTCGATGTTATCCGCCATCATCTGGAGGACGCGCGGGAAGGTGACGAGGGCGATGAAGGCGGGATCGTAACCCTGCTTCTGGGCTGCATCGGTGAGCGCCGGGCCGGTGAGGCTGGGATTCTTCGCAAGCCAGTTGGTGACGTCGAGGACTTCCTGCGGATTGGTGGAGGCGGTTGTGATCTGGGCCAGGAGCGCGTCCGGATAGAGGGCGATCGGAGCGAGCAGCTGATCTAATTGTTGCGGGGTAGGCGGGGGTGGTCCTGTCTGCGCCTCGACCATGGGTACGAAGCCCTGGATCAATAAAAGAAAGATGAGAATCGATGCCGATACCAAACCGGGTTTGCGGTGCATGCTGAAGCCTCCGTTGCGTGGCCGCTTGCCCGCGCTATCCACGCGAGCAGGTTACGCTGCTCTTCCTGAGTACTCAATGTCCTCAAGGTCCTGTGCAGAACCGATGCATGCAGACAGCCAAACGCGGGACAATTATAACGGTCCTATGGCCTTCATTTTCAGATATCTATAGTTGAGGTGTCTGGAGAGGATGACGCTATGCGCCTCGAGGTTTGGATATCGTCCAATATATTGGAGGAGACAGAGCTGGATCGAGCGGCCAAGCTCCTTCATTAGGCTTGGTAGCGGAGTAGATTCGCAGGCTGTAACTCATTGAAGGCGCCGCGATTGCGAAATGCGGCACGGGCTTCATGTCGTAACGAATGCGGGTCGGGCGAAATGTTTATTTGTCGTCCTTCTTGGTGGGACATTGCTCGTCATACCTCGTCTGCATCTGGATCAACTTGAGTACGCCGTAAAGCACTGTGATGACCATGGCTATGACAAGCAGGGCTGAGAGGCGCCTCTCCATGGGGTAGTCGCCTTCGCGGTAGAACATGTAGCTGGCGACGATAAGGCAGAAGATGGCGATGTTGATGATCCAGTTGGCAGTCTTTGAAACGACGAAGGAGAGAGTGCCAAACCCGGCGAGTTGGTAGAGCATGAATGGCAGGATCGCCACCATGGGCAGCAATTCCGAGTAGCCGAGCGCAATATCCACGGCGCTGGGCGCGTGGGTGTGCAGCAGGGTACTGGTTGCCAGTTCATGGAACAGCCCCGGCAGAGCGGCGAGGAATGGGACGACCGCGAGCAGTTCGAGGACGAGCGAGCCGCTGGGGGTGGCGACTTTGGAGACGGCATTCGCACCGCCGCCCGTCGACTCCGTGCCGATGAAGATTCCTCCAACGATGGCGGCGGCGCTCGCCAGCATTAGCAATTCGATGGTGATGCCGAAGCTTGCCGGTTCGCCTGTCTTGATCAGCAGCAGGCCCATGAAGCCCGGCGTGTAGAACATGATGCGCACTAGTTTTGCCCAGACGCGGGCGTCTCGGTCGGGTGGCAGGATGGGGAGTGGGAGGCCGTCGTTTCCGTTGATTGGTCTTGCCTTCGACATTTCTTACTCCTGAGAGTGCTGGTTTTCGTTAAGCATCGGGGTCAAGCCGCCTGCCCGTGACTCTTAGTGTTTGGCTCCGCTGAGACCGAGATGCGCTTTGGCATCAGGATCGTGCTTTTCGAGTGCCGCCGCGAGTCCCGCATCCGAGAGATCGAGCGGATGCGAATTCTCCCAGTCGTGCTCCAGAATCTTATGAATCCGCTTGACGATGTCGCTGTCGTCGGTTTGGATGGCCAGTTCGCGTCGGCTGTCGAAGCTGCCGGGGGCGATGTTGATGGACCCCACAATAGCGACCTTCTCGTCCGAAAGAATCAGCTTGGCGTGCAGCTTAATGTGCTTCATCTTGTGAACTTCCGCGCCGACATCCTGCAGGGAGCGAAGGCCGCTGACGCCTTCTTCCAGCTTTCCCTTTTTTAGCTTGCTGGGCGGCCGGGCCATGATGCGAAGTTTGACTCCGCGTCCGTGCGCCCGGATCAGATGCTCCATGATGACGGGGTCCTGATAACGCTCGTTCTGCAGCCAGAGCGAGTGCTTGCTGGCATCGATGAGTTCGCCGAACTTCTGGCGGCCGTTGTCGGGGCACCAGATGAGGCTCGATCCCTCCACCGGCTTGAACTTGGTGCGGTTCCAATCGGCGTCGAAGCACTGGGCGACCTCGCTGACCTCGTGTTTATGCGAGGTGACGAGGGCGTAGTCGCGGGTTACGGTGATGTTCTTCGTCTCCCAGTTGAGCGACTGGATGAAGGCCGTCTCGTCGTCGATGACCATTGATTTTTCGTGGGTCAGGTCAAATGCCGGGTTGCTGTCGATTACCTGGATGCCTGCGGCTTTCAAGGCCTCGCGACAGTCGGCGTTTTCCGACTCGCCATCGCGCCGTTCGGGATTCAGCATCACGCGAACACTGACACCACGCTTTTGGGCGGCGATGACGGCGGCGAGCAGGGATGGATCGGAGAACAGAAACATCTTGACGCGAATGGATTTTGCCGCCTTGGAGATGGCGTCGAGGATAGGCTTGGCTGAGTCTTCCGGTAGGACGATGATGGAGCGAGACATGGGATATCCTCTGCGGCCAGTGTAGCCATGCAAGCGAAGTGCAATTAACCAGCCGTTATCCGTCCACTTTATAACAGTCGCAAATCGCTGATACTAATCAGGTTTGGACAGACTGGTTAGAGCGGCGAGGCAGCCGTTTTCTACTTCATATCGGAGCCACTCCGATATATTGTAGGCGGAGCGTCGGCTGGGCTTCGAAAATCTCGTCCCAGCCTGGCCTTCCGGATCGCTAGCGCCCCGCTGCGGCACCCATTTTTCCAGCTGCGGCCAATTAGTGGTCGTCCAAATTCAGGCTGTAGAGATTTCCCGTGGATGTCCTGGCTCGCACCAGCGGAAGATTGTCCGGTGTGATGCCCACAAAGAAATAGTCGGCGGTATCTCCGGCGCGGAAGGCGGAGAGATTCGCGACTTCTTCGAGATGACCGTCCGGCACGGAGACGCGGTAAATGGGCTGCGCGTCGGCCATGAATGCGTGGATGTAGATCGACTTGCCATCCGAAGACCAGACCGGATCGGCCACGGAAGTAGTCGCGAGCGTCGACCAGGTTTTGGTGGCTACTTCATATAGCATCAGCTTGCGCTGATCGAGCGAGAGGGCTGCGATGTAGCGGCCGTCCGGCGACCATCGCGGGCTGAATAGACCGTCCGAACCTGGCACCGAGGTGATTTGATGGTTCGCAAGGTTGAGAATCTGCAGATTGCGCGGACCGTTTTCTTTTCCCATCAAGTCGGTGACGCGGCCGAATACGATGGACTGTCCGTCGGCGGACCAGGATGGGTCCCCGGCGTTCCGGTCCTCGTGGAGCAATCGTTCGGGACTCCCCCCGTCGGCGCTGACGCGGTAGATCTGCCAGGCTTTGCCCGGTTCGCGCGCCATCATTGCGAGCTGGCGGCCATCGGGTGACCAATACGCAAGGAAGACCTGCAAAGAATCTGGGGTCAGCTGGATCTTTTCCGTTCCGTCGACGCGCGCGCGCCAGAGATGTCCGTTCAGGTCAGGCCAAGCCACCCATTGGTGATCGCGCGAGAAGCTGATCCGTCCCGCGGCAGAGAGAAAATTGCGGGTCGGTAAGAACTCTTTCCGCTCCGGATCGTACCGCTGTGTCTCCGAGCGGCTGTCGAGGCCGAGGAAGAAGATGCGATGGCTGTTCCGGTCGGCCACGGGAGCTTCGAAACTCAACGGCCCGTTGGTGATCTGGACCGGACCGGATGGTGCCATTCCGCTGAGGCGCCAAAGATCGATATTGCCGCCGTGGGTGGATTGAAAGACATAATACCGGCCGTCATGCGTCCATGTTCCGCAACACTCTGAGGCTGGATTGCTCCATCCGCCGAGGATTGGATGAAGGGCGTGGTCCGCGGCCGAGAGTTCCCAGAGAGAAAGGGTGTGGTCAATCGGATCGAGCATCGTGAAGCGAAGCAACTTGCCATCGGGCGACCAGCGCATCCAGAACGCTCGTCCCCGCGGCAGGGTAGCAAACGGAGTTGAAGTACCATCCTGCAGATGGGTCACGGCGAGTTCGTTGCCCGCGGCATACAGGATGCCTTTGCCGTCCGGCATCCAGGTGGCGTCATGAGCGAGGACATTGGACACGCGCAGGGCTGATCCGCCGGCGGTGGGAACCACCCAGAGGGGTTGCTCCGACTCGGGTGACAGATGACTGCGCAGCAATATTCGGGAGCCGTCTGGTGAAATATCGCCGAGCGACGGGGAAGCGATTTCGCTGGGGAGCGGAACCGGCTGAACGTCCCCAAGATCGATCGAGACCTGCGAGAGGACGGCTCGGCCGTCCGCAATTACCGGGGCAAAGATATGGACGCCGTCGGTTGCGGATGCCGGAAGATTCTCCATAGAGGGCGCGCCGGGCGAGATTCTTCCGTTTTGCGTGATCTGGGTAATCCGAATAGGGACGTTGGACGTGCGCGAACTCGCTGCATAATAGCCTGCGGCAGCCGCTGCGATTACTCCCCAGGCAATAATCGTTGCTATCAGCCAAGTGGGGCGTGGATGGGAAGGAGGTCTAACAGCACGTGTGTCAGCCGCCGAGGGCGGAGCAGGCCCGTGTTCCAGCGCCAGATCCGGAATGGTGGTTGACTCGTCGGTTCCGGCGGTGGCTGCCCCCACGATGGGCGTCAGTATGGTTGACGGGTGGGAGCCCGGGGCGATGAAACGATATCCGCGGCGGGCCAGCGTCTCGATGAAGCGGGGATTGTCGGCTCGATCTCCCCGGGCCTCGCGAATTTTATTGATGGCGGTTCCGATGGAGTGGTCGAAGTCGACCGTTGTGTCCAGTTCCCAGGACCCGGTCGTGGAGTTCCTCGCGGGTTACGACCTCTCCGGGCCGCCTCCAGCAGGGTTGCGAGGACTTTGAACGGCTGGGTCTGGATTTTGATCCGTCTCCCAGCTTGCAGGAGCTCTCCTGTGTGCAGATCAGCCCTCGAAGAACCGAAGGCCGTCCTGGGAGGAGTCTGGATCGATTGAAACATTGCTGCTACCTCAACGAGATGAATCTATCATGCCAATCGGAACTTCGTCTTTCCTTGGTTCAATGGAGACATTCGATCGGCGCCTGACCCTTTGACCTGTTGACGTCACACTGCATCTATAACAAAAGGAATTGATTATCAGGTGATCCGAAGTTGACCACAATTGGCCAACAATGGAACTACAGACTATTGCATAGACTGCCTCGAGTCCTCCATGGTTGCGTCGCGCTCAAAATTCTACCGATTACCGCAAGCGCGATGATTTGCATTTTGGAGGTCTCAACATGGCAACAGGCAGGTTTTGGAATTCGATCCTTCGTATTAGCGGTCCATTGGCTTGGCGAACGGCTCTGATCGCTGCAGTCCTTACAACTGCGGCATGGTGTTTCCCTCACATCTGTATGGGCAAAGCGACACTGGCCGAATCACGGGCAACGTGGCTGACTCGACTGGCGCCGTCCTGCCCGGTGCGACGGTTACGCTGACCAATACGGATACCGGCGCGACCCAAACGGACAAGTCGGGCTCCGACGGCAACTTCAGCTTCGCGGCCGTCATGCGCGGCAACTATAAGGTCGACGTCTCTGACTCGGGCTTTGAGACCGTAACGCAGGAGCTCAGCCTGCAGGTCTCCCAGGTTGCGAA
>CAWGGW010000006.1:0-671500 GCA_963822225.1 uncultured Acidobacteriaceae bacterium | reverse complement strand
ATCTGGCGACTATGCTCGGCCTTGGTCTGGGCATCGACTACGCATTGCTTATGGTGAGCCGTTTTCGTGAAGCACTGGCGGAGGGGTATGATCCGGGCCGCGCTGCCGATATCGCTGCGGGGCAAGCAGGGCGAACACTGGCAATCTCAGCGACGACGGTTGCAATCGGTTTTTCAGCGCTTCTAGCTGTGCCCATTAGCGAATTGCGGTCGATCGGCCTGGCTGGACTGCTGGTCACCGTCCTGAGTGTCATGCTGTGTACCTGCATCCTGCCTTGGATACTTGGGCTGCTGGGGCATCGTATCGATTCCGCCAAAGTGCATCTTCGAACCAGGCGGATCAAGACTCGGGAGAGTGTAACAGTAGCGAGCAAGCGATGGGTGCGATGGGGCAGCGCTGTGACCCGGCGACCGTGGACCGCTCTATCTGTTGCCGGAATTCCGTTGCTGATCCTTGCATTCCAGGCACACCGAATTTCCCCCGGTCTTCCTGACCGTGACTCACTCCCGGCTGCGGCCGAGTCGGTACAGGCACTGCATACGCTCCAGGGAATGGGGCGGTCGGGGATTGTGCAGTCACTCCGAGTTGTTGTAGAGCTACCGAAGCAGTCTCCGCCGCTCTCGCCGGCCGGGTGGCTTGCTATCAGCCGCCTTACCCAGCACTTCCAGAGCGATGCCAGAGCGCAAGAGGTTTTGTCTCTTCCGACGCTTACTGGAATGGCCGACAATGCTGACTCTATCGCCGACGTGCCCGAGGCGATCCGCAAGAGCTTTCTTCGCAGCGATGGGCAAGCCACCTTGATTGAATTGCTGCCGACCGCCGCTCTCACACCCACAGAGCAGATACGCTGGGTGCGAGAGGTGCGTTCTTCTGATGTCTCGGCGATAACCGGTATTCAAGGAGTTGTACTGCGCGTTGGCGGAATTCCGGCTCTCGACGCAGATTATGACGCGGTAGTAAAGAAGTATCTACCGAAAGTGGTCATTGGCGTTGTGCTTGGGAGCCTCTTCGCGCTCCTTATTGGGCTACGCTCTCTGTTTGCAGCTGTTAAAGCAATTCTGCTGAACCTACTTTCGGTCGGGGCATCGTTTGGTGCGTTGGTCCTCGTTTTTCAGGAAGGCCACGGCAGCAGGCTGCTAGGGCTTGACGGAGCAACCGGCACGGTATTTCCGATTGTGCCAATTCTCTCGTTTGCCATCGTATTCGGATTGAGCATGGATTATGAAGTCTTCTTGGTTGCCCGCGTGCTCGAAGAACGGCGACGTGGTCTATCCGAGAGGGCAGCGGTGATCGAAGGGTTGGCGCGCACGGCCGGACTCATTACGAGTGCCGCTGCCATTATGATTGCCGTCTTCACTGCCTTCACTGTAGGTAGCTTTTTGGTCGTACAAATGCTGGGCTTTACGCTTGCCGTAGCGGTATTCATTGACGCTACAGTTGTGCGGATGGTCGTCGGGCCGGCACTGTTGCAACTCGCAGGGGACTGGAATTGGTGGCCTCTTGGCCTGTCCGGAACTCCAGCCTCGAAGCGCGCAAAGCAACCTGTAATGTGAGGGTGCGAACACAGTTCAATCACGCGATGTATAGTTTTGCGAAGCAGGAACGAGCGATCCGTCTTATTTCTCTTCCTTGCTGGACTCGCCGAGATCAAAGTCTTTTTGTGTAAGATGTGCCTTTCCAGTGCCATTTTCAATTATCAGTAGCGAGGAGCCAGGCTTGCCCGAGACCTTTGTCTCGACTTGAGTTGCAGACCAGATTCCGCCGACCTGTCGCAGGCCGTAATAAACGAAATCCTTCTGCTGCGTGGTTCCGTGTAATGTTTTCACCACATGCACTGGATAAAAAATGCTGCGGTCAATCCACGAGGTCACCGAGTCATAATGGCTTCGTTCCTGAGGGCCAGGCACGCTCTTTAGGACAAAGCAATCCCGTGCGCCATATTTCTCAGATGGCAGGAGCTGCTGATCCTTCCAGAAGAACTGATTCTCCAACATGTCTTCGTAAGAGAAATCTGTCCCTAGAAGTGGTTCGTTCCAGCGCTCGAACGGCACCGCACTCGCGGCCTTGTCGCCTGGAAGCATAGCCTCGATGGTCACGTGGCCGGTCGAGGTCATATGCAGAAGAAGACGCGTCTTCGCCGAGCCAGGACCCGTGAACTCGCTTAGCAGGCGCAGCCCATCAGGAAACCAGTGACCTTTGGCAACAAACTTGTAGTTCGTGCGCGTACCGTTGGGGTCCACCTTCGTTAGCCGCCCGGTCGCGCGATAGTCCAATGTCTCAATACGCTGACGGGATCCATTCAGCACGGTCTCCAAGTCAGGAGTTGCTGCAACCGCCCGCGATGGGTGCACCAGCGACAACACGAATAGTGAAGTGATGGCCGCTTGAACCCAGATGCCACAGGTCACCAGTCTGGTCTTTGGGTAGCGGTCACACTTGCGGCTGCGAGCGGCGATAATGGTGGGGCGCGGGAGGGTCATAGCTATGTATATCGCAAACCCAGCTTCCCGGTTCTCGGTTTATTGAGACTTCACACCTAGAAGGCTTCCCAAGAGAATGAGCGACGAGGACGCTGCGTTCTTTCACAAATGCTTAGTGGATGGAGTAACCAAGAGCAACGCCGGACCACCAGAATCAGCTTCGAGCTTGTTTCTCGGCACGAGACTAAAAAACTGCTCTATAATCAGGTTCAAGCCCCGCGCTCGGTCTTCGAGCCGCAGCGGTGCGGAGAGTTGGCCGAGAGGCTGAAGGCGGCGGTTTGCTAAACCGTTATAGGACCAAAAGTTCTATCGAGGGTTCGAATCCCTCACTCTCCGCCATCAGTCATACTTTAGAATGTGCAACTTAACAGACCAGATTCAGCCCGATTTGGCCGCCAAATCGGGCTTTCCTCTTTCTCCGGAGAATCTCCGCTGACAGAGGAGAGAGGCAAAACCCACGCCTGTCTACACATCCGGAGAAAGTCGCCGAGCCGAGACACTGCTCACCGCAATCGACATCAGCCCGCAGACCCCGGCGCTCGCTGGTCTGAATGATCCCGCCAGTCAGTGGGAACTGCAGCCCTCGATTCGAAGGAGATGAGGCTGGTCGTCGACCGACCGTCCAGTTCAAACATGAACAGGATTGCGCGCTACAAATGCAGGTCGGATGAGTAAGGATTGAATACCACTCAGCCGTATGCTCTTTCGTAGCATTGCTCGTTGACATTCGGATACTTCAAAGAGACTCCAGCTAATGAATTAGATCTTCCAGGACTCTGTCAGTCGCCTATTTCCCGCCTCGCAATGCTCAATAGCATTCGAACACCTCAGCCTTTAAACGAGCGCTCGCTAAGGCCGAGCGAATCTAGGTAATCAACATACCACCTCAGCGAATTGAGAACGCCTTGCTGCTCCAGGGCATCGGCTGGTCTGTACTTGCACAACGACGAGAAATTCCTCAGCCATGAAATGAATTCCTGATCAAGAATGTCTCTCTCGTATCTCACCGGCTGATGGGTGGTCGTTATGGTCAGGAGCATCGCAATCCAGTGTAGGTCATCTGGAGATGCGAGTTTCCGCTAGGCTTCGCCGTAGAGCATCGTGCACAATAGCGCAATTCCGAGGCGCGATGGTGAGATAAGAATTCGGAACTAGCTGGTGCCGCGCTTCCCACTCGCGAGGTAAGGGGTGACGCCAGGGCCGTACATCTAGCTGACTCAAATCGGATCGCAACTTCGTCAGCTCAGCTCTGAGCCGCCGGCCTTCATCCTCACGGGAAAAAATCAATGCTCCTCCACTATTCGGAGTTCTCGGTGTTCATTGGATAACAATATTGTCCCACGCTCGAACCCAGTGAACGGGGCCGAAATGGCATCACCAATCGCGCAGAACGGCCGCTGGAACAACAGCGATGTACGCCGTCGCAATCTCCGAACCCAAGTTGCATCAATCTCCTTCTTCCGCCTGAAGAATTGAGCTTTTGCAGTTTCCGCGTGCGCCGCGTCAGCCTCATTGCGTCCTGCCAGCAACGCCGAAGCCGTCTGAGCCAACTGCTCCAGCTCGGCGGCTGCAGATCGGCATTTCCAGCAACTCTGTAAGTGTAGTTTCGCCCTTCGAGTGGCGGCTCGAGACAACTCGCCGTCCAGGTACGCGAGGATGGCCGCATCCTCAAGATGCTCCGGTGAGGGGTTTCTTCTCATGGTGACCTACTTTTTCTTTGACCGCATGCTGTGCAGCGACCTTTTGGAGCTTCCGAAGAGCTCGCGCCAAGATCGTATTGACAGAGCTCATACTGATTCCCAGCTGATCTGCGATTTCCTTGTATTTCAAAGGCCTCCAGTCTGAGTAGCAGCACCTCCTCCTCGCGGCGCGACAACACGTACAAGTAGTCCTCGATCAGGGATAAACAAGTCCACTCCTCCCTCTCTGTTTTGGAGCTCCTCTCGATCCTCAAGCTGTTCATGGTCGAATCGAGTCTGGACGTGCTTGTTTACGGCCCTGCGCAGGACGCACATGACCCATGCATTCGGGATGTCAATGCACTTCCCCGATCGCAGGGCGCCATACAACTGCAGGAAGGCATCCTGCACCAGATCCTCCGCAGAATCGTGATCATTGACTGACCGGAATGCATATCGCACAAGCTGGGTGTGCCACCGGTCGAAAAGTGCCGCCACCAATTCAGTCGCCTCAATCTCATTCACACTTCCCCTCGCAAGCCGCTAAAAACGGCTCACTATGTAGTGCTTTTAGGCGGCTGTTTTCACGACAAGAGAGGCAATTTAATTGACCTGATATCTGAACTTGAGGAGGTCAACTGGTGATTGCGCGTGATGAAATGAGCTAGGCAGAGACTTGCGACGTGGCCGGCCGGCTTGGATCTTGGCCAAACCTCGCTTCTGGTTGCTCTTCTTTCGGCTTCCGATGGGGTCGATTCGTATCGATCAGAAGCTTCTGCAAGGTCTGGAGAATCTCGAGGTGGTGACGCTCCATGTAGCGCTCGATCTTCGAATTGTCCAACAGGCGCTCAAGGTAGCCACAGGACACAGTGAGCGTTAGTGAATCCGTACCATAAGACTCCTCGACCGATTTCAAGTCTCTGAGGAGAAACTCATTCTGCTGCTCCAGCATGGCACGGGCAGCTTCCGACGTGGCCTGAAGCTTTGCCGAGGGAGGTTCTTCTAGCATGTCGGACTTCGTCACGGCCAGGAGGGCCTTGGCGAACGGCACGGTATACGTTCCGCCGGCCACCATGTGTTCCGCGGCTTCGATCTGACGGATGGGCTTCATCTTCTTCAGAAGCCCGAAGACATGGGTGCTGACCGGTTTATCGAGAAGAACCTGGACCGTCTCGGGGCAGATTCCGTTCAGCATGTCTCGCTTTGAACGGATGGACTCGATACTGACGTCCAACGCTGCGGCAATACGCTCTTCCGTCAGGCCGTTCTTGAGAGCGCCAAGCAGCATGAAGTGTTGCGCAATCGGCGGGATTTGGTTGACGTGCCGGTTGTATGTGTAGGCTTCGTCATCGGTCGAAAGCAAACACTTGGCTTCGGTGACCCCGAGCGACTTCAAGATCTCCAGCCGGACGTGGCCTTCCAAGAGCAGGTATTCCCCAGGTGCACGAGGGTAGACGACCAATGGCTCGACCAAACCGATGTCCTTTAGTGAAGCCCTAATGTGTCGATAGAAGTCGCACTCTCGCTGCGCGGGTGTGATCGTCTTCTGGGTCACGATGATGTTCAGCGGAAGGACGACGATGTTCTTCTCAAAAGCTGCCTGGACTGCACTCTTTGGCATGAGAGCATCTCCTACTGAAGCCGCGCCATTAGCTGTTTCGGCATATCGATGATTCCTTCTGCACGTAGAAGTGTCGTGAAGTTATCGTCCTTGAAGAGCTGGCGCAGCATAGACGTGATCAACAGTAGGCGCTCTTTGGTCAGCTCTGCTTTGGCAATCAGGGTCTGCTGCTCTCGGACGCGTTGCTGGTAAACCCGCACCAGCATGTTGCTGGTGACTTTTCGCTGAACCTCGGCCGCTTTGCCCTCCTTCTCTCTCTTCTCAATTCGCTTCGCGATGAGACGCCTAGCCGCGGCGAGCTTGTTTCCACGAAGTTGACCCGACTCATAGGCCTCAGCCAGGGCGTCTGAAATCTCCCTGTCCTTGCCATGCGCGATCTCAACAGCCACGCTGATCGGCAGCTTCCCGCCTTCCACTGCGGCAATAAGTGCAGTCTCTTCGTGCTCGACCAGATGAACTATGCCCGAGATATACGGCCTGTCCATGCCTAGCTTCTTTGCGATGTCTCCGATGCTGTACGCGCGTTCGCGGAGACTCCTTACTTCGCGAAGGATGTCCCGATTCGAAGGAGGCCGCCTCGCGATGTTCTCAACTAGACTCATCAAGAACTGGTCTTCCCGCCGGGCTTCAATGATGATCGCCGGGATATGGGACTCTCCCAGCGCGATAAAGGCTTCAACTCGTCCCTGACCGCAGATAAGGTCGAATACCTTACCGTCGGAGCTTGGAGTGGTTCGGCGAGCTAAGGTGACTGGCTTCTTGAGACCGACCTCTCGAATATTGGCAACGATCATCTGCCAGCGTGCGTGGTTTCGAGGTCGAGGGTTAGCGATCTGGATCTCAGCAATCCGGATTCGCTCGATCGGTTGTTCGCTCATGCAGCCTCCTCAATTCGCTCTCGCCGAGCCAATTCCATAAAGAACTTCAGGTTCTGAAACCGATAGACGTCCCAGATCAGGCCGTTATGAGGCTTGAGGTTGAGACGCTCTCGCAAGACGTCGGTTCGCGGCATCAGGTAGTAGTCGAGGATGTCCTCGTTCCCCGGCTGCAGCCGCGCCGCAATGATGATGTCAGGGTTCAGACTCTCGTCGAAGCGAAGGTGCCAGCGGTGATTGCCCGCAAGCGTCTCCCGGCAGCGGCAAGAATCAGCGAGGCAGTGTATTCGGAATTGATCTTTAAGAGGTCAGTCTGGGCGTCAAGGCTGACGGTCGCACCCAGTCCGAGCAACTCGTCAAGGATCGAGGAGATCAGGTCGGCGTGCCGGCGCCGGATACTGCGATTGATCTCGACATAGGAGAAGTCCCTATCGGGTTCCCAACCGATGAGGGTGTAGGCCCTAACGAGGCTCCCGAACCGGGTCGAGTAGCAGGAGCTAGAGGGCATGGCCTCGGTTTCATCAATAAGAAGGCCCGATAGGCGCCCATGCACGCGCAGCAGCTCCCTAAGGCGCTCCAAAAGGTCCTGATCGGTCAGGTGCTGATGACGAGACTCGATGATCCGTCGTGCCTGCTCGAAGAGTGTGGCCTCTACGATCGGAATAAACGCCCCATCGCGCCAGATCCACATGTCAACCGGGTTGTTGATTCGCTTGTGCTTCAGTTTGAACGAACGGCGGTTGTAGATGTTGGCGCCGATGTACTTGGGGTTGGTCAATACCTGATGCACCGTAGCCCGCGTCCACGGGCGCCCGTGCTCCCCGAGGATGCCTGCGCCGTTGAGCTGCTCAGCAATCTCTCGTTCTGTATGCTTGTCCGTGACAAATCGAGTGTAGATTTGCTGCACAACCTCGATCTCCTGCTCGGGACCGGGGACCAGGATTACCCGGTCGGTCTGCAGGCTCTTCCGCTCTCCGAGGCCAAGAAGGCCCTTGGGCGCCTGGTTCCGGTCGATCAGCTGGCGCCGCAAGCCCATAGCCGGCTGGGCCGCCCTGCCGAAACCCAAGCTCGATAAGCCGGCACTGGCCCGAGAAGACCTTCACCGATAGCTCGCGGCTGTATTCGCGCGGCCATGGAGCGCTTCAGGGTCTTGAGCACCGATGATGACATGCTCCCGTCGTTCTCGAACTGTTCGGCGCAGTAGTGAACCCGGATTCCGGCCCGTTTCAGGACGTACTCGTAGTAGGCGCTCTCGTCTACATCCTGGAAACGCCCCCAGCGGCTCACGTCGTACACGAGGAGCGATGTGAAGTTGGTGCGCTTGGCCTCGACATCGGCCATAAGCTGGTTCAGGCCCTCCCGGCCGGCGATGTTCAGCCCGCTGCGACCATGGTCGGAGTATTCCTGGACAATCTCCATGTTGTGAGCCGCAGCGTATTGGCGGATGATCTCGAGCTGGTTCTCGGGCGAGTATTGCTGGTGCTCGGTCGACATACGGACGTAGTGAGCCGCGCGTGACGGCGCCCGCGCGGGTACAGATGCTAAAGCAAGGTCCATGCTGGTCACCAATCCAGCCTCCGGTTTGCTGAAGGCTATGGCTTTAAAAATCTGTCTACTATAGAGTGGGAATTCGGGGCGTTTTTCACGACAAGCCCGCAAAGAATTAACAAAACTTTTTGCTGCTCGAACCCGTAACAGGGAATTTCAATTCCCTGATGTCTTCAGAAAATTCCCTGTTCTTTTCAAGGCCTGAGGCCCGCAAGACTGGGTTAAGCGCGGTGAATTGTGCAGCATGCCGCCCGGCGCCATGGGAAAATGAGGTCCAAAATCTCACGATTTCCCTCTTAAATTCCCTGTTAGCAGGGAAATGCGCCGAGAGAGCGGTTCGCTCTAGACTGCATCCACCGCCAGTTAATTCATTCTAAACAACTTAGCGATAGTAAACTCGTGAGCTCGCCCCTTGATCGTGGCCTCAAGCGCAGCGTTGGCCTCGGTGTCGGGGTCCAGCACGACGATGTTGGTACCGTGCCGTCGGGCGCGCGAGGCGGCGGCGGCGGTCGGGATCGCGAGCATTTCGTAGAGCTCGAACGCTGGGAGGCTTCGACTGTTTTGATCGTCGTTCGATCCGGTTGAGAGATTCCCGAAAGGTGTCTTTGACCACCGCCAGATCTTCACCCTCTCGTACGGCTGGGATCTCCTTTCCGCTCCAAACCTGCAAAAGGCAGTGGCAAACACCACTGGCTTTCTCTCGGTCCACCAAGACTTGCTACTAATCATCCATCCGGATGCTTCGCAGATTGCGCAATTGCCGTCCGGTTGCTTGCATTGCATGCTCGGAACCGCGAGAATTCCTGAGGCTGGATAAACTCGGCCAGCAAACAGGACAAACATGAAAACGAGAATGGTTCTTGCGCCGATGCTCGCACCTGCGCTCACTCTAGTCGGCGCCGCGATGACGATGGCAGCACAATCCGGAGCGAGACCAAATGCTCTGCCGCAGAGGCCGGAAGGACCGTGTGACATCTACGCCGCCGCCGCCGTCCCTTGCGTCGCCGCTCACAGCACTACGCGTGCGCTCTATGGCTCCTACAGAGGTCCGCTCTATCAAGTCCTGCGTCAATCGGACCGCGCCACCCTGGACATTGGCGTTGT
Organism: uncultured Acidobacteriaceae bacterium; assembly: GCA_963822225.1. Classification (GTDB taxonomy): domain Bacteria; phylum Acidobacteriota; class Terriglobia; order Terriglobales; family Acidobacteriaceae; genus Edaphobacter. Next base: position 662,193 of record CAWGGW010000006.1, on the reverse strand, counting down.
TCAGCCCACCGGCTCGGATCCGGGTGGATACGCGGATGCGGCCAAGCAGGATGCGTTCTGCGCTAACACCTATTGCTGGATCGCCACAATCTACGATCAGTCGGGCAAGCACAACGACCTCACCCAGCCGCCGCGTGGAGGATTTAGCGGTCCGGCCATGGGCGGATTCGACAACCTTCCCATCGCCGACATGGCGCCGATTACGATCATGGGCCACAAGGTTTACGGAGTTTTCATCGAGCCCGGCATGGGACTTCGCCAGGACGACGCCAAGGGGACAGCCGTTGACGATCAGGCCGAAGGACAGTATTGGGTCATCAACGGTTTGCACTTCAATTCCGGTTGTTGCTTCGACTACGGCAATGCAGAAACCGATAGCCGCGACGACGGCAACGGCACCATGGAAACCACCTACTACGGGGACGCCCCGAACTGGTATCACGGCCCGCCGCCCGGCCCATGGACCATGACTGACCAGGAGAACAACCTGGTCGGTTGCGTGAACCCGGACGGTTCCAAACTGTGCCCAAACCTGCCGAACGTTGCTTGGCGATTCGTGACCGCGATTGCCAAGGGCGAACCGCACCACTGGACTTCCATGGGGGGCGATGCACAGCGGGGCGCACTCTCGGTGATGTTCAGCGGACCGCGCGTCAACTCCACGTACGATCCGATGCGGAAGCAGGGGGCAATCCTCCTGGGCAATGGCGGGGACAACAGCAACGGCTCCCAGGGCACATTCTATGAAGGCGCGATGACGGCGGCAAAGACCTTTCCGACCGACGTCACCGATCAGCTGGTGCAGGCCAACATCGCCGCGGCCAGATATGACGTGCAGCAGTTGGGCCTCGGGCCTGCGTCGGCTACTGCCACACCCCCAGGACTTCAGACATTCTCTCCGGGATCATCACAGGACACAGCGTTAACATTTACCAACACCACGGGAGTACCGGTTGCAGGAGTGAAGCTGAGCATGTCCGCCCCCAAGGGGTGGACTGTACTGGTTTCGGGCACAAGCGAAACAGTGAAGACATTCGCCGATCCGGTCGCGCCTGGCTCCAGCGTCAGCGCGATTTTCAAGGTAACCTCAGGGATGTCCGTCTTCAACGGCGACTTGGTTGGCAACGCTTCGTGGACGAACCCGGTGAGCGGTGGGAAGAAGGTTGAGACAACAATCGCCGAAAAGGTGCGAAACGTCAGTCCGATTAAGATCAACGAATTTCGTATCAGCACTCTCGATCCCGCCAACTCAACCAACTCATTCATCGAACTCTATAACGCCGGCGCTAGCAGCGTTGATATCTCCAGCTGGACTCTTACCGAACACCCAACCCAGCAGACCATCTTTTCATCGGTCAAAATTCCCGCCGGGACGAAGCTCGCCGCAGGTGGGTTTTACGTGCTCGGTCTTTCTGATTCGGGGCTGGCGGTCCGCGCACGCGCGGGCGATACCACGATCTACGTCAGGAGTATTGCCGGCATGACGGTTGGCGATGCAATCGGAATTGACGCTGGCTCCCATGCGGAGACGCGCAAGATCGCAGGCATCGGGACGACGGCCGGCAACAGCACGACGTTGTGGCAGCCCCTCCCTGATGGGCCGGTGATCACGATTCCCGTCGGTTCGACCAACGTGCCCGTCACCAGCATCTCCGGTTTTACTGTCGGCGAGAAGATCGCAATCGGTTACGGAGCCACATACCCCTCGATCGCGGGAACTACGGAGCAATATGAGGTTGGAACGGTTACTGCAGTCGGAAAACAGGGCACTCAGGCTTACCTGGGCGCCGACGCACCTGCGGGCTCGACCAACATCAAAGTGACATCGGTCGCCAATATCTCCGCCGGTGACAGGATAAGGCTGGACATCGATAGTGTCGGCCATGGTATCGAGACCGTAACGGTCACACACGTCGGCACTCAGGCAAGCCGGGCGGTGCTTGCGGCAAATGCAGCCGCAGGCGCAACCAATATCAAAGTCCGCAGCGTAAACAGCGTTGCTGTGGGCGATCAAATGTTCGTCGGCGCTCCCGGCGAAACGGTTACGATCACGGCAGTTGGCACCCCCGGTGCAACCGGCACCGGCGTGGACTTTACGCCTGCCCTCGCCCAGGCCCATCCCAATGGCGAGACGGTGTTGGCGCCAGGTTCGGGGCTCAACGTAGTCCCGCCGCTCAAATTCAACCACGCCGCCAATATTCCCTTCAGCGATCGAGGCACCGGGGTCAGCTTCCAGCCGGCGACGGTCTTTGCCCACTCGAGTAACGAACCCGTCCAGTCGCTGGGCAACGGCGTTGTGCTCGACAGCGCTTTGGTCCACGAACACGCCATTGACTCGGTTGTGCACGACGCGCAGGTGACTACCGCCGGCTACCAGGCAATCGTGCAGCCCAGCCAGTGGTTCGGGGGGCCCGCCCTCTCGCCGACCGCTGGCAACATGGTGCTGCGCGACGTCGGCGGCTTGGTCGTCGACAGCTTAAACTACGGCCTTCTCGTCGATCCATGGGCCGCTGAGGGCTATCAGGCAACCGCTGGGGCGGGACAGAGTGGCTGCCGTGCAACTGCGCCTGGCCCCGGTGCGAGCACAGGCCGATTTCCGGACGGCGCCGACACTGACAGCAATTGCGCGGATTTCGTGACACAAGCCGCTGCCATGCTTGCGGCCTCGTCGACCAGCGGCTCGACCAATATCAAAGTCACCAATGTGGAGGGCTTTGAAGCTGGACAAACCATAATGATCGATAGTGGCGCGAACCAGGAGGCAGCCGTCATTGCAACGATCGGCACTCCGGGCGCGACTACGGTAGAGACCGCCATCGGCATCGGCGCAAGGACGATCCCGGTCGGTAACGCGGTTGGCTTTAGGCCGGGCCAGACCATCACCATCGATAGCGGTGCGAACTCGGAGACAGCAGTCGTTGTCTCCGGCGGCAGAAGAGGTGCCCCCGCGATCACGATCGCCGAGCCGCTTAAGTATGCACACGGCGATGGCGCAGAGGTCTCGGGTACCGGCATCACCCTGACGACACCCCTCGCCCACGCGCATGCCAGCGGAACGCAGGTTGCCGACAATTACCCCACTCCCGGTGCACCCAACCGCCATCACAGGAAGCCTCAATGATCTAGAGGCCGTGTCCACGATTGTTCCCAGAGGCGATGGGTGCCTATTTGCAAAAATGAAATCCCTGATGCCGCTCCGGAAATATGCCGTTCCTGATTCCGGACGGCCTTCGGAGGTAGGCGCAAAATGCGACATACGGTTTCGATATGCGACTGATCCAGGCGTGATGGTTATCTCAGCAAGGTCTGCAGGGTGCTGCAGGAAATAAGAAGGCGGATATGGTTCGTCCACCGTTGACTCCCATATATTGGAGTTCCTCCGATACTTGGTAGTCACTTCATTTACACGCCGATGTTTTTGAAACGCTCCTTCTCAAATGCCGCTCAATCAGAGCGACTTGAGGTCTGGTGCTGCATCGACGGCTATTTGGCACTCGTCGTGCAACGCGGTGGGTTGGATCCTGTCGAAGCTGCAAGGAATCATGCGGATTTACGGTGACGATTAACTGAGCGAATGTGAATTCACGCTGCAATATGGCATTTACAGCGGATCGCTGATGAGCCACCGACGACCATCTAGCGGGAAGCAATTCAACTCAAGCAACTGCAACCTGAATGAAAGTGAGAATTGCCAGATGAAATCTCGTGTTATCAGGAACATCGTCAAAGCGATCTGCTGCGCGCTCGTTGTAATTTCCATCTCGCAGGGATCGGCACAGGACCAAGGTTCGCAGCCGGACCAGGGAACTCCGGCATCCGCATTAACCACCAAATCCGTCCAGGCGGTTGGATATGGTGTCGGCTCTGGCAGCACCAAGGTCAACATGATCGGCACCGACATCGCGTCCGGTGCAACTGGAACTGCGAAGGTCGAGATCAAGTCCAAAGCGGACCGGGCTTCGGTGCAGATCAACGTTAAGGGCCTCAGCCCGGCCAGCACTCTAGGCGCCGAGTTCCTGACTTACGTGCTCTGGGTAGTGACTCCTGAAGGCCACACCGGAAACATAGGAGAACTCCTGCTAGACAAGAAAGGCAACGGGAGCCTCAACGCAACCACGCCGGCACAGGCGTTCTCTCTCATCGTCACCGCCGAGCCATACTTTGCCGTGCGCACGCCGAGCGAGTTGGTCGTCCTCCAAAGCGAGCCGGGCAAGAACACCGAGGGCAAGATCTTCCCTGTCAGCGAATACAAGCTAATGAAGCGCGCTCAATATCAGAAGCTTGGAAATCCCCTCGGCATGACGCCCGACCCCAAGATTCCGCTCTCCGTCTACGAGGCGCGCAATGCGGTGGAGATCGCCAAAGATCGCCTGGCAGATAAGTACGCGCCGGGCGCCTTCGCCAAGGCGCAGGCCAGCCTCCAGGCCATGGAGAGCGCGCAACAGAGTAAAGCGGATGCGAACACCATCGTCGCCGATGCGCGGCAAACAGCTCAGTTCGCTGAGGATGCTCGCGCCTTGTCGATCGAACGTCAGGATGCCGAGCGCATCGCGATGGAGAAGCAGGCTGCCGCAGACCAGGCCAGGCAACAGGCCGAAGCCCAGGCTGCCGCCGCCGCCGCTAAGGCCAAACAACAGGCGGACGCTGCTGCTGCCGCTGCCAAGCTTCAGGCGGACCAGGCCGCCGCTGCCGCCAAACTTCAGGCAGACCAGGCTCAGGCCAAAGCCGATGCCGAAATCGCCGCACAGCAGGCCGCTCGCAAGCAGGCGGAAGACCAGAGGTTGGCGGCGGAGCGAGAGAAGCAGCAACTCCGCGCTCGTCTCCTGGAGCAGTTCAATCGCGTCCTGCCCACCACGGATACCGACCGCGGCCTCGTGGTAAACATGGGCGACGTCCTGTTCGCCACCGGAAAAGCCGAGCTGAATCCGCAGGCACAACTGGCCCTGGCAAAGCTTACGGGAATCGTTCTCAACTACCCGTCGCTGCGTCTCGCGATTGGTGGCTATACAGACTCTACCGGCACCGCGGATTTCAATCAAACCCTCTCGCAAAATCGCGCCAACGCAGTGTCAGCTTTTCTGGTCTCTCAGGGTCTCGATCCCAGCACGCTGACCGCGCAAGGCTACGGTCCAGCCAATCCTGTCGCCGATAACACCACTTCCCAAGGCAGACAGAAAAACAGACGAGTAGAAATCGTCATCTCCGGAGCGGTTATCGGAACCCAGATCGGAGGGGCCTCGGCTCCTACACAGTAGGACACTTCTGGGAATGTCGTAACCTTTCGCGGACTGCAGCGCACCGCACCCAAGGATCAGAGTTGGCATAGCAATCGCGATACCACCGTCGGATCACAGATGTGGATTTATCAGGAACTATCCCGTGACAAGGCCGAATAGGGGAATAACTGGTTTCTGCTCAACACGTATCTTGTGTTGAGCAGAAAATTAGATGTCTGGTCTTCTGCCGACTATTCTCGAATCGAAGTTTTGGTGTTTGATACAGGGACGCGTGGCGTTTCGATTACGGCCCGCATCCAGTACCTACCCTCATCGTCGGTCTCGATGCCATGGGTTTCACGTTCAAAGCCTGGAAAACGCCGACCAAACTCCTCCATTGCCACGATGAGCTTCATAACGGGGCTCGCCGCGTCTCCCAACCGCTCCCCCGGCATGCTCATTGGAATGCCCGGCGGATAGGGTACCAGCATCACAGCGGCAATGCGCCGTGCCATTTCCTCAAATCGAATCTTTTCCGTTTCGCCTCGCACTAGCTTCTGGTAAGCCTGAGCAGGTGTCAGCACGGGGTCAAAATCTTCGTCGCAAGCGGCGTTGACCAGACCGGGAAGATTCAGCTCGATCATTGCAGCGTGCATCTCCTCGCTAAGCTCTCGCAGCGTGACATTGCGATACCGGGCAGGGAACTTCGTTACCAGTTCAGGCATTGCCTCCATTAGATCGGCGTCGGAATCATAAAGCCGCTTGAACTCGAACAGGTTTTCGAGAAGGGCACCCCACTTGCCTTTGCTGGTGCCCACCGAGAAGAGCACCAGAACGGTATAGTCACCGGTGCGGGCGATCTCTACCCGACGACCATCCAGAAACTCGACAAGAATTGCCGCCGGAATACCCCATTCCTCGACGGTACCCTGTGCGTTGGCTCCCGGCATCAGAATAGTGACCTTCGCGGGATCCAACATGCAATACTCATTTGCGATATCCGCATCCTGATACCCATGCCAACTGTCACCAGGCTTGAGAGTCCAGCAGCTCGGATCAGTGATCAGCAACCGATCGGGAGCTTCTTCCAGCAGATGCGTCTCTCCCGTTGAGGGGTCGCGTACTTGTTCCGGTTGAAACAGTCGAAAAAACCAGCCGTTGCCGTTGGTCTCGGCGGCGCGCAGTCTATGCGCCACCGAAGACATCGCTTTGCGGAAACCGATCGCATCCTGAATGGTTTCGTACATCAGCGTATGGCCGGCTGGTTCGTCCATCATTGCTGCCGCCACGTCCAACGAAGCAATCAGCGGGTAGAACGGAGAGGTCGTGCCATGCATCATGAAGGACTCGTTGAACTGGTCGAAGTCCATGGGAGCCCGATCGCTCAGCTTCACGTGCACCATTGATCCCATGGAGAACGCCGCCAACATCTTGTGCGTCGATTGGACGGCAAAGATGGCTGGCCGATTCGGCATTTCGTCGGGCACGCCCATTGCATAGCGACCGCGATAGAGTTCATGAAACTTCGCGTAGGCATACCATGCTTCGTCGAAATGAATCCTCGGAACGCTCTTTGCTAAGTGTTCAACAACTTCGTTCACGTTGTAGCAAAGCCCATCGTAGGTCGAATTGGTTACCACGGCGTAGCTAGGGGTCTTGCAGGGCGCGTCCGAGGCAAATGGGCTCTTCGAAATCAGCTCCTGCACTGACTCCGGGCTGAAGCGCCACAGCGGCACCAGGCCGATCATGCCATATCCATTGCGGGTCGGTTTGAAGTAGACGGGGCGCGCTCCTGATACAGTCAACACGTGAGCTATGGATTTGTGGCAATTAGCATCGACAAGAACCATGTCATCTTGCGCGATCACGCCGTGCCCAACGATCTGGTTCGAAGTTGACGATCCTCCCAAAACATAGAAAGTCCAGTCCGCCCCGAAAATGCGGGCAGCGTTGCGTTCGGAGTCTCCCGGAGGACCGATGTGGTCGAGCCACGAGCCAAGCGGCGCAGTCGAAATTCCGAGGTCAGACCGCAAGAGGTTTTCGCCGAAAAAGCGATGAAATTCCATTCCAACCGGGTGCTTGAGAAATGCGACCCCGCCCATATGCCCCGGTGCATCCCAGGAGTATGCCCCCTGATCCGTATATCTCTTCAACTCACGAAAATAGGGTGGAAGCAGTTGTTCGTGGTAGCGTTCCACAGCAAAGTCGACGCGGTTGGCGATGAAGACCGGGGTGTCTCCGAAGAGATGGATGTATTCATGCACTTGCCGCACGACCTCGAGCGGCAGTTCGCTTACCAGCGTGCGATCGGCAATCAGGAAAATCGGAATCTTCTTGTTGCGGCGACGCACCGCACGCAGGATCTTCAAAGCCGCGCGCTCATCGAATTGATTGTCACCTTCAAGATCCCAGTCCAGGAGAATCGCACTGTAGGATGGATCCGACGTAACCAAGGAAAGACCATCCTCCGGTGTCGATGTCCGGACTACCTCATAGCCCTCTGCACGAACCGCATTCACGAGCCGTTCCATTGCTCTGTCAGAAACCGAATCCGTTCCACCCAGTTCGCCCGCAATCAACAATACCCAACGTCCTTCATTCATACTTCCATGCTATCCTCGCCAGCGACCATCCGGTGTTACAACTGGAGCTTTACGGGCCAGGTTTTCCAGATGTCTGCTCAGTAGTCGCGGATCGACCGGTCAGAGAGCGCCGCTCATAATCGAAACACGAGTCGACAGGTCTGAGTTCTTGTGCGCTCCCGCGACGCCACCCTGTGTCGACAACGGAGATTCAGCGTCCGATAAAACCCACACGGACCCGGTGCGAGCTTTGTGGTGGCACCGGATGGAAATATCTTAGAAAAACAGAAGAAGCCTTCGACCATAAACTCCCTCCAAAAAGATTTGACAGGAGAGCCTCATTTGACTACAACTTGTCCGACCAATTTGCAGGCCAGTTTTGGATTCTCAGAGGTGAAACCTTCTAACGCTCAGTTGTGCTCGCCGTGGCGCCTAAAACCTTTGCGCTTCAGGTCTTATGAAGCCGTACGACCCCACTTCTCGACTATCGACAACTGCTATTTTCGCTTCCGCGAATTCTCTTTTCACTTTCTATCCGAAGCCATTTCAGTCCAGATTCACCAGATTCTTCAGGAAAACCATCATGACTTCTCCTAATTCCCGGCTCAGCGTCTTATTCGCAATGGCGTTCATTACCGCCTTCGGTTTCCATTCTGCATCATTGGCCCAAGCTCCTGCGGTCGCGACCGGTGATGCCAGAACCGTGACGGAGCCTTCGTTTCCCGCGACTTGTCAGACCCTGTTCGCGTCTTTTCATGACGTGAATGAGGACGTACCACTCTCCGTTGAGACCGGGAATACGAATCTTGATCAGGCTCGTTTGCAGGCTGCTCTGAACGCATGCACGGGCACGAATCAGGCTGTGGAACTTTCGATGGACGCGTCAGGGAACAACTCTTTTCTCACGGGACCGATTTCGATTCCTGCAGGAGTGATCCTACTGATCGACCCGGGTGTGACGCTTTACTTTTCGCGCAATGCGCAGGACTACGACACAACGCAAGGTACGCATACTTGCGGCACCGTAAGCAGCAGCAGCAATACCTGCAAGCTGCCAGAATTTAATCACCATCAAGAATGCAAATGGCGCAGGGATCATGGGCTACGGCAAGATGAATGGCCGTGGCGGCGATGTGGTTCTGAATAGCTTTGTTACCCCGGGGGATCCGATCCCCGTGGCGAACCCGTCGTGGTGGGATATTGCCAATGCAGTCGGCACCGGAACCGGCCAGCAGAACCCGCGCTGGATCCAGATGACGAACTCCAGCAACGTCACGATGTACAAGATCACGCTGAAGAATGCGCCAAACTTCCACATCGCTATCAGCCGGCGGCTCCGGCATTACGATCTGGGGCATCAAGATCATCACGCCCGTATACCGCGCACAACACGGACGGCATCGATCCATCGAACGGCACCAACTTCACCATTCGCAACAACTCCGTCTCGGATGGAGACGACAACGTCGCAGTCGGCGCGACCACCACTTCTTCGCCGGTCTCGAACTTTTCGATCATCCACAACCGGTTCTTTGCCGGACACGGAGAGTCGATCGGCAGTATCACACAGGGCGGCGCCAATAACGTACTTTTTGACAGCAATATGGCGTACGGCGATGCGGACGTGGACGGCAGCAACTCAACGGCAATCCGCATCAAGTCGGCGGATGATCGTGGCGGCGTAGTACAGAATGTTCAGTACTCGAACTCCTGTTTCGCCAACCATGGGACGCAGATCCAATTCAACACGCTGTACAACACAACCGCCGGGACTCTCACGCCGAACTTCAAGAATATTCTGATGCAGAACCTGCACTTCCTGTCCGGTCTCACGGCCCCTGGGGTTACATCTCCGGTTGCAACCGGTTCCGTTTCGATCCAGGGGGCAAGCAACAACGGGGTAGTGAATCCGATTACGGTGCAACTCGACAACGTCACCATGGACACTGCCCCGACGGTTCGCTTCCCCGAATACCCAATCGGATATCTTCGAGGCGCAGATCACACTCGGACCTGGGGCCGTTTCGACCACGCTGGCTACGCCGCTGATTGCTGCGAACGGCATCGAACGGAAACGTGATTACAGGCAGTGGAAGCGGGACCACTTCGCCTCCGGCCTGCACCTTTACCTTTCTGACCCCCGAGATAACCGGGCCGACCGCACAGACGCAGACGATCACGCAGGGCCAGTACCCGACGGCCGTGGTAATTCTGTCGCCCGCGCGAGGCAGCTCGCAACCATGCCTTATCCAACCGGAACAGTTACGATTACCGATGAGAACAGCAACACGGTTGCTACCGCGACGCTGCCCGGCACCGGCGACACGATTTTCATCCCCATCACCAATGCTCCCGTTGGAGTGCATACCTACAGCGCGGCTTACAGCGGCAACTCGGTGTACCCGGCGATTACTGCCGCAAACTTTGGAAGCACCTACAGCGTCACGGTGAATCCAGGGAAGCCTTACGGCGACCAGCGTCGGGCTTACTGGCGTGCCGGTAACCACCAGCTTTGGGACGCCATTTACGGCGACCGCCACGCTTGCAGGTTCAGGTACACCGACGGGTTCCATCTCATTTCTGGTAAATGGCGCCGTCTATGCGACTGTTCCAATCACGAGCAGCGCAGCGTCCAACACATTCAATCTTCCATTCGGCACCTTCGTCGTCACAGCTGTATATAGCGGAGACAGTTTGAACTCCGCGTCCAATGTACTCCTCAAATGTCGTGGTTGGAGCTGCAGCGACGACTACGGTAATTGGTAGTTCGGCAAGCTCGACGACCGTGGGGACCCCCGTCACCCTGTCGGCAACTGTCACCTCTCCCGGCGGTACGCCAACAGGTACGGTCTCGTTCAGCTATACGATTCCTCCGTCGACAACGTCGGTTACGCTTGGCTCCGGCACACTTACCAACGGCACCACAACATTTAGCGCGTTTCTTCCGCTGGGGGCCGATAGCGTTGTCGCAACCTATGTGGCCAGTGGCAACTTCGCCGGTTCTGTCTCCACACCGCTGACGGTGACGGTAGGAGCGACTCCGCCCGTGCCGGATGCAACCGTACCTGTGGCGATGGGGTACACGATCACGACCATCGCAGGCGGCGGCGCAACTCCTCCAGCCGGTACCGTGGCCTCTCCGAAACCTTGTCCTAGCGGAGGTGGCACCACCAACGACTCTCTGGGCGATGGATGCCTGGGAACCTCAGTTCTCATCCCTGGGACGACTGCGGTCGATCTGCGCGCCGTAACGGCGGATCCTTTCGGGAATGTCTACTTCACCGATGGAAACAACGAGGTGATTCACAAGATTGCCCCCAATGGCATCATGACCGACTTCGCCGGTCTTGGAATCGTTACCCCCACCTGCGCGCCGACGGCCAGCGTCAGTTGTAATCCGCTCTCGGTCAAGTTCACCACCAAGCCGCGCGGGGTCTATGCCGATCCGCTGGGTAATGTCTTCATTGCGACCTATAGCGGCAATCAGGTTCTGGAAGTGAAGCTCTCAGACGGCTTGATGCATCTGGTCGCTGGAAGCGGTACCGCTACTTCGCCAGCTGGAGCATCGAGCGATGGGCCAAATGCGCTTACCGCGACCTTGGATGGACCACGTGCGATTGCCACCGACGGCGCGGGCAACGTCTATATCGCTGACACTGGAAACAATCGGATTCGTGAGGTCGTGGCCGCCTCAGGTGCGATCACAACAGTGGTTGGCACAGGTGTCTCAGGATCTTCGGCGGACAATCTGCCGGGCGCGAATATTGCCGCAACGGCTGCACCCATCAGCACTGCACAAGGCGTCGCCGTCGACACCAGCAACAACATCTACGTCGCGGAGTCGAGTCGGGTGGATGCCGTATGCGTAACCTGCGCACCCGGCCCGAGCCCGCTCTACTCTCTGCTTACCAAGCTGGGATACACCAACATCCAAAATGGAAATATCTATGCCGTGGCCGGAGGTGGCACTGGTAAGACGCCGGGGCTTGGCAACACGGTCAGCCTGGCGCCGCAGAGGGTTGCGATTGATGCCAACGGTAATCTCTATATCTCCGATGGCGGCAGCGGGACGTCCGGAATCGCCGACGCCGCGATCTGGTTCGAGGACGGCAGGACAGGGTTCATTCATCCAATCGCCGGCATCATCGGCAATACGGCAGGCAATGCGGGGACGACCTCTGGAACTTCCTGCACAGGGGGTACGGCAACCGACACGCTTGGAGACGGCTGCGTTGGTACTCAAGGTTCCCTTGGCGACTACATAGCGGGCTCTAGCAGCGCCGCCGGATTTGGCGTGGGGCTGGATTACCAGGGCAACGTATACATCTCGGACACCCTGGACATGCGCATTCGCAAGCTCTCTAACAATTTGAGCTTTGGAACGGGTACTACAGGTACAGCAATTTCGAAGAATATCCAGATCCACTATCTACCCGGCGATACTCCGCTCAGCACAACTATCAGCTCGCCAGAGCTTTCTCTGGGGGCGCCCGCCTGCACGGTGGCGGCGGATACAACGACAGACTGCGTCTATCCCGCGACCTTTACGCCTGCCGTAGCGGGGCCACGTTCCGCTTCGTTGGCAATCGCGACTACTCTCGGAAACCCAGGCACACTTGGGGTGACGGGGGTCGGTACGGGGGCTGGTGCAACTCTTGATCCAGCGAGCCAGATCACATTTGGGCAAAGCATCTCGCCGACTGCAATTGCTTTAGACAATGCCGGCAACGTCTACGTCGCCGATTCCATCAGCAACAACGTGTTGAAGTACAGTAAGAGTTCGACGTTGAACGGAACGTCCGCCGCGAGTACGGTGGTCCAGTCCTTCATGAAGCCAACCGCGATCGCCACCGACACGCACGGCGATGTCTTTGTAGCCGATGCAGCGACCGGGTTCATCACCGAGATAACCGCCTCAGGAAGCAGCAAGACTCTATCCACCATCTTTGCTGCGCCTGATGGTTTAGCGGTTGATTCCTTGAGCAACCTTTACGTTTCCGACTCCAGTGCCAAGACGATCACTGAGATCGGGTCGAATCTGCTGGCCGTGCGAACGATTGCGAATACAGTCCTCAAGGGGCCCGCGGGTCTCGCAGTCGATGGAAATGGCAACATGTTTGTGGCCGACCCCAGCGCAAGCACTGTCTATCGCTATGATGCAACAACCCTGGCGCGGACGACGGCCAGCACGGCAGCAACCTCGCCAGCGGCGGTTGGCGTCGATGCGGCAGGGAATCTGTCGATCGCGGACTCGTCAACCAATCAGGTCATCGCAGTTCCGTCCGCTGCCCCTTCAACACCGATCGTTGTCGCAAGCGCAATCCCGGGAAACACCCTCGCGCTCGACAGCGTGGGGGATGTATATACCACTTCTGCGACCAACCAGGTGCTTGAGCTTCAAAGAACCATCGGGACGGCCACCTATAACGGAGTAGGTTCCGCACCGAGCACGTTCACGTTGCTCTCGACCGGCAACGCGGCGGCGAACCTCAGCCTGACCGATCCGGATACCACGAACTTCGCTCTGGGTGTAGCGACCAACGCGAGTTGCACAGGCTCTTTGAGCGCGCTCGCTGTGCTGCCGGGAGGAGCTTGCACTTTCACTTCCAGTTTTACGCCAACCGGCCGCCTGAACTACACCAATGCAGCGACCTTTGCAGGGAACGCTGGAAATGCCTCGCTGGCCACTCCACCAGTCCTCGAGGTAGTACAGGTTGGCAACAATGCCCCGTTTGCTGTATCGCTTGCGCTTGGCGCATCCATGCCATCCCCAGCCTACGTTGGCAATACGATCACCCTCAGTGCTTCCCTCAGTTCCGCTTTCGGCACACCCCCCGGGACTATTACGTTTGCTGTAGATGGCACATCTCTTGCGCCGAGTACCGTTACGAACGGTGCAGCCTCTGCGACTGTCTCTGGTCTGACGGCGGGCAATCACACGGTGACCGCTACCTTCACTAGCGGCGATCCCGACTTCGCCAATGCAACGGCTACACCGGCGACGCTGAATGTGCAGAAAAACTTCGTCACAGCTCTGCTCTCGGTGCAGAGCGCGTCGCCCGTCTACAACGCCGCAAACTCCGCCACCGTCACCTTGACCGCATCCGCGGGCACGCCGACTGGAACGGTGCAGTTCGCAGTAGATGGAGTCGCATCCGGCTCGCCCATCGCGGTAATTTCCGGTGTAGCAACTTATAGTCTCCCCACCCTCACGGCCGGATCTCACACGATTGCGGCTTCCTACTCCGGCGATAACACGTTTCTCACGGCGTCTGCAGCGGGCATCGGCATCGCCGTAGCGCAGGCAACGCCAACAGTCTCCTGGACCACGCCGGCGCCAATTACGTACGGGACAGCTCTCAGCGCGACCCAGCTAAACGCGGCCGCCTCCGTGCCCGGCGCGTTCGTCTATACGCCTGCAGCCGGGACTGTCCTCAGCGTTGCAACTCAAACTCTCTCTGTCACATTTACTCCAACCGACGCGGTCGACTATGCGGCCGTCATTAAGACACAGACCATCGCCGTAAACCAGGCCTCGCAGACAATCACCTTCACCCCTCCCATTTCGCCGGTAATCTTCGGCGTGTCTCCTGTCACTTTGGTAGCGACGGGTGGATCATCGGGCAATTCAGTCATTTTCTCCGTTCTTTCCGGCCCCGGAACGATCAGCGGCCATACTCTCACGGTAACCGGCGCAGGCACCCTCCAGATTGCGGCAAACCAGGGAGGGAACGCAAACTACACGGCAGCATCCCAGGTGATGCAGAGTATTGTCGTAAACAAGGCAACCCCTGTCGTTACTCTGCAAAGTAACGCGAATCCGGCTCTTTTGCAGTCCACTACCACGCTGACTGCGATGGTGAGCGCGGGCGCAACAGGCACAATCAGCTTCCTGGATGGCACGACGCCGCTGGGTACCAGCACAGCCTCCGGGGGTATCGCTACGCTGGCCATTTCAACGCTGGCTGCGGGATCGCATGCGATCACGGCCGCGTACAGCGGGGATGCGAACTTCGTCACGCTTAGCAGTGCCGTGCTGACGCAGGCAGTCGATGACTTCGGTCTCAGCATCGCGAGCGGAAGTGTGACTTCGCAGACGGTGCTGCCAGGGGGTACCGCTGTCTATACCATCACGATGAGTCCTGCTGGAGGGACAACCTTCCCGGCCGCGGTGACGCTATCTCTTACCGGCCCGCCCACGGGCGCAACGTATACCTTCTCTCCGGCCACTCTGGCGGCTGGCTCGGGAACTACTACAGTGACGCTGACAATACAGGTGCCGCAGTCCACCGCGACCGCTATGCCAATTCACATCCGCGGGAACGGAGTCCAAAGCGGCGGCGGCGACCAGGAGATGCTGGCTGCAAGAGGTGGCAACACGGAACGCAAACTGGCTCCGTTTGCGCTGGCGTTGTTGCTCCTGCCCTTTGCAGGCAGCATGCGACGAACAGGAAATAAGCTGCGCCGGACGATGTCTGTCCTGCTTCTGCTGCTCGTCGCAATCGGCGCAACGATTGGACTCAGTGGATGCGGGTCCAGCGGGAGTGGCTTCTTCGCGCAGGCGCCGCAAACCTACACGCTGACAGTGACCGGAACCTCAGGCACACTTTCGCGCTCTACCAACATCACGCTGACAGTTGAGTAACCAGGGAGAATGACGGAGATGTCCAGCAAGGGGAAGTTCGCAGTCGAGGCTATCGATAGGCCGCAGTTGTCGTCCAGCCGCATGACGTTGATTTCAGCGTTGCTGCTGTTTGGGGTCGTCTCTGCGACCGCCCAGGCGACAGGAAACCGACCAACGTCAGACCTTCACGCGCCGGTAATTGCGGTCACCTACGATCTGGAACGCGCGAAGACGGCAGCGATTGGCGGCAGCGACTTCTGGCTGCAGGGCGGCGGCATGGATATAGCTGTGCCGTTTTATAAAGGCCTTAGCATTGCCGGCAGTTTCAGCGGAGAGCACGCTTCCAACATCCAGCCAGGCGTAAACCTGGGGAAACTCAGTTACCTCGCTGGCCCACGCTACACATTCAATACCCCTCATTTCGCGATCTTTGGCGAAGGGCTGTTCGGTGGCGCACACGGCTTCGACAGCATCTTCCCAACCTCCTCCGGATCCACGCCCACAGCGACTTCATTCGCAATGCAAATAGGATCTGGCATGGACATCCCACTCCATAAAGGATTCGGCGTGCGGGCATTCGAAATTGACTACGTCCGCACCGGTCTGCCGAACAACGGCAGCAACACCCAGAACGACCTGCGCCTGGCATTCGGGCTCTCTTATCGCTTCAATCGAAAGTGAGGAATTGCCTCCTCGACGTCAGCACCAGAATGTAAACATCCGAAACTCACATGCTGCTTCCGTCAACTGCTTGCCAGGGCAATCTACACTGCGAAAACTCTTCGTCACAGCCCGCTCCCATCATGCGCGGTTGAAGAAGCGAGTCACCGCGCACGCCTAATACGAAATTACAGAGCAATCCAAACCCCGACGATCATGCGACCGTCGCTCCCAAACCCGACCGCCCAATTGAGCTTGGTTATATGTTCAACAAAAGATTGTTGCAGAGTAAAATTACTCATCAGGAAATATCTTGATCTGAATGCCCAGAAATACTTGTAATACGTCCAGTTAAGCCGTTGCCGGTAAAGGTAAAGTAGAGCCCCGGGGTGCGAATGTCATGCCAATAGAACCGCGGCAAGAGGACCTGGCCAGAACGATGAGTCTCTCGGGAGAGGAGCCACTGAAGCTGGTGGATGAAAACCTTACGCGGTGGGGCCACCTAGTACTGCGGGGAATGATTGGCCAGGGATCGTTCGGCGAGGTCTTTCTCGCCTGGGATCCTGAACTGGACCGCGAGGTTGCCCTGAAACTGATGCGCCGGGAGAGCGGCGAGCTCGGAATCAAATCTGAAGCGCGGTTGCTCGCCAAAGTTCGGCACGAGAATGTCGCAGTTGTGTATGGTGTTGCGGAGCACGACGCGCGCGCTGGTCTATGGATGGAGTACATCCATGGCCGTACGCTTGATCAACTGATCACATCTCAGGGAGTGATGGGCGCGCAAGAGGCCACTGCCATCGGCATGGCGGTCTGCCGGGCGCTGGCGGCAGTTCATCAAGCCGGTCTCTTGCACTGTGATATCAAAGCTCAGAATGTGATGCGCGCCGAGGGGGGAAGAATTGTCCTGATGGACTTCGGCCTTGGTCAAATCTTTCAGCAGAACGCCGAGACCCAGTTACGTGGAACAGTGCCCTACATGGCGCCGGAGTTGTTCGAGGGGCAGCCCCCGAGCGTTCAATCGGACATCTACGCGCTCGGAGTTATGCTCTATTACCTCGTAAGCGGGTCGTATCCGGTTACAGGTGCGACGCTCGCCGGGGTCCGCGAAAATCACCGTCAAGGCCGCGCCGCCACGCTGGCGGATGTGCGGCCCGACCTGCCTGAAAGTTATCTCCAGGTTGTAGCCCGAAGCACGGCGCCAATACCCAGCGATCGTTTCGAGACCGCGGGCCAGATGTTACAGGCCCTGACCTCTGCGTGGAGTCCGAGTCAGATTCCATCCAGATCGATCCCCCCAGTGGAATCGAAAAAGATCACCCGCAGAAAGGTGCTTTGGGGTACAGCGATAGGTGCGGGTGCGATTGCAACTGGCTCAGCAGCACTGTTTGCTAAACTGGGCCACTTACCGTGGACTCGCCAAGCGCCTGGCGCGGGCGATGGGTATATCCATGCCATTGCCGTGTTGCCTTTCGAGAACTTCTCCGCAGCTCCGGATAGCGCTTACTTCAGCGACGGAATTACGGAGGAGCTTATCAACGCACTGACCACTCTTCCGGGCCTTCGGGTTGTGGCGAGAGCCTCGGCATTTCGCTTCAGAGGAAGCAACCTCGATGTCCGGCAGGTCGGACAGGCTCTCAACGTTGACTCGATCATCACCGGCAGCATTCGACGCTCCGACAGCGAGGTCCGTACAGCCGTCCAGTTGGTCTCAACCAGCGATGGCTCAGAGCGCTGGTCGGAGATATACGATCTTCCCTTGAAGGATGTCTTCGCCGTGCAGGAGGGAATCGCGCGTCGGGTAGCCGACCAGCTTCAAGTGCGCTTCATTCCGCACGTTCGAACGGATTTTACTGAAGCCACGGATCTGTATCTGAGGGGTCTGTTTCATGCCAGCAAGAAACTTCCCAGTGAGCTGAGGCTGGCGGTTTCCTATTTTGAACAGGCGGTTGCACTGAAGGCGGACTACGCAAAAGCATGGGCCGCCTTGGGAGAGACATGGCTGACGCTCGGATATTACGACCGGCGCGCAATAGCAGACATGCGGGCAAAGGCCAAACCCGCCATCGATCGTTCGCTCGAGCTGGATCCAAATCTTGCTGAGGGGTGGAATGCCCGCGGTGTTTACCAGTTTCTCGGATGGGATTGGAAGGATGCGGAAAGTAGTGCATTGCGCGCCACATCGATCAATCCGGGTTACGCGGAAGCCTGGTTTCGCTATGCAAGTCTGCTGATAGCGCTGGGCCGTTATCAGGAGGGTCTGACAGCCGCAACCCGTGCGCTGGATCTCGATCCTGTCTCCGCGACCACCAGCGATCCGCTCGGGCATTGCCACTACTTTTTGAAGGAGTACGATCTCGCGGCCAAGCAATACAGTCGCTCGCTCGATCTGGATCCCCGGGATTTCGTCGCTCATATCATGCTTGGCTGGGTGCACCTGGCTTTGTCCGAATGGGCCGCAGCGATCGCGGAGATGCAGTCCGCGGTGCAAATTAGCGCAAACAGCAGCTTCGCGACAACCTGCCTGATCTGCGCAAACGCACTCTCAGGGAAACCCGACGTTGCCCGAAATCTCAAGCAGGATGCCGAGAAAAAGAATGGACCTGATTACTTTGGTCCTGTTTTGCTGGGCAGCATCGCCGCGTCGCTGGGCGATCGCGATGCGGCGTTCGCGTTTTTGAATCGTGCAGTGGTTGAGCGCGACCCGCAGGCTGTGCAGTTCCTCATCAATCCTGCACTGGCCTCGATCCGATCTGATTCGCGATTTGCGAAGCTCTTGCAAGACATGAACTTTCCGGTAGTCACATCGGAAAAGAGAACTCTCTAAGTTCTGCCGAGGTGCGAGGCAGGTTAAGCCAACCCATTGCGACCGGTAGTTCTCGCAGCCGCAGGGCGTCGAAATCAGGATGCAAGGGCTGAAGTCCGGGGACGATCACGCGGGCAACGCGAAGGCCAGTCTCTGCGCGCGTAATGTCCATGGTGATCACCTCAAAGCCAAGGCCCTCGACAAGCCGTACGCAGTGGTCGAGCGTCTGTCGGACGCCGGAAGTAGGCAGGAATGGATAGTTCGAAGCTGAGGCGACGTAGTTTGTAGGCTCCAGTTGCGGATGCTGGGAGAGCGAACAGACCGATTTCGCCGGACCGCGCGCCATCACAGCACCTACCTGGGCCAGTTCCGTCAAGGCGCGGCCAATCGCGATGCGAGCATCGGGATGGGCCCCGAAGCCGAGAAGAACCGAGTCGCGGTCACCTGTTTCCTGAGCACCAATAGATACCGCCACAAACGCCGGGACTGCAATGTCGGTTGAAATATCCAGCACATGCAGTCGGTAGCCGTTACGGCTGGCCATAACGCGCGCCGACCGGAGGAATCCATCCTCAAAGCTCTCCAGATCGACCGCCCTTTTTTGAATGCGATTGTGCCACCAGATGGAAACGGCATCGCGCTCTACCAGTTCGAGCAGGCCCTGCAGCATCGCTTCCGGAAGCGTGTTCCCGGCAGCGCAGCCGTTCGAGTTTGCAGGCGACGGGCCAAGCAGGTCAAGGTAGCAATACTCCGCAGGAATGTAGATCGTGTCACCGCTGGAATATGAAGTCGCGGCCAACCAGTCGTACTCCTCTTCTGGATCGAAGGGCAGCCCAAGCAGATCATCGAGACCAAGCGCCCGCCCAGGAAGCCTCGCCTTCGAACAGCGAGTCACCGCTTCCGCCCCGGTCCGAAACATGCTGTACCGCTCCACCGCTTCGGCCAGGCAACTCACCTGCGCCTGGATGTGGCTCAGGCCCTTTCCCCTGGCGACTACAGGGCTGTTCGATAAACGCCTGATGTTCAGCGGAGCTTCGTACACTGGGCTCGAAACCGCAGATTCGCCGGGGTGAGCCGGCACCTCCACAATTTGACTCACAATCCCCGTAAGCGGACTGACGATTCGACGAAGCCTCTCCAAGGTATCTGCTGGAGGGCAACTCCGAAAGCCGGCCTCGTCCGCAAAAGGTCGCTCCGAGAGAGAATTACAAGTGGTCTCGGCACCCTGCGGCTGGGATCGCGCGCCTGCGCAGGCGCAACCCGATGCTTGCACCTTGTGCTCGGTGTAACCACCGAAAGAGAAATCCCAGGTCCGGATCACATCGCTGGTGTATCGATCTCCTAATACGATCCATTTCGCGACCTCACCGGCAATTATCTGCAGCCCAGCGCTGCGGGTTGCTGGGAGCCATGCCGGCGCGGGGTTGGCATCAACGCCATTCTCACGCAATCGCCCGGCAAGACATTTCCAACAAAATGATTGGCCCGGCAAGAATATCGGACCCACCCACACTCCGGGCCCGGTGGCCTTCGCAACCATCCATTCGAGGCCTCGTTGCGTGCTTCCTTACCCCATTGGTCGAGTTCAGGATTCAAATAACTGTCCACCAGCACCAGCACCCGTTTCTGATCAGGGCGGCTGCCGATGCCGTTTTCAGCAAACGCATTCGCAAGCACACCGCGGCTGTCGTCGCCGATCTCGAGTATTGCGCACGTTGAACGGCTTAGGCGTTCGAGTGCGAAGCTGGATCTCACGTCGAAATAATCCCAGTAGGCCGCCTCCTGGCGCGGCAGTGCGCTTTCTACCTCGGCCGCAAAGCCGCCGCCCTGCAGAGTGAAAAGGGCATACCAGACTTGCTCCGCGGGTAGTTCCTGCTGCAGTTCCCGCACGATATCCTCGGCTGTTCGCCCGCCGTCAAGCAGTGGCGCCACCGCGATGAAGGCGCGTCCCGCAAATGTCGTGCATTTGTCTTCGGACGCAACTTGCAGACGTCCCGCGTCGTTCACGCAGAAGCTGAACCGAGGCCGAAATGCTAGATTGCGGACAGACGAAATCATTATTTATTCAGAATCGCTTCGGTTGGATATGCTATCGTACTCCTCATCTCTCCGAGTTTCTTAATGGTCCAGATTAAGCTGTGCAGTCGAATGAAATTGCGGCGCGGTGCAAAGTGTCGAGGCCATTATCTCGCTTCAATAAGCTTCATTAGGACTATGCGATGGGTTCACCAGATAAGCCGAGAGTGATTGTGGCCGGAGCCGGCCTGGCGGGCTTGTGCGCCGCCTACGAACTAACCCAGAACGATCATGAGGTTGTTGTTCTGGAGGCTCGCGATAGGCCCGGCGGACGCGTTCAAACACTCCGCGACGGCTTAACGGATGGTCTTTATGCAGAAGCTGGCGCCATGTTCTTCCCCAGCGGCCATCCGCTCACGATGCATTATGCGCGCCTGCTAAAACTGCCGATTGTTCCTTTCAACCTCTTCAACACCAACATCATTTACCACGTCTACGGAAAGCGTAAGCAGTTGTCAGTTCCGGATTTGACACAGTGCCAACCGATTGGCTTCCGGAACTTCGGCCGGACGAGCAGCAACTCTCCATCGGAGCTTTACGAAACAAGTATGCCGACGGCAACCTGCAAGTGCTGGGCGACCCGACCAAGCCGGGCTGGCCACCGGAAGAGCTGAAAGCAATCGACGAACAGTCCTTCGCAGCGTATATGAGAGCCAATGGAGCTTCTGAGGCTGCCATCCGCCTGCTCTCCATCGGCTACTACAATCTCTGGGGTGAGGGACCGGATTCAATCTCTTCCCTCTTCCTGATGCGAGATGACTACCTCGAAAAGCAACACCTCGTCAGCATGGTGCTGCCAGGTGGCAACGATCAATTCCCCAAGGCATTTGCCAGTCTGCTGCCGGGTAAGATTCAATACAATTCCGCAATCACACGCATCGAGCACAGCGACCACAGCGTGCGGGTCATCTACGAGCAGGATGGCGCTGAAAAATCGCTCGATGGCGATTACCTGGTATGCACCATCCCGTTCTCAGTGCTGCGATCGATCCCATTCAGTCCGGCATTGCCCGCGGATAAACAACAAATGATCGACACTCTCCTCTACACGTCCGTCTCGCGCATCTACCTGCAAGTGTCTCAGCCATTCTGGCAACTGGAGGACTTGAGCGGTTGGGCAACTACTGACCTCCCCGTGATGACAGTAACTCCAATCTTCAATACACCGGGAACGCAGGCCATTCTTCATTGCTACATCACGGGCGAAACGGCGCGCCAGGTTAACCAAATGACGGAGCCCGAACGAGCAGAATTCGCGCTCACGCATTTGGAAGTAATCTACCCGACAATTCGCAAATACTACACGGGCCACTACACTTCCAAGTGCTGGGATCTTGACTCGTGGAGTCGTGGCGACTATGTTTGGTATGCTCCGGGGCAGATGACAAAGTACATGCCGGTTATCATGCGTCCGGAAGGACGCATCTACTTCGCCGGCGAGCATGCCTCCCCATGGCCCGCATGGATGCAAGGGGCGCTATATTCCGGCCAACGTTGTGCGTCTTTAATCGATCAGGCTTACAGTTTGCAGCGCGAGAGATCTACAACCGGAAGTTGAACTTCAACGAACTGCCTTCGAGGAGCAAGACATGTCAGAAACAACACCGAATCCGATTGCAAAGGTCATCGGTCGCGCCTGGGCCGACCCTGCATACCACCAGTTGCTCCTGAGCGACCCCAAGACTGCACTTGCGCAGGAAGGTATTCAGATTCCAGCCGGGCACACGGTTCAGGTTCACGAAGATAATGACTCGACGAGCAATTTCGTTCTGCCGCGTAAACCCGCGGAGCTCGGAAAGCAGGGAAGTCAAGGGCTTGTATGTCTGAGCAGCCTCGTCTGCCTGACCGATCTTGTATGTCTCAAAGATCTCGTATGCCTGGCCCAGCCAAAGCCGGACAGTGCTCCTCCTGCCCAGGGCTTGGTCTGCCTGTCGGGCGGCAAATCGTAACTGAGAAATCTAAAGTTCCCGACCTGCGTAGTTTCAGTTTGCGTCACTGCCTTAGTGCCCCTGTCGAGTTGCCCTCGATACTGCCGCAGAGCGCGCATCCCCAGCCAGGTCCTCGCCGAAGATAACCTCACGGCCACTCGCCCAGTCAAACCACTGGAGTACGATGTCAGCAGCGGACCGGCAAACAGCCATGACCGAACAAACTCTCACCATCCCGCAGCGAACGCGCTTCCAGGTGGCGATGGCGCTTGCGGTAATCGCCGACGTGCTCCAAATTGCCCTACTCCCCTTCTTCGTCGAAGGTGCTGAGTCGCCCGCGGATGACGTCCTCGACCTGGGTATCGGAGTCGCGCTGATAAGCTTGCTCGGCTGGAACTGGGAGTTTTTGCCATCGTTTCTCGTCAAACTGGTGCCCGGAGTCGACCTGGTCCCGCTTTGGACCCTGGCCGTAGCTAATGTTTATCGCCGGTCGAAGCAAATCGCCCCCTCTGCAGAACCAGGCCCGCAGGAACCCCAGGTCTAAGGCCCCCAATGGAGCAGGCGACCGAAAGTGTCATTCTTCACGCTGTCCAGCCGCCGCGCCACCGTCGTAGGATGGTTACTGAACCTGTGATGAAGTTGCGCACCCAACTCCGCTCCGGCCTGGCCGTGTCCATACTCGCCGCGATAGGTGCGATTTGTCCCCTCGCGCACGCCGCCGAGCACATCACCCTCCGCAACGGCGAGGAGCTGGACTGCCTCCGCCAGGAACCTGCTGGCGACCGTGTCCGCCTCTACCTCATCCCGACCGTCACCACCCGCATCTCAGGGTCCGAAGAAGCCAGCTACATCGAAGTTCCGGCAGCCTCTGTCCTTCGCGCCGACCCCATCCCCGACCCACCCGCACCCAAACCCGCCGACCCTGCTCCCAGCCCCGCGCGGAGCAACGCCCAGCCCACCGCAGCCGAAATGCGCCAGATGCTCGACCGTGCGGGCGCGCAGCACAACATCGATAGCGACCTCCTCGCCTCAATCGTCTACGCCGAATCCGACGGCAACCCCCGCGCCGTCTCTCGCGCCGGAGCCCGGGGCCTCATGCAGCTCATGCCGTCCACCGCAACCCAGCTCGGCGTCACCAACTCTTTCGCGCCCGACCAGAATATCGGCGGCGGAACCACCTATCTCGACCAACTCCTCATGCGCTACCACGACGACATTCGCCTCGCCGTAGCCGCCTACAACGCTGGTCCCGCGGCGGTCGACCGCTATCACGGCATCCCTCCCTACGCCGAAACCCGAGCCTACGTAGCCCGCGTCGTCCGCGAATTCAATCGCCGCAAACTTGCCGCAGCTCCAGCCCCAACCCAGCGCGCCGCCAACTAGCCATCTCCGGAGGCCTCAGCCCCATGAAAAGCCGCAAAGGTCTCCTTGTTACGGCGGCCCTGCTCATTCTTGCCATCATCGTCTTAGCCAATCGCCACCGCGTCCACTTCGACTGGGCCATGTTCTGGCAGCAGATCAGCCACATCTCCTGGCCCCACATCGCAGCCGGAGTCGCCCTCATCTACTCAACCTACTGGCTCCGCGCCACGCGTTGGTCCGTCTTCATTTCGTCCACCAGGAAAGTCTCGCCCTTCACCCTCGTCGGCCCGCAATTCATCGGCTTCACTGCAGTCGCGCTCTTTGGCCGACTCGCCGACGTCATCCGCCCTGCGCTCGTCGCCAAGCGCATCCAACTCCCCGTCAGCTCGCAGATCGCTGTCTACACCATCGAACGCATGTTCGACCTCGGCGCCGCAGCCATCATCTTCTCCGGTGCGCTGCTCTTTATCCCTCGTGACCTTCCGCACCACGAAATCTTCATCCACACCGGCGTAGTCTCCCTTGCCGTCACGGCACTCATCGCCATCTTCGCCGTCACGGTCCGCGTCGCCGGGGGCGCCGTCGCGGCCACCATCCACGCCCTTCTCCACCCGCTCTCCCACTCCGCGGCCGATTCTGTCGCCGACAAAATCCGCAGCTTCCGCTCGGGCCTCGACGCCATCTCCTCGGCCCAGGACTTCTACATCACCGCGCTCCTCTCGCTCGCCATGTGGGGCCTGATCGGCTGCGCCTACGTGCAGACCCTCCACGCCTTTGTCACGACACCGGCCCTCGCGACTATCTCTTTCTCTTCCACCATGCTCCTTATGGGCGCCAGCATTGGAGGCTCGCTGCTGCAGCTTCCTATCATCGGCTGGTTTACGCAGATCGCCGTCACCGCGGCGGCCATGCACGAGTTCTATGGCGCGCCAATCGAAGCCGCCACCGCTTGCGGGGCACTCCTTCTCTTCGTCACCTTCCTCTCGATCATCCCGTGTGGCCTCATAGCTTCCCGTCTCAACCACGTCAGCCTGAAAAATGCGGCCGCCGAAGCCTCAAACGAAACCTCCGCCGCAACCATTCACTAACCGCGCCTTCGATCGCTCCAGGGATCCGCATGCACATTAAGCAGGGATCAGGCTTTGTAAGGCGTGATTGCTCTACCTTTTTCTGAGAGGTACGGCGCTAGCGGGTCGCCAGGCAGCGCAAGAAGGCCGGAGACTACGCAATCGGCGTTGAGCACTGCTCCAGCCATAGTGGTGTGGGTGTGTGGGTCTCCGAACAGGGGATCGACGGCCGCTGTTCCGAGGGCGTCGTAGCGCCTCGCGATGATCTCGTTAAGGTCGACGAAACCCACATGCTCAGCCGCCGCGACCTGCTGTGCCCAGCCGCGATAGGTGGCCGTCTGGCGGACGATGTGGTCGCCATCCCATATCTTGCGTGGAACCAGCGAGCAGATAATAGGTGTGGCTCCCTTGGCTTTGACGTCGGCAATGTACTTGCGCAGGTACCAGCCATACGTGTGCACCGTTTCGACCTTCCCGGTACGAGGATTGGTGACGTCAAGTGTCTCCTCGCCAATTCCGGGGAGGCTGCCCCCGACATTGGGTCCGCGCGGCGGCGTTCCTGGAGGCGGCGTAGGCGGTGTGGCGCCCGGCGGAAGCCCGGCGTCAGGGATGGGCTTGGCCCCGGGCAGGTTGATGCCGCCGTCGTTGTGGCCCCACTGGATGAGTACAAAGTCCCCCGGCTTGATAATGCTGAGCGCCAGATCCCAGTGGCCGCCGGAGATGTAGCTATGTGAGGACAGCCCTCCGATGGCGCGATTGACGACGTTGATCTTGGTGGGGTCGAAGAGGTCGGCGATCGGAGCCCCCCATCCCCAAAGACCGTCGGAACCCACGCCGTGGCCGTTACGGACGGTCGAGTCGCCGATCAGGATCAGCGAGGGGAGGCTCGGGTTGGCGGGGCCGGTAAGGCCCAGGCCTTTTTCCTGGGTAGCAGCGTCAGGCGGTGTACGCATTGCGGCGACCGGCGCGCCCGGCTGTGCAGGCGAGGCGACTGGGGTTGCGGGCCCAGGAGCAGGCGCTTGCTGGGCGGCGAAGGCGAGAACAGGTATCAGGCAGGTAAGGGCGGCGGCGAGCAGCGCGGTGCGCGGAGAGGTCTGATGCATGGTTCCTGCTTTCGGATCGGTCGCAATTTTGCCTACCGCGGAGCGACGTCAAGAGTATTTGGTTGTTGCGGCTTCCTTATTGAGACGTGATGGGACAAACAAAGGACGCGGGATTTCCTCCGTGAGCTGCACATCGAGGGAACGTTATTTGGGATGTGACCGGGGGCACACGGGCGGGAACGCTTGTAAAGATAGATTGGGGGCGGGGCGCGTAGTGGTTTCGCGCGATCTGCCTGGGCAAATAGTTTCCCGCGTGATGCGCTAACGATTTGCCGCCGATGAAGACGAGAGACCCCTCCAAGGGCAACCGCAGAGCAGGCGTTTGGAGAATCTCTTGATCGCTTCTGCTTGTTCCGCAGCGTCATCTGCTCTGCTTTGAAGGCCGCATCTCTGATGTGGAGCCGGACAGGCGACGCATATGAGCAGAGTGCGCGAGACGGGTCGGGAGCGGCGAATGGTCTGGGCGATACGCGGGGCTGTGTGGTGTTGGGCGGGACTGCTGGCGGCTTCCGCTTGCGGCCAAACGACGACGCCTGTGGCGAAGCCCCGAATCAATCCCTTGAACGCGGCCTGGACGGCAGTGGGCCCTGCGCAAGTCGCAAGCCAGCGCTACGGCCTCGTCACAGGGCGAGTGACGGCGGTATCGCTCGATCCTGCCGATGCGTCAGGCAACACGGTTTACCTGGGAACCACCGGCGGAGGGGTTTGGAAGTCGGTGAACGCGGCTGGGCCGGCCGGGAGCGCGATATTTGTGCCGCAGACGGACAGCCTTCCCGTGTTCAGCGGAGGCACGGTTCCGTCTCTGACCATTGGCGCAGTCAGCGTGAGCGGTGGCGTTGTGCTCGCCGGGACAGGCGATCCAAACGATGCGCTGGACTCGTATTACGGCGAGGGAATTCTGCGGTCTGCGGACGGCGGAGTTACATGGACGCTGGCGCAGGAATCGCACGACGGGGTGGCGGGGAATCATTCCTTTGTGGGCTTGGCGGTGGCAGGGTTCGCCTGGAGCACGGCGACCCCGGGGCTGGTGGTGGCGGCGATGTCGCAATCAGCCGAGGGTGTGCTGGTGAACGCGCCGGACACGACGTATAGCGTTATGGGGCTGTACTACTCGACCGACGCGGGCGTGACCTGGCAGATGGCGACGATCGAGGACGGCAGCCAGGTAGTCGAGCGGCCGTTGCCAGGTGGTGCGCCGGGCAACGCAGTCACGGCCGTGGTTTGGAATGTGGTGCGACAGAGGTTCTATGCGGCGGTGCGCGCACATGGGTATTACGAGTCGGCCGACGGGGTAACGTGGACGCGGCTCGCGGCCCAGCCAGGTACCGGGTTGACTCTGGCCGCGTGTCCTACGAATCCGGGGTCGACAGGCAGTGTGGGGTGCCCGATTTTTCGCGGCGCGCTGGCAGTTCAGGCAGCGACGGGGGATACATTTGCGCTGACCGTGGACGCGAACAATCTGGACCAGGGGGTGTGGCAGGATGTGTGCGAGCTGACCGGCGCAACGTGCGCCACGCAAGAGATTGCCTTTAGCAAACGGTTGGGGTCGGCGCCACTCGAGGTCGGGAGCGGAAGCACCGCGATTGCGCAGGGAGATTATGACCTGGCGCTGGCTGCGGTGGCTTCGGGTTCAGACACCCTCCTGTTTGCGGGCACGGAGGATCTGTACCGGTGCTCTCTCGCCGCCGGCTGTGTCTGGCGGAATACCACGAATGCGGTGAATGGGTGCGCGGCTCCCGCGATGCTGTCGCCTGCGGTGCATGCGATTGCCGCACTGGCAGGCGCGGGAACGGGTGGACTGCCTCTGATATTTGTAGGGAACGACGGCGGGATGTGGCGATCGCTGGATGGAGTGAATCAACAGCAGACGCCCTGCTCTTCGGATGATGCAAAGCATTTCGATAATTTGAATGGAGGGCTCGGGTCATTGGCGGAGGTGGCGAGTCTGGCGCAGCATCCGACAGACGCGGGAACACTGCTCGTTGGACTGGGAGAGAACGGGACGGCAGCCGCGGGCGGCGGAGGCGCGTGGGCGCAGGTCGCAGCCGGCGAGGGCGGTGCCGTGGCCATCGATCCTGCAAATCCAGCGAATTGGTACGTAACGTCGGGGGCAGGGGTGAATCTGCGGTATTGCGGGAAAGGGACTGGGTGCGCAGCCGCGGATTTCGCGGGAGCGGCGACGATTGGGTACGCCC
Source organism: uncultured Acidobacteriaceae bacterium (assembly GCA_963822225.1). GTDB lineage: Bacteria > Acidobacteriota > Terriglobia > Terriglobales > Acidobacteriaceae > Edaphobacter. Next base: position 633,577 of record CAWGGW010000006.1, on the reverse strand, counting down.
AGGTGGATGGGGATGCTTCGCTGATCGACCCGCCGGTGCTGTTGGATCCGGCCTTGACCACGAATGTAGTGATTGGGACCTGCAGGGTTTGGCGCGGAGCGGCACAGGCGACCAGCGGATGGCCAGGATCGAACGAGATCAGCACAGCTTTAGGTGCCGGCACAAACGGCGTGTGCGGGGCGACGAATGGTATGGTGCGGTCGCTGGCGGCTGGTGGTCCGGCGAGTGGTGCGGTCGCGGTGCAGGATGCGGGATCGACCGTGCTGTATGCGGGAATGGCGGGGTCGCTGGATGGCGGCGGGACATTCGGCGGCCATGTGTTTGCAAACCTGGCGGCGGGAGCGGCAGGCGCGGGGACGCTGTGGACTGACCTCGCGAAGTCTCCGGTGACAAACGACGCGGCAGATGCAGAGGTCTTCAATCCCGCCACGTTTGATATTTCTGCCGTGGTGGCGGACCCGCATGATGCGACAGGCAAGACCGTGTATGCGACAGTGATGGGGTTCGCGGGGAACGGGACAAACGCACCGCATGTGTACCGCTCGGCAAATGGCGGCGCGAGCTGGACGAATATCTCGGCGAATTTGCCGAACGTTCCGGCGAATGGTCTGGTCGTCGACCCGAATGACGCGAATACCGTCTATGTCGCGATGGATTCAGGCGTGTATGTTACGACAGTGGTGACTACGTGCGCGACGGCAAACTGCTGGAGTTTGTATGGGACTGGGCTCCCAAATGCCCCGGCGACCGGCCTCGCCGCCGCGTCGGGGATTCCAACCGGCGATGGGCGCACCGGCGAGTTGCGGGCAGCGACGTATGGGCGCGGTGTGTGGGAGATTCCACTGCTGACAGCGGCGTATCCCGCCGCCCCCGCCATGACTGTGGTGCCGGGGAGCTTGACGTTTGTCGCGCAGGCCGTTGGTACCGCGAGTGCAGCACAGACAATCACGGTTACAAACTCGGGAACCGCAGCCCTTACCATGTCGCAAATTGTAACTTCAGGTGACTTTACTGAGACGAATAACTTGCGCGGGCACGATCGGGGTGGGCGCGAGTTGCGCCATTCAGGTGGAATTTCTGCCGACGACGACTGGAACGCGAACTGGTCTGGTTACGATTTACGGCAACGTTGCAGGCGGTCAGGCAACCGCTGCCCTCATTGGAGTGGGCGCGCCGCCGCCCTCGATTGTCTTGAATCCGATCACGGTTACATATCCAGGAACGAATGTGGGAGCCGCCAGCACGGCCGCAGAATATTACGATTTCGAATACGGGTGGGATCGCGACAACCCTGCAGACGCCGGTAGTCACGGGAGACTTCGCAATTTCCGCGAATACCTGCGGACCGACGCTAGCAGCAGGCGTGGGATGCACGGTGGCCGTGGAGTTTGTGCCGACAGCTTCGGGGACGCGATCCGGCAGCTTCAGCATTACGGACACCGCCGGAACACAAACTGCATCACTTACCGGCGTGGGGCTTCTGCCGGCCACGGATGCGCTGGCGCCGATCACGTTGAGCTTTGCCGCACAGCAGTTGAATACCGCCAGCACGGGACAGCAGGTGACGCTAACCAACTCAGGCGACGCCTCGCTGACGGGAATTGCGGCAGCCATCGCCAGCGGCGACTTTACCGTGATCAACGGCTGCGGAAACTCGCTGGCTGGTCACTCGACCTGCGCAATGACGGTAGCGTATGTGCCAAAGAGCGTCGGCCCCGGGACTGGTGTTCTGACGGTCACAGATACGTATCGCTCGCAGACCGTCGCGCTAACCGGAACCGGCGTTGCCCCGGCAGGGGTTTCACTCTCTCCGGCATCGGGGATGACCTTCGCGGCCACTGGCGTTGGATTGAGTACATCGCCGCAAACAGTGACGCTGACGAACAACGGCGGCATGACGCTGGCAATTCAAAGCATAGCTACGGCGGGCGATTTTTCGATTGTCGCAGCGAGCAATACGTGCGGAGCGACGCTAGCCCCGGGGGCTGCCTGCGCGATGCAAATCGCGTTCTTGCCCACAGCGGCGGGCGCGCGCGCAGGCAGTTTGATCGTCACCGATAGCGCAGGGACTTCGCCGCAGAGCCTGCAGTTGACGGGCACCGGGATTGACTTTGCGCTCAATGCGAATGGGAGCACGACGCAGACAATTGTTGCGGGGGCCCAGGCAGTCTATCCGCTGCTACTCACTTCGGTGGCGGGAGTCCCCGGCACGGTGGCCTTCGCCTGCACCGGTGCTCCTGCTTATTCGACTTGCGTAATAACTCCATCAAGTTCTGCGTTAGGCGGCACATCGACAGTAACCGTGACGGTGGCCACGGATATCGCGGCGGTGCATCCCCCGGGTCAGCGGCCCCTGGTGTGGTTCGCGATGTTGCTACCATTGGGGCTCATTGGTTTTGGGCGGAGGCACCTGCGAGGGCTTGGCGCAGTCGGTCTCTTTTGTACCATCGTCGTCCTCGGAGGCTGCGCAGTTTCGCGGGTAATTCCACTGACAGACACGGGCGGCGGCGGGTCCGCCACTCCGACGCCCAGCGGTACTTATAATCTGGTGGTTTCTGGGACCAGTGCAGGCTTAACGCGGAGTGTAGGGTTGACGCTGGTGGTCCAGTAATGCTCAGGCGGATTGGCCGGCAGCGTAGCCGGAGGCCCATGCCCATTGGAAGTTGTAGCCGCCTAGCCAGCCAGTAACGTCAACGACTTCGCCGATGAAGTAGAGGCCCGGGACAAGGCGGCTCTGCATGGTGCGGGCGTCGAGCGAGTCGGTGTCGACGCCGCCTGTGGTCACCTCAGCTTTCTCGTAACCTTCAGTGCTCGCAGGAAAGATGCGCCAGTCGTGGAGTTTGCGTTCCATGACGGCAAGGGTTGTATTTGGAAGCGCACGAGACTGCGCATCGGACGGATGAGCCCGGGCGTGGAGTGCCCGCCAGCGATCGGCAAAGCGGCCCGGAACAACGGCGCGGAGTTCCTGCGCGGTGGCCGCGAGATCACGGCGCGCATCGGGGTGGTTGAGATGCGCGAATATCCGGAGAGGCGCCGCTTCGTTCGGCGGTGGGGAACTGGGGTTTAGGTTGAGCGAGATGGGTTCGCCCGGCCGCCAGTAGGAGGATATCTGCAGAATGGCTGGGCCGCTCAAACCGCGATGGGTGATCAGCATCTTCTCCCGAAATGCCACGGCTTTCGCCGACCTCTTCTTGCGGGCTTGCTGTGCAGGAGCCGTAGCCACGACTTCAGCGGAGATTCCGGCCAGGTCGCACCAGTCGGCTTGATCCTGCGGATTGAAGACCAGCGGCACGAGGCCAGGACGGGTCTCGACGATGGGGTGATTGAACTGGCGCGCGAGGTCGTAACCAAAGGAGGTCGCGCCCATTTTGGGGATGGACAAGCCTCCAGTTGCGACGACCAGGGACGTCGTCGCGATCGGGCCCTGGCTGGTATCGACGCGGAATTGGCTGCCACTGCTCGAGACGGAGAGGATGCGCGTGGAGAGTTGGATCCGCACATTGGCTCCGGCGCACTCGGCAAGAAGCATGTTGAGAATGTCGTGGGCCGAACGGTCGCAGAACAGTTGGCCGAGCGTTTTCTCGTGATATGGGATGTTGTGCTTCTCCACCAGCGCGATGAAGTCGCGCGGGGTGAAGCGCGCGAGAGCCGACTTGGCAAAGTGGGGGTTGGCCGAGAGGAAGTTCTCCGGCGAAGCGTGCAGGTTGGTGAAATTGCAGCGCCCGCCGCCGGAGATCAGAATCTTCTTGCCCGGCCGGTCGGCGTGCTCCAGGACGAGGGTGCGGCGGCCTCGGCGTCCCGCTTCGATGGCGCACATCAGGCCGGCGGCGCCTGCTCCGAGAATAAGAACATCGACTTCGGGGAGAGAATTCATTCGTGCGGTCGTTCGATCTTACAACGGATGGGCAGGCTTATGATTCTTATCATCATTGGCGAGCGAGTCAAACAAGGAGAGCGATGAAGATTGATGCTAAGGATTACGTGGTGCGCCCAGGCAAGAAAGTAGACCTGAAAGCGTGGCCGACAGATGTAAAGCCGTACTACGATTCGAAAGACGAATACAAGGAAGCGCTGGCGACACACGTTAAGCAACTGAGCGACGTCCAGGAGCTTCTCTACGGGGCGAACGAGTATGCGTTTCTGCTGGTCTTTCAGGGCATGGATGCTGCCGGGAAGGACGGCGCGATCCGCCATGTAATGTCCGGAGTGAACCCGCAAGGATGCGATGTAGCGAGCTTCAAGCAGCCAAGCGCGGACGAACTTGAGCACGACTTTCTGTGGCGCTCGACGCAGAAGCTCCCAGCGCGCGGGCGCATCGGCATCTTCAACCGGTCGTACTACGAGGAAGTGCTGGTGGTGCGCGTCCATCCGGAGATTCTCAAAGGTGAGGGGATTGCCGATACGCCGCACACACAGAAAGACCTATGGGAGCAACGGTATCGCTCGATCCTGGATATGGAGAAGCACCTGGACCGTAACGGGACGCGGATCGTGAAGATCTTTCTGCACCTCTCCAAGGAAGAGCAGAGGAAGCGGTTCCTCGCGCGAATCGAGGAGCCTGACAAGAACTGGAAATTCAGTATGGCCGACATCCACGAGCGCAAGTACTGGAAGCAGTATCAGGAGGCGTTCGCAGAGTGCCTGGAGGCAACTACCACGAAGCATGCGCCTTGGTATGTTGTGCCTGCGGATTGCAAGGAAAACGCGCGGTTGATCGTGTCGCAGATAGTCCTGGACACCCTGAGCAAGTTGAAGATGTCGTATCCGAAGACGACCCCTCAGAGGCGCAAGGAATTGAAGGCGATCCGCGAGGAGTTGCAGAAGCAGGCAGGCTAGGCGGTGGCTTTCTTATGGGCCGCGGTGCCGTTGGATGACTTCTCGGGCGCGTGCTTCTTGATCCGCTTGAGCATCTGCGCCAGGGTGGTCTCGTTCATCGCGGTCAGGCCTTCGGCGCGAACGCGTTTCAGAAGACCGGCAATGGTCGGATCGTCGAGTACGAGCCAGTCATCTTCGGTCGCAACGTAGACATCGCCCAGGCCGATCTGCTTGGCGGGCACCTTTAGCTTGGCCCCGCCATGGGGTCCCTTGCGCTGCTCGATCAGGCCCTTCTTGTGCAACAGCAGGAAACAGCGGCGAACCATCACTGCGCTCTCGGTGAGCTTTTCTGCGATTGCCGCTGAGGTGTGCATTGTTTCAGGTTCTGATGCCAACACCGTCAAGATTCTTAGACTTAGTCCGAAACGACCGCTTTGTGCCATGCCGAGAAAACTAACACACACAGGGATAGCCCGACTACCGGGAAAATATAGAAAATGAAGGGGCGGCGGCGTGGCGGCAGCAGGTGCAATTTCCTGCGACATGGGTTTGCGAAATGCTATAGCCTTTCCAAGTGAATATTTTGTTTGTTGGGGACGTCTTTGGGCCTGCTGGCCGACGCATTGTTCGGGAACATTTAGCGCACGTGGTGGAGACGAACGCGGTCGACCTGCTGGTGATTAACGGAGAAAATGCCGCAGGAGGGTTCGGGATCACGCCGTCGATCGCGGAAGAGTTGTTCGATCTGGGCGCGCATGTGATCACGACCGGCAACCACATCTGGGATAAGAAAGAGATATTCGAGTACATGACCGTGCCGGCAGAATCGCACGTGCGCGGTCGCCGGGTGCTGCGGCCGGCGAACTACGCGGTAGGGACGCCGGGCTTCGGCGTGTACGAAGGTGAACTGCCGACAGGACAAACGTACGCAGTCGTGAATCTGCAGGGACGGGTTTTCATGTCGAGCTGCGACGATCCGTTTCGCAAGATGGATGCGTTGCTGACAAAGATCTCGGCGAAAGTGATCCTGCTGGACTTTCACGGCGAGGCAACCAGCGAAAAAATGGCGCTCGGGTGGTATCTGGATGGGCGAGTGACGGCGGTTCTGGGGACGCATACCCATGTGCCCACGGCGGATGAGCGGATTCTGCATCAAGGGCACGGCTTACCAGACGGATGTGGGCATGAGCGGGCCGTTCGACTCGGTGATTGGGGTCGAGACGGAGATGGTGGTGAATCGGTTTTTGACCGGGATGCCGGGAAAGTTCGAGGCGGCCAAGGGGAATCCGAAGATGTGCGCGACGCTGATCGAGTGCGATGGCGGGACAGGACGCGCGACCGCGATTCGGCGGTTCATGCTGGGCGAGTAGCGCACAGCCGCACAAATCAAGGCGTAGTAACGAACGGAGCGGGTATGATTCGTGCATGAAAAAGTGCGGAGTTTTTCGCGTGCGTGGGTTGGGCTGCGGCTGCGGCTGTTTGCCGTGACGGGTGCGCAGGGCCTGGCGCAGAGTGGTCGCGAGCCCGATGCCGAAGGTGGTCGCAAAAGATGGGCGCTGGGCGCTGATGGTGGATGGCGCGCCTTATCTGATGCTCGGCGTGCAGGTGAACAATTCGAGCGCGTGGCCGGGGATGCTGCCGCGAGGTCTGGCCGGCGGTGGATCGGCTGCACGCGAATACGGTGGAAGCTCCTGTGTATTGGGAGCAGTTGGAGCCGGTGCAGGGCAAGTTCGACTTCTCGGTCGTGGATGCGCTGCTGGCGGGAGCGCGCGAGCACAAGGTTCATCTGGTGCTGTTGTGGTTCGGCACGTGGAAGAACGGCGCGGGACACTATGTTCCAGAGTGGGTGAAGCGGGACAACGTGAAGTATCCGCGAGTGACTGGGCCGAAGGGCGAAGTGCGCGACACGATGTCGCCGTTTGGGGCGGCGACGATGAAGGCGGATGCGACGGCGTTCGCGGCGCTGATGCGGCACCTGAAGGTGGCCGATGCGCGGCACACAGTGATCATGCTGCAGGTGGAAAACGAGATCAACGCTTATGGCAGCCAGCGGGACTATGCGCCGGAAGCGGTAAAGGCGTTCGAAGGCCAGGTTCCGGCTGATTTTGCGGCGGCGATGAAGGTGAATCCGGGAACGTGGACCGAGGCGTTTGGAGCGGAGGCGGAGAACACGTTTCAGGCGTGGTCGATTGCGCGGTATGTGGAGCAGGTGGCTAAGGCCGGGAAAGGCTGAGTACGGATTGCCGCTGTATCTGAATCACTCGCTGGAAAATCCGCTGGCGACGCCGCGCGAGGGACGGTTGGCGTGGCCGGCGATGACGGATCATGTGCTGGACATCTGGAAAGCGACTGCGCCTTCGTTGGATCTGATTGCGCCGGATATTTACATGAGCCAGTATGCGCAGTACGAAAAGGTGCTGGACGTTTATGCGCGCAAGGACAATGCGCTGTTTGTGCCGGAGTCGGGCAATGCGGCGGCGTATCCGCGATATTTCTTTGCGGCGCTGGGACATGGGGCGATCGGGTGGTCGACCTTTGGGCTGGACCTGACGGGATATGCGAATGCTCCGCTGGGAGCGCCGGTGGTGGACGACAAGCTGATCGATCTGTTTGCGCTGAACTTTCAGATCGCTGGCCCGATGCAGCGCGAGATTGCCAGGCTGAATTTCGAGGGCAAGGTGCAGGCCGTGGCGGAGGACCCGGCGGTGCATTCGCAGACGCTGGAGTTCGGACCGTGGACGGCGACGGTGGCCTATGGGCTGCGCGTGTTTGGGCGGGCGGCGAATGCTCCGGGAAATACGGATCCGGTGGGGCGCGCGCTGGTGGCTCAGCTCGGGCCGGATGAGTTCCTGGTGACGGGCGTTTCGGCGCGGGTGGATTTTCGGCCGACCGATGCCGCGAGCGGAAAGCATCGCGAGTTTGTCCGCGTGGAAGAGGGAACTTACGTCGACGGCAAGTGGAAGTTCCTGCGGATCTGGAATGGCGACCAGACGGACTATGGGCTGAACTTTACGACGCAGCCGCAGGTGTTGCGGGTGAGCCTGATGACGTACTAGGCAGGGGTATCCCCCCCCCGCCCTAAAAGTCCTAAAATCTTCGATTCAGGCTAGTTAGGTCCGGACCAACTCCAAGACTCCGGTCTGGGTTGGTCCGCTTGGGGCAGCGTCGGACATGTCGAGGCGGATTGTCAAAGAGCGGCGCTATTGGCATGGGAGAAGGTCCTGCGCGACGGCGCACGACGATTTTTGCCCCCAGATCTTAAGTTTATCGTGCCCGTCAAGGGTTTCTGTGGGAAACGGGGGTTTGACTCAATGGGTTGTGAGAGATACGGGGTGGCATGCTGCGAGACGCTCAGGGATCATCTGGGGGTGATTTTTACGGTGTTGGCCTTGCAGGTTTTTACGGACTGGCAGGCCTCGGGGTGGAGGCTTTTGTCCATGCAGACCTCGACGGCGGTGAGGTAGTTGTTGCCGCAACTGAGGGCGAAGCTTGCGGGCGGGAAGCCGGTATTGATCTGGGCGAAGGACGCGAGGATGGTGGCGGGTGGCTGTGAGGTGGGCTGGGTAGGGTTGACCAGCGCGGCTGGGATTTTGACCGAGTGGAAGGCGGTGCGGATAAGCGAGAAGTAGGCGTCGGGGGCAAGGCCGGAGCAGGTGCCGTGGGTGGTCCACTCATGCTGGATGAGCGAGACGGTGGGGATGATGTCGGTGTACTGGGATGGGTTGGCGGGGCCGGGCGGCGTTGGAGCAGTTTTCGGGGTAGGTGCCGTCGGTGTTCTGGGGCCAGAGGCCGTGGACGACGAAGCCGGGATGGGCGGCGCACTCGGGGCTGGTGGGATGGGTGGAGCAGAACTCGGGCGACCAGGAGAGGTTGAGGAGGTAGAAGTCGAAGTCGCCGGGGGCGGCGGTGGTGGCGGAATGACGTTGGGAACGGCTGCGGCGGGAGGAGCGGGAGCTGTCGTCGTAGGGACTGGGCGTCGGCGAGTTGGCGGGTTTCGGAGGTTTGGGGGCTGGCGTCGTTGGAGGCTGCGGGTGCGGGCGCCGGGGCAGCGCTGCAGCCAAGCAGGGTGGCGAGCGAGAGCGTGAAGGAGAGATGGCCGTGGGCGGCTCGGATGGGATGCGGAGTGTGGGGCATGCATGGCTCCTTGTTGGGATCCCGCTGGATAGCCTTGGGATGCAGGACGCGGCGACGAGAGGGCGGAGTGGAGCTAGAATTCTGCCCACATTCGGATGACGACTGTCACAAGATGACATCGGCGCGAATTTGTTGCAGGGCTCGGCGGCGCTGGCTACGGCCGCCGGGTCTTGGCTTCGGACGAGTGCAGGACTAACGGCACAGGCAGCGGCTGCGGAGCATGCGTGGCCGGAGAATGGGACGCTGATTCCGGATGAGGGTTGGCGGCTTTGGGTGGATCGCGAGGCGGAGTGGAAGCAGGATGCGATCTTTCTGCCGGAGGATGTTGCGCAGGGCGCGGATGGCGTGGTGATGGGTGGCGGGAAGCCGCTGCCGGTGAACGCTCCTACGGGTGGGTGGGGTGTGCTGGCTGCGGCGCGGCAGGCCGGGTGCGAGTTGCGCGTGACGCTGCCGGGGACGGTGGAGCAGCATTTCTGGGGGAAGTTTGGCGCGGGTGAGGATGGCAAGCCGCGGCCGTATACGCCGGAGGAGTATCGCTATGCGGCGGATGATCCGGTGCCGCAGAATGGGGCTTATTTTGGCGTGTCGTGGTGGTGGCGGGAGATTGAGATTCCGGCGGCGATGCAGGGGAAGCGGATCTTTCTGCATGTGCGTGGGGCGCATCTGCGGGCCGAGGTTTATCTGAATGAGAAGCTGGTGGGCTACTCGATTATGGAGGAGCTGCCGTTTGAGGCGGAGCTGACCCATGCGGCAAAGCCCGGCGGGAAGAATGTGCTGGCGATTCGGATTACGAATCCGTGGGGGCGGTTCGATTGGGTGGATGGGCTGAATGAGCAGTGGGGCGCGGTGAAGCTGTACCGGTCGCATGGGTTTGGCGGGCTGGATCGGGGGATGACGATCTCGGCGCATGAGGGACGTGCGGATCAAGGACGCTTGGGTGTTGAATACGCCGAGCCCGAATGCGATCAGTATTGCGTGCGCAGATTGAATGAGTCCGAGTTACAATCCACGACGCACGTTCGAGATCGTAGAGATTGACGATCAAGGATTCACGGACCGGCAAGAGTCGGTTGAGCATCAGACCTCGACATTGACCTCGGTGCGACGCCGGGCGCAATACCTTGGCAGCACGCAATCGACCGACATGGTCCCGATCGAGCGGACGATTACTGTCGCTGCCGATGCCAAGCTTGTGGGATCTAGATTCGCCTAACCTCTATCATCTGCGGGCTGACATTGCGTCGCCGAGAGCAGTCGAATCACGCACGATTGCGTTTGGCTTTCGGACGTTTGCGCCGGAGGGGTTGGGGACGAATGCGCTGTTTCGGTTGAATGGGCGGCGGATGAAGATTTATACGGCGATCTCGTGGGGGTATTGGGGGATCAACGGGATGTGGCCGACGCCGGAGCTGGCGGAGAAGGAGGTGACGCAGGCGAAGAAGCTGAACCTGACGTGCCTGAACTTCCATCGCAACCTGGCGAAGGAGGATGTGCTGCGCGCGCATGACCGGCTGGGGCTGCTGCGGTACATGGAGCCGGGCGCGGGCAAGATGGCGATTGGCAAGCTGCCGGCGGGCGCTCCGCCGAAGCGGCAACTCGATTGTGATGGAAAAGGCTACAGACCCGGCGGATAAGTTCGCGCAGCGTTACATGTTTACGAAGTGCGTGGAGATGGTGAAGGCGTTCCGGTCGCATCCGTCGGTGATTGAGTACTGTCTGCAGAACGAGATTGGCGCGGACCTGAAGAATCCGGACACGATTGCGGTGCTGGAGGCGATGCGCAAGGAAGACCCGAGCCGGTGCATTGTGTTGAACGATGGATTTGTGGCGCCTCCGCGGAAGGCGGCGCAGGCGTGGTTTGAGCCGTGGAATGACAAGCTGCACCGGAGCGATGAGGAGGAGTGGGGCGGCTGGTGGAATCAGCACCAGGGCGCGGGCGACCAGTGGTACGACGAGTTTTATAAAGGGCCGAACGATTTTACGTACAAGTCGCCGGAGCGGAAGGTGATCTCGGAGTTTGGCGAGATGGAGGGGTGCGCTACTCCGGATAACCACTCGCTGATGCTGCATGAGCTGGCGGACCCGAAGGGCACGGGGATCGGCAACCAGCCGCCGAATACGAGCTACGACCTGAAGGACCATCGGGAGATTGTGGCGGCGTATGACAAGTTCCTGGACAAGTGGGGATTTCGCGCGGCGTTTCCGGCGACGGAGAAGCTTTGGACCTCGCTGGGGAAGAAGTGCTACGACACGTGGCAGAACTACATGGAGAACGCGCGGATCAGCGATGAGCTGGACTTCTGCGCGATCTCGGGGTGGGAGTCGACGGCGATTGAGAACCATTCGGGGATCGTGGACAACCTGCGGAATTTCAAGTGCGATCCGGGGCCGATTACGGGGACGCTGATGCCGGTGCGGCCGGTGGCGAAGCAGCGGGCGATGTGTACGGCGCTGGGCGAGGCGGCGACGTTTGATTTGTATCTGCTGAATGATACTGGATAAGGCGGCTGACGGGGACGCTGACGTTTTCGGCGGTGACGCCTTCGGGGAAATTGATCAAGTTTGGGGAGTGGCCGGCGCCGGAGTGGAAGCGGGATCAGTTCAGTTATCTGGTGAAGGAGGCGTTTGTAACTCCGAAGCTTACAGAAGAGGGAATGTGGAGGTTCAAGTTTGCGATTTCGTCCGCGCCGGGGAGTACGCAGACGAAGGAGATATGGGTGACGACAGCGTCTTGGCCGAGTGACCTTGTCATGGCGGCGTTGCCGCGCATTACGGTAGTCGGGCGTGTCACGGCGTATCGCCTGCGGCTTCGCACGCCAGTCTGGAGGCAGCTGCGGCCATGTCTCCGAGTTTCGCAGGATTTCAAGGCCGGGGAGAAGTACGACGTGATCGTTTCGTCGGGGATTACGGCGAAGGCGCGGCAGCCGCAGAATGCGGGCGACACGACTGGGCTGGAGGCGCAGCCGGCGAGTGTGGTTGGGCCGGTGGTGACGACGACGCAGCTGGGCGTGCTGGCGCGACGGGATTCTGGAGGCGGTGCGGGCGGGGACGCCGTTGCTGGCGATTCCGCAGGCGGATGCGCTTGAGCGATGGCGTGGCGAAGCAGCTGGCGGCGGCGGGGGCGTTTGCGTATAGCGGCAACGTGGGCGATGTGCGCGCGCCGTGGATGGGGAACTGGTACTTCGTGCGCAAGCATCCGGTGTACGACGGGCTGCCGGTGGACCAGGCGATGGGGATTCATTACCAGGCGAAGGGGCGCGAGGCGAACGGGCTGTGATCGGTGGAGCGGGCCGGGTGTGGAGATTATGGCGGCGTACTCGCGGGACCACTCGCGGGTGATTGGCGCGGGGACGTTTACTGCGAAGCTGGGCAAGGGCAAGGTGGTCTATCATCGTGTGCCGGAGATGCAGCCGGTGATGCAGGCGCGGTTTCTGGCGAATGCGCTGCGGTGGCTGGTTAGCTAGGTTCGAGGTACAAGGTTCGAGGTTCGAGGGAAAGCAATGGCAGAGCGGGTACGGATTGGGATTGATCTGGGCGGGACGAAGATTGAAGGGCTGGCGCTGGACGAGGCGGGCGAGGAGATTGCGCGGCTGAGGGTTCTGACGCCGAAGCATGATTACGACGGCACGATCAAGGCGATTGTCGAAGTCGTGAGTTATCTGGAGCGGCGGGCGAAGACTTCCAAGGGCGATCATCCGCCGGCCTCGGTGGGCGTGGGGATTCCGGGGACAGTGGTTGCCGCGACGGGGTTGGTGAAGAACTCGAACTCGACGTGGCTGAACGGGATGCCGCTGGAGAAGGATTTGAGTGCCGCGCTGGGCCGGCCGGTGCGGTGCGCGAATGATGCCAACTGCCTTGCGGTGAGCGAGGCTACGGATGGCGCGGCCGCGGGGAAGAATATGGTGTTCGCGGTGATCCTGGGGACAGGATGCGGCGGCGGCGTTGCGGTGGATGGCCGAGTGCATGTGGGGCCGAATGGTGTGGGCGGCGAGTGGGGGCACAATCCGCTGCCGTGGGCGACGGAAGATGAGTTGCCCGGGCCGCAGTGCTACTGCGGGCAGTTTGGATGTCTTGAAACGTGGATATCAGGGACGGGGCTGGCGAACGATCATGCGAACGTGCATCCGCCGGATGCGGGACATCGGCTGACCGGGGCTGAGATTGTGGCGTTAGCGGAAAAGGGCGATGCGGCGGCCGAGGCGAGCCTGGTGCGGCTGGAGAATCGGATTGGGCGGGCGCTGGCGTCGCTGGTCAACCTGCTGGACCCCGACGTGATTGTGATCGGCGGCGGGTTGTCGAAGGTGGACCGGATCTATGCCAATGTGCCGGGGCTGATTGAGCAGCATCTGTTTGGCGGCGGGAAGCTGGCGACGCCGGTGTTGAAGGCGATGCATGGGGATGCAAGCGGGGTTCGGGGCGCGGCCTGGTTGTGGGGGAAGTAGCGTAGCTATCGTTTGCGGGCGAGGGCTACTCGAGGGATTTGCTGGAGATCGTTGACGAAGCGGACGGCGTTCCAGTCCGGCAAGCAGGGCGGCGATGGCGTCGCGTTGGCCGTGGCCGATCTCTAGTGCGAGCAGGCCGTCTGGTTTGAGTGCGGAATGGGCTTGCGGGATGAGGCGGCGGTAGACTTCCAGACCGTCGGGACCGGCGAAGAGTGCGGTTGCAGGCTCGTGGTCGCGGACCTGCGGATGAAGCGTGTCGCGATCGGAGATTGGGACGTAAGGCGGGTTGGAGACTATCGCATCGAAGGCCGTGCTGGGTGGCAATGCGTCGAGCAGATTGGATTCGAGGAAACGGATGCGGCTGGTGAGGCTGTGGCGCGCGGCGTTGGCGACGGCTACCTCGAGTGCGGCGGGGGAGATGTCGACGGCGGTGATCTGTGCATGGGGAAGATGGTGGGCGAGCGCGATGGCGATGGCGCCCGAACCGGTGCCGATGTCGAGAATTTTGAGCGCTGCTTTGTGATCCAGTTCGCCGAGGACGGATTCGACCAGGTGTTCCGTTTCGGGGCGGGGGATGAGGACGGCCGGTGTGACGCGGAGCGCGAGGCCGTAGAACTCCTGCTCGCCGGTAATGTATTGGATGGGTTCGCTGGCGAGGCGGCGGGCGATTGCGGATGCGTAGGCAGTCTGTTCGGCGGGGGTGAGGGGGCGGTCGGGGTTGGCGTGGAGGCGGCGCGGGAGATGCCGGCGATGTGGAGCAGGAGGAGAAGGGCGTCGCGGTGGGCGTTGTCGCGGAGATCTTCACAAGCGTCGAGTTGCGCGGTGGCGCGGGTGAGGGCTTCGCGAAGCGTCTGGGGTCTGGTCGTCAGGGGAGTTCTCGGAGTGGTTTCGGAGCGGAATCCCCACGATCAATGACGGCCCCTGGGAGGGCCGTCGTTGAGCATGGGGCACCCGGTTATTTGGTCGATTGGAGACGGATGATATTTCCGTCAGGATCGGTGATGGAGATCATGTCGACGCGCGTGGTTTTTCCGCCGGGGCCGGTTGCGCTGGATGACGCGCGTTGGAAGGCGACCTGCTGACGGGTGAGTTGGGCGGCGGATTTCTCAAGGTTGGCAGAGGAGAGGACGATGCTGGAGTGGGAGCCGAGGATATCGGCGGAGACGATCTCGACCGCTTCGCCTGTGTTCCCCGGGAGGTCCAGAAGCGCGGGATTGGACTTCGAGGCTGTAAAGCCGAGTTTGTCGATGTAGAACTCGGTGGCCGCAGCGGCGTCCTTCATCGCAAGCGCGACCACGGTCATCTTCTCGCCGACGCGGTCCGGTCCATTGAGCTTGCCGAATTCGAGCGTGTGTTTGGAGCCGGGCATGTACTGGGTGTACTCGATGTTCTGCGGTTCGGCGAGTTGCAGCGGACCCTTCATCGTGAACAGCAGGTTGCCAGCGCCGGCGGTGCGGACCGCGATGGGCGTAAGGCCCTCGGCAACGTAGTAGTCGTGGAGGGCATTGAGGTCGGCGCCCTCGAAGCAGAGATGGAGGAACTCGACTTGGTTGTCGCGGTCGGTAACGGGGTAAAGCTCGATGTACTGGCGGTCGTTGAGCTTGATGAAGGACTGCGTGATGGTGGTGCCGTCCTTGCCCGTGTTGGCGAAGGCCTGGTCGAACCCGAGCTTGTGATAGAAGGCGACCGAGGTTGGAATATCTTTGACGCGGATGGCGATGTGGGCGATGCCATTCATCGGCGGGACAGCAGCGGGTGCTGCGGGTGCGGCTGTCTGCGCAGGCGCGAACGTCGAGAGGCCGGCAAGTGTGAGCACGGCGATGGAGCGAAGCAGGGTGCGCGTGGCGGTGCAGGTGTACGACATGAATGTTCCCTCTCGGCGCTGGCGTGGACTGATTTCCCCAGCAAGAGGATTCTCGCTGACTGGAGCGCGAATGCCAAGCGCAGGCAAATCCTGCGTCAGGATCCATGAGATGCAGCGACGGTTGCGGCAGCCATACCCGCCGCCATGCCATCTTACTGTCACAAGGGATTCCTCCCTTCGCGAGGTTTTGTAATGAAGCGTTCTTCAGCCTATTCAATGCGACTGGCAGCGCTGACGATTTGCGGGATGTTGGCGAGCGGCGCGATGGCACAGCAGACAATTCCGGCAACTCCGCCGCCCGCGTCTTCGGGAAGTCCGACAGATCCGACGGCGCCCACGACAGCGACGACGACTCCGTCTGGAACCATGAGCAAGGGCGAATTGAAGGACCAGCGGAAGCAGCAAAAGCGAGATGAGAAGGCTGCCAAGGCGAATGCCAAAGCGGCGAAGGCATCGGCAAAATCCAAGGAGGCAAACGACAAAGCCCTCCAGGCGCAAGAGAAGGCGGGTCAGGTGACGGCAGTTCCGCCGGCGACAACTTCAGCCCCGCAATGAGAATCCGCGGTCGAGACGAATGGGAGTTGGACTGATTGAGGAGGAGCCTGAAGGCCCGGCGAGGGAATTGCTCTCCTCGCCGCGCGCTTGCAAGCCCCCGGGCACTGCGGACGTTCAGCTGCGGCTGGATCTGGAACCTGGGAGAGGCGCTTGGTTTCTCTGATCCGTCTTGAGTATGCGGAGTAAGTGTCCAACGCACTATTCCACGTTTGCGGGTGAGGCATCCCACCTTCGCGGCATCCACTAATGCCCAGCGAGAACGAGTTGCCGCGTGTGGATGCTGGTAACGTTCTCCGGCACTCCGCCATCGTTGACTTCGACCGTGTCGGGTGTTCCGGCAAAGACAATGCGCGTGGATACGGTGGTCTGCCCAGGAATGCGCAATCGCTCTGTCTGTGATGCGTTGCCCGAACGGACCGTAACGGGCACGTCAGCCGTGGCGTATCCGTCGTTGCGCACGACGATGGCGACCAGATACCCAGTAGGCAGTCCAGTGCGCCCCACTTGCTGGCTGGGCGTGATGCTAACGATGCTGAGGTCGGGAAGGCCGCGATCGCGGTATACCCAATCGTTGAAGAACCAGTGCAGGTCCTTGTGGGAGATGCGTTCCACCGTGTGTTCGAGGCCCAGAGGGTCGTGATCAAGTTGGGGGTCGCGCCGATAAGCCTGAAGAGACTCTTTCAGCGCGTCGTCGCCGACCAGAGTACGCAGCATCCACCAGACCGCTGCGGCCTTGGTGCGGTAGAAGACGTCGCCTGTCGCGTCGACGAGGCTGGTGCCGGCGGGGCTGACGGATGGCTTCGCTTTAGGTGTTTGATCGGGCGCAGTGGCCGTCGGCGAGTCGTTGCTGGAGACCGAGGCGTCGTGCGATTCGGAAACAGGTATCTCAGGCTCCATAAGCGCAAGCCCCTGGGCTTCCTGCTGCAACTGGGCCAGCGCGGCGGGACGGCCCGCGGTGCGCTCGGTCCACAGAATCGACATGAACTGGGCGAGGCCTTCGTCGATCCATGCGTGGCTGGAACGGAACCATGCGTGGGTGAGCGAGTGCGCAAGCGCCGGGGCCAGAGTTTTAGGATCGACCGCATACATCGGCCGGACGAGGAGCGCGCCGTCCTCGAATGGCTGGCCGGGATGATCGAGGATGCTGAGTTGGGTGAGAGGTCGTGCGCCAAGCCAGTCCGTGATCAGCGGCTCGACCATTGCGGCGGCGGCTGAGTAGGCAGGCAGCGTGTCGTAGTGGCCGGTGACTGCGGCGATCAGGTCCGGGTTCGCGGGCGTGCCTGTAGTGGTGGCGGCGCTGCCAGTGACGAAGAGGCTGGGCGTGCGGAAGCCCAGCGGCCGCGAGTCGAACAGCGCGGTGGCAACGCCCACAGCCTGAGCAGCGGGCAGGTCGGGATTGTCGCTGATGGCTGCGAGCGGCTGGTGATGGCCGCAGAAAAAGGCGGAGTCGGGCGGATCGCCGACATATTCCACGGCGAGGCGAAGGCGGACCGTGGCAGCCGACTGGCGCAGCTTTGTTGCGCCGACGGACTGGAAGAGGGTTGCTCCTTCGCCGAGGAACACCTGCGGCGCCGATACCGGATACCAGAGGACATTGCCGAATCCGCGCAAGGCAGTCCCGTTGGCGGGGGATTCAGCCGTGGGTGCGGCGATTGCATCCCAGTCTTCCGCGAGAGCCTGGTCGGTGGGCGCGCCGATGCGCTCCAGCCGATGCGCGGAGGGCTGGATTGTGCCGGAGTAGAGCGTCGCGAGAGTGAGTGTGCCGCCCGCCGCGAGGGGTTGCGGCAGAGTGACGACGGCTTCTTCCATCTCGCCCGTATGGTCGGCGTCGGTGGGCACGCGGTGCGTGGCGAAGGCCAGGGGCGATAGCGCGCCTGAGGAAGTGCGGCTGGAGATGGAGTCCCAATGGAGCGTGGAGCTGATCTGCAGCACGAGACGCTTGAGTGGGCAGGGCGCTGTCGTTGCGGACGGTGATGCCGGCGCGGGCGGAGATGGCTGCCGAGGCTGGCGTGAGATGGATGTCGAGATCGTAGGCTGGTGAAGGTGAGTGCGCTGCGCTCGGCGTCGGTGACGGCTAGCGAGTCGGGTTGCGGAGGCGTGGTGCGGCGTCTGGTCATCAGGCGTCTGAGAATCGGCGGGCTGCGAGCTGGAGTCGCGCGAGAACAGAACCTTGCCGGCGGGAATCGCAGGCTCAGCGGATTGATCCGGGGCTGCAGGCTTGGGCGGCTGGGTCGCTGGCGGCTGCGAGGTCTGGGCGGAGGCGAGAGTTGCGAACAGTGCGACGGCTAGCGCAGTGGTGACAAGGATGGAGTTGTTGAACAGCCGGCGTAGCAGAGTACGAATCAAGAGCCTAATCCTTTGCGCGGTTTGGCTGGCGCGGCAGGCTTGGGAGCGGGTGGCTCGCGGCGCTGGCGCATGGCTTCGTACATAACGACCGCGCCGGCGACAGAGACGTTGAGCGAGGAGACCATTCCGGCCATGGGGATGCGCAGAAGATGATCGCAGGTCTTCTTGACGAGGTCGTGCAGGCCCTGCGCCTTCGCGGCCCAGGACGAGGACGCAGTCGGTGCGGAAGTCGAAGTCGGTGTAGTCGGGTGTGCCGCGCTCGTCGAGGCCGAGCACCCAGACATTCGCCTGCTTCATCTGCTCCAGGGAGCGGACGAGGTTGGTGACGCGGGCGATGCGGACGTGCTCGGACGCGCCGGCGGAGGTCTTGGCGACGGTGGCCGAGACAGGCGCGGAACGGCGCTCGGGGAGAATGACGCCGTCGACTCCGGCGCCGTCGGCGGTGCGGAGGAGCGCGCCGAGGTTGTGCGGATCCTCGATGCCGTCGAGGGCGAGGAAGAAGCGGTGCTGCTGCTCGGAGGTCTTCGCGTTGAGCAGGTCTTCGATGCCGAGGAAGGCGCGCTCGCGGACCAGGGCGACGACGCCCTGGTGAGCGTCGGTGCGGGCCGTTCGGGTGAGGTGGTCGCGGGATTCGAGGGAGATGCGGACCCCGGCGGAGCGGCAGGCTTCGGCGAGGCGCTCCAGGCGTTCGTCCTTGCGCTCGCGGGCGAGCATGACGCAGTCCAGCCGGCGCGAACCTGACCGGACGGCTTCCTCGACCGGGTGCAGGCCGTAAAGAACTTCCATCTGACCAGTTTACTTCTGAATGATCTTGTCCTGCCGGACGGGGCCCTGCGCGGGCAGCAGTCACTTTGTGAATCGTATTGGGCTTCGCGTTGGTGCTCCCGATGGTCGCAAACGGGATTTGATCGAGTGGCCGGTTCTTAATTTGAGCAATTTGCCCTTACAATGGAGAGGAACCCACATTTGCGGTGTTTTGCTCCCAAAGTGGATCGCTCCGTCAAAGGGATTTGAATGACTTTTCTGCCTCGCAGACAAAAGGTTGGATCTGACCGAGACTTTTCCTCGGAAAGTGACGTCTCTACCTGTATGCGTAGCGCGGCGATCGCAATCTCGTTGGAACAGGCGGAACAAAGTCAGCGTGAAAACGCGGCCATTGCACGCGGCCTGAAAAATCAGGATACCGAACTTCTCGACCACCTGATTGAGCTGTACCAGCACCGCCTGCTGCGCTACCTGCTGTTTTTGACGGGCAAGCGCGAAGTCGCCGAAGACCTCTTCCAGGAGACCTGGATGCGGGTGCTGCTGCGCGGCGGCCAGTACAACGGCAAGGCCCGGTTCGATACGTGGCTGTTTACCATTGCGCGCAACCTGGTGATCGATCTCTCGCGCAAGCGCACCATGGCTTCGCTGGACGAGATGAGCGACTCGGCTGAGGAAGGCCGGGCGTTTGAGATTGCGACTGACGGCCCTTCGCCGCTGGAGCAGTTCCAGCTTCGCGAAGATCGCGCCGAGGTTGCCGAGGTTCTGCTGAAGCTGGAGCCGAATTACCGCGAGGTACTGGTTCTGCGATTCCATGAGGAGATGTCGCTGGAAGAGATTGCAAGCGTAACGCGGGCCCCGCTGTCGACGGTGAAGTCTCGGTTGTATCGTGGGCTGGCTGCGTTGAAGCCGGAGATCGAACGGTTGCGCGGGTGCCGCGTCGCGGAGGCGATTGGATGAATGCTCCTTCCCAGTCTCAGTTCGAACCGCAGGTTGATGATTCGGATGTAATCGCGCGTACGGCGTTGGGTAGCGCCGGCACGGCTGCGAGGGCCAGCGTTGTGAACCGGACTCATCGCGTGGTGCGGCAGCGCGCCCAGGTGATGCAGGCGCGGCGCAGTCATGTGCGCAGCCTGATGATTCCGCTGATTATCTGTTCGGTTCTGCTGATTCTGACCGTGGTGGCGGTGTGGAGCGGGCTGTATCAATACCAGGCAGCGGAAGCTGCTGAAGCAGTTCAGGCAGACGTGGCTGCATTGGCGGCAAGCGATGCCAACAATCATTTTCTGGTGATGCTGCTCTGGTTCGTGCCGGTCTCGATCGTGCTTCTGGGCACGATTCTGATTCGCCGCACGCGCCACTCGGCGGGCCGTGAGACGGTACGATGAGCAAGCTCTGGAACCACCAGACATCCGACGGGACGGCAACCAAGGAACACGCTGAGGGCGACAGCCTGAGGATGATTCCGCTGTGGTCGATCGTGCTCGCGATCGCGGTGTTCGCGCTGTCGATGTGGTGGTTCAATCATGGACCAGTGCCGGCACATCGCCGGCCGGGTTCGCTTGCCCATGCACCTCATCATGGGCTACACGACCGGTACGGCGCTGGCCAGCTACGCGCTGCTGATCGGGTACGTCAGCCGCGACGTGAAGCGCCGCAACATGTCGGCTGCGTTGTGGATGCTGATTGTGGTGGTGATGCCGGGTGGCATTGGCGCGGTGGTTTACTTCCTGCTGCGCCAGCCGATCATGATGCGTTGCCCGAACTGTACGACGGAACTGACCGCGGGCGTCCACTTCTGCCCGCAGTGCCGGTTCCAGGTTGCGCCGGTGTGCGGGCAGTGCTTCCGCGGGGTTCAGATTACCGATGTGTTTTGCCCGCAGTGCGGCCATGACGTGGCCGAGGATCTGGCACCGTCGCGGCTGCGCGCCTACGCGGACAGCTAGTGGTAAGTGGTGAGTGGTAAGTGGTAAGTTGGAGCGTGTCAGCGTCAGGGCATGACTTACCACCGATCGCTGACGACTCATCTCTCTCGTGACTCTTACCGCTCTCATCATCGACGACGAACCTCTGGCACGGCAGGAGCTCCTGTATCTGCTCCAGTCCGCCGAGCGGCGTCGAGGTGCTGGCGCAGGGAACCAACGGCATCGAGGCCGTGGAGCTGATTCGCACGCACAAGCCGGATGTCGTCTTCCTGGATGTGCAGATGCCCGGGCTGGACGGGTTCGCCGTCCTGAAGAAGCTGCTGGACAAGAAGATGCAGTTGCCGCAGGTGGTGTTTGCGACTGCGTTCGATCAGTATGCCGTGCGGGCGTTTGAGGTGAACGCGGTCGACTATCTGCTGAAGCCGTTCGATCGCAAGCGGGTGCTGAAGACGATTGAAAAGGTGCGGGCGAAGCTCGCCGGCAACGGCGAAACTCCCGGCGATGCGAAGCTGGACGCGCTGCTGCAGCTGGTGGAGACGCGGACGCAGCCGGCTCGGCCGAACTCCGGCAAGGTGATTGTGCGGGCGCTGGGACGGCTGCTGCTGGTGGACCAGAGAGAGATTTGCTTTGCGTCGATCGAGGGCGGGGCGATCAGCGTGATTACGCGCGGAGTGGAGGGGCAATCGAACTGCAGGACGCTGGAGGAGCTGATGGACCAGCTCGATCCGGAGGCGTTCTGGCGGGCGCACCGCTCGTTCGTGGTGAACATTCAGCACATCCGCGAGGTTGTGCCGTGGTTCAAGTCCAGCTACCAGCTGCGGATGGACGATCCGAAGAAGACGGAGATTCCGGTGAGCCGGGCGCAGACGAAGCGGCTGCGTGAGCTGTTCAATCTGTAATCAGCGGCCGTGGCGGCGATCGAAGTTGAAGTAATAGACCAGGCCCGCGGTGCCGATTTTGGCGTAGACGGTTCCGGAGGGAGTGGGCGCGGAGCCCCAGCGCTCGAATTGACCGTCGACCTTGATGGCGAAGCGGTCCGTTATCAGATAGTCGAATCCGCCGCCGGCAGCGTCGACGTAAGTGGTCGTCAGAGCGTACACATAGTCGCCGTAGATATATCCGTAGCCATAGTTCATCTGGCCGCGGCCAAATAGGACGTCGCCGTAGGGGCGCAGGCGATGGCGCAGCAGGAAATCAACGCGGAGGCCTCCGAGGATGTCCTTCTGCGAATCAATCAGCCCGTGGTCCGTGGGAAAGCGGCCCCGCACTTCGATGGTGGGGCGTATGCCACGCCAGGGCGGAAGTCCCAGGTCGCCGCCAGCGGTGATGGCGAAGTTCTTGCCGCCTTCGAGGCCGGTGTAGACGCCGGAGACGGCTCCAAAGGCGGAGAGCTGAAGCTCCCGGCTTGCTGTGGGGTTTTGCGCGTGCGCAATGCCCGCCCCGAAAACTGTTGCCAGCAGCAAAGCCAGCGTCAGGAAAGTTTTGACTTGCTTCATCTTGGTTCCGGCCCCTGGGTGACTCACAAATAAAAGTAACGAGAGAAATTGAACGTTACCCATCTTCTCATCTTGAGATGCCGGCCGGGCGCAAAAATGAGTCTGGTTACGTTTGCGTGGTTCGACGCACTCCTGGGTAACAGAGGCCGCGCGAGTGGCACCCGATTCCTGTATCGGCAAGTCGCACAAGTGCTTGAAAATGGGCTAAACCAGTTTTGGGTTGCGCTCCTCAAACTGGTGTTGGTGCCAGTAGGGATACGGCAGCGGAAGCGCGCTGGCAGCGTCTAGTTTGGCGACCTGCTCCGGCGTGAGCGACCAGCCGACCGCGCCGAGATTCTGGCGCAATTGCTGCTCGTTCCGCGCGCCGATGATGAGTGTCGAGACGGTTGGCCGCCGGAGGAGCCAGTTGAGAGCGATCTGCGGGATGGATTTGCCGGTTTCCTTGGCGACTTCATCCAGCGCGTCGACTACTTTGTAGAGATGCTCTTCCGGGACCTGCGGGCCGGCATCGGTGACCAGCTTCGAGTTGAGGCGGCTGTCTTTTGGAATACCGGTTTCGCGGCGAATCTTGCCGGTCAGGCGACCCCAGCCAAGCGGCGACCAGATGAGAGCGCCAATGCCCTGGTCGTGGGCGAGGGGCATGAGTTCCCATTCGTAGTCGCGGGTAAGCAGGGAGTAATAAACCTGGTGGCCGATGTAACGGCTCCAGCCATAGCGCTCGCTGACGGAGAGGGACTTCATCAGCCGCCAGGCGGAGAAGTTAGAGCAGGCGATGTAGCGAACTTTGCCCTCGCGGACGAATTGGTCGAGCGTCGAAAGCATCTCGTCCACGGGAGTGAGGGAATCGGTTTCGTGCAGGTGGTAGACGTCGATGTAGTCCGTGCCGAGACGTTTGAGCGAGCCATTGAGCGCCTGGATGAGGTGGTAGCGCGAGGAGCCGACGTCGTTGGCGCCGTTGCCGAAGCGGAAGGTGGCCTTTGTGGAGATAAGCACGTCTTCGCGGCGGAGGTGCTGGATTGCGCCGCCGAGCACGGATTCGCTGGCGCCAAAGGAGTAGATATCGGCGGTGTCGAAGAAGTTGAGGCCGGCCTCCATGCAGATGTCGACGATCTTCGTGGCTTCGGCTACGTCGGATGCGCCCCAGGCCTTGAAGAACTCGTCGCCGTGGCCACCGAAGGTGCCGGTGCCGAAGCAAAGCTCGGGGACTTTGAATCCGGAACGGCCTAGTTGTCTGTATTCCATGCTTCGTCCTGCCTCCTGCGTTAATCTTTCGCGTGCTGATGAGATGCCCGCGGATGGCCATCCGCTTCGCGAATCTTCGGCCACGGCGGCGGTGTTCCGTCTACTTGGACGGACCGGCCAGAGCTCCATTCAGCTTCACTGCTCCGCTGACTGTCTTAGGATCCACGGTGATCTCCTTCAGCTTCGCGGCAATCTCGGGGCTGACATCCTGCTGGTAGCGGCCGCCGAGGTACTTGGCAAAGAACTCTTCCATGGCTGTGACCAGGGCGAGATTGTTGATCGGCCGCGCGAAGCCATGGCCTTCATCGGGCGCGACAAGGTATTCGACGGGCTTGCCGTTGTCGCGCACTGCGGCGACGATCTGGCTGCTCTCGCGTACGTTGACCCTGGGATCGTTCTTTCCCTGCACCACCAGAAGCGGCGTCACGATTGCCTTTGCCTGTGTGAGGGGCGACTCGGCGATGAGCAGCGCTTTGCCGTCGGGCGTGGTTGGATCGCCCATGCGCGTATACATCTGCTTGCGGCCGGCTTCCCAGTAAGGAGGAATGGCGTCGAGTAGGGTGATCAGGTTGGACGGCGCTACGTACGCGACTGCGGCGGCGTAGACGTCAGGCGTGAAGGCCACTCCGGCAAGAGTCGCGTAGCCTCCGTACGACCCGCCGAAGATGCCGACGCGCTTCTTATCGACGGTGCCGTCGGCGACCAGGGCTTT
The DNA here is from genome assembly GCA_963822225.1 of uncultured Acidobacteriaceae bacterium. GTDB lineage: Bacteria > Acidobacteriota > Terriglobia > Terriglobales > Acidobacteriaceae > Edaphobacter. The sequence goes on along the minus strand of CAWGGW010000006.1, from coordinate 609,284 downwards.
GACACCCCAGGTCAGATCATCCTGCATGGTGCGGCCCCACTGGCCGTTGCCAAGATTGAGGAAATTCTTGCCGTAACCGGTGGAGGCGCGGAAGTTTGGTTGCAGAACCGCGTAGCCGCGGTTGGCCAGGAACTGCGCGAAGGTGTCGTAGCCTGCCGTATCACGCGCCCATGGTCCGCCATGAGGCAGTACGACCAGCGGCAGATTCTTTGCAGGTAAGCCCTTGGGCAGGGTGAGGTAGGCGGGAATGTCGAGGCCGTCGGACGACTTGTAGTGATACGGCTTGCGCTCGGATAGGGAAGCACGAGGGAGTTCTTCGCGGATTTTATACTGCAGTTCGAGCGTCTTCTGTTTGCGGTTCCAGAGATAGGTTTCGCCGGGCTCGATGTCACTGTGTGCGCTGACGATCCAGATGTTCTCGTCGCTGGACCGGGTGCCGAAACTGATCTCCTTGCCCGGAAGTTTGGTCTGCAGCCAGCGGTATTCCTTTTCGAATGCTTTGTCCTTGAAGTAGAGCCGCTGGGTGTCGTCCACATATTCGGTGAAGAAGACGTGGTAGTCCACCTCCGACATCTCCATACTCTCGATGTCGACTCGTTTCTCTGGATCGCTTTCGACCTTTGTGATCTCGCCGCTGGCGGGATTCATGGTTTCCAATTCTGCCAGGTCGAGCGATCCTTTGTTCGTCACCAGATAGACGTTCTTATTCGTTGCGTCGAAGCCAACTACGCCGCAATCTTCCAGGACGGTGCAGGTGTAGACCTGCTTGAATCCGTCCGGATCAACCCTCAGAATCTGAGTGTCGCCGGCCTGGTTCGTCCGCTCCGCGAGGCGAAGGTTGCCGTCGTGATCGAAGTCCCATCCGGCGATCTGGTCGGTGTTCTTGCGCAGAAGGGTTTTCTCGCCGGTGGAGATGTGCAACTCATAGAGGTCGTGGTACTGCGGATCGCGGTCGTTCAGGCCGATATAGAGGATGTCGGGCTTGGACTTGGGTGCGGCGAATATTTCGGTTCGCACGCCCTTTAGATTGGTCAGCGCGCGGGTGGTCGGGACGCCGGTCTTTGGATCGGCGGGCTGGGAAGGATCGATTGCGTAAACGTTGAAGTTTTCGTCGCCGCCTGCATCCTGCGAGTAGAGAATGTACTTCGAATCGCGGCTCCAGAGATATTCGCGGATGGGGCGCGTGGGCTCAGCGCTTACGGGGCGGGCGGCGCTGAACGGCTCGCTCGCTTTCTTAACCCAGATGTTGCGCGTGCCTTTGTATGGCTTGAGGAAAGACAAATATTGCCCGTCGGGAGAGATCTGGGCGCCGGCAATTTGAACCTCGCCGAAGAAAAGCTGGCGATCAATAATAGGGGGCTGCTGCGCTGAAATTGCGATAGGCGAGAGAAGTCCCGCGAGCGCCACGAAGCCGAGAATCGTCTTGGTCACACTGCCTCCACATGCGGCCACGAGGCCGTTGGTAGGCACTATCCTACGCCATTACGCCGGCTGTTCGTCAGACTCCATTGGCTTGTCGACCTGGGACTGGTAGATCTCTTCAACGCGGGCAACGGTGTCGATTTCGGCCAGTAGTTTGTCGGGTCGCAGGCGGAGGATGCGGGGGAAGCGCAGGGCGAATCCGCTGGCGTGGCGCGGGCTGCGCATGATGTTGTTGAAGGCCACTTCCAGGATGACGAGCGGCTCAACCGTGCGGAAGTGCCCCTGATCTTCGAGGGTGTGGGCTTTCAGGAAGACCGTTAGTTCGGCGATCTCCGCGTCGGTTACTCCGGAATATGCCTTGCCGACGTTGAGCAGTTCGCCGGTGCTCGCGAAGTCAGGGCCGCGGACGGCGAAGGTGTAGTCGCGAAAGCAGACCGGCGCGCTTGCCGTGGCCGTACTCGGCTCCGGTGATGACGACATCGAGCGTGGCGAGTTCGCGCTTGAGCTTTACCCAGGCCAGACCGCGGCGACCGGGTTGGTAGATCGAGTCGGCCGCCTTGATCATGACGCCCTCGTTGGAGCGGGCGCGCGCAGCGGCGTAGGCGCGGTCGATATCTTCCGCAGATTCGACCAGACGGGTCGGGGAGAGGAGCAGGCGAGGCAAAGAAGTTGCAGGTTGCAGGTTGTCAGTTGCAGGTTGAAAGAGCAGGGACTGGGCGGGCTCCGGTGGAGCGAGTTCGAGCGGCGCGACCGTGCGGTCCACGAGAAGCTCGGCGATGACTTCGAGACGACTACGACGTTCGCGGAGCGGCAGGTTGAGCGTCAGTTCGCCAGCTGCGTAGAGCAGGTCGAAGGCCATGAAGATAACAGGCACCGCGGCGCGCATGTCGTTGGAGACACGCTTGCGCCCAATGCGCTGGCCGAGCAGGGTGAAGGGAAGCGCGTGAGCCTCGGCGAATGCCGCGGTGCCGAAATCCCAGCCGAGGATTTCGCCGTCGAAGATCAGTGGGCCGACGGTGTTTGGATCGACGCGCGCGAAGGCTTCGTTGAGTTCGGGAAAGCTTTCGGTAATGTCTTCGCGATTGCGCGAGTAGATAGCGACTCGGCCGGGCTGGTCGGGGTCGCCACAATGGACCTGCGCGCGCATGCCATCGTACTTGTCTTCGAGAAAGGCCTGGACAGTTCCAGGTCGCAGGGTGTCAGTTGCAGGTTGGTCTGCGGCGGTGAAGCGGGCGATGGCTTCCTCTGGTGATTCGACGGGCGAAGCGAGCATGAATCCGAGCGGGTGGAAGAGTCGCATCTGGGCTTCGCTGAGGTTTCCGGCGAAGGCGCGGCGGACGGCGCCCCCAAGGTCGGCCTCAAGCATGACGGCGTGACGGAGTTGTTGAACGGGTACATTCGCGGCAGCGGCGATGGCCTCTTCGACGAGGGATTGCTTCACCCCGATTCGCATATCGCCGAGCATGAGTTTCAGCAGGTATTTTGCTTCGAGCGGAGTGGCGCGGCGGAGTAGGCTCTCGATCAGTGAGGCGCGGACGGCAGTGGTACGGGCGACGGCGATTGCGGCGAATGCTTCGGCGACCTCCGCGAGTGGCAGCGTTGCGGGCTTCTCCGGTTGCGCAACCGAGCAGGTCGAAGGCAGCGGCGCCCAGATCGCCATGGCGTCGGTAAGCGTCGGTGAGTGCAGCGTCGGTTGCTCCCGAGACGCTAAGGACGGCTCGGCTGAGCAGCGCGCCGCCGGCGTTGAGCTTGCGCGGGTCTGACTCGGCGAATGGCTCGCCGGCGAGGTACAAGGCGAAAAGCGCGGCATCGTCCGGGCTGGCGCTATGGACGGCGGAGATTGCTTCAGCGATTGCGGCTCGCTTCTTCAGACGGCTGCTTTCGCCTGCGAGCGACTCGAGAAGCGCAGCGAGTTTGGCGAAGGTTGTCACGGTGTTCCTGTGTGAAGATTCTCCTATACGATGCGGGAAGATATCCCGCAGGTCCTCCGTGGAGAAGGGCTATGGCGAGAAATGCAATCCCGATTGGCCTGATTCTATGTGCCCTGCTTTGGGCGCCAACAGGGTTGCGAGGCCAGCAGAGCAGTGCGGAGACAACCGCGCTCGAGCGGGAGTTGCAGAAGCTGGGGGCGGAGGCAGAGGCGCTCAATCAGTCGCTGCCTAGCCTGACTTGCCAGGAAAGCGCACTGAGCGAGCGGATCGACAACGGGAAGGTGAAGCAGCATGTTGCGTTCACGGCAAGCATGCGCGCGGTTCGGTCGGAAGGCGGAAGGCTGCACGAGTCATTCCTATTCACGACCGTCAACGGCAAGCCGTACACAGGCAAGGATCCGCGGTTGCCGTATTACACGGGAGGCGGATTCGACTCGGCGATGGTGTACTTCATTCCGGCGCACCAGGCCTGCTATCGCTACACGCTCTCGGATGGCCGGATCGACTTTGAGACAGCGGCTGAGGTTGAATCGCAGCCGCAATGCCGGAACGATACGGTGCATGGATTTGCTCTGATCGACGTCGATGGAAACCTGACTCACTTGGAGCGCACGGTTTCCGCCGAGGCGACGCGGGACTTCCGGCTGGTGCCGTTTGCGGCCATCGATTTTGCGCCCGTTGAGCTGAACGGCAAGGTGTTCCGGCTGTCGAGCCACATGATTTCCGGGTTTCCGGAGGGGCGATTTGAGGCTACTTACTCGGATTGCAAGCTCTTTTCAGTCAGCGTCACGATCGGGCCCGCGACGCCGTTGGATCCTGATAATCCTGATTCAGGAGCCGCTGCCGGGCCGCCGAATCGATGAGGGTCGAGTTAGAATCTAAAGAGAGATGCAGTGTGCCAATGCAATTCCGGTGAATTCCTCCCGCGTGACGTACCAACGTCGCGATCAGCACTAGCTGCGCCTATCCGGCAAGTTTTCGTCTTGCGCGAAAGCCGTTTCGTCCCGAACGAAATACGGGGATCCTGACAAAATTCAGAATAAAGCCGCTGCACGGATGCCGGCGGCGACGTGCACGAGGAGAATTCCATGTTTGACCGTTTAGACCAATTGGAAGAGCGTTACGAAGACCTTGGGCGTCAGCTCTCTGACCCGAAGATCGTGAACGACCAGGAGAACTACCGCAAGGTGTCGAAGGCGCATCGCGACATCGAACCGACCGTCGAGAAGTTCCGCGAGTATCGCAGGATCAAGGATGGCATCGCCGAGGCGAAGGCGATGCTGGCTGACTCCGACTCGGACATGCGCGAAATGGCCCAGGCGGAGCTCGCCGAACTGGAGCCGCAGATCGCACCGGTCGAAGAAGCACTGAAGGTTCTGCTGCTGCCGAAGGACCCGAACGACGAGAAGAACGTCATTCTGGAACTGCGCGCCGGTACGGGCGGAGACGAGGCCGCGCTGTTTGTCGCCGAGGTCTTCCGCATGTACATGCGCTTTGCCGAGCAGCACAAATGGAAGGTTGAAGTGCTGTCGCAGACCGAGTCCGGCATCGGACACGGCCTGAAGGACGTCACGGCGATCATCGAGGGCAATAACGTTTACTCCCAACTGAAGTACGAGTCGGGCGTGCATCGCGTGCAGCGGGTTCCGGCGACCGAGACGCAGGGGCGCGTGCACACTTCCGCGATCACGGTTGCGGTGCTGCCCGAGGCTGAAGAAGTGGACATCAAGATCGAAGCTAAGGACCTGCGGATCGATACGTTTTGCTCTTCTGGCCCGGGCGGCCAATCGGTGAATACGACTTATTCCGCGGTGCGGATTACGCATCTTCCGACCAATACCGTCGTGAGCTGCCAGGACGAGAAGTCGCAGATCAAGAACCGCGAGAAAGGCATGCGCGTTCTGCGTGCCCGGTTGTATGAAGTCGAGGCGGAGCGCATCCACCAGATCCAGGCAAAGGATCGCAAGCAGCAGATCGGATCGGGCGACCGCAGCGAGAAGATCCGGACCTACAACTTCCCGCAGAACCGGATGACGGACCATCGCATCGGGTTGACGAATCACCAGCTTGCGCAGGTGATGGAAGGGCAGTTGCAGCCGACGATCGATGCGCTGATTGCGCACTACACGGCGGAAAAGCTGAAGGCGGAGACCGAGGCGGGTTGATGAAGCAGTAAACACAGGAGATTCTGGCGTCTGCGCCCTCTCTGTCGCGGCTGAATCAGCATCTGAGGAGATGCGGCCATAAAATGCGGCCCAGATCAGATGAGGATTGAGCACCAGAATGCCCTTGCACTCAGACAGCCCGGAACTCTCGGCCCTTGCTGCCCGTGAGGATATCCGCAACGACATTACGCACCTGATCGACATCTTCACCGATGGGATCATTTTTCTGGACCGTGACTGGCGCATCGCCTATGCGAACGACAGTGCTCGCAAGATCAGCCGCATCAAGCCGGAATACATCAATGGACCCAGCCACTGGGATCTGTATCCGGCCACGGTTGGGACGCTGCAGGAGCATATTTACCGGCGGTCGATGCGCGAGCGCATCTCGCTGAATCACGAATTTTATTACCCTCCTTTCGATCTGTGGATCGCGCTGCGCACCTTTCCGATCTCGGCCGGCATTGCGGTTCACTTCCGCGATATCTCGCGGTTGAAGCGGGCTGAAGCGACGCGGGACGAGAGTGCGCGCCAACTCGATCAGTTGTTTGAGGCGACCACCGACGCGGTAGTAACGCTGGATCGCGAGTATAACTTCACCTTCGTAAATCGCCGTGCGCAGGAGTTGCTGGCAGCCTGGGGCGATCTGCTGGGCAAGAACCTGTGGACCTCCTTTCCGGGGGTGGTTTATGAAGACTCGCCCTACGAGCGTGTGTACCGGCGGGCGATGGAGGAGCGGATTACAGGCAGGTTCGAGGCGTATTATCCCGAACCGCTTAAGGTTTGGTTGACCGTCGAGGCGCGTCCGGCGGACGAAGGCGGAATCATCATCTTCTTTCGCGACGTTACGGCTCAGCGCAATGCTGCCGAGGAGCTTCGCCGCAAGAGCGAAGAGGCCGAACGGCAGGCCGCGGAGATCGAGGCGGTCTATCGCACCGCTCCCGTCGGGCTGGCACTGTTTGACCCGGTCGAATTTCGCTACCTGCGGCTGAATGATCGTCAGGCTGCGTTTTTCGGCCTGAAGCCGGAGCAGGTTGTGGGTCGCACTTTGACTGAGATGGCGCCGATCGACGGACTGCGCGAGCTGTTCGAACAGGTGGCCAAGGGCACGCCGGTGGTGAACTACCCACTGGAGGGTGAGTTGATCAGCCATCCGGGCGAGCATCGGTACTGGACGGTGAATTACTCTCCGGTGCGCGGACCGGAGGGCAAAGTCCGCGCGATCTCTGCGGCGTCGCTGGAGATTACGCAGCAGAAGAAGGCGGAGAAGGCGCTAATTCAGAGCGAGAAGCTGGCGGCTGTTGGGCGGCTGGCTTCCTCCATTTCGCATGAGATCAACAACCCGCTGGAATCGGTGACAAACCTCCTTTATCTGATCGCGACGCAGCCGGATCTTCCGGCGGATGTGAAGGCTTATGTGAATCTGACTCAGGCTGAGATTGCTCGGGTGAGCCAGATTGCGACGCAGACGCTGCGGTTCCACCGCCAAACGGCGAAACCGACAGAGGTGACTGCGGAGCAGTTGGTGCGGCCGGTGCTGAATCTGTATCAGGGCCGGTTGATGAATTCGCGGATCGATGTGCAGACACATTTTTCCGATTCGACTACGGTGACCTGCCAGGAGAACGAGATTCGGCAGGTGCTGAGCAACGTGATTGGTAACGCGATTGATGCGATGCGCAAGGGCGGAAAGCTGGTGTTGCGATCGCACCGCGCTGTGGATCCAGCGACCGGGCGGGAAGGCATCAGGATCCTGGTTGCGGATACGGGGCAAGGTATGTCGCCGCAGGTGAAGGCTCGCATTTTCGAGCCGTTTTTCACGACCAAGGAGATCAATGGAACCGGGCTCGGGTTGTGGATCTCGGCGGAGATCATGGCGCGGCATCACGGCAAGATGACTGTCCGCAGCAGCCAGCACGAGCGATTTCATGGAACGGTGTTCAGCCTCTTTCTGCCTTCGGGATCGGGGCCCAGAGATTGCTTCCTAGTCGGGAACCTGCCAGCCAGCCATGGTTCCGGCGAGGGTAGCTTTGTCCGATGCGGTGCCGCTGGTGTCGAGGGCCATTTTGGGGAAGGCGGCGCGCATGGCGTCGGACTTGGCCCAGACCGGGACGTCCTGCATGGTGTAGTGATAGGTGACCTGGGTCTCCGGGAAGCCGTTGGCGGGCGCGGGCGGGGTGAAGCTGTCGATGGTGGTAACGTCGCGGTGGCCGTAGCAGAAGCGCGGCGCTACGCGTGCTCCCATGGCGGTTGGTGTGTAGCGGCTGGCGTGGATGTCGCGCTCGACTGCTACATCGAGGAGCTTGGCGTCGACCAGCGTGTTGAGCTGTTTGGTTTTGGCGGGGTCGGTGGTTTCGAGCGGGAAGGTGGGCGCGTCGGGAAAGAGGCAGTCGGGGTGGTCGGCGAAGTGGGCGTTGAGGCCGGCGATGAAGTTTTTGGGCGTTGCCTTGGATTGGGGATTGCAGGCCGTTAGCGGAAGCGCGAGGATTGCAGCGGCTAGCGCGGCGACGATTCTGTTTGGAGCGGAGAGCATGGACGTACCTCGATAGCACCGATTTCTCAGTAGGTTGGATGCAGAACTGAGGATCGGCTTGCAGCGAATTGTGGCGGTCTAATAGAAGTCGGCGCAACTGAGGAAGTAGCCGCAGGTGCGGCAGATGAGCTTACAGCGGCTTTCAGACAGGCGCGACGAGCAGGTTGGACAGAAGACGGAATGGTGTTCCGCGTTGATCGGGCAGGTCTCCGGGCTGGAAGGCTGCTCGAGTTGTGGAGATTCCGTCTGCATGTTGATCAGGCTAGCGCATTGGCGCGGTTTTCATCCACCTTTCTTGATCGTGGATCGGGTTGCGGGCATCGAATGGGTTACCGTCTTTATGGGACAAGCACTTCGTGCCGTTCTCGACGCTTCGCGTGAGTAGAGCGGTTTCGGCGGTAGAATTTCTTAGAACCAACCAGGAGAATGATTATGGATCGCAGTGCGAGTGCAGTTTGGAACGGCAGCCTGAAAGAGGGCAAGGGCACAATTTCGAGCCAGAGCGGCGCGTTGAAGGCATTGCAGTACAGCTTTGCGACGCGGTTCGCGGACGGCGTGGGTACGAACCCCGAGGAACTGATTGCGGCGGCGCATGCTGGGTGCTTCACCATGGCGCTGAGCGCGGAGCTGGGCAAGGCGGGGTTTACGCCAGATCAGATCGACACCACTGCAGTCGTCACTCTGGACATGCACGACAAGCCGACGGTGACGAAGATTCATTTGACGACCAAGGCGAAGGTTCCGGGGATCGACAAGGCGAAGTTCGACGAGATTGCCGATGGCGCGAAGAAGGGCTGCCCGATTTCGCGGCTGCTGGCCGCGGCGGAGATTTCGCTGGATGCAACGCTGGTGTAGTGCCACCCCCCCCGGGGGGGGGGTATACCAGTTAGGTCGTTTATTTTCAACGACATGCTTGTTTTACCCTCCTGCAAATATAACCATCTAAAAGGGTTATTTGCAAAAATAAGATTCTAAATGAGTTAGAGTTTGAGAGAACCCCGGTACTAGTGACCGGGGTTATCTTTTTTTCTCACTATTTTAAGGATAGCTGAACGGACACAACTTAAATGCAGATGCTATTTCATTGAAAATGGGTCAGTTATGCTGGAATCGCGATTGACGTTGCGATCCTGCCGAGATTTTTGGGCGCGGGAGTGCTGGATTGCAGGGCTTCGTTTTGGCGGCGAATGACTAGTGGGAGTGGCCGTGGTGATGGTGGTCGTGGGCGCCTACGGCTTCGAGCGGGGGCGGGGCGGAGCAGCCGTGGGTGGTTTCGCAGCCGCGGATTTCGAACTGGATGGTGGTGTGGGTGATGTGGAAACGGTCGCGGAGGGCGCAGTTGATGGCGTCGAGAATGGTGGTGCACTCGGAGACGGGCATCTCCGGGATACAGACGTGGCTGGCGAGGGCGTGGGAGGCGGAGCCGAGTGACCAGACGTGAAGATCGTGGACGTCGATGACGCCAGGGACGGTGCGATAGCAGTGCGGACCTGGGCGAGCGAGACGGCGGAGGGCGTGCCTTCGAGGAGGATGTTGAGGGTCTCGCGGACGATGGTGACGGAGGACCAGATGATCATGCCGGCGATGAGGAGCGAAAGGGCTGGGTCGATCCACATGATGCCGGTGAAGAGGATGGCTGCGCCGCCGGCGATGACGGCGGCGGTGGAGAGCGTGTCGCCGAGCATGTGGAGGAAGACGGAACGGATGTTGACGTCGCCGGAGAACTTCCAGAGGAGGCCGGCGATGGCGCCGTTCATGAGGACGCCGGCGGCGGCGACGTACATCATGAGGCGGGGCTGGACCGTAACGGGTGCGTACAGGCGATGGATGGCGGAGAAGGCGATCCAGGCGGCGAGGACGATGAGGGTGACGGCGTTGACGAAGGCGGCGAGGACTCCGGCGCGCTGGTAGCCGAAGGTTTTCTGGTCGGTGGCGGGGCGCGTCTGGAAGTAGACGGCGGCGAAGGAGAGAAGAATCGCGAGGAGATCGCAGACGTTGTGGCCAGCCTCGGAGATCAGTGCGAGGGAGTGGGCTCGCATGCCGAAGTAGAAGGTGGCGAGGACGTAGGCCGCGGTGAGCGCCATGGACAGCTTGAGGACGCTCTGCATCTTGCGATTTGGGCCGGCGACCATGTGCATAGGACTATTTTAGTCCCCGTTGGCGCGTCTTCGTGGAGTTTTAGCTTCGGGGGTGATGAAGATGCAGGAGTCGACACGCGATTTGAAGAAGTCTACATTTGGCTTGCCAGTCATCTCATGTGGGGCTGTAAAGACGGGCGGGAGAGCACGATGACGATGAAGGGAAGCGCGGTGTCTGTGATCGGAATGGCGATGGTGCTGTGCGGCGTGCCGGTGGGCATCGAGGCGCAGACGCCAGTCGTGACACCGGCTGCCATGCGGCGGGTTGGAACGGTGGATGAGCGATTCCAGTCGTACCACATCGAGATGCTGCAGGTGACGGGAGGGGAATTCTGGGCCCCTTATAACGGGGTGAAGGCACAGAGCGACGCGCCCGCGACGAAGTTGTCGACGCCGGTGGGGACGCCAGCCGCGCTGTATGCGTACCGGGCGCCGCTGGATCTTACGAATTCCAGGCTGCGGGCGCTGGCGGCGGCACTGGCGCCAAGCTATGTGCGTGTGAGTGGGAACTGGGCGAACTCGACGTATTTTCAGGATTCGGATGGGCCCGCGCTGAAGACGCCTCCGGAGGGATTTGGCGGTGTGCTGACGCGGCAGGAGTGGAAGGGAGTCATCGATTTTTCGAAGGCGGTGAACGCTGAGATTGTGACCTCGTTTGCCATTTCCGCGGGGGTTCGGGATGCGAATGGCGTGTGGACGCCGGTGGAGGCGAAGAAGTTTCTCGGCTACACGAAGGCGGCTGGAGGGAGTATTGCGGCGGCGGAGATGTTCAACGAGCCAACGGTCGCAGAGGTTGGCGGCGCTCCAAAGGGATACAGCGCGGCTACCTACGGGCAGGACTTCAGGGTTTTTCGCGCGTATGTGAAGGACGCGGCGCCGGAGATGAAGATACTTGGGCCGGGCACGGTAAACGAGCAGGCCGCTCCCGTGACAGTGGGTACGGCGGGGCTGAGGATTCTGAAGTCGGCGGACCTGCTGACCGCGGAGGGGCCGGGACCGGATATATTTTCATACCATTTCTACGGTGGGGTATCCAAGCGATGCGCGGGGCAGGCTAGTCCGGAGACTGCTTTGTCGGCGGAGTGGCTGGGACGCACGGACGAAGAAGAGGCGTTTTACGCGAAGCTGCGGGACCAATATCTGCCGGGCGCGCCGATTTGGCTGACTGAGACGGGAGAGACGGCATGCGGGGGTGATCCGTGGGCTGCGACCTTCATCGACAGCTTCCGCTATCTGCACCAACTGGGGACTCTGGCGAAGCGTGGTGTGCAGGTGGTGGTCCACAATACGCTGTCGATAAGCGACTACGGGCTGCTGGATGAAGGGACATATGAGCCGCGGCCGAATTACTGGGCGGCATTACTCTGGAGGCGCTTGATGGGAACCGGTGTGCTGGACGCGGCGGTGGCACCGGAGCCGAATTTGTATGTGTACGCACATTGCTTGAGGGGTACGCCGGGCGGGGTTGCGATGCTGGTGATCAATGCGGACCGGACGGCTGCAAGGTCGCTGGATGTGCCGGTGAAGGGCGAGCGATATACGCTTACGGCAAAGGAGCTGACGGCGGGGAGTGTCGACTTAAACGGCAGGCAACTGATGATGGGGAAAGACGATAGCTTGCCGAAGATGGAGGGGATGGCGACGCGTGCGGGTGTGCTGGAATTTGGGCCGAAGAGCATTACGTTTCTCGCGATTGCCGGCGCGGGCAACGCAGGATGCAGATAGAGGCGTGAATCGGGTATGCCGCTTTGCGGCTGGATTAACCCATCCTTTCAGTTGAGTGCACTGAAGGGATCGGCGACCCGAGGCGGTGGGCATCCGATGGTCACGGCGGAATGACGATATACTGGAAATTGCTCATGAAATCGACTTTTTCCGACTCCGCCGACATTTTGCTCTCGACAAAAACTACTGAAACTAACACTGACCGGACGGCCCATCCCTTGGATTTGGGGGATGGGCGGCGGGTGCGGTCGACTACCGTGCTGTGCGTGCGGCGGGGCGACTCCGTGGTGATGGCGGCCGATGGGCAGGTGACGCTGGGCGCGAGCGTGATGAAGGCGTCGGCGAAGAAGATTCGGCGGCTGTATCAGGACAAGGTGCTGGCGGGGTTTGCGGGTTCGACGGCGGATGCGTTTTCGCTGTTTGGGCGGTTTGAGACGAAGCTGGAGCAGTATGCCGGGAACCTGGGGCGGTCGGCGGTGGAACTGGCGAAGGATTGGCGGACGGACCGGATGCTGCGGCATCTGGAGGCTTTGCTGATTGTGAGCGACCTGACAGGGACGTATGTGCTGAGCGGGAATGGCGACGTGATTGAGCCGGATGAAGGGATTGTGGCGATCGGGTCGGGCGGGAGTTATGCGCTGGCGAGCGCGCGGGCTTTGATGGAGAACACCGAGTTGAGCGCGCGGGAGATTGCGGAGAAGAGTTTGAAGATTGCGGGGCAGATTTGTATCTATACGAATGACCAGTTGACGGTTGAAGAGTTGAAGAAGGGGTAGGTACGAGGTTCAGAGGTTCGAGGGTTGGGACAAATGCGAATACGGAGATTCTGAGCCTTCGGCTTCGCTCAGGGTCAGAATGACGGCTTTGTGTAATGTGGCTGATAGTGAGATTCGAGGGACAAGTAGATGGCGATATTTTTACCGGGAACGGCGGAAGACCAGGCTTTGGCGCTGGATGAGATGACTCCGCGCGAGATTGTGGCGGAGTTGGATAAGTATGTGGTGGGGCAGCATGCGGCGAAGCGCGCGGTGGCGATTGCGCTGCGGAACCGGATGCGGCGGCAGAAGCTTTCGCCGGAGCTGGCGGACGACATCATGCCGAAGAACATCATCATGATTGGGCCGACGGGCGTGGGCAAGACGGAGATTGCGCGGCGGCTGGCGAAGCTGACGAACTCGCCGTTTCTGAAGGTGGAGGCTTCGAAGTTTACCGAGGTTGGGTATGTGGGGCGCGATGTGGAGTCGATTGTGCGCGATCTGGTGGAGATCGCGATCGACATGGTGCGCGAAGAGAAGATGGAGGACGTGGAGGACAAGGCCGAGCTGAACGCTGAAGATCGGCTGCTGGATCTGCTGCTGCCTCCGCTGACTTCGCAGCCTGCCGCGGCGCAGGCGAAGGCTGCGGGGCCGGCGGCGGTGATGATGACTCCGACGGGCGCGCGGGTGATGCAGGTGCTCCAGGTTCCGGCGGGGCAGACGATTGACGGCAATGCCGAGAAGACGGCAGAGGCAAAGGCTGAGGATTCGGCGGCGCAGAGTAGCCATGAACGGACGCGCGAGAAGCTGCGGCAGCAGTTCCGCGAGGGGCGGCTGGATGAGCGGATGGTGGAGATCGATGTGCGCGACCGGAACCAGCCGAGCTTTGAGTTTATGTCGCGCGCAGAGTCCGGATGAGATGGGCATGAACCTGAAGGACATGCTGCCGGGGCTGTTTGGGCAGCGGACGAAGAAGCGGAAGATGAAGGTCGCGGAGGCGTTCGAGTACCTGGTGCAGGAGGAAGAGCAGCGGCTGATCGATATGGACCAGGTGACGCGGCTGGCGGTGGAGCGCGTGGAGGATTCGGGGATTGTGTTCCTGGATGAGATCGACAAGATTGCCGGGCGCGAGGGGAGTCATGGGCCGGATGTGTTCGCGCGAGGGCGTGCAGCGGGACATTCTGCCGATTGTGGAAGGCACGACGGTGAATACGAAGTATGGGATGGTGTCGACGGACCACATTTTGTTTATTGCGGCGGGTGCGTTCCATGTGTCGAAGCCGAGCGATCTGATTCCGGAGTTGCAGGGGCGGTTTCCGATTCGCGTGGAGTTGAAGTCGCTGACGGTGGAGGACTTTATCCGGATTTTGACGGAGCCGAAGTCGTCGCTGGTGAAGCAGTCGACGGCGCTGCTGGAGACGGAGGGGTTGAGGCTGGAGTTTACGCCGGAGGCGCTGGCGGAGATGGCGCAATTTGCGTTCAAGGTGAATGAGACTACGGAGAACATTGGGGCGCGGCGGCTGCATACGATTATGGAGCGGGTGCTGGACGAGATCAGCTTCCAGGCGCCGGATCTGTTCAAGAGCCCGCGGGCGGAGGCTTCGCAGGAGGGCGTGATTGCGGAGGTTGGCGCGTCGGCTCCGCTGGGGAATGAGCCGCAGAAGGCTTCGCCGCCGCTGCCGGTGATTGAGCGGAAGAAGGATGATGGGACGGTGGAGAAGGTGATCGTGGTCGATCCGGAGTATGTGCGGCAGCAGGTGGCGAGCATTGTGAAGGATCAGGATTTGAGCCGGTATATTTTGTAACTTGTTTAGGAGCAAATGAAGCGCGGCCTTTGCGGGCCGCGTTTTTGTTTAAGCATGGGGATGACGTGCTAACGGCGAAAGACCGGAATCTTGAGCTCTAAGCCGACAGCTATCCAGCTATCAGTCTGGTGCGATGGATGCGGCTCTAAGCAGCTTTGGAATGGTGTGGGGCGGGGTGAGTGAGGCGGCGTTTGAAGGCGCGGAGGGAGGTGTCGGCGTGGGTGGAGAAGCGTTGGGGGAGTTTGGCGGCGTGGCCTAGTTTGGCGGTGGAGAGCTGGTGGAGCAGGAGCCAGTCGTGCCATTTGCCTCCGGCTTGCTGGATGGCTTCGAAGTGGGCGGCGAGGCGGCGGGCGGCGGTGGCGGATTTGGGGGCAGACTCGGCGAGGTAGCGGGCCAGTTTGGCGCGCTTGCGGATGTCGTGGAGGTGGGCGTGGTCCTGCGGGGTCGAGCTAGGGGTGTGCTGGCTGTACCACTCGTGGATGAGAGTGGTGAGGTGGGATTCGGTGAGGGTGAGGGACTCGGCGGGGGCGAGAGCGTCGAGGAGTTTTTCGAAGGCGTGGGGATAGTCGGCGCGATGCTTTTTGAGAAGCTGCTGGAGGTGGGCGGATTCTTCGTCACGCTTGTGCTTAAGCGTGCGGCTGAGGCTATTGCTTTCCTTCTGGAGTTCGGCGCTGCGGTTCTTGCCGGTGATTTCTGTGTCTATGAGGTCTCGCTGGACGTCGAGATCGCGTACCTGGCCGGCGGCGCGGCGAAGCTTTTTGAGCAGGCGCAGGGCCTTGTGCGCTTCATCCTTGTGCGGCGGGAGATGAGGGAGCATGGCGAAGAGTTCGAGCTGGGCTTCGATGCGGCGAGTGGTGGTGCGGAGGCGGTGTACGGCGGGCTTGTCGGCGTTGTCGAGGCAGACGAGGATTGCGGCTTCGAGGGCTGCGGTGTTCTCGCGAAGGGTTTGGAGTGGGTGGGCGGATTGTGGGGATCGCGCCATAGGGGTTTTCGGATGCGGAGGACTGGAAAAGCGGCGACCCCGGTGAGGATCGCCGCCTGTAAAGACAAATACGGAGATTCTGGCTGCGCCAGAATGACGGCGTAACCGGGATGAGGGCGGCCCTAGCTGACTTTAGTGGGCGCCGACGGTTTGCTTCTCGCTGATCTCGCTGAGGCGCTTGGCCAGGAGTTGTTCGAGGTCTTCGAGTGCCTTGGAGAAGCCTTCGATGCCTTCCTTCAGCTTGTCGTGGGCCATGCGGTCCTCGGCGTGCATCTTGTCGAAGGTGGCCTTGTCGATGGTGAGCTTCGTGATGTTCATGCCAGCGGCCTTGGCGGGGTCGAGCTTGCGGACCAGGGTGTCCTGCTTGGCTTCGAGTTCGCCGAGGAGCTTGGGGGCGATGGTGAGCAGGTCGCAGCCGGCGAGTTCGATGATTTCGCCGATGTTGCGGAAGCTGGCGCCCATGACCTGCGGTCTTGTAGCCGAATTTCTTGTAGTAGTTGTAGATGGTGGTGACGGACTGGACGCCGGGATCGTCTGCGCCGGTGTAGTCCTTGCCGGTGTCCTTCTTGTACCAGTCGAGGATGCGGCCGACGAAGGGCGAGATCAGGGTGACTTTGGCTTCGGCGCAGGCGATGGCCTGGTGGAGGCCGAAGAGCAGGGTGAGGTTGCAGTGGATGCCTTCCTGCTCCAGGTTTTCGGCGGCCTTGATGCCTTCCCAGGTGGAGGCGATCTTGATGAGGATGCGTTCGCGGCCGATGCCGGCTTCGTCGTACTGCTTGATGATGTCGCGGGCCTGCTGCGATGGTCTTGTCGGTGTCGTAGGAGAGGCGTGCGTCGACTTCGGTGGAGACGCGGCCGGGGACGATTTCGAGGATCTTCTTGCCGAAGGCGACGGCGAGGGTCTTGAAGGCGAGGGCGGCGACATCCTTGTCGGAGGCGGCGGGGCCGGCGTTCTCGCGGGCCTGCATCAGCACGTCGTCGACGATCTGGGCGTAGGCGGGCATCTGGGCCGCGGCGGCGATGAGCGATGGGTTGGTGGTGGAGTCGGTCGGCTTGTATTGGATGATGGAGTTGATGTCGCCGGAGTCGGCAACGACGGTGGTCATGGTACGAAGTTGTTCGAGAAGAGTTGCCATAGAGGCTCCTTTTGCGCTGGGCGCGTCAGTCTGATTCTACCAATTCGATGCGAATGCGGTAGTTTGGAAGGCGAAGGCTGAGGTGGCGGACGGCATATGAGTGCAGGATCGAACAAAATAAAGGCGATTTTGGTGCTGGCGGGACTGGGTGCGCTGCTGGCGGGGATACCGGTGGTTGCGCAGGCGAAGGTGGAGAGCGCATGGGTGGGGCAGTGGATCCAGGCGCCGTGGAGTACGGCGCGGGATGGGGCGGAGTTGGACGGAAGCCTTCCGATGCCGGTTTTTCGGCACGAGTTTGAGCTGAAGAAGCCGGCGAAGGGAACGCTGCGGATAGCGGGCCTGGGGCAGTATCAGCTGTTTGTGGACGGGAAGCAGGTGTCAGCGAGGGGGCTGCACCAGGCATGGACCGACTACAAGAAGACGGTGACTTACGACAGCTATCCGCTGCCGCTGAAGGCTGGGGAGCATGTGATCGGAGTGATGCTGGGCAACGGCATGTATAACGTGCAGCGGACGAAAGGGCGGTATACGAAATTTGAAGGGAGCTTTGGAGTACCGAAGGTAATTGCCGAGTTGCGGCTGAGGTTTGCGGATGGGAACGCAGAGACGATTGGAACCAGTGCGGATTGGAAGGTTGCCAAAGGGCCTGTGACTTTTGCGTCGACGTACGGGGGCGAGGATTTCGATAGCCGTCTGGCGCAGGCCGGGTGGGATGCGGCGGAGTTCGACGATTCGGATTGGGTGGCCGCGCAGGAGACGGACGGTCCGGGCGGACAGATGACTGCGGCGATAGCTCCGGATGTGCGGGTGGTGGATTCGTTTTCTGAGCCGAAGGAGACGGCTTTGGGAACGGGCAAGGTGGTGTACGACTTTGGGCAGAATTTTGCCGGTTGGCCGAGGGTGCATGTGCAGGGGCCGGAGGGCGCGGTGCTGAAACTGACGCCGGGTGAGCTGCTGAAGCCGGATGGAACAGTTTCGCAGGCGAGTTCCGGCGGACCGATGTGGTGGAGTTACACGCTGCGCGGCGATGCAGCAGGCGAGGAGTGGACTCCGGCATTTGGGTACTACGGTTTTCGCTACCTGCAGGTGGAGTGGCATTGGGAGAATGGCGATCCGGCGGCAGGGAAGATGCTTGGGATTTTCGGCGAGGAGTTGAGTTCCGCGTCGAAGGTGACGGGGAGTTTCGAGAGTTCGGATGAGATGTTGAATGCGATTCACAAGCTGATTGTGAATGCGATGCATAACAACGAGGTGAGTCTGTTTACGGATTGTCCGCACCGGGAGAAGCTGGGGTGGCTGGAGGAGACGCACCTGGTGAGTTCGGGGCTGATGTTCAACAACGATCTGCGCGGGCTGTATGCGGCGACGGACGCGGAACATTGCAGATGCGCAGCATGAGGATGGCGAGGTGGCGACGACTGCGCCGCAGTACGTGGTGTTTGGGACGGAGCCGAAGTACGCGGTGTATGACGATTCGCCGGAGTGGGGTTCGGCGAGTGTGCTGGCGCCGTGGGCGGCGTACCGATTTTACGGCGATAAGCGAGAGCTGGAGCGAAGCTATCCGGTGATGCAGGCGTATGTGAAGTTTCTGGAGGGCAAGGCGACGGACGGGATTGTGGCGTATGGGTTGGGGGATTGGTTCGACATCGGGCCGAAGCCGCCGGGTGTGTCGCAGGACACTTCGCTGGGCGTAACGGGGACGCTGATGCTGTATGAAGATGCGGTGGCGATGAGCAAGATCGCTGCGCTGCTGGGGCATGCGGACGATGCGGATTCGTACACGGCGTTGGCGGAGCGCGAGAAGGATGCGTTCAACGCGAAATACTGGGACGCGGAGAAGGGTTGGTATGACCGCGGAAGTCAGACAGCGAATGCGATGCCGCTGGCGCTGGGGATCGTGCCGGAAGAGCAGCGGATGAAGGTGCTGGAGCGCGTGGTGGTGGACATCGAGGAGCATGAATATCACATCACGACGGGCGAGGTTGGGTATCCGTATCTGCTGCGCGCTTTGATGGAGGCGGGACGCAATGACGTGGTGATGGCGATGATGCAGCGCAAGGATCCCCCGAGTTACGGATCGCAGTTGGCAGTGGGTGCGACGTCGCTGACGGAGTCGTGGGATGGGGAGCATGGCAGCCGGGACCACTTTATGCTGGGCGGCGCGGAGGAGTGGTTCTATCGCGGGCTGGGCGGGATCGATTTTGATATGTCACGAGCGAAGGACGAGCGGATTACGATTCCGGCCGCGGATGGTGGATGGATTGAGTTCGGTGAAATGCAGCTACGACTCGGTGCTGGGCAAGATCACGACCGCGTGGGAGCAGGAGGATGGGTCAACGTCGATCGACGTGTCGATTCCGGCGGGGGCGACGGCGACGCTGATTCTGCCTCTGAAGATGGCGGCTGATGTTTCGCAGATTCACAAGGTAAAGGGCAAGGGACCAGAGTTGACTGAGGTGAGGCGAGACGATGAGGTGGTGGTGTATCGCGCGGCTGCGGGGATCTATCACTTCCGACAGGCGGAGTAGAGCGTCGTTGCCAAGGTTGGGTGGGTTGCGTATAAGGTGGGACTGTTTGAAATCGAGAGCGGCGGTGCGGCGAATGAAGGTTGCAGTGATGTGGATTGCGAGTTGCGGCGGCAGTGTGGCTGGCTGCGGGAGTTTTGTGGGCGCAGGATCTGCCTTTGACGCAGGTGCTGGCGCCGAGCACGGTGTCGCCGCTGGATCCGACGACGAGCGTGGGCGAGCCGAAGCTTGAGAGCAGCATGCACACGCCGCTGAAGGAGGAGTACATCTGGACGGCGAACAGTGCCAATGCGAACGACAAGGTGCTGTATACGCGGCCGGCAGCGAACGAGGCGATTGAGCCGCATTATTTTCGGCGGAGTTTTACGGTGGCGGCGGTTCCGCATGAAGCTACGCTGTACGTTGCCGGGCCACGCACTGTGGATGTGTGGATCAACGGCATGCTGGCAGAGCATGTGGAGAGCGATGTGACTTCGCCGCTGGGCATGCATGTGTTTGCGGTGAGTGTGGCGAAATATCTGCAGCCGGGCGAGAACACGATTGCGATTGAGGCGGTGCGCGGGCGAGGTGTGACGGGATTTGCGAACAGCGCGCTGGTGCGGCAGCAGACGTTTGGCCAGGTGCTGGTGGTGAAGATGCTGGCGGGCCGCGCAGGGCGTGGATGGGCCGGAGTTGCTGATCAGCGATAAGCAGTGGAGGAGTTCGACTGCGGAGCTGGTGCCCGAGGGTTGGCAGCGGACGCGGTTCGACGATACGAAGTGGGCGGCGGTGCAGAGCATTGGCGGGATCGAGAGCTCGATTGAACTGTTTCAGTGGAATGCGGATGCGGGACTGTATGACTGGCCTGGGTATGACGGCATCTCGGGTTTCCTGGCGCACACGCCGATTCCGGCAAGCGGAATTCTGGCGCAGTATGCGGGGCGCGGGAATTTTACGTATCTCGAGAGTCTGACGGGAGGCGCGGGCGAGTTTGGAGTGCGGCTGCCGGCGGTGAGGCAGACGGATGAAGAGGCTCCGAGTGTGGTGCTGGACTTTGGGCGCGAGCTGACGGGCAGGTTGGAGCTTGTATCGGATAGCGATACACCGGTGACGGTGACGGTGCAGATGGGCGAGTCGGAGTCGGAGGCGATGAAGGCGCCGTATCTGGGAGTGAACCAGCTTGACGATTCCGGCGCATGGCACCGGGCACGGGCCGAAGACCGCGTTTCGCTATGCGAAGATCCGGTTTGTGGATGGCGGACCGGAGGTGCGGTTCAAAGCGATTCGCGTGGACGATATTTATTACCCCGTGAAGTATGAGGGGTCATTCGAGTCGTCAGATCCGCTGCTGAATCGCATCTGGGAGACTGGGCGCTTACACGGCGCATCTGTGCATGCAGGATGGTGTGTGGGATGCGAGCAAGCGCGATCGTGGGCGATGGATGGGCGACACGGATGTGAGCGGGCGGGTGATCGAGGATGTGTTCGGCGAACGGCCGCTGATGGAGGATACGCTGGACCGGCTGATCGGGCCTGCGCCGGTGGATCAGCATGTGAACGGGATTCCGGGGTACTCGTCGTTCTGGTTTACGGGCGTGGCGGACTACTACCGGCATACGGGGGATAAGGAGTTTCTGGAGCGGCAGCATGCGCGGATGGTGCAGTTGCTGGAGTACGTGGACAAGGAGTTTGATGCGCGCAGTGTCTATGCGAACAAGACGAACGTGTGGCTGTATGTGGATTGGTCGCCGGAGTTGAACGGCGACACTCCGGAGACGCGGCGAGCGACGACGCTGGAGTTTTATCGCGCGTATCGCGATGCGGCGTGGATGCTGCGCGAGCTTGGGCGACTCGGCCAATGCGGCGAAGTATGAGGCGCGGGCTGCAGAGATTCAGGCGGGCGCGCAGAAGTATCTGCTGGACGCGGAGACCGGCGCGTTTGGGCCGCGATGGCAGACGAATGCGGCTGCGGTGATCGGCGGGGCTGCGAAGCCGGAGCAGTACGACGCGATCTGGAAGAATGTGCTGTCGCAGGTGGGACAGGGGCCGACGAACAGCCTGATCATCTCGCCGTATTACAACTACTACGTGATTCGGGCGATGGCGGAGATGGGACATCGCGACGCGGCGTTGAAGTGGATTCGGCAGTATTGGGGCGGGATGGTGGATGAGGGTGCGACGAGCTTCTGGGAGGCTTATGACCCGAGTTGGTATCACGAGGATTTTCATTCGTCGCTGCAATCGGATAATCGGTCGGGATACTTTGTGAGCCTGGCGCATGGATGGTCTTCGGGGCCGACCGCGTGGATGATGGAGCAGGTGCTGGGAATCCAGCCGACCGGCGCGGGTTTCAGCACGGTGGATATCCGACCGGACCTGGTCGATCTGGATTGGGCGAAGGGCGGCGAGCCTACTCCGCATGGACTGCTGAAGGTGGACGTGAAGAAGAGCGGCCGCGGCGTGGCGATTGCGGTGGATGTGCCGGAGGGCGTGGTGGCGCGGGTGTCGGTGCCAGTAACGCAGGCTTCGGCGCAGGTGACGGTGAATGGTGTCGCGGTGAATGCTGTGAGTGCGGAGAAGGGCGAGCGGGCGATTGTCAAGCTCGACCGTGCAGGGCACTTTGAGTTGGCTGGCAAGTAGAAGGTGCCGATGGTTATTGTGGAGAGGACTGGTCTGGCGGCACGATGCGCGAAGTGACTTCGAGCTTGTGGTAGTTGCTGTAGCGGGCCTTAAATGACCAGACCTGGAGGATGGATCCTGGGATGCGCTGGGTGGATGTTGTGGACCCGATGGTGGAGGGCATCCAGAAAGTGCGTCCGCCGATGAGCACCGGCGCGTAGTTGACGGAGATGGTCCACATGCCCGTCACGGGTTGGGGCGTCTGGCCATTGCCGTCGTCGGGTTGGTAGAGGATGTGGTGCGGTGCAGTCAGTTCGATCTGCGTGATCTGCATGGTGTGTGGATCAATGAAGACGCGGCCTCCACCGGTTCCCGGAGAAGGCAATTGGTGGAATGCTTGATATCGAATGTGCTCTCAAATTGAACGATGTAAGGGGCGTCGGGATGGCTCGCCTTGATTGGCCGCAGTGAATAACGCATGCAGGTCTTCTGACCGAGCGAGACGATGGCGAGGCCGCCGGAGAAGGCCCCTTTTAGAACGACGGGGCCGTTCAGGTCTTCCGCATCGGCGGGCTTGCCGTTGACGGTCTTTACCAGGCGCGATTCTTCAAGATTGATCGTCTTGTCGGGGTTAACGATGCGCTTGAGGCGAAAGATGCCGTCGCTGACGGTATCTGGAATGCCGATGCTAGGGATGACGCCCGAGACAACGTGCTCGTCGCAGAAGAAACTGGGAACTGTGGTCTCGTATATCTGCAGATTGTGTTCGAGGCGTGCGAGGATTTCGTCGAGCGTAGGCACGGAGCTCTGCTGCGCGCGAAGAGTGTGCCCGGAGGAAAGGCTCAGGACGAAGGCGGCAAGGGCGATGGTCGAAGAGGCGATATTTCTGCGGACGCCGATCTGCCATGACCCTCCCTTTCGATTGCTCACGAACGGAAAGGATAGCACTCTGAGGGTAGGCCGAGTGCGTTTGGCAGATGCGACCTCGAGGCGGCAATTCCGCATGATTCTGCGGTCTGCTTGTGTCCCGGTTGCCGGGTTCTTTATAGTTTGCGCAGCGTGTTGCGCGATTTCGAATGAAGGATTGCCATGAGCGGGATGTCCCCAAAGGAGTTTGCGAAGAAGATTGGAGCGGGATTGCTCTCGTTTCCGGTGACCCATTTCACTGCGGATGCGAGCGCGTTTGACGAGCGTGCGTATCGCGAACACATTGACTGGCTTCTGGAGTTCAAGCCGGCGGGATTGTTTGCGGCGGGCGGGACGGGCGAGTTCTTTTCGCTGACGCTGGATGAGTTTTCCGCGGTGGTTTCGGCTGCGGTGAGCCAGACGAACGGACGCGTTCCCGTGGTGGCAGGGCTGCGGGTACGGCACCGCGATGGCGAAGCAGTTTGCGCGTGCAGGAGAGGCTGCAGGAGCGGATGGGATTCTGCTGCTACCTCCTTATTTGTTGAACGCGGACCCGGCAGGACTGGTGGCGCACGTGGAGGCGGTGTGCGCTGCGACGAAGCTGGGAGTGATTTTCTATAACCGCGACAATGCGATTTTGAACGATGTGTGGCTGGAGAAGCTGTGCGACCGCTGTCCGAACCTGGTCGGATTCAAGGATGGTTACGGCGATATCGAGTTGATGACGCGCATCTACGCGCGCATGGGCGACCGGCTGACGTATGTCGGCGGTCTGCCGACGGCGGAGACGTTTGCGCTGCCGTATCTGGAGATGGGCGTGACGACATATTCGTCGGCGATCTTCAATTTCCTGCCGCAGTTTGCGCAGGATTTTTATGCGGCGGTGCGGCGGCGCGACCATGCGGTGGTGTACAAGGAGTTGCGTGATTTTGTGCTGCCGTATATCGATATTCGCAATCGGCATAAGGGGTATGCGGTGTCGATTGTGAAGGCGGGGATGCGCGCGGTGGGCAGGCCCGCGGGACCTGTGCGCACTCCGCTGACCGACCTGGATGCGAGCGAGATGGATGCGCTGACGAAGCTGATTGCGGGGCGTTCGTGAGCAGGCTTGACCCGGATAAAGAAACCCACATTCGTTACCTGATCGTCACGATGCTGTTCGTCGCGAGCTGCTTCAGCTATGGCGATCGGATCGCGCTTTCGGTGGGCGGCGTCCAGATGCAAAAGGTACTGGCGCTGAGCCCGGCGAAGATGGGGCTGCTGTTTTCGGGGTTTGGCTGGGCTTATGTGGTGGGGCAACTGCCTTCGGGCGGGTTGCTGGATCGTTTCGGATCGAAGCGCGTTTATGGAATCAGCATCATTATCTGGTCGCTGTGTGCGCTGCTGATCGGATTTGCCGGATACGCGCCGGCTGCGGTTGCATTCAGCATCATCTTCGGGCTGCGGCTGCTTTCGGGCCTGGCGCAGTCTCCGGTGTTTCCGGGTAATGGACGCATTGTGGCGGCATGGTTTCCTACGGCCGAACGAGGACGGGCATCGGCTATTTTCAATGCGTCGCAGTATTTTTCTCTGTTCGCGTTTGGCGGGTTGTTTGGCTGGCTGACACAGAATCGAGGTTGGCAAAGTTGTTTCTGGTTCATGGGAATTGCCGGCATGGTGCTTGCGTTCGCCTGGTGGAAGACGGTGTACAACGTGCCGGAGCATCCGATGATTTCGCGGCCGGAGATCGATTGCATCGAGCGGGGCGGCGGGTTGGTGAATGTGGATTCGTCCAAGGGGCCGCGGCGCAATCCGCTGACGTGGGCGACGTTCAAGATGCTGCTGAGTCAGCGGATGCTGGTGGGGATTTACATTGGCCAGTTTTGCATCAACACGCTGACTACGTTTTTCCTGACGTGGTTTCCGTCGTACCTGGTGAAGGCGCGGCACATGAGCATTTTGCAGGCAGGCTTCGCGGCGTCGCTGCCGGCGCTGTGCGGATTCACGGGAGGGATTCTTGGCGGGGTGTGTTCGGACTGGCTGCTGCGCAAGGGGTTCTCGCTGACGTTTGCCCGCAAGGCGCCGATTATCGCGGGGATGCTGCTTTCGGTGACGATGATTGCGTGCAACTACACCAACGTGCAGGCGCTGGTGATGGTGTTGATGTCGCTCGCGTTTTTCGGGAAGGGATTTGGAGCGCTGGGGTGGACGGTGATTGCTGATACATCGCCCAAGGAACTGGTCGGCGTGAATGGCGGGGTATTCAACCTGTTCGGCAATCTCTCTACGATTACGACGCCGACTGTGATTGGAATTCTTGTAGCGAAGACTGGCTCATTCAACGATGCGCTTGTCTTTGTGGGGCTGACGGCGCTGTTGGCGATCTTCAGTTACCTGGTGATTGTGGGCGAAATCAAGCGGCTAGAGTTGCCTGTAGTTTAGTTGGGAGTTGGTAAGTGAATCAGATCGGGCAAGAGAAGACTCCGCTGGTTACGTCGATGCGTGTGGTTCCCGTGGCTGGACACGACAGCATGCTGCTGAATCTGAGCGGCGCGCATGGGCCTTACTTCACGCGCAACGTTGTGCTGCTGACCGATAATGCGGGGCATACCGGAGTGGGCGAGGTGCCGGGCGGCGAAAAGATACGCCGCGTGCTGGAGGATGCGAAGACGCTGGTGATTGGGCGGCCGGTGGGAGCGTACAACGCGGTTTTGGATGCGATGCGGGAGCAGTTTGCGGAATTCGACCGCGAAGGGCGCGGCGTGCAGACTTTCGATCTGCGTACGACGGTGCATGCGGTGACGGCGGTCGAGTCAGCGCTGCTCGATCTGCTGGGGCAGTTTCTGGATTTGCCGGTGGCGGCTTTGCTGGGCGAGGGGCAGCAGCGGGCCAGTGTCGATGTGCTGGGCTACTTGTTTTATGTGGGCGATCGAGGGAAAACGAATCTGCCGTATCGCAGCGAACCGGATGCAAGTGACGCGTGGCTACGGCTTGCGGCACGAGGAGGCGTTGACCACCGAGGCGGTGCTGCGGCTGGCGGAGGCTGCGCAGGATCGGTATGGGTTTCGCGACTTCAAACTGAAGGGCGGCGTGCTGGCGGGCGCGCAGGAGATGGAGACGGTTTGCGCGCTGGCGGAGCACTTTCCCGAAGCGCGCATCACGCTCGACCCGAATGGAGCGTGGTCGCTGGAGGAGGCGGTGCGGCTGTGTACCGGCAAGCAGAATGTGCTGGCGTATGCGGAGGATCCGTGCGGGGCGGAGTCGGGTTTTTCCGGGCGCGAGATTATGGCGGAGTTTCGCTGCGCAACAGGGCTGCCAACGGCGACGAACATGGTCGCGACCGATTGGCGCGAGTTGAAGCATGCGGTGCAGTTGGAGGCGATCGATATTCCGCTGGCCGATCCGCACTTCTGGACGATGCAGGGGTCGGTGGGTGTGGCAAGGTTTTGCCGGGAGCGGGGGTTGACGTGGGGATCGCACTCGAACAACCACTTTGATATTTCGCTGGCGATGTTTACGCATGTGGCGGCGGCGGCGCCGGGAAGAGTGACCGCGATTGATACGCACTGGATATGGCAGGATGGGCAGCGGCTTACGAAGGAGCCGCTGAGGATCGTTGATGGGAAGATTGCGGTGCCGGCGCGCGCGGGGCTGGGCGTCGAGGTGGATATGGAGCAGATCGAGCGGGCGCATGCGCTCTACAATACGATGGGATTGGGCGCGCGGGACGATGCGACGGCGATGCAGTTCCTGGTGCCGGGGTGGAAGTTCAATCCGAAGCGGCCTTGCCTGGTTTCGTAGGATTCCGGGCCGAGTCGTACCATAGAGATAGTGCGACAGAAGGAGTGCGGCGATGGTGACTGTTGAATTAGTGACGGGCGAGATGCTGATTGGCGGGCGCGCTGTTCGCGGCACGGAGAGCGTGTCGCGCGCCGTGAATCCGGCGACCGGAAAAGAATTGGAGCCGGAGTTTGGCGGCGGGACCGCGGCAGATGTGGACGCGGCGTGCACGCTGGCGGAGGCGGCTTTCGATGCTTATCGCGCAGTGAGCCTGGAGGAGCGCGCGAAGTTTCTGGAGACGATTGCGCAGGGGATTCTCGACCTCGGCGACGTGCTGGTGGAGCGCGTGATGAGCGAGTCGGGTTTGCCGCGCGGGCGCGTTGAAGGCGAGCGCGGGCGCACGGTTGGCCAATTGAAGCTGTTCGCTTCGCTGGCGCGCGAGGGACGCTGGTTGCAGGCGACGATCGACGGCGCGCTGCCTGATCGAAAACCTGCGCCGCGGCCTGACCTTCGCGCACAGAAGATTCCGTTGGGGCCGGTCGCGGTGTTCAGCGCGAGCAATTTTCCCCTGGCATTTTCAGTCGCGGGCGGCGACACGGCGGCTGCGTTTGCGGCGGGCTGTCCGGTGGTGGCGAAGTCGCACTCTTCTCATCTGGGAACGTCTGAACTGGTGGGCCGCGTGATTCAGAAGGCAGTGGCGGATTGCGGCTTGCCGGAGGGCGTGTTCTCGCTGCTGGTGGGCGCGGGAGGTTCGGTCGGCGAAGAGTTGGTGAAGCATCCTGCGATTCAGGCTGTCGGCTTCACGGGTTCGCGGAGGGTTGGGCGCACGTTGGTTGCATTGGCTGCGGCACGAGAGGTTCCGATCCCGGTGTATGCGGAGATGAGCAGCATCAACCCGCTGTTCCTGCTGCCGGCGGCGCTGGCGCAGCGGGCGGACGCGATCGCGCAGGGCCTGATTGATTCGGTCACGCTGGGGACAGGGCAATTCTGCACCAAGCCTGGGATCGTGATGGGAGTTGCAGGGGCGGACTTCGATCGCTTTGTGGCTGCAGCCCAGACCAGCATTGTGGCGAAGGCTGCGACCACGATGCTGAACTCCGGCATCCATCGTGCGTATTGCGAGGGTGCGGCAGGTTGGGGCAAGGATCGCGGAGTACGAACGGTGTCGGCGGGAGGTGCCGCGCCGAGCGGCTCTTATGCGGGACAGCCGATGCTGTTCTCGACAACGGCGAAGCATTTTGTGAAGACGCCGAGTCTGCTGGAAGAGGTCTTCGGGCCGGCGGCGCTGTTGATTGAATGCAGCGACACGGACGAGATGATTGCTGTGGCGAAGTATCTCAACGGCCAGCTAACGGCGACGATTCACCTGGCAGAGCAGGATACCGAACTCGCGCGTCAGTTGGTGCCGATCCTGGAGCGCAAGGCAGGACGCGTGCTGGTGAACGGGTTCCCGACCGGTGTGGAGGTGTCGTATGCAATGGTGCATGGAGGGCCGTCGCCGGCGACCTCGGACAGTCGCGTGACCTCGGTGGGCGCGATGTCGATTGAGCGATTTCTGCGTCCGGTGTGCTACCAGAGCTTCCCGGCGGAGTTGTTGCCGGAAGCGTTACAGGATTCGAATCCGCTGCATCTGTGGCGGCTGGTTGACGGGAAGTTACAGCAGTCGTAGGAAGAGGAACACCGCATGGCTGTAGAAACCAAGTTGCGTCCGCTTTATGTGCAGGTTCACCCGCAGGACACGGTGGCGATCATTGTGAACGAGGGCGGACTGCGCGCGGGCACGCGTTTTGACTCAGGGTTGACGCTGGTGGAGGATGTCCCCGAGGCGCACAAGGTTTCGCTGGTCGATATCGAAGACGGTGCGCCTATTCTTCGCTACGGCTCAGTGATCGGCTACGCGGAGGGAGCCATTCCGAAGGGTAGTTGGGTACACGAGGAGCGGGTGCGTTTGCCTATCGCTCCATCGCTGGATGATCTTCCGCTGGCGACCGCAGTACCTGCGCCGATGGCTCCGCTGGAGGGCTATACCTTCGAGGGCTTCGTTAACGACGACGGTTCGGTGGGCACGAAGAACATTCTCGGCATCACGACCACCGTGCAGTGCGTGGCGGCGACGGTAGACTACGCGGTGAAGCGTATCAAGGCAGAAATTCTGCCGCGTTATCCCAATGTCGATGACGTGGTTGCACTGAATCATACGTACGGCTGCGGCGTCGCAATCGATGCGCCGGGCGCGGAGATTCCCATTCGCACGCTGCGGAACATCAGCCTGAATCCGAATCTGGGCGGGGCGCCGATGGTGGTGAGCCTGGGATGCGAGAAGCTGCAGCCGGTGTTGCTGCTGCCTTCGAATACGCTGCCGATTCTTGCGTCGGGGCCGTACACGGTTCGCATGCAGGACGAGTCGCTGCATAGCTTTGGCGAAATTGTGGCTGCGATTATGGAACTTGCGGAGAAGAGGCTGGAGCAGTTGAACAAGCGTCGGCGCGTGACGCGGCCTGCGTCCGACCTGGTGGTGGGTGTGCAGTGCGGAGGCAGCGACGCGTTCTCGGGCGTGACGGCGAATCCTGCGGTGGGATATGCGACGGACCTGCTGGTGCGCGCGGGCGCGACGGTGATGTTCTCCGAAGTGACCGAGGTGCGCGACGCGATTCATCTGCTGACAGCGCGCGCTGCGAATGAGCAGGTAGCGCGCGACCTGATTCGCGAGATGGCGTGGTACGACGCTTACCTTGAGCGCGGAGGCGTGGATCGCAGCGCGAATCCAAGTCCTGGCAACAAGCGCGGCGGGCTGACGAATATTGTGGAGAAGACGCTGGGCTCGGTTGCGAAGGCCGGCAGCGGTGCGATCCATGGGGTGTTCGGGCCCGGGCGAGCGTGTGACGAAGAAGGGGCTGATCTTTGCGGCGACTCCCGCGGGTGATTTTATCTGTGGCACGCTGCAACTGGCGGCAGCGATGAATATGCATATCTTTACGACGGGGCGCGGTACTCCCTATGGGCTGGCGATGGTGCCGGTGATCAAGGTTGCGTCGCGGTCTTCGCTGGCGGAACGCTGGCCGGATCTGATTGATCTCGACGCGGGCACGATTGCAACGGGCGAGGCGACCATCGAGAAGTGGGAACGCAACTCTTCCAGATGGTGCTGGACGTTGCGAGCGGGCGCAAGCAGACCTGGGCGGACCATTGGGGGCTGCACAACGACCTCGCGCTCTTCAATCCATCGCCAGTTACGTAGAGGTCCTTCGACGGATTCGGCGTTCAAAAAGTCAATCCACAACTTGTTTGACATTTGAAACGCTCGCCGTGTATCAAAGTACCCGATCCCGACGAGGAAAATCTATGTCATCGAATCTGCGTCGAAATTGATCGCAGGACGCTGCTGAAGACACTTGGGTCAGTGGCCGCTGGAGCGGCGTTTTCGAAATTCAGCGTGGCGGCTGCTCCGGCGGCGAAGACTTTCAGCGGGCTGTTTCCAATCGCGGCCACTCCGTTTACTCCGGATAACAAGCTGGACCTGGATTGCCTGAACAACGAAGTGAAGTTTTGTAACAAGGGCGGCGTTCCGGGCCTGATCTGGCCGCAGATTGCGAGCGGGTGGACCAGCTTGTCGACGGATGAGCGTTTTGCCGGGGCGGAGTCCATGATTGCGGCGGGCAAGGGCGGAAAGACCGCGATTGTGATTGGGGTGCAGACGCAGAACAAGGACCTGCAGGGAGCGATTGCATATCGCGAAGCATGCGGCGAAGAACGGAGCGGACGCGATCTGCTCGCTGCCTCCTGATGGGCGACAACGCGGCGATCTTCGACTATTACAAAGCTATCGGCGCGGCGACGGACCTGCCGCTGTTTATCCAGACGATCGGCGATATGCCGGTTGATTTGGTGGTGCGGATGTTCAAGGAGATTCCGACGGTGCGCGTGGTGAAGGATGAGGCGGGCGATCCTCTGACGCGCGTTACCGAGCTGCGCGCGAAGACCGATGGCAAGCTGGCGGTGTTTGCCGGCAAGGGCGTTCGCCAGATGATGGACGAGATGCGGCTTGGCTTTACCGGGTTCTGCCCGGTGATGGGATTGGCGGATGTGTTCCAGCAGGCGTGGGAGCTGTATAAGGCGGGCAAAGTGCGCGAGTCCTTCGACATGTTTGGCAGAATCCAGGCGTTCTCCACGATTCTGAACGCAGACCGCTATGTGATGGTTGCGCGCGGCATATTCAAGGAAGATACGAAGTCGCGGCCTACGCCGGGGATGGGTTCGGGCGCAGCGCAGACGCCGTTGACCGAGGCGGACAAGCAGGTGGTTCGGGACGCTTTGGCTCTTTACTTGAAACCTTACCTGCGCGGTTGACGTTGGAACGGCAGAAGCGTGAGGCAGTTTTTGACTTTGGGATTTTGCCAGGTTATGAGCCGGAGGAAGGATCAGCAGTTGCGCAACCGCCCGCTTGATGCAAGGCGCGCTCTCGTGTGTTTCTTTCTCTGCATGCTTGCACATCCGGCCTGGGCACAGGACGCGAATGGCTTGCGCGTGGTTCCGCCGTCGCAGTTCATCAGCACTTGTGCGCTGTGCCATGGGAATGACGGCAAGGGGACTGACCGGGCGCCGACGATGGTGGGGTCCGCTCATCTGAAGAGCATGTCCGACGCGGAGATCGCGGCGGTGATTCAGAAGGGCCGGAATCAAATGCCGGCGTTTCCTCTGCCCGCGACGGAGATCGACCGGCTGGTCCGCTATATTCGGTCGTTGAATGAGACGGCGTCGAGCTCGGCGGTTGCGGGAGATGCGAAGGCCGGCGAGTCTATTTTCTTTGGGAAGGGCGCTTGTTCGACGTGCCATGTTGTGCGCGGACGTGGGGTGTCGAATGGGCCGGACCTCTCGAACATCGCCAACAGAATGCGGCTGAGTGCGATACAGCAGGTACTGACGAATCCGAACGCAAACATCACGCCTGGCTACGGCGATGGGCACCATCGCGATGAAGGATGGGACGACGCTGCGCGGCTATCTGCGCGCGCAGGGAAGCCACGACGTGGTGGTGCAGACGAAGGATGGCAAGCTGCATCCTCTGGTGGATAGCCAGTACATCTCGATCACGCCGGACCAGGAATCGGCGATGGGCGCGTTTCACGGGACGGCGGAACAGCAGCGCGATCTGCTTGCGTATCTGAGCACATTGAATGGCGTGGGCGTGGGCCCGCTGAAGCAGGCGGAGGCGCTGGTTACGCAGGAGCAGGTTGAGGCGGTGGCGCATCCGGCAAAAGGGAATTGGCCGAACTACAACGGGGCAGCCGACGGCAACAGGAACAGTGCGCTCGATCAGATCAATGTGAGCAACGTAGCGAAGCTGCAATTGCAGTGGGCGTACTCGATCAACTTTTTTGGTTTGGAGACGACGCCGGTGGTTGTGGATGGCGTGATGTACGTGACTTCGAACAACCAGGTGTTTGCGCTCAGCGCGAAGACGGGCCGCGAAATCTGGCGCTACGAACGACCGAAGAGTGAGGGTTCGATGATCTCCGGCGACGCGGCCATCGGCGTCAACCGCGGCGTTGCGGTGCTGGGTGATCGAGTTTTCTATCTTACTGACAATGCGCATCTGCTGGCGCTGGATCGCCTGACGGGTGCGCTGCTGTGGGATATCGACACGCCGGACGGCGCGCCTGGGCAGTTCGGCGGGACTGCCGCTCCGCTGGTAGTTGGCGATCTTGTGGTTACCGGCGTAAGCGGCGGGGACAATGGAATTCGCGGCTTTGTTGCCGCTTACAAAGCGACGACGGGTGAACTGGCCTGGAAGTTCATGACGATACCGAAGCCCGATGACAGCGGTCCGATTGCCGATACGTGGAAAGGTTCGGCGCTAGCGCTAGGGCGGCGGCGCAACGTGGACCACGGGCAGCGCGGACGTGGATGCCGGGATCATCTACTGGCCTGTGGGCAATCCGCATCCTGACACGGATGGCGATGAACGCGCGGGTGACAATCTCTATACCAACAGCGATCTTGCTCTGGATGCGAAGACGGGGAAGCTGCTCTGGTATTTCCAGTTCACGCCGCACGATCTTCACGACTGGGACGCGAATCGAGCCAGTTGTGCTGGTGAATGAGAAGTGGAGAGGCCAGGATCGCAAGTTGCTGCTGCACGCGAATCGCAATGGATTTCTATATGTGCTGGACCGGGTTACGGGCCAGCCGCTGATGGCGAGCAAGATGGTGGACTACGCTGAACTGGGCGAGCGGAATCGACCAGAAGACATGGCGGCCGAATCTGCTGCCGGCGAACGAGACGACACTGCAGGGGACGGTGGGATGTCCTGCGGTGCGCGGCGCGACGAACTGGTATTCGACGGCGTACAGTCCAGCGACGCGCCTCTATTATGTAATGACCGTGGAAGATTGCACGATCTATCGTAAGGCGGATGATGGCGGATATGGGCGGTATAACGATCCGGCGCATCCGGCGCAAAAGATTCTTCGCGCCTTCAATATCGAAACGGGTAAAGTTGTCTGGCAGATCAGCCTGCCGGGGCCAGTGCAATCGAATTATGCGGGTGTACTTTCAACCGCCGGCGGCCTGGTCTTCTTCGGAGAGAGCAGCGGCGGATTTGCAGCTGTGGATGCTGCGACGGGCAAGTATCTCTGGCACTTCGAAACGAACCACGCGATGAAGGCTTCGCCCATGACCTACGAAGTGGATGGAAAGCAGTACATAGCAATTGCGTCCGGGGCGAATATTCTCTCGTTCGCGCTCCCGGACGCGCAGTAACAAGGAGAAGATCACTTGAAACAGAATCTATCGCGCCGCAATTTTATTGGTGCCTCGGCTGGATTTGCCGCAGCCGGGTTGTCGGCTGTTGCGAATCCCATTGCTGCAACTGCGCAGTCCGTCGGTGTAAAGCCGGGCGACCTTCCCGATCTCACGATCAAGGAGGTGAAAGTTTATGTCACGGACATCAGCAACATTCATAAGCTGAACAGCCCGGAGACAGGCGAGTTGCTGTCGATCGTGACGAACAGTGGGATTGAGGGGAACTACACCATTGGCGATCGCAATGCGACTCCAGGCTGGCTTGCATGGGCAAAGCCGGCGTTGGTGGGCAAGAACATCATGGACGTGCTGCCGACTCTAACTTCGACCAGCGGGATGAAGGGGCCGGGCGGCTTTGATGGTGCGCCTGCGCGCCGCGGGGGAGGAGGCGGGTATGTTGCGCCGGGATTCGGAGCGGTCGCTGCGAACCCGGGAGCGCATTCGGCATTCGAAGGATCGGCGCTGCAGGGGTCGGGGCTGACGACCCGCGGCGGAGGTACATGGCCGAACTACTACACCGCTGCGGCCGACGTGTGCATGTGGGACATTCTCGGCAAAGCGGTCGATCGTCCGATTTACAAAATTCTTTCAGGCGGGATGCCGACGAAGGACCGGCTGATGGCATATGCGAGTTCGCAGCATCTGCCCACGGTTGAAGACTACGTGCCGGATGTACTGAAGGCGAAGTCGCAGGGTTTCCGCGCGTACAAGATTCATCCCGGCGGTGGCCAACACGCGACTGGGCCAGCGATTCCGAGCTACATCGGGCACATGGAAGAGATTCGCGAAGTGCGCAAAGCGGTGGGCGACGAGTTTGTGCTGATGCACGATCCTGTACAGCGATACAACCGCCAGGAGGCGATGACGGTTGGGCGTTTGTTGGATGAGCTGAACTACGCGTGGTTCGAAGACCCGATTCGGACGACTGATCAGGAGGGGTTGATTCAGCTATGCGCTGCTCTGGATCTGCCGATCCATGTGGGCGAGTTTATATACTCCATCGCGGACTTCGCGGATTACATCAAGAAGGATGCGCTGGATGTGGTGCGGTTGATTGCGGACAACGTTGGCGGCATTTCGGGAGCGATGCGCGTGGGACTGCTGGCCGATGCGCATGGCCTGGAATGCACTCCGCATAACTGGGGTAATGTTCCGGACATGGCGCTGCACTTCCACGTAGAGTTGGCGCTGCCGAATTCGTGGTGGTTCGAGATGCCGTTCCCGGCGGAATACGCAGACCGGCCGGAGTACAAGGACAAGTTCCGTATCAACGAAGAAGGGTATGTGCTGGCGCCGACTGCTCCGGGGCTGGGGTATCCTATCGACCGCGACGCGTTGGACAAGATGACGAAGCGAATTGACCGCTGATTTTAGTTCGCGCATAGCGAAGGAGTGAATGTGGATTGTGCTCGCTTCCTGCAGCGCTGGGAATAGGAACACGGAGCTTACGTGCAGGAGATTGAGACAAGGCCGATTACGCACCGTGGAGCACGGGTACCTATTCGTTATGTATTGGTGCTTTGGCTGACGGTGCTGAGCGCGGTTGCGTATCTCGATCGCACAAATATTTCGATCGCCGGAATTCAAATCGGCAGGGAATTCGGCATCAGCAATATTCGGCTGGGTTGGATATTCAGCGCTTTCCTGATCGGCTATGCGGGCTTTCAAATTCCTGCCGGCTTGCTGGCGCGACGGCTGGGGCCGCGGAAGGTGCTTGGCCTGTTGGGAGCGTGGTGGGCCTTCTTTATTACGCTGACCGCATTGATTCCTCCGCACGTCGGACATGCGCTGCTGATTCTGGTGGGCATACGTTTCTCGCTGGGCGCGGGCGAAGCGACGATGTATCCGGCAGCCAGCCAGTTCGTCGAGCGATGGTTTCCATTGAAGGAGCGCGGAAAGGCTAATGGCTTCATCTTCGCGGGCGTCGGACTGGGTGGAATGACTCCGCCGATTCTGACTGCGATCATTCAGCGTTATGGCTGGCGCGCGGCGTTTGTCTTCAGCGCTTGCGCCGGTGCGACGGCGGGGCTGGTCTGGTATCTTGCGAGCCGCGATGCGCCGGAGATGCATCCATGGGTGAGCGAGAGCGAGCGCGCGCTCATCGTCAGCGGCAGGCGGGTGTCGAGTGCAACGGCGAGCGATGCGTCGCTCTATGGGAGGGACACGATTCCGTGGCCGAGGATATTCCGCAGCCGGGTGATCTACGCACTGACACTGAGCTATTTCACGTTTGGCTATGTTGCCTGGATGTTTTTCGCGTGGCTGTATATCTATATGGCGCAGGTGCGCGGGCTGAATCTGAAGACGAGCGCGATCTATGCGATGTTTCCGTTCATCGCGATGACTGTTGGATGCCTGCTCGGTGGTGTTGTCAGCGACTGGATTGTGGCGCGCTTCGGTTTGCGCATGGGGCGATGCCTGCTGCCAGGAATCGCGCTGCTGCTAACGGCCGTGTTGTTGCTGCTGGGGTCGAGGGCGCGCGAGGCCGAGACGGCGGCCCTGATTCTTGCGTTGGGAGCAGGCGTTCTGTACCTGGCGCAAAGCAGCTTCTGGGCGGTCTCGGCCGACATTGCGGGAGAATATACCAGCATCGTAGGCGGCATGATGAATATGGGTGGGCAGATTGGCGGTGCGTGTACTGCGTCGCTCACGCCGCTGATTGCCGCGCACTTCGGGTGGGAGACATCGTTTGTGACCGCTGCGTCGCTGGCAGTCGTCGGCGGATTGGCATGGATCTTGATCGACCCGAATCGGCAACTCGCCCTGATGCAAGACAGAAGGGAAGTCTAATCGGCGAGGGTTACGATTTTTCGCTCTGCTGTCTTTCGGCGATCTGCTCGAGTTGTCGTCGCCAGTCCAGTTCTTCGACGAAGCCGCGGCTCGAGCGCCACTCTTCCTGGACCTTGACGAAGAGTTCGAGGAAGACGCGGGTTCCGAGGAGGCTTTCGATCTCTTTGCGCGCAGAGGAGCCAATCTGCTTCAGCATCGCGCCTTGCTTGCCGATGAGGATCGCCTTCTGTCCGGTGCGCTCACAGTAAATCGCTGCGGCGATCTTCGTCACAGGCAGGCGCCCGTCTTTCATCTTTTTCATCGAGGCGGGCTCTTCGAAGCGCTCGATGACTACGGCTGTCGCGTATGGGACTTCTTCGCCGGTGAGCATCAGGATCTTTCTCGCGAATGAGTTCAGCTACGAGGAAGCGCTCCGGCTGATCGGTGACCTGGTCGCGGGGGAAGTAGCGCTGGCCTTCGGGCAACACGGCGACGATCTTGTCGAGCAGGAGATCGAGTCCTTCCTTCTTGCGCGCGGAGATGGGAACGACGTCGGCGAAGGTGTGTTGCGCGCTCCAGTGAGCGATCAGCGGGAGCAGATCCTGCTTGCGCACTGCGTCAATCTTGTTCAGCACCAGGATCACGGGGCAGTCGAGCTTCTTCACGAGGGAGAGCGCGAAGTCGTCTTCCGCCGCGCTCATTGCCATGCGGCCAGTGGCCTTCAGTTTTTCTCCGGGCACTTCTGCCTTCGGCAGCCGGTGGGTAACGTCGACGATGAAGAGCACGGCGTCGCGAGACTCCAGCGCATCCTGAACTTCCTGCATCATGCGGCGGTCAAGCTGCGTCTCCGGCTTATGGACGCCGGGAGTGTCGACCAGCACAACCTGCGCCGCCGGGTGGCCGGGCTCGCCCTTGGACTTCTTCTTCAGCGGCACTTCGAGCACGCCGTGGATGCGCGTGCGCGTGGTCTGCGGCTTGTGCGTGACGATGGCGAGTTTCTGTCCGAGCAGCGCGTTCAGCAGAGTTGATTTGCCGGCGTTGGGACGGCCGATGATGGAGACGAATCCTGAGCGAAATGCCATCCCCTATTATCTCCCGCCACGCTCCGACGATGCGGGTGGGGCCGTTTCGATTGGCGAATAGCGCCCCAGCCCAGACGAAGAGCACGGGGAAGAACTCCAGCGTGTAACGCGGCTCGGAGTTGTCGATTGTGAGCAGCAGGACGGCGCGCAGGATGAGGCTCGCGGCCATGGCAAAGGCCAGTTCGCGATACGAGTGTTCGAGTGGCCCGCCAGATGAAAGCCACGCGCGTCGCTTCCACGCGAGAAAGCCGGCCACGCCTAGCGACGATGTAAGCCAGATTGAGTGCCGCATAGCCTTCGGCAAACGCCGATTGGCGAGGATGTTCATGCCACTTCCACCAATCGAGCGGCACATCCATCATCTCGGTGCGCGGGCGCAGGATCATGTCCAGCACCCGCGCCACCGGGAGGGCCACGTAGTAGAGGAAGGGGTGGGCGCGGATGCGTTCCGTTGCCGAGCGCGTTGAAGCGGGCGTCGATCTGCGGGTTCACCTCCTGGCTGCGCCCAAAACCGCCGTTGTAGTCGGCGAACAGAGCAGCGGTGCGGTCGTGCAGATCGCTGGAATCAGACTGCGATCCGGCGTTGAAGGCGCGTTGCGGGAGGCTATCGAAGTCGATGTAGTCGCCGGGATAGTTCCAGTAAACATTCTCGGTGTCGGCGAATTCGATGGCCCAGGTGCGGTACCAGCGGCTGAAGCCCAGGGGCGCAAGTTCGCCGGGATCGTTGGCATACTTCGGGGCGAGCGGCTGGAAGACATGGAAAGTATGCCAGTTACGGGCGGTCCATGGCACCAGCGGAAGCAGCAACACAGAGCGCAGCCGCGAGGACCGGCATCCCTGATCGCACCACGCTGGTGCTGCGGGATGCCAGCGAGGCCCAGAGCATCGCGGAGAGAACTGCCGCGGCGAAGAGGGCCTGTTCCGGGCGCAACAGGATGGAACAGGCCAGTGCTGCGGAGGTGATCCACAGCCAGCGATTGTATCCGCGGCCGGCGTCCTGCCAACGGGCGAAGCTGTAAAACGCGAGGGCAATAGTAGCCAGCACAAGGGTTTCGGAGAGAGCGGTGGCGGCATAGCTGGCCGTGAACGGGCAGAGCGCGGCGAGCCAAAGCACGCCCAGCGCGGCACGGTTGCCGAAGAGCCGCCCGGCAAGCGCGCTTGCCAGGCAGCAGGTGATAAGGTCAACGACGGCCTGTGCATACAGCACGGCGTTGTAGTGTTCCATGCCGAACAGGCGGAAGCAGGCGGCGAGAAACAGTGGGTAGCCGGGCAGTCGGATCAGGGTTGGGCTGATCCCAAATCTACCGGGCCGCGTGTTGCCCTGGCTGAAGCCGTAGATCTCCGTGCTGCAGCAGATTCTTCGCGATATCGCCGTACATCAGGCTGTCGCCGATGACGAGCGCGAGGTGGTGGATGAACCACAGACGGAAGAGCAGTCCGGCCAGCAAAGCCGCGCCGGCGCCTATCCAGAACCGCCCTTGCTTTCTGTTCATCTTGCAGCATCATACTAGGACAGCTTCGAACGCCGGAGGCTGATTGACTATAGGGGGAGGGCTGCATACGATTGCGGAGGGGCTCTTTGCGGTAGCAAGCTCGCGCCTCTGAGTGCGGCCTCCGAGCTTCGGCTCGATTCCAAACGATGCATACGCAGGGCGGTGCGATCGCTGGAAATCCCCATGGCAAGCGCTTGCAGTCGAGCCTGGTCGTTTCAAACATTGGCATTCAGGAAAGTATGAACAAGCAGGTATTCCTCGATCCTCAACGCAAACGCTGGAAGCGTCTGCGGCGCATCTTCGACATCGTGGCGGTGGTTGGCGTCGCGGTGGGGGTGCTGTTTGTGATCGGCCTGATGCGGATGACTCCGCTGCCCGAACTGTTGCTGGCGCCGCCGCCCACCCACCTGAGTCCGCTGTCGACTACTCCGACTCCGGCAAGGGGTGGGCAGAAGCCGCTGCGGCCGACGCATCGTAAGACGACGAAGAGGGCTTCGGAGATTACGCTGAACTCCGGCGAAGGCCTGCGCGCGGCTTACTACGTTGAGGATGATCCGGCCAGCTACTCGTCGCTCAAGCAGCACATTCACCAGATCGACCTGCTATTTCCGGAGTGGATTCATGTTGTAACCACCGACGGTGCGTTGACCTCCTACAGCCTGGACAACCGGCCCTTTCAAGTGGTGGATGCAGCCGGAGTGCATGGCGTCGACCATCAGAACAGGGTCGCGCATGCCATTGCCGCGACTGGCGAAGATCCAACTCCCGCTGAAATCTTTCCGCTGGTCAATAACTACGATCCGACCACCAATACGTTTCTGCCGTCGGTGGGCGACTTCCTCACGCAACCCGGCATCGCGCGCCAGGTTCATCCAGCAGATCGACCAGTTCCTTGCCGCGAATCCGAGCTATCGCGGCATCTCGCTGGACTTCGAAGAGATTCCCAGCGAGGCGCAGCAGAGCTACATGGCGCTGCTCGCCGCGATGTACCAGGACTTTCAGGCTCGTCATCTGAAGCTGTATGTGAACGCGCCGGTGGGCGACGATGACTTCGATTTGAAATACATTGCGGACCACTCCGACGGCATTCTGCTGATGAATTACGAGCAGCACCTGATTGGGACGGGCCCGGGACCCATCGCCGCGCAGGACTGGTTTGTCGACAACCTGAAGGCTGCGCTGAAGGTGGCGCCGAAAGAAAAGATCATCTGCTCCATCGGCAGCTATGGCTACGACTGGCAGACCACGATTCCGCCGGCTCCGAAGAAAAAGGGCGGCAAGACGCCGGAAGGGAAGTCGATCACCACCCAGGAGATGTCGACCCAGGATGCGTGGCAGAAGGCGGAGGATGCGGACGCCCAGATCGAGCTCGACCCCGACTCTCTGAATGTCCACTATGCCTACGACGATGACGATGAGCACGTGCGGCACCAGGTTTGGTTCCTCGATGCAGTGACCGTCCTGAACCAGATGCGAGCCGCGCGGGCGCTGGGAATCCAGACGTTCGCGCTGTGGCGGCTGGGTTCGGAGGACAACTCTCTATGGAAGATCTGGGACACTCCAATCCACGCCGACCCGGTGAAGGATCTGGCGCAGGTTGAGCCCGGCTACGATGTCGATACCGAAGGCGACGGCGACATTCTGCGCATCACGCGCAAACCGCAGATCGGACAGCGCGTGGTCACCATGGACGATGACGATTCGATCCCTGTCGGCTACCGCTCCGTAACCGCAGAGAGTTTTACGTCCTACCCGCTTTCGTACACGGTGGAGCAGACCGGCTACTGGCCGAAGAAAGTGGCGCTAAGCTTCGATGACGGACCCGACCCGACATGGACGCCGCAGATTCTGAAGATTCTGAAGCAGAAGAATGTAATCGGCACGTTTTTCATGATCGGCTCCGAAGCACAAAACAACGTCGGCGTGATGCAGCAGGTCTACCGCGAGGGCCATGAGATCGGGAACCACACCTGGTTTCATCCGGATATTTCAGCGAAATCTCAAACAACGCGGTGGACCTGGAACTGAACCTGACAGAGCGACTGTTCGCGGCGGAGTTGGGTGTGCAGCCGCTCTACTTCCGGCCGCCCTACTCGATCGATCAGGAGCCGGATACCAACGACCAGGCCGCGCCGGCGGACCGCATTCAGAACCTCGGCTACGTCATCGTGGGCGACAAGATCGATACCGACGACTGGGACGAGCATCCGCGGAAGACGCCCGCAGGAGATCACCGACAGCGTCTTTCATCAGATTGCCGACATGGAGACGCGGCCGTGGATGCGCGGCTCCATCATTCTGCTGCACGATGGCGGCGGCGATCGCTCGGCCACAATCCAGGCGCTCCCCGTGCTCATCGACGCACTGCGCGCGCACGGCTACCAGATCGTTCCGGTCTCGGAGCTGATGGGCAAAACCCGCGCGGAAGTGATGCCGCCGCTCACGCAGAGATCAGCGGTGGGAGGCTCGCGTAGATTCGATTGCGTTCTTCGTGTGGGCCTTCTTCAACCACTTCGTCATTGCGGTCTTCTTCGTCGGCGACATCCTGATGAGCGCGCGGCTGATCATCATTGGCGTCTTCGCCGTCATCGACCGCTTCCGCAAGCGCAAGAACTTTGCCGGGCCGGACTATGCGCCGCGCGTCGCCGTTCTGATCCCCGCGTACAACGAAGAGAAGGTGATCGTGCGGACCATCCGCTCGGTGATGATGTCGAACTACAAGAACATTCGCGTCATCGTGATCGACGATGGTTCCAAGGACAACACCTACCGCGCCGCGATGGATGCCTATCCGGCAGACATCGCTTCGGGGCGGCTGACCGTGCTGACCAAGCCGAACGGCGGCAAGGCCGATGCGTTGAACTATGCGCTGGACCGGACGGACGAAGAAGTCTACGTCGGCATCGATGCTGACGGCGTGATCGCACACGACGCCATCACCAACCTGGTGCCGCCATTTCGCCAACCCCAGGATTGGCGCGGTCGCGGGCAATGCCAAGGTGGGCAATCGCGTGAATCTGTGGACGCGCTGGCAGGCGCTCGAATACATCACCAGCCAGAACTTCGAACGGCGCGCACTGGATCTGTTCGACGTGGTGATGGTGGTTCCGGGAGCGATTGGCGCCTGGCGCACGCAGGCGGTGAAGGACGGCGGCGGCTACCACACCAATACTGTCGCCGAAGATGCCGACCTGACCATGAACCTGCTGGAGCAGGGCTACTAGGTGATCTACGAAGACCAGGCGCTGGCCTTTACCGAGGCGCCGGTCAATATGGACGGCCTGATGCGGCAGCGCTTCCGCTGGTCCTTCGGCATCCTGCAGGCCATCTTCAAGCATCGCGGCGCAATTGCGAAGCGGCGCGCCATGGGCCTGTTCGCGCTGCCGAACACGCTCATCTTCCAGATCCTGCTTCCGCTGTTCTCGCCATTCATCGACCTGATGTTCTTCGCCGGCGTCCTTAATTTTATCTACGACAAGCACTTCCACCCGGAGGCGGCATCGGCGGCCAGCTTCGAGAAACTGCTCGCGTTCTTCATGGCGTTCCTGATCATCGATTTTGTGGCGTCCGCGCTTGCGTTCTCGCTGGAGCGAAAACATCCCGCCAGCAAGGGCGACGCCTGGCTGCTGTTCCATATCTGGATTCAGCGGTTTACCTATCGCCAGGTGTTTTCGATCGTGCTGTTCAAGACGATGAAGCGGGCGATCGACGGCAAGCCGTTCGCCTGGGACAAACTGGATCGGACAGCCACCATGTCCAAGGAAACGGAAAAGCTGACACAAGTGTAGTTTGCGAGAAGGACTGCGGAAGGGCTTGACGCCGTCCGCCCGTGTGCGTTACTGTCGCACCAGTGAGGCGAATAAAAAGCGAATATGAGCATACAGGCGAATATCTCGAACACAGAAACCTCCCTCTTTCCCATCCTTCCCGCCGGGCTGACCGGCCTCGCCAAAATGGCTGCCGAGGCAGAACACGCCGACGACGGACACCTGGTCGAATTTCGCAACCTGCAGGTCCGCAGCGTGCTGAACCGGTCGATCTCGAAGCGGCTGATCTGGCTCGCGTACAGCATCAACCCTTATCGCGGATGCGAGTTCGGCTGCAGGTACTGCTACGCGCGCTACACCCACGAATTCCTCGCGCCGAAGCAGGATGTCCAGCCGGATCTCGCGCGCGGCGGAACACAGAACCTGCGCGATCCCGAGGCTTTTGAGCGGATCATCTTCCTGAAGCAAAACGCGGCATGGCTGCTGGAGCAGGACCTGAAGCGTGTCGATCCGGAGCAGCAGATTGCACTTGGTACGGCAACAGACCCATATCAACCGATCGAGCGTCGCGCAGGCATCACACGCAGCCTGCTGGAGGTGTTTGCGCGCAAGCAAGGCTATCGGCTTGGCATCGTGACCAAATCGAACCTGATCGAGCGCGACATCGACCTTCTGACAGAGATCGGGAAGCGCAACAAGCTCTCCGTACACATCACGATCACGACTCCGAACCCCGCACTGGCACGGAAACTGGAGCCGCGTGCGCCCCGTCCTGACCTGCGCTTCCGGGCGGTCCAGCGCCTGCGCGGCGCCGGCATCAAAACCGGAATTCTCTGCTGCCCGGTGCTGCCGGGAATTACGGATTCGGAGAAGGCTCTGGATGGGATGGCGCGCCGGGCCGCAGCCGTCGGAGCGAGCTTCTTTGCGGCGAATCCGCTCTTCCTGAAGCCGTGCTCACGCCCCACCTACTTGCGGTTCCTGCGCGAACATTTTCCGTCGCTGGTGAAGGACTACGAGACGCGCTTCGGCAAAGCGGACTTCGCCTCGCAAGCCTACAGCCGGCAACTGGCGAAGACGGTAGAGATGGTCTGCAAGCGGCATGGGCTTAACCAGAGGTCGGCCGACACGCTCCAGTTGCAGGACGACTTCGCTGCCGAGCCGGGTCGGAGACCACCGTGCAGCGCTCCCGCCGAGACGCAGCAGCGCCTCTTCGGCTGATACTCCGGGCTCAAGGCTGCGGTGGGGCTTTGGGCGGAGCGCCGTGGGTGAGGTGGCGCAGCAGGAACTCCTGGAATAGCGTGCCGAACGCGCCCTCGGCGACGCCGATCAGCGTGTTAGTTACAGTGACCTGCACGCTGTGCTGATCGCTCTCGGGTAGTAAAGCGTCGAGATTCCAGCCGAGCCAAGGTTGCCGAGAACGTTGGAGTAGTTGGGCTGCCAGTGGCCATTGTCGCCCTTGCACACGGCCACGGTCGAGATGGCATACAGCGCGCGAACGACCACATTGCCATGGCCTCGATAGAAGTAGCGCGGGTCCTGGTGCAGCA
Source organism: uncultured Acidobacteriaceae bacterium (assembly GCA_963822225.1). Lineage (GTDB taxonomy): Bacteria > Acidobacteriota > Terriglobia > Terriglobales > Acidobacteriaceae > Edaphobacter. The sequence goes on along the minus strand of CAWGGW010000006.1, from coordinate 565,444 downwards.
GGGAAGGCAGCAGGGCTGCGCCGAGAAAAGTCGAGCTGAGGCGGTCGCCATAGGTCGCGCCATAGCGCTTAGCGTAGCCGGAAAACTCCTGGCCGTAGCCTGCGAAGTCGCCCTGCCACTGCTCGATGCCCGCAGTGACGCCGGTGGTGAAATAGGTCACGGGGTCGACGGAGACGTGCACCGCCAGCTTGAACTTCTGCTTACGCGTGAGCGGCGCCGCGTTCGAAACATAGCTGACATAAAAGTTCGGCAGGATGCCGAGGATGCGCTGATGCTCTTCCGCGGTGATCTGCTGCTCGGCAAGGTCTTCGATCGAGATCGCGTTGACGGTGGTGCTGATCGACTCGACGCCAAGCTGGATCTCCGGCACGACGAGGTCCTCGCCTTCGTGAAGCAAAATGATGTTCTTGATCTTCCAGGGCGAGAATCCGTTCGCATGCACGGTAACGACGTAATTGCCCGGCGGAACAGAGGGGAAGAGGAAGACTCCGTGGCTATCGGAATTCGCGGTGCGCATGCCCTTTGACTCGACGTTCTCCAGCGTGACGCGGCCGTTGGGGATGCCGGCTCCGTCGGTATCGGTGATGCTCCCGGCAATGCTGCCGGAGACAGGCGTGGCGGTTGCGAGTGAGTCCGGGACTGCCTGTTGTGGTTCGAGCAGGCGATTGCTGAGCCACACAGATGGGCGGCCATCGCGCAGAGCAACAGGATGGCACCGCATGCGCGGCCCACTCTTCCACCTATCCTGGCCAACTCCATAGGCGATCTCTACCCAAGCGGATGAGCCGCAAAGGCTGAACGTAGCATCGAACGCCGCTCAGCGCAAGAAAAAGCGCGGAACCGGCGAGGCTCCGCGCTGTTCTTACGATATGGGATGCGTCTAGCCGACGACTTCGATGCCCATGGAGCGGGCGGTGCCGCGGATGCTCTTCGCGGCCGCTTCGACGGTGGTGGCGTTCATGTCCGGCATCTTCTGGGTCGCGATCTGCATGATCTGCTTCTCGGTGACCTTGCCCTTCTTCTCCTTGTTGGGAGTGCCGGAGCCCTTCTCGATGCCGGCGGCCTTCAGCAGCAGGACAGGCGCGGGCGGCGTCTTGGTGATGAAGCTGAAGGTGCGGTCAGCGTACACGGTGATGACGACGGGAATGGTCAGGCCGGTCATCTCCGGCGTGGAGGTGCGCGCGTTGAACTGCTTGCAGAACTCCATGATGTTGACCTGCGCCTGGCCGAGCGCGGGGCCGACCGGCGGCGCGGGGGTGGCCTTGCCGGCCGATGATCTGAAGCTTGACGTATCCAGTGATCTTCTTCGGTGCCATTGGGTAAATCCTCTTTATGCTTCTAGCGGCGGGCTCTGCTGTGCCGTGCTGCCGATTTGGTGTCTGCCTAAACTCTCGTGCTGACTGGAAGCTAGGCTATTCCGATCTTGTCGACCTTCGAGAACTCGATCTCGACCGGAGTGGAGCGGCCGAAGATGCTGACCATGACCTTCAGGGTCTGGCGGTCTTCGTTGACGTCGTCCACGGTGCCGTTGAAGTTGGCGAAGGGGCCTTCGTTGATGCGGACCTGCTCGCCCTTCTCGAACTTGACCTTCATGGAAGGCTTGTCCTTGGAGGTCTCGGAGCGGAAGAGGATGGAGCTGACCTCCTGCCTCGGAGAGCGCGACCGGATTGTCGCCGGTTCCAAGGAAGCCGGTGACGCGCGGCGTGTTCTTGATGACGTGCCAGAGGTCGTTGTCGAGTTCCATCTCGACCAGCACGTAGCCGGGCAGGAAGACGCGCTCGATGGTGTACTTCTTGCCGTTGCGCAGCTCGGTGACGGGCTCGGTCGGGATCATGATGCGGCCGATGCGGTTCTGCAGGCCGAAGGCCTGGATGCGGCTCTCCAGCGACTCGCGCACCTTGCGCTCGAAGCCGGAGTAGGCGTGGATGATGTACCACTTGAAATTCTCGTTGACCGGCGGGGCAAGCTGCTCGGTCGGCTGTTCGCCGCTCAGGGTTCTGCGCTTCCGGATTCTGCTCTTCTGCCGCCATGGTGAGTGTGCCTTCTTCGTGCATCTGCTTGCTGTCTACTGCGTGCTGCCGAGTTGCTGTTAGTGCTTGGTCAGGTATTGCAATCAGCCGTGTGATCGCCCTGGCCGAAGATGTAGTCCACCAGCCAGAAGTAGGCGGCGAAGATGAAGACGCGTGACGAGGACGACGGTGGTGGTCGACTGCAACCTCGGCGCGCGTCGGGCTGACCACCTTGCGCATCTCGCTGCGCACGTCCTTCAGGAACTCCATCAACGCGCTGGGGCTGCGACTTCAGCCGGTCCAATGCCGGTGCTCTGTTGGTCTGCTACTGCTATTGTCTTCGCCATGGTGCTGCCTCAAATCTTCGCTGATTGAAAATCGTCTGCTGTGCTGCTTGCCCGGCTCCGTCACCCTTCGGAGTGGTTAGGCGGGAAAACTGGCGGGGGAGCTCGGATTCGAACCGAGAAGTTCGGTTTTGGAGACCGACAGTTTAACCGTTGAGCTTACTCCCCCAGGAGCTGTCGGCTGCGTAGCTCATTGCCTGACCGCTGAAAGCCAAGGGCTGCTCTTACTTCGTCTCTTTGTGCGCCGTGTGCTTGCGGCAGGTGTTGCAGAACTTTGAGAACTCGAGGCGGCCAGTGGTCGTCTTCTTGTTCTTCGTGGTGGAGTAGTTCCGGTTCTTGCACTCCGGGCACTGCAGTGTGATGATTTCGCGCATTGGTTGATTCTCCTTCGTAACGTGGCCAGCCACCTCGGCTGGCAAGCAGCTGTGTAGGATGGAACCCCCCGACACGCCGCGACACAGGGCTTAATGGCCCCTGCTGCCAAATCCTGAATTTTCTTGCGGAAAGAGGTGCGGTCAGGCCACGCTCATCCTCCTAATTATCCACCAAAACGGCATTTCGGAAAGCCATGCGAATCATGAGACGGCGTGCATCTCGTCGAATGACAGCGGCGAGCCGAAGCCCGCCGCTGTCTGTTGAGCATTCCTACTACTTGATGATCTCGGAGATGGTTCCGGCGCCGACGGTGCGTGCCGCCTTCGCGGATGGCGAAGCGCAGGCCCTTCTCCATGGCGACCGGGGTGTGCAGCGTGATCTCCAGCTGAGATGTTGTCGCCCGGCATCACCATCTCGGTGCCCGCCGGCAGCTTCGCCGAACCGGTCACGTCGGTGGTGCGGAAGTAGAACTGCGGACGGTAGCCGTTGAAGAACGGAGTGTGACGTCCGCCTTCTTCCTTGCTCAGCACGTAAACCTCGCCCTTGAACTCGGTGTGCGGCGTGATCGAACCCGGCTTGGCCAACACCATGCCGCGCTCCACATCTTCCTTCGCAATGCCGCGCAGAAGAAGACCGGCGTTGTCGCCCGCCAGACCTTCGTCCAGCTGCTTCTTGAACATCTCGACGCCGGTGCAGACCGTCTTGCGCGTCTCGCGGAAGCCGACGATCTCGCAGTCCTCGCCAACCTTCACCTTGCCGCGCTCGATACGGCCCGTGACCACAGTGCCGCGGCCCGAGATCGAGAAGATGTCTTCGATCGGCATCAGGAACGGCAGGTCGACCGCGCGCGTCCGGCTGCGGAACGTACTTGTCCACCGCCTCCATCAGCTCGTCGATCTTGGCCTCCCACTTGGCTTCGCCGTTCAGCGCGCCCAGGGCAGAGCCGCGGATGATCGGAGTGTCGTCGCCGGGGTAGTCGTACTTCGACAGCAGCTCGCGAACTTCCATCTCGACCAGCTCGATCAGCTCTTCGTCCTCAACCGCATCGCACTTGTTCAGGAACACCACGATGTACGGCACGCCAACCTGGCGGGCCAGCAGAACGTGCTCCTTGGTCTGCGGCATCGGGCCGTCGGTCGCCGCAACCACCAGAATCGCGCCGTCCATCTGCGCCGCGCCGGTGATCATGTTCTTGATGTAGTCGGCGTGGCCGGGGCAGTCGACGTGCGCGTAGTGCCGGTTCGCCGTCTCGTACTCCACGTGCGAGGTCGCGATGGTGATGCCGCGCTCGCGCTCTTCCGGAGCGTTGTCGATCGTGTCGAACGAGCGGAACGTGTTCTTCGGGTTGTGCTTCGACAACACCTTCGTGATCGCCGCCGTCAGCGTCGTCTTGCCGTGATCGATGTGCCCGATCGTCCCAATGTTTACGTGCGGCTTTGACCGGTCAAACTTTTCCTTGCCCATTGACTGTTCATCCTCTCTTTGGTGGCCGGCGTGTGCCGGCGATTCGAATACATAAACTCGCTCAGTAGTACGCGTACAGCTTGAAAAACTTTTCCCGCAGTTCGGCGGGCGACCTTCTCCAGGCTGGCGAGGTAGAACTCGCGGATCTGGCCCTGGTCGCCGTTGCCCAGCCTGTCGTACTCGGCGGCGGTGGACGCGCCCAGCATGCCCTTGCGCAGCACCGCTCGAAGTCGCGGATGCGCAAGTTCGGCGCGCTCCAGTGACTTCAGGAAGCTCTGCTGACCTGGCTGGAGGAGAAGGCGGTTTCGATGGCGGACCTTGACCGCGCCGAAGGCCTTCGGATCGGCGACTGGAAGTACTGGCTGCTCATGCAAAGCGCTCAACACACTACTCCTGCGATCTGACGAACCTTGAATCTTTGGAGCGGGAGACGGGAATCGAACCCGCGACCAACAGCTTGGAAGGCTGAGACTCTACCACTGAGTTACTCCCGCAAACCCGAGAGGACGAACACGCCTCCACCTGCGGCCCGAAAATCTGGAGCTGATGATGGGGCTTGAACCCATGACCTCTCCCTTACCAAGGGAGTGCTCTACCACTGAGCTACATCAGCCTGCCTTGCTACAAATCCTTCGTTACCAGCTTAGCCAGCATGTTCGCCATCCTGACCGCGAACGCAGACGTCCGAGAATCAGCAGCGGAAGGCAAAAAACCCGAGCAGGATCCAACGTAAGGCTGATACCGTGAATATTTGCCCGGCTCCATCGTCGTGAACCACGACAACACGCCCAAGAATACCAGAACTGCAAGCAGCGCAATACATCCATCCAGTCCGCTGCCGGCTGAGGACTTCAGCCATCACACATCGCCAATCACCACAACCTAACCCACTACCAAAATGATGGTGCACAGGGGAGGATTCGAACCTCCGTAGCGCATAACGCGGCAGATTTACAGTCTGCTGCCATTAACCACTCGGCCACCTGTGCATCCTCTTGCAGATCGCCTGGCAGCGCAGCACTCGACACATGCCTTCAGAGCCCATCGCCGATTCAGGTTCGAATCGAGCGGGAGAATGCCTTGAAGGAGTGGTGTGAGGTCTGCGAGCCGGAACGAGCCAGCAGTACAACCAAATCCGTCCATCTTTTACTGCTTCGCCTGGAACTGGAGCTTGCAGGGAGTGGAGCTGACGGTCGGATTTGAACCCACGACCCTCTGATTACAAATCAGATGCTCTACCAACTGAGCTACGCCAGCCCAAAACAACCTTGAGCCCAAACTTGCAGCCTCAAGCCGAAGACAGCCTTGCGACGAGCCCCCGGAGACCTGCCCGACAGACGCAATATGCCCGCGCAGACATGCCCGCGCAAAAGTGCGCCGCAAGACTCAACTTTAGCATAGCCGGTAGGCTGCGGCAACGCTGAGCCGCGCCTGGTAAACCTCCCCAGCGCCAGTGCGTCCTATATCATGCTCGGCAACTGCTTTTTGCGCCAATTGGAGAACGGTTCTATGTCCCTGCGTCTGTGTGTGCTGTGGTTGATGTGCCTGTTCTCGCCCGCGCTGATCCTCGCGCAGGACGCAGTCGACGGCGGTGCTGTCGCAGGCCCGCTGCCAGTGCCAAAAACCGTCCAGACGAAGATGACCAACGACTCGGTGATTCGCATGGCCAAGGCGGGCCTGAGCGACGACCTCATCGTCCAGACCATCGGCGCGCAGCCCGGCCAGTACACCACGGACGCCGACGCACTGATTTCGCTGAAGCAAGCCGGCGTCTCGGATCGCGTCATCCAGGCCATGGTCAACAAGGGCCGCATCCAGATCACCGGCACGCCGGAGTCGCAAATCGACGCTCTCCGACGTCAACGAGATCGGCGTGTACTACAAAGACCGCACCGGCAAATGGCAGCCCATCGAACCGGAGATCGTGCACATCAAGTCCGGCGGCTTCATCAAGTCCACCGTCACTCACGGCATCATCAAGGAAGACAAGAACGGCCACCTCAACGGGCGTGAGTCGAAGCTGCTTCTGGCGCGGCCGATCGAGTTCCTCGTCTATACGCCGGACGGAGTCGACATCTCCGAGTACGACCTGCTGCGCTTCCGCCTCAACTCAAACAGCCGCGAGTTCCGCGTGCTCACCGGCGGCGTCATCCACTCCACCGGCGGCGCAGAGCGCGACGAGGTGCCCTTCAAGCCGGTGAAGACGGCGCCGCACACCTACCAGTTCACGCTGGGCCAGGACACGCCCGGAGCGGAGTACGGCATCCTGCCGCCCGGCACCGGCAACGTCACCAACGGCGGCAAGATCTATACGTTTGCCATCTCCGAGTAGCTGCGAAGAGACCGGCCCGCGCGCAACTTACCGGGAGACGCCGCCTGAATCGCTGGTCGGCGTGGCTGCGAGTCCAGCGAACTTCCAGGGGACATTTCGCGTACCCTCCCGCAACACCCGGGAGGTTCCCATGACATCGCTCAACAGAAAGGCCCGTGTCGCTGGCCTGTGGTATCTGGGCTTCTTCCTCGGGCCGTTTTATCTGCTTTATGTGCCTTCGCGGACAATAGTGAACAACGATGCGGCCGCCACCGCGGCTCGTGTTCTCAGCCACGAGACGCTTTTTCGTTGGGGCACGCTTGCCGAGACGGTTGGCGCGGTCATCTTCATCGGACTGAGCCTGGCGCTCTATCGCCTGTTTGAAGCCGTGGACCGGCACCGCGCGAGACAAATGGTAGGCCTGGTGCTGGTTTCGTCTGCCCTCGGCGTAGTGACCGTCGTCTTCAATGCGGCCGCGCTCCTCGTCTTTCGCGACACCGCAGTCTTCGCCGCCTTCGACAGCCAAGAGCGCCAGGCTATTGGCATGCTTCTCATCCGGATGCACGGTCAGACGAACGGCATCAACCAGATGTTCTGGGGATTGTGGCTCTTGCCTTTTGGATCGTTAGTGGTGAAATCGCGCTTTTTGCCGCGCTGGCTCGGATACTGGCTCATCCTGGACGGCGTCGCCTGGGTGGTCGTGAGTCTAACCTGGTTTCTTGCTCCGGGTTACACGGACACTCTTTTTCGTTACTTTCAGCCGTTGTTTTTGGCGGAAATTGCTGCCCTGCTCTCGCTGCTGATTCTTGCCATGAAGAATGGGCCCTCGATCTCCGCAGCGTCTGCATAGTCTCCCGCGCCATGCTGCTGCGAGGATTTCGCCACGACTTCACGTTATCCGCCCCCCGTGCGATGCCTTGCGGCGCGGATAACAGCGTAAAATCATTGCGATGCGTAAACGGACGCGGTACTCGCTGCTTCTGATGCTCGCGCTGGTGGCCGCGCTTATCGTCGCGGTCGTGCTGCGAAAGACTGCCCCGCCCGAAGCCGCTCGCCTTTTGCCCGAGTCGGACGCCATCGTCTACGTCAACTTGCGCCCACTGCGGGCCGCGACTCACTTCGATCGCAATGAAGTCTCGCGCAGCCCGGACTACCAGCATTTTGTCGACGCGACCGGAATCGTTCCCGAGCGCGATCTCGACGCCGCGGCCTTCGCGCTGCATCGGATGGACGATCCCAACGGCCCCAACGGCCCGGTCGCCTACTCCGAGGTTTTCGAAGGCCGCTTCGATGGCGCACGTCTCGCACAGCTACCTCACCGGTATTGCCACATCGCAGGAGAACTACGAGGGCCACGCGGTCTACACCATCCCCATCGAGGGCCGCCAGTTGCGCATCGCGCAGCTTGGCTACGACACCATTGCCGCGTCCAACATGCCCACGCCGGAGCAGATTCACGAGATGCTCGACCGCTATCGAGCGTCGGCGTCGCCGTTTTCCGGCTCGTCGCTGCTGGCGGCGCGCTATCGCGACGTACCGCTGCTGTCGAGCGCATGGGGCATCGGCCATGTTGGCCTGCCGTTCTCCGAGCGCGGCCGCATCACCGTCTTCGGGCTCGAACTGCCGCTGCCGGAGGACACGACCTTCGTCGCCAGCCTGCGCGTACGGCCTGGGCGTGCTGCATCTGCGTGTCGAGCAGATCGCGCCCACCGAGGCAGACGCCGCCAACTCCGCCCAGGCGCTGGGCAACTGCGTGCAGCTGATCAAGGCGATCCAGCCCAAGGTTGAGGCGCAGTCCGACAAGCCTGACGCCGATGCGCTGCGCCGGTTCACCTCGTCGCTCAAGATCGAGCAGCACAAGGATCGCACCATCTTCACCGCCAGCGTCCCGCTGGAGTTGGTGAAGAAGCTGGCGACCCCGATGAACTCCAGCAATCCGGAGCCGTTCCCTACGGAGACAAATCCGCCCGCCTCCACGTCTCCATAAGGGAGCGACGAGTTCCGGTCCACGCGCTGACACGAACAATTGACGATGAACCGGTGCGGGATGAGCATCGCACCCCATCCGTGGAGCATCTGAATTCTTGCACCCCAAAGGAGCACCACTTCCGCATGGGCCTTCGAATTCAATCTGTCTACGACGGCACTTTCCCTGATTGCGCTCCTGCCCATGTTGATAGCAGCAGCGCAGGCGCCCGCGCAGACTCCCCAGGTCCTCACCGGCCAGGCTGCCTTCACCGACTGGAACCAGCAGCAGCCGGGCGTTCGCCACAAGATCACCGTCGCCGACCTGCCCGAGCCCAACCCCGAGCGAGGCGGTCAACAATCACCGCGCACGTCATCCCACGTCCCGCCGACGCGTGGCCCATCGCGCCTGCGGGATTCAAGGTCACGCTCTACGCGGGCGGCGACACCGCCCCCATGCAGCGCGCCGACAACGTCGAGCACATGAGCGCGCAGCGGGCACCTTCACCGAGCCGCGCCTGATCCGCGTCGCGCCCAACGGCGACCTCTTCCTCGCCGACTCAGGCGCCGGCATCGTCTTGGTTCTGCGCGGCGTCGCGCCAGACGGCAAGGCCGCACAGATCGAGCAGTTCGCCACCGGCCTCGACCATCCCTTTGGCATCGCCTTCTATCCGGCCGGACAATCCGAAGTACGTTTATGTCGGCAACGCCACCACGGTTCAGCGCTTCCCGTATCACTCCGGCGACCTGCACGCCACCGGCCCTGCCCAGACCATCGTGCCCGACATTCCCGGCTACGCCCAACTCACCGGCGGCGGCCACTGGACGCGCGACGTCGTCTTCAGCAAGGACGGCCAGCACATGCTCGTCTCCGTCGGCTCCGGCTCCAACGTCGACGACGCCGACACCCATCCCCGCGAGTTCCACCGCGCCGACGTGCTCGAGTACACGCCCGACGGCAAATTCCTCGAGGTCTACGCCCACGGCATCCGCAACTGCGTCGGCGAGGCCATCAACCCCATCACCGGCTCGCTGTGGTGCTCCACCAACGAGCGCGACAACCTCGGCAACCACCTCGTCCCCGACTACGTGACCAGCGTCCCCGAGGGCGGCTTCTTCGGCTGGCCCTGGTACTACATGGGCGGCCACCAGGATCCGCGCCTGCCCCAACCCTGCGCCAACGGCACCGGCCCGAATCCGCAGCTCTCCGCGCCGCTGACCGAGGCGAAGGCCACCAACTGCAAGCGCGCCGACATGTCCAGCAAAGTCCTAACGCCCGACGTCCTGGTGCAGCCGCACATGGCCTCGCTGGAGATGGTCTTCTATCCCTCAGAGCCGATGCAGTTTCCCACCAGCTACGACGGCGACGCCTTTGCCGCCGAGCACGGCAGCTGGAACCGCAAGAACCGCGCCGGCTACGAGGTCATCCGCATCCCGATGAAGGACGGCCATGCCACCGGCGAGTACGACGACTTCCTCACCGGCTTCGTCACCTCCGATGGCCAGGTCTGGGGCCGGCCGGTCGGCGTCGCGGTCGCCAAGGACGGCTCGCTCTTCGTCACCGACGACGGCAGCCGCAGCGTCTGGCACGTCACCTACACCGGAAAATAGGCGATCCAAAGGAAAAGCCCATGTCTCCGATCGGGACATGGGCCTTTGATTTTGCGCTGCAGGAAAGCTTAGTTGCCGCTCGGATTCCCGGCCGTTCCAAGTCCCGCAATCGTGGTGCGCATGTACTTGTATGGATTCACAGGAGCATTGTGGATGCGAACTTCGTAGTGAACGTGCGCGCCCGTAGTCCGGCCGCTCATACCGACGTATCCAATCACCTGACCCTTCACCACCGTCTCGCCCGCCATCACGGCAAAGCCCGACATGTGCGCGTAACAGGTTTCCACGCCATGACCGTGATCCAGGATTACTTCGCGTCCGTAGCCGCTCTCCATCGCGGCCGACTTTACGACGCCGTCTGCGGTCGCGCGGATAGGCGTGCCCATCGGCGCCGAGATGTCGATGCCGGTATGGAACTCGCCTTCACCATTGCCCGTCACCGGATCTTCACGCTGCCCGAAGCTGCTGCGAATCGGCCCAACAACCGGCCAAAGAGATGGCGCGTTGATCGCAGCATCGTCCATGCCGCCCAATCCCAGGCCTGAGAGCGATCCAACGGCCGACGGTCCGGCGATGGCGCGCGTCGCGGCTCCGCTTATAGCCGAGTTGCGCAGGTTATAGAAGGTGTCCAGCGACTTGTAGTAGTTCGCATCGCTGAAGTTCGAGGAGGTGTCGCTAATCAGCACGCCGCTGGCGGTCTTGCCTGCAGCTTTACCCGAAAGGATGTGGCCCATTGGCGAGGCAAGTTTGCTTGCAGTAAGCCCGTAAAGTGCGGAGACTTCGGTAGCCAGCGATCCCAGTGACGCGGCCTGCACATCCTTCTCGTGCGCTTGCTTTTCCAGGTGCGCATAGTCCTTCTGCAGGTTGTCGTGGTCGTTGCGCAACTGGTTGAATCGTGCGGTCTTAATCAGCATTCGGGAGTACGATCCGGCGAGTCCCGCCACCGTGAACGCACCCACAACTGCCACCACCACAAAGGCATAAGCGAAGTGAAGAGGAACGGGAACCTTGCGTAGGCGGCCGTTTTCATCGCGGCTGACCAGCACAATGTAATGACGTTTTTTGAAGCGGAAGCTCTTCAGATTCAAACCTAAGACCTGGGCCCTGAGATTGGCCGTTCCGCGCGGGGGAGTTCGCACAGCGACTCGGCACTGAGAGGTGGTTTGGATCCAGTCAAATGAACTTTAGCAATCGTCATTCACGATTGCCCGCCGGATTTCGCCATCCCTCTTGGACGTTACTTTAGATTTTAACAGTCACCCAGGGGGAAAGCAACGCGATTGCGCCCCTTATCCCTAAAAGTTGCACGATATTTTGGAGTTTTCCACCGCATTGGAGTCGTTTGCGCTCTATCTTCGCCCCACAACTCCGTGCAGCAGCAGGGGTTTATGCTTGGCTTCACGATGATCAGAACAAAGAAAAAGTCAGGCGAGCTAGCTCTGATCGAGCGAATCCGGTCTACTGTCGGGCCGGGCCGCCCGCACAGCGCTAGCGTAGCCCTCGGTATCGGCGACGACTGCGCCATCCTCAGCCCCCCGCGTGGCCACGAGATTCTCGTTACCACCGACTTCACGCTGGAAGGCCGCCACTTCCGCCGCGATTGGCATCCTCCCGAGTCTGCCGGCCACCGCGCTCTCGCTCGCGGCCTCAGCGATCTGGCCGCCATGGGAGCGCATCCGCTGGCGGCGTTTCTCTCGCTCGCGCTGCCCGGCGAAATGCTTCGTGCCCGCACCGGCCGCCTCTGGGTTGACCGTTTCTTTACCGGCCTGCGCAGTCTCGCAGCGGAGCACAACGTGCCCCTGGCCGGTGGCGACACCTCCGAATCACCCTGCGGTCTGGTGCTCGCGGACATCGTCCTCGTCGGTTCGGCGCCGGCTGGCCGCGCACTTCGCCGCAGTGGCGCCCGCGCGGGAGACTCGCTCTATGTCACCGGCCAACTAGGCGGCGCCGCGGCCGAGCTTGTCTCCATGGAGGGTCTTGCCGCGAAAAATTCTCGTTCGCCGCGTGCGACCACCCAGTCACCAACCGCTCATCCCCAGCTCTACCCTCAGCCGCGCATCGAAGTCGGCCTTGCCCTGCTGCGCCGCCGGATCGCCACCGCTGCCATCGACCTCAGCGACGGCCTCTCCACCGACCTCACACACCTGTGCCATGAGTCCGGCGTGGGAGCCGAAATCTCCGCGAGCGCACTGCCCATTCATCCTCTAGCGGCGGCAGCAGGCACAGCTACCGCGCTCGCCCTCAATGGCGGCGAAGACTACGAGCTACTCTTCGCCGCGCGCCCAACAACCCGCGTCCCGCGCAGCATCGCCGGTGTCCGCATTACTCGCATCGGCCGGGTCTTGCGCGGAGAAGCAATCACGCTGATCGAACCCGACGGCCAGCGAAGCAAGTTGGAACCCGGCGGCTGGGAGCACTTCACTGCCTGACGCTGGGTCGGGGCACCTTCAAGCTGCTTCGTACCTGGAATCCTTCGGCGAGCCCTCTTCACCCGTCGCCGAAATATCCCGTGCCCCAGTATCCCGAAGAGCCTGCTTCGCAACACTAATCTGCTCCGACGTGTCGCAGTGTACGGAGAGCAGTGTGCCTCCGCCCTTCACCGCACCCTCATAGCGCTTCGCCTCGTATTCAGGAATTCCCATCCCGACCAGCGCCCCAACCACTCCACCGACCGCACCGCCGGCGCCCATCCCTGCCAGCGCTGCCACAATCGGGCCAGCCGCAATCAGCGGCCCGATACCGGGAATCGCCAGCGCGCCGATGCCTGCCAGCAGGCCCAGCGTGCCGCCAACAATACCGCCAGCAGCCACTCCGGCCGTCGTGCCTTCCGGTGCCTTGGTGTTTTTCTCATGCGCAAAGGCACGTGTAGTCTCATCGTCAGGCATCAGCACGGAGATGGCCGAGTTGGTGAAGCCAAGCGAGATCAGGTGATCGACTCCGTTCTCTGCTGTCGCAGGTGTTGCGTATATCCCGAAGACTGCGGTGTTCTTGTTGTCCATGGAACTGCTCCTTTGGGTTGCGTTGGCTTCTGCAGCGATGGTCGACGATAAGATGAGTCTGAACTGGGATCTTCGCCGTCTTTCACGGTCTGCCAGGTGCGGGAAGCAGCGCACGTTCCACGCATATCGACTGCAATTCAGATGTGCTGTTCTCCGGGCGAGTTGCCACGCACCTGCCCGCGCATTTCCAATACATTCTTATGCATGATTCGACCAAGATCATCCGTTCGACCCTGACCCGCGCGGTCATGGGTGAGCCCTTGCACCCCAGCCCCGTCTTTGCCGCGCCGTACCATACGCCGGGCGATCCAGCCGAGGCGCTCTACAGCTACGCGCGCTCGCACAATCCCACCTGGACCGCGCTCGAAAAAGCGCTCGGCCAGATGGAGTCCGGCCAGTTCGTGCCCGGCCACGCCGAAGCCGGCAAGAGCTACCGCGCCGCCGCGCTGGTCTTCGCCTCCGGAATGGCCGCGTGCTCGTCCATCTTCGGAGCGATGCTGCGCCCCGGCGACATCGCCGTCCTTCCGGAGAACGCCTACTTCGCCGCCCGCGTCCTTATGCAGGACTACTTCGCTAAGATGGGCATCGTCATCCGTCTCGCGCCCACCGCCAACGACGCGCAGGGCGAACATCTCGAAGGCGCGCGCCTGCTCTGGATCGAGACGCCGTCGAACCCCACCATGGAGATCGCCGACATCGCAGCGCTCTGCGATCGCGCCCACCGCGCCGGCGTTCTGGTCGCGGTCGATAACACCACTGCAACCGCGCTCGGCCAACGCCCGCTCGCCCTCGGCGCCGACTTCTCCGTTGCATCGGACACCAAGTCCATGACCGGGCACAGCGACATCCTGCTCGGCCACGTCGCCGCGCGCGATCGCGAACTGCTGCAGAAGATCGAAGAGTGGCGCACACTCATCGGGGGCGTCCTCGGCCCCATGGAAGCGTGGCTAGCCCTGCGTTCCCTCAGCACGCTCCCCCTCCGATTGGAACGAAGCTGTCAAAACGCCCAGCGCATCGCCGAATACCTCACCACGCGCACCGACGTCGTGCAGGACGTACTCTATCCCGGCCTGCCCACGCACCCCGGCCACGCCATCGCCGCGCGCCAGATGCAGTACTTCGGCTGCGTCCTCAGCTTCACACTTGCTAACAAAGCCGCAGCCGAATTGTTCTTTTCGAAGGCGAAACTCATCACCGAGGCAACCAGCTTCGGCGGCACATGTACGTGCGCCGAACGCCGCGCGCGCTGGGGTGGCGACGCGGTGCCCGAAGGCTTCATCCGCCTCAGCGCAGGACTCGAACACATCGACGACATCCTCGCCGACATCGCCCAGGCGCTCGACGCGCTCAGGCCGGCCGCGGTGCGCTAATGGTCGTCCATCCGTACTGGGTCACCCCGCAGCTCGCCATCGTGCCTCGTCCTTATGGCGGAAAGTTTCTCGACGGCGAGATGCTCGCGCTGCACGAGGCCGGCGTCGACATTGTCGTCTCAGTGCTTCAAAAAGAGGAAGCAGCGTCGGTGGGCCTGGGGGCGGAAGAAGAGTCTGCGACCCGCGCCGGAATCGACTTCATCAACTTCGAGATTCCGGACCGCGGCGTCCCCGTTAACCTGCCCCGGTTCATGGAGTTTCTCGCCGACCTCGAAGCTCGACTGGAGCAAGGCAAACGCATAGGCCTTCACTGCTTCGGCTGCATCGGGCGCTCACCGCTGGTCCTCGCGAGCCTGCTGATCCGCTCCGGAATCCCCGCTGCTGATGCTTGGAATCAGATCGAGGCGGCAAGAGGATCGCCCGTGCCCGACACACTCGTTCAACTCGAGTGGGTAGCTCGCCACGTGAGGCCCGAGGCGTGATCGGCAACGTGAAATTCCCGCGCGACTGGCGCGCCGAAGTCCTTACCAAACCGCCCCTGATCGCGCCCGCTCGCCAGTTCACCTACCCACACCAGATCGCGGGCGAAGAGGATTCAATGGCCCGCGGCGCGCTCCTGCTGCAAATAAACCCGTCGGCAGTAGGCGGCACATTCCTCGCCACCTGCGCCCTGGGCTTTACCGATCCGTCGATGCCCACCGGCATCTTTAGCTGTCCTAATCCGAGCGAACTATGCGCCGTCGCCGGAGGCTACGCCTACATCATCGACACCACCGCCCCCGACCGTTCCACCCACATCCCACTCAAGCCCGTCGCCGAAGTCCTCGCCCTCGTCGAACACGACTTGCTCATCTTCGCAGGCTTCCACTCGATCCTCGCGTGGGGCAGGGAAGGCCTCGCCTGGCAAACCGGCCGCCTCAGTTGGGAAGGCATCCGCATCACCGGAGTCGAAGGCAATACGCTCCAGGGCTTCGGCTGGAACATGCCCACTAACAAAGAAGCCGCCTTCTCCATCGACCTGCTCACCGGCGCACACACCGGCGGCGGATTCACTCCGCAGGCTCAGTAGCCACGGCGTAGAAACTCAACGCCGCATCGCCCTGCTTCATCGTCCGCGTCTGCACCAGTTCGCCGTACCGTGCCGCCAGCGGCGCCTTGCTGCCGTGCTCCGCAATGACCAACGCGTCCGGCGCAAGCATCGCCTGCCCACGCACACTGCCCAGCAGATGCAGTGTGCTCGCATACTCCGCCTCCGCCTCCCACGGCGGATCGAGATACACGATATCCAGCAGTCCGCGCACCGGTTCATTCGCATCCAGCGATTTTTTCGCCGCCTTGGCCAGTCGCTCCAGCAGAGCGCCAGTGCCGCGCTCTTCCACCGTGTAGCCCTGCACAATCTTCAGTGCCTTCAGATTCGTCCGAATCGCAGCCAGCGCACTCTCCGATTTCTCCGTAAACCACACCTGCTCCGCGCCGCGGCTGATCGCTTCGATGCCAACCGCGCCCGTGCCTGCGTACAAGTCCGCAAAGCGGCAACCAGAAATTCGCAGCGCAAGAATGTTGAACAGCGTCTCGCGCAAACGGTCGCTCGTAGGCCGAGTCTCCGTGCCGCGCGGAGCAATCAGTTGTCGCGACCGGTAAGTTCCTGCAATCACTCGCATCCGAACATTATCGCCGCAACCACAACGACCGACCACGGATTCGCACGGATAAACGCGGATCGAAACAGCTAAGGAATTTAATCTTCCATCTTTTATCCGTTCTTATCCGCTTCATCCGTGGTTGGCTTTTGGTTTGTGGTATTCGCCGCGCGCCGAACGCATACAATGAATCCATGCGCGGTTGGAGTTTTCCCGTAGGCCATTATTTCGGAGTCGAAGTTCGCATCCATGCGTTCTTTCTGCTCCTGCTCGCGATGGCGATCGCGGCTGGCTCTCTTGCGGGCGCCAATAACGGCCGCGTCCTGGTGCTGTGGCTGTTGCTGCTCTCCGCCGTCGCCGTGCGCGAGATCGCCCGTGCGCTAGCGGCCGCGTGGAACGGCCTGGAGTTGCGCAGCATTTTGTTGCTCCCCACCGGTGGCCTGATGACCTACGCCACCCTCGAAGCCACCGAGCGCGCCGCCGAGCCGCAGATGCAGCGCCGCATGGCCGTCGTCGGCCCCATCGCCAGTATCGGCTTCGGCCTCATGCTCGCGGCCATCGTCCTCGCCTCGTCCCCCGGCATCAATCTCCTCGATCGCCCGTGGGTTGCGCCCTCGCACCTGCTGCGCGCCGTGGTGTGGCTCAACCTGCTGCTCGGCGCCATCAACCTGTTGCCCGCTCTTCCGCTGGATGGCGGCCGCATGTACCGCAATCGCC
This sequence comes from uncultured Acidobacteriaceae bacterium, assembly GCA_963822225.1. GTDB lineage: Bacteria > Acidobacteriota > Terriglobia > Terriglobales > Acidobacteriaceae > Edaphobacter. Next base: position 548,639 of record CAWGGW010000006.1, on the reverse strand, counting down.
CCACCCGTGGCGCGCCCGAAGGCAAGGACCGCCGCACCAACTCCGCTGGCGCAAGACTCGGCGCGGGCCTCGGGTTCGGCCTCGGCGGCGGACTCGGTCAGTGGATCGCCATCGCCCTGGTCGTCGTCGGCATGCTGCTTGCGAATTACTGGCTCATTATCATGGGCGCGTTCGTTCTCATCGGAGCGCACATGGAGAATCAGGGCCTGCTCGTCCAGAACGACGTCGACTCGGTCCGCATGCGCGATGTCATGCTCACGCAATTCAGCACACTCTCCGCTTCGGATACGCTCGAAGATGCGTTGCAGCGCGCCGTCCACACCCTGCAGGATGTCTTCCCCGTCGTACGCGGAGGCAACCTGGTCGGCGCCGTCTCCCGCCAGAATATTCTGGAGGCGCTGGCCACCAGCGGCAACAGCTACGTTCAGGGCGTGATGACGCGCAGCTTTCAAACCGCGCTTCCCGACGATTCGCTGGTCAAGACACTCCGCCGCATCATGGGCGAAGAGGGCGCGCAACTTGTCCCCGTCATGGAAGGCGAACGCATCGTCGGCATCGTCACCCCGCAGAACCTCTCGCAGTCCATGGGCCTGCTCAATCAGAGCAAACGTATGCGCCGGCCCGAAGAGTAGACACCCCACCCGCGCACGCCAAATGAAGAGTACGTCTCGGTCGGCTGGCATACAGTCAGATCGAAACAAATTAAATATTGTCAACACCTAGGGGAATCACTGCACGCCCTCCAAATGAGGGGTCCATGAAAACCAACAAGACCTGTATTGTGATGTACGGGCACGATGAGCATCTCCTCGCAACTCGCCAATGGGTTTTGCAAAGCCGGGGGTATCGTGTTCTCACGGTGACCACGCCATCGAAGTTCGTGGCCATTCCGGAAGTGCCCCCCATAAAGCTCCTCATCCTATGCCACTCGCTCTCCCACGAAGAGTGTGACGTGGCAATTGCTCTCGCCCGGGAACGCTGGCCCGGGATCCAAAGTCTCGCACTCGACGCCGACGGCACCCGCATGCCCGACGGCCTGCTCGGCCAGCTTCTGCACACCATGGACGGTCCGGCAAAGCTCATCTCCGTCGTCAATCAGATTGTTGGTAACAGCACACCACCCACCGAATCCCATCACCCCTGAACCGTCCCATCTATACTCGGAGTGACGCGCCCGTTTTTTCGAGGGCCCCCCGAGAGCTGAGCAATGCACGAAGTAGAGTCCGAATCCTCTGAATCCGAATCCCACTCTGAAGTCGGCCATGAAATTGGCAAACCTCTCGCTCCCGGCCTCTACCTCGTAGCCACCCCCATCGGCAACCTCGAAGACATCACCCTCCGCGCCCTCCGCGTCCTCCGCTCGGTGGACAAGATCGCCTGCGAGGACACGCGCCAGACCCAGAAGCTGCTCAACCACTTCCAGATCCGCACGCCCACCATCAGCTACCACATGCACAACGAGGCGGGCCGCGCCACCGAACTCGCCACCGCGCTCAAAGCTGGCGCGCGCATCGCAGTCGTCAGCGACGCAGGGACCCCCGGCATCGCCGACCCCGGCGGCCAGATCGCTCTCGCAGCCATCGCCGCCGGAGTTCCCGTCTTCCCCATCCCCGGCGCCAACGCCGCCATCAGCGCACTCATCGCCAGCGGCCTCGCCGGAACCGGCCCCGCAGGCAATGGAGCAACTCCTGAAAGCTTCACCTTCCACGGCTTCCTTCCCGCCAAAGAAGGCCAGCGCCGCACCGCGCTCGAAGGATTTCGTGGTAAGGCTACGGGCACGTTGATCTTCTACGAAGCCCCGCACCGCATCCTCGACACGCTCTCCGACGTCGAAGCCATCTTCGGTCCCACGCAGCACGTAGTCGTCGCGCGCGAACTCACCAAACTGCACGAAGAATTCCTGCGCGGCACGGTCGCGGATGTACGCAAGACCTTGGCAGACCGTGCCAGCGTGCGCGGCGAGATCGTCCTGCTCTTCGCGCCTTCCGCCGAGACCTCCGCCGATCACAAGCCAAAGAGTATCGCCGCCGAAGTTCGCGAACTCATGAAATCCCAGGGCCTCGACGAAAAAGATGCCCTCAAGCAAGTAGCCCGCGCCCGCAACATCGGCAAAAGCGAAGCCTACCGCGAACTGCAGCGCGAACGGGGGAAATAAACCACTCATCCGCCACGTCTATCTTCCCCGAACCCCGAACCCCGAACCCCGAACCCCGAACCCCGAACCCCGAACCTTCTTGCCATTAATTCGTTTTTAGACGATAGTAAGTCGTGTACGAGATCCGCCACTACCTAACCACCAACGAGAGAGACCTTTATCTCGAGTGGCACCGCAAGCTCCGCGATACGAAGGCCAGGATCGCCATCGATCGGCGCATCAATCGAATCGAGCTGGGGAACTTCGGGGATCACAAGTTTTGCCGCGACGGAGTATGGGAGTTGCGGATCGATGTCGGGCCGGGATACAGGGTGTACTACGCAGTCGCCGGAAGCCAGGTAGTTTTGCTCCTCTGCGCAGGAGACAAACGGACCCAGGATACGGATATAGCTCGTGCCTGCGACTACTGGCAGGACTGGCAAAGGAGGGTTTAGCAATGAAGGACAGACCGCACGACGAATCGATGGCCGAGCTGTTCCAGAAAGACCCCGCCTACGCGCTGGAACTGCTGAACAGCATTCTCGAAGACGGCGAACAGGGTGAACTCCTGATCGCCCTGCGCCAGATGACCAAGGCTTTTGGCGGCGTGCAGAGCGTGGCCGAGAACGCCAACCTTAACCCAACTCAGCTCTATCGCACCTTGTCTCAGGAGGGGAACCCTGCGCTCAGCAGCCTTGCAGCGATCCTGAAAGCTATGGGACTGCGTCTCGCTGTCAAACGCGTAAAGGCTGCTTGAGCAGTTCATCTGGCAAGTAATCTGCCGCCTCTACTCCCGCCCCTTGACCCGGTCATACACATACCGGTCGCTGGTAGTCCCCAGCGCCTCGTTATACAAGACCGGCGCCCCCGCGGCTTCTTTCAGTTCCTCAGAAAATTCGTGGATCGCCCGCAGAATCTCCGCCGTCGCCGGAATCTCCATCTTCGGCGTCTTCAGAAACTTCTGGTAACCCTTGTCCACCAGCCGCGCAATCTCGCCGCTCAGCAGCCAGCCCGGTCGTTTCAGCACCAGCGTAGTGCCATCCGGAGCCGCCGCAATCTCTGCCGCCACCCCGTATTTGCGGACCTGGAAGGCTTTAGCGCCGTTCCCTGAACCGTCTTTGACTCCGGATACATCAAATTGACTGCCGGCGAGCGTAGCCAGCGCGTCGGTAAAGTTTGGAATTACGATCTTTTTTGCCATGGGTTTCGATGCGTTAGACTTGACCTTAACTGTCGCACATCCGCTGCCAGCCTTCAAAGGGAATCCGCGAATGCAAAATCAAACGCGCTGTTGAAGCCAATCTAAAGAAGAGACTGGCAAACTCCGTTTTGCTCCGGGCGCGGATTTATCTGTGCCGTAAACTGCCGCTTTTGCAGCGCGGCTTCAGCCGCCAGGGTCAAGTTCTAGGGTGCCACCCAGCTTTCAGCGCCCTTTGCCCTACGGAGCATGGACAGCACAGCACACTGACGAAAGGAACTCCTTGATGATTGCCACGGCCCGGTCGCTCGGCGTGACCCTGCTCGAACGCATCGGCAACACCCCGCTGCTCAGCCTGGAGCGCCTCACCGCGCACCTGCCCGGCGTCCATATCCTCGGCAAGATCGAGTGGGTGAACCCCGGCGGCTCCATCAAAGACCGCGCCGCCGCCTCCATCGTCCTCGACGCGGAAAAGCGCGGCCTGCTCAAGTTCCACGACCCCAACGGCCGTGCGCTGCTCGACGCCACCAGCGGCAACACCGGCATCGCCTACGCCATGCTGGGCGCCGCGCTCGGCTTTCCCGTCACTCTCTGCGTACCCTCCAACGTCTCCGAGGAGCGCAAAAACATCCTCTCGGCCTACGGCGCCCACGTCATCTGGACCGATCCCGCCGACGGCTCCGACGGCGCCATCCGCAAGGCGCGCACCCTCGCCGCCGATCATCCCGACCGCTACATGTACGCCGACCAGTACGGCAACGAGCAGAACTGGAAGGCCCACTACCGCGGCACCGCCAACGAAATCTGGAAGCAGACCGAAGGCCAGGTCACCCACTTCGTCGCCGGCCTCGGGACCAGCGGAACCTTCATGGGCACGACGCGCCGCCTCAAGGAACTCAACCCCAAAATCCAGTGCATCTCCGTGCAGCCGGACTCGCCCTTCAACGGATTCGAAGGCCTCAAGCACATGGCCACCGCCATCGTTCCGCCCATCTACGACGCCGCGCCTCGCCGACCGCAACATCTTCATGGAGACGGAGCGCGCCTACGACATGGCCCGCGAACTGGGCAAGAAAGACGGCCTGCTGGTCGGCGTCTCCGCGGCCGGAGCCGTCGCCACCTCACTTCAGATCGCCGAAGAAGAGGCCGCCGCAGGACGCGAAGCCGTCATCGTCACCATCCTCTGCGACTCCGCCGACAAGTACCTCAGCGAACGCTTCTGGCGGGAAGGATAATGGTGAATCCAACGCGGTCTGTCCACAACCGAACAAAGCGCCGAAGGCGCGCCACATACCAGCCTAGGCCGAAGGCCTGGGTCAACAACGATTGAGAACTCTAAAGGGCTGAAAGCCCGAAATATAACTGGGAATCATAACAACCAACAACCAGCAACTCACAACTACCCTATGCTCAAAATCAGTTACGCAAATTACCAGGCCCTGCGCGCCCACGGCGAAGAGACCTACCCGCACGAGTGCTGCGGCGCCATGCTCGGCCACGCCACGCCCGACGGCAACCACGTTCACCAGATCGTCCGCGCCGGCAACACCCGCACCGACCGCGCCCACGACCGCTACAACATCGCGCCCGAGGAACTCATCAAAATCCAGCGTCAGGCGCGCAAGCTCGGCTTCGACATCGTTGGCTTCTACCACTCCCATCCGGACTGCCCGGCGCAGTGGTCCAAAACCGACTTCGACGAAGCCCACTGGGTCGGCTGTTCCTACATCATCACGCGCATCAACCAGGCCAAGGCCGACGTCACCAATTCCTTCCTCCTCACCGGCACCAACGAGGAAGACAAACAATTCATCGACGAACCGGTCGAGATTCTAATCAAAGAAAATCAGCAAACTTAGGTTTTTGAACTTCAGGAGATAGAACCAGCATGAACATCCACATCCCCACTCCGCTGCGCACATACACCGGCGGCCAGCAGACCGTAAACGTACCCGGCGCCACCGTCGGCGACGCCCTCACTCAGTTGGTTGTCGCCTATCCCGACCTGCGCCAGAACCTCTACACCGCCGACGGCAAGCTGCGCTCCTTCGTCAACATCTACCTCAACGACGACGACATCCGCTACCTGCCCGCCAAGGAAGCCACAGAAACCACCGACGCCGACGAACTCACCATCATCCCGTCCATCGCTGGAGGCTGCCTGCTTTTTTAGCAGTCCTGAGCCAACCTCGTCCGTCGAGACCAAAAATGCCATAACCGCCTCATTCCATGTGAAATAGAGTTGGCATTTTAGTTATGTCCGACCCTCTATGCTTAAATAATGAGGGAAAGAAATTTATTTCCGGGCTCCAGTTGGGCTTTACTCTATCTCCTTTGTTTACAGTACTATGATAATAAATCGTTTGTTTAGAGTATTTTAGCCCCAACCATTTCCCCGTATTCCAGATAACCTGTTTGTTTGCAATATCTTACGCGGAAGTCAATTGTTTAGAGTATTTTACAGGTAAACCATTTGTTTAGAGGATTTTAGGCAACAGGCAACAAAAAAAAATCATGAAGGCGGCAATACGCCGCAGCTCACCGCAGAGCCTGAATCGATCGCATCATCATCTAAGAGCAACTGCCCCTCAATTGGGCGAAGGACAAGGAAATGGCAACCGCAACCCTGAACGAAACCGCTCTCCCCAAGCTCTCCAACGAAGAGATCTCCCGCTACTCGCGCCACCTCATCCTGCCCGAAGTCGGCATGGAAGGCCAGCAGAAGCTCAAGGCCGCGAAGGTCCTCTGCGTCGGCACCGGCGGCCTCGGCGCGCCGCTCGCGCTCTACCTCGCTGCAGCTGGCATCGGCACCCTCGGCCTGGTCGACTTCGACGTCGTCGATTCGAGCAACCTGCAGCGCCAGATCATCCACTCCACCGCCACCGTCGGCATGCTCAAGGTCGATTCCGCCGAGAAGATGCTCAAGGGTCTGAACCCCTTCATGAACGTGGTCAAGCACAACACCATGCTAACCAGCGCCAACGCGCTCGAAATCTTCAAGGACTACGACGTCATCGCCGACGGCACCGACAACTTCCAGACGCGCTACCTCGTCAACGACGCCTGCGTCCTGCTTGGCAAGCCCAACGCCTACGGCTCCATCTTCCGCTTCGAGGGCCAGGCCTCCGTCTTCGCCACCGAGGACGGGCCCCTGCTATCGCTGCCTCTATCCCGAACCGCCGCCGCCCGGCCTGGTCCCGTCCTGCGCGGAGGGAGGCGTGCTCGGAATCCTGCCCGGCCTCGTCGGCGTCATCCAGGCCACCGAAGTCATCAAGCTGATCCTCGGCATCGGCGACAGCCTTGCCGGCCGACTTCTGCTGGTCGACGCGCTCGGCATGAACTTCCGCACCCTCAAGCTGCGCAAGAATCCTGAGTGCCCCATGTGCGGCACGCACGAGATCAAGCAACTCATCGACTACGACCAGTTCTGCGGCATCGAAAAGCCCAAGTCCGTCGGCCCGCTCGAAGTCGCGCAGAACAAAGCTGTCGCCGAAGCCTCCGTCGTCGACGGCATCCCGCAGATCAGCGTCGAGACGCTGAAGAAGAAGATCGACGCCAAGGAAGATTTCTTCCTTCTCGACGTCCGCGAGCCGCACGAAGTCCCCATTGCCAGCCTCGGCGCACCGCTCATCCCCGTCGGCGAACTCGAAAAGCGCATCGGCGAACTCGCAGCGCAGAAAGATCGCGAAATCGTCATCCACTGCCGCTCAGGCGCCCGCAGCCAGAAAGCCGCGCTGATCCTGAAGAACGCCGGCTTCAAGTACGTTGAAAACCTCGCCGGCGGCATCCTCGCCTGGGCCGACAAAATCGACCCGACAATGCCGAAGTACTAGGAAGACATAACACTGATCAAAGCGGATTAGACCGATCAAGCAAGGGGTGATCTTTTCTTGATCGGTTCAATCCGTGCAGATCGGTGTTAAGTTTCTACTCAGCCTTGTCGTCAGTCGTCAGAATCTGCAGGCACAGCGGCCGTTCCAGCATGCAATCGATCTTCGCCATAGCCGCTACCGCTTTCTCAATCGTCGACGTTAAACAAGGCTCGGTAGTCACTACAAACGGCAGCCGGTCTTCGAATGCCCCGGATGCTGGAGCAGGGAATCGATGTTCGCGCCAACCTTCGCCAGCGCCCCCGCGATCCCAGCGACGATCCCCGGCTTGTCATCCACCACGAACCGCAGATACTGCGGCGCAAGAAACTCGCCCGTAACCTGCCGCCTCCGCACCGGAAGCTGCACTGGAATCGACCTCTGCGCAACCGCAAGAATGTCCGACACCACCGCAACTGCCGTAGGCTCGCCGCCCGCACCGTGACCGCTGAAAACAACGTCCCCGCCGAACCTGCCACTCGTCACCACCATGTTCTGCGTGCCATGCGACCACGCAATCGGCGACGCCATCGGCACCAGCATCGGCGCAACCCGCGCATGCACCACCTTGCCAATCTAGTTCCGCGCGCGACACCTGCCGAATCGTGCAGTTCAGCTCCTTCGCATAGGCAAAGTCCACAGCCTCAACACACGAGATCGTCTGCGTCGAAACCGCGTCCGGATCGAGCTCCGCATGCATCGCCACCCGCGACAGAATGCACAACTTCGCCCGCGCATCGAAGCCATCCACATCCGCCGACGGATCGGCCTCCGCATAGCCCAAGCCCTTGCGCCTCAGCCAGCACAGCCGCATAGCTTGCGCCCGACTCCATCTTGCTCAGGATGAAGTTGCAGGTCCCGTTCACGATGCCGCTGATCCGCGTAATCTGGTCGCCCGACAAGCCCTTGCAGCATGCCCGCAATCACCGGAACGCCGCCCGCAACAGCCGCCCCATGCATCAGCTGGACGCCATGCTTCGCCGCAAGCTTCTGCAGCCCAGCCCCGCGATACGCAATCAGCTGCTTATTCGCAGTCACCACCGACTTGCCCGCAGCAAAGCACTTGCGCAGCCACTTCTCCGCCGGATCAAGGCCGCCCATCAACTCGACCACAATCTCCGCGCGCGAGTTCAGAATGTCGTCGAAGTTCTCAGTCCACACCACCGAAGCAGGCACACACTTCGCCGCATCGGACATCCGCTTGCGCTCCACATTCCGGTTGTAGATATGCGTCAGTTCGACGCCGGGAAACTTCGACGCCGCCAGCACGCGAGCCACCGAGCTGCCCACAGTGCCAAACCCCAGCAGCGCAATCTTCACTGGCGCTGCTGCGGAAACAGTTGCGATCTTCTTAGCTGCACTCTTCGGGCGCGAGGTCTTACCTTTGGTTGCCATGTCAGTATTCGATCTTATCCGTCTTGAGCCCGCCAGGCGTTGAAACTCTCAATCGCTTCGTCGCCCAGCAGCCGTTTAGTGGGAATCTGGCGCTGGTTCAATGGCCGCGCCACCTCTTCGTACAAGAAAGAATCGTCGAAGCCGGCTGCCTTCGCATCGGCGGCGGAGTTGCCAAAGAAAATCGCGTCGCAGCGTGACCAGTACAGCGCCGAGAGGCACATCGGGCAAGGCTCGCAGCTGGTATAGACCACGCATCCAGTCAGCTGGAAGTCGTCCAGCGCCTTGCATGCAGCGCGAATCGCAACCACCTCAGCGTGCGCCGTCGGATCGTTCGTCGAGGTCACCTGGTTTACGCCCGTCGCGATAATCTGGCCGTCGCGCACCACCACCGCGCCAAACGGCCCGCCCGCGCCGGAGATCACATTCTCCGTGGCCAGCGCGATCGCCTTCTTCATAAAGATTGGATTTCCTTCGCTCACCGGCCTCCATTCCCGCCGAAAACCACGCGCAATGCGGCGGACACTTAACTCTTATACCTGCGATTTCGATAGCGGATAATAGCCAGTATGGCACACGCGTTTCAATCCAACCGGGTCGTCACTCCGCAAGGCATTCGCCGCGCCGCCATCCTGCTGGAGGACGGCCCCGCAGGCATGATCCGCGCCGTGTGCGATGTCGCCGACCTTCCTGCCGACGCCACCATCATCGACTTCGGCGACCGCGCCATCCTGCCCGGCCTGGTCGACACCCACGTCCACATCAACGAGCCCGGCCGCACCGAGTGGGAGGGCTTTCGCCACAGCCACGCGCGCGGCCGCTGCCGGCGGCTACACCACGCTCGTCGACATGCCGCTCAACTGCCTGCCCGAAACCACCACCGTCGCTGCGCTCGAACTCAAACGCGCCGCCGCGGCGGGGAAGTGCTTCGTCGACTGGGCCGCCTGGGGCGGGTGCGTCGCGGACAATCAAGCCGCACCTGCTCCCGCTCGCGCGCGCCGGCGTTCCCGGCTACAAATGCTTCCTCATCTACCCCGGCTGCGACGGCTTCACCATGATCGACCGCGAGCAGCTTGAGCGCGCGCTGCCCGCCATCGCGGAATCCGGCCTGCCGCTGCTCGTCCACGCCGAACTCGCCGGTCCCATCGACGCCGCCTGCGAAACTCTCCGCGACGCAGACTGGCGCAGCTTCTCCACCTACCTTGCCTCGCGCCCCGACGAGGCCGAACTCCAAGCCATTCGCCTGATGATTCACCTCTGCCGCAAGTACGGATTCGCGCATTCACATCGTGCACCTCGCCACCGCACAAGCCCTGGCCGACACTCAACGCCGCCCGCGCCGAAGGCCTGCCCATCACCTGTCGAGGCCTGCCCGCACCACCTCCACTTCGCCGCAGAAGACATCCCCGACGGCGCAACTCTGCTCAAATGCACGCCTCCGATCCGCAGCCGCGCCAACCGCGAAGCCCTGTGGCAGGGCCTGCGCGACGGCTCCATCGACCTCATCGCCACCGACCACTCGCCCTGCCCGCCAGAGATGAAGCGCCTCGAAGTAGGCCGTTTCGACCTTGCCTGGGGCGGCATCGCCAGCCTCTCCATTGCGCTGCCCGTCGTCTGGACCGACGCTGCAAGCCGCGGCTTCACCCTCGAACGATATCGCCCGCTGGATGTCCGCTGCGCCCGCTAAGCTCGCCGGTTTCAGCGACCGTATCGGTTCGCTCGCCGCAGGCCACGAAGCCAACTTCGTCATCTTCGATCCGGACGCAGAGTTCACCGTGGCGCCGGACAAGCTGCACTATCGCCATCCCATCTCGCCCTACCTGGGCGAACGCCTGCGCGGAGTCGTAGACGCCACCTACCTGCGCGGCGAGCCAGTCTACCGGCAGGTGAATTCATTTCTCCCCCACGCGGCCGCGAACTCACGCTATGCTAGACATTCCATATTTCAATTTGCCGCACCTTTTTGCCGATTATGGCCAAGTCATCTTCAAACGCGGTTCTCACGAACTGGAACTCGCTTGAGCGCCGTATCCGCCGCGCGCGAGATTCTGCCGTGCTGCGGTTCGAGCGCATGGGCCGAGGGTATCGCAGCTTTCCGCCCCTTCGCCAATCCAGATGAACTGTTCGTAATCTCAGATCGCGTATGGGCCAACCTCGCCGAAGATGACTGGCAGGAAGCCTTCGACAGCCACCCACGCATCGGCCAGCAACACGCGCAGGCCGCCACCGCGGAATCGCTCGCAATGTCCTCGCATGAGCAGAGCGCCGCCATGTCCACAGAGGACGCCCAGAAGCTTGCCCTTGCCGAAGGAAACAGTCAGTATGAACAGAAGTTCGGCCGCATCTTCATCGTGTGCGCGTCCGGCAAGAGCGCCGCAGAGATCCTCGCAATCCTCAACGCGCGCATGAAACCGACCCCGGCGGACAGAGTTGCTCGAAGCCGCCGAACAGCAACGTCAGATCACGCAGCTCCGTCTTCGCCGTTGGCTTGGAGTCAGTTGAATATGGGCATCTCGACACACATCCTCGACACTGCGCTCGGCCGTCCGCAGCCGAAGTTCCCATCGCACTCTCGTTCTTTCGCAACGATCAGTGGGTTACGCTCTCCGAAAATCAAACCGATGCAGACGGCCGCTGCCGCCAGCTTCTTCCCGAAGGCGCCACGCTCGAAGGCGGCTTCTATCGCGTTCGCTTCGAAACCGCAGCCTATTACGAATCGCAGCGGCTGCGCGGGCCTCTACCCATACGTCGAGATCGCCTTTGAAGTGCGCGACACCGAGCAGCACTACCACATTCCGCTCTTACTGACCGCAAATGGTTACACAACTTACCGGGGAAGCTGAACTTGTAACAGAAAGAGGAGTAAATGATCGAACTCGCAGAAAATCGCTACGGAAAATCGCGCGTCCGCCTGATGAAGGTGACGCGACAGCCCCAAGGGAAACGAACTGCGCGAGTGGACCGTGCAGGTCCTGCTCACCGGCGACTTCGACTCCGCGCACTACGAGGGCGACAACAGCAAAATCCTGCCCACCGACACTATGAAGAACACCGTCTACTCGGTGGCGCGCAAGTCCTCGGCGATCTCGATGGAAGACTTCGCGAAGGAACTCATCGACTTCCTGCTCAGCCGCAATCCCCAGGTTTCATCGGCATTTGTCGCGGTCGAAGGCACCATGTGGAAGCGCCTCACCGTCGATGGCAAGCCGCATCCAACCAGCTTCATGCGCGGCTCGGACGAAGTCCAGACCACGCGCGTTACTCGCGAACGCGACGGCGACTTCAGCATTCATTCTGGACTCACCAACCTCGTTGTGATGAAGACGGCGGACTCCGGCTTCGAGGACTACATCGTCGACGAACTGACCACGCTGAAGCCGACGAGCGACCGTCTGTTCTGCACGGCTGTCACCGCCGAGTGGCACTACACCGTGTCCACGCTCGCCTTCGATGCCATGCGCTCCGCCCTGCGCGAGGCCATGCTCAAGACCTTCGCCAACCACAAGAGCAAGTCGGTGCAGGAGACGCTCTACGAGATGGGCAAGAGTGCGCTCGAACGCGTCGCAGAGGTCGATCGAGATCGATCTCACCATGCCCAACAAGCACTGTCTGCTGGTCGACCTCGCCCGCTTCGGGCAGGACAATCCCAACGAGATCTTCGTCCCCACCGACGAACCCGCCGGCCATATCGAGGCGCGCGTCAGGCGCAAGGCTTGAATTGAAATCCGCAACCCAAAACGTGCGCGCTAACACCGCCAGCGCCGGGCAGATCGTCGCCCGCTGCCGCGAACTTGCGCTCTGCACTGAGGTCGCCGGCGAAACCACGCGCACTTTTCTCTCGCCCGCCATGCACCGCGTCCATGCGCTGGTCGGAGGCTGGATGCGCGTCCGCCGGAATGCACGTGCATGTTGATGCCGCCGGCAATCTGCGCGGCGTTCTGCCCGCGGCCGATCCCGGAGCACCGCGCCTCCTCATCGGTTCGCACCTCGACACCGTCACCAACGCCGGAGCGTTCGACGGCCCGCTCGGCGTGGTCCTCGGCGTCGCCGTGGTGGAGCAGCTAGTGCAGGACTCGCCCGCCGAGCGCCTCCCATTCGAGATCGAAGTCATCGGCTTCTCCGAAGAGGAGGGTGTGCGCTTCAGCAAGCCGTTCCTCGGCAGCCTCGCGCTCATCGGCCAACTCGATGTCAGAAACCCTTGCTCGCATCGATCGCAGCGGCATCAGCATCGCCGACGCCATCCGCGACTTCGGCCTCGACCCTGCGGAGCTTCCCTCGGCCGTCATCTCCAACTCCGCCTTCGGCTATCTCGAATTCCACATCGAGCAGGGCCCAGTCCTCGAAAGCGAAGGCCGCGCGCTCGGTGTGGTCGACGCCATCGCCGGACAAACCCGCATGGAATTCATCTTCACCGGCCAGGCCAACCACGCCGGCACCACGCCCATGGGATCCCTTCGCCACGACGCACTCGCCGCCGCCGCCGAGTGGATCGTCGAAGTTGAGCGCTACGCCACTGGCCACGCAAGGCCTCGTCGCCACCGTCGGCAAAGTCGACTCCAGTTCCGGCGCAGGCAACGTCATCGCCGGCAGATTCACCGCGACGCTCGACGTGCGCCATCCACAGGACGGAGTCCGCGCACGCCGCCGTGCAGCACTACATCGACTTCGCGCAAACCGCCGCCGCAACCCGTGGCGTCATCGTCGCCCACTCCACATCCATCGACCAGCCCGCCGTCCCCATGGGCTCCGATCTCTCCGCGCTGCTCGCCTCCGCGGCGACCCGTGCCACCGGCCGTCGAGCCGCGCTCCATCACCAGCGGCGCCGGCCACGACGCCATGATCGTCGCCCGCCGCGTACCCGCAGCCATCCTCTTCCTCCGCAGCCCGGGCGGTCTCAGCCATCATCCCGACGAGTCCGTTTTGCCCGAGGATGTCGCAGCCGCGTTCGCCACCGGCTTGGAGTTCCTCGCGCACCTTGCGCGATGATAGAGCGATGCTCCAGCGAATCGCCGCGCCCACGCCGTCACGAAAGCGGGAAGACATCCATGCATAATCTCGGCACACACGCGCAGCGCCAACCAGCGCGACCATCTGCTGCACACGCCCGACACCTTCGTCCGCACGCCGCTGCCAGGCTTGCAAGGCGGCAGCCGCAATCGTGCACGTCTCGCCCGCTGCCGGCGCAGCGTTCACGCAATACACCGCCGAGCTCGAACCTGGCGGCACGCTCGGAGCCGCGCCCGCACAGCGCTTCATCTACGTCCTCAGCGGCGCTGCCGATCTCGCCACCGACACCAGCTTCCACTCGCTCGCGCCCGGCGACTACGCCTTCATCCCCGCGGGTCTGGCTCACACCCTCACCGCGCAAGTCGCGACCCGCCTCGCCGTCATCGAAAAACCCTACCAGCCGCTCGCCGGAGTTGCCGCGCCAACCTTGCTCGTCGGCAGCGAAGCCAAAGTGACCTCCACCCCGCTGATGGGCGACCCCGATCTCCAGGTCCGCAGCCTCCTGCCCGACCAGCCCGCCTTCGACTTCGCCGTCAACACCATGACCTACCAGCCCGGCGCCGCGCTCAGCATGGTCGAAGTCCATGTCATGGAGCACGGCCTGCTCATGCTCGAAGGCGGCGGCATCTATCGCCTCGGCGACGCGCTGGTATCCCGTCACCGCCGGCGACTTCATCTGGATGGCGCCCGTTCTGCCCGCAGTGGTTCGGCGCGCTCGGCAAGCAGCCCGCAAAATATCTAATCTATAAAGACTGGAACCGGCATCCACTCGGCTGATGAGTTTCGCGTCGAGGAAATATCCAGCAGGCGCAGGAGGCACCGATGCAAACTGAATCAGCAACCCTTACTTCATCACGCGAGATCGCGATCGACAGCGCGCGCCTGCTCAGCGAACTCCAGACTCTCGCATCCTTCACCTCAATCGAACCAACCCGCCGAGGGCACCGCCGTCACCCGCATCGTCTTCTCCCCCGACGACCTCCGCGCGCGAGCATGGCTCAAGAACTCGCCGAGGACGAAGGCCTCGAGCGTCCGCGATGGACGCCGTCGGCAACACCTTCTTCCGCTGGGTCGGCACCGAGCCCGATCTCCCCGCCGTCGCCACCGGCTCGCACATCGACGCCATCCCCCACGCCGGCATGTACGACGGCACCGTCGGCGTGCTCGGCGGCCTCGAAGCCATCCGCGCGCTCAAGCGCAGCGGCGCTGCGCCCGCGCCGATCGATCGAATTGGTTCTGCTCACTTCCGAAGAGCCCACCCGCTTCGGCATCGGCTGCATTGGCAGCCGCCTGCTCTCGGGCATCATCGATCCCGAACGCGCCGACGCACTCCACGGTGCGCAGCGCGGCTCCGAAGACGAAACCCTCGCCCAGGTCCGCACCGCCGCGGGCTTTACCGGCCCGCTCTCCAGCGTGCGCCTGCCGCCCAACCACTATCACGCCTGGGTCGAGCTCCACATCGAGCAGGGCCCGCTGCTCGAGCGCGAAGGCATTCCACTCGGCATCGTCACCGCCATCGCCGCACCCGCCAGCTATCGCTTCACCATCGAGGGCATCGGCGGCCACGCCGGCGCGCTCCTCATGCCCGACCGCCGCGACGCTCTCTGCGCCGCCGCCGAAATCATCCTCTCCCTCGAAAAACATGCGCTCGCCACCGGAGCCATCGACACCGTCGCCACCGTCGGCACCTGCGACGTCTATCCCGGCGCGGTCAACAGCGTCCCCAGCCGCGTCACCCTGCAGGTCGACATTCGCGACACCGATCCCGTCCGCCGCGAAGCCGTCATGCAAGTCGGTCCGCCGCGACTGCGAAGCCATCGCGCGCGCGCCGCGGGTCCGCATCACGGAGGCGCTGGTCAACGCCGACGCGCCCGCCATCTGCTCGCCGCACATCGTCGCAGTCATCGACGAAGTCTGCCGGAGCTACGGAATCACGCCAAAGCACATGGTCAGCCGCGCCTATCACGACTCGCTCTTCATGGCGCGCATCGCACCCATCGCCATGATCTTCATCCCCTGCCGCAACGGCGTCAGCCACCGGCCCGACGAATACGCCTCTCCTGCGGACATCGCCGCGGGCGCGCGCGTACTCGCCTCAGCTCTTGGTAAGCTTGCATCGGAGTAGAGTTGCATGCCCATCCAATCCATCAATCCCGCGAACGGCAATCTTGCTGCGCCAGCTTCACTCCGCTCACCGAGCGAGGCGCTGCTGCGAGAAGATCGCGCTCGCCGCAGATCGCCTTCGCGGCCTACGCCGCCGTGCCGCTCAGCCATCGCGCCCTCTGCATGCGCAAGCTCGCCACCCTGCTCGAGCAGGAGACCGACGAACTCGCCGCACTCATCACCGCGGAGATGGGCAAGCCGATCGCAGCAGTCCCGCTCCGAGATCGTCAAATGCGCCGCCGTCTGCCGCTACTACGCCGACAACGCCGCCCGCATCCTTGCGCCTGAACCCGTCGACACCGGCGCGACCGACGCCTACGTGCGCTGGGACCCGCTCGGCGTCGTGCTCGCCGTCATGCCGTGGAACTTCCCCTTCTGGCAGGTCTTCCGCTTCCTCGCCCCCGCGCTGATGGCCGGCAACGTCGGCCTGCTGAAGCATGCCTCGAACGTCCCGCAGTGCGCGCTCGCGATCGAAGCCCTGGTTCGCCGCGCCGGCTTTCCCCGCGGCACCTTCCAGACGCTGCTCATCGAAGCCAGCCAGGTGGAGATGGTGCTCGCCGACGAGCGCATCGCCGCCGTCACCCTCACCGGCAGCGAGTCCGCCGGCCGCGCCATCGCCGCCCAGGCCGGATGGCTCATCAAGAAATCCGTCCTCGAACTCGGCGGCAGCGACCCCTTCATCGTGATGCCGTCCGCCGACCTCGACGCCGCCGTCGACAACGCGGTGCGCGCGCGCTGCGTCAACAGCGGCCAGTCCTGTATCGCGGCCAAACGCTTCATCGTCGCCGACGCCATCTACGACGCCTTCGAATCCCGCTTCGTCGCGGGCATGGACGCCATGAAGATCGGCGACCCCATGCCGCGACGACACCGAGATCGGCCCGCTCGCAACCGCCGCGCAGGTCGACGAACTCGAAGCGCAGGTGCAGGCCGCAGTCAAGGCCGGAGGCCGCGTCCTCACCGGCGGCGAGCGCATGGTGGGCGAGGGCAATTACTACGAGCCCACCGTAATTGCCGGCGTCCCGCGCGACTCCGCAGTCTATCGCGAAGAGATCTTCGGGCCCGTCGCGCATGCTCTTCCGCGTCCGCGACATCGACGAGGCCATCGCGGTCGCGAACGACACACCCTTCGGCCTCGGCGCCTCGGTTTGGACGCGCAGCGATGCCGAACAACAGCGCTTCGCCGCCGAGCTGCAATGCGGCGGCAGTCTTCCTCAACGCCCTGGTTGCCAGCGATCCGCGGCTGCCCTTCGGCGGCATCAAACACTCCGGCTATGGCCGCGAACTCTCTGCCGCCGGCATGCGCGAGTTCCTCAACGCCAAGACGGTCGTTATCGCCAATCCGATCGTCGCCGAGCCCGCAAAACCAGCGCCTAAACTAGTCGAACAGCCCCTTGACTCCGGGCCCGCAACAAACGCTCCCGTGCCTTTCCGCAGCGTCCTGGAAGACCAGTTGAAGCGAGTCAAGTAGCGCATCGTAAAGTGAAGTCAGCCTACCGCGTTCAAACCCAGACAAAGCAAAAGGCGCGACCATGTTTGCTGGCCGCGCCCTGTGTTCGTTACAAGCTGATCAGAACGTGAAGTTCGCCGAAAACGTGATATGCCGCACCGCGTTTGATCCGCCAAACTGGTTCCCGCTAAGTGAGGTTACCTTGCCGAACTGAGACGATGACAAGACACTTCCCGGCGATCCGTAGGGAACTTCGTTGAAAATGTTCAGCACCTGAACCCCAAGAGACAGGTTGTATTTTCGTCCGGTGTTCGATCCGCGTCCGCCCCCAAACCCGCCTCCTCCGCCAAACCCACCGCCGCCGCCACGTCCGCCTCCGCCACCGCCGCCGCCAGGTCCGCCAGGTCCGCCGGGCCCGCCAGGACCACCCGGGCCGCCGGGTCCGCCAGGACCACCCTGCCCACCGTTCCGTGCCTCCCTCGCCAAAGTCGCTGCCGTCTTGGGACCAAACCCAAACGTCCGCGAAAGCCTCAGGTTGAAGCTCACATTGTTCGGTCCGGTGCAGAAGTTGATGGGAATCTGCGAGTACGATTCGCCGACCGTGTAGACCGGGCTGGGCGGAGGCGAAACGAAGTTGCTGGCGTTAGTGCAATTCGCACGGGTGTTAGCAACATGGCCATTCGCGAACGCCGGACGATCGTCGATCACACCATCCCCGTTGTTGTCCACGCCGGTCGTAATGTTGTACGGTCTGCCCGACGAAACATTCACGATCGGGCTCGCCGTGATCAGCCATGGCAGAGGAACCGACCCCAGCACTGTCATCTGGCTGCGAGTGTCAAACGTAGCCCGCCCATAATCCGTTGCGGAGTTATAAGGATTGGTAATGCCGCTCAGGTTCGAGTTGGCCCAGTTCGCCGAATAGAAGCCCGTAATGCTCGTGCCCTTCGGAGTCTGCACCCGGATGCTGGTGTTGATCTGGTTCTGCCGGAACACGCCCGCAGACTGCGTGCACAGCAGGTATCCCGTAGTAGACGTCGTCGGATTCGTGCAGTATCCGGAAGTAATCGGGAATACGCGCGTCAGGTACTGGTGTTCGCCCCGCACGTTCGTGTATGTCACCGACACGCTAGTGTACTTGCCCAACTGTTGTTCTACAGTGGCAGCGCTCTCCATCATGTACGGCGACCGGATGCCGAAGCCCGTCACCGGAACCTGTACCTTGCCCGGCGTACTGCCGCTTCCCGAGGGTGTGCAGCCCGGAGTCGGGGTACCTGCCGGCGTCAACGTGCAGGACGACGTCAGGTTCTGGTAGAGCAAATTTGTCTGGTTCGACGGATTGTTCTGAACGATATTCGTGATCTGGCCCAGCCCAAACCGCGTATAGAAGATTCCCCATCCGCCGCGCAGCACGGTGATCGTCTTCTTCCCATTCTTGCGTGGCACGCCGTATGCAATCGACGTGCGCGGAGCGAAGTCGTGCGCGCTATTGATGTAGTTTTGCGCTTCCAATCTCACGCCGTAACTCCAGGTGAGGTTGTCTTTCACCTTCCAGTCATCCTCGGCGTAAAGGCCAATATCCGTCTCTCGCGCGCTCACGCCAAGGTTGTTGATCTGGGTGACGGAGTACTGGAACGGGATGCCGCACTGATAGGACGAATATAACGGCTCCAGTGAACCGCCGCCGCCCGGCACCGGAATCATGTTTGAAGTGGCGCAAGGGGTGTTTGTATTTGGGGTCGCGATGCAGTTGCTTGGCCTGTTCCCAGCGAACCCAGGATCGGTGCATGGATCCAGCAGATAAGAGTAGTTCAGCGCGCCGTTCACGTTCGAATCCGATGTAGTCGTGTTGGACGAGGTGCGCAACCGTCCGCCCAGCCGCACAAAATTCTTTGCCAGCTGAATCGATGTATAGTTCTGAAACTCGATGTGGCCGCCCGTGGATTTATTGATGTCCCCGCCGCCGGTTCCATGGTCTGTGAAATATCCGGAGACCGATACCAGGGTCGCAGGATTGAAAGGCGTGGAACTGCTGCTGTCGTATTGATATTCGAAGCGAGTCTCGTTGATGACCCGGTTGCTCACCAACTGCGTATCGCTGATCTGAACCGTATTCTCCGAACTGCTCGAGGTGGTTCCCTGCGTCGGAAGATTGTTGTTACTGCCGCGGACTTGTGATGTTGGCTGTCTCGTACGAATAGCGAGCAGTCAACGTGTTCTTCGACCCGATCATCGTGTCGATGCGCGGATTGATCTCCCACCGCTTCTGGGGAGCCGCAATCGCTCGCGATGCCAGTCGGATAGGGATTTGAGTTGCAAGCCCCCGTCCCGATGTAAGGCAGAAAGCCAGGGCTGCACACCGCAGTCGAGTCGGGCGAGAGCTGTAGATCGCCGGCGGATTGATGATGTTATTGTTCGCAATGTCACGGTAAGTGCCTGCAATCGTGAACGACATGCCTGGCCGGATCGGCCCCGTCAGGTTGCCGATGATGAAAGCGGTATGGTAGTTCGGCTGCATATTCGCCGCGCCCAGGAACGGCGTCGACGTATTGAAGACCTTGTTCTGATACTGGAAGCTGCCGCCGCCATGAAACTTGTCCGTGCCCGGCTTCGTGATGATCTCGATGCGGCCATAGCCTGGCTGGTCGTATTGCGCCGAGAACGGATTCGGTTGATGCGGATCGCGAGAATGGACGACTTCGGAGGCAGTTGGCCGCCGGTGAAGCCGTCGATATAAATCTGCCCGCCGTTGGGTCCGGCAGAAGGTCCGGCCAGCGCCGCAAGTTCCGACTGAAAGCTCATCCGGATCATCCGACAGCGCATTCAGCGCGTCGCCCGTGATCACCGTCGAACTCGCATTGTTCTCCGGATCGACGCTCAGCTGAACCGTATCCGTGCGTCACGGTCACCGTCTGCGTCGTGTCCTGCAGCGTCATCTTCACGTCCGAGGTCACATTCGCGCCGTTCGCCACATTGATGCTCGGGTTCTGAAAAGTCGCAAAGCCCGGCGCCGAGACAGTCAACGTATACGCGCCCGCAGCCACGCCCGAACGCTGTACGTGCCGTCGCTACTTCGAAGTTGTGCTCACCGTCTTCCCGGCCGCCGAAGTCAGAGTCACCGTCGCGCCCGGGATCAACGCATCATCGGGATCCACGACCATGCCATGGACCGTACCACCGGCAGTCGCCGGCTGTTGCGCCATCGCAACAAACGGCAGCGATGCAACCAGAAAAAGCACAACAATTGCCACACTCTTACGAAAAGGCATCCTCACTCCTAGAAAATCCTGAAACTTTAAGAATCGCGCAAACGGACTGGAACTATCATTCCGTGCCGCCGCCGCCACCGCTCATGCTCATCGACAGATCCATGCCGCCATTGGGATTGGCAGTCAGAATTGGATCGACCCCGGTCAGCACAGTCACAGCAGTCGCCGCATTGGAACCCGCAGCCGGATCGCTAGCCACAATCATCACCGCATCGTCCTTCTTCAAATCCGCCAGCGTAATCGCCGGGAAGCGCGCGATCATCTGCGAAAGGTCAGCTCCAGCAGAACGCCGCGCGCTGTCTGCCACCCGCCGATGCATCCACCACCCCGCTGCGCCGCCGCCAGCCGCCGCCGCGCCGCAAACCGCGTCGCCGCCATCGCCGGCATATTCCGAATGTTGGAGTTCGGCGTCACGTTCACCGTCACAATCTTCTTCGTAGCCAGATCCTTCAACGTGATCTTGCCCGCGGCCACATCCACGCTCAACAGCTGCCCGGACAAATTCTCGAACGATCCGCTGATCACCTCTACAGCCTGCACTGACAAGCCGTCCGCGGACTTCTCCCCGCGCGCCTGCAATTGATCCTTCGGCTGGATGTCTGTAATCTTGCCCGGCTTCGCATCCTGGTACTTCACCGAGTCGCCCGCAAACCGCTTGAAGTCCGTCTTGCTCGTCGTGCTGATCGTCAGCTTCTTGGTCCCCGAAGTGATCGTGATCGTCCCTGACGCTGGATCGACCGTACTCACAATCCCGCCAACGCCATTCGCCTTCCAGTCCGCCTGCTGCTGCGCCTGCATCTGCGCAATGTCTGACGGACTTCATCAGAATCACGCGGATCGCATTCAACGTGTCCGGCGTATCCCCGGCCTTGCCCGTAACCAGCGTGCGATCGCCCACGGCCACATCAGACAATTGCCCCGGTTTCGCTGTCTTCAGATCCGTGCTGCCCACCGCCAGCTGATAAACCTTCGCTCCCGGGGCCACATTCACCGTGACCGTCTGGCCCTTGTCCGTCGCAATCGTAACCGTGTTGCCGGAGATCGACTTAACCGTGCCAAGCTGGCTCACTGCCGCCGGAGCCGCCGTTGCCGGAGTCGCCGTCTGCGCCACCAGATCGCTGGCGCCGGTCAGGCACGAAACCATTCCCAAACTCAACACAATCTTCAAGGCGAGCGAGTTGTTCCGAATTACCATTTCCATCCTTATCAACTAGTTCTGGACAAGCTTGCGCGCCCACCACGTTGTCAAAACCTTCAGGGCCCGGCTGCTGGACTCGCGTTCGCTTGCAAGTGAAGTGTTTATCTACCTAAGGATACGACCCCGCAGCCTGAAAGTTTCGTATGGACGAAACAATTCCGGGTCCGAATCACGCATGAATCCAGCGAACATAAAACGAATACGCACAGTTTTGCCCGGCACTCCGGCCTGCCCTTGCCCAATCCCTCCGCCGAAGCCGTCCAGTCGCAGGTTCCGGTCGTCCTAAAACCATAGACGCCAAAACATTAAGCTCGGCTCAAACCAACTTCGTTCCGCGCCCTACTGCGGCTCGCACGACAGCACAACCAGCGTATTCGGCGGCAGAGAAATCTTCCCCGCAGCGCTCCCCACTCCTGCGCGCGACGTCAACGCCACGTCGAAACCCCTCCGCCACGTCGAAGCTCGTATCCTGCTGCCCCAGATTCGCCAGCACCACCACTCCGCCGCGATCCATCGCCAGCCATCGGTCCTCTTCGCTGTATCGAACCGCCATGTGCCCCCTGTCACCGTCGTTCAATGAAATCGATCTCCGTCGAAAATGAATCAGCGCGCGATACCACTCCAGCATCTCCTTGTGACAGCCGTCTTCCACCTCGTCCCAGTTCAACTTCGAGCGTTCAAACGTCGCCCGCGCCTCCGGGTCCGGAACCTCCAACTCGCCAAATCCGAACGCCGCAAACTCCCTCTTTCGCCCCGCCGAAACCGCCTTCGCCATCTCCGGATCGTCGTGATCCGCGAAATATAAGAATGGCGTCGACGCCGCATACTCCTCGCCCTGAAACATCAGCGGCACAAACGGCGCCGTCAGCACAATCCCCGCCGCAACCTTTGCGCGATCCATCCCCACAATCTGCTCCAGCCTGTCGCCTTGCGCGCGATTGCCTACCTGGTCGTGGTTCTGGATGAACCCCAGAAACCGGTGCGCCGACAGTCCATCCACCGGCCTGCCATGGTGTCTCCCGCGGTACTGCGAGTACGCCCCGTCGTAAACAAAAACATGGGTCAGCGACTTCACCAGCTTCTCGAACGAACCAAAGTCGCTGTAGTAGCCAATCCCTTCTTCCAGATGCATCAGCGTAAACAGCGCATGATGAAAATCATCGCTCCACTGCGCATCGATGCCGTATCCGCCGGCCTCGCGCGGCCGCACCATCTTCGGATCGTTCAGGTCGCTCTCCGCAATCAGCACCTTGCGTCCGCCCCAGCGTCGTCGCCAGCACCTCAACCTCGGCCGCCAACTGCTCCAGAAAGTGAATCGCCGATCGGTCCACAATCTCGTGCACCGCATCCAGCCGCAGCCCATCGATGTGGAAGTCCCGCATCCACATCAGCGCGTTGTCGCAGAAGAACCGCCGCACCTCATCGCTCCCTCGCGATCCTCAAAATTCACCGCATCGCCCCACGGCGTCAAATGCTGATTCGTCAGGTACGGCCCGAACTTTCCCGCATATTCGCCCACCGGTCCAAAGTGGTTGTAGACCACGTCCAGCACCACCGCCAGCCCGCGCACATGGCACGCATCCACAAATCGCTTCAGCGCATCCGGGCCGCCGTAGTTTTCCGTCACCGCAAACAACGCAACGCCGTCATACCCCCATCCGCGATCGCCCGCGAACGCCGCCACCGGCATCACCTCAATGTGCGTAACGCCAAGCTCGAACAGATAGTCCAGCCGCTCAATCGCGCTATCGAACGTCCCTCCCGGCGTAAATGTCCCCACATGCATCTCGTAGATGAATCGCGCTCGCCAGCGGAGGCGCCTGCCAACGCCCGTCGTGCCACTCAAATGCCATCTGGTCGTACACCCGCGACATTCCGTGCACGCCATTCGGCTGCCAATTGCTCCGCGGATCGGGATAGATCCCCGGATCGTCATCCAGTTGAAATCCATAGTCCGATCCCGGCCCCGCATCCTCGACCGTCGCCCTCCACCAGCCGCGCTCGTTCGGCCCATCCATCGCATGCAGACTCTCTCCGACCTTCACCGAAATCTTCTTCGCCTTTGGCGCCCACACCGTAAACTCATGCATCGCTCATCACTCCCCACACTCCTCTCGCACCAGCAACGCCACCGGAAAATCCTTCGCAGCAACTTCATCTCACCCCAGCCTTGCCGCCCTCCACCGACGCTCCCGTCAAACGGTTCGTCCACCGTCCCTCCGGCAGCTCCACCGAAGTCTGCTCCCATGCACCGCCCAGCACCTTCACCAACCGCGGCACCACCGTCACCACATCCTCGCCGCGCAGATAAGCAATCACATGCCCCGCCTTCGAGCCCCTCACTCTCAAAGGCGCATACCCCGCTTTCGCACCAAAACTCTCCGGCCGCTCCCGCCGCAAACACAGCGCCTGGTGGATCGTCCACATCTTCGGCAGCCCATCCTCCGCGCGCCGCATCGCCTCGGCCGCAGCCTTCGCCGCGGGCATCCGCTTTATCTCGTGCAGCAAGCTTCGCACGCAGTCGATAGTCCACTGGCCGGCGGTTGTCCGGATCGACCAGGCTCAAATCCCACAGCTCAGCCCCCTGGTACAAATCGGGCACGCCCGGCGCAGTATGCTTCATCAGCGTCTGCGTCAGCGAATTCACCCGCCCTGCATCCTTCACCGTCTCCACAAACTGCTCAAGATCCGTTACAAATTCCCCGTGCTTCATCACGCCACCGATAAACTTCCGCAGCGCATCTTCGAATTCCGTATTGTTCGATGTCCACGTCGTCCTCTGCTTTGCCTCGCGCACCGCCTTCAGCATGTACTCCCGCAGCCGTTCTACCGTAATCGGCCACGCTCCAATCATCGTCTGGTACAGCATGTACTCCGTGTTGCGGTCCGGATATTCGCCCAGCTTCAACTCCGCCCGCAACTCGTTGTTCATCCGCGACCAGCGATTCAGCGCCTCGCCAAACTCCGCTGGTATCTCCGACAGCACCGCCAGCCGCGCCCGCACATCGTCGCTGCGCTTCGTATCGTGCGTCGACAGCGTCACCATCGTATGCGGATGCGTCGCCTGCATCTTCGCGTTGTAAGCATGAAACTCCTTCACGCTCAGCCCATTCGACCCCGGATCGCCGCCCACCTCGCACATCGCCATCAGCCGGTTGTAGCAATAAAACGCCGTATCCTCCACGCCCTTCGCCATCACCGGCGGCGTGAACTGCTGAAACCGCATCAGGAACTCCGTCTCCTGCTTGCCCTTCACCTTCAGCGTCAGCACGTCGCGCAATAAAGTCGAACAGCCCTGCCCCGATATCCTGCCGGTTGCTGCTTCGCGCACTCAATCGCCTGCCCAATGTATTCGCGATCTTCGTCAATAATCTCGCCGCGCGCCGGCTCCACATAGCTGCGATAGATAGCAAAGCAAGCCGCTATCTCGCGGATCGCCCTCCGCATCTCCGCCCGCGTATAGTCGCGCTGATCGCGATTCGCCTCGCAGATATCCACCAGCAGCGAAGTCAGCCGGTTTACATCGCTGCCCAGCGCCTCCTGCGTCACGTTGATCTTCTTCTCGTGCGCAATCGCGTGGAAGTCTGTCGGCTCCGACCGTAAATTCCTCGTAAATCATCGTTCAGCTCGCTTCATCCCCTCCGGCGCACACCAGCACTCCCAGCGCGACGTTCAGAAAGTCGTATCCGCTCGTCCCTTCAATCGGCCAGCTCTCGCGCAGAAACTCGCCCGGCTCCAGAATCTTCTCCGCCACGATCCACGCCTCGGGCGCATGTTCCCGCAGCCGCCGCAAATATTCCGCGGATCGCGCAGACCATCCGGATGATCGACACGCACGCCATCGATCACGCCGCGACTGCAGCCAATCCAGCACCAGCGCATGCGTCTCATCGAACACATGCTCCCGCTCCACGCGCAGTCCAATCAGCGTATTCACATCGAAAAATCGTCGGTACCCAAGCTGCTGGTCCGCTGTCTTCCAATAAGCCAGCCGATAGTTCTGCTGATTCAGAAAGTCATCCAGCGCGGTCGACGTTGTCATTCAGGTCTGCCACCGTCTGGTCCAGCGCATCGCCAATCGACCGCCTCCTCCAGGCACAGCCGCGCCAGCAATCCCTTCAGCACAATCTTGTCCCGCTCACGCGCCAGAATCGTCTCGCCGATCCACATACTCCGGCGCCGGCAGCCGCGCAAACGAAGCCGCCAGAAAATTCAACGTGTTCGACTTCGCAATCTCCGCCGCCCGCGACAGAATCACCGGCAGCGACTGCGGCGCCACCGGCAGCTTCTGCCCCGAACACTCCACCTGAAAGCTGTTGCCATGCCGCACCACCCGGATGCCGCCGTCCTTCAACACCTTCCCATACTGATCCGCCAGGATCGGCACCAGCACCTTGTTCCGCAGGCGCTCTTCATAAGGCTGCCAGTCGATATCGAAGAAGGAAGCGTATCGGCTCGACGCGCCATTCTCCAGCACATCGCACCAATAGCGATTCTCCTTGCCCAGCGACATATGGTTCGGCACAATGTCCAGCACCTGCCCCAGCCCGGCCTCGCCCAGCCGCGTGCAAAAACGCATCATGCGCCTCCGCCCCGCCCAGTTCGCTGTTCACCCGCTGGTGATCCACCACGTCGTAGCCATGCATGCTTCCCGGCGCCGCCTGCAGATACGGCGAGCTGTAAACATGCGAGATGCCAAGCTGATGCAGATAATCCGCGATGCTCGCGGCATCGTCGAACGTAAACCCCTTATGCAGTTGCAGTCGGTAAGTTGAAGATGGAATTCGTGGCATCGTCGTAGCCGATCCGGAGACTCGAACAGTCGAAATGGAGATTTCGGGTTGGCTGCCGATCTCAATCCTTCAGCAACGTATATAGCTTCTATGATCGCTTTCCGCGTTCATGGGTTGCACCCTTCGCCGTCTTATCGCCATCGCCCGCATGCAGCGGCACCCACGCCCCCGACATCGCAAACGCCGCATGCACCAGCGAAATATGCGACAGCGCCTGCGGAAAATTCCCCACCATCCGACCCGCGTCCGAGTCATACTCCTCCGCCAGCAATCCCACATCGTTGCTCAGTGCAAGCAGCCGCTCGAACATCTCCCTCGCATCGTCCTTCCGCCCAATCAGCCACAGATTTATCACCATCCAGAAGCTGCAAGCAAGAAACTCACCCTCGCTGCCCGCCAACCCGTCCTCGGTCTCCCGCGTGTTGTATCGCCGCACCAACCCATTGCGCATCAGCTTCCTTCTCAATCGCCTCCACCGTCCCGCGAATCCGCGCATCGGTCGCCGGCAGAAAACCCACCAGCGCAATCCGCAGACAGGATGCATCCAGCACACCCTTTTCGATCCGTCCATACGCCTGCACAAAGCTATTCAGCTTCTTATCGAATCCCTTCGCGCAAACCTCCCGATGAATCGTCGCGCGAACCTTCTTCCACCGCTTCACATCGTCATCGTTCGCCACGCCTTTCGCACCCTTGCCGCGACCCTGCTCCGCCATCTGGATCGCCCGGTCCACCGCAACCCACGCCATCACCTTCGAGTGCACAAACTGCTTCGCCCCGCCGCGCACCTCCCATATCCCCTCATCCGGCATCCGCCACACATTGCACAGATGATTTGTCATCGCCGTCTCAACCCCCACGTCGACACGCGAATGTCATCCTCAGCACCCGGCATCCGCGCCAGAGCCGAAGCCACCTCGCCGAACACGTCCAGCTGAAACTGCCCCGCCGCCCCGTTCCCAATCCGCACTGGCCGCGAGTCCTCATACCCAGGCAGCCATTCCGCCTCCCACTCAATCAAATCCCGCTCGCCGCGATATTCCATAGATCGTCTGGACCTGATCCGGCGCGCCCGCCACCGCCCGCAGCAGCCACCGCCGCCACTCCACCGCCTCGTCGCGATAGCCCGCCCGCAGCAGCACCAGCAGCGTGAACGCCGTATCCCGCAGCCAGCAGTAGCGATAGTCCCAATTGCTCTCCCCGCCAATCTTCTTCGGGCAGGGAAGTCGTCACCGCCGCAACAATCCCTCCCGTCGGCCTGTACGTCAGCGCCTTCAGCGTCATCAGCGACCGCGCCACCGCCTCCGCATATTCACCCCGATACTTGTTCTTCTTCAGCCACCTCGACCAGAATTGCTCCGTATCCGCGAGCGCATCCTTCGCTGAACTCTTCGCCGGAACTTTTTCCAGTGACGAACAGTACGTCAAATGTAAACGCGACCGTCTCGCCCTTGTGCACCGTAAACTCGCTCGAAGTTGTGTGGTCCTCGCCCTGCAGCGGAGCCTTCGTCCGCAGCACCACCATGTCCGACCCGGCCACCGCGCGCCACTCGCCATCCTTATCTCCGTCCGACGTCACCCATGGCACCGTCCGCCCATAGTCGAACCGGATCGCCAGATCCATCCGCATCTTCACCCTGCCGCGCTCGCCGCGCACCATCCGCACCAGTTGCGAGTGCTTCCCACGCGGAGGCATAAAGTCGGTCACGCAAACCTCGCCCGTAGCCGTCTCAAACACCGTCTCGATGATCAGTGTCCCCTCGCGATACTGCCGCCGTGACCTCGTCACCTTGCCTACGGGCGCAATCTTCCAAAAGCCGTGATCCCGCGTCCCAAGCAGCGCCGCAAAGCATGCCGGCGAAGAAAACGTCGGCCAGCACAACCAATCGATCGACCCCTCGCGCGACACCAGCGCCGCCGTCTCGCAATCCCCAATCAGCGCATAGTCCTCAATCGCCGAGCCATGCAGCCCGCCCTGTCCGCGCCGCGCCGCCTTGCCTCGTGCCATAATCTTCTCCGCACCCCGTTCGTTCACCACAGCTTCGACAACGCTCGCATCAAACTGTGCATCTGTTCACTTGACCCCTACGCAGCCCGATCTCAAACCAAATCACCGGACTCTTCGGTAAGATGCAAAAGCGGGCAGCTTCACCTCACAGCCGTCCTGAACCAGTGAAACGATGCACCACATTCGAGTGAACCGAGACAAATGAAACCTGCCGAAGGTCGTAAGCGAGTCATCATCGAAGAGATTCAGCCGCAGGTCGACTGCGGCCGTTACCCCGCCCGCCGCTTCGTCGGCGATGCCGTCAAAATCTCCGCCGCCATCTTCTCCGACGGCCACGACCACGTCTCCGCGCGTCTGCTCTACAAACACGAGGGCGATCGCGACTGGCAGTCAACGCCCATGACCGCCCTGGTCAACGACATGTGGGCGTCCAGCTTCACCGTCGACCGCCTCGGCAAATGGGTCTTCTCCATCCAGGCCTGGGTCGATCACTTCGACACCTGGTGCGCCGATCTCCGCAAGCGCCTCGCAGCGCAACCCGACCCCAACAGCCCCGACCCCGCCAAGCGCAACCTCCCGCCCCAGGACATCCCCGTAGCCTTCGAGATCGGAGCCAAACTCCTCGATCAGGCGGCCTCTCGCGCGAAAGGCTCCAGACGCCAGCAACCTCAAAGCCATCGCCGGTTCGCTGCGCATCCTCGCCGAAAAAAACATCCCGGTCTACGACTACCCGCTCACCCTCGAAATCGAAGAACTAGCCGCCCAGTATCCCGACCTTGCCTACGCCACAACCTCCAACGAGCTCCACCTCTGGGTCGATCGCGAACGAGCTCGCTTCTCCAGTTGGTACGAACTCTTCCCGCGCTCTACCTCTCCCGACCCCGCGCGCCACGGCACCTTCAGCGACGTCGAACTCCTGCTCCCCGAAATCGCCGCCATGGGCTTCGACATCCTCTACATGCCGCCCATCCACCCCATCGGCCGCGCCTTCCGCAAAGGCCCCAACAACACCGCCTCCACCAATCCCGACATCGACGAAGGCAGCCCCTGGGCCATCGGCGCACCTGAAGGTGGCCACAAAGCCATCCACCCCAAGCTAGGCACCTTCGCCGACTTCGATCACCTCGTCGCCGCCGCCCGCGACAACGGCATGGAACTCGCGCTCGACATCGCTTTCCAGTGCTCGCCCGACCACCCCTGGGTCAAACAGCATCCCGACTGGTTCATTCACCGCCCCGACGGCACCATCCAGTACGCCGAAAACCCACCCAAGAAATATCAGGACATCTACCCCCTCAACTTCGAGTCCTCCGACTGGCAAAATCTCTGGGACGAACTCCGCTCCGTCTTCCAGTTCTGGATCGCCCGCGGCGTCCGCGTCTTCCGCGTCGACAACCCGCACACCAAGGCCCTCCCATTCTGGGAGTGGTGCATCACCGAAATTCATTCCGAATCACCCGACGTCATCTTCCTCGCCGAAGCCTTCACCCGCCCGCACATCATGTACTCGCTCGCCAAGGGCGGCTACACCCAGTCCTACACCTACTTCACCTGGCGCACGGAAAAACAGGAGTTGCAGTCCTACTTCGAAGAGATCACCAAGCCGCCGGTGTCCGACTTCTTCACTCCCAACGTCTGGCCCAACACGCCCGACATACTGCACGCCTCGCTCCAGAACGGTGGACGCCCCGCCTTCATGCAGCGCATCATCCTCGCCACCACGCTGGCCGCCAGCTATGGCATCTACGGCCCCGCCTACGAGCTATGCGAAAACATCCCGCCGTCGCCCCGCCCGGCAAAAAGCAGGCCGACGTCGAAGAGTACATGGACAGCGAGAAGTATCAGATTCGCCACTGGAATCGCGAGGGCTCGCAATCCATCGCGCCTCTCATCACCCGCCTCAACCAGATCCGCCGCACTAACCCCGCGCTGCAGAGCGACCTCTCGCTCCACTTCCACAACGTGGACAATCCGCAGATCATCGCCTACTCCAAGTCCGCCCCCGGCGTCGACGTCGGCACAGCCAACGTCATCCTCACCGTCGTCAACCTCGACCCCGTCAACGAGCAGGGCGGCTGGCTCGACCTCGACCTCAAACAACTCGGCATCGCCCACGACGAGACCTTCGACGTCGAAGACCTTCTCACCGGCATCCACTACCAATGGCACGACCGCTCCAACTACGTAGCCCTCCGCCCCCAGATCATGCCCGCCCACATCCTCCGCGTAAACCGCAAAGCCTCCGCCGCCGACATGCTAGACATCCGCAGTATCTAGCCGTTGCTTTTCTTTCTGAGATAGGCCCGGACTTTAGCCCGGGCAATCAAGGATGCCGTAAAGATCGCGCTTCAGCGCCTGGGATATGCTTGCACTCAATGCGCGACGGCCTTTCAACGCGACCCCAACTCATCAGCGCGGTGTTCTTCGCCTGCCTGCTGCTGACCCAATCGAGCCTTGGGCAAACCGCGGCTGCTGCTCCGACTCCAGAGTCGTTCATCAGAACGCTCATCCAACATGAGCAAAGAGCTTCAAGGGCTGATGAGGAAGCTCAAGCAGGACTGCGAGGCGCAGGAACTATCTACACCCCCGGGCTCATCGCGCTTATGCAGAAAGACCGCAACTCCACTCCGCGGGGATATGTCGGAAAGCTGGACTTTGATCCAATCTGCAATTGCCAGGACGCCAATGGCCTGCAACTGGCAGGACTTGCAGTTACTAATGTGGATGCAACCCACGCATCCGCATTGGCAACACTGAAGTTTCCGAGTGAACCGCTGCCTCGCATCGTGCAATTTTTCCTCCTGCGCACTGCGGTAGGTTGGCGAATTGATGACATCAAGACCTCAGATATACCCAGCCTGCGCAAGTTTCTACAGCCGGGCCACTAGCCATTCCTGCGCGTCTCTGCATCCAACCTCAGATAGTGGTTGATAAGAGGGCACGTACGCGTGAAGAAAGCCGGCAGCGCCACCGACCCACTCTGGTACAAAGACGCTCTCATCTATGAGTTGCACGTCCGCGCCTTTCAAGACTCCAACGGCGACGGCATAGGCGACTTCGGCGGCCTGCTCACCCGTCTCGACTACCTCCAGGACCTCGGCGTCACCTGCATCTGGCTCCTGCCATTCTTCCCCTCGCCCCTCAAGGACGACGGCTACGACATCTCCAACTACGTCGACGTCAACCCCGCCTACGGAACGCTCGACGACTTCAAGCAATTCCTCGACGCCGCCCACCAGCGCAACATGCAAGTCATGATCGAGCTGGTCATCAACCACACCTCCGACCAGCACCCGTGGTTCCAGACTGCCCGCCGCGCCCCCAAGGGTTCGCCCGAGCGCAACATGTACGTCTGGTCCGACACTGACCGCCTCTACGAAGGCGTCCGTATCATCTTCACCGACACCGAAAAATCCAACTGGACCTGGGACGAAGTGGCCCAGCAGTTCTACTGGCACCGTTTCTTCTCCCACCAGCCCGACCTCAACTTCGACAATCCCCGCGTCATGGAAGAAGTCCTCACCGCCATGCGCTTCTGGCTGGACATGGGAGTAGACGCCCTCCGCCTCGACGCCATTCCTTACCTCGTCGAGCGCGACGGAACCTCCTGCGAGAACGTCCCCGAAACCCACGTCAAAATCAAGGAAATCCGCGCCGTCATCGACGCCGAATACGAGAACCGCGTCATCCTCGCCGAAGCCAATATGTGGCCCGCCGACGTCCGCCCCTACTTCGGCGACGGCGACGAGTGCCACATGGCCTTCCACTTCCCCCTGATGCCGCGCATCTACATGGCCCTCCGCCAGGAAGACCGCCTGCCCATCACCGACATCATGGCGCAGACGCCGCCCATCCCCGACAACTCCCAGTGGGGACTCTTCCTCCGCAACCACGACGAACTCACCCTCGAGATGGTCACCAACGACGAGCGCGACTACATGTACTTCGCCTACTCCGCCGACCCGCGCATGCGCATCAACGTAGGCATCCGCCGCCGCCTCGCGCCGTTGCTCGACAACAACCGCCGCCGCATCGAGCTGCTCAACTCGCTCCTCTTCAGCTTCCCCGGCACGCCCATCCTGTACTACGGCGACGAAATCGGCATGGGCGACAACATCTACCTCGGCGACCGCAACGGCGTCCGCACCCCCATGCAGTGGACCTCCGACCGCAACGCTGGATTCTCCCGCGCCGTTCCCGCCCGCCTCTACGCGCCCGTCATCATGGATCCCATCTGGGGATACGAAGCCATCAACGTCGAAGCCCAGCTCAGCGATCAGTCCTCGCTCCTCCACTGGACGCGCAACATGATCGCCCTGCGTAAGCTCTTCAAAGTCTTCGGCCGCGGCACCCAGGAATTCCTCGCCCCCGAAAACCGCAAAGTCCTCGCCTACCTCCGCCACTACGACCCCGATTCACCCTCCGTCTCTGACACAACTCCACCCTCCGCCGCCGATTCTCCCGAAACTGAGACCGTTCTCTGCGTAGCCAACCTCTCCCGCTTCGCCCAGCCCGTCTCCCTCGACCTCTCCCGCTTCAACGGCATGATCCCCGTAGAGATGCTCGGCTACGTTGCTTTCCCTCCCATCGACAAGACCCCCTACGCCCTCACCCTCGCGCCGTATTCTTTCCTCTGGCTCGAACTCCAACCCGCGCCTGAAGTCCCCGAAGCCCCCACCGTGAAAACCGGGGAAGCCGCGCTCGAACTCGTCACCGGCTCCTGGCAAGACCTCATGGCTGGCCCCGGCCTTACCCTCCTGCAAGAACTTCTCCCCGCCTACCTCGCCCGCCAGCGCTGGTTTGGAGCCAAGTCCCGCACCATCTCCACCGTTCGCATCCTCGACTGGGTCGACCTGCCCAACCTCCCCGCCGCCATCGTCTTCATCCAGATCACCTACGCAGAAGGCGACCCCGACATCTACCAACTCCCGCTCGCCCTCACCACCGGCCCGGAAGCCGACGCCGTCCGTGCCAATGCCGCCGCATCCATCCTCGCCTCCCTCACCACCGCCCAGGGTCCCGCGATCCTCCACGACGCCACCGCCCGCGAAGACGTCCGCCAATCCCTCCTCACCCTGATCGAAACCGAATCCACTCTGATCGCGGTCACACCTCCCGCCCCCGCTGCGGCTGAAGATTCGGACTCTCAAACCTCGAACCTCGAACCGCGAACCTCGTACCTTCCCCCCACCCTCTCCGGCCACAAGTCCACCGCCTTCGACGCCGCCCGCGGAACCGCCCCACTCCCCTCGCGCCTCGGATCAGCCGAACAATCCAACACCTCCATCCTCTACGACCAGAAACTCATCCTCAAACTCTTCCGCCGCCTCCAGCCCGGCGAAAACCCGGACACCGAAATCGGCCGCTTCCTCACCGAAGTAGCCCACTTTCCGCGCATCGCTCCATTCCTCGGCGAAATTCGCGGCAGCAGGGAAGGGAACCGTACCCCGCCGTCCCAGGAGACAACCCTAGCCATGCTCCAGGGCCTCGTCGAGAACGAGGGCGACGGCTGGGCCTTCACCCTCGACGAACTCGCCGCTTCTACGAGTCCGTTTCCACAGCATCGTCTCCAGCCGACGTCGGCACTGCCCCAACCTTCCTGGACCCGGCGCCGCTCGGCCCTTCCACCTCCCGAATCCACCAGGAAATTCAAGACCACGCCGACCTCTACCTCCACGCCGCAGCCCTCCTCGGCCGCCGCACTGCCGAGATGCATCTCGCCCTCGCCACCCCCACAGACAACCCGGCCTTCATCCCCGAACCCTTCACTCCCCAAACCCTCGAGGCCGACGCCAACCGCATCTACACCCAGATCGCCCGCACCCTCGACGCCCTCAAGCGCTCCTTCACCACGCTCCCCGATGAATCCACGACAGACTCCGCCGCGCTCATTCTTTCCCAGCGCCTCGACTTGCTACAACGCGCCCACGCCATCACCGAAGCCCCGCCTGAAGAGGCCGGCCAGCGCATCCGCATCCACGGCGACTATCACCTCGGTCAGGTCCTCCGCGCCCGCGGCGACTACGTCATCCTCGACTTTGAAGGCGAACCCGCCCGCACCCTCGCCGAACGCCGCGCCAAGCAATCCCCCCTCCGCGACGTCGCCGGCATGCTCCGCTCCTTCAGCTACGCCGCCTATTCCGGCCTCGAACACTTCACCCAGCGCCGCCCCGGCACCGTCAAATCCCTCGAACCTTGGGCCCAGCTATGGCAAAATGCCGTCTCCACCGAGTTCCTCACCGCCTGGCGCATCACGATGGCGTCAAATCCGCATCTAACCCCGCAACCCCAGCAGGCCCATAGCCTGCTCAACGCCTACCTGCTCGAGAAAGCTCTCTACGAGCTCCTCTACGAGCTCAACAACCGCCCGGCCTGGGTCCGAATCCCCCTCGCCGGCATCCTAGCCCTCCCCAACTGAGAAAAGGGGGCGCCATAGAAGAAAAAGGGGACCCATAGAAGAAAAAGGGGTGCCAACAAAAAGAAGAGCGTCATTCTGACTCGAAGAGTCAGAATCTCCGTATTAGTCTTTCCTCGAACCTCGAACCTCGAACCTCGAACCTCGAACCTCGAACCTCGAACCTCGAACCTTGAACCTCGAACCTCGAACCTCGAACCTCGAACGACCATGGCCACAACCGCCACCATCTCCGAAACCATCCCAAGCCCGGGCACTCCCGCATCCACGCTCCTCGTCAGCCTCACCCCGCTCACCCCCGAATCCCTCGACCTCACCCTCGCGAATCTCGCCGCAGCCTTCCCCAATCAATTAGTCGACGTCGCCACTCCCGATCCCGCTCCCATCTCCGCCGCCGAAAACCTCCGCATCGCCACCTACACCCCCGCCGCCGCCGCGACCACCGGATGGGTCCTCACCGCCGCCGACTACCTCAACACCCACAAGCAGTTACAGGATCGAAACTCCCCTGCCTGCATCCTCCTCGGCCCGGAAGCACAATCCCTCTCGCCCGAATCCCTCCGCGCCCTCGCCGGCGCCGTCCTCACCACAGACAATCCCGCGGATCTCGCCACTCCGCGCTACACGCTCGGCCCCCGCGACGGCCTGGTCAACTCCGCCATCCTCTACCCCGTCACCCGAGCCCTCTTCGGCACCCGCCCGCGCTACCCTCTCGCCATCGACCTCGCCTTCTCCGCGCGCCTGGCCGAGCGCCTCGCCGCCTGCGCTCAGCGCCTCACCGCCTCCAACCAGAACGCCGCTCTCATCTGGCCCGTGGCAGAGGCCGCCACCGCCAGCTTCACCATCGCCGAAGTCCCCGACGGCGCCCGCACCCTGCCTCAGCCCGACGCCGTCGACCTCAACTCGCTCCTCGCCCAGGTCGCCGGCTCTCTCTTCGCCGACCTCGACGCCAAGGCCAGCTTCTGGCAGCGCGCCCGCCTCGCCTACTCCCCCAAAGCCGCCGCCGCCCTGGCCGAATCCTCCCCCGCCGCCACCCCTTCGTTGTCATCCCGCAGCGCAGCGGAGGGATCGCTTCTCTGAAACCGAGCCTCCCGAAGCCCCAGACGTCCAGCCCATGCTCGACTCCTTCCGCCTCGCCTACACCAACCTCAAAGAGATCTGGTCCCTCGTCCTCCCGCCCAACTCGCTCCTCGGCCTCAAGAAGCTCTCCCTCATGCCGCCCGCCGCCTTCCGCATGCCCGACTCCCTCTGGGCCCGCATCGTCTACGACTTCGTCCTCGCCTACCGCCTGCGCACCATCAACCGCAGCCACCTGCTCGGCGCACTCACCCCGCTCTACCTCGCCTGGGTCGCCTCTCACCTCCTCCTCATCAGCGGAGCCGCAGCCGAAACCTGTCCCCCGAAAAACACATCGAAGCCCTCGCCGCCGCCTTCGAAACCGACAAGCCCTACCTCGTATCCCGCTGGCGCTGGCCCGACCGCTTCAACCCGTAATCGTGAAGGTCGTCATTCTGACTCGAAGAGTCAGAATCTCCGTATTTGCTTTTGCTTTTCCCTCGAACCTCGAACCTCGAACCTGGTACCCGGAACGGAGTTCCCAATGGGTCAACAAATCGCACTCGCCCTCAGAGAATCGATGCACCGCGTGCTCGTCAAGCTGGCCAGCTTCCTCCCCGGCCTGCTCGCCCTTCTGCTCGCCGTCGCCGTCCTCACCGCCATCGGAGCTGCTGCTCGCAGCGATCCTCCGCCGCATCCTCACCGCCGCCAAATTCGACGAGCGCTTCGCCCGCACGCCAGTCCGCCAACGTCTCCGACTGGTCCCCCGGCCACTCGCCCACTGCTCTCGTCGCGCGCATCGTCTTCTGGGCCTGCGTCATCCTCGGCTGCATCATCGGCATCTCCGCGTTCGACGCCTCCTACGCCGGCAACTCGCAGCTCGACGCCATCCTCATCCCCTACCTCACCCACTCCGTCGGCGCGGTCCTCATCTTCATCGCCGGCACCGTCATCGCCCGCTTCCTCGCACGCTCCGTCCTCATCGGAGCGGTCAATCTGCAGATGCAGTACGCCCGCTTCCTCTCCCTCGGCATCAAGTGGCTCGTCCTCGTCCTCACCGCCGCCATGGTCCTCGACCACCTCGAAATCGGCGGCGCCGTCGTCGAACTCGCCTTCGGAATCCTCTTCGGCGGAATCGTCCTCACCCTCGCCCTCGCCATCGGCCTCGGCTCCCGCGACCTGGTCAGCCGCTCCCTCGAACAGAAAGCAGACAAACCCGCCGATTCCGCACGCCAACCCGAATCAGACACCACCGCCGCCGACACCATCCCCACCGTCCGCCCACGCCCCACCGAAACCCTCCGCCACTTCTAAGAGACAGTTGTTGGTTGTTAGTTCTAAGTTGTTAGTCTTCACGCTGGCACCTGGCACCTGGCACCTGGCACGCAGGCATCCAGGCACCTAACACCTAACAACTAACAACTAACAACTGCCCTTAAAATCCCTGCCCAAACTCCGCCGTAATCAGCCCAGCCTCGGGATCCGTGTTCCCCGGCTTCGGCAGAATCCGCGGCGCCGCAAACCCATACAGCGCCACCCCGGCAAACCACACCAGCGGCACGATGTATCCCAGCGCCATGCTGCCCGTGTGGTCCGCAATCCACCCCAGCACCAGCGGAAAGAACGCCCCGCCCACAATCGCCATCACCAGGAACGACCCGCCCAGCTTCGTATTCTCGCCCAGCCCCTTCAACCCCAGCGCAAAGATCGTCGGGAACATAATCGACAGGAAGAAGCTCGCTGCCACGATCGCCCACGCACCCAGCATCCCCGGCCGCGTCACCGCCACCGCCATCAGCAGCACATTGACCGCGCCGTAGATGCCCAGCAGCTTGCTCGGCGAGACATGCTTCATCAGCGGAGTCGTAACAAACCGCCCCAGCCAGCATCGCCACCAGCGAGTAAATAATGTAGTTCGCCGCCGTCTTTTCGCTCACCGTCGTGTACTGCTTCATATAAAAGATCATGTTGCTCCACACGCAGATCTGCGCGCCCACATTGCAACACGTTCGCCGCCACCGCAAACCACAGCTGCGGATAATGCAGCAGCGCCGCGAAGCTTCCATGCCCTCCCGAATCGCCCTCATGCTCGCTCGCAATCGTCGGAAACTGCATCCGCGACAGCACAAACGCAAACAGCAGCACCGACCGACCCCAGCGCAATGTAAGTCGGCACCACCCGCATGATCTCCGTATGCAGATATGCCCGCGTACGTCCCCGCCGCCTTCATGCGCCGCCACCTGCGCCGGCGTCATCTCCACGCCCGAGAAGATGAACGTCCGCCCCAACCACACTCCCAGGATCGTTCCCGGAGGATTGAACGACTGCGCAAAGTTCAGCCGCCGCTCGCTCGTCGGCGCCGGTCCGAACTGCGCCATAAACGGATTCGCCGCCGTCTCCAGAATCGAAGCGCCGCACCCCACCGCAAACAGCGCCACCAGGAACGGCAATACTGCCCGCTCACCGCCGCCGGCCAGAACATCACCATCCCCACCCCAAACAGGCACAGCCCGATCACCATCCCCGCCTTGTAGCCCCAGCGCCGCATCACCAGCGCCGCCGGAATCGCCATGCAGAAGTAGCCCGTAAAGTTCGCCGTCGACACCAGCTGCGCCGAGAACTGTCGACAGCTCAAACGACTTCTTGAACTGCTGCACCAGAATGTCCGTCAGGTTGTTCGACATCCCCCACAGAAAAAACAGCACCGTCACCAGCACAAACAGCGCCATCTGCCCCACCGGAAACACCGGCACGCCCTTGCTGCTCTCTGGCGTTTGTGTTCCCAGCCGATGTCGAAACCTGCATGCACACACTCCAATCGCTCTATTTCACGCGCTCAAAACCTGTATTTTGCCGTCCCGATCATACCAGCCGAATCGGACCACTCGATATCCTGCCCCATCCCTGTTTCTCGGCGAAATCCGCGGTCGTTCCTGCATTTCGTCCCCGATCGGTTCAATCGCTGTAAATCGGTGTTAAGCCCTTTCCCGGCCAGCCAATAAGCCCTCCCGCAGAGTAGACTTACAGAAGCGCAATTTTTGCCGCAAGGGAGTCCGTTCTACATGCCGATTTCGTTTCGCCGATCCATCCTGGCTGGAACCAGCCCGCTCGTCCCAGCTCTCCTGCTGTGCCTCTTCAGTCTCCCAGCATCCCAGGCGATCGGTCAGGAAGATACCCCCGCCCCACTCACCCCCGTCCAGAAGCAGCTCGCCAAAATCGACCTCGCCGTCAGCGCCGCCGGCAGTTTCGTCTCCACCGTCTCCGGTATCGAGCAGCGCGACGCCAGCCTCACCCACACCCAGCTCTCCATCCGCACCTCCAGCACCGTCGGCGAACTCGCAACCCTCCGCTACACCATGAAGCCTTACGTTGGCTTTGAGTTCAACTTCACCAACCTCCGCTACTCCCAGGACTACACCTTCACCCCGCCACCTACCCAGAACCTGCTCTTCGGCGGAGTCCAGACCGGAGTCCACGAACTCACCCTCGGCTACATCGCCCACCTCAAGTACCGCCCCTTCGGCCTCACGCCCTTCCTCGGAGCCGGCGGTGGAACCATCAAATTCCATCCCACCCCAGGCGGCGGCCAGGGCCTGCCCTTCCAGTATCGCGCCGTCTACTACTACACCGTCGGAGTCGAAGGTAACTTCCCCAACAACAGCCCCTTCGGCATGCGCGTAGCCTTCCGCCAACTCGTCTACCTCGCGCCCGACTTCCTCCAGAACTACCTCACCATCACCCGCCGCCCCCTCGCAACCGAACCCACCGTAGGCTTCTTCGTCCGCTTCTAGACAACCTCATCGGAAATCCGGGTGCCCCATGTTCGACGCAGCTTCATCGCGCCGACCATGGGGTCTCTCTTTGCGCTTCCCGTAACAACCAACAACCAACAACTCCCATCACTCCCCGCAGACATGCACCTCAATCCCCAGCTCCGCCATCATCGCCGCCTTCGCCGCCAGCACCTTATCCGCCGCCTTCGCCGAATCCGCATACGCCACATTCACATGGTTCGCATGATGCCGCGCCATAAACTGGTCGCGCGAAATCCCATGCAGCTTCACATGCATAATCGGCCACTGCGGAGTCACCGACTTCAGCCTCCGCTCCGTCTCCTCCGCCGGTAGAGCGATCGCCGTCGCCCGCCCGATATCCGCGTGCAGCTTCCCGCCCTCGGTGAATATCCGGCTCCAAACCACATCGCCCGGCTTGCAAACGCCCTTCAGCGTCCCCCCACCCAGCCGGAAATACATCGGCGGCTGCCGCTCGCTGGTCGCGCCCTTGTATCCGCCCGTAATATGCGACGGAGGCACCGCCCCTGAAATCTGAAACACCCACACAAATTCGCCCTTGTAATCCTCGCCCCACCGCACATCGTGCAGCGTAGTCGCCGGATCGAGCCCCATCGCCGTCAGCACGCGATTCGTGATCACGGCATCCAGCCCCGCGCACTCATCCACTTCATTGAAGTGGGGCAGCGGCTTACCCGCATATAGCTCTTTCCCCGCCGCACCAAACGCCGGCGGCCGATCCGCATTATTCAACAGCCCTTCAACCAAGTCCGAAGCCGGAGCCAGGTCCTTCAGCCCCTGCTGATACTGAATCCCAATCGCATCGCAGCCAAACTCATCCGCAATCCGCAGCGCAGCGATGTACATCTTGCACTGCTGCAAAATCTGCGCATCAGTCAGGTCCGTCGCCTCGTTCGGCCCGGTCATAAACTTCATCCCACTCTTATCCAGCCAGATGCGCACCTTGCCCGCCTCTTCATCCGTCACCGCCTGCATCCCCGCAAACAGCGCCGACTGGCTCAGCCGCTCCTTGAACACGCCCGTCTGGTTCAGCAGGGAATCCTCGATGATGGCGTTATACATCCCCATACACCCCTCATCGAACACGCCCAGAATCGCCTTCTTACTCTTCAACTCCTTCGCCAGCGCCGCGCCCAGCTTCTTCTCCGCATCCGGCAACCTCGCCGCATCAAGCGCCCGTACCTGGCTGATGTCGTGATCGATCTTGCCTTCGTTGATCCACTGCTTCAGTCCCTTCACAAAAAACGCATCGTCGAAATCCCTGCTCCACAGCGTCGAGAACTTCACCCCCGCCTTCGCCAAGCTCCCATTCAGGTTCAGCATCCCCACCAGCCCCGGCCACTGTCCCGACCAGTTCGCCACCGTCAAAATCGGCCCGCGATGACTCACCAACCCCGCCAGCACATGATGCGTGTACTGCCAAACCGCCTCGACGACAACCACCGGCGACTCCGGATCGATCCCCGTAAACACATCCATCCCCATCCGCTGGTTGTAAATGAACCCATGCTTCAAATCCTCGCGATAAGGATGCGCCCTCCGCACCGCCCATCCCTCGGCCTCAAACGCCTTCGTCACCGCGGCCTCAACCTCAGCCTGCGCCGGCCAGCAAACCTG
The DNA here is from genome assembly GCA_963822225.1 of uncultured Acidobacteriaceae bacterium. GTDB lineage: Bacteria > Acidobacteriota > Terriglobia > Terriglobales > Acidobacteriaceae > Edaphobacter. Next base: position 507,257 of record CAWGGW010000006.1, on the reverse strand, counting down.
GTTCGCACTCTGCCGCAGATCGCCGTTCGCAATCAACACCACTTCCTTGGCCTTCTTCGCCACCGGAACCGCAACCTCGGGAATCACATACGCCGCCATCGTCATCTCCTCAATCCTTTGCAAATAAACAAACTCTTACCAGTCACCACTCATCAGCCGCAACGCGAAAGCTGAAAGCTTTATAGCTCACAGCTTACAGCTCTCGAAACCCGCTCCTAACTCCCCACAACCGCTCCCTCCAACTTCCCATACTTCCCTTGTGCATCCGCCCACGCATCCCCACCTCGCGGCTCATACTCCACCAACTCCAGCGACTTGCCCACCGAAGCCCGCCCATCCGCCACGTTCTCCAACTCGCCCACCGCAACCGCCTGCAGCATCACATTTCCCAGCGCCGAAGCCTCAGCCGGCCCGCTCACCACCCTACATCCGCAAGCGTCCGCAGTCATCTGGCACAGAAAAGTATTCAAACACCCGCCACCCACCACCCGAATCACTCGAATATCTCTCCCCGTCAAATCCCGCAGCGCCGTCAGCGCCGACCAGTAAGCCAAACTCAAGCTCTCAAAGCAGCACCGCGCAAACTCGCCCATCGTCTCCGGCTCCGTCTGCCCGCTGTTCCTGCAGAACCCCCGAATCGCCTCCAGCATATTTCCCGCCGCCCCAAACTCCGGCGCATTCGGCAGAATCACCCGCCGGAACGCCGCGCTCTCCTTCGCCGCCGCAATAATCTCGCCCCACCCGCACTTCCTGCCTTCCTTCTCCCACTGCCGCACGCACTCCTGCAGAATCCACAGCCCCGTAATATTCCGCATCAGCAGATGTCTTGCCGCCGCACCCGCCCTCATTTGTAAATCCCAGCTCCCGCGCCCGCTCCGTCGTCACCGGCGCATCCAGCTCCACCCCCATCAAGCTCCACGTCCCGCTCGAAATAAACGCGCTTCCTTCATCCAGCCCGGGAATCGAAGCCACCGCGCTGGCCGTATCGTGCGACGCCACGGCAATCACCGGAACCTTCCCACTCAGCCCGCACCCCTCCAGCACATCCGCGCTCACATCCCCCAGCACCGTCCCAGGCTGCACCACCCCCGGCAAAATCCGCTCCGGAATCCCCACCCGCCGCAGCATCCGGTTATCCCACCCCCCGGCCGAATCCCCCGTTCCCAGCCGATACATCTGCGTAGTCGAAGCCTCCGTATACTCCACGCTCTTCGCCCCACACAAAAAATACGCAAACAGATCCGGAATCATCAGCAGAGTCTCCGCCCGCTCCAGCCGCGAATCGCCTTCCATCGCCGCCAGCTGAAACAGCGTATTGATCTGCATCGTCTGCACGCCCGGTGCGTGCAAAAATCTCCGCCTCCTCACCTTCGCAAACACCTTCGCCGGAACCCCATTCGTCCGCGGATCGCGATAGCAAGTAGGATTCCCCACCAGCCGCCCAGCCTTATCCAGCAACCCGAAGTCCACACCCCACGCATCCACTGCAATCCCCGCCGGAGCCCCGCCAAACTTCGCGGCGTACATCCTCAGCCCAATCTGAATCTCCGACCACAGCCGAAGCACGTCCCACTCCACCCCGCCGCGCACCGTCACTCCGCCATTCGCAAACCGGTGCAACTCCTCCAGCTCAAACCCGCGACCATCCCACGCGCCCACCATCACGCGCCCGCCGCTCGCCCCCAGATCCACCGCCAAAAACTTCATCGCATCCCGCATCCGCCAGCGTCCTTTACGCTCGTCATTCTGACACGGAAAGCATCAGAATCTGCCGGATCTCATCCGGCATCCATTCCTCGAACCTCGAACCTCGAACCTCGAACCTCGAACCTCGAACCTCGAACCTCGAACCTCGAACCTCGAACCTCGAACCTTACCCCCAATTCTCCTCCAACCCCGACGCCCACGTCACATCCTTCTCCCCGCCCACCGCCTCCGCAATCTCCCGCCACAACTCCGCATCCACTTCCAACTCCATCGCCTTCAAATTCCGCTCCACATGTTCCCTCGACGACAGCCCCACCAGCGTACTAGCCGCCCCCGCATAATCCACGCAAAACTTCAGCGCCACCTCCGAAGCATCCACCCCCGCGCCCTGCACACCTCCACCACCCTCTGCCCCGCATCCCGCACCGCCGCCGGAGCAGGATGCCACTCCGGAGCCCCCCGCTCCGTAATGATCCCCATATGCAGCGGCGAAGCATTGATCACCCCAATCCCGCGTTCCTTCGCAAACGGAACCAGCTCCCGCTCCATATCCGTAATCAGCAGGTTGTACCTGCAATAGCTCAGAATCGAATCGACCTTCGCCTTGACCCGCAATCTCCATCAAATTCTTCAGCGAGTAGCCCGTAATCCCGATATACCGCGCCTTGCCCTGCTCCTGCAGCCGCCGCATCGCCGGCAGAGTCTCCTCCACAATCTGCTCCACATGCCCAAACTCCACATCATGCGCCTGCAGCAGGTCCACATAATCCGTCCGCAGCCGCTTCAGCGACTCCTCAAACCCCGCCGTAATCGTCCCCGCCGAAAAATCGAACTCCGCCCCGCCATACCGCCCGCACTTCGTAGCCAGTACCACCTTGTCGCGCCGCCCCGCCAGAGCCTCACCCAGCCGCTCCTCCGCCAGCGTGATCCCGTAATACGGCGACACATCGAAGAAGTTGATCCCCCGATCCACCGCCAGGTGTACCGCCCCATTCCGCTCCTCCGGCGTAGTCTTCCGAAAAACATCCCCCAGCGGCGAAGCCCCAAACCCCACCACAGAAACCCGCAACCCCGTCTCACCCAACTGCCGGTATTCCATTCATCCCTGCCTTCGCTTTTATCTTCGGAGTAGCAGCGACTTTAGCCCGCGGTAAACCGCGCCCCTCACAAAACGGGCTTTAGCCCCGGAGTGCTGCCAACGCGTTTCCGACCGCAAGTATAACGCTTACCACAATCTTCATAAACAACGTCGTGCACAAGTCCACCACGGTCACTTGCCGAGCTTAATCTTGATCCCGGAATCGGTGCCATCCAACGTCAGATCGAAGACCTGAACCTTGCTCACGCCGCCATTCGTCTGCGATCCAATGGACATGCCGTGACCCCAATAGAAATGGTTGTGGCTCACAGTCATGTTCGTCAGGCCACCCTTTCCACCTTTGATCGCAATATCGTCATCGCCCACGCGAATGTACGAATGCGTAATGGTGATATTCCTCGAACCGTTTCCTGGATCGATGCCATCCGTATTGCGCGAGAGCGGCTGCGATAGTTTGACGGCACGCTGCGGCGTGTCGATCTTCACGCCCCAAACGGTGAACCCATTCCCGCCGTTATAAGAAACGTTGAAATTAGGTGAGTTTCTAAGGGTTATGTTGTAGAGTGTGAAATCGTTCGCATGCTCGGCGACGATCAGGCGACTAAGTCTCTTGCCTCCCGGGCCGGATTTTTGCGCGATCTCCCACGCCGACAGGCCCTTGCCGAGCAACTTAATCCCACCACGCCCGTCGATAACCCCGTCACCCATGATTCCCGCGCCAGATACATCTTTCGCAGAGATAAATGGTCTGCAACCCGCACCCGGAACGTCGTTCAGCACCCCACAACTCCCAGGGGTATTCTCGAACGCACTCGGATCGATTGATGCAAACAATATCGCCCCTCTCTCAACCTTCAGCGTGACACTGTCTCGCAGTTCCAGCGGGCCGCTAACGAATGCGTTCGCAGATCCTAGCGACCGGAGTACAACGGTCATACCTTTGGGGCAGCGATCAATGGCGCTTTGAATGCGCTGGGTGTCCAACTTGGATTCGTCGGCAGCGGCCAGGGTATCGTACGGTCCTACCCTAATCGACTTGAGGTGCGCATCAAGCGTCACGCAAAGATTTGGAATCACAGGTTCGGTAACAACTCGCGTGTCCTGCGCGTAGGCACCGCAGGCGAGTACCACGACGAATCCCAAATATCTCATAGCAAGCCGTCGGGCGCTCGATATTGACCGAAGCAAAAATCTGCCATCCGGCATTCGTACACACTTCGGCGGCAACGCAAGCTCAAGCATCTTATCTCTCCTGAAGGACGACCTCTGCTTAGTCTATTACTCATCGATTTCTCCTTCTGTCGAGCCATGCGGCGCGCCTAGCATGTGGGGTTATTCAAACTCGAACCTGCCCCACCCGATAGACGACGCCTCACGACCCCGCCACCATTTACAATCAACCCGGCTGCGCAATCTATTCCAGCCGGAAAGCCGCGCCCTCATGCCGTCGTCCATGCCTATCCTCATCGCCATCGCCATCCTCCTCCTGTACATCCTCAACTCCATCAAAATCCTCAAGGAGTACGAGCGCGGCGTCGTCTTCCGCCTTGGCCGCGTCCGCCACGACGCCTCCGGTCCCGGCATCATCCTGGTCTTCCGCCCCATCGACACATCGTCCGCGTCTCCCTCCGCCAGGAGGCCATGGAAGTCCCCGCGCAGGACATCATCACCCGCGACAACGTCACCCTCAAGGTCAACGCCGTCATCACCCTCCGCGTCGTCGACCCCGTCAAGGCCGTCATCGAGGTCTCCAACTACGTCTACCAGACCTCGCAGTTCGCCCAGACCACCCTCCGCTCCGTCCTCGGCGAAGTCGAACTCGACCAGCTCCTCTCCCACCGCGACCAGCTCAACCAGCGCATCCAGACCATCATCGACGGCCACACCGCCCCCTTCGGCCTCAAAGTCGTCTCCGTCGAAGTCAAGCAGGTCGACATGCCCGAAAACATGCTCCGCGCCATGGCCAAGCAGGCCGAAGCCGAGCGCGAGCGCCGCGCCAAGATCATCCACGCCGAAGGCGAATTCAACGCCGCGCCAAGCTCGTCGACGCCGCCGCCCTCATGGCCACTCAGCCCATGACCCTGCAACTCCGCTACCTGCAAACCCTCACCGAAATCGGCGTCGAGAAGAACACCACCATCGTCTTCCCCCTGCCCATGGAACTCATCAACCTCTTCAACAAAACCATCAACGCTGCACCCGCAACTCCACTAGCAGTCACGCCGGATAAGGAACCCAAAGGATGAGCGCCAACCGTCCCTTCGACGAGGACGAACTGCCTACCCGCGGCTATGAACGCCGCGCCGATCCCAACCGTGCCGACCGCGAGATCTCCCTCGGCACGCCCACCATCCTCGGCATTTTTTTCGTCCTCGCACTCGCCTTCGCCGCCGTCTTCGGACTCGGCTACACCATGGGCCACAAATCCGCGCAAACCGCGCAGGCCGCCGTCGTAGTCGATCCCGCCACCGGTGCCACCTCGCTCCTGCCCAAGCCCAACGCCGGCAGCCTCAGCAACAAACCCGCAGCCGCCCCCGTAGCGCAATCGACCGACACCCCACCAGCACCCGCCACTCCCGCGCAAACCGCTGTTGTCTCCCTCAATCCGCCAGCCTCAACACCCGCGAAGCCCGCCGATGCCGCCATTGCTGGTGACAAGATCTCGCCACCGCCGCCCCAACTAGCAACTAGCAACCAACAACCAACAACTGCCTTCATGGTCCAGGTAGCCGCCGTCTCCAGCCAGGACGTAGCCGACATCCTCCTCGCCTCACTCCAGAAAAAAGGCTACAGCGTAGCTGTCCACCGCGAGCCTCAGGACAAGCTCCTCCACGTCCAGATAGGCCCCTTCGCCGATAAAAAAGACGCCGAAGCCATGCGCCAGCGAGTCCTCGCCGACGGCTTCAACGCCATCGTCAAATAGGTATTAGTTGCTCGGTACTAAGTGCTAGGCAAAAAACGCCCTTGTCATTCTGAGCGCAGCGAAGAATCCCTGTATTTGTTTCTCAGGGCATCTAACTGGATTTCCCAACCACTGTCACTAGACCGGCCGCATCTCCACCGGCAAAGCCCCCACAATCTCCGCCCGGCACGCCCGCATCAACTCTTCCCGCGTTGGATAAGCCCCCGAATCAATCGCCGGCAAAAACTCAATCCGCGCAACACCCGGAAAAACCGCCGCGCTATGCTTCTTCATCATCGTCTCCGTGCCCGTAATAATCATCGGCACAATCGGAGCCCCAGTCTCCTTCGCCAGATAAAACGGCCCGCTCTTGAAATTCGCCAGCCGCCCATCCTTCGACCGCGTGCCCTCCGCAAAAATCAGCATATGCAGCCCCGATCGCAGCGCGTCCGCCGCCGCCGCCACGCTCTCCCGCGCAGCCTCCCGCCGATTCCCGCGCTCCACCGGAACAAACTGCCCCAGCCGCATCGCCGTCCCCAATATCGGAATCTTCATCAATCCTTTTTTCAGCAAAACCGAACTCTGCCCCGGCAGCGCAGGAAAAATCAGCGGAGGATCCAGGTTCGAAACATGGTTCGACAGAAAGATGCAGCTTACGCCCGCCGGCACATTCTCCAGGCCGCTAACCTCTACGCGAATCCCACCCGCCCGCGCTCCCACCCGCAGAATCCACATCACCCAGCGGTACAGTACCTTCACATTCCCCACCACCAGCGAGTAGGGAATACCCACCACCCCAGCCAGAGTCCCCAGCACCACGTACACGAACACCATCTTAATCGTAGAAAACATCTACCTCCGAGCATAACAGCGCAACCGGCAAACCATGTCGCCCATCAGCTCCTCGAACCTCGAACCTCGAACCTCGAACCTCGAACCTCGAACCTCGAACCTCGAACCTCGAACCTAAAAATAAACCTTCGTGTCCACAATCAAGTTATGGTCCGAAGTATGAAACTGCGTAGTCGCAAACTGCATCCCCACCCCCACCAGCACATAGCTCTTGCTCTTCGCACTCCACTTCAGCGGGACGAGAAAAACCCCCGGCGTCACAAACGTCTGCACCTTGCCATCATGCGATCCGCCATTATAAAAAGTCGAGTTCGACTCCACCTGCGCCCACAGCTTAGGCCTCACATGCATCTCTAACGCCGTATTCACCGCGACTGGCCGCCCAATCGTAGCCAGCCCTGCACTCGCCGGAAGCGTTGCCCCCACCGATCCCAGCGCCGCGAATCGCCCAAACGCCTTGCCCCCAGCCATCGTGATCCCGGTAGTCGCCGACGCAGCTCCATTCTTTCCCTGGCCCGTCGCCCACGTCTGGCTCGCCACCGCCGAAATGCTGTAGTTCCCGCGCTCCCTGTCGCCCGAAGCGATCCTTACGCGCGCCGTAAAGCAGAAATCCCCAAACCCATCCGTCCCCGCCGCCGCTCCGTGCACCACGTAGTTCGGCACGGAAAGGTCCGTCTCGATCCGCGGAAACAGAATCAAGCTCAACCCCTTGCCATTCCCAATATTCCAAACCGAATCCCCACCCACCACCCTCTGCCGCACATACTCCTCGCGCACAAACTGCCCCAGCAGCGGAGTAGTCCCCACCAGCGGAGTCACCCACGTAGGCTGCAGCGCCTTCACCTCTGCATTGTGATCGTGAAACTCCCGAAACGGACTCTGCGCCCACCCGCTCGAAACCCCCGCCATCAAAGCCACCACCAGGCCAACCACCACCCAAACCGACCGTCGCTCCCAACAACAACCGGCCGCCCGGCTGCACAAACCAACCCTCTGCAAGTTCAATCCCAATCCTTATGGCACAAGTCTGCGCCGCCAAAGCAATTCGGCGCGATGCCGCAACTCTCTTATTCGCATTTCAAAAAGGAGTCATCTATAGGATCAGGCGCAAGCAGGGAATTAGCAGTGACAGGTGTCACTCCTCGACAAAAAAACAAAAGAGGCCGGCATCTCTGCCGACCTCTCTAGCACTTAGGAACTAGCAACTGCCTCAGGCGTTCGCCGTCTCCGCTGCCTCAGCCGCCGCACTCGCAGCCGCAGAAGCCGCAGCTTCCTTCTCAGCCTTCCGAGCAGCAATCGAGTTTTGTCCCAGCTCATCCGCCAGCTTCTCCGTAGTAAACGACTCAATCACGTCGCCCACGCGGATATCCTTGAAGCCGTCCAGATCGATACCGCACTCCACGCCCTGGCGCACTTCGCTCACGTCGTCCTTGAAGCGCTTCAGCGATCCGATCTTGCCGCGCCAAACCTCCGTGCCCTCGCGCATCACGCGAACCTGTGCGGTCCGTGTAATGATGCCATCGGTCACGCGGCAGCCGGCAATCTGGCCAACCTTGGTGATCTTGAAGACGTTGATCACCTCGGCCTTGCCCGCGTAGTTCTCCTTGAACACCGGATCCAGCAGCCCGTACATCGCCTTTTCGATCTCGTCGCGCAGCTCGTAAATAATCGAGTGCAGCCGAATCTCGACGTTCTCGCGCTCCGCAACTTCGCTGCGACTTGCGGTCAGGCCGCACGTTGAACCCGATAATGACCGCGTTCGACGCCGACGCCAGCAGCACGTCCGACTCCGTAATCGCGCCCACACCCGAGTGCAGCACACGTACCCGAACCTTCTCGGTCGACATCCGCTGCAGATCCTCGGCAATCACTTCCACCGAGCCCTGCACGTCGCCCTTCACAATCAGGTTCAGATCCTTCATGCCTGCATGCTTGATCTGCTCCGCCAGACCTTCCAGCGACACGCGGCTCGACTTCGCCAACTGAGCCTCGCGCTCCTTCATCTTGCGGTACTGCGCAATGCCCTTGGCCTTGTCGCGGTCCGCCATCACCAGGAACGTGTCGCCCGCATCCGGCATCCCCTCGAGTCCAAGGATCTCCACCGGCGTCGACGGCCCGGCTTCCGTAATCGGCCGCCCGCGGTCGTCGAACATCGCGCGAATCTTGCCAAACGTGTTGCCGACAATGTAGCTGTCGCCGGTCTTCAACGTTCCGTTCTGCACCAGCACCGACGCCACAGCGCCGCGCCCGCGATCCAGCTTCGCTTCGATCACCGTACCCACAGCAGGACGATCCGGCGTAGCCTTCAGGTTGCCCAGATCGGCCACCAGGCAGATCATCTCCTCCAGCAGGTCCAGGTTCGTCCGCTTCTTCGCCGAAACATCCACGAACACGGTCGTTCCGCCCCATGCCTCAGGCTGCAATCCGCGATCCGCCAACTGCTGCTTCACCTTGTCGGGATTCGCATCCGGCTTGTCGATCTTGTTCACCGCCACGATGATCGGCACATTCGCCGCCTTCGCGTGGTCGATCGCCTCCAGCGTCTGCGGCATCACGCCATCGTCCGCCGCAACCACGACGACCACGATGTCCGTGATCTTCGCGCCGCGCGCACGCATCCGTGTAAACGCCTCGTGACCCGGAGTATCCAGGAACACGATCTCGCGCCCGAACGCCGGAGAATCCGGCTTCGTGATCTTCACCTTGTAAGCGCCGATGTGCTGCGTAATTCCGCCAGCCTCACCCGCCGCCACATCCGTAGAACGAATCGCATCCAGCAACGAAGTCTTACCGTGATCGACGTGGCCCATAACCGTAACCACCGGCGACCGCGTAATCTCGACCATCCCCGTCGTATCTTCCAGGAAGCCTTCGATCGCCTCGTTCTCCAACTGCTCTTCGACCGAGATCACCGTCGCGTCCGCGCCAAACTGCCGCGCCACGTCCTTCACCAGGTCCGCCGTCCAGCGACTGGTTCACCGTCACGAACACGCCCTTCATCAGCAGCGTCGCAATCAGGTCCTTGCCGCGCACATCCAGCTTCTCCGCCAGGTCCTTGACGCTGATCCCTTCCGTCACCGTGATGTTCTTCGTAATCGGCAGCGGCTCGTTGCGACATCATCGCCCCGCCATAGCGCGGCGGCGGCTGGAAGCCCTTCATCGGGCCTTCCTTCACCTTCTCGTAGCGCTGTCCGCCGCGCCGCTGTCCCGGCCTCGCAGCCGGACGCATCCCAGTCGGCGGCGCTTCGCCCGTTCCCGGCGCTCCACCTGGCCGCGCACCAAATGCCGGCCGCGCTCCCGGAGTAAAGCCAGGACGCGGCGGTCCACCGGGTCCGCCCGGCGATCCCGCGGAAATGTCCGCGTCGGATGCATCGGCCTGCGTGCTCCCGGAGCCATCGACGATGGCGGGCGCGAGCCCGGTGCTCCCGGAGGTCCACCCGGACGCGGGCGCTCGAAGATCGGTCGTCCACGCTGAATCCCCGCCGCAGAGCCCGCCGGAGCCGTATAAATCGGCCGCGGTCCAGTCTGCGGCATCACCACGCGGCGCACAGGAACCACCGGAGCTGCCGGCGCTTCAACCACCGGAGCCTCCGCCACTTCCTGCACTGCCTCAATCTTCGGTTCAACCACTTCCGGAGCCTCAGGCGCAGCAACCGGAGCCGCAACTGCCGGAGCCGCAACCACCTTCACCGGCGGAGCCACCACAGCAGGAGCAGCAGCCTTCACCGGAGGAGCCACCACCACTGGCGGCGCAACCACCACAGGCGTAACTGCACTCCGCCGCAGCGGACTGGGCCTGCGCCGGAGGAACCGCTACCACAGGAGGCCGCACCACCACTGTCCCCGCAGGGGGCTTGCTCGCAATCGCCGGAGTCGCCGGCGTGACAATCCGGGCGCCTTGGCTTGGCTGCGGCATAATCCGCCGCGGCGCAGGAACAGCAGGAGCAGTCGCCACTGCCGCCGGAGCCATTCCATGTGCCGCGCTCGCCTGAACCGCAGGCCGCGCCACAGTCGTCGCAGCAGGCGCAGCCGTCACCGGTCGCGCCGCAACCACAGCCGCGGGACGTGGCGGCGGAGCATTCCGCGCCTCCAACTCAGCCTGCTTCCGCGCCAGAATCAGCCTTCAGCGCGTCGCCCGGCTTCGAGATGTGCGAGAGATCGAACGCCGGCTTCGTCTCTACCTTCGCCTTCGGCGTCGAGGTGCCAGATCGCTGGCCCTTGAAATAGTTGCGCACCTTCTCGGCCTCATCGGCCTCAATCGAACTCGAGTGCGTCTTAGGCTCAGTCACGCCAACCGCCGTCAGAGCGTCCAGAATGGACCGGCTCTTGACTTCCATTTCGCGTGCGAGATCGTTGATTCGAACTTTGCTCATCCGTCCCTTTTCATTTCCCCTGCGCGCTTAGCTGTTCATATCAGCCTCATCGAAGAAGGAATTTGTGTGAATCTCTATTATCCCCGAAATCGCAATCCCTGAAACCGCCGATTGCAACCCGGCAATGCGTTTGTCTGCCTGGCAACGGGTGCCCCACATCTCGTCTCTGAGATGTGGGAATCCGTTAGCCACGGTCGTTCTCGTCGTCAATGCCTTCGTCCGATACTTCCTGGCTGTCGTTCACCAGCGTATCCACGGCATCGTTGTCTAACTCGATCTTCTCTTCACGAGCATCCGCGTCCGAAAACGCATCGCTCTCCGAATCCTCGTCCTCAGCCTCGGCAATGTCCTCAGTCGACACGTCACGTACTTCCTTAACCTTGCCGCCCGAACCCTTCTCCGCAGCCAGAATCTCCTCCGGCGTAGCATCCCCCGAACTCGCTTCCACTAAACCGGGTGCCCCATCCGTGACAGTTTCACCGTCACGGGTGGGCTCTGCAACCACAGGTTCCGGCCGCTCCTCACCCTCTTCGTACTGGCCGAAGTAGTGCCGAACCGCAACCGAAATCTTCTCCAGCGTCTTCTCGCCAATGCCCGGAATCTCTTCCAGTTGCTCCGGCGTCATGTCCGCCAGCTCTTCCACAGTCGTAATGCCGGCCGCAATCAGCTTCTCCTGAATCGACTCGCCCAGCTCCGTAATCTGCTCAATCGGAGTGGTCACGCCGCCGCCCATCGCCTGCATCTGCTGCTCGACTTCCTGCCGCTTCTCTTCCTCGCTCTTGATGTCGATCTTCCAGCCCAGCAGCTTCGCCGCCAGCCGTACATTCTGGCCCTTCTTGCCAATCGCCAGCGACAACTGCGTGTCATCCACGATCACTTCAATCTGCTTGTCCGCCAGGTCCACAATCGAAACCCGGCTCACCTTCGCCGGCTGCAGAGCCTTCTCCGCAAACGTCGTAATCTCTTCCGAGAACTCAATAATGTCGATCTTCTCGCCGCGCAACTCGCGAATAATCGACTGCACGCGCATACCCTTCATGCCCACGCAAGCGCCAACCGGATCGACGTCCTTGTCGCGGCTCATCACCGCAATCTTCGTCCGCTCGCCCGCCTCGCGCGCAATCGCGCGAATCGAAACCGTCCCGTCATAAATCTCCGGAACCTCGCTCTGGAACAAATTCTGCACCAGCGCCGGAGCCGCCCGCGACACAATCACCTGCGGACCCTTCGCCGCCCGATCCACGCGCAGCAACACAACGCGCACCCGCTCACCCACAGCAAACTGCTCCAGCCGGCTCTGCTCCCGCTTCGGCATCCGCGCCTCGGCCTTGCCCAGATCGAAGATCACATCCATCGGCTCCAGCCGCTTCACCGTCGCGTTCAAAACCTCGCCCGCGCGGTGGTTGTACTCCAGGAACACGGTGTCCCGCTCCGCCTCGCGCACCTTCTGGAAGATCACCTGCTTCGCCATCTGCGCAGCAATCCGGCCCAGCGGGGAAGTGTCCTTATAAAAACGCAGCTCTCCGCCCACCTCAACCTCAGGCGCCAGTTCGCGAGCCGGCCTCCAGCGTCATCTGGTTGATCTCGTCCTCAACCTGCTCCGGACCCTCAACCACCGTCTTGAACACGTAAGCCCGAATCTCGCCCGGTCTCTTTGTCCATCTCCGCGCGCATATTCTCCTGCGTCTTGTAATACTTCCGCGTCGCCAGCGCAATGGCATCCTCGACCGCGCCCACAACCACCTGCGGGCTCAATCCCCTTATCCCGGCTCAACGTCTCAATCGACTGATACAGAACACTAGCCATACTGTTCACTCACCTTCAAATTCGCTTGCTTTCTACTTGCGATCAATAAACCTGTCATCCTGAGCGAAGCGCGAAGCGCGCAGTCGAAGGACCCGCGTGCCATTCACTCACCTCAACTACTCGAAACCTTTCAACCAACAAACCGCTTGCGCTTTTGTCTTTCAACTAACAACCAGCAACTAACAACCTGCAACTTCCCTAGATCTCCGCCACTAAATTCGCCTTCTCCACATCCTTCAGCGGAATCTCCATCACATCCGCCACAGCAGCCTTCTTCGCCTTGCCCTTCTGTTTGACGCCGGCCAGGTCAATCCTGACCACTCCATCGCAATCCCCGTCAAGCCGCCCCGTCCAGACCCGGTTGCTATTCACGGCCGTAAACGTCTTCACCTTCACCAGACTTCCCGCAAACCGCTCAAACTCTTCCGCCTTCTTCAGAGACCGTTCCAGCCCCGGCGAAGAAACCTCCAGCGTGTACTCGGCTCCCGGAACCACATCCTCAACATCCAGCAGCGTCCCAAAGTCCGTAGCGAACGCCGCACAATCCTCATGCGTTACGCCGCTAGCAACTCCACCGGAACGCCCTTAGGCAGATCTTCAACCTCACCAGCCTCAGCCCGCGCCTTCAACCGAGCCCGTTCAGCCGCATCCTTCTCCAGAAAAACCCGCAGCGCCCGCGACTTCCCGCCGCCGCCAAACTCCACATCCACAACTTCAAGATGGTGCGACCCCGCAACCCGTTCCGCCAACGCCCGAATTGCATCCATCTGCAACGCCATTGCTCTTCCTGCCGTTCCCTTTGCTTGCCGTCCCTTTGTTTGTCATTCCCGAAGGGAATCTGCTTCTGTCTCTTCGCTCGTCATTCTGAGCGCAGCTCAGAATCTCCGTATTTCGCCCTCGCAACTGTTCCGCTTCAGGGCCGAAGGCCCGTCCATACCAGCCTAGGGCGAAACCCTAGGAAAACTGCGCCCGACAATCCGAGGGCTGAAGGCCCGACATATAAGCCTCGGCTTCGAGCAAAAACGCCAGCCCGCAAACCCAAAACTTTCTTTAGAGCAACAAAAAGTGGGCTCTCGCCCACTCATCTCTTCCGCCATTTCTGCCGGTGCGTACACGGCTCCTTACCGAACAGCGGATAAAACGGGGACCCCAACGAATTTCCCGCCGGGGCGAAACCAGCTTGCTCCACCATCATACATCCGCCAAGCCGCATTATCAACGCCGCCAGCCCAGACAATCTCCAACCATCCACCCGCCCGCAGGCTTATAGCTGACAGCTGTCCAACTTATAGCTCTCGACCATTTGCCCTTAACTCAACCCAACCTCGATGCAACCCTCGGGGATAGTCAACCACTCCATTCCTCGCTCCTCGAACCGAATAAAGTAGTATGCTACATAGTAAATGCGCCGCCTCAAACTATATCTCCTCACCCTCGCCGCACTTCCTGCCTTCGCAGCAATCGCGCAGAACAGCCCTGCCAGTCCCACTACCCCAACCTTCGACGTAGCCTCCGTCCGCCCCAGCGGACCAAACTCATCCCAGCACTCCAACGTCCCACTCGACTCCGGCAACGTCTACGGCACCATCTCCCCCGACGACGCCCGCACCGCCGCCGGTGGCTACCTCATCGCCACCCGCCAACCCCTCTGGCGCTTCATCGCCTTTGCCTATCACCTCTCCGGCACCCAGGAACTCGCCCTCCGCTTCAGCATCTTCTCCGGAGTCCCCAAATCCGGCGCGCCCTTCTGGGTCACAGGCTCCTTCGACGCCGCACCCGAATTCTTCGACATCCAGGCCCGCGCCCCCGCCGACACATCTATCGACCAGATGCGCCTCATGATGCAGTCCCTGCTCGCCGACCGCTTCCACCTCGTCACCCATTTCCAGACCGCCGACGCTCCCGTCTTCGCCCTCACTCTCGTCCACCCCGCCGCCACCGGCCCCAACCTCCAACCCCACCCCGCATCCGACACCTGCGCCGCTGCAGCTCCGTCCCCCAATCAGCCCGCCGCGCCAACCGCATCCTCCGCCATCGGCGACCTCCCGCCCGTCTGCGGAATCATCGCCCACGTCCCATCCACAACTCCCGGCCAGCACTTTGGCGGACGAGCCATCCCCCTCTCGCTCCTCGCAACCTCCATCCCCACCATGACCGGACTCGCCGCCACCCCGCGCCCCGTAGTCGACCAGACCAACCTCTCCGGCCTCTACGACTTCACCCTCACCTGGATCCACGACCCCTCCGGCGACGCCGCCATCTCCGACAACATCGCCAGCTTCCACGAAGCCCTCAAAACCCAGCTAGGCCTCGAACTCAAGTCCTCCCACGCCCCCCTCAACTTCCTCATCGTCGACCACATCGACCACCCCTCGGAAAACTGACGCCGATCGACACTAAGTTCGGATGAAGGGGGAAGGAGAGCGCGCGAGTGGGAGAGTCAAAACGCGCGAGTGAGCGAGATAAACGGGATAAGGGGTGAGAGATGTAAACGAGATAGGAAGCTAGAGAGATAAACGAGATAGGAAGCTAGAGAGATAAACGAGATAGGAAGCTAGAGAGATAAACGAGATAGGAAGCTAGCGAGATAAACGAGATAGGAAGCCAGAGATAAACTGTCATCCTGAGCGGAGCAGTTCGCATCGCGAACTGCGCAGTCGAAGGACCTGCGGCTCAAACCCTGGGTCCATCCACGATTCGCCCTCGGAGAGCCCTCCAAACTGCCCGAATACCCACCACCACACCCAGAGCGCCATCCAAGTTCGATTTCTATAGAAAACAGACAGGGGGCACAGGCGATTGGAGAAGGCATTGGCTTCTGGGTTCTGGGTAAGCCAAGGCTTCAGCCTTGGCACTTCGCGAGCCTACTGCAGAATCGGGGCTTTAGCCCCTGAGGTCAACTTTTCCCGTCTAATGCGACTTTTTCATCACCCTCTGAAGGCCCGATATATTGGCCACGTCAGGGAACACAACCTTCGCGCGGCACACATCAACGCTCCCATTCGCAACACCGCCGGCGCAACTCGCTGCCCCGCCATTACGGAAAACCCGACCCTCCGCATTCCTTCTGTAACGTAGTTGCCGAAAACCCCGTTTTCAAGGCGCTTCTCTGTATATCCTTGTTCCGGGCACAGCAATGCTTAAAGATAGAGTTCCTATGACGCGACTTCGCTTACAGGTTTCCTTCGTAACACTGATCTGGGTTCTTCCCATCGCGACACTGGCTAGCGCCAGCGCGATGATTGGACAGACTTCCGTATTCGGCTCAGACAAGATAGTAGTGAACGTTCCTTACTCAGCGCAGCGACGCTTCACATCCATTGCTAAGGCAGCCGATGGCACGATCAATCGCACCGAATCCGGCGGGAGTGAGGCACGCGATTCCAGCGGACGTACTTTTAGCGCAGGCGAGCGTCATTGGACCTATGCGGAAGGTGGGAAGAACGTTCTGAAGAGCGAGATGTTGTATCGGATTCATGATCCCGTCGCAGCTACCGACACAAAATGGGACTCAAGTTCAAAAGAAGCCGAGGTGATCCATTGGACGAAAAGCGTAGACGAGCAGGGCTCTTCCAGCCAACCCTGCCAAGAGTGTTTTGAGGCTGCCACGAATGGTTCGGACGACGGGACAAAGAAACTAGGGGTAAGACAGATCGAAGGCGTGTTCGCCGTAGGGACACGTACTAGCTACACGGTCCCGGCTGGAGAGGACCGACGTGGCACTCCCATTGTTGTTGTTCATGAGACTTGGTACTGTCCAGAACTCAAAATTGTGATCCTTGAAACCAATGATGATCCGCGTAGCGGAAAAACTAGGAATGAGTTGGTCAACATTGTGCGCGGAGAACCGAACGTCACAAAATACCGGCCTCCTGCAGATTACGTCGTTCATCAGGTGCAGATTCCCGGTGCAACGGGGCGCTGAGTTATCGTTCCCGTCGGCTCCCCTACTCCTCGAAATCGGGATTTTCGGCAAGTGATCATGGACGATGCCCTTGCGCTCCGCGGGACAGCCTGAGAGGATGGCTGGCATGGATGCGATCGGATTTATCGAGTTCGCAATTACCCTATTTGTTGTATGGTTCGTGTGGCAGTTTGTCGCCCGTTTGCTGAGCAGGCGACAGCATCCTGCAGAGCCAGAAACCGACGATTACGCCGGAGTACCCGCCCGGCTTCGTCCACGCCCAAAATCCGGTGCGTCTGCCATTGCACTACAAGAACCCGACGAAGACGAAACCGACAAAAGTGTCGATACTTTCCGCTGATTCCCGCACTCTCCCGTGAATCCCTTGGGTTAGCTGAGATATTCATTTTGCATTGACCTGCCCCTGAATCGGCATTTTGACCAACTGGCCCGGCTGGCCGCCGGACGGGTTTGAACCTCAGTTGGATTAACCCCGTATTTCGGGAATGCCGAAGCGAGATCAGACTGATCTACAGGAGTTTCCCGCTACGATCCGCCGTTAGTTTTCCGTGGGCGGTTCGATACGGTCGATGAAGAAGACGTTGACTGGGCTGGTTCGCTTAATCAGTTTGAGGCCAGCCTGCGTCTTCAATGCGTCCGTGAATATTGGTGCTGGCTCTTCGGTGGCGGAATCGGCGCTGGGCGGTTGGGGATTTTTCGGCGTACGCAGAAATTCGAGGTTGATATCGAATCTTCCCGTGAGCCCCGTCATATCCAGGATGGGTATGTGATCGAGGCCGCCCGTGAGGGTCCCGATCTGTTGGAGGCCGCCGGCGATCTGTTCCATGGTGTAAGCCATCATTCTCACGTGCGTCTGGCCATTGACTGGCCATACGATCAGGCCGCACCAGGGATGAGGCTCCGGGGTTTTTTCGGCGGGCGCGGATTTGTCGGGCATGGTGGTGCAGAGGGCGTCGTCCGGATGCGGCTGGAGTTTCGGACCGAGGATTCCGGGTTTGTCGAGCACGAGAGTGTATGCGGGAAGCTGACGTGTCTCAGTGTGAAGGGCAAGTTTGAAGCGCGCCGCGAGGAGCGATCGCATCATCAGGCGGATCTGGTCTTTGGTGGGGCTGACTCCTCCGCGGGCTTCGACTGTGAACTCCTCGTCCTGGGCCCACTTCGGGAGTTGCGCTTGGAGAAGCGGATACTGGCTGAAGTCGGTGATCTTGTAGGCGAAGAGGATGTAGTTGATCAATCGGCCACTAGTTTGGATCAAGCCGCCGTTGTAGCGGAAGTAGTCGGAAGAATCGAGATCGAGATTGCCTGGGGCGTAGGCGGCGCCGGGAGCCCGTTGGCGGACGGAGGCGACTTCAAACTCTGACTTGCCGGCTGGGGGAGCCTGGGCACGGAGAGGGAGTGTAGCGAGGGCGATGTAAGCGGCCGATCGGAGGAGACGCTCGTAAGAGTATCGGTTGAGAGAATTACTGGTCATAAGCGAGGGCGTCAAATATAAGACGTTCGCGGTTAAGGATCGCTCGATTTTAATTTGCTGCTGCCGGGTTGCTCTGGTTGCCAGCGGGCCATTTCTCCAATTGCCCGAAAAGTCGCACTTTCACCAACTGCTGGTGAATCGGCATTTTCGGCAACTACTAACACAACCGCGCAACACCCCCGGCACTCGCGCAACGCCGCTCCCCACGCACCTCCGGCCCGCTTTTCCACCGCGATTTCTTGACACGCCTCCATATAATTAAAATTAGGAGCAATAGGAGCGCGGCTTCGTGCCTGGCCCTGTCCTCTCAGCCGTTTATGCCTTGGGGGAGGCATAGCAAATCGATTCCAGACGCGTGGCAAAACACCCGGCGTCGGACGGCAACATTTGCCAAGATCACGGCGCCACAACCCACAAACCATTTGTTTGCAAATATTTGCCTATAAACATCCTGTAATCAAATATTTGCAGACAGAGAAAATCGTAACTCGCTCTACCGCAGCCACTTAACACCACCACCCCCCGGGGGGGGTGGCACCCAAAGGAGCACGACCATGCAAGTTCCCATCTGCCGCCACATCAAGACCAACGGCCTCCAGTGCCGCGGAGCAGCCCTCATCGGATCCGCCTTCTGCTACTTCCACCGCCGCCTCCACGCCACCCACGACCTCTACCGCAACAAGGTCCACTTCCAGTCCGCCCAGTTGCCTCACCCGCACTTCCTCCAGCTCCCCGCCGTCGAGGATCGCGAGTCCGCCCAGCTCGCCATCTCCTGCGTCCTCAACGCCCTCGCCACCCACACCATCGACGCCAGAGAGGCCACCGCGCTCTTCTACGGACTCCAGCTCGCCTCCGCCAACGCCCGCGGACTCCGCATCGTCCGCCGCCCCACCCAACTCGTCCGCGACGTCCAGAAGGAGCTCTACACCCTCATCCCCGAAGCCAGCCCCGACATTGCACCGGACGGCCTCACCTGCGAGATCGAAGACCCCGCAGAATTCGAGCCCTCCGCCGACCCGGGTGCCCCACAGCCTGCCCTGAGCCTGCCGAAGGGCTCGCAAAGCGATCATGGGGTTACACCGGCCGCCCTCCCAATCCAGCAGCCCACACCCACCAGCCCACAACCAACAACTAACAACCAACAACCCGCAACTAACCACCAACCCCCAACTCTCCTCACCCTCTGCGCCGCCGCACTCACCTCGAACCTTGAACCTCGAACCTTGAACCTGAAGAAACCACGAACCTCGAACCTGAACTACAATCAACAAAACCCTCTGGCCCCACCAACACCCCTCGAACCTCGAACCGCGAACCTCGAACCTTCAAAAAATGATCATTACCCCGATTCCAGAAGCACTGACATTCGACGATGTCCTCCTAGTCCCCGCCTACAGCGAAGTAGTTCCAACCCAGGTCAGCACCCAGACCCAGCTCACCCGGCGCATCACCCTCAACACCCCGCTGATGTCCGCCGCCATGGACACAGTTACCGAGTCGCGCCTCGCCATAGCCATGGCCCAGCAGGGAGGCCTCGGTGTAGTCCATCGCAACCTCACCATCGCCCAGCAGGCCGGTGAGATCGACAAGGTCAAGCGCTCAGAGTCCGGCATGATCGTCGACCCCGTCACCATCTCGCCCGAGCAGCCCATCTCCGACGCGCTCGAACTCATGCGCCGCTTCAAAATCTCCGGCGTCCCGGTCACCAAGAATGGCCGCCTCGTAGGCATCCTCACCAACCGCGACCTGCGCTTCGTCTCGCGCACCGACATCCCCATCGACGACGTGATGACCAAGGAAAATCTCATCACCGTCCCCGTTGGAACCACGCTCGAGCAGGCCGAGGAAATCCTTCACCAGCACCGCGTAGAAAAATTGCTGGTCGTCAACGACGATTACGAACTGAAAGGCCTCATCACCGTAAAAGACATCCAGAAGAAGTTGAAATATCCGAACGCCAGCAAAGACGAAAAAGGCCGCCTGCGCGTAGCCGGAGCCATCGGAGCCACCGGAGACTTCCTCGAACGCGCCGCCGAACTCATCGCCATGCGCGTAGACGCACTCGCCATCGACTCCGCCCACGGACACTCCTCGCCGCGTTCTCGAAGCCGTCCGCGAAGTCAAAAAGCGTTTCCCCGACACCGACCTGCTAGCCGGAAACATCGCCACCTACGACGGCGCAATGGCCCTCATCGACGCCGGAGCGGACGCAGTCAAAGTTGGCATCGGTCCCGGTTCCATCTGCACCACGCGCATGGTCACCGGAGCCGGCATGCCCCAGATCACCGCCATCGCCGAAGCCTCGCGCGCCGCATCCAAGGCCGGAATCCCCATCATCGCCGACGGCGGCATCAAGTACTCAGGCGACCTCAGCAAAGCCATCGCCGCCGGAGCCAACGTAGTCATGATCGGCTCGCTCTTCGCCGGCGTCGACGAGTCGCCCGGCGAAACCATCCTCTATCAAGGCCGCAGCTTCAAAGCCTACCGCGGCATGGGTTCGCTTGAGCGCCATGTCGCAAGGTTCCGGCGAGCGCTACTTCCAGTCCGCCGAAGACATGACCGGAGCCGCCAGCAGCCGAACGCCCCTCCGTCACCGCCCGCGAAGTCCAGCGGCTCCAACCGCCTCGCCAAGTTCGTCCCCGAAGGCATCGAAGGCCGAGTCCCGCACCGCGGCCCGCTCGAAGCCATGGTCTACCAGCTCGTCGGAGGCCTCCGCTCCGGAATGGGCTACCTCGGCTGCGGAACCATCGAAGAGCTGCAGACCAACGCGCGCTTCATCCGCATCTCCAACGCCGGCCTCCGCGAGTCGCACGTCCACGACGTCATCATCACCCGCGAAGCCCCGAATTATCACGCGGAATAAGCAACTTTTTTCGTTGCATGTCCCCGCGCCGTCCACCGCGAAATTATTACTCGCGGCCAAGTAGCCGCGACCATTCATGCAACCGAATAAGTAGCACATAACAAAAGACGTCAGGTTTGGCATCCGACTTGCTGAATGTACTTCCGAGTCCGCATGACTCGGTTCGCAACGCCAAGTCCGGAGAAATAGCTGATGTCCGCTACACCGATGCTGTTCAATCCCGCCCAAACAACCGCGCGGTCTCAGGTGGACGTAAAGTCCGAGTGGTTGTTCGCGCTCCTCGCATTGGTTTTCGTCGCATGCACCTCCACAACCTTCATGGGCTGTCAGACCACGCAGGCTGCCGTGAACGTTGTGTGGAAGGCGTTGTTCGGTACTTGGCATTTTGACAAGCTCGGCGTGGTCAACGCGGTCTGCCGCAAGGAAGGTCATTTCTTCGGCTACGGCCTCCTCAGCCTGGTCTTCCGCAATGCCTGGTACAAAACCGCAAGGCATCTCGCGTGGGTCGTCCGAAAATGGCTGACACCCTTCGCCGGAACGCTCGCAGTAATCACCACGTTCGCCGTGGCCGGTTTGGACGAATTGCATCAGCACTTCACTCCGGGCCGCGTAGGTAAGCTCAGCGACGCCCTCATCGATACCGCGGGTGCGCTCTTCATCAACCTGGCTTTCTGGTCAATCCGCGCTCGCCGCCGCGGGCAGGCGCTCTGGTAGCTGAAAGCCGAACCTGCTCGTCCGCGACCGAACTGGTAGCCTGAAAGCTATGCGTTCGGTCTTCTTTTATAAACCGCAACGCCGATCCGCGCGCGACGCCGAGGATTGGCGCTGGTGGCTCAGAGTCTGGCTTCCCGTAGTGATTGCGATCGCAATCATCTGCGTGGAGTCAACCGACACTTTTTCGTCGGAACACACCAGCAGTTGGCTGCGCCCGATTCTCCAGCGCATCTTCGGTGCGTTTACCGACGACCATTGGGAATCCTTCCACCATTACCTCCGCAAAACCGGACACTTCGTCGGTTACGGAACTGTGGGCTTCACCTTCCTCCGCGCGTGGCTGCACACACTTGCGCAGCGAGGCAGAACATCGCTTGTCAGTTGGCGTCTCGAATCGACGATTCTCGCGATTTTCTCAACCGCCATCGTCGCCAGCGCAGACGAGTTTCACCAGACGTTCATACCCAGCCGGACCGGAACGCCAGTCGACGTTCTGCTCGACACTTGTGGAGCGACCGTGCTCTGCCTGCTCGTCTGGCTCATCTGTTGGAGCAGGCGAAACAGCGAACCGCTTCAACTCTAGCGTCTGTAATGTGTGTCAAAAGCCATCGCGTCGAATCGATGGCGCAGCATGAATCCGAAACCTTCATACAGCTTCACCGCCTGTGTATTCGCTTCGGTCACGGTCAAAGAAAGCGCCACGAAGCCTGATTCGACCAGCGTCCGCGCGCTCTGAGCCAGGAGCAGGCGCCCAAGTCCGCGCCCTCGATATGCCTTGGCGATGCACAGTTGAGTAACATGCGCGACATCGTGCGCCACTCGCGAGCACAGAATCATGCCAACCAGCGCGCCGGTCGATTTGTCGCGCAGCATCCACGAGAAGTTCGCCTCGAAGATGCCGCATCCCGGAAACCGGACGATGTTGTGCAGAAATCGCAGCGACCCATGCAGTGACCGGTATTGATCGTTGATGTTCGCATCCGAGTGACCAATGTAGGAGGTATAAATCAGTTCGCCTGCAGCCTGGTAATCGTGCGCAGACCACTGCGACAACTCCAACTCCGGCGGAATTCCAACCTGAACATCCTCGACTGCCGGCGATTGATGCAGATCGCACTCCAGAAACAGCCGCGGATAAAGCGTGAACTCGGGACCGGAAAAGATGTCGGAAAACTCACCCGCATCGAACAGCAGAAGCTGTGACTCAACCCGATCGACCGCAGGCGAGTGCCGCAGCATCTCCAGCGCATGCTCCAACAAAACGCGCGTCGCGTCGGCATCGCTCATGGATCTGTGACCGCTCGCGAAAGCGTCGCCAATCACGGCCTTATGTCCTTCGTAGACGCAGAAGGTGTAGCCGCAAACGCGCCCTTGATCCAGCGCCACAAAGCCATGCAGGATGCGGGATTCCAGATACTGCAACAGCAGTTCGGTCGAGCTTCGATAATCCCAGCGGAGGCGATCGCGCCACAGATCAGCCTCTCGCTCCAGCAAAGGCCGCAGTTGACGCGCAGAAAAGTGCCGTAGATCGAGGATTTCGATTTGCGGCGCAACTGGCAAACTGGACATTCTGACCCCGAACTGCACTTCGGCCTAAAGCTTCGCTCCAAAATACCTGCCAAAGCTTATAGTCGTCGAGCTTTATCGGGTATCGCGTGCGGAAAACCTACTGCTTTGCGTAAACCTTATACACTTCCAGACCTTGCGACTGGTAAAGAAACAGTGGTTCGTAGACACGTCCTGCGAGCCAGTGTTCCAATCGCCCAGAGTCGCTGGTCGGAATCACCAGCAGGTGTTCGCTGTCCGGAATTCCGTCCTTGTCGTATTCAATCGGCTCTTCATTCCGGTAGAAAGCGATGCCGTAAACCAGATCGCGTCGGACGCCCTCAACCGCAACCGGGCTGACATTCGGAGCCAGTTGCTTCATCTCACGCGCAAGCGGTCGAGCCGAGTAGTTCAGGTCCAGATCCTTGCCGTGGAAACCAAGCAGGAAGACCATTCCCGCCAGCACGGGAAGCAGAGTTACATTGCGCACGTGGGCAATTCCGCCCGCCCGAATCGTCTTCGCAACGATAAAGAACACCAGCAGCGCCGCAACTCCTGCGCAGACCAGCCAGCCAACAGAAGGCACCAGCGTCTCGTAGGTCATGTGCTGCGGCGACAGCACGATCACAAACGTCACCAGCGCGCACAAGCCTGCATGGGACCATAGCAGCCAATTCGGCAGTCCAGTTCGCCGGATGCGGTTCAGGTAATCGCCCGTGAGAATGGTAACTGGCGGAATCGAGGGCAGAATGTAACCAGGCAGCTTCGACTTGGAGAAGGTAAAGAAGACAATGGGGAACAGAGCCCACAGAACCAGGAACTCAGGAAAAGCGTCGCCGGCACGCGAGTGTCCAAGATACCGCTTAGGATTAACCCGGACTCGCCACTCGGTCATCGAATCGCTCATCGCCGCAGCCACCGCGCGGATGGCAATCACGGTCCACGGCATCAACCCGACAATCAGCACTGCGATGTAATACCAGACCGGCTGATGATGCTGGTAAAGGTTGGTCGCGAACCGCTCCAGGTTGTGTTCGAGGAAGAAGAAGCGCCAGAATGTCGGGTTCTCCCGTTGCACCGCGATGTACCAGGGCAGAACCATCACCAGGTACAGAAGAACGCCCGGAAGCCAGATGGTGCGGCGCAGCGCGGACCACTCGCGTCGCAGCCCAAGGAACAGCAGGATGATCCCAAGCGCGAGGAACGGCGCAACCGGACCCTTGGCCAGCGTCGCCGCCGCGCCGAAAAAGTACAGGTCGAAGAGCCAGAACTTCTTGCCCGTCTCGTACCACGCGTACCAGCCGAGCATCCCGATACAGAACGGCGCGGCTAGTTGCATGTCGGTCGATGCGCCTCGCGCGAAGCCAATAATGGCGACGCAAGAGGCGGTAATCAGCGCAGCGTCGAGCTGGCCTCCAGGGCGGAAGCGTCGCATGTGCAGGAAGATCATCACGATCAGCAGGAACGCGCCCGATGCGGAAGGCAGCCGCGCCGACCAGTCGGAGACACCGAACTCCTTGAAGAAGCTCATCGCGCGCCAGTAGTAGAGCGCAGGCTTTTCCAGCCAGGGATGACCGTAGAGGATTGGCGTAACCGTTCCAGCGTCCAGGCAGCGGAAGGATGCCTTGAGGTCTTTTGGCGCGATGCCGCGCGGAACTACGTCAGCGTCCAATTGCTGACAGGTCTGGTTGTGCGCGTGCAGCATCTCGCGCGCGATCTGTGCGTAACGCGGCTCGTCGGCGCCGACCAGCCCAACCTGATCGCCGCCGAAGAAAGGCACCAGGCCGTACAACAGCAGGAAGCCGGTCATCGCCAGCAGGATGACAAACTCCCAGGGATGTTCACCACGGAGGCTGAAGAACTTCGCTCGCAGCCACATCGCGGCAACGTGAAATTTCCCTGCGCCCTGGGAGGCGGATTGTTGAGAATCAGTCAAAATATCCATCGGCGACGAGACTGGATGAGCGAGACAAGGCTACCAGAGTCCCGGCTCAAGTGGTGTAGCGGAATTGGGGGACGAAGCGGCGGCGAAGAGCGCGTGGGCGGAGTTCAAGGCTGCGGCTCCGCGGGCTGGGGTTCGACGGTAACACTGGCTGCGGACTTCTCGTCGCGCTTTTTGTCGCGTTTGCGGGTGCGCGCGAGCAATTCGTCCATGCGTCCGGTCAACCGCTCAGAGCGGTCGATCGCGAAAGTCAGTTCGGGCACATGGCGAACGCCCATGCGGTCGCGCAGAGTCGAGCGGATGAAACCGCGAGCGGTCATCAGGGCAGCTAGTGTTGAGGCTTCCTCAGCCTCGCCGCCGTGGACGGCGACAAAAACGCGGGCGCTTTTTCCGCCCGGCGCCAACACCACGTCGGTGACGTAGCTGGGCGCAATGCGCGGGTCGGATAGCTCGCCTTCGAGCATCGCTCCAATCTCGTCGGAGAAGGTGTTGGCGACGCGGTTACGGTGGTAGGTTCTGGCTCTTTGTTCAGGCATGACTCATCTTTCAGACAACACCCTAGGATACCAAATTTGCAGGTTTGACGCGGGTTTTCCGGGTCAGTCGAGTATCTCGACCCAGGAGTCGAGAATCTCGGCCCCGAGCGTGTTGCACAGTCGGCTGAGCGCATCGTCGAGCTCCTGCATCTGCCCTGCGAGGTAGGCGGACGAACCGGAGATGGCAACCATGCCGAGCGTGGCGCGGTTCCACAAATTGGCGTCGTCTAGTTCGGCGATCCCGACATTGAAACCGTGGCGAATCTTGTCTTTGAGCGAGCGCAGGACCTGCCGCCGATCCTTGATGGACTGCGCGTGCGGAATGGAGAGTTCGACGGTGAGCTTGGCAATCGGCATAGGGCGGTTGTCAGTTGCGGGTTACAGGTTGTCAGTTCAAAGACTATCGCGGCAATGGCACTGCCGGTCAATCACTTGGCCGTCGCTGCTTCGCTGACGGCTGGACTGTCGGGAACCTCCATGGTGCGGACCTTCTGGTCGGCGGTGAGGAGGATGATGCGGCTCCCCGGCGTTGAAGTGTTCGGTTGAAAAGTAGCAAAGCGCAGCGGGCTGCCCATATAGAAGTCAGCGAGCTGCCTGCCCTGGGCGTCGTAGACCAGCGCCTCGTCGCGGCGGTTGACGGTGCAAATGCGTCCACTGGCGGAGTCTACTGCAACGACGAACCCGAAAAGCTGGCGAGTCTGAGCGCTGGTGACGAGGGAGTAGACCATGGTTCGGTTGTCAGCGCTGGTGAGATAGAGCGAGTCGCCAACGATGTTGATTCCGTCGAGGCCATCGTAGGTCAAGGGAACTTCGAGGACGACTTCCTTGAGGATGTTGCCAGTGGCGTTGTCGAGCAGTTGGATGATTCCAGCATTGTCGCGATTCTTCACGGCGGCGTTCTGGGCGGCGAGTGCCGGGCTGGCCTTGATGCGGGTCTTGGCGTAGTCCGATTTCAGACGGAAAGCGAGGATGGTTTGGCCCGCGACGTCGTTTCGGGTATGTGCGGGCACTCCTTCGTCGAAGGTGCGGCGCCAAAGAACGGAGTTATCGGCAACGTTGTGGACGATAAGTTCGATGGTTTTTTTGCCGGAGGGCTTCCACTCCTCCAGCTTGCCTCCGGTCAGGTGCACGGTGTCGTCTTCCTTATAGCCGACGGCTGCGGTCGAGAAAGGTGCGAACTGGAAGTGGGTGATGCCGCGATCCTGCTTGTCCACCTTGGGAAACTCGGCATAGAAGGTGTCGTCTGAACTGAATGCGCCGGAGTTGAACTTTTTGGTCTGCACCACTCGCTGACCGCTGGTGAGGTCCCAGACGCCGCCGCGCGTCCGTGTGGAGAGGGCAAGATAGCGGCGTCGGAGGAAATATACGGGCGAAGCGAAGGGCCAAGCGGGCTGAGCGGCAGCGCCGCGGACTGATGTGGTGTTCCGTCATCTGTCACCTTGCGCAGCAGGATGCCTCCGTCCGCATTTTCATTCAGGAGCCAGCCGTTCCAGATGTCGAGCGAAGGCGTCTTGGAGGCAGCGACGAACTTGCCGGCGTCGAGATCGGCGACGCCGATAGCATAGTTGTTGACCCCGCGGCTGAGGACGTAGTTTCCGCTGGTAACGGATTCGACATCTGTCAGTGTGAAGGGCGCGTTCTGGAGCCGCCTGCCGTCGGGGAAGCTGTATATAGCCGAGTTCCGGGAGTCGACGATGTCGAAGCCAAGAAGTCTGTCGCTGCCGATGAAGGCGTAAGCGCCGTTGATTCCGTTTTTGAGGTTTCCGCCGATTGGGATCGGCTTGCGCGTGCGAAGGTCGAATGCCAGCTTGTCGATGTAGGGGCCGATGAGGAGGGTATTGCCGTCGGCGGAGAAGCTGGAGAGCATGATGTCGGAAGGCGCGGTCGATTCGCGGCTTGCTGCCAGCGCGGCGAAGAAGCCGAAGTTGGGCTGAAAGAAACCCCTTTTCTGAAAGAGAACTTCGCCGGTAGCGACATCCAGCATCGTGAGATCGAGGCTGAAAAGGCGATCTTCGAGTTGAACCCAGTCGCCTGCTTCCGGATGGAGACAGCAGAAGAGAGTGCGGCCGTCGGGAGAGAACTTGGTTTGGATGCAGTCCTGCCGCGCAACAGGCTCGTGGGAGGCGACGAGTTTCTGTTCCGGGATGCTCCAGTCTTCGGTGTGGAGACCGGGTGTATGGAAGACGATGTGCTGCGAGTCGGGGCTGAACTCGGCAGGAAGAGCCTCTCAGCGTCGATGCGGAAGAGAAGCTTGTAGGGATCGCGGGAGAGAATGAAGATGGACGTCTCGTCCTGCGCGAGGATGTCCTTTCCGTCGCGGCTGAAGCGGAGCCGTTCGAGATCCATACGCAGAGGTGGCGTGAGCGCGACTTCGGCTGACCGGTTTCGCGCTGCGCTTCGACGGCGACGGCCTGGTTGGCGACAACCAGGGCGTGCCACTGTTCGAACTCAGGGCTGTGCTGGGCTGGGTTGCTGCCGCATCCCGGCGGAAGCGCGTTGATTAGTTTGAGGATGGCGCGGAGCCGCTTTGCCTCGGGTTTGGTGGTGCCGAAGAAGTCAGACAGTTTTCCGCCGACCTTGCCATCGACGAAAAACATGCGGTCCCAGAATTCGGCGTAAGCCTGGGGACGGTAGCCTGCGGCCGCGGTCGCATAAACCGAGACCGTGTCCGCCTCGTTCTGCTTCTCGTCGCTGTCTGCCGGCGCCGGGGTGCTTGTCGTTCATGCGGGCGTCGACCAGGCGCTGAAACTTGGCGTAGATGTCTGCCTTGTCGCCGACGCTTGTGACGCCCAGCAGACGTTTGAAGTCGGCGGTGGTTTCGATGGCGAATTGATGCGAGAGGATGTGGCCCATCTCGTGGCCGATGACGGCGGCGACTTCATCCTCATTCTTTGCGTTGGCGACGAGCTTGCGCGTGAGGTAGACACGGCCGCCTGCGAGGGAGAAGCCATTGACGTCGGAGGAGTCGACGAGGGTGACGCGGAATTGGATGGTTGTGGGCGGAAGCGTGGCCAGCAGGCGCCTGTTGATGTGGGCGAGGTACTCGTTCTGGGCCGGGTCCCGCACTGGCTTGTAGTCGCCCTCGATCATGTCAGCCATTGCATCGCCCAGCCACTGCTCCTGCTGGTCGGAGAAGATGTTGGGCTGGGTCGATTTCAGAATCGCCGGCGGTGCGGGGCAGGCTTTGGGAGTGGTCTGGGCCGGGATGACGGAGGAGAAGAGAAGAAGGCGGAGACTACGAAGCAGGAAGAATTACCGAACAATGGATGGTCCTTCTTTCGTGACAGCGGAAGCCTAGCACGTCGGGCCGGGAACAAATTCGTGATCGGGGACACGCACGAATAGCAGATAAACGATTACTTCTTGCGAATCCGATTTCAACAGAATCTCGACTGCGGTGACACAGAAAATCCATTGACATCAGCGCTTTGGACTGGTTAGAGTTCATTCGCAACAGAAACTGTTTCCCCATCGCAAGTCTACTCAAAACTTCTTCCTCATTCGAACTGCAGCCTGAGCTGCAACTGACCGACATTTTCTGTCTTGAGAGGTTCCGATGTCCGTCCTCCGTGTTTCCCGCCTTTGCCTGCTCGCAGCCTTTGCTTCGTTGACGCTCGCGCTTACCGGATGTGCCCTCAACGGGGGTCCAGCGATGCTTCCCGGATCCGGCAGCACGACCATCGGCGTTGGGACACCGCGCACCGCTTTGGGCGGCAAAGTGTACGGAGGCCAGCAGCCCATCACCGGTGCGACGGTGACGCTGTGGGCCGCGGGCACGAGTGCCGGTTATGGCACCGGCGCGACTTCGATTGCCACCAGCACGACAGACTCCAATGGCAACTTCAGCTTTAACGTTGGCAGCGCGTCGCCTTGCACGACGGGTCAGTATCTGTACATCACGTCGCTGGGAGGCGATCCGGGCTCCGGAACTAACTCGGACGCCGCGGTCATGGCTGCACTGCCCACGCCCTGCGGTTCTTCCACTGCCAATACCTTTGTAGTGGTGAATGAAGTCACGACCGTTGCTTCGGTGACGGCCCTGCAGCAGTTCATGAGCATCAAGCCCGGCGGTTCGCCCGCGTGGACCGTCGGAACTCCTTCCGCCAACATTGTCGGCATG
Source organism: uncultured Acidobacteriaceae bacterium (assembly GCA_963822225.1). Taxonomy (GTDB): domain Bacteria; phylum Acidobacteriota; class Terriglobia; order Terriglobales; family Acidobacteriaceae; genus Edaphobacter. The sequence continues at coordinate 477,401 of CAWGGW010000006.1, read as the reverse complement.
GCGAACGCCTTTACCCAGGTTGGCAACCTGGTCAACATCTCCACCGGCACGTCTGGCCCGACAACCGCGACCAACACCATCAACACGGTTACCTACATCACCACGATTACGCCGGATTCGAATAAGATCAACGCGCTGGCCAACGTTCTTGCGGCCTGCGTGAATACAAACCCGGCCAGCAGCAATACCTGCAGTTCTATATTCGGCGCTACTACCCCGACAGGCTCGGTTCCGCCGTCCGACACCATTCAGGTTGCCTACTACCTGGCGACCAATGCGGGCGGAGTAAACCTGCCCGCCTATAGCACCCCCCAGGGCGAGACGGCTACTATCTGTAGCAGCACCTCTCCCAGTGGCAACCGCCCCCGTTCCAGCCCAGCCTTACCTGCACCACAAGCTCATATCCGACGGATTGGGCCATTGGCGTTTCGTGGGCGACAGCCAATGGGAATACGGCACTACGAACACCTACAAGCCTGGCGATCGATGGGAAAGGCAACGTCTGGACTGGCACACAGTGTTGTCAGCGGGTCCGATACCAATCCCGCCAGTATCACCGCGTTCAATCCAGCCGGTCAGGTGCTATTTACGCCGGTTACGAGCGCGACCATCACCACCGGCCCCACCATTCAGTATGAGGGCGGCACCAGCGTTTCTTATACGGGCAACTCCGCGGGCAACTTCACCGGGACGCTGACTGGCTCAGCGAATCCCACAGTGAATGTGCTGGGCGGGAGGGGCAACGACCTAGCCATCGACACCAATAACAATGCATGGTTTACTGCATACAACACCACGGCGCCTGCGACTACGGGAGCTCTTCAAGGGCTCCTCACCGAGGTTTCTCCGACCGGCAGTTCAACTGGCGTCTTATTCCTGCCCTGGTGCCCGGGGTAATCACGATCGACGGCAATAACACTCTATATCGACGATGAGCCTGTCAGCGGGCGGTATTACACGTCGGAGCTGGAATACAGTAATACCACCCATCCTGGCAATTACGCCGTCTTTGACGAAGGAATTGACCGCCAGACGACGGTCGAGGAAGTGGTCTGGGCAGACAGCTCCGGTTATGTTTGGAGCGTTGCCAGCGGGGCAAGTGTACTCCTCCCACCGCAACCATTTACCGGGGCGATACCGCCGAACTGGAGGCCGATGGGTCACCGGCGTCAGCGCAGAGGACGTGTACCTTCTATGGATGTCCCCTTTGGGGCGGCTTCTCGGACGGTTGAGCGGCACCTACTTTACCCAAAGCGGCGGTTATGGCACGAACGGCCTTTACCACATGTCTATCACAGGCAGCGCATCCAAAACGTCACCCGCCGTGTTGCCCGAAGCAGCGGGCAACGGCACTACCAACGGAGGACTCGATGGCGCCACTGGAACCTTCGTCGACGGACTGGGCAATATTTGGGTTGCGAACTCGCCCGGCGGAGTGTCGGAGTTTTCCTTTGCCACCGGCTCGTTTGTTGCGCTGTCGCCTGCGACGTCTACTGTGACCTCGCCGACGCCGCCGTCGGCATACGGATTTGGAACGAGCTATCTTTCCGGCAAAACCCCCTCCGTACGTTGCCGGCGATTCGTCCGGCAACCTCTGGATCGGGTCAGCGGATTCGGCCCTTCATTATCTGGTGGGGATCGCGGGTCCGACGATTACGCCCATCTCTGCCATGTTGCAGGCGGGTTTCGTAGGCGAAAGGCCCGGGGCGCAAACGCTCGATTCGATTACCTCCTCGCTTAGCTTCAACACTCTGACCTCCACGAACCAAACGCAAACCGCGACGCTGACCAACACGGGGTCGGCGCCGGTGAGAATCAGCAGCGTTTCAATCACCGGAACCAATCAGAGCGACTTCAGCGTTACTGGCAATACCTGTGGCTCTACCCTCGCCATCGGCGCAAATTGCTCGATCACGGTTACGTTCAACTCGGCCTCAGCGGGAACCTTTAGTGGAAAGCTGGATGTCGCCAGCAATGCGGCTGGCAGCCCGGCGACGTCTTCCCTGACAGCGATCGCCTCCACCTCGGTAGGCACGCTTGACCTGCAGGCGGGAACAGTCCCGCCGACGGGCCCGGCGCTCTCGTTCGGGACGGTTGTTGCGCCTGCCATGACCGCACCCCAAGCAGTGATTCTGGCGAATACGGGTTCCACTCGCGATGAACCTCACGCTGGGAATGACCGGCACGGGAGCCAATCTGTTCCCGGAGACGACCAACTGCGGAAGTTCGCTTGCGGCTGGGGCATCCTGCTTCGTCTCCCTCAAGTTCGCGCCCAAGGTGGCGGGCGGCTATTCGGCTGCGTTGACCGTGACGAATGACGCGGGCACCGGAACCGGCGCGTCGCTCTCCGGCACAGCTACGCCGTTCACGATTACCATCAACACCTCGAATCCGAGCGCCTGGGTCATCGACAATGGCGCGATCACGTTCAACTGGAATTCGACTACGGCATACCTGAATAGCTGGGTTCTGGATGGCTACTCCGATCAACTTGTGGACACGACGACGCTTGGTTCCGGCAGCCAGGTTGAAGGGCTGTATTCGGGCATGGTTGGCCCATTCATGAACGGCACGCCCACGGCTTCATGCACTACGGTGGGCGCGACCGTCACAGGCACCACCACCTGCACGACCGGAAGCGGAACCACGCCGTATGTCGACTGGGCCATAACCTGGCTGGACACGCTTCACGCCTCCGGCTACATGCAACGACTACACCTTCGTGTGGCACTATGTGGTCTTCCCCAACGATCCCGGCGTGCATACCTACGTTCAACTGGTACACAATGCAAGCAACAGCAACCCCATCGCGGGTGGTTCTGTATTGGCCAGATCCAGTGGATCTTCCGCGATAACCAATCGATCTTCACCCATACCTACGAAGTGAATTCCGGCCTTGAACTGGCTGGGAGCGGAAGACATTCCATTGCCTTACTCTCCGAATTGAATCCTCGCCGATCCGGGAAGGCAGGTGCAGAATGCCGCGGAGGATCTGCACGGCTTTACCGACATACCCGCGGGCTTCGGACGCGAATTTATGACCAAATACGACTACGCCGGGTATGAGTACCTGCATCAGGCGCATGGCCTGTACGGCCCAGCCTCTTCGGGTACAACCTACGGCGTTTGGACGGTGCTGCCGAAGTTGGAGACGTTGGTAGGCGGTCCCACCAAGCAGGACCTGTGGTTCACCGAGAACATCGACATGATCGAGGCGAACTCGAACCACGAAGACAATCAATTGAACATGAGACGGCGGCGGGCGTGGCGTCCAACCGCCTGTTCGGGCCGTACTACATCCATGTCAACACCCTGGGCACGGCGTACAACCAGACCGGCAACACGCTGGCTTCGCAGGCCGACATGTATGCGGATGCGATCTCGGCCGAGGCAGCGCTGGTGAGCAATTACGACAGCGTAGCGCCGCTGGTGGCCGCGGGCTATGTGCCGTCGAACGGGCGCGGTTCGGTTTCCATCCAGGTGAATGGCGTGTCCGGCGCAGCGCACACTGCCTGGGCCGTGCTCAGCGACCCCGCCACTAACTTCCAGTACACGTACCAGGGCATGCAGTACTGGGCGGACATCAGCGCGAGCGGTTCGGCAACGATTACCGGAGTGGCTCCCGGGACCTACCGGCTGAGCGTCTACGTTCTCGGCCAGTGGGGCGAGTATCGCCAGGACGGCATCGTGGTGACGGCGAACAACACCACCTCGGTGCCGGCGATCGACCTTCCAGCCGGAGAACTTACCAATGTCAACGGAACGGCCTCCGGCGAGACGGTATTCACCATCGGAACACCGGACCGCTCGTCGCACGAGTTCCTGCACGGCCACAATACAGCGACCGGCAACGACGACCGCGAATACTGGGGCAACTGGAACTACTGGGCTGACTTCATGGCCAACCAGGGCGCCGTGGTGTACTACGCAACGGCGGTCGGCGGCACGCCCGCAACCAACGACCTCTCGAAGTGGAACTATATTCACTGGGGCAGCGCTTCAACCCGGGACTCTTACGCCGGTGTCTTCAACAGCTCCGATGACACGACCGACGGCTATTCGCACGTATCCGGGACAGACGTATGCCGGGATTTCAGGGAGTGGGCGCCGAATCCGCGATCCCATCGTATGTCGCCGGCCTGACCGGCGCACGCGGGAACAAATGGAGCTTCGATACGGCGATTCCGGCATGGCAGGTCTACTTTGCCACGCCCAACGATATCGCCAGCTACGGCTCGGGCTATGCGCAGCTTTCCGTTGCCATGGCCTGCGACTACGGCAGCTATGTCGTCACCCTGAACGGCCACCAACTCGATCTGGTCACTCGCCAACTACTCCGACTGCTTTATCCGTTCCGGGCTCTCGGGCTACACGAGTGGTATGTGATGGAGTTCCCGGCAAGCTACTTGAACCAGACCCCCGGGGGTAGCAACGAGATCACCATCTCGGTGACCCAGGAAGGGTTGGAGGACGACGCTTGGCGCCTGGAGTTGACCAATAACACGTCGAACCCGGCGACTACCGGCTGGAACGATTACACCTACGTCTCACCATCGACGACCACCGCACCAAACGACGCTATACCGAACCCATAGCGGTTTCCGTGTCCCCATCTCGCTCTGAGGTGGGGACAGCCGTTTGCGTAGCGCTTCCAGGATGCGAAGATGGGTGCATGATCTCGCAGGCGAACTGCACGGCGAGCAACGCCGATGGGCGCGAACCTGGTCGCGGACCTGGGTATGGCGGGTGGCGGCGCGACGTTTCGCGCGTGGGCTCCACGAGCCACGGCCGTGTATCTGAATGGCGTCTTTGGCGGGACCGAACACTCCGGCCAACATCCTGACCTGTTGATGGCGAAGGACGCCAATGGCTACTGGTCGGGCTTTGTGGCCGAAGCGAGCGATGGCGATACTTACGGGTTTTATGTGGTCGGTGCGGGATCGAGCGGCTATAAACGCGATCCGTACGCGCGGGAACTGGCGAACGATCCGGCGCTGCCGTTTCCGGTATGCCGGTCGGTGATCCGGGCAGCGCGAGAGTATCCGTGGCACGATGCAGGATTCCGGACACCGGACTTCTCGGACATGGTGGTGTATCAACTTCACATTGGGACCTACGCTCCTGCGGCGCCTGGGTGGGCGGGTACGTTTCTGGATGTGGTGGAGAAGATCGAGTACCTGGCGGCTCTGGGAATCAATATGGTGCAGCCGCTGCCGGTTTACGAAATGGAGGACTCGCCGTCGCAGGGATATCCGGGGCTGGGGTATCAGGGTGCGGACTTGTACTCGCCCGCGCTGGATTACGCGGTGTACGACGCCGAGGCGCTGCCGGGGTACCTGGCGACGATTAACCGGCTGCTGGCGGCGAAGGGATTCGCGCCGATGACGGTCAAGGACATTACGCCCGGGTTACGCGCAGATGAAGGCGATGGTGGACCTGCTGCATGTTTACGGGATTGGGGTGATGTTCGATGTGGTGCACAACCACGCGGGGGGATGGGGACAGACGTATGCCGTACCAGAGAGCGTGGCGGCGAGCGGCGTGCTGCAGGGGGATGATTGCAGCCTCTATTTCTGGGACAGAGCTTCGACGGCAGGGCCGGACGGGAACTACGACAACAACCAGAGTTTGTATTTCACCGATCAGGGATTTGTGGGCGGCCTGGCCTATGCCATGTGGAATGCGGATGTAAGGGGATTTCTACATAACAGCTCGCTGTACCACGTGGAAGAATTGCATGCGGATGGGTTTCGCTATGACGAGATCAGCATGCTGCTGGCGACTGAACCGGGCGAGCGGATGGCAGTTCTGCACGGAGGGGACGACCGCCGTGCGCCGCGCGAATCCGCGGGTGCTGCAGAACGCGGAATACTGGCCGGGAGAGTACGGCGCGCCTGCGCCGCTGATTGTGACCAGCACGGATCAAGGCGGCCTGGGGTGCGACGCGGTGCAGCACGACGGACTGCGGGAGGCGATTCGGACAGCGGTAGGCCAGGCGGCGGCAGGCGCGGATGCGCAATGTGCAGATGACGGAGATCGCCATGGCGATGTGGCCGGCGGGATTTGCGTATGCCTGGCAGACGATTCCGTGCGTGGAGAATCACGACATCGTGAAGCTGGGCGAGAAGCCGCGGATTCCTGCTTTGGCGGACGGATCGAATCATCGGTCGTGGTACGCGCGCAGCAGGTCGCGGGTGGCGACGGCGCTGCTGCTGACAGCGCCCGGGATCCCGCAGATGTTTATGGGGCAGGAGTTTTTGGAGGACAAGCAGTGGTGCTCGGATCCGCGGATTCCGGACCTGGATCACCTGATCTGGTGGGGCGGGTTGGTGTTGGGTGCGGACGGGAAAGCGGTTGATCCTGCGATGGTGGATCATCTGCGATTTACCCGGGACGCAACGCAGGTTGCGGTGCGCCCAGCCCGCACTTCGCGGCGAAGGGCTCAATGTCTTCTACACGAGCGATGCCGACAGAGTAATTGCGTTTCAACGGTGGGTCGTCGGGCAGGGGAATGATGTGGTCGTAGTGGCAACGCTCAACGAATCCACGTGGTGGGGTTATCAGGTAGGCTTTCCCAAGCGGCGGGAGATGGGTGGAAGTGTTCAACAGCGATGCATACGACAGCTGCAACGCGAATGGGGTCAGCGTGAATCCGCAAGTCGCGGGAAATGCCGGCGGCGTGGATGCATTGAACGTGCCGATGCATGGGCTTGCCGGCGAGCGCCAGCGTGGTGATTCCCGGCCAATGGAGTGGTTGTGTTCGTGAAGGGATGATAGGTTAGGAGTCTTCGAGGTGATGATGAGCGAGCGTTGGATGATGCGTATGAGTGTCGTGACATGTGCGATTGCGATGGGCTGTGCCGGCGTATCGGCGGACGCCCAGCAGTTTGGGCCGGAGAATCCGTTCTATGCGGCGAGCACGCTGCCGTTTCATGCGCCGCCCTTCGACAAGATCAAGGACACGGACTATCAGCCGGCGATCGAAGCGGGCATCGTCGAGCGGCAGCGGGAGATCGAAGCGATTGCGAACAACCCCGCGCCGCCGGACTTCGCGAACACCATCGTGGCGTACGAGAAGAGCGGCCAGTTGCTGCGTCGCGTGGAGAGTGTCTTCAACGGCGTCAGCGAAGCAGATAACAATCCCACTCTGCAGGCTGTGGACAAGGCTGAAACACCGAAGCTGACAGCCGCGGAAGACGCGATCATCCTGAACCCGAAGCTATTCGCGCGCGTACAGACGATCTACAACCAGCGCAATGCCGCGCACTTCGACCCGCAGCAGAAGAGGCTGGTGGAGGTGATGTACGACCGCTTCGTCCATGCAGGAGCGAACCTGAATGAGGCCGACAAAACGCGCCTGAAAGAAATCAATGGGCAACTTTCCGTGCTCTCGAACAGCTTCCGGGATCGTCTGCTGGCCGCGACCAAGGCCGGTGCATTTGCCACAATGGACAAGGCGGCACTTGCAGGGTTGAGCGACGGGCAGATCGCAGCAGCCGCACAGGCGGCAAAGAAGCGCGGGCAGGATGGGTACGTGATCCTGCTGCAGAACACGACGCAGCAGCCGGTGTTGCAGATGCTCAACGATCGGGACACGCGCAAGGCAATCTTCGAAAACAGCTGGAACCGCACGGAACGCGGCGGCGACACGGATACGCGCGACACCATCGCGCAGATTGCGAAGCTACGCGCAGAGCGGGCGAAGCTGCTCGGCTATCCGGACTACGCGGCGTGGAAGATCGAAGACCAGATGGCCAAGACGCCTGAGGCTGCGCTGAAGTTTATGGACGCGCTGGTTGGGCCGGCGACGGCGAAAGCGATGGGCGAGGCGCAGGATATTCAGTCCGTTATCGATAGCCAGAAAGGTGGATTCAAGCTGGCGGCGTATGACTGGGATTTTTATTCCGATCAGGTTCGCAAGGCGAAGTACGACCTGAATGACGCGGAGCTGCGTCCGTATTTTGAACTGAACACAGTATTGAAAGATGGGGTCTTCTACGCGGCCACTCTGCTCTACGGCATCACGTTCAAGGAACGCACCGACATTCCCGTCTACAACCCGGATGTCCGCGTCTTCGACGTGACGGACGCTGACGGCAAGCCGCTGGCCATCTTCTATTGCGACTATTTCAAGCGCGACAGCAAGAACGGGGGCGCGTGGACCAGCAGCTTTGTCGGCGCGTCGAAGCTGATGGGCACCAAGCCGGTGGTCTATAACGTTGCCAACTTCCAGAAGCCGGCCCCGGGCGAGCCCGCGCTCATCAGTGAAGATGATGTCCGCACGATGTTCCACGAGTTTGGCCACGCCCTGCATGCAATGTTCGCGCAGGTCGATTATCCGGACCTCGGAGGCAATATCCCGCGGGACTTTGTCGAAGTACCGTCGCAGTTCAACGAGCATTGGAAGGATGATCCACAGGTATTCGCCCATTATGCGCGGAACTATAAAACGGGAGCACCCATGCCGGCGGAATTGGTTGCGAAGATGCACAAAGCGGATACGTTCAACCAGGGCTACATGCTGACCGAACTCCTCGCGGCCGCCGAGTTGGATATGCAGTGGCACCTGTTGCCGGCGGCCGCGCCGCTGCAATCTCCCGATGCGTTCGAGGCAGCGGCGCTGCAGAAGACGAAGCTCTCGCTCGATGCAGTACCGCCGCGCTACCGTTCGACTTACTTTGCTCACATCTGGGCGGGCGGTTATTCGGCTGGCTACTACGCCTACCTGTGGAGCGAAATGCTCGACGACGACGCATACGAGTGGTTCACCCAGCACGGCGGTCTGACACGAGCGAATGGCGATCGCTTCCGCACGATGGTGCTCTCGAAGGGCAGCTCAGAGGACTTTGAGCCCATGTACGAAAAATGGCGCGGCGGCAAGCCAACCATCGACGGGATGCTTAAAGATCGAGGTCTGGTGGAGACGAAGTAGCCGAACGCCGACTGCATCCGCAGGGCCGTCCCATTTGTGAGAGAGTTGTGGCTTGCACTTTTTCGAGGAGAAACGATGGCGCGATTGATGGCGATCTACAAAACGCCGAAGGATACTGCGGCGTTCGATAAGTACTATTTCGAGACTCATGTTCCGATTGCTAAAGAATTGCCGGGGCTGAAGAAGTTCGAGGTGAACCAGGGGCCTGTTGCTTCGCCGGCCGGAGATTCGGGGATTCATCGAATTGCGATCCTGCACTTCGACGATATTGCCGCGATCCAGGCGGCATTTGTGAGTCCGGAGGGACAAGCTACAGTGGCGGATCTGGAGAATTTTGCGCCTGGACCCGACGCGATGCAGATTCTTCTATTCGACACGCGGCAAGTCTAGCCGGGTTAGTTAGGTGGATGAGAGCCGCCCAGATCGATACCCGCCCGGGCAAAGCTGAGCTGTGCCCATTCTGGATTCACGCTCGCGCGTCGGTAGGGCAGCAGCCGGTCTCGAGCACCCAAATTAGTCCACTTAGAAAAATAGAAGTACCAAGCGTGGTTCATTGTGGCGCGAGTTTGTTTCCACGCACAGGGTGCAGTGTCAGACTAGGTTCCAGAGAAGCAGTTTCGGGATATTGATTCGAGTTGCAAAGCCGCGACGCGTTGGGTACGGAGAGCGCGAAGGCGCACACATTTTCTTTCCAGGAGTAAAGAGACATGGCCGATTTGGGAGACGATCTCCGCATCCAGTATCAGGACGAAGCGCCGAGGGGCGCGTGCATCAAGGTGATCGGCGTTGGGGGCGGCGGGAATAATGCCGTCAATCGCATGATCGCCGCGGGAGTCGAAGGCGTTGAGTTCATCTCAGCCAACACCGACGTGCAGGCGCTGCAGCTGTCTAACGCGCCGATCAAGCTGCAGCTCGGGGTCAAGCTGACCAGCGGCTTGGGCGCAGGTGCTAATCCGGATGTGGGGCGGCGCGCGGCGCTCGAAGATTCCGACAAGATCATCGAGGCGCTTGAGGGCGCGGACATGGTGTTCGTGACCGCAGGACTTGGTGGCGGCACCGGCACGGGCGCGGCTCCCGTGATTGCCAGTCTGGCGAGCGAGATGGGCGCGCTGACCGTAGCAGTCGTCACTCGGCCATTTGCGTTCGAAGGCAAGCGGCGCATGATGCAGGCCGAGCGCGGCATGCAGGAACTGCTTGAGTCGGTTGACACGCTGATCGTCATCCCGAACGAGAAACTGCTGGCCGTAGCCAAGGATGCCGGCTTCTTCGAGAGCTTCCGGATTGCAGACGACGTGCTGCGCCAGGCAGTGCAGGGCATCTCGGACATTATTACCGTCCCGGGCGTGATCAACCGCGACTTCGCCGACGTAAAGACAACGATGGCCGGCATGGGTTACGCGGTGATGGGAACGGCGACCGGGTTCGGCGAGAATCGCGCGATGGACGCAGCGATTGCGGCCATGGCGAGCCCGCTGCTGGAGGCTGGCGCAATCGACGGCGCTCGCGGAGTTCTCATCAACATTACAGGTTCAAACAACCTGAAGCTGAGCGAAGTGAACGAGGCTTCGACCATCATCCAGAACGCGGCGCACGAGGACTGCAACATCATCTTCGGTGCGGTGCAGGACGAGCGCATGGGCGACGAGGTTCGGATCACCGTAATCGCCACCGGCTTCCGTCAGGAGATGCCGGAGCGGCGCGCGCGCATGCTGGCCGAGTCGACGCTGCCTGGCGCGGATTACCAGGTTCCAATCCGAGCCCAGCACGGCCGAAGCAGTCGCGGCAGCGACGGCCCCGCGCTGTTTGCCAGCGAGGAGCGTGAGGGGCGTCAGGCTGCGACGCCGCGTCAGGCTGAGCCGACGGCGGCCTCTATGCCAATGGCTACGAGTGTGGCTCCTGAGATCAAGGCAGCCCCCGCCGATCCGGAGACGCGAGAGGACGGCGCGCTGCATGCCGGCCGAATCTGGGTCAGCCCAGAGGAAATGGACGATCCGGACTGGAGCGATGAGGCCGAGGCGGACGACGAACAGCAGTTTGATGCGATGCAATCCGTCGAGATGGACGACGCCAGCGACGCCGAGGATGCTGAGCATGAGTTTGAGCCTCAACCCAGGCCGGAGCTGGTTCCAGTATCCGCATCGGTGTTCGATGACGATTTCTTCCGCACGCCGTACGCTGGTGGCCGCCCGAAGATGGAGGGAGAGCCGATGGGAACTCCGCTCCCGGCGATGTCGGTCGGGAATCCGCCACCGGATGCGCCAGGAGTAGCGCAAGAGGTTCGAGTATATGCAGGTGTAAGCGCATCCCACGCCGAACATCAGGACGCGGACGAACTCGATATTCCGGCTTTCCTTCGCCGGAGCCATTGATCTTGGGCCAAAGGTCCGGAGGGACAAGGCGAAGTAGGTCACAGGCGATTTGTGCCTGCGTCCCGTAGAATGAGAATGTCAAGGCAGAACGGGCCGCGGCCCGGGAGCTTCGACAGTACTTGCGCGAGGAATGACACCTCCGAGTGATAGTCAGGTGGTCGATTATCGGAGTTGAATCAGCTTAGAAACGTTTCAGAGCGCTGACTGCCCCGAGTAGACGTTTGTGACCCATGAAGGTCAAAAAAGCAGGGAATTAGTTGTCGGGACCGATGTACGAAGCGGACCAGCTAAGAGATGCAGCAATTACCCTTGGGAGAAGTTTGGTACATGGCCCGTAAATCCAACTGGAACACTGCAAGTCTTATCTGCCTGATCGTCGCGATTCTGACCGTTGCGCCGGTGGGCGCGCGTTCGCAATCGACCTCTGCCAGAGCGAAATCGAGCGCCCATAAAAAGGCGGCGCACGCCTCAACCTCTGCGAAGCCTGTTGCTGTGAAAACCACGTCAACAAGATCAAGATCCGCGGCGCGTACATCCGGCAGAAGCGTCACGACTACCCGGACGACCGTCAGCGTGAGGACTTCCGCCGCGTACCGGAGCAGGAGCGGTGCGCACACAGTGCTGGCGGTTCGCAGGACTCGACACACTTCGTATGAGCGATTCACTGCGAATTCTTTCGCCGATAACCTGACACAGGGCGATGTTACGGCGGGCGAAGATCCGGTCGTTCGCGAGGCGGCCGTAGAGGCACTGGGCAACATGAACGGCACTGCCCTGGCGATCGATCCGTCGAGCGGCCGGATTCTGGCGATGGTCAACCAGAAACTAGCCTTGTCCAGCGGCGCAGAACCCTGCTCGACCATCAAGCTTGCGGTATCGCTTGCGGCGCTGGACGAGGGCCTGATCACAAAAGACACGCCGGTAAACCTGGGCGGTCATTACACCATGACCCTTACCAAGGCGCTGGCGCTGTCGATCAATCCATATTTTGAGACGCTGGGGCGGATGCTCGGTTTTGAGCGCGTGAAGCACTACGCGAACATGTTCGGCCTGGGCGAACTGGCGGGATACAACATTGCAGGCGAGCAGCTTGGCGTCTATCCCGACGCAGCATTGCCCGAGTCGCAAGGCGGAGTCGGCCGGATGTGCTCGTTCGGCGAGAGCATCTCCATGACGCCGCTGCAACTGGGCGCGCTGGTTTCGGCAATCGCCAACGGCGGGACGCTCTACTATCTCCAGCATCCGCAAACGCCCGAAGATGTTGCGTCGTTCAACCCCAGGGTGAAGCGGATTCTGGACATCGCGCCGCTGATCCCGGAGATGCGCGATGGCATGGAAGGCGCCGTCGACTACGGCACGGCGCGGTCGCTGCATGCCAACTTCCACGAGTTCCCGGTGCTAGGCAAGACGGGCACTTGCTCCGACAATGGAACCCGGTTTGGCTGGTTTGCCTCGTATGCGGAGACGCCGACGGGACGGATCGTAACGGTGATCTTCCTCGAAGGTGGAAGGCCGACATTTGGGCCAAAGGCGGCGGAACTGACTGGCGCGTTCTACCGCGGCCTGTGGGATCGAAACTACTTCGAGCCGAAGTCGTCGCAGATGGCGGCAGACTCGACGCGGCCTGTGCGGGTGAATCCTTAAGACAATGGATTGGCGCATTTAGCCATGAACACCGATGGTTCGGCTGTGAGCGTGATCACCGCGCAACAGTACAAATTTCGTTTTTTCTTCGCCATTTCCCAAATCGGTGCTAGAATCCTTGTGACTTTACCCGAGGAGAAATACAGCGTGGCCGATGATCGCAACAAAGCAATAGAAGCAGCCCTTTCGTCTCTCGAAAAACAATTTGGCAAGGGCTCGATCATGCGGCTCGGCTCGAAGGAAGCGGTCGTTCCCATCTCGGTGATCTCCACCGGTTCGATCTCGTTCGACGCGGCTCTTGGCGTCGGCGGTGTTCCGCGTGGACGAGTTATTGAGATCTTCGGTCCAGAATCGTCCGGCAAGACGACAATTACGCTGCAGATTATCGCCGAGGCGCAGAAGGCCGGCGGCCTGGCCGCGTTCGTCGATGCCGAGCACGCGCTGGACCCCGGATACGCGAAGAAGCTTGGCGTCGACATCGACAACCTGCTGATCTCGCAGCCGGACTATGGCGAGCAGGCTCTCGAGATCGTCGAGGCGCTGGTGCGCTCCGGCGCGATTGACGTGCTGGTAGTCGACTCCGTCGCCGCACTGGTTCCCAAGGCCGAACTCGATGGCGAGATGGGCGATTCGCACATGGGGCTGCAGGCTCGGCTGATGTCGCAGGCGCTGCGCAAGCTGACCGGAACGGTCTCGAAGTCGCGCACCTGCCTGATCTTCATCAACCAGATCCGCGAGAAGATCGGCGTGATGTTCGGCAATCCGGAGACGACGACCGGAGGCAAGGCGCTGAAGTTCTACTCCTCGATGCGTATCGATATTCGCAGGATTGGCGCGGTAAAAGAAGGCGACGTCGTCGTCGGATCGCGCACCAAGGTCAAGATTGTGAAGAACAAGGTGGCGGCTCCGTTCCGCGACGCCGAGTTCGACATTCTTTACGGCGAAGGCATCTCGCGCGAGGGCGATGCGCTGGACCTGGCAGTGACCCACGGGATCGTCGACAAGAGCGGCGCGTGGTACAGCTTCCAGGGCGAACGCATCGGCCAGGGTCGCGAGAATGTGCGCAGCTTCCTGAAGGAAAACAAGGACGTGTTCGCGCGGGTCGATTCGGAACTCCGCAAGAAGATGGGCATTGGCGCGGCTGTTGTGCCTGCCGAAGTGCCGCCTGTTCCGGTCAACGGAGCCAGTGCCGCGCACGAGGTCGTAAAGGGCAAACGGTAGGAGACGTCCACACCGAATCTCGACCAGCAGAAAAGGTACCCCGCAGAAGGGTACCTTTTCTATTTCATAGGTCGAGTTGCGACTATGGCTGGTCGATGGGGTCCATCAGGTTGCTGCTCGCGTTGGGAACGGGACCTCCTCCGTGCATGCCATGGGATCTGGAACCGGAACCTCCGCCGGGACCTCCCGGGCCCCCCGCCGCTGGTCCGCCCGGGCCTCCCTGGCCGCCCGGGCCGCCAAACTGGCGGTCGCGGAGCTTGGTCCACTGGTCAGGCGTCAGTACGGCGCGAATGTTCAGCAGCATCTTGGCGTTTGCCTTCTCCAGATCGGCACGGGCCTGTGCGACCTTGTCGATCTGAACCATAGCCTTATTGGTATCCAGCGGATTGGCGCTCAGCAGCGGCTCCAGCATCACCTGCTGCTTCTCAACGTTAGCCTTCAGGTCGATCAGTTGCAGGCGGCTCTGCTGGAAGATGTCGTCCATCTTCTTCGTCTGGTCGGCGGTCAGGGAGAGTCTCTGGACGACCGTGGGGTTCTTCCACCACATCCCCATTGGGCCAATCCGGAAGCCGCCGTCCTGACCCCGGAAGCCGTCGCCGTCGCGCATCTGCGGCGAGCGGTGCATCTTGCCCTGCATCATGTCAGGACGTGGGCCAGCGGGTGGTTGGCGCTCGATGGGCGCGGCTGCGGGCGCCGAGCCGTCGGGCTGAGGGGCTGGAGCCGGTGCCTGCTGTGCGAGAGCAATAGAGCCGGATAACGCGATTGCTGCGAATGCAAACAGCGGATTACGTGCGAGTCGAACGATCATGGTTAGTCTTTCCTTTGTTCTGAGGTTGAAGCGGATGTTAGTGGACGAAATATTGTCAGTTGGATCGGCAAGCGCCTGCATAGGCGTGGGAACCGACACCGATGTGTCGCGGTCGACGTCTTCCAGCAGCGCTTCGTCGGACTCGCCCGCACTATCGGAGGCGGTGGCCGCTGACACCGCCGGAGCGGAGCGCATGCTGTGCTGGCGCAGGGACTGCATAGGAAGAATCGCTGCCAGAAAGATCGCGGCTGCGGTGACCCACCAGGTCGGTTCGATCGCCGGCGACAGCGTGCTTCGCGCGGTCAACGAGACCCGCGGCATCTGGCGAAGCTCGTTGTCGGCGTGGGCGGTGCTTGCTACGCGGAAGAGCGTAAGCGACTCGCGCAGCCCGGCAAGTTCGGCGGCGCACTTTTCACAGGCGAGCAAGTGAGCCTCGGCGGATCCGAACGCTGGAACGGCAGTGCTCGCCGGCATGGACGAGCAGTTCGCCAAACTGGTCTTCGGTCAAGTGCGCTGTGCCGACGTGCACGGCGGCCACGGTGGGCAAGAGTGTGAGTTGAGGAGTCATGCGGTCTCCTTCGCTGCGGGATTGTGCCGCGTACGGATAATGTTGATGGCGCGATAAAGGTGGCTCTTTACAGTTCCCAGCGGAAGGCCGGTGGCGGACGCGATCTCGGGAATCTCCATCTCTTCGAGAAAGCGAAGCAGGAAGATGGTGCGCTGCCGCGGAGAAAGATCAGCAACCGTCTCCCAGATAAGCTTGACCTGCTGCTGTGCGATCAGGTGCGCCTCGGCGGACCCCTCGCGATTCGGGACGCTGGCCGACACGTCGTCGACATCCACGGCGGTAGCGGAGATATGCTTCCAGAAACGGAAGCGGCCGGTGCGGGTGTGGTCGCGGGCCAGGTTCAGTGCAATGCGAATAAGCCACGTGCCGACAGAGCAGTCCTCGCGGAAGCTGGCGCGTGCGCTCCAGGCACGCAGCAACGTCTCCTGGGTCAGCGTCTCGGCCGCATCCCGATCCCGCAGGTTCGCCAGCAGAAACCGGAACACGCGCGGCTGGTAGAGCGCGACGACCGTATCAAAATCGTCGAGCGGAGTAGCCCGCGCGTCACTGCCGAGCGAGAGGCTTGAGGATGGGAAGGTCTGAGTGTTTTCCGGCACCATAGGCATTCCTGGCGGCTGTCTGATGGCCTGCTTGCCCTGGCGCCATCTTACGCCGCTACCTGAACAGACGGGAGTCGTGGCGCGGAAGTCTACGCCGGTCAACAAATTTTCGTGTGCGGCTGATATGCTGCTTTCAAGCGATGCAAACCAAGGCAATCTATCCAGGCACGTTCGATCCGCTCACCAATGGCCATCTGGACCTGATCGCGCGCGGTTCAACCTTCGTAGACGAACTGGTAGTCGCGATCCTGCGGAATTCTGACAAAGGCGTACCGCTTTTCAGTGTGGCGGAGCGGCAGGAGATGATCGCGGAGGCGATCCAGGGCTACTCGAACGTCTCGGTGACGACCTTCGACGGCCTGCTGGTCGACTTTGCCCGGGCGCAGGGAGCGCGCGCAGTCCTGCGCGGTATTCGCGCAATCTCGGACTACGAGTATGAGTTTCAGATGGCGATGATGAATCGCAAGCTCGACCCAGCTCTGGAGACGCTCTTCATGATGCCGGCGGAGAAATATACCTACGTCAGTTCGCGCTTGATCAAGGGCGTCTTTAAACTCGGCGGCGACGTGACCGAACTCGTGCCGCCGTTCGTCATGGAGCGGATGAAAGCCAAGGCTAAGGCGACTTTGATTGCCGGTTAGACTAACCGGCGCGGACAGGGCAGGGAAGTGACAATTCAGGAGCAATTCGGGCAGATCGATATCTATCTGTTCGACCAGATTTTGCGGGGGAATATCCGGCCCGGAATGCGCGTGGTGGACGCAGGGTGCGGCTCAGGTCGGAACCTGGTCTATCTGCTGCGTGAGGGCTTCGAAGTCTTCGGTGTGGACGCCGATCCCGCAGCCATCGCCAGCATCCGCAAAACAGTCGCCGAGATCGCGCCGTCGCTGGCCGCTGCAAACTTCCAACTCGCCCCGATCGAAGCGATGCCATTCCCGGACGCCTTTGCCGACGTCGTAATCTGCCACTCCGTCCTGCATTTTGCGCAGGATGAGGCCCAGCTCGACGCCATGGTGCGTGGGCTCTGGCGCGTTCTCAAACCGGGCGGTCTGCTCTTCTGCCGCCTCGGTTCAACCATCGGCGCCGGAGGTGGTATCGTCCTTCAGTCCCTCGGAGGCCGTCGTTTCCGCATGTCTCACGGCGCGGACTGGCTCCTTGTCGACGAGGCGATGCTGATGGGGCTGACGCGGTCACTGGGAGCGGAACTGCTGGATCCGCTGAAGACAACCGTAGTGCAGGGACAGCGCTGTATGACGACCTGGGTAATGCGCAAGCTGAGGTGACGTGCCTGCGCGGTTGTCAGCCGCATGGAACCGCTGGAATTATGGGGAATCGCCCCGCCCTTTATCTCAGTCCGGAAATCTGAAAGACTGTATGCAGGAGCTTACTGGGCATGAGCGTAATTGCGACGAAAATTCTGAGCGACCGGATCAACCGGATCGAAGTATCAGCCACCATGGCAATCACTGCCGAGGCGCTGAAAATGGAAGCCGCAGGCATCAGCCTGTCGAACTTCGGCGCGGGCGAACCGCACTTTGCCACGCCGCAACACATCAAGGATGCCGCCATCAAGGCCATCGAGAATAACTTCTCGAAGTACACGGCGGTAGCCGGCGTCCCCGCAATCCGCAAGGCGGTCGTCGAGCGCCACGCCGCAGACTTTGGCTCAAACTATACGGTTGAAGAGTGCGTCTTCACCACTGGCGGCAAGCTGGCTCTCTTCAACGCCGTCCAGGTGCTGGTCGACCACGGTGACGAGGTCATTCTGCCCGTCCCCTACTGGGTCTCCTTCAAGGACATCATCCAGTACGCAGGCGGCAAAGTTGTCCTGGTGGAAAGCGACGAGCGCGAGGACTTCCGCATCACCGCAAAGATGATCGAGGCCGCGATCACACCCAAGACCAAGGCCATCATCCTGAATACGCCTTCAAACCCCTCCGGCGCCGTCGTATCCCCGGCCGACCTCGAAGCCATCGTCCGCCTCGCCCACGCGCGCGGAATCTACGTGCTGCTGGACGAGTGCTACGTTTACCTCACCTACACCGGCGCACCGGTCAGCGGCGGCACCTTCACCGACTGCAAGGACCACATGGTCATCCTCGGCTCGCTCTCGAAAACTTATGCGATGACCGGATGGCGCGCGGGCTTTGCGCTGGGTCCGAAGCAGATCATCGGTGCGATGAGCAAGCTCCAGTCGCAGAGCACATCCAACACGGCGAGCATGGTTCAGCAGGCGTCCATCGCTGCGCTTACCAGTTCGCAGGCCTGCGTAGCGGAGATGCGCGCCGACTACCTCAAGCTGCGTGACCAGATCCTCGCGGGTTTCAAGACGATCCCCGGCCTAACCTGCACCGTCCCACAGGGCGCGTTCTATGTCTATCCCAACGTCAGCGCCTTCATCGGCAAGGGCGGCATCAAGTCGGCTTCGGATCTTGCCTCAAAGCTTCTGACTGAGGCTCACGTCGTAGTTGTTCCGGGCGAGGCATTTGGTACCAGCCGAACACATCCGGCTCTCCTATGCGGTGTCCTCTGACGTTGTGGATGAGGGCGTGAAGCGCATGCGTGAGTATTTCGCGAAGCTCGGCTAAGTCGAGCAGCAAACAGTTGCGTAGTTTTCTGGGATGGCAACGCATTTTGCCCTAACATTGAGAGTCTATGGACCAAACAGGCAGTAGGACAGGTCTGCGTTTTGCCCCGGTGATTCTCGCGGGCGGAAGCGGTACGCGCTTCTGGCCCAGGAGCCGGCGGGCTCGGGCAAAGCAGGTGCTCGCCCTCGACGGCGATCGGACGATGATCCAGCAAACGCTGGACCGGCTGCTTCCGCTCGCCTCAGCCTCAGACGTCTGGGTCATCACCAACACCCTGCTGGACGACCGTCATCGCAGATCAGTTGCCCCAGGTGCCGCGCGGCAATATCCTCAGCGAGCCGGCAGCCCGCAACACAGCGCCAGCCTGCGCTCTCGCAGCCTTCCTCTTGGAACGCACCGCGCCCGACACAGTCATCGGCATCTTCCCTTCCGATCACATCGTGAAAGACACCTGCCCGCTTCGGCCAGGTCATCGGCGCAGGCGTAGCCCTGCTGCCAGCGGCGAGCGCATCGTCGTTCTCGGCGTCCCGCCCACCCGCCCCGAGACCGGCTACGGCTACATCGAACTCGGCGCGTCGGTCGACGCAGTCAGCGGAGTTCCAGTTCGCCGCGTAAAGCGCTTCACCGAGAAGCCGGACCGCGCCCGCGCCGAGGAATTCGTCGCCTCCGGGAACTATGCATGGAACGGCGGCATCTTCCTGTGGAGCGCGAAGACCCTCGCCGGCGCAATCCGCGAGCATTGCCCCGCAATGGCGCCGTTGCTGGAAAAGATCGCCGCAGCGCACGGCACTCCGCAGTTCGACCGGGTCTTCGCAGAAATCTATCCCCAGTGCGAGAACATCTCAGTCGACTACGCCGTACTCGAACCCCGTTCCGCCAAGGGCGAACTGCGATCGGAGATTTACTGCCTGCCCGCAGACTTCGGCTGGAACGACATTGGTTCCTGGGCCGCGCTGGATGAACATCGCGCGGGCGGCGAACCGGAACAGGTCAATATCTGCGACGGAGCGAACGGAATCCCCGTCGTCATCGATGCCAAAGGAAACTATGTGTATGCTCCCGGCAAGGCCATTGCCCTCGTCGGCGTCAGTGATCTGGTCATCGTCGAGACTGACGACGCCCTTCTGATTACCACCCGCGAACGCTCCCAGGACGTAGGCAAAGTGGTCGCGGAGTTCAAGAACCGCGGGCGCGAAGACCTGGTCTGAAAAATCTGCCGCGAATGCGCGCAAAGGAAAGATAGACGGATATGCCAGAGACGACAGTGGTGAAGTTTGGAACGGATGGATGGCGCGGCATTATCGCCGACGACTTCACCTATGCGAATGTGCGCGTCGCTGCCCGCGCCATCGCGCACTATGTGCTGAAGCACGAAGACCCCAGGCGTGGGGTCTGCATCGGCTGGGACACGCGTTTCGGCTCGCGCGCTTTCGCCGAGGTTGTGGCCGAAGTGCTGGCAAATGCGGGCATCCCGTAGCACTAGCCTCCGAAATCACGCCGACCCCAGCCCTCAGCTACGCAGTCCGCGAGCGCAAAGCCGCCGGCGGCGTCATGATCACTTCCAGCCACAACCCGGCCCAGTGGAATGGCGTGAAGTACAAGGCGAGCTACGGCGGCTCCGGTACGCCATCAATCATGACCTCCATCGAGAGCTACCTCAACCAGCCTCTGCCGGATGCTGCCAAGAAGGCCCGCATCGAAGAGGTAAATTTCAACCCGGAATACGTCACCGCGCTAGCCCGCTTCGTCGATCTCGATGCGATCAAAGCGTCCGGCTACAAGTTCCTCATCGACTGACATGTACGGCTGCGGCCGCGGCGTCATCGCTTCCATCTTCACCCGCCGCGGAGATCCCATTTGTCGAGATTCGCAGCGAACTCAACCCGCTCTTCCCTGGCATCAACCCAGAGCCCATCCTGCCCCACATCAAGGCTGCCCAGGAAGCCGTTGTCGCCGAGAAGTGCGACGCGGGCCTCATCACCGACGGCGACGCGGACCGCATCGGCTCTGTGGATGAGCACGGCAACGTAGTCGACGCCCACAAGATCCTCGCCATCCTCGCCAAGTGGCTCATCGAGCGCAAGGGCTGGCCCGGCGACGTAACCCGCGCATTCAATACCACCAAGATGGTCGACCGCATCGCCGCCAAGTACGGCCGCACGCTGCACGAGCACGGCATCGGCTTCAAATACGTGGTCGACCTGATGCTCGCGGGCGAGATACTCGTTGGCGGCGAAGAGTCGGGCGGCGTCGGTGTCAGCAAGCATCTGCCCGAACGCGACGGGCTCCTCAACGCGCTGCTGCTCGCCAACGTAATGGCCGACGAGCAAAAGACTCTCGGGCGAGCTGGTAGCCGCCCTGCAAGCCGAGTTCGGCGAACACCAGTACGGCCGCATCGATATGCACATCGATGAAGAACTCAAGCAGTCCGCAATCACTCGCGCCCGCGCGCTCACTCCAGGCAGCACCATGGCCGGAATGAAAGTTCTTCGCGTAGAAACGCTCGACGGTATCAAGTTCTTCCTCGAAAACCCTACCTGCGCTGGCAAACCCAACGCAGCGGAAACGTGGCTGCTGCTGCGCGCCTCCGGCACAGAGCCGCTCCTCCGCGTCTACTGCGAAAGCTGCGCCACGGAATCCGTAACCCAGGTCCTCGAAGCCGCGCGGCAGTTCGTCCTCGCGGGACGACCAGCCTAACCATTGCGGGAGAAATACTTGCCTGAAGAAACTTGCGTCGAAACCCAGGGCCTGCTGTTCGATATGGACGGCGTACTGATCAGTTCCATCGGCTCGGTGGAGCGCTGCTGGAAGCGATGGTGCGCAATCTATGGTGTGCCCAACGCCGAGAGCTTCGAGGTCCAGCATGGTGTCCGCGCGCTGGACATTATGCGCAGCCTCAAGCCGGACTGGAACGAAGATCAACTCGCAGACGGCTTGCGTGCAATCGAAGACATGGAGATCGAAGACACCGGCGATCTCAAAGTCCTGCCCGGCGCAAAGTCGCTCCTCGAAAAACTTCCGCCGGAACGCTGGGCCATCGTCACCTCCGCGACGCATCGGCTCATGTTGGGCCGTCTCGCCGCCGCCGGCCTGCCCGTTCCCGCCCGACTCATCTCCGGAGACATGGTCGAGCGGGGCAAGCCGGACCCCGAGCCTTACCGCCGCGGCGCGGAGATGCTCGGCCTCAAACCAGAAGATTGCATTGTGGTCGAAGATGCGCCGTCAGGTGTGGGTGCCGGCGTTGCCGCGGGCAGCCGCGTGCTCGGTGTTTTGGGAACTCATGAGGCGGAAGAACTGCAAGCCGCCAGATGGATCGTCGCTTCACTCGAACACATTAAGGTAAAGGTCGCAGCCGATCGACTGGAGCTGCGTTTCACAAACGTTCGGGCGTAATCACTGAGATCAAAGAAGATGCCGGAGCCAGGTTGTCTGGCTCCGGCAAAACTGCGTGCGAAGTGCCGCATGAATGCTGCTGAATTATCTAGTTGAGTAAATCCACGTACCGGGCCAGAAGAACTGTCTGCCCCGAGACGGGATCCTTGACCAGCAGGCCAACCACACGCACATTCGTGCTCGCGGCGACGCTGCTGAAAGCTGTGAGGCCATCGCGGAAGCTGGTGCTGTTGGAGACGTATACCGTGACGTTCTGCGGAATCAGTAATCCTGCAAAGCCGTTGACCTGTATCTGGAAGGTGTCGGCTCCCGGATTGATGGACCCGGCGACCACCGTTCCGTTATAGCCCCAACCGCGCAACACGACGCGTTTCACTGTAACCGCCTGCGCATTGGCCGCCCCGCTTGCCGGACCGCCGATCGCGACTGCCTGGCCGGGAAGCATCTGGCTGGAATTGAAGAGGAACTGGGTGAGAGTGTTGTGCGCCCGGTAGATGAAGAAGTTCTCTTGACCGCCGAGATTGATCTGCGCGATCTGGCCCAGCGAAAGGCCCGTAGTGGTCGGCAGCAAGCCGCGCACATACAGGTCGAAACTGCTCGCCGCGCCGGAGGACGGCGTCACATAAGTAACCTGTCCATCGGCGTAGAAGCCATTCTGCGAGAGGATCGCAACTTCATCGGCATCGATAGTAGCGTCGACTCTATCCAGTTCCCCGGAGATCTGCACGATGCTGCTGGTGGTCAACGAGCTGATGCTTTCACTGTTGTCCCAGTTGGTGTTTCCTGTCACGTTGATCGTGAATTGACGCCCGTGCGGGCCCTGCACCACAAACGACTGCGCCGTGGTGTTCACGCTCACAACGGCTGCGTCAAACTCGTCGATGTAGGCGCCAGAATCCGACGGACCGACTGCGCTGACATTGAAAGTTGGAGTAACCTGCCCGGTGATCTGACCATTGCTGTCAACCAGAATCGACTTGCGCAGATCAAAATCGAGATGCAATCCCGCGGGCGTTGCCTGGCTGATAACGATCGGCGTAGGCGTCGTATAGGTCACGGTGGATGTAGTCAGCGTTGCCGCTTCCGTCGTGATGGCTGGCGCGGAGCCAGTCGTGTTCAGGTAGCCGATGGTCGCGGGCCCTAGGGTGATGGAGACGCCTGTGTAAGTTCCCGCGGGAACATCATTCATATCCAGCAGCGTCTGCAAGCCGTTGAAGCGGGCAAAGTCGACGGTGGGCGAGCCACTGATCAGCGACACCGTCGTTCCATTCGATTCGATGGCGTTGATCGCCATCACCTGAACCGAGAAGGATGTAACGCTTGCCATGGGAGCGTCGGTTCCGATGACGAACGAAGGACCCGTAACAGCGCCGGTAACCGGGTTAGTGGTGCTTACAGATGTGCCACAGCCTGCGGCCAGCAGCGTGACCGTCGCGAGCGAAAGAGCGCGGACGAGAGACTTGCGATTGGGCGTGGAGAGTGCAGAGGACGGCAAAAAGGGCATAGGACACATCGCTTTCTGCGTGCTCCGCAACTTATTTTGAACGAGTGCCGAGTTGGCAGAGTGCCACTCTCCCGCGGACCTATACAGCTCGTCCGCAGGCGCGCTCGTGTACGGAGTCATCGCCGGTATTTCGGATATCGGGCGTCCGAGGATTCCAGATCCATCAGTGCGTCCGTTGGCAAAGACCCAAGGCTGGGTGCATAGTTGTGAAAATCGATGAAATAAATTTCTGGCCTGCAACTTTCGTTGTAGCCTCTGCGTCTCGCACCAACGAGTTACCCGGCGCAATTCCGTCGAAGTAGCAGTTCCTCGACCAGCCGCAGATCAGCTTCGGTGTCGACTCCGACCGTGTCGTGGTCAGTGGCCTCGACATATATATGGAGGCCGTTCTCGAGAAACCGGAGTTGCTCCAGACGCTCGGTTCGTTCGAGTTTGCTGGGTGGCAGAGTAGGGAAGAGCTTGAGCGCTGCCTTGCGATAGGCGTAGAGGCCGATGTGCTTCCAGTAGGTGGGCGATGTGCCGTCGCGGTCGTAAGGAATGGTGGCTCGGGAGAAGTAAATCGCGCGCCCATTCGCCGCTGTAACTACTTTTACTGCGTTGGGATTCGTAATGTTCTCCGCCGTGCAGCGAACCTTCAGCGTTGTGACGTCGACCCGCTGTTGCGCGTCCGCGAAGGGGCGCAACAAATCTGCGATGTGTTCCGGGCGAAGCAGCGGCTCGTCGCCTTGCACATTAACGTAAATATCCGCGTCGTGGAGTTGGGCGACAGCGTAAAGGCGGTCGGTGCCGCTGGCGAGATCGGGCGAGGTGAGCTCGACAGGAATGCCGAGACTGCGGCATAGCGCAGCCACTTCCTCTGAGTCTGCGGCGACAAGAACCCCGTCGAACTGCGGACACGCCCGCGCAGCATCGACGACCCAGACGAGCAGCGGTTTGCCGGCAACTTCGCGCAGAACCTTGCGCGGAAGGCGGGTGGACTCAAGGCGGGCGGGAATAACACCGAGAATGCGAAGGGGATCAGGCATTGAGGACGATCGAAAGCAGAAAAGAACGATTGCAAAGGAAACAGCGAGCAGCTTCACTCAATGTGCCGTTTCACGTATCATAGCTAAGTTGTGCTTTGGAGTCCCGCGGTTGGGACTCGGGCGCGATTCCTGCCCTGTTGAAGACCCTCCACCCGGCGGTGTAGCTCAGATGGTTAGAGCGACGGACTCATAACCCGTAGGTCATTGGTTCGATTCCAATCACCGCCACCAATACCAAACACTGTAGAACCAACAAAGTGGCCCGGTCTGCCCCGGGCTACTCAGTCTTCTGTTTGGCATACGCCATCGACGCAACCATCTTTTCGAGCGTGGCTAGTCGATCCTTGAGTTGCTCCACGTCGGCGGTACCCGCCGGTTTTGTCTCCTGCTGCTCTGGATTTGCGGCAGAAGCGGGCACATTCTGCATGAAAGCAAAAGGATTGAGAGAGGGTGTCATCGCCCGGTAAGCATTTTGATAAAGATCGAGCATCGCTTTCATGTATTTCAGGGAGTTTTCCTGGGTGGCGCGACCGGACGCAACTACCATTTGCCGGAGCAAATCAAGCGGAAACGCTGAATCTGGTGCCTTTGCGTCTTCCACGATGATCTGGGTGAGGATGAGCCGCGTAATGTCCTCGCCTGAGCCGGCATCCACAACCTGGACTTCATTGCCGTCCTGAAGGAGTTGGGCGACTTCGTCCAGGTTGACGTAGCGGCTATTGGTCGTGTCGTAGAGCCTGCGATTCTCGTACTTCTTGATTATGATGGTCTTTTGCGGCATAGATTTTCCTGATTTTACGCTTGACAGATCCAAAGGATAGTTCTAGATTAGTAGCCATGCTGCATTGCAGCATTTATTGCAGCATAATGCGCAGCAAGTGGGAGGACGGTATGAAAACGACAGGCAAAGGCCCCGAGGCGGCGGCAACTCCAGTCGCGGGCGAGAAGTATGACGTACTGGGATTGGTAACTGACCTCTATACCAAAGGTATAGAGCGGCTTGCCGGATTGCAAAAGCAGGGTCTCGAAGTTGCGGTCCAGCAGAATGCCGACCTGGTTGGGATACTGAAGAAGAACGCAAATGGGTCCGGAGTGGCGTCTGGATACTTCATGTTTGATTTGGTCGGCACGATGTTCGAGCGTTATGTCGAGACGCAAAAGAGCGCGATCGACTTGGTTGTCGAGCAGACTCACGCATTTGCCAACGCCGTGAAAGTTCGCGAGGTAAAGGCGAGGAAAGCGAGCGAGGAAGGCGTAACACTCGCACGCGAGGCAATTGATCAGTCAGTTGAGGCGCAGAAGACGGTGCTCGACTATTCGGCCAAGCAGGCGAGGGCGGCATTCGACGCGGTCAAGAAGCAATTTGGCTATGCTGGCACTCCAACAGAGGCGGCGGTGGACTCCGTGCAACGCGGTGTCGAGGTCGCCATCGAAGCGCAGAAGGACATGCTCGATGCGCTGAAGGCTCCGGTGCAGGTCTTGCACTGATCCGACATGAACTGTCGCGACATGGACTGGGGCGAGGAAGCGAATCGGCCGGCCAGCCTGAACTTTGAGGGGGTTCCCGGACCGGCCCCCTCGCCCCCTCCAGGTATATGCTTCTGTGCAGAACGAGCAGGGGGACCGAGATGCCTCAGAAAAACGGAACACCAGAAGATGGAACACCGGTTGATGCGTTTGAAGCGTTTCGCGGAGTTCGCGATGCGTATCTTGATGCGGTTTCGAAGGTGATGATCAAGTCGGTCAACACTGAGGAGTATGCAAAGGCTTCCGGCGCGATGCTGGATGGGTACCTGACAGCGTTCGCGCCTGTGCGCGAAGTTCTCGACAGGGCGATGGTGGTTGCGCTTGAGAACTTGTCGCTGCCTTCCCGACAGCAAGTTATCTCTCTAGCGGAACGCTTCACCAACCTGGAGATGCGACTCGACGACATGGACGCTAAACTAGACCGGCTGATAGAGTCGCCCTTCGCAAATAAAAATGATGCTGCAACGCCCGTGGCGGAGCATGGAGCCGCGAAGCCGGATCCGCGCGGGCCGGCGAACGATAAGAAAAAAAGAGCAGCGAAATGACAGCCACAGCACAGGTCGGTAACGATTGGTCAGTCGTGGAGCAGCGAATCAAGACCTTAAGCAAGGTGTTCACGACGAAGGCAGCAATCGCTCAAACTCCCAAAGAAGTGGTGTGGAGTCTCAACAAGGCAAAGCTTTATCGGTATATTCCCGTGGTCCCTCCAGAGGCGCGACATCCTGTACCGTTGCTTCTGATCTTTGCATTGATGAATCGGCCATCGATTCTCGATCTTCGTCCCGGCCATAGCTTCATAGAGTTCATGGTGGGGCAGGGCTACGATGTCTATCTTCTGGACTGGGGAGTTCCGGGACTCGAAGATAAGGATCTGAAGTTCGACGATTACGCGTTGGACTACGTGCCGAGGGCAATCCGCAAGATGCAGGCACTCTCCGAATCCAAAGAGTTCAGCCTGGTCGGTTGGTGTATCGGCGCGATTATCACCGCAATCTACGCGGCGTTGAGACCGGATGACGGTCTGCGCAACATGGTATTGCTGACCGCACCACTGGATTTCTCAAACCGGCAGGGACTCACCTTCGCGCGTTGGACTGACGAAAGGTACTTCGATATCGACAAAGTGCTGGGTGTCTTTGGCAACATGCCGGGCGAGATGATCGACTATGGCGCGCGCGCCTTGAAGCCAGTTGAAAACTACGTGACAAGCTATTGCAAGCTGTGGGACAGCCTGGATAGCTCGCGCGCGGTGGAGTCGTGGCACGCAATGAACACATGGGTGACAGACATAACTCCAATGGCCGGAGGCGCATATAGGCAGTTGATTGTTGATCTCTATCGCAACGACCTACTGATGAAGGGTGAGTGGAAGATCCGAGGGGAACGAGTAGATTTGAAACGCCTGCGAGCGAATTTGCTAACGGTTATAGCGGAGGGGGATCACATCACGCCACCATGTCAGTCCGAGTCGATCCTGTCCAAGGTCAGCAGCAAAGATACCGAGGTGTACCGCGTTCCGGGAGGGCATATTGGCATCATGGCCGGGAGCGGGGCACACAAGCAGACCTGGCCGCACATTGATGCATGGCTTGGAGCCCGCTCCCAGTAGAAGCGAATAAAGCAAAGCGGCGTACAGCAGATCTACATGTAAAGTCCTCCGTTGATGTTGATCTGCTGACCGGTTACATAGTCGCCATCGCAGATTAGGTAAGCAGCGGCTTTTGCTATCTCGTCAGGTTGCGCCAACCGATGCATCGGGATCTTCTCCTTGATCTGTTCCAGTCGGTCGGCCGGGATTCCGGCGACCATGTCTGTCTCGGTAAACCCTGGGGAAATGACATTCGCGGTGATGTTGTACTTTGCCAACTCCAGTGCCAGCACCTTTGTAAAAGCAATCAGACCTCCTTTGCTGGCTGCATAGTTAGCTTGGCCAAACTGACCGGCCTGACCCGAGAAAGAAGCCACGCTGACGATGCGGCCGTACATCTCCTTCATCATCGTTGGAATTACTGCCTTGGTGCAGTAGAACGCTCCGCTGAGATTTGTGTTGATCACATCGTTCCAGTCGTTGTCGGACATTTTCCCAATGCTTCTGTCCCTGGTTATTCCGGCGTTGTTGATCAGGATGGCGATCCTTCCGTAGTTGTTGAGAATCTCGTCTACGATTCTTCCGGCCTCCTGTTTACCGGAGATGTCTCCCCGGAAGATTTTGCTCGTGCCGCCAGTGCGCTCAATTTCGTTTTGGACAGCTTCTGCTTCGCAACTGTTCGAATGACAGTTGATTGCGACGATTGCACCGCGGCTGGAAAGCTCCAACGCGATGGCGCGCCCGATGCCGCGAGAGGCTCCGGTTATAAGTGCGACCTTGCCAGCCAAAGATCTGGACACCGGGATTTTGAAGGCTAGAGAGCGGGACGATGACGGAACGACAACTGCGGGCAATGCTTGTGTAGCCATGGGGTTCTCCTTTTTTAGTTGATTGATTCGAAAATTGCGGCAATACCCTGACCGCCGCCGATGCACATCGTGACTAAGGCGTACTGTCCGCCGACTCTGCGTAATTCGTGGAGCGCCTTGACCGTGACGATCGCTCCGGTCGCACCAATGGGATGGCCCAACGAGATGCCGCCGCCATTGGGATTTGTCTTCGCGGGAGGGAGGTCTAGTTCGCGCTGGACAGCGAGGGCTTGAGCGGCGAACGCTTCGTTGACCTCGAATACGTCGATCTCATCGTTCGAGAGACCGGTGCGCTCGTACAGCATTCGTACTGCCGACACAGGTCCGATTCCCATGACGCTGGGATCCACACCTGAGATTGCATAGTCGACCAATCGAGCCAACGGCTTCAACCCGCGATCCTCTGCCGCACCGCGATCCATCAAGACGACAGCGGCGGCTCCGTCATTGATGCCCGATGCGTTGCCCGGGGTGACGGTGCCGTCCTTTTCGAACGCAGGCTTAAGTTTTGCGAGACTTTCCAGGGTTGTGTCAGTTCGCGGGCCCTCGTCCGTTTGGAAGACGGCTGTGCCGGCACGAGATTTGATCTCAATGGGAATGATCTGAGAGTCGAACCGACCTGATGCAATTGCGCTGGTTGCACGGCGATGACTCTCGACGGCTAGTTGGTCCTGGTCCTGCCGGGAGACTCCCCATCTCTGGGCGACATTTTCGGCGGTTACGCCCATGTGGACGTTTCCAAACGGGTCAGTCAGCGCTCCGACCAGGACGTCGACCGCGGTAGCATCGTTCATCCTCGCGCCCCAGCGCATTGAATTCAGCCAATAAGGCGCCCTGCTCATGGACTCCGCGCCACCGCCAATCGCGGCGTCGCAATCTCCGTGGGAGATCATTTGTGCCGCGGTTAAAATCGCCTGCAGCCCGCTTCCGCACAGGCGATTCAGAGTGAGGGCTGGAGTCGCCGGTTGCAGGCCGGCTCTCAACGCCGCAACCCGTGACAGGTACATGTCCTGTGCTTCCGTGTGGATCACGTTTCCGAAGACAACGTGGCCGATGTCCGCGCCGGACAGGCCCGACCTTTGAATGCTTTGACATACGACCCGGGCGGCAAGCTCGGTGGGAGGAACATCCTTGAGCGCGCCGCCAAACTTCCCGATCGCAGTTCTTACTGCGCTTAAGACAACAACTTCGCGACGATCCATAAATGAATCCTTTCCGGCGTTGAAGCTATTCGTAATGAGGGATTAGCCGCCGTTGAAGTCAGGTGGCAGAGTTGTTCAGCCGCTGCGTTCAGGTCGGTGTCATTGGTGGGGAATGGAAGATATGCCGTGGAGTTACCGGGGACCAAGGATGGTTACGAATATTTATGAAGAACTGTCCCGATCGAAGAATGATTTTGATAACAACTCGGAGTAGAGTATACGCATCGCAGCAATTTCCATGCTGCATTGCAGCGCAAGCAGAGGTCGGAACAGGCACATGCAAATCGGAACGCAGACGGAAAGCTCGACATACGCGCCTTTCACTCTGGAAGGCAAAACGGCCCTGGTAACCGGCGCTGGCAGAGGAATCGGCCGGGCAATCGCGAAGCGGCTGGTAGACGCCGGCGCACGTGTGATGGTCAACGATCTCGATGAGTCTTTGCTTCTGGAATCGGAAGCTGAGTTGGCGCAACCGGACCGGGTTAGACATATCACCGGGGATTTGACAGATCCTTCGATTCCCGAGGTGATCGTACAGGCGACGCTGGCCGAGTTCGACACGCTCGATATCATCGTCAACAACGCCGGATACAGCTGGGACAATGTCATCCAGAAGACCACCGACGAGCAGTTTCAGGCGATGCTGGAGATTCACCTTGTCACTCCGTTCCGGATTCTGCGAGCGGCGTCCGCCTATATCCGGGAGACGGCTAAAAAGGAGATTGCGGCCTCTCAGCGGGTTATGCGGAAAGTGGTCAACATCACATCGATCGCGGGAACCGACGGCAATCCCGGACAGGTGGGATATTCCGCGGGGAAGGCCGGCATCATCGGCCTGACGAAGACCATGGCCAAGGAGTGGGGGCGTTACAACGTGAACGTAAACGCGGTTGGATTCGGGCTGATCGGCACGCGCTTGGTGCAGCCACTGACCGATGACACTGCGAAGATGGAAATGCACGGCCATGAGATTCGCCTTGGGGTTCAGCCAACCTTACTGGAATCCGTGAAAAGTGCTTGTCCGTTGGGCCGAATCGGCACGCCCGATGAGGCGGCCGGTGCAGTCCTTTTTTTCTGTTCACCACTATCGGATTACGTCACCGGCGAGACGCTGATATGCGGAGGCGGCCTTCATTTCTAGCGACCTTCGCCCTGCGACTGCCGCTAAACCAGGCAGGTTTCTGAACTCTCGTCGAAGATCAAATCTTCGGCGACTTCGTCCTGCTCTTCTGAAGGCCAGCCGGGTTCCAGCCATCGGTGCAGGGAGAACTGATCGTTTGGGGCGTCTGTTTCCGCCTCTGTCAGGATGCAGACGTCGACGAGGTGCTCCAGACTGTATTCGTCACCGCAGTCAAAAGACACCACACGCGGCTTACTTCGCTCAAATTGCTCGGGTCGAGAAGGTAGGGTGAGGGGATACATCGTTACCTCCCTGATAGGCATGCTTCCCGGAAGAGAGATGAGTCCCGGGGGAACCTAGCAGACCATGCGCAGGATTCGCATAGCAGTGATAACGGTCACAGATGTTTCAAATCCTTCATCGCGGGGAAAAGGAGAGACTCCCAGCAGAGGAATACCTGGAAGAAGCCCGCATGGCGAAGGAGCGTTTTCTCCTCGCGCTTTTAGAGGATGGGCTGAGGGTTTTGTGCGCGATTTCTGGCTGGAAGGAACTGGTGTATCAGTACCTGGTATGCGCCGCCTCCGACAGCGCCGCCCAGCAGCGGTGCGACGATCGGGATCCACCAGTAATTCTGCGGCGACGGAAATGCCGACGATCCCCACCCTGCTATGAAGCAGAAGAGCCGCGGGCCGAGGTCGCGAGCAGGATTGATGGCCCACGCTTCGAGATATCCCATGGACGCCCCGATGGTGGCAACCAGCAAGCCGATGATCAGCGCACCGGAATTGGCGCCGGGGGCCTGCTCGTTGTACTGCTCGGTGATGGCGAAGATGCCGAAGACCAGGATTGCGGTAAGGATGATCTCGTCGCTGAAAGCGTGCATCGGAGTAACGCCCAGGCCAGTATGAGTGAAGAAGACCCCTGCTGCTCCTCCGGCTGCTCGCGTCAGGTTGTGGGCCGCGTTGAATTGATTGATGATGGGAACGAAAAGTGTGTAGACGATTGAAGCCCCGCAGAAGCCGCCAATAACCTGCGCGATGCTATAGGGAATCACCTTGCGCCATGAGAATTTACGAAAGAGAGCGAGAGCCAACGTCACGGCAGGATTAGCGTGGCATCCGCTGACAGAGGCCGTGCTGTAAATGGCGATGGTGACGGCCAGGCCCCACGCAATACAAACTCCCCAATACGATCCCTGGTACGGGCTGGGATCATAGAGGCTGTACATCGCAGCGACTGAGTCACCGATGGCAATGATGATGGCCACGGCGACTGCTTCCGCGATCAACTCCCCAACAAACGCTTTCTTCATTCTTCGTCCTCATCTGTTATGTGTTTATTCTTCAACCCAGTTGAAGGATCGCGTGACCGCCCGCTTCCATTGTTTGTATTGCAGGGCGCGCTCGTTCTCATCAAGCTTCGGCTCCCAGGTTTTATCGACCGACCAGTTGGAGATCAGGTGCTCGACATCCGTGTAGAAACCGCAGGCCAAGCCGGCCGCATAGGCTGCTCCCAGCGCAGTCGTTTCGCGCATGGCCGGGCGGACTACACTCCGGTTAAGCAGATCGGCCTGGAACTGCATCAGCAGTTCGTTGGCGACCATGCCCCCGTCTGTGCGCAACTGATCCAGCACAATGCCGGAGTCAGCTTCCATCGCCTCGACTACCTCGCGTGTCTGGAAAGCTGTCGCTTCGAGCACCGCGCGCGCGATGTGCCCCTTGTTAGCGTATCGAGTCAGGCCGACAATTACGCCGCGCGCATTGGCCTCCCAGTAGGGGGCGTACAGGCCCGAGAATGCCGGAACGAAGTAGACTCCGCCGTTGTCGTTGACGGTTCGAGCAAGCGTTTCGATCTCTTCGCTGGACTTGATCATTCCGAGATTGTCGCGGACCCATTGCACGAGGGCTCCAGTAATGGCAATGCTGCCTTCCAGCGCGTAAATGGCGGGCTCATCGCCGAAGCGATAGGCAACGGTGGTGAGCAGGCCGTGTTTCGAAAGCACCTTCTTTGGCCCGGTGTTCATCAGCAGAAAGCAGCCGGTTCCATAGGTATTTTTAATCTGTCCCGGCTTGAAGCAGGTCTGGCCGACCAGCGCTGCCTGCTGGTCCCCGAGCACGCCGCCGATGGCCACGCCGCTCAGGCATGTCATTTTCATTTCGCCGAAATAGGAACTGCTGGAGCGGATCTCGGGCAACATGCAGCGGGGAACTTCCAAGGTGCGGAGCAACTCTTCGTCCCAGCCCAGGGTCGCGAGGTCCATCAGTTGCGTCCGGCTCGCGTTGGTGACGTCGGTCAGATGAACGCCGCCATCCACGCCTCCCGTGAAGTTCCAGAGCAAATAGGTATCGATATTGCCGAAGAGGAGTTCGCCCCGCTCGGCACGGGCTCGCGCGCCTGCGACGTGGTCGAGAATCCAGCGAATCTTCAGGCCGCTGAAGTAAGTCGCCAACGGCAGGCCAGTCTTCGCGCGGAACCTGTCGGGGCCGCCATCAAGCGCAAGGGTAGAAACATATTCGCCGACTCGCGTGTCCTGCCAGACCAGCGCATTCATCACAGGCTCGCCTGTTCTGCGATCCCAAACGACAGTGGTTTCCCGCTGGTTGGTGATGCCAACGCAGGCAATGTCCGCGGGACCGAGGTTGAGCGGCGCACACGCCTCTTCGATCACTTCAAGCGTGCGCTGCCAGATCTCAAGTGGCCTGTGTTCGACCCAGCCGGGCTCAGGATAGATCTGTTCATGCTCTTTCTGAGCGGATGCGATCACCCGCCCGGAACGATCGAAGACCATGAAGCGGGTACTCGTAGTGCCTTGATCCAACGCGCCAAGATACTTAGCCATTCCCTGTCCGAAGCCTCGCATAGGAACTGTACCGGGAAAACTGCGTTTGGTCACCCAGTGACGCTCGCAACTTTATTTGGGCTTTGCCGGCCTTCTAGGCGAAATGGGACATGTGGAATCGCGGACGATCAGTTCAGGGTCTACCATGACTTGCCGCGAAGCCGGGTGCTCGCCGGGCGAGGCGATCTGACGAGTGATCGCTTCTGCAGCCAGGATGCCCATGGTTCTGAGCGGTTGGCGAACCGTGGTCAGGGCGGGATTCTGGAAGGCTGCGGACTGAACATCATCGAAGCCAACCACGGAAACGTCCTGCGGAACTCGTAGTCCGGCTTCGCGCACCGCGCGGATGGCGCCGATCGCGGACACATCATTGAAGGCGAAGATCGCGGTAAATGGAGCCTTCGACGCGAGCAGCCGTTGAGCTGCGAAGTAGCCAGGCTCATGCGATGGGGAATCGCCCTCAAGCTGGGCCACCAACTCAGGGTTGAGTTTCACGCCGGCTTTTGACGCGGCGTGCTGGATGGCCTGGAAGCGAGGCTCCGTATCCGAGCTGAACGCCTGGCCCTTGATCACGGCGATGTGGCGATGTCCGAGGCCGGCCAGGTGATCGATCGCCAACTCAGCTGCTCTCTTGTGATTCAGTACG
Source organism: uncultured Acidobacteriaceae bacterium (assembly GCA_963822225.1). Taxonomy (GTDB): domain Bacteria; phylum Acidobacteriota; class Terriglobia; order Terriglobales; family Acidobacteriaceae; genus Edaphobacter. The sequence goes on along the minus strand of CAWGGW010000006.1, from coordinate 442,959 downwards.
ATGTTTGTCACCCAATCGTGCTTGTCAGGGCACGAGATGGTGACGGTCGGCACAGGACGAATTCTCTGCAAGGACGTGTCGATGGCCACAATGCCGTCCACGGCCCGCTCCAAGAGCATGATCTGCGACTGCTCGATGAGGCTTTCGCGGTGGTGATGGCTGATGAGGTAATAGAAATAGCGAGCTTGCAACAGGCCCTGCTCGAGTCCAGAGAGGACGAGGGTCGCGTAGCCCTCGGAGACTTCGGGCACCAGAACCCCAACCGTGTGGGAATGGCCGCGGCGCAGCGAACGCGCCAGCAGGTTAGGGCGGTAGTTCAATTGGCGAGCGGCCTCCAGGATGCGCGCCTGGGTTGTGGCCGGAATGGATTTGGCCGCCGGGGAACCGTTCAGAACGCGGGAAACGGCAGCGGTGGATAGGCCGACCTTTTCGGCGACCATCTTCAGACTGATGCGCTTGTGCACGTCGTGTCTTGCAGTTCCTGTCACCAGAGAAGTCTCCCACAATTCGGCCTCAGGCAGTTTCTTGGTCCAAAATAAAACGGCATTGCGGGTTCCCGGGCAACCTTTATCAACGACTTCCAATCCATTAGGTGTTACCTGACCGACAGTGGGCCTAACAATGCGGACCACAAGGCGATTTGATCGCTTTTTCGGAACGCGGGATTTGGGTTGCAACCTGCACCCGACCCGCCCCTCAACCACACATAACAAAAGTGGCACTTGACACTTATACCCTCAAATGCGTACAACACACTCGGTCAAGGCAAACGGTTGCCTAAAGGACTAAGGGCGCAAGAGCAGCCACTTGGCACGTGGAACCATTTTGGAGGCACTATGAAGATTCGATTCCTGGCACGACTAACATTCGCGTGGGTAGCGATCCTTCTGCTGATGGCAGTCTCAGCAAATGCCCAGTTCAGGGCCTCAATCCAAGGCACGGTCACAGATCCTGACGGCGCCGTCGTTCCAAACGCAAAGCTGGAGCTAAAAGACAACGCAACGAACCAGGTGCAGACTGCCACCTCGGATGCGGGCGGAGTTTATAACTTCAACGCCCTTCCGGCCGATACATTCACGTTGACGACCACCGCCGCGGGTTTCACCCAGAACGTCATTCAAAATCTGCACGTGATCCCGGAACAGCCGAATTCCGTCGATGTGAAGCTTGCGCTCGGCGAGCCAACCACAACAGTAACCGTTTCAGGTGAAGCGGAGCCGGCAGTCGATACCGAAACTTCTAACATTGGCACTACGGTGAGCAGCAACGCCATCCAGCACCTCCCGTCGTTCAACCGCGACGTGTTTACTCTGACGCAGTTGGCCCCCGGAGTAATTGCCGACGGTTCTCAGGGCTCGGGCGGCGGAGTGTACGCTACTCCGGGAAACCAAGGCCCCGGGGGTTCCGGTGCAGCAGGCGCACCTCCAACCGAGAATCGTCCTCAGGCAAACGCCAATGGCGGCCAGAATAGCTTCAATGGCATCTCCATCGACGGCATCAGCACGGTGAGCGCTGTATGGGGTGGAGCAAGCGTCATCACCCCATCGGAAGATTCCATCGATAACGTCCGCATCGTCACCAACGACTACGACGCCGAGAATGGCCGCTTCGCGGGTGCTCAAACCTTGGTCACCTCGAAGAGCGGAACCAACCAACTGCATGGGAGCGCCTTTTTTGCGCTCCACCGGCCTGGCTTGAATGCCTACCAGCGCGCCGTTTATGTGAATGGAGTCAAAACCGGTCAGCCAGTTCGCGACTCGCAGCGGTTCAATCAATATGGCGGAAGCCTCGGCGGCCCCATCCTGAAGAACAGGGTCTTCGCCTTCTTCTCTTTCGAATCAGATCCAAACAGCTCAACCGCAACTGGCTCGGGATGGTACGAGACGCCGGCTTATGCCGCCCTTGCGCCGGCCAACAGCATTGCCTCCAAGTACCTGACCTTCCCCGGCAGCGGAGTGAGTTCTTCGGGGATCATCACAAACGGTGAAACCTGCGCCAACATCGGACTCGTTGAAGGAGTCAACTGCCGCACCATCGCCGGCGCCGGTCTGAATATCGGTTCGCCGCTGACAACCCCGCTCGGCACGCAGGATCCCACCGCGACCAACACGTCGGCGAATCCCGGCGTCGGCAATGGTCTGGCAAATGTCGCCGATATCGCCGACTACAACACCACCAGCCCATTCACGTCGTACTACCGGCAGTTCAACGGCCGCATGGATGCCAACGTCTCGTCCAAAGACCATCTCGCGTATGCGATGTACTGGGTTCCCTCGGGCAACACCTCGTATAACGGCGGTTCCCGTGCTTACAACCTCTTCTACCACGCACAGGTGAATGACGCTTTCTCCGTGATTTGGAACCACACCTTCTCGCCCACCTTCCTGAACGAAGCGCGCGCGAACGCGGCCGGCTGGCGTTGGAACGAGATCAATTCCAATCCGCAGGCTCCCGTAGGACTTCCGCAGTCACAGGTTGCCCAGATCGGCAGTGTCACAATCGGGCAGTTCGGCTCTTCATTAGGAAGCATCCTGAATCAATGGACCTACGCATACAAGGATGTCGCAACCAAGATTTTCGGCGCCCATTCGATCAAGTTCGGGGGTGAGTACACCAACCTGCGTTACCTCAACGATCCCACCGGTCGGCCCAGCTATCGCTTTTACAACGTATGGGACTTCCTGAACGACGCTCCGTATCAGGAGAACGGCGGATTCAACAGCGTCACCGGCTTACCGGGCGGAAACCGTCAGGACGATCGCGAAAATCAGTTCGGATTCTTCGTCCAGGACGACTGGAAAGCCAGGGCAAACCTGACGCTGCATGCCGGCCTGCGTTACTCCTACTTTGGCTCCCTCTATGCGAAGCAGAATAACCTGCAGTCAGCGATATTTGGAGCGGGTACGGCTGCTATACACGGGCATGACAATCCGGGTCGGCGGCAATGCATGGACGCCGCAGAAGGGCAACTTCGGTCCCCAGGTTGGCTTCAACTGGAGTCCGGATATGTTCCACGGGAAGATGGTCGTTCGCGGCGGTTATGGCCTGAACTTCAACCAGGAAGACATCGCGATCTCAGCCAATACCGGGAACAATCCTCCAACGATCAACTACGTGAATTTCCAGTTCCAGAGCCCCACCAACCCGGGAACAAACGGCGCGAACATCATCTACGGAATCTCCAGCGATCCACATTCGCTGACCGGTTTCGCACCCAACCCGCATGCCATCACTTCGTATAACAGCGCCAATCTGCCTACAGCAGGCAATGCCAACGTTGTGATTCTCGGCAACGGAAACGGCAGCGTGAAGACTATGTATACGCAGCACTTCTCGCTGGACACGGAGTACCAGATCGGAACTGAACTGGTGGCTTCGGTTGGATACGAAGGAAGCGTCAACCGCCATCTGATCAATCACGAGACACCCAATGCTCCTGCCATCGTGGCGGGTGTGCCACTGAATCCGCTGGTCACCGGCGGCGACTATTGGACTAATGGAGGCAGTGGCAACAACAATGCCCTTCTGCTGGAACTAAAGCACCCGATGCGTCACCAGTTCTCCGCCGACGCGCAGTTTATGTGGGCGAAGAGTCTCGACACGGACGGATCGGGCCCGTACTACGAAGATCCGTACTATCCGCTCAAGCCGGGATATTCGTATGGACCATCTGACTTCAACGTTGGCAAGTCGTTCAAGCTCTACGGTCTCTGGCAGCCAGTTATATTCCACGGCAAGAATGATTGGCGGGAGAAGGTTGCCGGTGGTTGGACTCTAACGGGCATCTGGAACTGGCACACCGGCTTCCCGTATTCACCCAACTTCGGCATCAGCCAATCGCTGTACTGCAGCCAATGCGGATATTACAACGTACGTCCGTATTACCTCGGCGGAGGCGGCAGCGACCATAGCAACAAAGCCTTCGCGAACGGAAGCAACTTCGCCGGCATTACATCCACCCAGTCGTCGACCACCGCGACTATCAACGGAAGCGCGAACACCACTGTGGCCTACACGAACAAGTTCTTCGCGGTTCCGAACTTTGCCTCGGCGATTACGGCAACCAACGGAACGGGGTTCCCCGCTGGGAACGTAGCGCTTCCGCCGCTTCCTGGGCTGGACCGCAACGCGTTCGTCGGCCCCGGCTACAGGGACGTAGATGCTTCGCTGACCAAAGGCTTTGGCCTGCCAAACACACGTTTGCTGGGCGAAAGCGCGAGGTTCGAGGTCCGGGCGGACATATTCAACCTGTTCAACTTGCTGAATCTGAATCCATCGAATGTTGCAAATAACGTGAATTCGTCTAACTTCGGACAAGACACCGCCGCTCTGGGATCACGGACGATCAGTTTCCAAGGTCGGTTTAGCTTCTAGCCAGGCTTTGTCGTACTTTGAGCGAGGGTGCTCCTTTCTGGGGCACCCCCCCACTTCTAACCCTCGCCGGCGTTGTCGAGCAGAGCCGGGCGAAACCGAAAGCTTGGGTGCGCCGATATGACGACACGGATGACTAAGTGGCTTGTTCTCGGCGCGATGCTGCTGCTTTCCTTTGGCAGCCGGACGGTGGTCGCGCAGGACCATATCGTCATCGACGCGAAGGCGCAGACAACGCCGTTCCCGCACTTCTGGGAGCAGACTTTCGGCTCCGGCCGCGCCATCCTGTCGCTGCGAGACAGCTATCGCCAGGACCTGCGCACTGTGAAACAAGCGACCGACTTTCAGTCGATCCGCTTCCACGGAATTCTGATGGACGAGGTCGGACTCTACGATCCTGATCGACAGACCAAGAATCCGGGATTAGCGGCGCAGGCTGCCAACGATGCCTCGGTTTATAACTTTTCGTACATCGACCAGATCTACGATGGATTACTCGAGAACAAAGTTCGCCCTTACGTGGAACTCAGTTTCATGCCGAAGAAGATGGCGTCCGATCCCGCAGCGCTGCATGCGTTCTGGTACAAGCCGAATGTCTCGCCACCCAAGGATTATCGCGCTTTGGGACGCGATGATCACAGCGCTGGGCAAACATCTCGTTGAGCGCTATGGCATTGACGAAGTTGCCACCTGGAAGTTCGAAGTCTGGAATGAACCCAACCTCGATTTCTGGATTGGCAATCCGAAGCAACCCACTTATTTTGAGTTGTACGATCACACGGCGCGCGCGCTGAAGGCTGTCTCGTCGCGCCTGCAGGTCGGCGGGCCCTCGACGGCGCAGGCTGCGTGGGTCGGAGATTTTCTTGCGCATGTGAAGGCAAATAATGTGCCCGTAGACTTTGTCTCGACACATGTCTACGCCAATGACACCGCCGATAATGTTCTGCATTCGAACGAGAACGTCCCACGCGACAAGATGGTATGGCGCGCGGTCGAGATGGTTCACGACGAGATTGCGCATTCCGCGTATCCGAATATCCCGCTTATCTTCTCCGAGTACAACGCGAGCTATGCGAATGAGCCCAACGTCACCGACTCCACCTTTATGGGACCATGGCTCGCCAATAACATCCGGCAGTGCGACGGGCTGACGCAGAGCATGGCATACTGGGCGTTCTCCGACGTGTTCGAGGAGCAGGGCGTTGTGCGAACGCCGTTTTACGGCGGCTTTGGATTGGTCGGGGCAGACCATATTCCCAAGCCGGCGCTCAACATCTTCACCATACTGCACAAGCTTGGCGATCGCCGCTTCGCGTCCGACTCAGACTCCTCACTCGTGACCGAGACGCCCAGCGGCGGCCTCGCCATAGCGCTGTGGAACTATGCTCCGCCGACAGGCACCGGTGCCACCTACACCATGCCCTCCGGACCCGCGGGACCAGATAGGACGTTTGATCTGGAACTTAAGAACATCGCGCCGAATGCTGGCGTAGAAGTGTGGCGAGTCGACGATGATCACGGCAATGTTGTGAAGGCGTTCGATGCCATGGGGCGTCCGCCCGGCGACCTCACACAGGAACAGATCACGAAGCTGCAAGCCGCGGGTCAGATGTCCCCGCCCGAACGTCTTCGCCTTGATCATGGCAAACTACACTTGACGGTGCCCGCTCACGGACTCGCCGTCGTGGTGGTTGCAAAGTAGGCGCTATGGATCGTCGCTCAATCCTGAAGCTGCTGGCATCCTCCGCCCTCGCTGGGCCTATGTCCCGCTTTAGCGTGGCTGCGCCCAAAGCGGTGAGCGCGGCGGACGATGCCTTGCTCGACGACCTCCAGCGCCGAGGCTGCCTCTTTTTCACGGAGCAGGCGAGCCCGCGAACCGGCCAGGTGCTCGATCGAGCGAAGTGGATTGGCAGCACAGGCTTGCTGGACCCGCGCAGGATGGCGAGCATTGCTGCCACTGGGTTTGGGCTTTCCGCGCTCTGCATAGCGGACAAGCGAGGATACCAACCGCACGCGCAGGTCATCGAGCAGGTGCGCCGCACGCTGCGCTTCCATTGCGACACGATGCCGAACGACCACGGTTTTTTCTGCCACTTTACCGACATCGAGACCGGGCAGCAGTGGCGCGACAGCGAGATATCCTCCATCGATACTGCGCTCTTGCTGTGCGGCATACTCACCGCGCGAGCGTACTTTCACGGCGATGCCGAGATCGTGCGGCTGGCTACCACCATCTATGAGCGCATCGAGTGGCCGTGGATGCTCAACGGCGGCCAAATGTTCTCGATGGGCCTGCGCGGCGGAAAGTTCCTGGATGCGCGCTGGAACCACTATTGTGAGCACATGATGCTGTACCTGCTGGCGCTGGGCTCGCCTACGCATCCCATCGATCCGGCCTGCTGGGACGCCTGGTCGCGGCCTGTCATGCACTACGACGGCTTCGAGTACATCAGCGCGAACGATCCGCTGTTCGTGCATCAATACAGCCACGCTTGGTATGACTTCCGGAACAAGCGAGACAAGTACGCCGACTACTTTACCAACTCCGTCACCGCGACCCGGGCGCACGAGGCGTTCTGCATCGCACTCGGCAAGCCCTACTCGCCCGACTACTGGGGCATCTCTGCCTCCGACTCTCAGCATGGATACACCGCCTGGGGAGGGCCAGGAGGACGCAACGGAGCCGATGTCAGCAAAGGCTTTGGCGGGATCGATGGCTCGGTGGTGCCCTACGCTACCGCTGGATCACTTCCATTTCTCCCTGCGGATTGCATGCGCGTTCAGCGCTCACTCAAGGATCGCTATGCCAAAGACGCCTGGGGCCGATACGGATTCTGCGACGCGTTCCATCCTGAGGCGAACTGGTACGATCCCGATGTGCTCGGTATTGACCTCGGCATCACTGTTCTGATGGCCGAGAACCTGCGGACCGGATTCGTGTGGGAGACATTCGGGCGTAACCCCGAAGTCCCGATCGCCATGCAGAGAGCCGGCTTCCACAAGACCTAGTTCGGGTCTTTGCTGCTCCAAAGCTTCAGCGGAAGCGCCAGCGACAATGTGACCATCAGCAAAGTGGTCATCATTGGCACGGCGAGCCCAACCCGCAGTGAATGACGCTGCGTCGAGACGACACCAGTCAGCCAGGGAAGGCAAGCAGATCCGACCCCGGCGAGAAAAAAGATCGCGCCGCCTTGCTGAAAGCGCAGCGTCCACGCGAGCAGCAGCGGATACGTTGGACCGATGCCGAAGCCGAGGCCGAACGCGGCGATCAGCATGACCATGCCGCTTCCGCTTGCAATCAATAGAACGGACGCAACTCCCATCAGCGCAATGCTGGCTCGGACGGTCCAGTCATCGGATCGCCAGCGGTCGCACAGGGACCAGAAGAGGCGGCTCAGCAGCAGGCCGGCCCAGAAGCAGGACGGCGCGGCGATGGCCTCGGCGATTCCGTGGCCTCCGCGCCGAGCGAAGGTGGTGAGCCAAGCGCCCGCGGAGGCCTCAATGCCCGGGACGAGCAACGTCATCAGGATCAATCCGACGGGTACAGTGCGGAAGATCGCCCAGGGACGAGAGTTCTTTGGGCCGATTTCCGTCTTCAAATCAGGCTGAAACAGCGTCCAGAGCGCCAGAGCGACGAAGCAGCACGCCAAGCCGACGAGCACGGGACGAATATCGCCGGACCGGAGCGCCCGAACAGTGAGGGACGGGCAGGCACATGCCCCAATCGCCCACAGCAGGTTCAGCCTGACCAGCACCGTTCCGCTGCCGCCGGACTGACGCTGTCGAATCAGGCTGATAGAGGTCATGGTCAGTCCTAGTCCCAGTCCGTAGAGTGCCATGCAGGTGCCGGCTTCGGGATGTGAGCAGAATGCGAGCCCAAACGCGCCGAGGGCGACGGCGATGCTCCCGGACAACAATGACTTACGCAGCGATCCGCGGACCAACAGGGCTCCCAGCGACGACCCGATCCATGCCATCAGGAAAAGACGCCCACCTTGCTCATCTTGAAGGTGCCAGCGCAGCAACATGGCCGGCAGCAGCGCTCCAGGCAGTGCCACGCCGACGCCCGTTGCTGCAAACGCGAGATACAGCGGCAAAGTCGCTAGCGGGCGGCCTGACGACGTCACTCGTGTCGCCTTATCAGGCGTTTGAAGTGCAGAGTTCATTCATCCGCTCCGGTTGCGCGGCTCATCGATGGTATCCGCTTGGCAGCGATCTGTGCTGGATTTGGGCCGCTGGGTATATGATTTGGCTATCGGGTCGCCGTGGAGCACGTCTAATTCTGACCGGCGACTGTTTGTGATCTGACCGGTGGAGATGCTCCGAATTATGCCTAAGATTTCCAAGATTTTGTTGCTCGCTGTGTCAGTAGTCCTGGTACTGGTGGTTTTTCTGGGTGTGAACTCGAACGGCGTCAGTGCAGCCACGGACGGCCAGGACGGCGCCTACAACCAGATGAAGGTGTATGCGGAAGTGCTGCGGCACATCCAGTCCGACTACGTGACCGACCCGAACATTCCGGCGGTGACAAATGGTGCATTGCGCGGGCTGCTGGAGTCGCTGGACGCGGATTCGAGCTACCTGACGCCGGAGGACTACAAGATCTACAAGTTGGACAAGGGCGGCAAGGCGCAGGCCGGAATCAATGTCTCCAAGCGGTTCGGCTACGCGACCGTGGTTTCGGTTGTGCCGGGAAGCCCGGCGGACCATGCGGGTCTGGTTGACGGCGACATTCTGGAAGCAATCGAAGGCCAGGACACGCGAAATATCTCGCTGGCGATGATCGAGAGGCTGCTGGAAGGCGCGCCGGGGAGCACCCTGACGGTTGGCGTTGTGGGCCACAGCGGCAAGGCTGAGCCCGACAAGATCACCATGACCAGGGTGGCGACGACGGTGCCCGCGGTAGTGGATTATCTGCCTCCTCCGGTTGACCAGATGTATGAAAACACCTCGATTCTGTATTTGAAGCCTGAGATTCTGGACCACGACCACGTGCAGCAGGTCGAGGCGAAGCTGAAGGGTATGCAGAAGGCTGGCAACAAGAAGGTGCTGCTGGATCTGAGGGATGCGTCCGCCGGTGACATGGCCGAGGCGACTCGGCTGGCGAACTTCTTCCTGAAGGATGGAACCATCGCCACGCTGGAAGGCCAGAAGTTCCCCAAGGAAGTGTTCACGGCTGACAAGGAAAAGGCGATCAACATTACGGCTCCTGTTGTTGTGCTGGTGAATCGCGGGACGGCTGGTCCGGCGGAGTTGGTTGCGGCGGCGCTGATGGACAACAAGCGCGCCGAGGTAGTGGGCGAGAAGACGTTCGGCGAAGGCACTCAGCAGAAGACGTTTGAGCTGGCCGACGGCGCGGCGCTGATCCTGTCGGTGGCGAAGTACGAATCGCCCTCGGGCAAGAAGCTGCAGGACGACGGCGTAACGCCTGAAGTGCTGCTGGCTTCCGCGGCGGACGACCAGGCCGACGTGGACGATGAAACTCCTGTAGCAGCGGCAACGACTCCGGCGGCGACTTCGGTTACGCCGAAGAAGGTTGCTCCTCAGGTGGATGAGCAACTGACCAAGGCGCTCGACATCCTGAAGGGCAAGGCGGCTTAGTAACTTCAGTTAGAACAGCGGCACGTGCTCGATTTCACAGGGGTGAGGCAGCGGTTTGCCATGCTATTGTGAAGGGGCCGTGCCCAGTTTATTCAGCGATGAGCGAGAGTCTCCGGAGCGGGTGAAACCGCCGTGGTGGCGCAGGATCTTCGGCCGCATGGACGGGATGAATGTGCTGCATGGCCCGGCGTATCCGACGCGGCGGATTGCGGTGCGGGCTACGTTCCTGGTGCTGCTGGGTTTGTCCTCCTTGTTTGGCGTGATGTGCGGGTTGATGCTGGTTTACTCCATCGATCTGCCACAGATGGACGATCTGGTTCGCTACCGTCCGAATACAACTACTGAACTTTTGGACATTCACGGCAAGGAGATCGGGTCGTTCGCGCTGGAGCGGCGCGTGGTACTGCCGTATACAGATTTTCCTCCGGTGCTGCGGCAGGCGCTGATTTCGATTGAGGACAAGACCTTCGAGCGGAACTGGGGCGTGAACCTGGTGCGCGCGGTGGGCGCTGCGTGGCGCGATCTGCATTCGCGGAGCAGGGCGCAGGGCTCGTCGACGCTGACGATGCAGTTGGCGCGGAACCTGTTTCTGTCGAGCGAGAAGACCTATGGGCGGAAGATCCAGGAGATCCTGCTGGCGATGCAGATCGAGCGGGTATTCACCAAGGACCAGATCTTCCAGATGTACGCCAACCAGATCTATCTGGGGCATGGAACTTACGGTTTTGAGGCGGCTTCGGAGTACTACTTCAGCAAGCATGTGAAGGACCTGACGCTGACTGAGGCTGCGCTGCTGGCTGCGCTGCCCAAGGGCGCGGAGTACTACTCGCCGGTGAATCATCCGGAACGTGCGCTGACGCGGCGCAACCTTGTCCTGCACGAGATGATGATGGACAAGAAGATCACGCGGGAGCAGGAAGAGGCGGCCGCGGCGATGCCGCTGGGACTGCATATTGAGCCGCCGCCGAACTCGATCGCGCCCTACTTTGTCGAGGAGGTCCGGAAGCAGCTTGAGAAAGAGTACGGCGCCGAGGAGGTTCATGGCGCGGGTTTGAGGGTTTATACGACGCTCGACCTCGATCTGCAACTGGTGGCGAATAAAGCGGTTCTCGATGGCACCGCAGCTTACGAGCGACGGCACGGATGGAAGGGCCATCTGGAGAACATTGTCGCGGAAGGCAAAGACGCGGCGACGTATCAGCATCCGGACTGGAGCCAGGCGGTGGAGAAGGGCGGTTATTATCACGCCCTGGTGACCGATGTTTCCGCGGAGAAGGCTCTGGTGAAGATCGGCCCGATGCGCGCGGTGATGACTCCGGCGGACTGGACGTGGACGCAGCAGAAAGGCGCGAACACCTTTCTGACGGTGGGCGACATCGTTTATGTGAAGCTGGACGGCGATTCCAAAGACGGAATCCTGCATGCGGCGCTGGAGCAGGACTCGGGCGCGCAGGCTTCGATGATGGCGGTGGACAACGCCAGCGGCGAGGTGCTGGCGATGGTCGGCGGGCGGGATTTTGCGATGAGCCAATTCAATCGGGCGACACAGTCCGAGCGTGAGGTTGGTTCGTCGTTCAAGCCGTATGTCTACACCACTGCGGTTGAGGCCGGGGCTAAGCCGTCCGACATCATTGTGGACGGGCCGGTGAGTTTCTACACTCCGAACGGGCCGTATACGCCGCACAACTACGAGGGCGACTACAAAGGTGCGATGACGCTGCTGAACGCGTTTGCCGAGTCGCGCAATATTCCGGCGTTGAAGCTGGCGGACCATGTCGGGATTCGGAAGGTGATCGAGACGGCGCATCGTTTTGGTGTGACCAGCAATATTCCGGCCTTTCTTCCGGTGGCGATTGGGTCGGCGGATATTTCTCTGTTCGAGCAGGTGCAGTCTTACAGCGTGTTTCCGAACGACGGTATACGCATTGAACCGCACTACATCCGCAAGGTGACGCAGGCAGACGGTTTGCCAATGGACGAGCCGCCTCCGGTGGTGGCTGAGGCGATTTCGGTGGAGACAGCGCGCACGATGATGCAGTTGCTGCAAGCCGTGGTGCAGCACGGCACGGGCGCGGCTGCCGCGCAACTGAAGCATCCGCTGGGCGGCAAGACGGGCACTACGAACGACTTTACGGACGCGTGGTTCATTGGTTTCTCTCCGTCGGTGACTTGCGGAACGTGGATCGGGTTCGACAATCGGCAGTCGCTGGGCGACAAGGAGACCGGCGCGAAGGCGGCTCTGCCGATGTGGATGGACTTCATGCGGGCGGCGATTGCGAACAAGCCGGACGAGAAGTTCCCGGAGGGGAATGCTCCCGAGAAACAGCTGGATGTTCCGCTGACACCGCCGGAGGCGTCGCCGGTGGTGAAGGAGGTTCCGAAGGTGACGGAGGATACCGATCCGGACGCTGTGGAGCCCGAGGGCGATGCCGGGCAGAAGGTTGCGCCTCCGGCGCCGGCAGGCGTGCCTCCGCAATAGGTACCCCCCCCCGGGGGGGGGTACACGTAAATACTTTATAATGAGTATTTTAGGCGATTATACCTCCTGTAAATATTTCCATCTAAACGAGTTACGGCTAAATATTTCTATCGTAAGGGGTTATGGGCTAAGTGCGAAAGGCTGCGCTGGGGGTTTTCGCTGCGGCAGCCTTTTGTTTTCTTAACTCACTACTTCTATTTAAGCAGGTTGGACATAACTAAAATGTCTATTGGGTTTGAGGGGTTTTGTGGTTTAGTTTGTTTGAGTTAGGTTGATTCTTGTTGAATTTTGGCTCGACATGCCGATTTTGCTGAGGTTTTCGCAAGACTTTCTTGAGAAAAGGGCCAGGGTGGGGTTTCGGATTTTTTTGTCATAAATGGATGGGAAGGTCCCGAACCCGCGAACGAGCGAAATACGGAGATTCTGGAGCGTTGCTCCAGAATGACGATCGTTGGATGTCGATCGAATTATGTGACGGATTCGGAGTCGGGACACCAGATTCAGGAGCAAAGGATGAAGTTCGCTTCGTTCAGGATGACGACATCATCGGGTAGACGTCGGGCGGACAACGATTATCAGCGGCTGAGTTTGTGGCAGAGGGTGAAGTAACGGCGAGCCTGGATGACGTCGCGGGCAATCTGGTCGCGGAGGGCCTGGGTGGTGGGGAAGGGACGCTCGGCGCGGAGGCGGCGGAGGAAGGTGAGGCGGAGCGGGGTGCGATCGGAGAGGTCGACGGGGTGGAAGTTGAGCAGGTGGGATTCTACGGCGAAGGAGTCCGGGCCGAACGTGGGACGGTTGCCGACGTTGGTTACGGCCTCGAAGGTTTCCGTTTGGTCGCCTGAGCCGATGGCGAGGGTGGTGATGTAGACGCCGTTGGCGGGGAGGAGTTCGGGGTAGGGCGCGAGGTTGATGGTGGGTACGGCGTACTTGGAGCCGTAGCCGCGGCCGGAGGCGGGCGTGGAGTCGATGGAGAAGGGGCGGCCGAGGAGGGAGCGGGCGTGGCTGACGTCTCCGGCGGTGATGCAGCTTGCGGATGCGGCTGGAGGAGACGGCCGCTCCGCGGACGACGCGGGGAGCGTAGACGACGACGCTGAATCCGAGTTCGCGGCCGAGGGATTCGAGGCCGTCGATACCGGCCTCGGCGTGGTAGCCGAAGCGGAAGTTTTCGCCTTCGTGGACCTCGGTGGCGTGGATGGCGTTGACGAGGATGTCCTGGGCGAATTCGCGGGGGTGCATGTGGCGGAGGGCGTCGGTGAAGGGAAGGACGAGAGTTGCGTCGATGCCGGTGGCGGCGAGGAGTTCGAGCTTGCGGGGAAGCGGGGTGATGAGCCGCTGCGGGTTTTCCGGGCGGAGGACGCGGGCGGGGTGAGGATCGAAGGTGATGGCGAGGGACTCTCCGCCGAGGAAGCGGGCGCGGGAGCGGACTTCGGCGATGACTCCCTGATGGCCGAGGTGCACGCCGTCGAAGTTGCCGATGGTGGCGACGACGGGGGCGTCGGGAGCGGGGAGGTCGGCGAGTTGGGTGTAGAGTTTTCAAGGTGCTAGGTGCTAGGTGCTAGGTGCTAGGTGCTGATGCTCGAAAGTGACTTGGAGGCCGTCGTAGGCGAGGCGGATGTGTGGGGGGAGGATGGCGTTGGTGGCGGCGTGGTCGAGGTCGTGGGACATGTGGGTGAAGAAGGCGCGGCGGGGCTGGATGCGCTCGACCAGTGCGATGGAGTTTTCGAGCGTGGAGTGAGTGGGGTGGGGCTGGCGACGGAGGGCGTCGAGGATGAGGATGTCGAGATTGCGGAGGAGTGGGAAGCTCTCTTCTGGGATGTCGTTGAGGTCGGTGAGGTAGGCGGCTGAGCCGAAGCGGTAGCCGGTGATGGTGTCGCGGCCGTGGGTGACGGGGACGCGGAGGAAGTCTGCGCCGAAGAGGGGAATGTGGGTTCCGGGGTCGGAGGAGATGCGATGGAGGTCGACGCGGGCGCTGGTGGAGTAGCGGTTGTGCTTGCGGAAGGTGTAGTCGAAGATGCGCTCGATGGTGTCGGCGGTGGGCTGGTCGGCGTAGAGGGGCAGGTTGCCGGTGTTGTGGAAGCTGATGGGGCGGAGATCGTCCATGCCGAGGATGTGGTCGGCGTGACCGTGGGTGTAGAGGACGGCGTCGAGGCGGGAGATGCTGGCGCGGATGGCCTGGGCGTGGAAGTCGGGGCCGGTGTCGATGACGACGTTGTGGGTGTCCCAGGAGATAAGGACGGAGGGGCGGGTGCGGCGGTTACGCGGGTTCGATGGCGGAAGGTGCGGCTCGGCCGGCGTCGCAGAGATGCAGACGTCGCAGGCGCATCCGAGCGTGGGGATGCCCATGGAGGTGCCGGATCCGAGGAAGGTGAGGGTTGCTTGCATGAAGGGGGTGGTGAGTGGTTGAAAAGCGCTAAAGGGAGTTCGTCGAACTTAGCGAAACGCGGGTCCTTCGACTCCGCTGCGCTTCGCTCAGGATGACAGTTATTGGGGGTGGAGGAACTTCATCAGCGGACGATTTTGGGGCCGGATGAGGGGGCACCGGGAGCGGAACCGGGGCCACCAGGGCGGGTGGCGGCGGAGCGGGCGAGGGCCTGGGTGACTTCGAGGAAGCCCATGCGGACTTCGAAGAGGGCGTTGTCCATGAGGGCGGATTCCTGGGGTGTGAGGTTGCCCTTGGTTTTCTCGGAGAGGATGGAGAGCATGTCGATGCTCTGGCGGGCGCCCATGAGGTCGACGCGGGGCTGCTGGCCTTCCTGGGTGGCACCGCCGAGCTGCATGATGGTGGACATGTAGATGGACTGGACGATCTGCTCGAAGGACATCGCGGGCGGGTGGTCCATGCCGGGGTTGGCGGCGCGGACGGCGGTGTCGAGGCGTTCAGCGGTCTGCTGATAGGCGGCGTTGGCCTGGGCCATTTCACTTTCGGTGGGTGGCGGAGGGAGGTCGGGAACGGCGGGTGATGCTGGTTCGGCGGCTGCCTGTGGCTCGGAAGCGGCGACGGTGTGTGACTTGAATTCGAGCGGGGGCTCCGGGGCGGGCGCGGCTGCAGGAGTCTCGCGCGGCTCGGGCTCTGGGGAGGGATCGGCGTCGGGACGCGGAGTGCCGTCGAGGGTGAACTTGCGGCGATCGGTGACGACGAAAGGCTTGTTTTGTTCGGACATAAAATCACTCTCTCTATTACAGATGTCAGATTCGTTTTGAGGTGCCTGGATTCAGGCGATCGCACTCAGGTGAGGGCGTAAGGGAGGGTAGTTGGGGTTGCTGTGCCTCCGGGATATTCGAGGGGGAGTTTTTTGTCGAGTGCTTCGCGGCGGATGTAGCCGAGGGCTAGCTGGATTGGGCCGCTGGGGAGTTGGATGGCGGCAGCACTGGTGATTTCGCCTACGGGCTTGCCCTCTGCTGTTAGCGCGGCGCCGGGTGTCGGGAGTGCGCCGGTGAGTTGAAAGCCACTGAATGTGCGGTGGACGTTGCCGCGGGAGCGGATGCGCTCGACGATCTCCTGGCCGAGGTAGCAGCCTTTGGAGAAGTGCAGGGCGCGGGTTTGGGCGGTCTCCTGCGGGAGGTCGTGAGCGGTGGCGGTGTTGCGGATGTCGGTGCCGTAGCGGGGTGTGCCTTCGAGGATGCGGAGTTGTTCGAGGGCTTCGGGAGAGGCTGGGATGGCGCCGGCGGCGATGAGTTTGGCTGTGAGTCGCTGGATGGTTGCCGAATCTGACCAGAGTTCGATGCGTGGGACGAGCGGACTGTGGGCGCTCAGGATGTCGATGGATGAATCTTCCCATTTGGCAGACGTGCGGCGTAGCGGTTCTGTGGGCTGGGTGGGGGGATCGAAGGATTCGAGGATCGACGCGGCTTGCGGGCCTGCAAGGAGGATTCCGGCACCTGCGTCGCTGATGTCGGCGAGTTCGACGTCGTCCATGATGATGAAGTGGTCGAGGTGGGCGATAAGCGCGGGGATTTGGTCACGGCTGGTTTCGAGCAGGATGGAGTCTTCGAGCATCCAGGCGGTGAGATCGCCCTGGATGCGGCCTTGCGCGTTGAGGACGAGGTTGTAGCTGCCCTCGCCGCCGCGCAGAGACTGGATGTTGTTGGTGACCATGCCGTTGAGCCAGCGGACGCGGTCGGAGCCAGTGACGCGAATCCAGCCTGTGGGGTCGAGTGGGGCGATGGCGGCGGATTGGAGGAGGGCTGCGAGTTCCGCGGTGGTGGCGGCGGGAATCTGCGGATTGGAGCGTGGTGGCCATATCGGAAGCTGCGCGAAACTGCGTACACTGTTGATTATAGCGACCGAATACGGGGTTGCGCGGAGGTTGGGCGAGTGGTTTCGGTTTGGCGACAGGTTGAATTCAGCGGGTGGTGGCGGCGACGGAATTTCGCAAGCGTTGCTTTACTGGCGATGGCTGGGGTGGTGGGATTGCAGGCGTGGGCGCAGTCCGCTGGCGACGCACCGGGTGCTGCGGCGAGCGGGGCGCAGGTTGCGCCGGGCGCACCGAAGAGTGACGCGCAACATGCTCCGCTGACCAAGGATCAGGCGAAGGAGTTGTTTCGCTCGGTGGACGACATTCTGTCGTTTGCGAGCAAGGATACGGATTTGCCGATTGAGCATAGCGTGAAGCGCAAGTTGATTACGCGCGATGAGGTGAACAAGTATCTGCGGCAGAAGTTCGAAGAGGATGCAGGCACGAAGCGGATGGAGCGGTCAGAGATTGTGCTTAAGAAGTTCGGCCTGCTGGATCGCGACTTCGACCTGCAGCCGTTTATGATTTCGCTGCTGACCGAGCAGGTGGCTGGTTTTTACGACAACAAGACGAAGACGGTCAACCTGCTGGACTGGATTGAGCCGGATGAGCAGAAGCCGGTGCTGGCACATGAATTGACACATGCGCTGCAGGATCAGCGGGTGGGGCTGACGAAGTGGTCGGAGGTGGGGTCGGAAGATATTGCGAAGAATGTGGAGGAGGACAACCAGCACATCCAGACGGACGAAGCCGATACGGCGCGCGATGCGGTGGCGGAGGGGCAGGCGATGGTGGTCTTTATGGACTACACGATGCGGCCGACCGGACAGACGCTGGCGACATCGCCGGGCATTATGGACAAGCTGAAAGACCTGGTGTCGGATACGAGCGGATCGCCGATTTTGGCGCGGGCCCCACTGCTGCTGCAGAGATCGCTGCTGTTTCCTTATAGCGAAGGGCTGACGTTTGAGGATGCCATTCTGGTGAAGGACGGCAAGGACGCGGCGTTCGGGAAGGTGCTGGCGAATCCTCCGGGGTCGACGTTTGAGATTCTGCATCCTGCGGCGTACATGGCGCATGTTCCGGTGCCGGTGCTGCGAATGCCGGATATTCATCCGCTGATTGACGCGGACTACTCGCCTTACGACGTGGGCGTGATGGGCGAGTATGACGTGCGGATTCTGACCGAGTTGTTCGGCGGGCAGCAGATTGCGGACGCGCTGACGCCGGAGTGGGCGGGCGGAATTTATTATGCTGCGCAGCGGAAGTCGGCAGTGACGGCGGAGGCGAAGTTATCGACGGCGTCGATTGGTCTGCTGTATGAGTCGAAGTGGAAGAATGAGGATTCAGCACGGTCGTTTGCGCGAGTGTACGTGGGGCAATTGCCGCGGAAGTATTCCGGGCTGGTGCGGCGTACGAAGGATGAAACTGATGGGGATGAGCAGGTTTATACGACGAATGAAGGCGATGTGCTGGTGACGATCTCGGGCAGAAGCGTGTTTGTGAGCGAGGGATTTCCGCTGGCACTTGCGCGGAAGCTGCGCGATTTGATCGGTAGCGTGCAGGGGAGCGGACCGCTGAATGTAGCGGAGGGACGCGGCGCGGAGCCGGCGAATGATCCGGGACTGTCGTTGGTGCGGATGATGTCTTCGGCGGGCGTGATGAAGGCAGCGATGGGAGCTGACATCGCTGAACGATATACTTTGGTTGGGCGATAACGGCGCTGGAGTTGATGCGCGGTGCGCACGCACAGGAGTGAACGACTTGCAGACGGCAGAGATTGGCATCATCGGAGGCAGTGGCCTGTACGCCATGCCTGGACTTACAGGAGTGCGCGAACATCGAGTGGAGACGCCATTTGGCGAGCCTTCCGACGCGCTGGTTGTGGGAGAGCTTGAGGGACGCAAGGTTGCGTTTCTGGCGCGGCACGGGCGTGGGCATAAGCTGTTGCCGAGCGAGTTGAACTTTCGGGCAAATATCTATGCGATGAAGTCGCTGGGCGTGGAGCGGATTCTGTCGGTGTCGGCGGTGGGGTCGCTGAAGGAAGAGCACAAGCCTACGGATTTCGTGATTCCGGATCAGTTCATCGACCGGACATTTGCGCGGGTGGGGACGTTCTTTGGCGATGGGATTGTCGCGCATGTGGGTTTTGGCGATCCGGTGTGCGCTACTGTGTCGAAGGTATTTGAAAAAGCCTGCGCGGAGGTTGGCGTGGTTGGCAAACTGGGCGGGACCTATGTCTGCATGGAAGGGCCGCAGTTCTCGACGCGCGCGGAGTCGAATTTGTACCGGAGCTGGGGCGCGGACGTGATCGGGATGACGAATCTGCAGGAGGCGAAGCTGGCGCGCGAGGCGGAGATCTGCTACGCGACGATGGCGATGGTGACGGACTACGACTGCTGGCGCGAGGGTCACGACGACGTGACGATCGACCAGATTGTCGCGGTGATGCACCAGAACTCCGGCAACGCGGCGAAGGTGGTGAAGGCGGCAGTGGCTGCGATGCCGAAGGAGAGGAATTGTGCGTGTGCCAGCGCGATGCAGTATGCCATCTTGACTGACCGGGCGGCGATTCCGGAGGCAGTCAAGGAACGGTTGGGACTGTTGCTGGGCAAGTATTTGTAACACTCGTTCGGTAGGGCAGAACAAGCAACGACGAGATGCGGGGATTCTTCGCTCCGCTGAGAATGACAACTTTGGATAAGAAAGCGGGAGCATGGCAATTCTGGTGGTTGGTTCGGTGGCGTTCGACAGTATTGAGACGCCGCATGGGAAGCGGGCGAAGATTCTTGGCGGCGCGGCGACGCACTTCTCTCTGGCCGCGAGCTACTTTACCGATGTGCGCGTAATCGGGGTGGTGGGCGAGGACTTTCTGCCCGAACATGAAGCGGTGTTCACCAGGCGTGGTATCGACACGGCTGGGATTGAGCGCGCGCCGGGGTTGAGCTTCCACTGGACTGGGGCGTATGCGGGCACTTTGAGCGAGGCGCAGACACTGGGCACGGACCTGAATGTGTTTGAGCGGTTCGAGCCGAAGATTCCTGCGGCGTATACGGACAGCGAATACTTATTCCTGGCGAACATCGATCCGGTGTTGCAGGCGCGGGTGCGTTCTGAGATGAAGAATGTGCGCATGGTTTGCGGCGACACGATGAATTACTGGATCAAGGACCATGCGGCGAATCTTGCCGTGGTGCTGAAGGAACTGGATGTATTGTTGATCAACGATGGCGAGGCGCGGATGCTGTCGGGCGAGACGAACGCTGTGCTTGCGGCGGAGAAGGTTCTGGCGATGGGGCCGAAGTCGCTGGTGGTGAAGCATGGCGAGTTTGGCGCGACTGGATACTTTGGGGCGCGCTCGTTCAACGGCGCAACTTCGAGGCCGTTTCGGGCTCCGGCGCTGCCGCTGGCCGAGGTTGTCGATCCGACCGGCGCGGGCGATTCGTTTGCGGGCGGGTTCTATGGATACATTGCGTCGCAGCCGGAATTGACGCCGGCGGTGTTTCGCAAGGCGATGTTCTACGGCGGTGTGATGGGCTCGTTCGCGTGCGAGCGTTTTGGCACGGAGCGACTGCAGGCCGTGACGCGCGAGGAGATTGAGGCGCGGTTCGCGCTGTTCCGGGAGATTTCACATCTTGACTCGGCGGTCTAAGTCGGAGCAAACCAAGCCGGGAGCCCGTCCGCTGCAATTGCGGCCGATGAAGACGATCGTTGCGCCGCAGGTGTTCGATCCGGATGTCGTGCGGCCCGCGACGCGTGAGGAGTTTACGCCGGTGCTGATGACGTCAGTGCTGGTGGCTTTCATGGCGCTGATTGTGTGCTTCACGCGCGGGTATGTGCTGCTGTACGGCGATGCGGTGGCGCACCTGGGAATCGCGCGGCGGATCTTGGATTCGCGGAATCCGGGGCTGGTGCAACTGGGCGGAGTGTGGCTGCCGCTGCCACATCTGCTGATGCTTCCGTTTGTCTGGAAGATGGTGTGGTGGCAGAGCGGACTTGCCGGGGCGTGGCCGTCCATCGGGTGCTACATATTTGGAGTTGCCGGGTTCTACAGGCTTTGCCGGAGGATGCTGGCGCCGCGCTGGGCGCTGGTGGCGACGGTGTTCTATGGGCTGAATCCGAATCTGCTGTACCTGTCGACGACGGCGATGACCGAGCCCTTGTTTCTGGCGCTGCTGGTGTGGATGACGCTGCTGACGATGGAGGCGGTGGAGGCGATTGGGGCAGCGGACCAGGCGAGGTTGAGCAAACGGCTGATCCTGCTTGGGCTGGTGATTTTCGCGGCCGTATTTACGCGTTACGACGGATGGGTGCTGGGCGCGGCGGCGTGGTGCGTTGTGACGTGGCAGCTTTGGCGTGCGGGGACGTTGTGGCGGCGTGTGGGGCCGGCGTTCGCGGTATTTACGCTGCTTGCGGTTTCAGGGCCGGTGCTATGGCTTTGGTACAACCAGCACTTCTTTCACGATCCGCTGGACTTTATGCGCGGGCCCTATTCGGCGCCTGCGATTGAGAAGAGGACGTCGCCGCCGGGTTCGAAGCACTATCGCGGATGGCATAATCCGGGGTGGGCGCTTCTGTTCTACACGCGCACGGCGCAGGTGGATGCGGCTGCATGGGAGACGGGTTTTGCGGTGATGGCGGCTGCGGTTGCCGGCTTGTGGATTGCGGCGCGGAAGAAGGTTGAGCGGGCGTCGCTGCTGTTGTGGGTGCCGCTGGCGTTCTATGTGTACTCGGTTGCGTATGGTTCGGTGCCGATCTTTATTCCGCAGTTGTATCCGCACTCGTACTACAACGCGCGCTATGGGATGGAGATGCTGCCGGCGCTGGCGTTGTTTGCTTGCTTGGCGGCGGCTGCATTGGAGCGGCGAATTTCGCGGCCGGCTTCGCTGGCGGATGTGAGTGCGGGGGCGAAGAGTTCTGGAGTGACCGGTCCAGCGCGATGGCTTTACCTGGCGGCGATTGGGCTAGCGGTGCTGAATGGGCTGGCGATGGTCTATGGTGCGTCGCTGGTGCAGGCGGTTGCCTCGCGTATCGAGCATCATCCGAGCAATCTGCTGGCGAACTATAGTCCGCCGCTGGTGTTGAAGGAGGCGCTGGTGAACTCGACGACGCGGGTGCCGTTCGAGCGCAACCTGGCGCTGGTGCTGGACGATCTGCCTCCGGGCGTGCCGATTCTGATGGCGGAGTCGGACCACATTGGGGCGTTGCAGGACGCGGGGATTCCGCTGCGGCAGACAATCAACGAGAGCGACTGGGACAGCTGGCATGCGGCTCTGGAAGATCCTGCGGGACACGCGGCATACGCGGTTGCGTTTGATGGCGATGCAGTGTCGAAGGCGGTTGCCGAGCATCCACAGGGGTTACAGGAAGTGACGATTCTTTGCGGGACGGGCCAGCCATGTGCGCGCCTATATCAATCGGACCGCTATTCGACGCAAGGAACTCCGTCGACGCAGTGAATCCTCTGCAGCGCAAGTGCTACCATCGCTCGAAGCCAAAAACACACTATGTTCGTCACATTACCAGGTCACTTCACGACACTTGAGCAGTTGGCGTTCTCGCAGGGGACGACGACGCGCATGCTGATGGCGTGCGCGATGGGCGCGGTGGTTGGACTGGAGCGCGAGTCGCGACATAAGGCGTCGGGCCTGCGCACGAACATGCTGATCTGCATGGGCGCTGCGCTGTTTACGACGATGTCGCTGGTACTGGCGGGAGATGGCCCGAACAAGGGCCAGGTGGCTTCGAACATTGTGCAGGGCATTGGGTTTCTTGGCGCGGGGCTGATTCTGCATACCGGCAGCCGCGTGCTGGGGCTCACGAGTGCGGCCACGGTCTGGGTGGTGGCAGCGGTTGGAATGGCCTGCGGTGCGGGATTGTATCTGGAGGCGGCGATTGCTGCGCTGATTATCTTTGTCGCGCTACGGTTCGTCGGCTTGTTGGAGGCGCGGTCTGGGTGGAAGCGGTTTCCGATGCTGTATGAGGTGCGCGGGACCGACCAGGATGGGATGTTCGCGGACATTCTGACGATCCTGGACAAGGAACACCTGCGGCTGGTGATTGTGGATCGCGACAGGTTGGGCACGCAGGAGCGGGTAACGTTTTCGGTTTCCGCGAGCAGTGCCAGGCACAAGACTTTGTTACTCGAGTTGCGGGAGTGCGCTGCGACTGACCACGTGGTTTCATACAACGACGAAGAGGAGGATTGAGCGGGCGATGATTCCTTTCGTCAAGGCACACGC
Source organism: uncultured Acidobacteriaceae bacterium (assembly GCA_963822225.1). GTDB lineage: Bacteria > Acidobacteriota > Terriglobia > Terriglobales > Acidobacteriaceae > Edaphobacter. Next base: position 420,031 of record CAWGGW010000006.1, on the reverse strand, counting down.
GTGCGGGAACGACTTTTTGATTCTGGAGGAGACGGTCGCGGGGCGCGCTCATGCGGAGCTGGCGCGGCGGCTGTGCTCGCGGAATACGAGCGTTGGGGCGGATGGAATCGAGTTTCTGGATCGGCGCGCGAATGGCGAATTGTTCCTGCGGCTGTTCAATGCGGATGGGAGCGAGGCGGAGCTTTCGGGCAATGGGACTCGCTGCGTTGCGGCTTGGCTGGCGAAGAGCGAGGGACTGCAGGAGGTGGCGCTGGGCACGCATGGTGGAGTGCGTACTTGCCGGGTGATCTCGCGCGAGGGCCCGGAGTATTTGATTGAGAGCGAGATGGGCGTGCCTAGGGTGATGCCGCGAACGATTGTGGTGGACGGAGTTGGGAATGTGGAAGGTGCGATGGTGAATGTGGGGAATCCACACTTCGTGCTGTTCGTGAATGGCGGCCGGGACGATTGGGATTTCGGTGTGCACGGGATGCGGTGGCAGGAACTGGGTGCGAAGATCAGCACCAGCCCGCTGTTTCCGCATGGGACGAATGTGGAGTTTGTGAAGGTGCTGTCGGCGGACGAGATTGCGTTTCGGATTTATGAGCGGGGATGCGGGCCGACGACTTCCTCAGGAACAGGGACTTGTGCTTCGTCCGCGGCTGCGATGGCTCTGCGCGGGACGGCGCGCGAGTTGACCGCGATCGCAGAGGGCGGCGCGCAGCGTACGGTCTGGCCGGATAGCGATGCGGTAATGCGGCTGACAGGGCCGGCGGAGATTGTGTGTATCGGGGAGACGTTCCAGGCGGAGGCGCCGAAGTTGGAGCGCGAGGTGGAGGCGCTTTGAGCGGAGTGAGGAAGCCTGCGGCTTTGCGGCCGGGCTCGACTTTGGCTGTGGTGTCGCCGGCCAGCGCGGCGAAGGCTGAGCTGGTGCAGTCGGGGATTGATGCGCTGCATGGGCTTGGATATCGGACGAAGCTGATGCCGCATGCGCTGGATCGCGGGCCGCTTTATTACGCGGGGACGGCGCGGGATCGGGCGGGCGATCTGATGGCGGCGTTTGCCGACCCGGCAATTGATGGGATTTTGTGTACGCGTGGAGGCTGGGGTTCGGCGGAGTTATTGCCGCTGCTGGATGCGCATGTGGTTCGGGCGAATCCGAAGATTTTTGTGGGATACAGCGATCACACATCGCTGCATGTGTGGCTGGCGCGGGAGGCGGGGCTGGTGACGTTTTATGCGCCGATGGTGGCGGCGGATTTTGGCCGGGTGGATGGATTTGACGCGGCGAGTTGGCTGCACGCGGTGGGCGGGTCGGCGGAGTGGTCGCTGGGTGCTGCTGATGGTTTGCGTGTGTTGCGCGCGGGGTTGGCTGAAGGGACGCTGGCTGGCGGCTGTTTGTCGATCTTTGCGGAGGCGTTGGGGACGCCTTATGCCGCGCTCCCGGCAACGGCGGATGCTCCGCGGATATTGTTTCTCGAAGACATTGGAACGAAGCCTTATCAGTGGGATCGCATGCTGCTGCATCTTCGGTATGCGGGGATGCTGGAGAATGTGGACGGGATTGTGTTTGGGGATATGTTGCAGTGTGTTGGCGAAGGCGAGCAGGCATTGCTGGAGAATGCGATTCTGCATGCGCTGAAGGATTTTGCGGGGCCGATCGCGATTGGGCTGCGGTCGGGGCATGTGGATACGCCGAACATTACTGTGCCGCTTGGCGTAAGCGTCCGGCTGGATTTGGCTGGTGAGCCGAAGTTGGAGTTCCGGGAAGCGGGCGTAAAGGGATAGGAGTTGGTTTGGCGAAGCATATTCATCTGATTGGGATTTGCGGCACGGCGATGGCGTCGCTGGCGGGGATGTTGCAGACGCGTGGATACAAGATCACGGGTTCGGATGCGGCGGCTTATCCGCCGATGAGCGATGTGCTGGCTGGCTTGGGAATTACGCTGCATCAGCCTTATGCGGAGGCGAACCTGACGCCGCGGCCGGATCTGGTGATTGTGGGCAATGCGATCTCGCGGGGCAATGTTGAGTTGGAGTATGTGCTGGACACGCGGATTCCGTTTACGTCGATGGCTGCGGTGTTGCACGATGAATTTCTGACCGGGCGCGAGCCGCTGGTGGTTGCGGGAACGCATGGCAAGACGACGACGACCAGCATGTTGGCCTGGATTTATGAAGTAGCGTCGCGGACGCAGGCTGAATTTACGCCTTCGTTCCTGATTGGCGGCGTTGCGGAGAACTTTGGGACGAGCTTTATGGTGCGGGAGACGAGGCCGTTCATCCTCGAGGGCGATGAGTATGACACAGCGTTCTTCGATAAAGGGCCGAAGTTCCTGCATTACTTTCCAGACGCCGCGATCTTGACGCACGTGGAGTTCGATCATGCGGACATTTATCCGGATCTGGCGGCGGTGAAGACAGCATTCAAGCGGCTGGTGAATCTGATTCCGCGGCGCGGGCGCGTGGTGGCGTTCGACGGCAGCGAGAACGTGAGCGAGTGCGCGGGGAAGGCGTTCTGCGCGGTGGAGCGATACGGGTTTGGGCTGGACTCGCATTGGCGCGTGAAGGATATGCGTCATGAGAACGGCGTGACGCACTGGACACTGCTGCGCGCGGGCGAGGTATTTGCCGAATTGAAGCTACCGATGGCGGGCGAGCACAACGCTCTGAATGCGACGGCGGCTGCGGCGTTGGCCGCGGGACAGGGCGTTGCGGTGGATGCGATTGTGGAGGCGCTGGCTACGTTCCGGTCGGTGAAACGGCGGTTGGAGGTTCGGGCCGAGGTCGGCGGGGTCACGATTATCGATGACTTCGCGCATCATCCTACCGCGATCCGGGAGACGTTGCGGGCGTTGAGGACGGCATATGCCGGGCGTCGACTTTGGGCGGTGCTGGAGCCGCGGTCGAATACGTTGCGGCGGAATGTGTTTGAGGAGGCGCTGGTGGAGAGTCTGGCGCTGGCGGATCGCAGTGTGCTGGCGGCGGTATTCAAGTCCGAGGCGATTCCTGCGGCGGAGCGGTTGCATCCGGAGAACGTTGCTACGGCGCTGCGGGCGAGAGGGTTTGAGTCAGCGGTGTATTCGGATGCGGATGCGATTGTGGCGGCGATTGCGCCGGAGTTGAGGAGTGGTGATGTGGTGGCGATTTTGTCGAATGGTGGGTTCGGCGGGATTTATGAGAAGCTGCCGAAGGCGCTTGCGGCGGGCTGAACTCAAGAGACAAAAGCGAAATACGGGGATTCTGAACTGCGTTCAGAATGACAAGCAAAAACGAAGTATAACGACGGCCTGGCCGCGCTGGCTAGCATGTGACGGCGAGGGCGGTTTCGATGGCTTCGGCTACGCCGTCGTTGGTATTGGCTTGGCCGATGCGCCAGTTGCGGGTGCGGGCGAGGGCTTTGAGGTCTTCGGGGGCGTTCGCCATGAGGACTGCGGAGCCGGCGATTTCGAGCATGGAGACGTCGTTCCAGTTGTCGCCTATGGCGAGGATCTGGGAGGGGCCGATGCCGTGAGAAGCGGCTAGCGCGAGGATCGCGGCACCCTTGGAGCAGCCGGCGGGCAGGATGTCCAGGATAGAGAGATCGCGGGCGGGATATTCGGTGCGGTGGAGGGTGATGATGGGTTCGGTGGTTTGTTGGCTCAAGGGAGTTCGAACCCACCCGTGACGATGAAACTGTCACGGATGGGGCACCCGGTTCTGGGGCGGCCATGGTGCGGCCGGAGCGGCCTGAGGGATGGCCGGAGGCGTGGATTCCGGGATGCTCGAGGAGACGGGCTTCGGCGCGGGTCATGCGGTCGATGGTGCCGCAGAGCATGGCCTGGATGGGGGCGTCGTGATTTGTCCCATCGTCGAACAGAGCGTTCTCGATGGGATTGATGTGGGCGATGTAGGGTTCGTTGGCGGCCATCCAGCGACCGATGCTGGCGTTGAGTTCGTCGAGGTGTTCGACGACGAGGGCGCCGCGGGAGTCTTCGCCGTCGGGGCCGACGCGGTCGAAGGTGAGGACGAGGGCGTTGCGGAACTCGTCGACGTGGCTGCAGAGCCAGAGCGCGGTGGCGTGAGGCAGGTGAGTGCGGGCGATGAGTTGCGACGGGATGGGGTTGTCGCCGAAGCTGCCGAGCGTGCGGGTGACGGTGCCGTTAGAACTGACCAGCGCGCTGGCGTGATCGAGGCCGAGCGGCCGCAGGATGTGCATCGCGTAGGAGTGGCGTCGGCCGGTGGCGACGACGACTTCGATGCCGGCGGCTTCGGCGGCGAGCAGGGCGCTGAGGTTACGCGGGCTGACGCGGCCGTCGTCTCCGAGGAGTGTTCCGTCCATGTCGATCGCAATAAGACGTGGCGCGATCATGCTGCTGTTGGCTGTGCCTGACAGGGTCCCCCCTCCCCTGGTAACTGGTCAAAGTATAGTAAACACGCGACTTGCCCGGGGGATATCACCAATTGGTTAACCCCATCAGGATCCACGCCGAACCAGATAATTCCCCACATCTCTATTCTACTCTTTTTGGGAGGTAAGGCGGTGGGTATAACTCATTCTGGATGTGTTAGTTGTGCGATTTTTCTTGACAGGGGAGGACCTGGCGTTGCGAGGCACATTTTCCGGAGACTCCCTTTCGGCGGACTGCCGGGAGTGGGGTCTGACGGGTGGCATTTGTACTGGCGACTGGGAAAGATTTCCGTGGGGAGGCCGTCCGAGGCGAGAGGAGCGATTGTGGAAACTGTTTTAAATCAATCCGTTGGATGGAGCTTAGGCTTGGCATCCGGCATGCAAGTGCACTGGGCAAGGTGCTTCGATATGCGATGCGTCATTCATGTTCGAAGGTCGTTTGATCTGAGTGGACAGCACTTTGTGCTGCGGCTGTATCCTCAATTCCGCTGGCATGAGCGGCGGGCGGAGAATTTTACCGATGCGGGGTCGCTGGTGGAGCGGCTGGCGGATCTAGGCGTCGCACGGCTGGATCCCGGCCGGAGTTTCCCCAACCTGGGCGGAATTCTCGACGCGATGTGGAACAACATCGACGTTTCTCGGGACACGTTTGAAAGCTTTGGCCGGCCGGGACGGGTGGTGGCGGCGGATCATACGTTTGTCGCGGCGTGACGTCGTGGGGTGACGCACGGCGGTGCTGTCCGGTGGGCGATTGGATGATATTCTCGGCGGCATGGCTAGAGAACGGGATTCGGAGATGTTGCGGCGGCTGCAGGAGCAGTATGGGGAGATGTCGGATGCGGAACTGCTGGGGTTGGCGGCGACGCCTGACGACCTGACAGATTTTGCATTGGAAGTGCTGCGTGGGGAGATGACGCATCGCGGGCTGAAGCCTGAGGCGGCTTCTGCGGTGGAGTTTCATGGGGTGCCAAAGCCGGAGTTTGGGCGGAAGCTGCCGGATGGCTCGGTGGTGCTGATTACGCTCTACGATGCGATGGCGGCGGGCAAAGCCTGCGATTTTCTGGAGGCTGAGGAGATCGAGGTGGACGTGCGCGACGTGTCGGAGAAGGATGCGGCAAGCGGCTCGATGTATGGCGGGCCACCGGTGGCGCTGCAGGTGATTGTGCCGGGGAAGGACCGGGCGCGGGCGGTGACGATCCTGCGGGAGAAGATGGGACTGTTTCCGCTGCAGGAGGTGGAGGAAGCGGACGAGATAGTGGACGACGGGACGGTGATGGCGATCGGATTCTTCGGGACGAGGGAGGACGCCGAGGCGGTGGCCCAGGCCCTGGAGCCAGCGGGAATCTGGCACCGGATTGTGGTGAATGCCGAGGGGTGGGCGGAGGATGAGAACGCCTTCAGCCTGGAGGTGAAAGAGGTGGATATCGTGGCGGCTGGGGATGTGGTGGAGAAGAGTATGGGGTTGGCGGAGGGGTGAAGCAAGGTGCCAGTTGCCAGGCACCAGGTGCCAGGGGCGCGAGGTTTGAGGTGCATGAAGGTGCAAGCTAGATATGCGGCCATCTGCGGAATGTGTATTGCCGCAGCGGCATTTCTTGGAGAGCGGACAGTTCTAGCGCAGGGTAACGAGATCGTTATGCGGCAACAGACCGCGCGGTCTCTGAACGGGGTTGTGACAGGCGGAGGCACGGAACTGGCAGGTGTCGAGGTCGAAGAGTGCTCGGCCAATTTCAAAGAGTGCTTTCCGGTGGGACACTCAGACAAGAACGGCCGATTCAATGTGTCGGCAAAGCATAGCGGGAAGGTTTTCTATCTGCGGTTTCTGCTACCGGGATTCGACTTAGAAGAGGAGACGGTCACGGTAGATCGGCTAGCCGGCGAGTTGAAGGTGAATCTGGCGATTGGAAACTGAGCGGGTGCGGATTTGGGAGGACTCCAGATCCTTGGACTGCGTGAACCGCGAGCGCAATTCACTTCGCTCAGGATGACAAGCCTTCGTTGAGTATCGAGCGAAAGCAGATAGGGGTGCTGCGGAATGACGAAACAAGGGGAGCGGCTTACGTAGGTTAAATGAGAAACCCCATGGTCGCCTGCGGCGAACATGGGGCACCCGGAGTGTTGGCTGACGGTTTAGATGACGCCGGCTGGTTTGGGGTTCTTGGGGTCGAACTTGGCGATCTGGACTTTCTTGGCGAGGCCGATTTTGGAGAGCAGCCAGATGCCGTAGTAGTTGATGTCGAACTCGTACCAGGTGAGGCCGTGGCGGGCGCTGACGGGGTGGGCGTGGTGGTTGTTGTGCCAGCCTTCGCCGCCGGTGAGGAGAGCGACCCACCAGGAGTTGCGGGAGTCGTCCTTGGTTTCGAAGCGGCGCGAGCCGAACATGTGGGTGGCGGAGTTGACCAGCCAGGTGGCGTGGAGGCCGATGGTGACGCGGAGGAAGGTTCCCCAGAGCATCATGCGAGACGGCGCCGGCGATGTGGTGGCCGGCGGGTGCGAGCGCGGCGCCGAGGGCGATCTGCAGCAGGCCGGTGACGACCAGCGGGAGGTAGTGGAATTTGCTGAGCCAGACGTGGCCCTTGTCGCGGGTGAGGTCGGGAGCGTAGCGGCCGAGCAGCGCGGTCTCGGAGTGGAGGGCGCGACCGGAGATGATCCAGCCGGCGTGCGCCCACCAGGTGCCGTCGTGCGGGGTGTGCGGGTCGCCTTCGTGGTCGGAGTTCTGATGATGGACGCGGTGGGTGGCGACCCAGAAGATGGGTCCGCCTTCGAGGGCGAGGGTGCCGCAGGCGGTGATGAAGTACTCCAGCCACTTGGGCGTGCGGTAGCCGCGGTGCGTGAGCAGGCGGTGGTAGGCCATGCCGATGCCGACGTTGATGGCGAAGAAGTACATGACGCAGAAGACGGCGAGGTTCTTCCAGGAGAAGCAGAAGAGCGCGGCGATGGCGCCGACGTGGAAGAGGCCCATGACGATGGCGGTGATCCAGTTGACTCGGCCTTCCTGGTGCTCGCGGCCCATGCGGAGGTCCTGCTTGACCTTCTGGGCGACTTCGGCGGCGAGACGGCGGGCGGCTTCGATGGCTTCGGGTGTGCTGGCGGCAGCGCTGACGCGGGCTGCGGTTTGAGTTTTGGTCTCGGTTGCTTCAGGAGTCAGGAGCGTAGGAGTCATATGGTCTGGATAGGCCTCGCGTGCGTTTTTCGGGATGCGTGCTCGGAAATACCCGCTAAATTGACGCTAGCAGGATGCTGGCGGGGCGGGTGTAAGACTTTTGTAATGGTCCTCGGCGGCTGTTTTGTTAGGGTGGACGTATGACACCTTCAGGGGATTTTTCGGGGAGTTCCAGCGGCGTATGGGGATGGTTTGGCGTTGCGGTGGCAGTGATGGGGCTGGTTCCGGCGACGGGGTCGGCGCAGGATAAGGCTGCGTTGGACCTGCCTTCGAGCAAGCAGTTGGGCGACGGTGCCGGGAGATCCGCAGCGGCTGAATTCGTTGCCGATGTCGATGGCGGTGTCTCCGGATGGGCGCTATGTGGTGACGGTGAACGCGGGGTATGGGACGTTCGAGTCGAAGTATGAGCAGTCGCTGGCGGTGATGGATACGCAGACGGGGAAGGTGACGGACTTTCCGGATGCGCGGACTGGGTTGAGCAGCAAGCAGACGCTGTATTCGGGGCTGGCGTTCAGCCCGGATGGGAAGCATGTGTATGCGAGCATGGCTTCGTTGACGGCTGCCGATGGGAGACGCGAAGGGGAAGCCGGGGAACGGGATTGTGGTGTATGGGTTCAGCGACGGGAAGATCACGCCGGAGAGATTGATGCCGATTCCGTTGCAGAAGCTGGCTGGGCGGCCGACGGACGGCGCTGATTGGGGATGACAATCGGGACGAGGCATCGGGGACGCAGAGTGTTATGGCGGTTCCGTTTCCGGCGGCGATTGCGGTGGTGCGGACGCATGCCAGTACGGACTTGCTGCTGGTGGCGGACAATCTGTCGGACGATGTGCTGCTGATGGATGCGGCGACGGGAAAGACAACGGCGCGGTTCGATCTTGTCGGAGAGCGATGCGGTGCCGGCGACATATCCGATTGCGGTTGCGGTTGCGAAGGATGGGACGCGGGCGTTTGTGGCGCTGTGGAATGCGAGCGAGGTGGTGGAGCTTGATCTGCAGTCGGGGAAGGTGGGGCGGAAGCTGGCGCTGCTGAAGCCGGAGGATCCGGTGAAGCCTGGGACGCATCCTTGTGCGCTGGAGTTGAGTTCGGATGGGAAGACGATGTATGTGGCGCTGGCGAATCGGGATGCGGTGGCGGCGGTGGATGTTAGCGGTGGAGACCCCACTCATGGCGATAAGGCTGCCATGAATGGGGCACCCAGAGCGGGAGCGGGGCAGTTTGCGGTGAAGGGGTACTTCGATACGCGGTTGCCGGGGCAGAGTTATTTTGGGGCGGAGCCGGATGCGCTGGCGTTGAGTGCGGATGGTAGCAGGCTGTATGTGGCGAACATGGGTTCGGACGCGGTGGCGGTGCTTGATACGCGGAAGCTGACGGCGAGGGCGGCTAAGGAGGGGATGGTGGAGCCGGTTGGTTTTATTCCTACGGAGTGGATGCCGATGGCGTTGATGGTCGTTCGTAACCCCACCCGTGGCGATCAAGCCGCCACGAATGGGGCACCCGGTTCTGGGGCGGGCAAGCTGTTATATGTGGCTACGGCGAAGGGGCGGGGGACGGGGCCGAATAACTTTGCGCAGAGGTTGGTGCCGGGGCTGCCGGAGTCGCGGAAGAAAGACTTCACGTATATTGCGACGCTGCTGTATGGATCGCTGGCGGCGCTGGATGTGGATGGGCTGGATCTGAAGGCGGAGACGGCCGAGGTGTTGAAGTCGAACCGGATGAAGGCGGCGGAGGAGAGGATTCAGTTTGCGGGGAACGCGACTGCAGAAGCGGATTCCTCCGCTGCGCTGCAGAATGACAAAGCAAGTGGTCCGATCAAGCATGTGATCTACATCATTAAGGAGAACCGGACTTACGATCAGGTGTTTGGCGATCTGAAGCAGGATGGGAAGCCGGTGGGGAATGGCGATGCGCGGCTGGCGATGTATGGGGGTAGCGTGACGCCGAATCAACATGCGCTGGCGCTGCAGTTTGGGGTGCTGGATAACTTCTTCGATTCGGGTGAGGTGTCGGGCGACGGGCATGTTTGGTCGAATGCGGCGATTGGGACGGACTACCTGGAGAAGACGTGGCAGCATGAACTATCGCAGCGGCCAACGGACGTATGACTACGAGGGCGTGGTGGCGCAGGGGTATCCGCTGCTGCAGAAGATTCCGGATGTGAATGAGCCGACGAGCGGGTATATGTGGGGGAACGCGGATGCGCATGGGAAGACGCATTACAACTTTGGCGAGTACATCTCGTCGACGTTCTGCGAGGCGAAGAAGAGTGGGAGTTCGCAGGAGGGCCCGCTGCTGGAAGGGACACAGTGCCGGCGGGAGGAGATCAAGCAGGGCGAGGCGATTCCGGAGGAGTGGGGCGGCGGCGTGAACAAGTGGCCGTGGGCGATTCCGCTGCTGGCGAAGAATGTTCCGACGAAGCCGGAGTTGGTGGGGCACTTTGCGGAAGAGGCTCCGGACTTCAATCTGAGGGTGCCGGACCAGATTCGGGCGAATGTTTTTGTGCGGCATTTCGAGGGATGGGTAAAGGATCGCGCGGCGGGGAACGACACGATGCCGAACTACATCACGATGCGGCTGGGGAACGATCATACGGCGGGAACGACTGTCGGGGAGTCCGACGCCGAAGGCTTCGGTGGCGGATAACGATCTGGCGATTGGGCGAATGGTGGAGGCGGTGTCGCACTCGGCTTACTGGGACGACACGGCGATTTTTATCCTGGAGGACGATGCGCAGAATGGTGCGGACCATGTGGACGCGCATCGGAGCCTGGCGCTGGTGGTGAGCAAGTATGCGCCGCGGGGTAAGGATGGCGCGGCGTTTGTGGATAGCCGGTTCTATTCGACGGTGAGCGTGATACGGACGATGGAGACGCTGCTGGGACTGCCTCCGATGAATAATAATGATGCGCTGGCTTCGTTGATCGAGGCGGAGTTTACGTGGGCCGGGGGATCAGAAGGCGTTTGCGGCGGATACGGTCGAATCGCGACAATGGACTGATCTATACGGCGAATGCGAAGAATGCGGTGGGTGCGAAGGAGTCTGCGAAGATGGACTTCACGCATGCGGACCGGGCCGATCCGCGGAAGCTGAATGTGATTCTGTGGAAGGATGCGATGGGGGATGCGCCGGTGCCGGCGCAGTTGACGGTGAAGGAGAAGACGAAGAAGAAGGATGACGATGATGACTGAGAGATTTGGGCCGTTTCGGTTGGCGCCGTGGTTTAGTCCGAGGCCGTGGGGAAGGATGAGCTTGCGGCCGTGGTATGCGGATACCGGGACGTGCGGAGCCGGTGGGTGAGGCCTGGCTGACCGGGCCGCAGTGTGTGGTGGAGACGGGGCCGTTGGCGGGGCGGACGCTGGCGGAGGTTGCGGCGGAGGCGGCGAAGCTCTGGTGGGTAAGGGTGGTGATGGAGAGTTTCCGCTGCTGGTGAAGCTGCTGTTTCCGAACGACAAGCTGTCGGTGCAGGTGCATCCGGATGATGCGCAGGCGCAGGCGATGGGGCAGCCGCGAGGCAAGACGGAGTGCTGGTATGTGCTGGAGGCGGAGCCGGGGGCGACGATTGCGTTGGGGTTGAAGACGGGCGCGACGGCGGATGTGGTGCGGGCGGCGATTGCTGGCGGGACGATGGAAGATTGGATGGAGTGGGTTCCGGTGTCGGTGGGCGACATGGTGTTTGTGGATGCGGGGACGGTGCATGCGATCGGGCCGGGGGTGGTGTTGCTGGAGACGCAGCAGACTTGCGACGTGACGTTTCGGATGTATGACTATGGGCGGCCGCGGGAGTTGCATGTGGAGCAGGCGCTGAAGGTGATGAGGGCGAAGACGGCGGCGGGGAAGGTTGCGCCGAAGACAGATGGATGGGTTTACGCGGCTGATTGAGCAGAAGTATTTTGTGGTGGATCGTTATGATGTTCCGGCGGATTCAAATGTTGTGATCCCGATCAGTGGGCCCGGCTGCCTGGTTGGCCTCGGTGGGCCGCCAACGATGGTTCAGGCTGAGGGACGGGAAGCGGTATTCCTGTCGACTGGGCACGCAGTGATAGTTCCCGCGGAATGTGGCTATGTGATGGTCGCGACTAGCCAAGCCTCTTCTTTCACACACTGCTTTGCTCCGGCTGGGTGAGCTGGGGCTGATTTCAGACTTAAATACGGAGATTCTGACCCTGCGGGTCAGAATGACACGGCCTGGGGAGTGGAGACAAAAGGGCCGAATGACGGGGTGGTGGTGATGCGGTTACGATGGTGCGCTGATTAAATCTGGAGGGAAGATGCGGCTAAAGCGGTTGGTGTGTGCGGGTTTGTTTGTGATGGCAGGGATGTGGGCGGCGGCGCAGATTCCGGTGGCGGTTCCGGCGAGTGCTCCCGCGGCGAGTGGGCCTGCTCCGATGCTGTTGTGGGCGAATGGCGCGCCGGGTGCCGTGGGTGATGCGGATGACGATAAGCCGACGATCACGGCGTATATTCCGGCGACGAATCCGACGAAGACGGCGGTGGTGATTGCGCCGGGCGGAGGGTATCAGCATCTGTCGATGGTGAAGGAAGGGTCGGATGTGGCGGCGTGGCTGAACGCGCGCGGAGTTGCGGCGTTTGTGCTGAAGTACCGGCTGGGCATGAAGTATCACAATCCCATTGAACTGGGCGATGCGCAGCGGGCGATCCGGACGGTGCGGGCGAACGCGGCGCAGTATGGCATTGCGCCGGATCATATTGGGATGTGGGGATTTTCGGCGGGCGGGCATCTGACGGCGAGTGCGGGCACGATGTTCGATGCGGGGAATGCAAGCGCGTCGGACCCGATTGAGCAGCAATCGAGCCGGCCGGATTTTCTGATTCTGGCGTATCCAGTGATCACGATGCTCGATCCTTATGTGCATAAGGGTTCGCGGCTGTATTTGCTGGGCGATGCTCCTACGCAGGCGCAGGAAGAGGCGATGTCGCCGGAACTGCATGTGACGGCGCAGACACCGCCCGCGTTCCTGTTTACGACAACGGACGATCACACCGTTCCGGTGCTGAATTCGGTGATGTTTTACACGGCGCTGGTGAAGGCGGGCATTCCGGCGGAGATGCACATCTTCCAGCATGGCGGGCATGGGTCAGGCCTGGCGCCGACGAATCCGCAGTTGGAGCCATGGACGGAGATGCTGATCAAGTGGATGAGAGAGCGCGGGTACGCGGCGGCGGTAAGTCCTTAGGATCGATTGGCCGGGCGATTTAACGGTTAGCTTACGCGCGGCTTGTGTAGAGTTTCTGAGGCGACTTTTGCGCGGGAAGCGGTGTGCTGTACATCACGCTGCTCTGCGCAGGTGCCGCGAGAAAATTGGGGACGATCGGGCGCTGAGCGAGTTTCTCCGGCAGATGACGGAGTTGCGGCGGCCGATAGGCCCAGACTTGAGACAGGTGATCGGCAGATGCGTTCGACGTTTTTGAAGGTGTTGCTGGCGGTGTGCGTGGTGGGGACGGGCTTCCCGCTGATGAGTGGAATAAAGGCTGCAGCGCAGGTTCCTGCGGCAATGATTGTGGCTCCGGCGGTGGCGGGAACGGCGGATGCGGCGGATCGGATTGCCGCGCTGGAAAAGAAGGTCGCTGATCAGGAAGCGGCGATTGCGCAGGCGCAGACGGCGGGGGATAACTCGTGGATGCTGACGTCGGCGGCGCTGGTGCTGCTGATGACAGGGCCGGGGCTGGCGCTGTTTTACGGCGGCCTGGTGCGCAAGAAGAACGTGCTGAACATGATGATGCAGAGCTTCGCCATGATGGCGGTGGTGACGGTTCTGTGGGCCGTGGTGACGTACTCGCTGGCATTTGGCAGCGGGAACGCGTTTATCGGTGGACTACATAATATGTTTCTGCGTGGTGTAGGGCTGCAGCCGAGCGCGTATGCGCCGACGATTCCGCTGCAGACGTTCATGGTGTATCAGTTGATGTTCGCGATTATTACGCCGGCGCTGATTACGGGAGCGTTTGCGGAGCGGATGAAGTTTTCGGCGATGCTGGTTTTCATGGTGCTGTGGGCGATTCTGGTTTACAGCCCGATGGCGCACATGGTTTGGGGCGTGGGCGGATTGCTGAACGCGGCGACGGGTAAGTTTCCGTGTCTGGATTTTGCGGGTGGGACCGTGGTGCATGTGACTTCTGGAGTGTCGGCGCTAGTGACGGCGATTTATCTGGGCAAGAGAATTGGATATCCGAAGGAGGCGATGCAGCCACACTCGGTGGTGTTGAGCTTTATTGGAGCTTGCCTGCTGTGGGTGGGTTGGTTCGGGTTCAACGCGGGATCGGCGCTGGGATCGGGAACGCTGGCGACGTCGGCGTTTGTGGCGACTCATTTTGGCGCGGCAGCGGCGGCGATTGGGTGGAGCGCGGCGGAGTGGATGCGGAACGGCAAGCCGTCGGTGCTAGGAGGGATTTCAGGCGCGGTGGCGGGGTTGGTGGCGATTACTCCGGCTTCGGGATTTGTGACGCCGATGTCGGCGCTGTGGATTGGGTTGATTGCAGGGGCGATGTGCTTCTTCATGGTGGTGAAGGTGAAGAGCTGGCTCGGATACGACGACTCGCTGGATGCGTTTGGAGTGCATGGCGCGGGTGGAACGCTGGGAGCGGTGCTGACCGGGTTCTTCGCGAATAGCGCGATCAATCCGATTTTCGGCTCGGGCAAGGCGACGGGATTGTTTGAGGGAAATCCGCACCAGGTGCTGAACCAGATGGTTGGCGTGGCGATCTCGTGGACGGTTTCGATTGTTGGCACTCTTCTTATTCTGTTCATCGTGGATTCGACGATTGGGCTTAGGGTAAGCACAGAGGATGAGGTGATAGGGCTTGATCTTTCGCAGCATGGGGAAGAGGGTTACGAGTGGGCGCATTGAGGTTTGGATTTACGCAAAGACTTGCGGAGGTACACAGCTTGGGTCTTATTGGGATGTGGGCTGGCGACTGCAAGTTGATGCGGCGTAATATGCTAGAGCTTTAGAGAAGGCGAATGAGTGAGAGGTGGAATTTAAGATGCACAAGATCGAAGCGGTAATACAGCCTTCGAAGCTGGACGCGGTAAAGGATGCGTTGGTGGAGATTGGCGTTCAGGGGATGACCATTACGGAGGCTCGGGGCCACGGGCGGCAAAAGGGGCACACGGAGTTCTATCGTGGGCGTGAGTATTCGGTGGATTTGCTGCCGAAGGTGAAACTGGAGACGGTGGTTGCTGACGAGATGCTGGATAAGGCCGTGTCGGCGATTATCACGGTGGCGCGTACGGGGACGATCGGGGATGGCAAGATCTTTGTGACGAAGATCGATGAGGCGATCCGGATACGCAATGATGAGCGGGGTGAGATGGCGCTTTAGGGCAGTTTCAGGTTGCCAGTTGCAGGTTGTTCAGATACCGGCGCCATCGATGATGCGATGGTGCCGGCGTTTGTGTGGGGCTGCGATGGCTGTATGCTGTAGTTTCTGATTCAAACTATAGACATGCAGGAAAACGAGACCCCTAGCAGCGGGATGTGCGGAGAGTACCAGCGTCAGATGCTGGCGATTCGCGATGCCTTCCAGGCTGGCGCGAGCGGTTCGGCGACGATTGCCGCACGCTCGAAGGCGATGGATGAACTGATTGTCGAGCTTTGGACGAAAGCGGTGGAGAAGACTCCTGCGCTGGGTTCGGGCATTGCGCTGGTGGCGCTGGGCGGCTACGGGCGCAGCGAACTGTTTCCGTACTCGGATGTGGACCTGTTGTATCTGCTGGACGGGAAGGTTGCGGAGAAAGAATTAAAGATACCGATCCGGCGGATCAGCCAGGAGCTTTGGGACTGCGAAATTCGGTTGTCGCCGCAGACGCGAAAGCGGAGCGAGGCGGAAAAGTTCGACGCGGACAATGTGGAGTTTGCGCTGGCGCTGCTGGACCATCGGTTCCTGTGCGGGGACCGTGCGGTATACGAGCGATTTGCCGGCGTGGGTCTTCCGAAGATGCTGGAGCGGGAGAGCAAGACGATCATCTCCGGGCTGATCGAGCTGACTTCGGAGCGGCACAAGAAATATGGCGACACGCTGTTCCACCTGGAGCCAAGCATCAAGGACTGCCCGGGCGGGCTGCGCGATGTGCATGTGTGCGGGTGGATGAAAACGCTTGCGGAAGCGGGCTCAGGAAAGAAACCGGAAGCGGCTGCAGGGAGGAAGAACGGACTGGCCGCGGGCGATCGCGAGGAATTTGCGGAGGCGGTGGAGTTTCTTTTTCTGGTGCGATGTTTTCTGCATTACCGGCATGAGCGCGACGACAACACGCTGGACTGGCAGGCACAGGATGCGGCTGCGATGGAACTGACCGGGCCTGGAAACCAGCGGCCTTCGCGCGGTGGGTCGGCGGCGGACGCGGCGTACTGGATGCGACTGTACTTCCGTCATGCGAGGAGCGTGGAGCGGCGATTGACGCAGATGCTGGAGGTGGTGCCGGCGAAGCAGCGAGCGGGGCGGTGGACGGTGCCGGCGGCCTTCAAGTCGCGGAGGCCGTCTGAGGCCGCGCCTGTTGGCTTCAAGATTGAAGGCGGGCGGGCGGTTCTGGGTGCGCCTTTGAGTGCGACGGGAGATCCTGCGCAGGATCCTGAGGTGGTGCTGCAGCTGTTTGCGGCGATGTCGCGCACGGGATGCCTGCTGGATCGGGCGAGCGAGGAGCGGATGTCGCAGGCGCTGCCACTGCTGTCGACGCATCTGGAAGAAGGCCCGGTATTGTGGCGGCATCTGCGTGAGATTCTGCTTGGCGCATATGCGGGCAAGACGTTGCGCGCGATGCATGCGCTGGGGATCCTGGAACTGCTGATTCCGGAGTTTCATGGGATCGATGCCCTGGTGATCCGCGACGCGTATCACCGCTATACGGTGGACGAACACACCATGGTCCTGATCGACACGCTGCACGGGCTGGAGTCTCCGCAGGCGGGACAGATGGCCGAGTGGGCGACACGGTTTGGCGGAATTCTGCGCGACGTGCAACATCAGGATCTGCTGTACCTGGGCGGGTTGCTGCACGATACGGGCAAGGGGCGGAGCACGGGCGATCATGCGCGCGAGAGCGCGGTGATGGCGAAGAGTGTCGCGGACAGGCTGGAGCTGGATGCGTACGAGAGCGAGTTGCTGCTGGGGCTGATCCGCAATCACCTGGAGATGTCGGCTGCGCTGCGGCGGGACATCTTCGATCTGGAGACGGTGCGAGCATTTGCCGGCAAGGTGCAGACGCCGGAAGCTCTGCGAATGCTGACGCTATTCACGTATGCGGATATTCACGCGGTGCATCCGGATGCTCTAACGCCGTGGAAAGCCGAGAATCTGTGGCGGCTGTTTCTGGCTACGGCGAACTATCTGGACCGCAGCGTGGATGATGAGCGCGTAGGCGCGCGCGTTGGCAAGGAGTTGGTGAATCGCGTGGTCGCGGTGCTGCCCGGCAAGAGGCCAGAGGTGGAGGCGTTTCTGGAGGGCTTTCCGGAGCGGTATTTGCGGACGAGGACGCCCGAGCAGGTGCGGCTGCACTTCGAGATGGCGCAGCGATTCGCGGAGAACAAAGTACAGATCGAGTTCCACTATGCGCCCGGCGCGAGCGAGGTGACGCTGGTGACGCCGGACAGGGCGCTGCTGTTTTCGGACATGGCGGGCGCGCTCGCGGGCTGGGGAATGAATATTGTGACGGCGGACGCTTTTTCCAACCGGCAGGGGATTGTCGTGGACAACTTCCGGTTCACCGACACGTTCCGCACGCTGGAGATGAACACCTCGGAGCATGCGACGTTTGTGGCGAGCCTGCATGATGTGATGGCTGGCACGACGCCGGTTGACAAGCTGCTGACGGGGCGGCGGCGCGGGCGCAGGAAGGCTCCCAAGGTGGTGGTGCAGTCGCGGGTGGACTTCGATGATGAAGCGTCGTCGCACAGCACGCTGCTGCAGGTGGTGGCGCAGGATATGCCTGGTTTGCTGCGTGCAATAAGCCTGGCGATGGCGGAACATGGATGCAATATCGAGGTGGCGCTGATCGACACCGAGGGCGAGACGGCGATCGACGTGTTCTACGTGACGCGGAACGGAACCAAGCTCGATGTGGACCAGCGAAGAGACCTGAAGCGGGACCTACTGAAGGGGATTGAGGCCAACGCGGGCTAACGTTGGTGATTCCGGTCAAAGCGCGGATAATTTTAGTTCGTAACAAAAAATGTTCGCCAGCCAACTGGCTGCTCCGCAGGCGCATCGCACCTGCAGGATGGGGAATATTTTGCTTACTAACAGGTAAACATTGGACAAAGATGGGCGAATTAATACGAATTCCCTGCAAAACCGATCTATACTGAAAACAAACACATGACTCCAGTCTCCAATCAGAGTTCCACCGAGGGCGAACCGACGGTTGTTCGCGCGCAGGAGGATCGATACTTTTTCGGGTCTCTGGACAGCTTTGGCAAGAATCGGGAGAAGCTGAACGAGGTCAACTGGGGCTACGACCAGCCTGAAGGGATCGTGCTGGCATCGCTGGACGCGGCGATCAACTGGGTACGCAAGAATTCGGTTTGGCCAATGACCTTCGGCCTGGCGTGCTGTGCCATTGAGATGATGTCGATGGGCGGCTCGCGGTATGACATTGCGCGATTCGGCGCGGAAGTTTTCCGTCCATCCCCGCGGCAGAGCGACCTGATGATCGTCGCAGGGCGGGTTTCGCAGAAGATGGCGCCGGTAATTCGGCGGCTTTACGAGCAGATGCCGGAGCCCAAATGGGTCATCTCAATGGGCGCGTGTGCGACTTCGGGCGGGGTTTTTAATAACTACGCATTGCTGCAGGGGGTTAATCAAATCGTTCCCGTGGATATCTATGTTCCGGGGTGCCCTCCACGGCCTGAGCAGTTGTTGTACGCGATCACGCTGTTGCAGGAAAAGATACAGCAGGAGCGCGGAACTATCAAAAAGACGTTGAATTTAGCGTAAGCAAGGTCTAAAGTTCGTGCGACAGTAGGTTGACTTGTTTGGCGGGGCTCGAAGTGGCTTTTTCCGGTCCGATGCTCGAATTTTGACGGTAAATGGTTCTACCTGTAAGAATTAGGGTGCATTTTTCCCTAGACACGGCGGGCAACTGCGGTACACTCTGGTTGACCTGATTTCAGCAAGTTTTGAGTGCCGTATTACTGGCATTCTTTCAACACGTATCATTTGTGGAGGCAGTCGAATGACTTATCGCCCGTTTCGCAGTCTTGGCCGGTACCTGCTGGCTGCGTGTGCAGTTAGCCTTGGTGTAGCAAGTCTGGGTGCACAATCGCCAGCTCCAACCGCCCCCGTACCATCGGGGTCAAACCCGTCCCGCGTGGACATTTTCACGGGTTATTCCTATTTCGGCGCCCATGGACGACTGATGCCGATTGGCATCCCGTACTCGTCGATTAACGAAGGCGCCATCGGGAGCGGTGCCTACTACTTCGACAAATATTTCGGTGGAGAGGTCGTATACACCAATCATCCGAGCGGCGTGAACGACGGCGTGTCGGGAATCTCCGGCGGCTTGATCGCTCGTCTGCCGATGGATGACTTCACCATGTTCGCTCATGGCTTGGTCGGTGGCGGGAGAGTGGGTGGCCCGAACAATGACAACCCGGCGACTTTCTACCATAACCCCTATCGCTGGGGCCCGGCCCTGACGGTTGGCGGCGGCATGGATTATGATCTGCCGTTCTTCGACCATCGGTTCAGCCTGCGCCTCTTCCAGGTGGACTATCGTTACATTCACACCAGCTACGGTCCGCTGCAGACCATTCCAACCTGCTGCGCTTTGGGCGGCCGCTCCAACATGGACGCGATCGAGTTGAGCACCGGTATTGTGACGCACTTCGGCCACATCATTCCGCCTCCGCCGGTCACATACAGCTGCTCGGTAGCTCCGGCAACCGGTTATCCTGGCGACCCGCTGACAGTAACGGGCACGGCCATGAACCTGAATCCGAAGAAGACGGCGACCTACACCTGGACCTCGACCGGTGGCACCATCTCCGGCGCATCCAGCACGGGGAACATCGACACCAAGACCGCGGCGCCGGGCACTTACACGGTTACGGGTCATGTGACCGAGGGCGCGAAGCCCGGTCAGTCGGCAGATTGCACCGCTCAGTTCACAGTCAACCCCTTCGGACCGCCCGTAATGACGAGTTGCACGGCGAATCCGTCAACGGTTGATTCGGGCGGCTCCTCGACCATCACCGCAGTTGCCAGCAGCCCGCAGAATCGTCCTCTGACCTACAGCTACAGTGTGACGGCTGGATCGGTCAACGGAACTACTTCCACGGCGTCTGACACCGCACCCAGCGTGGCAGCGGGTACCAGTACCACGGTCACAGTAACCTGCAACGTCGTCGATGACCTCGGCAAGAGCGATTCGAAGACCGCGACGATTACCGTGAACGGTCCTGCACCGCCACCGCCTCCGCCAGCGCCTATGGCCTCCAGCCTCTGCTCGGTCAGCTTCGAGCGTGATGCCAAGCGGCCAGAGCGTGTGGACAACGAAGCCAAGGCCTGCCTTGACGACGTTGCCCTGGCTCTCCAGCGCTCCTCCGACGCCAAGCTTTCACTGGTTGGCAACGAAGACGCCAAGGAGAAGGCTGCTGCTGACAAGGAAGCGAAGATGAAGCATCCGAAGCCAGCACCGGCAGCGGCGCGCGCCGTCAACACCAAGGACTACCTGGTAACCGAGAAGGGTATCGATCCTTCACGCATCATGCTCTACACGGGCACCGATGACGCGAAGACGGTTACCACCAGCCTGGTTCCCGCGGGAGCAACCAACCCAGCGGCAAGCGATACACCGGTAGATGAGAGCGCAGTGAAGGCTGTGCCCCGCACCCCGGCCAAAAAGAAGTAACTACAAAGCACCCGTAAGAAGCACAGAGGCTGACTGGGTTGGTTCCCAGTCAGCCTTTGTGTTGATATGCGCCAGGCGTAATTCCTCTGGACCTATGTATTCTAAGAACAGAAGCAGCAACGCAGCGGGCCGCGGCTGGACGGGTTTGCGCTGGATGATGCTGTGGAACGAGCGGATGGGAAAACAACGTTGAATTGCAGACTGTTTCGTCCTCACCTACTTTGGATTGTTGTGATCTTTGGTTTTGTCTGCGCTCAGGGACACGCGGTGTCCTGGTTTGCAGAGGGGCCCGACGGAGGGTCCGCGCGTTCGTTTGCGGCCGACCCGCACGACCATATGCATCTTTATCTTGGCACTGCGACTGGCTGGATCTATCAGTCGCGTGATGGCGGCAAGAAGTGGGACCGGCTCGCGCGCCTGGGCAACCGCGACGACCTGATCGTAAAAAAGATCATCGTGGGCTCGACGGACCCGAACCACATCATCGTCGGGACGTACTCGCTGGATCATCCGGACGGCGGATTGTTTGTCAGCCACGATGGCGGGACGAGCTGGACCAGCGTGGAGGATATGCGCGGACAGTCGATTCGGTCGCTGACGGTTGCTCCGTCGAATCCCGAAATAGTTGTGGCTGGGACGCTTGAAGGAGTGTTCCGCTCGATGGACGGCGGAGCTCATTGGGAGCGGATAAGCCCGAAGGATAACGTGGAGATTCACGAGGTGGAGTCGCTTGCCGTTGATCCGGGGAATCCGGACATTATTTATGCCGGCACGTGGCATCTTCCGTGGAAGACCGAAGATGGCGGCAAGAAGTGGACCAACATAAAACAGGGAATCATTGAGGATTCGGACGTATTCTCGATCGTCGTCGATCCGAAGCAGCCGAAGGTGGTGTACCTGAGCGCGTGTTCGGGGATCTACAAGAGCGACGACGGAGGGGCGAAGTTTGTAGGCGGAGTCGGCGTGAATAAGACGCAGGGTATTCCGTCGACCGCCCGGCGTACGCGGGTGCTGCTGCAGGACCCGAACCATCTGGACACGGTATTTGCGGGGACGACTGAGGGTTTGTACCGCACGTTTGACGGCGGAAAGCTCTGGATGCCGGCGACCAGTTCCGACGTGATTGTGAATGACGTGTATGTGGATCCGGAGAATCCGAAGCATGTGCTGCTGGCGACGGACCGGCGAGGCGTACTGGTAAGCGACGATGGCGGCGACAGCTTTGTGCCATCGAACAGCGGGTTCACGGCGCGGCAGATTACGGCTTTTGCCAGCGACGCGCGGCATCCTGCGATCGTGTATGTCGGTGTGGTGAACGACAAGGATTCGGGCGGCGTTTTTGTGAGTCGTACCGGCGGACTCAGTTGGTCGCACCTGAGCGATGGACTGGACGGCCACGACGTGTTCAGCATGGGGCAAGCGCCGGACGGCACGATTCTGGCTGGAACTGAGCATGGCATGTACCGGCTGAAGGATTCGTTGTGGGAACGCGTTGGAGGCGATGCCGCCGCAGTTGCGCCAGTGGTGCCCGCTGAGGTTGATCCTGCGCCCGTGGCGAAGCCAAAGGGAGCGCGAAAGGCGGGCGCGCCACGGGCCACGCAGGCTGCGAAGGCGAAGGCGCCGGACGCCGGACCGATGTTGAAGGACTTTGACGGCAGCGTTTATGGCTTTGCGTTGAACGGCGAAACGCTGTTTGCGGCGACTTCGCAGGGAGTGCTGCGCAGCACTTCGAACGGGTTGACATGGAAGGAGACGCCCGCGCTTCCGGCTGACGATTGGAGGTTTGTAGCGGCGTCGAAGACGGCGGTGGTTGCGGCGAGTTTGAACGCGGCTCGGATTTCGCTGGACGGCGGCAGCAACTGGAAGCCAGTCGCTTTGCCGCCGCAGGCAAAACAGGTTACGGCGCTTGCGGTGGACGATGAAGGCCAGGTTTGGATTGGCGACCGCGACGGTGTTTACGTTTCCGGCGACAAGGGCGCGACCTGGCAATCGCCGGCGCATATGTATGTGCGCAGCGTGATCAGCATCTTCTATGACGCGCAGACAGAGCGCATGCTGGTAACGGCGCGCGATCCGGCGACGGTTGCTTACGCGGTCGACATCAAGTCGAAGCAGTCGAATTCGTGGGAGACAGGTTGGAACCTGCGGTTTCTGCGGCCGGTGGGCGATCACCTGGTGGCTGCGACGTTTTTCGATGGAATTGTAGTGCAGCCGAGGATGGTGGATTCGGCGGAGATCGCGAAGCATTGATTTGATGTGGCGGCAAATCCGACATCTCAGAATCGAGATGTGGGGCACCCGCGGGATTAGAATAGAAGCAGCATGAATTCTGGTGTTTCCAAGTTTGATGTGCGGGCACGGCATGGCTTCCAGACGGATGATCCGGCGCTGGAGCCGATTGCGGCGAAGGTTGCGGCCGGCGAGCGGCTGAGCTTTGACGACGGCGTGACGCTCTATGGCAGCGGGGACATTCTGGCGGTTGGATGGATGGCGAACCAGGTGCGCGAGCGGATGCATGGCGACATTGCCTACTTCAACGTGAACCGGCACATCAATCCAACGAATGTTTGCGTGGCATCTTGCCGGCTGTGCGCGTTTGGGCGAAAGAAGGGCGAGGCCGGAACGTACACGATGGCTCTGGAAGAGGCCTGGGAGACTGCGGGTTCGGGGCTGAGCGAGGCCGTGACCGAGTTCCATATCGTTGGCGGACTACATCCTGATCTTCCTTTCGAGTATTTTGAGGACCTGGTTCGCGGGTTGAAGGTGCGCTTTCCGAAGGTTCATGTGAAGGCGTTCACGATGGTTGAGGTTGCGTTTTTCGCCAAGCTGAACAAGATGACGATCGAAGAGACGCTGCTGCGGATGAAGGCTGCGGGCGTCGATTCCTGTCCCGGCGGCGGCGCGGAGATTTTTGCGGACCGCGTGCGGCATATTATCTGCGACCACAAGATCGACGGCGGTGAGTGGATCGAGACGGCGAAGATGGCGCACAAGATCGGGTTGAAGTCGAACGCGACGATGCTTTACGGGCATGTGGAGAACGACGAGGACCGCGTCGATCACATGCTGCGGCTGCGCGAGGCTCAGGATGAGACGGGCGGATTTCAGACATTTATTCCGCTGGCGTTTCATCCGGACAATACGGCTTTGGCGCACATTCCGAAGACGACGGGAATGATGGATCTGAAGCAGATCGCGGTTGGGCGGCTGCTGTTGGATAACTTTCCGCACATCAAGAGCTACTGGCAGATGGTGTCGCCGGAGCTGGCACAGATTTCGCTGCGGTTCGGCGCGGACGATATCGACGGGACCGTGATTGAGGAGAAGATTTATCACGATGCCGGGGCGACGACTCCGCAGGGCATGCGGCGAGCGGACCTGGTGCGGCTGATCACCGAGGCTGGACGCGTTCCGTTCGAGCGGGACACGCTTTACCGGGCGGTGACTCGAAGCGAAGACACGTTTACGGTCGCGGTTTAGGCGCAAACCCCACCCCTCCCCCCTATATGATCCTGGCGAGAAGTCGTGTGGTTTGAGCGACTTGCGGTATAGGATACCGGCCAAGGTCGTCCATTCAAAGGACTTACCGCTAAAATCGTGAAACGATTTGGGTTATAGGCGGGGTGGGTGGCCTTCCGGGCCGGACCTGCGGGGGCGGAAATGCGCGCACACTTCCCCATAGTTCTATTATATGGGTTTGAAGGTAGCTAAAATGCTTTCTCTATATATTGTGGCTGAATGGGTTAGGGTGGGTTAGGTTTGACTCTGTGGTTGTCGGCCATTTTTGTTCGAGGTTCGAGGTTCGAGCTAGCGAGCAAGCTCGCCGGGGACCGGTTCCGCCTGGGTTTGCGGCGCGTTTTCAGTGCTTTGTGTGTTGGGTTGGATACGATTCCCGCCCACGCAGGTGTGTGGATGGGGCACTTGCGACCTGGATGAGGTAGATGTAACCCCAGGGTCGGCGATGAGGCTGCCGAACCTGGGGCACCCCGGTTTTGGGGTGGGGGTGTGGTGGTGGATCCCCACTCATGGCGATGGTGCCGCCATGAATGGGGCACCCGCTGAGTCGGTGGCGCATCCGTGTGACGGCGGATACAAGTTGTTGAGGGGGGGGGTATTTAGTATGATTGGCGAATTCGCGAGGAGAGAGTGATGCGAGTTGGGCTTGCGGTTGCTGTGTGTGGAGTTGTGCTGTTGGCGGGTTGTTCGGGTGGGGCTTTCAACAGTTTGGATCAGGCGGCGGCTACCGGGGGAGTGGCGGGGGCGAGGCTGGCTGGGGTGGTGCATGGCGGGCAGCAGCCGATTGTGGGGTCGCATGTTTATCTGTTTGCGGCGAACACGACGGGGTATGGCGGGGCGGGGATCGCGGCTTCGAGCAGCAATGCTTCGGTGTCGCTGCTGACGGCGGGGAGCGGGACCTCGCTGGATTCGAGCGGCGGGGCGACGAACGGGGATTATTACGTCACGACGGATGGGAGCGGGAATTTTTCGATTTCCGGGGACTATACGTGTACTGCGGGGCAGCAGGTTTATTTGTATGCGCTGGGCGGGAATCCTGGAATCGGGGCTAACGCAGCTATCGGGTTGATGGCGATGCTGGGGAATTGTCCGGCGGCGGGGAATTTCGCGGCGGCGACGCCTTACGTGGTGATGAATGAGGTTTCGACGGTGGCGGCGGCGTATGCGATGGCGGGGTTTGCGACGGATGCTACGCATGTGTCCAGTTCGGGGACCGCGCTGGCGCAGGTGGGAATTGCGAATGCGTTTGCGAATGCGGGGAACCTGGTGACGTTGTCGACGGGCGCTGCGCTGGCGACGACTCCGGCGGGGAATGGGGCGGTGCCGCAGGCGGAGATTAATACGCTGGGGAATATATTGGCGGCGTGCGTGAACTGGTCCCCGCCGGGGACAGGATATTCTCCATGCGCAACGCTGTTTTTCTATGGGGGCAACGGGCTGATCGTGCCGGGGGATACCGCTACCGTGGCGATTAATATTGCGCATAATCCGGGGGCAAACGTGGCGGGGTTGTATGGGCTGGCAAGCGCGACGCCGCCCTTTGCGCCGACGCTCAGCACACAGCCGAATGATTTTACAGTGGCGCTGAATTTTACTGGTGGCGGGCTGAACAGTCCCGATGGGATTGCCATCGATGCAGGCGGAGATGCCTGGGTGACGAACACTGTAACCCCTGCGGGCAGCGTAACGGAGCTGTCCAGCACGGGTGCAGTTCTCTCCGGTGCGGGAGGGTATACGGCATCGCTCACGGCTTACCCTGATACCGTTGCAATCGACAATGCGGGAAACGCGTGGGTTGGAAGCCAGTCTCCCCCGTCCTTTGTTCATAGGTTCTCAAGCTCGGGAAGCATTCTTGCTTCGCCAGACAACGTTCTTAGTTTGACTGGTGGCAGTTACGGGATGGCGATCGATGCCTCTGGAAACGCGTGGTCCGCTGGAGGCAATATCTTGTCGGTGTACACGAATTCGGCAACCGCTGCGTTCGGTTACACCAACAATCTTGTCAATGGAGGATTGTCCGCTGAACCGAGCCTATCGATTGCTATCGATGGTTCAGGAGATGCATGGGTAGCCAACTATGGCGGGTCGGTCACTGAAGTTTCCAGTGCCGGGGCTT
Source organism: uncultured Acidobacteriaceae bacterium (assembly GCA_963822225.1). GTDB lineage: Bacteria > Acidobacteriota > Terriglobia > Terriglobales > Acidobacteriaceae > Edaphobacter. The sequence continues at coordinate 394,003 of CAWGGW010000006.1, read as the reverse complement.
TTCTTTCTGGCTCTAACGGATACGCGACCAGCGGATCATTCTATTTGCATGCCGGCGTTGCGGTTGACCAGTTGGGGAACGTCTGGATTGGGCGGTACTCCGCAGCTGGCGGGGAGATTCTGGAAATGTCACATGCCGGTACGGTCATATCTCCGGCACAGGGCTACGTCTCCGGCGTTAACTTTGAACCGTGCAGTCTTTCGATTGATGGCGCGGGAAACGTGTGGGCATTGCTGTGCACTAATGGTTATGGCATTGCGGAGCTCTCAAGTGCAGGTAGTCTCCTCACGCCCAGCGGCGGGTACGCGGGCAGCAAGCTGTTCAGTCCATGGCAGCTCGCGCTGGACGGGTCGGGAGACGTCTGGATTACGAATAACCTATCTGTCTCCGGCAATGGAAGTGTGAGTGAGTTTATCGGTCTGGCAGCACCAGTGATAACTCCGATTGTGGCGGGGTTGCCGGCTACGCCTACGGCGGATGGAAGCAGCAGGTTGGGGACGCGGCCTTAGTGTGATCGTATTCCACGATCGACGCTGTGCGCCGAGCCCTTCGACTGTGCTCAGGGCGGGCTGCGGGCACCCGGGGGTTTTGGTGGTTTGGGTTTTGGAGGTGGTTATGAAGCGATGGTTCGATGGGTTGGCGGTTTGCGCGGCTTTGATTCTGGTTGCGATGCCGTTGCATGCGCAGAATGGGTGTACGGATTCGCCTGAGAATCCTACGGCGGTGCTGGCGTTGGTGGGTGGGGTGGGGGCGTTGTGGTCGGTGGTTCGGGCCAGGATGCGGCGGTAACGTGGCCAAGCGAGCCTTGCTAGAAAGGTGCGGAAGGTTGCGGCGGTCGTGAGTCGACGCGGATCCTTCGACTACGGCTTCGCCCAGGATGACAGTTTTTGGTGGGAAGTAGCGCGGGCCCTTCGGCAAGCTCGGGGCGGGCTCTTTGACTACGGCTTTGCCTTCGCTCAAAGTTCGCGGAAGAAAGTGACTGACCCCATGGTCGACGCGATGGAACTGCGTCGAACATAGGGCACCCGACTAGCCGCGATGGCGCGATGTGGGGACACGGCTATTTGAGTGTGATAACGTCGTTGCACCCGCCAAGGGCAGGAGCGGAGATCTCCTATGGGAGACGGTGCATGCAGAGTGCGATGACGTGGGTTTGCTTCGCTCCATGATCGGCCAGACAATCTCGCGCTACCGAATTGTTGAGAAGCTGGGCGGCGGTGGCATGGGTGTTGTCTACAAGGCTGAGGATGCCTCGCTGGGCCGGTTCGTCGCGCTCAAGTTTCTTCCCGCCGATATGGCCCGGAATCCAGAGGCGTTGGAGCGTTTTCGGAGAGAGGCGCGTGCGGCGTCGGCGCTGAATCATCCGCACATTTGCACGATTTATGAGATTGACGACCAGGACGGCCATACGTTCATCGCCATGGAGTTTATGGAAGGCGCGACGCTGAAGCATCGCCTTGCCGGCGGCCCGCTGCCGCTTGAGGAGGTGTTGGAATGGGGAATTGAGATAGCAGACGCATTGAGCGCTGCCCACAGCAAGGGAGTCGTCCATCGCGACATCAAGCCTGCGAACATCTTTGTGATCGAGCGCGGCCACATCAAAGTTTTGGATTTTGGCCTGGCGAAGTTGATGCCCGCCGGTGGAGGCTCGAATCTTTCGGCGATGCCGACTGTGAGCGAATCGGAACTGCTGACTCGACGGGGCACGACGATGGGCACTTGCGCCTACATGTCCCCCGAGCAGGTGCGTGGCGAGGAGATGGACGCGCGCACGGACCTATTTTCTTTCGGGGTGGTGCTCTACGAGATGGTGACCGGGGTTCTCCCGTTCCGAGGCGAAAGCGCCGGCGTGGTCACAGAAGCGATTCTGAATCGCACACCGGTCGCGCCGGTGCGGCTGAATCCGGACGTTCCGCCGAAGCTCGAAGAGATTATCGCCAAGGCGCTGGAGAAAGACCGAAAGCTGAGATTCCAGAGCGCAGCAGACATTCGGGCGGATTTGCAGCGGCTGCGGCGGGATTCCGATACGCGTCGTTTCGTCGCGGCGTCAGCATCAGTCGGGTCGAAGCCAGCTGGGAAGACTGGCCGGTGGATCGTTACCGGCGGGATCCTGCTCGTGGTCGGACTAGGACTGGATGTGGCCGGGCGGCTGTTTCTGCCGCGCAAGGCACAGGCGCTGACGGACAAAGACACCATCGTCCTGGCGGACTTTACGAATGCGACTGCTGACACCGTGTTCGACGGCACGCTGAGGCAGGGGCTATCGGTACAGCTGGAGCAGTCACCGTTTCTCAGCATCGTCTCCGATCAGCAAGTCCAGCAGACGCTCGGTCTGATGAGCCAGCCTGCCGACGCCAAGCTGACGCCCCCAATTGCGCGGGAGGTATGCCAACGTACGGGGAGCGCCGCCGTCCTGGATGGTTCGATCGCGCAGATCGGCACGCAATATCTTCTTACTCTGAAGGCGATCAACTGCGAAAGCGGCAAATCGCTGGCGAGCTCGGAGGCTCAGGCGAGCGATGAGAACCATGTGCTCGAAGCGCTGGGAAAAGTGTCCCTCGACCTTCGCAATCAACTGGGCGAGTCCCTGAGCACAGTCCAGAAGTTTTCTACACCGATAGAGCAGGCGACGACCCCATCGTTGGAGGCTTTCCAAGCTTTCAGCTCCGGCATTCAAACCATCAACACAAAAGGGTCTGAAGCGGCGATTCCATTTTTCAAACATGCCATCGAGCTCGATCCAAACTTTGCGCTGGCATACGCGTACCTGGGCATCATGGAAAACGATATCGGAGAGTTCGGCCTGGCCGTGGAGTACCACCGAAAGGCCTATGAGCTGCGCGACCGGACCAGCGAGGCGGAGCGGTATTCGATCGACGCTACCTACTATAAGGATGTCACCGGAAACATCGAAAAGGCTGTGGAAGCTTGCGAGCTTTGGATTCAGGCTTATCCGCGTGCGTACCATCCGCACGACCTTCTGGCAGGAATGATCCTGCCGGTGATCGGGCAATGGGACAGGGTGGTTGAGGAAGCCACCGAGGCGATTCGTTTGAGCCCGGACTTTCCCATCCCTTACGCCCAGCGAATGGGCGGATACATCAGCTTGAATCGCCTTGATGAAGCGAAGGCGACCTACGCGCAAGCCGCGGGGCGAAAACTGGATAACCCACTCTTCTATTTTGGCCTGTATCAGATTGCATTCTTGCAGAACGATGCGGCGGGGATGACGAAGCAGGTTGCAAGGACCGCGGACATGCCGGGATGGGCGGACCAGATGCTTGCCCTGGACGCGGACACGGCTGCTTATTCAGGGCGCCTCAAGGACGCCAGGGAACTTTCCCAGCGCGCGATGGACTTTGCAGAGCGCGAAGGAGAGAAGGACCCGCCAGTGATGTACTCGGCCATCTCTGGCTTGAGAGAAGCGTGGCTCGGAAACACGGATGAAGCGAAGCGTCTCGCCGCCTTGGCTTTCAGGCACTCGAACAGCCGCGATTTGCAATACTTTGCCGCGCTTGCCTTTGTGTACTCAAATGAGGATGCGCGAGCGAAAGCCATCGCCGACGATTTGGAGAGGAGGTTCCCTGAAGACACGCTGGTGCGGTTCAACTACCTGCCGACGCTGCGCGCAAAGCTAGCGCTCAATAGAGGAAACGCGTCTGAGGCCATTGAAGGTCTGAGGGCCGCTGCACCCTATGAGCTTGGGGTTTCGACTAGCTGTCCCGTCAATTGGACTGCCATGTATCCCGTCTTTGTTCGTGGAGAAGCCTATCTGGCCGCGCGTCAGGGCAGCGAAGCCGTTGCCGAGTTCGAGAAAATCCTGGACCATCCCGGCATCGTCCTGAACCAGCCCATTGGCGCACTCGCCCATCTCGGCCTGGCACGCGCTTATGCATTGCAGGGCGACCGCGCCAAGGCTAAGGCCGCATATCAGGATTTCCTCACGCTATGGAAGGATGCCGACCTCGATATTCCCGTCCTACTGCAGGCGAAGAACGAATACCAAAAGCTGATGTAGCGAACGAGGGTGGTTCTCGGGCGAGGCGTTACTCTTCGCCTGACTGGATGGCGGCCTGGCCGAAGTGGAGGGTGACGGGATTGGATTCGGCGAGGCGGAGGTGGAGGTCGCCTACGCGGCCAGCCAGTTCGAATACCTGGAGGGTGGTGTCTCCTGCGCTGCTGCCCTGAAGGGGTTGGATGGCTTCGAACGCGGTGGTGAGGTAGAGGTTCGGGTTGGGACCGAGCTGGCGGGTGCAGCGGATGTGCGGTGAGCTGTACTCGACCGTTCGGGTGGCTCCGGCGGAGGTTCGCTGGCGGAGAAAGAAGGTTGGGCAGGGGACGCTTCCGAGCGTGTTGGCGGGGGCGGTTTTGCCAAAGGCGGTGTTGCCGAACTCGAGGTGGAGGGAAAAGGGAGCTCCGGGCACGTAGGTGGGCTGGTAGGGCGAGAGGTGGAGGGGCGAATCGGGGGCGGGTGAAGCCTCGTCGGCGTCGAAGATGGTGCTCACGGAGTAACTTTCCACGGCTACCTCAGAGCAGACAGGCGGCAGGAGCGAGGGAGCGAAGAGTTCGGTGGGGTGGTTGCGGTCGCCGTTGATGTCGATACTGAGGCGAGTGGCCTGGACGCATTCGGGGCCTGCTCCAGCGGCAAATATGACCCAGTTGAGCGTGAGGTGGGCGGATTGGCCGGCGGTGACGGGGATGGGCCGGTGCGACTCCGGAATGAGATTGTTTCCGTCGAGGCGGACCGTGACCGGAGTGGCTCCGGTGGCGGTATAGAAACGCGGTACGACGTCCGGGGCGAGGGTGCAGGTGCGGGTGGAAATGTTGCTGGCAACTACGGTGATGACGTAGGTGGAAGGCGGGATGCTTCCGTAGCTGAAGGCGACGTCGAGGTCGGCCGCGGTGCAGGGATTGGTCTGGGCGTGAAGCGAGAGGGTGCAGAGGAAGAGGGTCAGGGAGACCGTTAAGGCGCCGCGTAAATTGAAGCGGAGAGGAGAAGCGGGGAAGAAAGTAAAACAGGGCTGATGCACCGGGGTTTCCTGTGTCGCCAAGCATAGTCCCCAATTCACATTTCTGCAAAGTTCTTTTGGGGGATTGCGAACGGCGGTGAAGCTTATATGTCGACCAAAACGCGCTAGTTGTGATGCGGAGCGGGAGGTGTGGGTTGGTGTGTGGAGTAAGAAAATTCGCCGAGGTGCGCGCCCTGGGTGGGGTGGCTCGCGCTGGTGACGGAAGCGACTTAGGGCGTCGAGGTGAGGGCTTCTTTGTAGAGGAGGTCGCCTACGGCTCGGTGGGCGGCGGTGGAGGGGTGGGCGGGGTAGAAGTAGAAGTGGGTTTCGGGCGAGGCGCAGGAGGGCGAGTCCATGGCGAGCGAGGGAAGGTGCGCGCAGGGGGTGGTGGTGTCGGTGAGACCGTAGGCGGCGGGGTGGGTGATGACTTCGTCGAAGAATGGACCCCAGTTGGAGGTGGCGATTCGGATGTCGGGATGTTTGGCGAGTTCTTCGGCGGGGATGCGGGCGAGGTCGGGGTTGAACTGGGTTCCGGCTGAGGCGAAGGCGGGGATCTGGGTGGGGAGGAGGGCGACGAGGAAGCGGCGGGCTCCCAGGGCGTAGAGGGTGTCGATCTCCTCTTCTTCGTTGGTGCGGGTGTAGCCGGGAGGGGTGCCGCGGTCGTTGAGGCCTCCGGCGAGGAAGAAGAGGGTTTGGGCAGGGTCGAAGTGGAGCGGGCTGGACTTGTCGGTGATGAGGGCGGCGAATTGCTGGACCTGATTTTTCATGCCAAGGGCGAAGAGGGCGTTGGGGGCTTCGCGCTGGCCGGGGTTGGAGCCGGTGCGGGCGGCGGAGACGGCGAAGTTGAGGGATTTGTCTTTGGAATCGGGCGAGCCGTAATAGGTGAAGGGGATCTGGAGGCGCTGGGCGAGGTAGGCTACGGCGGTGGGGCCGTCGGCGTAGGGGAAACCGGCTCCGGTGTCGGAGTAGGAGTCGCCGAAGACGTAGAGGGCGGTGTAGGGGCGTTGGGGTACGGTTTGGGCGTGGAGGGTGAGGGCGAGAAGGAGGGGAAGGAACCCACATCTCAAAAGCGAGATGTGGGGCACCCGGGGTTCGCGGCGGGGCAAGAGACAAATACGGGGATCCTTCACTTCGTTCAGGATGACAACTCCCATCAATTGACGACTCCGATCAAACTAGGGGGATTTGGTGAGGGATTCCTGGTAGAGCATTTCTCCTACGGCGCGGTGGACGGCGGTGGAGGGGTGGCCTTCGTGGTAGAAGAAGTGGGTGTCGGGGGCGGGGCAGGGGGTGGTGTCTTCGTGGTGGATGGCGCGGCCGGCGCAGGGGTGGGTGGTGTCGGTGAGGCCGTATTTGGCGGGGTTGGTGATGACTTCGTCGAGGAAGGCTCCCCAGTTGGAGTTGGCGATGCGGATGTCGGGGTGTTTGGCGAGTTCTTCGGCGGGAATTTTGGTGAGTTCGGGATTGAAGGCGGTTCCGGCGGTGGCGAATTGGGGGATTTTGGTGGGGAGGATGGCGACCATGAAGCGACGGGCTCCGAGGTCGTAGAGGGTGTCGATTTCGGCTTCGATGTTGGTGCGGGTGTAGCCGTCGGGCTTGCCGCGGTCGTTGAGGCCTCCGGCGAAGAAGAACATGGTGGTGGCTGGGTCGAACGGGGGGATGTCCTTGGATTTGGTGAAGGCGACGAAGTTGTCGATTTGATTCTTCATGCCGATGGAGAGCATTTCGCCGGTGGGATAGCGGCGGCCTGCGCCTGCTCCGGTGCCTGCTCCGCTGATGGCGAAGTTGAGGCCCTGGGTTTTGGAGTATTTGGGGTCGCCGTAGAAGGTGAAAGGGATGTTGAGGCGCTCGGCGAGGTAGACGACGGCGGTGGGGCCGTTGGTGTCGACGTAGCCGGAGCCTGAGTCGGAGTAACTGTCGCCGAAGACGTAGAGCTGAGTGTAGGGGTGGCGGTTGAGGGTGGTTTGGGCGGGGAGGGTGGCGGCGAGGAACAGGAGGGTGAGGGTTAGGCGGGTCATGGCGGCTAGGAAGAGAATAACCCCACGATAAACGCTCGCGCTGCTCGCGTCGATCATGGGGCACCCGTGGCGGGCTATTCTGGATGCTCTATGTCTGGATTGCGTGTTGTGTACGGTGGGGTGGTGTTTCTTTCGGCGTTTCTGCTGTTTCTAGTGGAGCCGATGGCGGCAAAGCAGTTGTTGCCGGTGCTGGGTGGGTCTTCGGCGGTTTGGGTGACTTGTTTGGTTTTCTTTCAGGCCGCGCTGCTGCTGGGGTATTTGTATGCGTGGTGGATGGCTCGGGTGGCGAGGGTGTGGGTGCATGTGTTGCTGCTGGGGGCGGCGGTGGTGGTGCTGGTGTTGCCAAGGGTGCTGGAGGCGCGAGGGATTACGTTTGAGCTGACCGCGTCGGCGCCGGACCATCCGGTGACGATGATTTTTGGCGTGCTGGGCGCGACGATTGGACTGCCGTTTTTGATGTTGGGGTCGACCAGCCCGCTGCTGCAGGTCTGGTGGGCGACGCGTGAGGGTGGGGTGGTGCCGTACCGGCTGTTTGCGCTGTCGAATGCGGGGTCGCTGCTGGCGTTGGTGCTGTATCCGCTGGTGGTTGAGCCACGGTTGACGCTGGCGATGCAGAGGATGGGGTGGGCGGTGGGTTTTGCGGTTTATGCGGGGTTGTGTGGGTGGTTGGGAGTGGCGGCCAGGCTGAAGGACCCCACTCATGACGATAGAACTGTCATGAATGGGGCACCCGGCAATGAAGACCCCACTCATGGCGATGAAGCTGCCATGAATGGGGCACCCGGGGTTGTGGCAGGGGCGAAGACAAATGCGGGGATTCTTCGCTCCGCTCAGAATGACAATCAAGAAATAACGCGCGGGCGGAGGTGGATGTGGTTTTTGCTGCCTATGGGGGCGGCTATGCAGTTGAGTGCCGTGACCAGCCATTTGAGCCAGGATATTGCGGCGATTCCGCTGCTTTGGATTCTGCCTTTGGCTACCTATCTGGTTACATTTATTTTGGCGTTTGAAGTGCCGGGACTATACCGGCGATGGGTGGTGGGACGGTTTCTGGCGGTGATGCTGGCTAGTTTGGGATATGCGCTGTCGAAGATGGATGCGCGGCTGCCGGTGGGCTTGGCGGTGCTGTTCTTCCTGGTGGAGATTTTTGTGGCTTGCTGGTTTTTGCATGCGGAGGTTTACCGATTGCGGCCGGCGGGGGCGCGGGAGAGCACGGTGTTCTATCTGCTGGTGGCGGCGGGTGGGGTGGCGGGGACTTTCTTTGTGGGGATTCTGAGTCCGCTGATCTTTCGCGCGAATTATGATCTGTCGATTGCGTTCCTGGTGACGGCGGTGCTGGCTGCGGTGGTGACCTGGGAGGATGGCTGGGCGCAGCGAGTGTTGTGGTGCATGGGGAGTGGGCTGCTGGTGGCGCTTACGTTTCTGCTTCATGTGGAGGTTGAGCGAAATGCGCTGATGACGGCACGGAATTTTTATGGATCGCTGCGGGTGAGAGCGCTGGAGTTCGATGACCAGGGAGGCGTGGGAGGGATTAATGCAGATGGGAGCGCGTTCAGCGGGACGGGGCCGGTGCGGGTGTTGATGAATGGGCGGATTCGGCATGGGATGCAGATGATGGAGAGCGATGAGCGGCGGCGGATTCCGACGACTTACTATGGCGAGGATTCGGGCGTGGGTGTGGTGTTGCGGAATTGCTGTGAGGGCAGGGCGAAGAATGTCGGAGTGATTGGATTGGGGGCGGGGACGATTGCGGCTTATGGCGAGGCGGGGGATCGGATGCGGTTCTATGAGATCAATCCGCTGGTGGAACCGGTTGCTCGGAATTTGTTTACTTACCTGAGGGATTCGCAGGCGACGGTGTCGGTGGTGGAAGGCGATGGGCGCACGATGCTGAATCGGGAGGCGCCGCAGGGTTTCGATGTGCTGGTGGTGGATGCGTTTTCAGGGGACGCGATTCCGCTGCATCTGCTGACGCGGGAGGCGATGGAGGTTTATCGGCGACAGCTTGCGAGGGGCGGAGTGATCGCGTTCCATGTGTCGAACTCGTATCTGAATCTGGCGCCGGAGATTGCACGGCTGGCGGACGCGGAAGGGATGCAGGCACAGGTGGTGGAGAGCGACGAGGTGCCGGCGGAGGGGGCGTATCGCGCGACCTGGGTGCTGGTGAGTGGGGATGCTGGTTTTTTTGAGAAGCCAGGTGTGCGCGGGGCGGCGATGGAGATTGAGCGGCAGCCCGGGTTGCGGGTGTGGACGGATGATTATTCGAGTCTGCTGCCGGTGCTGCGATTGGGGCGGTAGGGGAGTTGTTGGTTGTTAGTTGTTGGTTGGCAATAATCGGTGGTTCAGGTGTGGGGTTGAGCCGTGAACCGGCGATTTGCTGGCTGCGTACAATATTTTGCCGTTTCATTCGTTAACACATGTATGGCGTGAGTGAGCCCGGAGGCGAAATACGGAGGTTCTGATCCTTTCAGGATCAGAATGACGGCTCGCGGAGGGAATAACGGCTGGCCAAGCAACGACTTCAGAATGACGGCGTAAAGGCAATGACGGTACAGGGCGTAACAATGGCGAGTTCCGACTGGTCGATCGACAAGCAGGATCGGCTGATTGCCGAAGCGGTCGAGCGGGACGAGCCGCGTCTGAGAAGCTTCATTCGCAGGCGCGTTGGGGATATTGGCGATGCTGAGGATGTGTTGCAAGAAGTTTTCTTCGAGCTGACTGAGGCTTATCGGCTGATGAAGCCGATTGAAGAGGTGACGGCGTGGATGTATCGTGTGGCGCGGAACCGGATTACGGATTTGTTCCGGCGGAAGCAGGCTGCGTCGCTGAGCGATGTGGTGGTGGGCGGCGAAGAGGATGGACGGGCGCTGGAGGATCTGCTGCCCTCGCCGGATGCGGGGCCGGATGCGGTATATGCGCGGCATGTGTTGCTGGATGCGCTGGATGAGGCGATCAACGAGCTTCCGGAGGAACAGCGCGAAGTGTTTGTGGCGCATGAGTTGATGGGGCGGAGCTTCAAAGAGATTGCGGAGGAGACGGGAGTGGGCGTGAATACGTTGCTCTCGCGGAAGAGATATGCGGTGCTGCATCTGCGCGAGCGGTTGCAGGAGTTGAAGGATGATTTTGGAAAGTGAGGGAAGAGTGATGCGAAGGAATCGTGGATGGAAGATTTTGATGATGATCCCGATTGGGATTTTGGCGGTGTCGCTGTTCGGCTATGTGACGATGAGCTTGTGGAACTGGCTGATGCCGATGCTGTTTGGGCTGCGGGTGATCACGTTCTGGCAGGCGCTGGGGATGCTGTTGCTGAGCAAGATTCTGTTTGGCGGCTTCCATGGGCGCGGCGGCGGGCGGCGGCCGGGTTGGAAGCGGGATATGGAGGAGCGCTGGGCGACGATGAGTCCCGAGGAGCGCGAGAAGATGCGCGCGGGGATGCGCGGGCGGTGGGGCTGCGGATGGGGGCAGGACCGCGAGCCTGCGGTGGAGCAGAAGCCGGCGGTCTAGTGCGGCTTCAAGAAAAGGATGGCAGGATGACGCCGGATGCGATTGAGCCTTTTGGTGGTGATGAGATTGGGGCGACATTACACGCGTTGAGCAGGGAAGAGGAGACCAGGAAGATGACCGTCGAGGAACTTGCTGAGATGCCGCTGGAATCGCTGCTATATTACGTGCTGGTGGGGGAGGGGCGGCGAAGTTTGTGATTTCCCTGCGGGCCTGCGGCGTGTAATCTGGCCGCGGAGATGTTGATCGCATGGGATTGTTGACCGGATTGTTTTATCCGTGGGGATTGCTGCTGCAGGCAGTGGCGATTATCCACTTTATTCGGCGGCGGCCGGATACTTATTGGATTTGGGTAATTCTGTTTCTGGGGCCGATTGGGGCGCTGGTGTACCTGTTCGCTGAAGTTGTTCCGGATGCGGGGTTGCTGCGCGGGCGCTGAAGGTGTTTCCGCGGAGGAAACGGATTCGGGAGCTGGAGCGGCTGGTGTACGACAACCCTTCGGCAGGAAACTACGAAGAGCTGGGCGATCTGTATATGGACGACGGCCGGATGGGGATGGCACGGGCGGCGTTTGAGAAGGCGATTGCGGCGCGGTCGGATTCGATTGATGCGTTCTACCGGCGCGGAGTGTGCGCGAGCATGCTGGGCGACGCGGCGGGGGCTTTGCCGGACCTGGAGAAGGTGTCGGCTAAGGAGCCGGGGTACGATTTCTATCGCGCGAGTGGATTGCTGGCGCATGCTTATGCGCGAACGGGGCAGACGGAACGGGCGGAGGAGCTGTTTCGGTAGGTGACGGCGCGGTCGGTGGCTTCGGAGACTTATTTGAATTTTGCGGAGCTGCTGGCGGCTGAGGGGAAGAATGCCGAGGCGCGGGAGTGGGCGCAGAGGGTGCTGGATAAGAAGCCGAATATGCCGGGGTATCTGCGGCGGCGGGAGCGGCCGTGGTTTCGGAGCGCGAATAAGCTGCTGAAGCGGGTGGCGGCTTAGTCGACGGGATCCCACTCATCGCGATAGAGCTGCGATGAATGGGGCACCCGGATTTTAGGCGGAGAAGCGTAACCGCCATGGTCGACTGCGTCGAACATGGGGCACCCAGTGCAGTGGCTAGCGGGCTTTTTTCTTGCCGGCGACCGGCTTTGCCTTCTTAGCCGGAGCCTTGGACGGCTTCGCGGCGACCGGCTTCGTGGCAGGCGCTTTGGCGGGGGCCTTCGTTGCCGGGGCTGCGGGCTTGGGGGCCTTGGGTGCTTGTTGGGGGTTCTCGGCGGCGGCGGCTTCGGCCTGCTGGCGGAGCGCGTGGAGGACGACGCGGAACATCTCTTCTTCGGGAGCGGGCTTGCCGGTGAAGATTTCGAACTGGCGGGCGCCCTGCTGCACGAACATCTCGATGCCGGTGATGATGGGGATGCCCTTCTGGCGGGCCATGTGGATGAGCGGCGTCTCGAGCGGGTTGTAGACGAGGTCGAAGACGAGGCGGGTGTTGAGGTCCTTGGCTTCGAGCAAAGGCGTTGCCTTGTTGCCGGCCATGCCGACGGGCGTGGCGTTGATGATGACGTCGAAGGACGATCTTGGCGAGCGCGTCCTTCTTGATGGTCTTCGAGCCGGACTGGCGGGCGAGTTTCTGCGCGGTTTCGGGGGTGCGGTTGAGGATGAAGACTTCGGCGCCCTTGTCGCGGAGGCCGAAGACGGCTGCGCGCGCGGCTCCGCCTGCTCCGAGGACGAGGACCTTGGCGCCGCGGAGGGAGAGACGCTTTTCGAGCGGGCGGATGATGCCGGCGACGTCGGTGTTGAAGCCGTAGAGTTTGCCGTCGATGCAGGCGGATGGTGTTGACCGCGCCGATCTTGGCGGAGAGTGGGTCGGTCTGCTCGAGGTGGGGGAGGATCTCCTCCTTGAGCGGCATGGTGATGGAGACGCCCTGGATGGGGATCTCCTGGACGAGCTTGAGCAGGTCGGAGAGCTTGTTGGTCTGCAGGGCGAGGTAGACGGCGTTGACGGTCTCGCGGCGGAAGGCCGTGTTCATCATGATGGGCGAGAGCGACGACTGGATGGGGTTGCCGGCTACGCCGTAGACCTTGGTGGCGGCGTCGACGTGGTCGATGCGGTAGGTTTCGATGAGGGTGCGGGCGGCGATCTGGCCGGGGCCGGTCTCTTCGCCGGGAGTGGCGGCGGCGAAGGTGAAGGCGGAGCCGGCGCGGACGCCGAGGACGCGGGAGATGATGCCGGCGTCGCCCATGCAGATGCCGATGATGTTGGTGTGGTCGTTCATGCGCTCGAGGAAGCGGATGAGGGTGACGTTGTCGACCAGAGCCTTGGCGGTGGGGACGATTTTGACGAAGTCGGGCGCGAAGGGCTCGATGCGGTCGTAGATGCCGTCGAGATCCTTGGTGGCGTTGAAGTCGTGGTAGCTGATGATGAGTGCCGACGCCGGTGTCGCGGAGGTTCTGCAGGTCGGCCTTCTTGAGGGATTCGGCGGACTGGAGCTCGAGGTCGACGATGTGGAAGCCGGCTTGCGGCGGCCTTGGTGAGGACTTCGATCTCGGCGGCGAGGTTGCCGGCGAATTTGCCGCCGTTTGCTGCGCGTCGGCAGGTGGCGATGGCGGTGGCGGCGGTGTTGTCCGCGAAGAACTGCTTGAGCTTAGGCAGGGCGAGCAGGGGCTTATCGAGGTAGTCGAGGCGAAACTCAAGAAAGGGCGTCTCTTTGACGACGGCGGAGGCCTTCTCGATCATTTCGGCGGGTGTATTGCCAATGATGGCGACGCATACTTTGCTGATGCGGGAGCGGAGGATCTGAAACGCTGCGGTGGGAACATTCGATCTCATGGGCGCAATCGCGTATCTTACAGAGCAGTTGGCTCGGATGCAAATTTTTGGCTGATTATTGTGGGGTTTTGCGGGTTTGTGTTTTGCGGCTGGGGACAATAGGGTGGAAGGACGGTGCGTTGGTCTCACAAGTTCGATGGACGGTCCGGGCGGTGAAATGTTATCCGCTATAGTCAAGTGATAGATTCTATTTTGGTGGTAAATACATTGAATAAGATGGATGTTGTGATGGCTTGAGAGTCCAGAAGCGATTGGGCAGGTGGATGAGCTGCTGGCATCGGTGGGGCTGGGGCATGGGCGGCGGGAGACTCTGGGTGGAACCTGGGCTGCGGGCGAGCGCGTGGGAAAAGCGGGGGGTCGGAAAGTCCGAAAATCGGCCACGCCGGGGACGGCCAGAGTGGTTCGGGCGGAGGGCTGGGAGAGGTACTCGTGGCTGCGGCATGGGTTCAGTGCGAGGGCTGGTGGAGTATCGACGATCTACGATCCGGACGGAGTGCGGGGGACGCTAAACCTGGGATGGACGAAAGAGGATGAGGCGGCGAATGTGGCAGAGAACCGGCGGCGGTTTCTCCGCGAGGTGGCGGGGCGATACGGGGAAGCTGGTGACGCTGCGGCAGTTCCATTCGGGACTGGTTCGGGTGATTGGGAGGAGAGAGTTGAGGATAGAGTAGTGGCGGATCCCACATCTCAAAAGCGAGATGTGGGGCACCCGATCTTGGAGACGGCGGAGGGGCGGGCTGTGCTGCGCGGCGATGGGATGATGACCGATGTGCCCGGGGTGATGCTGGGGGTGCAGGTGGCGGATTGCGTTCCGGTGCTGGTGGCGGATGTGAAGCGGAAGGCGGTGGCGGCGTTCCATGCCGGGTGGCGAGGGACGCTGGCGCGGATTGTGGAGCGGGGGATTGGGCGAATGCGGCTGAGGTATGGGTCGCGGCCGGAGGACTTGATTGCGGCGGTGGGACCTTCGATTGGGCCGTGTTGTTACTCGGTGGGCGAGGAGGTGCGGTTCGAGTTTGAGTCGCAGTTTGCGTATGCGCCGGAGTTGTTCAGCGAGGTGTACGACTCGGACCCGGTGCGGGATAAGTATCCGCTGCTGTTTTTGACGGCGCGGGCGCCGGGGCACTCGAATATTGGGCCGCAGATTCATCTGGATTTGTGGGAGGCGAACCGGCGGCAGTTGCTGGATGCGGGGTTGAAGGAGAAGCGGATTACGGTGGTTGGGGAGTGCTACGGCTTGTGCGCGGGTGGGCGGACGGCCGAAGTATTTCTCGCACCGTGGAGAGAGCGGGTTTGCGGGTCGGATGATGGGGGTTGTGGGAGTGGCGGGGTAGAGAGGTAATTCCCATGGTCGCCTTTGCAGAATTGGTTCGGCGCTGGAGAAAGTTCGACCGGGCGCGGGCGGGAGTTGAGAGAGGGCTGCGATTCTCTGAGAATTCGTTGGGGCGGTGTGATTTACTTTTGAGATGCTGAATTGGCTGGTGATTGGGATTGGGGATATTACGCGGAAGCGGGTGCTTCCGGCGATTCTGGCGGAGCCGCGCAGCCGGCTGTATGGTTTGCTAACGCGTGATCCGCGCAAGGCGGAGGCTTATTCGGGTGCGCTGGCGTTTACCGATCTGGCCGAAGCGCTGAGCGACAAGGCTGTCGATGCGGTGTATGTCGCGTCGCCTGTGGCGCTGCATGCGGAGCAGACGATTGCGAGTTTACGCGCGGGCAAGCATGTTCTCTGCGAGAAGCCGGTGGCTCTGGATTTTGCGCAGGCGGAGACAATGGCTGCGGCCGCGCGGGAGTCGGGGCGGATTTGCGGGATTGCATACTACCGGCGGTTGTATCCGAAGCTGATGCGGGCGAAGGAGTTGATTGCGGAGGGTGCGATTGGCAAGCCGGTGCTGGTGGAGGCGAACTACCATGGCTGGCTGGAGAGCCCCGAGCGTGGATGGCTGAAGGATCCGGCGCTGGCTGGGGGAGGCCCGCTGTACGATGTGGGGTCGCACCGGATTGACGCATGTAATTTTCTGCTGGGGAAGCCGGTGCGCGCGACGGGGCTGCTGTCGAATGGATTGCATGAGCTTGCGGTGGAGGACTCGGCGACGACGTTGATCGAGTATGCGGGCGGAGTACATGCGGTGGTGGATGTGCGCTGGAACTCGCGGATTCAGCGGGACCAGTTCCGTATTGTTGGGGTGGAGGGCGAGATCAATCTTGATATGTTGAATGGGCCCGCGCTGCGATTGCTGACGCCTGATGGGAAGTTGACGGAGGAGCAGTTGCCGGCGCATGCCAATGTGCATTATCCGGCGGTGGAGAATTTTGTGAGCGCTGTGCTGGATGGCGAGGCGGTGGCGTGTCCCATCGAGGAGGCAATCTGGACGGATTGGGTGACGCAGCAGGTGAAGGGCGCGCAGTAGACTGATGGCGGGGTGAGTGTGTCTTCTGTCGCGCGATGCGGTTGGGCCTTGTCGCGTAGGATTGCGTTCTACACGTAGGGGGTTTCGATGTGTTTTTCGGCGACCGCTGATTTTGTTGGAAGCGCCGTGCTGGGGACCATTGGCGTCGCGACTCTGATGGAGGTGAAGGACCGGCGCGAACTGCTGCTGGCGGCGATGCCGTGTTTGTTTGCGGCGCATGAGTTTATCGAGGGATTTGTGTGGCTGGGCATGAACGGGACGGTTTCGCCGCAGGTGGCGCACGACGCTGGGGCAGCGTACGTTTTGTATGCGCAGGGGCTGCTGCCGTTTTTAATGCCGTTGGCAGTGTTTTTAATCGAGCCGACTAAACGTCAGCGACGGCGGATGCTCGCGTTTGTGATTCTGGGTGGATTGCTGTCGCTTTATCTTAACCTGGGGGTTGATTGCGTATCCGGTTGAGATCTCGATGCGGGCCCACAGCATTCTGTACGTCAACGTGGTTACGACGACGACGCTGGTGGCAGTTCTGTATGTGATTGCGACTTGCGGATCTTTATTCTTTTCGGGGTTTCGCCCACTGGTGGAACTGGCGTGGGCGAACCTGGCGGGGTTGATCGTGGTGGCGTTGGTGAAGCGGTACGCGTTCACTTCAGTGTGGTGCGCGTATGCAGCGGTGGTGAGCGTGATTATTTACTTCTTCTTCCGACGTACGCGCAGGCACAGGCCGGAGCGGTACGCGGTGGCACGCCGGAGCGGTACGCGGTGGCGGCGCGGACCGCGACCTGAGCAGATAAAGAGGATACGCCAGGCCGTTTGGAGGTCTGTATCGATCGCGGCGATTAGTGGGCTGCAGGGGTGGGGACCGGAGGTGTAGCGGTGAACTGTGGGTTGCGGCCGGCGCTGATTAGGTTGGCGAAGATGCGATAGGGTCCGGGGACACCTTCAGAGAATTGGCGGTACATGGCGAGGCCGAGGTAGATCCATGCGCCTTTGCCGATGCGGCCGACAAGCAGACCGCCGGCTTGAGGCTGCTGGCCGTGGTCGTGAGTTTCAAGGAGGGCCTTGTAGCGGGGATCCCAGGATTCCATGAAGCCGTGGCCGCGTTCTTCGACCCAGTTGTCGAAGTCGGCGGGGGTGATCTGGTTGGGCCAGGAGAGAAGCGGATAGGCGGGATAGAGGATGTGGACGGGAGCGTTTTCTTCGACGACCTTTTCGCTTCCGCCGAGATTGAGCATGTAGGGTCCGGTGCCTTCGGGGAGCCGGCCGGTGTTGTACTCGGCGATAACGATTCCGCCGGCGGCGGCGTAGGCGTTGAGAGCGGGGTTGGCGGCGGCGAGGTCGGGGTGAGTTTCGTAAGCGCGGACGCCGAGGACGACGGCGTCGAAGGGCGCGAGTCCCCTGGGGGTAAGGTCGGCGACCGTGATGATGTGAGGATGGACGTACAGGTCTTCAAGAGCGGCGGGGACGTCATCGCCGGTTCCGGGCAGGAAGGCGACGTTGAGATTGGGCGCGGTGGCGAGGTCGACGGCGGTGACGTGAAAGACAGTCGGGGTGTAGTAGTTGGTGAGGGTGATGCCGGGGTATCCGACGCTGCGGTATCCCTCGCGATACTCGCGACCGTGAAGCTCGGTGACGACGGTGATGGGATACGGCCGGTAGGGACTGGGGTCAGAGGTAGTGACGTAGGCGGTCTGGCGGGAGACGCGACCGGTGGGCGGGGCGGGGGGAATCGGATTGACCGCGTCGGGAACCGTGTAACTCCACAGAGGAGGAAGATCGAGGCGGAATTGGGGCGCGGCGCCGGCTTCGGGATTCGAGGCGGAGTAACTGAGCGGGAAGGTATCGCGGCTGAGCGGGATAACCGCCGCGGTAACTGGCAGGCTGACCGAGACGGGCGGGACGACGACGGCGGGTTGAAGCGGGTTCGACTCGGATGGATCGGCGACGATGGCGACGAGGTTGAGATCGACGCCATGATCGCTGAGGGTGACCGAGACGGTGAGCGGAGCGGGTGTGGCGGGTGCGTTGCGGAGCGCGGGGTTGGAGATGTCGTAGTAAGGCTGTTCGATGTTTGGGCGCGAGAAGTAGGGGCGCGTAGGCGGGAGTTCCTTATCGACCAGCGCGCGGAGGGTTTCCTTGCCGTGGATTGCGGCGGGAAGTTTCGGGAAGACATGCGGCTTGGCGGCGCTGTCGAGTGGGACTGGTCCGGAGATGGACCTGGACTTGACGGGTGCGCCGAGGAAGTCCAGGTCGACGTTCTTGAGTTCCACTGACTCATTGCCGGTATAGAAGCTGGTGGCGACGTCGACTCGCTGGGCAGTGGCGAGCAGGCCGGGCGCGCCGGTCGAGTCCGCGAGCGTGGCTTCGACGGTGATGCCGTGGGCGAGAATGAGGGCGTTGTTGAGCTGGACGCGCTTGATGCGGAGTTCGTGGAGGAGGTTGTACTTCTGGGTCGAGTTGAGGGTTGAACCTTCCGCGCCGTCGATCACCGTATCGAGGGTTTGCAGGGCTATCCGGAGGGGCTCGACAGTGGTTTCCAGGTTTGCAGGATCAAACTTCTTCTGTGCTTCCTCAATTTTCATGTCGACCAACATCAACACAGCTTTGAGTGCCTGTGGAGCGTTGGGAGCGAGACTCGCTATGCCGGGGATTGAGGTGTCGATGCCGTCGAAGAAGCCGGATTCGATGCCGGAGTCGTCGCCGTCTGGCTGGTTGAGCATGGAGCCGTAGCGGTGATAGCTGACGTCGAAGCGGCCTCCGCCACCGCGGCTGCTGGGACCTCCTCCTCCGCTCATCTGGCTGCGGTGCAGGCCGCGGCCTTCGCGGCCGAGTTCGGCGTAGGAGATTCCGCCCAGGAGCGGGTCGGTGTTGCCCTCGGGAATGACGACATTGGCTTTCGGTACGGTGTTGGTAACTTTTCCGGTTACGTAATTCTCGAAGCGGGCTGGAACGTACTGGGTGGTGGCGTAGTCGTACATGCCCTGGGCGTCGATGCGGCCGAAGGGCGAGCGGGCGTAGACCTTGAGGGGCTGCCAGGGTTGTAGCCCGGCGGCGATCTGGTCGGGGAAGACGTTAGGGTCGCCGGCGGCTTTGAAGGCTTCCTGGGCGATCTGGCCGGAAACCTGGTGCTGACCGTGGCCGTCGGAGGGTTCGCCGATGAAGACGGAGGCGATGACGAGCGGGCGATAGAGGCGGATGGCGCGGACGACGTCGTAGAGGACGCGCTCGTGGCCCCACTTGGCGAAGGCCTCTTCTTTTGTTTTGGAGAAGCCGAAGTCGACCTCGGTGCCGAATAGCTGGTCGACGGCCATGACGCGGTCGGCGGCGAGGAGTTCCTGGGTTCGGATGAGGCCAAGGGCGTCGTCGAAGTCGGCGGACATGAGGTTCTGGCCGCCTTCGCCGCGATTGAGTGTGAGGGTGGCGACACGCGCTCCCTGGCCGCGGGAGAGGTAGGTGAGCATGCCGTTATCTTCGTCGTCGGGATGGGCGACGATGAGCATGAAGGAGGCTCGGGTGCGGAGCTTGCGGAGAAGTTGCTGGAGAGCAGGGGCGCCGTGATTGAGCGGGAGGGTGTCGGCCAGGTTGGGCGGGGAGACGCGCTCGCCGGCGAGGTTGGCGGGGTCGCTCGCCGTGGGTGATCTGCGCGGCGAGGGGCAGGGACAAGATGAGTGAAAGCGCGGCGCATGCGAGGGCTCTAGGACGCTGACTTGGAATCAATGGGCAAGCTCGATTCATGCGGGTACGGATTAGGAACAAAAGTACAGAGATTCTGAGCCCGCGTCTCAGAAAAATACAGAGATTCTGAGCCTGCGTCTCAGAATGACGACTCAAAAAAGTTTGCGGATGTTTCCAGGGCTTTTTTAACGATATCGCATCAGTGGGCGGCTGATCCATTCCAGTGGAAGGCGAGACCGCCTTCGGCGAGGAACCCGGAGCTGAGGGTGAGGGTGGGAGTGCGGGCTACGTCGGCGCGTTGATTGAGGAGATTGTTGAGGATGGCGGAGGCGGTCCAATGTTGGCCGAAGTTGTGTTGGGCGGCGAGATCGAGTTGGAAGAAGGCGTTCAGGAGGAAGGTATTGGCGCTGTCGTCCCAGGCGTGGCCGCTGGCACGGGCGGCGAGGGTAAGTTGGCCGAGGCGCGGGCTGGCGGCGCGGAGTTGGGCGGTGAAGCTTTGGCGGGGGACTTCGGGGATCCAGTTACCGACCAGGGCGGGCTGCGCGGAGAACTTAGTGACGATAGCGTGGGCGTACTGATATTCGAGGGTGGCAGAGATCGGATGCGTGGGGCGGATATCGAGATGGAGTTCGGTGCCCTGGCTTAGGATCTGGCCGAGGTTTTCGCGTATGTAGAGGTTGGTGGAGATAAGGACGGTGGAGACGGGGCGATTGATCTCGGTCCAAAAGTAGGTGCCGGATAGCGCGATGAGGTTGGCGGGCGAGGCGTAGGTGGCGCCGATCTCCCATCCGGTGGCACGCTCGGATAGAAGTTGCGGATTGGCTTCGGTGATCTGCGCGCCGACCTGGCCGGTGCGGTAGAGCTCATTCATGGTGGGTGTGCGAAAGGCGCGGAAGACGGCGGCGTGGATGGTCGCGGTAGAGGCGATCTGGCGGACGATGCCGAGACGCGGGCTGGCGATGAATTCGCTGCGGTTGGGGATGAGGGTTGTGGCCGGAGGTTGGGGATTGGTTTGGGTGAGGGAGCGGGTGTCGAGGTTGGAGACGGAGTCGAGACGGAGCGAGAGCGCGGCGGACCAGGAGTTATGCGAGGCGAGGGCTTCGCCGAAGCCTCCGATGAAGCGCTGGCGGGCGGAGGTATCGGCGATGCCGCTGGGTAGCCCGGCGGAGATGGGGGTTTCGTTGTCGGTGCCGCGGATGTCGCGGGCGTCGGCGCCGAAGACAAATGCGATGGGCGAGAGTGCGAGGGCGGCGTCGGATGAGGCGCCGAGTTCCTGGGTGCGGACATGCTGGAGGCGGGTGAGGGTTTCGGTGGTGCGTGCGGAGTTGATGGAGGAGAAGGACTGGCGGTAGGCTTCGTCGCTGCCGAAGAGGCTGACACGGCCGGAGGCTTTGGATCGGGTGGCCCAGTCGTCGCCTGCGATGTAACGCCAGAGGCGGGTGCCGTTGGTTTGGAGAGGCGTGCCGTTGCCCCGGGCTTCGTTGAGCATGTTGCCGATGAGGAAGGCTCGGTTGACGTTTGAGAAGACGCGGTCGGTTTCGCTGCGGGCGGACTGGTAGTGGACGTTGGCGGGGACGTCGACCGGGCCGGCGACGGACGGGGCGGTGACGATGTAGCCGGCGGTGCGAAATGAGTCTGCTGCGAGGAGTTGGCGCCATTGCTGGTTGCCGATGTCGCCGCGAAAGCCGACCAGGGAGGTGTCCTGGCCGCCGCCAAGGGCTGAGGCATTGAAGAGCGCCCTAGTTGGTTGCGCGGGGACGACGTCGATGACTCCGCCGAGGGCGGAGGAGCCGTAGAGGTCGGAGCCGCCGCCGGTGGCGATGGTGACGGCATCAACGGCTTCGGAGGGGATTTCGTCCCAGTGGATCCAGCCGCCGAAGGGATCGTTCATGGGGACGCTGTTCTGGAGGACGAGGGTGCGGCTGGCGGCGGTGGACCCGAGTCCGCGGAGAGAGATGCCCTGGCTGGTGGGGTTCTGGACGCGGGAACTGGAGCGGCGGAAGAGTTCGAAGCCCGCCTGCTGGCGGAGTTTGTCGTCGAGTTCGGTTGCAGGATAGGTGGCGAGGTCGCTGGTGGTGAGCACGTAGACGGTGTTGGCGGTGGGGAGGTCGATGGAAGAGCGGGTCGCGGTTACGGTGATCTGCTGGCTGACTGAGGAAGGGCGAAGAGTGAGGTCGAGGTCGTTTGCGGCGTTATTGGCGGAGACTTGCAGGGGGTCAGATTGCATGGAACGAGTAGAGGCGCGGAGGGTCAGGGAGCCCGTCGAGTTGGGATAGTCCACGTTGAAGTGGCCGGCGGCATCTGAAGTGGTGGATACCTGGCCGCGAGGACCGTCGACGGAGATGGTTGCGCCGGAGAGGGAATTGCCCGACGCGTCGTGGACCCGGCCCTGGAGGTGCAGTGGGGTCTGGGCGTGTGCGCCGGCGAGCGATCCCACCATGCACAGGCCCGACAGCAGGGTGAGACGGAGATGGAGGCGCCGGGGATGAAGCTTCATATGGATTGAGGTTCGAGGTCAGGCTAATCGGATTGCACGGTGAGATGCAACGTGAAGCGGTTGCGCAAGCTTTATAATGAGAAGGATATGGTCCGAGATGGGTACTTCTATGCGTTGGGACTTGGGATCGTTGCCGCGTTCCTGTGGGTAATGACTCAGTCGATGGCGCTGACCGCGCTGCCGGTGGTGCTGGCGGTATTTTTTCTGTGGTTCTTCCGGGATCCTGAGCGGAAGATTCCGTTGGGGCCGGGCGAAATTGTATCTCCCGCCGACGGCCTGGTTACTGAGGCTGACTGGATTGAGACGACTGCGGGAAGCCGGCTGCGGCTGAGCATCTTTCTGAACGTGTTCGATGTGCATGTGAATCGGTCCCCGGTGGCGGGCACCGTGAAAGTTGTGGAGCATCGTGAGGGTGCTTTTCTGAATGCGATGAAGCCCGAGTCTGGGATTATGAACGAGCAGACGCTGGTGGTGATCGATGCGGGTGGCTATGAGGTGAGTTACAAGCAGATCGCCGGACTGCTGGCGCGGCGGATCGTTTGCGCGGTGAAGGTGGGCGATCGTCTGGAACGCGGCCAGCGCGTTGGAATGATCAAGTTCGGCTCGCGGACGGATGTTTTGCTGCCGGCGGATGCAGTGCCACAAGTGAAGACGGGCATGCGAGTCAAAGGCGGATCGACGATATTGGCGGTGTTGCCGCAGCCTGTTGGCGACGCCGGGATTGTCGCCGCGGCAGTGGTGTCCTGATGGCGGCCGAGCAGATGGACATGGGCGACTTCGCCGCGGAAGGGGAACCGCGTAGGCGGCGTCCAAGCCGAGGCATGTATGTGCTTCCGTCGCTGTTTACGGCTGGGAATATTGCCGCGGGCTACTACGCAATTACGCAGAGTATCCAGGGATCGGCCGCGGAGCCGCAATTCTTCGATCATGCGGCACTGGCGATTGGCCTGGCGGCGCTGCTGGACGGAGTCGACGGCTACATTGCGCGCTTGACGAATACGGCGAGCGATTTTGGCAGGGAACTGGATTCCCTTGCGGACGTAATTACGTTTGGAGTTGCGCCGAGTCTGCTGGCGTACATCTGGGGCTTCCGGATGCTGCCGATGACGGTATATCCGCAGCTTCGGGACAACGTAGTTCACGGCGGAGTATTTGTCTGTTTTCTGTTTCTAATTTGCGGGGCGAGCCGCCTGGCGCGATTCAACATCAGCGTGAATCCGCAGCCGCGCAATCCGGGGAAGCCGGGTAGTAAGTTTTTTGTCGGCATGCCGATTCCTGCGGGAGCCGGTGTAGTTGCGGCCGTCATCCATTGTTTCGATGGCTCGCCGATTTACAATCCGTGGACGGCACTGGTGTGGCTGACGCTGATTCTGTTTACGGGATTCCTGATGGTGTGCAACTGGCGTTTCTGGAGCGCAAAGGAGATTACC
The DNA here is from genome assembly GCA_963822225.1 of uncultured Acidobacteriaceae bacterium. Lineage (GTDB taxonomy): Bacteria > Acidobacteriota > Terriglobia > Terriglobales > Acidobacteriaceae > Edaphobacter. Next base: position 370,647 of record CAWGGW010000006.1, on the reverse strand, counting down.
TCAGGCGGACGTCAGCCTTTTCAGGTGGTCGCACTGATTGCCCTGGTTGGCGCGTTGATCGCCTGGAAGTCTGAGCTGATGTTGATGGTGATTGCGATGGGGTATCTGGTTTCGGGAGTGTTTGCGCGGCTGGCATACTCATGGGCACACCGGCGGCGACATCCGCGCGGGCCGAGTTTGCCGCCTGGGTGATAGCGGGCTTGGGAGGGTCTGCCCCGGCGGCGAGTGGTAATAGATTGTTTAGCGAAACGAGAGAGTTTGTGATTGCTGGCAACCCAAATCGTATCGGCGTCGTAGGAGCCAGTTCGCTTGCGGGTAAGGAGCTGGTCGATTCGCTGGCGGATTCGGCGCTTGCGGCCGCCGATGTTGTGTTGCTGGACGATGAAGATGCCGGTCAGATGACGACGGCCGGCGATGAAGTTACCTTCATCCAGAAGATTGATGCGGACTCATTCACGGGCGTGGATTTTGTCTTCTTTGCCGGCGACTCAGCGATCACGAAGAAGTACTGGAAGACGGCGCGGTCGGCCGGGGCAAGTATTGTTGACATGACTTATGCGCTGGAGGGCGAGTCCGGCGTGGTGGTGCGCGGACCGTGGGGCGCACAGTTGGCGGAGAGTGAGTTCGAGCGCGCGGGCGCAGGAATTGGATCTGACTACTCCGGCGGTGGTGGCGGCGCATCCGGCGGCGGTGATGTTGCTGTTGATTGCGGGTCGGCTGCATGCAACGTTTCCAGTGCGGTCACTGGGGGCGACCGTCTTCGAGCCTGCGTCGCAGCATGGACAGGCTGCGATGGACGAACTGCATCAGCAGACGGTGAGCCTGCTGTCATTCCAAACTCTGCCGCGCGAACAGTACGATGCGCAGGTCGCGTTCAATCTTCTGCCATCGCTTGGCGAGGCGGCGAAGGTGAAGTTGGCCGGAGCGAAGGATCGGATTGCTAGTCATTACGCAGCGCTCGCCGGAGGCACGTCGCCAGAGTTGGCGCTCCAGTTAGTCCAGGCGCCGGTGTTCCACGGATATACGGCGTCGGTTCTGGTCGAGTTGGAGGAAGCCGCGACGGTGGAGCAGGTGGAGTTGGCAGTCTATGGCGAGCACGTAGATGTTGTTGGCGCGGAGTCTGATGCGCCGAGTAACTTGAGTGCCGCTGGTCAGCCCGATGTGCTGGTGCGTGTGAGTTCTGCGGCCGAGGGCGATGGGGCGTCGAAGCGGTTGTGGTTGTGGCTGGCTGCGGACAATCTGAAGTTGGCGGCTCTGAACGCGATTGCTTGCGCGAATGAGTTGGGGCGCTTGAGACCGCAGGGGAAGGTGCAGTAGATTTCCGGCAGGACCGCGACGTGGTCCTACGGGTGATGTTGGAACAAGCGGGCGATTGCGTGGAGTGTGTTGGGAACAACGGCGTCGGCTGATAGAATCGAAGTGCGCCGGGATGGCGGAACTGGCAGACGCAGCGGACTCAAAATCCGCCGATCGCAAGGTCGTGGGGGTTCGACCCCCCCTCCCGGCACCAAAGCTTTGGCGTGGCTCAAACGGACTGAGGGTGGGGACGCGATAGCAGCACCCCGAGGATTAGTGCAAGGCTGAGCAGCAGGCCGGCGAAGCCTGCAAAAGCTAGCTTTTCAGGATTCATTGTCAGCCAACCCAAGAGCCCCGGTGTTTCCACGCGGCCGACCCACTTGCGCAGGTCTGCCCCGTTCCAATCTTTGTCGATGAAAGTCACTCGCCATTGAAGGGAATGGTCCAGCAGAAAGAGCTGGTTGTTGTGGATCATCACCGATCCTTCCGTCAGGATCGGGTAGTGGAAAAAATCGCAAAAGCGGCGAATGTCGGCGGCGTCTGAGCGCACGAGTATCCATGCCGCGGGGAGACTTTGCTGCTCGCGGAACTGGCGCAGGGCTGCGGCGTCATCGCCTGGGTCGAAGGAAAAGATCAGCACGCGGTATGGATTGCCGTTGCCCATTTGTGCCGCTTCTTTGACCAACATCCGGGCCGTCACTGGACAACTCATCGTGCAGCGGGTGTACACGGGCAGGACGATTACAGGCCCCGATCCTGCGGCCCCGAGGTCCTCCCACAACGTGCTCTGATGGTTGGCTTCGTCCCAAACCGCGACGTCAGGTATCCGCCCTGCGTTGCTGCTCGCCGGCACTGCCGCTCGGAGCTTACTGCCGGGGGCCAGGGTTAGTGCAAGTAACAGTAAAAGAAGATTGCGATTGGGACGCATGATTCAATGGCCTGTGTTGACCGCGGCGGGGTTATCCGGATGAAAGCCTGGCGCGGTCGTAATTCCGTTCTTCACAATATCGCGAACCGGCGCATAGTAGGACACCACGCACAGCAGCACCGCAGCTGCTACCCAGGGCGTGAAATTTCGTACCGCGGCCACGTCTTCGTCGTGATATGGCTCGCTAGTTGGCAGAGCAAACGGTGCTTGCGACAGCTCGGGCATTGCTGCGAGGCTGCGAACCAGGACGATGAAGTAAAGCAGGACGGCGACTCCCATGATGCAGCCGCCTATCATGCCTAGGTGCGTTGCCAGCCACCAATCGGGCCGATAGCTGGGCGACGCCGGGTTCATATAGGTCATGCCCAGGTTGGTGCGGCGGGGTTCACCGCGCAGGCCGCCCAGGAAGAAGCCGGATGAGAAGATGAACGTCCCAATCATCCAGACATAGGGGACGATTAGAGCCATTCTGCGCGAGACGACTGGTTTCTGCAGCAGTCCGGTAATCAGGAACAGGCTTCCGCCGAGGATCCCGAGAAAGACTGGTCCACCCACCGTGAGGTGGAAGTGAGCGGGAATCCATGCGGTGTTATGCACCACATTATTCAAGCTGTAGGAGGCGTTGACGATGCCCGTGATGCCTCCAAAGATAAAGATCAGCAGCCCGCAAAAGAGGTAGGGGAACAGCCAGACTTCGGGATCGAAGTAGGGCAACTTCTTCCACCAGCCAAAGAGCCCTTTGCCCCCTCGCCGGCGTGCTCCCAGTTCGAGCGAAGCGGCCAGAGTGAAGGCTGTCAGCAGGCTGGGAATTGCAACCATCATGGTGAGGACGCTCTGATATCCCTTCGAAGTGGTGGAGATTCCGGGATCCGCAAATTGGTGATGCAGGCCGAGCGGGCACGAGAGCAGGATCAGCGCCATGAAGGTGAAGCGTCCGGCAAAATCGCTGAACAGCTTGCCGCCAGCGAGCTTCGGCAGCATCGTGTAGTACATGACGTAGGTAGGCAGCAGCCAGAAATAGACCAGCGGGTGGCCGAAAAACCAGAACAACGTGCGGCTCAACATAACGTTGACGCCGGGAGTCCATCCGAGCGACCAGGGAAGAAGTTGTACCAGCACTTCAAACGCTACTGGCAGAGTTGCGAGTTGCCACACCACGAACGTTGCAAAGATGCCAACGACTCCGAGCGGCGTCTTCTGTCCCGGATTCTGCTTGCGCCAGCGCATATATACCGGGATCCACGTCCAAAAGGGAACCCATGATCCCACAATGAACAGCGCAAGGCCGAGGTAAAACAGCGGGTGAGCCATCAGCGGTGGATAGAAGGTATAGAGGACGGAGGCTTTGCCCATGAAGATCATTGCAGCAGCCATCACGGCTCCCAGCAGCATCAGCAGCAGCCCAGTCGTTGCGCCTGCGATTGAGACCCGAGCCTTCAACTCGCTGCTGACTACTGCAGACCCCAGCGCAACCGCAAAGAAGGTAGTCAGCACAATGGCGTTGATGACTCCGTGAGCGGTCAAGCCTTCGTAGTAGTCGATTCCGGCGAAGGATGTGGCTCGGATCACGCCCGACAGGTACATCACTTGCATCACGCCGTGATACGCCCCGAAGATAAACAGCGTGAGCGGAACCAGCAACTCGATCAGGATAATCGTCTTCAGATTCTTTTGGAGTTCCATTAGTTTTGTAGACCCTCCAGGTATGCTTCAATCTGCTTGATCTCGTCGTCGGTCAACGGTATGGGTGGCATCACAGGCGGATAACCTGCGACCGTTTCCGCGGATGGATTATGAATTTTTTGTTCGAAGAAGGCCGCATCAAGAGCGTGGGCACTGCCGTCAGCCAAACTCAACTTCGATCCCCACGCACCTTTGAAGGTCGGGCCTATGCGCGCGCTGCCGTCGACGGTATGGCACGCCAGACATCCCTTTGCGTCCAGTAATTGCAATCCCGGGGAGGTTGGAATTCCTTCGACGGAATAATCGGTGATCTGGTCGCTGACCTCGATGCGCGCATTCATGTTCTGGTGGCCCTTGCCGCAGAACTCGTGACATACGACGGTGTAGATTCCTGGCTTGGAAAAATGCACTCGACCGTTGGCAACTGCGCCGGGTACCACCATCAGGTTTACGTTGGTGCCTGCGATCTCAAGGCCGTGAGTCACATCCTTGGTCACGGCGTAGATGTCCAGGGTCGAGCCGGTGGGAACTCGCAATACATTCGGCTCAAAGGCCCACATCCGCGTCACAAAGTGAACTTCATAGTTGTTGCCGTCGTGTTTCGTAACCGATGCCTGATCGTACGGCTTGGTGCCCAGAGGAATACAAGTGGGCACGCTGATGCCAAGTCCCCAGGTCGCATACGCAATCAAGCCGAGACTTGCCGCGACGAATGCGACCGCTCCCATCAACGCGCGCTTTTCCAGCACGTTAATTGCCATCACTCAACTCCTTCCCTAGAGACCCGATTGCCGGTGTAGCAGCAAGAAATAAATTCCTAGCCAGATAAGCCCGAAACCGACGATCATCAGGGCGAAGAATGCGATCGCCCCTCGAGGGAAAAAGTCTTCGTTCGTGCGTTCCAATTCGTTGGCGTTCACCGATACTCCGTTGCTCATATGCGGCAGCAAATCTCTTCAAGGTTATATATGGAGGATACGGTGGTTGGCTAACGAATACTTTTGCCGTATTTCCCATTAACCTTAACCCTGGGTTCGGAGCCAGAGGGTATGCTCTCTCACATTTCTTGACTTTCCAATCCTCACGGACAGATAGTGGATACTGCCCGTTAAGTGTTCGTTCCTCGCAGAGATAAGCCGATTATCGCGCAGGCGAAATATGTGAATAACTGAGCATCCGGGCGTTGCTCTGGCAGTGCAGCATCTCGAACAAAGTGATGCAGTGACTGCGAGCACCGAACCTCAAAGATTCGCCGGAGTATACAAGATAAGGAGTTACATCTTGATGGTTTACCGCGACAAGGCTGGGAAAAACTAATGGGCGCCGCTGGGCTTCTTCCGCATCAGGCTCGACCGATAACGTTCTGGCAATCGACGAACGGCAAGAAGGTGGTCATGGCGGTTACGGGCGCCATGATGTTTGCGTTCGTGGTGGGCCACATGCTTGGCAACCTGCAGATGTTCGAAGCGCCGGAGCACATCAACGCTTACGGACACTTTCTGCATAACCTTGGCGAGTTGCTCTGGCTTGAGCGCGGAGTGATGTTGCTCGCGATTGCTCTGCATATTACTGCGACAGTGCAACTGGGTTTACGCAGTAAGGCGGCCCGGCCCATAGGTTACTCCCGCCAGGAAGCGATCAACTCCTCTTACGCCTCGCGCACGATGTATTGGAGCGGCCCGATCGTTCTGGCCTTCATCATCTTTCATCTGCTGCAGTTCACCGCAGGCTACATTCATCCGAATGCGACGTTTACGCAGGGCGAGGTCTATAGCAACGTGGTCTCTGGCTTCCACGTTTGGTGGGTCTCTGCCTGGTACATCTTCGCGCTGATTCTGCTGGGGATCCATCTGAGTCACGGGCTTTGGGCCATGTTTCAGTCCGTCGGGCTGGCGCATCCGCGTCACACGGTCTTTCTGAAGTTCGCCGCGAAAGCGATCGCGATCGTCATCGTTCTGGGTTACATATCCATCCCGATAAGCGTTCTGCTGGGGTTCATAAAATAATGAAACTTGACGCAAAAATTCCTTCTGGCCCGATTGAACAGGCGTGGGCCAAACACTGCTTCGATATGAAGCTGGTTAATCCAGCCAACAAGCGCAAACACTCTCTGATTGTGGTGGGATCCGGTCTGGCGGGTGGCTCTGCCGCCGCGTCGCTCGGCGAACTTGGCTACAAAGTGAAATGCTTCTGCTTCCAGGATTCACCGCGACGCGCTCATTCCATCGCGGCTCAGGGCGGAATCAACGCGGCAAAGAATTATCCAAACGACGGCGAGAGTGTCTTCCGGCTTTTCTACGACACCGTGAAGGGCGGCGACTTCCGCGCGCGCGAGGGGAATGTCTATCGCCTGGCGCAGATCAGCGGAAAGATCATCGACCAGTGCGTTGCTCAGGGTGTGCCGTTTGCCCGCGAATACGGTGGTTCGCTGTCCAACCGATCCTTCGGCGGGGCACAGGTTTCACGTACGTTCTACGCGCGCGGCCAGACTGGCCAGCAGCTTCTTCTCGGCGCGTACCAGGCGCTCGAGCGGCAGGTTCAGGCTGGCAGCGTCACGATGATCCCGCGGACCGAAATGCTCGATCTGATCGTTGTCGATGGCAGAGCGCGCGGCATCGTGGCTCGCGATCTGGTCACGGGAAAGATGTCCGTCCACATCGCCGACGCTGTGATTCTTGCAACAGGCGGCTACGGGAACGTCTATTACCTTTCGACGAACGCGAAAGGCTCGAACGCCACAGCAATTTGGCGTGCGTACAAACGCGGAGCATTGTTTGCGAACCCCTGCTTCACGCAGATCCATCCGACCTGCATTCCCGTGTCCGGCGACTATCAGTCGAAGCTGACTCTAATGAGCGAGTCGTTGCGCAATGACGGGCGCATCTGGGTTCCAAAGAAGAAAGGCGATCCGCGCCCTCCCAACGAGATTCCTGAAGACGAGCGCGATTATTACCTCGAGCGACGGTATCCCAGCTTCGGCAATCTGGTTCCGCGTGACGTTGCTTCCCGCAACGCCAAGGCAATGTGCGACGAGGGCTACGGTGTCGGCAAAACCGGTCTTGGCGTGTACCTCGACTTCTCCGAGGCAATTAACCGATTGGGCGAGAAGACCGTCCGCGAGCGCTACGGCAACCTGTTTGACATGTACCAGCGCATCACGGACGAGAATCCCTATAAGACTCCGATGCGCATCTACCCCGCCATTCACTACACCATGGGCGGATTGTGGGTCGACTACGAGTTGCAGAGCACCATTCCGGGCCTGTTCGTGCTGGGCGAAGCGAACTTCTCCGATCATGGCGCAAATCGACTGGGCGCGAGCGCGTTGATGCAAGGGCTCTCCGATGGCTACTTCGTGATTCCTTATACCGTCGGCAACTATCTCGCGACGAATAAGTTCGCGAAGGTTGAGGAATCGCAGCCTGAAGTTAAGCAGGCGGTCGCAGCGGTGCAGCAGAAGATTGACAAGCTGCTCTCGATCAAAGGGAAGCGCACAGTGGATTCGTTCCATCGCGAGTTGGGCAAGATTGTCTGGGACTATTGCGGCATGGCCCGAACTTCCGGGGGGCTGGAAACGGCAATCGGAAAGATCAGGGCGCTGCGCGAAGAGTACTGGAAGGATGTCACGGTGCCGGGCAGCGGCGATGATCTGAACGAGAGCCTGGAAAAAGCTGGCCGTGTGGCTGACTACTTCGAATTGGCCGAGTTGATGTGCATCGATGCGCGAGACAGAAACGAGTCCTGCGGCGGCCACTTCCGCGAGGAATACCAGACTCCGGACGGCGAGGCCCAGCGCGATGATGAGCATTTCTCCTACGTCGCCGCATGGGGATATAACGGGCCAGATGCGCCGCCCGAACTCACCAGGGAACCGCTGGAATTCAACTACGTTCACCCGAGCCAGAGGAGCTACAAGTAATGAAACTAACGCTGAAGATCTGGCGCCAGAAGAACCCCAATGAGGCGGGTACGTTTGTCCGCTACCCCGTGGACGACGTGGATCCTGAGATGTCCATTCTGGAGTGCCTTGACGTACTCAACGAGACGCTGATCCTCCGCGGTGAGGCGCCCGTCGCTTTCGAACATGACTGCCGCGAAGGCATCTGCGGCTCATGCGGCTTCATGATTAATGGCATCGCGCACGGCCCGGAGCGCGGAACTACCGCCTGTCAGTTGACCATGCGGCACTTCAAGGACGGTGATGAATTGACCCTGGAGCCGTGGCGCGCCAAGGCGTTTCCGCTGATCAAGGATCTCGTCGTCAACCGGCGCGCGTTCGACCACATCATCCAGGCTGGCGGATATGTCTCGGTTTCGACGGGGCAGGCACCAGAAGCGAATAATCTGCCGGTTGGCAAGGAGATCGCCGACCAATCGATGGATGCCGCAGCCTGCATCGGCTGCGGAGCCTGCGTGGCGGCCTGCCCGAACGCATCGGCGGCACTGTTTACCGGGGCCAAGATCACTCACCTTGGAGTTCTTCCCCAGGGCGAGCCCGAGAAAGGCAAACGTGCTCTCGCGATGGTTGCGCAAATGAACGCGGAAGAATTCGGCAACTGCACCAGCATCGGCGAGTGCACCGGCGTGTGCCCGAAGGAGATTCCGCTGGAAGTAATCGCCAACATGAATCGAGATTATGTCTGCGGCAGCTTCAATCGGCGCGAAGAACTGCCCGCACCGGTGGCACCTGTCGTTCCTGCGTAAGTCGGCGAAATATCGCCGAACGTCGGCTATTTGCTTTGGGTCTGAGCGTGCGGGTGGATGGAATAGGCGTAGCAATTCGCGGCTTGCGGCCAGAGGTGTGACGAATCCGTCGCGAACCTCGCGCCGTAAAGCATGCAGACGCTCCGCTACTGCTGGCTGAGCTTGAAACATCTCGGCGAGACCCATGGAGATCAGGTCGTTCATCCATTGCAGGTCGCCGCGTGTACGTCGTTCGGCGATCTTGCCTGATTCTCCGAGCTGCGCTTCGTGGTCGAGCACCATCTGCCAGATTTCCACGATGCCAGATTTCTGGATCGCGGAACAGGTCAGGACGCGCGGAGTCCATCCATCGCCGGATGGTGGAAATAAGTGCAGTGCCGACGCATACTCGACGCGGGCGCGGTCAGCTTTCTGCAGATTGTCTCCATCGGCCTTGTTGATCGCCATACCATCGATCATCTCGATGATGCCGCGCTTGATGCCTTGCAGTTCATCGCCCGCTCCGGCCAGCATCAATAACAAAAAGAAGTCGGACATCGAGCGGACTGCCGTCTCCGACTGCCCCACTCCAACGGTTTCGATAAACACATTGCGGAAGCCGGCCGCCTCGCACAACAGGATCGTTTCGCGTGTGCGACGCGCGACTCCGCCCAGATGTCCGCCGGACGGCGAAGGCCGGATGAACGCATGTGGCTCGGCGGACAAATGTTCCATCCGCGTTTTATCGCCGAGGATGCTTCCGCCGGAGATTGGGCTCGACGGATCGACTGTGAGGACCGCGAGGCGCTCGCCTCGATCGTGGATTACGTGCATCCCCAGCGCATCGATGAAGGTGCTCTTGCCGACTCCGGGAACTCCCGTAATGCCGACACGGCGCGACTTTCCCGTGTGCGGCAGAATTGAATCGAGCAACCGGGCAGCACGCTCAGCGTCGGCCGGCAGGCGGCTCTCGATCAGTGTTATGGCACGGGCGAGGACGACGCGGTCGCCTGCCAGGACACCTTCCACATACTGCTCAAGCGACAGCCGTCGGCCACCCGCTCGGGCGGCTGGAGAGGAGCTAGGCACGAATATTGCTCGTCAATGCGTTCAAGATGACCTGTGCGCAAATTGGGATCACGGAGCCTGGACCGAATACGCCAGCCACGCCCGCCTGTTGCAGATAATCATAATCCTGCGGCGGGATTACTCCGCCTGCATAGACCAGAATGTCCCCACGGCCGCGGCGCTTTAGCTCGGCGATCACCTCGGGCACAAGCGTCTTGTGGCCGCCGGCGAGGGTCGAGACTCCCAGCACGTGGACATCGTTTTCGACAGCCATGGTCGCTGCTTCGGCCGGAGTCTGGAACAAGGGACCCACGTCGACATCGAAGCCGAGATCGGCGAATGCGGTGGCGATGACCTTGGCGCCCCGGTCGTGTCCATCCTGTCCCATCTTGGCGACGAGGATTCTGGGGCGGCGACCTTCCATCTCGGCGAACTCCTGCGCCATTGCAAGCGCCTTCTGGAATTCGGGATCGCCCTGGCTCTCAGAGGAGTACACACCTGATATGGTACGGCTGACTGCCTGATAGCGCTTGAACACTTTTTCGAGGGCATCGGATATCTCACCCAGAGTGGCGCGGACGCGCGCAGCGTTTACTGCAAGTTCCAATAGATTGCCTTCGCCACTCTGTGCGCTCGCCGTCAGCGCGTCGAGCGCTTGCGCAACTGCCTGCGGGTTGCGCGTGCGCCGAATCTCCGCGAGACGGCGAAGCTGAGATTCGCGTACTGCCTGGTTGTCGACTTCGCGTACGGCCAGGTCTTCTTCTTTCGCCAGCTTGTACTTGTTTACCCCGACGATAGTTTCGCGGCCAGAGTCGATCAGCGCCTGCCGCCGAGCCGCGGCCTCTTCGATTCGCATCTTGGGCACACCGGTTTCGATCGCCTTGGTCATTCCTCCAAGCGTTTCGATCTCCTGGATGTGGTGCCATGCCTTGTGCATCAGCTCGTGGGTCAGGCTCTCGACGTAGTAGCTGCCCGCCCATGGATCAACGACTTTAGTGATGCCGGTCTCTTCCTGAAGATAGATCTGCGTATTGCGCGCGATGCGAGCGGAGAAGTCGCTCGGCAGTGCGATCGCTTCGTCGAGCGCGTTGGTGTGCAGCGACTGCGTGTGACCCAGCACTGCGGCCATCGCCTCGACGCAGGTTCGCGGAATGTTGTTGAAGACATCCTGCGCGGTCAGACTCCAGCCCGACGTCTGCGAATGAGTGCGCAGCGCCATCGACTTGGGATTCTTCGGATTGAAGCTCTTGATGATCTTGGCCCAGAGAACGCGCGCGGCGCGCAGCTTCGCAATCTCCATGAAATGATTCATGCCGATTGCCCAGAAGAAGCTGAGCCTCGGTGCGAAGTCGTCGATGTCCAGGCCGGCAGCGATGCCGGTTCGGATGTATTCGAGGCCGTCCGCCAGTGTGTAGCCGAGTTCGATGTCGGCGGTAGCGCCGGCTTCCTGCATGTGGTATCCGCTGATCGAGATGCAGTTGAACTTCGGCATATTAGCCGAGCAGTAGCGGAAGATGTCGCCGATGATCTTCATCGAGGGTGTCGGCGGATAGATGTAAGTGTTGCGGACCATGAACTCTTTGAGGATGTCGTTCTGAATGGTGCCGCTGAGTTTTTGTGTCGGGACGCCTTGCTCTTCCGCGGCCACGATGTAGAAGGCCATGATGGGCAACACCGCGCCGTTCATTGTCATCGACACGGACATTTGATCGAGGGGAATCTGGCCGAAGAGGATCTTCATGTCCTCGACCGAATCGATGGCCACGCCAGCCTTGCCAACGTCCCCAACCACGCGCTCATTGTCCGAGTCGTAGCCGCGATGCGTGGCGAGATCGAAAGCTACCGATAGCCCTTTTTGACCTGCAGCGAGGTTGCGGCGATAGAAGGCGTTCGATTCCTCAGCAGTGGAGAAGCCGGCGTACTGGCGGATCGTCCACGGCTGCATCGCATACATTGTTGAGTAAGGGCCGCGCAGATACGGAGCGACTCCGGCGGCATACTCCAGATGCTCCATCGCATGCAGATCGTCAGCCGTGTACCAGGGTTTGATGGGAATCTGCTCTGGAGTTACCCAGACTGGCGGTTGCTCGTCGGCCTCAATGGCCGCAGCGGGAATCTTTCCGGACACAAATTCAATCTTGGAGAAGTCAGGTTTCATTAGTTCTTCACCCCCAGCCGGTCCTGCCAGTAAGTCAGGGTTTCAACGGCGTCGCTCGCAATGTGAACGAATCCCTGCACCCCGGTCGCTTTCAGCGCGTCAATCTGATCCTTCGGATTGCCTGCCACGATAACGGGAATCTTTGTCGCGGAACAAACCTCCTCCGCGAAGGGCAAGTATTCAGGATCGGAGCTGCAGAGCACGATCAGATCGGCATTTGTGCCGGCATACTGCTCAGATTCGGTGATCTCAAATCCTGCACAACCCAGAAAGTTCAGCGCGAAGTTCGCACGCGCGGTGCGCAGCTTCACATCGCCGCGCTTCAGCAGAAGAACCTTTGGCGCATGCCCTTTTTCATCAGCGTAGCGCGCAGTGCGTTCGCGAATGTTCTCGAATGGCTCAGCCAGTCGAAATTGCGGGAATGGGGCAGTGCTGGCCTCGGCATTCAGGCGTAACTTCAAGCGGCTTGCCGTTGAGATCGGGATAGTTATTGACTCCCACCAACGCCTTGCGCCGTGACGAGACGGCCTTCTCACGGGCCGCTCGCGTCTTGGCAATTTCGTCCGCCAGCCAACCAGCGTCGAGCGCTTTGCTATATCCGCCTGCGGCCTCGATGCGCTGGAACAGCTTCCACGCTTCGCGCGCGAGCGATGCGGTGAGGCTCTCGATGTAATAGGAGCCGCCGGCCGGGTCGGCCACAGCGTTCAAGTGGGCCTCTTCGGCGAGGACACGCTGTACTCCAAGCGCCAGGTGTTCATCGAATCCGAAGGGCTGAACCGTCAGCGACTCGCATCCCCCAATTGCGGCAGACATCGCTTCTGTCGTGACCCGCAGCACGTTGGTGTAGGGATCGCAGAAGCTCTTGTTCAGCCGCGAAGTGCGGACGTGCAAATTCATGCGGCAGGATTTAGGGTCTGCCGGGCTAAAGGCAGCAATGGCCCGCGACCACAACATGCGTGCAGCACGCAACTTGGCAATCTCGAAGAAGTAAGTTGAGCCAACGGCGAAGTCGAATTGAATCTCGCGCGCGGCGATGTCCACAGGGCGATCTTCACAAAGCTGCGCCAGCTTCTCAACGCCCGCTGCGAGCGCGATTCCCAGCTGTTGGATAGCGTCCCCACCGGCCTCATGCACCAAGTCGGCGCGAATAGCGTCCGGCGCCGGCACCGCTTGCTGATCGATCTCCCAGGCTCTTCCGTCTCCGCGCACAAAAGGGAACTGGCCTGGTAAGCACTCAGTCTGCGGGCCAAGTTCAGAGAGGCTCTCACTTCGGTAATATGGGCGAACGGCGAGGCCTTCGTCTGAACGCCAAACCAGCTTCTTCTCGTAGTCCGCGCCCTTCAAGTCCTTCTGGATCGCAGCTTCCCAGACCGCCGTGGAGACGGGAGGGAAATCCTGCCCCAGATTCAAAATCTCGGTTCCCGTTCCAGCCCGATCATCAGACATGCGGACCACCCTCCTGGACAACCTCGAGAAGATATCCAAATGCGGCAGTTTCCGTGGTCTTCGGATGAACGAAGAAGACCGTGGTACCCCGCGAACCTTTGCGGGGAGCTGCATCGATGATCTTGAAGCCATTTTCCTTCAGGTAGGCAAAGGCTTTTCCAATGTCGGCGACTCGGAAGGCAACGTGGGCTAAGCCGCCACGACCGCCGTTCTTTTCCAGTTGCTTCGCCACCGGCGACTCAGGGGTCAGCGGCTCAAGCAGTTGGACGAGGTTCGGGCCGTCGCCAACCTGCAGCAGAACTTCACGCACCTGGTCGCCGCCAAGCACGTCTTCGCGATGCAATTCCTTGAATCCCATCGCCTTGTATGCATTCACCTGGGGCTCCAGTTCACCGGCCTTGACGGAGACTGCGACGTGGTCGAAAAACAGAAAGCCCGGTACCTGTTCCATTGCTGCGCTCATCACTCAAACTCCACGAGAATCTGGCCCGATTGGACACTCTCTCCGGCCTTAACTTTAATTGCTGCTACTTTGCCTGATACCGGCGCCGTCACCTGGGTTTCCATCTTCATGGCCTCCAAGACCAGCAGCACGTCTCCGACCTGCAGGGTCTGACCTGGCTGCGCGACGACGCTGGCCACGATGCCTGAAACCGGGCTCCGGCAAACCTTGGTCTCGACCACAGACGAGCTTTCGACCGGAGGCGCGGCGGTTGACGTGACGGGCGTACGGGCTGCGGAAGATTCCACTGCCTGGAGGCGGGCATGGCCGACGGGAGCTTCCGACTCAGCAACCTCGACGTCCACTTCGTATTGCTTGCTATCGATAGTGATCTTTAGTTTCATAAATCTCTTAGTGGTACAACCGGTGCGACGCTTGTATGGTTACGCGGCCTTGTTGAGCCCAGGCGCCGGTGCGAATCAAGCGGATCTGGCGGATGTGCGCGTGTACGCCCAGCCAGGCCGCAAGGGCAGCGGAGATAGCAAGCACTTCCTCTTCGGAGATGCCCGTTTCAACCGCCACGGAGGAAGCTTCGGGAAGCGCTTCTGCGACGGGCGCCTTTGCTTCAGGTGCGATGGAAGACGTCGGGGACTCCGCTCCGCTCATTGAGGCGAGTTGTTCCAATCCCGCGAGCCGCTCGGCCAGGTTCGCCAGTTGGGCCTGGATGTCCTGTATCGTCGCGCGGAGATCGTTGGATACGGGGCCAGGTCCACTCATCGTCGTTTCCTGTGTGTCGATTACGGTAGGATCGCTTCTCACAGTGGTATCAACCCGTGTTTCTTCGTTGGACGAAGCTCTCGCTTGGTTTGCAGATACTCGAGCGCCTGCGCGATGTATCGCCTGGTCAAGGACGGCTCAATCACGGCATCCACCAGGCGACGGCCGGCCGCTACGTAAGGATTGGCAAAGTGCTCACGGTAGCGCTCGATCAACTCGGCTCGCTTCGCCTTCTTGTCGGTTGCTTCGTGAAGTTCTTTGCGGAAGACGATGTCCACGGCACCCTCGGCGCCCATGACGGCGATCTCAGCGGTCGGCCACGCAAACGAACGGTCAGCGCCCAGATCCTTGCTGCACATTGCCAGGTAAGCTCCGCCGTAGCACTTGCGCAGAATCACGGTAATCTTTGGCACCGTGGCAGCCGAGTAGGCAAACAGCATCTTCGCGCCGTGGCGAATGATTCCGCCGTACTCCTGCTGCGTTCCCGGCAGAAATCCGGGCACGTCGACCAACGTAATCAGAGGGATGTTGAACGCGTTGCAGAAGCGGATGAAGCGCGCCGCCTTGTCTGAGGCATCGATATTCAACGAGCCTGCAAGCACCTTCGGCTGGTTGGCGATGATGCCCACGCTGCGACCGGTGATCCGCGCGAAGCCCACCACAATATTGCCCGCATAGCCGGCCTGAACCTCGAGAAAATCTCCGAAGTCGATCAGGCGATTAATGATGGTCCGCACGTCGTAGCTCTTCTTTACGTCCGTGGGAACAGCTTCATCGAGTTCAGGGTCTGCATCCACATTGCGGTCGCCCTCGATTTGCGGAGGGTCTTCGAGGTTGTTTGACGGCAGGAAGCTCAGCAGCTTGTGGCAGAGTTGCATAGCATGACGGTCGTCATCGGCGATGAAATGGATCACACCGGACTTGACCATGTGCGCATCCGCGCCGCCTAGTTGCTCGGCCGTGACTTCTTCGCCGGTCACGCCCTTGATGACCTGCGGGCCTGTGATAAACATCTGCGCCTGGCGCGTCTGGATGATGAAATCGGTGAGCGCCGGACTGTAGGCCGCACCGCCGGCACAAGGGCCGCAGATCAAAGCGATCTGGGGAACCGAGCCTGACAGCATCACGTTCGCGTGAAAGACCTTGCCGTATCCGGAAAGCGAATCGATGCCTTCCTGCACGCGCGCGCCGCCGGAATCGTTGATGAAGACGAACGGCGAGCCTGTCTTCAGCGAGTTCATCATGATCTCAGCGACCTTGATGGAATGCACCTCGCCGGCGGCTCCTCCGGCAACGGTGAAGTCCTGGCTGGCTAGATGGATCAGACGGCCGCCGACCGATGCCGCTCCCGTGACAACTCCGTCGGCGGGCATCTCCTTATCTTTCATCCCAAAGTTGACTGAGCGGTGTTCGGCGAACATGCCGGTTTCCGCAAAGCTGTCCGGGTCGACCAATACTTCGATCCGTTCCCGCGCTGTCAGCTTGCCCGCTTTACGCTGCTTTTCGAGCTTGTCGGCGCCGCCACCGAGCATCACCTTCGCGCGACGCTTCTTCAGCTCTTCAATCTTCTTCTGCATCGGGGTGGTCGCTACTGCTTCTTCAAGAATCGCCATAGTCAGCTCTCTTAGTTGTTGGTTGAAACCGTCACTTGATGGGTGTTGCCATTCAGGCGAACCTCGTACGTTACCGGCTCGCGCAACGTGCCATTGCCACTGCCGTTGGCCGTGGGCGCCGGAGAGGCGACTGCAGGCTTGGCATTGGGATCCTTGCCAAGGTTTTTCGGCCCTTGTGCACGCGTTGCAAAGAATTTGGCGGCAACCTGAGGAAACATGGAGTAGGTCAGCACATCTTCATCTGTGCCGTCGCAGCCTTTTAGCTCCATGGCTTTGGTGCGCAGTTCTTGCCACTCCGGCTTCAGCAGGTCTGCGGGCCGGGTATCGATGGGCTGTTTCTTGGCCTGCGCAGCTGCCTGTTCCACCAACGCCGGATCGCGCGGGCCGATTGTTTCTCCGTAGTATCCGAGCATCAGATCGGCAAATTCGCCGGAGAGAACCTTGTACCGCCCAAGCAACACGTTGAAAACGGCCTGCGTTCCAACAATCTGGCTGGATGGAGTGACCAACGGCGGATAGCCAGCGTCCTTGCGCACTCGCGGCACCTCTTCCAGCACCTCGGTCATCCGATCGCCCGCGCCCTGCTGCTTCAACTGGCTTTCCATGTTCGAGATCATGCCGCCGGGAATCTGGCTGTCGAAGATCTCCGTCTCCACACCGGTAATGTTGGAGAGGAACTCCGTGTAGCGAGGCCGCACCTTGTTGAAGTAATGCTTCAGGTTGAGTAGTCGCTGCTTGCTGAGGTTCGTCGTGAAGCCCGTTCCGTCCAGCATCTCCACCAGACTCTCGGTCGGGTTGTGTCCGGGCCCAAGGCTCAGCGAACTGATCGCGGTATCGACGCAGTCCGCGCCCGCTTCGATGGCCTTCATCAGGCTGACGAGCGTTACGCCGGTCGTGGAGTGAACATGCACCTGAACGCGAACACTCTCGCCGCACGCTTCCTTGATTCCTTTGACAATGTCATAGGCAGGCTGGGGCTTCAGGAGCGCGGCCATATCTTTAATACAGATGGAGTCGCAGCCGAGGTCAAGTAGCCTCTGCGCCATGGCCACAAACTGCGGAGTCGTATGCAGCGGACTGGTCGTGTAGCAGATCGTGCCCTGCGCGTGTTTGCCGGCCTTCTTCACGGCGGCGACAGCGCACTTCAGGTTGCGAATGTCGTTGAGCGCGTCGAATACGCGGAAGACGTCCATGCCGTTTTCGGCAGCCTTGTCGACGAAGCGTTCGACTACGCCATCTTCATAGTGGCGATAGCCGAGCAGATTCTGTCCGCGCAGCAACATCTGCAGCCGAGTGTTCGGCATCAACTTGCGGAAGGTCCGCAGGCGTTCCCAGGGATCTTCGTTGAGAAAACGTATGCAGCTGTCGAAGGTCGCGCCGCCCCAGCACTCCACCGACCAGAAGCCGGCTGCGTCCAGGTCGGCACATGCAGGAACCATATCTTCGAGAGACATTCGCGTGGCCATCAGGCTCTGGTGGGCGTCGCGAAGAATGAGTTCAGTTACGTCGATGTGTTTCGGCATTTCTCATCCCCAACTCACAGTTTCAAGACTAGCGCTCCACAGAGAGCGCGGGAAGTATTCGATTAGCGAAAGCGCAAGCCTGCGATGAATTACGCGTCGCCTCCACGGTTAGCTTCAGAGATCAATTGCCGCTTCCATGGCCTATGGACAAGACTAGCCGCTGAGACCGCATATGCGCTGTGACGGACAACACTGCCATTCAATGACCAATGCTCTATTGCGGGTAAATCATGGCATGTCGTGTAGTTGCGGCCAAAAGTACGATGCGGTGAAATCCATGGTAAATGCCACAAACAACCGTGACGCTGAGCACATCGCTGCCAGCGATATACTGGATAAGTGACGAAGACCTTCTATATCGAGACGTTTGGTTGCCAGATGAACGCCCATGACTCGGAAAAGGTCATCGGGACGCTCGAGCATGAAGGCTACATGCGCGTCGAAGACGAGGCCGACGCGGGACTGATTCTTTACAACACTTGTTCGATCCGCGACAAGGCCGAGCAGAAGGTCTTCCACCGGCTCAACGAATACAAGAAGTTACAGGGCGAGGGCAAGAAGTTCGCCGTGCTCGGCTGCGTTGCCCAGCAGGAGGGCGAGAAGATCTTCGATCGCGCGCCGTATGTTTCGCTGGTCAGCGGTTCGGCGTCCTATCGCAACCTTCCGCAGATGCTGGTGCGGCTTGAAGCGGGCGAACAGCGCATCACTGGATTGGACGATCGCCAGACCGAGGAGACGTTTGATACCGAGTTCACCTCGCGGTCCAATCCTCATCGTGGATATATCACCATCGTCGAGGGTTGCGACAAGTTCTGTGCTTACTGCGTGGTTCCGTACACGCGCGGCAAAGAGCGTTCGCGGGCATCTGACTCCGTTCTGGCGGAAGCGCGGCGGATGGCCGACGCGGGATTCACCGAGATTCAATTGCTTGGGCAGAACGTGAACTCCTATCGCGATCCGAGCGGCAAGATGACTTTTGCCGAACTGCTGACGGCTGTCGGCGAAGTCGCCGGTATTCGCCGCGTGCGTTTTACTACGAGCCATCCGCGCGATTTCACCCGCGATATTGTCCAAGCCATCGATGCGCTGCCGACGCTGTGCGACCACGTTCATCTGCCGGTGCAATCCGGATCGACTTCGATCCTTAAGGCGATGAGCCGCGAGTACACGCGCGATTGGTACCTTGAGCGCATCAGTTGGATCAAGGCTGCTAAGCGCGAGATCAGTATGACGTCCGACATCATCGTCGGCTTTCCGGGCGAGACGGAGCAAGATCTCGAAGATACAGCGACGTTGCTCGAGGATGTTAAGTATGACGCGGTGTTCTGCTTCAAGTACTCGCCACGGCCGAACACGCCCGCAATCACGATGGCTGACTCGATTCCCGACGAAGAGAAGTCGCGCCGACTGCAGATTTTGCTCGACCGCCAGCGAGAAGTGCAGCGCAAAAGCTATGCGCGGCATCTTGGACAGGTGATGGAAGTGATGGTCGAGGGTTACAATCAACAGCGCAATCAGGTGACGGGACGAAGCTCGCAGAACAAGACCGTGAACTTCACGACGAAGCAGCCAATTCTTCCGGCGATGGGCAGCTATCTTTCCGTGAGGATTACGCAGACGTTTCCTAACAGCCTCGTTGGCGAGGCAGAGGCAGGCGGATGAAGACTGGATCTGAGCACGGGGATTCAGCGATTGCCGCGGCGAACTCCGATGTGGAGATGCAGATACGCGGGTTGATGATTGACCCGACAACGAATATGCCGATCGTCGTGCTGAAGGACGTTGCAAGCGACACGGTTCTGCCGATCTGGGTTGGAATCTTCGAGGCCAACGCGATCCAGGAAGAGTTGGAAAAGATTGCGCGTCCGCGGCCAGTGACACACGATCTTTTGCGGAACATGGTGCGCGGACTGAATGCTGTTGTGCGCAAGGTCGTGGTCTCCGAATTGCGCGAAGATACGTTTTACGCAGTTATCTGGATGGAACAGGACGGCGAAACAGTTGCTCTCGACGCGCGGCCTTCGGACGCGATTGCCTTGGCGCTGCGTTGGGATTGCCCGATCTATGCGAGCCGTACGGTTTTAGAAAACGCTCGGCAGGTTTCAGAAGGACCGCAGAATGCGACGGCTGACGAAATGCGCCGCTGGCTGGAAAATCTGAACGACGACGATCTGGGCCGCTACAAGATGTAACCAGGCTACTTTGCCTGCGCCATTGCTGCCTTTACCACTTCAAGAATTTTGGTTGGATCGTTTGGTCCGTCTTTGGTGCCGCAGACGACTTGATAGTTGTTGCGTGTGACTACGACGACGGTTGGCGTCCATTCGACGTTGAGCCTCAGGCCAAGTTCTTTATCGGCTTCCACTTCTTTATTGAGCTTTCCGGTTGGATCGATCTTGGCTGGCATTTTGCGGCCGTGCTTTTCGAGCCAGTTGGCGAGGAAGCGGTGAATGTCGTCTTCGCCGGAGATCATGCCTTGCTGTTTGAAGACTGCGCTGCGGAACTCGTCGGCTGCTTGCGGCCCCATTGTTTCCTGGACGTAGCGCGCGCAGACGGCGCCTTCGAATGTCCAGATGTGCTGCTCGAGCGGGAAGTCGTAGCGCAGGAGCGTGACGTGCGTTTGTTTTACCACGTCCATCTCAATTGGATGAGCACGCGCGCAAGCTGGACAGCCGAGATCTTCGAAGACGATGAGGGCGACTTTGCTCCCGGCAGGCGGACGCAGAATCGTGGTGTCGCGGAAATTGTCGTGCGGACCGGTTCCGACGAATTGAGCTTGTGCTGCGAAGGGCGCTGACAAGAGCGCGAGGCTTGCAATTGTGCCAATCAGGAAGTGCTGTATCTTCATTGTTTCTCCAGTGCTGCGATTCATCATGGTTACTTCAGGTCTGATACAGACTCCGTGGTCTCCAAAAAAATGATAACGGCTCTTTCAGGTGCCGAGGTGATCGATCTGCGATAGAGCCGCTTGCAAACGGTTCTGTCGCGCTTCCGGCGATGGCGGATACAGAGTAATCAACTCTCCGAGGGCGTCGATTACGCTCTCGGCCGAGATCTCATCGAGACGATAGCCATCGGGAACGCCGATGCGGTCTTCGCCGCGAAGGATACGGACGTTCTGCAGGTCTAGCGGCAGCCATTCGACCGGTTTCTGCCATGATGGTCCGAGAATTACCATCGGCAAGCCGACTGATCGGCCGACATGCATCGTTCCGGTGTCGAGCGTGACTGCGAAGTCGCTCTGCGCCAGGACGGCGGCCAACTCGTTGACGGCGGTTTTGCCGGCGAGCGAGACGTCGATGTTGCCTGCGGTTTCGCGAATGGCATCGATTGCTGCTGCGTCTTGCGCGACACCGGCGTAGACGATTGCGAATCCGCATTCGGCTGCGTGGCGAATGACCTGGGCGAAACGTTCGGTGTGCCAGCCGGTGCTTTGGCCGCCGCTGTTTTGCGTGACCATTACGACCAGCGGCTTGCTTTCCGGGTTTGCTGCCTGGAGCAGGCTCGCGGCCTTTTTCGCGTCGGCTTGGGAGAACGCGATGCGCGGCTCGGTCGGAGCGTCTTCGCAACCGACCAGTGTGGCGAGCTTCGAGGTTATTGGCAATCAGGCTGCGACTCTGGTCGTAGGCGAGCGGCTGCTCATACAGCGCCGACTTGATTGTGTAACCTCCGCGCCAGCCGCTCGAGCCGAAGACGCCGAGCAGGGCGATTTTGGTGCGTTGGTCAGACGCGCCAGTGAGGACGCAATCGGGGCGAATTTTACGGCGGCGCAGTTCGTGGCGCAGCTTGCGGACGGCTGCGGCTAAGTGCGTTGTTGGATCGGGCGTTTCGATCAGGTGATCGATGTTCGGCGAGTGGCGCAAAACCTGGAGGCCGATTCCGCGGGTTGCGACGGTCAGTTCGATTTCCGGTCGCTGGCGCTTGATGGCTGCGAAGACCGGCGTCATGTGGACGAGGCAGCCGAGCGGCAGGCGATATTCCAGAATCAGCGCGCTGTTGACTTGCGCTGCGACCGGCTTGCTCATCTTTGGGCCAGAGCGTCGAGGGAGGTGAAGAACTCGGGGAATGAGATGGCGGCGGCTTCGGCGCCGTCGATTTCGGTTTCGCCGGTTGCGCGCAGGGCGGCGATGGAGAACGCCATGGCGATGCGGTGGTCGGTGCCGGA
The DNA here is from genome assembly GCA_963822225.1 of uncultured Acidobacteriaceae bacterium. Lineage (GTDB taxonomy): Bacteria > Acidobacteriota > Terriglobia > Terriglobales > Acidobacteriaceae > Edaphobacter. The sequence goes on along the minus strand of CAWGGW010000006.1, from coordinate 348,865 downwards.
GTCGATTTTTGCGCCGTGGAGCTGCTGGTTGCCGGGAATCTCCAGGCCGTCGGGATTTTCGGTGAGTTTGGCTCCCATGGCGCGGAGGTTTTTGGCTACCAGGGCGATGCGGTCGGACTCCTTGATGCGAAGTTCCTGGGCGTCGCGGATGATGAGTCCGTTCGCGGTGTAGGGCGCGATGGCGGCGAGGACGGGAAGCTCGTCGATGACCTGGGCGGTGAGTGCGCCGCTGATGATGAACGGCGCTGACGACGGTACGGTTGCGGCACGGTTGACCTGAATGGAGCCGATGAGTTCGCCGTGGTGTTCTTCGACGGTGAGGACCTTGATGCGTCCGCCGAGGGCGGTGATGACGTCGAGTAGCGCGGCGCGCGTTGGGTTCATGCCGAGCGAGTCGAGGACGAGGTTGGAGTCGGGGAAGAGCAGCGCGGCGCAGAGAAAGAAAGCTGCGGAGGAGATGTCTCCGGGGACGGTGGCGTCGATGGCTTTGAGTTTCTGGCCGCCGGCGATGGAGAGTTTTTCGCCGGAGCGAGTTAGTTTTGCGCCGAAGGCTCTGAGAGCGTGCTCGGAGTGGTCGCGGGTGCGGATCGGCTTCGGAGAGGCTGGTGGTGCCTTCGGCCTGCAGGCCGGCGAAGAGGACTGCGGTTTTGACTTGGGCGCTGGGGATCGGCGTGGTGAAGTCGATGGCGTGGAGCGGGCCGCCGTGGATGGTGATGGGGGCGTGTCCGTCGACCAGGTCGAGTTTTGCTCCCATCTCGCTGAGCGGTTTACGGATGCGCTCCATTGGACGGAGTGTCAGGGAGTGATCGCCGATGAGGGTGAAGGTGTGCGGGTGCGGGGCGATGAGGCCGGAGAGCATGCGCATGGTGGAGCCGGAGTTGCCGCAGTCGAGCGGGATGGACGGCTGGTGGAAGCTGCCGGCGACTCCTGTGACGTCGATGGTCTTGTCGGCGGTTTTGACGACTGTCGCGCCGAGGGCCTGCATGCAGGCGAGCGAGGAGTGCGGGTCGGCTCCGGTGGAGAAGTTGGAGAGGCGGGTGGTGCCTTCGGCGAGGCCGGCGAGCATGGCGTAGCGGTGCGAGATGGACTTGTCGCCGGGGACCGTGAGGGAGCCTTGCAGCGTACGGGCGGGACGGATGATCTGGGTGGACATTCGTCTTCTAGTGTAGCGGAGAGCAGGTTCGAGGTTCGAGGTTCAAGGTTCGAGGTAGCGGCTACGGCTTGGAGGGTGGGGAGAGTTGTTGGTTGCTGGTTGTTAGTTGTTGGTTGAATCCTCGACCGCGAGCGGTAGCTCGGGATTGGGGCGACTCCGGGCTGGTTGGCTGTCGGCGGGGGGCGTCTGTCGGCGGGGTTGGCTCGTTTGCGTTCCTGGGCGTCGAGGTTGCAGGCGGCGATTTGGAGGGAGTAGAGGATGAGTCCGGCGCGGCGGTCGTCGATGGTTTTGGCGGCTAGGCGGACTGCGATCTCCGCCAGGGCGCCTTGGATGGACTGGCGGTCGTGGGGGCGGTCGAGGGCGAATTCGTCGCAGGCGACGATGGTGGGCGACGGGACCATGCGGTGCTTGTAGCAGAAGTACTCGTTGTGCATGGCGTAGCAGCCGCAGCGGCGGTTTGGGCTGGGCCAGAACATGCACTGGTGCGGGATGAAGGGATCTCGTTCTGTTCCGTCGAAGGCTTGCATGGTGTACCCCCCCCGGGGGTATGAAATTGCAAAGTATAGAAAACAATGGTGGTTGCGGCTGGGTGTGGCAAATTGACCACACTTTTGCGGTTAAATGCGAAGGCCCGACGCTGTTTGCGCCGGGCCTTTTATTCATTTACTAGATACAGAATAGCAGGGTGGACATAACTAAAATGCCATTTGAGGGTTTGGGCGTATGTAATTGATTTTTGGTGGTTTACGGTCATAATTTTGAAGGTGAGGGTTGACGGGATCCTGGGGTGTTGGGCGGGCGGAGATTTTGGGTCGGGCCTTCAGCGCTCTGAGATTTTCCCGGGGTGGCCTGCCTAGGCCTTCCTGCCCCAGCCAGCAGGCTGGCCGGGGATCCCGTTCGGCCCAGGCTGGTATGTGTCGCGCCTAATGGCGCTTTAAGGTTTTCTGGGTCGTCACCTGGTATGTTTCCGCGTTTGACGGCGCTCTGCGGATTTCCGGGGTGCTTAGCTACGCTTCGAGATTCAGGAACGGCTGGTGTCATTGGTCGGCGCTATGACTGGTGGGCTAACCCCATGGTCGACGCGATGAGACTCGCGTCGAACATGGGGCACCCTTTACCTGGTGGGTGGCGCGTTGGCTCTGTGGAGAAGGCGCGGAGGGCAGGTTATTGGGCACCCGGCTCTAGCGAGGAAACTGGTTGACGGCGGGGTAGTAGCGGCGGACCCACATCTCAAGCGCGAGATGTGGGGCACCCGGCCCATCGCCCGCTCCGATAATGTAACGACCTCTTGACCACCTACGGGCGCCCGGATTTGTACACATGCGGAGAGCGTATGCTAGGAGTGTGCCCTGGATGCGTGTTCGGTGAGTTTTTCGAGCCGACGAGTTACGTTTGCGGGCACTCCGAGCGTCATATCCTGCGAGGTCGCTGTTTGCGCGAATCGACAACCAGGCCGGTGTTTGAACCCTGTTCGCGGCTGCATGAGCTGACGGCGGAAGAGGCGGCGGTGTATGCCCAGCTTGATCCGCAGAAGATTCCGCAGCATGTTGCGATCATTATGGATGGGAATGGTCGCTGGGCGGGGAAACGCGCTCTGAAGCGGTTTCTGGGGCACCAGCAGGGCGCGGAGAGCGTGCAGTTTGTGGTGGAGACGGCGAGCCGGATCAACCTGCCATTTATTACGCTGTATGCGTTTTCGCTCGAGAATAATTTGCGCCGGCCGAAGTCGGAAGTGAACTTCCTGATGAAGCTGCTCAGGAGTTACCTGATGGGCAACGTAAAGCGCATGAACGATAACAACGTCCGGATGGAGTACATCGGGCGGATTCATGAGCTGCCGAGCGAAGTGCAGGACACGATGCAGTGGGCTACTGAGCAGACGGCGAAGAATACCGGGACGACGCTGACGCTGGCTCTGAACTATGGGTCGCGAAGTGAGATTGTGGATGCGACGCGAGCGATCTTGACGAAGCTGATGGCAGAGGCGCATGAGCGCGGTTGCTCGCTGGAGGATTTGATCCAGGTGGATGGGCTGGAGGCGAGGCTGGACGAGCACGATATTTCAGGCGCGCTGTATACGGCGCATATGCCGGACCCGGATTTGGTGATCCGGACGTCGGGCGAGCAGCGGATTTCGAACTTTCTGCTGTGGCAGATTGCTTACTCGGAGATTTTTATTACGGATCGATTGTGGCCGGATTTTCGAGGGATTCATCTGCTGGAGGCGATTCAGAATTATCAGAAACGCGAGCGCAGGTTTGGTGGACTGGGCGAGACGTTTACGGATGAGGATCTGGATGCGCTGGAGCCGGCGGCTGAGGTGGCGGAAGAGATTGAGACGACTCTGACGCCGAAGCAGATGGCGGAGAAATAGACACTTTGGGGCAGAAAGCTAGATAGCTTTGTGGCCAATCCGGATGAACCTCAGGTCCTTCGACTCCGTTTGGCGCGAGAGCGCGCCAAACTCCGCTCAGGATGACAATTCATTGGAGGGTGGCTAGAGGCGGCCTTCGCGGCGAGCTCGGTCGAAGAGGGAGAGGCCGACGATGGTTTTGCCGTCGTGGATTTTTCCTTCGTCAATCATCTGCATGATTTTTGAGAGGGGCATGCGGATGATTTCGATCTGCTCGTCGAGTTCGGGGGTGGCGGTGCCTTCGCGGATGTCGCGGGCGAGGTAGATCTGCATCCACTCGCCGAGGAAGCCGGGGCTGGCGAAGTAGCGGAGGAGGAGGGTCCACTTTTTGGCGCGGAAGCCGGTCTCTTCGATGAGTTCGCGCTTGGCGGCGGCGAGGGGTGCTTCGCCGGGATCGCGGGAGCCGGCGGGGAGTTCGATGAGGTACTGGCCGGCGGCGTGACGGTACTGGCGCTCGAGGATGATGTCGGGGTCGGCGGGGTTGGTGCGGTCGTCGACGGCGAGCATGACGACGGAGCCGTTGTGGCGGACGACGTCCTTGATGTGGCGGTGGCCGTCGGGCTCACGGAGGGTGTCGGTGTAGACGTTGAAGACGCGGCCTTTGAAGGAGAGCTTGGATGAGACTACGGTGGCGCGGCCGGATTTGGAGCCGACTTTGGTGGCGGAGATGGACTTGGCTGGGGTGGACTTGGTCTTCTTCGATGTGGCGGCCATAAAGTCTACGGTATCATCCTGCATCGGGGTGGTAGATAGCGCATCCAATTGAAGGCATGTTCCAATTGAAGGCGGAGTTGCGCCGGGTGACGGCTGAGGGATTTTGATGAGCACTGAGTGTTATCCGATCGCGACGCTGCCGCATGTGACGAAGCTTTATCGCGACTACCTGGCGATGGGCGAGAGCGCGGCTTTGACCGGGCAAGGCAAAAGCGGGCCGGTGCGGCGGTGGTATGGGGCGGAGCCTCTGGGTAAGGGGTGGATGAAGCCGGCTGTTTTCCAAGAAGCAGGGGCGAGTGAGCATGCGGCGGCGCTGGCGGATGCGCTGGAGCGGCAGAGTGTGGAGTTTGGCGCGGGGGCGAAGGCGCTCGAGAATATTGCGAAGCTACGTGCGGGGGCGCGGGCGGTGGTAACTGGGCAGCAGGTGGGGCTGCTGGGCGGACCGCTGTATGTGCTGCTGAAGGCGGCTACGGCGATTGCGCGGGCGAAGCAGGTGACGGCGGCGACGGGCGTGGAGCATGTGCCGGTGTTCTGGCTGGCTACTGAGGATCATGACCTGGAGGAGGTTGACCAGGTTTCGCTGCTGACGAAGACTCGGTGGAGACGCTGCGGCTCGGGTTGCGGTCGCATGAGGAGCCGGTGGGCGGCGTGGTGCTGGGTGAGGGCGTGGATGCGCTGCTGGAGCGGGCGAGCGAGTTGCTCGGGTATGCGCCGGTGTGCGAGTTGCTGAAGGAGTGTTATACGCCGGGAGCGACTTTTGGCGGGGCGTTTGCGCGGCTTATGGCGCGGTTGTTCGCGGATGAGGGGTTGATTGTGATGGATGCTGCGGGGCGGGATTTTCATGCTCTGGGTGCGCGGGCGTTGCGGGCGGCGATTGAAGATGCGGATGGGTTTGAGGCGGTGCTACTGACGCGGTCGAAGGAACTTGAGGCGGCGGGATATCACGCGCAGGTGCTGGTGAAGGCGGGGGCGTCGCTGCTGTTTCTGGTGGGCGAGGATGGCAGACGGCAGGCGCTGAGGCGTGGGGTGGATGGAGTTTGGAAGGCTGGTACGGCTTCTTATACGACGGCTGAGTTGCTGGGGATTCTGGAGGCGACGCCGGAGAGGCTGAGTCCGAATGCGCTGTTGCGGCCGGTGTTTCAGGATGTGATTTTGCCGACGACGGCTTATGTGGGCGGGCCGGCTGAGGTGGCCTACTTTGCGCAGAGTGCGGTGTTGTATGAGCGGGTGCTGGGGCGGGTGACGCCGGTGCTGCCGAGGCTTTCGGCTACGCTGATTGAGCCGGAGATTGGCGCGGTGATGGCGATGCATGAGGTGTCGCTGCCGGATGCGATGACGACGGCGGAGGATTTGTCGCAGCGGCTGGGCGCGAGGGCGATGCCGATTGAGGCGAAGCGGAAGCTGGCGGCCGCGGGGAACGCTTTGGATGAGGCGCTGACTGCGGCTGAGGATTATTTGGGGACGCTGGATGCGGGGTTGGGGAAGTCGGCTGAGGTGTCGGCTTCGAAGATGAAGTACCAGATGAACCGGCTGCGGCGGCTGGCGGCTACTTTTGAGTTGCAGAAGGATGCGAGTCTGAAGAAGCATGCGGATGTGATGGCGCTGCATCTGTTTCCGGAGGGGCATCCGCAGGAACGGGTAGTGGCGGGGGCGTGGTTTTTGGCTGGGTTCGAGGCTAAGGGTGGGAGTGCGGCGGGGATGATTGCGCGGCTGGTGGATGAGGCGGCTAGTACTTGTCCGGGGCATATTGTGGTGCGGCTGTAGGAAGAGTTGCAGGTTGCAGGTTGTCAGTTGCAGGTAAAAGCCGGGCGGCTTTGCATACTGTGGTCTTCCAGCAACTAACAACTGACAACCTGCAACTGACAACTGGTTCTAGAATGGTGGCCGAGGAGATTTGGGCCAATGGGAATGAGCGACGAGGCATTTGAGGTGAGTTGTCCAGACTGCGGGGCGATGCTGAAGATCGATCCGGTGACGCGGGCGATTATTGCGCACACTCCGGCTCCGCGGAAACGGATGTTTGAGGATTTCAGCGACGCGGCGAAGGCGGCGCGCGAGGCGGAGGCGCGGCGGGACTCGCTGTTTGCGCAGAGTGTGGATGCGCACAAACATAAGGATGATTTGATGGCGAAGAAGTTTGCGGAGGCGGTGAAGAAGGCTAAGGAGGGTCCGATTACGGAGCGGCCGCTGCGGGATTTCGATCTGGAATAAGGACAAGGCTTAACACCGATTTTCACCGATTGGACCGATCCGAACGGATAGAAATTTCTTGATATGTAAGAAATCACTATTATGTTTTGATCGGTTCCGTCGGTGTGGATCGGTGTTAAGTTTTTGTGGGCACGGTAAACTGGATGGATGCCGCCAATTTTGAATGCTCAGGGTTTGTCGAAACGATTTGGCGCTGTGCCGCTATTTCAGGACATTAGTTTTCCGGTTTCTGAAGGGGACCGCATTGGGCTGATTGGGCCGAATGGGGCGGGGAAGTCTACGCTGCTGGCGGTGCTGGCGGGCGAGGTGGACTCGGATTCGGGCGATGTGGCTACGCGGAAGCGGGCACGGATTGCTTATGTGTTGCAGGAGTCGAACTTTGCGCCAGGGCTGACCGTGCGCGATGTGATGGATGCGGCGCTGACGCGGGCAGGGCTGGCCGAGGCGGATCATGCGGGGCGGTTGCATGAGACGGCGGGGCGGACGGGGTTTCCGGACCTGGCGGCGGAGGCGGCTACGCTGAGCGGCGGGTGGAGGAAGCGGCTGGCGATTGCCGAGGCGATTGTGACGCATCCGGATGTGCTGCTGCTGGACGAGCCTACGAATCATCTGGACCTGGCGGGGATTGCGTGGCTGGAGGAGTTGCTGAACGAGGGCGCGTTTGCTTGCGTGATGGTGAGCCATGATCGTTATTTTCTGGAGAATGTGGCGACGGAGATTGTTGAACTGAACAAGGTGTATGCGGACGGGCTGCTGCGAGTGAAGGGGACGTACTCGAAGTTTATTGAGGGCAAGCAGGCTTATCTGGAGGCGCAGTCGAAGCTGCAGGATGCGCTGAAGAACCGGGTGAAGATTGAGGTTGAGTGGCTGCGGCGCGGACCGAAGGCGCGGTCGACCAAGGCGAAGGCTCGGATTGATAATGCGCAGGATTTGATTGGGCAGTTGAAGGATGTGAACCAGCGGGTGCAGACGGCTACGGCGGGGATTGATTTTTCTGCGACCGATCGGCAGACGAAGCGGCTGGTGGAGTTCGAGGATGTCGCGCTGAGTTTTGGCGAGGCACCGAATGAGAAGAAGATCGTTGAAGGACTGAATTTTCTCATCACGAATGGAATGCGCGTGGGGCTGGTGGGGCCGAATGGGAGTGGGAAGACTACGCTGCTGCGGCTGCTGACGGGTGAGTTGGAGCCGACGGCGGGGACGATCAAGAAGGCAGCTTCGTTGAAGATTGTTTACTTCTCGCAGATGCGGGAGTTGGAGGAGGGCGTGACGCTAAGGCGTGCGCTGGCTCCGGATTCGGACTCGGTGGTGTACCAGGGGCGGGTGGTGCATGTGGCTTCGTATGCTACGAAGTTTCTGTTTACCAGCGAGCAGTTGAATCAGCCGGTGGAGCGTTTGAGCGGTGGCGAGCGGGCGCGGGTGCTGATTGCGAAGCTGATGCTGGAGCCGGCGGATGTGCTGCTGCTGGATGAGCCGACGAACGATCTGGATATTGCTACGCTGGAGATTCTGGAAGAGAGTCTGCTGGAGTATGCGGGCGCGCTGGTGCTGGTGACGCATGATCGGTACATGCTGGATCGGGTGTCGACGGTGGTGCTGGGGCTGGATGGGTTGGGGAATTCGGAGACGTTTGCGGATTATTCGCAGTGGGAGATGTGGCAGGAACAAGGTTCAAGGTTCGAGGCTCAAGGTTCGAGGGAGAAGGCAGAACCGTCCATCGTGGTGGAGAAGAGCGCTGGGAAGAAGAAGCTTTCTTATCTGGAGGCGCGGGAGTATGCGTCGATTGAGGAGAAGGTGGAGGCGGCGGAGGAGCGGCTGAACGCGGCGCGGGATATGTTGGATGAGCCTAGCGTGGCGACGAATGCGGAGGCTCTGACGGCGGCGCTGCATGAGATGGAGCAGGCACAGACCGCGGCTGATGAGTTGTACGAGCGGTGGGCGGAGCTGACGGAGAAGGCGGGTTAAAGCTGCCCTGCCGGACGGGCCCACTGCGCGTGGGGCGGTCACTTCGTGATTTGTGCTGGGCTTCGCTTGGCGCTCCCGTTGGTCGCGAATGGATTCTGTGCGGACCAACGGGAGGCTGCGGCTAGCTGGCTTTTTTGTGGGGTGTGGGGTTTGTTGCCTAGCTGTCGCCAACTGGTTTCGGTCATGTCTACGCCGAATTTCTTTGCGGCGGCTTTGATGTTGTGGAAGGCCTCTTCGCGTTCGGCGTCGGTGACGTCTTTTACCTGGTCGAAGCGGGCGATGGCGTTGCGGACGTGGGAGGCGTCGTTGAGTGGCTCCTTGCGCTGTTTGGGGAAGGCGTAGGTGGAGTCGCTCATATGCTTGCGGTCTTCGGTGTCGAGCGAGTGGGACTTGTGTGGTGGTTGCCATGGGCTGGCGTCTCCTGGTGCTTATGTGCGTCCGCGGCTGCACGGAGCCGCTTTGGAGTTAGATGTGCGGGTTGGGCGTGGGGCGTTCGCTGCTATTCTGCTTGAATTATGAAGAAACTGTTTACGGCAGTGGCGATGGCGGCTGGTGAGTCTTGCGGCTGGGGCGCAATCGACGGCGGCGGCGGCCTGATGGTACTGCATGCGGCGCGGATGCTGGATGTGGCTGCGGGGCGGGTGGTTGAGCCGGGCGAAGTGCTGGTGGTGGGGGAACGGATTGTTGCGGCGGGGACGCGGGTGGATCGGCCGGCGGGCGCGGAGGTGATCGATCTGGGCGACCGGACGCTGATGCCGGGGCTGATCGATGCGCATGTGCATCTTTTTCTGCATCCGGGGGCGGAGGATTTGCAGACGGTGGAGGAGAGTGTTCCGCAGCGGGTGATCCTGGCGGAGCTTGCGGCGAAGGCTGATCTGATGGCCGGCTTTACGGCGGAGCGCGACATGGGGACGGAGGGTGCGGGGTCGGCGTCGACGGCGATTCGGAATGCGATTGATGCTGGGCTGATTCCGGGGCCGCGGATGCGGATGAGCGGCAACGCGATCGACATACTGGGTGGGCATGAGGATGCGGTGGGGTATAACCCGGCGGCGAAGGTGCCGTCGAATGCGGACTATGCGGATTCGGCCGAGGATTTGGTGCGGGTGATGCGGTTGCAGCATAAGGAGGGCGCGGATTTCGCGAAGATTTATGAGACGGGGAAGGATTCGCTGAAGGATGGGGTGTTGACTACGCCGTATCAGTACAGCGAGGCGGAACTGCGGGCGGCGGTGGTAGAGGAGACTCGGCTGAACGCGGGGCGGGTGAATGCGATGGGGGTGGGGGTGCACTGCACGGGCGAGCCGGCGGCGGGGTTCGCGGTGGAGGCGGGGGTGGCTTCGATCGATCACGCGTTTTATTTGTCGGACAAGACGATGGCGGAGATGAAGGCGAAGCAGATTTATGCGGTGCCTACGTTTGCGATTCTGGAGTACTTTGGGCAGCACTCAGCGAACGCGGACTGGGACAAGGCGATGCTGGCGTTCCATGCTGCGCAGTTCAAGCGGCAGATGGCGGCGGGAGTTCCGTTTGCGGTGGGGAGCGATGTGGGGCCGTTTCCGCATGGAACGCAGGCGCGGGAGATGGAATTGATGGTGGAGTATGGGATGCCGGCGGTGGATGTGCTGCGGGCGGATCTGCTGAATGGTGCGCGGCTGCTGGGGTGGGCGGGCGAGATTGGGGAGTTGAAGGCGGGGTACTACGCGGATGTGGTTGCAGCGCCGGGAAATCCGCTGGAGGATATCTCGACGCTGCGGAGGGTGGATTTTGTGATGAAGGGCGGGACGGTGTATCGGCGGCCGTAAAAGGCGGCCGGCTAGTAGGACTCCTTCGTGTCTTGGCGGTACTTGTATCTCTGGTTCTGGTCGTAGAGGATCTGGATCAGTCCATCGCGGTAGTTAATGTCGAGGAAGTAATTCCTGAGGACGTAGAAGCCGAGGAGAGCTGAGGCTTCGTAGCCCATGTCGTGGCTCTTGGGGGAGATATCGAAGGAGACGGCGAGGTCGTCTGTGAACTCGTACTTGGTGAACCGGTAAACCGGCATCTTTACGGGTGTGGTTACGCGAAGAAGATTGCCATCCGGACCGCGGACGGCTGTCACAAGCACATCGCCGCCTCCGTCGCGGCGCATGACCTTGACGTAGGTTGCAGATGTGCCGATGAGGTTCAAGGTCGCGTCCTTGCTACTACCCAGCACGGCGGACTGAACCGCGGGCGAGAGGACGGTGCGGCCTATTCCGGTGTCGATGAGGAATGAAAATGGGCCTTGCTTGTTGAGCATGGTTGGCATGACGAGGTTGGAATCGACGATGTAGACGGGAGACCAATTCTTCTCTTCAGGCGAGATGTAGGGCTCAGTGAGCGAATTGGGAGCCGGCTGAGAAAGGCTTGGAGGCGCGGGGAAGGAATTGAGGGAGACAAGCTTGGCGACGTAGTCGATGTGGATGAGGTGATCGCGGAAGAAGTCTGTTCCGATGAGGCTTTCGCCGCCTGGGCCGCCGAGCGCGCTGATGGGCACGACATGCACGGGGCAGTCGTGATATTCGAGGTTTCCGATTTTCACTCGGTCGGCGACGCCGAGGTAGCTTGCGTCGGGTGACGCGGGAATTGTGGTGAGCGGTTTAACTCCCGCGCGCTGGGCGTCCTTCTGGCTGAGGACGATACCGGACGCGGTGCTGTCGAGGTGGAGCAGGGGCGTGTCGGCGTCGTTGATGCGCGTCCTGAGTCCCCAGCCACGCTCGTATACACCGTTGATCATGATGGGGTCGAGGGTGAGGTTTGCGGTGGTGAAGGGCTCGCTGACGGTGCAGGTTTTGTGCTGGTCGAGGATGGCGAGTTCGCCGGTGAGGCGCCCGACGGTGTCCGGAGCGAGGATGGGGTTGGAGGCGAGGAGAGTGTGCAGGCCGGCGGCGTGCTGGGCGGCGGGTTGAGTCTCGAGATAGGCTGCGGTGATCTGGGCGTCGCCGGGGGCGAGCATGTGTGCGGCGGCCAGTTTGCGGGCGGCGGTGGCGTGGTGCGAGGTGATCTCGCTGAGACGGCCGAGGCCGTACTGGCCGCGTGCCCAGCAGGGATCGGCGCTGACGGCTTTGCTGTAGGCGCTGGCGGCGTCGTCGACTTTGCCGGAACGGAACTGGACATCGCCCAGCAAGGCCTGTGCGGCCGCTGGAGGGATCGCGGTTGCGTGCTGCGCGGTGGCGAGGGCTTCTGCGAGCTTGTTCTGTGCGAGCTGAGCGCGGATGACTCCGGAGTAATTTGCGATGGCTGTGGGGCCGGAGAGTTGGGCGGAGTAGAGCGTTTCCGCCTTGGCGAAGTCGCCGGCGATGAAGGCGCGGTCGGCGTCGGTGAGCGGCGCAGCGACCAGAATGGTGCAATGGATTTGGCCGGGTTGGGTCTGGGCGGTTAAGGCAGAGGGCAGGGCAAAGCAGAGTAGACACAGGACTGAAAACGGTCGCATGAAATCTCCAAGTGAAGGTGCGACCTCACTATACCATCGCGTGATTTGGCGGACGGGCTAGGCGCCGAATGGCTCGTCTGCCGATGGGCCGTAGAGGCCGGGGACGGGAATGTCGTTGAGGCGGAGGTAGACGGCGAGTTGCGCCCGGTGGTGGATGAGGTGGTTGAAGGACATGTGGCGGAAGGCGAGGGAACGCGCGGTATTGGAGATGATGTGGTCGCCGAAGGAAAACTTCCAGGGCTCAGCGAGTTCGGCGTCGGAGAGGGCGGCGAGTGCGGCGCGAGTGTCCTTTGCGGCGGCGTCGAAGGTGGCGAGGGCGTGGTCTCGCGTGCTGAAGGTCTGGTCGGGCCACTTGTGGCTGGGGTCCGCCATGTTCAGGCTGGGAGTGGTGAGGATGGTTTTGCCGAAGGTGGGCAGGGTAGCGACGTGCATGGCGAGTTTGCCTAGCGGCGTGGATTTTTCATGACACTTGAAGTCAGGAAGATTTTCCGGGATGCGCTCGAGCACGCGGCGGGTGCCGGCCATCTCGATGTCGTAGTCCTGGAGCAGGAGTTCGGCGGTGGTCATCGGGGTTTCCTTGGTGATGAAGTTGGGAGTGCAAATACGGAGATTCTGACTCTGCGAGTCAGAATGACGGCGCGAGACAGAGGGCCTGCGGCTAGATGCCGGTGATGTTGAAGCCGCAGTCGACGAAGGTGATTTCGCCGGTGATTCCGCTGGCCAGGGGCGAGCAAAGGAAGAGAGCGGTGTTGCCGACCTCGATCTGCTCGACGTTGCGGTGCAGGGCGGCGCGGGCGGTGACGGCGTTGAGGATCTGGCTGAAGTCTCCGATGCCGCGGGCGGCTAGGGTCTTGATGGGGCCGGCGGAGATGGCGTTGACGCGGATGTTCTTTGTGCCGAGAGAGACGGCGAGGTAGCGTACGGCGGATTCCAGCGCGGCCTTGGCGACGCCCATCACGTTGTAGTTGGGGAAGACTTTTTCCGCGCCGTAGTAGGTGAGGGTAAGGATGGAGCCGCCGTCGGTCATCAGGGGCGCGGCAGCGCGGGCGAGGGCGATCAGAGAGTAGACGCTGACGTCGTGAGCGACGCGGAAGTCCTCTCGCGAAGTAAAGAGGAAGTCGTTCTTGAGCGCGTCTGCGGGGGCGAAGCCGATGGAATGGATGAGGATATCGATCTTTGGAACTGGGAAGGCGGCGGCGATCTGGGTGAAGAGCGCGTCGATGTCTTCGTCGATGGAGACGTCGCACTTGAACGCGCGGCCGGTGTCGGTCTGGCCGAGATCCTGAAGGAGTTCTTCGGCTTCACGCTGGAGGCGTTCGGACTGGTAAGACAGGACCAGGGTTGCGCCGGCTTCGGCGAGTTTCTGGGCAACACTGTAGGCAATGCTGCGTTTGTTTGCGAGGCCGAATACTACGGCCACTTTTCCCTTCAAATCAATCATTCCACTCCCTCAAACACACTCAGGGTTAGGATATCAGCCCGAAGGGCAGGTTCGAGGGGGCAGAGCGGTGGACGGATGTTTATTGGAGCAGGGAGGACTCGACGCCGGGCAGGAGGATTGTGCCGATGGCATCCACGGCGCGCAGGCCGTCAGGGTTTGCGGTGACTACACGGCGGCAGTTTCGGCCGTCGCTCTTGGCCTGGTAAAGGGCCTTATCGGCGCGGGCGATGAGGGTAACGGCGTCGTCTGCGGATACGGCTTCGGTGAGGCCGATGCTGAGGGTGAGCGGCATGCCGCCGGTGGCGACGCTGAGATTGCTGACGGCCTGGCAGAGCCGCTCTGTGACCCCGACGGCGATGCTGCAGGGAGTCTGGGGAAGGATGAGGAGAAACTCGTCGCCGCCGTAGCGGCCGAGGTAATCGCGTCCGCGGAGATGGGTGGAGATCGCTTCGGCTACGTCGCGCAGGGCGGCATCGCCGGCAGCGTGTCCCTGAATGTCGTTGATGGACTTGAAGTAGTCGACGTCGATGAGGGCGATGGAGAGCTTCAGTTTGCCGCTCTGGATGCGCTTGAGTTCGGCGGCGAGTTTGACCTCGATGCCGCGGCGGTTGAACGCACCGGAGAGCGAGTCTTTGAGCGACTCGTCGCGGCTGGCGGCGATGAGTTCGCTGCTGGAAAGAAGAAGGATGAAGAGACCGGTGATGAATAGGGAGACAAGGCTGAGTAGGAGGGTCGCGGTTCCGGCGCCGTTGCTCTCCAGGCCGTGGGTCGACGGGGAGCCGTGCAGGATGGTCATAATGCCGCAGTTGACTGTGACGGCGGCGAAGAGCGACATGGTGGCCGCGAAGACCCGCATTACAGTGGGGCTGGTGAAGGACGGGGACTTGCGGAATAGCTCGAGAGCGATCATGCCGCGCACCAGGCCGACGGTAAGCGAGATGGCGACGATACGGGGGACGATTCTGTCCTGCACCTGGCTGTAATAGAAGAGGACGGCAAGCGCGGCGGAGGAAACCAGAATTGGAATGATTGCGCTACGGCGGCTGCCAATGAATCTGAGGATGCCTCGATATAAAAACACGAAGGACCCAAAGATAAACATGTTGGCGATGACGACGGAGACGAAGTAGGGGATGGATCCGCGGGAGACGATCAGGAATGTGCCGGGGACACACAGCAGGAAACTGACCGCGATGGTATTGATTCCGCGCAGGTTGGGGTAGGTGCGTTTCATGCCGAAGAAGACGATGGCAAATGCCACGGCGAGCATGAAGTCACAGGCGATAAGGGTACGGTTGTCTAACCACGAAAAAACGTACATGTGTGCCCAACCTTTGAAGCCAATACTAGACAGGTCTCTGGTTAGTAAGTAGGGCACTTAAGTTGTAGAGGGGCGAACAGTTGTGCGGCGGCGTGGCGCAAAGGATGACCGCTAAGGCTCTATGACTCGTCGCTTTGAACCACGAATGGGTGGACGAGGCTTCAGGCGAGGGTGAGCCAATCGTACTGCTCGTCGGTGAGGGGAACGACGGAGAGGCGGAACTGGCGAAACATGATGGAGCCCTTGAAGACGGGCGCTTCGCGGATTTCGGCGAGCGGCTTTTCGCGCTTGAGGCGTTTGATGGGCTGGATGCGGACGAACGGATTCTTGGGGTCTTCCGGATTGGGAGTCAGGGAGACGACTTTGGCGGTTCCGACGGCGGCTTTGCCTACATTGGAGTGGTAGATGACGAGTTTGTCGCCCTTCTTCATGTTGCGCAGGGTGAGCAGAGCCTGGTTGTTGGAGATTCCGTCCCAGGTGGTTTCGCCGTCGCGGAGGAGGTCGTCGTAGGAGTATTTGTCGGGTTCGGTCTTGAGGAGGTAGGGCATAGAGGTTGTTAGTTGCTGGTTGTTGGTTATTAGGTGAAAACGATTTTAGTTTAGCCGCCGAGGTCGAGGAGGTCTACGGCGGGGATGGGTTGACCGAGGAACTGGGTGCCGAGGCGGGCGAATTTTTCGGTGGAGTCGGTGGCGTAACACTGGAAGGTGGCGGGTGAGGCGGAGGTCGCGGGCGGGCTGGCGATTTCACTTTCGACTGCGATGGCGGTGGCGCGGGCGGAGTCGATTACTTCGGCCTGGGAGTTCAGTTCGTGGAGGATGGCTCTGATTGGCGCGGCGAGCAGCGGGTAGTGGGTGCAGCCGAGAAGCACTGCCTTGGGCGCACATGCGGCGAGGGCTTCGCGGAGATAGATACGCAGAACATCGCGGGTAACGGCGTGGTCGACCCATCCTTCTTCGACCAGAGGTACGAGGAGCGGGCAGGCTTTTTCGGTGGCGCGGAGGTTGTGGGCGCTGCAGTGAGTGCGGTAGGCGTGGGATTGAACGGTGGCCGAGGTGGCGAGGACGAGCACGTCGGAGTTGGGGTGGCGATGGTGTGCGGCATTGACGGCAGGTTCGATGACGCCGGTGACGGGAATTGGGACGGCGGCGCGAATCTCGTCCATGGCGAGTGCGGAGGCGGTGTTGCAGGCGATGACGAGGTGGTCGGCGCCGCGGTTGGCGAGGAAGCGGGCGCTTTCTACGGCATAGCGGGCGATGGTGGTTTGGGATTTGGAACCGTAGGGCAGGCGGGCGGTGTCGCCGAGGTAGATGTAGTGGGCGCCGGGGATGAGCGGGAGGAGTTCGCGGAGGACGGTGAGGCCGCCGAATCCGGAGTCGAACACCCCGATGGTGGTTGCGGGCACTAACGCATCTCCTGCACGGCGCGGGTCGAGGTGCTGACGACGGGATAGGTGCGGAGGAGATCGGCGTGGCCGTTGAGAGTGTCGCGGGGATGGCCGTCGACCAGGAAGCGGACTTGTTCGATACGCGGGAAGTTGGCGTAGAGGGTGCCGATGATGGACTGGATGGTGAGCGATTCAGGCTCGATGCCGGAGGGGTGATGGTCGGCGAAGGTGCCGTGGAGATTGATGATGGCTAGCTGGCCGCCGGGAGTGTGAGGTTCGGTGGATTCGCTGGCGAGGTCCGCGGATTTGGTTCCGGGTGCCTGCAGCGGCAGGTCGAGGACGAAGACGTCGTCGATGGCTGGGCCGCTCTCGATGGGGTGGGTAGAGCCTTTGTAGGAGTACTCGGCGATGAGGCGGCTGAGCAGGGCGTGAGCGCGGGCCGTGGTCTCGGCGGGCAGGGCAATGTCGCGTGGGGTGAGGGTGATGGAGCCGTCGGAGTCGTCGGCCAGGGCGAGTTGAACCGACGCGCTGGGTGCGGCGACGGGCGCGGCCAGGGGCGTCTCGTCGCGGTGGCGAGTGAGCTTTTCGCGGGCCTGCTCGCATCCGTGGAGCAGGAACAGGGCCATCAGGGTGATGGCGCCGGCGAGGATCCAAAAGAGTATGCGCTGGTAGCGAGGGATCATTGCGTCCCCTTCGCTGGCTGCGTCCCGGCGTTGGAAGGTTGGGTGCGCGCGGCGGCGTGAGTAAGTGCCTGAGCGGCGGCGACGGCTTTAGCCTGCGGGTTTGCAGGGGCTGCGGCGGCGGACTGGGCGGCTACGGCCTGCAGGCTGTCGCGCCATGTACGCAATGCGGCCGTCAGCGTGGTGGCGATTTGTTGTTGGTAGCTGGCGTCGGATGCGGCAGTCGAGCCGACACCTGGGGCGGTCAGCGGGGCCATCTCAACCGCGACGGCCGGACACATCAGGTTGTCGAGCGGCCGGACCGAGGCCTGGCCCGTCAAGGCGGGAAGGTGGTTGCTGCTTAGAGCTGAACTGAGGTCGCCGGCGAGGTTCTGGCTTTGGGAAACATAGGCGGCCTGGGCCGTGTCCCAAGGGATTGGGACGAAGGCGGCATCGGGATCTACCTCGGCCGCGGGTGAGAGTGCAGAAGTGTAGATGTGCACACCCGAGCCAGTAGCCGTGGCGTGGATGACGATGCAGGCCGCGGGGTGGGCGCGGTTGGCGATCTCGGCGCGCTGGTCGGTGTTGGGGGGATCGGGGTTATCGGCTTCGCGGGTGGAGATGACGGTGAATCCGGCGGCTTGCAGGGCGGTTCGGAGCTTCGCCATCACGGCCAGGGTGATGTCCTTCTCCAGAACTTTATCGCCGAGGGTGGCTCCAGCTTCGGTGCCCCCGTGGGCTGGATCGAGGACGACGACGTTCGGGTTCATCGGCGCAGCGGCGGCGCGGGTGGATTGTCCCTGGGGCTGGGCGGCGAACGAGAACGCAGCCGCTGCCGCGCTCGCCAGTGCGGCGAGCAGGACGGCGGCGTGCTTGCGGGTGGGAGTCAACTGGTTCTGATGGTGCACATTTTAGGTTGCAGTATCAAAGATAAATACGGAGATTCTGACTCTGCGAGCCAGAATGACGGCTGCGAGAGTTAATCCAGAGCGTAGATTGCCAATCCGCTGAGCAGCTTGGGGTAGAAGTCGGTGGACTTTTGCGGCATGACTTCGCCGGAGAGAGAGACGTCGCGAAGCTGATCGAGCGTGATGGGCTTGATGAGGAAGGCGATGTCGGCGTCGCCGGACTCAACCAGGCCTGCGGCTTCCTGCGCGTCGCGGATGTAGTGGACGTTGCCGAGGCGGGTGATGGTGTCCTGATCGAGGCCGAGGAGTTTGTCGAGAACGACTTTGTGAAGCTGTGCGACACCGAGTTGACTCTGCTTGACGGGCAGGCCGGCCATCACCGGGGCGATGGCGTCGGGCCTGGGCGTAAGCAGGTAGTTGCCGTCGCCGGTGGCGGCGATGAAGGATTCGCCGGGGGTTTTGGTGAGTTCGGCGATCAGGCCGGAGGCTGGGGCGTCGTCGGCCAGTTCGGTGACGTCGAAGTACTCGCTGGCCTTGGTGATGAAGTCGGGCGAGGAGAAGTTTTCCAGGCCGAAGACGACGCGGTGGGTGGGCAGGATGGTGATGCCGGGGGCGTCCATGTTGACGAAGGTCATCATCATGGCGGCTTCGGGGAAGGGCGGCGCCGGGATGTGGCCGGAGCTGACCCTCTCGTCCGGGTCGATTGGCTCGTCCAGCGGTAGTTTCAGCTGGGCTGAGCGCTCCTTGGCGTAGGCGACGGAGGTTTCGTAGCGGTGATGGCCGTCGGCGATGATGAGCTTCTTGTCCGCCATGGCGGTGACGATGAGGTTGATCAGGTTGGGATCGGTGAGCTTCCAGACTTTATGAACGACGCCGTATTCGTCGGTGATGGATAGGTCGGCGGGCGGGGCTTCTTTCGAATCTTTACCGAAGATCAGCTTCTCTGCCATGAATGCTGGGTCGGAGTAGAGCATGTAAATCTGCTCGCAGTAGGCACGGGTGGCTTTGAAGAGGGCGAGGCGGTCGGATTTGTGTTTAGGGAAGGTCTGCTCGTGGCGATAGACGACCTTGTCGGCGTAGTCGTAGAGGTGGCCGAGTGCGATGAATCCGCGGCGCTCGCGAACTTCGGAGGTGCCGGGAACGGCGTAGGTCTGGGAATAGCCGTAGAGCGCGGGCTCGGCCTCTTCGGCGAGGATGTGCTTGGCGCGCCAGTCGTTGAGGTATCCGGCGGCGCGGGTGTAGACGTTGCTGGCTTTTTCGCCGGCGGGCAGGAAGTCCTGCGGCTCGGTGTCGCTGGGTTCGCGCTTGCCGAGGATGATGCGGATCAGGTTGAACGGGCTGCGCTCGTAGTAGCGCTGCTGCATCTCGGGGGTGATCTTGTCGTAGGGCTGAGTGACGACGTCTTCCATGTTGACGCGGGAGGTGTCGTAGCGGAGTGCGCGGAACGGATAGATGCGGGCCATGCTCGGTCTGGGTTCTCCTGGAGATTGTCTGGTTCGATTGTACGGGGAGGGGAATCCACATTCCTTCAAGGAGGTATGTATTCTGCGGCAGGCAAGGAATAATTCGGCGCATGTTTAGTTCTGAGAGGGTGTGGGCAGAATTGGACTTCGCTCTCCTTCCAGTGCCGAGCGGCGTCAGAGGAACAGGGGGTTCCGGGGGGCTACCGCAGAGTAAACGGGACGGTGCATCATATTCGGAAGGTTTGGAGTAAGCTGACACTCCGGGAATGAGAGATGATGAAGGTATCGGTCGTGTGAGCGACATGGAATCGAGGATGCGGGATCGAGCGGCAGACGTGGCGGGTGGCGGCCTGGCGAAGAGTTTCCGGGCGGCGGCGTTCTTTTGCCTGCTGGCAGCCGGATTCTGCTGGGTTGCGGTGCCCGGCTATGGGCAGGAAAACCCGCTGGATAATGTCGCGACTCCGACCCCGCCTCCACCGCCCAAGACTGAGGAGGAAAAGAAGCCTCTGATTGAGGGCAGCGACGTGGCGGCGAAGGCTACGTCGCATCGGGACGCACGCATCCGGGTGGACGTGAACCTGGTGCAGGTTCCGCTGACCGTGACCGATCCGATGAACCGGCTGGTAACGGGGCTGGAAAAGGACAACTTTTATCTTTACGACAACAACATCGGGCAGACGATCAAGTATTTTTCCAGCCAGGACGCGCCGCTGACCATTGGCATCATCTTCGACCTGAGCGGAAGTATGTCGTCGAAGTTTGTGCGGGCGCGGAAGGCGCTGACGGAGTTTCTGCGAACTTCGAATCCGCAGGATGAGTTTTTCGTGGTGGGTTTCAACGACCGGCCGGCGGTGATTGTGGATTACACGTCGGATCCGGATGACGTTGAGGCTCGGATGGTGATGCTGAAGCCGGAGAACCGGACGGCGCTGATCGACGCGGTTTACCTGGGGATCGACCATCTGCGGCAGGCGCGGTACGAGCGCAAGGCGCTGCTGATTATCTCGGACGGCGGCGACAACCGCAGCCGCTACACCGAGGGCGAGTTGCGGCGCGTGGTGCGCGAGAGCGATGTGCAGATTTACGCGATTGGCATCTTCGACAGCTACGCGCCGACGACCGAGGAGCAGCTAGGGCCGGAACTGCTGAAGGATATCTGCGAGATGACGGGCGGCCGGATGTTCAACGTTGGTGGCGACGTGAGCGACCTGCAGGATGTCGCGACCCGCATCTCGGCGGAGCTGCGCAACGAGTACGTGATCGGATATACGCCGTCGGAGGTGAAGCACGACGGGAACTGGCGTAAATTGAAGGTAAGACTTGTGCCCCCGCCGGGCCTTCCGCAACTGACTGTACATTTTCGCCAGGGGTACTATGCACCATCGGAGTAGAGAAGAGAGGCTTCGAGGTGTCGGCGGAGTCTTCGCCGCAATCGCTGTTTTTCTGTTCGTAAGCGGGCAGACGCTGGGCCAACAGCAGGCCGCACCTCAACAGGCCGCCCCGGCGCAGGCGACGGGTGCGCCCGCGCAGCCTTCGCTGGATGTGGACCGCGACCCTGTTCCTTCGCCTGATCCTGATCCTCCGGCGCAGCCTATAAGCAATCAGGCGCCGACGACCACGCTGGGGACGATTGCACGTGGCTCTGGCGGGCGGTTTACGCTGCGCGAAGATGCTTACGAGGTTCGGTTGAACGCGTCGGTGTTCGATCCCGCGGGGCACAGCGTGCAGACGCTGGAGAAGGATGCTTTCCACGTCTATGAGGACGGAGTCCCGCAGACCATTGCGAGCTTCCGGCATGAGGATCTGCCGGTGTCGCTGGGAATCCTGATCGATAGCTCAGGCTCGATGTATGACAAGCGCCAGGCGGTGGATGAAGCGTCGCTGGACCTGGTGAAGCTGTCGAACCCCGCGGACGAGGCTTTTGTCGTGGACTTCTCATGGGAGGCGTTCATCGACCAGGACTTTACCAGCGACATCAGCAAGCTGCAGCAGGGGCTCTCGTATATCAAGTCGTCGGGCGGGACGGCGATCTACGACGCGCTGGTGGCATCGGCCGATTATCTATCGAAGAATGCGAAGCATCCCAAGCAGGTGCTGCTGGTTATTACCGACGGCGAAGACAATGCTTCAAGCGCGACGCTGGATCAGGCGATTCGGCGCATCCAGGACTTTGATGGGCCGGTGATTTATTGCATCGGGCTGCTATTTGGGGACGACACGACCAAGAGTGAGTCACGACACGCGCGGCGCGTGCTGGAGACGCTCTCGGAAGAGACGGGTGGGCAGGCTTATTTTCCCAGGTCGGTGAAGGAGGTCGACGCCATCGCGCAGGAGGTGGCGAACGACATCCGCACGCAGTACACGATTGCGTATCACTCGACGAAGTCTCCGACGCTGGGCGGATATCGCGTGGTGCATGTGGAGGCGAAGGAGAAGGGCTACTCGAAGCTGTCGGTGCGGACGCGGAGCGGGTACTATCCGCGCGTGGGGAATACGGCTTCGGCGCAGAGTGGTGGCGGGGCGCCTACGCCTTAGGGCATTTCAGCGCTTAAGCGATCGCAGATTAGTTAGAAGGACAGGGACTGGAGTTTTTGCCAGATCGCCGGCGTGACTGGGACGCCGAGGCGTGTGTTTTCCTCGCGCAGGCGGAGGGTTTGTTCGCCGGGATAGCGGACGGGTTTGGCGGGGTCGATGGGTGTGGCTTCGCGGAGAGATTCGACGATGCCGTCGGCGATGCGGTCGAGTTCGGCACGAGCGGCGAGGCTGGAGGGATCGATGGCGAGAAACATCTGGCTGACGCCAGACTCGCGGGTGGATTCGCGGGGAATGTCGTGGACGGCGTTGCCGCCCGAGAGCATAGCGGCGAGCATGTCGAGGACCAGCGAGAGGCCTGAGCCTTTCCAGTAGCCGATGGCGAGGGCACGCGTGGAGGCTTCGATGGCGGCGGGATCGGTGGTGAGGTTGCCGGCTTTGTCGTATCCGCCGGGGACGGGAAGTTGCTGGCCGCGGGCGGCGTACGCGGAGAGCGCGCCGTAGGAGAACTGGGACATGGCCATGTCGATGACGACATGTTTGCCGGCCGGCCGCGGAACGGCGATGACCAGCGGGTTGTTGCCGACGGCGGGAGTCGACGCTCCCCACGGCGGAAGGTTGGCGAGGGTGTTGGTCCAGCACATGGCGAAGACGCCTGCGTCTGCGGCGAGCCAGCCGTAGCTTCCGCCGCGCATCCAGTGGTTGGTGTTGGCGAGCGCTACGCCGCCGAGGCCGTGCTGGTTGGCGAGCTCGATGGCGCGGTTCATGGCGATGTGCGCGTTGAGATTGCCGACGCCGAGATGCCCGTCCCAGCGCTCGAGCGCTGCCGCGCCGACGATGCGCGTGGGTTCGGCGTTGACGTCGATGCAGCCGTTGGCGACCATCTCGGCGAAGCGGGGAAAGCGGTCGAGGCCGTGGGTGTAGACGCCGTCGCGGGTGGTTTCGGCGAAGAGGCGGGCGCTAAGAGCGGCGCGCTCGCCTTCAAGTCCGAGATGATGCATGCCGCGTTCGAGCGCGGCGAGGAGATCGTTGTAAGGAACTCGAAGCATGGTTTTGTCCGTGATGCGAATTCTCGCACGAGCAGCTAAGGTTTGGCAGAAGCGGAGGCGAGTTCAAGGGTGCAAGCGGCTGCTCTGGGGCGGGCGCGAGTTTCCAGATCTCGGTTCGCGTGAAGGATGCGTAGCGCGAGGTCTTGAGGGTCCAGCCGGTGAATGGGAGTTGGTCGGAGTAGACGACGGACGCGCCGGGCTCAGGCTGATGATCGTCGATGATGTATTGCGCGCCTTCGGATTTGGCCCAGCGCAGCATGTCGTAGGGCGAGTTGAGATAGGGGATTACGCCGGGACGCGTGATTCCGCCGGTGTCGATGATGGGATGCTCGGAGACGAAGGCGATCTGCCCGATGCCGTAGAGCGCGACGGGCGCGTCGGGTGGAATGTGGTCGCGGATGAAGAGGGCGAATCCCCGGGTGACCTGGCAGTTGATGCCTTTGTTGCGGATGAACGGACGTGTTGTGACAACGCTGACGAGGAGCGCCGCGGCGAGCGATGCGACGTATAGAACCCGGCCGGTGCGTTGGGAGGCTCGCAGGAAGAGCGCCAGGATGACGATGGTGAGGGCGGGCGCGGTGACGAGGATGTAACGCGTCTGGACGTAGGTGTGATCGGCGATGTAGAAGACGGTTGCGATTGCCGGCCAGAGGATGAATATCCAGGCGGCGAGAGGAAGATTCGGCTGGTGGTCTGGAGGTGCGACTGAAGGAGGATGTGATGGCATTCTGGAAGGAGCGACGAACCGTGGAGAAACGCAGGACGAGGAAGATGATTGCCAGCGAGAAGGCCGCAGACGATCAGCGGAAATCCGATCGAGTAGATGGACAGGAGGCGATGGACGACAGAGTCACTTGGAGCGGCGCGTTTTGCGGCGTTGGTGTTGGGGAGCATGTGGCCGAACGCGTGCAGCGAGTACAGCGACCAGGCGGCTATCGGCCCGCAAAGCAGGAAAAGGCCGGCGATGAAGGCTGTGGGTTTTGCGGGAAGCTTGTAGACCTGCGCGAGCAGCGGCAGGACGAGTAGAGCAGTGAAGAAGATCATCTCGGGACGCAGGAGCGGAGCGATTCCGGCGAGCAGGCACGCGGTCAGAAACGATGCGGTTGTCGGCCGATCGCGCGTGGCGGCGAGGACGGCGAAGAAGGCGAGTCCGGAGGCGGCGAACGGCTCCATTCCGGAAAAGATCCAGTAGCAGGAGTAGGGATTGGCGACGATGAGGAAGACCATCGCGGAGGGAAAGATTTGCGCGACTGGCGGCGGGAGCAGCGATGCCGCCAGCTTTCGGCTAAACGCATACGCGCCGCCGAGGCCAAGCGCCGCGCCGAGGACGGTTAGAACTTTGCCTGCGACGAGCCAATTGGGAATGATGGCGTGCATTCCGGCGAGGAGAAGAACCCAGAGCGGCGCAGTGTCTCCGGCTACAACGTGGCCGTTGAAGGCGAAGCCGCGGCCTGCGGCGACGCTGCGGGCAAATTCGAGGTGAATCCACGCGTCGTCTTCCCAGTATTTCCAGGCGTGGACGAACCAGTAGATGCACCAGAGGATCGAAGCGGCGATGAAGATGCCGCTGACGATGTCGGAGGATTCGATTCGGACGGATTGTCTTCTGAGAGCATTGTGTGGCGTTTCGGTCGATTATAAGGTGGCAGCGTTCGGTCTATTCTTGAATGAGATGCAGACCTTTCTTGAGTTGGAAAATGTAAATGTGGCGCGCGGCGACAAGGTGGTGCTGCACGATGTGAATCTGCGCGTGGACGCGGGCGAACATATCGCGATCCTGGGGCCGAATGGCTGCGGCAAGTCGACGCTGATCAAGACGATGACTTGCGAGTGCTATCCGCTGGCGATGGATGGAACGCGGGTGAGTATTTTCGGGCGCGAGCGCTGGGATTTGACGGAGTTGAAGAAGCGGCTCGGCGTTGTTTCTCCGGAGTTGCCAGGGAAGGCCACGTTGAAGACCGCTGGGCGGGATGCGGTGCTGACGGGGTTCTTTTCCAGCTCGACTTTGTGGCCGAATCTGGTGGTGACGGACGCGATGCGGGCGCGGGCGGATGAGGTTCTGGAGCTGGTGGGCGCGACGGCGCTCGCGGAGAAGCCGGTGGGCGAGATGTCGGCCGGAGAGCAGCGGCGGGTGATGATTGGGCGCGCGCTGGTGGGGTCGGGCGCAGACATGCTGCTGCTGGATGAGCCTTCGAACGCGCTGGATCTGGCGGCGCAGCAGGATCTGCGGACGATGCTGCGGCGGCTGGCGCAGCAGGGGACCGGGATTCTGCTGATTACGCACCACATTGCGGATATTCTGCCGGAGATTGGGCGGGTGATCATGATGCGGGCCGGGCGGATTGTGGCGGATGGGACGAAGGAGAAGCTGCTGACCGCGCCAGTGCTGAGCGAGCTGTTTGGGGCGGAGGTGCGAGGTGACGGAGCGGGATGGGTTCTTCCATGCCTGGTGAGGCACTTCTAGAGGTAGAGCGAGTGCCTTGTCTCAACGCGGGATGTCGATGGGTGGGGCTTTGTCGGTGGGGGATTGTTTGGTGGGGGGATGGAGCTTGAACCAGGCGGTCTGGTCGGCGTTGAGCTCGGTGGCGGATTCGCGGAGGTCGCGGACGGATTCGAGGGCGATCTTGCGGGCGACGTCGTAGGTGGGGTCGTCGGGCGGAGACTTGAGGGCTGAGGACCAGCGGGCGGTGGCGTCGATGATCTTGGGCAGGGCCTTGCGGATGTCGATGCGGCGGGGGCCGTAGTCGTCGAGGTTGTCGGATAGCTCGTCGGCGATGGAGGTGAATTGGACGAGGAGGTCGTGGGTGTCCTGCTCGCGGCCGGGGCGGCGGGGTTTGGCGTATAGGTCCTGGATCTCCTGGACGCGGAGGTCGAGGAACTTGACGAAGAGCAGGATGCAGTCGGAGGGGTAGTAGCGAGCTTCGCGGACCTGCTCGACCTCGGCTTCGGTGAGGGCGGAGTCGCGTTGCTGGGCGCGGAGGGATGGGCGCGAGAGACGCTAGAAGGGCTGCAACGCAGATGGAGGCTAAGAGCCGGACCCGTGCGATTGCGAGGATGAAGTGGCGGCAGTACACGATAGGCATACAGCCCAAGGGCTAAAGCCCCTCTTTTGTCCAAAAGCGTGCGACGACTGGATGAACCCAAGGCTAAAGCCTCAGGCTGAACCGTGAGCATACCGAAGCAAGTGTGAGCTCCGCGGAGTTGGATCGTGTTAGTGGGTGAAGACCTGGGCAAGGATTTCGTCGTTGACCTGGTCGAGTTGCTTGAGGGTTTCCTGGACTGTGACTTTGTCATCGCCGGAGACGAGGTGGAGGACCTGGCCGAGGCGGTAGGTGGTGTTGTGCATCAGTTCCTCGGCGTCCTTGAGCTTCTTGGCGTTGCGGGCGAGATTGACGTGGATGAGGTGTAGCGTATTGGTTGACCTTCTTGAGGGTGGCGGCTGCGGCGTCGGTGTCGCCGTCGGCGATTTCCTTGCCGGCCTTCTGGGTCATGGTGTGGACAAGCTGGGTGTAGAGGAAGACCTGCTCGCGGGGATCGGCCTGGGCAGCGCGGAGTTCGAGCTGGGCGAGGACTTCAGGGGTGGGGATGGCTTCGTCGGCGGAGGCGGCGGCGTGTGCGGGCACGGTGAGGCACAGGGTCGAAAAAAGGCCGAGGCAGGCAAGGTGCAGGATTGGGCTGAACTGGTAGGCGGGATGGGTGAGGCGTCGAAGAGAGCTCATGATTCACCTCGAGGTGAACTTGTGCCTACTTCCGGTGTTCGAGTGCGGCGAGCCTTTGGCGCGCCTGCGACTCCTGATCGGGCAAGCTACCATTGGCCGCCGCGAGGAATTTCTTGTAAAGCTCGACGGCTTGGGTGGTCTGATGCAAATCGTCATTCGCCGTTGCCTCGAGGAAAAGAGACGCGGGAGAAGGTGGCTGCACTGTAGCACGCAGCGCTAACGCTTGCAATGCCGATCTTGGATCGTCGATTTCTGCGGAGGCGAAGGCGAGGTCGGTGGCGGCGTCGGCGAAGGCGGAAGGCGAGGGAAACGCGGAGCGATCGGCGACGGCTTGCTTGAGGAGCTTTTCGGCTTCGGCGGGACGGTGGAGACGGATCAGGACTTCGGCGCGGTCGACGAGGAGGGTGGGGTCGGGGTGATCGGATTGCGCGGTGATGAGGGATTCGTAAAGCGGGTCGGCCTGGTCGGGGTGATTGGTTTCCTGGTAGATACGGGCGAGGAGGCGGGTGACGTTGGCGTTGGTGGGATTCTGGGTATGGAGAGACTTCGACCAGAGGCGTGGCCTTGGCAATTTCGTCGGGATCGCCTGAGGCGAGGTAGGCTTCGGCGAGTTGCGCGGTGTAGCTGGGGTTGCCGGGAGACCGGGCAAGTGCGGGAATGAGAACGGCTTCGGCTTCTGCGGGGTGGTGCTCGGCGATGAGGATGTGGGCGAGCGCGGAAGTGGCCTCGGGATCGGCGGCGTTGCCGGGAAGAGCGAGGTAGCGGCGGTAGGCGGCTTCGGCAGCGGGGAGATCGGCGGCTGCTTCGGCGATCTCGGCGGCGAAGAGGATGTCGTCGGGCTGCTCGGGGGTGAGCTTGAGTGCGGCGAGGAGGGCGTCCGACGCGGCGGCTGGATTTGGCGGGAAGTTATCGGCGGAGTCGCCGTTCAGATCGAGCTTGGCGAGGGCGCGGAGAGCTCGGCCCTTGAGTGCGGGCTCGTTGGCGGGGAGATTGATTGCGGCAAGAAGTTCGGTGCGGGCTTCGGCGAAGCGATTGGTACGGGCGAGCAGGAGGCCGAGAGCTACGTGCGGGGGTGGGAAAGTGGGATCCGCCGCAATGGATTGGCGGTAGCAGGATTCAGGAGTGAGTTGGGCGTCCTGTGCTGAGGGCTGCGCTTCGAGCGTGAGGCCAAGGTCGTAAAGGACTTGCGGGTTGTGGGGAGTCTGGGTGTTGAGGCTGGTGAGGATCTTGAGGGCGGCGGGGAAATCCCCGGCGGCGAGCGCGTCGTTGGCCTGCTGGACCAGGGCGGCGGATGGCGTGGGCTGGGTGTCTGGGTGGGAGAAGTCCTGCGCGGACAGCGTGAGTGTGAGGCAGGCGGAGGCGATGCAGGCGGCGAGACGAAGTGCGGGGGGAAGGGATTTGGGCATATTCGACGCGGCTTAAAAACGAAGGCCCGGCACGGAGCCGGGTCTCGCTGCTAAGCCTGATTATATCAGGGTATGGAGGACCACTAGCGAGGGATGCCGTTGGTGGCGTTGTTGAAGCCGTTGACGATGAAGTTGAGGTCGTTGACGATCGAGGACGCGAGTCCATGTACTCCGGCGACGGAGGTTAGGCCCATGGCAAGGGCGACAAGAGCGTACTCAGCGATGTCCTGGCCAGCGTCTTCCTGCCACAGGCGGTGTAGGAAGCTGGTTATCGGATTGGAGGGTACTGCAACTTGCATACGTGCGGTCAAAGGGACCTCCCAGTCCTTTCTGACTCAGTCGACGTAGGTTAGATCGATGTCTGCTTAAAGGCACTCCCCGGAAGGTGTTAGCCAGGCACGCGAGAGAGTCAGGACGCGGACCAGGGGACTGGGGGTCGAGACCCCAATGCTCTGGAAGGATCGTTGCAGGAACGGGTTTACAGTGGGGAAGCGCTAGCCTCGACGGCCGCCGCCACCTCGACCGCCGCCACCTCGACCGCCACCACCTCGACCACCGCCACCGCCGCCGCCGCCGAAATTGCCGCCGCCGCGACCGCCGCCACCGCCCCCTCCGTTGTTCCCACCACCGCTACCGCTGCCTGCGCCTGAGCTAGACGGCGCTGGAATTGCGTTGGTCAGGGCGTTTTGGACACCGCCCAGGCTGTCAGCGATTGAAAGCGCAAGGGACTGCGTGCCGGCTATTGAACCGGAGGCGACAAGGGCTGCGAGCAGCGCGTATTCGATGAGGTCCTGCCCAGATTCATCGAGATAGAAGCGGGAAAAGGTGAATTGCAGTGGGTTGGTATCTGGGACTTGGACTTTCATGGGGCCCCCTGGACAGTGCGACGGACTTTCCTGAAGGTAATCCTCGACAGGCGAGGTCGGCACTCCCACCAAAGTTGCAGGCAGGCTCGATGCAGAGTGAGCAATTTTGCACAGCCGGCGCGTGGATATGAGAGGAGGATTGGTAGCATCATGTTAGTTTAGCGGCTGGGTCAATTAAGGAATCGAGCCCTGGAGTATCGTCGGAGGACTCCTTGTTAGTGCAGGCGAACGGGCACATGCAGGCGGAAGAAGCCCTGCTGAAAGCGGGCGCGCTGCAGCGGGCGATCCTGAGCAGCGCCAATTTTTCGAGTATTGCGACGGACGCCCGTGGAGTAATCCAGATCTTCAATGTTGGGGCCGAGCGCATGCTGGGATATGCGGCCGCGGAGGTTGTGAACAAGATCACGCCTGCGGACATCTCCGATCCGAAGGAAGTTATCGCTCGGGCGACCGTGCTGAGCGTAGAACTGGGAATTCAGATTCAGCCTGGCTTTGAAGCTTTGGTATTTAAAGCCTCACGCGGAATCGAGGATATCTACGAACTGACCTATATCCGCAAAGATGGGAGCCGATTGCCGGCGGTGGTGTCGGTGACGGCGTTGCGCGATGCGGACGAAGACATTATCGGATACCTCTTGATTGGGACCGACAACACCGCCCGCAAACTGGCGGAAGAGGAGCTGTTGAAGGCGGGTGCGTTGCAGCGCGCGATCTTCAGTAGCGCGAATTTTTCGAGTATTGCGACGGATGCGCACGGGGTGATCCAGATCTTCAATGTTGGGGCCGAGCGGATGTTGGGGTATACGGCCGAGGAAGTGGTCGACAAAGCCACTCCGGCGGAACTTTCGGAGAAGAAGGAGATCGTGGCCCGGGCCGCGGCATTGAGCGCGGAATTCGGAACGCCCATTACACCTGGTTTTGAGGCTCTTGTCTTCAAGGCTGCTCGCGGGATTGAAGACATCTATGAACTGACATACATCCGCAAAGATGGGACCGAGATTCCGGCGTTGGTTTCTGTGACTGCGCTGCGCGATGCGGAGCAGACGATCATTGGCTACTTGCTGATCGGAACGGATAATACTGCTCGTAAGCAGGCTGAGGCTGCGCTGCTGCGGAGCGAAATGTTGGCTACAGCAGGGCGGATGGCGGCGAGCATTGCGCACGAGATCAATAATCCGCTGGAAGGGATGATGAATACGCTGTACCTGGCGCGCACGACCAGTGGTGTTCCCAAGGCTGCGCTGAAGTATCTGGAGGTTGCAGAGGGGGAACTGAACCGGATTGCGCATATCACACGGCAGTCGCTGGGGTTTTACCGGGAGTTCTCGGCGGCTACGAGCAACTCTGTGTCGGCGCTAATTGATTCGGTGGTCAATCTGTTGCAGGCGAAGATCAGGTCGAACGGGGCGACGGTAGAGCAGCAGTGCGAGGAGAGATTACAGGTGTCGGGAATTGCAGGAGAGCTGCGCCAGGTGTTGGCAAATCTGTTGGCGAACAGTCTGGATGCGGTCGGGCCGGACGGCAAGATCGTGGTGAGGGCCACTGCGTTGGTGGATGCGAACGATGGAACGCCGTGGGTGCGGATTGCAGTGGCCGACGGTGGGACAGGCATGGCGGCGGAGACGACGAAACGGATCTTCGACCCTTTCTTTACGACCAAGGGCACGGTGGGAAATGGATTGGGATTGTGGGTGTGTAAGCAATTGGTGGAGAAACACGGCGGATCGATCCGGGTGCGGTCTAGCCTGACGGGTGAGCACAGGGGAACGACCTTCTCTATACTGCTGCCGCAGGATGCTTCGCCGGTGATCGTGTCGCGGCAGGCCTAGCGACGGTCAGGCTGCATCAGTAACGGGTGCGGTGCGGTACAGTGGTTCTGCCTCTTTTCATGCCTCAGGTTCGGTGTGGTGTGATGCGGCGAATCTGTCTGCCGGGTGGATTGACGGCGGAGTGAAAACGGGAAAAACAAATGAAGCTGCTGGCCGTGGTGATGGGTTTGGGGATGCTCTCCGGCGTGAGCTCGGCGCAGGGTGCGAGCTGCAATATGCAGGATTACAAGGCTGCGGACGGGTTGCGGGCTGCGGCGAACAGCGGCGGCGTGACGCTGACGTGGCAGGGCGAGGGGCAGCAGGAGCTGCGGGCGCAGTTTGCGTTGAAGGATGGCCAGCCGGTGGTGGCGGAGTTGGCGGCGCGCAAGGCTGGCGGCGCTTGGGTGGTGCTGGGGAAGGATCTGACGCCGGAGTTCCAGGTGACGACCGGAAAGCGGCGGATGTCGAAGACGGAGCTGGACATTTTGAAGCGGCTGAATCAGGACACGCCGGAGAATGAGGAGCGCTACAAGTGGAATGTTTTCTGGGACGCGCCGTTGGCGGTGCCGGGATATGACTCGAGCCACCTGGTGGGACCGGGGCGGACCGAGGCCGAGATAAAACGTGCCTCGGTGAGTTACAAATCCGACGCGTGTAGGGTGAAGACGGACGGCAACTGGCTGAGCGTGACGTTCAATGGATTGAGCCTGGGATTGTTTGCGGGAGATTTGCAGTTCACGGTTTACAAGGGGTCGAACCTGCTGCGGCAGGAGGCGATTGCGAGTACGCGATGCGAAGGATGTGGCGTTCATCTACAAGGCGGGGTTGAAGGGTTTTGCGCTGAAGGACGATACGAAGGTGGTGTGGCGGGATACTTCGCAGATATGGCAGGAGCAGGATTTTGGCGGCGATGTGAACGAGCAGCCGGTCAACGTGCGGGCGCGGAACCGGGTGGAGATTCTGGAGGCGGGCGAGGGTTCGCTGGGGATTTTTCCGCCTCCGCACAAGTTTTTCTTTGCGCGCGAGAATGAGGTCAATCTTGGTTACGTTTACTACCGCAAGGATTCGGCGAGCGAGTTTTCGCTGGGCGTGATGCAGCCGGAGCGAGGCGAGGGCTACGATCCGTGGGGCGTGACGGATGAGGTGTGGCGCCGGCGCAGCGGAGTTGCGCGGCAGCAGGTACTGAACTATGCGCTGTACAACGCGCCTCCGGGAACGATGCAGCACATGCCGGTGTATTACTACCTGAGCGCGACGGGCAGCCATGCGACGGATGAAGCCGTGCTGAAGTACACGCACGACGATGTGTACAAACCGGTGCCGGGATTCAAGACGGTGACGGGGCACTTTCATCTGGAGTTGAACGAGATGGTGCGGGATCGCGGGACGTCGGATTTTCAACCGACGTGGGTTCCGGTGTTCCGCGGACTGGGGATCAACGTTGTATATCTCGGCGACTTCCATGATGACTCGGATCAGCGCGATCCAGGGCCGAAGCGGTTGCCGGAACAGAAGGCGTACTTTGAGGCTTCGCGGAAGTTGTCGGATAAGAATTTTCTGGTGATGCCGGAGGAAGAGGTGAATTCTTACTTCGACGGGCACTGGTATTTGATGACGCCGAAGCCGGTGTACTTTACGCACGCGGTACGATGACGCGAAGCGGCCGTATGAAGAGGATGTTCCCGGATATGGGAAGGTGTATCACATCGGGTCGGCGGAGCAGATGTTCAGGATGGTGAACGAGACGCAGAGCATTATGTGGACGGCGCATCCGCGGACGAAGAGTTCGGCGGTGTTTCCGGACATGTATAAGGACAAGGATTTCTTTTTGAGCGATCGGTTTATCGGCGGCATCGTGGGAGTCGCTGCCTGCGGACTTGTCGCAGAAGCGGCTGTGCGAGGTGCGCTGCTTCGGGTTGAACGATGAGATGAGCAACTGGGCTCCGAAGCCGAAGTTCATGCTGGCCGAGGGCGATACGTATATGAAGCGGCCGGATGACGATACGTATCCTTTCCTGGCGATCAATTACGTGAAGATGGATAAGGTGCCGTTGTGGAATGAGAGCTGGGCTCCGGTGGTGGAGGGTCTGCATGAAGGGAACTTCTTCGGAACGACGGGCGAGATTCTGTTCCACGACTGGAAGATTGAAGGCTCGGGCGCGAAGAGCGTGTATGTGGCGAACATCGAGTACACGTTTCCGCTGGATTTTGCGGAGGTGGTGTGGAGCGATGGGACGAACGTCGACCGGAAGATTGTCAGCCTGACCGATACGACGCAGTTTGGGACGAAGACGCTGCGGATTCCGTTTGATGCTACGGGGAAGAAGTGGGTGAGGCTGGCGGTTTGGGATGCGGCTGGGGATGGGGCCTGGCTGCAGCCGGTGTTGGTGAAGTGAAGGGCAAAGGCTTAACACCGATTGGCACCGATTGAACCGATCAAGGACGAAGGGAAATAGCGATTGATTACGCGGCGGGATGCTTTGCGGTTGTCGGCGGCTGGGGTGTTGGGTGCGCGGCTTGGATTTCCTTCGCTGATGGCGGGTGAAGTTGCGGGTTCGTCGCCGGCTGTGGCTGCGGGGGCGCGGCCTTATGCGGAGTTGTTGAAGACGTGGTGTGATGGGCTGATTGCGCATCAGGAGACGGGGATTGCGCGACGGTGGAGTGCGTCGGGGCGTTGGTGTGTCCGGGGTGCGGGATCATCCATGGGCGATGCGGAGATGCGGTTTATCCGCTGCTGCGCGTGGCGCGGACTACCGGCGATGCGAAGTATGTGCGTGCGGCGGTAGCGGTGCATGAGTGGTCGGAACGGAATGTGAGCCGGGCGGATGGAAGCTGGGTGAACGACGTTACGCTGAGTTCGTGGCAAGGGATTACGGTGTTTCATTCGATTGCGCTGGCCGAAGCGCTGCATCATCATGGCGAACTGCTGGACGCGGCGACGCGCGCGAAGTGGATGGCACGGCTGGCGCGGGCGGTGAAATTTCTGGATGGATTTATCTCGATTGACACGGGAAATATTAATTACCCGGTGACGGCTTCGTACTGCTTTGCGCTGTGCGGGCAGGTGCTGGGAGAAGCGAAGTATACGGAGCGCGGGCGCGGGTTGGCGCATCAAGCGCTGGAACACTTTACTCCGAATGGATTTCTTGCGGGAGAAGGGCATCCGCTGAATGCGGTGACGGCGAAGGGATGTCGCGCGGTCGATCTTGGGTACAACGTGGAGGAGTCGCTGCCGGCGCTGGCGATGTATTCGGTGCTGACGGGCGATGCGGTGGTGATGGAGCAGACGGTGAAGGCGCTGCGGACGCATGCGGAGTTTATGCTGCCGGATGGTGCGTGGGATAACAGCTGGGGGACGCGGAACTACAAGTGGAGCTGGTGGGGCAGCAGGACGAGCGATGGGTGCCATCCGGCGTATGTGTTGCTGGCGGATCATGATGCGAAGTTTCGCGAGGTGGCGCGGCGAAATCTGGAGTTGATGGCGGCTTGCACGCATGACGGGCTGCTGTATGGTGGGCCGGATTATCTGGCGGCGGGATATTCGCCGTGTATCCATCACACGTTTACTCATGCGAAGGCGCTGGCTACTGTGCTGGATCGGGGTGGGGCTCAGTTGGGGGTGGTGGAGCGGGTGACGTTGCCGCGGGAAGATGCTCAGGGGCTGAAGACGTTTCCGGAGATTGGGACTCGGCTGGCGGCGGTGGGCGACTGGCGCGCGACGGTGACGGAGAACGATTTTGAGTATGTCGAGCAGGTGCAGGCTGGCGGCGGGCAGGGCGGCGGACACGCTACCGGCGGGGCTCTGACGATGCTGTATCACCGCGTGCTGGGGCCGATTCTGACGGCCAGCATGACGGAGTACAAGCTGGTTGAGATTTCGAATCAGCAAGCGTTTCGCGATGGGCCGCATATGACGCTGACGCCGCGGATTGAATTGGTGACTGGCGAGGGTGCAAATGTGACATATACGAGTTTGAGCGATCTCAAGGCGGTGGTTACGGCAACCGAGGCGGGTGGCGAGGTTCGGTTTGAGGCGCGCGGGCGGTTGCTGACGGCTTCCGGTAAGCCTGTTGCCGTGGGCGAGGTTCGGTATTGGCTGAAGTACAACCT
Source organism: uncultured Acidobacteriaceae bacterium (assembly GCA_963822225.1). Taxonomy (GTDB): domain Bacteria; phylum Acidobacteriota; class Terriglobia; order Terriglobales; family Acidobacteriaceae; genus Edaphobacter. Next base: position 314,289 of record CAWGGW010000006.1, on the reverse strand, counting down.
GGGCGCGAGTGGAGTGGAGATTGTGGCTCGGGTGGATGGGGCTGGTGTGGGGGCGCCGGTGCGGTTCATTCTGCCGGTGATCTCGCGGAGTGATGAGGCCGTGGTGCGGGCGGATGCGGGGACTGTGCGGATTGCTAAGGTTAAGGGATCTCTGGTGGTGAAGACGGATGCGGCGTTCGAGGCTTTGCCTACGGAGAGGACTTTCAATTTGGTGCCGGGGTTTGAGTGCCTCGCGCTGGCGGTTCCCATGGAGATGGGCAAAGAGGTGCAGGTGCGGTTGGAAAAAGCCTGATACCGATTTGCGCGGGCCGAATCGATCAACGCTGCTGACTTGAGGCATAGCTAGAATTAGCGTTGGCATTGTGTACCCCCTCCCCCCTATTGATTTCTGCATAATCTTCCAAGAAACCACTTAGCGCTCATGATCCTGAAAGCAAAGGGAGTTGTTTTTAGGGCCTGAAAATGCTCGAGTTATGGTTTCTTTGGAGCTTAGGGAGACACAAGCCTGAGGCTGGTGGATTCTGTCTCTACCCGAGTCAATGGAGACGTCCCGGTGTCAAGCCAGGGACGGCAGATTGTGAGGAACCTATTCATGCGGGGGAGGCTGCGCGTCAATGGGGCAACTTAGGTGAGGAGTTTTCTGAGCTCGTCGCGTAAGGGTTGCAGTTTCCCGAAGTAGCTGTCGATGACAGCGGGGAGATAGGTATCCCGAATCAACTTTTCGAAATGGAAGTGGTGGCCGGATGCGTTCCCGATGAGGCCTAGAAAGGCAAGTTGCGTGCGACCGTTGCCCTCGCGAAAAGGGTGGATGGCGTTGAGTTCGCTCAAGAACGGCGTGAGGCTATCGAGGAGTGCTTCCTGGTCTAGCTGTGCGAGAGCTTCGGCACGCTGCAATTTCTGAAAAATGCGTTCCATCTGGGCGGAGATGTGTTCTGGATAGCAGAATGAGTTGCCGCCCTTCGATATCCGTACGGTGCGGTATTGCCCGGCCCAGGTGTAAACGTCCTGAAATAGATGATGGTGAATGTGGCAGTAGTGTGGCGGGTCAAAGGCACCTTTGGGCAGAGGCTCTTCCGCGCGGAGGGTGGAGATTTCGACCTCCGAATCGCATCGAGCTCGGACTGGTAGCGGATGTCGAGTCGATTGCGAAGGACAGAGGTGCCGGGATAGCAGTAGGGATCCTCGAAGGCGTCGTAGCCCTCAGAGTTCATCTGCGCTTCTGCGTTTCAGTGAACGCACGGATTGTCTCTGCGCGGCGCTGTTCCAGAGAGAGCGCCTGGGTGCGCTCGAGACGAGCCTGGCCGTCGCGGCTCAGCTTCAGCCCTTCCATTGCGGTAATGGCAGCGAAGCGGCTTTGTCCGAGCACGAAAGGCTTTGCGGTCGTGTTAGCTGAACGCATTGGCATATAACTATTTTAGCAGCCGAAGGCGCGGACAAATGCGGAATTCGCGGAGACTTGGAATGCCGGGAGCGAATTTGTACTCGCGGCAAAGGTAATTATGAATCGGTGCCATCGGTGCGCGATTGTTCACCTGCGGCTCAAAATGACACGCGCATTTTCTCGGTTTGAATCGGCAGGCTGGTGCATTTCTTCCCAGCGTTGCTCGCGGCTCTGAAGCACACCAATGTCAGCAGAAGCACCAACGACTTCCCGATCATGGTTTCGATCGTGGTTGCAGTGTCTAATCCGCGAGGCGGCGCAACAGTGATAATGGCAAAGACCATGCCAACGATGCTTAGGATCACTTGCTTGAGTCGATATCGCATAGCGAATGCTCTCACTTTGGTAGTCGAGCATCAAGCCAAATCTGACATTACGTGTGCGAAGCCGGCTTGAGGGCGAGGACTGGGGCCAGGTAGTGGCCGGTGTGGGAGGTGGGGTTGGCGGCGATTTCTTCGGGGGTTCCGGTGGCTACGATTTCGCCGCCGGCGGAGCCGCCTTCGGGGCCCATGTCGATGACCCAGTCGGCGGACTTGATGACGTCGAGGTTGTGCTCGATGACGAGGAGGGAGCCGCCGCCTTCGATGAGTTTGCGGAAGGCTGCGAGGAGTTTCTGCTACGTCGTCGAAGTGGAGGCCGGTGGTGGGCTCGTCGAGGATGTAGAGGGTGCGCGAGCGAGTGCGGGCTGCGGTCTGGGCGGCTGAGTCGGCGCTGGCGTTGCGGTTGGAGATGGAGCGTGCGGTGGCGAGGTGCGAGGCGAGCTTGACGCGCTGGGCTTCGCCGCCGGAGAGCGTGGTGGCGGATTGGCCGAGGCGGACGTAGCCGAGGCCGACCTCGTCGAGGACGTAGAGCTTGTCGACGATCTTGGGGATGCCGGCGAAGTAGCTGAGGGCCTCCTTGACGGTCATGTTGAGGACGTCGTGGATGTTGCGGCCCTTGTACTTGATGTCGAGGATGGAGTTTTTGTAACGGGTTCCGTTGCATTCTTCGCAGGGGAGTTCGATGTCGGCGAGGAACTGCATTTCGACGGTGACGGTGCCGTCGCCTTCGCAGACGTCGCAGCGGCCGCCGGGGACGTTGAAGGAGAAGCTGCCGGCGGTGAAGCCCTTGCGCTTGGCATCGGGCTGAGCAGCGAAGAGCGCGCGGATTTCGTCGAAGGCCTTGATATATGTAACTGGATTCGATCGCGGGGTGCGGCCGATGGGGGACTGGTCGACGAGGATGACGTCGTTGAGGTGCTGGGTGCCGGAGAGGGCGCGGAAGAGGTGCGTCGGCTCGGGCTCGGAGGCACCGGGTTCGCGGTTGAGCGACTGCATGAGCGCGCGGTAGAGGACCTGGTGGATGAGCGTGGACTTGCCGCTGCCGCTGACTCCGGTGACGCAGCAGAGCAGGTTGAGGGGGATATCGACGTCGACGCCGCGGAGGTTGTGGATGCGGGCTCCGGTGAGACGAGAGGTCCTCGCGGCCGGGCTCGCGGCGGTGTTTGGGGATGGGGATGGTGAGCCGGCCGGAGAGGTATTTTCCGGTAATGGAACGGGGGTTGGCGGTTACTTCGGCCACGGTGCCTGCGGCTAGGAACTGCCCGCCTAGTTCGCCGGCGCCGGGGCCGAGGTCGAGGAGGTAGTCGGCGGAGCGGATGACGTCGGGGTCGTGCTCGACGACGAGGATGGTGTTGCCGAGGTCGCGGAGGGAGTGGAGGATGCGGATGAGCTTGGCGGTGTCGCGCGTGTGCAGGCCGATGCTTGGCTCGTCGAGTACGTAGAGTGCGCCGACTAAACGCGAGCCGAGAGATGTGGCGAGTTGGATGCGCTGCGATTCGCCGCCGGAGAGCGTGGAACTGAGGCGGTCGAGGGTGAGGTAGTCGAGGCCGACTTCGTGGAGGAAGTGGATGCGCTGCCGGACTTCTTCGAGGATCTTGCCTGCGATTTCTGTTTGCGCGGGCGAGAGTTGCAGATTGTCGAAGAAGTTTTGCGCGGCGGTGATGGTGAGGGCGGAGACTTCGCAGATGTTCTGATTGTTTATCAAGACGGCGCGTGCTTCGGCGCGCAGGCGCTGGCCTCGGCAATCCGGGCAGAGCGCGTAGCCGCGGTATTTGGAGAGGAAGACGCGGACGTGGAGCTTGTACTTCTTGCGCTCGAGCGCGGCGAAGAAGCCGCGGATGCCGGGGTACGTACCGCGGCCTTCCCAGAGGAGTTCCTGCTGGGCGGGGTCGAGATCGTACCAGGGGACGTCGGTGGGGATGTTGGCGGACTTGGCGAAGCGGATCATCTCGCCGTGGAAGGGGCGGTATTTGGGGGTGGTCCACGGAGCGATTGCACCTTGCGCGAAAGTCTTCGAGCGATCGGGGAGGATGAGGTTGGGGTCGAAGTCGATGGTGTTGCCGAAGCCCTGGCAGCGCGGGCAGGCGCCGTAGGGATTATTGAAGGAGAAGAGGCGCGGCTCGGGCTCGCGGTAGGCGCGGTGGCAGGTGGAGCACTCGAAGGCGGCAGAGAAGCGGAGGTGCTGGGGTGGCTCTTCGCTTCGCGCGGGACGGTATGGAACTGGACTTCGCCGGCCTCGCGGTAGCCGGTTTCGATGGCGTCTACGATGCGGGTTCGGATGTCGGGCGAGATGGCGAGGCGGTCGATGAGGACGTAGATTGGCTGAGAGAAATCGAGTTCGAGGAGGGATTCGGGAGTGGAGAATTCGACGATCTTGCCCGCTTGATACAGGCGGTTGTAGCCGCGGCGGCGTAGCTCGGTGAGACGCTCTTTGAGGGCATCGGTTATCGGAGAAAAATCGACCACTGGTAAGGCGGGTTTTGCGGATTTTTTGGAGGCGGATTTTTTGGGAAGCTTGGGTGGTTCGGGGATGACTTCGGTGGTGGCGGGCTGGAGCGGTTCGAGCTTGACCTCGGCGGGGGCGATGGGAAAGAGGGCGTAGGCGCGGGTGGATTCGGGCAAGGCGAGGAGGGTGGAGACGATCTCGTCGACGGTATCGTGGCGGACGATGCCTCCGCAGTGGAGGCAGGTGACGGTGCCGCAGCGGGCGTAGAGGAGGCGGAGGTAGTCGTAGATTTCGGTGGCGGTGGCTACGGTGGAGCGGGGATTGCGGGTCTGATTTTTCTGCTTGATGGCGATGGCGGGGGCGAGGCCGTCCATGTGGTCGACGTCGGGCTTCTCGATGCGCTCCAGAAATTGACGGGCATAGGCCGAGAGGGATTCGACATAGCGGCGCTGGCCTTCGGCGTAGACGGTGTCGAAGGCCAGCGAGGACTTGCCGGAGCCGGAGACGCCGCTGACAACGGTGAGAGCGTTGTGCGGGATGTCGACGTCGATGGACTTGAGATTGTGGGTGCGCGCGCCGCGGATGACAATGTGGTCATTCGCGGTTGGCGCGGGCCGCACGGATTCTTCGGCGGCGTTCACTTCGGAAATTTGCTCAATCATGGCCACTCTCTATTGTCGGATAGATGAGCCGGGATTGCGAATCGGGCGTTCGCACGCCCTTTTAAAGCTTCGCGTGGGCCTCCCGATGGTCGGCGCTGAATTCTGTTTGCGACCGACAGGAGCACGATGTGGAGGGGGCCTTTAGACGGGCTCGGTGGGCTGGGCGCGGAAGATTTCGAGGAGCAGGAGGCAGGCGCCGATGACGATGGCGGAGTCGGCTACGTTGAAATCGGGCCAGTTGTAGTGGTAGATGCGGACGGCGAGGAAGTCGACGACGTGGTGGAAGCGGATGCGGTCGTAGAGGTTGCCGAGGGCTCCGCCGAGAATGAGAGCGAGGGCTACAGAGCTGAGGGTGATGCTGCGGCCTGAGCGCCAGAGCAAGGCGAAGACGATAAGCGCGGCGATGACGGAGAAGGCGATGAGGCCGATGCGGACTCCGTTGGGCGGCAGGTTCTCCAACAGCGAGAAGGCGGCGCCGGTGTTGAGCACGTGCGAGAGACGGAAGACGCCGGGAATGATCTTGATGTCGTAGCCGGGCCGGATGCGATGGATGATCCAGTTCTTGGAGAGGCGGTCGGCGAGGATGACGAGAGCGCTGAGCAGGAGCAGGATGGGGCGACGATCTTTGGAATCGGAGTTGACGGTTGCAGGTTGCAGGTTGTCAGTTGCGGGCGGATTCGGCATTGTGATGAGGGTCATTTTTCTCGGTGGTAAGTGGTGGTTGCTGGTTGTTAGTCGCCAGTGGTTAGACGGTGGCAGAGTAGGGAGGGAAGTCGATGGCGTCGAGGGCTTCGGCGCAGCGGAGGCAGACGGTTGGGTAGTTTTCCTGCTGGCCTACGTCGTCGGTGTAGCGCCAGCAGCGATCGCACTTGGTGCGCCGGGAACGTTCGACTGAAAGATTTGCGATGTAGTCCGGATCGGTCGTGTGGACCGCAAGAAAATCGACTTCAGAGACGTTGAAGAGCTCGGGCAGGGAAGCAGCGTAGCTCTTCTCCAGATTCTTTTCGGTTTCTCCGATGTAGAGCGTGACGACCGCTTCGAGCGCTTTGCCGATGACCTTTTCCGCGCGGAGCGTTTCGAGCTTTGCGAGTACCTCGGAGCGCCTTTGCAAAAGTTTTTCCCAGTCGGCTATCAGCTTTCGGCTTTCAGCGGTCGGCGCGAGGGATTCGGGTGTTGGGGAAGAGGGTTAGGTGGACGCTGCCCGTTGTGCCGGGCAAGGATTGGTAGACCTCGTCGGCGGTGAAGCTGAGGATGGGGGCGGTGAGGCGGGCGAGGGCGTCGGTGATTTTGTAGATGGCGGTTTGCGCGCTGCGGCGGGCGATATAGAGATCGCGCTGGTAGTCGTGGCCGGGCTTGAATGCGACGGGGTAGGTGTAGAGGCGGTCCTTGAGGACGTCTAGGTAGAAGGCGCTGAGCTCGGAGTTACAGAACTCGTTGAGCAGGTGGTAGACGCGGTGGAACTCGAAGTCGGCGTAGGCCTTGGTGATCTTGCCGGTGAGTTCGGCGGTCTTCGCGAGGATGTATTGGTCGATCGGCTGCATCTGCTCGAAGGGCACGGCGTCGCCGCCTTCGGCCATGGGGCGGGGATCGAAGGCGTGGACCTCGCCGGTCGTGGGATTGGTTTCGGCTAGCGATCCGAGGAGGAAGCGGAAGGTGTTGCGCAGCTTGCGGTAGATCTCTTCGGCGAGGCGCTTGAGCAGCGGAAGGCTGGCTACGACGTCTTCGCGGAAGTCGACGCTGGCGACCCAGAGGCGGACGATGTCGCCGCCGAGCTGGTCCATGATGGCGACGGGATCGATGAAGTTGCCGAGGGATTTGGAGAGCGCGCGGCCCTTTTCGTCGAGGGTCCAGCCGTAGGTGGCGACCTCTTTGAACGGCGCGCGGTTGTGCATGCCGATGGAGCAGAGCAGCGAGGACATGAACCAGCCGCGATGCTGGTCGCCGCCTTCGGCGTAGAGGTCGGCGCGAGGGTCGGCGCCAGGCTTCTGCATGGTGTCGGGGTCGAAGTCGAGGACTGCGTGAGAGCTGGCTCCGGACTCGAACCAGACGTCGAGGATGTCCATCTCTTTGCGGAACTCGGTATGGCCGCAGGCGCAGGCGGTGTTCGGCGGCAGGATCTCTTCAGGGCGTTTTCGGCGATGTACCAGGCGTCGGCGGACTCTTTGATGAAGAGATCGACGATCGAGCTTATTGATGGCTGGGTCTTTGAGCGGCGTGGCGCATTTGCGGCAGAGGAAGACGGCGATGGGGACGCCCCAGATGCGTTGGCGTGAGATGCACCAGTCGGGGCGGGTGGCGACCATGTTGGTGATGCGTTCTTCGCCCCAGGCCGGATCCCAGTTGACGCGCTTGATTTCGTCGAGGGCTCGCTGGCGGAAGGTAGTGACGCCGCCGTCCGCGGCTGGCATGGGGGTTTCCATGTCGATGAACCACTGTTCGGTGGCGCGGGTGATCACGGGGTTGTGGCAACGCCAGCAGTGCGGGTAGGAGTGCTCGAATTTGGTGTCGGAGAGCAGCGCGCCTTTTTCCTTCAGCAGCTCGATGATGACGGGGTTGGACTTGAAGACGGTGAGGCCTTCATAGGGCTGGGGCTGGTGGCCTCCGAAGCGCTCGGTGTGCATCTGGCGGCCCGCGTCATCCACATATTGGACTTCGGGCAGGTCGTAGCGCTTGCCGGTGGCGAAGTCATCCACGCCATGTGCGGGCGCGGTGTGGACTGCGCCGGTGCCCTGGTCGGCCGTGACGTAGGTGGCGTTGGTGCCGAGGACGGTGCGGTCGAGAAACGGGTGCTGGAAGGTGGCGCGGTCGAGGGCGGTTCCTTTGAAGAGCGCGAGGATGTCGCTGGCCGAGGCGGGCTCGGCGGGGTTCGTGCCGCTCATCAGGCGCGCGTGCACGACGACTTCAGACATCAACGCCTGCGCGACGATGTAGACCGCGTCGGGAGTATTGAGGGCGACGTACTCCATCTCGGGATGGAAGGCCACGGCGAGGGACGCGGGCAGGGTCCACGGGGTGGTGGTCCAGATGATGGTGTAGACGGGTTTCGGTGGCGCTCCCTCCCACATCTCAGAAGCGAGATGTGGGGCACCCGCTTCGTTGATCTTCAAGTAGCGGACGTAGACCGAGGGCGAGGTATGGTTGGCGTACTCGACTTCGGCCTCGGCGAGAGCGGTTCGGTCGTGGATGCACCAGCTGACGGGCTTGAGGCCCTTGTAGACGAAGCCGTTCTCGAAGAAGTGGAAGAAGGTCTCGGCGATGCGCGCCTCGTAGACCGGGTCCATGGTGGAGTAGGGCTCGGCCCAGCGTCCGAAGATGCCCATGCGGATGAACTGCGAGCGCTGCAGGTCAAGGTACTTCTGGGCGTACTCGCGGCAGGCGCGGCGGACGGCGACGGGGTCCATCTCCAGCTTTTTGCGGCCGAGCTGCTCGTCGACTTTGATCTCGATGGGAAGTCCGTGGCAGTCCCAGCCGGGGACATAGGGGGCGTCGAAGCCGGCCATGGTCTTGGTTTTGACGACGAAGTCCTTGAGCGTCTTGTTGAGCGCGTGGCCAAGGTGAATGGCGCCATTGGCGTAGGGCGGGCCGTCGTGAAGGATGTAGCGGGGCGAGCCGGCGCGGGCGGCGCGAATCTGGGCGTAGAGGTCGGACTGTTCCCACGACTTGAGGCGGATGGGCTCGTTGACGGGCAGGCCGGCCTTCATGGGGAAGGCGGTCTGCGGGAGATTCAGTGTGGACTTCAGCGGCTTTGGATCCTGGTTATTGGCTCAGCAGGCTTCTTGTGCTGGTGCTTCGGGCATTCTTTCCTCGTGTTGCGTTTCAGTCCAAACCTCTATTGTATCCGGGTGTGAGGGCGCTGGATGGGTTGAGGAATGAGTTGGTTGCGGGATGGGGGAGCATTTCAGGAGCAATTTGGGGGTTGAACGGGATAGCTTTCTGAAAACAGTCTGGATTGGCCTAGTTTCGGGCCCGGAAATAGAGACTTCCATGGGGTGAAGTGCGTCAAAGAGAGAGGAACGGTTCTGCGGGCAAATCTTTTGTAGAATGTCGTGTGGGGCCAGATGCAGCGCGCAGTGATTTGGAACCGGCGGTAGACCGGCAGCGTTAAGAGATATAAGGCGCGCGTAATCCGAAGGAAAGGCAGAGAGGCTCCGGCACGGCTCTGCGGTTGAGGCAATCGACTTGTCTGAGTTTGGATTTTTACCTAAGGATGATCCGGCAAAACCGGCACCTACGCTGAGGGCTGGCGTGGAGTCTTCGCTTGGCGAAGGCGATGCAATGCAGGCCGAAGAGGGCGTGTGGGCCTCGTTGTGGAGCAATCTGCGCGACGTATTCTTCCCTGTAAAGCTGCCTCCGCTGGTGTTGGAGTCGAAGCCGATCCCGGTGGTGGACCGGATGGCGACCCACCAGGACCCGAAGGCGACGGCCTCGGCCATCGTTATTTACACAGCCCTGATTCTGCTGTTCTTCTTCTGGGGTGCGAAGGCCATCCATAACAACATGGTCGCCAAACAGATGGAATTGACGAAGATCTTGACTCCTCCTCCAATGGCTCCGCTGAAGGACACGATGGGCGGCGGCGGTGGACAGCGCGGTCCGACACCGGTGACCAAGGGCCAGTTGCCGAAGTTCGCTGAGACACAGATTACTCCGCCTAAGGCTCCTCCGATGGAGCAGCCTAAGATTCGTATGCCCGATCCGACGATCGAAGTGCAGACGAACCTGAAGATGGCGAACAACAATATGCCGAACCTGGGCATGCCGAATTCGCCGCTGATTGGGAACTCGATGGGCAACGGCCAAGGTTCGGGGCTGGGTTCGGGCAATGGCTCCGGACTTGGGCCGGGAACGGGTGGCAACTATGGTGGCGGACTGAGGAAGATCGGCGGCGGAGTTTCAACTCCGGTCGTGATCTACCAGGTTGAGCCGGAGTTCAGCGAAGAGGCGCGCAAGGCGAAGTTCATGGGCGTCGTCCTGGTGAACCTGATTGTGGACGCGCATGGCATGCCGCAGAACGTACACACGCTTCGCGGCGTAGGCATGGGACTGGATGAGAAGGCGGTCGAGGCCGTGAGGCAGTACCGGTTCAAGCCTGCGATGGAAGGCGGCAAGCCGGTTCCGGTCGAACTGAACGTCGAGGTGAACTTCCAGATCTTCTAAGGCAGCGAGTCAGCAGGTTAGCGAGTTAGTGGAATCCGCAAGCCAGGCTTGCGGATTTTGCTTTGCACTGAGGTGCTGGCTCGCTGAGGTGCTGTCTCGCTCGCTGTCCAGGTCGAGGCGGAAACGTTCAACCTGGGATTGGAGTGCAGCGGCGGTCGAGCGCAAGCTTTCAATGCTGGCGGAAGTGGTGGACATCTCGGAAAGATTGTCGAAGCTGAGAGTATGGATGGAGTCCAGCGTGGCACTGGATTGATCGGCTGCCGCCGCCTGTTGGGATGCGGCGATGGCGATCTGAGCAATCATGCGGTCAACCTGTTCGGCGATGCCGATAATGCGCTCGAGAGCCTGGCCGGCTTTGTTTGTAGTCGCAACACCTTGTTCGACGGTGACGGTTCCAGAGGCCATGCTGGCGACTGCGCTTCGGGTGCGTTGCTGGATGCCCTGGATCATGGCGGAGATTTCGCCTGTCGCCTGGGCCGTGCTTTCGGCAAGGTGGCGGACTTCGCCGGCGACGACCGCGAAGCCGCGGCCATGCTCACCGGCGCGGGCGGCTTCGATAGCGGCGTTCAGTGCAAGCAGATTTGTTTTGGTGGCGATCTCATCGATGACGGTGACGATCTGCGAGATGCGATGCGAGTCGTCACCCAGCAGCCCGATGGTGGAGGATGTGTCGCTGACGGCGGTTGCGATGGAGTGCATGGCTTCGAGCATCTGCTGGACGATGGCTCCTCCTTCGCGCGCGGTTTGGGCGGCAGAGCGCGCGGTCTCGGCGGCAGAGCGGGTGTGGCGCGAGACCTCGCCGATGGAGGCGGACATCTCCTGCATGGAGGTGGCGGCCTGCTGCGTCTGCTGGGTTTGCTGATCCACGCGGCGATGGATGTGGTCCGTTGGGGAACTCATGGAGATGGCGCTGGCGCTGAGGGAACGCGCGGTGTCGGCAACGCTGCGGATAATGTTGCCGAGGTTGCTCTGCATCTGCTGGATGGCCTTGGCGAGAGAGTTGACCTGATCCGACGGTCCGATGTTCAAGTTCCCGGCCGGTCAGGTCGCCCGATGCGATCGCGTGAGCGCGGTCCGCGAGCAAGCCGATGCCGCGGCTGATGCGGCGTCCAAAGAAGATCGAGATGAAGCCGCCGACGAAGGCGCTCAGGATGGTTGTAGTCCAGAGAGTGATGAGCACGGTGGAATTCGCGCTCTTGAGTTGAGCAATCTCGTCCTCGCGGCGCGCGCTGACCTGGGGCGCGAAGCCGCCGTCGTGGGCGAGTTGGATGAGAGGCTGCGTTTCCTCGGTGAGAGTGGTGGAAAGCCGATTGGCCTGCTGAAGCTCGATCTGCACGGCGAAGGCGCTGATGAACATGGCCAGGACAAGGACACCGGTGCTGACGCAAAGCTTGGTTTCGAGCTTCATGGACTCCCCTGATGCCGGAGCGGATTTCCGGCCTCAGAGGTTGTATCGGCGAGGCGTGGAGTGTGCGTTAGCGGAGTGAGAGTTGCGGAACTTCGGCGGAGGCAGACGACGGGATCTCGTCGAAGGTGAGATTCTCGGCGGAGCTTCCGGTGCGCTGTTTCCAATTGAGGAAGAGCTTGCCGTAGCTGTCGGTCAGGCAGGTGTCGGGGTCGACGCCAAGTTTGGCGAGTGTCTCGTCGATCCAGGCGGGCGGCCCTTCGAGCTCGGCGTAGTCGCCGATCGGGGTCTCGTCGATGACAAGGTGGCAGATGGGATTGGGCGCGACGAAATCGGCGGAGTCGGGTACGCCGGAGAAGAGCGGGCCTTCGATGGTCGGCGTAGTCTGCGACCATTCGGTGCGGAATTTTTCGTAGCGGAAGCAGGGGAAGTAGCCGAGCTGCTCAAAGACCGCCCCGAGTGCGGGACCGTCGCTCGAGCTCGGTTTCAGTTTCGATGCGGACCTTGTAGCGCGCAGGCGCGTTGGGGTCGCTGTCGGGAGATTGCGCCGGGATGCGCTTGTGGGTGAGCGTCCAAATATCTCCGTAGCGGCGGATGCGGAGGAGCTGGCGCGATTCACGGAGCGTTCGTGCGGGTGTGTCGTAGAGTGTGTTCTGCTCGAAGGTGCGGGGTGTGTCGAGTATGAATCCGAGGTCTGGAAGCAGCGACTCAAGGTGGGCGAGATCGGCGATGGGGAACTTGAGTTCGATCTCGGCACTCTGCATGCAGAAGAGTATACGGGGATCGCGGTAGGATGAGGAGTGGAGGCGACGCCTTCAATGAACAGACACAATGAAGAGAGACGCGAAACGGATGGGCGGGCGGCGGCTGGCTTGGGACTGAAGACGGAGCAACTCCAGGCAGCGGGGCCACTTGGAGCCAGGGGGATGGCGCGGGCGGCGGAGTTGCTGCGCGGGGGTGGGACAGTCGCATTCCCTACGGAGACGGTTTACGGGCTGGGCGCCAATGCGCTGGATGTGATCGCGGTGGCGAAGATATTTGCCGCCAAAGAGCGGCCGGGCTGGGATCCGCTGATTGTGCATGTTGAGGGGCCAGAGATGTTGGCTCGTGTGGTGGCGATGACTCCGACGCTGAAGCAAGATGCCGAGGCTCTGATGATGGCGTTCTGGCCAGGGCCTCTGACGATTCTGCTGCCGCGCTCGGCGCAGGTGCCCGACGCGGTGACCGCGGGGCGCGCGCTGGTTGGAGTGCGCAGGCCCGCGCATCCGGTTGCGCAGGAGCTGATTCGCCGGGCCGGCGTGCCGCTGGCCGCGCCCAGCGCGAATCGTTTTGGCGCTCCTAGTCCGACGACAGCCGCGCATGTGCTCGCGGACCTGGATGGACGGATCGACGCGGTGCTGGATGGCGGCGCGGCGGGCGTTGGGGTGGAATCGACGGTGCTGGACCTGGGAGCGCGGGCGATCTATCGGCCGGGCGCAGTGACGGCAGCGATGATCTCGAAGGTGATCGGGGATGAGGTGCAGATGGTGACGGCGGTGGAATGTGGAACTCCGGACTCGCTGCCTTCGCCGGGAATGGGAATGCGGCATTATGCTCCGCGAGCGCGGGTGATTCTGGTCGATGGGCAGAACGAGATGCTGGAGGAGATTGCGAGGCACGACGGCAAAGAGGTTGGCGTGATGCTGCCGGACGGTTGGAAGTTCGGTGCAGCGGAGGTGCAGTTTCGCTGGGGACCATGGCAGGACGCTGAGGTTTTGGCGCGGCTGCTTTATTTTGGGTTGCGGCTGCTGGATTCGCGCGGGGTCAACGTGATTGTCTGCCCGCTGCCGGCGATGGGTGGGCTGGGTGAGGCGCTGAGGGATCGGCTCAAAAAGGCTGCGCGGACCGAATAGGGCTGAGCCAAGTCTCACACTACGAACGCCCAACGGGTGTGGCGAGTTGGGCGGCGAAGGCGTCCAGCGATAGGTTGCGGAGGAGGTTGCGGCGCATGCCGGAGTGGACCTGGTCGACGGCGTGGCTGGCGCGCTCGATCCATGCGAACGGGAGGGCGGCGGCGAGGCGTTCGAGTTCGGGGCGAAGGTCGATGTTGCGGACCAGTTCCGGGGTTCCTGAATCGAGCAGCAGGAGATCTTCGAGCAGGAGTGAGAAGGCGCGGAGCAGAGCAAGTGTTTTCGTCTGGCCGTCGGCCCCGGCACGGTAGGTTTCGGTCATCTTGAAGAGGGCGGTGTGGTCGGGCTCGGCGTTTGAGGACGCATTGGTGGCAGCTGCGGCGTTGTTCAGGAACAGCACGGCGTCGGCGCGTGCCGAGATGTAGGTTTCGAGATCGAAGGCGAGGGCGCGGCCGACTGCGCCCTGCGAGAGGCGGGCGATGAGGGCGCGCTGTTTGGGCGGAACGTCGGGACGGCGGTCGGCGAGGATCATTTCCATCTCTTCGATGGGGAGGGCGCCGAGGCGGACGTTGGCGCAGCGGGAACGGATGGTGGGCAGCAGTTCGCCGAGGTTTTCCGCGAGGATGAAGATGTGGACGGAGTCGGGCGGCTCCTCGAGGATCTTGAGTAGGGAGTTGGCGGCTTCCTTCATCATGTTGGCGGCGGTGAGGATGAAGATGCGGCGCGGGGCTTCGGCGGGAAGATAGTGGGCGCGCTGGATGAGGGTGCGGACCTGGCCGAGCTTGATGAGGAGCTGGGGCGGGTCGGGCGGCAGGATGAGGACGTCCGGGTGGGGCTGGATCAGGACGCGGGTTTCCTTCTTGTCGGTTTCGCGGAGTTCCTCGCGAGCGGCGACGGCGGCGGCAACCTGCTCTTCGAGGTTGGCGGCGGCGGCGATGCGCACGCAGTTGGAGCAGTGGCCGCAGAAACTGGCCAGGGATTGGCCGTTGGACCAGAGGTCGCGGGGCTGGCGCTCGCACTCGATGGTCATGGCGAGAAGCAGCGCCAGGGTGTATTTGCCCGGCGCCCTGGGGGCCGGAGAGGATGATGGCGTGGGGCAGGCGACCGGCGGCGATGGCGGTGCGAAGAGACTCGACGGCGTGGGTATTGCCGAGGAACTCGTTGAAATCGGCGGGCAGAGATAGAGGCGTAGTCACAGATAGTCCTTCAATGATGATACTGGGTGCGGAGCGGGGCGGCAGGTCGTCGCTTAGCTCTGGGATTGGCGTCGGCATGGTGTAGCCCCCCCGGTATCGTTTTTCTGCATAATATTCCAAACAAACCACTTAGGTCCGGACCGATTTTGCAAAATCTTGAAAACAAAGGATATGGTTTTCAAAATATTCAAAACGCAGGAGTTATGTTCTCTTTGAAACCTTGAGAGACACAATCCTGTGGCTGGTGGATTCTGTCTCCGACGTTAGTAGTTATACGTTGGGCATCCAGGGTTGGTTCCCAACTGCCTGTTGAAAACGGGTCAGCTCGATGCACGGAGCGACGAAGTTTCCCCAACCGCGTTTTGCGTGCACTAGGACTGAAGCGGTGCTGTAGTCAGACCTAGGTAGCTTCCGGTTTGAGCTGTCAGTTTTCTGTGGGCATCTCGACGTTGTCGACGACGAGAGTTGGCACGGGACCTTTAGCCGGCTGAAGTTTGAGGCCGAGCTGCTCCTGGAGGGCAGTAAAGAGACCGGGCGCGGCATTGGGATCGGGATTTGGGACGTCGTCGCCCGTCCATCTCAGGTCAAGGTCGTAGATGCCGGTGAGGCCCGTTTTATCAATGACGGTGCGATGGAGTTGATGGGACAGTGTCTTGGCAAAGACCGCCATCGATGTATTGCGCACCTTGAATTCGGTGTTATGCACGGTCGTACTTTCATTCTGCGAGGTCTGATCCGGCGAGAGGGAAAATCTTGGGCCGTCCTTCAAAAGCGTCAGGTCATAGACGGGCATATCTCTGGTCACAAGATGAGCCTTCAGATGGAAGCGACCGGCAAGGATTGGCAGCAGCATTGCTCTGCGCTGGGGGCCCGTCAGATTACGTTCTGTTGCAAGGTCAGGATCGACGATCTTGGCCCGGACATTGAACCGGACGGATTCGAGAGACCCTGGAACACCAGAGATTAAGTCCTCGCGTATGTCGTACGCCTGCTCCAACAGATCCTTTATTGTGACGTCGGTGGCAGCATAGGCTCCGCCATTGACGTCAGTTCGAGCCAAGCCTTGGTCTTGACGGTTGATATGGATTGAGACGACATCGTAGTCTGGCACGGGCAAAGGCTTGGACGGCGTCTGCGCGGTCGCAAGCGGCGGGGCGACGGCGAGGAGGAAGAACGCGGATATGGCAGATCGGGTCATTGCTGATGACTTCCACGCACTTTAGTGCCGTCGCGGGCCACCAGGAAACCAAACCGAGACGCCAAACTCACCGCGACCTTTGCATCAATTTTTACAATCTCGGCCGTTATTTGGGAAGTGGCCCGTTCCCAGATTGCCGCCTAATTGGTAGTAATCCTCGAACCGCCTGTAAGTCCGGTCGTGGGCAACTTCAGTCTTGTGCCTCAGAATGGTCCACTCGCCCCTTCCGTTCCCGACGCTGGGGCTGGACGTGCAGTGGATGCTCGGGGAGGCTTCTGAAAGCTGGAACTCTTCGGCTCTGCGGGGCGTATACGAAATTACGCGTCTTATCGTCAATCGAAGTGACTGGCAAAAAATGGCATAGCCCTGTTCCCCAATAAATGGAAGCGTTTATGATTATTGGTAGGGACCGCGGGGACGCAGCAGCGGCATGTTGTGGAATCTGGTACTTTACGTTTGGCGATCAAGTTGCTAACTGATGGTTAAAGCGTGTAAGTGGGGTACACGACCGGAAGTACGGTACCGCAGGTTGGTGTCCGCAAGATGAGAAACGCTTTCCAGACGCGCATTCTCGCCGTCGCACTGGCCTTGGCGACGTTGGGAGTTTGTGTCCTTGCGGGATTCAACCTGTCGCAGGAGCTGAACACCGAGTTCCCAACGGATGGGGTGGTTTGGGTTGAGGCGCAGGGAGGTCTGCGGGCAGACCGCGTCGCCCCGAATTCGCCGGCCGAGAAGGCGGGTGTTCGCAACGGCGACATTCTGGAGTCGATCAACGGGGATCCTACGCCGCGGCTGGCGTCGCAGGTGCGGGCGATGTACGCCAACGGACTCTACGATCGCGCCGCGACCTACACCATCGTCCGGCCGAGGCCGGGGACGAGCGGGATTGACGGGCTGATCCCATTTCCGGTGCAGGTGTTGCTGGAGCCTGCGGATCGGACCACGGACCAGGGCTCGCGGATGATTGCGCTGGTCTACCTGCTGATTGGGCTTTATGTGCTGTTTCGCCGCTGGACAGCGCCGAAGTCGCTGCACTTTTACGTCTTCTGCCTGGTTTCGTTTGTGCTGTACGCGTTCCGGTCGACGGGCGAGCCGGGGTTGTTCGACCTGGTGATCCGCTGGGGAAATCTGGCGGCGACGATGCTGCAGCCGGCGCTGTTCCTGCACTTTGCGGTCAGCTTTTTCGATTCCGCTGGAGGGGACAAGCGCGCGGCCGAGCGAGCGGCGCGGCGCCGGATGGTTGCTCCGCTGCTGTATGTGCCGGGAGCCTTTCTTGCGGGCCTGCAGGTGTGGGCGGAGCTGCGCTGGTCGGCGACCGGCGTTCTGAGCCATCGGCTGGATCAGCTTCACTACGGCTACATGGCGCTCTATTACGTCATTGCCGCGGTGGTGTTCTATTCGCGGTATCTGCATGCGGAGTCGGGCCTGGAGCGGCAGCAGTTGAAGTGGCTGACCCGCGGAACGCTGCTGGCGGTGGGGCCGTTCACGGTCTACGCGATTCTCTTCATGTCGGACGCGCAGGAGCCGGCCGCGCTGCTGAAGGTTGTGCTGCTGTTCCTGGCGCTGCTGCCGCTGACGTTCAGCTGGGCGATTGTGCGCTACCGGCTGATGGACGTGGACCTGATCTTCAAGCGCGGCGTGACGTATACGCTGGCGACTGCCGCGTTGGCGGGTGTCTACTTCGGCGTGGTGGGCATGACGTCGGAGATGGTGCATACACGGTATCCGGTGTTTGGCGTGTGGGGACCGATTGTCGCGATCATTGTGGTGGGGCTGTCGTTCGATCCGCTGAAGCGCATGATTCAGGGCCGCGTGGACCGCGTGTTCGACCAGAAGAATTTTGACTATCGCGAGACGCTGATTGATTTTGGACGCAGTCTGAACTCGCAGACGGACCTGCGCGCGCTGGTGGACTCGATTGTGGAGCGTCTGCCGCAGACTCTGCTGGTCACGCGAGTCGCGGTGTTTCTGGCTGCGGAAGAAACTCGCGAACTGGAAGGCCGGGCGAATCTGGAGCGGCACTTTGAACTTGCGGCTTCGCACGGACTGACCAACTTGGCGGCGGCGGATCTTAGCGAGCTGGATGTTCGCTTTCTGGACTTCGACAGCGCGGACTCCAACGACCACATCTTCCTTGAAAATCCGCAGCAGGTGTTGCGGCTTCCGAATGAGCAGCAGAGGAGTGCGGGTCTGCTGGATCTGAACTACTACCTGCCATGCCGCGTGGCAAACCGCGTGGGCGGCGGCACGCGCACCGTGGCGATCATCGGGCTGGGACGCACGGACGATGGCGACTTTCTGTCCAGCGAAGACATGGAAGTGCTGGGATCGCTGGCGGGATACATCGGCATTGCGATTCAGAATGCGCAACTTTACCGGCGTCTGGAGCAGAAGATCACGGAGTTCGAGCGGCTGAAGGAGTTCCACGAGAATATCGTCGAGTCGATTCACATTGGCATCTTCGCGATTGATCTGGACGACAAGATCGAGAGCTGGAACGCGCAGATGGAAGTGATGTACGCGAAGTCGCGGGGAGAAGCGCTGCGGCAGCCGCTGGCGACCATCTTCCCTGCAGAGTTTATGGACCGCTTCGACAGCGTGCGCGACGAGCAGGGCACGCACACGTTCTACAAAGTTCGGCTGGCGCTGCCGACCGGCGAGACGCGCGTGGCGAACATTGCGATTGCTCCGTTGCAGACTCGCGACTTCACCGTGGTTGGGACGCATCATCCTGGTGGACGACATTACGGACCGCATCGAGCTTGAAGCGCAACTGACGCAGGCGGAGAAGCTGTCGTCGATTGGGTTGCTTGCGGCTGGCGTTGCGCACGAGGTGAATACGCCGCTGGCCGTGATCTCCAGCTACACGCAGATGCTGGCCAAGCAGATGCGTCCGATGATGGAGCAGGATGCGCGCATTGGGCCTGTGCTGGACAAGATTACGCAGCAGACATTCCGCGCGTCGGAGATTGTGAATGGGCTGCTTAACTTCTCGCGGACGGGCGGCGCGGAGTTTGCGTCGGTCGATCTGAACCGGCTGCTGCGCGACACGCTGACGCTGCTGGAACACCAGTTCAAGACAGCGGGGATTCGCGTGGAGACGGAACTGGATTTGAATCTGCCGCGGGTTCATGGGAACGAAGGCAAGTTGCAACAGGTTGTGCTCAACCTTCTACTCAATGCGCGCGACGCGATGCACGGGGCGCGGGATGGGCGGATTCGTATTGCAACGGAGCAGGTGGGCGGACGCATCTGGGTTGTGGTGCAGGATTTCGGCGGCGGGATCGAGCCGGAGCATTTGAACCGCATCTTCGATCCGTTCTTCACCACCAAGACCAAGCCGCAGAATGGCCAGCACAAAGGCACCGGCCTCGGCCTTGCGGTCAGCTACGGCATCATGCAGGAGCATGCGGGCAAGATGCATGTGCAGAGCGAGGTCGGCGCGGGCACAACGTTCCGGCTGGAGTTTCCAGGTGTGGCACGGAGCGCGGCGGCAGACGATGCCACGCGCGATGCCGGGAGTGCAGTTCATGTTTAGAGTCACGCATCAAAGCGGGATCGGGATTGCCGGTTCACATCCACTGAAGAAGGCCCATGGCTGAAGCGACTATCCCCATCAACTCGGAAGTGACGGACGAGCGTCAGGCAACATCGACGGCTCGGGTGGTTGGTCCGGCACGAATTCTAATCATCGATGATGAATCCGCGATCCGCGAATCGCTGGACGCCTTGCTGGGCATGGAAGGCTTCCACGTCACCATGGCGGCGGACGGCGCGGCCGGCCTGGAACAACTGGCGGCGAATGAGTTCGATCTGCTGTTGCTGGACCTGGCGCTTCCGGGTGAGAGCGGAATCGACCTGCTGCCGCGGATTCTGGAGATGCAGCCGCATCTGCCGGTGATCATGATTACCGCCTACGGCACGGTGTCGAACGTGGTGGATGCGATTCGCGCGGGCGCGGAGAACTTCGTTCAGAAGCCGTGGGACAACGAGAAGCTGCTGGCGGATATTCGCGCGGCCATCGGACGGCATCGCGCCGAAGAAGAACTCGTACAGTTGAAGCGCGCCCTGAAGCAGCGCTACAACTTCGAAAACATCGTGGGCAAGAGTGAGCCGATGCTGCGGCTGTTCGACCTGGTGGCACAGGTTGCGCCCAGCCGGTCCACGGTACTGATTCAGGGCGAGAGCGGGACCGGCAAGGAATTGATCGCGAAGGCGCTGCATGCGAATTCTCCGCGCCGCGACAAGCCCTTTGTGCCGGTGAATACGGGTGCCGTGCCTTCGGATTTGCTGGAGTCGACGCTGTTCGGTCACGTGAAGGGCGCGTTCACTTCCGCAATCGCGGCGAAGAAGGGACTGTTTGAGGTTGCCAACGGCGGCACGCTCTTCCTCGACGAAATTGGCACCATGGGCACGGACATGCAGGCGAAGATTCTGCGCGTGCTGCAAGACCGCCGCTTCATGCACCTGGGCGGCACGCAGGAGATCCAGGTTGATGTCCGCATCATCGCCGC
This sequence comes from uncultured Acidobacteriaceae bacterium, assembly GCA_963822225.1. Lineage (GTDB taxonomy): Bacteria > Acidobacteriota > Terriglobia > Terriglobales > Acidobacteriaceae > Edaphobacter. Next base: position 294,061 of record CAWGGW010000006.1, on the reverse strand, counting down.
GACGAACGTGGACCTGACGCAGGCGGTGAAGGAAGGCCGGTTCCGCGAGGACCTGTTCTACCGGTTGAACGTGATCTGCCTGGAACTGCCGCCGTTGCGCGCGCGCCGCCAGGATGTTCCGCTGCTTGCGGCACACTTTCTCAAGTTTTATGCGGACGAGAATGACGTTGCCGTGCCCACGCTGGCGCCTGAAGCAATGCGCATCCTGATGGACTATGAGTGGCCCGGCAATGTGCGCGAGCTGGAGAACGCGATGGAGCGCGGTGTCGTCCTGGCGACCACGAAAACAATTACGCCGGACCTGCTGCCGGCTTCGCTGACGGGAAATACGTACTCGGCAAATCTGCTGGATTCCAGACCGGATGCCAGTCTGTTCGACCTGATGGAAGAGATCGAGCGGAGAATTATCGCGGACCGGCTGGAACGCTGCCACTGGAACCAGACGGAGGCGGCAGAGTACTTCAAGATTCCGCTGAGCACGCTGAACCAAAAGATCAAGCGGCTGAATGTAGAGATCCGAAAACGCGTGCGCGACTAGATTCCTTTCGGATTGATTAGGCGGTGCCGTCAGGCTCCGAACGCCAGGTCGATCAGGGTCTTCTCTTCCAGCTCGTGGGCCTTTGCCGAGCCGGTTGCCGGGCTTGCGCTGGCGCTGCGCTTCACGCTGAGCACGGCGCGGTCGCCGGCCATGCGGCGCAGGTGCGGAAGAACGTGGAAGAGCGCGCCCATGTTGGCCGGCTCCTCCTGCACCCAGACGATCTCCGCGGCTTCGGGATGCTGGTCGAGCGCGGCCTGCATCTCTTCCTCGGGCCATGGATACATCTGCTCGAGGAAGATGATGGCGACGGAGTCATCCTTGCGGCGCTCGCGTTCGACGCGGAGGTTGTGGCCGATCTTTCCGGAGCAGACGAGCAGGCGGCGCGGAGCTTTCACGGAGTTGTCGGGAATGACGTTGAGGAAACGCGGCGCGGCGAAGTCGGCGAGCTTCGACGACGCGTCGGGGTGGCGCAGCATGCTCTTCGGCGTGAAGACGATGAGCGGCTTGCGCCATGCGCGCAGAGCCTGGCGGCGCAGCAGATGGAAGTACTGCGCGGCGGTGGAGGGCTGGCAGATCTGCATGTTGTCGCCGGCGGCGAGGTGCAGGTAGCGCTCGATGCGCGCGCTGGAGTGCTCGGGACCCTGGCCTTCGTATCCGTGCGGCAGCAGCAGCACGAGGCCGGAGAGCAGGTTCCACTTGGCCTCGCCGGCGGCGACGAACTGGTCGATGATGATCTGCGCGCCGTTGGCGAAGTCGCCGAACTGCGCCTCCCACAGGACGAGCGTCTCGGGATAGTCGCGCGAGTAGCCGTACTCGAAGCCCATGCACAGCGGCCTCGGAGAGCATGGAGTTGTAGACCTCAAAGCGGCCCTGGTTCGGCGCTGATGTGCGCGAGCGGGAAGTACTTCGCCTCGGTCTCGATGTCGATGAGCACGGAGTGGCGCTGGTTGAAAGTGCCGCGCTGCGAGTCCTGCCCGCTGAGGCGGACGGGCGTGCCGGCGGCGACCAGCGAGGCGAAGGCGGTGAGTTCGGCCATGCCGTAGTCGAAGGGGCGGGTGCCGGCGGCCATTTCCAGGCGCTGCTCGAAGAGCTTCTTCACCTTGGGATGGATGTGGAAGTCCTGCGGGTAGCGCGTGGTGAGGCGCGCGAGTTCGGCGACGCGCTCGACGGGCAGGCCGGTGGTTACGTCGTCTTCAGGGAGCAGCGGGCCGCCGTGGTAAGGGTTCCAGTAGTCGGGCAGCGTGGCCAGCTTGGCTTTCTGGCGCGCGCGGCTGGCTTGCTTCTGGCCTTCGAGCAACTCTTCCTGCACGCGTTGCACTTCGGCGGCGGGGTCGACGCCGATGCGCTGCGCGTAGAGCTTATACAGCGGCGGGTGATCCTTGATCGCGGCGTAGCGGCGCGGCTGCGTGACGGTGGGGTCGTCGACTTCGCTGTGGCCGTGGCGGCGATAGCCGATGAGATCGACGACGACGTCGGAGTGGAAGCGGTGGCGGTACTCCGCGGCGATGGTTGCGACGCGGACGACGGCGTCGGGGTCTTCGGCGTTGACGTGGAAGATCGGGATGGGCAGGCGCTTGGCGATGTCGGTGGCGAAGCGCGTGGAGTTGGACTCCTCGGGAATTGCGGTGAAGCCGAGCAGGTTGTTGACGATGACGTGGATGGTGCCGCCGACTTCGTATCCGGGCAGCGCTCCGAGGACGAGGCACTCGGCGAGGATGCCCTGGCCGGCGAAGGCGGCGTCGCCGTGCATGGTGATGGGCAGGACCTGATCGCGGCCATCCTGGCCTGGGCTGCTCGACGCTGATGCGAGTCTGCTTGGCGCGGGAGCGGCCGAGGGCGACGGGATCGACTGCTTCGAGGTGGCTTGGGTTGGAGACGAGATGCAGCGAGATGGTGCTGCCGTCGGGCGACTTGTATTCGCCGGTTGCGCCCATGTGGTACTTCACGTCGCCGCCGCCGAGGACGCTGCGCGGATTGACGTCTTCGAAGCGGGCGAAGATCTCGGAGGGCGTGCGGCCGATGGTGTTGGCCATGACGTTGAGGCGACCGCGATGGCTCATGGCCAGCACCGCTGTGTTGATGCCGAGTTTCGCGCTGGATTCGAGAACGCGGTCGAGGAAGGGAATCAGGACGGTGAGGCCTTCGAGCGAGAAGCGCTTGGTGCCGAGGTAGCGCGACTGAATGGTCTGCTCGAAGAGGTCGGCGCGGATGAGGCCGGAGAGGATGTGGGGCTTGGTCCGGCGCGGGCGGCGTCTGCTCCATCTGTTGCTGGAGCCACTGGCGCTGGGCCAGGTTCGGGATGTGCATGAACTCGAGGCCGATGGTGCCGCAGTAGAAGGCGCGGGCTTCGGCGGCGATTTCGCCCTCGGGCGCCGGCGTGGGAAACGGCTCGGGCGGCAGATATTGGCCGAGCGGATCGAGCGTGGCCTGCAGATAGCCCCAGCGGCGAAAGATGTCGAAGACGGCTTCGCGCTGGTCGGAATCGGCGGATGTGTCGGCGGTGAAGTTCGGGGTGGTGGTCGCCATTTCTTTTCCTCTTGTTTGCTTCAACGCGCTGTTTTGATGCTAACTCTTCTCGTCCAGAGTCCGCATCAAGTTGCGGTTACCCGGCGATGCCCAGAACTTTGACGATGATGCGCTTGGCGCGCTGGCCGTCGAATTCGGCGTAGAAGATTCGCTGCCAGGTGCCGAGATCGAGACGGCCATTGGTCACGGGGAGCGTGGTTTCGTGGTGCAGCAGCAGGGCTTTCAGGTGCGCGTCGGCGTTGTCTTCGCCGGTGTGGTGATGCTTGTACCCGGGCCACGCGGGCGCCAGCTTTTCCAGCCAGGTCGCAGATGTCTTCGATAAGGCCGCCTTCGTTGTCGTTGACGTAGATGGCGGCGGTAATGTGCATGGGCGAGACGAAGCAAAGGCCGTCGGTTACGCCACTGCGCTTTACGATGGCTTCGACCTGCGGCGTCAGGTGAACCATCTCGTAGCGCTTCTTCGTGGTCAGAGTCATGTATTCGGTGTGCGCTTTCATTTCGGCCATGCGATTCCTCCTAAGAGACTCTCTTTAGATTAGAAGCAGCGTGAGTTCAGCCTTAAATTCCGTTCAGGAAAACCGCTTGATGCGAATTCGGCGTGAATCTTCGAGTGCGAAATCGCTATCATTATGTGTAGGCCGAAGTGGTCGGACCGCTCGAGCAAGGAGTCCCATGCACAAACTGATTGAAGCGCTGGCGATGGCAGGCGTAATGGCGTGGGAGATTCTGTGGGCGCTGTGCCTGGGCTTCCTGCTGTCGTCCGTGGTGGAGGCGGTGGTGTCGAAGGCGCAGATGAGCAGGCTGCTGCCGGACTCGTCGGCGGGAACGATTGTGAAGGCGAGCGCGATGGGCGCGGCGTCTTCGTCGTGCTCGTATGCGGCGACGGCCCTGGCGCGGACGCTGTTTCGCAAGGGCGCGGACTTTATCGCGGCGATGGCATTTCAGTTTGCCTCGACGAATCTGGTGGTCGAACTGAGCGTGCTGCTGTGCGTAGTGATGGGCTGGCAGTTTATGGCGGCGGAGTTTGTCGGCGGCCCGATCATGATTGCGCTGCTGGTGGTGCTGCTGCGGGCGACGCTGCGGCCGCGGGTCATCGAGGCCGCGCGGGCGCAGGCGGAGCGCGGGCTTGAGCGGGCGGATGGAAGGCCACGCCGCCATGGACATGAGCCTGCACGAGGGCACTTTCTGGCAGAAGGTTACGTCGCGGCGTGGCATGACGGCGACCAGCCATTACTACTGGATGGATTGGTACTCGCTGGCGCCGGACATCGCGCTGGGACTGGTGATTTCTGGCTTTCTGGCGGTATTTGTGCCGACCGGTTTCTGGCAGGCGTTCTTCCTGAGCGGGCATCCGATGCTGGCGCGAGTCTGGGGGCCGCTGATCGGGCCGCTGGTCGCGGTGCTGTCGTTCGTGTGCTCGGTGGGCAACGTGCCGCTGGCCGCGGTGCTGTGGAATGGCGGCATCAGCTTTGGCGGAGTGATTGCGTTTCTGTTTGCCGATCTGCTGATCCTGCCGATCCTGAACATCTATCGCAAGTATTACGGGTTCAAGGTGGCGGCGCTCCTGGCCGGCGTGTTTTACATCGCGATGGCTGGGGCCGCGCTGATTGTCGAGGCGCTGTTTGGGGCGCTGCACCTGATTCCGGCGCACCGGCAGTTGATGGTGATGCAGGAAGGCATCCGGTGGAACTACACCAGCGTGCTGAACATCTTCTTCCTGCTGGTCAGCGGGCTGCTGATGGTGCGCTTCCTGAAGACGGGCGGCCCGGCGATGCTGCGCGAGATGGGCAACGTTCCGGCCGATCCTAACGCGGAGGCGCACAGCTGCTGCCATGAGGAGCCGGTAGCCGTGGCCGCGCATAGCTGCTGTCACGACGAACCAGTAGCGGCGGTACCCCATAGCTGCTGCCACGACGAGCCCGCCGCAGTGGTTGAGGTGAAGAGCGATTGCTGCCACTCTGAACCGGTGGCTGTGGTTCATGACTGCTGCCATGCCGAGAGTGCGGTAAAGGCTGAACCCGAGGCCGCTCATAAAGGTCACTAGCCGGGTGGAAAAAGCCTGCAACCCCCGGAATGGTTGAAAATGCGCCAACACGCTCAAAACGAGTCAGAAGAATCCTGATCAAAATTGGCATTTTAGTTCTGTCCAACTCTGTACTATTAAGGTAGTAAGTAAATAAAAAAAGTCCCGGCGATCCAGCGTCGGGACTTCCGGTTTAACAACCCGGATCAGGAGGTGCGGCAAATCAGACACACGGGTGTGGTAAATAGTGGACACCTGTCTGCAACATGCTGAAAATAAGCGATATAAGTAGATACCCCCCCCGGGGGGGGGGTAGGTTCAATGGCAGCTTTCTTTACTTCGTACGCCGTCGCGAGAACCGCACCACGCTCTCGATAAGAACGATCGCCAGCCCGCTGAAGAGCGCCGGCCCGGTCCAGCTTGCGTGACTGGTGACGTGGACCAGCACGAAGACGACAAACGCAGCCCACACCAGAATCGCAGTCGCAAAGCTGCCGTCGTCCACAAACAGGCCGAGTACCTCGCGCGCGATCGACTTGAGCCAGTTCATCGCTAGTCCTCCACCTGCGTCGGTATGCGCGGCAGCCTTGCAGATCGGAACCAGCCAAAGCGCCACGGCCAGATACGCCGCCATCAGAAACGGAATTGCCAAATCAGGATTCGCGTGCGCCGGGCCGGGCCACGCGAGTCCCGCGCCTTCGCCGACCCAGAACGTTCCAAAAGCCGACAGCAGCACGCCTACCACAAACTTCAGCGTGTTCTCCGGCACGCGCGCCAGCGGACGATGCAACGCAAGTCCCAGAGCAACAATGACCAACAACGCCGCAAGCGCGCCCAGGCTGGCTGGCAGCAGCAATCCGGTTCCGCCCGCGCCCAGCGCAATCACGATGAACACGACTTCGGTTCCTTCGAGCATCGTGATGTTGAATGCCGCAACAAACGCCAGTTTGTCCCACTTCGAAGCGCCACCGGCGCCGCCGCGCATCGAAGCCGTACTCTTCGCAAATGCCGCCGCCTCGTCGTGCAGCGGAATCAATCCCGCCGCGCGCAGGATCGCCTTCCGCAGCCAGCGTAGCCCAAACAGCAGGATCATCGCGCCGACCACCAGTTGCACCAGATGCAGCGGAATCCGCGTCAACGCCGGACCCAGCGCCGCAACGATTGCCGCGAGCAGCCGCGAGCGCCGCGGCAGCTCCAGCCAGCGCACTTGGCCAGCCGCGCACGCTGCCGACTGCCAGCACCACTGTCAATGCCTCCACGCACTCCACCAGCGACGCCAGGAACGCGGCGATCAGCGTAGTGCCCAACCGAGTCGCCTCAAGTTGTCCCAATCCAATCGCCATTCCGCTCCCTTCAATACCTGCAGCTTTCAACTTACGATATTCAACGCATAGGATGTTTACAACGGCGCGACACCGGAAACGCGTCGCAACCTGGAAACGTGGCACATCGCCCATGCTTTCAACGCCAAAATCGACGCAGGCCATAAGTCGTAGAAAATTTTGCGGCGGCGCGGCCTCCGGCTACGGAGCGCTTCTGCTTGCCCGCAGCGGCCTCGCAAAGAGCGTGGCCGCGCAAGTGCCGCCCGCATCCGCCGCGAATGCAATCCGCCCGGATGTCGCTGCCATCGATCACGACCGCATCCTCGCGGCCGCCGAGCACTACCTCACGCTCGCGCCTACGCCAATCACTTCGCTGCGCTGCGACCGCAGCCCCGGAACACTGCACGATTACTACTCTGAACCCGAACCGCTGCCCAATTCCGACGCTGCCGACACAGCGAAGAAGAACAAATCGCCCGCACCTTTCACCGCCCATCGCGACGCCGTCTTCACATTGGGCCTTGCTGTTCCGGCTCTCGCCGCGGCTTACCTGCTGACTCGCGAAGACCGCTATGCCGAGCAAGCCGCCGTCTGGTTGCGCACCTGGTTCGTCGATCCCGCCACCAGCATGACGCCAAGGCTGGACTATGGCCAGATGATCGTGACCAGCACACCGACCGGGCCGCCAACGCTCGGAGACAAGTTCAAATCCCGTCGCTCCGCCATCCGGACGTTTCGAAGGCATCCTTGAAACTCTCCCACTGGCTGAAGTGGCGCAGGCAATCCCGTTTCTCGCTACCTCGTCCGCCTTGACCGACGCCGACCAGACGGCGCTGATCGGCTGGTTTGCGGCCTACAACCGCTGGCTCACCGAACCGCAGGACAGCGGACCGCGGCTGGCAGCGCTCGCGCGCGACCAGAAGAACCATCATGGAAGTTCCTGGCTGCTGCAGGTCAGCGCCTACTCGCTACTCACCGCGCCTGCAAACGAGGCGCCCAAATCGGAAGGAAAGGCACTCAGCGATCTTCGCCACCGCTTCCATTCGGTCACGCTGCGCGCGCAGATCAGCGCCGATGGATCGTTTCCCCACGAACTCCCGTCCGCGACGCCCTACCGCGACTCTCTCTTCAACCTGGATATCCTGGCCGCAGTGTGCCTGCTTCTGTCGACCCGCTTCGACAGCGTGTGGGACTATGAACTGGAAGATGGCCCTGGTATGCGCTCTGCGATTGCCTACCACTTTCCTTTCATTGCAGACCGCACAAGGTGGCCGTTCCGCGCAGACATCGTCCATTTCGATCAACTTCCAAGCCGCCGCTCCAGCCTGCTGTTTACGGCGCGGGCCTATCAGCGGCCTGAGTATGCCGCACTGTGGGGAAAGTTGCCGCCGGATCCAGTTCCGCTCGACATCCTGCGCACGGTGCCTATTCATCAGCCGCTGTTGTGGGTCGTCCAGCCGCCGCGAACCTAAGCTTCGCCGTGCTTGTGTTCCACCGGTCCGGCGTCGTTCCGTGAGTGGTGCCGGATGCCGCGCCGACGGTAAAGAAAGACGGTACCGCATGAACCACACTTCCATGGATAGAAGCCGAAGAGGCCGAGGACCCTTCGCTGCATGAAACCGTTGCGGTTGATCCGCGTTGCAGTTATGGCTTCGCAGGCAGGACAAACGACTTCGCGTGTCGATCTCATAGCTGGCTGTCCCGGGAGGGTCGACGCCGCCTCCTGAGAATAGGACCCAGAACGGAAGGTGTAATCGGCCGGCAAACTAACTTGCTGAATTGATGTATTTAACCACAGTTTTCCCAGCACGCGTCAATGACTTTAGTAACCCGCGCGGCAACAGACTGTCATCTATCAGACTTTATGACTGGCGAAACTTGCGGACGATCTCCAGATACTTCCGTGCGTTCTCTGTAATCGTCTCCGGTTTGCCGTCCGTGATCGCCTTCAGGTTGACCAGGTCCGCGCCAACACCGAGCGCAAAGGCGCCCGCTTCCAGGAACTCCGCCGCGGTCGCCTGAGAAACTCCGCCGGTGGGAATCAACTCTACCTGTGGCAACGGAGCTTTGATGGATTTCAGGTACTTCGCGCCGCCCAGCGAACTGGCCGGGAAGACCTTAACTACATCAGCGCCCGCCTCCCACGCGGTGATGATCTCGGTCGGCGTCAGTGCGCCGGGAAGAACAGCGATGCCGTAGCGATGGCACATGTCGATGGTCTTCAGATTTAGCGCCGGGCTCACCACAAACTGCGCGCCTTCGAGGATGCACATCCGAGCAGTCTCAGGATCGAGCACCGTGCCGGCGCCGATCAAGGATGTCGGGCCGCTCCTCGGCCAGCCGGCGCATCACGCGAATCGCGCCGGGAACGGTCATGGTGACTTCGAGAACCGTAACTCCACCGGCGGCGATGGCGTCGGCCAGAGCCAGCGCCTGGGCTTCCGATTCGGCGCGCAGGACCGGAACCAGTCCAATCTCGCGCAGTGCTTTCAGAACTTCGGCTTTCTGCATTGCATCTCCCCTATTGCTGCGGCATTTAGCGCTGGACGCGCGCGCCGCCGCCCTTCATAATGCGCTGCACTTCGTCGAAGGTGGCCATAGTGGTATCGCCGGGCGTGGTCATGGCGAGTGCGCCGTGAGCGCATCCGCAATTTACCGCCCAGTCTGCGCCCTTCTCGTTCAGGAAACCGTAGATCAGGCCGGAGGCGAAGGAATCGCCGCCACCCACGCGATCGAAGATCTCCAGGTCAGGCATCGGCCGCGCCTCGTGGAATGCGCCCTCGTAGTAGCAGACGGCGCCCCAGTCGTTTCTAGTGGCCGTCTTGGCGTGGCGCAGCGTTGTGGCCACCGCGCGGAAGTTCGGGAAGGTCGCAACCGCCTTCTCGATCATCTTGCGGAAATTCGCCGAATCGAGTTCGCCGAGATCTTCGCCGACACCCTCGATCTGGAAGCCCAGCGCAGCGGTAAAGTCTTCTTCGTTGCCGATCATCACGTCCACGTACGACGCCAGTTCGCGATTGACTTCGGTCGCGCGAGCCTTTCCGCCGATCGACTTCCAGAGCGAGTCGCGATAGTTCAGGTCGTAGCTGATCATGGTGCCGTGCTTGCGGGCGGCGACCATCGCCTCCTTGCAAACCTCCGGTGTCGTCTCGCTGAGCGCGCAGAAGATGCCGCCGGTATGCAGCCAGCGCGAGCCTTCCTTGCCGAAGATCTCGTCCCAATCGATCTGGCCGGGCTTCAACTGGCTGACGGCAGTGTTGCCGCGGTCGGAGCAGCCCAGCGCCGCGCGCACGCCGAAGCCACGCTCGGTGAAGTTGAGGCCGTTGCGAACTGTGCGGCCGACGCCGTCGTATTTCACCCACTGCACGTGCGACTGGTCCACGCCGCCCTGCAGCATCAGATCCTCGACGAGGCGACCGACGGGATTATCCGCCAGCGCGGTGACGACTGCGGTCTTCAAGCCAAAGCAGCGGCGCAGGCCACGTGCTACGTTGTACTCGCCGCCGCCTTCCCACACCTGGAACTGCCGCGCGGTCGCCACGCGCACATCGCCCGGATCGAGCCGGAGCATCACCTCGCCAAGTGAGACCAGGTCCCATTTGCACTCTTCCTGCTTGCGAAGGGCCAAACTGTTCTTGCTATCTGCCATGAATTCCTCGCACCAAACCTACTTCAGATCCTTGATCGCCACCGGGTCCATGTCGGCGTAGTCCTGATTCTCGCCGCCCATACCCCAGCAGAAGCCGTAGTTTTTCGTGCCCACGCCGGCGTGAATCGACCAGCCCGGAGACACTACCACTTGCTTGTCTGCCATTACAAGATGGCTGGTGGCGTCCGGCGGTCCCATCAGGTGCACGACACGCTGATCCGGCTCCACGTCGAAGTAGAAGTAAACTTCAGAGCGCCGCATGTGGGTGTGCGCGGGCATGGTGTTCCAGTTGCTTCCCGGCGCGAGCAGCGTGAATCCCATCACCAACTGGCAGCTCTTGATGCCTTCGCGGTGAATCGCCTTGTAGATGGTCCGCTTGTTGCAGGTTTCCGTCGAGCCAAGCGCCATGCCTTGCAGATCGGCGAACTTCACCATCGCCGTCGGGTGCACCGCATGCGCTGGATAGCTCAGCAGATAAAACGCTGCCGGGTTGTCAGCCGACTTGCTCGCGAAGGTGACAGACTTCGATCCCCGCGCCGCATACAGGCAGTCCAGCTTGTCCAAGTTCGTATGCCGTTCCGTCGACGGTGACCGTACCCGGTCCGCCCGTGTTCAGCACGCCCAGCTCGCGGCGCTCCAGAAAATAATCCGCGCGAAGTTCCGGCTGAGTTTCGAGTGTCAGGATGCCTGTTGTCGGCACTGCCGACCCTATCACGGTGCGATCCAGGTCCACATATGCCAGATCGATTGTGCCTGGGGTGAACATGCCTTCCAGCAAAAACGTCTCGCGGAGTTCTTTGCTCGTCATTCGCGCATAGCGCACGGGGTCAGCCATCTGCAGCAGCTTCATGAGTCTCCTTATTGTCTCCGCCCCCAAACATTCAGGGCGTCGAACGCCGTCCACCATTGTAGCGGAGATGGATTGGCCTGCTCGGTGATCGAACAAATGGATTCACGCTACGCGGCTTCCGTCCCCGAGGCTTTCCCAACCTCGGTTGCCCCATCCGGCGGTGCCAGCGTAAAGTTATCCCACCATGCCAAACATCCTCGACTCCTTCCGTCTCGACAATAAGATTGCGCTCGTCACCGGCTCAGCCGGAGGGATGGGCCAAGCCATCGCCGTTGCCCTCGCCGAGGCCGGCGCTAGCATCGCCACTCACGACATCAAGCCCCCCACTAATACGGTGGAACTGGTCGAAGCGGCCGGCAGCAAGGCAGCAGCATTCGCCGCCGACCTGTCGGACACTGCCGCTCCTGACGCTCTGTTCGCCGAGGTTCTCAAGAAGTTCGGCCGCGTCGATATCCTGGTGAATAATGCCGGGATCATCCTGCGCGAGGATGCCGTCAATGTTCCGCTCGCCGACTGGCTCAAAGTTATTCAGATCAACGAGAACGCCGTCTTCCAGCTCTCCCAACTGGCGGGCCGCGACATGATGTCGCGCAAGGCGCCGGGCAAGATCATCAATATCGCTTCGCTGCTCAGCTTCCAGGGCGGCATCCGCGTTCCCTCGTATGCAGCAGCCAAGGGTGCGGTTGCCCAGATCACCAAGGCGCTCGCGAATGAGTGGGCCGTCAAGGAGATTCAGGTCAACGCCATCGCCCCCGGCTACATCGCGACCAATAACACCGCGCAGCTTCGCGCCGACCCGGAACGCAGCAAGGCCATCCTTGATCGCATTCCCGCGGGCCGCTGGGGCGAAGCTACCGACGTCGCTGGAACTGCAGTGTTCCTCGCATCCGCCGCAGCCAACTACATCACCGGCCATGTGCTGGTGGTCGATGGCGGATGGATGGCGCGCTAACCAGCTTTCTGTAACCATCTTTTAACCGAAGCGGCTCTTTCTCCATTTGAGGAGCCGCTTTTCCGTCGCTATGCACACCTTTCCCCAGCAGCCAAACATCTGAATGGGCCGCTGAATGTAGAGGCGTATCATCAGCATCTAACCTGCGAGGAGAATTCGTATGCCACAGAGCCCACACGATCGAGCCGCCGAATATCACAACCTTGCCGCACATGCCCACTCCGCAGCCGCCGCTGCGCACGGCACAGGAAGTCTTACTGCGCACGAACTCTCGCGCCAGGCTCACGAGCACTCCACCCGGGCGTGGGAAGAGTCGCGCAAGGCAGCCGAAGGGCACGGTGAATCACCCCGGCCTCATTCCGCACCTGAATGACGGTTGACCGCCATCACAGACTTCCGTTTCGCGCCGGTGTATGGTCAAAGTCGAGTTGGAGGTGCCCTTATGGCCCACGGACTCAATTCCACCAAATCCCCGGCACGGCCTTCCCGTCAGGCAATTGAATACGCCTCGGAAAGTTCGATTGACGCCTTCAAGAACGAGCACCGCAAGGTCAGCAACCTGGCCATGCGCGTCGCGCGGAGAGCGCAAAACCGCTTGCTCGATAACGAGGGTAAGGTTCCCGGAAGCACCATCTTTTCGAAGTAGGCTCTGATTCCGAGCGAGGGACACAAACCCCAACCAGCCGCGCGGAGGTGCGCGACTGTGAGGCTATCGTGCTGCCAACCCCAAATCAGACAGCGCTGCCAAACTTCCCGGCGCGCTCCCTTTCCTGGGTAGCCATCGCAATGCCTTCCTGAGTTCCCACGTGCGGCCGCGTTCTGAGGCGCCGGGTATAGCCAACCCAATACCCCACTACCAGCAGCGCAACCGCGACCAAAATTACATAGACAATCTGAGTCAGTTCCATATGCGACCTCCATACGGCGACGGCAATTCTAGTCCCTTCGAGCCAGGTTTCGCACCGAGCAATTCTGCAGATCACCCGGCAGGCCACGACTCCAGCAATTGCCGCAGCGCCCGACCGCGATGGCTGACGGAAAGCCGCGCCTGGGGATCCAGCTCAGCCATGGTTCGGTTCAGTTCCGGCAGAAGGAACAGCGGATCGTACCCGAAACCGCCTTCTCCTCGCGGCGTGTTCAAGATCGTGCCTTCGACCGTGCCATCTGCCGTCGCCAGCACTTTGCCATTCGACGCCAGGGCTAGTACACAGTGGTATCGCGCCTGCCGGCAATTGTCCGGAACCCCATCCAACTCACGCAGCAGCGCTGCGTTGTTCCGCTCGTCCACAGTCGCCGCCGCAGCAGCCGGAAACTTCAGGTCGTCCGCATAGCGGGCGCTGCGCACACCCGGCGCATTGCCCAGACATGTAACCTCCAGTCCGGAATCATCCGCCAGCACCATCAACCCCGGGGCCTGTTGGGAGTAGTAAAGCGCCTTGGTCGTCGCGTTCCCCGCGAAAGTCGGCTCGTCCTCAGGGGGCGCGGGAATATCCTTCAGCCCTGGCAGAGGTGCGATATCGATATCGATTGCCGTCGCTCCGTTTTCGTGCGGACGACACTCCGCCGCGTGTGCAAAGTCGCGTAATTTTCCCGGATTCGTTGTTGCGGCGTAGAGGCGCATAAGTCATAAAGTCGGCACGTTAGATGCAGCAAAACACCCCCGTGAACGGTCGCAAATCAACCCATCCATTCGCCGCGCTGTAACTCGAATCATAGCGTGTTGTCACGCGGCGCAATCTCCGCAAATGAGCTGTGACTGCAGTCACTCGACAGTGTCATACCCCTCTGGTACGCTTCCGGTGGCATTTTCCCAGCTTTCTGAGCGTTTTCTGAATTGTCTGGGGTCGATTTGTGCAACTACTAAATCTGTGTTCCAGGAGGGACATGTGAGTGTTGTTCAGGGTTGGGTCTCCGTCTTTTTAGCGGTGAGCGCGCTTTCGCTCATTGTGGCAATGTTGTTCAGGAATCGGGCAATAGCCGTCTTTCTCAAGCGTCAATATAAAACCGTAGTGGCCCTCCTGGCCCTGATGGTTCCGACTCTAGCCTATGCGCAAACCGAACACGCGGGCGGAGGCGAAGCCAACCTGGTCCTGCCGGATCTGAGAACTGTAAGTTTCTTTGGAATCAATGGACATGCCCTCCTGACAATCGGACTGCTGTTCTGCGTCGGCGGCCTGTTGTTCGGCCTGGCGATCTACGTTCAGTTGAAGAACTCGCCCGTCCATCGCACCATGCTCGAAGTCTCCGAGTTGATCTACGAGACCTGCAAAACCTATCTGATCACGCAGGGCAAGTTCATTATGTTGCTCTGGGTTTTCATCGCGGTCATCATCTCGCTTTACTTCGGCTATCTGGCGCCGGTTCCCGGAAAATCGATCGCCGTTACGCTTCCTATCATTCTGCTGTTCTCATTAGTTGGCATCGCAGGCAGCTACGGGGTGGCGTGGTTCGGAATCCGCGTCAACACCTTTGCCAACTCGCGGACAGCTTTCGCCGGATTGCGCGGCAAGCCCTACCCGATCATGGCGATTCCGCTGAAGGCAGGCATGAGTATCGGCATGTTGCTGATCTCCGTCGAACTGCTCATCATGCTCTTCATCCTGCTGTTCGTCCCGCGTGACTACGCCGGCCCATGCTTCATCGGCTTCGCCATCGGCGAATCCCTTGGCGCCGCGGCCCTTCGTATCGCCGGCGGCATCTTTACCAAGATCGCCGACATCGGCGCCGATCTGATGAAGATCGTCTTCAAGATCAAGGAAGACGACGCGCGCAACCCGGGCGTCATCGCAGACTGCACTGGCGACAACGCGGGCGACTCGGTCGGCCCCAGCGCCGACGGGTTCGAGACCTACGGCGTCACGGGCGTCGCACTGATTACTTTCATTCTGCTCGCCGTCAAGGATCCCACGGTTCAGGCTCAACTGCTGGTCTGGATCTTCGTCATGCGCGTGGGCATGCTGCTTTCCAGTTCCGGTGCTTACTTCCTCAACACCGCCATCGCCAGCGCGAAGTACAAGGACGCCGACGAGATGGACTTTGAGCATCCGCTGACCTCGCTGGTCTGGATCACGTCCATCGTTTCCATCGCTCTCACCTACATCGTCTCGTACTACATGATCCCCACTCTCGGCGACGGGACCCTGTGGTGGAAGCTGGCTTCAATCATCTCCTGCGGAACCCTGGCAGGCGCGCTCATTCCGGAACTGGTTAAGGTCTTCACCTCAGTCAAGTCCGCTCACGTCAAGGAAGTGGTCAAATCGGCGCAGGAAGGCGGAGCTTCCCTGGGAATCCTCTCCGGATTCGTGGCCGGCAACTTCTCGGCCTACTGGCTGGGACTTAGCATGGTCGCACTCATGGGGCTCGGCTATTACTTCAGCCTGGGCATACCGGATTCGCAGAATAATCCCGCGGGGATGATGCTTGCCCCAGCCGTCTTTGCCTTCGGCCTCGTCGCCTTCGGCTTCCTCGGCATGGGTCCGGTCACCATTGCAGTGGACTCCTACGGTCCAGTAACCGACAATGCGCAGTCTGTCTATGAGTTGTCCCTGATCGAAGATGTACCCGGCATCGAAGCCGAGCTGAAGAAGGATTTCAACATCGACGCGAAGTTCGAACGCTGCAAACATCTGCTGGAAGCCAATGACGGAGCCGGTAATACCTTCAAGGCTACCGCGAAGCCGGTGCTTATTGGTACGGCTGTCGTTGGCGCAACCACGATGACCTTCTCGATCATCATGGCGCTGACCCACGGACTGACAGACAACGTAGATAAACTCTCACTGCTGCATGCGCCCTTTATGCTCGGGCTGATCTGCGGTGGAGCGGTTATCTTCTGGTTCGCGGGCGCGTCCACGCAGGCGGTTTCTACCGGCGCCTACCGTGCGGTCGAGTTCATCAAGGAGAACATCAACCTGGAAAGCACCGAAAAGGCATCGGTCAGCGACAGTAAGAAGGTCGTTGAAATCTGCACGAAGTACGCGCAGAAGGGCATGTTCAACATCTTTCTCGCTGTCTTCTTCTCCACCCTGGCGTTCGCGTTCATGGAGCCGTTCCTGTTCATCGGCTACCTGTTCTCGATCGCGATCTTCGGTCTGTACGAGGCCATCTTCATGGCCAATGCAGGCGGGGCCTGGGACAACGCCAAGAAGATCGTAGAGGTCGATATGAAGCAGAAAGGTACGCCTCTGCATGACGCAACCGTAATCGGAGACACCGTCGGCGATCCGTTCAAAGACACCTCGTCGGTGGCGATGAACCCGGTCATCAAGTTCACGACGTTGTTTGGATTGCTTGCAGTCGAGCTTGCGGTGACGCTCCATGCCAGCAACCCGATGCTGACCCACATACTCACCGTCTTGTTCTTCGTGATCTCGATGTTCTTCGTGCGGAAGTCCTTCTACGGAATGAGGATCGAATCAAAGTCTGTCAACTAACCCTAACTTGCCGGTCGTGCGCCGTCTGATTCATGGCGGCGCACCTGTTCCTCTAAGTCCGTAAACTTTGGTCATCCCCGGTCTGGCGTGGATGGCCATACCCCCCACCTTCAGGACGTCTGCAGCGCATGGTGCTGCGGTCCGCCCTGAAGGTGGATTATTTAACTTCCCCGTCGCTCGCGGAGCCGAAGAGCCTAGAAGTCGACTTTGAGGCGGCAACCCTTGGCGGAGCTTTCGCGCGCCATTTCGAGCAGCTTGGTGACGCGATAGCCATCCTCGGCGGTGACAGCCAGTGGTGCGGTTCCGAGGACTGCGTCGCGCACGTTGGCATAGAAGAGGCGGTAGTCGCCGGGTTCGGTCTTGATCTGCTTCTCGACGAGCATGGTGGGGTCAGACGGCACGGGCGCGACCGCCAGTTTGCCCCAGGCCGACTCCTTCTCCTGCAGCCAGACTTCGGGCGAGCCCAGTGGCGGAACCTTCGCGCCGCCGACGAGTGTGGGTTCCTGCGGGTCGAGGCCATGCTTCTCGAAGCTACCCTTGGTCCCGTGGAGGACGAAGCGGGGCGCGTTCAGGCAGGCAAGGTAGCTGGTGCGGCAGTGCGCGAGCAGGCCCTTGCCGTTCGGGCCGGGGTAGTGGAGGGTGATGTCGAAGGCGTCTTCGATGGCGGTCTGGTCGCGATCGGCACGGACGCTGGCCGAGATGGCGTCGGGCGCGCCGAAGAGTGCGAGCGCCTGGTCGACAAGGTGTGGGCCCAGGTCGAAGAGCATGCCGTTGGCGGGGTTGCCAGCTTCTTTCCAGGTATTCTCGCGCGGCGTGGGGCGAAAGCGGTCGAAGTGCGACTCGAAGGTCACGAGGCGGCCGACGGCGTTCTCTTTCAAGAGCTTCTTTACGGTGAGGAAGTCGCCGTCCCAGCGGCGGTTGTGGAAGGGAATTGCCAGCAGCCCTTTGTTTTTTGCGATGCGCCCGAGTTCGAGTGCTTCGGCCGAGGTGGGAGCGAAGGGCTTGTCGATGACGACGTGCTTTCCTGCTTCGAGCACGCGTTTGGCGAGAGCGAAGTGGGTTTCGTTGGGCGTGGATACGACAACGACTTCGATCGACTTGTCGGCGAGTGTGGCGTCGATCGAGCGCTCGATCTTTACGCCGGGATACGCTTTGGCAGCGTCATCGCCGGTGCGCTGCATGATGGAAACGAGGCGCAGCCCTGGCACCGCGCTTACGAACGGAGCATGAAATACCCGGCCGCCTAATCCAAACCCAATCACACCTACGCCAATTTCGCGCTGCGCCATTACTTCCTCCCAATCTCTTTGAGGGCAGGATAAACCTGCCGGAATCTTCCATACGCCTCTTCCATCGTAGCTGCATGTTTCGGTTCGATGACTTCGGCTACTTTTACCGTCGCGGCGCATGCGGCTTCGACCGTGGGCCACGCGCCGATGCCAACGCCCGCAAGCAGGGCTGCGCCGAACGCGCCGCCTTCCTCCGCAGCTAGCAATTCGACGGGCAGGCCGTAGACGTCGGCCTGTATCTGGCGCCAGAGCGGGCCGCGCGCGCCGCCGCCGCCGAGCCGGATGCGGGCAACGGGAATTCCGAGGTCTGAAAACAGGGAAAAAGTGTCGCGGAGGGAAAAGGCTACGCCCTCCATGACGGCGCGGACGCAGTGCGCGCGGGTGTGCGAGGCGGTGAGGCCGACGAAGGCGGCACGTGCTTGAGGGTCGAGGTGCGGCGTGCGCTCGCCGAAGAGGTAGGGCGTCCAGAGCAGGCCGTCGCTTCCGGCGGGAATCTTTGCGGCTTCGGCGGTGAGTTCGTCGTAGCTGACGCCGGGCGCGAAGGTGTCGCGGAACCAGCGCAGGGAAAGGCCCGCGCCGTTGGTTACTCCCATGACGTGCCAGAGGCCGGGGACGGCGTGGCAGAAGGTGTGCAGGCGGCCGAGGCGGTCCATGGTGGGCTTGTCGGTTGCGGCGAAGACTACGCCGCTGGTGCCGATGGTGGCCGAGACGGAGCCTGGTCCGACGATGCCCATGCCTACGGCGCCCGCTCCCTGGTCGCCTGCGCCGGCGACTACCGGTGTACCGGCGGCGAGGCCGGTTGCTCTTGCGCCAAGCGTCGCTGATCCGCGCGCAAATCTCCGGGCCTTCAAAGAGCTGCGGAAGCCACGACATGGGGATTCCGGCAGCGTCGGCCACTTCTTCCGACCAGCGGCGGTTGGCGACGTCGAGAAGCAGGGTTCCGCTGGCCTCCTGCATGTCGATGGCGAACTCGCCGGTCAGGCGATAGCGGACGTAGTCCTTGGGGCAGAGAACGTGGGCGATGCGGCCGAAGATTTCCGGCTGATGGGCTTTGACCCAGAGCAGTTTGGTGAGGGTAAAGTTGGGCAGGGCGGGATTGCAGGTGAGTTCGATCAGGCGCTCGCGGCCGATCTTTTCTTCCAGCCAGTCGCACTCGGGCTGGGTTCTCTGGTCGCACCAGATGAGTGCGGGGCGCAGGACCTTGCCTTCGGCGTCGAGCATGACGCATCCGTGCATCTGGCCGGTGAGGCCGACGGAATCGAATCTCGGCGCCGGTGAGTTCCGCCGCGGCCATGGCGCCGGTAATCGCCTTGCGCGCAGCTCGCCACCAGTCCTCCGGCTCCTGCTCGGCCCAGCCGATATGTTCCGACCGGATGGCTGCGTGCTCACTTGCCGCGGAGGCCACTACGAGACCTCTCCGGTCTACCAGGACGGCTCGCGTGCCTCCCGTCCCTACATCGATTCCCAGAAACATCCTGCGACTCCTTTCGTCTGCACTCGAAAGTGTATCCGCTTATCGCGCGGGTCCGGGGCTGTGTATCGATTCTGCGGGTGCGCTGGTCTCGTCGGGTCCGAGAGTTTTGCACGAATCACGCAGATTTTTTGCATTTTCTGGGCATCGAAGTGCATCCAACTTTTATTGCAAAGATTGATGCCAGAGAGAGTTGCAACCTCCGACCAAAGAGCGGGTACCATAGAAGCAATGAATCCAAGCAAAGGAATGCCGCCGATACGGTCGGCTCTGGCCGTTGCCGGCCTCACAGGTTTGCTGCTGTTTGGCGCTGCCAGCCGAGCGCGGGCGCAAGGAAGCCAGAACGCTCCGGGTGCCACGACGCCGGGGCAAGCCCAGGTAATTGAGGGCGGCCTGCAGCAGCTCTCCGGCCCCAACGGGCAGAGCCTCGCGGCGCCGACTCAGGACTCTTTCAAGGGGTCGCTGGTGACGGACAAGGCCACAGACGGCGTGCTCGACTTGTCCCTGAACGACGCGATTGCACGCGGCCTGCGCCAGAACCTTGGCATCATCCTGCAAACGACCGCGCAGCAGAGCGCCAAAGGGCAGCAGTTCGAACAGCTTCAGGCGCTGCTTCCCACGGTGACGGGCGACGGCTCGATTGAAGTTGAGCAGGTCAACCTGGCGGCCTACGGGTTGAAGTTTCCGGGTCTTAATCCCATCGTTGGGCCGTTCCAGGTCATCGACTTTCGCGCGTATCTGACGCAGAATCTGTTCAATCTTCCGGCGCTTGAGAACTACATTGCAGCAAAGCATAACTTCAACGCGGCCAAGCTGACTGCGGCATGATGCGCGCGACATGGTGGTGCTGACGGTCGGCAATGCATATCTGCTGTGCATCGCGGACGCTGCGCGCATTGACGCGGTGAACGCTGAGCTGGCGACTTCGAAGGTTTCGCTGGATCAGGCGACGGCTTCACATGAGGCGGGTATCAGTCCGCGGCTGGATGTTCTGCGAGCGCAGGTGGACTACCAGAACGAGCAGCAGAGCCTGATCTCCACCACCAATCAGCTGGCCAAGGACAAGCTTGCGCTTGCCCGCACCATTGGTTTGCCGCTCGATCAGGTGTTCCGCTTAACCGACACGGAGCCGTACTCCTGCGCTGGATAATCTCGATCCTGCGGCTGCGTTTGCTCAAGCTCTGAAGAATCGCAAGGATCTCGCCGCAGCCAATGAGCAGGTTGCTGGCGGCGAAGGCCCAGAAGACAGCGGCGTTCGGCGATCAGCTTCCTTCCGCCAAATTCGCCGGCGACTACGGCGACATTGGCGAGACGATGAACCACTCGCACGGAACCTACACGGCAACCGGCAGGGTGGAAGCTCCGATCCTGCAGATTGCCAAGACCAAGGGCGAGGAAGCAGTAGCGGACTCGAATTATCAGCAGTCCGTGGACAAGCTGAACGACCAGATTCAGCAGATCAACGCCGAGATTCGCGATTCGATTCTCGACATTCAGTCCGCCGCCAAGCTGGTAGACGCCGCTAAATCGAATGTCGATCTGGCCAACGAGGAACTGAGCGAGGCGCAGCAGCGTTTTCACGCGGGCGTGTCGGACAACCTGCCCGTATCGCAGGCGCAGACCTCGGTGGAGCAGGCTAACGATCAGTACATCGGCGCCCTTTATCAACACAACGCGGCCAAGCTTTCGCTGGCCCGCGCACTTGGCGTCGCTGAGACCAACTTGAAAGATTATCTCGGAGGTAAGTAACCGTGGCAGATACCGCGACAGAAAATGCACCGCAAGAGTCGAAGATTGTAACCCCGTCGGGTGAGCCAGCGGCCCCGCCGCCCCCTGCGAGTTCCAACCGGAAGGGCATCGTCATTGGAGTCGTTCTGCTGCTCATCATCGCTGCGGTCTTCTTCTATTGGCGCTCGACCTTCACCGAGGACACGGACGACGCGCAGGTGGATGGCAATCTGTACCAGGTCAGCTCGCGCATCACGGGACACGTGATCAAGGTTTACGTGAACGATAACCAGCAGGTTCAGCAGGGCGACGCGCTGGTCGACATCGACCCCACGGACTACCAGGTTGCGCTGGACCAGGCTCAGGCTGATCTGGCAAACGCGCAGGCGCAATATGTGCAGGCGTCGGTGAATGTGCCGATCACGCAGGTCAACGTTGGCACCAACGTCAGCACGTCAGGGTCCGATGTGAAAGGGTCTGCGCAGCAGGTAGCGCAGGCGCAGAAGCAGGTGGAGTCCGCGAATGCACGCGTCGACCAGGCCAAGGCAAACGCGCTGAAGGCACAGCTCGACGTCGACCGCTATACGCCGCTGGTGCAGAAGGACGTGATCTCGAAGCAACAATACGATGCCGCTGTTGCAGCAGCAGCCGCGTCGAAGGCCGCCGTGCTTGAGGCCGAATCGGATGTGCTCGCGGCGCAGAACGCGGTTGGCACGGCGCAGCAGAAGTTGGCGCAGTCGCAGGCGCAGTCGCGGCAGTCGGTGGAGAACGGGCCGGGGCAGGTGAAGGTGGAGCAGTCGCGCGCTGCCGCTGCCGAGGCTGCCGTAAAGCAGGCTGAGGCCAAGGTCGAACAGGCTCGGCTGAATCTTTCCTACACGCACGTCGTTGCGCCGACGGCGGGCATCGTCAACAAGAAGAATGTCGAGGTTGGCACCAATGTTTCGACCGGCCAGGACCTGATGACGATCATTCCGCTGACCGACCTATGGGTGACGGCGAACTTCAAGGAGACGCAGCTGGCGAAGATGCATCCATGCCAGGCGGTGACGCTGAAGGTGGACGCATATGGCGGCAGGAAGTTCTCCGGCTACCTGCGGCAGATCGGCGGGGCGACGGGATCGATGCTGTCGCTGTTTCCACCGGAGAACGCAACGGGGAACTATGTGAAGGTGGTGCAGCGCATCCCGGTTCGCATTGATTTCACCAACCTGCAGCAGGAAGATCAGGACTTCGTGCTGCGTCCGGGCTTGTCGGTAACGCCGGATGTGGATGTGAAGGCTGCGGACGTTCACGGCGTTCCGGGCTGCCAGTAGACGCTCCGTTTCTTGAGGAAGGCCCGGCCGGGTGCCGGGCTTTTCTATTTTGCGGGCTGGATGGCGTGACCGATGAGGAGCACCACGGGCGCGGGGCCGACGGCTTCATCTTCGATGGCGGCGAGAGTGGTGAGGTGGACCTGCTCGTCGGGCGTGCTAGCTTTGGAGACGGCTACGCAGGGCGTGTGCGGGTCGATGCCGGAAGCGATGAGTTCGTCGGCGAGGAGGCGGAAGCGGCGACCGGGCATGTAGACGACCAGGGTTGCATCTTTGGGGAACGCGCCTTCCCATTTTGGAGTGAGTTCCAGTTTGTCGGCGGCGTGGTGGGCGGTGGCGAAGACGAGCTTTGAGGCCGACGCCGCGGTCGGTGAGCGGGGTTTTGAGCTCAGCGGCTACGGCGAAGGCGGCGGTGATTCCGGGGACGATCTCGAAGGGAATATCGGCTTCGGTGAGGGCGGCGATCTCTTCTGCCGGCGCGGCCGAAGACGAGCGGATCGCCGGACTTCAGGCGGAGGACGGAGCGGCCTGCGCCGGCGTGCTCCAGCATGAGGGCGTGAATTCCCGCCTGGGTGATGCGCGGCTGGCCGCAGCGCTTGCCGACGGGTACGACGAGAGCGGAGGGCGAGGCGAGCGCGAGGACTTCGTCGGAGACGAGGTCGTCGGGCAGGATGACGTCGGCGGTCTGCAGGAGGCGGAGGGCGCGCAGGGTGAGGAGTTCCGGGTCGCCGGGGCCTGCTCCGACGAGGTAGACGGTGCCGGGTTGTGCGGATAGTGCTCAACGTTCTTCGGCTCGGGCGTGGGTATGGGATTGGTGCGTGGCGTGTTCGCGGGCGAGGGTGCGCGAGGGGCAGGCGTCGTAGCCGCAGACTTCGCGGCTGGCTAGCTGGTGCAGGAGCTCCTTGCGGGCTTCGTTGAGCGGCTCGAGCTGGAGGACTTCGCGGCGGAGGTTGCCGAGTTCGGCGAGCCAGTCGCCGGTGTCGAGCGGGAGGATGGCGTTGATCTCCTTGCGCAGGCGCTGGGCGAGCGCGGGGCTGTGCCCGGCGGTGGAGATGGCGATCTGCAGGTCGCCGCGGCGGACTACGGAAGGGAAGTAGAAGTCGCAGAAGGGCGGGTCGTCGACGGCGTTGATGAGGACGCCGGTGGCTTCGGCTTCGGCGAAGACGGCGCGGTTGACGGCGGGAACGTTGGTGGCGGCGACTACGAGGAATTGGTTGGCGAGGTCGCCGGTGGCGTACTCGCGCTGATGCCAGGTGATCTCGCCGGAGGCGGCCATGGCGACGATGCGGTCGCTGGCGTGCGGGAGCGATGACGGTGACGCGGGCGTTGGCGGTCTGGAGGGATTCGATCTTCGACTCAGCGAGGTGGCCCGCGCCTATGACGATGCAGGGGCGGTTGGTGAGTTTGAGGAAGATGGGGAAGAGGGACATTGCCGCCTACTCTCCCGGGGCGTGGCGGCCTGCGCCTACGGGGCGGGGTCGCGTTCGACGGCGGGCGATGTAGGTGCCGTTGAGCTGGGCGCGGAGGCTTTCGTCGTCGGTGCGGGCGAAGTAGGCGCGGAGGTCTTCGCCGGGATTGCGCGCGGCGAGGTAGGCGCGCAGCAGGCGCTCGATGGCTTCGGGGCAGTCTTCGGCGGCGGCGCGGAAGCCGATCTGGCGGGCGATGGCGGCGTACTTGCCGACGGCTCCGCCAACGCAGAAGTAGAAGGCGTCGACCATCTTGCCGTCCTTCTTGATCTTCTTGCCTTCGAGGCCGATGTCGGCGATCCAGCTTTGGCCGCAGGAGTTGGTGCAGCCGGTGACGTGCAGCTTGATCTGCTGGTCGAAGCCGGGCAGGCGCTCTTCCATCTCGGCTGGTGAGCCACTTGGAGAAGGCCTTGGTCTCGGCGATGGCGAGCTTGCAGAACTCGGTGCCGGTGCAGGCGATGGCTCCGCGCCAGAAGGGCGTGACCTCGACGTGCAGGCCGATCTCGCCGAGCGCGATGCACCAGGTCGCGCGGTCTTCGCGTTGGGCACGTTGACGAGGAGGATGTTCTGCATGATGGTGGCGCGCAGGTGGCCGTCGCCATATTCGCTCGGCGAGATCAGCCAGCTGGATGAGCTGGTCGCCGGAGAGGCGGCCGCCCATGACGCTTGCGCCGACGGCGGAGAGGCCGGGCTGCACTTGCGGGGTGATGCCGATGTGGTCGCGGTAGATGTCGTCGGGGACGACGTCCTCGTCGACGGGCGACGGGATCGAGTTTGTAGCCGAGCTTGGCTTCGATGGCCTCGAGCATGGTCTCGGCGGTCCAGCCGTGGCGCATGAAGAGGTACTTGATGCGCGCGCGGGTGCGGTTCTCGCGGAGCTCGGTCTGCTCCTTGAAGATGCGGAGGACGGCTTCGACGACGGCGTAGGCCTTGTCCTGCGGGATGAAGGCGGGGATGCGGACGGCGATGTGCGGTTCGGTGGAGAGGCCGCCGCCGACGCGCAGGGTGTAGCCGATCTCTTCGAGGCCGTTGACTTCGCGCTTGATGGCGGTGAGGGCGACGTCGTTGATCTCGGGATAGGAGCACCAGAGCGGGCAGCCGGTGACGGTGATTTTGAACTTGCGCGGCAGGTTGTAGAACTCGGGATTGGCGGTGAGGCCGTGGGCGATTTCGACGGCCAGCGGGCTGGCGTCGATCAGCTCGTGCCCGTCGAGTCCGGCCAGCGGGCAGCCGGTGACGTTGCGGACGACGTCGCCGCAGGCGCCCTTGGGGCTGAGGCCGATGGCGGTGAGGGCTTCGACGATCTCGGGCAGCGCCTCGATGGTGAGCCAGTGGAGCTGGATGTTCTGGCGGGTGGTGATGTCGGCGAGGTTGCGGGCGTGCTTTTTGGTGAGGTCGCCGATGACGCGAAGCTGGTGCGAGGTGAGCAGGCCGTTGGGCAGGCCGATGCGCATCATGAAGTACTCGGTGGCTTTGCCTACGCCGTCCTGCGCCGCCGGTGACGCCGAGGCCGTCGCCCTGGGTGTAGACGCCCCACCACTTGAAGTAGAACTCGGCCCACTCGGGCAGGACGGCGGCGCGGCCTTCGCGGGCGAACTGCGCGGACCTCTTCCCACGCCTCCCAGGGGTTCTTGGCGAGTTTCAGGCGCTCGGCCTTCTGGGCCTTGGTTTCTTTGGAACGGGGGCAGCGGGTGGCGGCGTGGCGACTAGTCGGTCATGGGGTTCCTGGAGATTCCGGTTACTTGAGGCTGATATGCCGGCCAAGCGGCTGGCTAAATAAGAATCGCCCACTGGATTCGTGGGCGCTCGGGCGGCTTGTCCGCCTACTTCGTAAGAGTCTGACTTTACGAGGCGGGACAGGCGCGACGGCGCGCGGCGTCGCAACAACAGATCGTACAGATCTTCGGCGAGTAAAGAGCGCACGTCATCATCTTTATAAGCTTAATGATGCAAAGGCGTTGCGTCAACATGGATTACCGAACTCAGTCGGCTTCGGCGAGCGACATCTTGTGGCGAACGTCCGAGCCGCGCAGCCAGAAGATGACGTCCTCGGCGATGTTGGTGGCGTGGTCTGCGGCGCGCTCCAGGTTGCGGGAGATGAGGATCGCGCTGAGCGCCTGCACGCTGAACTGCGGGTGCTGCTGCATGACGTCGACCAGTTCCGCCTGAACGATCTCGTTCATGTCGTCGACTTCGTCGTCCATGGAGAGAACGCTCTCGGCCATCTTGGGGTCGGCCTCCAGCAGGCCCTGAATGGCGGTGCGGATCATGACGCCGGCCTTTTCGCCCATGGTTTGAATGTCGACGGGGAGCGAGAGTTCGGGTGCGTTCTTCAGGAGTTGCGCGCGCTCGGCGATGTTGGCGGCCTGGTCGCCGATGCGTTCCAGGTCGCCGTTGATCTTGATGACAGAGAGGATGAAGCGCAGGTCGATGGCCATCGGCTGCTCTTTGGCGAGAAGCTCATAAGCCATCTCGTCGACTGTCGTTTCGGCGGCGTTGATGGCTTCCTCGATCTCAAGCACGTGGTTGCAGAGGGCCATGTCGCGTTCGAGGTAGGCTTCGACGGAGAACTCGAGTGCCTGCTGCGACAAGGCCGCCATGGCCAGCAGCTTGTCTTTGAGTGCGGCGAGTTGCTGGTGGAAATTGATGCGCGGCATGGCGAAGCTCTCCCAGGCAGAAATCTATCGGCTTCTATTGTGACGCAGATGTGAAAACGCCGTGTGAATATGCTAACGCCAAGTAGCCACGAAGGCACTCTTTGAGTGCGCCGGAAGCTGCTAGTTTCCGAAGACCGCGTGGAGGTAGTTGCCGTAGCCGACGATGATGGTCGACCCCACCAGCAGGAAGAGGCCGCAGGTGACCAGCAGCTTGGTGCGCATGCTGGTGCCGTGCCACTCCTTCAAGGCAAGGCCCCAGAGCGTGGCGAAGATGATGATCGACGCCATGTGCAGGGTCCAGGAGGAGAAGTCGTACTTGCCCATCTTGGTCTGGCCCATGGAGTAGAAGAAGAACTGGAAGTACCAGATGACGCCGGCCATTGCGGCGAAGATGTAGTTGGAGATCAGGGTTGCAGGCGCCAGGCGGTCGTAGGTGGAGGCGTCGAGCGGGTCGAAGTCGACCAGGGTGTCGCCGGAGGTGTGCGGCGGCGCGCATGGGGTTGATGCCGGGCTCGCCGGCGAACTGCTTGATGGAGCCGTTCTGGAAGATCAGGATGGCGGACCAGATGAAGTTGGTGATGAAGCCGCCCCAGAGAACGACGATGAGGACGGGAAGGTTCTGCCAGAGATCCGAGTCGGCCGAGGCGATGAGCTGGGTCTTGGCGAGGTCGCCGAGGGGCTTGCCGGCGTCGAGGCCGAAGGCGAAGAAGGAGCTCATGAACCCGGCGAGGATGGCGATGGCGACGCCCTTGCCGAAGTTGTAATCCCGTCTCGCCGGCCTCAGCTTCTCTTCCGGGGTGATTTCGTGTTCTTTGGAGTAGCCGGCGGCGCCGTTGACTGCGACGCCGATGAGGCAGACGAAGACTCCGAGGAGGATGATCTGGCCGGAGGTCTGGTGGAGCAGGCTCCCGATCTGGCCGTGGAAGATGGGCGGGACGAGGGTTCCGAAGAAGGCGCAGAGGCCGAGAGCGATGGCGTATCCGAGGGCGATGCCGAGGTAGCGGATGGCGAGGCCGAAGGTGATTCCGCCGACTCCCCAGAGAATGCCGAAGAGCAAGGCGTAGCGCAGGTCCGTTGGATGGGTGGCGTAAGCCTCGCGCATGACGTCCGGAGGTGGGGGACGAAGATAGTGCGAGGACAGGGGGCGCGATGATCCAGGCGGCAAAGCCCTGGATGATCCAATAGACCTCCCACGACCAGCGCTTGATGCGGCGGAATGGGATGAAGTTGGTGGCGGAGACAGAAGCCGCCGATCCAGTGGAAGATTACGCCGAGAAATGGATTTGGTCCCACGTTGCCTCGCTGCGAAGAGATTCGGACTTAGACGGGTACCATCCTACCTGAGCCGTTTCTATTGTGGAAATGAATTGTCTATTGGACTAAGGTGGATAGCGAAGGCTTAGACCTGCCAGCGGATGTTGGCGGACCAAAGGCAGACACAGAACCAAACCGCAGATGAGCGCGGCGGATTCAAGGAAGCGGGGAGCGGTTTGCGAGTTTCGCTGTTTATCACGTGCTATAACGACACGTTGTTTCCGGATACAGGCAAGGCCGTCGTGCGGGTGCTGGAGCGGCTGGGGCATACGGTCGATTTTCCGGCAGGACAGACGTGCTGCGGGCAGATGCATTGGAATACGGGCTACCAGGACGGAGGCGATGCCTCTGCTGAGCCGGTTCGTCGAGCAGTTCAGGGACGCCGAGGCGGTGGTGATGCCCGTCGACCAGTTGCGTGGCGATGATGCGGGATCACTATCCGATGATGGCTGAGCGATCGAAGGACGAGAAGCTGAAGGCTGAGGTGGCGGAGCTGCTGCCGAAGGTGTTGGAGTTCTCGGAGTTTTTGACGAAGCAGCTGGGACTGGAAGATGTGGGGGCTTACTATCCGCATCGAGTGACGTACCACGCGAGCTGCCATGGACTGCGCAATCTGCACGTGGGCGATGGGCCGATGAAGCTGCTGCGGGCGGTGCGCGGAATTGACCTGGTGGAGATTGAGGACCTGGAGCAGTGCTGCGGGTTTGGCGGGACGTTTGCCGTCAAGAACGCCGAGGTTTCGAGCGCGATGCTGGCGGAAAAAGTACGCGGCGTTCTGAATACGCGGGCCGAGGCTTGTACGGCTTGCGATAACTCCTGCCTGATGCATATTCAGCGGAGCGCTGCATCGGCAGCGGACCGGCGTGAAGCCGGTGCATCTGGCGGAGATTCTGGCGGGCGAAGAAGGCGGCGCGCGATGAGCGGAGCTGCTCTGGATCCGAAGACCGCGCCGAAGTTTCCAATGGCGGCGAAGGCGCTGATGGGCGATTCGCAACTGCGGAAGAATGTTCGTCATGCGACGAAGGTGATCCAGGCCAAGCGGGCGCGGGTGGTGGACGAGATGCCGGACTGGCAGGAGCTGCGCGAGGCGGGCAAGCAGATTCGCCAGCACACGATGGAGCATCTGGACTTCTACCTGGAGCAGTTTGAGCGCAACTGCACGGCGCGCGGGCGGGCGTGGTGCACTGGGCGCGGGATGCGGAGGAGGCGCGGCAGATCGTTGTCGCGGCTGGTGAAGAGAGCGGGGCGAAGCGGGTCGCCGACTGAGGTCATCAAGATCAAGTCGATGACGACCGAGGAGATTCAGCTGAACAAAGCGCTGGAGGCGGCGGGCATTCATGCGTATGAGACTGACCTGGCGGAGTTGATCATTCAGCTTGGGCACGATCAGCCTTCGCATATTGTCGTTCCGGCGCTGCATAAGAATCGGGCGCAGATTCGGGAGATCTTTCAGCGCGAGATGAATCTGCCGGAGTCTGGGCGAGCACGCCGCAGGATCTGGCGGATGCGGCGCGGATGTTTTTGCGGGAGAAATTTCTGCGGGTGAAGACCGCGGTCAGCGGGGCGAATTTTCTGATCGCGGAGACGGGCGGGGTCTGCATCGTCGAGAGCGAAGGCAATGGCCGCATGTGCCTGACGCTGCCGGAGACGCTGATCTACGGTGCAGGGATCGACAAGGTGGTGCCGCGGTTCCAGGATCTGGAGGTGATGCTGCAGTTGCTGCCGCGCAGCGCGACCGGCGAGCGGATGAATCCGTACAACTCGATCTGGACGGGAGTGGACAAGGCAGGCGATGGGCCGCGAAGCTTCCATGTCGTGCTGATGGACAATGCGCGGACGGAGATTCTGGCGGACGAGGAGGCGCGGCAGACGCTGCACTGCATTCGCTGCGGCGCTTGCCAGAATGCTTGCCCGGTGTATCAGCAGACGGGCGGCCATGCGTATGGGAGCGTGTATGCGGGGCCGATTGGAGCGATCCTGACGCCGCAGTTGATGGAGATGCATCATGCGCAGAGTCTGCCCTATGCGTCGTCAGCCTGTGCGGAGCCTGCTACGAAGTTTGCCCGGTGAAGATCAATATTCCCGAGGTGCTGATCCATCTGCGCAACAAGGTGGTGAAGCAGCAATCGAGCGGGCTGAACATTCTCGCCAACCCGGAGGTGATGGCGCTGAAGGCGGTGGCGATGGTCTTCCGAGCGAGACGGCGTTTCGCGCCGCGCAGAAGATGGGGCGGTTGGCCGAGCTTCCGCTATCGCACAAGGATGGACAGGGCGAGAGTTGGATCAGCTGGATGCCGGGGATGCTCGGCGGATGGACGCAGGTGCGGGATCTGCAGGTGATGCCGAAGCAGACGTTCCGTGAGTGGTTCGAGCAGCGCGGGACGGAGGCAGCAGGCGACGGTCGAGATAAGGCCGACGGAACTGCGGCGCGGGAACTGGAAGGGGATCGAACGATGAGCGCTGAAGCAGCTTCAGTTTCTTCACGGGACGAAGTATTGCGGCGGATTCGCGCGGCGATCGGTGAAGCTCCCGCGGATGCCGCGGCGATTGACGCTGAGTGGAACGCAGTGTCGCGGAACTATAAACGGGCAGCGTCGCTGGAGCGTGAGGCGATTCTGGAACTGCTGGAAGATCGGCTGCGCGACTATGACGCGACTGTGGTGCGGGTGAAGGCAGGCGACGTTAGTGCGGAGATCGGCAGAATCCTGACCGAGCGCGGCAAGCGGCGCGCTGGTGATTCCGGCCGGATTTGCCGGATGCGCTTGGCGAACCGCTTCCCGAGGGCTTCGACTTTGTCGTCGATGAGGGATTGACCTCGGCCGAGTTGGATGGATTTGATGGCGTGCTGACGGCATCGACGCTGGCGATTGCGGAGACCGGAACGATTGTGCTGCAGAATGTTCCGGGGCAGGGACGGCGCGCGCCGACGCTGGTCCCGGATTATCACCTGTGCGTGGTGCGGGCCGAGCGATGTGGTGGAGACGGTGCCCGAGGCGATGGCGCGGTTGCAGGCCACGGCGGAGTTGGCGACTGACCTTTGTTTCTGGGCCTTCGGCGACTGCGGACATCGAGATGACGCGAATCAAGGGAGTTCATGGGCCGCGGTTTCTGGATGTGATCTTGTCGACATAGGATTCCACGTCTCGGAATTATTTTGGACGAAGCATGAATTAGGCACCTTCCAAGGTTGTTTCAATAGAGAGTATATTTCCGTAATTGAAGTTCTTAGAGGTTGCATATGGGATTGAATGGGGCGGGGGCCGGCGCGAGCGCGACGGAGAAGATATTTGCAGCGCTGGACGGGTTCCGGATCGAGGTCCCGTCGTGGGGTTTCGCGAATACCGGAACGCGGTTTGGCAAGTTTTCCCAGGCGGGCGCAGCGACGACTTTGGAAGAGAAGTTCGCCGATGCGTCGCAGGTGAACAAGCTGACCGGCGCGAGCCCCACGGTTGCGCTGCATGTGCTCTGGGATCTGCCCAACGGCAAGGGCGATGTGCCGGAGATCAAGCGGCTGGAGAACCAGTTTGGAGTGAAGGCGGGCTCGATCAATCCGAACCTGTTCCAGGCGCAGGAGTACAAGTACGGCTCGATCTGCAATCCGAGCGCGGAGATTCGCGGCAATGCGCTGGCGCATCTGCTGGACTCGGTCGAGATCGGGCGCGAACTGGGCGACAAGGACCTGTCGCTGTGGATTGCGGATGGGTCGAACTATCCGGGGACGCAGTCGATTCGCAAGCGGATCGAGTGGATGGAAGAGGTGCTGGCCTCGACGCATGCGGCGCTGGGCGACGAACCAGCGGATGCTGGTGGAGTACAAGCCGTTTGAGCCGGCGTTCTATCACACCGACATCGCGGACTGGGGCATGGCGCTGGAGTTGTCGCGGCGCGCGGGCCCGAAGGCGAAGGTGCTGGTGGACACCGGGCATCATCTGCAGGGCACCAATATCGAGCAGATTGTGACGTGGCTGCTGCATTGCGATGCGCTGGGCGGATTCCACTTCAACGACCGCAAGTATGCGGACGACGATCTGACGCTGGGCTCGATCGATCCGTACCAGGTGTTCCGCATCTTCCACGAGATTCTGAGCTGTCCGGACGCCGAGGCTACGCGGCGGGATCGCCTACATGATCGACCAGAGCCACAACCTGAAGGGCAAGATTGAGGCGATGGTGCAGACCGTGGTGATGGCGCAGGAGCTGTTTGCCAAGGCTGCGCTGGTGGACCAGGAGAAGCTGTCGACGCTGCAGCAGTCGTGCGACCTGGTTGCGGCGGAGGAGACACTGCGCGGCGCGTTCTGGACCGACGTGCGGCCGATGGTGAAGGAGTGGCGGCAGGCACGCAAGCTGCCGGCGGAGCCGCTGGAGGCGCTGAAGGAAGAGCGGCTACGTGGAGACAGATCAGCAAGGAACGCGGCGCGCGCAATGCGAACAGCGTTTCCAGCTACGCGTAGGAGCCAGGTTACGAGGTTGCGAGGTTCGACGGTTCGATGGGCCGCGGCAATCGGTGGTGACCGGACCTCACACTTTGATCTGCCGCGGCTCTTGTTATTCTGAATGCACACATGGCGAAACCTATTGTTCTTACAATTCTTGATGGCTGGGGCTTCCGGGCCGCTACGCACGGCAATGCGATCGCTTTGGCGCGCAAGCCGCTTTACGACTCGCTGCTGAAGAGACTTCCCCAACACGCTGCTGCACGCGAGCGACCACTTTGTCGGTCTGCCGGATGGGCAGATGGGCAACAGCGAGGTCGGCCATCTGAACCTCGGCGCCGGCCGCATCGTGCGCATGGACATGACGCGCATCGACCTGGCGATCATGGACGGTAGCTTCTTCACCGATCCGACGCTGCTGGCGGCGGTTGCGGTGGCGCAGGAGAAGGGCAGCGCGCTGCACATCATCGGGCTGCTGTCGGATGGCGGCGTGCACTCGCATGTGCGGCATCTGTACGCGCTGCTGCGGCTGGCCGCGCAGAACAAGCTGCCGAAGGTTTTCGTGCATGCGTTCATGGACGGTCGCGACACTTCGCCGACTGGTGGCGTTGGATATCTCGAACAACTCGAACAGCAATTCCGCGAAATTGGTGTTGGCGCGCTGGCCAGCGTCAGCGGGCGCTACTACGCGATGGACCGCGATCTGCGCTGGGAGAAGGAGAAGCAGGCTTTCGACGCGCTGGTGACCGGACATCCCGAGGGCGGGACGTACGCGGATGCGGTCGTGCGTATGAAGGAGCTTTACAACAGCGGCGTTACCGACGAGTTTGTTCCTCCGTTCACGGTGGTCGATGCGGCCGGCCATGCGGTTGGGCCGATTCGCGACAACGATGTGGTGATCAACTTCAACTACCGGGCGGATCGTGCTCGGCAGATCACGCGGGTGCTGGCGCGGAACTCCGGGCTGACGGCGAACGGCGGGGCCGATCTGCCGAAGGCGGCGGAACTGGACCTTGAGATTCCGAAGAGCATGGTTCCGACTGGCCTGCATTACGTTTGCATGACGCAGTACGACAAGAACTTCAAACTGCCGATTGTGATTCCGGCGGAGTCGATGGACAACCTGCTGGCGCACTTGATGGCGCAGGCGAACCTGCGCAATCTGCGCGTGGCTGAGACGGAGAAGTACGCGCATGTGACGTACTTCTTCAATGGCGGCATCGAGAAGCCGTTCGGCGGCGAAGACCGCGCGCTGGTGCCGTCGCAGAAGGTGGCGACGTATGACCTGGCGCCGGAGATGTCTGCCGCGGGCATTGCCGATGCGGTGGTTAAGGCTGTTGCGGACACGGCGTTTGACGTGATCATCGTGAATTTTGCAAATGCGGACATGGTTGGGCACTCGGGCAAACTGGAGCCTACGATCAAGGCGGTGGAGACCGTAGATCGCGAACTCGGGCGCATCTACCAGGCGGTGAAGCAGCGCGGCGGTTCGTTACTGGTAACGGCTGACCACGGGAACGCCGAGATGCTGATCGATCCGATTTCGGGCGGCCCGCACACGGCGCATACGACGAATCCGGTTCCGTTCATCCTGGTGACCGACGCGCCGACGGGGTCGGTGAGTCTGCGGCCGGATGGAAGCTTGCGGGACATTTCTCCGACCATGCTGGGTCTTCTGAAGATGGACAAGCCGAAGGACATGACGGGCGGCAGCTTGATCGTTCCCCAGAACTAGGCCCACCCCCCCCGGGGGGGTGGTGGTGCTAAATTGTTTATATACAGCGACATAGACATTTCGATGTTAGCCAAATATTTGATTCTATTTGGGTTGTTGGTAAATATCAGATTCTGTTTGGCTTAGCAGGAAATTGGGAAGCCCCGGCTGGATTGGCCGGGGCTTCTTCTTTCTTTATTACTAATTAAAGAATACCAGCTTGGACATAACTTAAATGCTCAGCTGCTTGATTCGCTAAGCGCTTGAAATATTGGCTGTTATCGACAAGCGGGCCTCGCCGAGCGCTTGGCGTTACATTGATCCGGCAGGCATGAGGGTGCCATCGGGCATCTTCATGACGGCCATGGCGGGTTTGGCGTTGCCTTTGGCGGGGATTGGGTTTGGCGCCATGGCAAACATCATCTTCATATTGCAGGCGAGTTTGCGGGCCTGGGCGATGGTGAAGCTGGAGACGGTGCCGCTGTAGCAATTGATGGAGGCGTTCTTGGTGGTGACGCCGATGGGCAGGACGTAGTGGTAGGCGCCGGTGGGGAACTCGGGCGTGGGGCTGGTGATGCCGTTGCAGGCGTCGAGCTGGGATGTGCTGATGGTGTTGCCGTTGATGTCGCGGCCGCCGTAGATGGGGAAGCCGTCGAGCGCGATGCCGATGATGTGGGAGGGGCCGGTGGCGGTGTCGACCTGGGAGGTGACGCAGTTGGGATTGCCGTGGGCGTGCCAGGTGCTGCCGTTGGAGTGGGAGGCGCACTGGTCGAGGAAGTAAGCGGTCTGCTGGACTCCGTTGGAGTCGGTGAAGGTGTAGGAGGCGTTGTCGGACGACGGCGGGGGTGGATGCGTCCATCTCATAGGGGTTGAACATGGCGGTGCCGGAGATGAGATAGCCGATAGCTCCGAGCGATGTTGCGGTGGTGGAGGAGGCGGGCGCGGGGCAGATGTTGACCGTGGTGGAGGAACCCTTGAGTGTGGGCGCGATGGTGGTGGCGTAGGAGATTACAGCGAGCGCGGTTTTGGTGACTGGAGGTGTAGGCGACCGTGGTCATGCCAGCGCTGGAGGGGGCGAGGTAGTAGGGGTTGGGCGTGTAGTCGGGTTTGCCGGTGGTGGTGAGGGTCATCTCGCAGGTGGTGGGGAAGGTGACGGTGACGGTTGAGCCCCAGGAGAGGGATTTGTAGACGGTGGTGTAGGCGTTCGGGGTGAGGGTGGAGGTGGACGTTGAGGAGCTTGAGGCGGAGGTGTTGCTGCCGCATCCGAGGGCCAGCGTGGCGGCGGAGAGGCAGATGGCGAGGATGCGGGAGGGGCCTGAAACGTGCATGCGCGTTCCTTTCGATTTTTGCTGCGTTTGGGCCCTGGTGCTGTTCTGCTATGACGCGGGGTTGGGGTTGGCGGATTACGTGAGGTCGGAGATGAGTGGGGGATTTTAGCGCGGCTTTCAGCCCGCTTGTTTCGCGACGGAGTGTGCTGTTGGTTTGGTCTTTACTTTGTGACGGAGCGGATGGCGACGGCGACGAATAGGAGGCCGAGGATGATGACGGCGAACGTTGCGAGGAGATCGGTTTGCGGCGCGAGCGTGTGCGGGATTTCTGTGGGGGCGGGCAGGCCTAGTCCGGGAGAGACGGAAATGAGAGCGAACATGGCGATTCTCTTTGCTTAGTATCGGCGAAAAGGCGTCGGGATCGGCAGAAAGCGGCGGAGGTTCTCGCGAGACGTGCCAGATTGGAGGTTCCTTCGGCGAGCTCAGGGCAGGCACTTCGACTCGCTGCGCTCGCTCAGGATGACAGTTTGGTGGGGATATGGAAAACAACCGCGGGTTCTTCGACTCGCTGCGCTCGTTCAGGATGACAGGTTTTCTTTCATACTTCATGACGAGCCGAAGATTGCGCGGAGACGGCTTAGAAGTCGCGGCGGCCTTCGAGGGCGCGGGACATGGTGACTTCGTCGGCGTACTCGATGTCGGAGCCGGCGGGAACTCCGGTGGCGATACGGGTGACTCGAAGGGTGGGGGCGACGCGGTGGATCTCCTGCGCGATGTGAGCTGCGGTGGCTTCGCCTTCGGTGGTGGGTGAGGTGGCGAGGATGACTTCGCGGATGGGGTTGGATTCTTCCTGCTGCGCGGCGAGGGCTGCGATGGGGGCGGCTGGTAGAGAGGCGTCGGACACCGTGGCCGGCGAGTCTGACAGCAGCTCCTTCGTCTGCGCCGCTTCCGCGGCTCCGCTCAGGATGACAGCTTGAGAAGGAGAGACCAGGCGGGTAAGGAGGTTGGCGATGCGGAGCTGGTCCGGGCCGACTCCGCCGATGGGCGAGAGGGTTCCGTGGAGGACGTGGTAGACGCCGTTGTAGCTGCGGGTTTTTTCGATGGTGGCGATGTTGGTGGGCTCTTCGACGATGCAGATGATGTGCTGATCGCGGGTGGGGCTGGTGCAGTAGCTGCAGGGGTCGACGTCGGTGATGTTGTTGCAGATGGAGCAGAGGCGGAGCTTGGCGCGCAGGACGAGGATGGCGTCCGCGAGGGCGCGGGCGTCGGCGTCGGAGGAGCGCAGGACGTGGAAGGCGAGGCGCTGGGCGTTCTTCGTGCCGATGCCGGGCAGCTTGCGCAGCTCGTCGATGAGGCGGGACATGGGCTCGGCGAATCGGGACATAGAAGACCAGTTGTCAGTTGTTGGTTGTTAGTTGTCAGTAAGAGCCGGGTCGGTGCTAAGCGATTGTTGGACTCCTATTCGGGCTCCTATTCGAGGCCGGGGAGGTTTAGGCCGCCCATCATACCGGCGACGGAGGACTTCATGGCTTCGTCGGCGCGGCGGCCGGCTTCGTTGACGGCGGCGGCGATGAGGTCTTCGAGGAGTTCGATGTCGCCGGTGGTGGCGCCGAGGGCGGTGGGCTCGATGGTGAGGCGCAGGACTTCTTTCTTGCCGTTCATGCGGACTTTGACCATGCCGCCTCCGGATTCGGCCTCGACGATGGTGGAGGCGAGCTTCTGCTCCATCTGGGCCTGCATCTCGCGGGCCTGGGACATCATTTCTTTCATCTTTCCGATATCAGAGAAGTTCATCGGCTGGTCCTCAAAGCAAACTGCAAATACGGAGATTCTGACTCTTCGAGTCAGAATGACGACGGGATGCGGGTTTAGTCGGTGTCGCGGAGGTCGATTACGGTTTGGATTTCGGCGTGGAAGAGCTTTTGGGCCTGCTGGACCATTGGATGCTCGAGGGCCTTGGCCTGGACCGAGCCGGTGCGTGGGGCGCGGGTTTTCTTTTCGGCGGCAGGGGCCGGGGCTCCGGCGAGGCAGAGTGAGCTTCGGGATGCCGGCGGTGCGGAGGGCGGCGCGGGCGATCTTTATCGGCTTCGGCGTTCATGACGACGGGAAGCATTTTGGGGGAGAGCTCGGTCTGGACGGTGGCTTCGCCGTTGGCGATGGTCCAGACGGCGTCGGCCATGTGCGTCGGCGGCGGAGGTTTGCTTGGCGGCGGCGAGGGCGTCGACGACGGCTTGCTGGGCGTCGTTGGGTGGACCATCGGAGGCGGCTGCGGCGAGCACGATGGGTTCGGTCTGGCGGATGACTGGAGTTGGGGCGGGCGTTGGCGCGGCTACCGGGAAGGGTGTGGGGACCGCTTCGAGGGCGGGGCGCGGGGCTGGGGCGATGGAGACGGCGGTGGCTCCGCGGGTTTCGGCGATGGGCTGCGGCGACGACGGCGGAGACGCTGATGGGTGCTGGCGGCGCCTTCAGGGCGGCGGCGGGACTTGTCCTGCTCGAATGGGGAGAAAGCTGGTTTGGTGGTTGTAACCCCACTGGTGCCGGGATGAGACTCCGTCACGAGTGGGGCACCCGGCTTGGTGGTGGAGGAGACACCAGGCTTTGTGGCGGATGACGTGGCAGGTTTGGCGGCGGGTGTCGCAG
This sequence comes from uncultured Acidobacteriaceae bacterium, assembly GCA_963822225.1. Classification (GTDB taxonomy): domain Bacteria; phylum Acidobacteriota; class Terriglobia; order Terriglobales; family Acidobacteriaceae; genus Edaphobacter. The sequence goes on along the minus strand of CAWGGW010000006.1, from coordinate 256,479 downwards.
TCGATCTGTTGGGAGTCGACTGGCTGAGGACTTCTTCGATGGGGAGCAGGCGGCGCAGGTGGACCAGCTTGAGGAGGCCGAGTTCGAAGTGGAAGCGCTGTTCCTGTCGGTAGCCGAGCTCGTCGAAGGTGCGGAGCATGACCTGCAGGAAGCGGGTGAGTTCTTCTTCGCCGAAGAGGGCGGCGGTGCGGGCGGCGCGGCGCTGCTCGTCGGGGGAGATCTGGAGGAGTTCGGCGCCGATGCCTTCGGCGTTTTCGCCCTCGGGCGAGAGGCCGGCGACTTTGGCGATGAGCGCGTTGCGGAGGTAGCGGACGCACTGGCGGGCGAGCTGCGCGGGGGAGTTGCCTGCGTCGAGGAGCTGGTTGGCCGTGGTCATGACTTCGGCGGAGTGGTTGGCGTTGACGGCCTCGAACATGCGCTCGAAGACGGCGTTGGGGACGGTGCCCATGAGTTCGCGGATCTGAGCGGCGTCGAGTCTTGCGTGGTTGTCTTCGGTTGGGAGCCGAGGCGATGGCCTGATCCATGATGGAGAGTGCGTCGCGCATGGAGCCGTCGCCGGCCTCGGCGAGGAGCGAGAGGGCGGCGTCGTCGGCCTGGACGCCTTCCGCGTCGGCGATGGTGCGGAGCTGGCCGAGAATGTCGACGAGCTTGACGGCGTGGAAAGAGAAGTGCTGGCAGCGCGAGCGGACGGTCTGGGGGATGTCTTCGGGCTGAGTGGTGGCCATCATGAAGACGATGTGGTCGGGTGGCTCCTCGAGGGTTTTCAGGAGCGCGTTGAAGGCGGCGTCGGTGATCTGGTGCGCCTCGTCGAGGATGTAGATTTTGTAGCGGTCGCGCGCGGGGCGATAGCGGGCGGCGTCGCGGAGTTCGCGGATCTCGTCGATGCCGCGGTTGGTGGCGGCGTCGATTTCGATGACGTCGACTGCGTTGCCGGCGCGGATCTCGACGCAGGACTCGCAGACTTCACAGGGCTCGGGCGTGGGGCGGATTTCAGAGCCGATGGTATTGCGGCAGTTGAGCGCCATGGCCAGGATGCGGGCGATGGTGGTCTTGCCGATGCCGCGGTGGCCGGAGAAGATGTAGCCGTGGGCGATGCGGTTCTGGGCGAGCGCGTTCATCAGGGTCACGGTGACGTGATCCTGCCCGACGACGTCGGCGAAGCGTTGGGGACGATACTTGCGGGCTAATACCTGGTAGGCCATCTGCGAGATTGATTGTACCGCCCGGAGCGCGGCGAGGTGACAGGACAGCGAGTTGGCGAGTCAGCCTGAGGAACGGCGGCTAGGCGGGTGTGGCCGCGGCGAGTTGTGCGGCCTTGCGTCTGGCGAGGCGGGCGCGACGCTTGAGCTCGTAGTCGGAGAACATGGTGTTGCGGCAGGCGGAGGCGCCACAGTAGCAATCCTGGTTGTCTTCGTCGGAGTCGTGGAGATTGTACTCGTAGGTGAGTTCCTCGCCGGCGGCGATGTCGCGCATGGCGGAGATGTAGACGCGGCCTTCTTCGTCCTGCTCGGTCTCGCAGTTGGGATCGCAGCAGTGGTTGAAGAACATGGCGGTGCCGAATCCATCGATGACGAGGTCTTCTCCGCAGGCGAAGAGGTAGGTGACGAAGCGGCCTTCGTAGCGGGCATCTGCTTCGGCTTTGGACATGCGCGGGCCGTCGTACTCGCAGATGCGGACGCCTGCCTTGATGGGGCGCGTGGTGTAGCAACCGGCTGCGTGGATAGACGAGGAGCGAATGATCAAACCGGGAAACATCATGATTCGCTGACTATAACAAACGACTGGTGAGAGACCTGTGGAAGGGTTTTGGCGGACACGCTTTTGCTGGCCAAAGCGTCTAAAATGGAGTGGAGGGAACGGCTATGCGGAGACTTCTCGGAGTGGTGCTGATCGGGGCGGCATGGGCTGCGCTGCCGTGCGCGGCGCAGAGTAAGCCCGACTCCGGCCCGGCACCTTGCTCGGTGGCGCCGCAGCCCGATCCATGCGGGACTACGCCTGCTCCGGCGAACAAGCCTAGCGCGGCGCAGAAGTTTCCTTTTCCGGGTGAGGGGACAGCGAGTCCCTCGCCTAGTCCGAGTTTGAGCGGCGTGCCGGATGCTCCGATCGGCTCCGGATGCGCCGGCGGCTGCATCGGCGACGAAGAAGTTTCCGTTTCCCGGAGACGCGGGCAAGACAGATGCGGCTGGTCCGGATGCGGGAAGCTCGAGCAGTTCGAGCAGCAGTTCCAGTTCGAGTGGAGATGCGCCGACGATTGATGCGGACGGGAATCCGGTGGCGCCTGGGCTGCAGGATAAGGGTACGGAGGGTGCTGCGCCCGCGCCGGGGCGGCACATTCTGCATCGCGTGAATCCGGTTGGGACGAAGCTGCAGAGCGCCGATGAGCGCGAGAGCGAGGACCTGGACATCGCGCACTTCTATATTTCGACCGGCGATCTGCAGGGCGCGTATCTTCGCAGCCAGGATGCGGTGAAGGTGGCTCCGGACGATGCCGATGCGCATTTTCTGCTGGCTGAGACTGCGTCGAAGCTGAACAAGAAGGATGAAGCGATCGCGGAATACAACGCTTGTCTCAAGCTCGATCCGGTGGAGAAGGAAGCCAAGGACGCGCGCAAGGCGCTGGCGAAGCTGAAGCCCTAAGCGGCGAACAGTTCCGGTTATGAATCAGGCGGTGTCAGGTGAACTGGCGGGGAACGACCGCGATTCCGCCGGCATTGCGCACGTTTGCCGGGGTGGTTGGGTCGGGTGTCGCGGCGAGGTCGAGCTCATCTGCTTCGGAGTCGAGGTCCTCTTCCACGCGCAGGTATTTGCGCATGTAGCGGAGCGGTTCCTCGGCGACGGCGAGTTCGCGCAGATGGTAGCGCCAGGCGTCGTCGCGGGTGCTGCGGCGGGTGTAGGCTTTGCGGCTTACGGTGCCGATGGTGCCGTCGGCTTTGCGGCGGGTAAAGGTTTGAGTTGGCACCTGAAAGGTAATGCGCTCGCCGGCCTTCCAGAAGCTGGAAGCGAAGTCGTGCGAGAAGAGGAGCGCGTAGTAGCGCCGCTCCGCGCAAAGGGTTTCGACCGCCTGCCGGGTTGTCTCCCAGGGCAACCCGATCTTTGCGATGTACCATTTGCGGAACTCGAAGCCATTGGCCCGGGCTTGCGCAACGAGCAAGTGAAGCAATTCGAATCGTGTCATAGCGTGCTGGTTTTCTGTGCCGCGGAGACGGAATCCCGGTGCGGGAGAATGTGTTCCGCGGCGACTTCTGCAAGTCTATATAAAATTATCGTGCCAGATTGCGATTTCCTGATACTGAGCGCATCATACTGGTATCCCCTGAGGTCGTGGGCAAGTTCTCGGGTCTGCATCATTCTTGCTGAGCTGACGCGGTATGAACCGCTTGAATACTTACTTCGACGAGCCCAACTGGGCGCAGGAGCTTTCTGGCCATGGCTATTGCCACATGTCCAAAATGCCGTGAAACCAACGTGCGCAGATCGCATCGCCGATTTCTGGACTTTTTTCTTCGAGGAATTGGGATGGTGCCGCTTGCGGTGCAATGTGTGTGAACACCGATTCTTCAGGTTTCGCAGACGGCTCGGCGTGGTTGGAACCAGCTCCAAGGTTGGAACCAACTCCGAGCGAATTGCTCGCTGACGGACTTGGTGGGGAATCTGGACGTTCAAGGGTGGGCATCGTCCAATGACTGCAGTTCGCCGGGTTTACTTTTCGGGCGGGCGAAGGTGTAGTTTATTGAATGGGATTGGTGGCTTGAGCGGGGAACCGAAGCGGCGATCACTGGCTGAGTTATTGTGGCGGCGAACGCGTGCCAGCGTTCTGACCGTGCTTATTGCGATGCTGGCGCTGGCGATTGGGGGTCCGCTGGCGGCTGTGGCCGCGACGGCAGCTAACGATGGCGCGCTGCATACCGATCCTTTGAATCTGGACCCCGTTGTGCGCGAGGGGTATGAACGTTTTTACATCCTGGACTTCGATGGGGCGATCGGCCGGTTTGAGTCGGTGCTGAAGGCGCATCCCAACGAGCCGATGGCTTACGGCTATGTTCAGATGGCAACGGTATTCAGGGAGCTGTATCACCAGGATCTGCTGGATACGACCTACTATGCGCATGATTCCTTCCTGACTTCCAAGCGGAATGTGCCGGTTCCTGACGCGACCCGGCAGCGGATTGAGTGGCTTACGGATACGGGCATCAAGCTGTGCGACGACCGCATCAAAGCGAATCCGAACGACAAGAATGCTTATTTCGCGCGTGGGTATCTGCGCGGGATTCATGCTGCGTTTATCACGCTGGTGGACCACAGCTATGTGACGGCGGCGAGGCAGGGGTATGCTGCGCGGGGCGACTCGGAGCAGGTGCTGAAGATCGATCCGGACTATGCGGATGCGAAGATGGCGATCGGCATTCAGCAGTTCGCCGTGGCGAGTTTGCCGCGCTGGGTGCGGATGGTTGTAGGTATTGTAGGCGTGGGCGGAAACAAGGAACGCGGGCTGGCGTTGCTGCGGGAGTCGGCGGCGCATGGGACGATCACGTCGGTGGAGTCGCGGACGGTGTTGTCGCTGTTTTTGCGCCACGATGGACGCTATCCGGAGGCACTGGTGGTGCAGCATGGGCTGGCAGCGCAGTTTCCGCATGACTACCTCTACCGGCTGGAAGAGGCAAACCTGACCAAGGACGAGGGCAACGGGCCGGGCGCGATTGCGCTGTACAAGGCGGTGCTGGCGGATGCGGCGAAGCCGGGATACTTTATCGATCCGCGGCTGCAGATGGCGTGGTTCGGGCTGGCGGATACCGCAGCGCGGGCAGAACCAGATCGCCGAGGCGGCGGAGAACTACGTGAAGGCGGCGGAGCAGCCGAAGTGCAGCGACTGGCTGAGAAAGCGGGCGCAGTTGAATGCCGGCGAGATGTACGACCTGCTGCATCAGCGCGACAAGGCTCAGCAGTTGTACCAGATGGCCTCGTCGGGCGGCGGCGACCAGTCGCAGGCGGACATGGCGCGGCGGTTGATGAAGACGCCCTACACGGGGAAGTGAACGGAGCGGCCTGGGAACCGCGGACGGCTGCAATGCGTACTGATGATTGGGAATGTGGCAAAATAGGACTTCCCGGAGGCGTTTGAATGTTTTGCTCTCATTGCGGAAAACAGATGGATCCAGGCGGCGCGTTTCTGCCCCGCTTGCGGTGCGGTGTCGCAGCCTGTGGTGGTGGGCAGGGCGCCGTTTCCCGGACAACTTACTCGGTCGCGCAGCCAGCGGATGATTGCGGGTATCTGCGGCGGCCTGTCGCAGCATTATGGATGGGACTTGTCGCTGACGCGCGTGATCTGCGCGCTGATGATCGTGTTCACGGGTGTTGGCCTGATTGTCTATCTGGTTGCGTGGATCGTGATTCCGGACGAACCGTACATGTTGCCTGACCATACCGGGATGGGCACACCGGGCCCGACCATTTGAGCGATCGCACGGCGCACGGCACTTGCATCACGACCTTTCCAATATCGCGGGCGAGCGCTCGAGTGCGATGAGGTGTCGCTGGCGAAGCTGGCGGATGAGTATGGCACGCCGCTGTATGTGTATTCGGCGTCGCAGATTCGGTATCGATTCGGGCTGTTTCAGGAGGCGTTTGCCGGGCGGCCGTTTACGGTTTGCTATGCGGTAAAGGCGAACTCGGCGCTGGCGATTTTGCGGATGCTGGCGGAGCTGGGCGCGGGGTTCGACATTGTGTCGGGCGGCGAACTGGAGCGGGTTCGGCGGGCGGACAAGAAGGCGCTGAAGCGGGTTGTCTTCTCCGGTGTGGGCAAGCAGGTTTGGGAGATCGACGCGGCCTTGATGGCCGGGATCCTGATGTTCAATGTGGAGAGCGAGGCGGAACTGGTTTTGCTGGCCTCGCGGGCTGAGTTGCTGGGGATTCGGGCGCGGTTTGCGTTGCGGGTGAATCCGGACGTGTTTGCGGACACGCATCCTTACATTTCGACTGGATTGCGCGAGCACAAGTTCGGCATCGACATTGGCTGAGCGCGGGCGATCTATCGCAAGGCGGCGCGAGTTCAAGTGGCTCGATCCGGTGGGCGTGAGCGTGCATATCGGGTCGCAGATTCGCGCGGTTGAGCCGTTTGCGGCGGCGCTGGCGCGGGTTGCGGCACTGGTCGGCGATTTGCGAAAAGATGGTCATGATATTCGGTACGTCGATGCGGGCGGCGGGTTGGGGATCGATTACAACGATTCGCCGGCGGAGCCGAAGTTCGATCCGGCGCGGAAGGTGAATGAGTATGCGGCGGCGCTGAAGAAGGTCTCGGCGACGCTGGATGCACATCTGCTGCTGGAGCCGGGGCGATTTCTGGTGGCGCAGGCGGGGCGCTGCTGACGCGGGTTGCTGGTGGTGAAGAAGAACGGGACGAAGACATTCGTGATTACCGATGCGGCGATGAATGACCTGATCCGGCCGGCGCTGTACCAGGCTCACCACGAGATTCTGCCGGTGGTGAAGGCGAAGGGTAAAGGCTCCGTGGTGGATGTGGTGGGGCCGGTGTGCGAGTCGGGCGATTTCTTTGCGCGGGATCGCGCGATGCCCAAGGTGAAGGCGGGCGACCTGGTAGCACTGCTGGATGCGGGCGCTTATGGGATGAGCCAGACTTCGAACTACAACACGCGGGTGCGGCCGGCGGAGGTGCTGGTGGATGGCGATGAGGCAAAGCTGATCCGGCGGCGCGAGACGCTGAAGGATCTGTTTGCGCCGGAGCTCTTGTAGGGCGAGGTGCGAGGCGCCAGGTACCAGGAGTCGGGTGTGTCGGGGCGATTGGGTATCCTTGGAGGTTCCTGGAAACCTGGCCGCTTATTTTCCTTTCCAAATTTTGTGTGACGTATAGAATCGGGGCACTAGAAAACCGTACGCGAAACGGAATCTCCCGCATGGCTGAGATGCCACGCTGAGGGATGGGGCCAGATGGACACTGAGAGAGTTGAGAGGCGTCACGCTGGCAGGCAGCGGTTGAAAGAGATTGGGTCGCCGTCGGGCGGGCGCGGCGGTCGACCGGGTGGGAACCTGGTTGTCATTTTTTGTATGGCTCTGATGGCGGCGATGGCGCAGACGGCATTTGCCAAGAGCGACGCCGTTCCCGATTGGGTGCATACGGCCGCGGCCCAGACTGTGCCGGCTTATCCTCCTGAAACCAACGCGGTGGTGTTGCTGGATGACACGACTTACACGGTTGGCGCAGACGGCCGCGCGGTTGAGCATCGGCGTTACGTGGTGAAGATTCTGCGGCCTCAGGGGCGGGACGAAGCCACAATTCAAGTCGGATTCGATAAGGACACCAAAATCCTGTCCATGAACGTGTGGAGCATCGGCGCGGACGGGCATGAGTACGCGATGAAGGACAAGGAGTACACGGATACGGGCTATGGGGACGACGACATCGCCTTTGCGGACGACCGCTTTCGCGTGGCGCATGCGCCTGCAGCCGACCCCGGCAGCGTGATTGCGTATGAGTACGAGCAACGCGAGCGTCCGTTCGTCACCGAGAAGACGTGGGCGTATCAGGACGAGATTCCTCACCTGAACCAGAGTTTCACGCTACAACTGCCGCCCGGATACACGTATGCGTCGGTCTGGACTCGGCATGCAGCTGTGGAAGCTGCGGATCTTGAGGGCAAGGGCTGGCGCTGGGAGATGAACAACACGCCGGCCATCGATCTGGAGCGGGTCCCGCTGGCACCTTCGGCGGAGTCGCTGGCTGGTCGGATGACGGTGCATTACGCAGCCACAGGGATGAACGCTGCGACTGAGAATACGTGGAAGAGCGTCGGCGAGTGGTTCACGGACCTTTCGAAAGACCGCCTGGTGGCGACGCCGGAGATCACGGCCAAGGCCCAGGAGTTGACCGCGGGCAAGACGGATTTTTACGACAAGACGGAGGCCATCGGCGAATTCGTCCAGAAGCAGGTGCGTTATTTCGCGGTTGAGGTGGGCATCGGCGGATATCAGCCTCACGCGGCGGGAGACGTCTTCCACAATCGCTATGGGGACTGCAAGGACAAGGCGGCGCTGGTTTCGGCGATGCTCTCGGCGGTTGGGATTCATGCGGCGCTGATGATGGTTGATTCGGAGCGCGGCGTTGTCGATCCTGAGGCGCCATCGCTGGTCGGCAATCACATGATCGCGGCGATCGAAGTGCCGAAGGGGTACGAATCACCGCGGCTGCACAGCGTGGTGACGGCGGGGACTGGACGCCGGTACCTTATCTTCGACCCTACCTCAGAGAAGACTCCGTTTGGCCAACTGGAGCACGAGTTGCAGGGAGGCTACGGGATTCTGATGGAAGGCGCGGACTCGCAGGCGATTCAACTTCCAGTGCTCGACCCGGCACTGAATTCCATTCACCGCACAGCGAGCTTTCATCTGGATGCAGATGGAGTGTTGAAGGGCACGGTGACGGAAAAGCGCTTTGGGGATCTTTCCGAGATTCGGCGCGAGGTCTATGCCAAGGGCGACGCCAAGCAGCAGACTGATTTCCTGGATCACATCCTGGAGCGCGATTTCACCACCTTTTCCGCAACTGACGTTAAGGCGGCGAACGTTGACTCGCTGAATCAGGATTTCACCTTGTCTTATTCGCTCTCGGCGGACAGGTATGCGAAGTCGATGGGGTCGCTGCTGATGGTGCGGCCGCGGGTGCTGGGTGATTTACAGCTCGACACCGACCACAAGGTGCGCACGGTTCCGATCAACCTGGACGAGACTATGCTGGCGACCGATGATTACTCGATCGAGCTTCCTGATGGCTACTCGGTCGACGAGGTTCCGGATCCGGTGAAGCTTGATCTGGGGTTCGCTGCGTACCAGAGCGGCGTTGAGGTGAAGGGCAACACATTGCACTACCAGCGCACCTTGACCGTCCGGCAAATTACGCTTCCAGCGGAGCGCTATGCCGATGTGCAGAAGCTGGCGGGAGTGATTGCGGCCGACGAGGATAGCCGCGCCGTATTGAAGAAGAAGTAGGGCTGAGGTTTTCGAACGCAGAGTTGTATGAAGGAAGAACGATGAACTTAATTCGCCGCACGGTTGATTGCTGCCTGTTTCTCTCCCTGATTTCGCTGACGTCGATTGCACGCGCTGACCAGTGGACTGCTCCCACCGCCGAAGAACTGAAGATGACCTCGCAACCGGAGGTTCCGGGTGCGGCGGCTGTGTATTTGTTCAAGGAAGAGATCACGGACGATCACCTCCACATGTGGAGCAAGTACATTCGGCTGAAGGTGCTGACGGAGGCGGGCAAGGATTTTGCCAACGTAGAGATCAAGTCGTACAGCTCGGATGAGGGAGGGTACACGATCAGCGCGATCGCGGGCAGGACGATTCATCCCGATGGGACGATCATTCCGTTCACCGGCAAGCCGTTCGACAAGTTGATCGAAAAGGGCCGGGGCTATAAGGAGATGGCGAAGGTCTTCACGCTTCCGGATGTAGAGGTGGGCAGCATCATCGAGTACCGGTACCAGCTCCGGTATGACGATGACCGGTATATCTCGCCGGACTGGTTTGTTCAGTCGGATTTATTTACGCGCAAGGCGCATTACTTGTGGCGGCCGACGGGCGAGACGCTGATGACGAGCGACGACGAGGGCGGGCAATTGACCAGCGGCATCGCATGGATGCCGATCCTGCCGAAGGACGGCGGATTTCAAACAGACTCGCCTTCCGTCTAGGGACAACGATGGGGGCCAGTTGGTGATCGAGCTGAACGTGCATGATATTGCTCCGGTTCCAGATGAGGAGTTCATGCCGCCGATTGAGAGCCTGAGCTACCGGGTGCTGTTCTACTACACGCCCTACCGCAATGGAGAGGAGTTCTGGAAGAACCAGGGCAAGCGATGGGCAAAGGCGCGGGACAAGTTCATCGGGCCGGGTTCCAAGGTGAAGGAAGCGGTTAAGGATCTGGTAGCGGACTCCGACACGCAGGATCAGAAACTGCGAAAGCTTTACGCGGCGGTAATGAAGCTGGACAATACGACCTACAATCGCGAGCGGACGGCCGCCGAGGAAAAGTCCGAGGGCTTGAACGAGGTAAAGAACACGGACGACATCTGGGAGCGGAAGCGCGGGACAGACGACCAGATTGCGCAGTTGTTTGTGGCATTGGCTCGCGCTGCCGGGATGAAGGCGTATGTGATGGGCGTGACCAATCGCGATCGCAATATTTTCCTGGCCAACTATTACAGCCTGTCGCAGTTGGATGACGACATCGCGATCGTCAATGTCGATGGCAAGGACGAGTATTTCGATCCGGGACAGCGTTATTGCCCGTATCAGCAGCTTGCCTGGAAGCATACCCTGGCGCAGGGTCTGCGCCAGACGGACGGGGGAAGCGCCATTGCAGCAACGCCGTCCCAGTCGTACAAAGATGCGCGAACCGATCGCATCGCGGACCTGACGATGGATGAGCACGGTGAGGCCACCGGTACCGTGACGATGACCTACCGCGGCTCTCCCGCGCTGCACTGGCGCCAGACTTTCCTGCGGGGTGATAAGACCAGCTTCGATCGCGATCTGCAGACTGGAATGGAAAAGCTGATGCCGGGTGGGATGGATGTGAAGGTCAAATCCATCCAGAATCTTGAAGACTACGAACAGCCGCTGATCGTTAAGTTTGATGTTAAGGGGCAGATTGCGTCTTCAACGGGCAAACGGCTGCTGGTGCCGGGAGACATTTTTGAGGTCAACACCAAGCCGGCGTTTCCACACGAGAAGCGCGAGATCCCGGTGTATTTCGAATATCCTGAGTCGGTTCTGGATGCGGTGCGAGTGATGTTTCCTGCAAGCCTAGCGGTGGAGTCGATACCTGCGACACAGCAGTTGCAGCTTGAGAAGGTGGCAGCGTACGGGATCAACTCTGAGTCGAATGCAACGGGAGTTGTGATCCATCGCAATTTTCTGCTCGGCGATATTCTGTTCACTCCGCAGCAATTCCCTGATCTGCGGGCCTTTTACAATAAGGCCGAGACGAGGGACCAGGAGCCTATAGTTTTGAAGGTTGTGACGGCAGGCGCGACGGGCCAATAGGAATAGTGGCTGGGGCGGAACTGGAGGAGTTGCCTTGAAATTGAATGCAGGCGTCGGCGGCGTCAGCCTGATTTTAGCCTGCGGTTATTTGATGATTGGCACCGCAAGTGCGCAGGCTCCTGCGGGTGGGACGTCTGCTGCAGCTGGAAATTGGCCGGTGTGGGCCTACCCTGTGAGTGCGTCTTCGCCGTTGGTCGTGGGAGATCCAGCGACGGCAAGTGGGGACGTGGTGGAACATGTGCCGGGGAGCGCGGCGGGATATACGAAGACGCAGATTGCGGATTTGTTTGTGGTGGCGGACTGGTTCCCGGGCTCGCATCCGGCGATGCCCCCGGTGGTTGCGGTGGGGCGCAGGCCGGCGGTGTTCGCATGCGCACATTGCCACCAGGCCAGCGGGTTGGGACGGCCCGAGAACCAGAGCCTGGCAGGACTTCCGGCGGCTTATATGGAACAGCAGATGGCGGATCTCAGGGATGGCCTGCGGCACAGTTCGGAGCCTCGCATGGGGCCGCAAAGCAGGATGATTCTGGTGGCGAAGGCCGCGACTCCGGAGGAAGCGAGGGTGGCGTCGGAGTATTTTGCGTCGCTGAAGCCGCGCAAGTGGATTCGGGTGGTGGAGACGGATACGGTTCCGGTGACTCGGCCTGAGGGGTGGATGCTGGTGGCGGAGAGCGGGGGAAAGACGGAGCCGATTGGCGAGCGGGTGATCGAGGTTTCGGAGAATTTTGAGCAGAGCGAACTGCGCAATCCGAAATCGGGCTTTGTGGCGTATGTGCCGAAGGGAAGTTTGAAGGCGGGTGAGACGCTGGTGAGGACAGGCGGCCAGGGGCGAATACAGGCTTGCACGGTCTGTCATGGCCAGAATCTGAAAGGGCAGTTTGTGAAGGGCATGGGGAATGTGCCGCCGCTTGCGGGGCGGTCTCCGAGCCAGATGGCGCGGCAGTTGATGGATTTTCGGAGTGGGGCGCGGCATGGGGTGAACTCGGCGCAGATGAGAACGCAGGCTGGGAAACTCAGCGACGACGATATTGTGGCGATTGTTGGGTATCTTGCTTCGCTGAATCCATAATTGGTGGGTCATCGGAGTGCTGTGGGCTGGGACTATAGGCGTAAATCTCGAAGTGGCGCAGCCGTTCCGCGAATTCGAAACGTTCCTTGCTCGAGGATGTGGATTATGCTAAGCTGTCGCAACCCAACGGAACTAAATCAACGAAGTGGTGCGAACTTATTTCGCTGCTCGCCACGCGACCAATTTAGAAACCACAAGGATATCTCATGCGAGCTTCGGTTCTACCTGGTGCCTTGTCTTGTGTTTTTGCGGCGTTCCTGCTTAATGGATGCTCGGCTCACTTTAGTACTGCTCCGGTTCAGGCTGTTTCCGGAAACGCTACAGGGAGGGTATTCGGTGGCCAACAGCCCGTGTCAGGCGCCACCATTCAGCTTTACACGGTTGGCACGAGCGGGGACGGCTCCGCTTCGACGCCGCTGCTTGGATCTCCGGTAATCACCGATGCGAACGGGAATTTTAACATTACCAACCTGTATTCCTGCTCTGGCGCCACCGAAGTTTATCTGACTGCGACAGGGGGGAACGCGGGGCTGTCTACAGCCAACCCCAATTTGCTGTTGATTGCTGCCCTGGGACCATGTTCTTCGCTCACTTCGGGTACCTACATTACGTTGAACGAACTCACGACTGTGGCGGCGGTGTCCGCTTTATCTCCTTTTATGAGTTCGGCTACCGCGATAGGGTCGGGTTCTGCGGATTCGGCGAGTCTTGTTGCGGCCTTTACGCTGGCTTCTGAACTTGTCAACACGGCTACCGGGACCGCGCCGGGCGTAAATCTGCCGTCGGGTGACGGCGCTCCATCTGCGCTGATTAACACGCTAGGCGATATTGTGGCCGCGTGCGTCAATTCAACGGGCGGCGTGGCGGGGGACAACTCGCCTTGCGGAAACCTATTTGCGCTCACGACGCCGCAGAACGGGACTGCCCCGACTGACACGGTGGGTGCGCTTTTGAATTTGGTGAACAATCCAAGTCTCAATACGACGGGTTTGTTTGCTTTGAGCACTGCCAACGGGCCATTCCAGCCACAATTGCCAAGCGCGCCGACAGGATTTCAGGTGACTCTCACAAGGACGCTGAGCTCCATGATTGTGAACCCGTCGCCGGCCACACTGGCGATTGGCGTTACCCAGCAGCTGACGGTGCAGGGGACTTACACCGATGGAACCAGCGGCAACGTGACGCAAAACGCTGTGTGGAGCGACGATTCAAGCGTAACCCCATCCACGACACTATACCGCGCGTGTCGCCCATGCGGCACCTGGTTTTCTGTGACGATTCGAGAGTAACCGCATGGTCGACACGATAAAGCGCGTGTCGAACATGGGGCACCCGGTTTTCTGTGGGGGTATCATCGGAGCTTATGGCGATACCGAACGGAACTCGGATTGGGCATGTGCATCTGAAGGTTGCGGATATTGACCGGGCGCTCGAGTTTTATTGCGGAGTGCTGGGTTTTACCCTGATGCAGCGGTTTGGGCCGGGGGCGGCGTTTGTATCGGCGGGCGGATACCACCACCATATCGGGCTGAATACGTGGGAGAGCGCGGGTGGATCGCCGCCGCCGCAGGGAACGACCGGGCTTTATCATCTGGCGATTTTGTATCCGACGCGGGCGGACCTGGGGCGGGCGCTGAAGGGGCTGATCCGGCACAAGGTTCCGCTGGATGGCGCGGCGGACCATGGAGTGAGTGAAGCGCTGTATTTGCGGGATCCGGATGAGAATGGCGTGGAGTTGTATTGGGACCGGCCAAAGGAACTGTGGCCGCGCGATGCGGATGGCGGGATCGCGATGTATACGCGGACTCTGGATCTGGAGAAGTTGCTGGCAGACGCGGATGACGTAGTCGATCCGGCGCCGAGGGTGGGTGAAGGGCCGATGGATCTCGGGTAGGGAGAGCGTTCAGTTTGAATCGTCGTGGCGTTTATTCATGGCCGTTCCGATGGCGACTCCCATAGCAACTCCAAGGGGTAATCCGATTCCGATGTTGTGCAATGCCACGCCTAACGCCGTACCTATGGCGGTCCCGATGGCGATTCCCACACCGATGTAATTCTTCCTTTGTGACATTGGGAGATACTAGCTGCCGGTGGCGCGGGGAGGAATGATGGGGGGTGGGTGTCCGTGGTAAAATCGAGCGTTGCGCGGGGCTGGTGATGGAGTGCGGCTTGCGTGTCATCCGGCTCGCTTAGTCAGCCAGTCAGCTAAATCAGAATTAGAGGGAAGCATCATGTCCGGCCATTCGAAATGGGCAACAATCAAGCACAAGAAGGGCGCGACCGACGCCAAGCGGGGCCGGATTTTCACGCGGCTGATCAAGGAAATCACCATTGCGGCGAAGGGCGGCGGCGGAGATCCGGACGGCAATCCGCGGCTGCGCACGGCGATTCTGGCAGCCAAGGCTGAGAACATGCCGGCGGAGAATATCAAGCGGGCGATTCAGCGCGGCACGGGCGAACTGGAAGGCCTGAGCTACGAAGAGATTGTGTACGAGGGCTATGGGCCGGGCGGCGTCGCCATCATGGTGCAGGTGCTGACGGACAACAAGAACCGCGCGGTGAGCGAGATTCGGCACGCCTTCTCAAAGAACAACGGAAACCTGGGCGAAGCGGGCTCGGTTGGGTATTTGTTCTCGAAGAAGGGACTGATCATCGTCGATAAGTCCAAGGTGAGCGAGGACAAGCTGACGGAGATTGCGCTGGATGCGGGTGCGGAGGATCTTTCGGACGAGGGCGAGACCTGGGAAGTGCTGACCGATCCGAAGGAGTACGATGCGGTTCTGGCGGCGATCAAGGCGGCGGGGATTACGCCGGAGCATGCCGAGGTGACGATGATTGCGTCGACATACCAGAAGCTCGAAGGCAACCAGGCGACCGCGATGATGCGGCTGCTGGAGACGCTGGAAGATCTGGACGACACGCAGAATGTTTATACGAACTTCGATATGGACGAGGTTCCGGTCGCGGGCTAGGCACTTCGTGCGGTTCTGGACGCTTCGCGTGAAAGACGGAAGCGGTTTTGGGTTTCCTGGAATTTGGGAGAGGCCGCCGAGATCCGGCGGCTTTCTTCTGTGCGGATTTGAATTTGCTTGAGAACGGAGTGGCGATTTGCGTCGAGTAAGTTTGGGGTTGGGTGTTGCGCTGATTTTTCTGACGGGAATTGCTGCTGCTCAGACGGGTGCGAGTCCGGCTGCGATGACGACGAAGGCAGAGACGAATCCGTTGCAGCAGGAGGACAAGCCATTCCACTTCGGAGTGCTGACGCAGGGCGGTTTTGGCGTGACCGAAGAACGGGGGAGCTTCCATTTTTTCATGTTGGGAGTGAATGGCGGCAAGGTTCTGACGCCGACGGTCGGCAAGGGATTGCTGCGAGGGAATTTTGAGCTGGGGATGGAGTTTTTTCCGTTCTGGCAGTCGTATACGCCCCAGATGCAGCGGCAGAATTGTTTTCCGGTTTCGAGTGGAAGCTCGACCTATCAGTGCTCGGCGTACTTCAATGTCGGAGGGACCTTCACCGGCATGAGCATTACGCCCGACATTCTGCGCTGGAACTTTGCCGGGACCAGGCATTGGACGCCGTGGATTCAGGGGGCGGGTGGGTTGTTGTGGACGAATCACAAGTACCCCGCGTTTGGCGGGCCGCCTGCGTACTCGCCTGGAAGCATCGTGGTGAATCCGGGGACGTCGATTGGGAATAATGCGTCGAACGACAATACGAGCGTGTGGAACTTTACGCCGCAGTTCGGGGTGGGAGCGCATTATTTTATGCGGGAGAACCGGTCGATTGATTTTGGCGCGAATGCGATTCATATCTCGAGCGCGTCGCTTGGGGATAAGAATCCGGGGGTAAACGCGAGCGTGCAGTTTACCCTTGGATATAGCTGGTGGAA
The DNA here is from genome assembly GCA_963822225.1 of uncultured Acidobacteriaceae bacterium. Classification (GTDB taxonomy): domain Bacteria; phylum Acidobacteriota; class Terriglobia; order Terriglobales; family Acidobacteriaceae; genus Edaphobacter. Next base: position 240,462 of record CAWGGW010000006.1, on the reverse strand, counting down.
GTAGGGTTATGGCGTTGGTTCAGAATCCGGATGCGGTAGTTGAGTGCGTGCCGAATTTCAGTGAAGGCACGGACGCCGCGAAGGTCGCGCAGATTGTGGCGGCGATGCAGGTGGACGGTGTGCGTCTGCTGGACTGGTCGCTGGATGGCGCGCACAACCGGAGCGTGGTGACGATTGCGGGATCTCCTGCGGCGGTGGTGGAGTCGGCGGTGCGGGGCGTGGGAAAGGCCGCGCAACTGATCGATTTGACCAAGCAGAATGGGGTTCATCCGCGGATTGGCGCGGCGGACGTGGTACCGTTTGTGCCGGTGAGCGGGTTTTCGCTGGCGCAGTGCGCGATGCTGGCGCGGCAGGCGGGGCTGGAGATATGGCGGCGGTATGGTGTGCCGGTTTATTTCTACGAGGCTGCGGCGGCGCGGCCGGACCGGATCAACCTGGAGGATGTTCGGCGTGGGCAGTTTGAGGGGCTGCGGGATTCGGTGGCGAAGGATGCGGGGCGGCGGCCGGATGTGGGCGGCCCGGAGCTGCACCGGACGGCCGGAGCGACGGCTGTGGGAGCGCGGCGGTTTCTGATTGCGTACAACATTTACCTGGCTTCTCCGAAGGCGCCGCAGGGCGAGGGGGTGCTGCCAGCGGTGGCGCAGTCGGAGATTGCGGCGGCGCGGGCGATTGCGCGGGCGATTCGGGCTTCGGCGGGCGGACTGCATGGGGTGAAGGCGATCGGCGTCAGCGTGAACGGGCGGGCGCAGGTGAGCATGAACATCACGGACTTCCGGTCGACGCCGATGAAGCAGATTCATGCGGCGGTGCGGGAGCTGGCGCGGAACCATGGAGCGGTGACGACGGAAGGCGAGCTTATCGGGCTGATTCCGCAGGACGCGTGGGAGCAGGACGCGGAGTGGCTGCGCGAGATTCCGGACTTCGATCCTGAGGCGAAGGTGCTGGAGCGGCGGCTGGAGCATCCTCTGCCGTGGCCCTCGGTTTGAGCAATTTCCGAGTGTGTGCGGAAAACAATGGGGATGGGCATAAACGTTCGTATCTCCGGAGCGTCCAAACGACAGGTTCACACTTGCTTCCGGCGTTAATTCAGGGAACAATGGGTGTGGTCGCGTTGCCGCGGAGATCGCCGCCGCTTTAGTTCGAGACCGATTCAAATCGATGCACTGGAGTTCACTTTGAGTATGTTGGTATCTATTTCCGAGTTTCAATCCCGATTTTCGCGTAGTGGCAAGTTGGGCATTGCCCTTTCGGCAGTAATGGCCGTGGCTGCCCCTTTCGCTCACGCAGCGCAGCTTTCCAATGACGCCAAGTCGGCGATTCCGCATGATGTGCAGCAGATCATCGTGGTCGATTACCGTGCGATGCAGAACTCGCCCGCCGCGATGAGCCTGAAGGACCGGGTAATGCCGCCGGAGCTGAAGCGGCTGGAGACGGCGCTGGTGAGCTCGGGACTGAAGGTGGACCAGGATGCGGACGCGCTGGCATTTGCGGCGTTCCGGGCGCCGAATCCGGATGGCAAGGGTGGCGATGTCGACCGCATTGTGGGGATCGCACAGGGACAGTTCCATACCAATGCGATCATGGCGAACTTTGCAAAGACCAAGGTGAAGCCGCGGACACTGCGCAACAACAGCATCTATCCGATGGGCTCGACGGGACTGAGCGTGGTTTGGCTGAACCAGACGACGATGGTGTTTGGCGATAAAGACGCGATCAATGCGGCTTTGGATTCGCGCGATGGCATGACGCCGAACTTCATGACCGACAGCGATCTGACCAGCGGCATGGCGGCAGTGGACAGCCATGCGGTCTGGAGCCTGTTGGACGCAAAGGGCACGCAGACGATGATGAAGAGCGTACTGGGTGCGGCCTCTCAGTTGGCGGACTATGACACGGTGAAGAACCGGATGAAGGGTTCGCACTACACCATGGACTTCTCGAATGGTGTGCGGTTCAACCTGGCAGTGAACATGGCGGACACGCTTACGGCTGCGACGGCCGCGACGCTGATGAAGGGCGTGGCGTTGCTGAGGAAGCAGCAGGGAACTACGCTGGAGAAGAGCGCGCTGGACAGCACCACGATCGATTCGAACTCTGGGATACTGACGGTGGAGTACTCTTCGTCGGACAGCGAGTTTGCAAGTCTACTGACTTCGCCGCTGTTCCAGTCAGTCGTCAAATAAGTCAGGGCAGCGGAATTTTGCGGGCGGCCGGATCGAAAGATTCGGTCGTTTTTGCGTTCCCGGCTGTCAGCGGGTTTCGGCGGGGAACGGGACGAATTTGCTGGAGCAGGCGGGCAGGTTGCCGTTGACTTCCTTGCCGTCGGCGGTGGAGTCGTCGCCGGTGAAGACGGGGTTGACTGGACCAGGGCCGAAGGTGATGTCGGTGTGAATAGCCTGTGCCTTGTAGGTTTTCGGGTCGCCGAGGGCGAGGACACCGTCGAGTGTGACCGCGATGCGGTGGGTGTTGTCGAAGCCGTTGAATTGGAGTTTGCCGCCGCCGGTGATGCGGATGTTGTGGAGGGTGATGTCGCGGTAGACGGGAACCTGGTCGACGCCCTTGCCGGGGAAGGTGAAGGCGGTGTCGAAGAGGATGGGGTACTTGGAGTCGCGGATACAGACGTCGTTGTAGGTAACGTCCTCGACCAGGCCGCCTTTGGTGGGATTGGACTTGATGCGGATGCCGTTGTCGGGGCCGTCGAGGGAGAGGTCGTCGACGAGGACGGCGGAGACTCCGCCGTTGGTCTCGCCGCCAATGGTCATGCCATGCCCCCAGTAGAAGTGATTGTGGACGATGCTGATGTGATTGGTGGGGCCATCACTGGCCTTGATGGCGACGTTGTCGTCTCCGTCGCGGATGAAGGACTGGGTGATGGTGATGTTCTTGGATTGCGCGGGGTCGATGCCGTCGGTATTGCGCGCGGTTTTGGGTGAGTCGATTTTGACGCCCCAGACGGTGAGTCCGTCGCCGCGGTGGAAGGCGAGATGTGCGTTGGGGGAGTTGCGGAGGGTGATGCGATAGAGCGTGAAGTCGTCGGTGAGGTCGGTGTCGATCATTCGGGGCGACTGCGGATGACCTACGTTGTGGGCGTCGTCGGCGAGGTCCCACCAGGATTTGCTGGATAGCTTGCCGTCGGAGAAGATGCGCGCTCCGCCCTGGCCGTCGATTGCGCCGTCGCCCATGATGCCGGAGGCGGTCGCGTTTTTGACGGTGATGAGCGGCCTGCATCCGGGGAGCGAGTCGTCGTTGACGAGGCCGCAGGAGCCGGGAGTGAGGGCGTAGTATTCGGGGTTGCGTGCCGCGTAGAGGGTGACGCCTTTATCGATGAGGAGGGTGACGCCGGTGCGGAAGTAAATCGGGCCGCTGAGGAACGCGGTCTGGGAGCCATCGGATGTTAGTTCTACGGCGTGGCCCTTTTCGCAGTTGTTGAGGGCCTGCTGGATGCGGGCGGTGTCGAGTGCGGGACTCTGCGAACCGGCCTGGGCGGCGCGGAGTTCGATTTCGCCGCTGGTGGCTGATGCCGGGGTGAGGACGGCCTTGAGGGTGATGCATGCCGGCGGGATGGCCGGCTCCTTCACGGTACGTAAATCCTGCGCGTGGATGACGGATGTTGCTGCGACAAAGAAGAGTGCGGTTGAGAACTTCATGGTTCGAGATGCTGCCTATCGCTGCGCACGTGCTTACGCGCATTCTGAATGAAAAACAAGCCGGAATAAGTGTAGATGGAATTGCGGCGCTGTGAGTGTGACGCAGCCTACCAAGGAAGGTGAGGGACCTATAATCGGGGCGGGAGAATACAGGAATGGTGGAGGGATTGAGGTTTCTCTGGACGGCGACGCGAGGACACAGGTTCCGGCCCTGGCGGAGCGATTATTTGAAGTGGCGGCTGGAGACATTTACGGGGAAACACGCCGAGGATGTGCGAGCCAGGGATTTCTGGCAGTTCATGATGGGCGAGCGGCGGCAGTTGATGCGGTTTCTGGGCTGGCTCGGTGAGATGCGGGCTCTGGCGGGCAAGGGCGAACGGGAATGAGCGGCCGAGGAACCCACATCTCAAAATCGAGATGCGGACGCCCCGGATTTGCGTGCGGCTACTTTTTTGGCTTGTATAGGCTTGCCGGGTAGGTGGCGATCAGGTACCGGGCCTGATCAGTGTCGGGTTGATCGAGGTCGAGACGTCCGGGCGATTCGCCGACAAATCGGGTGCGGAAGTAGTAGATCTGGCCTGCTACTGCGGTGAAGTGCGCCAAGGCAAGATTGAGGCCGGGCGCAAAACTCGACTGCACTTTGGCGCAGACGTGATGCTCTCCCGGATCGACCGAGACTGCGATGACGGAGTTGTTCTTGTATGCGCCAACCCACGCTCCGTCCATGCCGATCTTGACCGTGAAGTGCTGGGATTCCGCAGCCTCTCCGCGATCCTGGATGAAGTAGACGACGGCCTTGGCGGCTGCAGGGGGCGTCTGGTCAACCAGCAAGGCCGATTCATGCGCGGTGAAAGTTGTTTTGCCGGGACCGCATGCGGCGGTAAGATCCGGACTTTGCGCGCATATGCAAACGGAAATCGACAGCAACATACTCAGGAGGATGGTTCTCATGGCACTCCTTTCAACAACCGATCATCGTATACCAGGGCCTACGATTGCGTGAGGTTCTTCATGTTGCTCTAGAATTCAAGCTGCCGGAACGTCCTCCGCCTTTCGCGCATCTCACGGCAGGATCCGGCAAACGGAGTTAACTTTCTTTGACGCGGGGAGCGATGGAATGGGCGATTGGGTGAACGTGAAGGCGGACGACGGATTCGAACTGGCTGCGTACGTGGCGACTCCAGCGAAGGAGCCGGTGGGCGCGCTGGTGGTGGTGCAGGAGATTTTCGGCGTGAACAAGTCGATCCGCGCGGTGGCGGATCATTATGCGAACCATGGCTTTGTGGCGATCGCGCCGGCGCTGTTCGACCGTTTTGAACGGAATGTGGATCTGGGATACGGCGAGGCGGATCTGAAGAAGGCTTTTGGGCACTTCTATCCGAAACTGGACCCGAATGTTTCTCTTCTGGATATCGCGGCGGCGTTTCATCATGTGAAGGCCGCCGGTAAGCCGACGGGTGTGCTGGGCTTCTGCTACGGCGGATTGATGAGCTGGATCTCCGCGGTGCGCGGGGAGAATGTGAAGATGCAGCCGGATTGCTGCGTTGGTTATTATCCGGGCGGGGTGGGTAAATTTGCGGCGGAAGAACCGGTGTGTCCGGTGATGCTGCACTTTGGCGCCGCGGACGATCACATCGGCAAGGACCAGGTGGATGCGGTGCGGACGGCACATCCTGAGGTGGAGATTTATCTGTATGAGGGTGCGGGACATGCGTTCGCGAACCCGGACCGGCCGAGCTATGTGGCTGAGGCGGCGAAGCTGGCGGATGCGCGGTCGCTGGAGTTTCTGAGGGAGAATCTGGCTTAGACAGGCTTAACACCGATTTGCACCGATCAAACCGATTGAGAACGGATAAGTTCTTTAGATCCGGAATGAATCGGTTTGATCGGTGTGCTTCGGTGTTAAGTTTCTTTTTGGTATGACGAATTGCCGGTTTGGGCGATCCAATGTATCCTTTATGGAGACACTACGACCGCGATTAAGACTAGAAGATCAGGAGCAACAACTGCTGTGTTGGAATCGGTAAAAAAGACAGACATCATTCAGAAGTTTCGCACGCACGACTCGGACACCGGGAGTCCGGAGGTTCAGATCGCCCTCCTGAGCGAGCGCATCGGCGAGTTGACGGAGCACTTCAAGACGCACAAGAAGGACCATGGCTCTCGCCGCGGGCTTTTGATGCTTGTGAGCAAGCGCCGCCGTCTGCTCGACTACTTGAAGAAGTGCGACTCGGACCGGTACCGCGAGGTCATCGGCAAGCTTGGTATCCGCAAGTAGACACGAACTGGGACAAACCCCTCATCATGGACTCAGGCAAGACCCGCCCCGCCTCCGAAGTCAGCCTCAACATCGCGCAAGGCCACAGTGGACCTTGCCGTTGGAGTTGCTGATGGAGCGCGAGGTTGCGGTTCGAAAGTCGCGGGCCACGCGGAACGCGGCTTTGGTTTGCGCTGGAGTCCTGAGTTCACAAATCACAATTCAAAATTACCTGCAGTCCGCCGGCGGCGATGTTCGCGCCCTGGCCGGGCTGCATGCCTGCGCGCTTTAGAGAGCGGCGCGGCGACAAGTTTCCAATAAACGACAAGAAGAATAGAGAAGAGGCGCAACATGAAACAGGAAGTAACAGTTGAGCTTGCCGGCGGCAAGCAGATTAAATTTGAGACGGGACGCATGGCCAAGCAGGCCTCCGGCGCCGCGCTCACATCCAGCGGCGACAACGTAGTTCTGGCAACGGCAGTAGCATCGCCCGAGCCGAAAGAAGGAATCGACTTCTTCCCGCTGACCGTTGAGTATCGCGAGTTCACCTATGCGGGCGGACGCATCCCCGGCGGATTCATCAAGCGTGAAGGACGCCCGAGCGAGAAAGAGATTCTGACCTGCCGTCAGATCGACCGTCCGATTCGTCCGCTGTTCCCGGAGACCTTCCGCAACGAGACGCAGGTGGTTGCGTTTGTGTACTCGGCGGACAAGGAAAATGATCCCGATGTGCTGGGCATCAACGGCGCGAGCTGCGCGCTGGCGTTGTCGGATATTCCGTTCCACGGTCCGGTCGGCGCGGTGCGCATCGGGATTGATCGATGGCCAGTTCATCGTGAATCCCACCTATGCCGAGCGCGCGAAGAGCACTGCTGAACATCATGGTCGTCGGCACCAAGGACGGCATTGTGATGGTCGAGTCGGGCGCGAAGGAGATGCTCGGAAGAGCAGGTCGTCGACGCGATTGAGTTTGCGCATGAGCGAGATCAAGAAGATCTGCGCGGCGCATCGAGGATCTGGTCAAGCCGCGCGGGTAAGACGAAGCGCGGTCCCGCTGCCGGTTGAGATCGATCAGGTGTATCTGGACGAGCTTGACGGCGAAGGTTGGCGACGCAGCTGAAGGATGCGCTGGATACGCAGAAGCATCCGAAGTTCGAGAGCTATGCGCTGGTGAAGGAGATCAAGGACGAGCTGAAGAAGGAGCTTGCCCGAGGGCGATGCCGCAGCGGCGAAGAAGTTCAGCAAGTACTATGAGCTGCTGCGCGAGAAGATCTTCCGCGAGCAGGTTCTGAATGAGCGGATTCGTCCGGATCATCGCGCGTTCGACGAGATTCGCGCGGTCACGGTTGAGGTTGGCGTGCTGCCGCGCGTGCATGGCTCGGCGCTGTTTACGCGCGGCGAGACGCAGGCGCTGGTGACGGCGACGCTGGGCACGACCGACGACGCGCAGCGGCTGGAGAGCTACGAAGGCGAGCAGAAGCGGCGCTTCATGCTGCACTACAACTTCCCGCCGTTCTCGGTTGGTGAAGTTGGGCGCATGGGCGGCGTTGGACGCCGCGAGATCGGCCACGGCGCACTGGCGTCGCGGGCGATTGAGGCGGTGCTGCCGGGTGAGGATGAGTCGCCGTATACGCTGCGCGTGGTGTCGGACATCCTGGAGTCGAACGGATCGTCGTCGATGGCGACGGTGTGCGGCGCGTCGCTTGCGCTGATGCAGGCGGGCATTCCGCTGAAGGGTTCGGTTGCCGGTGTGGCGATGGGCCTGGTGAAGGAGGGCGACAACTACGCCGTCCTCTCCGACATCGCCGGCGCGGAAGATCACTATGGCGACATGGACTTCAAGGTGGCCGGAACGCGCAAGGGCATTACCGCGCTGCAGATGGACATCAAGATCATGGGCATCACGCCGCAGATTATGCGTGAGGCGCTGGAGCAGGCGCAAGCAGGGCCGGCTGCATCTGCTGGACATCATGGACGGCGACGATCGCCGCGGCGAGCGACGGAGAAGTCGCAGTTTGCGCCGCGCATCCACACCATCCAGATTCCGACGGACAAGATTCGCGACCTGATCGGACCGGGCGGCAAGGTGATTCGCGGGATCATCGATGCGACCGGCGTGAAGATCGATGTCGACGATACGGGCCGCGTCAATGTTGCCTCGAGCGATGCGGATGGACTGGCGCGGGCGATCCAGATGATCATCGGACATTACGGCTGTGCCGGAGATTGGCAAGACCTACCTGGGCAAGGTGGTTCGGATTGCGGAGTTCGGCGCGTTCGTCGAGATCTTCCCGGGCACCGATGGCCTGCTGCATGTCTCCGAGATCGCGGAGCATCGCGTGAAGGAAGTGAAGGACGAGCTTCGCGAGGGCGATCAGATCCTGGTGAAGGTGCTGTCGATCGAAGGCAACCGCATCAAGCTTTCGCGCAAGGCTGTGCTGCGCGAGCAGCGAGCGAAGCTTGGTCTGCCTGAGGTTGGGGAAGGCGGCGGACAGCAAGCTGCTCCAGCGTACGCCGCACCGGCGGAAGGCGATGATGCAGAGGATGGCGACGAGGACGATTCTGGTGGAGGGCGGCGTCGATTTCGATGACGACGATGCTCCGGCAGACGACGAGCCGAACTTCAACCGCGCGGACGGAGCGCCGGTGCCGGTTGTAGCGGCCGGCGGACGTGGTCCCGGTGGTTCGGCGGCGGCGGATTCCGCGGGCCCGGCGGCGGTGGCGATCGGCGTCCTGGCGGACGGCGTCGTCGCGGCGGCGGTGGACGGCGGCCTGGTGGTCCTGGTGGACCTCCGAGCGGCGGCGGCGGAAACCGGTAGTTTCAACCCCTGTTTTCCACGGCTGCTGTTGACACGGCTAGTAAAATAAGAAGATGGGAACAAGCCCGGCCTCGCGCCGGGCTTGCCCATTTTTCGGCATATGTGTCACGGACCTAAGTCCCCTGAAGCCTATACTTTGGGACTTTAAGTACGGGGAGGGGTGGAGGGCTTATGAAGCTTTGGATGCGGCAATTCGCGGGTGTTCTGAGCGTATTCTTGCTCCCGCTTGCCACGCTCGCGCAAAATAGTTCGCCCCACGTAATTGTGCCCGGAGTCTGGTTTCTGACGGGCGATACCAATGGGTACAGCAACACCGTCATCATCGAGATGAAGGATTACCTGATCGTGGTGGACGCGAATTATCCGGGGCGCGCAAAGGAGTTGCTGGGGATTACGAAGCAGCTTTCGCCGAAGCCGGTGCGGTATGTTTTCGACACGCATGCGCATGGGGATCATGCGTATGGAAACTCGGTGTGGACGGCGGCGGGCGCTACGACGATGGCGTTTCAGGGTGTGACGGATGAGATGAATCGGTGGGAACCGACGCGATGGCGTAACTCGCTGAAGGTGCGTCCGGATTTGCAGGCCACGGGCGAGACCGATGTGCAGCGTCCGCTGATGTCGATCACGGGCGACAAGCTGACTTTGAATGATGGCACCCGTGAGGTGGATTTTCTATTTTTCGGTTGGGGGCATACCCCGGGCGATGGATATGTGTGGCTGCCTGCGGAGAAGATTCTGGCGACCGGCGACGCGGCGGTGAATGGGCCTCGCAATAAGCTGCTGGATGCCTATATCGCGAACTGGCCGAAGGCGCTGGATCAAGGCGATCGCGCTGGGGCCGGTGCATGTGTTGCCGGGACATGGGAACGCGGGCGGCATTGAGATTCTTGAAGGGCAGAAGAAGTTTCTGGTGGATTTGTATGCGGCAGTGAAGGCGCAGGTGGACGCGGGAAAGAAACCGGCCGAGATGAAGATCGATCTTCCGGAGCCGGATCTATGGTGGTTTCCCGTGAGCCGGGCGGATCTGCGGCAGCAGGATGTAGAGACGGTTTATCTGGAGATCACATCGGGCAAGGCGGCCGGGGCAACTCCGCATGAGTGGAAGTGATGGAGGCGATGGCTGACGAGCCGGCGCAGGGACCAGGTTCGCGGCTGGTTTATGCTGCATTTGTTGCGTTGGCGGTCCTTGCGGGACCGGTGAGTGGATATGCCAGCGGCGCATTTCTGTATGCGGTGAGTATGCAGGTGTTCGCTGGTCAGGCTCTGTGCGCGGCGGTGGCGGGTGCGGCGCTGCTGGGACTGGGTATAGCTCGCCAAGAGAAGAGAATGGATTCGCGACAGTGGATGGCTCTGCTGCTCTTGCTGATTCCACAGTGGTGCTCGATTCCGATTGGCATGCTGGGCGGTGAGGTTCGTTGGCTGCATGGTGTTGGATGGGGTACCGCGTTGCTGTTGAGCGTTGCTGCTCCGTTGTGGCTGGGGTTGATTGCGGCGCTGGATCTGGCGCAGGTGAAGGTGCCGCGGGTGGTGGCAGGAGCGGCGATTGCCGGAGTGTTCGCGGTGTGCCTGGTGGTTCCGGTGCAGGCGTATCGCGTTGCTGAGAATCAGGCGGCGATGCTGGTGCTCCAGTTGCTCCTGAATATTGCGATGGTGCTGACATGGGCGTATGCGGCTCCGCGGCTGGCCGGTGTCAGCGTACTGCAAGCCGCGGGGAGCTATCTGCTGCTGAGCGCGCTAGGCAATGGGGCGTTTGCGATATCGTTGCAGCGCGGCGCATGGCAACCGCTGAATTGGGCCAGTGCCTGGGCACCAGTGCTGTTGCAAACCGCGGTGATGGCGTGCGTCTGGCTGCTCTGGTTCTGGCTGCTCCAGCGGATGGCGCTTGCTGCTTTTTGCACCAGGGCATTAGCGGCGTGGGCGGCGGCGGTGACGCCGGGGTTTGTGATGGGCGGATTCACGCAGTGGCGGGTCGATCTCGCGCTGGCGATTGCGGTGGGTGCGATTGTGGTTGCGCTGCGGGCACGTGTGGCGGATGAACAGCCGCTGGCACTGGGTCTAGGCGGGACGTGACGCTATACTGTGGGCTAGATGGCTGCTTCGATGTATATCGTGGTTGAGGGCGAAGATCCCGGGTACGACATCTTCGTCAATGGGCGTGCGCTGGCTCGGCATGAAGACGCGCTGGAGCGGGTTGCGTTGCAGCTTGGAGTGAAGCCGCTGATCGAGTTTTTTTCGGCCGATGAGAACTCGATGTCGTTGCTCATTGAAGAGGGCGCGGGGAATCCTGAATTGATGCGGAAGCTGCCGCCGCCGCAGTGGTATGCGGCTGGCGATGGGCTGGCGACGGTGCGGGCGCTGGTGGCAACGCTGAGCGACGATCCGCAGCAGCTTGGGACTGAAGGGCCGCAGGTGCTGGCTGAACTGGAAGAGTACGAGCGGGTGCTGGAGAAGACGATGCGGACGGGGCTGCGGTGGCATCTCGCGGTCAGCTGGCGGTAGCTGGAAGCTTCATGTAGACGGAGTAGTCGGCGGTGGGGCGGTAGCCCATGCGCTCGTAGACGGGACGGCCTGCGGCTGTGGCGTGGAGATAGGTGCGCGGCTTGAGGCCTGCGGCGGTGGCTCGGTCGAGGACATTGCGCATAGCGGCTTCGGCGTAGCCCTGGCGCTGCATTCCAGGATGCGTCGCCACGAATCCGACGTAGCGAAGGTTTTGAGTATCGGCGACGATGGCGCTGGCAGCGGGGATGCCGTTGAGGGCTAGAACGGTGGCGAACCTTTGGGGTGCGTGCCACCAGTTGGGCCGCTCCCAGGGTAAAGACCCGGGTTCGGCGAAGGTGACCTGGTAGGCGAGTTCGTTGAGCCGAAGCATCTTGCAGCCGATGGCGGGATTGTCTTCGGTGAGGCATTCGGCTTCCGGCAATGGACGGACTGGTGCGACGAGTTCGTCGGCTTCCATTCCGGTAAGCGTCATCGCGAGGGTGAGGCCGAGGCTTTCGAGGCAGGGTGCGGCTTGCGGCAGCAGGTCGCCGGCGAGCTCATTGGATAACGCCAGCAGCCATGGCGCGTTGTGTGGTTCGGCCCAGGCTGTGGTTTCGGCGATGGAGTCAGTGAGTTCCGCGAGTGATGCGGGCGGGCGCATCAGAATAGCGAGGTTGGCGAAGGCGAAGGGATGGCCCATCCAGGCGACTTCGATGAGGCCGCCGCGGCGGGTTTCGAAGGCAGGGCACTCGTCGGCGAGAGCGTCCCATGCGGAGATGAAGATGGAGCTTGATTCGATGGCCCGGGTGATGGCGTCTTGCATCGATCGTTCCTTCCCTGGGGCGTGCTTTGATGGTTGGTTTAGGAGGCGAGGTCGGTGGCACGGCGATTGCGTCCGCCGAAGACGTCGCCCATGCGGCGGATCTGGGCGCCTACGCCGCGGAGTTTCTCTTCGAAGTGCTCGTAGCCGCGGTCGAGGTGGTAGACGCGGTCGAGGATGGTTTCGCCGTCGGCGACGAGAGCGGCGAGGACGAGCGACGCAGAGGCGCGCAGGTCGGAGCACATGACGGCGGCGGACTCGAGCGGGGTTCGTGCCGCGGACGGTGGCGGTGCGGCCCTGGACGGTGATGTTCGCGCCCATGCGGTTGAGTTCCTGCACGTGCATGAAGCGGTTCTCGAAGATGTTTTCGGTGACGGTGGTGGTGCCTTCGGCCTGCGTGGCGAGGGCCATGTACTGGGCCTGCATGTCGGTGGGGAAGCCGGGGTACTCTTCGGTGGAGATGTCGGCGGCTTTGAGCGAGCCGCCGGAGCGGACGCGGATCTTATCCTCGCCGACGTCGAGCTTGACGCCGCACTGTTCGAGCTTGGAGATGAGCGAGCCGAGGTGCGCGGGGTTGCAGCAGTCGACGTTGAGGTCGCCGCCGGTGATGGCTCCGGCGATGAGGAAGGTGCCGGCCTCGATGCGGTCGGGATTGATGCGGTGGCGCGCGCCGTGGAGTTTGGCTGACGCCCTGGACTTTGATGGTGGAGGTGCCGGCGCCTTCGATCTTCGCGCCCATGGCGTTGAGCAGGGCGGCGAGGTCGGTGACTTCGGGTTCGCGCGCGCAGTTCTCGAAGATGGTTTCGCCGTCGGCGAGGGCTGCGGCCATGAGGAGGTCTTCGGTGCCGGTGACGGTGATCTTGTCGAAGACGATGTGCGCGCCTTTCAGGCGATCGGTGCGGGCTTCGAGGTAGCCGTGGTCCTGGGTGATGGTGGCGCCCATGGCTTCGAGGCCTTTGATGTGGAGGTCGATGGGACGGCCGCCGATGGCGCAGCCTCCGGGCATGGCGACGCGGGCGATGCCGGTGCGGGCGATGAGCGGGCCGAGGACGAGCGAGCTGGCGCGCATGGTCTTGACGATCTCGTACTTGGCGACGGGGTCGGAGAGGATGCCGCACTTGATGCGGGTGCGGTGCTGGGCGCGGCCGTAGCCGAGTTCGACCTCGGCGCCCATGCTGACGAGGAGCTTGCGCTCGGTCTCGATGTCGCGGACCTGGGGGATGTTTTCGAGGATGACCTCGTCTTCGGTGAGGATGGCGGCGGCCATGCAGGGGAGCGCGGAGTTCTTTGCGCCGGAGACTTTGATGGTGCCGAGCAGCGGGTTTCCGCCGCGTACTACAAACTTGTCCATCGAATTAGTTTACGAGGAATGGGTGTGGAGATGAGTAGCGGCGAAGGTACAACCGCGCACCCCGCCAGGGCCGCTGGCGGGGTTGGAGGTTAGGCTGCGGGCGCTGGTGTTGGAGCCTGGCTTCTATTTCGGCGCGCCTGCTGGATCGATTTGAATTGCTGCATCTGGTCCGGCGTCAGTACGGAGTTCAGTTGCTGGCGTGTGGACTGCTGGATTGCGCGCATCTGTTTATGGAGGTCAGTGGGTGCGAGCGAGTTGTTGGTACGGAGCGCTGCGAACTGCTGATCGCGGCTGGCGAGGATGGGCTCGACTTTGGCGCGCTGATCCGGAGTGAGGTTCAGCTCTTTTGCGAGCCTCACGGTCTGGCGGTGGGGATTTGGAGCGTGCGCTACGGCTGCGGGTTGTGATTCCTGGGGTTGCGGTTGTGCCTGCTGCGCGAACGCAAGCGAGCCGGAAAGAATCAGGGCAAGTGCAACGGGGAGGGCTGTACGGTTCATCGGAACTACTCCTTCTGGAGCGGCGCTGGGGAGGTACCGCCGCTGCTGATGAAGTAAACACGAAGCGTGCGGAATGTTGCGCGCCCGTTGGTGTGGCGGGGCGGTTCGGGAGTAGAGTATTGCCATGCGCGGACGGCCACAGCGATCGGAAGCGGCGGAACATTTCTGGAAGTACATCGATCGGGTTGGGTTCGATGATCCGATGCGAGCGCTGGTGCAGCAACTGGGCGAGGCGATGGAGCTGTGCGGGGGCGTCTCGGAAGAGCGGTCGATGCACCGGTATGAGCCGGGAAAGTGGAGCATGCGGCAGGCGCTGAACCATGTGACCGACACGGAGCGGGCATTTTCGTATCGGGCACTCTGGTTTGGGCGGGGATTTGCGACGCCATTGCAGAGTCTTGACCAGAACGTTTGCGCGGCGGGGGCGGAGGCGGATCACGTGAGCTGGTCGTGCCACATGGAGGAGTTTCGGCAGGTGCGGCTGGCGACGATTTCGCTGTTCCGCAATATGCCGGAGGCGGCGTGGTCACGGACCGGGGTGGCTAGCGGGAACGCGATCTCTGTGCGAGCGCTGGCGTTTCTGTGTGCGGGACATGCGGAACATCATCTGGCGATTCTGCGCGAACGCTACATGGCCTAACTATTCCGCGTACGCGGCCTCAAGAATGGACTTGCGGCTTGCAGGTGTGCGCCAGTGTTTGACCATGGTTGCGATTACGACTGCAATGGTGATCAGCGCGAAGATTCGCAACAGGACTGGGTGAAGGATCAGGGATACGTATTTGAACCTGACGGCCAGGGACCATGAAAGCACGAGTCCCAGATAAGACAGCGCTTGGAGGACCTGCCGATAGCCGATGCATGCGGCAAAACAGCCGAAGGCCAATCCTGGAACGAGATCGATTACATAATGCTCTCCCGTGGCGAGTGTGGCGAGAAATGTCGCGATAAGAAACGCCAGGGCTACCGCCCGCCACAGTCTGGTGGGCGCAAAGAGACAGAATACGAGAGCGGTTCCTATGTGCAGGGAGGGAAACGCATTGGGCATCCCGGCAACCTGTACAAGATGCGGGTCGACGGTCGGAGGATGGAGCCAGTTGGCTCCAAACGCATAGATTGGGCCGCAACCGGGCACGATTGCGTAGAGCATTGGTCCGGCAACCAACTCGCCGACGTAGGCCAGAACCACCGATCCGCCATCGGTGCGTTTTCGCGTGGCGAGGAACCAGCAGATCATCATGGGCACCATCCACTGATAGACGGCCATGAGAGGAATCCTCAAGAACTGGAGCGGACGCGCGATTGCGGCGGCCGAGATGCCCAGAGACTGGTCCAAATTGAACAGGATGTGGTCGTACTTCCAGGGGAGCCGGCTGCCTTCGGTGCCCATGAAGAACGTCAGGAGGAAGCTAAAAAAAAGATTCAGGGTCAGCGCGAAGACAAGGAACGGACGGGTCTTGTCCCTTTCGTCTCTCAGCATCCAGACGATGGAGAGAAAGAGAGCGAGCAATTCGATAAAGGCAGGGCTTACAAGAAGAGCAAGCAGGCGCATGTCGGAGGTCCGGGCAGTTATGTTGATCTGTGGAGTTGCCAGTGTACTCGAGAGAATGCTGAATCACCCCGGATAGCGTGGAGCGGCCATCCTCTATTTGCGGCGGTAGATGTCGTAGTTAGTGAGGGAGCGGTAGGGCGCGAAGTCCTGCTGGAGGGTGGTTGATGACTTCGGGCAGGTCGGGTTTGGGTGGGGCGGCGAGTTGCTCGTTGCGGCTGACGATGAGCCAGCGGATGTTATGGGCGCGTGCTTGCTGGAGGGTCTGCTGCGGGGTGTAGGGATCGGTTGCCGGATCGAAGAGGTCGATGGGAAACTGCGGAACGCGGCCCGTGACGAAGTAGAAGGGGTCTTCGCCCGGAATCAGAAGGATGCCGTCGTTGGCGGGGATTTCCGTGTTGGTGAAGCGGACCAACTCTTCGAAGGCAGGGATCCACGTGCCGGGAGTGGTGAGGCCGCGGAGCTGGGGAAGCGTGGCGTGGGCTTCGGGGCCGTCGAGCTGAACGTAGCTGAGACGCTCGTGGCTGCTGGCGTAGAGGCCGCCGCAGAGCAGAAATGTTGCGGCGATGGTAATGGCGAGAGGCCGCGCAAGGGTGGGGATTTGTGTCAGCATCGCGGCGATGAGGAGGGTGAGAAGCGGCCAGATGGCGTAGGTCGATCCCCAGAGTTGCTGAGAGAGGAATGCTCCGTGAATGGTCGCGAGGAGAATGAGCGGGAGGAGCGTATTTATTGTGGGATTCTTCTGGAGATTGCTGGGACGGAGATTGTAGAGAGCAAGCGCACCGGCTAGCAGGAGCAGGTGTGGCCAGAGGGAGAGGAGTTGGTCGGAGCGGTCGTCTGGATCGGTGGTGAGGGCCAGGGCGATTATGGTCCAGAGGAAAGGGAACGCGAGGAGAAAGAAGGCCGCGGGACGGACCCAGCGCCTGGTCCGGAGGGATGGGATGCGGAGGAGGGTCACGGCGGCTATGGCGGCGGGGATGGTCCAGAGGAGTGAGGTCTGATGATAGGTTTCGAGGATGAGGCGGAGGCCGGGAAGGCGGCGCTGGGCGGCGAAGGTGATGGTCCAGTAGAGGTAGCGGTGTACGCCGACAGTGATGTGAAGGATAAGCAGGGCGGCGGCGAAGGTGGCGGCTGACCCGGCGAGGAAATAGAGTTGCGGCTGGATCGTGGCGCGGTGGATGCGGCGGAAGCAGGCGATCGTCGCGATGGCCAACAGGGTGATGAGGAGGAAGGGAAGACCGATGTTTTGCTTGATGAAGAGCGGAAAGATAGAGGCTGCTCCCGCCAGGGCGTTGCGGAAGGGGTTTTCTTTGGCACACTGGAGGAGGTAAAGAACGAGAAGGACCGCAAGGATGCAGTCGCTGTCGTAGATGGGGTGAGGGTAGATGGCGTAGATGCCGAGGACGGTGAGGGGCGTCGCGAGGAGGGTGGCGAGAAGCCAGGAGCGATTGGCGGGCGCGGCGAAAGACAAATACGGAGATTCTGGCTGCGCCAGAATGACGAACTCTTGCTCGCGTAGGAGGTGGATGAGGATGCGCCAGGTTAGCAGGGTGGCGCAGGCCTGCTTCGAGGGCGGCGCAGATGATGTGGGGTGGGTAGACGCGGCCAAAGATGCGGATGATGGCTGCGTGGAGGAGAAATGTGAGTGGGGCGTGGGCGAAGGGGAAGTCGCGGTAGGGGAGTTGGCCGAGGCTGATGCGGTAGCTGGAGTCGAGCAGGTAGCTGACGTCCCAGAGGACAGCGACGCGGGCATTTTGCCAGAGGGTAAAGGCGGCGGTGGCGAGGAAGAGCAGGGCAGCGGTGATGGTGTCGCGGAGGCGACCTGCCGGGACTGAGCGCATCTTGTGATCTTACTTGGAGCGGCTGAAGACTTAGGCTGCGAGGGCGGTGGCGAGGTCGGGGTCGATGGTGAGGATGGAGTCGATGCAGGTGCGCTTGAAGAGGTCGAGCAGAGTTTGATTGGGGGCAACGATGCGTAGCTGCCCGCCGGTAGTCTTCATTTTGCCGTAGAGGATCATGAAGAGACCGATGCCAGCGCTGTCGGCGTAGTCGACGGCGGAGACATCGAGGATGAGCTTGGTGACGCCGGGATCGGCGGCTTCGTCGATGCGGGACTCGACTTCGCGCAGTCGCATGCCGAGGGTCATGCGGCCGGAGAGCTTGACGATGGGGGCGGCGGGATTGGTGCGGTCGATGTCGGCGTCGAGAATCATGGGTCTGGCTCCGGGCGGCTGGCTTGGGTTCCACGCAAGTGTAACCTGCTGGCGCTAAGAGAGGAGGCCGCCGGTGAGATTCTTTCCAGCCGTAAAGACGAACTCCCCGCGAGTGCGGGGAGTTTTGTCGTCCAGATTCTGTCAGTTTAGAGTTCGAGGCGGGAGTCGTCGATGGCGAGGCGGACGTTGCCGTCAGATTTGGCCAGGCGGCGCACCGCTTCCATCTTGTCGACGTTGGCCTTGAGCATGACTACGGCGATGGGGATGGACTTGCCTGCGGACTTGATGGTGCGGATCGCGGCGTCGCGGTCGATGTTGCAGACGCGCATGAGGACACGGATGCCGCGCTCGACGAGCTTGGCGTTCTTCATGTGCACGTTGACCATGAGGTTGTCGTAGACGTAGCCGAGACGGGTCATGGCGCCGGTGGTGATCATGTTGAGAACCATCTTCTGGGAGGTCGCGGACTTCATGCGGGTTGATCCGGAGACGACTTCGGGACCGACCTCGACGACGATGGTGGTGTCGGCGACGTGGGAGAGCGGGGTACCGTTGTTGCAGGTGATGGCGGCGGTCATGGCTCCGCGGGCGCGTGCGTATTCGACGGCGCCGACGACGTAGGGGGTGCTGCCAGAGGCGGAGACGCCGATGACGATGTCTTTGCGGGTGGGGCGGCGGCGGGCGATGTCACGCTGGCCAAGCTCCGGGGAGTCTTCGTTGACGTCGGAGGCGGAGGCGAGCGCCTTGGGACCGCCGGCCATAATGTACTGGACCTGCGAAGGCAAGGTGGAGTAGCTGGGCGGGCACTCGGAGGAGTCGAGGGCGGCGATGCGGCCTGAGGAACCCGCGCCGACGTAGATCAAGCGGCCGCCGTCGCGCAAGGAGCGGGCGACGATGTCGATGACCACGGCGATTTCGGGCAGGGCCTTCTTGACCGCAGCTGCTACCTTGGCGTCTTCGTGGTTGATAATGCGGGCGATCTCGAGGGCTGATTTGGTATCGAAGCCTTCGGATGCGGAGTTGGATGTTTCGGTGGTGACGTCCGTACGAACCTCTGGGGCTTGCATCGGTGGTTTGGGCGCGACTGGCTGTTCGAGCATGGTGAGTGTGGCCATAGGTTTCTGCCGCCTGATATGACGTTAGATTCAACAGTTTGGTTCGCTGAATGCCAGACAGTCCAGAGAACCGCCAATTTTGAGCATACTCCTCTTCGCATGCCAAGGAAACCATATTCTTAGTGTTCCGGCATGCGGTTTTTGGTGAGTATTCCGGGGGCCGACGGGCAGCCCTCGGGTCGGATGACCCTCTGAAATATAGCGATATCGCGCCATCCGATACTGAATGTACCATGCAGATTATGAAAGTCTATGCAAATCTGATGCGGTCGGCTGCGGCGTGGGTTTTGTGCGGGGTTCCGGCGGCGACGGGGTGGACGCAGGTGGCCGGGACTGCACCGGATGCGAAGCTTGGGGTGCAGTTGGCGGAGATAGCTGGGGCGCATCACGGCAAGGTCGCGCTCTACGCTATTCAGTTGAACACCGGGAAGGCCGTGGCACTGGATGCGGATACGGTGGTGCAGACGGCTTCGGTGATCAAACTGACGATTCTCTTCGAGGCGATGGAGCAGGTTCGAGCGGGCAAAGCTCATTGGGACGACAAAATCACGCTGCAGCCGGGGGATGGAGTGAGCGGGTCCGGTGTCCTGCTGTTTCTGGATACTCCGCAGACGCTGACGCTGAAGGATGTGCTGACGCTGATGGTCGTGATGAGCGACAACACGGCGACGAACTTGGCGATCGACAAGATCGGGCTGGATGCAGTGAATGACCGGATTGCATGGATGGGGCTGAAGAATACGCATCTGTACAAAAAAATAGGCAAGCCGTCGACGGAGCCGATGCCGGCGGATCAGCCGAAGTACGGGCTGGGCAAGACGACTCCTGCTGAGATGGCCGAGGTCATGGAGCGAATCGGGCTGTGCGCGCTGGACGGTCCCGGCAGGCTGTCGGTCGGCAGCCGGAAGCCGCTTTCGGAGAGCGATGTGGCAATCTGCAGCGTAGCAATGAAGATGCTGCGTAACCAGTTCTATCGGGAGACGATACCGCGATACCTGGAGAAGCTAGATTCGACGGAGACAGGTTCTGGAACCGCGAGCAAGACGGGCAGTCTGAACGCAGTGCGGGCAGACGTGGCTATTGTCGCGGGAAAGTCGGGCCCGATGGTGCTTTCGATCTTCACGTACGAGAATGCGGATACGGGCTGGACGGTGGATAATGAAGGCGAAGTAACGATTGCGAAGCTGGCGAAGGCGATTGTGGATGCCTGGTCGCCCGCGGGCATCGACGGAAAGACGCTGGTGCCAGGGCTGGACCTGACTCCGGCAGGGACTATTGGCGGGGCGGGTGCGTCTAAGTAACGGGTGGGAGGAGAACGAGTGATCGAGGAAAGCAAGCGAGCTGAGCAGGCGCCTGCCGTGGAAGAGCATATTGGTGAGGGGGCGGCCGCAGAGCCGCGCGCCGAAGCCGATCCGCGTGCGACGGGGGGCTTCCACTCGTGGCTGCGCGACCTGGTTGTGTCGGTGGCGATTTCGGCGTTCATCATTATCTTTCTGTACCAGCCGGTGAGGGTCGAGGGAACGAGCATGCTGCCGGTGCTGGAAGACCAGGACCGTCTGTTCATCAACAAAATTGCATACCGTGTGGGGGATATTCACCAGGGCGACGTGGTGGTGTTTCAGTATCCGCGTGACCACAGCAAGAGCTATATCAAGCGCGTGATCGCACTGCCCGGGGATCGACTGCGCATCGATCATGGCGAGGTTTATGTGAATGGCAATGCGCTTGCCGGAGCCATATGTTCCGATTCGCTTCGCGGATGACCGCAGCCAACCAGAGATGGTGATGCCTCCGCATGAATATTTCGTGATGGGGGATCACCGATCGATCTCGAGCGACAGCCGCGAGTTTGGGCCGGTGGAGCGCGACCTGATTTACGGCAAGGCAGTTTTTGTTTATTGGCCGATGGAGCAGGTGGGAGTAGTCCGGTAAAGCACACTATTATCGGCGGTAGTGTCGGAATGACTTTGAAGAGGAAACGCCCGCACCGAATAATTCCGGCGCGGGCGTTTCTGTGTTCGGGATTGAATCAGGCTGCGGAGTTGATGACGATCTTTGCAAAGGAAGCGGGGTCGAGGCTGGCGCCACCGACAAGTGCGCCATCGATGTCCTCGAGGCAGCAGAGGCTGGCGGTGTTGTCAGGCTTGACCGATCCGCCGTAGAGGATGCGGGTGGTGGCGGCGAGTGCGGGCGAGAGCGATTTTGCGATCTGCGCACGGATGATTTTGTGTGCGTCGTCGGCAATTTCGGGAGTTGCTGTGCGGCCCGTTCCGATGGCCCAGACGGGCTCGTAGGCGATGACCAGCGGCGACGCAATACTGGGATCGATTCCTTCAAGCGCGATGGAGGTCTGGCGCTGGAGGACTTCTGCGGTCTGATTGGCCTCGCGCTCGGCGAGGAGTTCGCCTACGCAAACGATGGGGACGAGGCCATGTGCGAGGGCCGATTTGAGCTTGAGGTTGACGCTCTCGTCGGTCTCGTTGAAGTACTGGCGGCGCTCGCTATGGCCGATGAGCACGTGAGTGACGCCCAGGGCCTTGAGTTGGAGCGGCGAGGTCTCGCCGGTGTAGGCGCCGGAGTCCAGCCAGTGCATGTTCTGTCGCGCCGACGTGGACGGGGTTATTGCGCGCGGCTTCGACGACTGTCGGAAGCGAGCGTTGGGGAGGGGCAGAGAACGATCTCTGCATGCTTGTGGCCTGCGACGAGCGGGATGAAGGCCTTGGTGAAGGCGACGGCTTCGTCGGGGGTCTTGAACATCTTCCAGTTGGCGGCGATGAGAGTTTTACGTGACATACTTTTAGTTTCCTCAGTTACGATTTTAGGTTAGAACTGTTGACAAGATGGACGCTGGCGCAAGTATGTATATGTGTGATATATACATAATGTGCGATTGCGTGGGCCGGAGAAGCTAGTCGAAACCTGCGGCGGTTTCGATTGGGACGAGTGGAATACATCCAAGAACTGGGACAAGCCCCGGGTTACTCCCGAAGAAGCTGAATCTATTTTCTTTCACGATCCGCTGCTATTGCGCAGTGATGTTGGACACTCGATTCCGGAGAAGCGCTATCTGGCGATGGGCGAGACGCCGGAGGGCCGAGGCTTGCTAGTGGTATTCACCGTTCGAAAGAGGCTGATTCGAGTGATTTCCGCGAGGGACATGAACCGCAGGGAAGCGGAGGCGTATAGAAGATATGAAAAAGAAAATTCCTGAGTTCAGGAGCGAAGAGGAAGAATTTGAGTTCTGGTCGAAGGCAGACTCTACGGAGTATGTCGACTGGAGCAAAGCCAAGCGCGCGAAGTTGCCGAACCTGAAGCCGACGCTGCGGACCATTTCTGTACGTCTGCCGGTTGCAATGGTTGAGGACTTGAAAATACTTGCGAACCAGAGGGACGTTCCGTATCAATCGCTAATGAAGGTTTTCTTAGCCGAGCGGGTCGAGCAGGAGCGGCGACCGGCGCGCAAGCGGGCCTAGTCTCTGGCGCCAATGGCTGGTGATCAGAGAAAAACTGACACCAGCCATCAACGAATTACTTATCGGTCAAAGCGGCCACGCCTGGCAGAACCTTGCCTTCGAGGAATTCGAGGGATGCGCCTCCGCCGGTGGAGATGTGGGTGATTTTGTCGGCAACGCCGGCCTGGTGAACCGCGGCGACTGAGTCTCCGCCGCCGACGATGCTGGTGGCGTTCGTCGTTGGCTGCGACGAACTCGGCGATGGCGTTGGTGCCATGGGCGAAGGGTGCGAGTTCGAAGACGCCCATGGGGCCGTTCCAGAGGATGGTGTGGGCGTCGGCGATTTCTTTGGCGAAGAGGTCGATGGTGGCCGGGCCGATGTCGAGCGCCATGAGATCGGCAGGGAATGGACCGTCGCCGGAGAAGATCTGGGTTTTGGCCGCTGCGTCGAACTTGTCGGCGAGGACGTGATCGACGGGAAGCAGAAGCTTGACGCCCTTTTCTTTCGCCTTATTGAGAGCGGCTGTGGCGACGTCGACCTTGTCGGCTTCGATGAGCGACTTGCCGGTGGCCTGGCCGAGTGCGTTGAGGAAGGTGTAGGCCATGCCGCCACCGATGAGCAGCGTATCGGCCTTGTCGAGCAGATTGTCGATGACTTCGATTTTGCCGGAGATTTTGGAACCGCCGATGATGGCGACGAAGGGCCGGTCGGGTTCGGTGAGAACCTTGCCGAGGAAGTTGAGTTCCTTCTCCATCAGAAAGCCGGCCGCGGACTGTTTGACGAAGTGGGTGATGCCTTCGGTGGAGGCGTGAGCGCGGTGCGCGCTGCCGAAGGCGTCGTTGACGTAGATATCGCAGAGCGCGGCGAGCTTTTCGGCGAAGGCGGGATCGTTGGCCTCCTCTTCGGGGTGGAAGCGGAGGTTTTCGAGCAGCAGAGTCTGGCCGGACTCAAGTTGGCGCGACATCTCCATTGCGATGTCGCCGACGCAATCCGGCGAGAAGGCGACGTTCTCCGACGAGGTAAGAACGTGGTCGAGCAGGACGCGCAGACGTGCGACGAGCGGGCGCAGGCTCATGGACTCGACGGGCTTGCCCTTGGGGCGGCCGAGGTGCGAGCAGAGGATGACCTTTGCCTTGTGGCGCAGGGCGTACTCGATTGTGGGGAGGGTCTCGCGGATGCGGGTGTCGTCGGTGATGACGCCGTCCTTGAGGGGGACGTTGAAGTCGACGCGGATGAGCACGCGCTTGTTGGCAAGTTCCAGATCACGAATCGAAAGTTTGGGCATATGCAACAAGAATAAGTTCTTTTACCGGTGATGGGAACCCAATTTCGAAGAATTCAAGTGTGCGTGCGATCACTGCGCGGAAGAGATTCTTTGCTTCCTATCGCAAATTCTGCGTGCGATTGCGGGGTGTGCGAGCATCCTTGCACCCTGAGGGGTGTTTTGAACGTCTATACTTGAGTATGGCGACAGCTCTCCCCACTACCCTTGGCGCTTTGCGGGCCAGCGAATTTACTCCGGCGCGGGTTGGCCGGTCGGTCAAGGACGAACTGCGCGAGAACCTGATCGTGCGACTTCGCGCGATCGCCGGTTCGACTGAGCCGGCACCTCTATTTCCTGGCATCGTTGGCTATGAGGACACGGTTGTTCCGCAACTGGTGAACGCGGTTCTTTCGCGCCACAATTTCATCCTGCTGGGCTTGCGCGGACAGGCGAAGTCGCGAATCCTGCGCGCGCTGACTACACTGCTCGATCCACAGGTGCCCTATGTGGCGGGTTCGGAGGTGCGTGACAATCCGTATGCGCCGATCTCGAAGTTCTCGCGCGACCTTATTGCGAAACTGGGAGACGAGACGCCGATCGCATGGATGACTCCGAGCGACCGCTATGTTGAAAAGCTGGCGACGCCGGATGTGACGGTGGCGGACCTGGTGGGCGATATCGATCCGATCAAGGCTGCGCGGTCGAACCAGGATCTGGGGTCGGAGTTGACCATGCACTATGGTTTGCTGCCGCGGGCAAATCGCGGCATATTTGCGATCAATGAATTGCCCGATCTTGCGGGAAAGATTCAGGTGGCGCTGTTCAACATCATGCAGGAAGGCGATGTGCAGATTAAGGGCTACCCTGTGCGGCTGCCGCTGGATGTTGCGATTGTGTTCTCGGCAAATCCGGAGGATTACACGGCGCGTGGCAAGATTGTGACGCCGCTGAAGGATCGCATTGGGTCGGAGATTCGCACGCATTATCCCGAGAGCATTGAGGAAGGCATCGCGATTACGGCGCAGGAGGCCTGGACGGCGCGCGCGGCCAAGAACGCCAAGCCGGGTAAGAACGGCATCGAGATTCCGCATTATGTGCGGCAGATTGTGGAGCAGATTGCGTTCACTGCACGCGAGGACAAGAAGGTAGATAAGCGTTCGGGCGTGTCGCAGCGGTTGCCGATTACGACGATGGAATTGGTCGTGTCGAACGCAGAGCGTCGCGCGCTGATTCATGGGGAGGATCTTGCGGTTGCGCGCGTGGGTGATATCTACGCGGCGCTGCCGGGGATCACAGGGAAGATTGAACTCGAATACGAAGGCGAAATGCGCGGGGCCGACACCGTGGTTCGCGAGATTATTCGCACGGCCGTAGCGCAGATCTTCGACACGTACTTTACGGGTACGAATACGCAGCAGATTGAGCAGTGGTTCAATCTGGGCGGAACTGTGCAGTTGAACGATGCGCAGCCGTCGGCGGGTTCGCTTAGCGAGTTGCAGCAGATTCAGGGGCTGATTGAGAAGCTTGCGCCGCTGGAGGTTACCGCGAAGACGCGGCCGGAGATTGCGGTGAGCGCAGCGGAGTTCCTGCTGGAAGGAATGTATGCGCACAAGCGACTGAGCCGCACCGAGGAGCGCAGCTTCAGCGCGGGCGAGAAAAAGTCGCGGACCGACCAGGCGGCTCAGTATGCCGAGCGGATGCGCGAGCGCGAGCAGGAGCGCGAAGACTTCGCGAAATCCCGCACGCGTCGTGGCTTCAACTAGGATCATTGCAGGAGTTACTCAACGATGCTGAGGAAGATTGGATGCTGCTTCGCCGCGGCATCTTTGTTTGTTCCTGCTCTGTGCGCGCAGAAGGTCTCCGACCCGAAGGCTTCGTATGTCGATGTCGCTCAGCGCCACGCGGCACTTGCCAATAACAGCGATCCGCGGACCGCGAGCGCAATTGCTGCGCTGGGATTCTGCACCAAGATGCCGGTGGTACAGGCGCCTACGGGCCGCATGGATATTCCGCATCATTACTTGAGCGGGTCGCATGGGCCGACGAATCCGGCAGAGGCTGTCGCGACTCGGGCCTACTCTGCGTATGAGAAGCGTGTGACTGCCGGCATGAATCAATGGCTGGTTACATCGAGCAAGGATGAGGCGGAGTGCGCGCAGCAGCAGATCGACATGTGGGCGCAGGCAGGCGCGCTGCTCAACTACGATCCGAAAGATAGCTCGCAAGCCTGGTACCAGGTTGAGTGGACATTGAGCGCCACGGCGGTGAGCGAGTCTGTATTGATGAATGAGAGCTCGCTCGATCCGGCCATGGTGAAGCGGGATATTCAGTGGATGAACAAGGCGGCGCACCGCACGGTGGATTTCGACAAAGCCGGGAAGCAGACGAATAATCACCATTACTGGCGCGGTCTTGCGGCGGTTGCGACGGGTGTCATTTCCGGCGATAACGGATTGTTTGGCTGGGGCGTCGGCGTGTACAAGCAGGGCGTTGACGAGATCGATGAGCGCGGGGCGTTTCCGCAAGAGATGGCTCGCCACGAGCGCGCGATCCACTATCAGGCCTTTGCGCTGCAACCGTTGATCCCGCTGGCGGAGTTTGCCGAGCGGCAGCACGTTCCGCTGTATGAGTACCGGTCGCGAAGCGGTCATACGATCCATGACGCGGTAGATTTCCTCGGGGCCGCATTGGCGAACCCGGAGATCATCAAGGCGTACACGCCAGATACGCAGATGCTTGACGATAAAGGGGCCGACTTCTTTTCTTTCGCGGAGTTCTATAGCCATCACAGCAAGCCGCGTGACATTCCGCAAACGATTTTGAAGGGCCTTGAGACGCCGACTTTTGCGACGCGGATTGGCGGAAGCACAACAGTTGTAGACGGTTACGTGCCGGCTTCGGTCGGTCGTTGAAGTCGCTACTTTGGGGCGATGCGAAGTCCAATAGCAGCATCCAAATGTACGACTGAGCTCGTGATGATTTGAAAACATTTTGAGAGGTCAATCATGCTCCGTAACCTTCTGCTTGCCGTTCTTGCATCTCTGTTTGTGGCATGCGCGCACGCACAGGTCGCGATCTACGTGACTTCTTCCTCGGATCACCTGTCGAATATCCAAACGGGCTCCGTGCTGACCAACGGTAGCTACCAGGAACAGTACGCCAGCTATTGGACTTCGGGAATCGGCGGCGGAGTCACGTTGAATTTTCTTCCCGTGGGGCCGGTGAAGCTGGGTTTCGATTTTCGCGGGTCGACGCGTCCGGGCACTACTGGTGCGGACACGGCGATGGTGGGTTTCAAAGTTGGCATCAGCCCGCCGCATATCCGGCTGAAGCCTTATGTGGAAGCTTCAGGCGGCTACGTAGCCACTCGGACGGTGAACATTTCCACCAATCCGGCCAATCCCAGTCAGACAGTTGGCGGAACGTTCACAAACAGGTACGCTGCATGGGAGATCCTGGGCGGAATCGATTATCCACTGGTCAAGTTCGTGGATTTTCGCATCATCGAGGTCGGCGGAGGAACGGGGATTGGCGTGGGAAACTCGGGGCCTAATCCAGCACTGTTTACTGTGAACACGGGACTGGTGCTGCACTTCTGATGAGTCGTACCACGGGAGTTCGCGTCTAAGATAAGACAGGGGGAACTCTTGAAGCGCATCCGCTATACGAAGTTCACGGG
The DNA here is from genome assembly GCA_963822225.1 of uncultured Acidobacteriaceae bacterium. Taxonomy (GTDB): domain Bacteria; phylum Acidobacteriota; class Terriglobia; order Terriglobales; family Acidobacteriaceae; genus Edaphobacter. The sequence goes on along the minus strand of CAWGGW010000006.1, from coordinate 213,317 downwards.
CGACCTGTCTTCCTCCTTCGGGCTGGAAGACCTGATGCAGGCATTGTCGGATTTCCTGCTGGATTCGGGCTACCAGGATCCGTACTCGCAATTCAGCGAGTTGAACAATCAGACGATGGAGAACCTGCGCGAAGCAATCAAGCAGGCTCTGGAATCGGGCGAACTGTTCGACGAGGAGGCGCAGGAGAAGTTCAATGAACTCTCCGCCGATCAGGTCGAGGAGTTGATCGACAAGATCATCGAGAAGATGCAGGAACAGAACTTCATCAACGCCGAGCAGCCTGAAGAAGGACAAGGGCAGCAGGGCGACGGCAACGGCGATGCGCGGTTTGAAGTTACCGACAAGAGCATGGATTTCCTGGGGTACAAAGCTCTGCGCGAGTTGCTGGGGCCGCTGGGAAAATCTAATTTCGGGCGGCACGATACGCGGCACGAAGCTGCGGGCGTGGAGACGAATGGAAGTTCGAAGATTTATGAGTTTGGCGACACGCTGAACCTGGACATCACTGCGACGATGAGTTCGGTGTTTGCGCGCGAGGGAATTCAGACGGCGGTGGAAGGCGAGGAACATACGCCGCTGAATATCGAGTACTCGGATATTCATGTGCATCAATCGGATTATCAATCGTCATGCGCAACGGTGGTGCTGCTGGATTGTTCGCACTCGATGATTCTTTATGGCGAGGATCGCTTTACGCCGGCGAAGCGTGTGGCGATGGCGCTGGGGCATCTGATCCGCACGCAGTTTCCGGGCGACACACTGAACCTGGTGCTGTTCCACGATACTGCGGAGGAGATTCCGCTGGGGCAGTTACCGCGCGTAAAAGTCGGGCCGCATTACACGAACACCCGCGAAGGATTGCGGCTGGCGCAGCGGATTCTGGCGAAGCAGAACAAGGACATGAAGCAGATCGTGATGATCACGGATGGCAAGCCGAGCGCGCTGACGTTGCCGGACGGACGGATTTACAAGAACGCCTTCGGGCTGGATCCGTTGGTGATTGCGGAGACGCTGGAAGAGGTCTCGCGGTGCAAGCGTTCGAACATCATGATCAATACCTTCATGCTGGCGCAGGATTATTCGCTGGTTCAGTTTGTGCAGACAGTGAGCGCGATGTGTCGCGGGAAGGCTTACTTCACGACGCCGCAGACGCTGGGGAATTATCTGCTGATGGACTTTATGTCGCGGCGGATGAAGACCGTTCACTAACCTCCTTTCTCAGTGCAAGAAGCAATTTTGCTGTAGTGACGGCCTGGCCGACGTGGCGCTGGGTGTGGTCGGCGCAGTGGACGAGCAGGCCGGCGATGGTGGTGGGGAGAGCGGCGCGACCGACCGTGCGCGGGGAGTTGTATTGCTCGGGCGTGAAGGCGCGGATGCGAGCGGCGGAGGTGCGCAGGGCGGCGTGGAGTTCGGCGAGGACGGCGTTCGCGGGTTGCGTTTGGATCGAGTTCGGTGCGGAGGGCGGCGAGTTGAGTTGCGTCAAGCTGGGTGCCTTCGGCGTAGCTGAGCAGGCGGTCGAGGCTGCGGGCGATGTGGCGGATGTGGAAGGCTACGGGCGCGAGGCCGAATGGGTGGGCGTTGATTTCCGCGCCAGTGAGGTCGGCGCACCATTTGGCGATGTCTTCTTCGGCGAGTTCGAGCGCATGGAGGACGGCACGCTGGACGGCATCGACTTCGGTGAGGGTGCCGCGGAGCCAGGGTTCTGGTTGAGTTGTCGGGCATGACTACAGACCTTTCTCGGCGCGGAATTGGCGGACTACTTGGGTTACGTCCTGGTGCTTGCCGTCGACGGCGTCGTTCATGCCGCGAACTTCTTCTGCCGTGACCTTGCCGGCTAGCTTATCCATTGCGATCTGGATCTCGGGATGTTTTGAGAGCGAGTCTTCGCGGACCAGACGGGACGGCTTCGTAGGGCGGGAAGTAGTGGAGGTCGTCGGCGAGGACGACGAAGCCGAGTGCGCGGATGGGGCCGTCGGTGGAGTTGCCGGCGACGATGTCGACCTGGTGGTTGTCGAGGGCGCGGTAGAGCAGGCCGAGGTCCATGGTGCGGAGCGAGGCGAAGTGCAGGCTGTAGGCGGCGGATAGGCCGGGGAGGCCGTCGGGGCGCGACTCGAATTCGTAGCCGACGCCGAGGCGGAGTTGGGATGCGACGCGGGCGGCGTCGGAGATGGTGTGGAGGTTGAGGCGGCTGGGCGTCGTCGGCGCGGATGACCATGGCGAAGGTGTCTTCGAAGCCGAGTGGCGGTTCGACGCGGACGTGGTAGCGCGAGGCGTAGAGCGAGCGGACGGTGGCGAGGACGGTGGCTGCGTCGCGCTGGCCGGGCGGCGGGAGAGGCTGCTTGAGGATGGCGGTGAGCGCGGTTCCGGTGTACTCGACGTAGGCGTCGATGCGGCCGGCGACGAGGGCCTGCTGGCAGATGTAGCTGCCGGCGAGGTAGAAGCGGCGGTCGACTTTAGCGTTGGGCTGGCCTTCGGATGCGTAGACGGATTCGATCTCCTGGGCGAGGAGTTCGCCGAGGACGACCTGTTCGGTGAAGTTTTTGGCGCCGATGACGATTCGGGAGGAGCGCGGCGGCGCGCAGGCGCTGAGGAGAGGAGGAGGCAGCAGCAGCGACTCGCGGCTCGCAATCGTGTCGGCCAGGCGACTCCTACCCCCTCCCCCCATCGATTTTGCAGTAGAAGTGCTTAATGTCTTGCCTAGAAGTAAAGCCTTACAGGTACACCATTTTATCAAGAGTTATGCTGAGATTCGTAAGTCCGAGTTGAGGGAGGTACAGCTGAGGAGTGGATCTGTTTGGCCTAGGCGATTATTCGTGGCTGTCAAGTAAGTGCTGGCTTTATTCCTCGGTTCGGGGCATGGTTGCCCGGAGACGGACAAACGCAGATTCTGCGGTCGGCCGAATGGATTCGTGGGGTGTGCGCTGGCTTGGCATTCCATTATGACGATGAAGCTGTCATGAACTGTTCGCACCCAGATTTGAGGGTGGGCCACCCGCCTGACTCAATCACCTGGCTATGACCGATGAACATTCCACCTGGGGTGTTTGAGATCGAATACACATATCTACCCTTGGCTCCAGGAATATCGGATAAGAAGTTGCCGGAAGAGAGATGTATCCCTGCACACTTGGAGAAGCTGGATTGGACACATCCACTACCGCTACCGATGAATTTGCATAACAGGCCACATACGCTGTGGTCCCTTCCACGGTAACGTCTTGCGGGTTGCATGTTCCGCTCAAGGTGGCCGTGCCTACCTGTGAAAGCGACGGACGGATTGGATATGTCGTAGATGTTCAACCGAGTTGCAGTGCGTCGTAAAACGTCTGATACAGAAATTTCCTTCGAGTCCAAGCCTTGCGGCTGTGCGCCACCGTAAACTGCTCAGCAATACGGCGATGCGGGATTGGAGATGTCAAAGACAAGTACGTAGGATTGGCGGTGCTCTGCCCTGCCACATAAGCGTAGTTTCCGACTACCTTGATGTCGGCTACATTCACGCCGGCAGTTCCTGTATCGGTCGATCCCACAATCGTCGGCGATGCAGGATTGGAAATGTCAACGACAACCAAGTGCTCGGGAAGTCACGCCGACATACGATATGACATAGGCGTACTGCCCAGATACCCAAAGACCAAATCCATAAGTGGGACTTGAACGCTGCCGACAAACGCAGGAGGGATGGATTCGATACTCGTAGATTTGCAACAGATTCGTGCTCGCCGTTCCTGTAGAAGATACGAGGCAGACGTATTGTCCCTGCACTCTTATCCCGGACTGCCCGTAGTTTATAAATCCGGTGATTGACGTCGTGCTGACTACGGTCGGGCTTGCTGGCTGCGTGATATCCACCACATAGATTGGCGGCGACGATCCTGAACCTTGATTGCCGTTGTCTCCCAGGATGTAAGCGTAGTTGCCTTGAATGTCGAAGGCGTCGAGTTCGTAAGAAGTGCTGGGCACTACGCTGCCTACGACGGAAGCTGTAGCGTGCTCGTGGATGAACTTGGCCGCATCCGGCAATCAGGATCAGCGTCGCGTAAGAATCCAACCTTGCAGCAGCATACAGGGCGAAGGGATAGTGACTCTCATAGTGTTTGCTCCTGCTGGGACGGGGCACCCGGCAGTTCAATTCTGTGCATCGCTTCTGGCATTTGAGCGAAGTTGTCCAGATGGCACGTGTCCCGTTCTCAAACCAAACTTCGCAAGAGTATGCCATGCTTGCATCAGGTCGCTCACCTGATCGGTCGCGGCTAAGATACGCCTACGTCTTGCGTATCTCAAACTGCCAGGTGTTCAGAGCTCAGCTTCGAGTCATTGCCAGTTGCAGGAAAACAACTCTCGGATAGATTCGAGATACACGAGTGCTGTGAAAACTGGATTCGTCGCGAGAGTCCACTGTGTGACTGTCTATCCGGCGAAAGAATCAAGCGACCGCAACACGGCTGAAAGGATGGCACTTTGTCTGCGGTGCGAATCCAGCCATCGCTTTGAGGGCTGACGTACAAGAGGTTATCTCGCTTGATTTCCAGTCTTCTGGGTAACAATATCGAATCCAAAACGTGGAAGCGCGGACCATCTTCTTGAGAGTGGGCGCATCCTTGAGATGGAAAGCTCTCTGTCTTCAGTGCCTCAGCATCTGCCGAAATCTACTCCTGGCCAGCTGACCCGGCGAGACTGAATGTGTGCGAGTTTATCGGCGGATGGTGAGTTTGTGTTCGAGGAAGCCGAGGGTGGCGTCGGCGGTGAGGGCCAGGAGGGCGGCGGGGATGGCGCCGGCGAGGACGAGCGAGTTGTCGACGGAGGCTACGCCGCGGAAGATGAGTTCGCCGAGGCCTCCGGCTCCGATGGCGGCGGCGATGGTGGCGACTCCGACGCAGGTTACGGTGGCGGTGCGGAGGCCGGCGAGGATGACGGAGGCGGCGAGGGGGAGCTCGACCTTGGTGAGGCGCTGCCAGGAGGTCATGCCGAGGGCGCGGGCTACGTCTTCGAGTGCGGGATCGACGCTACGGATGCCGGCGTAGGTGTTGCGCAGGATAGGCAGCAGCGCGTAGCCGGTGAGGGCGAGGATGGCGAGGCGGGCGGCGTTCTCGCCCAGCCAGGGGACGGGGAGGAGTAGGCCGAAGAGGGCGAGCGAAGGGATGGTCTGGATGATGTTGGCTACGGCGATGACGGGGCGGGCTAGTTTCTCCTGTCGGGTTAAGAGCACGCCCAAGGGCAGGCCGATGGCGGCGGCGAGGAGCATGGCGGAGAGGGTGAGCCAGAGGTGCTCGAAGGTGAGGCGGGCGATTTCGTAGCCGTGGGTTTGGAGGAATTGAATCATCTAGTGGATTCCAACAAAAGGGCAAATGCTTAGCACCGATTTACGCCGATTGAACCGATTAAGAGCAAGGACCAATAGAAGGGTCATGGCTGAACCGTCCGGTGGACGGCGGCGACGTAAGCGCGGACGTGGGGGTTGGGTGAGGTGAGGACTTCGGCGGCGGGTAGGTCGGCGACGACTTCGCCGGCTTCGAGGAAGATAATGCGCTGGGCGAGGTAGAGGGCTTCGTCGAGGTCGTGGGTGACAAGGAGGACGGTTTTGCCGACGCGGGCGAGCAGGTCGCGGAGCATGGTTTGCATCTCGGCGCGGGTGAGGGGATCGAGGGCGCCGAAGGGCTCGTCCATGAGCAGAACGGCGGGATCGGTGGCAAGGGCGCGTGCTAGGCCGACGCGCTGGCGCTGGCCTCCGGAGAGCTGCCAGGGATAGCGGGTGAGGAATTCGGAGGGGTCGAGGCCGGCGAGGGTGAGGACTTCTGTGGTTCGGTGAGCTTTTTGTTGGGCTGGGTTTCCGGCTAGCTCGAGGGCGAGGGCGGCGTTGCGCTCGACCGTCATGTGAGGGAAGAGGCCGGTTTCCTGGATGACGTAGCCGATGCTGCGGCGCAGGGTGATGGAGTCGGAGACTGCAGTGGATTGGTCGCCAACGCGGACTTCTCCGGAGGTAGGCATGGCGAGCGCGTTGACCATACGGAGGAGGGTGGTTTTGCCGCTTCCGCTGCGGCCGAGGATGGCAGTGGTGGTGGCGGGGGCGAGCGTGAGGTTGATGTCGTGGAGGAGGGTGCGGCCGGTTGGCAGCGTGTAGTTCACGTTTGCGAAGGTAATGCCGGCGGCTGGCATATGGTGTTGTTCAGGATACGCGAGGGCGAGATTCTGGGGTGTTGAAAGAGGATTTTGGCGCGCCTCAGTTTTAGCGCGAGCCTTCAGCTCGCCGTCGCCGTTAAGAAGGTAGCCTGGGGCGTTGCCCCAGGCTACGAGAACGCTGAGCTTCTGTCCGCTGGTAAGGTAGGCTACTCGGTTTCGGCGGGTTGGGTCTCGGCGGTGGCTTCTTCGCCGGTGGTGACGGGGATCGTGCCCGGCTGGCCTTTGACGCGGACTACGGTGATCTTCTCGAAGCCTTCCTTGAAGGTGGGCGGGCGCAGGCGCTCGGCCATCTTGTGCATGACCTCGTCGGTGACCTGGCGGTCGCGCTTGGAGTTGCGTTCCAGGCAGACGGACAGGGGCACGTCGAAGAAGACGGCCTGGACCTCATAGCCGAAGCTCTTGGCCATCTTGATCCACTGCTTGCGCTCGTGGGGGCTGAGGTTGGTGGCGTCGACGTAGTTCCAGGGCATCTTGGCGATGAGGCGGGCGCGCAGCAGGCTGCGCAGCGTGGAGAAGACCAGGCCCTGGTAGCGCTGCTCGGTGATGTCGTCGAATAGGATGGAGCGGAGCAGGTCGCTGGAGAGCGGAGTGACGCCGCGACGCTTGTACCAGGTGGTCTTGCCGGAGCCGGGAAGGCCAATGGCTAGAACGACATAACCGCGCGGCTCCTTGGGCGAGATGCTGGTTTGCTCGGCTGGCGGGGTGGCCAGGGAATCCGGCTGCGTCTCGACCACCATCTTCTTTTCGGGCTCGGCAGGCGGCGGGGTGGGGGGGGCAGGCTTGGCCGCGGTTTGGGGCTGAGGCGGCCTGTCGGCTGATGCTTCAGGGTACGAAGGGTATGAAGGTCTAAGGGGGGCCGGCTGGTTTGAGGGCAGCTCCTGGCCGCTCTTACCCGTGGATTCCGATTCGTTCGGACCACGTCTGGAACGTCTTCTCATGAGGTCGCTTATCCATTCGCGCATATTGCGCATAGGTCACATGTAACACAGCGGGGGGGCTGTCGCAAATCTATGCACCTTTGGCGACACTCTGTGGGGCAATTAAATCGAGGTTGGGATATCTCGAATCGCAATTTTTCCTGGTGGCTGACATTGATCGTTCATCTTGGGTGAGTACTGTCGTGTGTAAGAGGGGGGACTATGAGCATAGAAATCAGCGATCTCGACCAGATGCAGACGAACTACAAGACGGCCGTCGAACAGTGGATCGCGGCTATCCGGGAGGAAGAGGCTCTGTCGTCGGGCGATCATTCCGAGGCTGAGATAGATACGTGGGAATCGGCGGGATTCCGCGAGGAAGTTGCACGCGAAAAAGCCAAGGAAGCCAAGCGGCTTTATGAGGATGCGCTGCGGGAGAAGTTCTTCAACTTCTAGGCTGGGAGCGGAGATTGGCCATGTGATTCGCGTCACACAAGACGCCTGCTTGCGTTGCGCGGGCCCAACCCCGGTGCTAGCATCAAATTGACGACCTAAACCCAGAATTCCTCAATCACAGGATGAGTCTGGAATCCCACCGTGGGAGCCCAACCTCGAAATCCTCACAGAGCAGAAAAACAGGAGCAGGCACGACTATGGCAGTAAAAGTTGGTATCAACGGCTTCGGCCGCATTGGACGTAACGTATTCCGCGCTGCACTTGGCAACCCGGACATCGAATTTGTCGCCGTCAACGATCTGACCACCCCGGCCACGCTGGCCCACCTTCTGAAGTACGATTCGATTCTCGGCAACCTGAGGAGCGAAGTCACCCACACCGCGGATTCGATTACGGTGGATGGCAAGACGATCAAGGTGTTCGCCGAGCGCGACCCGGCCAAGCTGGACTGGGCATCTGTCGGCGCCGAGATTGTGGTCGAGTCGACCGGCTTCTTCACGGATGCGGCGAAGGCGAAGGCTCACCTCGGTTCGACGGTCAAGAAGGTCATTATCTCCGCTCCGGCGACGAACGAGGACATCACCATCGTTCTGGGCGTGAATGACGACAAGTACGAGCTGAAGCATAACGTCATCTCGAATGCGAGCTGCACGACGAACTGCCTCGCGCCCGTGGTCAAGGTTCTGAACGATACGTTTGGCATCGCCAGCGGCATCATGACGACCATCCACAGCTACACGAATGACCAGGTGATTCTGGACACGCCGCACAAGGACCTGCGCCGTGCACGCGCTGCCGCGCTGAGCATGATTCCCAGCTCGACCGGAGCCGCCAAGGCACTAAAGTTGGTTATCCCCGAGATGGCAGGCAAGCTGGATGGCTTCGCGATCCGCGTCCCGACACCCAACGTCTCGGTCGTCGACCTGACGTTTGTGGCGGAGAAGCCGATCACTGTGGAGAGCATCAACGCCGCGGTGAAGGCTGCTGCCGAAGGCCCTCTGAAGGGCGTCCTGGGCTACACGGACGAAGAGCTGGTCAGCTCCGATTTCAAGGGCAACCCGCTGTCGAGCATCTTCGACTCCAAGCTGACCAAGGTTGTCGGAACCACCGGCAAGGTGATTGCCTGGTACGACAACGAGTGGGGCTACTCCAACCGCGTGAAGGACCTTATTCTGTTCCTGGTGAAGAAGGGTCTGTAAGCGCATCGGCTTGGTAGTACCGCATTTTCAGACGAAGCGAAGAATCCCCGCAGAGCATTGCGGCAAGATTCTTCGCTTCGCTGTGTCTGCCGGATGGTTGCGGGGAGTGATTCGAACGGGCTAGTATCGATTCCCTTCGTAGAGTGTGGTCTGGGACCGTGTTCTGGGTGGGTGGGACGGGATGATCTGGAAGTCTTCTGAGGGCCTTTTTTGCAAGCTGTCGGGCTGCGCATATTTCTAACTCAGGGGGTTTCGATATGGACCCAAGTCGATGGGAAATCGGATGGAAAGCAGCATGGACTTGGGCTTGCCGCCGCGCAGGCTTTTTTGTCGCGGCTGGAATTGCGCTGGCCATTTGGGCCGCTGCGGTGTGCGCGGCGCAGGACGTCAAGCTGGGTGTGACATACGTGTGCAACGGCGAGCGTGAGTATGTGGAGAGTTGCAATATCCGCGATCTTTCGGATACGGCGACGTGCCAGGTGGCGCATCCCGACCGGCCTCAGCACAACGGTTTCATGGCGTATACCTCCGAGACGCGGGGCTCGCTGAAGAAGTTGCTGCCGACCTGCACGCAGCCGACGGCGAAGGAGTTGGCGGCAGAAGACGCATTTCAGAAGAAGCAGCAGGAGAACTACGCGGCGGCTGTGGCGAAGGCGAATCCGCAGCCGAGCGCGCCTGCCGGCGCGGGGCGATCGCAGGGCGGTGCGGGAGCAGGCGGCTTGGCGCAGGTAGCTCCCCCAAAGAACGCGGAGGAGCGTGCGATTCGGCGGTGTGTGAGTTCTGGGCGGCTACCTGCGACTTGTACGGGGAACTCGCTGCTGGGGGCGTTTGGGCAGATGCTTTCGTCGGTGCTGCCTTCGGCGGCGAAGGAGCCTGCGCCAGGACCGGATATGGCGGGCGCGTATGCGGGTGCGGGGAATTGGCGGCTGGATTTTATCGATGGCGGCGTGCTGGTGAACTGTTCCTTTCTGTCTCCGAATGAGGAGATGTATACGATCGACTTCAAGACGGGTCGGCCGACGATCACGATTGATACCCGGCCGAAGCCGCTGGTTCTGACGTTGCGGGCGGATGGAACGATTGCTGGTCCGCCAGGGCCGGTGACGATCGACGGCGTGGTGGCTGGTGGATCGAGCGGTGGCGGGTCGACGCCTGGACACACGGAGACTCACAACGTTACGACGCATGAGCAGATCAACTCGTACCAGGTAACTGGCGCAAATGCCGGGCAGGTAACGAATACTGGCGGCGGCACGTACGATCTGGCGACAACGACGCAACAGAGCACGTATGTTCCGGGGACGTACACGGCTCCGACGACCACTTTTGTGCCGCGGCGGGCGACCTGTTCTGCGGTGAACGTGTCGACGAAAGGCGCGGGAACGGGCGTGCAGACCATGCAGACGAATCTGCTGAAGTCGGTGTTCAACGACGGCGATTCCGGGCCGGCAACTCCTGCGGGGATTCGCATGCATGGAATTTTTGCGTCAGTTTCGACGGGCTTCAGCGCGCAGTTCTTTCCTGAGTCGGTGGTGCTGGGATGCGGGCCTGATTCGGCGCGGGCTTATCCATATACGGTGACGGCAGATTTGGGGAAGGCGGCGATCAAGGTGAACGCGCCGGACCATCCGCTGACGCTGGCGTTCCTGCCGAATGGCTCGCTCGATCCGGGCACGGGACCATACCAGGTGCATGGGCGAATTGTGACGGGGCAGAACGACGATGGCGACTTCACGTTTGCTCCGATGGAGACGACCTGTAATCTTGCGGCGCTGGCGCCGAGCAAAGAAATTCCTTCGAGCGGCGGAATGGCTGCCGCGGCGACGATGACGGCTTCGGCGGCGAGTGGCGGCGGATTGTCGACTCCGCAGGCGCCGCTGGGGAACGCTACGCTGTCGATTGTATCTGGATTGCCGGCGCAGGCGGGAACGCCGAATCCGCTGGCGGGGCGGCCGCTCATTCTACTGCGCGAGAGCTATGGCGATGCGCTGGCCAGGGGCGGCGTAACGGTGCCTGCGGGAGTGTCACCGTACAAGTACGCAGGCATGGCCTGCGGGCAGAAGACGCCGGACTGCGCCAAGGTTTCGGCGGCGGTGCAGGCGAGTGCGGCTTCGGCTGTGCGGGCGGATGCGAACGGCAGCGGGACGCTTCCAGGCGTTCCTGCCGGAACTTACTACCTGATGATCTCCGCGATTGTGAACCAGAAGCCGATGGTCTGGGGACAGGCGGTTCAGTTGAAGCCGGGTGCGAATACGGTGAAACTGGATGCGCAGTCGGGGATTCCGCTGAACTGAGAGCTCTGCTGTTTTTAAGTGCTATCAAGGGATTCGATCAAGCGGTGCATCGCGTTTTCCTGATGTTGAATGGACGCCAGAAGTTTGAACTGGGTGCGGCAGCGGTCGAGGTTGTGATTGGGACGATGGGTCTTGTAGTAGGGATCTCCAGCGAGGTAGTCGGCGAGGAAGCGAATGCCTTGCTCGAAAGTGATGACTTTGGCGGCGGCGACGAGATGGCTGCGCTCGGCGTGGGTGAGGAATCTGCCAGCCGAAGCGAGGTAGCCGCGCAACAAGGCTTCAAACATAGGGAACTGCATCGTGACTTTGGAGAGGTCCTGCTCGTCTTCGGCGGCCGGACTGGTGGCTGTGCGAACCATGTCTCCGAAGTCGAAGGGTGCGAGGCCAGGCATCACGGTGTCGAGGTCGATGACGCAGATGCCTTCGCCGCTGCGGTCGTCGAGCATCACGTTGTTGAACTTGGTGTCGTTGTGGGTTACGCGTTCGGGTAGGTGCGCGTCAAGCAGGATGCTGGCGATGGTTTGGCGGCCGAGCGCGAAGTCGATCTCCGGGCGGGCGAGATGGGCGCGGTTCGCGAGGTCAGCGGCGATGGCTTGCTGGAGTGCGGTGAAGCGTTTTTGCGTGTGGTGGAAGTTGGGGATGGTGTCGTTCAGGCGTGGTGCGGGCAGATCCGCGAGCAGGCACTGGAAGTGGCCGAATGCTTTGGCGGCCTGGTAAGCCTGCGCGGGAGACTCAACGATGTTGTAAGTGCGGGCGCGCTCGATGAAACGGTAGGCGCGCCAGTGATTGCCAAGGGCGTCCGTGTGCCAGGCGCGAGAGTCGCGCGTGGGGATGACGGTGAGTGCGCGGCGGAGGCGGTCGGGGTCGTTCGCGAGTTTTGCGGCGAGGTGGGCTGTCACTCGCTCGATGTTCTGCATCAACCGAGCGGGGTCGCCGAAGATGTGGTGGTTGATGCGCTGCAGAAGATAACGGGACGGCTGCCTGGCGGCTTGAAAAGTGGCGCGGTAGGAGTCGTTGATGTGACCGCTGCCGGTCGGCACGGCGGAGGCAAATTCGCCGGGGATGGCGAAGGCGCGCGCGATTGCGGCGAGGTCAGGGGTGAGTTGGTTCACCACAGTCGCTCCGGATATTGGCGGGCAGCGATGAGGGCGTGGATTCTGGCGGTTACGCGGGGGAGATCTTCGCGGTAAGTAATGCCGGCCCATGTGTCATCACTCTGCAAAACGCGGACACGGGCGCGGCTGGAAGTGGCGAGTTCGTTGACGAAGCTGGGAAGATACGCTTCGGCGGTGACGTTGTTGGCTTGCCGGCTGAGGAAGCGGGTGAAGTATTCGCGCAGCTCCGGGAAGATTGCGGGAGTGAAGCCCCAGATGTTCATGGAGACGAGTTCATCGCCGGTGAGTGGTGTGATTCCGCCGTCGGAATCGGTATTGCGGGCGTGTTGGCCGTCCGGCGCGATTCGAGTTCTCTCGACGATGCTGCGAAGATGGCCGGCGGAGTCGACATCGCAGATGCCGCGGGAGACAGTGCCGAATTCGGAGAGAGTGTTGCGCAGAGGAAAGCCAACCATTGCGTAGTCGGGCGAGCCGGAGGCGAAGTGCTGTGCCAGCAGACGGAAGCTGTGTGCGCCATACAGGTCGTCCGCGTTGATGACGGCGAATGGCGTATGGATGTGCGTTCGGCGGCCACCAGCACAGCTTGTGCGGTGCCCCACGGCTTTGTTCGGGCGGGCGGCGGAGCGAAGCCTGCGGGAAGCGCGTCGAGTTCCTGAAAGACGTACTCCACTTTGATGCGCGAGGCGAAGCGTGCGCCGACGGTTTCGCGGAAGACAGCTTCGATATCCCTGCGGATGACGAAGACGACCTTTGAAAACCCGGCGCGGATGGCGTCGAAGACGGAGTAGTCGAGGATGATCTCGCCCGACGAGCCGACCGGGTCAAGCTGTTTCAAGCCGCCGTAGCGGCTGCCGAGGCCCGCGGCCATGACGAGCAACGTTGGTGAGGTGGTCGATGTCATTCGTTCGGATCATGATAGCTTTTGCGGCCAGTTTCAGTGTCGGACTGCCATGTCGCAGGCGGGTCAAGTAAGGCGGGCGAAGCGGCGTGAGGATTTGGGGAAGTCGATCCCGGTGACGAACCAGGCGATTGCGGCACATGTGAGCGCGAGGAAGAAGGAACTGAGTCGGACGGGTTCTATTGGTGACAGGGGCGAACTTTTGATGGTGGTGATTGCGGCTCCGGCGACGGCGAGGACGATTGCGATCCACTGATAAAGATGGAGGCCGAAGATGGTTCTTGTTTGAGGTTCGCCACGGAAGGCCTCTTCGACGAAGCGGCCGGCGCTGGAGAGAATGAGATAGATGCCGAAGATCAGAGAGCATGCGGCGTGCAACTGGACGAGGCGAAGCAGAGCGAGTTCGACAACAATGTTGCAGAGGATCGAATAGACGGGCGTGGGATGGACGGGGACGCCGGTGAGATTTGCGAGCCTGCATACGCGCGAGTGTGGATCGGTGTAGCGGATTCCGAAGCGCGTTTCGGTTGGGCGCCCGTGGCAACATCCCTGGACGAGGCAACGCAGTCTTCCGATGCCTTGTAGTACCGGCGCTGCGATGCAAGCGGCGGCGAGAACTGACCACAAACTGACGTGGAAGAAGAAGGCAGATGTCGCGCCGAGAATAGCTCCTATGACCGCGCCGTAGAAGCCCAGCGGACGCAGGAGCGCGGGCGATCCTTCGACCCACTGCGCCCACATGAGCGCCCCGATGGTGATGCCGAGGAAGAGGCTGATGGTGATGGCTTGGCGGCCAGGGCCCAGCAGCGTGTCGATCATCAGGATGCCAAACAGCACGGCGGCTGCGGCAAAGCCTCCGTGATTGATGACCCGCACGGGGCCCGAGCGCCACTCTTTCCAGCAATTGGCGATGCGTTCGGTCGCGCGGAGGATGGTGTGCCAGATTTGCGGCATACGAATCACGGCCATGTAGGCTGCGATTCCGGCGATGACGTCGGCTATAGAGTGCATGCCGGTGGTGACGCAACTGATGGCGACTAAGATGGCCCACGCCCACCAGAAAAGCTTCTTCGATCGGCTGCCTTCAGCCAGGGCTGAGGCGGCGATGAAGGCCCACACGACGTGGAAGGAAGGAAATGCCGCGATGCCGGAGTAAGGCGTTCTCTCCCACAGAAGGAGGTGTCCGAGGGGCGTTGTGAGTTGAAACGGACGCGGTGGCACGTAGAAGGGGAGAATCAGGTATAGAGGAAAGATGAGCGCCATGGCGATGAGTCCACGTTGCGCAAATCCTCTGAGTGCTCTGCTGGAACGAACGAGGACTGGGATGAGAATGACGACGATGTAGGTGCTGGCGTAGAGAAGTTCGGTTTGTTCGATTACGGGCAGGCGAGTTTCAAATGGGAGATATGTGCTGATTGAGTTCGGAATGTGGCCGATCGGACCGAGCATCTCGAAGATGACGAGCCACGGCAGAAGGACGACAGGATAGACGCGCAGACGTTCGAGGAGCGAAGGGTGCTCGGAACGGTCGAGAGGAAGCCAGGGCGTGGGCTTGCGCGATGTGAAGCGGTTCCGCAGGTCGGGAAGTTCATAACCGAGAACGAGGGCCGCGCAGGCCAGTGCTACAGCCGGCGCGACCAGCCACAGACCGGTGGCCGAGCCGGAAAAGATAGCGGCGCCGGCACATGCGATGACGAATCCTCCGTAGATGGGATGAGGCACGATGCTGTAGATACTCTGGTCGACGAAGCGCGGTGGAGGGAAGGCGTTCATCGGCAAGCCGCCGCCGTAGACCCAGAGGGAAACCATGGCGAGGGCCATGATTCCGACGCCGAATAGAACAAGCGCAGTGCCCCAGATTACGGAGTGCAGCGCGGTGAGATGGACCGTGTTGTTGGCGCCGTGCGCCCATGCGACGAGCGCCAATGGAACGATGAGAACGAAGACGGTTCCGTAGAGCGTCTTGGCCAAGCGGGAGTGGGTTAGCAGTTCCAATCGACTACCTCGTGGATCGCCCAGCCTTTGGACTGGCGGGTGGGTGTCTCCAGCGTTGCGCGGCTTCTCCACTTCTTCTCTTCGATGTTGGACAGCGAACCCGGAAGCAGGATCCGAAGCATGGGCGCTGCGGAGAAAACAGTTGAGCCTAAGCGGCCGGAGCGAAGCGAGAGTGCCTGATCCATGTGGAGTGTCGCGTTGGTCAGCACGACGTCGGTGTCGGAGATAGAGACCGGTTCGCACTTGTGGCCGTTGAAGACGGCGAGGTTGATGGAGTGGGAGCCTTGCCAGTCGATCCATGCGAGTGAGTCTTGCGGCGATACGAAGCGGCCCCACCTGAGTTGGCGCAGCGGCAGTTGCCATGGAGGCAGCGTCAGGGTGAGGCATTCGGCGTAGCCAAGGCCGCTGAGTTGGCGATCGCCGATGGTGAGTTGCACGGATGAGGCGGGCTGGAGGCAATTCCAGAGGACTGATCCGCGGTGATCCTCGTACATGGTGTGCTGGACTGGTGCTGCTGCGGTGGTCCACGTGCCTTCAACTTGCAGGCGCGGGAATTCTACGGAGATTCGATCGCCCGAGGACTCTAGGCGATAGCTCCGCATGGAAGACTGCGCGTTGATTGCGTGATCGTCTGCAAGGAGAACGCTGCTGTAGGACGCGCTGACGCCGCGCCATGCGAGGTCCGCACAATAGAGGATGGCAGTTTCGCCGCGGTCGGTAACGCAGTCCAAGTACCACTTGACCATTGAAAATCGAGATTGCGACACTCCGGCAGAACTCGCTTTCAGGACGTAACGGGTGAAGGTGCGAGGCCGGGGACCGGATCGGAGGGAGCCATGGGCATGCTGCGAATTCGGTTGCCGGTGGCGGCGAAGATGGCGTTGCCGACGGCGGGAGAGAGGCCGACTAGTCCGGTTTCGCCGGCTCCGGCGGAGGGGATGTCCTTGCGGTCTATAAGCACAATTTCGACGGTGTCGGGACAGTCCGAGAAGCGCGGGACGCGGTAATCGGCGAAGTGGGCGTTGGTGATTTGTCCGCCGGAGAACTGAATGGCTTCGAAGAGCGCTCCGCCGATGCCCATCATGATGGCTCCGGCGTTCTGATTGCGGAGGCCGTCCGGGTTGACGATGGCGCCGCACTCCCAGGCCTGTATGACGCGGGTGACATGGACTTTCTTCGTAGCCGGATCGATTGCCACTTCGGCGCAGGTGGCGACCCAGCCGCCTTTCTCTTGTCCGCAGGCGAGGCCGAAGCCGCGGGTGGGTGTGGAACGGTTGGCGGCCCAGCCGAACTTTTGTGTTGCGGCGTTGAGGACCGCGATGAGGCGCGGATCGGTGAGGTTCTTGAGGCGGAAGGCGAGCGGATCCATGTTGACCGCGTGGGCCAGTTCGTCCATGAAGGACTCGCGGGCGAAGTGGTTCGCGGTGGACGCGAGGCCGCGATACGAGCCCTGGCGCAGCGGTGTTTTGGACGGGTGATATTGCGTAACTGGATTGGTTACGTGATAGGGAGTGGGGAGTCCGGCATTGCCGGAGTTGTAATTGTGGTGCTCCCAGGCGGTGATGGCGCCGTCGGGGGCGACGGAGGCTTTGAGTTCCATGAGGCCCGCAGGACGGAGGTACGCCCAGGTGAACTCCTCTTCGCGGGTCCAGACGACTTTTACGGGCGCGCCAGCGGCTTTGGCGAGGCGGGCGGCTTCGACTGCGGCGTCGCCGGTGTGCTTGCCACCGTAGCCGGAGCCCATGTCGGGCTGGATGACGCGGACCTGGGCTGGGTCGAGGTGGAAGGCGGCGACGAGTTCGTCCTTGACTCCGAAGGGGCGCTGGGTTCCGGTCCAGACGGTGAGCTTGCCGGTGGAGTCGAATTGAGCGACGGCGGCGCGGGGCTCGAGCGGGGCGTGCGCGATGTATTGAACGGTGTAGGACTGTGCGAGGGAGACGGCATCGGCGGATTGCGCGGGTGCGGCTGTGGGCGGAGTTGCTGCGTTTACGCGGGCCGCGCCACCGCCTCCGCGGCCGCCTGATTCGGGCGTGTTTTTGAGGTAGTCGAAGATGGTCTTGTTGGAGGGCTGATCAGGGACGGTCCACTTGGCTTTGATGGCGGAGATGGCCTGCTCTGCGGTGTAGGCGTCTGGCGCGGCGACGCCGATGAAGTCGCCATCGCGGACGAGTTTGACCCCGGGGATTTTCTCAGCGGCTGAGGTGTCGACTGAGTCGAGGGTGGCGTTGAAGCCGGTGGGGCGAAGGACTTTGCCGAACATCATTCCGGGGAGAATGATGTCGGATGGATATTGATGCTTTCCGGTTACAAAATCGCGACCGTTGGCTTTGGGGACAGGTGTGCCGGCAATCTTCCAGTCCTTTGCAGGGAGCAACGGGACGGAACTGGAGACGGTGGTGACGAGCTTTTCTCCCCTGGTGAGCTGGCCGTAGGTGAGCGATTGCTTTGCATTGGGCGCGGTGACTTTGCCATCGACAACGATGAGCGCGGCGGCGTCGCAGGTCCATTTCTGTGCGGCCATTTCGACCAGCGTTTGGCGCGCGGCGGCGGCCATGGTGCGCAGGCGCGGCCCCATTTGCGGTGTGGTCTGGCTGCCGAAGGTGCCCATGTCGTAAGGCGTGAGGTCGGTGTCGCCCATGACCATGGTGATGGAGTCGAACGGGACCATGAGCTCTTCGGCTACGAGTTGGGCGAGGGTTGTGCGCGCATTCTGGCCACATTCGATCTTGCCGGTGAAGACGGTGATCTTGTTGTCGGCGGAGATGTGGATCCAGGCGGAGATTTCGGTGGGAAGTTGCTGACGTCCGCCGAAGCCGCGGCCTG
Source organism: uncultured Acidobacteriaceae bacterium (assembly GCA_963822225.1). Taxonomy (GTDB): domain Bacteria; phylum Acidobacteriota; class Terriglobia; order Terriglobales; family Acidobacteriaceae; genus Edaphobacter. The sequence goes on along the minus strand of CAWGGW010000006.1, from coordinate 195,439 downwards.
ATTCCTGAGCGGCCAAATTGGGAGTGAGGCAGACGAGCAGGCCTCCGCCGAAGAGTTGGAGGAAGCTGCGGCGATCGAGCGAGAAGCAGCGCGGCGCGTTGATGGGATCGATTTCGATGGCGTTCATCGCGCGGCTCCTTTCGCGGTGGAGGCTCGCTGAACTGCGGCGATGATGCGGGGATATGTTCCGCAGCGGCAGATGTTGCCGTTCATGCTGGAGACGATTTGGGATTCTGTTGGCGCGGGCGTGGCTTTGAGCAGCGCGGTGGCGCGCATGATCATTCCTGAGGTGCAGTAACCGCACTGGAAGGCGCCTTCGTCGAGGAAGGCTTGTTGAACCGGGGTTAATTGGCCGTGCTGTTCGAGGCCTTCGATGGTGATGATTTTTGCCTCGGCGGCGTCGGCTACCAGCGTTTGGCAGGATTTGGTTGCGTGGCCGTCGAGGAGGACGGTGCAGGCTCCGCACTCGCCTTCACCGCAGCCGTATTTTGTGCCAGTGAGTTGGAGGCGATTGCGCAAGACCGAGAGGAGAGTCTCGTCGGCTGGCGCGCTTACGGGAGACTTTGCGCCGTTGATGGTGAGGATGTAATCGCTCATCGGGAAACTCCGTGCGGGCTTGCACAGAGAATACGCCACGAGTGATTCACCTACAATTTGGCGACGGCTCTCATTCGCGGAGGGCTTCGCCGGCAGTTTTTAGGGCTTTGAGGAGGAGACTGGCGCGGCGGAGGTCGATCTGGTTGGCGGCGACCAGGGAGATGACGTAGTTGAATGACTTGAACAACTCGGCTCGGTTGCGCGGGAGCGGAAGGCTGATGGTGCGGCGGGCGAGTCGGCGTTCCCGGAGACGCGCTTGCTGGTCGGCGCGCGAGGGGACGCTTGTGCGGGTGGGGTGGTGGTAGAAGCAGAAGGACTCTCCGCGGAGGGCGGGCGAGCCGCAGGTGTGGGCTGGCGCGGAATCGGAGGGCGGAAGGATGTGGTGGCAGAGGGTTCGGATTTCGTTGGCTGGCTGGTTCATGGATACCCCCTCCCCCGGGGGTACTTTTTTGACAAAGTCTAGTTGCGGCGAGGGTTAGGTCCGGGGATTGTCTTAATCGACAACAGGCGGCGGAGGCTCGCGGATTTGAGTGCGAAGATTCGGCTGAGTGCCGGATTTTTTTGAAAAGACCCCCTTAAGTTAATTATAGGAAGGGGTGTCAAGGTTTTGCTGTGGGAAATGGGGCTAAGTAATTGGTGTGGTGGGGGTAGTGTCGTAGCCCGTGCGCCCCACCCGTCCGCGGCAGCGCCTACGGATGGGGCACCCAAGGTTTGGGCGGGGAGATGGGCACCCGAAGGTTTTGGGGAGGGGCGGTTTGACGGGGAGGCGTTACTGTGGCTACCTTCAGGGGATCCCGGGCCAATTTCAAAATCTATGGAAGCGAAGGGACCTCTGATGAATCCGAATAAGGCGTTGTGGGAGAAAGGCGATTTCACGCAGATTGCGATGAGCATGCGCGAGTCGGGCGACGATTTTGTGCAGACGCTGGGGGTGGAACCGGCGATGCGGGTGCTGGACCTGGGTTGCGGCGATGGCACGACCGCTCTGCCGCTGGCAATGCGCGGCGCGGACGTGACGGGGATCGACATTGCCAGCAACCTGGTGGCGGCGGGGAACCGGCGGGCCGGGGAGGCGGGACTGAAGAACCTCAGGTTCCGGGAGGGGGATGCGAGCAGCCTGGAGGGCGTGGCGGACGATTCGTTCGACCTGACGCTGTCGGTGTTTGGGGCGATGTTTGCTCCGCGGCCGCATGACGTGGCGAAGGAGATGGTGCGGGTGACTAAGCCGGGCGGACGGGTGGTAATGGGGAACTGGATTCCCGGTCATCCGACGTTTGTGGCGCAAGTGCTGAAGATCAGCTCGGCGTATACGCCGCCGCCGCCGGAAGGATTTGTGAGCCCGATGACGTGGGGGTTAGAGCAGCACATCGTAGAGCGGTTTGGGCAGGCGGGTGTGGCGAAGGAGAAGATTTCGCTGACGGAGAATACGTTTGTGTTTCGCTCGCCGGAGAAAAGTCCGGAAGAGGTGATTGATGCGTTTCGGCGGTTCTATGGGCCGACGATGAATGCGTACGATGCCGCGGACAAGAATGGGAAGGTGGAAGAGCTGCACCGCGAACTGGTGGAGCTGGCGAAGGCGAAGAATACGAGTGGGAATGGCGGGACGGCGATTCCGGCGACGTTTATGCGGGTGGAGGTTCGGGTGTGACAGGGAGTTGGACCCCACTCATGACGATGAAACTGTCATGAATGGGGCACCCAAGTGGTTTCGGGGGTTATGGTTTTGGGCGCGGGAAATGGTAGACGATGCCTGCGTTGATATAGGCCGTGCCGGCACCCGGGCTGGAGTTCGACCCAGTACCCGCGGCGGCGCCTATTTCCAAGGCTCGGAGATCGATGGAACTGGTGAGGCGGATATCGAGGCCGAGAGCGAGTTGCACGGCGCCGCTGGTTTTTCGCTGCGCCTGGAGCGGATCGCTGCCGGCTGAACTGACCACGCCGCCGCCGAGCTGGAAGTAAGGGCGCAATGGATTGACGTGCGGCACAAAGCCGATGCGAAGGGCCGCGGTCGCCGATACTCCGCCGCGAGTGCCAAGGCCGTAGGACATGCGGCCATCGATGCCGGCGGTAAGGCGGCTCTGGATGGGGAAGTTGTAGAAGCCGCCGGCAAGGAAGCCGAGCGTGTCGCTCTTGCAATTCGTATTGGAGCCGTTGTTCAGGCAAAAATTGGTGCCCGCTACAGTGCCGTAGATTGAGGTCTGAGCTTGAGTTGTTTGGGTTGGGAGGAGGACGGCGAACAATGCGAACAGGGAAACGGAGCCTAAAAATCTCAACTGGGGCCTTTCTTACGTGCTCAACTGATTCGAGGCTAGTTTATCTTGTGGTTCTTGTCGTCAAAAAAGATAGATGACTACTTCGGCGGATCGGGTACCGAGCAGAAGACCTACGGGTGGGGTGTAACGCTTCAGACTTGTGAAGAGATAACTTGAGAACGTTGGCGAAGGGTCCAAGTCCAATGAGATTCGATTTCGACCTGGGATCGTTCTCCGGTCAGCCAATGCCTATAGCTGCTCCATGGCCAGTCCGCGGGTTTGTCGACGAGGCCACGGCTGACTGGGTTGCGGTGCATGTAGCGGAGTTTTTCAACGAGTTTGGTTTGTGTGAGGACGTTGAAGTCGTAGTAGCGGCGCTGCCAGAATTGCGGGCGGGTGCCCTTGAGGCGCTGAGACGTTTCGTGTTTGAGTACGTTCAGGGTGACGGCGAGAGAATGGAGCTTTGGTTCACTGATAAGAAGGTGAACGTGCTCGGGCATGAGGACGTATCCGAAGACGTAGAGTTGATGGCGGGAGCGAAGCTTTTCCAGTTCTTCGAGGTAGGTGGATCGGGCGCGATCGTCGTCGAGGTAGGGAAGCCGGCGGTAACAACTGAAGGTGAGGAAATGGTAGCTGCCTGAGGTTTGATAACGTTTTAGGCTGCTCGGCACGGTGCGACCATTGTAGACAATGGGTGATTTGGGAGTGTGTGTCCTCGGTTACATGGATTCTTACACCGTGCCCGACGGGGAAATGTGTTTAAGGGCGGGGGAAAGTTGTACATCCCACCCGTCCGCAAAAGCGCGTACGGATGGGGCACCCGAGCTTTTGGGGTGAGGGAAGAGGAAGAGAACTACGGGTGGGCCACCCGCGCCGCCCGCCCTCCTTTCACCCTGGTCCGGTGAGATGGAGACGAATCCGCTTTCGTGTACTTTGTAGTCCTGTCCAATGCCAAGCCACGCGAGAACCCCAATCGCGCAATTCAAGGCGTCCGACGAGCCACTTGCAACTACGGGAAGATATTGGGCCACGTTTGTATTTGGCCGCCGCCGTGGTGGACGATTCTCGTTGCGAATGCTCCGAAGTTTTTGCACAAGTTGAAACCATCTCTCATCCTCTGCGAGAAGGGAACGACCTACCGGATGTAGAGTGCGCCTTCATGAAGCAAGGAGTTCGCATCCTTCGCGCTGCTTAACATGGCCCAGATGGGATCTTTGCGAGTCTTAGCACTTCCCTTCCCAGTGAACTCGTCAGCACTCGCCATTCTTTAGCATTTTGACCACGTAACCGTTGCCTCGTAATAATCGTCGAGTCACCATAGCAGTTGCAGCTTCGACTGCCATTGCGGAATATAAGATTGACTTTCGATAATCGCTGTCTGCATGCTGCGTCTGATGGCATTCGAGGATTAGGACGTCATATATTGGAGGCCGAGCTTGCCGTTTACAGGCGGTCTCAATATGTTCTCTTCCTTACTAGCGTAGCAACGGCTGAGGACATGAAATTAGCATACGTCGACGGCATGCGCGGCGTCTCCGAGGAACCGCGCGGCCTCTCAGCTGAAGAGGAATTCTTTGGTGCGGAGTTCTTTTATTGTGTCGCGGAGTTTGGCGGCTTTTTCGAATTCGAATTTCTTGGCGGCTTCGCGCATGTCGGATTCTAGTTTGGCGATGTAGGTGTCTAGTTCCTGCTGGGTGGTGAAGTCGGGCATGCCTTCGGCTTCGTCGGTGAGGTCGGCGTAGTCGGCTTTGAGGATGCCGGCGAGGCCCATTTCGAGTGGGCGGATGATGGACATGGGCGTGATGCCGTTTTCTTCGTTGTAGGCTTCCTGCTTTTCGCGGCGGCGGTTGGTCTCGTCGATGGCGCGCTGCATGGAGTCGGTCATCTTGTCGGCGTAGAGGATGGCGCGGCCTTCGATGTGGCGGGCGGCGCGGCCGATGGTCTGGATGAGGGAGCCCTGGGAGCGGAGGAAGCCTTCCTTGTCGGCGTCGAGGATGGCGACGAGGGAGACTTCGGGGAGGTCGAGGCCTTCGCGGAGGAGGTTGATGCCGATGAGGACGTCGTACTCGCCTTTGCGGAGGTCGCGGAGGAGCTTGATGCGCTCGAGGGTTTCGATCTCGGAGTGCATGTAGCGGCAGCGGACGCCGACTTCGGTGTAGTAGTTGGCGAGGTCCTCGGACATGCGCTTGGTGAGGGTGGTGACGAGGACGCGCTGGTTGTTTGCGGCGCGGTCGCGGATCTCGGCGAGGAGGTCGTCGATCTGGCCCTTGACGGGGCGGATTTCTACTTGCGGGTCGATGAGGCCGGTGGGGCGGATGATTTGTTCGACGACGACGCCGGCGGATTTGGTGAGTTCGTAGGGGCCGGGGGTGGCGGAGACGTAGATGATCTGGCCGGTGCGGGACTCGAACTCTTCGAACTTGAGGGGGCGGTTGTCCATGGCGGAGGGCAGGCGGAATCCGTAGTCGACGAGGTTCTGCTTGCGGCTGCGGTCGCCGTGCCACATGCCGTGGAGCTGGGGGACGGTGACGTGGGACTCGTCGATGAAGAGGAGGTAGTCGCGGGGGAAGTAGTCGAGCAGGGTGGGTGGGGGCTCGCCGGGGAGACGGCCGGAGAAGTGGCGGGAGTAGTTCTCGATGCCGTGGCAGTAGCCGACGGACTTGATCATTTCGAGGTCGAAGCGGGTGCGCTGGTGGATGCGCTGGGATTCGACGAGGCGGCCTTCCTTTTCGAGGTAGGTCTCCCACTCGCCCAGCTCGGCGAGGATGGAGTCGATGGCGGTGGTTTTGCGCTCGGGCTGGACGACGTAGTGGGACTTTGGGTAGATGGGGAGGCGGGAGTATTTCTGGCGGACGGTGCCGAAGAGCGGGTCGATCTGCGAGAGGGAGTCGATCTCGTCGCCGAAGAGTTCGATGCGGTAGGCGTTTTCGTCGTAGGTGGGGTAGACCTCGATGATGTCGCCGCGGACGCGGAAGGTGCCGCGGCGGAAGTCGACGTCGTTGCGGTCGTAGAGGATTTCGACGAGGCGGCGGGTGATGTCTTCGCGGCGTGATCTTCTGGCCTTTTTCGAGGAGGAGGAGCATGCCGTAGTAGGCTTCGGGCGAGCCGAGGCCGTAGATGCAGGAGACGGAGGAGACGATGATGGCAGTCGCGGCGTTCGAAGAGGCTGCGGGTGGCGGAGAGGCGGAGCTTGTCGAACTCTTCGTTGATGGTGGCTTCCTTTTCGATGAAGAGGTCGCCGGCGGGGATGTAGGCTTCGGGCTGGTAGTAGTCGTAGTAGGAGACGAAGTACTCGACGGCGTTGTTGGGGAAGAAGGATTTGAACTCGTGGTAGAGCTGGGCGGCGAGGGTCTTGTTGTGCGCGAGGATGAGGGCGGGGCGCTGGACCTCCTCGATGATCTTGGCCATGGTGAAGGTCTTGCCGGAGCCGGTGACGCCGAGGAGGACCTGATCTTTTTCGCCGGCGGCGAGGCCGGAGACGAGCTCGGCGATGGCGCGGGGCTGGTCGCCCTGGGGCTTGTAGGTGGTGGCGAGCTGGAAGTCCATAGTTCACCAGAATATCATGCAGGCGAATAGGAGGCGAAGAACGCGTGTCCTGCCGGACGGCCCCACTGCGCGTGGGGCGGGCGTTCGCACGCCCTTTTGAGGCTTCGCGTGGTCCTCCCGTTGGCCGGGATGGGTGAAGTGTCGCTTTCAGCAGAGACGGATCAGGTGGATCAGTTTTCCGTTGGCTTGGTGAGGCGGTCGATCACGAGGTTGGGCACGGACTCGCGCACGGGTTCGAGCTTGAGCCCGAGCTGCTCCTGCACCGCGGTGAAGATGGACGGCCAGCTATCGGGGTTGTTGAGGGACCAGTCGCCCTGCATTTGAAGCTTGAAGTTGTAGGAATTGGTAAGGCCGGTTTTATCTATGACTGGGGCGTGGACCTGCGAACTGAGGACGCCGCAGAGGGCGCGCATCACAGCGTTGGATACGTCGAACTCAAGGCCCTGCGCGGTGCCGTGAGCGTTGAAGTCGGCGGTTGGGATCGGTGGCGCCTGGCCATCAGGGGGCGGGGGCGGCGCCGGCGTCACGTCCATCTTGACGCCGCCCTTGGCCACGACAAGGTTGTAGATGGAGCTTTCTCGAGTTTCGATGTGCGTCTTGAGGCCGAACCGTTCGGCGAGCAGGGCACGGATAGCGTTTCGCTTTTCCAGACGGACCTCGTTGACCGTGAGCTTGGCGAGCTTTGCATCGGCGGCTTCGTCGGAGCGTGCCTGAATGTTGTAGAAGGTGTTTTCAGTCCAGTCCGGTGCGCCGGTGACGGGCATATCGAAGCCGTAGGCGATTTGAACGAGCGCCTTGATGGGGAGATTGGTGACTTCGAACCGGCTGGAGTGCGGGGGGCTATTGACCGAGACACGAAGGGCGCCCTCTGTGGGCGAGGAGGGACGGATGGTGGCGACGTCGAAGGTGAGCGTGGGGGTGTAGTTGGGCTCTTCAATAATTGGGGTCGACTGCGCGCGCAGGCTGGAACTGCACACGACGACAAGCAGAGCAATGAGCAGAGCGAACGGTCGGTGAACGATTCTTAGCATGCGCGGGGAACTCCTTGTAGAGATAGTACGAGAGTTCGAGCGGTCCGGTTCCCCACCCCGTGCGGCTACGGATCGCGGTATTCGCGGCGTTTTAGTTCGAGGAGGGCTTCGGCGTGGCCTTGTTTGGCGGCCTGACGAATCCAGTAACGGGACTGGGTGTAGTCGTGGTCGACGCCCTGGCCGATGGCGTAGAGGTGGGCGAGTTGGAACTGGGCTTCGGCGTTGCCGAGGTCGGCGGCGCGGCGATACCACTGCGCGGCCTGGGTGAGGCTGCGGGGGACGCCGTGGCCGAAGTAGTAGAGGTCGGCGAGTTTCTGCTGGGCTTCGGGGAAGTTCTGCGTGGCGGCGAGGCGATACCAGTGGGCGGCTTCGGCGTCGCTTTGCGGGGCGCCTTCGCCTTTGCGATGCATGAGGCCGAGGTTGTACTGCGCCCAGGCGAGGTTGCTGTAGGCAGCGCGCTGGCACCAGGCGAAGGCTTCGGCGAAGTCTCCGGCGGCGTAGAAGCGGAAGCTGAGGTTGGCTTGCGCGTAGGCGTGGCCCTGTTCGGCGGCTTTGCGTTCCCAGTGGGCGGATTGCGTGTCGTCCTGCGGCAGGCCCTGGCCGGCGTCGTACATGGTGCTGAGGATGTATTGGGCTTCGGCGTGGTTTTGCTCGGCGGCTAGATGGAAGGCGGCTGCGGCTGCGGCGAAGTTGCCGGCGTTAAAGTCGGCGACGGCCTGGCGGTAGTGCGGGTTGGAGGCGGCGTTGGCGGCGTCGCGGCGGCCGCGAGCGATGATGCTGGAGCGCGTGGAGTGGAGCGAGAGCGTTGCGCTGGTGGGGATGTGCTGCAGGCCGCCTTTGGTCTTGTCCATGGAGATCACTTCCCCTGAGCGTAGAGCTGGCGGTTTACGAACTCGAGCCGGTAGTTGGCGTCGGCGATCTGATCGCGGAGTTTGGTGGCGAGTTCGGTGAGCAGGTCGCGGTGCTGGCGCGCGGCGGCTTCGGCGTCGAGGTGGAGTTGAGCGATTTCGCCGGAGAGCAGGTTGTGCCGCTCGACTTCGAGGGTGGCGATATCGCGCTGGGCGTGGCTGATCTGTCGCGAGATGCGCAGGAGTTCGGCGGCGGCGGATTCGCCTGCGAGGGAGGCGTGGATCTCGCGGTGATCGTCGAGCAGGCGCTCAAGGGTTTCGGTGTCACCTCGGCTGTATGCCTGATTGGCGCGGGCCATGAGCAGGGTGAAGTGCTTCTGCTCTGCTTCGTCGCGCGCGAAGTCGGGGTGGATGCGCTTGGCGAGATCGCGAAAGAGTGTTTTGAGGCTGGGTGGCGGATCGAATTCTTCGGCTTCGTGGGCTTCGCCGAACGCGGCGTCGTGGGTTTCCTGGGCCTGGCGGCGGGCCTCTTCGGCGCGCTTGCGGGCGGAGTCGGAGTCGTAGAGCCCGACTTCGAGTTCAGCGATGTGTGCTTCGAGGTCGTCAAGTTCGGCGTAGAGGACGCCGACCTGGCGGAGGTAACGGCCTTCGAAGGTCTTGAGCTGGGCGCGGAATTGGGCGAGCTCGGATTCTTGCTCGGCGAGGGTGACGCGGATGGCGGCGAGTTGCTCACGCTTGTCGAGGAGGGCTGCGTCGTCCGGAGTTTGTTGGAGGATGATTTCGGCTGGCATGCGGCTTTCGGTGTTGGAGAGTCTAGTTTAGCGGAGCATGCGCTGGGCAGAACGTGTTGTTAGATTAGGAACAGAGCGGAGGGGCGTGTGACGGAGCTTTGGCTGGTGCGGCATGGCGAGACGGAGTGGAGCGCGGACGGGAGGCATACCAGCCGCACGGATGTTCCGCTGACGGAACATGGGCGGGAGACGGCGGCCGAGCGTGGGGAAGTTATCTGGCGGGGACGAAGTTTGCTGCGGTGTTTGAGAGTCCGATGGCAGCGGGCGCGGGAGACTTGCGCGATTGCGGGGTTTGGCGATGTGGCCGTGGTCGACGATGGGCTGAGGGAGTGGGACTACGGCGTGTATGAGGGGCGGACGACGAAGGAGATCCAGGCGGAGATTCCGGGGTGGTCGGTGTGGAAGGATCCGATTGTTGGGGGAGAGACGGTGGAGCATGTGGGGGAGCGGGCGGATGGGGTGATTGCGCGGGCGCTGTGGCGGCCGAACCCACATCTCAGATGCGAGATGTGGGGCACCCGGTTGATGCGGATGGGTGCGGGTGCGCTGTTTGCGCATGCGCATATTTTGCGGATTCTGGCGGCGCGGTGGGTGGGGCTGGAGGCTCAGGATGGCGCGCTGTTTGCGCTGGGGACGGGAAGCGTGAGTGTGCTGGGGTGGGAGCGGGAGGACCGGGTGATTCAGCGGTGGAATCGGACGTTTGAGATGTGAAGGTGGGCGGTGCTTTTTCAAGCTTGGTGATCGAAAAGCATGGAGAGTTTGGCCGTTATAGGCTGGGCGGCGGGTCCTTCGACTGCGCGCCACGATGAAGCGTGACGCTTCGCTCAGGATGACGGATTCGAGAAATATGGGTGAGACGGCTTTAGAATCGAGGCATGGTTCCGAGGCTGGTGGTGTTTGATCTGGATGGCACGCTGATTGATTCGCGTGAAGATTTGTCTAATTCAGTGAATGCGATGCTGGCGCATCTGGGCCGGCCGGAGTTGCCGCATGCGGTGATTGCGGGGTATATCGGCGATGGGGCGAGCATGCTGGTGCGGCGGGCGCTGGGCGATCCGGAGGGAGACGTTCACGATGAAGAGTTCGTGAATCGAGGCGTGCAGTACTTTCTGGATTATTATCGCGAACACAAACTGGACTTCACATATGTGTATGAGGGCGTGTTCGAGGGGCTGGACGAGATTCGCGTGGATTATCCCGGGATTGCGATGGCGGTGCTGACCAATAAGCCGGTGCGTCCGTCACGGGACATCTGTGCGCACTTTGGGCTGGATCGATATTTCTTTCAGAACTATGGGGGCAACAGCTTTCATACGAAGAAGCCGGACCCGAGTGGGCTGTTGGCGTTGATTCGCGAGGCTTCGGCGCTGGATGTGGGTGGGGAGATTCTGCCGGGTGAGACGGTGATGATTGGCGACTCGGATGTTGATGTTTTGACGGCACGGAACTGTGGGGCGAGGTCGATTGGCTGCGCCTATGGGCTGGCGCCGGAGAGGCTGGCTGCGGCGAGTCCGGATGGATTGTCGCTGACGCCGGCGGGGTGGGCAGCGACGCTTCGCGGGCTGGCTGGTTAGCCGACGAGGCGCCGATTTATCGCGAAAAAGTTGTAGAGTTTGTTCCTTATTGGCCAGACTGCGCGAATGGGGTGGAGGGACTATCGGAGATAGGCCTGTGTTTTCCACACGATATCGCTATGTCTACTGGGCGCAACTAGTGTGACAAGGGTCACATGCAACAGGTGATTCTACGTTCTACTCTTGGTGCATCTCGAACCGGGTATCGGAGAGAACGGGCGGTAATCGGACGTAAAGTGGTCTGATTGATTCCGCGGAGGACTGAATGAAGCGTTTTCTGTTGTGTATGGCAATTATAGCGTCGCTACCTGGGCTGTCCAAGGCCGGGTTTGCAGCCAGTGGGAATAAGCAAGCTGCAGTACAAAAGGCTGCTGCACCGGATCCGGCTGATTATGTCGGTTCGGAAGTCTGCGCGACTTGCCACGCGGATGTAGCCAAGAAGTTTGAGACGCAACCCGCATACGAAGATGGCCCTGATGCACGGCAGCAACGGCGCGACGTGCGAGAACTGCCATGGAGGCGGCAAGGCTCACGTGGAGAGCGGCGGGGATGTCACCAAGATTAAGCAGATGAGCAAGCTGTCGCCGAAGGAAGTTGATGCAACTTGCCTTGGCTGCCATGCCGGAGCGCATCCGGACTTCCTGCGTTCTCCGCATGCGAAGGCTGGGGTGAGCTGCACGGGCTGCCATAGCGTGCATGCTTCCGCTCCGGAGACAAGTCTGCTGAAGGTTAAGCAGCCGACTCTCTGCTTTCAGTTGCCATGCTGACGTGAAGCCGGCATTCGACATGCCTTTCCACCACAAGGTGAACGAAGGCTTGATCAAGTGCAGCGACTGCCATGACGCGCACGGAACCTTCGGGCCGAACAACATCAAGTCGACGGCGGATCAGAATGCGATCTGCACCAAGTGCCACGCTGAGACGCGCGGACCCTGGGTGTTCGAGCATGCAGCGGTGAAGGGCGAAGGATGCACGGGTTGCCACACTCCGCATGGTTCACAGAATCCACGGCTGCTGAATGTCGCCAACATTAATCAGCTCTGCAACCAGTGCCACAGCGTAGTTGGGGCAAGTACGGTCCATGGGATCAATTCAGGATCGGCGGAACGCCAGCCCTGCATCAACTGCCACACGTTCATTCATGGGTCGAACATCAACCCGGCGTTTCTACGGTAATGAGGTTTGACTGCGCCGTCCGGGCGTGACCCGGGCGGCGTGGCCAAGACCCCACGCCAGCGGCTCTATGCAGATTTCAGGAATTTGAAAGTCAGTAAGTTTTAGCAAGGTTTTTCAAGTGAGGCTTGAGATGAAGAAGTTAGGTTGGGTTTCGCGGCTGTCCAATGAATACTCCAAGTGTGCGCTGGCCGGGGGCATTGGGGTTGCACTGTTACTGGGAATGAGCGGTCAGGCCATTGCGCAGGCCGATCAGGCGCCGGCGCCGGTTGTGCAGGACGGATACGCGGTCCACAACACAGCGGAGCTGGGCGGCCGTATCGCGAACATTTCGGGTAGTGGGGCCATGTATGACACGCTGGTGAACCTGCATTCGGGGCCGCGCGTGCTTGGCCAGACATTTACGATGCGTGCTTTGCCGTCGACGAAGAAGACTCTGTTCGACGATCTGACCGCCTTCAGCAACGGGTTTGGCGGCGATCCGTACAACTTCGTCAAGATGGATATCTCCAAGGGCAAGTGGTATGAGTTTTCGGGCAATTTCCGCCGCGACCGCCAGTATTTTGACTACAACCTGCTGGGAAGCGTGAACCTGCCGACGATGCAGGTGCCTTATGTCCAGACGACGACGACTGGAGTTGCAGCGCCGGGTTCTGCCACGCTCCCATGGACGCAGCCCACCGATTCGCAAGTAATGTACAACACCGTGCGTCGTATGACGGACACGAACCTGACAATTCTGCCGCTGTCGAAGGTGACGTTCCGGGTTGCGTACTCGCAGAACATCTTCCAGGGGCCGTCTCTGAGCCCGGGCAGATCGGTCGCCAAGTACGACAACATACTGAGTGAGTTTGTGCGGAACAGCACCGATGACTATACGGGCGCAGTTGACTGGAAGCCGGTGGCGCACACCAAGGTTACGTTTGAAGAGCAGATTGACCACTACAAGGACAACTCCTACTTCACGCTGAATCCGAAGACCTTCATCGCGCAAGAGGCGGACGGAACACCCGTTTCGTTAGGGAACTACGACGCGACTAACAATCCCTACACAGCCGCCGCCTGCAACACGGGCAGCATGGGAAGCGGGTACGTTCCGAGTCCCGCGAGTTACACCATCTTCTCGGCCCCCAACACTCCCGGCGGCTTGCCGATCATCAACCCGGCATGCGACGTGGTTACGAGCTACCTGCGGTCGGCGCCGACGCGCAGTATCTATCCCACTGAGATCCTTCGCGTGCAGAGCACAAGCCTGAAGAACATTGCACTGAACGGCGATTTCCGCTACTCGGTAGGAAACACGAACCTGGCCAACTACTACGAGACCTTCAGCGGTTTGGATGGAACGATCCGGTATGCAGTGACGACGGGCAATGCGCATGCACAGCGGCGGGTCGTTGCTCTCGATTACGGCATGACGTGGAATGCGACGAAGACGATCAGCCTGTCGGATCAGGTGAGCTATTCCAATGTTCACCAGCCGGGCAACACTACTCTCGCAGGTTCCACATTGACCACACCTACTACGGTGGTTCCCGGGAACCTCGGCTACGAGACCGTCAATTACTCTGGGGCGCTGCTTACCGGCGGCCCATTCAGCGTCACCGGCAATACCTACGGCTTGATCTATGCTTACTTCGGCCAGAGGTTCCTAACCAATAACGCGACCGTAACCTGGGATGCGTCATCTCGAGCCACAATCTCGCTGACCTATCGCTACCAGGCTCGCACCATTGTCCAGACCAGCGGAACGGGTCCTCTGGAGAACCTTATCGGCACGGACGAGAATGGCGGAATCCTGAATGTTGCGGTGCGGCCGACCAGTCATTGGGACATCAATGGCACAGCGGACATATCGTACAGCGACAACGCGTTCACTCCCTTGAGCCCGCGGCAGTATAAGCACTACCGCGTACACACGCTGTATCGGCCGAAGCCCTGGATGACACTGTCCGCCGCCTACAACGACCAGGAACGGCATAACAACACCTACAACACAGGCACCGCGAATCTGGATGGGCCGCTGCAGCATGAGGATCACAGCCGGGTATTCGGCATGGGAGCCACGTTGGCGCCGACGGAAAAGATGGCGGTGGATTTCAGCTATGCCTACAGTGATGTGTATACGACGACGAACATCTGCTATCTGAGCGGCGCCTACACCGGCATCGCCGGCGGCACTCCGTCGTTGCCTGGCGCAGCCCAACTGAACGGTTCCGGCGCACCTGCGATCTGCCCCAGCCTGACGACGGAATGGGGTCCGGTGAAGGACTTCATGGATGCTCCTACGCAGTATGCGTCCATATCGCTTGCCTATACGCCGAACAAGCAGATTCACACGGATATCGGGTATCGCATCAGTGCGGTGAGCGGCAACCAGTTCTTCAACGACGCGCAGGAAGTCAACGGGTCGCTGCAGTCCGGGTACCAGACGCCGTTTCTGAATCTTGCGTACACGGTTCATCCGGGATGGATTTGGCGGATTGAATACGATTACTATGGCTACGGCGAGGGCGGCCCATCCGGCGCACCGAACTGCAGCTTGACAACCTCTGCAACGGCGGTGGTTGTACCCTGCAACTCTTCCACCCTGGCCGGACTTCCGACCGGTTTGACTGAACCGTCTTCCGGGTTGACAACTCCGCGCAACTTCCATGCGAACAATGTGACCCTGGGGATGCATTACGAGTTCTGACAGGCGACTTGGACGAACGAGAACGCAGTAAGACAAAAGGAGATTTATCAATGAAGATTGGAACTGGAATCACACTGGTTGCCCTGATGGCAGCTATGACAGCGAGCACCGCGTTTGCCCAGGCGGGCGCGGATACCTACAAGGCCAAGTGTGCGATGTGCCATGCAGCGGACGGTACAGCAAGCGGACCGGCGGGCAAGTCGATGAACGTGCCGTCCTTCAAGGGCAGCAAGTTGACTGAAGCCCAGATGGTTGCCGAGACGAAGGCCGGAAAAGGGAAGATGCCGGCGTTCACGGGCAAGCTGACCGACGCGCAGATCACAGATGTTGTTGCGTACATCAAGACCCTGAAGTAAGCAGTTTGTTTGCCTGCGGTCGTTGATCGGGTTTGGGATTGAGTGATGACTTCCTCTTCCTGAAAGATCGAACAATGTCAGCGGGGGCGGAATAACCTTCGCCCTCGCAGCAGGCCTCTCCAAACGCATAGGGCTTACGCTTCCACGAGTGTCTGCAACGGAGTTGAGTCGTTGAGGTTGTGGCATAACCGGGCCGTACGTCGCGCCCGCGGGGAAGTGTTGCGTTATGAAAGCGGATCTGGGTAAGACCGAGTTGTCAGTAGGTGGTTGTAGCTGGAAACTGCTGGCTGGTGTGTTTGCGGCGCTGCTGCTGTCCACTCCGTGGGTGGTTCGCGCGCAGACTGACTGTCTGAGCTGTCATGCGGACAAGACGCTGCAGGATGCATCCGGCAAGAGTGTTGGAGTGGATGGCGACAAGTTTCACTCGAGTATCCACGGAACGCTGAACTGCAACGACTGCCACACGTCAATCAAGGAATATCCGCATCCGGACAATCCGGCTCCGGTGCAGTGCATTACGTGCCACGCCGACCAGGCGAAGGCGATCAAGGGCAGCATCCACGACGGCACGAATACCCAGCCTTGCACAGGTTGCCATGGGGACGCGCACTCGATCTTTCCTAAGGACGATCCGCGATCGGCGGTGTATCCGCTGAACATCCCGAAGACCTGCGGCAACTGCCACGCGAACGCGGCGCTGGCGAAGAAGTACGGGCTGCAGAATGTGTACTCGACCTACATGGACTCGATCCACGGATACGCTGTGAGCAAGGAAGGCCTGCTGGTAGCGGCGAACTGCATGAGCTGCCACGGGTCGCACAATATTCTGAGCCACAAGGATCCGAAGAGCACGACCTCGCAGGGTGAATGTTCCAAATACCTGCGGAGCATGCCACGGCGGCGTGAAGGACGAGTACCTGAGCGGCGTGCATGGCAAAGCGCTCGCGGACGGCAACGGCAAGGTTCCGGTGTGTTCGGACTGCCACACGGCGCATGCGATTCTTCAGCCGACTGATTCGACATTCCGGATGCAGTCGACGCCGATCTGCGGATCGTGCCACAAGGATCAGCTGGCGACGTATCGGGACACGTTCCACTCGCAGCTTGGATTGCTGGGCGGATATGTGGAGACGGCGCGGTGCTGGGACTGCCACGGCGCACATGGAATTCTGCCGGCTTCGGATCCAGCGTCTCCGGTGAACAAGGCGAACCTGATCAAGACTTGCGGGCGTTGCCACAAGGACGCGAATCTTAGTTTTGTGCAGTATCAGCCTCACGCGAATCCGCACAATCGCAAGTTGAATCCGGCGTTGTATTACGTGCGGACATTTATGAATCTGCTGTTGTGGTGCACGCTGAGCTTCTTCACGTTGCATACCGTGTTGTGGTTCATCCGCGCGAAGCGGGAAGAGGCGGCGGAGGAAAAACATGACTGATGAGACCGGTGCCGTGACTGCTGAGCAATCCGCAAACGCGAGCCACGAGAAGTTTTATGTTCGCTTCACGCTGGAGCAGCGCTACCTGCATGCGGCCCTGTTCACCTCGTTTCTGGGGCTGGCGGCGACGGGTCTGCCGCTGCGTTTCAGCGACAACGCTGTGGCGCGCCAGTTTGCGAGCGCGGTGGGCGGTTTCGGAGCCATCCTCTTCTTCCACAAGTTCTGCGCGATCGTTTTGACGCTGGCTTTTCTGTATCACCTGAAGGACCTCTTCTCCCGCGTGTTTATCAAGAAGGAGAAAGGGATCTTCTGGGGACCGAACTCGATGGTCGCCAACTGGAAGGATGTGCAGGACCTGGTTGGCCACATGAAGTGGTTTCTGGGGTTGGGGCCAAAGCCGAAGTTCGACCGGTTTGCGTATTGGGAGAAGTTCGACTACTGGGCTGTGTTCTGGGGCATGATTGTCATTGGTTTTTCCGGCTATGCGATGTGGTTCGCTCCATTCTTCGCGAAGTTTCTGCCGGGATGGGCGTTGAACGCCGTACTGGTGGTTCACGGTGAAGAAGCGCTGCTGGCAATCCTGTTTATTTTTTCTATCCACTTCGTGAACACGCACCTGCGTCCAGGCAGCTTTCCGATGGATATGGTGATTTTCACGGGCAAAGAGACGGAAGAAGAGTTCAAGAAAAAACGGGCGCTGGAGTACGAGCGCCTGGCTGCGCAAGGGAAGCTGGAATCCAGAGCCGGCGAGAAGCCAGTATATTGGTGGGTGAACTTCGCCAAAGTTATTGGGTTTACCGCCATTTTGATCGGGCTGGTCCTTCTGGTGCTGACCTTGATCGGCTATTTCGGCACTGCATAACAAAAATTCAGGGGTGAGCATGTCTCAGTTTGGGAAGTTGGAGAAGACCCTTCGGCCGGTTCTTTTCTATGGAAACAATTGGATAAGCCTGATTGGTGGCGCGCTGACGACGTCGTCGGCGTTTGTGTTGATTGGCTTCTGGGTGGTAACTATTTTCGGGCATGCCGGGCCGACGAATCCCTATGTGGGCATTATTCTCGACTTTTGTCTGCCGGGATTGTTTGTGCTCGGGCTGATTCTGATTCCTGTCGGCATCTGGTTGCGGCATCAAAAGCTGAAGGCGGCGGGGCAACTGCCTTCGGTGTATCCGCAGATCGATCTGAAAGATCCGGTGTTTCGGCGCGGGATCGAGATTGTGCTGACGGCGACTTTTATCAATTTCGTCATTGTGGGCACGGCGAGCTATCGTGGCATCACCTATATGGATTCGCCGAACTTCTGCGGTCAGACCTGCCATGTAATGGCTCCGCAATGGACTGCGTATCAGGTGTCGCCGCACTCGCATGTAGCATGCGTGCAGTGCCACATCGGCGCGGGAATTGCGGCGGAAGTGCATGCCAAGGTGAACGGCACGAAACAGCTGATTGAGGTGGTGTTGCATAACTATCCGACCCCGATTCTGGCTCCGCTCTCGGAATTGCGCCCGGCGCGGGCGACGTGCGAGGAATGCCATTCTCCGACCCGCTTTGTGGGTGAGAAGCTGCTGGTGGAGACGATGTATGGGGACGATGAGAAGAACTCCGTGACGCATAACGTACTGGCGCTGCACCTGGGCGGAGTGGACTCGCTCTCGCGACAGAGCGGTATTCATGGGCATCATCTGGACAACTATGAGTATGTGGCGACCGACAGTACGTACCAGACGATTATTGCGGTGAGCAAGCACAACCCCGATGGGTCGATGACGCAGTTTGTGAGCTCCGACTGGAAGGGGCCGATCAAGGGCGTGACTCGGCAGATGGACTGCATGGATTGCCACCAGCAGGCGACACACACGTTCCAGACGGCTGAAGACGCCATCGACGAAGCGATGCAGGTGGGGAGCCCGAATCCGGGGCTTCCGTTTGTACACAAGAAGGGACTGGAGCTGATCCAGGCTGAATACAAGTCTCAGGACGAGGCTGCGGCGAAGATTACTTCGGGGCTGCAGTCGTTCTATCAGAGCCAGTATCCGGCGATATGGAGCGGCCAGCGCGGGGCTGTGGATGCAGCAGCGAAGTCGCTGGTGGCGATCTACCAGCGGAATGTGTTTCCGGAGATGAAGGTGACCTGGGGGACGTACCCGAGTGGGATGGGGCATAGCGCGCCGGGACACAATCCTTCGCCGGGATGCTTCCGCTGCCACGATGGGAACCACACTTCGAAGGATGGCAAGACGATTACGAATGATTGCTCGACTTGCCATAATCTGCTCGCCAGCGATGAAGCGAATCCGAAGCAGTTGTCTGATCTAGGATTGCAGCAGTAAGGGGCATAAAGGACAGATACGGAGATTCTGACTCTCCGAGTCAGAATGACGGCGCGAGGGGATTTGGCGGCTGGTGAGTTCTTCGCGCATGGCTTCCATTCGCGAGGGGATTAGCGGTTGGCTAGTTCTTCGCGCATGGCTTCCATTTCGGCGAGTGCGTGTTGGTTGCCGGTGCAGTTGGCGGCGGCGATGCCCTGGTGCAGGCGCTCGAGGGCCTCTTGGGTGCGGCCGAGCGTGACCAGTGTTTGTGCGGACATCTGGTAGGCGGGGACGTAGTCGGGATTGTGCTCGATGCAGGTGGCGAACTCGGCGAGCGCGGCTTCGGGGTTGGCGCGGGCGACGTGCTCCATGGCGAGGCCGTAGCGGGCGAAGGCGTTGGCTGGGTCGAGTTGAAGAATTTCGTTGAGCGCGGCTAGCTTGTCCATAGGTCGATTGTATGTGGGGCCCAGGCAAAAGGATTAACACCGATTTACACCGATTGGACCGATAAAAACAAAGCGGACGGTCAAGCCAAAAAACAAGCAAAAGATCTGGAGGCGCTTTGGCGACTGGGCGCAACTGACTTTGATCGGTTCAATCGGTGTAAATCGGTGTTAGGCATTTGCCAGGGATTTAGAATGAAGGGATGAGCGAGGAGAAAGTTATATCGCGGACGGTGGGCGAGTCGCAGGCGGAGCGGAGCGAGATCATCTTTCCGGCCGATTCGAATGCGCTGGGGAATTTGTTTGGCGGACGGCTGATGCAGTTTATCGACCTGGTGGGGGCAGTGGCCGCGGTGCGGCATTGCGCGGGCGATTGTGGTGTCGGCGTCGATGGATCATCTGGATTTTGTGGCGCCGGTGCATATCGGCGATCTGCTGATTCTAAAGGCGAGCGTGAACCGGGCGTACCGGACCAGCATGGAGGTTGGCGTTCGGGCGATGGTGGAGGATGCGCGGGCGGGGACGCTGCGGCATGTGTCGTCGGCGTACGTGACGTATGTTGCGGTCGATCGCGAGGGCAAGCCGGTTACGGTTCCTTGCGTGATTCCGGAGACGGAGCATCAGAAGCGGCGGTTCGCGGATGCGGGGCGGCGGAGAGAGATGCGGTCGGAGGAGTCCAAGCGGGCGCGAGATATGAGAGCGTCGCTGGGGGTTGGATGGCACGTTTGAACGCGAGACGTTGGAATCGGAGGAGTGGTCGATGAGGACACAGCTGGCAGCCAAGGAGAGCACAAAGCACATCGCGGCATTTATTGCCGGGGGAATTTTTTATCTCGCGGGGACCATTTGCGTGGTGATGGCGTTTTCTCCGCGACAGGCAGTGCCGTTGTTTCTCGGAGCGATGTTCTTCTTCGTGGGGTCGATCTGGGTAGTTATTGGAGCGAAGTACAAGAAAGACGCCGAGCAGAACTGATTTCTGACGGCATAGGAGATTGTTGAATGGGACATATGGGAGCAGGAGCGCCTCAGACTGCGCAAGGGCCGCAGCCTTTGCCGGGTGTGGCGCACGTGGTGGCGGTAGGCAGCGGCAAGGGCGGCGTAGGCAAGACCACCGTCGCGGTGAATCTGGCGGTGGCGCTGGGCAAGCTGGGATATCGCGTGGGGCTGATTGACGCGGATATCTATGGGCCGAATGTGCCGATGATGCTGGGGCAGACGCGGCAGCCGAATATTGTGGGCGACAACCGGATCGGGCCGCTGCTGAGTCGCATGGAGTGAAGTTTATCTCGGTGGGGCTGATCTCGCCGGGCGATAAACCGATGGTGATGCGTGGGCCGATGCTGCACCAGATCATCCGCCAGTTTCTGCAGCAGGTGGAGTGGGGCGAGCTGGATTTTCTGATCGTCGATCTGCCTCCGGGCACGGGCGATGTGGTGATCTCGCTGGTGCAGACGGTGCCGCTGACGGGCGCGGTGGTGGTGTCGACGCCGAGCGATGTGAGTTTGCAGGATGCGCGGAAGGCGATTGAGATGTTCCACCAGGTGAAGGTGGAGGTGATTGGGCTGGTGGAGAATATGAGCCACTTCACGTGCCGCACTGCCAGCAGGTGATCGACATCTTCTCCAGCGGCGGGGCGGAGCGGACGGCGCAGCAGTATGGGCTGGAGTTTCTGGGTGCGGTGGAGCTTGATCCGGCCGATCCGGTCGGGTGGCGACCGCGGGCTGCCGGTGACGCTGGCGGGGGCGGAGAGCACGCTGGCGGGGCCGTTCTTCGAGATTGCGAAGAAGGTTGCGGCGCGGGCGAAGGAGATCGCGGGGGCGAGCGAGGAGATTCTGGAGATCTCATAGATAAGGTTCGAGTTACGCGGTTCGAGGTTCGAGGGAAGAACTCCTTGACAGGCCGAGACTAAGGTCTGCTGCCAGATCGGGACTGCGGTCCGCTTGACGCATGGAATAAACTGGATACAGAGGTGGTTCGGGATGGCGGAGGCGGAACGGATAACGGCGCGGCAGCGAGCGATCCTGACGGCCATCGTTGAGAGCTACATCGAGACGGGCGAGCCGGTGGGTCGGGCACGGTTGCAGGGACGATTGCGCGGCTGCAGGCCGGCGGTCATGCCGGGATGGGGCTGAGTTCGGCCACGGTGCGGAATGAGATGGCGGAGCTGGCGAACGAAGGGCTGCTGGAGCAGCCGCATACGTCGGCGGGGCGAGTGCCGACGGCGCGGGCGTTTCGGATGTATGTGGAGCAGTTGAGGCGGTCGGATGGGCGAATGCTGGATCGGATGCAGCAAGGCTGCCGGGGATTGATCCAGTCGCAGATCGATTCGAGCTTTGCCGGGGTTGCGGGGACGCAGGCGATGCTGGAGCGGACAAGCCATGTGCTGGCTACGGTTTCCAGCGGAGTGGGCGTGGCGATGGCGCTGGTGGCCGGTGGAGACACGCTGGAGCATGTGCATTTTTCGCGGCTGGGCCGGGGCGGGTGCTGGCGGTGGTGGTGACCGGCTTCGGGGCTGGTGCGGGACCGGATGCTGACGCTGGAGTGGATGTGACGGCCGGGGAGTTGGAGGTTGCGGCGAATTTTCTGAACGAGCACTTCCGCGGCTGGAGCATCGAGCGGGTGCGGGCGGAGATTGGCAGGCTGGTGGAGCGGGAGCGCAGCGAGTATCAGCGGCTGCTGACGTCGGTGGAGAGTTGTGGGCGGGGGCGGTGCCGGAGGGCGAGACCGGGGTGCAGACGGTGTATGTGGAAGGCGTGGCGAACCTGCTGGGCGACGGCGGTGTTGGAACTGCGGAAGATATGGCGCGGCTGCGCGAGGTGCTGGCGGCGCTGGAGGCGAAGCAGCGGCTGGTGGAGTTGCTGGATGCTTATATCGATGCGAAGCAGGAGAGCGTGCGGGTGATCTTCGATCTGGAAGAGCATGCTCCGGAGATGGCGGGGCTGGTGTTGATTGCGGCTCCGGCGCGGATGGCGGGAGATGGGCGAGGGACGGTTGGGGTGATCGGGCCCAAGCGGATTCATTACGAGAACACGATGAATGCGGTGAGCTATATCGCGCAGGTGTTTGAGCGGATGCTGCATCCTACGGCGTGAGGCGACGGTTGTCGGCAGGCAAAAGCGAATACGGAGATTCTGACTCTGCGAGTCAGAATGACGAACGCTCTTGGGATGGATGAGGTTGAGCAGATTGCGAGGTTGAGTTGTGAACAGCCATAAAGGCAGACCTCCGGGTGGGCAGTGGGGCCGGGTCGCGCGATGGGCCGGAATCGGCAACAATGGAGAAAGCGAAGATTTGAGCAAGGGTGAAGACGGAATGGCAGAGGAAACGATGGTGAAGGAAACAGAGGAGAAGGAATTGAAGGCAGAGAGCGCGGAAGGTCCGCAGACGACCGATGCGGGCGGCGAGAGCACGGACGCGGGCTCGGCGCTGAAGGCCGAGCTGGAGCAGGTGCGCGGCGAGCGGGACCAGTTGCTGGACCGGCTGGCGCGGCTGCAGGCGGAGTTCGAGAACACGCGCAGGCGCGAGGCGAAGGAGCGCGCTGACTCACGCGATTACGCGGTGCAGAATGCGGTTGAGCCGTTTCTGAGCGTGATGGACAACTTCCAGCTGGCGCTGAAGTCGGATGGCACGGCGGAGCAGCTGCGCGCGGGTGTGGAGCTGATTCTGAAGCAGATGGAAGATGCCCTGAAGGGGCTGAATGTGCAGACGGTGGAGACGGTGGGGACGCAGTTCGACCCGCGAGTCCATGAGGCTCTGGGCAGCATCGAAACGACAGAGTTTCCCGACCACCAGGTGCTGGAGGAGATTCGGCGCGGGTACAAGATTCGCGAGAAGCTGCTGCGTCCGGCGCTGGTGAGGATTGCGAGCAATGCGGCGCAGGTGAGCGAGTAAGGCAGTTGTTAGTTGCTGGTTGTTCAGTTGTTGGTTGAAGGCAGAGACAACTACCGGTGGGAATTTGGAGAGACTTCTTAAGAGATGAGTGCGACGGCAAACGTGACTAAAGTTGATTTTTATGAAGTGTTGCAGGTTTCGCGGGATGCGAACGACCAGGAGCTGAAGACCAGCTACCGCAAGCTTGCGATGCAGTATCATCCGGACCGCAACCCGAACAATCCTGAGGCTGAGGAGAAGTTCAAGGAGTGCAGCGAGGCCTACCCGGTGCTGAGCGACCCGGAGAAGCGGGCGGCGTACGACCGGTACGGC
The DNA here is from genome assembly GCA_963822225.1 of uncultured Acidobacteriaceae bacterium. GTDB lineage: Bacteria > Acidobacteriota > Terriglobia > Terriglobales > Acidobacteriaceae > Edaphobacter. The sequence goes on along the minus strand of CAWGGW010000006.1, from coordinate 172,185 downwards.
CATGCGGCGTTCCAGGGCGGCGCCGGGCCTGCGGGCGGGAGTCCGTTTCGGCGGGGCGCAGGATCTGGGGGACATCTTCGGCGATCTGTTTGGCGAGATGTTCAACATGGGCGGCATCGCGGCGGGCTTCGCGAGTGCAGCGCGGGCGCGACCTGCGCTACGACCTGACGCTGGAGTTTGAGGAGGCGGTCTTCGGCACGGAGAAGGAGATCACCATCCGGCGGCATGGAGGCGTGCGACGACTGCAGCGGCTCCGGCAGCGCGAACGGCAAGCCTCCGGCGACGTGCACGGGGTGCGGTGGGCGCGGGCAGGTGCGGTTCCAGCAGGGATTCTTTTCGGTGGCGAAGACGTGCGTGCGCTGCGGCGGGACGGGGACGACTGATCTCCGATCCTTGCCCGACCTGCCACGGCGAAGGCTTGCAGGCGAAGAAGCACGAGATGCTGGTGAAGGTCCCGGCGGGCGTGGAGCAGGATACGCGGATTCGCTACCAGGGCGAGGGCGAGGCTGGACGAGTTTGGCGGCCCGGCGGGCGATCTGTATGTGGTGCTGAGCGTGAAGGCGCACAAGTTCTTCGAGCGCGAGGGCGATGATCTGCATTGCGTGATGCCGATCTCGTTTCCGCAGGCGGCGCTGGGGACGGAGTTGCAGATTGAGACGCTGGAAGGTCCGGCGACGATCAAGATTCCCGAGGGCACGCAGAGCGGACGCGAGTTCAAGCTGCGGGGCAAGGGCGTGCCGCATCTGAATGAGCACGGCAAGGGCGACCTGATCGTGGAGATTCGCGTGGCGACGCCGTCGAAGCTGAACAAGCAGCAGAAGGAATTGCTGCGGCAGTTGGGCGAGACGATGCAGGTGGAGAATACGCCGACTAACCGCGGGCTGTTTGAGAAGATGAAGGATATTTTTTCTTAGGTTCAAGGTTCAAGGTTCGAAGCTAAGGGGTGGCGGGCGTTGTGCTCGGCCGCACTTTTTGTTTTAACAGAGCAAAAAGCGGATTCCTCCGCTGCGCTACGGAATGACAACCAGAGATAGTTGGCTGTCAGGCGAGGTGTGCGGCGGCGATGGCTATGGCGGCTATGGCTGCGGTTTCGGCGCGGAGGATGCGCGGGCCGAGGGTTACGTGCGTCCATGCGTGTTGCGTGAAGAGGGACATTTCCTCAGGGGTCCAGCCGCCTTCGGGGCCGATGGCCAAGTCGAGGCGGAAGTCGACTGGCTGGTGATTGGTATCCCAGCCGTCGTGATGGAGTTCTGCGGGAAGGTTCTTATGCTCGTTCAGAGCGGAGGCGAGGGTGCGGTTCTGTTCAGTTTCGCTGAGCAGGATGCGCAGGGGCGCGGCGTCGGCGTTGAGGGCCGTCGCGAGCGCAATCGGGTCGGCGATTTCGGGGATATCGGTTCGGCGGGATTGCTTTGAGGATTCGAGGGCGATGCGGCGCCAGCGTTCGACTCGCTTGGGTGCGGCCAAGGCGAGGTGTTTTTCGGTGCGGCGTGCGAGGATGGGCGTGATGCGGGCGACGCCTAGCTCGGTGGCCTTTTCGACGGCCCATTCAAAGTGGTCGAACTTGAATACGGCGAGCAGGAGATGGATGGGGAGCGCGGCGTCGGCTTCGAGTTCTTCGTGAAGGATGAATTCGACCGCCGAGTCCGAGACGGCGGTTATTTCAGCGCGGTGGAGGAAGCCATTGGCGACGATGTCGTAGACCTGGCCGGGCTGGGCGCGGAGGACGCGGGCGAGATGCGCGGCCTGCTCGCCGGTGAGGGCAGCGCGGGTGGGATGGCCGGTGGCAGGCGAGAAGGTGTCGGCTATGAAGCGGCGTCTCATAAGAAAGTGATAAGTGGTCAGTGGTAAGTGGTCAGTAAATGTGCGTCAGGATTTGGGGATGGTTACGGTGAAGGGTTCCTGGTGGTAGAAGGAGATGGTGACGCTGGCGGATTTGCGCTGATTCCAGTCGGCCTCGGTGAGTGGGAAGTTGAGCAGTACCATGCCCTCGGCGTGGCCTCCTGGCTCGATAGAGGTCTCGCGGGCCAGCGGCGGGCTGGAGAGCGGTTTGAGCGCGGGGAAGGCCATGTAGACGTTGTCGAGGTCCATCCTCTGGACGGCGGGGATGGTGGTCGGGTCGGTGGTGTTGTCCGGAGGAGTGATGGTGCCGGAGATGTCGTCGATGGTGAGCGGGATTTTGAGGTGGTTGTCGATGCGAACGGTGGCGAGGACGTAGAGTACGTCCTGGGATTCGTCCTGAGACCCTACGACCTTGGAGCCGGTCTTGAAGACGGTGTGTGTGGGCAGGATGGCCGAGTGGGTGACGGAGATATCGGCGATGCGGTGCGGGGTGAGATAGACGTAGCCGAAGACAGCGCCGACGATGACCACCGCAATGAGGATCGGGACCAGGAAGTTGCGGGATTCGGGCTGCTTGAACGCGAGTTCGGACATGGGGTTCAGGATACTTGAAGGCAGCGCGTTGAGTACGAGGATGGCAGTTGAAAAGATAAGCAAGGAACGGAAATTGGCAAAATTAGTCTTTGGAGCTTGACAATAATTTATCCACTGGAGTAAACCCTTACGACACTGAGGGGAACTCTCCCCTGTAAGGCCTGGCGATCAGCATCGCAATGCGGCGCCAAGGTCTGCAGCGGGCCAAATGGAGCTCGGGCGGATAGCAAATTGCCCCAAGCGCGGCCAAGGTCAAACACCAGCTCAATGAAGTATGACTCGATACGGCGGTTACCTCTTTCATGAAGAACTGACTTCGGGTCATTGGTTTAACCCTTCTCCTGGTTTCGCTGAATTCGACCACCAGCAATAGTGGGCGTACTCTCTTGTTTCAAAAAAACCTGGAAGACCTAAGGAGCCGACATGGCAGACCCAACTGCGTCCAATGTAATCAAAGACCCAACTGCTCTAAATGTAGCGAATATTGCTGCTAGAATTCACACCCTTGGCCTTAATTGGCTTCCCAAAGAGAATGAGCTGACCGTTCTTTCGAACACTCTGAGGAACCTGCGCCTTGGCGCGATTCCACCTGCCGGGCAGACGCTTCAGGTTCGCGAAGCCACCGCCGCGGCGCAATTGAAAGTGGCCGCGGTGGCCGCAGCAACGTATCCTGCGACCTACGATGCGCGCACGGCGGGATGGGTGACGCCGGTAGTCGATCAGGGAGGCTGCGGCTCGTGCGTTGCGTTCGGGACGACGGCCTCAGTCGAGGCGGCGGTGCGGATCGCGAATAACAACCCCGGCCTGGCGGTTTCCCTCTCTGAGGCGCAGGTGTTTTATTGCTATGGCAAGGCCGCGGGCGCGACTTGCGCGAGTGGCTGGTGGCCGGACGGTGCGTTTAACGGGTTCAAGACGGGAGTCGTCGACTCAGCTTGTTTCCCGTATACCGCTGGAGATCAGAGCTGTAACTTGTGCAGCAACTCGGCCGATCGGATGACCTCGATTGCGGGCTGGAGCACGACGAATTCAACCTCCGCGATGAAGACGCAGATCTCCAGCAAGGGGCCAGTGACGACTTGCTTCACGGTGTATAACGACTTCTTCGCGTATTCCAGCGGGGTCTACTCGCCGGATACCCAAAGCGGCGTTGCAGGCGGCCATTGCGTGTGCGTGGTGGGGTACAGCGACCCAGGGAAATACTGGATCTGCAAGAACAGTTGGGGATCAGGCTGGGGCGAGAGCGGATTCTTCTGCATTGCCTACGGCGTTTGCGGAATCGACGCGGAGATGTGGGAGGTCAACGGCGTCGTGGATACGGGCTGGAGAAATGGCCAGGCGATCCGCGGTCTGTGGACGATCGATCAGGACTACAACGCGTGGGCTTACCTGAGCGACTATGGCTGGAAGAAGATATCCAACAACACGGATAATATTTTCTACGATATGTTGTCGCAGCTTGCGGCGGCAAAAGCGGCAGGACATTCCGTCAGCGTGCACCTGACCAACGGTGTAATCGACCAGATTTACAGCTAAGAGAGGAGATCCGTCATGGCAGAGATCACGTCAGCAGCAAACCTGGCCACACAGAAGGTGAATATTCTACCGATCACCGAAGCCGCGGCACCTACTAACCAGCCACCTCCGGCGCAAGCCGGCGTGGTTATTAAGCCTCCGGTGGTTGCTCTGCAGGCGTTGTCGGCAACCGAGTTGAAGCTGTTACCCGGTGCGGGTGGCAGTGTCGCGACTCCGGCGCAGGCAGTGGCCGGTGTTGCGGCTCAGGCAGCTGCCGCCACTGCAACTGTGTGGCAGAACGCGAAGAGCATCACCAGTCAATGGACGATCAACCAGGACCGCAATAGTTGGATTGGAGTGTCGGGGATCGGGTGGCAGAAGTTGTCAACCGCTTCGGACTCAGGCTGTGCGGCGTTGACTGCACTTGCTGCGAGCGCGATTATCACCAAGGCATCGGTGAACTATCGTACGGAGTCGGACGGCATGGTGCACGAGATGTACGTCTTTTAACGGCAGCTTGTTGGTGATGGGAGGCCGGTGACTACTCTGACTGAGTCGGCGTGTGGAAGCACGATTGAGATCGGCGTCGGGGAAGTGTTTGCCGTGGAGCTTGAAGAGAACCCCACGACGGGGTATCGGTGGGCGTTTACTGCCGATGCCGGTGTCGATGTGGTCTCTTCGAGTTACGCGGTGAATGCGGGCGGCGGAGTGGGTGGCGCGGGTGTGCGGCAGTTTCAGTTTCGCGCGGGCACGCAAGGGCGGTTCGTTATTCACGGCAGCCTGATCCGCTCGTGGCAGGGCGACGCTTCGGCGATCAAGCGTTGCGATGTGACGGTGAGTGCGTCGTGAGGCGGGATTGCTCGCCTGTTCTATGAGTGTTTGGCCGCGATCTCCGCGCCGGTGGGATCTTCGTCGGGAACTCCCTGGGGAATGATCGCGTCTTTCTGGACCAGGTATTCCTCCATGAGGACGGCGATTAGCGCGGCGGTAGGTACAGCGACGAGCGCACCGACTACTCCCGCGAGCGCGGTGCCGACGATCAGCGCGACGAGCACGGTGAGGCCCATGAGATTGACGCTGGAGCGCATGATGCGTGGGGTGAGGAATGCGTTCTCGACGTTGACGTAGAGCAGATAGAAGGCGAAGACGCCGGCCATCTTGGTCCAGGAATCGAGTGCGGCGACGAGACCGACGATGACGATCGTGATCACTCCGCCGGCGATGGGGATGATGTTCATCAGGCCCATGAGGACGCCAAGCAGGACGAAGTAACGCACGTGGAGGAGGCCAAAGGTGATGGTGCTGCACACGCCGAGGATGAGCATCAGAAGGCCCTGACCGAAGAGCCACTTGCTCATGCGCATCTCGGCCTTCTCGAGGGTGACGGCGAGGCGGAGGCGATTCTTCACGGGCAGCAGCGACATGAACCACTCATATGCGGTGTGGCCTTCGAGCATGAAGTAGACGCACAGGACAAAGCCGGTGAGCAGGTCGAAGATGCGGCCCATCCAGGCGGGGAATGATGCGAAGAGGTACTCGGCTGTGGCGGAGAGACCGCCTTCGACCTTTTCGGCGATGGTATCGACGCCGAGTTTGTCGGCGAGGGGGATGCGCTTGATGCGGGCGACGATACCCGGAACGCGGGCGGGCAGGTCGGTGGCGAACTGCCGGATGTCGTGAAGGACTGGGGGAAGTCCAACGACAAAGAAAACGACGAGGGTGATGACCACCGAGGCGAGCAGGAGCGCGATGGCGGCTGCTCGGGAGAGATGCCGGCCGCTGCGGGTCTCATAGAGAACCAGACTGTCGACGACAGGAAGCAGAACCACCGCGAACAGCGCGCTGACGTAGAGCAGGACCAGGACCTCGCGCAGTTGCCAGGCCAGCAACAGCGCAAGAATAAGTCCGACAGCGAAGACGATATTGCTGCGGGCGCTGTTTGCAGGTGGCTGGTTCCAGGTGGGCGGGGTCGACAGAGGAATCTCCTGTGAACTGAGATGCGTTTCGCCTCACTTTACACCCAGGGTGGTAGTAGGCGACTTGAGCAGGTGGATTCCCCATGGTCGACCCGAAGAAGCCGCGTCGAACATGGGGCACCCGGAGTTATCTGCGTTTTTTGTTGCTAAGGCGCGCGAGCAACGTGGCGACGGTTTGCTCGGTGCTGAGCAATTCGGTATTGATGGTGTGGTGGGCGAGGCGGCGGTAGATGGGCTGGCGGGCGAGAAAGCGCTTTTCGGCGGTGGCCGGATCGACCAGGTTGGGCCGGGCTTCCCCTGGAGCGGTGGAACCGGAGTTGTTCGACTGCAGAACGCATCGGTCGAAGAGCGTGGCGAAGGGTGCATCGAGGAAGATGGTGGCGGTAGCCGGGGTCTGCTCGAGCAAGAGGCGATTGGTGAGGATCTCGGGTGTGCCTCCGCCCAGCGCGAGGACGATATTGTGTCGGCCAAGCGCGGAGGCGAGGGCTTGCGACTCAAGCTGGCGGAAGTGCTGCTCGCCGTGCGCGGCGAAGATGGAAGGGACTGGCTGGCCGGTGCGGGCCTCGATGTAGGCGTCGAGATCGAGGAACTCCCAGCCGAGCCGGGCTGGCGAGCAGGCGGCCCACAGTGGTCTTGCCGGCGCCCATGAATCCGGTGAGGACGAGGCGGCGAAGGTGGGCGGGCGCGGTGGCGGCGGAGGCAGGCACGTGTTTGGTTTGGCTGGAGGCTTCGGTTGGGGTGAGTTCGGCGGTCTGGACGATCATAACGGCTCCTTGGAATGCTGCAAAACAAAACAAAAGCCGCGACCTTGGTGGGTCGCGGCTCAGTGGAAGTTTGGATGCTCTGAAGGAATTCGGTTTATCTATTCAGAGTTGCCCGCACGACCGACTGACCCGCTCCCCGCCAAAAGCAGGGATAGGTAAAGTAGCCGAACTCGAACGAGCGCAGTTTCATCCTGAAAATGAGGTTACACCTGTAGGGAAATCGGTTGCAAGGGATTTATTCGACCTTGGTTTTGACCTTCTTGTGCGATGTGTTTTCCTGTTCGTCATCGTCGGTAATCTCGCCTTCTTCGCGGAGCTTGCTTTGGATGTTGCTCCAGACCTTATCGCTTGGGTCTCCGACGGGCGCGAATAAGCTCTTGGCGGTTTCGGCGATGGTTTCGAGATCGTTGACGAGGGCAGCGCAATCGGGATTGCGCGCGAGAAAGTCCTTCAGCCGTGGGTCCTGGCTAACTTTGCCATCGCCGTTGGCGAAAAGTTCGGGGAGGTATAGCTCGAATTCTTCGGGCTTGAGGGTGTCGAAGTTGATGTCGCCCGGGAGCTTCATTTTGTGACCTCCGAGGTCACTTCCGGCAGGGGCGACTCGCTGGGATGGCGGAGAAGCTCGCGAAGCCTGAGGCGGGCCTTGTGCAGTTGAGATTTGCTGTTACCTGTCGAGCATTCGAGCATAGTGGCGATTTCATTATGCTCGAAACCTTCGACGTCGTGAAGAACAAAGACCATGCGGTAGCCGGGAGGTAACGAGGCCACGGCGCGCTCGAGGGCGACGCGGTCGACCGAGCCGCTGAGGACGGGATCGCGGCTGCCGAAGTCCCGCTTGGGCGCGTCCTCCTCGGAGGGGTTGATGGTCTCCTCCAGCGAGACGAGGTTCAGTCCCTTTTTGCGCAACTGCATGAGGACGAGATTGACCGTGAGCCGGTGCAGCCAGGTGGAGAAGGCGGATTCGCCGCGGAAGCTGCCCAGTTTGCGGAAGAGGTGAAGGAACGCCTCCTGAGTCATGTCCTCGGCTTCGGAGACGTTGCCGAGCATGCGCAGGCACAGGGTGTATACGCGCCGCTTGTGGAGCGTGTAGAGCTTGGAAAAAGCCTCTGCGTCTCCGTTCTTGGCGGCCTCGATGGCTTCGGCCTCGCCGACGATGGGCGGGTTGCGTTTGAAGAGCCCAGGGTTGGGTTTTGCGGGTGGTGCTTGCGTCATCAGCTGACCTTCGCTGTTCATTCTATGTTGGGCTCCGGATAAAGGGTTTCGCCGGACTCTCGCCTGATTAACACTACCGCAACTGCCGGGAATGATCCGTCTTGTGGATTGGAGGCGCAGAAGGGCGAAAAGGTTGTGTGCGTTGTATATATAGCTGAATCAGGCGTGTGCGGTTGAATGGCGAAATTGGACTTCTAAGACCCGACAAAGCGCGCGTAGAGAGAGCGCGCGACGGTGATGTCGGTTGTTCCCTGCACGATGGCGCGGCCGTCTGCGAAGAGGGTCAGGGTGTGGGTTCCGCGGCGGAAACGGAGCAGCAGGTCGTTGCAGCGCAAGTCTGTGATTTCCGCGTGGGAAGTGAGGCGGGCGCGCATGGCGGCGAAGTCGACCGGGCGGTGATGCTCGTGGATCTGGACGGAGTCGCGGCCACAGAGAGTGATGTGGGCGCGGTTGCGGCCGGAAAGATGAGTGAAGATGCGATGCCCACAGACCTCGCAGTCGGCGCGGGGAGTGCCGGTTGCGATCTCCGAGCGGTCTAAACGCCCGGCGCCTTCGGGACTCGCGTTCCACAGGTCAAAGGAGATCAAGGTGCGGCGCATGAGATTCGCCTGGCCGGTGAGAAACTTGAGAGCTTCGGTGACCTGAATGGAGGCGGCAAGGTTGACGGCGGTGGAGAGGATGCCGGCGGTGTCGCAGGTATCCACGTTGCCGGAGGGCGGTTTGGGGAAGATGCAGGCGAGGCAGGCGGTTTCAGGGACAGGTTCAAGGTTCGAGGTTCGAGGTTCGAAGGAAGACCCCGCCCGGGGCAGGATGTTCATGGTTGCGGCGTAGGCACCGATGGCGGCGGCGTAGATCCAGGGCTTGCCTTGCTGTACGGCGAAGTCGTTGATCAGGTAGCGGGTCTCAAAGTTGTCGGTGGCGTCGAGGATGATATCGCTGTCTGCGACGAGGTCTGCGATGTTGCCGGGGATGAGGTCCGCGATGTGGGCGTGGACGGCGACGCTGGAGTTGAAGCGTGCGATGTGGCGGCGGGCGGCGGCGGCTTTGGGCAGACTTTCGAGCGCGTCGTGCTCGTCGAAGAGGATCTGGCGCTGGAGATTGGACGGCTCGACGAAGTCGCGGTCGATGAGAGTGAGCGTGCCGATGCCGGCGCGTGCGAGCATTGAGGCCGACGCCGCGCCCATGGCTCCGCAGCCCACAATGGCAACATGCGATTGAGCCAGCCTCTGCTGTCCAGCCGCGCCAATACCGGGGAAAAGCACCTGGCGTGAGTAGCGATCTTTCTCCGGGATGGATTCAGAACTGGGCAAGGTTGTTTACGGCGGTTCCCGGGTGGTCCCCGGTTTATTCGTTTAAACGCATCGTTCTTCGTAGTATAGGGAATTGTGGCTTGCAAATTCGGCGGGCTGGCAATTCTGCGTGTTTCGGCATCCAACCGTTGCATCGATCAGAAGCGGGTTCGGGCGTTGCGCGAACCCTGAAATTGGAGAGGAAGTTCGCGATCGGCGATCTTATCGCCAGGTCGCTGACGTAGAAGGGAAACATCGTTGGGTGCTTCACGGGATGCAGTGACCGGAAGAGCGATCGTCAGAGACTCGCAAGAGGAGCGGGAAATCCTTGGCGGGTGCGGCTTTGTCCGGTTGCTGCGGGTTGCTGCGATTCTGATTCTTTGCCCGACTGCTTGGGGAACGGTGGCAGCGGGCGGGCAATCGATGCCGGGCTCGCAGCCGCGGCGGCGGCGCCAGTCCAGTCGGTTCCCCCGCCCAGTGGGACTTCGGCGGGGTCTGCGGCAGCGGCGGGCGCGGTGGCTGAGACAGAAAATCCGCAGGCGGAAGCCGCTGAAACAATGGACGCAGCGGCTGAGGTCAAATCGGAGGCGGCGGCATCGTCCAGTTTCGCCGGATGGAAGGGGCTGCATGTCGAGCGGGTGGAGTTTCAGGGCGTCACCTTCGATGCGAAAGACCAAATACTGGGGAGCTTCCGCAGCAGGCAGACCAGTCGCTGGATCCAGCCAAGGTGACCGCAAGTATCCGGCGGCTTTTTGCCAGTGGGAAATACCGCGATATAAGAGTGGTGGGCAGGCATGAGGGCAACGGTGTAGTGCTGACCTTTGTGGGGCAGCCTCGCTACTTTGTCGGACGGGTGCAGATTGTTGGAGTTAACAATGAGCGGCTCGCCTCGCTGCTGGAGTACGCGACCAAACTGCAACCGGGAACCGAGTTTACAGAGACGATGATTGGAGAGGGCTCGGATGGAGTCCGAGAGTCGCTGGAGAGTAATGGATACTTCCAGCCTACGGTGACTCCGACGACAACCGTGGACTACTTGGGAAGCCAGGTGAACGTGACCTACGCGGTTAATATCGGGCCGCAGGCCCGAGTGGGCCAGATACGTTTTGGAGGGCCAGGATCCCGGACTGACGGTCGCCGAACTGCGCAAGAAAGGAAAGTTGAAGGAGGGCAGCAAGGTCAACCGTGACACCGTGAGCAATGCGCTGACCAAGCTGCGCGGGCAGTATCAGAAGCAGGACCGCCTTGAAGCGACGACATCCCTGCAGCAGCAAACTTACATTCCGCTGCGAAAGCAAGTTGACTATACGTTCTCAGCGAACCAGGGACCTCTGGTGAAGGTGGTTGTAGAAGGGGTGAAGTTGTCAACCAGCCGGCTGAAGCTGCTGATACCGATCTACCAGGAAGGCACGATCGACAATGACCTGCTGAACGAAGGCACGTTCAACATTAAGGATTATCTATTTCAGCAGGGCTACTTCGACGCGAGCGTGTCGGTGAGGGATGAAGGTGCCGACACACCCACTGAACGCGTCGTCTTCGCAGTTGTGAAAGGCGTGAAGCACAAAGTTGGCTCGGTGACGATCGTCGGCAATCACTATTTCGACACAGACCTGCTGAAGGAGCGAATGCAGGTGCAGAAGGCCGATTTATATCTGCGGAATGGACGCTACTCACCCCAGTTGATGAAGGCGGACGAGGGAACAATTCTGGCCTTGTACCGGGCGAACGGCTTCAGCAATGCTTCCATCGCCACCGTGGCGAAGGATGTCGATACGCTGAAGGGGAAGAAGCTGAAGGTGCCCGAGATTGCCGTGTCCATCACGGTGACAGAGGGGCCGCAGCAGAAGTTTGGCTCTGTCTCCGTCGACGGCGTGGATCCCAGTCGCGAGAAGGACGTCAAGGCGCTGCTGAACTCGCAGGAGGGCCAGCCCTACTCGCTGATCACGTTGTCGGGAGATCGCGACGCGATTCTTGGGTACTATCTGAGCCGTGGCTTCGCGCAGGCGCGGGTGGAGGTGAAGCAACAGGCAGCCGGAGGCGACGCGGAGAAGACCGACGTGTCGCTGGTGGTTACGGAGGGCCAGCAGGTCTTTGTGCAGAATGTACTACTGACCGGTATCGTCCACACCAAACCTTCAGTAGTGGAGCAAGCGGGTAAAGGTGCATGCCGGAGATCCGCTGAATCAGAGTGCGTTGCTCGACACGCAACGCAGGCTGTATGACCTGGCCCTGTTCAACGAGGTGAACACTGCCGTGCAGAACCCTGATGGCAACGATCCGATGAAGAATGTCCTGCTGCAGTTGACGGAGGCGCGGCGTTGGGATGTGACGTATGGATTCGGATTCGAGGCGGAGACAGGCACTCCGCAGGAGGGAGTGATTAACCCGGCGTCGGCGATTCTGCTGGGGCTTCCGCCGGGCACCACCTACGGGCAGAACGGCAAGACGGGAATCAGCCCGCGCGTTTCGCTGGACATCAGCCGCATCAACCTGCGCGGCACGGACAATTCGTTGACCCTGCATACGTCGTATGGACTTCTGGAGACGGTGGCGCTGCTGACATTCCAGAATCCTCACTATTACGGCAAGCCAAATCTGGCGATGAGCGTGTCGGGCGGCTACTCGAACGTGCAGAATATTTCAACCTTCCAGTCATCGACCCTGCAGGGCGACTTTCGCATCACGCAGAAGGTAAGGCGGACAGACACGCTGATCTATAACTTTCAGTTCCGCCGGGTCGCGGTGAATCCGGCAACGCTGCAGGTTTCGGCGAACCTGATCCCGCAGCTTTCGCAGCCGGTGCGCGTGGGCGGCCCCGGCATTACGTGGTTTCACGATACGAGAGACCCAAGTCCGCTGGATGCGGAGCGCGGATCGTACACGTCGGTGCAGGAGTTTCTGGCGTCGTCGAAGTTCGGTTCGGAGGCGACCTTCAACCGCGTGGACGTGACGAACTCTACTTATTACACCTTCGGCAAGCATAAGTATGTGCTGGCACGGAGTACACGGCTTGGGTTCGAAAATAATTTTGGTCCAAATCCGAACGTAGGCAGCTCGAGCTGTGTCGGAGACCTGCTGCAATTGAACCCCAGTTGCAACGCAGTGCCACTTCCGGAACGTTTGTACGCCGGTGGCGCGACTTCACACCGCGGTTTCGGCATCAACGACGCGGGACCGCGCGATCTGCAGACAGGATATCCCGTGGGCGGCAACGCGGTGTTCGTCAACAGTACAGAGTTGAGGCTGCCCGCACCCACACTTCCTTTCGTTGGGAACAGCGTTGCTTTTGTTCTGTTCCACGACATGGGAAATGTCTTCTCCCAGATCTCGCAAATGTTCCCGAGTATTGAGCATTTTCATCAGCCCGACCAGGGCACATGCGCCTATGTAGGGCCGCCGCAGGTTACGCCCGAGTATCCTTTCGGGACCTGCAACTTCAATTACTTTTCGCATGCGGTCGGAGTCGGCGCGCGATATAAAACCGCCGTCGGCCCGATTCGTGTCGACTTCAGTTACAACCTCAATCCACCGGTATACCCGGTGATCTACGATTTCAACGGCTCGGCGCCGTATGAAGGCCAGGCGAGTCACTTCAATTTCTTTTTCAGCATTGGACAGGCGTTCTAGACATGATCGGATCGAGACACAGGATGGCGGCTGCGGCTGAACGGTTTACGCCTGCGATCATGCTTGCGCTCGCGATACTGATCATGCCGGCTTGTGCACAGAACACGCCGCCTGGACCTGCCGGCAAGTCGTCGCCTCTGGGCGAGGAGGTGACGCTGGACCGCGTCGTAGCAATCGTAAACGGCGACCTGGTGCTGGAGAGCGATGTGGATGCGGAACAACGCTTTGCGGCGTTCCAGCCATTCAGCGAGGCGGGACCGGCGTCGCGGGAGCACGTTGATCGATCGGCTGATTGACCGCACCTTGATCCTGCAGCAGATGGCGCTGCAGCCCGAGCCGCCCATCCCGGATGCGGAGGTCGACGCGGAACTGATGACCCTGCGCAAGAGCATTCCGAGTTGCGCGGCGTACCACTGCGAAACCGATGCGGGATGGGAGAAATTCATCGCCGACCATGGATTCACGATGCAGGAGATACGCGATCGCTGGCGGCTGCGCATGACCGTGCTGCGGTTCATCGACGAGCGCTTCCGCAATGGAATCTTCGACACGATCGCGCAGCCGCAGATCGACGACTACTACAAGAACACAATGCTTCCGGTCTACCGGAAAGAGAAGATGACGCCCCCGCCCGAGTCCACACTGACGGATCGCATCCGCGAGATACTGCTACAGCAGCAGGTGAACAAGGTTCTCGACGATTGGCTCACGTCTCTACGCGCGCAAGGCAGCGTTCGCATCCTGAAGCCCGGAGAGGAGGCGCCATGAGCGAGGACGACATCCAGCCGGTTGGCGACTCTCCAGCCGAGGAGAATCCTGCGCCGCCGAACGGCAAAAGGAAGAAGCGCAGCCTTATAGGACATATCAGCCGGGGCGCGGCGTGGCTGATCCTCGGCGTTGTGACGCTGGTGATTGTGGTCGTGGGCGGTCTTGTCTGGTACTCGACTACGGCCGACTTCCAGCATCGCGTCGGCAAAGAGATCGTGAAGGTGCTGGAGGACGCCACCGGCGGACGAGTGGAGGTTCATGGAGTCGCCTTCAGTCTGCGGCATCTGTCGATTGAGGTCGACGGTCTGGTGATCCATGGGCTCGAAGGGCCCGGCGAGGCGCCCTATCTCTCAGCCGACAAGATTCAGGTGCGGGTGAAGATTACAAGCTTCTTCGCGCACACCACCGGAGCGGGCCTGCAGTCGCATGTCGGATTGAACCTGCTGCGTATTGAACATCCTCAGGTTCACCTGATTATCGACAAGGATGGCAAGACGAACCAGCCGGTACCGAAACACCCTGCAACCAGCACGGAGCCGATTCAGGACACGTTGCTGGATCTGCGGGCGAACGATGTCGAACTTGCTGATGGCGTCGCGCTGCTGAACGACAAGGCGATTCCGTTTGACATGGCTGCGCGCGATCTGAACGCACAGCTGAACTACCTGAGAAAGAACGATCGTTACGGAATCGCAATCGACCTGACCGATCTGCGGACGAAGATCGACAATGAGCCGGAGGCTCAGTCGAAGGTCCATCTGGAGGGAGAACTAGGGCGCGACATCGCCCAGTTGACCAAGTTCGAGTTTGACTCAGGCAAGGCTTCAGTACTGCACGCAACCGCGGAGCTGGACCACTTCGCACATCCTGACTGGCATGTCGCCGCGAATGGCACGCTGGAACTGAAACAGATTAGCGTCCTGACGGCAGCCCAGGGACTTACGGGCGGAACGGTCGATCTGGATGTGAAAGCTCATAGTTGCGCGGTGTCTCCAACCGTGGCTCAGACGCATCATTTCTGGCAACACAAATTGCCGGCGACTCCTGCGAAGCCGGGCACCGTGCCCTTGCCGCCCGATCCCAGTTGCAAAGCAGGCTACCTGGTGGTGGGCAGCGCCAAAGTTCACGGCGCCGGTTACGAGAACGAAAATGTGAAGCTCCACGACATCGACGGCGGAGCACAGTTGCACATCACGCCGAGTGAACTTCTCCTGACTGCAATGTCGGGTTATCTTCCCGGCGGCGGGAGCGCTGCGGGCGAGTTGCGGATTGTGGACTGGCTGGGCGAGAGTCAGGAGGTTGCCGCGACGTCTGCCACTACCGCGGCGGCCGTGAAGACTGCGAACACGACTGCAACTTCCGTAGGGTCTAAAGCATCCGCCCACGCACCGGCGCCACGTCCGGTTGCGGTGGCACATGCGTATTTGCTTGCGACGGTCAACGCGATTCCGTTGCGCACCATCATGGAAGTCACGGAGACGAAGGGCTACGGCGATCTCGGCTTCGATACTGCGGTGACGGGTCCGGTGAAAGTGGAGTGGGGCGGCCCGGTGACTGCCAGCTCTGGTTCCGTCCAGGTGGATGGCGACCTGAAGTTCAAACCGACGGGCGTGTCGCTCAAAGGCGCGTTCGACAATGTGCCGGTCACCGGCGAAGCCATTGCCCACTACGACGGCAAGCGCGACGTGGTGAACATTCAACACGTGATCCTTTTGACGCCGCAGTCGTCCACCGAGGCGTCAGGCATTCTGGGCGTCAACACAGGCGACGCGCTCACCGATCTAAAAGCGGACATGACGATCCGCGACCTGGGCGAGTTCGACCAGTTGCTGCAGACGCTGGACTTCGAAGCGAACGGCAAAAAGGGAACGGCGGCGATTCCGGTGGTTCTGCATGGCGGGCTGGCATTCCAGGGAACAGTGTCGGGCCGTGCGGCTGATCTGGACTGGAAGGGTCATCTTCAAGGCACGCAGCTTGAAGTGAAGGTTGGTACAGAACTGGACACGCTGGTCGACTCGCTCGTCGCGGATGCGGAGTACTCCTACGATGCCGGGCTTGTGGTGGCGAACTCGACGATCAGGCGCGGGACCGCGGTGCTGAATGTGGAAGGCAGCATGAAGCCGCGCAAAGTGGTTTCACACAAAGGCGTGCCTACGTTTCTCTGGGACGACGGCACTGGCGTGGTCGCGTCGATCCAGCTTGCCAATGCGAGCGTGGAAGATGTTTTACAAATCGCCGGGCAGCAAAATAAGGTGCCATTGACCGGTACCATCGCTATCAATGCGAAGGTTTCAGGAACATTTGCAGCGGCCAATGGGAGCGGAAAGATTACGCTGACCAAAGGAGTTGCCTACGGGGAGAACTACGACTCCGCCGTCGCAAATCTTTCGCTGCAAGGTAAGGACTTCGAGGCGACCAACGTTGCGCTGGTGCTGCATGGAGCGAGGATCACCGGCAACGGCGGGTACGACCTCGACTCGAAGCATTTGCATGGACACATCGAAGGCAACAACCTGGTGTTATCGAAGTTCGCCACAGTTGCGAAGGCCAGTCCCAATGTAGATGGAAAGCTGAGCATCGTCGCGGATGCGAATGGCACGATGGAACAGCCGGGCCTGAAGGCCACCTTGAAACTCACCGGAGTGACGGTGGATGGTAAGGCGATCGGCGAACTCGCGGCGGATATACATAGCGAGGCCAGCACAGTCTTCTATGCCGCGAAGTCTACGCTGGTGGGCGCGCAACTGGATGCGTCGGGAAAGACGGAGCTGACAGGCAATTACGCCACGCAGGCGAAGCTGACGATTACAGGCTTTGATGTCGCCAACCTGCTGGCGTTTTCCAACACGTCCAGCGTGCAGGCGCAATCGTCCATCGGCGGAGTGGTAACGGTGAGCGGGCCACTGAAGACGCCGACCGCGCTGAGCGGAAATGCGGAGCTGAACGACTTTGACGTGAAGCTGCAAGGGGTCGAGTTGAAATCCGCAGGTCCGATTCAAGTGAGCCTGAAGAATGGGATTGCGACGCTGGACCAGGTCCACATCATGGGGCAGGATACAGACGCTCATATCAGCGGCACGGTGCAGGCGTTCGGAGCGACCGACCCGAACGGCGGCAAGCTCGACGTAAAGGCGAGCGGCAACATCAGCGTGGCAATCGCGCATACCTTCGATCCGGATATTCTGTCGAGCGGCAAGGTTGAGTTCACCATCGCGGCGGGCGGCCAGATGAAGAAACCGTCGCTGACGGGCAAGATTCAATTCGATAACGTAAACGCCGCGATGGAGGGCATTCCCAACGGCTTGAGCGCGCTGAATGGGACGTTGGTGTTCAACCAGGATCGTCTGCAGGTCGAGAGTCTGACGGCGACGACGGGCGGCGGCAAGTTGAAGATTGGCGGCTTCCTGACCTACAAGAATGGAATCTACGCCAACCTCACGGCAACCGGAGACGTGGTCCGCGTGCGCCTCTACGGGCTGAGTACGACAGCGAATACGAACCTGACTCTGCAGGGCGGACCGCAGAGCCTGCTGCTGAGCGGCAACGTTCTGATCACGCGATTCGGCATCGGGCCGGATGTGGACTTCGCGGCATTCTCGTCGGCCGGCGGCGTCAGTTCGCCGCCTGACCCGAATGCTCCTTCGAACAAGGTCAGACTGGACGTGCACGTCGTCAGTTCGCCGCAACTGGACTTCCAGAACACCTTCGCAAAGCTGGCCGGCACGGTCGACCTGACCATCCGCGGAACCGTCGCGGAGCCGTCGATCCTCGGGCGGATTCAGATCACCGATGGCAGCGCAAACTTTGCGGGAACCAAGTACGAGTTGCAGCGCGGCGATATTTACTTCAGCAATCCGGTCCGCATCGATCCGAACATCGACATCAACGCAACGGCGCGGGTGGAAACATACGACATCACCGTCGGACTGCAGGGCACGCTCAGCAACCTTAAGCCGACCTACCGCTCGGAGCCGCCGCTGAGCGAGACGGATATCTTCGCCTTGCTCGCGTTGGGCCGCACCCAGGAGGAAGCGCAGCTTTACCAGGAGCAGCAGGTGCAGCAAGGCGCCAACCCCGCCACCAGCGCTCTCCTCGGCGGCGCGCTCAACGCGACGGTCAGCAATCGCATTGGAAAGCTGTTCGGCGGGGGCACCGTGAAGATCGATCCAGCGTTCGTCGGGACGCTGGGCAATTCCAGCGCGCGCATCACGGTGCAGAAGCAGCTCTCGCGGCAGCTTTCTGTCACCTATGCGACCAACGTGAACTCCACCGCGCAACAGCTGTTGCAGGGCGAGTACGACCTGACGCCGAATGTCTCGCTGGTGGTGACTCGCGATGAATCCGGCGTCTTCAGCGTGGTCTATAAAATCCGGCGACGCTACCGGTAAGGCGGTTCCAGGAGTATTCAAGGTCGTCAACGACCTCGAAATCGCCGGACCGGCGAGAGGAAAGCAGGCTTAGCAGAGGACGCGCTGGCTAACTGGCGAACTTGGCGCCGGTGCGGTGCGTCCTCTTCTCCGTTAAAATGGAAGCATGGGAAGTTCGCTGAAAAGTACCCGCCTGACGCTGGAGATGATCAAGTGGGAGCACTCGATCTTTGCGCTGCCGTTCGCGTTGACGGGTGCAGTGCTGGCGGCGCGCGGCTGGCCTCGCCTGGCTGTGTTGTTTTGGATCGTGGTGTGCATGGTTTCGGCACGCTCCGCGGCAATGGCCTTCAACCGCCTGGTGGATGCTCGGCTGGATGCGGCTAACCCGCGTACGGCAATGCGCGCTCTGCCAGCCGGCATGCTGAGCAATGGCTTCGTAGCCGGCTTCGTCGTTGTTTCGGCGGCGATATTTCTGGCGGCTGCGGGCATGCTGAACCGGCTGACGCTGGAACTGGCGCCGCTAACGCTGGCAATCCTGCTGGCCTACAGCTACATGAAGCGCGTCACGCGCTGGTCGCACCTGGTGCTTGGCCTCTCGCTGGGCATAGCACCCTCGGCCGCATGGATCGCAGTTCGCGGATCGCTGGACCCGCGCATCATCGTTCTCTCCGCGGCGGTTCTGCTATGGGTCGGAGGATTCGACGTCCTCTACGCCTGTCAGGATTTCGAGCACGATCGCGACGCCGGCCTCAACAGCGTGCCTCAGGCCTTCGGACTCACGGCAGCCTTCTGGATTGCGCGCGCGATGCACCTTGGCATGCTCTGCCTGCTGATCTGGCTGCTGCGCCTGTTCCAGCTCGGTCCGCTCGCGGCGGTGGGAGTCGCCACAGTTGCGGCTTTGCTGCTGTACGAACACAGCATCGTCTCCCCCCGCGACCTGCGCCGAATGAACGCGGCCTTCTTTACTTTGAATGGAATCATCTCGGTAGCGTTCTTCGGTTTCTTCGCTGCGGATGTCCTTCTGCATAAGTGAAAAAGCCCGCTCGCGGCGGGCCTTTTCGATTGCAAAGCGACCTGTTTTAAGCGGAACGCTTGTGCTCTTCCTTTATTGCGTTCGCTTTGTCGCTGACGGCATTCTTGACGTTTTGCGCGGTTGAAGTAATCTTGGCGCGAACGTCGTGGCCGTGAGTTTCGGCGTGGGCGTGCGCATCGTCCGCAACGGACTTTGCGGCATCCTTGGTGTTGCCCCAGGCTTCCTTCGCCGCTCCCTTCACCTGGTCTGCGGCGCCGGAGTTGGCAAGCTTTTGATTACCTACAGCCTCGCCCACCGACTGCTTCACCTTGCCCTTAACTTGGTCGAATTTTCCTTCTGCAGTTTCGCGATTCATAACCCAACTCCTGTGGTTCTTCTGCGGTTAAGCCCGAAGAGTCTCGCCGCCAGACCCTCGGGACAAGAAGTGGTAACACCACGCGACGGCTCAGATCGCTCGTCTGCCCGACATCAGGTTGAAGATGATGCTGATGATTGCGAGCACGAGAAGAATATGAATCCATGAGCCGACGGTGTATACGCCGACGACCCCAAGCAGCCACAACACAAGCAAGATAACGGTGATCGTCCAAAGCATTCTGTTTTCTCCTAAGACTGGCCCGGCAATAGGTCTCTGCCATAGGCCTGTGAAAAAGTACTGCGGACCGCCCATGTGGTAAGTTGCCATGTACTGCAATGAGGTTGCCAATTGAACATCGGAAATGAAATTTGTGTTGATTGCGGGGGTTGCCTGTGAAGATCGCGATTCAGGGCGAACTCGGTTCGAACAGCCACATGGCGGCTTTGGCAATGCTGCGCGAGCCCGGCCATGAGGGGATAAACATTGTTGCCTGCGCTGCTTCGGCCGAGGTATTTGAGCGAGTTGTCTCCGGTACCGTCGATGGTGCCGTGCTGCCCATCGAAAATAGCCTGCATGGCTCGGTTGCCGAGCACTACGATCTGCTTCTGGCGCAACCAGTCAGGATTGCGCGGGAAAGCCTGATGCGCATCCGCCACAACCTGATCGCTCGTCCCGGTGTGGCACCGGACGACATCAAGCGCGTGATGTCGCACCCGGTGGCGCTCTCCCAGTGCCGGAACTGGCTTGCGGCGCGGCCGTGGTTCGACGTGATCAACTTCTACGACACAGCTGGAAGCGTGAAGCACCTGATGGCCGAAGAGTTGGACGATACCGCCGGAATCGCTCCTGAGCTTGCCGCCCGCCAGTACGGCGCTGAGGTGCTGGTGGCCGGTATCGAGGACCACGCAGAGAACTTCACCCGCTTCCACCTCCTGCTGCAGGAGCGCAACTGGGTGCCTGCCGACGGCGCCAACAAGTCCAGCCTCGCGTTCAGCGTCGAGCACAAGCCCGGTTCGCTGGTCCAGGCGCTGGAAGAGTTCGCCAGGGCGGGGGTCAACCTGACCAAGATCGAATCACGCCCGGTCCCCGGCAAGCCCTGGGAGTACGTCTTCTTTGTCGACCTGCGCTTCGATTCACCGAATCAGATCGATGACGCACTCTCCCAGCTCGGTCGCCACTGCCGGATGGTCAAGGAACTTGGCCGCTACGTCGCAGCATGACAGGGTCGGAGATTATGCGTGGACTGTGTGGGCAAGTCTGCGGCTAAGGGCGCAACGGGAAAGAGGTTACCCCCAATAGTTGTATTGGCAAGCGAGTCTTGCATTATCGACAATTGGCGTCAGACGCCTCATAGCGAGGGTGCTATTCGAGTTGCGACTATGTCAGGTCCGTGACAGGCCTGAGAAGCGAGAGATTGTGAATCGGCCCCGAGACTTGTCGCGCCCCGCAATTCTGTTCGCAGGTGGCTGCCACATCGGAGGCTACCCGGTGGGCGGGGAGTTTTCCTTCGCGCAGATCGTTTTGAATGAACATCCTCGATATGAACCACATTTTTTGCATTATCAAAACCTACGGTCCAGCGAACTCGTCTGTAAGGCCTGCCAGTCATTGCAACCCGAGGCGATTGTCCTGCAACTGGGACACTACGAAACTCCTTACGAGCTGCGAAAGGCAATTTGTCCTCCAGTCCTGCGGAGTCATTCCAAACCGGTATTAAGGCCGAAACTGAAGTCATGGGCGGGTGATGCAAAGCAGCATTTTCAGCCCAGCCTGATGTGGGAGTTGAAGTCGTTCACGCGCTTCAGTGTCGGATTTGGAATGCGCCTGCTTCAGCATCCTCTGTTTGACAAACAGAAAGTCAGGAAATCCCTTTGTGCATTTCTCGGCCAGATGCCATCTACGGTGCTGGAGCACACATTCCTCTTGAGTCCATTCAGTTGTCCTGACCCCTTGATGAGGCTTTACCGGCTCGAGTCGCGGGAGGTATTCGCGTCCGCGTCAAGTCAGTTCGGCTGCCATTTCGTGGATGCGCAGACCGCACTGATGGCCGAGGAGGAGGATCCCAGAGACCCTCACTTATACGCCGACCCCTACCATCTCAGCACCGAAGGACACCGGCTGGTGGGCGAACTCCTCGCGCGGGCTCTCCCCTAACACCCGGGCCGACCGACAGGTCGCGTGCAGACGACGGACAAAAGGCAGTAAATACCCGAGTCGTCCCATAAACGGAGAATTCCCGACAACTCTTAGGTCCACAGCATAATCGCCTGAAATTCATTGAAGATAAAGGGTTTTACGCCGATGACCAGGGTGCTGGCCTCGGCGTCCTACCGTGAATCAGACCCGGTGCGGCTTGCGACTTTATCGATGCCTGATGCATCCAATGAAGGAAATCTGATATAAGGACACTCAAGGATATCCCTATGGCAAGCGACTTCGTAAGCGTAATCAAGCCAAACGCAACCAAATCCTCCGACGACCAGGACCTGCCCACCGCTGGCAGACCTATTCCGGTTCTGCCGGTTCGGGACACCGTTCTGTTTCCGCATGCGGTTCTGCCGCTGACGGTCGGGCGCGAGAGTTCGATCCAGCTGATCCAGTCGCTGGGCGAGGAGAAGACCATCCTGGTGGTGGCGCAGCGCGACGCGCGCCAGGACACCCCGCAGGCCGCGGATCTGCACCACATCGGCACCCGTGCGACCGTGCACAAGGTCGTCAAGATGCCGAACCAGAGCCTCTTCGTGTTTACCGAGGGCAATGAGCGCGTGCGCCTGGGCGAATTCGCCCAGATCACTCCGTTCATGACGGCTGAGTCCGAGTCGGTCGAAGAGATTGAACCGGTAGCTTCGCCCGAGATCGAGGCGCTGCAGCGGAACGTGGTGAGCCAGTTCCAGCAGATTGTCACCTCTTCGCCGACGCTGTCGGACGACCTGCAGACGATTGCGATCAATATCGATGAGCCGGGACGGCTGGCGGACTTTATCGCCTCGTCGCTGCCGTTCCTGACTACGACCGACAAGCAGGAGTTGCTGGAGACGCCGGATGTTGCCGCGCGGCTGGAGCGCATCAACAAGCACCTGGCGAAGGAGCTTGAGGTGCAGCAACTGCGCAACAAGATCCAGACCGAGGTGCAGGATTCGGTGCAGTCGTCGCAGCGCGACTACTACCTGCGCGAGCAGTTGAAGGCGATCCAGAAAGAGCTGGGCGACCTCGACGACACGCAGAAGGACATTGCCGAACTGAAGGAGAAGATCGAAGCCGCAGGCATGCCGGAGGAAGTGAAGAAGGACGCGCTGAAGGAGCTGGGCCGTCTGAGCCGGATGAACGCCATGGCGGCGGACTACTCGCTGACGCGGAACTACATCGAGTGGCTGGCGGTGCTGCCGTGGTCGAAGTCCTCGGCCGGCGAGGTCGACATCCTGAAGGCGAAGGAGATCCTCGACGAGGACCACTACGGCCTGAAGAAGGTGAAGGACCGCATCCTTGATTACCTTTCTGTGCGGCGTTTGAAGCCGGACATGAAGGGGCCGATCCTGTGCTTCGTCGGGCCTCCGGGCGTGGGCAAGACATCCCTCGGCCGAAGTGTTGCGAAGGCGCTGGGGCGCAAGTTCTCGCGCATCTCGCTGGGCGGCATGCACGACGAGGCGGAGATGCGCGGACATCGGCGGACCTACATTGGCGCGCTGCCAGGGCAGATCATCCAGAACCTGAAGCGGGTTGAGACCAACGACCCGGTGTTCATGCTGGACGAGATCGACAAGCTGGGCCGCGACTTCCGCGGCGATCCGGCGAGCGCGCTGCTGGAGGTGCTCGATCCGGAGCAGAACAACACGTTCCGCGACAACTATCTCGATCAGCCGTTCGATCTGTCCAAGGTGCTGTTTATCTGCACGGCCAACCAGCTTGATCCGGTTCCGGCGCCGCTGCTCGACCGCATGGAGATCATCGAGCTGACCGGCTACACGGAGGAGGAGAAGGTCGCCATTGCGAGAAGTACCTTATCCCGCGGCAGAAGAAAGAGAACGGCATCGACCCGGCGCTGATTGAGTTTCCGCGGGAGAGCGTTGCGCAGATTGCGCGGCACTACACGCGCGAGGCGGGCGTTCGCAAGCTGGAGCAGCAGATCGGCACGATCTGCCGCAAGGTGGCGCGGCGGATCGCCGAGGGCCAGCACCGAGAAGCTGGTGATCACGCCGGAGGTCATTCATCGAGTTCCTCGGCGGCATCAAGGTGCGCGTTGATACCGAAATCGCAGAGCGCACCAAGCGCGCTGGGGTTGCGGTCGGCCTGGCGTGGACGCCGGCGGGCGGCGATGTGCTGTTCATCGAGGCGAACAAGATGAGGGGCAAGGGCGGCTTCACGCATGACCGGCCAGATCGGCGATGTGATGAAGGAGTCGATGCAGGCTGCGCTGACCTGGGTCCGGTCGAATGCCAAGTCGCTGGGCCTCGACGAGGACGTGCTGAAGGACACCGACCTGCACATTCACGTGCCGGCGGGCGCGATCCCGAAGGACGGTCCCAGCGCGGGCGTGACGATGGCGACGGCGCTGGTGTCGCCTGCTGACGGATACGCCGGTGCATCCGCTGCTGGCGATGACGGGCGAGATTACGCTGAGCGGGAATGTGCTTCCGGTTGGCGGAATCAAGGAGAAGTTCCTTGCCGCCAAGCGGGCCGGCGTGCGCGACGTGATTCTGCCGACGGACTGCAAGCAGCAGGTGGATGAGGACCTCTCGCCGGACCAGATCGAGGGCGTCACGATCCACTACGCCAGCCGCATTGAGGACGTGCTGGCGGTCGCGCTGCCGAAGTCGGCGCGCGAGGCGGTTCAGGACGAGGTTGTGCGCGAGGAAGTGCTCAGCGCAGCGAGTTGATTGGACGCAGAAGAGAGCAGGCAGTTGGCGGTCACGAGATGCTCGTGGCCGCCTTTTTTTGTGCGGGAATTACGGTGCCTGATAGACGGTGGACTTAGCGAAGTCAGTGAAATAGCCAATAGGAGTACCAATAACGCCTCCAACCGTGCCACCCACCAGCGCCAGGTCCCCTCGGCTGAATACCAGGAAGCATCCAAGGAAGGAGTTTTTCTGCGCCGCCGTGCAGCTACTTCCAGATGCGGCACCGACAATTGCCCCCACTCCGATGCCGATTCCGGCTGCGATGAGCGTAGAGCGGCCGCGGCGTGGGATCTTGATGGTCAAAATGTCGGTACGCTGAAACACTACTTCCTTTGCCTGGCTGCAGGTGAGTGTAGTCCGCGTCAACGCTCTTTAATTTGCAGTTTGCGTGCCGGGTTCGAGCCTTGACTTCAATTGTGGCTCCGACGGGCAGCGACTGGACATTTTGCCAGTTGGAACCCTCCTTAGCGGATGACAAGGCAGACTGTTGTGCCACCGCGCCGATTGCGGGCGCCAGCACAACGCAGAGAATCAGTTTTCGCAACATGGAGTAGCTCCTTCGAATCTGGGAGGAAGTTCTGTTGAACAAGGAAATGAGGAAGCCTGCCGAACGCTGGTTCACAATCGTTCGCGGCGGCTTCCTCAAGAGTGAGTCAGTGCAGCGATTCGCATTCGCTACGCGGTCGCCGTCTATCAGGAGGCAATTCACTCCGAGTCGTGGTCCTCTCAACTCCTCGCTCGGACGTGGAGACATGGAAACATGGGCTGAAAGCCATCCGCATCCCTCAAATGCGGTAAGGCTACATATTTATTTCAGCTTTGTTGGGTGCGGTTCGCGGCAGTGTCGAAAGCAGGCGGATCAGATCGCCTTGCCGTTGCGTATCGGTCTTGCCCATCAGACCCTTCATCTGGCTGCGAACGGTTGCGATGGTCACCTTGCGCAGTTGCGCGATTTCGTCCAGTGAAAAGCCAGTCAGCAGCGCGTTGGCGATCTCCGTCTCGGCTGGTGTCAGGCCGTAGGTGTGGCGCAAAACCGCATCAGGGAAGTGGACAGCGCGATCCGGATCGGTGGCGAGGATAAGCACTCGCACCGATGCGCGATATTTGTCCATTAGTCGCACGGGCGTGATCAGGACCTGCAGCGGACGCTTGTGCGAGGCGCGGCCCAGAGCAAGCGCGCCTCCGGAGTGGGCCATATCGGATGCGGTGCAGGCGGTTACGAGGGCGCTGAACTCGGAGCGGCGCGTCGGGTCTGAGGGAACGATTCGGTCGATGCGCACACATAAGCCGTCCTGCGCAGTGGCGATATATTGTGCAGCCTCGTTCATGTGGAGAATGCGGCCTTCGCCGTCCAGCAGGATGGAAGCTGTCGAACTTGCGTTGAGCATGGCTTCCGCACCGCGCGCGCGATTCTCGGCCAGGCCCAGGGCATGGCGGATTTTCAGCGCGTTCTTCAGGTGCGGCATCAGGAGGGTGAGCAGCTCCTTGTGGTCCTCTTCCAGCACCGCTCGCTCCGGGCCGCGCCACAGGCTGATGATCTCCAGGGTGCGGGCGGATACGGAGAGGACGAGGCAGGTGGTGTACTCCATTCCTCCTGAGGCGGCGAGGTCGCGATAGATTTCGGTTGCGACAAACTCGTCGTGGGGGACGATGTCTTCGCCTTCGACGACGCCGATGCGCGGGTGGCGCAGCAGGGCCTGGCGGAACGGATCGGAGTAGCCCTGCGCGGCTCGAAAGCCCAGTTCCACTTGAGCCGGCACCGGCATGCCTCCGGCGGCGAGTGTGCGATTGCCCAGGGTGCTGTCGTTGCGCAGGAAGAACCCGATGCTGGACCCGGTGATCTCGCAGAGCTGCGTCAGGAAGACCTGCCACTGCGGCTCGTCGAGCGGGGCCGAATACAACGTCGCCAGCAGGTCGGAGTACGCCTTGGTCGAGATCATGGTCAGGTTGTCCCGGAGTGAGGTTATGGTATGTCGGATAACTATTGCAATCAAGCGAAATAGCCGGCGGCAAAAATCATAGGCGTAAAGCGGGCTGGGCGATATCCTGAGTGGATGCGGGTGAAGGTGCTGTACTTTGGCGTGTTGCGGGACCGGTTCGGCGCCGGCGATGAGGTGGTCGAGCTTGCCGATGGCGCGGCGGTTGGGGAACTGCTTCGCATTTTGGGGCGGCGAACGTCTAATGTTGCGATGGGAGACAACTCCGCGCTGGACGAACGGCTTTGGCGAAGTCTCGCCGTTGCGGTCAACCGCGAGTACGGATCGGCGTCTATCGAGTTGCGGGATGGCGATGAAGTTGCGCTGCTTCCCCCTGTGAGTGGCGGAACGTGTTGAGAGTGAATGCGCATGTTGATTGAGATTGTGGATTTGCCGATTGACGCGGGTGCGATTGTCGCCGGGATGAAGGCGGGCGGCGACGGCGCAGTGTGTGTCTTCGACGGGATTGTGCGCGACAATACGCGCGGGCGCAAGACGCTCTACCTGGACTACGAATCGTATCGCGAGATGGCGTTGGAGCAGATGCGCCGGCTCGCCGCTGAGGCGATTGAGAAGTACGGCGTGCGCGACGTGGCGATGGTTCATCGGTTGGGCCGCTTGATGGTGGGCGAGACCAGCGTGCTGATCGTGGTTGCTTCGGCGCATCGCGGGGCGGCGTTCGACGCATGCCGCTGGCTGATCGATACGTTGAAGAAGACGGTGCCGATCTGGAAGAAAGAGACCTTCGTGGATGGCGCCGTGTGGGCCGATGGCGAGCGGTTTCCGGACGAGCTTGCAGTGCAGGGAAGCGGTGCGGCGGAATGAAGACGGTTTTCGCATTGCTGATTGCCTTTCTGTTGTCGCTGGGCGGAACGCGGCTGCGGGCTCAGGAGACTCAGGCTGTGCCTGGCCCGGTGGGGCCGACTCCTGCGCAGAATGCTGACACGCAGCAGACGGATTCGCAGAAGGCTGCGCCGGTGGAGCGGCGCGCCTCGAAGCCAAGCAATGCGCCGGTTGAACCGGTTACAGGACCGCTGAGCAAGGCGGGTTCGGGGGCGCAGGCTACACAGCAGCCAGTGAATCGGGGCGGCGAAGTGGCGACGATCAAGGTGCAGACTCGGTTGATCAATGTTGCGTTGAACGTTGTGGACGAGCATGGCACTCCAGTGGGCGGATTCGACAAGAAGGACTTTCAGATGTTCGAGGACGGCAAGCCGCAGCCGATTGCTGTGTTCGAGCGTGAGGCGACGAGTCCGCTCTCGATTGTGCTGGCGATTGACGAGAGCGGAACGGTGGAGACCAGCGAGCGGCTGGAGCGGCAGGCGGCGAAGCACTTTGTGCAGGCCATTCTGCGCGAGCAGGACGAGCTGGACCTGATGGACTTCAGCGACACGGTACGCGAGGTGGTGCCTTTTACCAATCAGCCAAAGCGGATTGAGCAGGGTCTGGGCGCGCTGCAGCGCGGCGACGAAACAGCGCTGTATAACGCGATCTATCTGGCCAGCGACCGGTTGGCTTCGCGGGGCGGCGTGCCGAACCAGCGGCGGGTGCTGGTGGTCATCTCGGACGGCGGCGACTCGATCACGGGTGGCGAGAAGTACGACCAAGCGATCGAACAGGCGCAGCGCGCGGGTGCGATTATCTACGCAATCATCATCGTGCCGGTGGCGGCGGATGCGGGACGCAACACGGGCGGCGAGCATGCGCTGATCCAGATGACGGAAGATACGGGCGGCAAGTTCTACTACGTTGAAGATCCGGCGGACCTGGAGCCGGCGTTTCGGCATGTTTCGGATGACCTGAGGACGCAGTACCTGCTGGGCTACTACTCGCCGCAGGAGGGTAACGCGTTTCGCCGGATCAAGGTGTCGCTGGCTGGGGCGAAGAACGATGGCTACTCGCTGCGTTACCGGACTGGATATTTTGCGGATTCGCGGTAATTCTTTTTTTGTATGTTTCCGCGCAAAATATCTGGAATCAGTGGTTTGGGCGGTGGCGTTTGCGGCAAAATCCTGTATCTAAATGGGTTAGGTCTAAAATATTGGTTTGATTGGGGTTAGGTGGTGGGTTGGTGGATTGAGAGTGGGTCTCGAGCTGTAAGTTGGAGAGCTTTAAGCTGTTAGATTGGGCGGGGGTGGGCGGGATTTCTGGTTGTGAGTTAGATGGCTTTGGGGTGGCGGCGCTGTTTGAAGATGTTGTAACCCCATGGTCGACTTCGTCGAACATGGGGCACCCGGTTTCTTCGTTTGGTGGGTCTTGCTCGGCGGCGCGGGAGAGGGTCAGGGCTCGCTGGTTGATGCACGCGATTTTGAGGGTGGCGATGAGCAGGCGGGCGCGTTTGAATTCGATCTGGCCGGTGGCGATGGCCTGGAAGAGCATGGAGGTGGCGAGCTGGACGGACTCGGCGTCCTCGAGTGGCGGGAAGCGGATGTCGTCCTGACGCGGGTAGATGTCTTTGACGGCGATGGGATCTTCGCCGGATGGGTCCCAGGTTTCGAGGATTTCTTCCTCCTGCCAGTGGGAGGTGAGGGGCTCGGGGTCGGCGGGGCGGCGATGGGTTTGGTGGAGCTTGTTGTGGAAGAAGCAGAGGGCTCCGCCGGTGAGGGCGGGGGACTGGCAGACGCGGCCGTTGGTTTTGGTGTGGCGGCAGGTGGCGAATTTGGCGATCATGGTTGCTCCTTGAATGCGAAAGGCCGCACTGGTGTGTGCGGCCTTTCTTTGCTTTGCTTATTTAACTCAACTACTTAAGCATATGGGTTTGGACATAACTAAAATGTCATTTGTATCTCGCTGTGGGGGCTTGGGTTAGGCGGTTCTTGATTTGACAGGGATTTGCGGGGACGGGCGGAACTAAAGTCTCGGTGTTCGCGAAGAGTGACCTCAGGGGCTAAAGCCGGCTTGATTCTGGAGCCTTTTATGGCACGGCTGAAGCCGTGCCCTTAACGGAAAAGCGGTTTGAAGGCCTGGGTAGCGGGCCGAGCTTCGCATGGCGGAAGGGCAAATACGGGGATTCTTCGCTGCGCTCAGAATGACAAGCGCGGTGGGGGGCGGAACAACGGCGGGCGTGGATGACAACGGTTAGGGCGGATGACGGCGTGGCGGTGCGGATGACGAAGGGGTGGAATCGGTTGGTAAGATGAAGGGGAGCGGACGGGGAGGGTGTCATGGTGAGTGAGACGCGGCCCGGGGGGAGCGCTTTTCGGGGTGGGAGCGGGATTGCATGGTCGGTGGCGATCCATGTGGCTGGGATTCTGGCGATTGCGGTGGCGCTGCGCGGGGGCGCGAAGATTGCGCCTTATCGGCTGCCGGGGTCGAAGCAGGGAGTTCAGTTTCTGACGTACTACTCACCGGGAAGCACGACTGTGACGCAGAATGAGCTGCAAGCGAAGACGCTGGAGAAGCAGACTGCTGAGTTGAACTCGAAGCCGAGGCCGGTGGAGGCGAAGGCTGAGCCGGTGGTGGCGCAGAGGTCTGAGTTGGGCGTGGGCGGCGCGGGGCAGAGTGGGCAAGGCGAGGGAAATATCACGATTGCGCTGGAGAAGTATTTTCCTTATCCGAAGCCGAGCCTGGACACGCTGCCGAAGGGGATGGCGGGCGACGTGATTCTGAACGCGGTGATCGATGAGCATGGCAAGATTTCGCAGTTGACGGTGGTGCAGGGGCTGGGGCCGGCGATCGATAACGAGGTTATCGCTACGGTGAACCAGTGGGTGTATACGCCGGCGATGAAGGATGGCGTGCCGGTGCCGAGCGTGGAGGAGCTGCATTTCCACTATGAGCGGCGGGGATAGGGACAGTTGCAGGTTGTTAGTTGCAGGTTGTCAGTTGGGTGATGATCGACACGTTTGCGGCTTTGGGTGGGGCGTAGGATGGGGGCCGAAAGCGGTGATTCGATGGATAGTCGTGCGACTGGCTGGCGGCGGTTTGGCTGGGTGGTGGATCGGGCGGAGCGGCCGAGCGCAAATTAGTTCTACTGGAGCGCTGGGTTGGATGGGGGGACGTGCGGGGTTAACTTGCGAACGACGAATTCCTGAATGACGTTCTGGATTGCGCTGTTGCCGATGGCGATGGCGGTACCTTCGAGCAGAACGCCGGGCCCGGTTCGATTTGAGGCAGGGTAGTAGGCGTTTGAGATGCCGGTGGCTGCGAGGCCGCCGAGGATGCCAGAGTAGTCCACCTGGTAGTGGTGATTGTCTCCCTTGCACATGACGGCCATGGCGATGGCGTAAAGGACTCGGGAAGTTTTGGTGCCGGTGCCTTTGTAGAAGTAGCGGGGGTCCTGCTTGAAGAGGACGGGGAGGACGGCGTTGCCGAGCAGGTCTCCGGTGAGGAAGGTACCGTAGGCGGCGGCGTAGCGTTTGGCGAAGCCCTGTGCTCCCTGTCCCCAGTCGTAGATGTTGTCGGCCTGTTCGGTGGCGGCGGTGACTCCGACGAGGACGAAGGAGACTGGATCGACCAATGTTCGCAGGGCGAGCTCGTACTTTTGTTTCGGGGTCATGGGAAGCGGGTCGGAGACGTAGCTGACGTAGAAGTTGGGAAAGACTCCGAGGACGCGCTGCTTTTCTTCGAGGTGGACCTGGGCTTCGGAGATTTCGGCTTGCGTGGCTGTGACCTGGACGCTGGATGTGGCTGCAGGGGCGAGCGCGATGTCGGGAAGTTGGAGGGCTTCGGCGGGGTGGAGTTCGCCGGAGGTCTGTTGAGTCGCAAAGCCGGCGGCGGCGATGGAAAGCTTGAATGGGCCGGGAGGGACGCTGGTGAAGGTGAAGGCGCCATCGGTGGCGGTGACGACGTCGACGGGCGAATGGCCTTCTTGAGTGAGGGTGACGTGGGCTTCGGGGATGGAGTCGCCGTCGGTGTCGGTGATGAAGGAAGAGATGGAGGTTTGATCGGGTAGATTTGCGGGCGGAGTGGGAATTTGAGCAACAAGGGTTCGTTGCGTGGCCGCAAGCAGCACGAGGGGCAAAGCCAGGGTGCGCAGATGGAGACGCAGGGAGAGTGACACTGGGTTCATTTTAGACAACTGGATACATAGACGGGGAGGGGAAAGATTGGGCTGCGGTCTACGACTTTTGGTTTGCGGCAATATCCCACATCTCAGAGGCGAGATGTGGGGCACCCCCGGTCGATGAGGGTGGTGCTAGGGTGGAAGGTAAGGAGATTCGATGAAGCGGTTTGAGTTTGCGCATGTGGCTGAGGGGATTGCGCGGCAGGCGGGTGCGCTGCTGCGGGAGTTTTATGCGAAGGGCGTGGAGACCGAATACAAGGGCGATGTGGACCTGGTGACTGAGGCGGACCGGGCCAGCGAGGCTCTGATTCGGCAGAGGTTGGCGGCGGCGTTTCCGGCGCATGGGATTTATGGCGAGGAAGGCACGCGCGACCAGTTGGAGAGCGAATACCGCTGGTACGTCGATCCGCTGGACGGAACGACGAACTTTGCGCATGGGTTTCCGGCGTTCTGCATGATCCTGGGGCTGGAGCGGCGGGCTGCCGGGGCTGGCGGCGGATGCGGATGGCGAGATGGTGGCGGGGGTGATCTACGATGCGCTGCGGGATGAGATGTTTTCGGCGGAGCGGGGGCGGGGCGCGTGGCTGAATGGGCGGCAGATTCACGTGTCGAAGACGAAGACGCTGCAGGAGTCGCTGACGGCTACGGGGTTTCCTTCGCAGAAGCGGCATAGCTCGCCGAATGTTCATTTCTACCAGGAGTTCACGCTGCGGTCGCATGGGGTGAGGCGGGCTGGGTCGGCGGGGCTGGATCTGGCTTATGTGGCTTGCGGGCGGCTGGATGGGTTTTGGGAGTTCAATCTGAATCCGTGGGATACTTCGGCGGGGTATTTGCTGGTCGAAGAGGCGGGTGGGACGGTGACGCATTTTGATGGCGGGAAGTTTACGCTGGACTCGCGCGAGGTGCTGGCTACGAATGGGCTGATCGCGGGGGAGATGCGGCATTTGTTTGCGGATTTGTTTGCGGGGCGGGGGTTGGATGCGATTCCTACGCCGGCGGAGTTTGCGGCGAGGCGGAAGGCGGAGGGCAGGTAACTGATGGCAAGGAGAGGGAAGCGACTCGGGGTCGGTATTCTGTTAGTGGTTTTTGGTATCTGTTCCATCGGAAACTCGCGTGAGAATCCGCCAGTCGGTGCAGTACAAGTGGCCACATACTACATTGTGAGTGGTGGGGCATTGATGATTGGGTTGATCCTGATTGCAAAGAAGCCGCGTCGCAAAGATGCGTAGTCGGCGGACGGCGCGGGTTTTGTTGTTTGATCCGGCGGGGCGGGTGTTGCTGATTCGGTGTGTGGTGATGCGGGCGGATGGGGAGTTTGTGTTCTGGCTGACGCCGGGTGGGGAGATTGAGGCGGGCGAGAGTCCTCACGAGGCGGCGCGTGCGGGAGTTGGCTGAAGAACTGGGGCTGAGCGTGGAGGTGCGCGGGCCGGTGTATGAGGAGGCCACGCAATTTGAGCATCAGGGTGAGATGCGGGACAATCTCGACTTTGTGTTTGTGGCTCGGTGTGGGGTGGGAGAGCCGGTGCTGCGCGGGGTGACGGCGGATGAGATTGCGATTATGAAGGAGATTCGGTGGTGGGGGGTGGGTGAGGTGGAGGCGGCGATCGCTGGAGGGGAGAATATCTTTCCGGTGGATCTGGCGGGGCGAATGCGGGAGTTTTGGGGCTGAATGGCTTGAGAGGTTTGGGTGGTCGCGAAGCACCGCGGGTCCTTCGACTTCGCGCTGCGCGCTCCGCTCAGGATGACAGCTTATCCAACATCGCAGATGCTTCGACTGCGACCTTCGCTGAGGATGACAACCTACAAGGCAAAGCAAAATACGGAGATTCTGAGCTGCGCTCAGAATGACGAGCGGACTTGGTTAGACGGAGGGGGTTGGTTAGACGGGCGGTTCGCGTTAGAGGCGTTTGCGGAGTTGTTCGACGATGATGTAGCCGATGAAGGCTGCGACGAGGCCTATGGCGAAGTTTTGTATGGTGAGGACGTCGTAGATGGCTGCGCTGAGAGACTTGCCGGCTCCGACGTTGCGGTCGAATTCGCCCATAAGAAGGTTGGCATAGAAGAGGAACATGATGAAGGCGACTTCTACGATGGCACGCAGTACCCGGGCGCGGAGACTGTGCGGCGCAGGCGTCGCGGTTTCGGGTTGAGGAGGCATGATTGATAGTACAAAATCCTGCGATCGGCGCAGTTCGATATTCGCACAAGTGTAACGATATCCGATTTGTAATCGGGGGTGGGTTGGAGTAGTGTTGCGGGTCTGGGAAGAATCGAAGCGTGGTCTGCTCCCTTTCTTCAAGGAAAGGATGGCCATGAAATTCTCGAATTCGCGAATTCTGGTTGCGACGGTTGCAATTTCAATTTCTCTTGCAGGAGCCAGGCCGGCGCATGCCGATGCGTATGAATTGTACGATCTAGGCTCGGGGTACCAGCGGACCCCCCTGAGCGCGCCGCTTGGTGCCATTACCGCTGATGGGACAGTTGTAATCTTTCAACTATCTGGGGCGTGCAGTGTTGACTACAGCGGGTGCTGGGAGACTTTTGTGAATGGTGCGCTGGCGGCCGAGTCGACGGTGAACCCGGACCTTGTCTATGACGATGGGGCGGCCTGCACACCGAGCGCTCCTTCTGAATTTGCGGGGGACATTGCGGTGGCCGTCTGCAATAACGGGCGCGAGGTGTATGGGGTCGGCCGGTATGGGCCGGCGCCTTACGCGAACACAATCTTTGACGGGCCGAATCTCAGCGACCTCGTCTTCAGTGGGATGAATCTGGACACAATTGCGCTGAACTCGTCGGGCGATTTTGTTTTTGTGGCGAACGAGGACAGCTCTGGCTATCCGGACGGCGAAATCTATGAGGCGATCGATCTGACGACGGATCAGACGCCTGAACCGGCGAGTCTCGTGTTGCTGGGTACGGGCGTGCTTGCTATGGCAGGGACGATGCGGCGGCGGTGGATTGCGGAGCGGATAGGTCCTAATTAGCTGCGAATCACGCGATGATGTCGAACATTTTTGTGGTTTGCAGGGATATGCGTTTGTGCTGCTAGAATTGTGGCCTGAGAACACCTGGAGCGGATTTGTATCGGCGGGGGCGCTCTCTAAGAAAATTAAGGGAGATTGCAAGATGGCATATGTGATTGCGGAACCATGTATCGGAACTAAGGACGCGGCTTGTGTGGATGCTTGCCCGGTGGACTGTATTCACCCGAAGAAGGATGAGGCTGGGTTTGCGGATACGGACCAGTTGTTCATCGATCCGGTGGAGTGCATTGATTGCGGCGCGTGCGTTCCAGTGTGCCCGGTTTCCGCGATTTATGCGGCGGACGATCTGCCGGAGAAGTGGGCGGATTACCAGGCGAAGAACGCTGCTCATTTCGGGCGGTAGATGAAGCGAGTTGCTGGTTGTTAGTTGCAGGTTGTTAGTTGATGCAGACGCGCGGTTCCGATTTTCGGGCTGCGCGTTTTGTTTGTGTGGCGGCTGCGACGAGCAAATACTGAGATTCTGACTCTGCGAGTCAGAATGACGAGCCTTATTCATATGGTGGGCGGATGATTCAGCGGGTGGGAGAGGCGATTGTGTTGCGGACGTGGCCCTTCCATGAGGCGGACCTGCTGGTGAGTCTGTTTACGCGCGAGCAGGGCAAGGTGAAGGGCGTGGCTCGGCATGCGATGAAGAGCCGGCGTCGGTTTGGCGGGGCGCTGGAGCCGATGACGCATGTGCGGGCTTCTTACGCGGAAAAGCCGAGGCAAGAGTTGGTGCGGCTGGATGCGTTTGAGATTCTGTCGTCGCCGATGTCGCGGCCGGTGGACTATGCGCGGACGGCGGCTCTGCAACTGGTGGCGGAGGTGCTGGAAGAGGCGATGCCGGAGGGCGCTCCGGAGGACGCGGTGTTTCGGCTGGCGCTGGCGGTGCTGGATGAGTTGCAGGTGGGGAAGGTGTGGATGCCGGTGACGTATTTTGCGCTGTGGATGAACCGGCTGATGGGTTGGATGCCGGAGTTGGGGCATTGTGTGGCTTGCGGTTTGGATTTGCGCGGCGGGACGGTTTGGTACTCGGAGGCGATGGATGGCTTGACGTGCGCGGACGATCGCAGGCCGGGAAGCATGGCGCTGAGTGCGGAGTCAGTGTCGCTGGCGGCAAGGATGTTTCGCGGGACGGTGAAGGGGCTGGCCGAGGAGGATTGGCCGAAGACGAGGGCGGCGGATCTGCGGCGGTTCGCTATTGAGGTGTTGGAGCGGCATCTGGAGGGGCGGTTGATGACGGCGAGAGTGCTGCGGTAGGTTGTCAGTTGCAGGTTGCAGGTTGCAGGTTGCAGGTTGTGGTTCGGGGCCGGGAGGGTGGGCGCGGCGTGGACTAGACTTGGGCTGAATGGCGATTACGGTGCGGGAAGGGTCGGAGCGGGCGAATGCGCGCGGGGGGCGTGTGCCGCTGCCGCGGATTGTGGTGATGCTGTGGGTGTGGTCGGCGGCGTTGCTGGTGCTGACGGTGGCGGTGGGTTGGATTGAGCACAGGCTGGGATGGCCACTGCTGAAGTTGAATCCGCTGGCGAATCGGCGGCATGAGGATCTGCTTGAGTTTATTCCGGTGTACGGGCTGCTGCATACGGCGGCTTTCTTTCAGGGAGTGGGAGGATCTCGGGTGGCGTATCCGCCGCTGGGCGCGGTGGTGTATGCGGTGATCTATGCGACGGGGCATCCGGTGGCGTTTTTTCGCGCGACGGCTGCGGTGTGGCTGGCGGGTGGAGTGCTGGGCGTGCGCCACGAGTTGATGAAGCGCGGTATTGCTGGGTGGCCGGCGACGCTGTTTCCGCTGACGCTGGTGGTGGTTTCATTTCCGATTGCGGGATTGCTGCAGCAGGGAAATATCGAACTGTATATGTGGATCGCGGCGGGGCTAGGGACGTGGCTGTTCTTGCGTGGGCATGATGATGCGGCGGCGGTGTTGTGGGGAGTGGCTGCGGCGATGAAGCTGTATCCGGTGATTTTGTTGTCGCTGCTGCTGCCGAAGGGGAAGTGGAGGGCGTTTGGGTTGGGCGTGGTGACGGTGGTGGTGGTGACGCTGCTGTCGGCGATGTGGCTGGGGCCGTCGATTTCGGTGGCGTGGCACGGGTCGATTGAGAACACGTTTGGGTACCAGGGATCGCGGGTGTCGGAGTTTTCGTGGCATGAGCTGGCGGCGAACCACTCGGTGTTTGGGATGGTGAGGTTTGGGGCGAAGATTGTGGGCTTCCCGCCGGCGAAGTTGCCGCTGGCGTACTACGCGGGCGGAGCGGTGGTGATGGGGCTCGCGTTCTTCGGGCGGTTGTGGAAGATGCCGGTGGCGAACCAGTTGCTTGCGGTGACGGCGTTTATGGTGATGTTTCCGCCGGTGAGCTATTTCTATGCGCTGGTGCATCTGTATGCGCCGTTGCTGGTGCTGCTGTTTGTGGCGATTCGCGCGGAGCAGGCTGGGCGGAGGATCGCGGGGCTGACGGGGACGCTGATGCTGTTTGTGCCGGTGTGTGCTTCGTTCACGCTGTTTACGTTTCCGCATGCGTTTATGTATGGCGGGCTGATCCAGGGGCTGATGCTGGTGATGTTGTTTGTGTGCGCGCTGGAGTTTCCGTTTGCGGTGCGTGGCGAGGCGGTTTCGTGATGAAAGGCGCTCGCTGGGGATGGTATGTAGTGTGGGTGGCGATGCTGGTGGTGGCGGCGGGGAATACGCTGCTGTATTCGGCGCGGTTTTCGGGGAAGTGGGGATTGCTGCTGAGTGCGGTGCTGGCGGTAGCGGCTGGCGGGCAGTTACTGCGTCGAGGTGAGGGGTCGGCGGCGCGAGGTTGGGTTGGGGTGGGTAGTTGTGCTGATGTTTTGCGTGGCGCAGGTCGTGGGGTTTGCGCGGGCGAGTGCGGGGCCGCAGGTGAAGCGCGGGGTGGACTTCAGCGCGTATTACCTGGCGGGGAAGGTGCTGGATGAGTCGCCGGGGGAGAGTATTTACGATCTGCCGCTGTATGCGGATGGGCGGCTGAATCTGAATGTGGAGGATCCGGCGGGATCGCGGTGGTATGCGGATGCGGAGAGGTTTGGGGTTCCGTTTGCGGCGCCTTATATTTATCCGCCATTTTTTGCGGTGATGATGAAGCCGCTGGCTCGGCTGCCGTTTCGGACCGCTTATTTGGTGTGGACCGTGGGGACGACGCTGGCGGTGGTGGGGGCGGTGCTGCTGACGCTGAGCCTGGCCGGGGTGCGGGTTGGCGCGCAGCTGGCGGTGATGTTGGGTGTGGGGGTGTTCTCGTATTATCCGCTGTGGGACAACTTGTTTTTTGGGCAGATCAGCGGAGTGATTCTGTTCTTGTTTGCGGCGGGGTTGTGGCTGCTGGTGAGGCAGCGGGCGCTGGGGTCGGCGCTGTGCTTCGCGGTGGCTACTATGATCAAGCTGACACCGGTGCTGGTGGTTCCGGTGCTGGTGATTCATCGGCGGTGGAGATGGCTGGCGGCGTATGCGGTTTGGTGTGCGGCGCTGCTTGGGCTTTCGGTGTGGCAGACGGGGTGGGGGCTGCATGCGGAGTTTCTGCATAAGGCGCTGCCGAGCATGAGCTGCGGCGCGCCGGTTTGCCAGAACACTTCGGTGGTGGCTTTTGTGCAGGAGATGTTTCTGGGACGGGTGCCGCTGTCGGCACATCCTACGGAGGTGATTCCGGCGGGGGCCTGCGCGGTTTCGCGGTGGGTGGCACTGGGGATTTATCTGCTGATACTGGGGCGTGTGTGGGCGTGCAGGCGAGATGGTTTGGTGGTGCGGGATGTGGTGGTGATTGCGATGCTGGGGATTG
This sequence comes from uncultured Acidobacteriaceae bacterium, assembly GCA_963822225.1. Taxonomy (GTDB): domain Bacteria; phylum Acidobacteriota; class Terriglobia; order Terriglobales; family Acidobacteriaceae; genus Edaphobacter. Next base: position 134,156 of record CAWGGW010000006.1, on the reverse strand, counting down.
CGGTGTCGCCGATCAGCTGGTGGCACCACTCGGTGCTGGACTTGCTGCCGTTTATTTATTTGTGGGGGACGGGGGTGAGGAGTCGCGCGTTGACGGCTCTGGTGTTGGTGGTGAGTACGAATGTGGTTGGGTTTGTTGCGCTCGGGGTGGGGAATCCTGCGGTGCAGTTGGTGTTTGCGGCGATTGTGCCGGGGCTGACGATTGCGGCGGCGTGGATGATGCTGGGGCGCGGGCCGGGTGCGACGGCGGAAGATTTTGAAGCGGATGGGCGGGCAGTCTTCTCCAACTGAAGTGCGGAGGGGATATGGGACGAGCGTTTGCTAAGACGATGTTTTCGGATGCGGCGAAGCGGCTGCAGGAGCGGTATGGGTCGCGGGCTCAGTATGAGCGGCTGGCGGAGCGGGGCGAGATTGGCGATGCTCTGGGGCCGATGGAGCGCGAGTTTATTGCGCGGCGGGACTCGTTCTATCTCGCGAGCGTGACGGAGGATGGATGGCCTTACATTCAGCATCGCGGCGGGCCGAAGGGGTTTCTGCGGGTGCTGGATGGGAAGACGCTGGCGTTCGCGGATTTCAGCGGGAATAAGCAATACATTACGGCTGGAAACCTGGAGACGAATGACCGGGTGGCTTTATTCCTGATGGATTATCCGTACCAGGCGCGGCTGAAGTTGATTGGGCACGCGCGGATTGTGGAGGGAGACACGGAGCTGGAGGCGAAGGTGCGGGTGGTGGGGTATCAGGCGAAGGTGGAGTGGGTGATGGTGGTGGAGGTGGTGGGGTTCGACTGGAACTGCTCGCAGCATATTACGCCTAGGTGGACGGCGGATGAGATTCAGGGGGTGATGGGATCAGGGGAGGGGATGGAGGGTTGAGTTGGCGATCGATGGGAGCACGTTGAGTGGCCATAAATAAATCCGACTTCATTGTGTCATAGCCGACGCCGCAGCTCGCTGCTGCATAACGGCCCAAAATTTACGTAGGCCGAAAATAATGGCGCCTCCACCAAGCGCGATCGAGTCCAGAAAGACAATGGCTGGCCAACGGTGTCGGTATCTTTCGTGTAGTCGCCAATAGGAGGTTGGATCTGAGTGGACACGATCTTGAACGGCTCCGAAGTCTATGGGGACGCCGGTGTCTGAGGTCTGGATGGATCGGTTACGGGCGTTGAATATGAAATTGTGGATCGTGTTCGTGCCGAAGTCATGATAGCTGCCAACGAAACTTCCGTTGATTAGCTGGATGTCGATTAGTGAGCGGACATATCCGGGGCCCGTGGCGGGCACGTCGGTGTTGAAACCAGGCGCGACAATGTAGCCGTCATAGGTGTTCAGGCTCCCGAGGACATATCCATTCGGAAGAGTCACGTACGGATCGCCGCTAAATCCGCAATCCTGATGCGCCCATTTGTTGGAAATCTGGACATGGATGAACAAAGCTGCAACCAACCAGACGAGTCCGACGAATGGAGCGAATCCGCAGGCTATAAGAAATAATCCACGCCCTGGGAGACCGCGTGGCAGGCGTCTCTTTGTGTGGGCAACAAGAGTAATTGAGCCAATAATCGCCGCCCCAATCCCCAAGAGCCCGAGCATTAGCGCTACCGCGATGTACCAGAGGCCAGCCATGAGTAATCACTTTACTGGATGAAGTCGGTTTTGGACCCGGAAAAGTGGGTAGCGTTTAGAATTGACGGATTGCCAATAGTTGAAGAGAGATCGATGAGTGTGATTGCTGAGAAGAAGGCGCTGACGTTTCAGGAGCTGGTGTTTCGGCTGCAGAAGTTCTGGGCGGACCGCGGGTGCGTGCTGCAGCAGCCGTATGACGTGGAGGTGGGCGCGGGGACGATGTCGCCGGACACGTTTCTGCGGGTGCTGGGGCCGAAGCCGGTGCGGATTGCGTATGCGCAGCCTTCGCGCAGGCCGGCGGATGGGCGGTATGGGGAGAATCCGAACCGGCTGTTTCGGCATACGCAGTTGCAGGTGATTCTGAAGCCGCCGCCGGAGCGGATTCAGGAGATGTATCTGGAGTCCTGGAGGCGATCGGGATCGATCTGCGCGAGCACGACATCAAGTTCGAAGAGGACAACTGGGAGTGGCCGGTGGGCGGCGCGTGGGGCGTCGGCTGGCAGGTGATGATGGATGGGCAGGAGATTACGCAGTTCACGTACTTCCAGCAGTGCGGCGGGATGGACCTGGATCCGATCTCGGGCGAGATTACGTATGGGCTGGAGCGGATCGCGCAGTTCCTGCAGGATGTGGATTCGATGTACGACATTGTGTGGGCCGTGGAGCCGGATACCGGGCGCGTGGTGACGTATGGCGAGATGAGGCTGCCGGGGGAGGAGCAGTTTTCGGCGTACAGCTTCGATTATGCGGATGTGGCGTCGCTGTGGAAGCATCTGGATTTGTATGAGGCGGAGTGTCTGGAGCTGCTGGAGCGGTCGAAGGAGTTGTTTGGCGAGAAGAGCACGGCGGGGGAGCTGGAGTTGAAGCGGTTTCCGGTGCTGGGGGCTTATGAGCTGGCGCTGAAGTGCTCGCATGTTTTCAATTTGCTGGATGCGCGCGGGGCGATCTCGGTGACGGAGCGGGTGGGTGTGATGGCGCGGATTCGGACGCTGGTGGTTGGGGTGGCGAAGGCTTATGCGGCGCAGGGAGAGGCGCTGGAGGGCGGAGATCAGGCTAGTTGAGGTTTACGTCCCACCCATTGCAGAGCGCGATGGATGGGCACCCGGAGTTTTGCGGTCGATTGGAAGATGAGATTGAGGACGATGATGGCGGAGTTTTTGTTTGAGATTGGGTTGGAAGAGGTTCCGGCGCGGATGATTGCGGGGGCGCAGGCGGAGTTGCAGCGGCGTGTGGTGGCGATGCTGGAGCGGGAGCGGCTGGTTGCGATCGGGCGGCGCGAGCGAAGAGCTTTTCGACGCCGCGGCGGCTGGCGGTTTGGGTGAAGGATGTGGCGGAGCGGCAGGAGGATGTGGCCGAGGAGTTGGTGGGGCCTGCGGTGAAGATTGCGTACAAGGATGGGTAGCCGGGGCCGGCGGCGGTGGCGTTTGCGAAGAAGGCTGGCGTTGCGGTTGAGGCGTTGAAGACGATGACGACGCCGAAGGGTGAGTATCTGGCGGCGACTTCGGTGAAGGCGGGGCGCGAGGCGGCGGAGGTGATTGCGGAGGAGATGCCGAAGGAGTTGGCGGGGATTTACTGGGCGAAGAATATGTACTGGCGGCCGGGGAAGCCGGAGCGGTTTGTGCGGCCGGTGCGGTGGATGGTGGCTCTGCTGGGCGAGGTGGTTGTGCCGGTGCAGTTTGGCGGGAAGACGGCGGGGAAGGCGACGTTTGGGCATCGGGTGCTGTCGGGGGATGCGCCGATTCCGGTTGGGTTCCCGGATGAGTATGAGGAGGCGCTGCTGGATGCGAAGGTGATTGCGGATGTGGAGGTGCGGCGGCAGAAGATTCGCAAGGCTCTGGATAAGGTTTGCCGGGCGGCGGGTGACGGGCTGCGGTGGCGCGAGGACCATGCGCTGGTGGATAAGCTGACGCACCTGACGGAGTGGCCGTCGGTGATTGCTGGGTGGGTTTGAGGCGGAGTATCTGGCGCTGCCGGAAGAGGTGCTGGTGACGGTGATGCGGGATCACCAGAGCTACTTTGCGGTGGAGGATGCGGATGGGAAGCTGGCGCCGCATTTTCTTGCGGTGCTGAATACGGAGACGGACGCGAAGGGCGAGGCCGTGATCCGGCATGGGAATGAGCGGGTGCTGCGGGCGCGGTTCAATGATGCGCGGTTCTTCTGGGAGTTCGACCAGCGGGTGCCGCTGGCGGAGCGGGTGGAGTTGCTGGAGAAGGTGACGTTCCAGAAGGAGCTGGGGAGCTACGCGGCGAAGTCGGAGCGGGTGCGTGGCGGTGGCGGAGCGGCTGGCGACTCGGCTGGCGGAGCGCGGGAGTGTGCTGGATGGGCCGGCGCTGGTGGAGGCGGTGCGGCTGGCGAAGACCGATCTGACGACCGAGCTGGTGAAGGAGTTTACCGAGTTGCAGGGCGAGGTGGGCGGGCTGTATGCGCGGGCGCAGGGGCCACGGCGAGAAGGTGGCGGCGGCGATCTATGACCAGTACCTGCCGAAGTCGATGGAAGACCGTGTGCCGCGGACGGTGGAGGGTGCGGTGCTGGCGATGGCGGACAAGGCGGACACGATTGCGGGGATGTTTGGGCTGGGGCTGGAGCCGACGGGGTCGAAGGATCCGTTTGCGCTGCGGCGGGCGGCGAATGGAATTGTGAAGATTCTGGCGGAGGCGGAGCCGGCGCTGCCGTTGACGCTGGGCGATGTGGTGGATGCGGCTTCGGCGAGCGAGGCTGTGCGGGTGAAGGTGGAGGTGTTCTTTGCGGAGCGGCTGGAGTTCTATCTGCGCGAGGCGAAGGGGCAGGCGTACGACGTGGTGAAGGCGGTGCTGGCGGCGGGAGCGAACGATGTTCGCGATGCGGTGGCGCGGGCTGAGGCTGTGACGGCGGTGCGTGGGTCGGAGGATTTCGCTGCGGTGTCAGTGCGGCGTTCAAGCGGATGAAGAATATTCTGGCGCAGGCGGAGGAGAAGGGCGATCTGCCGCAGCAAGGCGCGGAGGACCTGAGCGGGGCGCATCCGACGGAGACGATTTTGTCGGAGCAGGCAGCGCAGATTGGTCAGGATGTGAAGGATGCCGGAGCGGAATTATGTTGCGGCTCTGGAGACGATTGCTACGCTGCGGCCTTACGTGGATGCGTTCTTCGATCAGGTGATGATCATGGATCCGGATACGCGCGTGCGGCACCGGCGGCTGCTGATGCTGCAGCGGATTCTGCGGACGTTTTCGGGGATTGCGGATTTTTCGGAGATTGTGACGCAGGGGTAGGCGGCGTACCCCAGGGGCTAAAGCCCCTGTATTTATGCGGGCAAACAGGGCCAAGGCTGAAGCCTTGGCTTACCTAGAAGCGACGGCAGGGGCGAACGACGGCGATTCTGAGTTGCGCTCAGAATGACAAGCACATTCCTCCACTGCTTTGCCGGAATGACAAACAAAGGCGGAGTTCAGCCGAAGCGTGGGGTCAGCATGATGTGCTGCTCAATGACGCTTTGTTCGAGGACGGACTTGTCCGGGTTGGATTGCTTGTAGCGGATCTGGACCTGCTTGTCCTTCATCGTGCGGACGAAGTTGTCGGCATCTTCTTCGTTGGAGAATTCGTGGACGTATTTGCCGGTGCGGTATTCCTCGACGAAATAGGTGTAAGTGAGCGTGGCGATGGAGCGCGAGGTTTTGGGGATGGGTGCGACCTTGCCGCTCTGGATACGGCCTTCGGTTGAGGGCCAGCCCTGCGCGGCGTTTTCGTTGCGGGTCTTCTTCCATCGGCCGATGTAGATGGAGGCCCAACCGGCCACAAAGGCGAGCGGCCATTTGAGCAGGTAGATCCAGACGTGGGTATAGCGCCAGACATCGTGCCACGAAAAGAGATGGGCTGCGTGCATGGAGATTACGGTACCACGCACTTCGTGCCGCACTGGACGCTTCGCTGTCTGCTGGCCTAGCTGAAGTGTGGGGTGAGTTGGGACTGTTGTTCGACCACGGATTGCTCGAGGACGGATTTTTCGGGGTTGGAGTGGTCGTAGCGGATGGGGACGCGCTTGTTGGTGAGTTGGCGGACGAAGTCGTCGGCGTCAGATTCGCTGGCGAATTCGTGGTAGTAGCTGCCGGTGTGGTATTCGCCGACGAAGTAGGTGTATTGCAGGGTGGCCATGAAGCAGGAGGTCTTGGGGACGGGCGCGACCTGGCCGTTCAGGATGACGGCTTCGACCGAGGGCCAGCTCTGGGCGCGGGTTTCGAGGCGGCGCTTCTGCCAGCGACGCCACGTCACCGCTCCCCAGGCAAAGGCGAAGTAGAGGGTGTAGCGGATTCCCAGGGTGAAGAGGTGAGAGTGCGGCGTCATGCGTGTACGGTAGCACCGGAGTTGCGGGTTGACGCTCCCCCGTTGGTGGGAAGCGGTTTGGGTCAGAAGCGGAAACTGATCGAGATTCGTGGCGGAACTGTCGATACGCAGGTCCTTCGACTGCGGTCGCAGTCGCGACCTCCGCTCAGGATGACATCTTGAAAATTATCCTGTGGGAGTCTTTAGTGGACGCGCTGGAGGCGGGCGATTAGTTTTTCGGCGAGGGGTTCGCCGGACTCGGTCCAGAGCAGGCGGCTGGAGATGCCGCAGTTCTTTTCGACGAGCAGGGTGAAGGCGAGGAGCTTTTCGATGTTTTGCTGGATGTGGAGTTGGGCTTCTTCGTCGAGAGGCTCGTCGTCGAGGGTGTCCATGACCCAGGGGGTGTCGAGGCCGAAGTCGACCAGGAGATGGCCATTCTGCTCGTATCCGGCGACGTCGAATTGGGGGCCGAAGCCGAGAAAGCGGACGGTGTGGGGGCGGAGGCGCCAGGGGTTGTCGGGATCGGCCGGAGTGGGCTCGTCGAAGTCGGGGTCTGGCTCGGGGGATTCGGCGTCGGCGGAGGGGGTGCTGAAGCGACCCTGGGGGAGCGGGTCCTCGGGAGACCAGAGTTGCCAGCGCATCTCGAACTCGTAGGCCATGTCGTCGTGGAGCTGCTCGGTGGCTTCGCCGATGGCGTTCTCGATGGCGGAGTCGGTTTCGTCGGACGGGGGTGCGATTTCGGGTGGCTCGGTGGGGGCGCCGGTGGTGGTATCGACGTAGATGCGCTGGTAGGTGGGCGGCTTCGGTGAAGTTGATGGGGTAGGCCGAGGCGGCGGAGACGCGCTTGCTGCCGACCACGGAGAACTGGCGGAGCACGCAGACGAGCGCAGTCGGAAGACCTTCCAGGCGGAAGTTGGGGTACCAGAGGCTGAGATAGAGGCGATCTGCCATTGGGATCATTCTATTCCTGCGGCGTCGAATTTCGAGGTTCGGGATTCGAGGTTCGGGGTTCGAGGGTGGGGCGCGGATTCTGCAAGGGTGAGAAGATGGAAGTGGCGGACGGATGCGCAATCGGGTTGAACGACTGAGAGTTTGGCTGTTGGGGAGCGCGGTCTTCCTGATGATGGTGATCGCCGCGTTTATTGGAACGGCGCGCTACCTGAGGCACCGGCTCTGGGCGGATCTTCCGGGCAAACTGGGCGTCAACGTGTGAGCGACGCGAGCGGGTGGACTTACTCGCAGTCGCGGGGATCGCAGACGCTGTATACGATCCATGCGGCCAAGTGGGAGAAGCACACCGACAACAAGCTGACTTTGCATGGCGTGTCGATTCTGCTGTATGGAACGAAGGGCGACCGGCACGACCGCATCTACGGCGATGAGTTTGAGTATGACCAGGCGAACGGAGTGGTGCGCGCGACGGGGATCGTGCACATCGATCTTCAAGGAGCCAAAGCGGCGCAGGACGATGCTTCCGGCGCGAAGGTGATGCATGTGACGACGAGCGGTCTGGTTTATCTGCAGAAGCTGGGGGTAGCGGCGACCAGCGAGCCAATTGCTTTCCAGGCGGGCGCGATAACCGGGCATGCTGTGGGCGCGGACTATTCGAGCGATTCGGGCCTTCTGACCCTTCATTCCGCGGTGAACATGAACGGGATCGCGGGCGGCCGTCCGCTGACCATGACGGCGGCGTCTGCGCAGTTTGACGATCAGAGGCAGCAGGCGTTTCTGACTCACGCGACGTACGAGTCGCAGGGGCGAACGGCGGCGGCGGACCAGGCGACGCTGTACCGGCGTCCGGATGGGACGCTGTCGCGGGTGGAGGCGCAGGGCAATGTGACGGGCGGCGCGAATGGCGTGACCGTGAATTCGCAGAAGGCGGACGTTGCTTTGACTGCGGCGAGCCAGCCGCAGACCGCGGTTCTGACGGGGGATGTGAAGTACTCGAGCGACAAGCCGTTGAGCCAGATGAAGGGCGATGCGAACTCAGGCGACAATTTCGTTCGACGGAAAGGCCAAGCCTCAGCCGGTGCATGCGGTGTTTACCGGCCCGGTGCATCTGACGGAGCGGACACGGGCGACGGTGGCGGCGAAGGAACCCTGGAGTACGCGGGATCTGACGGCGGCAAAGCTTGACGTGACGCTGGCTCCGGGCGCGGGCGGCAACACGGAGGTGCGCGATGCGGTCGCGACCGGAACGCCGCATCTTGTGCTGGCGAACAACGGGAGTCTGGCGAGCACAAGCGGCGAGGGGACGACGGAGTTGTCGGCGGATGAGTTGAATGGTCATCTGCTGGCTTCGACTGAGCCGAAGCAGCAGCCGCAGTTGGACACAATTGTGGGTCGAGGACATACACGTGTTGCGTCAAATGAGCGTGGACGGAATCGAGCAGACGAGTTCGGGAGACAGCCTGGACGCGAAGATGCGTCCGCGGGTTGCGAAGCGCGGTGGCGCGAGTGTGCCTGCGGTTGAGGATAGTTTGCTGAACGCTGTGCAGGCAGGACACGTGACGCTGATGCGCCACGCTCCGGCGCGTCCGGCGAAGGCTGGTGCGAAGGCCGCGGCGCACGACGATGTGCAAAATGCGACGGCGCAGCGGGCGATGTATGACGGCGATACGGATCGTGTGACGCTGACCGGTGGCGTCAACGTGATGGACGCGGGCAGCGGGTTGTGGGCGGACCAAGTGGGTCTCGACCGCAAGACCGGCGATGCGCATGCTGTGGGCGCGGTGAAGATGAATTATGTGCAGGAGGCTCGAAACCCCACGCATGACGGTGGTGCGGCCATGAATGGGGCACCCGGCTCGGCGACGGCTGAGCCGACGCATATTCTTGCGGACCGGGCGGAGTTGGAGCATGCGACCCAGATCGCTACGTTCTACGGCAAGCCGGTGCGGATGTGGCAGGGTGGCAACCAGGTGCTGGCTCCGGTGATCGAGTTTGCGCAGGCGGAAAAGCGGCTGATTGCGAGGGGCGACGCCGGGACGGGGTGGTCGGCAGCGGCGCAGGCAGCGCAGGTACACACGCTGTTGTCGTCCTCGACGGAGGATATTTCAGGGACTGGAAAAGCTGGAACCCAGACGGCGGCATGCAGCGCAGCGGCGACGAAAACCGCGGCTGGCAAGAGTGGCGCAGCCGAGGCGAAGGCGCCGGATGTGGTGCGGATCGCGAGCGGCGGGCTGATCTACTCGGATATTCTGCGGCAGGCGGATTTCACCGGCGGATTCCGCGCGGATACGGTGGATGGAACGATTCGCGCAACGGCGGGCACGGTTTATATGCAGAAGAGCGGGACGGCCAGCGCCAGTGACGCAGCTGGGCCTTCGCTCAGCGGCAATCTGGACCACGTGGTGGCTACCGGGCATGTGGAACTCGACAAGCCGGGAATGCATGCGACCGGCGAACGTCTGACTTATACGGCGAGCGACCGGATTGCGCTGCTTACCGGCGACGCGCAGAATCCTCCCAAGGCTGTTGGCGCGCAGGGTACGACGACGGGCGCCGCGTTGCGATTCAACTCCTGCGATGGTAGCGTCGAAGCGGTGGGCGCGCCGGGTCAGCGCGTGCTGACCGACGCCCAGGTGAGCGGCGAAGGCAAGAAAGAAAAGGGAAAGCGGTGAGCTCGATTTTTTCCAGACGAAGTTTGAAGACGGCGGTAGGTTTAAACAGTGACGCGGAAAGAGCGAGTGAGATGGTGAAGCCGGGCACGCGGACGCTTGAGACCGAGGACATTGGCAAAGCTTATGGCGGGCGCCAGGTGGTGCGCGGCGTCAGCATGGAGATCTGCGCAGGGCGAGGTGGTGGGCTTGCTGGGGCCGAATGGCGCGGGGAAGACGACCTGCTTCTACATGATTGTGGGTCTGGTGCGGCCGGATGCGGGACGAATCATGGCGGATGGCGACGAGATTACCCGGCTGCCGATGTACCTGCGCGCGCGGCAATACGGCATCAGCTACCTGCCGCAGGAACCTTCGATCTTCCGCAAGCTGACGGTGGAGGAGAATATCCTGGCAGTGCTGGAGGCGCAGCAACTGAGCTGGGAGAGCCGGCGCACCCGGACGGAGAAACTGATTGAACAGTTGAACCTGGGCCATGTGCGCAAGACCATGGGGTACGCCCTGAGCGGCGGTGAGCGGCGCAGGGTAGAGATTGCCCGTTGCCTTGCGATTGAGCCTGCGTTTATATTGCTGGACGAGCCGTTCTCCGGCATCGACCCGATTGCGGTGCTGGAGTTGCAGGAGATCATCTTCGATTTGAAGATGAACGGGATTGGTGTGCTCATCACAGACCACAATGTGCGCGAGACGCTGTCGGTGACGGATCGCGCGTACATCATCAATGATGGCACGGATTTTGTTTACCGGAACTCCTGGGGAACTGGGACGGAACCCTGAGGTGCGGCGAATCTATCTTGGCGAAAAATTCTCGATGGATTAGAGCGCCAGGTCGAGCGGCGAGCGAATATTTGATACGAGAGAAGCTTGACTCCGATCTGACACGTCTTAAGCTGTGTTTCAGCGGCGTTGCCATGGGTCAAACAGCTGTAACCCAGCGCACAGACCGATTGCTTCGAAGGTGTTATTGCTTATCCGAGTACGTCAGGTATAAACGGAACTAGAAGTGCCAGGTTCTGACGCACCTTTGTATCTTACACTCCGCGCGAACGAGGGCCGGCGTTGTAGACTGGGGCCAAGTTCCCCGTAAGTGAGGGCTGGAGGGTCGGTTGTCGATGACTGCTCACCTGCAGCGATGTGGAGCGACGAAGCTTGATGAGGTAAACGGATTGCTGCAACCGAAGCTAAATCTGAAAGTCTCCCAACGCCAGGTGCTGACGCCTGGGCTGGTGCAGATGGTCAGCGTGCTGGCGCTGAACAAGCTTGAGCTGAGGGAGATGATCAACACCGAGATGGTGGAGAATCCGGTGTTGGAAGAGATTGAAGAGTCCTGCGGTCACGATTGAGGAGATGGGCGGGGCGCGAGGCGGAACGGGAGCTTTCCGCTGAGGAGGTGGCGACCGAGAAAGAGCGGGTGGAGAAAGATCCGTTCGACGAGGTCGATTTCGGAAGCTATTTCCAGGACTATCTCGATCCGGGATTCAAGACGGCGTCGAACTTTGAGGAGATTGAACGGCCCTCGTTTGAGAATTTTCTGTCGCAGCCGAGCACGCTGACCGATCATCTGGACTGGCAGCTTGGGTCGATGACCCTGACCCCGGAAGTTCGGCTGGCTGCGGACCTGGTGGTGGGGAATCTGAACGAGGATGGGTATCTGACGGCCACCGATGAGGAATTGGTCGACGGCCTGCTGCAGTCGCGGGGGCCGGTGCGTTCGGAGCCGATTCCGTTTGAACGCGGAACGAAGGCACGTCCGGGTTGGGATGTGTACCATGCGGCGGATGCAGGGATAGATATTGCCGCCGCGGCTGCGGTTGAGCGTTCCGGCGAAAACGCAAGGTCCGACGAGCGCGAAGCGGCTTTGGCTACGGTGCGCGAGGCGCTGCTCGATCATCAATCATCTTGACCCGCTGGGAGTGGGTGCGCGGGATTTGCGCGAGTGCCTTCTGATCCAGATCAATGCCCAGCGCCGCGAGGCGGAGATGGTGTTGAAGCGGACGCAGGCAAAGGCGGCTTACCAACTCGCTCATCAGGAAGACGAGGAATCCGAAGACGCGCTGGATGGCGAAGAGAGCGACTACGCCCCAGTCGCGCAGCAGGTTTTGCATGAGGCCCCGAGTGTTACGCCCGCGACGAATGGGCACAAGGCTCCAGGTGCGGTGCCGCGGACGGGTTGCAGCGGTGACGTCTTTGAGATTGCCGCGCACATCGTCTCCACCAATCTGGCGCTGCTGCAGAAGAAGGATATGCGCGAGCTGACGCGCAGTTGCGGGCGCAGCGCCGAAGAGGTGCAGGCGGCGGTGGACTTGATCCGCACGCTTGATCCGCGGCCGGGACAGCGCTACAACGTGAGCGAGACGCGGCTGATTGAGCCGGATGTCGCGTTTGTGAAGCGCGATGGCGAGTATGTTGTGGTGATGAACGAAGAGGACATGCCTACGCTGCGGCTGAGCCACGCGTATCGCAAGATGCTGCGCGACAAGGATGCGGAGAAGGATGTCCGCGAGTATGTGAAGGAGCGGTACAAGTCCGCGATCCAGCTGCTGCGCAACATCGAGCAGAGGAAGAATACGATTGTGCGGACGTGCGAGGTGATCGTGCGCCGGCAGCAGGAGTTTCTGGAGCGCGGCGAGCAGGGCCTGCAGCCGATGATGATCAAGGAGGTGGCCGAGGAGATCGGCGTCCATCCTTCGACCGTCAGCCGCGCCGTGGCGAACAAATATGTGCACACGTCGCAGGGAGTGTATGAACTGCGTTTCTTCTTCAGCGAAGGCGTGAACGGACCGGAGGGCGGCGACCTGCCGCTGGTGCTGCTGAAGCGCAAGGTGAAGAAGCTGATTGAGGACGAAGACCCGCGCAAGCCGCTGACGGACGACCACCTGGCTGCGGAGTTGCAACGGCAGGGGATCCGGGTTACCCGCCGGACGGTGGCCAAGTACCGCGAAGATATGCAGATTCCCAGTACCCACCAACGTCGTGTACGCTGATACGCACCCGAGTTGAAAAACTCGGGCAGACGACAACACGAGGTGAAGTGGATGATCATCGAGTACACGGGAAGGCAATTCGTCGTCACGCAGAAATACAAGGATCAAGCACTGAGTGGATTGAGTGCGATCGAGAAGATCGTCAGCGGCGCAACCAGCGCCAATGTCATCCTGACGGTCGACAAGTACCGCAAGATTGCAGATGTGACCGTGAAGCAAGGCAAGGAGAGCATGGTTGCGACCTGCGAGTCGGCCGAGATGATGACGGCGCTTCGCGACGCGCTGGCGAAGATCGAGCAGCAGGCGGTCCGCCAGCGGCAGAAGGCTACGAAGGGGATACGGCGGCCGCGGCCGGTGGAGGCAGTGCCCGGACTCGACGGATCGGCGCTGGCCAGCGCGTAGCGTGGTTTAGCGATGTCCGGCGGGATGCTAGGATTCCAGCATGGCTCCGAAGAGCAAGGCCCCGATGAGTAAGGCGAAGACTGCGAAGAAGTCCTCTAAGCCATCCGTGAAGGTTGCGCACGGGGGCGAGCACGGCGAACTGGTGATTCTGACCGGGATGTCGGGCTCGGGGAAGCTGTCGGCGCTGAAGGCGTTTGAGGATCTTGGCTATTACTCGGTCGATAATCTGCCGCTGGAGTTGATTCCGCGGTTCGCCGATCTGGTGCGGCAGTCGGTGGAGATCGAACGCGCCGCGCTGGTGGTGGATGTGCGCGAGGGTATGCGGCTGGATCGCTTTCCTGCGATTCTGAAGAAGGTGCGCAAGGTGCTGCCGACGCGCGTGGTCTTTCTGGAGGCCAGCGAAGATGCGCTGGTGCGGCGCTTCTCCGAGACGCGCCGGCCGCATCCGATGGGGCGCGGCGAGACCGTGGTGCAAGGGATTCGCGGCGGAGCGCAAGCGGCTGGATCCGATCCGCAACGTTGCGGACATCGTGCTGGATACGACGAAGTTCAATGTGCATGAACTGCGCGCGCACATCAATTCGCAGTTTGAGCGTGATGAGAGCGGATCGAACACTGACGATCTCTTCCAACAGCTTCGGCTTCAAGAATGGTGTGCCGGCCGAGGCTGACCTGGTATTCGATGTGCGGTTTCTGCCGAATCCGCATTTTGTGCCGGAGTTCCGCAAGCTGACGGGGCGGCATCCCAAGGTGGCGAAGTACATTCGGCAGTTTCCGCAGACGCAGGAGTTCCTGGATAAGGTGACGGACATGCTGAAGTTTCTGCTGCCGCACTACATCGAGGAAGGCAAGAGCTATCTGACGGTGGCGTTTGGATGCACCGGCGGACAGCATCGGTCGGTGTTTATTGCAGAAGAGATGAAGAAGCGGCTGGAAGCGGAAGGGCATCGCGTGAAGACGGCGCACCGGGACATGCCGCGGTAGAGAGTTGTTAGTTGTCGGTTGTTAGTTGTCAGTCGGAAAACAAGAGCGGTGCCTCATCGGCTGGAAACCAATAGAATGGCTGTAATGATCGAGGGCGAACGAAGCGACGCGGACGTGTGGGCGAACGGGAGACCAGCACGATGAAGCGCATCTGGCGATTGCTGCTGGTACGTGCGTCCGTATGTCGCTGTACTCGCTGGCGTCGGTGGTGTTGATGGCGGTGTTCGCGGCGATGGCGGCGTTGCGCGTGATGCTGATCAAGCCGATCATCGACAACGTTCTGAGCCCGAAGGCGTCACCGGATCAGGTGCTGGTGTTTACCATCCCGCACACGAAGCACGTGATCAACTTGCAGTTCCTGATTCCACATCATTTCCATAACGCGTGGACGGTGGTTGCGGTGGCGCTGGTGGGGTCCGCGATCATCAAGTCGATCTGCGACTACCTGGGGACGCTGCTGGCGAACAAGGCCGGGTTCGGCATGATCACGGACCTGCGGAACGATTTTTACGATTCGATGTTGCGGCGATCGACCGCGTTCTTCCAGCGGCATACGTCGGGCACGCTGATTTCGACGCTGATCAACGATGTCGAACGTGTGCAGACCGCCATGGCGACGATCCTGAGCGATTTTCTGCAGCAGTTGTTCACGCTGGTCGTGATGATTGGCGTGGTGATCGTTACGGGCGGAACGATGGCGTTGGTGCTGCTGGTGTTTGTGCCGATCATTGTGCTGTCGTCGCGCAAAGTCGGCCGCAGTGTGCGTAAGACTACGCGACGCGGGCAGGACAAGCTGGCGGAGATCCAGAACATTGTGCAGGAGACGATCACGGGCAACGGAATTGTGAAGGCGTTCGGTATGGAGCATTGGGAGATCAACCGCTTCCGCCGAGCCTCCGACCGGCTGCTGAGTGCGAACATGAAATCGGTTGCGGTGCAGGCGATTTCGTCGCCGCTGATGGACGCGCTGGGCGCGGTGCTGCTGGCGCTGCTGCTGTGGTACGGGCGGACCTTCTTTATCCTGCATGGCATCTCCGAGGGCACGTTTATCGCGTTCCTGGCGGCGGTGATCATGCTGTACGACCCGGTGCGCAGGATGCCTGGCTACTACAACAACTTTCAGCAGGCGGTGGGCGCCAGCGAGTACATCTTCCGGTTTATGGATGCGGAGGATGACGTGGTCGAGAAGAAGAAGGCCCAGGTAGTGCGCGGGCTTCAAGGACTCGATCCGGTTTGAGCACGTCGACTTTGCCTACGAGAGCGAGGGCGAGGTAAAGCCAGTGCTGCATGGCATCGACCTCGACGTGAAGCGCGGCGAGGTGATTGCGATTGTGGGACCGAGTGGCGCGGGGAAGTCGTCGCTGCTGAATTTGATTCCGCGGTTCTTCGATGTGACTGAGGGACGCATCCTGATCGATGGCCAGGACCTGCGTGATGTGACGCTGGCTTCGCTGCGCGAGCAGATCGGCAAGGTGACGCAGGAGACGATCCTGTTCAACGACACGGTGCGCAACAACATTGCGTACGGCCAGCCCGACATTCCGTTGAGCAAGGTGCAGGAGGCGGCGCGGCATGGCGCTGGCGCACGACTTTATCCTGCGCATGCCGGACGGGTACAACACCATGATCGGCGAGAAGGGCGTGCGGCTGAGCGGCGGCGAGCGGCAGCGGCTGGCGATTGCGCGGGCGATTCTGAAGAACGCGCCGATCTTGATTCTGGATGAGGCGACCTCGGCGCTGGATACGGAGAGCGAGGCATTTGTGCAGGCCGCGCTGGCGAATCTGATGCAGGGGCGGACGGTGTTTGTGATTGCGCATCGCATGTCGACGGTGCGCAGTGCGACGCGGATTGTGGTGCTTGAAGAGCGGGCGCATCACCGAGATCGGGACGCCACGAGCATCTAATGCAGCAGTCGGGAACGTACCGGCGGCTGTACGATCTTCAGTTCGATTCGGATCGATTCGAACGACGGGCCGCCACCGAATCGGCGGAAGCAGAAGTTCTGGAAGGAATACAGTGAGCCAGTTGCAGAGTGTGCCGGATGTTGCGGGGAGTGTTGGAATGCGCGGAGATGTGAAGCCGATTTATTCGATGACCGGTTACGCGACGGCGCAGTCGTCGACGGAAGATGGCGTTGCGTTTACGCTGACGATGAAGAGCGTGAACCATCGCTTTCTGGATTTGAATCTGCGGCTGCCAGGCGACTGCGATGCGCTGGAAGTGGCGCTGCGCCGGCTGATGAAGGAGCGCATCAAGCGCGGGCATGTGGATGTGACGCTGCATGTGGACCGGCGCGTGCGCGATTCAGGCGCAGACGATTCAGTTGAACCGGGAACTGCTGGCGGCGCATCTGCAGGTGTTTCACGAGGCGGCGAAGCTGCATCACTTCAACGTGGAGCCGGACCTGAATGAGCTGCTGCGCATGCCCGGTGTGTTGTCGACTGAGACTGCTGCGGCCGTGCCTGATCCGGCGCGCGGACCGGCGCTGGAGGCTGCGGTGATGGCGCTGGCGCCGGCGCTGATGGAGCAGTTGAACCAGGTGCGCGGCGTGGAGGGCGCGGCGCTGGCTGGCGGAGTTGCAGGCGTCCATGATGCGGCTGCGCGGACTTGGCGGAGGAGGCTGCGGCATTGCGGACGGGCGCGCGGGAGGCTCACTTTGAGCGGCTGCGGACGCGCATTGCTGAGTTGCTGAAGGCGGATGCTGACGTTGCCGCGCAGGCTACGGGACCGGCGCAGGACTACCGCATGCTGGCCGAGGCTGCGCTGCTGGTGGAGCGGTCGGATATCGAGGAAGAGCTGGTGCGGCTGCGGGCGCACATCGAGAGCTTTGTGGAGATGATCGACGAGGGCGGGGAGCTGGGCAAGCGGCTGGACTTTCTGCTGCAGGAGCTGAACCGCGAGGCGAATACGATGCTGTCGAAGACCACGGGCGGCGATCCGGGGATTGGGCTGCGGCTGACGACGCTTGGGCTGGAGATGAAGACGGAGATCGAGCGGGCGCGGGAACAGGTGCAGAATCTGGAGTAACGTGAAGACGAGTGTGGGTACATATGTCGGAAGTGAGCGTACAGTTCAGCGGATGGGCACCAGGTTCGAGCCTACGTCGATCAGTTGGTCGCAACTAGTCCCGACCCATTTGACGGTAGTACCGTCGCCAATGCGCATGATCTTTTGGCGGCTTGCGCTAGAGGACTCCAGTTTCCGACCGGTGTGGCCAAAGGCTATTGGCAGACCGTCAGTTTCTCCTGGGGTAACTTCGAGATTGAAGTCTTTGAGGATCGTCTTGAGGTCTACCGCTTCTATGACCAACGTAGCGAGATCTGGTACGAAGAACATCAGCCCCGGAGCCGCAGTTCACGCCGCGGCTATTGGCTGAGTTGGCCGCGCTCGACGCCGTAAGACGGCGCAGCATTTACACTGTCTTGTAACGCATGGCAGGGATTCTGTTTATCATTTCGGCGCCTTCGGGTTCGGGCAAGTCGACGCTGGTGGCGCAGGTTCGGTCGCTGGTGGAGGGCTTGGATTTTTCCGTCTCGTATACGACGCGGGCGTCCGCGGGGCTCGGAAGACGGATGGCCGCGAGTATCACTTCACTGACCGCGAGACGTTTCGGCAGATGGTGGAGCGGGGCGAGTTTCTGGAGTGGGCCGAGGTCTTCGGCAACTACTACGGGACGGCGTTCTCGGCGCTCGAACATGCGCGCGCGGCGGGCAAGGATCTGCTGCTCGACATCGACGTGCAGGGCGCGAAGCAGATGATGCAGAAGATGCCGGAGGCGGTGTCGATGTTTATCCTGCCGCCGAGTCCTGAGGTGCTGGAGATGCGGCTGCGCAATCGCAGCGAGGCCGAGCACGTGGACGACGAAGCGGTGATTGAGCGGCGGCTGCACGAGGCGCGCGAGGAAGTGAAGCAGGTGTTGCGACTACAAGTACGCGCTGGTGAACGACGTGCTGGACCAGGCGACGACGGAGATGCGCGCGATTGTGCTGTACGAGCGCGGGGTGCGCGATGGCGTGACGGCGATCGCGGAGGCGTGCCGGACGGTGAAGCGCGTCGCCGCGACTGATGGCTGCGCTGAAGAGCTTTGGCATCGAATAGAAGCTATGTGGTTGATTCTTCGTCGGCGGCCGCAGCGCGAGAATCTGACAATAAATGCCCTGTTATCCACCGGAAGACCGGGTAGGACAAAACGGCTCGGTTGGCGTAGATTTGAGGTATCCCCAGAGGTGCTTACCAATGTCGATTGAGGATCCTCTCCACAATAAGTACAGCCTTGTGAAGGGCGCGGCCCGCAGAGCACGGCAGTTGCAATCGGGCGCGCAACCACTGATGCCCACGAAGAGTATGAAGGCCTGCCGCGTTGCGCAGGACGAGATCAACCAGGGCCGCGTGACGTTCGTTGTCGGACAGCATGAGCCGAAGGATCTGAGCGCGCTCGAGCCGGAGATCTTAAGCAGACGATGCAGGGCGAAGCCGAACCGCAGTTGCGCGCGTGGGTGGAATACTTTCGCGACCTAGGCGTTCATGACTTCTATCGCCGCGGCGAGTTTGTGCCTGAGGCTGCGGCGGATGAAGCCGTCGCGGTGGCGACGCAGGCCCAAGCGGTTGCTCCTGTTCTACCGAACGTTGCCGCGGTTGCGGAGCCGGAGAGCGATGAGGCTTATCCTGACGACGCGATTCCGGCAGAACATTTCTCGGCTGCCTCCCCTTCCGTTACTCCCGCGGTGCCGCAACTCATGAAACTGGTTTCGTTCGATAATCTCGCGCCGTTGCCTGCGGCGAAAGTTCCGGTTGTGGAGCGGGCTGCGGCGCTGCATGCGATTCAGGAAGAGATTGGCGACTGCACGCGCTGTCCGCTGGCCTATGCGGGACGGCACAAGATTGTGTTTGGCGACGGCTCGCCCGCGGCTCGGCTGATGTTCATCGGCGAGGGTCCGGGTGCGGATGAGGACGCGCAGGGCATCCCGTTTGTGGGCAAGGCGGGGCAGCTGCTGAACAACATGATTGGCGCGATGGGGCTGCAGCGGGATCAGGTCTACATCGCGAACATCGTGAAGTGCAGGCCGCCGGGGAACCGCGTGCCGGAGCCGGTGGAGGCGAATACCTGCTCGCAGTTTCTGCTGCGGCAGATCGATGTGGTGCAGCCGGAGGTGATCGTGGCGCTGGGGTCGACGGCGGCGACGTACCTGCTGGGGGTGAAGCAGTCGCTGAGTTCGCTGCGCGGGCGCTGGCATAGCTGCCGTGGGGCGAAGCTGGCGGTGACGTACCATCCGGCGTTTCTGCTGCGTGATCCACGGCAGAAGGTGGAGGCGTGGAAGGACCTGCAGATGGTGATGGCGGAGCTGGGGCTGAAAGCTGCGAAGAAGTAAGCTGGCATCCCCATGGTCGACTGCGTCGAACATGGGGCACCCGATTTTGGGATGGGTCAAGCGATGGGTGTGCCCGCGGCTTTGTAGATGGATTCGATGGCGAGCATGTCGTGCAGGCCTTCTTCGCCGGATGTCTTTGGGGCGGTTCCAGTGCGAATGCAGTTGGCGAAATGCTCGGCTTCTAACTGGAAGTGCATCGGTTCTTCACCGGGGCTGGTGATGTCGATGTGCGTGGGGCCGGCGATGCTGGTCAGGTGGACTCCGGTGTAGTTGTAGGCGGGGCTGAGTTCGAGCGCGCCTTTGTCGCCGTGGATGCGCAGGAAGCCGGGCATATTGGAGCCGTAGGTGCAGCCCAGCGCGGCGATGATTCCTGACGGCATCTTGATGGTGAAGTTGAGGGTCTGCTCCATCTCGTTGAAGCGGCCGCTGGCGTGGTCGCGGGTGGCTGCGACTGCGGTGAAGGCGATCGGCTCCTCGCCGGTGAGCCAGCGGACTTCATTCATCGGATAGATGCCGACATCCATCAGCGGACCGCCGCCGCCGTACTGGCGGGTCAGGCGCCACTGGTTGGGCGTGGCGTTGAAGCCGAAGCTGCCTTCAAAGGATTGAATCTGGCCGATGGCGCCGGAATCGATCAGGCGCTTTGCTTCCAGGTGAGTGGGCTCGTAGTGGACGCGATAGGCGATCATCAGCTTGCGGTTGGCGGCGGCACAGGCGGCGATCATTTCGCTGCACTCGGCGGACGAGATGGCCATCGGCTTCTCGCACAGGACGTGCTTGCCTAGCTGCGCGCCGCGGACGGCGTACTCGCGATGCATGCTGTTAGGCAGGCCGATGTAGACGGAGTCGACGTCCTGGTTGTCGCGCAGGCGGTCGTAGGTTTCGTAGGTGTAGATGGAGCTTTCGGGGATGCCGTACATGGCGGCATATTTCTTGCCCTTGGTCTCGGGATGGCCGGTGACCAGGGCGGTAACTTTGGCGGTCTGCGAGTTGGCGCAGGCGCGCATGAAGAGGTCGGAGATGGTGCCGAGTCCGACGGCGGCATAGCCAACTGGCTTAGCGGCACTCTGCGCGAACGACGGCATGCGAGTTGCTGCGAGGGCAAGTGCCGAAAGCTTGGCGAAGCGGCGGCGGTTCATAGGAATCATGGGCACCAGCGTATGCCGGAAGGGATCGGGCTGTCGAGTCGGCGATGGTTGGTGCTGCGGATTATTGTGCTCGTGTGGGAGGGATGGCGAGGCTTTGCTGCAGGAAGTCGAGGACCTTGGGAATTGCGTCCAGCGAGGATGCTGCGTTGCCTTCGGGCGTTCCGCCAAGGTATTCCGATTCACCACTGATGGGGTGCTTCAGGACGCTGGACCAAGTTGGGATGATCATGGGGTTGCCGGCGCGATGGCCGGCGTGGGGATAGTCGAGGCGCTGAAAGGAGTAGGCGAAGTGGGCCTGCTTCAGGCGGGCAATGACAGATAGAGTCATCGAGCTGGATTGCCAGACTCCGTCGTCATCGCCTGCGACAACAAGGATTGGGCCTCGAGTCTGCTCGACAGGGATGGTGGCAAGAAGCTGGCTTGCCTGGTCTGGAACTCTGTACCGGGTCGGAATGGCGTAGGCCAGCGGATGGCCCTTCCACGTCCAAGCCGCGTCGAAGCTGCGGTCGCAGCAAGAAGGGTAGAGGACGTTGGCGGGGACATAAGCCACGACCGCGCGGAGTTGCGGATACATGGAGCCCAACTGCAGCGCCAGTTCTCCCCCGCGCGATGTGCCCATCACCGCGATGCGTTTGGGGTCGACCTCCGGGCGCTGCATCATCCAGCCGATGGCTTCGCCGAAGTACTCGAGCGGGATGTTCTTGAGTTCTGCGGGCAAATCCGCATAGTGGAAGTAAGCCAGCGCGAGTGCTGCATAACCGTGCGATGCGAGCCAGATTGCCCGCGCCTGAGGCATGCCTCCTTCGGAGCCACCGAGGACGAGCACGCCAGGATGCGGGCCGGGCGCGTCCGGAACGAAGAGCACGCCGTGAAGCTGGCCGCTGAGTTCGATTCGGTGGATGTTTTGTGGATAGAAACTCTGGACAAGCTGGGCGTTGGCCAGCGGTTTGCCATCCTTCATCAGTGCGAGCAGGATGGTCTGGTCGTTGTGCGGCGCCCGGTAAGCGGGCACGTCCCTGGCGGCAGGAGTCATGGACCAGACGAGCCCCATGGCGGAGACGATGCGGTAGGAACCTTTTGCCGGCGCTTGCTTCGAGGTGTCTACAGTGCCAGCGTCGTCGGCGATGAACTCGGCCTGCGACTCCCAGGGGCTGCCTGCGCCATCAACCAAAGCGGCGCGGAGGATGGCGTGCTCGTGCGGTTGCAGACCAGTGACGCGGATGATGGCCTGCTCGTCGACCAGTACATGATCTGGCTTTACATCCAGTGATTGTGCGGGCAGCGCACCCGCCGCGCCTGCGCAAAGGCACACACCAAGCAGCTTTCGCAGAATCGCGCTGGGCATATCGAACAGGATACATGGCACGGCATACTAATAGCTGCGCTATATATTTCCCCGGGACAGAGAAGCATGGCCGAGCCGGTTCGACGCTACAAGTATCTGGATGTGCTGACCACGATGTTCGTGGTGATTCTGCTGGTGTCGAATCTGGTGGCGCAGAAGATCTGCATGATCGGGCCGTTTGCGGTGACCGGCGCGGTGCTGCTGTTCCCCATCACGTATATCTTTGGCGATATGTTTACCGAGGTGTATGGCTTTGCGGCGTCGCGGCGGGCGATCTGGCTGGGATTCTTCGGGACGGCGCTGCTCTACCTGATGGGGGCGGTCGGTGATCGCGCTGCCGGGTGCGCCGGACTGGAAGAACCAGCAGGCGTTCACGGTGGTGTTCGGATTTCATCCCGCGCATTCTGACTGCGTCGCTGATCGCGTTCTGGGCCGGGGAGTTCGCCAACTCTTACACCATGGCGCGGATGAAGCTGTGGACCAACGGCAGAATGCTGTGGACGCGGACGATCGGGTCGACCGTGGTGGGGCAGGCAGTGGATACGGTGCTGGTAATCACGCTGACGTTTGCGGGCAAGTACCCCGCGCGGACGCTGGTCAACATTATTGCCACCGGCTACTTGCTGAAGGTCGGCGTACGAAGTGCTGGCGACGCCGATTACCTACCTCGTCATCGGCTGGCTGAAAGCGAGCGAGCATTCGGACGCCTTCGACCGCGACGAAAACTTCAATCCATTCCATCTTTGCGACAGGAGCGATGGGGAGAGCGACTTAGCAGTTCAGCCCGAGTTTCGCCGACTTTTCGCATCTGCAGCAGCGCCGGAACATCCAACGTTCTATCCGGGCATCTGCAATACTGGTTTGGTGGCCGGCGACTGCGATGTTGTTGACCCGATGGCGGAAGTTGACGGCCGACATTTTCAAGGAGATACGCTGTGCGTTGGATGCAAAGTCCCTGGAACACCCGGCGCGTGCCGATGGTCGCCCTCGCTGGATTGGCAGTTGCCCTCTGCGGCGGGTTGCAGAAAAGGCGATCCGCCGGCCGCTCCTGCGGCGCAGGCGATGCCGGTGCAGGTGCAGCCGGTCTCCCTGAGCCCTGTTCCCACGTCGGATACCTACGTGTCCACGATCAAGAGCCGCCGCTCGGCCACCCTGCAGCCGCAGGTCGACGGCAACCTGACGAAGATTCTGGTCAAGTCCGGCGACGTGGTGAAGGCTGGTCAGCTGCTGATGGTGATCGACCCGCTGAAGCAGATCGCCACGGTTCAGGCGCAGCAGGCGGCAGAGCAACCGCTGAAGGCGACCTACGATTACAACAAGACAGATCTGGCGCGGCAGGAGCAGCTCTTTAAGGCCGGCATCATCTCCAAGCAGGCTTACGACCAGGCGGTGCAGTCGTTCCAGAACTCGAAGGCGGCGCTCGATGCGGCCGGAGCGCAGACCAAGACCCAGAAGGAGCAGCTGGCGTACTACGAGATTCGCGCGCCGTTCGCCGGCATCGTCGGCGATATCCCTGTGCATCTCGGCGACTATGTTTCGGCCACAACGCCAACTGACCACAGTGGATGAGAACGCAGACCTCGAGGCGTACATCTACGTTCCGACCGAGCGGGCCGCCCAGGTCGAAGATGGGCTTGCCGTGGATCTGCTCGACGAGAGCGGCACGGTGCTGGCGCATAGCAGCATCGATTTTGTGTCGCCGCAGGTGGACAACGATCTGCAGGGAATCCTGGCCAAGGCGCCGATTCCGAAGTCGTCGCGAGCGCCTGCGCAATGGCCAGATCGTGAATGCGCGCATCACCTGGAGCACAGCGCCAGCGCCGACGGTGCCGGTGCTCGCAGTCACCCGGATCGGCGGACAGACATTTGTGTATGTCGCCGCGCCAAAGGGCGACGGATACGCAGCGCACCAGGTATCGGTCACGCTGGGCGAGCCGATTGGCAATATCTATCCGGTGCAGGCCGGACTGCGTACCGGCGACAAGGTGATCCTCTCCGGGATTCAGTTCCTGCAGGAGGGCGCGCCGGTCATGCCTCTGCCCCCGCAGCCTGCGCCGCCACCGCACACAGGTAGCTAGAACTCTGAGTCGATCCGCCTGAGCACGATATGACTGGGCCAGCGCTGAAGACATGTTCTTCTGAGCGCGACATTGAAAGGTAGAGTCACTTGGTTGAGTTCTTCATCCGCCGCCCCATCTTCGCCACGGTATGCGCGCTGCTGATCGTGCTGGCCGGGGCGGTCTCGATGCCGACCATCCCGATCTCGCTCTACCCGCAGCTGGCTCCGCCGCAGGTCGTCGTCAGCTGCAACTACATCGGCGCGAACTCGCAGGACGTCGAGTCCGCGGTGACCACCATTCTCGAAGAAGCCATCAATGGCGTCGAGGGCATGCGCTACATGTCGTCGACCTCGTCGAACGACGGCACCTCGACCATCACCATCACCTTCCAGACCGGCTACGACCTCGACATCGCCGCAGTCGACGTGCAGAACCGCGTGGCCACCGCGCAGGGACGTCTTCCCGCCGACGGTCAACAACACCGGCATCTCCATCACCAAGGCGAACTCCAACTTCGTGCTGGCGGCGCGGCTTCATCTCGCCCGACCACTCGCTCTCGCCGGCCTTCATCTCCAACTACCTTGACGTCTATGTAGCGGATGCGCTGAAGCGTGTTCCGGGCGTGGGCGCGGTCATCATCTTCGGCGAGCGCAAGTACGCCATGCGCATCTGGCTCGATCCCAACAAGCTGGCGGCGCGCGGGCTGACCCCGCTGGATGTCACCAACGCGCTGGCGGAGCAGAACGTCGAAGTCCCCGCCGGACAGCTTGGCCTTCCGCCCTCCGATCCCAACCAGGCCTACCAGATGGCAGTGCGCGTCGTCGGCCGCCTGACCGACCCGCACCAGTTCGAAAACATCATCCTCAAGTCGAACGCACCCAGCGCGCCTGTAGGATCGGTTGCGGCGACCACGCCCGGGGCCGGGTCGGGCATCGTCCTGCTGAAGGACGTCGGCCGCGCCGAGTTGGGCGCGGAGACCTACAACACCAGCCTGAAGTTCGGCGACCGCGACTTCTCCGCGCGGCGACGCCGTCGGCATCGGCGTTCAGCAGCTCTCCAACGCCAACGCGCTCGATGTCGACAAGACGTGCAGGGCGGTCCTCGCCGAGTTGCAGAAGACCTTATCCGCCGGGGCTGGAAGGCATCATCGCGGTCGACACGACCACCGTCGTTTCGGACTCCATCAAGGAGGTCGAGAAGACGCTGGCCGAGGCGATCATCATCGTCATCATCGTCATCTTCCTGTTCCTGCAGGACTGGCGCGCCACGCATCATTCCAGCCATTACCATCCCGGTCTCGCTGATCGGCACATTCGCTGTTCATCAAGATCTTCGGCTTCTCCATCAACTCGCTGACGCTGTTCGGCATCACGCTGGCCACCGGCCTGGTGGTCGACGACGCGATCGTCGTCATCGAGAACGTGCAGCGGCATCTCGAAGGCACCGTGATCATGGGCAACAGAGAGGATTGCGCCCACGATCCGCATAAGGCACCTCAGTCGCGATGGCGGAAGTCACCAGCGCCGTCATCGCCACCTCGCTGGTGCTGATCTCGGTCTTCGTTCCGGTCAGCTTCTTTCCCGGAACAACCGGCATCCTCTACAAACAGTTCTCGCTGACCATCGCGTTCTCGATTGCGATCTCGGCGTTCAATGCGCTTACGCTGTCGCCTGCGCTGGCCGCGTCTGTTCCTGCGGCCGGAGACACGTCCGACGGGCCTGCTGGGTCTGCTGCTCAATCCGGTCGAGGCGGCTATCCAGAAGATCATCGCTGGTATGTCGTCGCGGTGACCTGGGTGGTCAAGTGGCGCTATGCATTTCTGGTGCTCTTCGTCGCGGGCCTCGCTGCCACCGTGTACATGTACAACCATGTGCCGACGGCCTTCGTCCCGGTGGAGGACCAGGGCTACTTCCTGATCCTCGTCCAGACGCCTCCCGGCGCCTCGCTCAGCTATACCATCGGACTTCGCCGACAAGGGCGCGGCGCTGGTGCAGCAGGATCCCGGACGTCTTCGGAACATTCTCCGTCATGGGCTTTTCGCTCGCCGGCGGAAGCTCGCCCAACTCCGGCCTGATCTTCGCCCCGCTGAAGCCGGTGGACGAGCGCACCAAGAAGGGCCCGGGACATTCCGCGCACGACATCGTCGCCAGGATTGCGCCGAAGCTCTTCGGCGTTCCCGGCGGCATCCTCTTCGCGGCCGAACCGCCCGCGATCCAGGGCATCGGCACCGTCGGCGGCTTCCAGTTCATCCTGCAGGATGGCGGCCGCAACACCTTCGGCGACATCGATCGCATCGCCCACACGCTGGTCGGCGCGGCGCGCGAATCCGCAGTTCGGGCTGGTAAACCTGAACACGACATTCACGGCGAACGATCCGCAGCTCTACAGTCACCATCGACCGGCAGAAGGCCGAGGCGATGGGCGTTCCGCTGTCGCAGATCACCGCGGCGATGGGCACCTACATGGGCTCGAGCTACGTCAACGACTTCAACTTCAACAACCGCTCCTACCGCGTTTACGTGCAGGCGGACCAGCAGTTCCGGCGCAACGCCGGCGATCTCAAGCCAGTACTACGTCCGCTCAAACGCCGGGCAGATGGTGCCGCTGGATAATCTCGTTGCGCTGTCGGAGACCTCCGGGCCGCAGGTCATCAACCACTACAACCTCTTCCGCTCTGCCGAGATTGACGGGTCGCCCGCCGAAGGACTCAGCTCCGGGCAGGGGCTCGAGAACATGCAGAAGCTGTTCGACAAATTCAAGATGCCCGGCATGACGTTCGAGTGGACCGGCCTCGCGCTCGAAGAGGTCGAGTCGCAGGGCAAGGCGGTGATCATCTTCGGGCTTGGCCTGCTGGTCGTCTACCTCACCCTCTCCGCCCAGTATGAGAGCTTCTTCCTTCCCTTCATCATCCTGCTGGCCGTTCCAATGGCGGTGCTGGGTGCGCTGTCGCTGGTCGCGTCGCGCGGCATCAACGACGACGTGTATGTGCAGATCGGGCTGGTGATGCTGATCGGTCTGTCAGCCAAGAACTCGATCCTGATTGTCGAGTTCGCGGAGCAGCAAATGGCGCTCAACAAGTCGATCATCGTGGCCGCGATTGTTGCGGCTCAACTGCGTCTCCGGCCCATCCTGATGACCAGCCTCGCGTTCATCCTGGGCGTCATGCCGCTCTACTTTGCCACCGGCGCCGGAGCGCTCGGACGCCACTCCGTCGGTACGGCTGTGGTCGGCGGCATGATGCTGTCCACCATCCTCAACCTGTTCTTTATCCCTGTCTTGTATGTAATTCTTAAGACAATACTTGCGGCATTGACTCCGAAGACGAAAGTCAGTGATCTGCCGCCTTGCTAGAGCAGGAAATCCTGCCTGGTAACACAAAAGTGGGATGGGACTCGCGACCTGGAGGCGCGATATTGGAAGCGCTGGTGAACTTCATCGCCGACGAAAGTTGAGGTAGAGACTATGCATAGCGCGACCGTATCCCTCCTATTCGTGGTGATCGTGATGTTCCCGTGTTTCCTCTCCGCGGTGACTTCCGACTAATAGCTCGGTTCTCAATCTAAAAGCTTGGGCAGTGCGGAAAAAGCCCACCTCTACGGAGGTGGGCCTTTCTGTTTGTGCGGCGCTTTTTTTGCGGGCTAGAAGAGCAGCTTCAGGCCGAGTTGGATCTGGCGGCTGGTGTTGGCGGTGGCTGAGATGACGCCGGGCGACCCCAGCGCCGGGACCGTGTTCTGGCTGGCGAGGGGTCCCTGGGTTGGGCCGGCTGAGTAGACGACCTCATTCGGAAGCTGCAGGTTGGTGTGGTTGAGGATGTTGAAGAACTCCGCCCGGAACTGGATCCGGGTAGCTTCGCTCAGTGCGGTGGACTTCAGCAGCGAGAAGTCCCAGTTCGCGAAGTTCGGACCGATCAGGGAATCGCGGCCGGCGTTGCCCACGTAGCCGGCGGCAGGAGCGGAGAAGGCTGCGGGATTGAAGTATTGCGCCACGCGCTGAGCGGTGCTGCCGCTGGGATAAAGTGCGCCGGAGAATCCAGGCGTCACGTTGGGCCGGACCGGATTGCGCGAGTCGCCCGAGCCCGTCGGGTTATAGCCCAACTGCGGACTGAAAGGAAAGCCCGAGAGCACAGTCGTGATGGAGGAGATGGACCAACCGGAGACGATGTGGTCGGTCAGCTCGCCGGCATTGGCGAAGAAGCGCCTTGTTCTTGCCCAAGGGCAACTCGTAGGTGGCGTTGATGGAAGCGATATTGCGGATATCGGTCGCAGCAGGGCCGTAATCGAGATGGGGCAACGAGGGCACAGCGACGAAGGCCGGTGTGTTGGATGACACCGACGTATTCCAGGCCGAGCCGTCGTCCAGGTTCTTGGACCACGTATAGTTTCCACGAAGCTGGAGGCCGTGATTGAAGTTGTGCCGCAGGTCGACGATCAGGGCGTTGTAGTTTCCCGATCCGCCGGCCCACCACGAGGTGGTATTCGCAACGGCCGGATTCCCCTTGATCGGCGCGGCCGGCGACGTCGGCGTTCCCGACGCAGGATAGAAGACCTGGCCGTTGGCCCCGATGACGTAGGCAGGTTCGTTCAGATCGCCGTTGAGAATCTGGTGATAGCTGTGCGATCCGCTGTAGCCGACGGAGAGCGACGTTGCCGTAGCCAGTTGCTGCTCGATCTTGAGGTTGTACGAGAACAGCGCGGGAGTGTGGATCGCCGAGTCCACGGTGGAAGGGGAAACCAGACTCGGTGCCGCCAGTCGGATTCGCCACAGTCGTTGCCGTGCCGCTGTAAGAGTAGACGGTATTGTAAGGCGCAGCCTGATCCAGCCGATAGTCGAGAGCGTCAAGCAGGGTGTGGTGCAGGCCCGCGCCTCCGGTCAGGCTGGTACGTCCGTTGCCGAAGACATTCCATGCGAAGCCGAGCCGCGGCTCGGGAAGAAACCAGCGCCTTGTTGCTGGTGAGCGCGTTGGAGAGTCCGGAGGTGGGATTGGTGCTGATGACTCCGTTGGCGAAGGTGTAGACGCTGGCGCGGTTCTGCGACTCGCTCCAGCCGGTGGAGGTCTCCGAGCGGAAGCCGACTCGAGCCTCGAGCCGCGGAGTGATGTGCCAGGTATCTTCAATGAACGCATCGGCGAACAGCGCGCGCCAGCCGAGTTCAGTCGTAGTCGGCGCGTAGGTGAAGGTCTTGATCGCGCCGTTGAGGAAAGTGGTCAGCGAAGCGAAGGAAGCCTGCCCGTACTGGTCCTGCGCCAGGTTGTCGTTGGACTGCAGGCGCTGCAGCCACACTCCCGCCTGGATGGTGTGCTTGCCGATGGTGTAGTAGAAGTGATCGTCGAAGGTGTAGAGGTTGCGCGTGATGCCGTTGTTCGAGCCGACATTCGCGCCGGCGGCCGTGATCGACGACGCGCCATTCGAAGCGGTCGAGCCGGAGATGACTACCGCATAGGTGGGCACTCCCGGCCTGACACTTGGGGCCAGCGCCTGTTGAGCCGCTGGAACGTAGCCGTAGAAGTAAAACGTGGAGCGCGAGTAGCCGACGCGAGCGATGTTGACCAGACGCGGCGAGAAGACATGCTGTTCCTGGAAGCTCAGGACCTGCTCGCGCAGATACTCATCAACGTAGGAATAGGGATTGGCCGAGGGGCTGGACTGCTGTGGAATTGTCGATGGTGTAGATGGAGTTGAACGTGTCCGCAGCGCCGATCGTGTAATCGAAGCGCGCGGTACCGAAGTCCTCGCGAATATGCTGCGGCGCGGTGCCGATGTACTTGGCAATACCGGTGGGCACCACCAGAGTTCCCGCGGGATTAAGCTGAGTGATCTCTGGACCGTTGGCGACCGGCCACAGATTCAAGAGCTGTGCCGAGATCGGGCTGAAGGCTGTTGGCGCGTAGATGCCGGTATTTGCGTTGGGGACGTTGCCCAGACGCGCCTGATTGTCCGGCACCAGCGTAACGATCGACTCGCCCAGGTTCTGGCGATAGCCCTCGTAGTTGGCGAAGAGGAACAGCTTGTCTTTGCGGAGGGGCCCGCCCAGAGATGCGCCGAAGTTATTGCGTTGGAACTCGGGGATGCGCGTGCTGTCAAAGTAGTTGCGAGCGTCGAAGAAGCTATTGCGCAGAAACTCATACGCGCTGCCATGAAGCGAATTCGTGCCGCCTGTGGTGGAGATGGATATCTGCGCGCCATCGCGCTTGCCGTAGGAGGCCGAGTAGGTGTCGCTGACGACGTTGAACTCGTGAATGCCGTCGATGCCAAGCAGTTGACCGGAGGTTCCGCCGGGTGTGGTGTTGATCAGCGAGGCGCCGGTGTATTCGATGCCGTTCAGCAGGAAGAGATTGTCCTGCGGCCGGCGGCCGGAGACGGAGAACATGCTGCCCACCGAGGAGTTCGAGGTTCCCACGCTGCCGGAACGCTGGTTGGTGTAGTTCACGGTAGCGGGATTCAGGAGCAGCAGTTGGTCGTAGCTGCGTCCGTTCAGCGGAAGCTCCTTCACCTGGCGCGCATCGACCAGCCCGGAGATCTGGTCGGAGGAAAGATTGACGGCGGAAGGAACGTCCTGCACCGTGACGGTCTCGCTCCCGGTGACTTTCAGTGACAGATTGAGGTTAAGAGTTTGGCCGACAGTAAGCGTGATGCCGGTGCGCCGGTAGTTTCCGAAACCGTCGGCCTCGACGCGTGATGGTGTAGCTTCCAATCGGGATGGCCGGCGCGGTAAACGTGCCAATGCCGCTGGTCGTCAACGCGCGCTGCACGCCAATGTCGTCGTTGTGGATCAGGACACTGGCGTTGGCGATGACGGCGCCACTGGGATCAGTCACCGTTCCGGAGATGGTTCCGTTCACCACCTGGGCCGGGGAATGGATGGTCAAGGCGATGAAAGCGGAAAATACGAATGAGAAACAGATAGGCCAAAGTAGTGCGGATCATGCGAGTCTCCTGATGTGGGGGCGCGCGGGTTCGCGGCGAGCTATGAGGATTTAGTTGTAGGGATGCGTGCGGATGCGTGTTCTCGCTAGGGGCGACAACAACGGCGCGAAGATGGGACGAAATTGGCGGGAGCATTTCGCGTGATCGCGCGAATGCCCACCCACGACGCAGCAAATGCGCCGAAGATGAGGCCCCCATATCGCGTAAAACCTGTGGCAGGAGTCATCGGGAGACTCCGTGGTTGTAGCTCCAGAAGACGAGGCCGAGCGTGATGAAGGCGATGAAGACTTCGCCCAGCACGCCCACGGCCAGCGGACGCCAGCCCTGGCCCACAAGATCCTTCAGATTGGTGCGGAGTCCAACCCCGGCGAATGCGGGCAGGAACGCCCAGCTGCGACAGGTTGGAGATGCTGTCCAGCTGGCCCTTGGTGAAGAAGCCCGCGGTCGCGAAGAACGAAATCGCCAGGAAACCAAGGATGAACTTCGGGAACTTCTGCCACAGGAACAGCGCTTTGTTCTCGACCACAGCCGCCTTGCCCTGCGAGGCCCAGTACACCGCATAGCCCAGCACGACGAATCCGATGAAAGACGAACGCGCCGTCTTGGCGAGCACGGCCCACTTGCCAGCGTCCTGCCCGTAGAGCGCCCCGGTGACAACCGATTCGGCGGTATTGTCGACGGCCAGGCCAGCCCACATTCCATAGGCCTGCTGGCCCATGTGCAGCAAATGGCCGATGGCGGGGAAGGTGAACAGAGCGATGGCGCCCAGCGTCAGAATGGCGGCAATCGCGGTGGATGTGTCTTCCTCGTCGGGCTCGATGGCTCCCTGCGCGGCCATGATGGCGGTGACTCCGCAGATGGACGATCCGATGGCGAGCAGGCTGGTGAGTTTGGGCGGAAGTTTGAAGATGCGGCCGAGCAGAGTCATTACCGAGAGCGAGAGGACAAGCTCGACCGCCACTAGAAGCAATGACAGTCCGCCGATATGCAGGACATCCTGCAGCAGAAACCGCGCGCCCACCAGGACGATCCCAAGTTTCAGCCAGAGTTCGTAGGTGGCGATGCCCGGTCGAAAGATACGCGCCACGCCAACTGAGTTCGAGACGATGAGGCCGAGGATGATGGCCCAGAGAACGTACTCGATCTGCGGCAGACGCAAGTGGTGCGTGGTGCGAAGAACCGTGAACGCATGTTCAAGCAGCTTGCCGAGGAGACCAATGCCGAACAGAAGCGCAACGCCGGGAATAAGGCTGGCCAGGCTCGTCCCACGCAGCGGAGATGTCGCCTCCGGCGGCACCGAGTAGCGTGAAGCGGTATCGGCGGCGATGGGCATAGGGATGGTCTGGGTGGGCATAATGTAGGCGTGCAATGGCTCAGGGCGGGGCTGCGAAACGTACAGCCGGGCGGCGTAGAACTAGAAGCTGATCTGGTGAATGACGTTGAAGCGGATCAGAGCGGCCAGCGTCAGGCCGATAGCAATCGCGACGAGGTCCACATTGATAGGAAGCCGGTGGCCGGTGTGCGTCTGGGAGGGCTGGTTTGTGTTCGGGGTTGCCATAAAGCTCCTTGGTGCTTCTGTTGCCGTTGATCCTGATTTCTTGGGGAAACGTAAAAAAGCCCACATATCGCGCTTTGCGCTGATACGTGGGCTCCGGATGTCTAAGGCTCAGGTGTTACTAAAATTCGCCTAGGAGGGGGATGCACCAGCGCAGCAGCGGCTCTTGCCCATACAACAAGGGCAACAGCTACACATACAGGCGGTGGTGCAGAACAATCCCATGGATTAGAAGTTACCGTTTATCGCCCGCCACGTCAAGCGGCCGGTTGTGAATAAAATCAGGGGCTTAAAGAGGAAACCCACGCAGCGCGGTGGGGGCTGTTGCGTGGGTATTCCGGTAAAGCAACGAAGTGGGTGGACTTCGTTGTGACCGACTCAACCCGAAGGGAGTCCTGTCACTCCCCTAGAGTAGTGCGGAACTCCCTTGGCGTCAAGGGAAATTGCGTCAAATGTCCGGCATCGCATCTCAATTGCGAACTTCCCGCTTCGCCCGCTGCATCACCTGTATGTATCGCTACAGGCGGCAGATGAGCAACTCGCGCTCGTAGATCATCTCTGCCGGAAGATGGTCGTGGAGGTCGATGAAAAGTTCCTCGTGATTCATCACCTCGTGCTTCCAGGCGGCGGAGTCAACGCGCTGAAGCTGGTCAAATGTCGCCCGCAGCGCGGCTTCGGGGATGTCCAGGCCGTCCCAGTGGATGTCCTCAAAATGCGGAGTCCAGCCGATCGGCGTCTCCTTCGCCTGGGACCGGCCGCGCACCCGGTCGACGATCCACTTCAGCACCCGCATATTCTCCGAATAGCCCGGCCACAGGAAACGCCCATCGGCGTCTTTGCGAAACCAGTTAACGTGGAAGATGCGCGGCGTCGCAGTCAGCGACCGCTGCATCTTGATCCAATGGCGGAAGTAATCGCCCATGTGGTAGCCGCAGAAGGGCAGCATCGCCATCGGATCGCGGCGGACCTTGCCCGTGGGCGCCCCCGCAGCGGCAGTGGTCTCCGAGCCCATCGTCGCCCCGGTATACACGCCCGACGACCAGTTGAATGCCTGGTAGACCAGCGGAATCGTATTAGGCCGCCGTCCCCCGAACAGGAACGCCGAGATGGGCACGCCGTTGGGGTTCTCCCAGTCGGGATCGATGCTCGGGCATTGCGACGCAGGCGCCGTAAAACGCCCATTCGGATGCGCGGCCGGTGTCTTGCTCTCCGGCGTCCACGGATGGCCGCGCCAATCGATCAGGTGCGCCGGCGGAGTATCCGTCATGCCCTCCCACCAGATGCCGCCGTCGGGTTTTCCATCCTCCCCAACCGTCAGCGCGACGTTGGTGAAGATGCTGTTGCTGGCCAGTGTGGCCATCGCGTTGGGATTAGTCTTCACCGAGGTCCCCGGAGCGACGCCGAAGAATCCCGCCTCCGGATTGATGGCGTGAAGCTGCCCATGCGCGTCCGGCTTGATCCACGCGATATCGTCGCCGACGGTCGACACCTTCCAGCCCTCGAAGCCTTTGGGCGGGATCAGCATCGCGAAATTAGTCTTGCCGCAGGAGGATGGAAACGCGCCGGCGACGTACGTCTTCTCGGTCTTGCCGCTGGCGTCGGGCGGCGACTCCACGCCCACGATCATCATGTGCTCGGCCATCCAGCCTTCGTCGCGCGCGATGTTCGACGCAATGCGCAGCGCAAAGCACTTCTTCCCCAGCAGCGCGTTGCCTCCATAGCCCGAACCATACGACCAGATCTCGCGCGTCTCCGGAAAGTGAACGATGTACTTCTCGTGGTTGCACGGCCAGGGAACATCCTTCTGTCCCGGACCGAGCGGCGCGCCCACGGAGTGCATGCACGGCACCACGCGCTTTTCATCCTTATCAATTTCCGCAAACACCGGCGCGCCGATCCGAGCCATGATGCGCGTGTTGACGACAGCGTACGGGGAGTCGGTAAGCTGCACGCCGATCTGCGACATGGGCGATCCGACCGGCCCCATGGAGAACGGCATCACGTACATCGTCCGCCCGCGCATGCAGCCTTTGAAGATCTGCTTCAGTTTGCGATGCATCTCGCGCGGCTCAACCCAATTATTGGTTGGCCCGGCGTTGTCCTTCGACAGCGAACAGATGAACGTGCGGTCTTCCACCCGCGCAACATCATTCGGCGCGGAGCGGGCATAGAAACACCCCGGCCACTTCACCTCGTCCAGCGGCAGGAAGGTTCCCGCTTCCACCAGCAGGTCGCAGAGACGGTCGTACTCGGCTTGGGAACCGTCGACCCAGTGAATCGACGCGGGCTGGGTCAGGTCTGCCATCTTCTCCACCCAGCGGATAAGGTGCCTGTTTGTTGTGGGCGGCGAGGCGGCGCGTTTTGTCGTCATCAGTCGGAATATTTTCCTTTGCGCTCAAGTCTTCCCCTTGAGGATAAGGCTGTCAATACGTTTCGCCGCCTGCCGAACAAAAGTTCGCGCAAGTTGGCCGATTACCGAAACAAAGAACTTTCGCAACGCGCGCAGCGTAACATCGTCAGCGAGGTGTGTGGATGATTGGCAGAGTTTCGGTGGTGGGGCTTTTGTGTGTTGGCATGGCCATAGGACAGGCACCGGCGACTCCGGCAGCGCCGTCGGGCGCCCCGCCTTCCGCCAGGCCATTGGTGTTCGACGTCATATCGATCCGGCAGAATACCTCCGAGCCGCAGCGACAGATGGCCATGCCGGTCTTCGGACCCACCGCCGACGGATATCGCATGACCAACATGCCGTTGATCCTTCCCATCCTCACCGCTTATGTTCCGTCGGTCGGTGGCACCGCCTTTTTCGCAGAAGACCAGGTCAAGGGGCTTCCCGACTGGGTGACTTCAACGCGCTTCGATATCGACGCGAAGGTCGCCGACGAAGACCTCCCGCAGTGGCAGAAGCCCGGGGAACAGCCCGCGATGCTCCGTGCCATGCTGCAGGCGCTGCTGGCAGACCGCTGCAAAATCGTCGTGCATCGCGACGTCAAAGAGGTCCCAGTGGATTTCTTGGTCGTCGGCAAGAACGGGCCCAAGTTCAAGGAGACAGATCCGGCAGCCGAGCACCCCGGCGGAATCAACCTGCCGTGGGGCGGAACCCTGGTCCCCGGGCCAGACGGAATGAAGCTCTATGGCGCATCCATGCAGTCACTCGCCACCCTCCTGACGAGCGTGGCACGCTCGGGACGGCCAATTCAGGACAAGACCGGCCTAACCGGCAAGTACGATCTGACCTTGAAGCCGCCACAAAATATGGTCGCCCCGCCGTCCGCGCCGTCGGTAGCAGGCGTATCCTCGGCGCCCGATCCCGGGCCGTCTATCTCTGCAGTCATCGCGGACCAACTCGGCCTCGACCTGAAGCCGGCGAAGGCGCAAGTAGAGTCCCTCGTAATCGATCACCTGGAGAAGCCCACGGCGAACTAGTCCGCTGTCTCCAAAATCCGCTCAAATTCCGATCACATCCAACCGTCGTCATTCTCGAGCAACGCTCCAGAATCTCCGTATTGTGCTCTTCCGCGGTTCGGGACCTTCGCTTTGGGGCGAACAATCACCCGCGCCTCCTATCGAAAGCCGAAAAGGGAACAAAAAGGCCAACTCGTCCGTATAACCAAAGAGAAGAAACAGGAGCGCGGCCTCATCGCCTGGCACTGTCCTTTATCGCACAAATTTGCGGGAGAAAAGCCTCAAACCATTGATTTAAGATATTTTACAAAATAAGTCTTTTGGTATGAATATTTTGCAAAAACAGTCACGACTTAAAGCATTTGTTTAGAAGATTATAGGATTTTCGATAGGGGGTGGGGAGGTGCGATTAACAACTCTTTCGAGGTAGCAAAAGAGCCGACGCTCCTGATGTTGAGGTAGACTTGCGGGTCGAGGAGCAACGATGAACACTGGTCGGACCAAATTATTTTTCCCCGCCGTTTGCCTGGCAGCAGGTTTGCTATCCGTGCAAGCCGTGGCGCAGGGAGATCCCGCAAAGGCGTTCGACCCAGCAACCGCAGCCGCGCGCAAACCGGGAACAACCGTCCGCATCGACCTCATCGGCGATTCCACCCAGACCGACAACGCCGGATACGGCCGAGGCTTCTGCGCCAACCTGACGCCCAAAGTCGACTGCCTCAACATGGCCAAGGGCGGCGCCAGCACCGGAACCTACCGCCAGCAGGGCCTGTGGGATCGCGCGCTCGCCACCAAGCCCGATTACATGGTCATCCAGTTCGGCCATAACGACATGGTCGACCCCAAAAATCCCATGCCGCGCCAGGTGCCCCTGCCGGATTACGTCGCCAACCTGAAGCGCTTTGTCACCGAGGCGCGCGCCGCAGGAATCACTCCCGTGCTCTGCACTCCGCTCACGCGCCGCTATTTCCAGGCCGACGGAAAGATTCACTCCGACCTGACCGAATACAGCGACGCGATGATCGGCGTTGCGAAAGAGATGAAGGTTCCCCTGATCCAGTTGCAGGCGGACAGCATCGCCTACCTCGACAAGATCGGCGAAACCGAGGGCAATAAACTCGCCATCACCAAGAAGGATGACGCGGGTAAAACGATCTTCGACAAGACGCATCTGGACTGGGCGGGAAGCTACGTCTTCGGGCGCATCGTCGCCGTCGATCTCGGCAAGGCTGTGCCAAAGCTGCAGCAGTACGTTCTGAAGCAAGCCGCCGCGCTTCCGCCCGAGGGCGAGAAGGCGATGAAGATCATCAACGGCGCTCCGGTAAAGATCGTCCTCGTGGGCGACTCCACCGTCGCGACCGGAGGCGGCTGGGGTCCGGGCTTCTGCGCCGTGATGACGCCCAACGTCACCTGCATCGACGACGCGCTGAACGGCCGCACCACAAAAAGCTTCATCGATCAGGGAGCCTGGCAGAAGGCCCTGGACAAACATGGCGATTACTATCTGATCCAGTTTGGACATAACGATCAAAAGCCTGCCGCGAATCTCCCAGTGCCGGTATTTGAAACGTTCCTGCAACGCTACATCGACGATGTGCGTGCGATCGGCGCGGTGCCCGTTCTGGTGACGTCCCTGTCCCGCCGAACCTTCAGGGACGGAAAGGTAGTCGAAGATCTGACCGACTATGTGAACGCAACCAGAGAAGTCGGTGCAAAGAATGACATCACCGTCATCGAACTGAACGCGATCTCCACCCGCTTGCTGAACGGCATGACCCAGGAGCAAGCGGACCGCTTCGATCGCGGACTCGATCCCGATACAGGCAAGCCCGTGCCTCTGCCCGGCAGTGATGTAGTCGCAACCACAGCCACTGGCGCAGACAAGCCCGCAGCGCTCGACCGCACCCACCTGAATCCCTACGGCCAGAAGGTCTTCGGCCGCATCGTCGCAGATCAACTCGTCCGCACGCTGGTCGAACTTGGTCCGGATGTAGTCGGCCAGCCCGCGCAAGCTGAGGGTGTACCATTGCCCACAAAGTGAACCGAGAATTTTGCAGACTCGCGAAGGCAATATCGAGAACGACCTGCATTCTAGGTCTGCTCAACTTCGCCATTGCCTTCGCGCAATCCGCACCAACTGCCCCTCCCGCAACAGCGCCAGCGGTCTTTGACGTCATCTCGATCCATCGCAGTGGCGCCAAGACCACAGTCACCGACGGCGTCGAATACATGTTCATGAAAACCGACGATACGGACGACGGGTACGTGGGCGAAAACGTTCCTCTTAAGGCACTCATCTCGGACGCCTACCACGTCAAAGGGGACGACATCTCCGGGGGGCCCGATTGGATGAACTCGGAAAGGTACGATATCAGCGCCAAAGTCGCCGCCTCCGACGGCTCTGCCCCAGTCAAACTCACCAAGACCCAGCGCCGACAGATGCTGCAGGCTCTGCTCGCCGACCGCTTCAGGCTAGCTGTGCGCAACGAGACGAGGGATGTCCCCATCTATGAACTCGTCGTCTCCAAGGGCGGCCCGAGACTCCACGCATTCGCACCCGTCAACGGCACTACGCGCGGCATAACTGGCCCAGACGGCCGGGTTTATTCCGGCATTAGTACCCTCGGCGCCCACGGGATGATCGTCCTGCAGGGTTATCCCATCAGCTTGCTTGCGGATTTCCTCAAGCCGGAACTCGGGCGACCCGTCATAGACAAGACCGGCCTTACCGGCAAGTACGACATCTCACTCCGATGGACGCCGGACAACACACCTGCCGATTCGCCACTCGCTGGCGGCCCATCCCTTTTCGTGGCTGTAGAGGAACAGCTCGGACTCAAACTCAATTCCACCAAAGGCCCCGTCACAACTCTGGTCGTCGACCACATCGAACGGCCGTCGGCAAATTAGTCAGCCACCATCGACTCGCCGGGCACAATCGGCCGAGTGCGCGGCAGCACTCCGCGATACGCCGCG
Organism: uncultured Acidobacteriaceae bacterium; assembly: GCA_963822225.1. Lineage (GTDB taxonomy): Bacteria > Acidobacteriota > Terriglobia > Terriglobales > Acidobacteriaceae > Edaphobacter. The sequence continues at coordinate 95,459 of CAWGGW010000006.1, read as the reverse complement.
AACGCCATCATCGCCAGCGCGCCGCAGTAAACGCCAAGCTTGATGAGCGCTGCAGTACGCGTTGCAGGCAGTGTCTTCCACACCAGCATCAGCAGCGCCTGCGCCGTAACGACAGCCCACACTGAGCCGTAAAAGTATCGTCGCTCAGTACCTTCACCTTTCGTCGATAGCCCGACGCGCGGCAGCAAGCCAACCGCGCCAAGCAGCAGGATCGTGACACACAACGGCGCGTAGGCATAAAGATAAATCTGCTTCATGTACCACACGCCGGTGAAGACAGCGATCGCCAGCCCAGCAAGATTCAGCAGCGCAAAGCTGAGCACCGCGTTCCACGCAAACGTGTAGCAGACGCGCCGATACAGCGGATTCGGCTTGTCCTCATCAAAGCGCAGGATATAAGGCGCAGGCTCAGCGCCGGGAAGGGAACCGCGCAACGCAGCCATGCCTGTGCCGGCGAGCACCAGGCAAAGCCAGGTGAAGTTGGCGCGTCCGAATCCATGCGCGAACAGCGAGAAAGTGAGCGGCCCCGGCGCCAGAAAGAATACCCAGATCCAAATGGGCCAGTGCGCGAGACGATAGAAACGGGTATTGCGTTCGCGCATCTTGCGCGCCTGGGCATACTCCAACTTGCCGACGTAAGGCATACGCGGAGTCTCGCAGAGAAGCCACATGCCGTCAATCCGCCCGCGATGCTACATTGAGGGATACTTTCCCCACTTCCCATTGGAGCCACTGCTTGAACAATAGCGCTCAAGAACTGGCAGCGGAGTCAGAAGCAACCTCATCCCAGCCATCGGGCCACGCGCTCCGACGCACGCTGGGCTTGCGCGACCTGGTGCCGATGCAGATCCTGCTGGTAGTCGGTCTCACCTGGGCAGGCACGGCGGCCAAGCAGGGCGGAACGCATGTCGCGTTCTGGCTGGCAGGAATCATCTTTCTGTTTATTCCGCTGGCTGCGGTGGTGGGATGGTGCGCGCAAGTATGGCCGCTGGAGGGCGGCGTCTACCAGTGGACTAAGTTCGCGCTGGGGCCGTTCGCGGGATTCATGAGCGCGTGGAACATCGGCTTGTGGGCGTTGCTGGTGGTCTCGATGATCGGAATCCAGACAGCCGCCAGTCTCAGTTACGGACTAGGAGCACATGCTGCATGGATGGAGAATAGCCACAGCCTGATCGCGGCGCTCACCTTCCTGTTATGCGCAATGATCTTTGTGGTGAATGTGCCTGGATTCGGCATTGGGCGCTGGGTAGCGCACTTCGGTACGTCGGTGACGTTGCTGGTCACGCTGCTGCTGATGGGCCTGTTGTTCATTCATCCGCATGCAACCGCAGCGCATCCCCACGTGAATCCGCAGTCGCCTTTCAGCCTCGCGATGCCGGCATTGACCCTGTTCAGCGTGAACATCTTCACCAAGATCGCATTCGGTGCTCTCGCCGGCCTGGAGCAGGTAGCGGTGTTTGCCGGGGAGACGCGCGATCCCGGGCGCGCCATTATGCGGTCGGCATGGATTGCCGCGCCGATCATCGCCGTCATCTACATGCTCATGACCGGCTCGATGCTCGCTTACATTCCCGCAGCCAAAGTGGATTTGACCGGGCCTCTGCCCCAAATCTTTGCCGTGGCCTTCGGCAGTGGTATCTCAGCCGGAGTCGATTGGGGGCTGATGCTCGGTCGTGTGGTGATCCTCGCGCTGGCCATCGCGGTGGTATCGCAGTATGCCGTCATCACAGCCGAAACCAGCAGGCTGCCCATGGTGGCAGGCTGGGACCGAATCATTCCCGAGTGGTTCACGCGTCTCGATCCACGTTGGAAGACGCCCACCCGATCGCTCGGCATCATCGTGCTGGTCGCAGTTGTGATGGGCCTTCTCGCGACCTATGGAACCGGCGCGCAGGAAGCCTTCCAACTGCTCTTATCCGTGGGCAATATCTTCTACGGAATTTACTATCTGCTGATGTTCTCCATCCCCCTGGTTGCGGGCGACCGATCTGGAGCCCGCCCTGGCCTATGGCTCAAACTAGCTGCCGTCAGCGGGCTTGGCGTCACTCTCATCTCGATGGGATTTATGTTTTTGCCGCTGGTGGACGTCGCCAGCAAATGGGTTTTTGCGGCCAAAGTGGCAGGCACCGCGCTTGTGTTGAACGCAGCCGGAGTTGCCATCTATTGGACCGGGACTCGGCGTCGCAAGCCGTAGTCGCTATGACTTCGTCGCGGCAGCCTGGATGTCCTTCATGTATTCGTCGAGATTGTGCGTTGGTCCGATCACGCGATTCATCATGAACCTGTAGAGCGGAGGCTTGATGAAGCCCGTCTCCGTGATCTGGAGAGTGGTTGTGTTGGGTGACGGCCCGGGCGAGAGTTCGTAGATCCAGGTTCCACCGTAGGATGCCTTCGGATCATCCAGCAAAACTTCCCGCCGTGTGGGTGCTTCGGTGCGTGTGGCAAGGAACGTCATGAACTGGCCGTGGCCCAGATGCTCCACCCAGTGGTCGCGGCCCTGGTCCGGCGACAACGTGCTGACGGATTTGACTGCCGGCCGCCAGTCCGCGCCGTGCGCCACATTCGTGATTAGAGCGAAGACCTTCTCTGGCGGTGCAGATACCACTCCCGTCACTGAAACCGAGTGGTTGTAAGGCATGCGCGCACCGTCGGCATAGACAACCACACCAGCGAGCACAAGTAAAAAAAGGATCGCGCCGAAGACTTTCATCGATACTCCCAGGAACAGGGTTGCAACTACCTCATTCGAATCGGGGAAGAGATATCAGGGTACCTCACGGGACAGGCTTAGGGAAGCAGTTCTAAAATAGCGGTCTATGAAACGACGGACAGTGCTCAGGGGAATCGGAGCGGGGACGATGATGACTGCGATGAGCGGAGTGCGTGGAATGGCGCAATCGGCTGCAGCAGCCGATGCAAAGGCCGACGGCGGCGTAGTCTTTGAACTGCGCGAATATCACACCTACGAGGGCAAACTCGACGACTTGCTCGCGCGCTTTCGCGATCACACTATCACCATCTTCAAGCGTCACGGAATCGAGAGCATCGCATACTGGACGCCCACGGACGACCCGCTGAAAGGCAAGACGCTGTTCTACCTTCTGAAGCACCCGAGCCGCGAGGCAGCTATCGCCAATTGGGCCGCCTTTCACGACGACCCAGAATGGAAGCAGGTGAGCGCGGCCAGCGAGGCGAATGGCAAGCTGGTAGAGCGCGTGGAGTCGACGTTCCTGAAGCTGACCGACTTTTCGCCAAAACTGTAACCGCTGGCGAGCAACCGGGTCGTAAGTCTCCGCTACAATCGGTACGCGGCAAGCTATTTGAACGGAGATTGACATGATTCACAACACCAGCCGGAGTCTGTTTTGCGCATCGCGGGTATCGGCCTGTCTTGTGTTGGCACTGGCGGCAGCGCAGGCATCGGCGCAGGAGATATGGCGTTTCGACCAGACCGCGTCGCTCGGCGGACACACTACGAAAGTGCTCGGCGCGCCCAAGGTCATCGACTCGGAGATTGGCAAGGCCGTGGCCTTCAACGGTGTGGACGATGCGCTGTTCGTCGGCGTGCATCCGCTGGCCGGCGCAACAACCTGGACGTGGGAGATGATCTTCAAGCCCGATGCCGACGGCAAGCCGGAGCAGCGTATCTTTCATCTGCAGTCGGTCGATCCAGCGACCGGCGCCGACATCCCCAACGAGCGCATGCTGTTTGAGATTCGCATCCACCCCGGAGCCGACGGCAAGCCGCAATGGTGCCTCGACAGCTTTGCGACCGCGGGCGGCCAGTCGCGCACGCTGCTGAACTGCGAGAAGCTGCACCCGTTCGGCAAGTGGTATCGCGTTACGGCGGTCTACGACGGCAAGATGCTGCACAACTACGTCGGTGACGAACTGCAGGGTGAAGGCGAACTGAACCTTCCACCCGAACGCCCAGGCCGCGCGTCGGTGGGCACGCGCATCGACCTCCGCGACTACTACAAGGGCGCAATGTACGAGGCGCGCTTCACGCGGAAGGCGCTTGACGTGCCGGACTTCCTGAAGCTGCCCGCCGGCCAGTAGCCGTTCGTGCGGCGCTGGTCTACGGATCCGATTGCGGCTGGAAGCCGGAATTGGCGTCGACATTTGTGCACCCCCCCTCCCCCTTGTTTTCCGCATAGTCTTCTAAATAAAGCACTTACAGCGGGTAGCATCATTGCAAAATATTGAAAACAAAGGAGTTAATTTGTAAAGTATTCATAAAACTGGAGTTATGGTTCTTTACAGTGTTGGGAGACACAAGCCTGCGGCTGGTGGATTCTGTCTCGACCTACTCATACCTGTACGCAAACAGGTTAAGGAAAGTTCAACTTTTCGGGAAGTGTACGGAATACGATTGGATTGACGCCAAGGAGGTCGCCTATGCAAGGGGACGCTATTCAAGTTCATCCGATTCGCAGTGAGGCAGACTATGACGCTGCACTGAAGAGAATCGACGCGCTGATGGGCGCGAAACCCGAGAGCGCCGAAGGCGGTGAGTTGGATGTGCTCGTGACTCTGGTGGACGCGTATGAAGAAAAGCACTTCCCAATGGATGCGCCGGACCTGGTGACGGCGATCCGGTTCTGGATGGAGCAGCAGGGACTCACGCGCAAGGACCTGGAACCGATGATCGGGAGTCGGGCACGCGTATCCGAGGTGTTGACTGGCAAGCGCCAACTGACGCTGGCGATGGTGCGTCGCGTGCGCTCCGGGCTGGGAATTTCTGCCGACTTGTTGGTGGGCGCGGGCAAGGTGCGGAGAAGGGCATAGTGGTTAGATGTATTCGAAGGAATCCCACTCATGAGGATTCAGGCGTTACGGAAATGGGGCACTCGGCCGGTGTTTGCGGCGCATCGCGAACCCCACCCATATCGGTGGGACTGTCATGAATGCGGCACCCGGCACTCGCCGATGTGGGATGGGCCGGTATCTTAAGCTCTATGTCGATCAAGGTACTGCCGTGGGTTGATGATGTCGACGCCGCGAAACGGGTGCAGGCTGAGTAGGTCCTGATCTCCGGAGAGAATGAACGCGGCCTGTCCAGTGAGTGCGAGTGCGAGGAACTTATCGTCATCAGGATCGCGGCAGGCTGTGACGGGGGCGACGCTTTCGATGAAATGTGACGTTTCGCGCAGGTAGTGAAAGAAACTCAGGCGCATTCGCGGTGGAAGATACTTATCAAATTTTTGGCGCGACAGGACTTCTTCGAGTTCGAAAAGGGTATCTCTGGAAACGATCAACTCTGCATGGAAAAGCGCGTGCTCGAAGGCCTGCGCGGGGATTGAGTTGCGAAAGAAAAGGCGGCTGACGAGAACGCTTGTATCGGGGACGAATCGTAACGTCTCAGGCATTATTCAGGAGTTCTTCCAACTTGGCTTCGGTGAGTCCTTTTGCGGCGGCATTGTCAGCGACGGTGTCGCAGAAATCCAGAAACCGGCGGGTTGCCTTGCCGCTGAGACGGTCGTATTCGCGGGCCGATAGGATAACGGCGACTTCTTGCTGGTCGCGCTCAATGAACACAGGTTCGTCCTGAGCGGCATCAACCAATGCAATGAGTTTGGGCTCTGTATCGACTGCGGTTTTGAATCGCATAGGCGGCCTCAAGTTGATTGTAGTCGATTCGGTTTAGTCGGGATTCTCGTCGCCGGGCCTGAGAGGCGAGATCGTCCACTCCTCGTTGTGCAGGAGGCGTTTCTCGTCCGCGTCGAACTCGGGGTGGTAGTGGTGTGCATGCGGCGATGGGAAGCAAACTTCGTTCGATTCGGTCAGCCCGGATGATTCCAGCACCGCGACAAATCGTTCGAGCGGGCCATAAGCATAAATGACGTTATGTCTGTCGTAGACGAGCAGGCCTTCCTCTGACTTTATCCATAGGTTATGTCTGGCATCTTTCTCAAAGAAATCCGAGTACTAAGATAGAAACTGTCGAAGCTGGGACAGTGAGAATGAGTAATTGCTTTGATAGCGACCCGCCTCACCGCCGCCACGCGGAATCGCGAGAACGTATAACAATAGGAAAGGCTCTTCTATGCATCCGCATAACTCGCCAAGAAGTTGGACGTAGCCAGAACGCGGAGCAATTACCAAACGGTCCGGCCCCGAAGTCTTTTCTGTGGCCCAGATGTTTGGGTATTCATACCGTTCGTCGCTTAGCCCATTCTTTAGATCATCAGGAACGTTGCCAATTTTGTAGATGTCTCTCATGCGATAGCAGCGGCGACCAGCGCCTTTGCCTCTGCCTGGATTTGTTTTAGGTGGGCTTCGCCGTTGAAGGACTCGGCGTAGATTTTGTAGACGTCTTCGGTGCCGGAGGGGCGGGCGGCGAACCAGCCGTTTTCGGTTGTCACCTTCAGGCCGCCAATTGCCGCGTGGTTGCCGGGCGCTTCGGTGAGGATTGAAGTGATCGGTTCGCCGGCCAGAGTCTTCGCAGTCACCTGCGAGGGTGACAGCTTGGCGAGCTTGGCTTTCTGCTCCTTGGTTGCTTCGGCGTCGATGCGTTGGTAGACCGGCGAGCCGTATTTGGCAGTGAGATCGCCGTAAAGCTGGCCGGGGTCTTTCCCTGTTACAGCGGTCATTTCGGCAGCAAGTAGCCCCATGATCAGGCCATCCTTGTCCGTGGTCCACACCGTGCCGTTGCGGCGCAGGAAGCTGGCGCCGGCGGACTCTTCGCCGACGAATCCGAGCGAGCCATCGATCAGGCCGTCGACGAACCACTTGAAGCCGACGGGCACTTCGAGCATGGGGCGGCCCAGGCCTTTGGCCACGCGGTCGATGATGCTAGACGAGACGAGCGTCTTGCCGATGCCCACCTTCGCCGACCACTCTGGCCGATGAGTGAACAGGTATTGGATCGACACGGCAAGGTAGTGGTTCGGGTTCAGCAGGCCGGTGGTGCGCGTGACGATGCCATGGCGGTCGTGGTCGGTATCGCAGGCCCAGGCCACATCGAACTTGTCCTTATTCGCAATCATTGAAGCCATCGCGTAAGGGCTGGAGCAGTCCATGCGAATGCGCGAGTCCCAATCCAGCGTCATGAAGCGGAATGTGGGATCGACATAGGGATTGAGGATCTGTAACCCCGGGAGATACTTTTCCGCGATGCGCGGCCAGTAGTAGACGCCGGCTCCGCCGAGTGGATCGACTGCCAGCTTCAGCTTCGTGCCTGCCAGTGGGGCAAAGTCGATGACGTTGCCGAGGTCGTTGACGTAGCTGGTGATGTAGTCGTGCTTGTGCGTGGTATCGGCCTTGAGGGCGAGTGAGTAGTTCCAGCGCTTCACTTCGGTCAGGCGATCGGCGATGAGTTGGTTCGCACGATTTTCGATCCACTTGGTCGCGGTCGTGTCCGCTGGGCCGCCGTTCGGGGGGTTGTACTTGAAGCCGCCGTCCTCCGGAGGATTGTGCGAAGGCGTGATGACGATGCCGTCGCTCTGCGGCTTGCCCTTGTTGGCGGCGTTGTAGACAAGGATCGCGTGCGAGAGTGCAGGCGTCGGCGTATACGCAAGCTGATCGTCAATCATCACCTCGACGCCGTTTGCGGCGAGGACTTCCAGCGCGGTGGTAAACGCCGACTCCGACAGTGCGTGGGTATCCATCGCGAGAAAGAGTGGGCCGGTGGTGCCCTGGCCGCGGCGATACTCGACGATAGCCTGCGTGATTGCGGCGATGTGGTCGTCGTTGAAGGAGCCGTTGAACGCGCTGCCGCGATGTCCCGACGTCCCGAACGAAACGCGCTGGGCGACGTTGTCCGGATCGGGCCGGATCGCGTAGTAAGCCGTGATCAGGCGCGGCACGTTGACGAGCGTATCGAGCGAGGGGAGAGTGCCGGGCCGGTTGGTCTGCGCTGCTTCAGTCATGGTGGTCGATCCTCACTTGCTGTCTGCTTTTGCAGTCTATGGGATGCGGCGATTTCGTGCGAGTCCTTCGTCGGCTCATCGTCGCACGGTGCGATTACCGGATTGTATGGCCGTAAATCGGAGATTCGTCTTGATTTTTCTAGCGTGGAAGCCTACAAGGGAGATGCTCCCAAGACTGTCTTTCGCCGTGAACGCGACAGCACCGTGGCAGCGTGAATTGTAGAGCAGGGAACGTTGAACGGGGCAAGTGGATGGGGCAGGGAGTACGTCGTCTGCTGAGATCTGGGCCATGGCTGATGCCATGCGCCCTCGCCGGTTTATTCCTCGCCGCATGCGAAACAGCGGACGCTGCGCAGGCGACGCTGGTTGCGGATGCGCACGTAAACAGCGCGATGCCCACGGTCAACAGCGGGGCCATCTCCAACCTGGACGTTGGCGGCGGATACACTGCGTTCCTGCAATTCGACCTGTCGATGCTGCCGCCAGGGACGGCCGCTTCGCAGGTGTCGCGAGCGGTGCTGCGGCTCTACGTCAACCGGGTTACAACTTCCGGGCTGGTCGCGCTCGCGCCAGTTACCGGTGCCTGGGGTGAATATAGCGTTACCTATACAACCGAACCCGCCACTGGGAGCGCCAGCAGCGTTTTCTCAGCAACTCAGGCGGGGGCCTTCGTGGCCATCGACGTCACTTCGCTGGTGCAGGGCTGGATCGCCAATCCGGCGACGAACAATGGAGTCGCGCTCTCGGCTGGGGGCGCGGTCGTTCAGTTCGACAGCAAGGAAAACGATCAGACCTCGCATCCGGCCACGCTCGACGTTGAACTTGTAGACGCAGGTCCGGCTGGGCCCCAGGGGCCAACCGGAGCGATAGGGCCTGCAGGCACGCCCGGAGTCACCGGCGCGGCAGGACCGCAAGGCGCAACTGGAGTAGCAGGTCCGATTGGGTTAACCGGTGCCACCGGAGCCACCGGTCCAGTAGGACCGCAGGGGCTAACCGGAGCGACAGGAGCAACCGGCCCCATGGGCCCGCAAGGCCCGGCCGGTTCTTCAGGCACCGGAGGGTTGGCCTACCAGGGGAGTTACGCCTCAACTCAGAACTATGCCCTCGGCGATGTTGTCGTGTGGCAAGGATCAAGCTATACGTCACTCATCGCTTCGAATCACGGGAACACGCCGAGCCTCAGCCCGCAGCAGTGGGGACTTCTGGCAGAGCAGGGTTCGGCTGGTCCTGCGGGCGCAACCGGAGCCGCAGGCCCAGCAGGACCGCAAGGCGTGCCTGGGAGCGTAGGGCCGAACGGGCCCATCGGGCCACAAGGTCCGCAGGGAATCGCAGGGCAGGCAGGCGCGCAAGGCATTCCTGGCGCAACGGGAGCTACGGGGCTTAGCGGACCGCAGGGTTCGCAAGGAGTTCCCGGACCGGTTGGCATCACGTTTCAGGGCGCTTACTCTTCGACCACGAATTACGCGCTTGCCGACGGAGTTTCTTACAAGGGATCGGGTTACGTATCGCTGGTGGCCAGCAACCATGGCAACACGCCGGATCAAAGCCCGCATGCAGTGGGCGCTCTTCGCTGCGGCAGGAACTGCTGGTGCAACTGGCCCCGCGGGCATTGACCGGAGCGACGGGCGCAACCGGCGCGGCGGGTCCACAAGGCCCCATAGGCTCAACCGGAGCCACTGGAGCGACTGGCCCGCAGGGTCCGCCGGTGGCAAACTATCTCGGCAACTACCAATCCACCGTGAACTACGCGCTGCACGACGCGGTCAGTTGGCAGGGGTCAACTTACGTGTCGCTGATCGACAGCAATCACGGCAACACGCCGGACCAGAGCCCCGCGGATTGGGCACGTCCTCGCTGCCCAAGGCCCGACTGGACCAGCCGGAGCGGCAGGCGCGCCCGGAGCCACGGGAGCCGCTGGCGAACAAGGCGCGACTGGCGCACCCGGCGCGCAAGGCCCACCCGTATCCTTTCGCGGGGAATGGCTCGTCGACGCGCAGTACGCGGTCGGCGACGCCGTTGCCTATGGCGGTTCCAGCTACATTGCGATCGCGCCTAATCATTGGGCGCGAGCCGGACATGTCAGCCGGTGTATTGGGTCACTCCTCGCTGCTGCTGGATCGCCTGGAGCATTCGGCCCACAAGGGCCTCAAGGGCTTCAAGGGCCGACCGGCTACGCTGGGCAAGCCGGAGCAATCGGTCCGCAAGGTCCCGCGGGACCGGCGGGGCCAACCGGGCCGCAAGGAGCCACTGGTGCAAACGGCCCAGCGGGTCCCGTCGGCCCGGCCGGAGCAGCGGGTGCCACCGGCGCGAACGGCATACCTGGAGCCAATGGCACCAATGGGACCGACGGAGCGCCCGGCCCCGCGGGGATGATCTTCCGAGGCACATGGCTTGCAAACTACGGCTACGCGGCGAACGATTCCGTGACCTACGGCAGTCCAGCTTCGACGTACATTGCCCTCATCGCCAACAATTCGCAGGATCCCGCCGACTATCCCGCGGTGTGGACCTTGCTTGCACAGGCGGGCAGCAACGGCCCATCCGGCCCGACCGGCTCCGCTGCAACCGTGGCCATTGGCGCAGTTACCACCGGCGCTCCAGGCTCGCAGGCCACGGTTACCAACACTGGCACAGCATCTGCCGCCGTCCTCAACTTCACTATTCCCCAGGGCGCGGACGGGCCTGCGGGAAGTGGCGGCAGCGGTGGCAGCAGCGGCATTCCGTCAGCCTCGGTTTATCACGTTGAGCCGCTGGGTGGTTCCCCTGGCCTGACGCCGCTCTACTATTCTGCAAGCAACTCGACGTCGAGCGCCACGGAGTCTGCGCCGCTGCTGACTTGGGTTCCGGCCGGCTGCTCGGTAACGTCACTCAGCGTGTATTCACAACTCACCACGCAGACAACGCTGACGCTGCGAGCATTCACCACGCCAGCGAGCACGGCTACCGCGCTGCTCACCTGCACCGTGGCGGCGGGTCCCTCAAGCACCACCTGCTCCATCCCCAGTGGCACCCAGGTGAATGCAGGCAGCTTCATCGATTTCAGCATCGTCAGTGAGAATGGCCCCCCGAACCCGGCCATCTGGACGGCGCTGAGTTGCAATTAGCAGCGGCGCTCCAGCCCGCACGTCGATTCCCGGCACAGCGTAAACTCTCGCTATGCCCGCGACCCTCATCACCAGCCGCGCCAACCCACGCGTCAAGCAGCTTCGCGCCGCCTTCGCGGGGCAGGCGCGTCTCTCCGGAGGCCTGATCGCCATCGAGGGCGAGCACCTGCTCTTTGAAGCCAAACGCAGCGGCCTGGCCTTCAAAACCATCTTCATCAGCGAGCGCGCCGCGCTGCCCGAGTGGGCCCCGCGCTCCGTCGAGCTGATCGAACTCACCGACGAAGTCTTCACCAGCGTGGTCGATACGCAATCCCCGCAGGGAATTGCCGCGCTGCTCGTTCCTCCCGCATGGAGCATTGACGACGCACTTTCCGCGCAGATCTTCCGCCGGCCAACCGCCGCTGCTGCTCATCGCCGCGGGCCTGCAGGACCCCGGCAACCTTGGCACACTCATCCGCTCCGCCGAAGCCTTCGGCGCGACCGCCGTCCTCACCACCCCCGGCACGGTCAGCGGATGGAACCAGAAAGCCATGCGCGCCTCCGCGGGCAGCGTCTTCCGCATTCCTGTCGCCGCCGTCACTCCCTCGGATGTTCCCATGCTCAAATCCCGCGGCCTGCGTCTCTTCGCCGCTGTCGCCGACGATCCCGAGCAGCCCGACGTCAATCTCGGTTGCCGAAGCCAACCTGACCCAACCCTGCGCCCTGATGATCGGCAACGAAGGTGCGGGCCTCAGCGAAGAATGGCTGCAACTCGCCGACGCTCGCATCACCATCCCCACGCCCGGACGCGTCGAAAGCCTCAACGCCGCCATCGCCGGCTCGCTGCTCCTCTACGAAGCCTCCCGCCAGCGCGCCGCATCTCACTTACCACTTACCACTCAGCAACTTACCACTGTCTCAATGAGTCTCTTCGACGCCTCACCCATCGCCGCACCCGCATCCACCCTCCGCGAGGCCCCGCTCGCCGAGCGCATGCGCCCGCACACCCTGGAGGAGTTCGTCGGCCAGCAGCATCTGCTCGGCCCGGCAAAGCCGCTGTCGTCTGGCGATAGCCCACGACGACCCAACTTCGATGATCTTCTGGGGACCGCCCGGCACCGGCAAAACCACGCTGGCCAAGATCATCGCCGCGCTCACCCACGCCACCTTCATCGAGTTCTCCGCCGTAATGTCCGGCATCAAGGAGATCAAGCAGGTGATGGTCGCAGCCGAAAAGGCGGCCGGCTACCACTCGCGCACCATCCTCTTCGTCGACGAGATTCATCGCTTCAACAAAGCCCAGCAGGACGCCTTCCTGCCCTACGTCGAGCGCGGCTCCATCCGCCTGATCGGCGCGACGACGGAGAATCCCTCCTTCGAACTCAACGCCGCGCTGCTCTCCCGCTGCCGCGTCTACACGCTGCAGCCGCTTACCGAAGAGCAGATCATCGCTCTCCTGCAACGCGCGCTTACGGATAAGCAGCGCGGACTGGGCGCATCGGGCATTACTGCCGACGACGAAGCCCTCGCCACCATTGCCTCCTACGCCAGCGGAGACGCGCGCAATGCACTCAACGCTCTCGATGTCGCCGCCACACTTGCGACGGAGCAGCCTGAAAAACGCATCACCAAGGAAATCGCCGCCGAAGCCCTGCAGCGACGCGTCCTGCTCTACGACAAGCAGGGCGAGCAGCACTACGACATCATCTCCGCACTGCATAAATCCGTCCGCAACTCCGACGCCGACGCCTCGCTCTACTGGCTCGGCCGCATGCTGCAGGCCGGCGAAGATCCCATGTACGTTGCCCGCCGCATCGTCCGCATGGCCGTCGAAGACATTGGCCTGGCCGCGCCCGAAGCGCTGAACCTGTGCCTCTCCGCGCGTGACGCGATGCACTTCCTCGGTTCACCCGAAGGCGACCTCGCCCTCGCGCAGGCCGTTGTTTATCTCGCACTCGCACCCAAGTCGAACGCGGTCTATACCGCCTACGGCCAGGTGCTCGACGACATCGAAGCGACTGCCGCAGAACCCGTCCCGCTGCATCTGCGCAACGCGCCGACCAAGCTGATGAAGTCGCTCGACTACGGCAAGGATTACCAATACGCTCACGACCTTGAGGGCAAAGTGGCCGACATGGAGTGCCTGCCACCCTCGCTCAGCAATCGCCACTACTACCACCCAACGCAGGAAGGCCGCGAAAAACTGCTGGCCCAGCGCATGGACGAGATCGCCCGCATCCGCCAAAGCAAGCGCAATCCGGCCTGAGTCTTCTGCCCATTCACGGGTGCCGACTATGCGGTCTGCGCAACCACCGGCGCGGCTCTGAACGTCTCCGTGATCCGCACCAGGAGATCGGCCGGATGCACCGGCTTGGTCAGCAGCGTGAAGTCGTATCCCGACAGCCGCGCTTTCGCCAGCAGGTCCATGGTCGCGGCGTGGCCCGAAAACAGCAGCACCTTGCAATCCGGACAAGAGGTGACCATCTGGATCGCGAGCTGTGTCCCATCGATACCCGGACCCATCATCACGTCCGATAGCAGCAGGTCCGGAGTCACCGTGCCCGCCAGTTCCAGCGCGCTCTCGCCGTCGTAAGCCGTCATCACGGCGAAGCCGCTGCGCGAAAGGATCACAGAGAGCGTATCCGCGATAACCCGCTCATCGTCCACCACCAGCACAACGCGTTTTTTGTTTGGAATGATCGAGATGAGATTGTCGAACGGCACTTCAGAAATGGGAACAACCTGAAAGTTCAAATCTGGGGACATGGACACCACCTCTGGAGCAACATTAAGCCAGTCTTTTCAATACGGGTTAACTCTTTTGTATCTACCCGACACACGTGGCATGAGGACATCGTCTGCTTAGCGCGCGCTCGTATGCCTCAGAACAGCAGAGAAACCCCCGTGAAGACTATTGCATCACGCCAAGATTGTGTTAGAGTAGCGTCACGTTAGCAGCACGTTATGTGCGCGTGGACGTCAGAATACTCAGACGGGAGAGATTCCCTTATGCCAGCAGGCAAGAGCTCCTCCGCACTGAAGTTTCAGTCGATTAGTCAGCTCGACGTCCCCAAGGGGCGCGACGGCAAGCACAAAGAGATCATCCTGGAACTGCTGGAAGGAATCGCCCAGCTCGAGGATGGTTCGGCCCTGAAAATTCGGCTCTCTGAACTTCCTGACACCAAGGAAAATATCCGTTCGGCGCTCAGCCGTGCCACGCGGCAAAGAAAAATCGACATCGCGACTTCCAGCGATGGAGATTTCCTGTATGTCTGGAAGACTCGCGCCTGACTCTTCGGAACCGCCTAGAAAGCTGCTTTCTCGGTTCGGATTCGCGCCGCGAGCAGCAGGCAGGCGAAGGCCATCCCGGTTCCAACCAGCATCAAGCTTGCTGGCTCCGGCGTTGGGCCGGGCACCGGGGGCACCTCCGTAGGAGGCACGATTGGGTACACGATTGAGCCGGAAATGCCTGGAGATCCGCCCAGAATTGGCGGAACGTATGGCTCCAGAGGCGGCCACGTATCCTGCGGCGTAATCTCCGCAACCTCCGGAGGAATCTCATCCGGGAACTTGATCTGGGTGGCTTCCATGGGCTGGAAGTTGATGATCGGCGGCGGAACGTCCGCGACATACAGTCCGTCAGGATTCGCGTCGATCAATGGAACCGCACACGCGAACTCTACCTTCTGAACAGACTCCTGCCGGTTCATGACGTACTTTGGCCGATGAAGATTCGGGTTGGGCTTCCAGTTTGGATGCGCCAGACGCCACGCTGCCCACGCCTCCGCGGTAGTCTTGCTCACGCGATTCCGCACTGGCTTAGTGACGTAAGTTCGAACAAATCTCTCGCAGGTCGCCGAGGCGTTCACCGCAACCACTCCCGCAGCCGCAGGAAGCATGATGATCGCCGCCGCCAACTGAATCCGAAACCGCCGTCCCTTCATCTCGCCTCCTCCCCAATGTGTTCGCACATCGACTTATTTCCCGGCCCAGGCTTAGGGCCTAAATTGTTAGAAGCCAAGATCAGGCGTCCACCGTCGAGTTGCAGACACTACGGGGCCGAGGGACCGAACGAAACCGAACCGGAGGCTAACAATCCCCTTTACCGGATCGGCAATGCAATTTGATTACTAAACCGCATTTTTTCAGGCCAGGAGCGGAGAGTCAACGTAAAACGAGACTGGATTGATCACCGCGCGTTTGCTGGCTTGGCCGATCTCGCTAAGTGGTTCGAGATCAATACCTGTGGACGCTGGGCTTCTTCCTTAATGCCCTAGGTCAGAAAGTACGCAACCCGCGTTTCGATTGAAATACCACTTTTGGGTGCAGAAACGGGCGACACAAACTTTGATACCACCCGCGTCTTCGGAGCAAGGCCACAGAATCACTTGGCGTTCCGCTCAATCGCCTTCAGAACCAGATCTTTCGTCAGCAACTCCGGCAGCACATCCGCGGCGGCGCCCGCGGCGGCTGGATACACCACATAAGTCGGCACGCTGGCGCGTCCCAACGACGCCAGCTTCGCCGTGATATCCGGATCGCTGTTGGTCCAGTCCGCCTTCATCGTAACCACGTTATCCTTCAGCAGCGCGCTCTCGATCTCGGCGGTCTTCAGTACCGCGCGTTCATTCACCTGGCAGCTCAAACACCACGCCGCCGTGAAGTCGATAAACACGGGGTGCCCCGCAGCGCGGGCAGAATTCAGTGCCTGCTCGGAATACGGCTGCCACACCACCTCCGTACTATTCGCCGCAAAACTCGTCTGCGCGGCCGGAGCCGTCGCTGAACCTGCCCGCACAGCCCGCCGTCCCTCCGACAGAGGAATTGCCAGCGCCAGCCCGATTAATAAGACGGCCGCAACCGCGCTACCCGTCTTCGCCGGCCAACGTCCCAGCGCCCATCCCGCAACCGCCAGCAGCAGGAAGCAGCCCAGCAGCCACGCCACCTGGTCCACGCCTCGCCGCGTACAACTGCCCATACACCCAGGCCAGCCATATCGCCGTCGCGAACAGCGGCACCGCGGTCAATTGCTTCAGCACCTCCATCCATGCGCCCGGCTTCGGCAGCAACTTCGCCCACGCGGGCTGCCAGCTCAACAGCACATACGGAGCAGCGAGCCCCAAAGCCACCGCAGTAAACACCGCGAACGTCACGCCGGCGGACTGCACCAACGCAAATCCGACTGCCGCGCCCAGCAGCGGCCCCATGCAGGGGGTCGCGACCACCGTCGCCAGCACGCCGGTAAAGAAGCTTCCCGCATAGCCCTGCTTCTGCGCCAGCTCTCCGCCCACCGATGTAAGCGACAAGCCAAGTTCAAACTGCCCCGCCAGCGACAGCGCGAAGAAGAACATGAAAGCAGCCAGCACCGCGATAAACACCGGCGACTGGAACTGGAATCCCCATCCCGCATGACTGCCTGTAGCCCGCAGCACCAGCAGCACAGCCACAATCGCCCAGAACGACACCAGGATCCCCAGCGCGTACACCAGCCCATGCCGCCGCACCTGCGCACGCTCCATGGTCGAACTCTGCAGCAGCGCCAGTCCCTTCAAAAACAGCACCGGAAACACGCACGGCATCAGGTTCAAAATCACGCCGCCAAGAAACGCCAGCCCAATCGCCCCCAGCGTACTCGTGTCGGTCGAGGCGCCGGACTTCCTCCCGGCGCAGCACGTTGTCCACCTGCACCACCGGCGCGCTCACGTCATACGCCACCGTGTCCGACAGCTTGATCACGCCATGCAGCGTCGCCGGCAGCGCCGCCAGATCGGGCGATCGCTTCACATACAGCCGCACGCCATCCTTCTGCGGCTCGATGTTCTGGTCCGCGGCATTCGAAATCAAATCCGTAGGGTCTTTATCAAACGGATAGAACTCCGCGTCCGGCTCGCGCTTCCCATTCGACCAGCGTCAGCTCATACTGCTGCTTATCGCCCGCGCACGGAAAACTTCATGCCCGCCGGCAGCGGCTTGGGGATCAGCGTCATCGCCTCGCCCAGCGCGCCCAGCTTCGGCTCCTGACCCGCACTCGGCGCGCCCGGCTGCACCATCAGGTCGATCCCCAGATGCGCCTTGCCCGGCAAACAAACCTGCGCGCACACCAGCCATGTCACCTGCGCATCCAGATGCACCGGCCCCGGCTTCATCGTCGGCGCGGCCGAGATCGTCACCGGAAACGCAACCTCGTCCTCATACCCGAAGTCCATCAGCGGGCCCAGCGGCAGCCGCTCCGGAATAGGGAACTGCATCGGCCCCGCCGTGATCCCCTCCGGCAGTGTCCAGTCGATATGCGGCGGCTCACCCGAGTCGCCCGCGTTCACCAAATAAACATGCCAGTGCTCTTCGATCGTCAGCACCAGCCCAACCTGCTGCGTCCCGCCCGGCGCAATCGCCGGCCCCAGCGATACCAACTCCGCCGTCAGGTGCGGAGCCTTTACCGGACCCGGCCCACCATCGCCCACCGTCGTAATCTGCGCACGCGCCGCCAGCGACACCGCCAGCACGCACATCAGAAGCACAGCAAACCGAATATTGCGCACAGTCCTCACATCTTCGATTGTAGTTCGTCGTCCGTGCGAGGATGTCACCGCCTCGCCTTCAACCAACAACCAACAACTAACAACCTTCAACCGTCAACCTATAGCCTGTTCCTCCGGTGCTCGATCATGATGCACCGGTCCATCACCACGTGAATCCCGCCTTCCTCCGCGCGCTGAGCCGCCTCCATATTCACAATCCCCTGTTGCACCCAGATATCCTGCAGCCCCAGCATCAACATCTCGTCCACGATCGCCGGAATCAGCGATGGCACGCGAAACACATTCACCACATCCGGCTTCACCGGCAACTCCGACAGCGACTTGTAGCTCTTCTCGCCCAGCACGCTCTCAATCGAAGGATTTACCGGATAAATCTTGTATCCATGCTGCTGCATATAAGCCGAAACATAATGGCTCGGCTTGCTCGGATTGTCTGAAAGCCCGATCACCGCAATCGTCCGTCCGTGCCCATTGCCCAGCATCTCGTCAATCACTTCAGGTTCATTCATTCCACTCCTCTTTGTCATTCCGCAGCACAGCGGGGAATCTGCCTTTTGCTCTTATTTCCAGCAGCCCAGCAATCGCCGCAGCACAATCAACTCGCCCACATGATACGCATTGTGGTCCGCGATCAGCAGCGCCTCGCGCAGCAGGTTCTGCCCCGTCCCCCACAGAAACGGCTTCGCCAGATCCGCGCCCGGCTTCAAAATCAGCTTCTTGAACTTCTCGCGATCGTCCTGCACCGCCGCGACCGACCGATCCCACGCCTCCGCCGAGGCCGGCGCCTTTTCCTTCGGCCAATAAGCCTCCGGCCACTTCATCGCGTGATACCCACCCGTAGGCGGCGCGGAAAAATCCAGAATGTCCTTCTGCGCAAGCCGAATGTGCTCCAGAATCTGCCACGCCGAATACGGCAGCTTGTCCGGCACCACCCCGCGCAACTCCACCGGAAAATCCGCAACCGCATCCTCAAACGTCGCATGCGCCTGCCCTTTATCCAGCAGCGCCACCAACTGCGTTCGTAGCTCCTCAGCCTCACTCGCCGGTTTCTTCACCTCAGCCTTAGCCATTCACACCCTCCTGCCGCTTCCTTTGGATGCCTAGCGACGCGAAAACCGACCACCGATTCAACGGATCGCCGCAGATCAAAGCCTTCCATGTTTTTTGATCCGTGCAAATCCGTGTTTATCCGTGGTCGCTAATCCTCATCGTCGACGACCGCCGCCGGCACACCGCCCTCACGCCGCATCCTCAGATACCCGCGGATAAACGGCTCCAGGTCGCCATCGAGCACCTTGTCCACATCGCCCACTTCCACGCGCGTCCTCAGGTCCTTCGCCATCCGGTAAGGCTGCAGCACATAGCTCCGAATCTGCGACCCAAACCCAATCTCCAGCTTCGAGTCTTCAATCTTCCGCGTCGCCGCCTTCTTCTTGTCCAGCTCGTACTCGTACAGCTTCGACCGCATCATCTTCATCGCGCGTTCTTTGTTTTTGTGCTGCGAGCGTTCGTTCTGGCAGCCCGTCACAAGTCCCGTAGGAATATGCGTAATCCGCACCGCCGAGTCGGTCGTATTCACATGCTGGCCGCCCTTGCCGCCCGACCGGTACGTATCGATCCGCAGATCTTCCGTCTTGATGTCGATCACAATCGTGTCGTCGATCTCCGGGCTCACAAACACGCTGGCAAAGCTCGTATGCCGCCGCTTCGCCGAGTCGAACGGCGAAATCCGCACCAGCCGATGCACGCCCGTCTCGCCGCTCAGCAGCCCAAACGCAAACTCGCCCGTGATGGTAAACGTAGCCGACTTGATCCCAGCCTCATCCCCATCCTGGATCTCGTTGATCTCCGTCTTGAAGCCCTCGCGCTCGGCCCAGCGCAGATACATGCGCATCAGCATCTCGGCCCAGTCCTGGCTCTCGGTCCCGCCCGCCCCCGGATGCACCGTCACGATCGCATTCAGCGGATCGGTCTCGCCCGACAGCATCGTCTTCGATTCCAGCTTCTCCGAGAACTCCACCAGCGCCGGAATCTCGCGCTCCAGCTCCGGCTCAACCGACTCGCCTTCCTTGGCCAATTCGAAGTAAGCCTCGATGTCGTCCTGACCGCCGCTGCAGCTCCGCATCGTCGGCCAGCAGCGTCTCCAGCCGCTTCCGCTCGCGCATCAATGGTTGCGACTTCGCCCCATCCGCCCACACCGCCGGATCGGAAATCTTCTCTTCAATGACCGCTAGTTCGCGCTTCAGCCGGGCCGAGTCAAAGATACTCCCGCAGCTCGCGAACCCGCTCGCGCACCGGGGAGTATCGGTATTCCAGATCATCAATCATGCAATCAGTTTACCGCGCTTCCTCACCACTCGGTGCCGACGTCATTCTGAGCTTCGCTCAGAATCTCTGTAGTTGTCCCGGCCGTGGCTGTTCCTCTTTATTGTCATTCCCAATTAAACAGTCATCTCGTTTCATCGCTCCCAGATAATTTAGCAAGTAACTCGCCCGCGCCGTCCCCGCACGGCATTCCCCACCGGAGCCGCACCCTCGCCCACCCACCTCTGGCATTCCGGGCACCAGTAAGTCACTCGCGCCTGCTCGCCCTGCTTCCGCATCATGACTATTGCGCCGCACCGCCGGCACTCCTGCCCTTGCCGCCCATACACCCACAGCCGTTCCTCTTTATCCATGCGACGCGTCGTTCGCCGATTGCCCGCATACGTCACAATCCCATCACTCTTCCCATCCGCGACATTTGCCTTCATATACCGGAGCGAGAACTCCACCACCTTCTCCATCTCTGCTCGGGTCACCGTCCGCATTGCGCGCCACGGATTCACCCCCGCCGCAAACGCCACCTCGCTCTTATAAACATTCCCCAGCCCCGCCATCACCCGCTGATTCAGCAGGACGACACCCACTTCGGCATCTGGATTGTCCCGCGCATAAGCCTCCAGCCGAGCAACTCCGCCGTCCACCGTAAACTCTCCGCCCAATACATCCGGCCCCAACTTCGGCACCTGCGAACTCCGCTCCAGCGACCGCGCCGTATGAAACTCCGCAATCTGCGCATTGAACAGCACTGCCTCCCACCCGCCCTCGCCCTCACTCTGGGTGCCCAATCCAAGCTCCGCTTGGGTGGGAATGTTACCCATGCTCTCAAGGGTCGCCCCCACCCGCACCACGACACGCATCGCAGACCGCCGCATCCTCCATCGCTCCCCCACGCGATACAAATGCCAACTCCCGCTCATCAACATATGAGTAACCAGAATCAAATCCCCGGAAAAATAAATCAGCAGCCACTTCCCGCGCGATTCCACCCGCTCCACCGTCCGCCCCACCACAGGCGTGTCATCGCTCACCCGAGCCAGCATTGCCACGCCCGTCTCAAACCCCGTCACCACGCGCCCCGCCAGCGCCTTATTCAGCGCCCGGGCCGCGCGAAAAATTGTGTCTCCCTCTGGCATCTCACCTCTGCTATAAATCGGTTCAATCGGTGTTGATCGGTGTTAGGCCTTTACTACGGCGGGCAGGGCCGGCAACGACCTGCGCACATTGAACCCCATCGCCCCTGCAACAAATCCCGCATCCAATAACGCTCGAGCCATCTCGCTCTCCGCCACCGCGAGGCCGTTGACTGTAGCAATCAGCATCCCGGCTCGGCCCGCCATGTCATCCTCGCGGTCCCCACGCACCCGCGCCACCAGAAACTCTGCCAGCGCCTTCGCCACATTCCCGCGCCCCGGCTCTTCCTCCGGCAGAAACACCTGCGCATTCGGATTCCCCCGCCGCAGATAAGCAACCAACGCGCCATCGCATAAAACGACTCGCGCCCCAACGCTGCGAGTCAGGGAAGAAGCGGCATCGCCGCCACTCGGCCACCGCAACAGCGCCCCATACGGATTCGCCGGATCGGTCGCCGCCAGCATCAGCATCTCGCAGCGCTCGCCCTCGCGCTCTGTCCGCAAACTCCGCAGCAACTCAACCGCCGCGGGCATCGCGAACTGTGTAGCCCCTAAATCGGCCGCAAAATACCCGCGCCGCACCCGCCCCGATTCCTCCATCGCCTTCAATACGTCATACACCGCCGAAAATCCACCCGGCAGATTCTCCGCGTGCGCCGTCTCGCGAAACACCACGCCATATCGCGTCAACAACTGCTGCGCTATCGCATGCGACCACGCTGTTGCCGACCTGTCGTCCGCAAAAGCCGCCGCATTCAACGACCAACGCCCTTGCGCCGTCGGCGGTGTCGTCCGCCGCGATCGGAACCCCGCTTGCGGCTGGGAGTAAACCTTCTTCGCGCGTTTCGTACTAACCGGCAAGCAGTACGCTCGCAGCGCATGTAGCGAATCATTCGTCAGCAACCCGCGCCAAACCAGGTTCCAGATCGCATCCAGCGTCTCCCCCGGATACCCGCCGCCAACGCCGTCATGCACCTGCTGGAAGAACGAAGCCCCATGCGCCTTCAGATACTCAATGACCGCCTGCCTCTCGCTCCTCAGCGGGATTCCGTTTCCCTCGAACCTTGAACCTCGAACCTCGAACCCTGTCGACGCCACAACGCCTCCAACTTCTCAGCCAGATAAAGCCCCACCCGTCCATCGCGTTCTCCAATCGCATCGAACCCGATCCACGTTACCTCGCCCGCAGCGATAAGCGTATCCAGATCCTGCGGTCGATATCCCGCGACCCGCGCCGGAAGAATCTCCGTCTCCAGGATCGAAGCGGGCAGCGGCGCGCCCTGCAGATTCTCAATCACGTCGAGCAGTGCATCCAGTCCCTTACGCGGTTGCACGACGCCCTGCCACCGCGTCAGCATCCGAGCCAGCACTCGCTGCTCCACTGGCTCGACTTCCTTGCGCAGCCGGGCCAGCGACTTGCGCCGAATTGTTCTTAGCACCTCAACATCGCACCATTCGCGATGCACGCCGCCAGGCCGGAATCCGCCTTCGACGACGCGTCCTATCGCCACAAGCCGCTCCAGCGTCGTCTCCACGCCCGCTACCGGCAACCCAAACCTTCCCGCCGCCTCGCCCGCCGTGAACGGCCCGTGGGTCCGCGCATAACGCCGAACCAAATCCAGTCCCGCCTCCGGCACCGCCTCCAGAAACGCGGCGGGTAGCCCCGGGGGCAGCGGCACGCCCACTGCATCGCGATACCGGCCAGCGTCCTCCACCGCGATCAGCCGCTTCTGTCCGGCGATCGAAACCTCCATCACTCGTCGCGCTCGCACCAGTTTGGTCACAAATTCCGACACATCCTCCACGGATGAACGTTTCTGTAACTCTTCGCGTGACAAATCGCCCAGCCGCAGCAGCAGATCATGCATCGCCGTCCATGTTCCGCGCCTTGTATCCCTCCACCAGGCACTGCAATTGCTCTTCTGTCTCCTCGATCGCGTTCAGGTCCAGCAACTCGCGCAGATCAGCATCGCCCATCAACTCGCGCAACTGGTCCTGGTCGATCGAAAGCGCCTGCGCGCGCCGTTCCGCCAGTGGAGCATCGCCGTCGTAGATGTAGTTCGCCACATAACTGAACAGCAGCGCCGCCGCAAACGGCGAAGGAGTCCGCGAATCCACCGTATGCACCCGCAGCGACCGATTCCCAATCCCGCGCAGCACCTCCATCAGCGCAGGCATATCGAACACATCGCGCAAGCACTCGCGATAAGCCTCCAGCAGAATCGGAAAACTCGCATACCGGCTCGCCACGGCGAGCAGATCGTAAGCACGTTTCCTCTGCTGCCACAGCGGAGTTCGCCCGTCTGCCCGACGCCGAGGCAGCAGCAGCGCCCGCGAAGCGCTCTCGCGAAACTTCGCCGCAAACAACGCAGTCGAACCAAGCTGCCGCATCACCAACTCCGCAGCCTCCGCCGGCTCCATCAGGATCGCCTCAATGTCTGGAGCTTCGTCCGCCTCGGGAAACCGCAGCACGAACCCGTCCTCGCTCCACATCGTCTCCACGTATCGGGCCGCCGCTCGCGCGAATCTTCGCCGTAGCCGCCATCGCCCACGGCGTGTGAATTCTGCTGCCAAACGGAGTCAGCACGCACACGCGCCAGTCGCCCAGTTCATCGCGCACGCGCTCGATTACGATGTTTCGATCATCTGGAACCAAAGTGGTTGCAATCTCCTGGTCGGCCAGATATCGCATCAGATTCTCCGCCGCGCCCGCCTCCAGATCGTGGTCCTTCACCAGCGTAGTCACCGCCAATGCGCGCGGCATCTCGCGCAACCCGCGCACCAGCGCGCCAATCCGCCGCCCAAACTCCATCGGCCGACCCGCGCGGTCGCCATGCCAGAAGGGCATCTTTCCCGGATCGCCCGGCGCCGGCGAAACCAGCACGCGATCGTGCGTAATCTCCTCGATCCGCCAGGTCGAAGCGCCCAGGATAAATGTCTCGCCCGGCTTGCTCTCGAACACCATCTCCTCATCCAGTTCGCCCACGCGCACCGGCTTCGCTCTTTCGCCCGCGAGAAACACGCCATACAGCCCGCGATCCGGAATCGTCCCGCCATTCAGAATCGCGATCCGCTTCACGCCCTGTCGCGGCGTCAGCCAGTCGCGCGTCCTGTCCCAGGTCACGCGCGGCCGCAGTTCCGCAAACTCGTCCGACGGATAACGCCCCGCAAGCATATCCAGTACGCCATCGAATACCGCGCGGCTCAGTCCCGCAAACGGCGCCGCGCCACGCACCAATTCATACAGCGCCGCATAGCTGATTCCCGGACTCGCATCTTCATCTGCGCGTGCCTTCGATCGCCGCTCCGCTTCCGCCGCGTTCAACGGAGGATGGGCAATCACCGCCACAATCTGCTGCGCCAGCACATCCAGCGGATTGCGCAGAAATCGCGTCGACTCCACATGGCCTTCGTGCATCGCCCGTGTCACCGCCGCGCAAGCCACCAGGTCCGCGCGATACTTCGGGAAGATGATCCCATTCGAAGGAGCGCCCACCTGGTGTCCAGCGCGTCCGATCCGCTGCATCCCACTCGCAACGCTCGGCGGCGCTTCAATCTGAATCACCAGATCGATCGCTCCCATATCAATTCCCAACTCCAGCGAACTCGTCGCCACCAGCGCCTTGATCTTTCCCGCCTTCAGCAGGTCTTCAATCTCCACCCTCTGCGCCGCAGCCAGCGATCCATGATGCGCCCGCGCAATCGGCTCGCCCGCAAGATCATTCAGCGCACCGGCCAGCCGTTCGGCCACGCGTCGCGCATTCACGAAGATCAGCGTCGACGTCCGTCCGCGAATAATTTCCAGCAAACGCGGATGAATGCTCTGCCAGATCGAAGTCCGCTTCGGCCCTTGCGAAGCCGGCCCGCTCGGCAGCTCCTCAATCTCGCCCAGCCGCGCCATATCCTCGACCGGCACCTCAACCTTCAACTCCAACGCCTTCCGCGCACCCGCATTCACAATCGTCACCGGGCCGATACTGCAACGCCTGCATCCTCATCCCCATCTGCCCGGGCTCGCTAACTCGCTCGACTCGCTGACTCGCTGCATCGCTGCCGCCCAGAAATCGCGCCACCTCCTCCAGCGGCCGCTGCGTCGCCGACAATCCAATTCGCTGCACCGCCTTCCCGCCGCCCGCACGCACCAGCGCCTCCAGGCGCTCCAGCGACAGCGCCAGATGCGCCCCGCGCTTGGTCGGAACCAGCGCATGGATCTCATCCACAATCACCGTCTCCACCGAACGCAGCGCCTCGCCCGTCTCACTCGTCAGCATCAGGTACAGCGACTCCGGCGTGGTAATCAGAATGTCGCCCGGATGCCGCCGGAACCGCGCGCGCTCGTTCGCCGGAGTATCCCCGGTTCGCATGCTGATCTCCGGAATTCGCACCGGAACACCCGCCTTCTGCGCCATGTTCGCGATTCCCGCCAGCGGCGACCGCAGGTTCTTCTCCACATCCGCAGCCAGCGCCTTCAGCGGCGAAATATAAACCACTCGGCAGCCGCGTTCTCGCTCGTCGGCGATTGCCACCGAGCATCAGCCGGTCCAGGCACCAGAGAAACGCAGTCAGTGTCTTGCCCGTCCCCGTAGGCGCCAGGATCAGCGTTGACTCGCCCCGCGCGATCGCAGGCCAGCCCTCGCGCTGCGGAGCCGTAGGCTCGTCAAACACCGCGCGAAACCACGCCGCAGTAATCGGGTGAAATAGCCCGAGAGCCGCGTCCGCCGGCAACTCTGCCGCAGCCGCCGTCAGCCCAGGCGCATCCGTCGTTTCATCGGTGCTTCGGTTTGGATGAGGTCCTCGGCATCGCTCCATTGCTATCACAGCAGCATATCCGCCGCGACATTTCTTGGATGCAAATCAGCCGTCCAACTCTTCGAATTTACCTCTTTGCGCCCGACCGGTAGAAATAGCACTCCCCGCAGAACTCGGTCTCAAACAGAGTCGTCGAATCCTCGGCCTGCTCCGACGCACCCAGCATCAGGTACCCTCCGCGAGCCATCTGGCCATGCACAATGCGCAACACCGAATTGCGGTCGGCTGCCGTAAAGTACAGCAGCACATTCCGCAGCAACACCAGGTCGAACGTCGGCAGAATCGGCAGCGGCCCGCGCAGATTCGCGTACTTAAAATCACACATCGCCTTCAGCCGGGATGCAACTTCCCATTGCTCGCCGTCGCGTGTGAAGTACTTCACCAGCATCCGTGCCGGCAACCCGCGATTCACCTCAAGCCGTCTGTACCTGCCGCTCCGCGCATAGTCAACTACCGGCCGCGCAACGTCAGTCCCAACAATCTTCACATCCCAATTTGCCAGCGCAGGGAAGTGTTCGCACAGCAGCATTGCCACGCTGTAAGCCTCCTGCCCGGTCGATCCCGCCGCGCTCCATATCCGCAGTCGTTTCTCTACCGAGTTCGTCTCAATCAACCGCGGCAGAATACTCTCCCGCAGTGCGTCGAACACGTTGCGATCGCGAAAAAAACTGGTTTCGTTGATAGTCATCGCCTCGGCCACAGCGCGATGCAGGTGTGGCGATGGATCCCCACGCAGAATGCTCACGAACTCTTCCAGATTCGACGCGCCCGCCACCTTCGCGATCGGTTTCAGCTTCGCCTCGAACAGCGCGTTCCGCCCCGGATCAATCAGGTTCGCGGATCGCGAATGCACCAGCCGCCGCAGGTAATCGTAGTCGGAGTCAGAACAGCTCATCGATTGCCTCGCGTCACATCCAATCGCGTCACTAAGCCGCCAATCCAAGCATCATCAGCTTCTCGCGCAGGCTCTCCGGCGTGAACGGCTTCATCAAAAACTCGTCCGCGCCGTACTCCAGCGCACGGCAGATAAATGAGTTGTCCGCCTCAGTAGTCACCATCATCACCTTCATCGGAGGATGCAGCCCCGCCTCGCGCAGCGCCTTCACGCATTCCAGGCCATTCATGCGCGGCATGTTCACATCCACCAGCATGAAGTCGAACTCATCCGGCCCACGCAGCAGTTGCAGCGCCTCGGTTCCATCGCTCGCCTCCTGGCAGCTCAGGCCAATGCACTCCAAAAGCTGGCGCATGTGCTGCCGAATGAAGCGCGAGTCGTCGACGATCAGCGCCCTCATCCCAAGCCTCCAGCCGCCGCCAGCCGCGACGGCCGCAACCGCACCGGATCCAGTCGCACCATCAACCCGCTCTCCGTCCTGCAGGTTCCGTCAAACAGGTCCATGCTGCGTTCGTCCAGCGTGGTCGGATTCGCCTCAAACTGGTTCTGCCCCATCATCACCACGCCGCCAACCTCATCCACGATCAGGCCGAATCGCTCCTCATTTTCCTCGTCGTCCAGCACCAGCACGCAGCTTGCCTCGGCGCGCCGCTCGAGCCCCAGAAGCGCGCGCAGACTCAACGTCGTCAGCACCTCTCCGCGATACGCCACCACGCCGTCGATATATCTTGGCGCCAGCGGCACGGGTTGCGACGCCACTGCTCCCAGCACCTCGCGAATCTGCTTCGTATCCATGCCGAACAGCCCCGCACCCGCGCGGAACGAGCACATCATCACCACATCGCCGTCTCCACTCATGCAACCTCCCGCAACTCGTCATGCTGATTCGCAAACTCTCGATGCAGGGTGGTCACGCGGTTCTTCACCATGGCCAGTTGCCCGTCTGTCAGATCGGCATTCGCCGCAAGCAACGTTCCTTCCGACACATCCAGAACCCGCCGCACCAGCAGTCCCACGCGTCTCTGCGACAGCGCGCCGGGCCGAAGGCAAATCAGAATCGTCGCGAGTCCATCCACACCTAACTCAGCCATCGCACCTTCGACATCCTCCAGCGGAAGCAATTCGCCGCCATACTGCAGCACTGCGCGCCCATCCGCCCACTCAATCGTCTTCACCGGCACTCGTTCAATTCGTTCCACCGCGCTCAAAGGCAGCGCCATTCGGGCGCCTTGATGTATCGCTCCGCATTGCCACGCCTCGTAAACCAGCACTTGGTCCTTCGCCTCGACGAGCGCAACCTCCGCCGTCACCGCTCCTGCATCGGCCCCAGTCCGCACTCCTGCTCGCATCCCAATCGCCGCAGCGTCCAGGATCAGCGCCAGCGTCCCGTTCCCCAGCACCGTCGCGCCGGAGAACACACCAATCTCCCGCAGCACCGCCGACAACGGCTTCACCACAATCTCCTCCGGTGCCTTCAGATCGTCGACTGCCAGCCCGAATCGCCGTCCTCCCGCCTCGATCACCGCGATATACAGGTCGCGCGGCTCCGCGTGTTGCTCCAGCCCCAAGGCGCGGTCCAGCCACACCAGCGGCAGCAGACTCTCGCGCAGGCGATACAACTCCGCCGCACCAACTCGTTCCACCGCCGACTCGCGATCCCGCCGCGGAACATACACCAACTCCACCAATGAACTCTGCGGCAGCACAAAATTCTGCCCGCCGCTGCGTACCACCAGCGCCGACACGATCGCCAGAGTCAGCGGAACCCGCATCCGCACCGTAGTCCCCAGACCCGTGCGCGACTCCAACTCCACATTGCCGCCCACCTTCTCCAGGTTCGCGCGCACTACGTCCATCCCAACGCCGCGCCCGGATACGCTCGTCACTTCGTTCGCCGTCGAAAATCCCGCCAGGAAAATAATCTGCAACGCCTCATGCTGGCTCATCGAAGCTGCCTGCTCCGGCGTAATCAGCCTGCGCTCCACTGCCTTCGCCAGCACGCGCTCGGTGGAGATTCCCGCACCGTCGTCCGCCACCTCCACCACCACCGACCCGCCTTGATGGAACGCGCGCAGCCGCACCACGCCCTCCACCGGCTTGCCCACGCGCAAGCGTTCCTCCGGCGGTTCAATTCCGTGGTCCACCGCGTTCCGCACCGCATGCGTCAGCGGGTCGCGGATCGCCTCCAGCAGGCTCTTATCCAACTCCGTCTCCTGCCCCTCAAACTCAATCCGCGCCCGCCGTCCGCAGGTCTTCGCCAGGTCTCGCACCATCCGGGGAAACTTGCCAAACAGATGTCCTGCAGGTTGCATCCTCGCCTGCATCACCGACTGGCGCAGCTCTCCGGTCACGTTGTTCAGCCTACGCGCCAACTCGGCAAAATTTTCCGCGTCAAGCCCGCTCTGCAGAATATGGTTGCGTGTCAGGACCAGTTCGCCCACCTGGTTCATCATTCGGTTCAGCACTTCCACGTCGATGCGCAGCGTTCTCCGCTGACTTGCCGGACCATCCATCGGGATCGGCAACCCGCCGCCGTCGTCCACCGGCGGCGCAATCGCCTCCACCGTCACCTCCGTATCGCAAGCCCGCAGCCGCACCAATTCCGCCGTCAATCCCGCGTCGTCATCAGTGGACCGCTCACCTTCCGTGCCCGTCTCCTCAATCAGCCGCAGAATCCCGCGCAGCCGGTCCAACAGCGCCAGCAGCCCGGTGATCAGAGCCGCCGTCACCGCAATCTTCCCATCTCTCAATGCCGCCAGCAGGCTCTCGCCGGCATGCGAAAGCGCCTGCAGCCGGCAGAATCCCAAAAAGCCCGTCGCGCCCTTGATCGTATGCACCGCGCGAAAGATCTCCGCCACCAGCTCGGCATCGTTCGGCCGCGTCTCCAACTCGGTCAGGCAGAGCTCCATCCGCTCCAGCCCCTCCTGGCTTTCGGCGATAAACTCCTTTGTCAGATCGTCCACTCATCCCTTATCGGGCGAAAGTGCCCACGGCATGAGTTTCCACCACAAAACTGTTCGTGGAACTCCCATTCCCCGCGGCGCATCTATTGAATTTACGATGCCATCTCCATGGCTGGCCCAGGACTAGAAGATCACCATCGATCCCCGAATGATGATGCCAATCAAATCTCCGTGCGAGAACTCGGCCGCTAACGCCGCTCCCGGTCCCACACAGCCATGCACCGGACCCTGGGTCCTGATCGCGACCATCCTCGCGTCCAGCATGGCGTTTATCGACAGCACCGTCGTCAACGTAGCCCTCCCCGCTCTGCAGAATGCCCTTCACGCATCGGCGGCGGACATTCAATGGGTGGTCGAGTCCTACGCCCTCCTGCTTGCCTCGCTGCTTCTCCTGGGTGGCTCATTGGGCGATCTCTATGGCCGACGCAAAGTCTTCCTCTTCGGCGTGCTGCTGTTTGCCATTGGATCGTCCTGGTGCGGCCTCGCATCTTCAATCGCTTCCCTCATCCTCGCCCGGGGACTTCAAGGAATAGGCGCCGCATTCCTCGTCCCCGGAAGCCTGGCCATCATCAGCGCGTCATATCCAGAAGCTCAGCGCGGTCGCGCCATTGGCACCTGGTCGGGCTTTACGGCGATCACTGCAGCCATCGGCCCGGTCCTTGGTGGATGGCTGGTTGAACACGCATCCTGGCGCTGGGTCTTCTTCATCAATATCCCAATCGCCGCAGTCGTTATTCTGATTTCGCTCTGGCGTGTCCCGGAGAGTCGCAACCAGGCAGCCACCAGACGTCTCGACTGGCCTGGCGCCGCGCCTCGCTACATTTGGTCTCGGCGCAGTCACTTACGCGCTCATCGGCGCTTCGGCCACGACCTCAGCGCACCGGACAATCTTCTGGGCCGTGGGCCTCACCGGCGTCGCCGCGCTGCTCTCCTTCGTCGCCGTGGAGTCAAAATCCTCCGCGCCAATGGTTTCGCTCCATCTCTTCCGCTCCAGAGACTTCTCCGGAGCCAATCTGCTCACCTTCCTGCTCTACGCGCCGCTCTCCGGCATCTTGTTTTTCTTCCCCCTCGATCTCATCCAGGTCCAGCATTACTCCGCAACCCACGCAGGAGCAGCGCTGCTTCCGCTCATCCTGCTCATGTTCGTGCTCTCCCGCTGGTCCGGCGGCCTGGTTGCGCGGTACGGGGCGAGGCTGCCTCTCACCATCGGGCCGCTC
The DNA here is from genome assembly GCA_963822225.1 of uncultured Acidobacteriaceae bacterium. Taxonomy (GTDB): domain Bacteria; phylum Acidobacteriota; class Terriglobia; order Terriglobales; family Acidobacteriaceae; genus Edaphobacter. Next base: position 64,627 of record CAWGGW010000006.1, on the reverse strand, counting down.
GTAGCAGCATCAGGCTTCGCGCTCTTCCTCAGACCGGGAATCGGAGGTTCCTACTGGAGCACCTTTTTCCCGCCGGTCGTGGTTCTGGGCCTGGGAATGGCCACCAGCGTCGCTCCGCTTACCACTGCAGTAATGGAGTCCGTTCCTTCCAGCCAGGCCGGCGTCGCCTCCGGAGTCAATAACGCGGTATCGCGAATCGCCGGACTGCTGGCCATCGCAGCCTTTGGTCTGGCTCTCTCCGCTGGATTCAACCGCTCCCTCAGTCGCAATCTGGCCCAGATGCAACTCTCCCCGCCCGTCCGCCAGAACGCCGAATTGCAGCGCTCGAAACTAGCCGGCGCTCAAATTACCGATCCGCTGGTAATGCGCGCCTTCGACGAAGCCTTCGTGTCCGGATACCGCGACGTCATCTGGATCTCTGTCGGTCTGGCTCTGCTCAGCGCATTCAGCGCCCAGGTAATCTCTTCGAAGAAACTCCCCTGAACGTCAGCCATCCGATAGCAGGCGCACACACTCCGCCATCCCATTCTGCTTGCTTTGCCAGCCCCCACCCTTTAGGCTCATCTGTCTATGTATTCCGAACTTAGCCCAGTCGAAATCGACACGCTCCACCAGCGCGCCTCCGAAGCCGCACGGAACTCCTATTCGCCCTACAGCCATTTCCAGGTCGGCGCCGCCATCCTTCTCGAGAGCGGTCAGACCATCGCCGGCACCAACGTCGAAAACGCCTCCTACCGCCTTACCTCCTGCGCCGAGCAGTCCGCCATCGCCGCCGCCGTCACCCTCTATGGCCCCGCCATCCGCATCCGCGCCATCGCCGTCGTCAACCTCAACGGTGCTGCCTGCATGCCCTGCGGAGCCTGCCGTCAGACCATCCTCGAATTCGCCGGCCCCGACACCGCCATCTTCTGCCCGGCGGCCGACGGCCAGACCATCTCCACCACCCTCGCCAAACTCCTTCCTTCCGCCTTCCGCCTCAACTCCGAGTAAACCGCCCTAAAACCAGAGAATTCGGCAGCCTCAATTATCTTTTGGTGTTTTGCCGAGCACAAATCGAATGTCAAACGACAAGCGACATAACTCGCTCAAATCAATAGAGATATCGTTGACGATCTAACCAGGCCGAATAGCTATACTTAAGAATAGGGGGTATTTTTAGTACCGAGCGTCACCAACCCGCGCACGCTGTTGCTAAGTCTTTTAATTGCAATATTTTGACTCGAAGCAGCTCCCGGCGAACCCACGCTCGACCTAAGTGCTTTGCTATGAATATTTTACATGTAACGTGTTTGTTATGAGTATTTTGACGGAGTAAACTCTCAGTAAGCCATTTGTTATGAGGATTTTGGGCGTTTTCCGAATTGAAAAAAGAGTTTTCCAGCAACCTGACAGAACCAGTTTCACAAGCGAGCAACCTTGAACATTCACCCGATTGACGTAATCCAGCACAAGCGCGACGGCCTCACCCTCTCCAACGAGGAGATTCAGGCATTCATCGAAGCACTCGTCGCGCGCAAGTCCCCCACCGACACGCCCACCGACGCGCAAACCGCCGCGCTCCTGATGGCCATCTTCATTCGTGGCCTCAATCTTCAGGAACTCGCCGCCCTCACTCAGGCCATGCGCTTCTCCGGCGAGGTCTTCGATCCGGCTCCGCTTCAGGCGTTCACCGTCGACAAGCACTCCACCGGAGGCGTAGGCGACAAAACTTCGCTCCTTATCGCCCCCATCGTCGCCGCAGCCGGCCTCAAAGACCCGATGATCTCAGGCCGCTCGCTTGGCCACACCGGCGGGACGTTGGACAAGCTCGAGACCATCCCCGGCTTCCGCACTCAGCTCCCGCTGCCCGAGTTCCTCGCCATCGTCCAGCAGTGCGGCTTCGCCATGGCCGGCCAGACGCCTGCGCTGGTCCCCGCCGACCGCATCCTCTACGCGCTCCGCGACCACACCGGGACCGTCGAATCACCCTACCTCATCACCGCCAGCATCATGAGCAAGAAGCTCGCCGCCGGACTCGACGCCCTCGTTCTCGACGTCAAGACCGGCAGCGGAGCCTTCATGTCCAAATACGAGGACGCTCAACTCCTCGCGAACCTCATGGTCAACACCGGCGAACTGGCCGGAACCCGCACCGTGGCCGTCCTCACTTCAATGGATCAGCCGCTGGGCCGTTTCGCCGGCAACTGGGTCGAGGTGCAGGAGTGCCTTGAGCTCTTCCAGCACTTCTCGCCTGACTTCGAATTTTCGCTTTCGCCCGAAAAACTTCGTCTATCTTCGGACCTGCTCGACCTCACCCACGCCCTCACCGGACACATGCTCTGCCTCGGCGACAAGGCCTCGACTCCGGATGCAGGCGCGAAGCTCTCCGCCCGTCTGCTCGCCGACGGCTCAGCCTACCGCCACTTCATCGAAATGGTCGAATTGCAATCGACCAGGTGGGGCGAGGCCTTCGCGGCCTTTTCCCACCCGAAAGCCTTCCATCAGCCCGCCGCGGTTCGAATCGTCACCGCCGAATGCGACGGCTTTCTTTCTTCCATGGACTGCACCAAAATCGGCTGGGCAGTGCAACGCCTCGGCGCAGGCCGCCTCCGTCCCGGCGATCCCGTCAGCGCCCACGCCGGCATCGAGATGCACGCCAAACTCGGCGACCGCCTCATCGAAGGCCAGCCCATCGTCACCCTCTTCAGCGAAGATCCCTCCCTGCTCGACGAGCCCGAGCTGATGCTCCTCGAAACCCTCAAAATCACCACCAACCCACCCGCCCCCATCCCCCTCATCCGCGAAGTCGTCCTGCGGGAAGGAACGCGGTGAGCCTATCCACTCAAAGACCGCTAACCCAAATGCTCGTCATTCTGAGCGAAGCTCAGAATCTCAGTATTTGCACTCGCCCGTCACGGCTTCGTCACCTTCAAATCCGTGACAACCGCGTCCGTATTATGCGCGAAGCGAATCCCGTAAACCCCATCGGTCGACTTCAGCTTCCCAGTCCCAACCACATCGGTCTTCGTGTAGGTCGCAACCACCGTCCCATTGATCGCACACGAGACGTTATCGCCCTTCACCGACATCGCAATCGTCTGCGAAACCGGCTGGCCAACCGCCGCAGCCTTGTGCACCGCGTCGTTCGCAATAGGCCGTCTTCCACCCATCTGGAAGGCAGCCGGCCCGAATCCGCGCACGATGAACGTCCCATTGCCATAGGCCGCGCAGTACAGCAGGCTCTGCTGATCCGTCCCCAGGTCGTTGCCGCCGATCACAATCCCATAAGGATGCGGATGGTCGTTCAGGTTCATGTACTTCGGCTCGTTGAAAGTCGCCGAAACCGTGTAGTCGCCCTTCGCCAAGTTTTTCGGATTCCAGTAGGTGATTGCCGGCCCAGTCGTCACGCGCATCCCGTTGCCTTCCGGCGCGAGCTTGGCGTCCTTCACCGTCTGCCCCGCCTTGGCCGCGCCGTCGTCAACCTTGCCCTCCCAACCCGGAACCGAAATGCCGCCACCGGCGATGCTCCGGCCGGTGTCTTCCGACGCGGCAGCAGGCGGCTGGGCACGGCTTATGCCGGCAACCAATCCACAAAGAACAAGGGAACAGATACAGCGAGCCGCAAATCGCATAGTGGCACTCTCCGGAAGCTGAAATTGTGTGCAGATTATAGCTGCCGCCGCCGGCATCTGGCCGCCGCTGCTTCACAAAACAAACTGCACCAGTCGCATCTCTATCCAGTTACACTCTGGTCAACCCCACGCACCTCGTTTGCTCGGAGACTAACCTTGGCTCGATTCACCGGTCTGCTCGGCCTGATCACCTTTATCGGCATCGCCTATGCGCTCTCAACCAACCGCCGAGCCATCCGCTGGCGCACCGTCGCGTGGGGGCTTGGCCTCCAGATCCTCTTCGCCTTCCTGGTCATCAAGTGGACCTACGGCCAGACCGTCCTGCACGTCGCCAGCAACGCTGTCACTTCCATGCTCGGCCACGCCGCCGACGGCTCTGCAATGGTCTTTGGCCCGCTCGGCGATCCCCACAGTCCGCTCAACGTCTTCGCCTTCGCGGTCCTGCCCACCATCATCTTCGTCTCAGCCTTCTTCGCCATCCTCTATCACATTGGCGTGATGCAGAAGATCATCAAGATCGTCGCCTGGATCATGCAGCGCACCATGGGTACCAGCGGCGCGGAATCCACCAATGTTGCCGCCAGCATCTTTATGGGCCAGACCGAAGCGCCGCTCACCATCCGCCCATTCCTCGCCGGAGCCACTAACTCCGAACTGATGACCATCATGACCTCGGGAATGGCGCACGTTTCCGGCGGGATCATGGCCGCTTACATCAGCTTCGGCATCAACGCGAAAGACCTGCTCTCCGCCGTCATCATGACCGCGCCCGGCACCATCCTGGTCGCCAAGATGCTTGTGCCCGAAACCGAAATCCCCGCAACTGCCGGCACCGTCCAGATGCCGCCGTCCGAGGAGCACAAGAACGAGAACTTCGTCGGCGCCATCGCCCGCGGCACCATCGACGGCGGCCAACTCGCCTTCAACGTGGCCATCATGCTCATCAGCTTCCTCGCGCTGGTCGGCCTGGTCAACGCCATTATGCTCGGAATGTCCAACTCACTTTGGGCGCACGGCATTCCGCTTCCCGCACTCGCTCGGCAATGCGCTGGGCACCTTGGCGTCGCCGGTCGCATGGCTCATCGGCATCCCCTGGAACGAGTGCCAGAAGATAGGCAATCTGCTCGGCACGCGCGCTGTGCTCAACGAGTTCGTCGCCTACACCCAGCTTGGCTTGTGGAAGACCACCCTCACCCCACGCACCTTCTCCATCGCAACCTTCGCCCTGTGCGGATTCGCCAACCTCGGCTCCATCGGCATGCAGATCGGCGGCATCGGCGCGCTGGTCCCCAACCGCCGCAACGACCTCGCCCGCCTCGGCTTCCGCGCGATGCTCGCAGGCACCATGGCCAACCTCATGTCCGCCAGCATCGTGTCCATGTTGATTAAGTAGAATCCAGTCGCGCGCATTTTATGAATGCGTGGTACGCTTGGGCACTCGGGTCGCGGACGCGGCCCATCGGGCAGTCGGCAAACGATGAGAAGGGCGAAAGTGCTGCTGTTGGCCGGGCCGCTGGTGCTCCTGGTGAGCGCGGCTGGTTTTGTCCTTCTGCGCACACAGCAAGGCCTGAAGAGCGCGCAGACAGCGGTGTCCGAGCGCGGCAAGCTCGTCTTCCAGCTGCGCCGTCTGGATCGATCACAAACGCCATCCGCCTTCGAACCGGTCGCATCGGCACCAGGATTTGCCGCAGGAGCAGTCTTCCGCGGCAACCTCTACTTGTCCGGTCCGGCCGGCTTGTATGTCTACGCGTCAGGCGACATCGCAGCCGACGCAACAACACCAACCCACATCTACCGGGTTGGCGTCGATCTGCCCGCAGCGCCGCTGGGTCCAATGGCCGTAGGAACGCTGCGCGGCGACAGCGAACCCGAGCTGATGATCGCGACCAACGGCGAAGGTGTGCTCCTGTTCACGCCCGCCGTGACGCCTGGCGCGGCCGGAACCTTTCGCCAGCTTCGACCCGACGCTGCGGACATGCGCGACGTAACCGCGCTGCTGCCGCTCCCAACCGGCGAACTCTTGATCGGAACCCGGCGCTCTGGATTACTCGTTTACTCCGGCTCGACGCTGAGCGAATTCCGCCCCGAGACTGCAGGCCTTCCAGTGACCGCTCTGGCCGACGACGGCGCCGGCGGCTTCTGGCTAGGCACTCGCGACCAAGGCGCGCTGCACTGGAGCGGCGGCACATTGGAGCGCGTAGATGCCGCAGTCGGGCTCCCCGACGACCAGGTAGAAGCATTGCTGGTCCACGACGCCGACGTGTTTGTAGGCACTCCAGTTGGAGTAGCGCAGCTTAGCGAAGGCCGTGTGGCGAGACAGTTGGCAGCAGGAAGCTTCGCTCATGCGCTGGCCGTGACGCCGGACGGTAAATCGCTCGCGGTTGGGACGCTGGAGGAGGGAGTGTTCGAGGTTCCGCTGGCCGCGAGCGCTGCGCGGCGTGGGATCTCGCAGTCGATTGTTGGCGTGCCGGGTGCGGACGGCGGCGAGGTAGCGGGGTTGTTGACCGTTGGAGGAGACATCTTCGCAGTGTTCCGCGACGGGGTAAAGCGCAGCGCAAGCGGTCGCTGGGACACCGAGATCTCATCACCACCGGCCGCGCTGACGGATGGGAACATCTCAGCACTGGCATTTGGCGACGACGGGCGGCTCTGGGTTGGGTACTTCGACCATGGCATCGATGTGCTCGGTCCGGATGTTCTGGGCGGAACCGAGTCGGCGGCAGGTGCGTCTTCAACCGCGCGAGCAGGTCGGCAAAACACGCAGCACATTGAGGATGATGCCGTCTTCTGCGTCAATCGGCTGCTGGTCGATCCAAAGCGCGAGACAATGGTTGCCGCGACGGCCAATGGACTGGCACTGTTCGATGCGCAGGGCAGGGAACGCCAGGTGCTGACGCGGCGCGACGGCCTGATCGCGGACCACGTGACCGATGTGGTCGCCACGAGGCGGGGAATGGCGCTGGCGACTCCGGCAGGGCTAACGTTCGTGGATTCGGACGGGACGCAGAGCCTGTACGGCTTTGAAGGGTTGGTGAACAACCACGTCTACGCGCTCGGCGTGCAAGAGGACGGCGACGAGATACTGGCAGGAACGCTGGGCGGCGTTTCACTCCTGGCTTCAGAGACGGTTGAACGGAACCTGACTGTGGCGAACTCCGGTTTGAAGCACAACTGGGTGACTGCGATCCTGCCGATGCCGGATGCCGGATGGATGGTCGGGACGTACGGCGCGGGCGTGATGCGACTGGAGAAGGATGGCCAATTCACGCCGATGGAGGGCGCGACTCGGGAGATGGTGGTCAACCCCAACGCCATGCTTGCGACGGCGGATCATGTGTTTGCCGGAACGCTCGGGCAGGGATTGTGGGTTTATACGCGTGCGACCGGGCGCTGGAAGCAGATGACTGCTGGGCTGCCGTCGGCGAACGTGACGGCGATGGTCGAGCGAGGCGGCGAGGTCTATGTAGGGACGGAAAACGGGCTGGTGCGGATTGCCGAGCGCGCGGTTGACGAGGGCGGTGCTCGATGAGACTGCAGGGCGTGAGGATCGGGGTCGCGGCGCTGGTGATGTTGCTTGCGGTGCAAGCATGGGCAGATACGGGTGTGCTGATTCCGGGGGATAAGGAGGCTCCGGACCCAGCGGTGCTGTCGCTGGAGGAGATGACAGTCGAGGTGAAGATCGATGATGGCGATGCGCGGGTGCGGATCACGCAGATCTTCGCGAACCATACAAACCGGGTGCAGGAAGGGATGTACACGTTTGCGCTGGCGAGCGGGACGACGGTCTCGGACTTTGCGGTTTGGGACGGGCCAGTGCGGATTCCGGCGGTGATCCTGGAGCGGAAGCGGGCGCAGGAGGTTTACGAGCAGGCAAAGATGCAGGCCATTGATCCAGGATTGCTGCAAATGGGCGAGCGCGACGAAGAGGCGAGCCGAACGGCGGTATTCTCGGCGAAGATCGTGCCAATTCCGGCGTACGGGACGAAGCGGTTGGAACTGGAGTATCACCAGCGGCTGACGGTGACGGACTTCAAACAGATGTTCTTGCTGCCGCTCAAGCCGGACGCGTATCAGGAGCAGAAGGCGCGGCGATTCACCATACGTTTTGAACTGCATTCGAGCCATGATCTGGGAGGATTCGTCGCGGCTTCCAAGGTGTTTCCGCTGAAGCTAGTCCGGAATGACGCCCATACCGTGATCGGCAGCTTCGAAGGTTCGGACGTTGCGCTGAGTGAAGACCTGACTGCCGCGTGGACGCTGGGTCAGTCGGCCGCAGATAAGCTTGCAGTTGCGACGTATCGCAATCCGGTGGCCGCGCAGCCACAGGCGGACGAGCGTGCCCCGGCAAAGCCTGTAGGGCCTGAGCCGGGATTTTTCGAGGCCTCGGTGCTGATCGGCGATGGCAGAGGTGGCGCGGCCGACGGGAGCGGATACTGGGCCGCCGCGCACGGTCGTGGTGCTGTTCGACAACTCGCTGTCGATGCAGTGGGAGAAGCTGGAGCGGAGCTATGCGGCGCTGGAAGGACTATTGCGCAAGTTGCGGCCGGCAGACCGGTTCAACGTGGTGTTGTTCAATCAGGATGTGTCGCCCTGGAAGCCGCAGCCGATGTCAGCGAGCGGTGAGAACGTGCAGACAGCGCTGGACTTTGTGCGTGGAAGTAAGTTGCGCGGCGGGACGGACCTTGGCAAGGCTCTGACGGCTGGGCTGGCGCAGTCGGAGATGACGCCTCATGACGCTGCGGGAGACGGTGTGCCGATCCTGGTGCTGCTTTACAGACGGCGGAGCGGATCGAGGCGAGAGCGTTCTGACGCGGAGGATTGCGGCGAAGTACGTCACCGAGTGGAAGGCGGCTGCGCATCGGCCGAAGACGGATGTGTTCGCGGTAGGGGACGATGCAAATTTGCCGCTGCTGAAGCTGCTGGCCAAGAATGACGGCGTACTGGAGTCGGTGCTCTCGACCGAGCCGGTGGAGTTCAAACTGGCGAGCTTTCTGAGCAAGGTCACACGCAGTCCGGTGTCCGGACTGGGATTGACGTCGCCGAAGGAAGCGCGGATGGTCTATCCCATGGACGACGCGGTGTACACGGGTTCCGTTGCCCAGTGGGTGGGGCAGTATCCAGCGCCCGCAAAACTGGCGAGCTTTGCTGTGCATGGCTTGCGTGACAGCGGCGGAGTGCTGGACGCGAAGGCGACCGTGGCACTTCCGGCGACGGCTTTACAGCATGAGGGGCTGCCGCGTCTGTGGGCGCAGGCGCGGGTGGATGTGCTGCTGGAGCAGATTGCACGGGATGGGGAGACAAACGCGGCGATCGACGAGATCATTCGGCTCTCGCGGCAGTACAAGTTTGTGACGCCGTATACGTCGTTCCTCGCGGTGCCAAGAGCGCTGTTGCGGCCACGCGTGATTCGGCCGGGCGATCCGGTGCTGCGCGTGCGAACCGATTCCGCCATTGTGTCCGTGATTGCGCTGTTCCCGTTTGGGCTGACCAAGCCGCTGCGGCATCTGGCGAGCGAGGATACGCAAGGCGACAACGGCGGACGGCTGTGGGAGACGCGGTTTTTGGCGCCGACGGATATGAAGGATGGAACTTACGCCGTGCGTCTGATTCTGCGTGATTCGGCGGGAAATACATATAAGGAAGCGAAGACTTTTGTGATTGCGAGTACGCCTCCGACGGTGAAGCTTCTGCTGAATGGGCAGAAGTTTCATCGTGGCGACGCAGTGCTGGTCCGCGCGTCGGCTTCGGCGAGCACACGGACGCTGACGGCACGGTTGGAAGGTGCGACACCGGTCGGATTGCGCTGGAACGAAGAGCTGGGGGCGAACGCGGGGCAGATCGTGGTTCCGGCGTCGCTGCCGATTGGGCGCTACACGCTGACGGTTACGGCGGAAGATATCGCGCATAATCTTGGCAGCCAGGAGGTGCAGGTCGATGTCATTCCCTAGGGCGGAGTGGCGGAAGGCCGGCTGGGATGCGCGGCGAGGGCTGCTCGCGGGGGCGCTCGCTCTGGGGTTGGTGTGCGTGGCGCGGGCGGAGTTGCCGGAGTGGATGCAGCATGTGGTGGGCGCGTCAACGATCGAGGCCGCACTGTATCGGATGATGGAGATTCCAGGGGGGCAGGCGATGTATCCTCGCCCGCCGAAGCAGGCACAGGGCGAGTTGGCAGGGCTGATTGCGAAGGCTCCGGATGAGGCACAGCTCTACTCGTTGCGCGCGTTGGAGGAAGAGCAGGCGCTCGACTTTAGTGCGGCGGAGGCTGATTGGAAGACGTTTGCGACGAAATCAAAGGACGGCATCGATGGGACGCTGGAGCTGGCGGATTTTTATCACCGGCGGCTGCGGCCCGCAGATGAGGCGGCGACTCTGATGGTGGTAGCAAAGGCGGCTGGCGGGGGCGATCCGTACCACAGTCCGGATAGCGAAAGATCGTGGCAGGCGTTCGAACGGTTGCTTGCGCTGGCTGCGGATCAGGCGCTGCCTGATGCGACTGTTGAAGCGACTTACGTTGCATGGATTGGGCGTTATCCGAATCAGCCGACGGTCTATGCGCAATACCTGCATTGGCTGCTGGGCAAGAAGAGATTTGCGGATGCGACCGCGCTGATTGTGCAGTATCGAACAGCTTTTCCGCGGGATACGGTGTTTCCGGTGAAGGCCACGGCGCTGGTGGAACTTGACCGCGGCGATGGTGATGCGGCTTCGGTAGAGAAGGCCCTGGCGATCTACGATGCTGCATTTCAACCGCTGTGGCCGGCGGAGTTGGTGCAGAGCTTTTACTCGCTGCTTGGAGAGACACGCCAGCAGCGGCGCTTTCTGGCGGACGCGCGGGATCGGCTGGCGCGGAATCCGGACGACCTGAACGCGCTGGCGCGAATCTTCTACTACTACCAGCAGGAGGGTCGGCTGGACTCGGCTGTGCAAGAGGTGGCGGCGTTCCGACTGAGCAAGGATGTGCGCAAGGCCACGTGGTCCGCGGAGGATCTGTATACGCTCGCGACGATGATGGACGGCGCCGGAGCCTACCCAGAAGAGGCACGCTACGACTACGCGCTGTATCACGCAACCGGCACGACGATGCAGGGCGAGCGCACGCCGCAGGAGGTTGGGCTGACGGGAATGATCTCGTTGTTGCTGCGAGCCCCGGAACAGCCGATTGCGTTGGGTCAGGGGAACCTGAGCATGTACCGCGATATCGCGACGCTGGATCAGGGGCCGGGGTATTGGAACGGGATTCTTTCGCTGTGGTTCAACTCGGATGATCCGGCGCAACAGTTCAGCCAGGAAGAGCAGAAGGCGCAGCCGTACTTCCATCGCAAGAAGGCGGCAGAGCTGCTGGCGCTGCTCGATCGAACCATACCGAACGCGGTTGAACGGCCGACGCTGCACGCAGAGTTGATCGATGTTTATGCCGACTACGGGCAGACGGCAGAGGTGATCACAGCAGGACAGGAGTTTTTGAAGGACTATCCAGCCGCGGCGGAACGAGTGCAGGTTGCAGACACGATGGCCGATGCGTATGCGCGGCAGCAGGATACGAAGAGCGAGTTCGCGCTATACGAAAGCATGCTCGCGGAACTGAGCGCGAAGGCGGGGGACATGCCGCTGACGGCAGCGGCGGCCAGGGCGACATCCACAGTGCAGGTTCCGGCGCCACGGCCGGTGAGGGATACCGACGCCGAGGCGGATTCCGATCAGCAGCCTGGAGATCAAACCGATGACAGCGGGCAGGTGAAGAAGGCGAAAAACAGCAGTGCATTTGACATTGCTACGACTGATTCCACCGCAGATGCAGACTAACGAGGCGGCAGCCGAATACTCGGAGATGCTGAACCGCTACCTCGGTCGGCTGACTTCGCTGAACCATCTGCCGCAGGCGCTGGCCTTGCTGCGGCGCGAACTGGACAGAAATCCGGGCGATCCGATGCTGTACGAACGGCTGGCGGATTTTATGGGGCAGAATAACCTCTCCGCGCAGGAAGAGGATGTGTACCGTCAGGCGATGCTCAGGTTCAGCGACACTGGCTGGTACGACAAGCTGGCTCGGCTCTACCTGCGAGAGGAGCGGCGTGAGGCATTTGCCGACCTGACGCGGAAGGTGACTGACACTTTCAAGGGGACGGACCTGGATCGTTACTTTGGGCTCGTTCCGAGCGGCGCCGGGCCGGGGGCAGCGATGTACCTGCAACTGAATCTTTACGCACAGAAGCGGTTTCCGCACGACATGGTTTTCGTTCAGAACCTGCTGCGAGCGTACCAGTCGCGCGGAACGGCCGATCCAGCTGCATGGGAAGCGCTGTTGCGGCGCCACTGGTGGGAGTCGGACCAGCTTCGCACTGAGTTTTTCGATTTTCTGAGCAGGACCGGAAAGCTCGATGCAGAGCTGACGCAGTTGCAGCAGATCGTCGCGAAGAATAGTGCGGCGAATGATCCTGCTGCTGCACGGGAATTGGCAGAGATCGATCTGTGGGGATCGCACTTCGAGCAGAGTGCGCCGTTGCTGGCCACACTGGCGCGCGCGTATCCGGCAGATACGACGATCGGCGCGCAAGCCGTGAGCGTCTTCCGCTCACTGGCATACTACGACGCAAGCCAGACGGCGAAAGCGGTCGCCGTGGAGAAGAACCTGGCTGCGGCAGATCCTTACGACACAGAAGCTTTGGCGACGCTCGGCGACCTTTCTGCGGAACAGAAGGCAGGCGGGCGAGAGGACATGGCCTCGGCCGCTCCTTTCTGGCGAAGAATTCCTGGAGTGCATCCGGGATCGCCAGACGGATATCTCGAAGCTGCGACGATCTTCTGGGATTACTTTGAATTTGACGATGCTCTGAGTGAGGTGCACGAGGCGCGGACGAAGTTCGGCAAGCCGGCGCTCTATGGATATGAAGCTGGAGCAATTGCGGAGGGCAAGCGCGATCCGGCTGGAGCGGTGGCGGAATATACAGCTGCAGCCTTAGGTTCGTCGGGAGCGGATGGCGATGACACGGCACGACAGCGGCTGTTGATATTAGCGCGCCGGCCCGCGTACCGAACATTGGCGGATGAGGTGACGGCGCGGGAAGTGGCGCGGAATCCTGGCTCGGCGGCTGCGTTGGGATTGCGGGCCGATGTGCTCACGGCGCTCGGGCGAAATGCTGAGATTGCACCACAGTTGGCGGCGGCGATCGGACGCGCGCAGACCATAAACGATGCCGAGGAGATTGCAAACCTGGCGCAACAACATCAGTTGGCGCAAATCTACGAGCAGGCACTGGTCCGCGAGGCGTCGCTGGCCAGCGATCCGGTACAGAAGATGGAACTGGCATATGCCGAAGCGCACTCGATGGAGGGCCGCGGAGATGTGGCTGGTGCGGCGGGCGTGATCGAAGCAGTGTATCGCGAGAATCCTAAGATACTCGGCGTAGTACGGGCGACCGCGGACTTCTACTGGCGTAATGCCAGGCGCGCGGAAGCGATTGCGGTGCTTACAGCAGCGGCAAAGGCGTCGCAGCCAGGACTGGCGCAGGACTTCATTCTCGAGGCAGCGAACAAAGCGAATGAGTCTGGGGATACAACCCAAGGGCGAGAACTGGCGATGAGTCTGCTTGCGCAAACCCCTTTTGATGCGCGGTATGTTGCGGCTGCGGCGGAGAGCTATGCGCGGACGGGCGATAATGCGGGCCTGAAGCAGTTATATCTGGAGCGTCTGGATATAGTGAGAAGCGCTGGCGGACTTTCGCCGGATGCGCGCAAGCAGGACACCGTGCTGTTGAGGCGCGGTCTGATCCCGGCGTTGACACGTCTGAAGGACACAAGCGGCGCGATAGATCAGTACATCGCGATCATAGCTGCGTATCCGGAGGATTCTGGTACCGCGCAGGAGGCCGCACTGTACTCGCTGGCGAACGGGCAGCAGGAACGGCTTCTTGGTTTCTTGCGCAAGACGGTGAGTGACTCGCCGCAGGACTCGCGATTCGAGATTCTGCTGGCTCAGACGGAGACGACGTTCGGGGATTTGCCCGCAGCTATTGCTGCGTACTCGCAGGCGATTGCGGTTCGTAAAGACAGGGTGGACCTGTATACGGCCCGCGCGGAACTGGAGGAACGCCTGCAGCGCTTCGATGATGCTTGCGCCGATTACGACCGCCTGTACGTGCTGTCGTACAAGGATCCCGCGTGGATGGTGAAGGAAGCGGAACTGCGGGCACGCCAGGGACGCGTGGACGATTCGATTCGCGCGCTCGAAACCGCGTGGGTGACGGGACGGCTGGCGGCTGCAAAGAACGAGTTCATGGTGGCGGACCAACTGGAGAAGTGGAACCTCCTAACCCAGGCCGGGGACTACGCAGAGCAGGGCCTGAAGTTAGCCGGAGACGATCTCTTACTGCCGTCGAATACAGGGACGGATGCGAGTGATGCGGCGACGTATGCACGCATCGTGACCCGCATGGGCCACCCGGAGAAAGCGCTGACGACGCTGCTTGGGGCGCGGAAGAGTGCTGAGGTGCTGGCCGATTCCGCGACGCCACCGGCGTGACGAGTTGATCGATGCAAAGCTGAGCGCCGCTGACTGGCGCCGAATAGAGACGCAGCGTCGACGTGGGGTCGCGGCAACGCAATTCCAGGCAGGGATGCGCGAGATCGGCATGGCGATTGCAACCTACTACACGCCTGAACAAAAGCTGGCGTATGCGCAGGTGTTACAGGCACATCGCCGAACCGGAGATCTGCCGGACGGAGACGCGATCGAGCAGGCGTCCCTTGCCGGTTTGAAGGACCTTCAGGCAGCGTGGCTAAGAGAGCAGCCTGATGGCAACCTTGCCGAACCAGCCAAATCCCTCTGGAGCGTATTCGCAGTTGCAGCGTTCGCGAATGCAGTTTGCGGAACTTGGCGCGACGCTCGAGGCGTTCGCACAGACCCGGCGTCCGGCTGAGCGTACGCGACTTTGGTTGGACGCGGCGAACGCGTTCCAGGATGCAGGGGACGAGGCGTCGGAGATGCGCTTGCTGAAGAGCGTCCTGCAGGCGGACTTCGCGTCGCTCGGGTGTCGGCGAGCGTTATCTTGCGCTGGTGCTAAAGCGATCTCCTGCAGAACTGGTGACTTTGGCTGGTGACAAGAATGAGGCATTGGCTGATGCGGCGACGAACATGGCGATCGCGGCCGGTGGAGACGCATTGGCGCAGCAAGCGCTGGATGCGCGTGGGCGTTCGATGCCAGGTGTGTGGCGGCAAGCATATACCGCGCTGTCAGGACTCTACTTCAGTGACAAATCGACGCGGACAGACTTGGCGTTTCGAACGATATTGGACGACAGAACCATCGGGGCGTGGATCGGACATCCGCCGGATACGGCAGAGCGATTGGCGGGAGACACATGGTTCTACTATGGGATGCGCTATGGGGTGTATCGAAACGTGTCGGGGGGCGACGCGGAGGACTATCTACCGGCGGAGCTGGAGAGAAGTCCTGCGTCCGAATCCAGCTATTCGGAAATGGCCCGCGCATATGCTTACGCGGGGAAAACCGATGCGGCGTTGGCGGAGTATGGCCATGCGCTTGAGATTGCCCCGGACGACGCAGGCGTTCATGACGATATGGCGGTCCTGTTGTGGTCGGCAGGCCGCAGGGATGCGGCGCTCACCCAGTGGCGCGCTGCCTTGAATACGCTGTATCGGATCCAGGATCGGGCTGCAGCTCCGGAAACATTCTGGAGCGATTTTGCGACTGTGATGACGAGTCTGGGCAGCAGAAACCTGACCGAACAAATGCGTCCCGAAATTGAAGCGGTATTGCGACCCTACATCGCGAGAAATGGTGGATATCGATCGGATGAACTGTTGGCTGATGTCTATCGCGCATCGTCCACGCCCGCGCAGGGTATTGCGTGGATTCTTACCCTGAGTCAGTCGGCGAAGTCGCCGCTGGAGGTTGTGGACTCGGTGGCGAATGCGGCTTGGCTGCCGGAGAAGGAGCGCGAATCAATCTACCTGCGCAGAATTGAGTTAGCGCGCGTTGCTGCCGCGCAGGCTACCAAGTCCGGCGATTATGCGGTTTCACGGTTGCACGACTTGCAGCAATCGCTGGTTCTGTTCTATCTCAGTCAACGCGAGGATGCGAAGGCGCGTGCGGCGCTGGATGCTATTCCGCCGGCCGAACGGAAGACGGGGCCGCTTGAGCAAGCTCAATTGGTGCTGGCTGCACGCGTCGGCGAATTGAATGCATTGCTTGCGGGATACCGCGCAGATCCTGATACTGCGCCCGATGCGGAGGTACTGCACGGTGTAGTGCGCGTGCTGCTGAATCCCGATCAGCGGATTCAGGAATATCAATTCGGGCGGTATGGACGGGAAGAAGAAACTGCGGATTCAGATGCGGAGGTCACCGGAACGAACGTTAAGGCTACGTCGGACTGGCCAAATGCGCTTGCAGTCCTGGAATATCTTGGTGAACGTGAACAGAAATTGCATGAGGAGAAGGCGGCCGATCTTCTCGCACTAGCTGACGCTCGCCTTCGCACGGGAGATATGGATGGAGCGCTGGTCGCATTGCGCCGTATGACCTGGCTGGAGGGAGATGTCTACGCGAACCTGGATATGGCTGCTGCGGAACTTGAGCGGTCGGGAAAGCCGGGCGCGGCGCTTGAGTTCCTGGCGACCTTAGCGAAGTCGGTGCCTTGGGATGCGTCGTACAGGCTGCGCTTGGCAGAAGCGCAGATAGCTTCCGGTAGGGATGTCGTGCAGGCGCATGAGAGTCTTGCCATGATTGCACGGAGCGCGGACGCTCCATATGACCTCAGGGTGAGAGCGGCGCGAGATATTGCGAAAGCTGGCGCGGCGGATTCCGCAACACTCGGGAGCGCGGAGTTAAACCTGATTGCGTCTTCCAGCCACGACGTTCAGGCAGCGCGGCAAGCGTACTTCGTCGCGGCTCGGGTTGCCGCGGCGAGCTATGTGCAGGACCCTCGACAGCGAGCGGTTTTGCTTCTGGAAGCGTTGGCGATTTCGCCGGAAAGGGCAGAGTCGGAGCAGGCGCGTCTCGGGATATTCGAGGCGGAGTTTACGGCCGGAAACGATGCGCTCGCGGCGGCGGCGATTGAGCCTGTGCTGGGAAGGATTTTGACTGGGGATTCGGGCGGCACGGCGAATCGATCCGAGGCGGTGGCTGTGGATCGCACGAAGCTAGCGGAAGAACTTGCGACTCTTTATGAGCGGATGGGTCTGGACGCACAGGCCGCGCAATATCTCTTCAAAGCAATTGCATATGAGACGGACGCGACGCGGCGGGCGGCGCTTGAGGCGCGGCGGAAACGAATTCTGGAGGTTCTGGCCGTGGATGCAGAGAATGCCGGCCGCAGGCCCATCGTCAGCAAGGCGCTTGATCAAATGAATGTTGTACGTCCGCTAGTCACATCCCTGGACCGAGCGCAAAGGCAGGTGCAGAAGTGAAGATCTTAGGCGGCATAAATGCGCGGATGAAGATTGGGATCGCGGCTCTCTCAGTCGTGGGCTGCGTCAGCGGATTGGTATGGATTGCCGCGCAGGTCCTGGCGCCGCCGCCGCCGAAGTCCCTGATGGCCGCTATGTTGCCGCAGGGAGCGTTGCTATCAATCGAGTCGCCTGACTTCGGCGCGCTGGTTCACGACTGGACGCAATCGCCGGAACAGGCCGCATGGCTAAAGTCAGACAACTTTGGGGCCTTCTCGCGCTCGAGGATTTTTGCGCGACTGGCGGAGGCACAGGACCAGTTCGCTGGTGCGGCTGGACTCGCTCCGGATGCGACGTTTCTGAATGAGATTGCAGGAACCGATAGCATTTTTGCTTGGTATGACGTTGGCAATCTGGAGTTCCTATACATTACGCACCTGCCGCCGGGTAAGGCGGAACAAACTCGTCTGATGCAATCGAAGAGCAGCTTCTCGCAGCGCGAGGTAGGGACTTCGACCTTCTACGTTAGAACCCACCGTGACGACCAGGGCGGCGCGATGAGGACAGTGGCGTTTGCCGTCAGCGGAGACTACATGCTGCTTGCGACGCGCGAGGACCTGATGGCAAATGCGCTGCGATTGATCGCGCACACATCGAGCGACTCGCTGGAAACGGAACCATGGTTCGTCGATGCTAACAACGCTACAACTGCCGGAAAGCAGGCGCCTGCATTGCGCATGGCGCTGAATCTCGAGCGGATCGTGAAAACTCCATACTTCCGCAGCTATTGGGTACAGCAGAACGTGACCGAGATGAAACAATACAGGGCGGCGATGGTTGACCTATACCGCGAGCCGACGCAAATGCGGGAAGAACGCGTGCTTCTGCCTAAGTCGGTGGAAGGTCCCGGAACTTCGCAGGCAGAGCTGGGGGGACTGGTGGTGGTGGTGCCACCGAAAGCAAGTGTCTATCGCGCAGTGGCCACAGACGATGTAGGGATTGCATTTGCAGCTCTCGACGATAAGTTGCTGCAACGCGGGACTAGCCGGTATGAGGATGGGCGGATCGCTCCAACGACAGACTTAAGCGAGCGGCAAACTGGTTCCACGAGCGATCTTGAGACACGAATCGATGCGGCTCCGATAGTTCCTGAGAAGCAGGGAGAGCAGATGAAGCTGCTGTGCGCGCAGATCGCGGCGGTCGGAGTTGTTGGTGTGCTGACTGTGGATTC
Source organism: uncultured Acidobacteriaceae bacterium (assembly GCA_963822225.1). Lineage (GTDB taxonomy): Bacteria > Acidobacteriota > Terriglobia > Terriglobales > Acidobacteriaceae > Edaphobacter. The sequence goes on along the minus strand of CAWGGW010000006.1, from coordinate 46,380 downwards.
GAATGAATCCGGCGCGACGGATGGAACAGCGGCGATGTGGGTTCCAATTCACTCCGGAGTTGTGATTCGAGGAGCAAAGGCCTGGGATGAGACGGCACTGGAGAGCGGTTTGACGGATGCGCTTGAACCTCAGTTGAGCGCAGGCCAGATGGGATTGGTCTGGAGCAGGCAAAGTGGCGGATACGCAAGCCTGGGCGCAGTACGGCCACTGCAGATGGCGGTGCGCGGCGACTTGCTGCTGGTCACAGATAGCGCAGAGATGATGGAGGCGATGCTGTTGCGATTGGCCGCCGGACCGCCGTCACCGCTGCGGGCGAGGCTGGTGGGTGGTTTTAATCACCAGGACGCTGCTGCTCCTTTTGCGCGACTGTCAGCGTTGATTGACAAGGCCGATACGAACAGCGCGGCGACGATGCAGGCGTCTTCGCCAGACTCATCCTCCGACGGCAAAACCCCTTCCTATTTCGCAGGAGACCTGGCTGGTCTCAGCCGAGCGTTTGCCGCAATGCGGAGCGAGCAAGTTATAGAACGGCGAGACGGGCCGGTGATACGGCAAACTGTGACCTACGTCTGGCAACCTTGAGCCTTGGGACTATTTGTGCGTCCATGTCTCCCCGTCGACGCTGATCCAGACTACTCCCGCCTCGTTGGTGAGTTCGAACATGGTCCGAGCGGCCACCATTGGTGAGCCCTTTGCGGCGGATGTCGTCGTCGCCGAGTCTGCTCCGGCTGCAACAAATGGCGTGGCTGGTATCGGCGCGACTTGCAATTTCACGGCTCGCCCCGACCACTGCACAGGCACGGATTGCCACGATACTCCCGCGTCCTGGCTGCGAAAAAGTGAGCCGGCAGTGTCGATAGCAACCTCCTGCCGGGTGTTTGAAACAGTGGCTACCGCGCGAAGATGGCTGGGCAGGGACGGCTGCTTTTTCATCTTCATCGATGGAGCAGCTAACGCTCCCATAGCTTTTCCGGTTATCACTTCCGAGGTCACATCCGATTTCGTTTCGAGCACTGCAGGTGCGTTCGTCACCGTGACAGTTTCGTTAGCGGCCGCGGGCGCTGGTGGTGCCGGCAGTGGAGGGGGCGCAGCCTGCAACGCTTGATTGAGATTGATTTGTGACGTAACCGACGCAGAGTTGTACTGGGTTGCGGACGAGCGAAGCTCGCGGTGACTTGTGTCAACGTTGTTCAATGCGGCCGACTGCGATGCGGGCGCGCTGGCCGCTGCGGGAACGGGGGGCGACGGGCTCGCGGACCGAAAACCCGTGCCTGCGGCTGACTGGTTCGCCTCGCTGCCAAGTCCAGCGCCGGACAAAGCTGTTTGATTCAGAATTGGCGGTGCGGCTCTCTCAGGGCTCGTTAAGGAACCGTTGAGTGAAGATAGCTTTAACTCTGACTGCGCTGGAATGGAATTCGACGGCGAGCTTGACGCAAGGGCGTTAGTTGGGAGACTGGCCGAAGCAGATGCCTTTCGAATCGGCGCTGGAGCGGGCCCCGGGGGGACGGCTTGCGCGGTTGGCGGAGTGGATTGGGAAGGTGCCGCCGATTGCTCGACACGCGCAACCTTGTCCGCCCGGCTCTGATTGTTGCCGATGCTGATGTTGCGTAGATGAACGCCGAGGATGACGAGGAACGAAACTGTGAGGCCAACCGGTAATGCAAGGTTCCAACCGGAAAACCACCCGCGCGCCGCAACCGGTCGCGGAGTGGAGACAGCTTCTTCGACAACCATCGGTTGAGCTAGGTAGATAACTTGGCGGCACCCTGGGCAGACGGCAATGTGAGACATTATTTGCTGCTGCTCATGTGGAGGCAGTGCATGCTCAACGAAGGCGTTGAGCTGGTCTGCGTCGGGGTGCTGGTCGGATTGGAGGATCTGGGTCATCGGTCGGGTGCAACTTGACTCGTCTTATCGGAGAACGCGGTAGATTGAGAATATTGCAGTGAGTGTCGCAGGTTAATATCGAGGTCGCGCGGATCGGCACCCAGCGCTTCTTCCGCGGCTCGCCTACTGAGGCCTCCGGATTGAAGGTTACGGAGAAGCTGCTTGCGTATGTCGGCGGTGAGACGCTTCAGTTTGCGGCTTACCGTTGCTTCGTGGACGCGCATCATGCGAGAGATCTGCAGCAGCGTCTTCTGATCCAGAAAGTACGACGCAAGCAGAAACCGGTCTTCGGGAGATAGAGCCTCAAAGACTTGCGAAACGGTTCGTGTAAGTTGGTCGAGATTGCCAGGCAGAGACTCAGTCGTCGGAGTGGGTACTGCAGCATGGAGGTCGTCGAGTGGAATTTCGCGATGGGTGCGGCGGTGGTGATCCACGTGGCGCTGTGCAAGGGTGGTGCGTAGCCAGCCGAGTAGGGAACCGCGCCCCGAGTAAGACGCTAGTGGGGAGCGGCGCTGCCCAGCGCGCTCGGTGAGCCCGAACAACCCGGCATAGAGTGAGTCGGCGAGATCGTGGCCCATGGTCGCTGAGCCGGTGATAGCAATAGCGGCCTGAGTGAGAGAAGCGCGATACAGGTTGAGAAATCTCCGCCAGGCGAGATCGCGACCCAGGGCACACGCCTGGGCGACCGCGAAATCGGTCAGCCTAAGTGATCGGTAGAACGCCGCTTCCTGCGTGGATGTCGGGCGAGTTTCCGAAGGAAGGCCACAGTTGTACTTCGCCCCGACTGCCGAGAGCGCAACACTGAACTCCTGTTGGGTCAGGCCGCAGCTTTCTGCTTCTGCGGCGAGCCACAACTCCTGAATAGAGTCTGCCGAGAGAACGGATGATGTCGGGGAGGCTATGTTCGTCTCGCCGTCAGCGGGCATTCCGAGAGTTCCCTCGGTGGCCGACAAGGTAAGAGCAAGTTCGCCGGGTTGGGAGGCCGTGTCCACGACTTTGAAGATACTCCAGTGGTTTGGACGTTTGTGGTTGGAGAAATTTCTCAGAAAAAACTGCAAGAGCGAGGAAAGGGCACGTTCCTATGTTAAGAGGCCGGGCGAATGGAAAATCGGCGAAGGAGGGATGCGATGCGAGGAGCCCGAATATTTTGGTGGGCCGCAAGGGCGGTGATAGTGATTACCCTGCTGATGGCGGGTCGTTGGCAGTCCGTCGCGGCGGGCGGCACGAATAACAGTTATCGCGTGTTGAAGCCGATCCAGAGCGGTGACCTGACTCTTTTTCCGGTAGTGCGCAATGATGGAAAAGTGTTGCCGGCGGATCAGTTTCTGACGCTCGACGAGGGTCTGAAGAGTGGAGAGGTGGAGGTGGCCGAGGCTGGAAGTGCACACGGTTTGGCGAGGTCTCGAGGCGGCACTCCTCCGCGACCCTACGAGGGAGACCAGGTGAATACCCTGGTGCTCGTGAACAACTCCAGGCGCCCGCTGCTGTTGCTGGCCGGTGAAATCGTGACCGGTGGCAAACAGGACAGGATCATCGCCAAGGACCGAATCGTGCCCGCTGGCGGCGACCCAATTGACCTATCAGTCTTCTGCATCGAACATGGCCGTTGGACGGAGAGCTCGCCCAAATTCGGAAGCTCGACGAAGGTAGCGAACGAAAGCATCATGGTGCAACCCTCAGTGCGCCAACAAGCGATGGTGGCGAAGGATCAGCAGCAGGTGTGGAACTCAGTGAGCGGAGCGATCTCCTCAATGGCTGTCGCTGCGGCCCCTTCGCCAGTTTCACGCCAAGGCCTGCCAAGTCCCGAATTCAGGGCGGGCACAGCATTGGGGACAACGAGCTATGCTAAAGCGATGCAAACTCCAGCCGTCAGCGCGAAAGTGGATCAAGAGACGGCAGTGCTAGTGCAGTCACGGGAACAAGCTCTGGCGACACTGCGCGACGAACATGCTGTAGGAGTAGTTGTCGCCGTGCGCGGTGAGGTGATCTGGGCGGATATCTTCTCCGATCCGAGCTTGCTTGCGCGTTACTGGACGAAGTTGGTGAGATCGTATGCGGCTGAAGAACTGGGTAATTCCAGATCACACGCCGCGGCGACTATGGGAGACGCGCAGCTCTTCCTCGACAGCCCATTGCACGGAACGGAAGAGTCGCAAGGGCAGGTCGGAGTTTATCGGTACCGCGAGGTAAAGTCTGGCGGAACGGACCAGTTCACTTTAGAAGCGCTCTTGCCGGATACAGGGTACGACGTGCATGTAAGCCGGCTGAAACTCCAGGGAACCGAGCCAAAGCCGCAGCCTGCGGTTCTTTACTAGAGAGCGAGAAGGAAAAGGATGGTGGACGCGGTAGGGATCGAACCTACGACCAGTCGATTAAGAGTCGAATGCTCTACCAGCTGAGCTACGCGTCCGCTATTTTGTTGCCTCTCCTGGGGAGGGGCGATTCACGAGGCAGCCCAAAGTTCAAGGCCTCTCACTCGCAACCACCTTGAAAAGGATAGCACATGTGATTGCTGAAAACGACACGCATGCCCATCCCCGAGAAGAATGTTTAGTCGACGAACGCCACCTCGGCCTTCATGGGGATGATGCCGCGCTCGAAACCCATCTCCAGCAGCTTGCGAATCGCTTCGCGGCCGTCTTCGCCGTAGTTCAGCGTGCGCTCGTTGACGTACATGCCGACAAACTTATTGGCGAGCGACGGGTCGAGGTCGCGCGCGAACTGCATCGCGTATTCAAGCGCCTCCTCGCGATGATCGAGCGCATGCTGGATGCTGTCGCGCAGGGCGTTGGTCGTGATGCGCATTGTCTCCTCGCCCAGCGAGCGGCGAATCGCATTGCCGCCCAGTGGCAGAGGAAGACCGGTCTGCTCGCGCCACCACTGGCCGAGGTCGAGCGCTTTCGTCAAGCCGTCGTTCGCGTAGGTGAGCTGGCCTTCGTGGATGATCAGGCCGGCGTCGAACTCGCCCGCGACGACCGCGGGTATGATCTTGTCGAAGGGGACTGTAACGGTTTCGACCTCGGGAGCGAAGAGTTTGAGGGCGAGGAAGGCGGTGGTCAGCGTGCCGGGCACCGCGATGCGCGTCTTCTTGATGTCTCCGAGCGAGAGCTTTCGCGGCGCGACGACCATGGGGCCGTAGCCCTCGCCCACGGATCCGCCGCACGCCATCAGGGTGTAGGTCTCCTGCATGTATGGATAGGCGTGGAAGGAGATGGCGGTGACATCGTAGAACGGCTCGTGGATGGCGCGCTGGTTGAGGGTCTCGATGTCGGTCAGTGTGTGATTGAACTTGAAGCCTGGTACGCGCACCTTGTTGGTGGCAAGGCCGTAGAACATGAACGCGTCGTCGGAGTCGGGGCTGTGGGCGATGTTGATTTCGTGGATTGCGGCACTCGTGGGCATGTCTGGGATGAACCTCGGCAAAGTGTTTCGGTGAACAGGGGGAGAGCGGACGCGAAAGTGCCATCGGGCAAGCACCGCGTTCGGAAACCAGTGAATACCAGAATATCAAGTGGCGCGAAATCGTGCGTCGCCCACACATGGGGCTGCGGAACTGGGTGATCGGGAGCGGGAACTCTATCTGCAGGTAACGAACGTGATTCCTCCTGCCCGAGTCTGCCGGCTACAGCCTTGACTCGACCCGCCCGGTGACTCTCAACTGGAAGAATGGATGCGGAGCCACAGATTTCGGTCAAGGGCGGCGGATTCGCGTCGTTACGCTCGACGTGCGCTTCGTTGTCTATCGGTAAGCGAAAGGTTGCAACCGCGGCGGCTGCAGTGCTCGCTATCGGAGTGGCGTATCACGTGGTATTTGGAGCCAATGGGCTCACCGTATATGAGCAGAAACGCCAGGAAACCTACCTGCTGAATCAGCAGATGCAGCAGTTGCAGCGCGAAAACGACCGGCTGAAGGACCACGTCCAACGGTTGCAGAGCGATCCAAACGCGATTGAGCAGCAAGCGCGCGAAGAACTGCGCTATACCAGGCCTGGCGAGGTCATCTACACCTTGCCGAGCAAGTAGGCCAAGCCAAGCGCTTTACGTTGATAACTCTTGAATTGCTTGCGAAATCGGCAAAGTTACGGCGACTTCTGTGCCTATGCCGACCGTACTCTGAATTTCAATCGCCCCGCCTGAGCGTTCCACGATCGCCTTGCAAATGGAAAGCCCGAGCCCGGCGCCCCCGCTGTTGCGGCTTCGCGATCGATCCGCCCGGTAGAATCGGTCAAATACATGAGGAAGCGCGGTTGCCGCAATTCCCTCGCCTTGGTCCAGCAACGCGCAATTCGATCGCGCCGTCGCGTGTTTGGATGACGACCGAGACGCGCCCATCAGGCTGGCTGTGCTGCAACGCGTTCATTATCAGGTTGGAACACAAGATCTCTGCGTCATCGGGCTGCAGGCCGACGGTGCGAGTCGCATCCGCGCTCACCTCGATTGACACCTTCTTCAGCTCCGCGAGGGGACGCAGCCGGTCAGCGACATCGCGCACTGCAGTTTGCAGGTTGCTCGATTGGTTGGACTCCACGGGCGATTCTTCAAGTCGGGCCAGAGCAAGCATGCGGGCGGCGAGATCCTCCATCCGCTCCGTATCGACCAGCAGATCCTCTAACCCCAGCTCGTATTGTGCCGCGCTACGCGGGCTGAGTGTTAGCAGCTGCAAACTGGACTTCAGCACCGCGATCGACGTTTTCAACTCGTGTGCCGCATCCCCTGTAAGTTGCCGCTGGCGCTCGAAAGACTGACGCAATCCACTCAGCAGGCCCGCGATGGAAAGCGCGATCGGGGCCAGTTCTGACGTGCGTAGCACAGCATCCGGCGGGACAAATTCCCAGGATCGCGCGGATACACGGCCGGCGATCTGGGCAAGCTCTTGTAAAGGCGATAACCGACGCCGCAGAAACCACACCAGCGCGACGCACGTTACCGCGAGCAGGAGCGCGCTCGCCGTAACGTAGAACTGAGCTGCCTCGACGGCTTCATGCCACAAACCGCGCGTCGGCGCGGCGTAGAAAATCGTCACTGGGCGACGCAGCCCTCCGCTTTCTTCGTCGCGGTCAATTACCCGGACGCCTTCAAAGCGTAGCGCGCGGAAATCGTCATCCTTGATTTTGAAGTCGAAGTAGCCAGCTTTGCGCGCTGCACCCAGGCTGGCCAGCGCCGAAGATGCCGGCGCCGCCGACTCGCCGATAATCTTTCCCGACGGAGAAAGGACCACGTAGGCGTCCTGCTTCGGAACGGCTAATTCTGTTGGATCGACGGTGACGTTGTCTTCGGGGTCTTCTGCATCTTGCACGGCCCCCAGCAAGGAATCGGCCCGTCCGCGCAGCATCACATCGAAGGCCCGCCGGCGGCCGTGCATCTCGTGGCCGATGGCGACGCCGGAGAAGACCGCTGCGCAAAGCAATTCGGCCAGCAGCACGCCGACAATCAATTGACGGCTCAGCGAACGCTTTGTCATATCTGCTTCTCCGGTGCTTCAAGCCGGTATCCGCGACCGCGTATGGTCGCGATGGACGTTTCTTCGCCGACCGTTCGAAGCTTCTTCCGGAGATTGGAGATGTGTGCCTCGATCACGTTGGAGTGGTGCTGCCAGTTGTAGTCGTAGAGGTGCTCGAGCAACTCCCGGGCAGAGACGATGGCGCGCGGTCGAAAGATCAGGTATTCGAGTAGCCGGTATTCGGTGGGCGAGAGATCGATCAAGCTTCCGTCGCAACGCACGGTCTGCTCGACTGTGTTGAGGCTGATTCGCCCTACGCTGAGGACCGGCTGGAGCGCGCCTTTGCCTCGACGAACCAAGGCCTTTGCCCGAGCCAGCAGTTCACCAAGATCGAATGGTTTGGTCAGATAATCATCGGCCCCTGCGTTCAGCAGTTCGATCACCTGCGAGCGCTCATCGCGCGCGGTAAGGATGAGGATCGGGGTCATATCCTTGCGGCGGCGCACCTGGCGTACGATACCCAGCCCATCCAGTCCCGGTAACATCAGGTCGAGCATCAGCAGGTCGTAATGCTGAAACTCTGCGAGCGCGGCGCCGTCGGTTCCATTCTCCGCGCAATCCACCGCAAAGCCACATCGCTCACGCAGCGCCGCAGCGATGTTGTTTGCAAGCCGGACCTCGTCTTCCACCACTAGCACTCTCATCAGTAGCCAATCTACACTCGTGTCACAATTTCCGGCCGCGCACGCCGATCCCATTTAGAATCAGCTTGTTGCTGAATCCCGTCCGAACGGCAATGGTTGCGCTAAAAGAATCCCCAGAGTTCGACGCATCCTTCCCCGTCTTTTCTTAATCGTTACTCATCCATGCTTAAGCTTCACTTAACCAGTTGTTGACATAGTTACACTTGGAGCGACGCGTGACCCAGATAAACGTATACGACACGTCGATCCGATTGATTCCTATGTCTGTTTTTCATGCAAGAATGATTGACCAGCGTCTGCGCCGATGCGCCAGGCTCCTCATGTTGCTCGCGACGTTGGCTTCGACAGCGTTTGCCCAGCGGCAGGCGGCCCCGGTCGTAGCGCCCTCGGTAGCGTCAACGCCGACGGCGATTACTTTAGACGAAGCGATCGCCCGCGCGCGTTCCAACGAGCCGAATTTCGCCGCTGCTGTTGGAGCGAGCAAGAATGCCGCGCTCGATCAGTCAATCGCCAAGGCCGCACTTCTGCCCAATGTCGTCTACAACAACCAGTTTCTCTACACCCAGGCCAATCACTGCCCGGACACGAATAAGATCTGCGTTGCAAACGCGAGCGAAGGAACTGTCCCAACCCCAGTCCGCTTCATCGCAAACAACTCCGTGCATGAGTATGTCAGCCAGGGCAGCGTCATTGAGACGATTGGCGCGCAGCACATCAACGCGGTCAGCGTTGCATCGGCTTCGCTGGCTGTCGCCAAGGCTGAACTGGAGGTCGCGCGCCGCGGCCTGGTCGTCACTGTAGCCGGACTCTTCTATACATCCTCCATCGCCGATCGCAAGGTGAGTGTGGCAGAGCGGGCCGCCAATGAGGCCGCAAGCCTTACCAAACTCACGCAGCAGCGCGAGACTGGACGCGAAGTCGCTCACGCTGATGTCGTCAAAGCCCAGCTACAGCAGCAGCAGCGCGACCGGGATCTGGCGGATGCGCACCTTGCCGCAGACAAAGCGCGACTCGAACTCGCTGTGCTGCTCTTCCCGGATCCGCGGACGAACTACGCGCTTGCGATCCCGGACACTCCGCCGTCCGTGCCAGCCCGCGCCGACGTTGAGGCAGCGCTGGCGAAGCGCAACCCGGAACTCGAAAGCGCGCTTGCAAGTTCCCACCTCGCCGACCTGAATGTCTCTGCCGCCCGCGCCGAATACCTGCCGGAACTTCAGCTGAATTATTCCTACGGAATCGATGCCACGAACTTTGCCGCCCACGGCTATGACGGCAGCAATAATCTCGGCTACTCCGCTAGCGCGACGTTGAACATCCCGGTCTGGGACTGGTTCGCCACTCGGGACAAGGTGAAACAGAGCGAGATCAACCGGACGACTGCGCGTGCGGTCCTGACCAATACGCAACGCAAGGTCATCGCGGAACTCGAAGAGTATTATGCGGAGGCTGTTGCCGCGCACGATCAACTTGACAGTCTCAGCCAAAGCGCGGCGACTGCTGCCGACAGCCTTCGCCTGATGCGGCTTAGTTATACCGCGGGCGAGGCCAAGATCCTCGATGTAGTCGACGCGGAAAACTCGCTTACATCCGCGGAAAATGCTCGCGAAGATGGCATCGTCCGCTACCAGACCGCACTTGCGAATCTCCAGTTGCTGACAGGAACGCTCTAAATGATGACGCCCCCAAGCATCGCTTCAAGCCGCCCCTCGCACAGTCTCACGCGATGGGCTGTCCTCACCTGCGTGTCGCTTCTGCTTCCGATCGGCTGCAAAAAGGCCGAAGAGACACCCGCGCCGGAAGTCTACGTTCAGGCGGCTCATCCGGAGCAGGGAAGCATCGGCGACCAGATCTCCGCCGAGGCTATCCTCGCGCCGCTCGCCCAGGCTGCAATCTCGCCTAAAGTGACGGCGCCGGTGAAGAAGTTCTACGTCCAGCGTGGCGCGCACGTTCACGCCGGCGAATTGCTTGCCACCCTCGAAAATAGCGACCTGGCCGCCGCGGCAATGGACAACAAAGGCAGCTATACCGCAGCGCAGGCAACATTCGAAACCGCGACCAAGGCGACTGCGCCCGAAGATCTGACCAAAGCAAAGCTCGACCTGGAGCAGGCAAAGGCCAATCTCGGTCTGGACCAATCCATCGTAAATTCGCGCAACGAACTGCTCAAGCAAGGGGCCATTCCCGGGCGTGACCTCGATACAGCCCAGGCGCAACTGGTCCAATCGCAGGCTGCCTACGATATCGCGAAACAGCACCTTGAATCACTGCAGAATGTCAGCAATAAGGCAGCGATCGAAAACGCTCAGGGTAATCTCGAATCGGCCAAAGGGAAGATGCTTGGAGCCGAGGCTCAACTCAGCTACACGGAGATCCGGAGCCCAATCTCCGGAGTAGTCACGGACCGGCCTCTTTTTGCGGGCGAAACTGCTGCCGCCGGCTCTCCGCTGTTGACGGTAATGGATACTTCTGCGTTGATCGCCAAGCTGCACGTCGCGCAGGTGCAGGCGCAGCAACTCGTGCTGGGCGCGGCAGCCACACTAACCGTACCCGGTGTCGAAAATCCCGTCCCGGCCAAAGTCTCGCTCATCAGCCCTGCGCTTGATCCCGGCAGCACGACCGTCGAAATATGGTTACGCGTAGAGAATCCGAAGGGTGCGTTCAAAGCCGGCACGCCAGTCCACGCATCGATCGCAGGGCGCACGATTCAAAATGCGCTGACCGTTCCAGCCGAGGCCATACAAACCGGCCCTGACGGGACCAGTAAGTTCGTCATGGTCATAGCATCGGATTCAACCGCACACAAAAAAGCGGTCACACTGGGAATCCAGAACGTTGAAGACGTTCAGATTCTGAGTGGTGTGACCTCTTCTGACATGGTGATCTCAACCGGCGCCTACGGCCTGGACGAGAACACCAAGGTCAAGATCGGGACCGATCCCAACGCCAAGCCGGACAACGATGACAAGCCATCTGCTGGAACGCCGGACTCCGCTGCTAAGCCCGGAAAGGATCCTGACGACAAGTGAACCCGCCCGCAAACCCTCCATCTACGGCGCACGAGCATCAGTCCTTCTGGCTGGCGCGTATCTCGCGAACGATCTTTTTCCTGGTCGTAGTGTTGTCGCTCGCAGGCATCTACGCCGCGTTTCAAGTGCCGATCTCGGTCTTTCCCGATACGAACTTCCCCCGCGTCGTCATCGGCGTCGACAACGGTGTAATGCCGGTCGAGCAGATGCAGGTCACGATCACCAAGCCAATTGAAGATGCGGTCAACAGCGTTCCCGGCCTGGTGACGGTCCGGTCAACCACCTCCCGCGGTTCGGCAGAAGTCAGCCTGTTCTTTGACTGGAACGTCGACATGTATCGTACGCTGCAACTCGCGGATGCAGCGCTCTCGAAGGTGCGTCAGTCGCTGCCTGCGACCGCCGTCATCACCACGAATCGGCTGACGTTCGCGACCTTTCCAATCCTCGGCTATGCGCTGACAGCAGACAATCGAGGAGCCGCAACCATCCCGCAGGCACGGCTCTGGGAGATTGCTACCTACGATCTGAAGCCGCCGCTGAATCGCGTCGACGGAGTCAGCACAGTGACCGTGCAGGGCGGCCGGGTGCCTGAGTACCACATCATCCCAAACCTGGCTCGGTTGCAAAACTCGGGCGTTACGCTGACCGACCTGGTCAACTCCGTGGACGCGTCCAATATTGTTGACTCGCCGGGACTCTACGAAGCGAACCACGAGTTGATTCTCACCCTGGTCGGGGCGCAGGCACACGATGCGGCTCACCTTGCCTCGCTGGTCGTGAAAACCACACCTTCCGGCGCACCAGTACGCGTATCGGACGTGGCCGAAGTGCGTCCCGGAACGGAGCCGCTCTACACGACTGTTACCGCCAACGGTGTTCCGTCGGTCCTGCTCAACATCGCCCGGCAGCCTACGTCGAACACCGTGCAGGTCGCCGACGCGGTCGCAGCCAAGGTCGAACAACTGCGTGCCATCCTGCCTGAGGGGACGCACCTCCAACCGTTCTACGACCAGTCGGAACTTGTACGAGAAGCGATCGCCAGCGTGCGCGACGCAATCTTCATCGGGCTGATCCTGGCGTGCATCATCCTCTTCCTGTTCCTGCGCGACTGGTCGAGTTCACTGGTTGCCGGACTCGTCATTCCCGTCACCGTGGCTGTCACCATCCTTTTCCTCTGGGTCATCGGTCAGTCCTTCAATCTAATGACGCTGGGCGGCCTCGCCGCTGCGATCGGGCTCGTTATCGACGATGCGATCGTCGTGGTCGAGAACATCGTCGTTCATCGCGACCAGGGCCAGTCCCGTGCGGACGCTGTTCGACTTGCCCTGCGCGAGATCTCAACCCCGCTGGTCTTTTCCACGATTACTCCGGTGGTCGTCTTCGTTCCGCTGATCGCAACGACCGGCGTCACAGGAAGCTTCTTCCGGGCGCTTGCTGTAACTATGACTGCGGCGTTGCTCACTTCGCTTGCGCTTGCCGTCACGTTCACACCAGCGCTGTCGCTCAGCCTGCTTCGCAGTCGCAAGCCAGGGAAAGCCGCCAAGTCTCGTAAGCCGCTGCTGCGCTTCCTCAAACGAGGCCAGGATGTGGATGCTCCTGAGGTGATGGCTGGCGACTTCTCGAAGATTCCTGACCACCCGGAAGAGCACGTTGGCCACGAAGATGGGCCAGTAATGCGCCGCATCCTCAAGACGCACGCGCGCGTGCTGAACTGGGCCTTGGCTCGCCCGCTGGCTCTCCTTCTTGGCTGCGTTTTGTTGGTTGTGGGCACATATTTCGCATACAACGCTTTGGGATCTGACCTGCTACCGGAGATGGACGAGGGCGCATTCATTCTTGATTACCTCACGCCCGCGGGCACATCGCTTGCCGAAACCAATCGCATCCTCACGCATGTGGAACAGATCCTGCACAATACGCCAGAGGTTGAGATCACCTCGCGTCGCACCGGCCTGCAGATGGGCCTCGCAGCGGTTACCGAGGCCAACACCGGCGACTTCACCGTCCGCCTCAAGAAAAACCGCGACCGTCCGATTGATGACGTAATCGCAGATGTTCGCGACAAGATCACCAAGTCCGAGCCCGCGCTCGATATCGAATTCACCCAGGTCCTCCAGGACATGATTGGCGACCTTTCCAACCAGCCGGAAGACGTCGTCATCAAGATGTTCTCCAGCGACACCGCACTTCTTAACGAACTTGGCCCAAAGGTCGAGAGCGCGATCAAAACCATTCCCGGTGTGGTCGACACGAAGAATGGCATCGACAACACCATCTCGGGGCCAGCCACAAGCTTCCAGGTCGATCCTGTCCTCGCCGGGCGACTCGGCTTCACCCCAACCGAAGTTGCTGAGGACGCAACCGCCATCCTCGACGGACTTCCGACTGCGAACCCGATGATCGTCAACGGCCGGCCATACACGGTTCGGGTCAGGCTTCCGGATGAGTCGCGTGAGTCCCTGGATACGATCCAGAACACGGTATTCAACTCCAGCAGCGGCCACACTGCCTCGCTCGGCTCGCTGGCGCTGGTGACGCAGCTTCCGCCGCAGAACGAGATCCTGCGCGAGAACCTGCAGACGCTTATCTCGGTTACGGGGCGTCTGGATTCGAGCGTTCCCGGCGCCGACCTTGGCACCGCGATGCAGAAGGTGCAGGCAAAGGTTGCCAGCCTTCACATTCCGTCCAGTGTGCGCATCGAGTACGGCGGCACATATCAGGAACAACAGAAGTCTTTCCAGGATCTCCTGCATGTCCTCATCCTGGCGCTGGCACTGGTGTTCGGCGTTCTGCTGGCTGAGTTCCGGAACTTCTCAGCGCCTCTCGCGATCTTGACCAGTTCAGTGCTCTCGATCTCCGGCGTCGTGCTGGCGCTGCTGATCACGCAGACCAACTTCAACGTTGCCAGCTTTATGGGGCTGATCATGGTCATCGGCATCGTCGCCAAGAACGGCATTCTGCTGCTCGACGCGGACGAGAAGTTCCGGGCGCGTGCCGATCTTGAGTTGCAGGAAGACCCGAACGCGTTCGACGGCCGCGATATGGCTCGCGAGGCGATGCTGCATGCCGCGCAACGGCGGTTGCGGCCAATTGTGATGACTGCGATTGCGGCGGTTTGCGGAATGCTTCCGCTGGCGTTTGCACTGGGTGCAGGATCGCAGATGCTGCAGCCGCTGGCGATTGCCGTCATTGGCGGATTGCTGATTTCGGTCGTTCTTTCTCTCGTCGTAACTCCGGCTGTTTACTACCGGCTGACGAAAAACCGGCACGAAGAAGAGGTCGCTTAGCGGCGATTGTCGGTCGCCGGTTCGGGATGAATCAGAAGGCGGTTGACTTCGGGTGCTCCCACCTTAAACGCCCCTTCAAGCTCCGTGATGATGGCGTGAACACGCGCCATCGGCAGATCGTCGGGCAAAGTGCAGTGGCACGTAACCTGAATGTGATCTTCATGCGGATCGTCTGCCCGCGCCCGCCGCCTGGTGACGAATACGTCGTGGATGTCGAGGATCTCCGGAAAACCGGAAGCGACTTGGCGAAGCCGCATTTCCAGGTCGCGGTCGACGTCGAGTGAGGCGGGACGCTCGATGGTGGCCGGCTCGCTTTCGATGTGAGTAAGGATTGAGGTTATCTCCGGCACTTCGCGGCGCATCTCCGCCTCGAGTTCGGTTACCAACTCGTGAGCCTGGCGAAGCGGCATCGTCTCATCGACCTCGAGGTGCTGCTCGATGCGCAGATCATGGTCGAACTGCTGCACGCTGATCTCGTGGATGGCGAGGTTACGGCGGGCGGCGACAGCGCGGATGCGATCGTGGACGCTTTCGGCGATGGATGCGGTAGGGACGGTGTGGACGACGACGTCGGCGCCGGGGAGATGGCGCTGGACGGCTTCGGTCGCGGCCATGGTGAGCTGTTCGGAGCGCTGAAAGGTGAGGTTACGCGGCATGCCAAGCGTGACGTCGGCGAAGTAATTGGCTCCTGAACGGCGTGTGCGCAGGCGATCGACGGACATTACGCCGGGAATCGCGGTTAGATCGTGGATTAGATTGCCGCGGAGTTGTTCTTTGGTCAGAGGATGATTGCTGGTGGGATCAGTTGTCGGCGTCGCGTCCAGCAGGGCATCGACGGTCTGGCGTGCGAGGCGCCAACTGACGCGCAGGATGACTCCGGAGACGACCAGGGCTGCGATGGGGTCAGCGTATTCGAGCCACGTCAATGAGTAGCGTTGACCTGCATAGCTGGCTGCGAGGCCGAGCATAACGGCGAGCGAAGCCCACATATCAGTGGCGAAGTGAACAGAATCGGCGGCGAGGGCGTCGGAGCGGTGCTGGCGCGCGATGCGGCCAAGCGTGCGCGATCGGCTGAAGTCGACGGCGATAGAGCAGAGCAGGACGATGAACGGCGCGATCGATGGCTTGAGCGTGAGGTGATGGTGGAAGATGATTCGGCGCAGAGCTTCGGCGACCAGGAAGACGCAGGAGGCGAACATGATTCCGGTCTCGACGAAGGCCGAGAGCGACTCGACTTTGCCATGACCGTAATTGTGGTCTTCGTCGGCGGGACGATCGGAAACCTGGACTGACAGCAGCGTGATTGCCGAGGCGATCAGATCGACCGAGGAATGAGCCGCTTCGGATAACATGCCGAGCGAGCCGGTCAGAAGTCCGGTAATGAGTTTAAGCAGTGTGATCAGCGAGGCGGCGAAGACGGAAAAAATCGCAGCGGAACGCTTGGCCGCGTGTGGCTGGGTTGGAGCTTCGTGCATGGCCGCTGGGCTCATTGGAGAGATGCTACAGGTTCGGCGATTCCAGCGCATCGGCAATGCTGACTGGAATGGCTGTAAGTTTCGAGGCGTTCAATGCTTTGCGGCCGAGGTAAACCATAATGCCGGCGTCGATGAGCATGGGGATGCTGAGGAAGGTGAGGCCGCGCTGATAGTTGCCGGTCAGGTCCTTGAGCCAGCCCATGAAGTAAGGACCGACAAATCCACCCAGGATGCAGAGGGTGTTAACCGCGGCGATAGCGGCAGCGGCAGAGCGGCCCTGGAAGACGCCAGGGATAATTGCCAGCCACGCGCCTTGCATTGCGTTGAAGCTGATGCAGACACAGCAGAGCGCGGGGATGGCGATGCCGGGCGCGTTGGAGAAGCCGGCGGCTGCCAACCCGAGCGCCATCGAGAGGCACCACGGTATGACGTGGCGGTGACGTTTACTGGGCGAGCGGTCTGACAATTTGGCACCCAGGAGCATCGCGGGTACACCGAGCAGGCTGATGCCGGCAGTTATGAAACCGATGCTGGTGATGTTGAGGTGAGTCGAGGTCTGGACGAGTTGAGGAAGGATGAGGTTGTAGCCGTAGGTGCAGGTGAGCATCAGGAATCCGAAGATGCCGATCTGCCAGACGCGTGGGTCGATGAGGATGCGGTGGATCGGGTTCGGCGGGATGATGGATGTGATCGCCGGTGTGGTCGACGCTGCGGGCGAACCATTCTTTTTCGGCTGGTGTTAGCCAGGGGGCGTCGGCTGGTTTATCGGGTAGAAGAAGCAGAAAGGCTACGCTGAGCAGGAGGGGCGGAATTCCTTCGACCAGGAAGAGCCATTGCCATCCGGCGAGGTGGGCGCGACCGTTGAGGCTGAAGAGCGCCCCGGCGACGGCTCCCATGAAGACGCCTGCTGAGCGGAAGTGAGATGTAGAAGCGGCTGACGGCGCGGGCGCGGAGGTGCCGGCGGGAACCACTGCATGAGGTAGAAGATGACTCCGGGGAAGAAGCCGGCTTCGGCCACGCCGAGGAGAAAGCGGGCGATGTAGAACTGCATGGGCGTGCGGACGAAGAGCATGCCCATGGCGATGAGTCCCCAGGTGAGCATGATTCGGCTGAGCCAGCGGCGGGCTCCGAAGCGGTAGAGCGCGAGGTTGGAGGGGACTTCGCAGACCGCGTAGCTGAGGAAGAAGAGGCCTGCGCCGAACCCGTAGACGGTGGAGGAAAAATGGAGGTCGCGGTTCATCTGGAGGGCGGCGAAGCTGATATTGACGCGGTCCATGTAGGCGCAGCCGTAGCCGAGCGCGATGAGCGGAATTAATCTCCAGGTGGCTTTGCGGACGGCGGAGCGAGCGACCGGATCTACGTGCGTCAGCGGTTCAATCTCCTTCATACTGCCCCACCCCTCCCCTATCCCTAAATGCATAATATTCAAAACAATACACTTAGGTCCGGACCTGAATTGCAAAATACTCAAAACAAACGAGTTAGTTTGCAAAATATTCAAAACAAACGATTTATGCGGTGTCTTTTGTGCCGGAGGGACACAATCCTAGGGCTCGTGGATTCTGTCTCTTCTATGTCTATTTTACCACGCGTGTCAAGCTATTCGATCGGCTGGGCGTTGGCCTGGCTGAAGGTGACGGTGTTATCTCCGGCGGCGAGGTTGGCGGGAACATCCCACACGGTCGCGCTGCTTCCGATGGGGACGATGACGAAGAAGTAATACTGACCGGTGGCGGCAGTTGCGTTCAGGGTGGCCTTGCCGGTGCGTATCCAGTTTCGCGGTGGTGACGTAGTACTTGGTGAGGCCTTGAATGACAGAGCTGCAGCCCTGGGTTGCATGGCATTGGGTCTGCAGCGCCTTCATAGCCTGTGCGGGGGTTGCTCCGGCGGGAACTGCAACGCCAAGCTCGCTGAGGATCTGGTTCATCGGCTCCCGCGTCACAAAGACAGACTGGTTGGCGAGCGGATTAGCTCCAGTGAAGTTGGACGAGAGGAGCACGCGAAGTTGAGCGTGGGAGTTGCCCGGGGTGGTCGAGATGCCAGCACCCGCAAGCGCGTTGGCGATAGGTGCCGGTGCTGAAGCTGCCGACGCTGACGCCGGTGATGGGGATGAAGAGGAGGCAGGCGCCGCAGGCATGGGGGCGGACGTCGCGACCATGGTGTTCCTCTGGCCTTTTGGCGCGAACGTGCCGAAGTTGCAGGTCTCTGAATGCGGGGTAAAGTTGACGACCTTACCGTTGACCGAAGAGACGAGCTTGCCATTGACGGTTGTGGAGCCGGTACCGCGAAGAGTGTCGTCGGGCGCGGTGGAGAGCAGGAAGGCACCGCCGGCGTTCTGAACGTGGATGACGAAGCCGGTTGCGGTGTTTTCGACCGTATACGGGACATTGATGTGTGCCTGGCCGCAATCGAGCGTGACGAATCCATTGCCGAAGGAAAGCAGCATGCCATTGGAGCCAGCGTAGGGGCCGATGGCACGGAAGCCGTAGAGGGTTGAACTGGGGTCGCCGCCGCCGAACATGTCGCTGGCTACGGCTGCGAAGCCGGTCGGCTTGGGCGGTGGAGGGGGCGCCGGCTGCGGGGCGAGAAGCGACAGAGTACAGCTCTGCATGCTGGGAGCATAGACGGGTATTGAGGCCGTGGTCGTGCACTTGGCGGCCAGGGTGCCGGTTGTACAGCTGGATATGTTGTTATAGCCGGTGATGACCTGGCCTTTGACGGAGATGTTGCCCGGGCCTGCAAGCGAGCCGTCGGAGCGCAGAGTGAACACAATGGGATTTGGCTCGTTGTCCAGGACGATCTGGGTTGTCGGGCCGGATTTGCGGAGGGTGTAAGTGTGGCTGGCATCGACGAGAGTGCCGCACTTCTGCAAGATGGCATTGCCATCCGAAGTCAAGGTAAGCTCTGGCAGGTCGGCGCGGCTGTGATAGGAGCCGACCAGGACGACGCCGCTAAGGGGCGGAGTCGTGTTGGCAGCTGTCGCCTGCGCCGCCAAAGAGCAGACCGCCGAGGGCGCTGACGGCGCCCATCAAGGCATTTGCGCATTGATCGTAGGTGCCGCCGAGTTCGAGGCAGCGCTTCTGGTTTGCGTCGAGCGGGCCGCCGCCAGAGTCTCCGCCGATGAGACTGCCAAGAAGACCGCCTCCGGATGGTGAGGAGCTGGCGGGATTGAGCTGCTGCTGAAGCTGAGCTTCGTGCTGTTGGTAACTCTGGGAGAGCGAGGCTTCGGTGCCTGCGTAGGTGTCGGCCGCCTGTTGGCCCTCGAGCTGCTTGATCCAGTCCAGCGCATTATTGATCGAGTAATTGCCTTCGAGCTGATTGAATTTTTTGACATCGTCCGCCGAGTGGGATTTGGTGAAGGCCTGCGTCAGGTCGTACTGGGCCTGATAGTAGTCGGCCCTATGCTGGAGTTCGCCGGCCGTATAGGGTCCGCCGTATTGGCGGGCGTCCTTGATGCGCTGGATGTAGGTCTGCAGATATTCGAGGACGGCGACCTGGCGCGCGGCAGTGTCGATTGGGTCGGTGCCCTGCATCTGCGCTTCGATCTTGGCGACGGACGGGAGCGACGTGGTGTAGTCGGAGCCGGCGGATTGCTGGGCGAAGGCTGACGCGGCGACGAGGCACAGCGCCGCAGCGCAGACGAAGATGCGCAACGCGGAAGTGGCCGAGACGTTCATGGTGACGCTCCCGGTATGGACTATTTTTTGAGGGGCCTGGTTCCATCGAAGGTAGTGCGAGGCGATGGAGCGAGTCAAGAGCTTACGGCTTGGTGGCGCGGTAGAGGCCGGCGGTGCCGAGGGTGTAGCTGGTCCAGGTGGGGTTGGAGAAACCGGCGGCCAGGATGAGGGCTTTCATCTGCGGCGGGCGGGGGAACTTCATGACCGAGTCGGGCAGGTAGGCGTAGGCGCGGGGCTTGCCGGAGATGAGGCCGCCGGCGATGGGCAGGATGCGGTGGAAGTAGAAGGAGTAGAGCCAGCCGGTGAGGCCGCCGGGCTGGTTGCACTCGAGGATGGCGATCTGGCCGCCGGGGCGGAGGACGCGGTGGAGTTCGGCGAGGCCGTCGGGGTAGCTGGTGAGGTTGCGGAAGCCGAAGGCGGAGGTGACGAGATCGACGGAGTTGTCGGCGAGTGGGAGATGGAGGGCGTCGGCTTCGATGGGGACTGGATGTTTTTGCTGGCGAACTTGGCGCGGCGAGGGTGAGCATGGTGTGGGAGAAGTCGAGGGCCAGGATCGGCGCAGTTGCAGGTTGCAGGTTGCCAGTTGCAAGTTGCGGACGGTGTTTGTCGAGGGCGAGGGTCAGGTCGCCGGTGCCGCAGCAGAGGTCGAGGACTACGGCTTCGGGGCGTTGGAGGATGGGGCGAAGGGTGCGAGCGGTGCGGTTCCACCAGGAGCGGTCGATGCCGGCGGAGAGCAGGTGGTTGGCGCGGTCGTAGGTGGGGGCGATGGTGTCGAACATCTGCTGGATGTTCTGGGCGGCTTCGTCGGGCGAGGAGGTGCCGGCGGGGCGGGCGCCCGGTGCGGGGCTTTGTTCGGAGGTGGGAGTGCTGATCACTCCATCCATCTTAGCGGCTGGCGTGGGCGAGCGTCGCTAGTTGGCTGACGGCCGGTCGACGTGGTCGATGATGAAGTATTCGACTGGGCCTTTCTGCGGGACGAGTTTGAGGCCTAGCTGATCCTTGAGGGCGTCGAAAAGGGTTGGGCGCGTTTCTGACTCGTCGGGTGGGGCGTCGGGCGGGCGGACTGGGGCAAAGGACAGCGTGAAGTCGTAGTTGCCGGTGAGGCCGGTGTTGTCGACGACGGGGCGCTGGTGGGACTGAAGCAACTGGCCGAGGAACCAGCAGAAGTAGGGCATCGGGACGCGGACGCCGCGGACGGTTCCTTCCTGGGTGAAGTTGATGGGGATGTTGAAGTCCTGGGGGTTGGTGTTGACGTGCATTTTGGAGCCGGGCGTGTCGAGGGAGAGCGCGTAGACGGGGCCTTCCTTGACCTCCTTATGGAATTTCAGGTTGAAGCGGTCGGCCAGTAGGTTCTGGTACATGATGTGGAGATCGTCGAGAGTGTACTGGCGGTCGGCGCGAGCTTCGACGTCGTAGCGGTCGGACTCGATCCAGTCGGGGCCGCCGCTGATCTGGCGCATGGGGACTCGATACATGAGGCTGATCATCAGCTTTACGGGGATGTTGCTTGCGGTGTAGCCGTTGCCGCCGGGGAGAGCTTTGATCCCGCCATTGAGGCTGCCAGGGTCGGACTGGCGGATGGAGGCTACGTCGAAGGTAAGGCGCGCGGGCGAGTCTTGCGCGGCGGTGGGGAGGGTGAGCGCGAAGGCGAGGAGGAGAAGTCTCATCGGGCACCTGCTCAGTTGGATGGTATTGGCTCGGATTGCGGGCGGCGCATGCGGATGAGGCTGTAGAGATAGGCGAGGATGACGGCGGCGCTGATAGCGGTGGCTTTGTAGGGCGAGGGCGCATAGAGGTAGGCCGCGTAACTGAGGATGCAGCGGCCGATGGCGTGGTGCAGGCCGACGGGGTCGTCGGCAGCCCAGCCGTAGGGGATCCAGATGATGCCCATGAGGATGGCTCCGCCGAGGACGATGAGGATGCGCTGGTGAGCTTTGAACGCGGCGAGGATGACGAAGGGCCAGAGGAGAACGACCAGTCGCGAGGCACTGCATGAACATCTGGACGACGGGGTTGGCGGTGCTGGCGAGCGTCATGCGCTTGTAGATGAGGCGGTCGAGCAGGGCGCCGAAGGGGAAGATCATGCCGCTGCCGAAGAGGACTACGAGGCGAGGGTGTTTGGAGAGATGCGGAGGGCGGCGATGCCGACGATGGCCCAGAAGAGGATGCCTGCGATGGGCATGGATTGAGTGCTGGTGGCGAGGAATTCGGCGCGGAGGTCGGAGAGTTTGGAGGTGGCGTTCATGGGTGGCTCCGGGACTGAGACGGCTGAGAACGGCAACCTGAATACGGAGATTCTGAGCTTCGCTCAGAATGACGGACACAAACGGCAGATCAAGCTTGCTTCATGTCGGCGAGCATGGACTGGGTGGCGGTGAGGAGTTCGGCGTCGGTTACGTCGTAGGCGATTTCGGTGGTGCCGATACCGGTGGTGAGGACGAAGGCGCGGCGGCCGGAGCGCTTCTTTTTGTCGCCTGAGGTGAGGGCGACGAGCTTGGCGGGGTCGGCGCGGAAGGGTGGGATGGGGCCGTAGCGGAGGATCAGGTTCGCCATGCGGGCGAAGTCTTCGTGGCGTGATGCGGCCGCGGTTGAGCGAGACGTGGAGCGCGGCGATGGAGCCCCAGGCGACGGCTTCGCCGTGGAGGAGCTTGCGGTAGTGGGTGGCGGCCTCGATGGCGTGGCCGATGGTGTGGCCGAAGTTGAGGATCATGCGCAGGCCGGATTCTTTTTCGTCCTTGCTGACGACGTCGGCTTTGACCGTGACGCTGGCGGTGATGACTTTCTCCAGGGCTTTGGGGTCAGGCCCAGACCTGCATCCCACATCTCAGAATCGAGATGTTGGACACCTATAACTGTGGCAGCATTTTGTTCTAGATAGCGAAATAACTTCGCGTCGTAGATGATGCCGGCTTTGATGGCTTCCTGCAGGCCGGAGCGGAGTTCAGCGGCGGGGAGGGTGCGCGAGGGTGTCGATGTCGGAGAAGACGGCGAGGGGGTGGTGGAAGCTGCCGATGAGGTTCTTGCCGGCGACGAGGTTGACGCCGGTTTTGCCGCCGAGGGAGGAGTCGACCTGGGCGAGGATGGTGGTGGGGATGCCGACGTAGCGGATGCCGCGCATGTAGATGGCGGCGAGGAAGCCGGTGAGGTCGCCGATGACGCCGCCACCGAAGGCGAGCAGGATGGAGTCGCGGTCGGCTCCGGCGTGGACGAGTTGCTCGGCGAGGGCCTCGACCTGGACGAGGCGCTTGTAGCGTTCGCCGGCGGGATGGAAGAGGACGGTGGGTTGCGGCGTCTGCCGGAAACTAGGCGAGGAAGCGTTTGTGCCAGAGAGCCCAGATGTTGGGCGAGGTGACGACGAAGGTCTTCGGCGGGCTTGCCGGCGTTGAGTTTGCGGAGGCGAGGGTAGAGAGTGCGGAGAAGGCCGGGCGCGATGGTGACGTCGTAGATGGCTTGCGGGGTGGTGACTCGGACTTGGGACACGGTGGGATTATGGTACCGCACGGGACTGTTGGTTGGTGGTTGTTAGTTGTCAGTTGAAGTACAAAAGCAAGACAAATACGGAGATTCTGACTCCTCGAGTCAGAATGACGAGCTGGGCGAGGTGTGACGCGATGGTAGCCTTTAGGGATGCGCGTGGTGGACTTTCTGGTGGTGGGGGGGGATTGCCGGGCTGCGGGCGGCGGCGGGGCTGGCGGATGCGGGCAGTGTTCTGGTGGTCACGAAGGAAGGCCTGGCGGAGTCGAATACGGCTTATGCGCAGGGTGGGATCGCCGTGGCGATGGGCGGCGAGGAGGATGTGGCGCTGCACCTGGCGGACACGGTTGCGGCGGGCGATGGGCTGGTGAATGCGGAGGCGGCGGCGGTGCTGGTGGAGCAGGGGCCGAAGCGGGTGGAGGAGTTGCTGGCGTGGGGAACGGGGTTCGATCGTCGATGCTGCGGGCGATTTGATGAAGACGCGGGAGGGCGCGCATAGCCGGCCGCGGATTCTGCATGCGAATGGAGATGGGACGGGGCGGGAGATTGCGGTGTCGCTGCTGCGGCATGTGCGCGGGATGGAGCGGGTGGAGTTGATGGAGTGGGCGACGACGGTCGATTTGATTGTGGACTCGGCAGGGCGGCGTGGTGGGGGCGACGCTGCTGGATGGCGGCGGGAGAGCTGCACGAGGTGCGGGCGCGGGCGGTGTTGCTGGCGAGCGGAGGCGCGGGGCAGGTGTATAGCGAGACGACGAATCCGGCGGTGGCGACGGGGGATGGGATTGCGATGGCGTACCGCGCAGGCGCGGAGTTGATGGATATGGAGTTTTACCAGTTCCATCCGACGGCGTTTGCGATGGAGGGTGCGCCGCGGTTCTTGATGAGCGAGGCTCTGCGAGGCGAGGGCGCGTGGCTGGTGAATGCGCGGGGCGAGCGGTTTATGGAGCGGTATCATCCGGGGCTGGAGCTGGCGCCGCGGGATGTGGTGGCGCGGGCGATTGCGCGCGAGCAGATGGATGGGCCGGTGTATCTGGATATGCGGGCGGTGGGTGCGGTGTCGGATTTGAAGGCGCGGTTTCCGGGGATTTCGGAGTTTCTGGCGGGGTATGGGCTGGAGTTGGGGAGGGATCTGATTCCGGTGGGGCCGGCGGCGCATTACCTGATGGGCGGGATCCGGACGGATGTGCATGGGCGGACTTCGGTGGCGGGATTGTATGCGGCGGGGAGGTTGCATGCACGGGGGTGCATGGGGCGAACCGGCTGGCGAGCAATTCGCTGCTGGAGGGGCTGGTGTTTGGGGCGCTGGCGGCGGAGGCGATGACAGAGGACGAGGTTCGCAGGTTGCAGGTTCGCAGATTGTCAGAAAAGACGCAGGACTGGAGTGGCGATGGGAGATGTGGAGGGGTGGATTGCGGAGTTGCGGGGGTGATGTGGCGGGATGCGGGGCTGCTGCGGGATGGGGCGGGGTTGCGGAGGGCTCAGGAGGAGCTTGCGGCGATGCGCGAGACGATGCCGCTGGGCTTGAACCGCCGCGCGGTGGAGGCGCGGAACCTGTTGACGGTGGCGGAGGCGATTGTGCGCTCGGCGTTGGGGCGGGAGGAGAGTCGCGGCGCGCATTTCCGGATGGACTTTCCGCAACAGGCAAACGCGGCGCGACATTCCGTCTTGCGACGCGGCGAGTTGAGCTTCACCGCTGAGTAGCGGTTAGAAGTTGCGCGACGTGGGGGTGCGCATGGAAGTGGGGATGGTATACACCTTCACGTTGGTGGGAAGGGGCGCTGCCTGTCTCCGTTTGAATAGGCTGACCTGGGCTTGCTTCATCTGTTGCTTCCCTTTCTTTCCGAAATTGGGAAGCGCCTGCATGACCGCCGAGAAGACCATGAAGGAAGCGACTGACGGCAGAAAGCTGTTGATCAAGTGGAAGAACGGCTGGAACGAGTTCTGAATCATGGGGAGACTCCTTCGATGCGTTCAGATTGCCGTAATCTGCGGCGAATCTCTTTATGTATCGATCACAAGCAATGCAGATGCCAAAGCGCAAGAATTTGCACAAACCGCCCGACGTTCTCATTCCATGGGGCTTACATGGATTATTAGCTTGGATCGTTGAGTGGTTGGCGGGGATGGAGGAGTGCCAGTGAAGTGCCAGGGAAAAAGTTTTCCCTCGCAAAGTGGCAGAGTATTTCCGTTAGGTAACAGTTAACTTTGGCTGGTTACCTGGAGCCAGGAGAGATGCGAAGACCGTGACTGCCAGCACAGAGAGGATGACCGCGAGCGAGGCTGCGGGGCCAACTTCAAACCAGTGCGAGCCGAGCATTTTGACGGCGGCGAAGGCGAGGACGGCGGCGAGTCCGTAGTGCAGGAAGCGCATGCGCTTGAGCAGGCCGATGAGCAGGAAGTAGAGCGAGCGCAGTCCCATGACGGCCATGATGTTGGAGGTGTAGGCGAGGAAGGGATGGCGCGTGATGGAGAGAACGGCGGGGATGGAGTCGAGGGCGAAGATGACGTCTGTCAGCCTCGATGGCGATGAGGGCCAGCAGGAGAATGGTGACGGTGGGGCGGCCATTTTCGAGGACGAGGAACTTGTCCTGACGCAGGCTGAGGGGATGGTAGCGCTTGAGCACGGTGATCCAGCGCGGTTCGGCGGGCTGGTCAGGCTTGGCCGGAATGATCAGGCGGACGGCGGCGATCAGGATGATGCCGGCGAAGACGTAGGTCAGCCAATCGAAGCGGGCGAGCAGGGTGATGCCGCCGGCGATGAAGAGGCCGCGCATGACGATGGCGCCGGCCACTCCCCAGAAGAGGACCTTGGGCTGATGGCGGGGATTGATCTGGAAGAGGCGGAAGAGGAGCAGGAAGACGAAGAGGTTGTCGACGGACATCGACTCTTCGAGAACGTAGCCGGCCAGGTACTGGACGGAGGCGGTGGTGTCCATGCTGAAGTGCAGGTAAGATAGCGAAGATGAGAGCTGCGGCGATCCAGAGAGCCGTGCAGACGATGGCGGTAGTGTGAGGATCGCGACGGAGGCGGGCCTGGCGGCGCGCGTAGACGAGCTCGATGGCGAGCAGAAGAAGCAGCGCGAGATGGAAGCCGATCCAGTGACTGAGGGGTGTAGATGCCACTCTATGATGCTATAGCGAGTGGCGTTGCTGACTATCGCTGGTTGATGAGGCGGATGAGTTTCGAGGAAGAGGTCGGCGGAGATCTGCAGAGATTTGGGGCTGATCTTGTCGATGGTGTCCTGCGCGGTGTGGTGGTAGCCGTCGGGGGTCTGGTCGGTGTGGGGGCCGTAGTCGATGTCGATGAGGTCGAGGACGGGAACGCCGCGCTGCTTGAACGGGATGTGATCGTCGTCCGAGGCCCTGGACTTGTTCTTGAAGATGTAGGCGGAGTGGCCGGTGTTTTTTGCGGCGACTACGAGGAGGTCTTGCGAGCCAGGGGGTGGAGCTGGTCGTCGCGATCGATGTTGAGGTCCTTGTCGCCGATCATGTCGGCGACGAGGAAGGCCTTGATCTTGTTGAGCGTGCCGTCGGCGTACCACTTGGCGGCGAGATGGCGGGTGCCGTAGAGGGAGTCGGATGCGGACCAGGACTGGACGGCCTCTTCGCCGTCGTCGAAGACGAGCCAGATGGAGTAGCCCTGCGGCGGGTGGGTGCGGAAGTATCGGCCGAGTTCGATGAGCAGGGCTGTGGTGCAGGCTCCGTCGTTGGCGCCGACGAAGTCGATGTCGCGCAGCGGGTAGTTGGTCTCGTAGTGGGAGGCGAGGACGATGATGCCGTCTTTCTTGCCGGGGTATTTGACGATGTAGTTGCGCATCGTCTGGATGCCGGCGGGGGTGCTGGCGGTGAACTCGTCGGTCTCGAAGTTGCCCTTGGCGGCTTCGGGCTTGAAGTGCTCCTTGATGAACTCTTCGGCGGCGAGGTGGCCGGGCGAACCGTTGTAGCGCTTGGGAGCGACTGCGAGGAGTTGCTGGGTGAGGGTGTAGATGGCCTGGCCGCTGACCGTGGGGTGGGCGCGGGTTTCTGGGCAGGGGCGGGAAAGGGTAGAAGCAGCAGCAAGAGCAAGAGGCAAAATCGTGGCAGAAAACGTCGCGAGGTTGAGGCGGCTCTTAATTCCGCGGGTCCTTCGACTCGCTGCGCTCGCTCAGGATGACGAACTTTTGACCTGGCGTCATGCGGTGGCAGCTCTTTGGCTTTGCGGCGGTTGGGGTGGACGTACCAGGCGACGGCTACGCCGAAGAAGTAGAGGAAGAGCATGGGGCTGGCGAAGAGGCACATGCTGAAGGGATCCTGCATGGGGCAGATGATGGCGGCGACGATGAAGATGACGAGGATGGCGTAGCGGAAGTGTGCGCAGCAGGAATTTGGCGTCGACGATGCCGAAGAGCGCAGAAAGAAGATGAGGATAGGCAGTTCGAAGCAGATGCCGAGGCCGAGGATGATGGCGAGGAAGAAGCCGGTGTAGTCCTCGATGGTGAGCATGCGGATGAAGGCCTTTGCCGAAGTCGAAGACGAGGACCTTGATGGCGTTCTCGGGAGGACGCAGCGATAGCCGAACCACGCGCCGGCAGAGGAAGAGGCCGACGGTGGCGCTCATGAACGGCCAGACGTACTTCTTCTCGTTGGCGTACATGCCGGGCGAGATGAAGAGCCAGATCTGATAGAGGATGAACGGGCTGGCGATGATGGCGCCGCCGACGAGGGCGGTTTTGAGGTAGAGGTTGAGCGCGTCGGTGGGGTGGGTGAAGTTGAGGTCGAGGTGCGAGATCGTCGAGCGGCTTCTTGATGATGCCGTAGAGCTGCACGCGCAGGAACCAGCGCGATCGACCATGCCGACGAAGAGATAGATGACGGAGTGGATGAGGCGCTTGCGGAGCTCCTCGAGGTGCTCCATCAGGCTCATGCCGGGGAGTTCTGCGCGGTCGGTGACGGCTTTGACGCGCCCGGTCGATCGGGTCGAAATCAGCCATGCAGGGTCTCGGTTTCAAGCTCGGCGTGGTGGGCCGGGGGAGTGCGATTCGAGTTCGGTGGCGTTCGGGGATGGCGGCCGCGGTCGGAGTTGGGGACGGGAAGGCCGGTGGCGGGCGGCATGATGCTCAGGTCGCCGGATGTTGCGATGGGCAGCGGCGCAGCGGCCGGTTCAGGCGCGGGTGCCGATTCGGTTGGGGAGTCGATGAGAGGCTGCTCATCATAGCCGGACGAGGGTTCGTCGGGCGAGGCGAAGGTCGGGCGCGGGTGGCGGCAGATGCGGCGTGTCGGCGGCCGTGGTGTCGATGGCGGGGCTGGGCGGTGCGGCGGCTTCGCATGGCGGCGATCTCTTTCTGGCGATCGGCCTGCTCGGAGATGCGCAGCTCTTCTTCCATCTGGGTTCGGAACTCGTTGGAGGCGCGGCGGAAGTCGGCCATCAGTTTGCCGACTGGCGCGCAAGGACCGGCAGCTTCTTCGGGCCGAAGAGGAGCAGGGCGAGAAGAACGATGAACCGCAATGTCCAAAGAACTCGGCATAGATGCCCTATGATACGGCTTTGGTGGGGATGGAAACAAATGGGTTGTCGCGGGCGTCGGTGGAACTTGCGGTTGAATCGTCCGAGGGCTGAGTTTCGTCTAAAATACAAGCAGGTGAGTCCATGGCTTACGCTTGCTTTGAAGACGGTTGCAACATCCCCGCGGATTGGGTGACGGCTACGATTCTGTGCCGGCACAGTGAATCCGCTGCAGCCCTGTACGAAATGCTTTCAACATCCCCGTTTCGGACGGTCGCCTGCATGCCATGAGCAGCGAGAGGCAGACGGCCGAGACTGAAGGCGGAATATTTGAACGGACTATTGCTGGAAGATGCGCCGACTGAATTGCGGCGCAATGAGACGTGCTCGCTGGATCACTACCTGGTGATGCCGGACGAGTACGATGGATGCGCGGATTGCCGCGGCCAGGGAAAAGCTGGGTACGACGACTGTTGTGCTGGGGCATCACTACCAGCGCGACGAGGTGATCCGGTTTGCGGACTTTACCGGCGACAGCTACAAGCTCTCCAAAGTCGCGGCGGAGACGGACGCGAAGTACATGGTCTTCTGCGGCGTGCACTTTATGGCGGAGACGGCGGATGTGCTTGGCGCAGCCGTGGCAGCAGGTGGTTCTGCCGGACTTGAACGCGGGCTGCTCCATGGCGGATATGGCGGAGATTGGGCAGGTGGAAGATTGCTGGGAGTCGCTGGAGCGCGCTGGGCTTGAGTCGGGCGAGGCTGCGGGCGGATTGATTCCGCTGACGTATATGAACTCGGCGGCGAATATCAAGGCGTTCTGCGGCGAGCGCGGCGGGTTGGTGTGTACTTCGTCGAACGCGCGGGCGGCGTTTGAGTGGGCGTTTGCGCGGGCGGGGAAGATTCTGTTTCTGCCGGACCAGCACCTGGGGCGCAATACGGCGTTTGCGATGGGGATTCCGCTGAACGAGATGGTGGTGTGGGATCCGTACCAGATCAACGGCGGAGTAGCGCCGGATCGGCTGCGCGCGGCGAAGGTGATTTTGTGGAAGGGACACTGCTCGGTGCATCAGCGGTTTCTGCCGGAGCATGTGGACCGCGTGCGGCGCGAAGAGCCGGGGATGCAGGTGATGGTGCATCCGGAGTGCCGCTGGGAGGTTTGCCAGAAGGCCGATGCGCTGGGATCGACGGAGCGGATCATTGACTTGATTGAGCGCGCGCCGGAGGGTTCGAGCTTTGCCGTGGGCACGGAGATTCACCTGGTGAACCGGCTGGCGAAGCGGTTTGCGCCGCTGGGTAAGCGGGTGATTACGCTGGATGAGTCGGGCTGCCTGTGCACGACGATGTACCGGATCTCGCCGCAGCATCTGGCGTGGACGCTGGAGAATCTGGTGGAAGGACGCGTGGTGAATCGCATCAAGGTGGAGGATGATGTGAAGCACTGGGCGCGCGTGGCGCTGGATCGCATGCTGGAGATACGAGTGTGAGCAAGACATTTACGTTGAGTGAGGCGCAGACTCTGCTGCCGGTGCTGGAAGCTCTGCTGCAGCGGGCGCAGGCAGCAGGGAAGCGCGGCGGCCGAGCTGGAGCTCGAGATGCAGCAGTTGAGCCAGAGAATCTTTCTGTCGGGCGGGATGCATGTGAATGTGGCCAGGCGGCGCGGCGCCGAGCCGAGCGCGAGAAGGCTGTGCAGGAGGCGACGGACACGCTGGCCGAGATCGACGAGATCGGCGTGCAGGTGAAGGATCTGGAGCAGGGCCTGCTGGACTTTCCGTGCGTGATGGAGGGCCAGACCGTGCTGCTGTGCTGGAAGCTGGGCGAGAAGGAGATCGGCTTCTGGCACACGGCGGAGGAAGGTTTGCCGGGCGCAAGCCGCTGGATGCGCGGTTTGGTAAGACGGAGCGGGAACGGCTGAACTGAGGCTCGAGGGGATTGACTCTTCCGAGTCGGGATGTTCGTCGCTGCGAGATTTAGCGAGATCTTGCCGCGACGAGTCGCACACTGCGTTTCGCGTGCAGCTCGTGTCGATGCATCGTCCTGCACGTTTGCGGGCGCTTAGTAACGTTGCGAAAGCGATCCTCAGACTCGGCTTAGCATGCCGATCCAACCACGGTCAAGCGATGTCAATGACTTCCTTCGAAAGGACACCTCCAGCGCAATGACACCAACCGAATACGTTCCAAGCGAATCTGCTGCACACAACTGTTGCATACAGTCGAAAGAATGAACACGCTGCAAGGCCGGACAATGCGTCGATGCGTCCAGGCACCGCAGATTGCCAGGCCGTGGTGAGTATCACTTCCAGAATCAAGGTATCCCGTGACCCATATGCGGCTATGAGACCTAGGGGCATCGAACCTATGCGAATACCCATCTCATGCTACGAGATGCAGCCGTTACCAGTCGAAGCCCGCAATGTCATCAACGCAACCGAGCAGGGCCAATGCTGCGACACCATAGAGCTGCGCTCAGCGCGAAAGTACGTGTCGGCGTGCGCTATGACGCGATCATTCACACACGAGTGATCCTCTAAACCAAGAACGTCACACGACTCATTGCGAACATGCAGAGGGAGCATTCACAGTTGTCCACCATGTCGAATTCCGACTGGTCAATGCTATGAACTCTATCAGAGTGTTATCCACAGGTGTATTTATCGAACGATAACTTTTATCGTTTACACTCGTTCTCATGCTGGTGAATGAGACCAAGCCGTTTCGCGAGCTTTGCCGGGAGAATGGCATTGCGGTGACGCACCAGCGGCAGGTGCTGTACGAAGTGATGAAGACGATGCATGGCCATCCGAGTCCGGAAGAGGTCTATGCGCGGGTGAAGAAGAAGGTGCCGGCCATCTCGCTGGCCACCGTTTACAAGAACATCAATTTATTTGTCGAGAGTGGCGTGTTCCAGAAGGTGAGCATGCACCACGGCTCCGTGCGCGTGGAGATGAATGGTGAGCCGCATCACCACATGGTGTGCTCGAAGTGCAGGAAGATTACCGACATTGGTGAGAAGGAATTGGGATTGGTCGCCAAGCGTGACCGATTGCCGGGCGGATTTCTGGTGGAACGGTATGCGGTGGATGTGATTGGTGTCTGCGCCAGTTGCCAGAAAAGCAGTTGTTAGTTGCTGGTTGTTAGTTGTTAGTGAAGAACAACAGAAGTGAAATTTGAGGTGATGTATGGCAGACGAAATGAAATGTCCGGTTCCGCATGGCACGGTTGAGCAGCCCCCGACGGGGCCTGGCGCAGTAACAACTTCACACGGCGCATCACGCAAGAATCCCGATTGGTGGCCGAATCAACTGAATTTGAAACCTTTGAACGAACACTCCCCGCTGAACGATCCCATGGGCGAGGCGTTCAACTACGCTGAGGAGTTCAAGAGCCTGGACCTGAATGCGGTGATCAAAGACCTGCATGCGCTTGATGACGACTTCGCAGGATTGGTGGCCGGCGGACTACGGCCACTATGGGCCGTTGTTCATCCGCATGGCGTGGCATAGTGCCGGCACCTACCGCATTGCCGATGGGCGCGGTGGCGCGGGCGCAGGCATGCAGCGATTTGCTCCGCTGAATAGCTGGCCGGATAACGTGAGCCTGGATAAGGCGCGCCGGTTGCTCTGGCCGATCAAGCAGAAGTATGGCCGCAAGATTTCGTGGGCCGACCTGATGATCCTGACCGGCAACGTGGCGCTGGAGTCGATGGGATTCAAGACGTATGGCTTTGCCGGTGGACGCGCGGACGTATGGGAGCCGGACGAGACCTATTGGGGACCTGAGACGACGTGGCTGGGCGACAAGCGCTACAGCGGCGATCGTCAGCTTGAGAATCCGCTCGGTGCGGTGCAGATGGGTCTGATCTACGTCAATCCGGAGGGGCCGAATGGCAATCCTGATCCTGTCGGTTCGGCGCGGGACATTCGCGAGACGTTTGCGCGGATGGCGATGGACGACGAGGAGACGGTTGCGCTGATCGCCGGCGGACACGCCTTTGGCAAGACGCATGGCGCGGGTAATCCTGAAACGTATGTCGGCCGCGAGCCCGAGGGTGCGCCGATTGAGGAGCAGGGGCTTGGCTGGAAGAACAGCCTTGGCAACGGCGTCGGCGTGAATACGATCTCCAGTGGCCTGGAAGGCGCGTGGACGACGCATCCGGCGAAATGGGACGTTGAGTACCTGGAGAATCTGTTCAAGTATGACTGGGAGCTGACGAAGAGTCCGGCGGGAGCGCAGCAGTGGAAGCCGAAGAACGGAGCTTCGGCGGGCACGGTGCCGGATGCGCACGATCCGGCAAAGAAGCACCAGGTGACGATGCTGACGTCGGACCTTGCTCTGCGTTTTGACACGAGCTACGAGAAGATTTCGCGGAACTACCTGGCGAATCCGGAGAAGTTTGCGGACGCGTTCGCGAAGGCCTGGTACAAGCTGACGCATCGCGACATGGGGCCTATCGCGCGGTATCTTGGGCCACTGGTTCCCAAGGAGCAGCTGATCTGGCAGGATCCAGTTCCCGCGGTGGATCACGAGTTGGTCGACGAAGCGGATGTCGCTGCGTTGAAGGCAAAGATCCTTGCATCTGGGCTTTCCATCTCGCAACTGGTTTCGACGGCCTGGGCGTCGGCTTCGACCTTCCGCGGCAGCGACAAGCGCGGCGGGGCCAACGGAGCGCGCATTCGTCTTGCGCCGCAGAAGTTCTGGGAGGTGAACCAGCCGGCCGAGCTTGCGAAGGTCCTCGACAAGTTGGAGGCGATCCAGAAGGAGTTCAATGCAGGCGTCTGGAGCGAAGAAGGTTTCGCTGGCGGACCTGATTGTTCTGGGCGGCTGCGCGGCGGTTGAGGCAGGCGGCGAAGAAGGCGGGCCACGACGTGAAGGTTCCTTTCTCGCCGGGCCGCACGGATGCTTCGCAGGAGCAGACCGATATCGACTCGTTCGCCGTACTGGAGCCGATTGCGGATGGTTTCCGCAACTATCTTCGCAAGGGGCACGAGGCATTTGCGGCGGAGTTGCTGGTGGACAAGGCGAACCTGCTGACGCTGACCGCTCCGGAGATGACGGTGCTGATCGGCGGCCTGCGCGCGCTGAATGTCAAACTTCGGGCAGTCCGACCTTGGCGTCTTCACGAAGCGGCCTGGGACGTTGACCAATGACTTCTTCGTCAACCTGCTCGACATGAAGTACGAAGTGGCAGAAGTCCGCTACGGAAGGCGTGTTGGAGGGACTTGATCGGAGCTACCGGCGATCCGAAGTGGATGGGCACGGTCGTCGATCTCGTCTTCGGTTCGAACTCTCAGCTTCGGGCGCTCGCGGAGGTGTATGCGTGCGGCGACTCGCAGCAGAAGTTCGTGAGTGACTTCGTGGCGGCGTGGAGCAAGGTGATGAACCTCGATCGCTTCGATCTCGCGTAATTACTAGGGAAGGCGAAGAGCGGCTCAGCGATGGGCCGCTTTTCTTTTGCTGCCAGCTATGGCCTGCCGCCGGGATTCCATGTGGGACGCCAGGTGGTGTCGGCGAGCCAGCGGATGGGTTCGATCATGGAGGCGATGGCGTTGATCATGTGGGGGAAGTCGATGGTGGAGAGTTCGTCGGAGGGCTGGTGGTAGTCCTTGTGCAGGCCGTAGCTGGAGACGGTTTGGGCGATGATGCCCTGGCGGGCCAGAGCGTAGTTGTCGGAGCGCTGGAAGAAGTTCTGTCGCGGGGTGCGGGTCGGCGACGAGGTGGGCGCCGTGTTTCGCGAGTTCGGGGCCGAGGTTGGAGCGGTCGTAGCCAGTGAGCCAGAGAGCGTCGGCTGGAATAGCGGGATCGGGCCGGCCGATCATCTCGAACTCGAGGTTGGCGACGATGCGAGGTGAGTGGGACGGGCGGATTGGCAGGAAGCGCGGCGCTGCCGAGGCCGCCGAGTTCCTCGGAGCCGAAGAGGGCGAAGACGATGGTGCGCCGGGGGCGAGGGCCGGCGGCAAGTGCGTGGGCGAGGGCGAGGACGGCAGTGGTGCCGGAGGCATCGTCGTCGGCGCCGTTGTAGATGGTATCGCCGGTGGCGTTGGGCGGGCCGATGCCAAGGTGGTCGAGATGCGCGGTGAGCAGGACGACTTCGGCGGACAGAGAGGTGCCGCGGAGGATGGCGATGGCGTTCCAGGTTTCGGTGCGCGGCGTGTTCTCGAACTGGGAGATGCTGCTGCTGGAGCGGATGGCGGCAGCGGAGAAGGCAGGGCGATCTTTTGCAGGAAAGAGCCGTTGTCGCCGCCGGGGACGAGGCCGAGCGGAAGCGAACTGGGCGGCGGCGAAGAGGGCGGCGATGTGTTCGTCGCGGGTGGCGGAGCCGCGGCCGTGGAGTTCGTCGTCGGCGAGGAAGGCCATGTCGGCGCGAACTTCATCTTCCAGTGATAAAGAAGCGGTTGCCTTTTGGCTCGGACGAGAGTCGAAAGAGGATGACTGCAACGCAACGCCGGCTGGGTTGATGCCGAGCTGAAATGCGACGCAGAATGCAGTGAGGATTCTGATAGTGCTCGAGCCGGAACGGCGTACGCTGAGATGGCAGGAGCGGATGGTGGCTGGCATTGCGCCGATTATAAGATGCGATGATTGAGAGTGAAGGGAATCTGAAAATGAAGCGATGGGCTGGGCAAGCAGTAGCGGCGATCGGAATATGGGCTCTGTGTCTGACGACTGGATGCGGCAATTTCTTCGTCTATCCGGGCAGTCAGGGGGGCGGCGGTACCGGCACGGGCGATTACGTCTACGTTGCCAATACGACTGGAGGATCGGTGGCTGGGTTCTCGGTGAGCAGCGCGGCGCTGACTGGGGTGTCCGGGTCGCCGTACTCGCTTAGCTTTTCGCCGAATGCGGTGGCTGTAAATCCTGCAAACACGCTGGCCTTTGTGGCGGGAACAAATGGAACGTATGGTTTCATCAATGTCTATTCCATCGGCTCAGCCGGAGCGTTGTCTCTTCTGATGAGCAACAACGTGGGATCGGCAAGCGAAGTTGCGATGGATGTTTCGCCGGACGGGGACTGGTTGGTGGGGATCGATGCGAACGGACCTCAGGCGCACCAGGCGATCGTCGATGAGTATCAGATCAACGGGTCGACCGGCCAGTTGACGCTGGGAAACGGTGCAATCTACCAGTACACCGGATCGGTGATTCCGACGATTAATCCGCTGGGAATCAAGTTTGCTCCCAACGAGAATTACGTTTTCACCGCGGTTGGCACAGCGGGCGACCTGGTGTTTCCATTCAATTCGTCCACTGGAATCACAGCGAACGGCGCGCTCTCGCTCTCGCTTGGCTCGGCGCCGACGATGAGTGACAATGCGCTTGCGGTGAGTTCGAACAGCAACTACCTCTACATTGCCAGGAGCGGTCCGGGCGGCGGTCTGGCGGTATATACGATCGGTTCGGGCGGCGCACTGAATATCGTCAGCGGCACACCGCTTGCGACCGGTAACCAGCCCGTCTCGGTGGTTGTGAACAAGGCCGGGACGAACCTGTATGTCGCGAATCAACAGGACTCCACGGTCTCCGGATACAGCATTGCAAGCAACGGAACTGTGGCTGTGCTGAGTCCTGCGACCAGCACCACGGTGGCTCAGCCAAGGGCGTTGGCCGTGGACAACAGCGGCAACTACCTGCTAGCCACGTCGTATATTTCGACACCGGACCTGAGCATGTACAGCTACAATTCGGCCTCCGGACTTTCGTTCTCTACCTCGACTTCGACGACCACTACGGGAGGGACTGAGCCTGCGGGTGCGATCTCGATTGCGGCAACGCACTAACGGACCCGGAACGAATGCGATGAGTCAGGAAGCAGGCAAGAAAAACCCACATCTCACGAATCCGAGATGTGGGTTTTTAGTTTTAGTTGCAGATGCGAGACAGGTCAGACGGCGGAGTTGATCAGGCCGCTGACGCCAAATGGATAGAAACCGCCCTCGTAGCTTTGCGTGGTGATGGCGGAGTTGCTGGTGTTGTAACCGTAGAGGATGGCCAGGACCTGTTGGAAACTGCGAGTGAAGGTGGCCCCGGCGGGCTGATTGCCGGTCGCGGTCGATCCACCTGCAGTTGCGAAGAAGCTCTGGTAGACGGCCGGGGATGATCCCGGGACGACCGTCGGACCACTTGCGGCGAGGGCCGGAACGATCAACTGTGCCCCCGGCGATGTTGCGGTTGCAGGCGCCGAGAGCGTAATGGTCTTGGCCGCTGAACTGACGGCGGTAATCGTCGTAGCCACGGGGATTCCAGGGCCGATGATCGTCTGGCCGGAAGCCAATCCGGCGACGCTCAAGACGGTGACGGTGGAACTGCCTGAGGTGGTGGCTGCGGCGATAGTGCCAGGCTCTGCTGGATGAACGTCAAGGTTGTCCGGGAAGATGACGGCGATTGTTTGGACCGTAGCAACCGAGGCATTGGTGGAGAAGCTGACGGCGGTGGTGCCGGCCGTGATGGCAATACCGGTGGCCGTGACCGTTTCCACCGCGAGGATGGCAAGGCTCTCGGCGGTTGGGCTGGTAAGCGTGGCATTGGCAGACATCGTTATGGTATTCGGAGCAATGCTCGTTGCTACGATCGTTGTGCCTGTGGGGATGCCGTTTCCGGAGATGCCTGCTCCGATCGCGAAACCAGTGACGGCGGACGCAGACTGAATGATCGGGCTGCCGGCGGTGACGATGCCTGTGATCGCGGGCGTGACCACACTATTCGCGGTTGCGTTCGCGGATATCGTGATCGACAAGGGGGCGGTAGTGTTGATGGAGGTGATGGTTGCACCGGTGGGAATTCCGACGCCGGAGATCTGCTGGCCGACCAGAAGGCCGGTAACGGTCGACATGCTGGTGATGGCGTTGCTTCCGAGTGTGACAAAGCCGGTAGGCGCAATGGCGGCTGGCGTAGCAGAGGCAGCCGCTGACATTGTGACGGTGTTCGTGCCTACCGCCGTGATGTATGTGTTGGCCGGGATATCGGTGCCTGTGATGATCTGTCCGGCTGCGAGGCCGGCGACGCTGGATACAGAGGCAATGGTTTTGCTGGCGCTTGTAAGAACGCCGATGAAGGTCGTGTTCGCGGATCCGGTGACCGAAGTGATGACGGCGCCCTCAGAAAAGCCGGGACCCGAGATGGCATTTCCGACCGCAGGCAGAGCCAGGGTGACAGCGCCCAGGTATGCGTACATCGAGTTGGCGCCGGTGGGGCCCGAGCCGAGCAAGCCATAGAACGTTACCGGGGTCTGCGCCGTGTTGCTGGTTGTGCTGGCTGCGTATTGCGTCCCCTGGATCTGTGCGCCGGTCTGGATGGCGAGCAGGCGGATCAATCCGGCGTGATAGCCGTCAGTCGCGAGCGCCTGCGTCGCCAGGGCGAGGTTCGCACCGGTGAGGTAGATAGTCGCAGTTGCAAACGCCGAAGCGCTAAGGTCTTCCAGCATGCGTGCCAGCCCGATGGCCTGAGTCTGGGTGAGCGTCGTTGTGGTGGTGCTGGGGGCCGCTCCGCTTGGTCCCGTGCCGATGACGTTCATCACGGCGCGATTGGCGACGGCGACACCCTGAAGAGCGCGCAGGGAGATCAACTGCTGCAACTCGTCGTAGTACATCTCGTTGAATACGTCGGAGATTTGCTGGGCGGATGAAAGCCCGGCCGCGGTGAAGGTGATCTTGGCGGGCTGATTGAAAACCTGGCCAGTGCCTTCAGTCACGTAAGACGAAGCCGGGAGATCCGCGCCTTGTGTGATGTACGAGTACAGTGTGGCCTTGAGGTACTTGACCTGAAGCAGCAGGTTGATTACGTCAATCTGGCTGTATCCGTTTGGATTGGAGGGCTGCTGAGCCGCAGCCTTCGGAGCCACCATCAATGCTGTCCCAGCCGCCGCGCCCGCCACCCCGAGGGCCGTGATGAAGTGCCTGCGATCCAATTCGTTTCCCGATGCGATTTTTGTGCTCTTCTCGACCGGTGTCGCGGGATCGAGGACTTCTACGTCATTGCTGGCCATTGTGTTGGCCTCCTTATCAAGTGTCTTGCGATATGTAGGTATCGATTGCTTCATAGCGATGCGTCGGCACGCTGGTTTGCTTTGGATAAAGAGCTATACGGTCTTGATGTTGCCGTTCACACCGCTGGGGAAGAAGCCGCCAGAGGTAGCGCCGGAAGAAGCAGGAGTGCCAGGCGCGCCATAGGAGATGGCCAGCACCTGCGAACTGCTGCGGTAGAAGGCGACGCCAGGGGGCGTGGTGGAGTTGAACGTCGCGGAACCGGCGGTTGCGAAGATTCCGCCGCTTGCAGTTGGACCGCCTGAAGACCCAGAACCCAGGTCGAACGGCGGAACATCCAGCGGGCCGGCATTGATATACGCGGCGATTGCGGGGTTCTGAAGGACGAGCAGGCGCACTGCTCCGCCATGGTAGCTTTCGGCCCCGAGAATCTGCGAAATGAAGGTCAGGTTGCTGGTCGTGAGCCCGCTCATAGCGCCAATCATCGCAGTAACACCGACGTCTTCGAGAACTCTCGCGATCGAGAGAGCGTTGGTGGCCGTGATGGTCCCGTAGGCCGCGAGATTGATAGCCGGCCGGAACACGACGGATGAGCCAAGCAGGCTGATGAGCGTGCTCACATGGTTCTTTTCGTCGTAGTAGATCTCGTTCAGAAGGTCGGTGATCTGCTGGGCATTGGTTCCGGTGAAGGTTAGCTTACCGGATGGTGCGTTGGTGACGGTGCCGCTGTTCAGCACGGCCGATCCGGTCAAGTCGCTGCCCTGGGTGATGAAAGAGTAGAAGGTAGCCTCTAACAACTTGAAGTTCAGGACGAAGTTGAGAATGTCAGTCTGAGCCACCCCGGTAGTGGGGGGAACCACGGTGGAGTTGGTAGAGGAGCAACCCGACAAAAGCCCTGCGCCAGCCGCAGCGCCGGTCATGCCAAGCGCAGCGATAAAGTGCCTGCGATTCAGGGCGCGACCTGCTGCGATGCTCTTAAGCTTCTCGACTGATGCTTCTGAGTCGAGGATTTCGATTTCATTACTGGCCATTATGTGGGCCTCCTTACCAGTTGACGTGTGAAGTGGTCTACCGAATTGAGCGATGGACGGAGTTGTATTCCGGAAATGATTTGGAAGATTTCCTGTATTGAGTTTGTTTCCGTACGCAACTGTAAGCGCAAGACCCCACTTCGCGCAAGACTCTTATTTAGGGGTCAGCATGTAACCAGCCAACAGGGGGCTCTTCCCAACTCTCCGAAAAGAGAAAAAAGGGGTTCAGAGACGTAATTTCCCAAAGAAAGGAGCACTCTGCGGCCCCGATGAATACACCTCGCTACGGGGGACGCGCCCTATAGTTACCCGGGGCTGTATGCTGGAAAACGTGGTACTCAAGCGCTTTATTTATCCTCTGCGATCCTATTCCCAGATGTCGAAACTTCGAGAGTTTCGCCTACTGAGACGAGTATGCTGCGCCGCCTGGGCGGTCGCCTTCGCATTTTCCCTTTGCACTGTCATGTTAAGTGGGTGCGCGCGGCTGCGTCCCAAACCGGCAGACCAGTACGTTTACGTCACCGCCAAACAGACATTTCTTCGCGACCGGGTGGCGGCAGTGTCCAATCGCACCGGGACGGTGGAAAACGGCGACCGTCTGGTGGTGCTGGAACACGGACGACGCTTCTTCAAGGTCCAGACGGCCAAGGGCGAAGTGGGTTGGATCGACGAAAAGGCAGTAGCAACGCAGGACGTATTTGACGAGTTTCAGGCGCTCGGAATGGCGCACAAGAGCGATCCGCCCGTGGCATCGGCGGTGGTGCGGGATGACGTAAATCTGCACCTGAAGCCGGGCAGGGATACGGCCCGCTTCTACCGCCTGGCGGAGGGCGACAAACTTCAGCTTCTGGAGAGGGCCACACTGCCCAAGCCGGTACCCGGAGGTGTCGCACCGGCCAAGCCCATGTCGGCCGCGAAAACAGCTCCCGCAGCCACTGGAATAGCCACTCCAACGGGCTCTGGAATTGACGCCACCCTTTTGCCGCCAATCGCGATGGAAGATTGGTGGCTGGCGCGCGATGCGCATGGACGCGCAGGCTGGCTGCTCTCGCGCATGCTGGACGTCGATGTGCCCGACTCGGTGGGAAGGTACGCGGAAGGACAGCGGATCGTCGGAGCCTATGTGTTAGCCACAGTTCACGACGACGGCGCGGAGGGCGACAACAAGGACATTCCCATCTATCTGACAGTCCTTGGGCCCTACACGGCCGGACTACCGTACGACTTCGACCAGGTGCGCGTCTTCACGTGGAATATGAAGATGCACCGGTACGAGACCGCGTTTCGCGAGAAGAACATTGAGGGGTATCTGCCGGTTTCGATTGGCATCGGCAAAGATCCCTATGGAAAAGCTGTGTTGGCGCAGACTCCGCTGCCTACCTTCACTTACCGGGTTCTGGCTGCGGATGCACCGCCCGTTATCCCGGATCCCGTGACCGGAATGGTGACGCCGGGACGTACCATCGCAAAGACCTTTCGGCTGGAAGGAAACCTGGTGCGGCGCATCGCTCCGCCGGGATACAAGGACGAGCCGGACGCGCATCCGGTGGCAGTAGAGAAAAAGGACAAGGGCGCTAAGAAGAAAAAGTAGCGCTGACTGAGATCAATAGCTCAGTCCGCATAAGGGCCAGCAGTGCTCCGGGAGTGCCATGATCACAAATTCGTTTGGGGCCGGATGGACCGCTAGCTTCGGCGTGCAGTTGGTCTGGGGCACGAATCCGCGAGAGGCGATGACGTCCAGCGGCACGATCTGAAGGCCTGCGGTCCACATCTCGTCGGGCGACTTGAATTGATTTCCGGTGACATCGCAGAGGTAGTACTGGCCTCGTTTGCCGTATATCACCACATTTTCGACGGATTGAACCTGGACCATCGCGGCTGTCGGCGGGATTGCGATGTGCCCGATTCCATGTTCGTCGAGGGGAATGTCTGTCCCGCCGCTGTCGTGTGGGAAGCCCACACGGACACGTTTCCGCCCTGGGGGCTGTGTGGGATCGTCCAGCCAGAAAGTGACGAACACGTTCTTGTTCGGGAATGGCTTGCCCGTTCGGCCATCGACCATGCGGATGGTCAGCGTCTGCGCTGGAGCGCACTGAGCCAAAGATGCGACCGCCAGAAGCACCGCGATCAGATGACGTCGAGCAACAGAGATCACAGGCCACCTTCCTGCTGTCAGGCTAGCACCGGAAACTTGCCTCTGGTATAGCGCTTCAGGCGTAGAAGCGTCGGATGGCTTCGACTACGGTTTCCTGCTCATCGTCGCGGAGTTCTGGGTAGATGGGCAGCGCGAGAACCTCGGCGGCGGCGAGTTCGGATTCAGGGAAGTCGCCCGGTTTGTAGCCGAGATCTTTGAAGGCCGCCTGCAGATGAAGCGGGACAGGATAGTAAATCTCGCTGCCGATCTGCTGCTCCGTAAGGTAGTCGCGCAAGGCGTCGCGGCGCGGCGCGCGGATAACGTACTGGTGGAAGATAGGCGTGGCGCGCGGATCGGTCCACGGAAGGACGATGCCCTCTGCAGTCGATCCAGCGGCGAGGCCCGCTTTCTGAAAAAGTTGATCGTAGCGGGCAGCCAGTTCTCGGCGGCGCTGGTTGCCTTGAGGAAGATAGCGTAGCTTGACCTCGAGAATCGCAGCCTGGATGGCGTCGAGCCGGGAGTTCCAGCCAACCTCGTCGTGGTAATAGCGGCGGGTCATGCCATGGGCGCGAAGGGACCGGGCATGCGCGTCGAATTCCCGGCTGGAGGTGGTGACCAGGCCGGCATCGCCCATGGCGGCGAGATTCTTCGTCGGGTAAAAACTGAACGCAGCGGCGAAGCCCAGCGAGCCGGCGGCCCGCCCGTTCCATGACGCGCCGAACGCCTGCGCCGCGTCCTCAATCAGCAGAAGCCCGGGATGATCGGCCGCGATGGCCTCAAAGCCGTCCCAGTCAGCGCATTGGCCATAGAGGTGGACCGGCAGGACGGCCTCCACTGGCGGGCGGGATCTGTCACGTAGAAGCTCACTGACACGGTCGGGGCTAAGGTTGAAGGTGCGCGGATCGATGTCCGCGAAGAGCGGCCGGGCACCCGCGCGCAGGATGCAGCTCGCACTGGCAAAGAAGCTGAAAGGGCTGGTGATAACTGCGCCTACCTGGTCTTTGGCAGGGGCGCTCGAAGCGCTGTTGCCGATCCCGGCGGCGGCAAGCGCCAGCCACAGGGCGTCCGTGCCACTGGCGCATCCAATTCCGTACGTAGTCGAGCAGGCGTTGGCCGCTGCCGCCTCAAATGCGGCTACGCGTGGGCCAAGGATGAAGCCCTGCGAATCACAGACTTGCGCGATGGCATCCAGAACCTCCTGTCGCAAAGCGGAGAACTGGCGCGAAAAGTCGAGCATTGGAACCGGCGATGCGATCACGATTAGACACGTTAGCCATGGTACAACGCTGCAACTTTGAGACCTTTTGCTGCTATATTGCGTCAAACAGTATTGGCGGCGTACGTTGCGAGAACATCGACGCCAAGCCGGGGTCAAATCGCGGGACCCTCCGTTGAACGAAACCAACGAGCCCAGTTGAAAAAGAATGGCGATCCTCGTATTGTGAACAGGCTTATAGAAACTATTGATATTGAAGTCTGTAGTCGGAGAAGTGTCCGCAGGTGCGAAATTGGGTCCGGCAGTACTTTTCTTGGGCAACAGCTACGTAAAGGAGATCGGCACCAATGGAATCAAAGCCGGCACAGAATATTCAAGACACCTTCCTCAATACGGTCCGCAAGGACAAGAGCCCCATTACGATCTACCTTGTGAGTGGCGTGAAGCTGACGGGCAAGATTCGGTCTTTTGACAAGTACTCCGTGCTGCTGGAAAACAATGCACAGGAACAACTTATCTTCAAGCACGCGATATCGACTGTGGTAAGCGGTCGAGTAGGCCCGCATTCGGAAGCCAGAATCGAACCCAAATCGGCAGAGGCTCGCAGTCAGAGTGGAACGCCGGCATCGGGTACGGGACTGCACGAAGCTGCGGGCGTGGCGGGCGACTAGAATCTTCAACTCGGAAGGCAATCGCGGCCCATCGGAGCAGCTGGTAACGATACGGCGAAGAGGATATAGGTGAGCCTGGTTCAAGCTCAGGCCGAAGCAGCGCGCGCGGCTGCGTCCGCGGCGAAGGCCAACGTGCGCCGCGAGTCTGCCGTTCTGGTTGCGGTGGAGTTCACCGGGCAGCGGCGAAAGTTGACTGCCGCGGCAAAGCTAGCCCGTGATGCCGCCGCCGTCAGCGCGGACACGGAAGATGACAATCCTGACGAGGTTCGTAACCAGGCCAGTGGCGATCTCGATTTCGACGCTTCGCTGGCGGAGTTTGAAGAACTCGCCCGCAGCGCAGGCGCGGAGATTGCCGCGACCCTTATACAGCGGCGTGCCAGGCCAGATGCCGCGACCCTGGTAGGACAAGGCAAACTGGAAGAGATTGCAGGTGTCGCGGCTTCTTCCAATGCCGACGTCGTGCTCT
Organism: uncultured Acidobacteriaceae bacterium; assembly: GCA_963822225.1. Classification (GTDB taxonomy): domain Bacteria; phylum Acidobacteriota; class Terriglobia; order Terriglobales; family Acidobacteriaceae; genus Edaphobacter. The sequence goes on along the minus strand of CAWGGW010000006.1, from coordinate 2,433 downwards.
TCGATCACGATTTGACACCTTCGCAGTTACGTAATCTTGAGGCGAAGCTGCCCTGCCGCGTCATCGACCGCACGCAGTTGATTCTCGACATCTTTGCCCGACATGCGCGGACCCGGGAAGGCCAGTTGCAGGTGGAACTGGCGCAGCTTGAGTATCAGCTTCCGCGCCTCGCCGGGCGAGGCAAAGCCATGTCGCAACTTGGCGGCGGAATCGGAACCCGCGGACCAGGCGAGACGCAGCTTGAGACAGATCGCCGCAAGATCAATCTGCGCATCGATCACGTGAAAGAGCAGTTGGAGTCCGTCCGGCGGATTCGGCGCCAGCAGCGGCAGCGGCGCGAGGCCGTGCCAGTGCCGGTGGTCGCGCTGGTCGGCTACACCAATGCGGGCAAGAGCACGCTGTTCAATGCGCTCACCGAGGCAGGCGTACTCGAATCGTCGCGGATGTTCGCCACGCTCGATCCCAAGCTGAAGCAGCTGCAACTGCCCAGCCGACGGAAGATTCTGCTCTCCGACACGGTGGGATTCATCCGCAACCTGCCGCACACCCTGGTAACCAGCTTCCGCGCAACGCTGGAAGAGGTGGAGCGCGCCGAAGTATTGCTCCACGTCCGCGACGCGTCCAGCGCGATGGTCGACGAGCAGAAGGAGCAGGTGGAGAAGGTGCTCGGCGAACTGGATGTGAAGGGCAAGCCGGTGATCGAGGTGATGAACAAGATCGATCTGCTGACGCCGGAGGAGCGCGCGCGGCTTGCGGTTGCGTCCGGACCGGTATTGCCGTCTCGGGACTGACCAAGGTCGGACTGGACCGGATCTGCTCGAGGCGATCGACGCGGCGCTTGTCGTCGATCCGCTGGTTGAGGCGCGGTTCAGGATTCCGCAGTCGGAGGGCGCGGTACTGGCCGCGCTCGAGGCGGGTGCGGTGGTCAGCGAGAAGAATTTTGCAGGGAATCTGGTGCTATCTGACGCGCACGTGGGCCAGCGTCTCTGCTGGAACGGTATCGCAAGTTTCGCGAGCGAAGCTGAATGGCCTGTCCGGGATTTGCTTCGCCGTTAAACAGAACAGGCCGCCTGTCGGGGAGCGGAGGTGGTGTCCCCTTGCACGCGACCTGTACGACCCAGGACATAGGGTCTTGGTGGTAACTAAAGTTTAGACCTCCCATGGCGTTTGTCAAAGGAAATTTCGCAGGAATATTGGGAGTTTTTGCAATGTGCGAATATCGGTCCAGCGGCGGCGATTATCGGCACTCGAAGGTTTGACACTCTCGCAAGCGCTTTGCTAGAACTAGGTGTACCCAACGTATGCAAGGCCGCGTCCGTTCCCAGCGGTTTCATGCCCACGGCCTGCTCCAGACATGGATGAATTGCTGAATCAACTCGGTGGACTTGTGCTCGGCGCTGTGCCGACTATGATCCTGTTTTTGCTGCTGGTTATCGCTTATGGCGTACTGGTCCGGCGCCCTCTGGACCGCGTTCTGGCGCAACGCAGGGCGCGCACAAGCGGCGCGGTGGAACAGGCGCGCGGCGCTATAGCCGAGGCTGAGGCCAAGGCGGCGGAATATGAAGACAAGCTGCGCCAGGCCAAGACTGCCATCTTCGGCGCGCGCGAAAAAAGATTGAAACAGTGGGAGATAGAGCGCGACCTCGCGCTGGCGGAAGCACGCTCCGCAACCATGGAGAAGGTGCTGGCCGCGAAGGGCGAGATCGATCAGAGCGTAGCGCTTGCGCAGCGCCAGATCGAGGGAATGAGCAACGAATTGAGCGACCAGATTTTGCGAGCGGTGATGCCGGCCGGAACTCGACCGGAGGCCGCGCAGTGAAGATGCAGAAGTTGGACTGGAAGAGAAGTGTTCTGGCTGGGCTTGCCGTGGCTCTGACCCTCGGAGTCGCGATTCGCATGCGCGAGGTTCCTGTCAGCGCGCAGGTCGCTGCCGCCGCCGAGAGCAAGCCCGAAGCGCAACCTGCTGACAACAAGGCGCAGGAACAGGAAGTGGACGAGGATGAAGCTTATCGCCACTCCGACATGGTAAAGAGCCTCGGAAAAAAGATTGGCTTGGACGCCGAACATTCAGCTACCGCGTTCGAACTCACCAACTTCGTTCTGCTGGCGTTGGCGGTCAGCTTCGGCCTGGTCAAGCTCCTGCCCAAGGTTCTGCGCGACCGCACCGCGACTATCCAGAAGAATCTGGTTGACGCCCGGACAGCGACCGAAGAGGCCCGCGCGCGGCTGACTAGCGTGGAAGAACGCTTGTCCAGGCTGGATGGCGAGATCGCCGCAATGCGGACTCATGCCGAAGAGGCTTCCGCCGCGGAAGAGCAGCGCATCAAGGCATCGGTTGAGGACGAAAAGAAGAAGATTCTCGCCGCCGCCGAGCAGGAGATTGCCGCTGCCACCATGCATGCGCAGAAGCAATTGCAGCAGCATGCAGCGGAA
>CAWGGW010000005.1:0-339552 GCA_963822225.1 uncultured Acidobacteriaceae bacterium | reverse complement strand
CAAATGACTGCCGCGTTCATCAGCAACTAAAGATCGTAAAGTACTGGAACCGAATACGGATTTCCACTAACAACGCCTACGCTTTGAGGTAGCTTATACCCGCTCCGCCATTCTGTCAAATCAAAACACATGCGCGGCTTGGCGTGCAATGTGCCTGATAAACTTGAGGAGCCGTGCGGCGTTCACACACAGTTCCGGTGACGGCATGGCTGGTCTTGCTGTCGATACGGCCGGGCTCCGCACAAGTTATCCAGGTTACCGAAGCCGAACTCCGTCACAGCTTCGAAATCGGCGAGCAGGCGATGCGAACCGGGGATCTCGTCTGGCGCCGAAAATGCATTTCGGGTGTGGATCGCGCGTTCACCTTCAAACGTCGGTGCGCAGGGTCGATCTGGGCGTGGTCTACATGCGCCAGGAGAAATGGAAGCTTGCGCTTGCTCAGCTAGAAGCGGCGGAGAAGTTGGCACCGAACGTTCCCGGTATCAGGCTCAACATTGGACTGCTGCACTACCGGCAAGGCCAATACGGCGAAGCGATTCCGGCTTTTGAATCGGTAGTCCGGGATATGCCGGACTCGGCTCAGGCCAGCGCCCGGCTGCTCGGCCTTAGTGACTTGTTTGAACTCAGATATGCCAAAGCTGCAGAGGCCCATTCGAGCCGCTCTGGGAGCAGTCGAACGCCGATATTTCCTATCTCTATGCGCTGGCAGTGGCCGCGGCCCAGTCCGATCGTACGGACCTCAGCATGCGGGCGACGGCGCGACTCGAAGAAATTGGGATTAACTCGCCCGCAGTTCACTTACTAGTCGGCAAGGCATACTTGGCGCATGATCGGGACGACCAGGCGCTGGCTGAGTTTCAGAAGGCTGTAGCCGCCGACCCCACCCTCCCCCTTTGCGTGCACTGTCGCCCTTGGGAGTGGTCTACCGTCGGAAAGGCGAGCTGGACTTCGCCCGTCAGGAGTTTCTCGAGGACGTCGCGATCGAGCCCGGCGTGGCCTACGGCTATGACCAACTCGGTGCTTTAGCTGCGCGACAACAAGACCCAGCCGAGGCCGAGCGGGATCTTGAGGAAGCCGTTCAGCGGGATCCGCGGCTTGCCGCCTCGTGGTACGGCCTGGCAAAGATTCACAGCCAGGAGAAGCACTACGCCGAAGCATTGCACGATCTGGATGCAGCCGGCGCGGCCGATCCAAAGAGTCCGAGCGTCCACTACTTGCGCTCGCGTCTATTGACGCAGCTTGGACGCGTCAGCGAGGCGAAGGCGGAACTCGACGCGGTGCGGCGCCTCGAACACCAGACGGCCAGCAGGCTGGAAGAGGAGATCAGTGGGAAATACCGTGATTGCCAGCCTCGGCCCCGAGAAGTATGACAAGTAGCAGATGTGGTGGGGCGGGCGATCTTGTCGCCTGCCGCCTCCAAGGATTGCACCCTTGCAGACGAACCGTCGGATCGGCCCGGTTCAAGGACAGTGATAACCTGCTGAGGTACCGGTGCCACGAAACGCGCCAGGAGGAGCCGTCATGCCGCGTGTTTATCTACCAATAGTTTTGATTCTTTCAGTAGTAGCCGTTGTCCTCGTTGGTCAGTCGCTTGCCGGCCGCCGGGGAAGCTAGAGGTTATCTGCTGGTAACCAACAAGGGCGACCGGACCTTGAGCATCGTCGATCCCGTTGCCGGACAGCAATTGGCAGGTAATGCCGGAAGGTGGCACAACGGCCACGAAGTAATCGCTTCGCCCGATGGCAAGACCGCCTATGTGCCGATCTACGGCAATTCCGGTGTCGGAAAGCCGGGAACGGACGGCACGAACATGGTTGCCATCGACGTGGCATCGCGGAAAATCGTAGGCAACCTCGACTTTGGCCATGGCGTACGGCCACACTGCCCGATATCGATCGCGCGCATGGGCTGGGGTATGTGACCACCGAACTGGATGACACGGTGTCTATTATCGATCCCCATCAAATGAAGATTGTGGGCACCGTTCCCACCGGGCAGAAGGAGTCCCATATGCTGGCCATCACTCGCGATGGGAAGCGCGGGTACACGGCCAATGTGGGTCCCGGGACGGTGTCCGTGCTGGATTTGGAAAAGCGGAAGACGCTGGCAGTAATCCCGATTTCAAAGAATACGCAGCGGATCTCGCTATCGGCCGACGACACGATGGTGTTTACGTAAATCAGGCCAACCGCAACTGGCAGTGATCGACACGGCGACGAATCAGATCAGGACGTGGGTACCGTTGCCGGCGCCCGGCTATGGCACATCTGCGACGCGCGACGGGAACTGGCTGGTAGTGGCGGTGCCGCAGGCCAACAAAGTGGCAGTGGTGAACCTGCACACCATGAAAGTGGAGCACGTCATCGACGTCCCGTCGGCCCCGCAGGGGAGCGCTCCTCGAGACCGGGCGACGAGATTCCCTACGTTTCCTGCGACTCGAAGCGCCAAGGTGGCCGCGATTACACTTCCACGTGGGAAGTGAAGAAGCTGATTACAGTGGGCAAAGGCGCCGACGGGCTGGCGTGGGCTGCTGCCAGCGTTCACACGGGACCAGCTATAACGCAGCTTGAGTCCAACCACTTCACGAAGACCGGTAATCGGCCTCTGGTGAATTGGCGGACTACAGCGCGCCGCGATAACCGAGTTTTGTTAACGGCGTAGGCCGCGAACACCGATGAGTAGGTTGCATGGTAATCACAGCGGCCAGCACCCTGGAGCAAATCAAGAAAGCAATTGCTGAACACACGGCATGGAAGGCGAGGGTTCAGGAAGCGATCAATACGGCAAGGCGCAGGTGTGGGTGGCGCAAGCCAGTCTGAACAATCTATGTCAGTTCGGCGGGTGGTCACAAAAGAACCCTGATCTGCGCATGTTCAACCCGAAGCATTACGACAAGGTGAAGAAACTGCATACTGAGTTCCATAAAGAGCTGGGCAAAGTGCTGCACCTTGCGCTTGCGGGGAGGCGAGTCGCTGCGCAGGAGTGCTGTTTAACCGGAGGCTCTTACGCACTGGCCCTAGTGTCGCTGGCGACCGAACTGGCCAGCTGACCAAACAATTTGGCGAGGCTCATCCATTGAGTCCTCAAGTCCGTCGTGATCCACATCAGATAAGATCTCCTTGGGATTGACGGCGTGATCGGAATTGCGTTTGCCTTTCGCTTGTCCATCAGGAGAACGCGATGTGTGACAGTCTTTTCCGCCCCTTGAAGACCGGTTGGCTCGCGGGATTGCCGTTTCTGATCTTGCCGCTGATGGCAGCGGATTTCAGGCCGCCGGCGGTACCCCTGATTACACACGATCCATATTTCAGTATCTGGTTGACCTATTTTGATGACTTGTTGAACGAATCGGCAACACGCCACTGGACAAGCGCCACTCACTCGCTCACCAGCTTGATCCGCATCGACGGAATGACCTACAGGCTGATGGGCGTTGAGGCCGCGTCCGGCCAGTCCGCTCGAACAGGTCAGTCTAGAGGTACTGCCGACGCATACGAACTATGTTTTTCAAGGTGCGGGCGTTGCAGTCGAACTTCACCTTCCTGACGCCTGCCCTACCGCAGGATCTGGACGTGCTCTCGCGGCCGGTTACCTACGTGACCTGGCGGGTGGACGCGTCCGACGGCCGCGAGCATCAGGTGGAGTTGTATTTTGACCTCAGCAGGTAGATTCCGGTGAATCACGGAGGCGATCCGGTGGTGTGGTCGCAATTCGGCTTCAGGCATAACGATGTAAGAAATGGGCAGCCAACAACAGCCAGATTGCTTCGCTCAGTTGCATCTGCTGATTCTGGAGCACCAGCGCCTGGGTGAGTTAGACCGGATGCTGGCGACGTACAGCGAGGTGGCGGATGCGCATCGGGGTGCGGTTGAGGCTCGGGTCATCAGCGCGCAATGGTGGTGTCGGCCGAGACCGACCGGCTGCTGGTGCAGGGTTTCGCGCAGCGGCTGGCCGGCGACGAGTCGAAGAAGGGACAGAACTAGATGGCAAGTTCCGCCCCGAGTATGCGCGCGCGTTCGCCGAGGTTGCGGAGTCGGCCAATCTGGACGCGGCCGCGGCGCAGCAGCAGTTGCGCGATTTTGCCGCAGACGCTTGCGGGCAGCGGCGAACTGCGCGAGTTCCTGGAGAATCCCTCGATCGAGATGCGCAAAGAAGCTGAAGGTGCTGGATGCGATTGCCGCGCGCATCGGGATGTTTCCCCAGGTGCGGAACTTCATCGCGGTCATTCTGGAGCACCAGCGCCTGAGCTGAACTGGACGAGATTCTGGCCGAGTACAGCGAAGTTGGTGGACGAGCATGCCGGTGCGGTCGAGGCGCGGATCACCAGCGCGCGTCCGCTGAACGATGAGGACCGCGCGCAGTTGGAGGCGCAGATCGCGAAGCTCGCCGGCGCGCGGGTTCGCGCCACCTATTCGCGAGGACGCCAGCCTGCTGGGCGGCGCGGTGGTGGAGATCGGATCGACGATTTACGACGGCTCGGTTCGCGCCCAGTTGCAGCAGTTGAAGCAGAAGCTGGTGAACGCGTAGAGCGCGGATTTCGGAACAGATTTGGGAGACGGATTCGAGGGCAGGACTGAGGCAAAGGAAGACATGGCAAAGATTAAGGCGGATGAGATAACCGAGCTGCTCCGCCAGCAGATTGAGAACTACGAGCAGCGCATCCAGGTGGACGAGGTCGGCACGGTCATCTCCCTGGGCGACGGCATCGCGCGCGTGCACGGGCTGGACAAGGTGATGGCGGGCGAGATGATCGAGTTCCCCCACGGCATCTGCCGGCCTCGCGATGAACCTCGATGAGACCAGGTGGGCGCCGTGCTGCTGGGCGACTACACCGAGATCAAAGAAGGCGACGAGGTCAAGCGCACCGGCAAGATCATGTCCGTGCCGGTGGGCGAGGCGATGATCGGCCGCGTGGTGAACGCGCTGGGCCAGCCGATCGACGACAAGGGCCCGATCGACACCGAGCACAGGCTTCCCGTGGAGCGGCTCGCCCCCGGCGTTATCGACCGCCAGGGCGTGCGCGAGCCGATGGCGACCGGCATCAAGGCCATCGACACCATGATTCCGATCGGCCGTGGACAGCGCGAGCTGCTCATCGGCGACCGCCAGACCGGCAAGACCGCCATCGCGCTCGACACCATCATCAACTCGCAAAGAACAAACCTGATCTGCATCTACTGCGCGATCGGGCAGAAGCGCTCGTCGGTCGCGCAGATTGTGAAGACGCTGGAAGAGTACGGCGCGATGGCCTACACCATCGTCGTGGCTGCGACTGCATCCGAGCCCGCGCCGATGCAGTACCTCGCTCCGTTCGCGGCGACCGCGATGGGCGAGTACTTCCGCGACTCCGGCAAGCACGCGCTGGTCATCTACGACGATCTTTCCAAGCACGCCGTCAGCTATCGCGAGATCTCGCTGCTGCTGCGCCGTCCGCCAGGCCGCGAGGCGTATCCGGGCGACGTGTTCTATCTGCACTCGCGCCTGCTGGAGCGCGCTCGAAGGTTTCGGACAAGCTGGGCGGCGGAAGCCTGACCGCGCTGCCGATCATCGAGACACAGGCGGGCGACGTTTCGGCCTACATCCCGACCAACGTCATCTCGATCACCGACGGACAGATCTTCCTCGAGACCGACCTCTTCAACTCGGGCGTTCGCCCGGCGGTCAACGTGGGTCTGTCGGTGTCGCGCGTCGGATTCGCGGCGGCGATCAAGGCGACCAAGCAGGTGGGCTCGACGCTGAAGCTCGACCTCGCGCAGTACCGCGAACTGGCGGCGTTCTCGCAGTTCGGCTCGGACCTCGACAAGGTGACGCAGCAGCAGTTGAACCGCGGCCAGCGCCTGACCGAGCTGCTGAAGCAGCCGCAGTTCCAGCCGCTCACGGTGGAGAAGCAGGTTGCGATCCTCTTCGCCGGAACCCAGGGCCTGCTCGACGACGTCGAGGTCTCGGACCTGCGCGCGTTCGAGGACGGCTTCTATCCGTACCTCGAATCGCGCGCAGCCGGCGATCCTGACCGACATCGCGACGAAGAAGGCGCTCGACGACGACATCAAGAAGCGCCTGACCGACGCGATCAAGGACTACAAGAGCAACGTTCCTCGCCGACCTGAAGGACAAGAAGGCAGCGGCGGCGAAGGAAACTGCCGCGCCACAATCCACGCCTGCAACCGCGATGGTAGGCAACAAGTAAACCATGGCAAACGTACTCGATCTTCGGCGTCGCATCCGCAGTGTGAAGAACACGCGGCAGATCACCAAGGCCATGAAGATGGTCTCGGCGGCGAAGCTGCGGCGCGCGCAGGAACGCGCCATGCGGGCCCGGCCGTATGCGCAGATGCTCACCAACGTGCTGGAGTCGCTGGTGCGGCGCACTGACCTGTGCAGCGAGCAGACCGGCGAGATTCTGCATCCGCTGCTGGTCGAGCGCGAAGAGAAGAACGTGCTGGTGATCGTGATCGCAGGCGACAAGGGCTTTGCCGGCGCGTTCAACTCGAACATCGGCAAGGCCGCGCAGCGGTTCATCGACGAGCGCCGCAAGCTGGGCCAGAACATCGATCTGGAGCCGGTCGGCAAGAAGGCGATCGCGCTCTTCAAGAAGAAGCTATGCGGCGGCGATCTACGAGAAGACGGAAGAGCACTACGACAACGATCTCTCCACGCACTACGATGACGATTCGTCATCGCGCCCAGCCGATCGAGGTCGCCGCCGAGCATCCTGGCGCTTCTGCTGCAGATGGATTTCAACGACGTTTCGGAGATGGCGCGGTCGATCATCGAGCGCTATGAGCGGGCGGAGATCGACTCGGTCTACCTCGTCTACAACGAGTTCAAGTCCGTCATCTCGCAGCGCGTGGTTGTCGAGAAGTTGTTGCCCGATCCGCAAGCTGGGCTCGCACGAGATTACCGCGGCCGAAGAGATGACCGAGGAGCAGAAGGAAGCGGCGGCGCGAGCCGCCAGCACCTCCGGCGTGCCGCATCGAGGAGCCCGAAGACGAGGCGGCAGAAGCGGAAGCGAAGAAGTTCGGCACGGCCGAAGTGGACTACATCTTCGACCAGCCGCCCGAGCAGTTGCTCCGCCACCTGATGCCGCGCTATGTGACGACCCAGATCTTTCATGCGCTGCTGGAATCCGCTGCGGCGGAACATGCCGCGCGCATGACCGCAACGGATGCGGCGACCAAGAATGCAGGAGACCTGATCGATTCGCTGAGCTCACCATGAACCGCGTGCGTCAGGCCGCGATTACCAAGGAAATTATCGAGATTGTAAGCGGCGCCGCGGCGCTTTAGCTGGCGGAAGAATTAGGAACGAAGAGACTATGGCAGAAAATATTGGAAAAGTAATCTCAATCAGCGGACCGGCCGTTGACGTGCAGTTCGAAGAGAAGGCGATGCCGCCCATCTACCAGGCGCTGCGCATCGTCAGCGACGGCTTCGATGTGCCAACGCCGCTGGACGTCGTCGTTGAAGTGCAGCAGCATCTCGGCGAAGGCCGCGTGCGCTGCATCGCCATGGTCGCGACCGAAGGCATGGTGCGCGGCATGAAGGCCATCGACACCGGCGCGGTCATCACGGTTCCCGTGGGCCGCGAGACGCTGGGCCGCGTGCTGAACGTGCTCGGCCAGCCTGTGGACGAGCTTGGCCCGGTCAATCGCCAAGTGTGCACTGCCCATCCATCGCCAGGCCCCCGCGTTCGACGAGCAGTCGACCAGCGAGGAGATGTTCGAGACCGGCATCAAGGTCATCGACCTGATCCAGCCCTTCTTGAAGGGCGGCAAGATCGGCCTGTTCGGCGGCGCGGGCGTCGGCAAGACGGTCATCATTCAGGAGCTCATCAACAACGTCGCAACCAAGCACGGCGGCTTCTCGGTGTTCGCCGGAGTCGGCGAGCGCACCCGCGAAGGCAACGATCTCTGGATGGAGTTCCAGGAGTCGGGCGTTATCGACCTGAAGGACTTTCCCAAGAGCAAAGCCACGCTGATCTACGGCCAGATGACCGAGCCGCCGGGGGCGCGTCTGCGCGTCGCGCTGACCGGCCTCACGGTCGCCGAGCACTTCCGCGACGAGCGAGGGCGCGGACACGCTGCTCTTCATCGACAACATCTTCCGCTTCACGCAGGCCGGTTCTGAGGTTTCGACGCTGCTCGGCCGTATGCCTTCCGCCGTCGGCTACCAGCCGAACCTTGCGACCGAAATGGGCGAACTGCAGGAGCGCATTACTTCGACCAAGAAGGGCTCGGTCACCTCGGTGCAGGCGGTCTACGTGCCCGCCGACGACTTGACCGATCCGGCTCCGGCGACGACCTTTGCTCACCTCGACGCGACGACTGTGCTCTCGCGTCCGCTGTCGGAGCTTGGAATCTATCCGGCCGTCGATCCGCTGGCTTCGACCTCGCGTATTCTTTCGCCGCGCATCGTTGGGCAGGAGCACTACGACGTCGCGCAGGGCGTGAAGAAGATTCTGCAGCGCTACAAGGATCTGCAGGACATCATCGCGATTCTCGGTATCGACGAACTCTCCGAAGAGGACAAGACCACCGTCGCGCGGGCCCGCAAAGTCCAGCGCTTCCTGTCGCAGCCGTTCCACGTGGCCGAGATCTTCACCGGCATCCCCGGCGCTTACGTCAAGGTCGAGGACACGGTGCGCAGCTTCAAGGAGATCATCGAAGGCAAGCACGATGCGATTCCTGAGCAGGCCTTCTATCTCAAGGGCGGCATCGAAGACGTGCTGAAGGCTGCAGAGAAGATGCAGGCAACAGCGTAAGAACAGTTGCTGGTTGTTAGTTGCTAGTTGTTAGTCGAAGGCGAGTGATGGCAGACGGTACGGCAAATTCGGGGCTGTTGACGGTGCGGTTGGTAAGCCGGACCGGCTGCTGCTGGATGCTACGGCGGAGGCGGTGGAGTTGCCGTCGATGTCGGGGTATCTGGAGGCGCTGTACGGCGCTGCGCCGCTGCTGGCTGAACTTGGCGCCGGCGAGGTCCGCCTGCATGGCGGCTCTTCCGGCGACCAGAAGTTCTTCGTCGCGTGGGGCTTCGTCGAAGTGCTGCCCGAGCGGGTGACAATTCTCGCCGAGACGGCGCTGCAGGCCGAGGAAATCGACACGGCTGAGGCACGTCAGGAACTTGAAGACGGCCAGAAGAAGTGGAACGAGGCCGGCGACGAGGCGCGAAGTACGACGACGCCAACGCCCAAATGCGTGAGGCCGAGGAAAAGCTGGCTTCGGCTGAAGGCGAAAGTCTCTAGTCGTCTTTCGCTCGCCTGCAAATATTCCAAAAAGTTATACTGAGCCGGTTAGCGGCCGAGCCAGCGCATCAGGCCGCTGGCTGCAAGCTCGACGCTTAGGAACCGCGTGGGCGAGCCGGCAACGGCGCCCGCGGCGAGACGGCCGCTGCGGATGGCGCCTTCCATGGTGGATGGCCATTCGGTGGATGTCCAGTCGCCCGCGAGGTAGAGGTTGGGATAGGCGGTGCTCTGCGCCGGGCGGAACTGGTCGAGGCCGGGTGTGACAGAAAACGTGGCGCGGGCTTCCTTCAGCACGGCAGACTTGAGCAGTTTGGCCTCGCGAATCGCAGGGAAAAAGAGTTCGATCTCGCGAAGGGCGGAGGTGAGGATCTGCTCGCGAGACATCTCCAGCTCAGGCCACGACGCGCTGATGACCAGTTCGAGATAGCTGCCGCGCGTAGGATCTGAGCGGCGGATTCGCGACTTGTGGAACATCCACTGAATGCGGGTGTCGAGCAGGACGGCGTGATCCAGCGGGGTGACTTCTCGGTCGTACCAGAGGTGGATGGTGGTGATCGGCGCCGAGACGAATTTCTCGGGGTCGATGGGGTTCGGTGCCGGGCAGCGCGCCGAGCAGGCGATGGGCTTCGCGCAGGTTGGTGGCGAGAATGACGGCGCCGGCTTCGATCTGGCCTTCGCGAGTGGTGATGCGCCAACGGCCGTCGGACGTGGGCGCGATTGAGTCGGCGCCCTGGGTCAGGCGGACGTCGACGCCTGAGTCTGCAGGCGTGGGCGAGGACCGGCTGGAAGAAGTCGCTGAGCGGTGCGGCAGGGATGCCGAGGCGGCCACCTTCGGGCGAGCGCAGAAACGATTCGTAAAACACCTTGCCGGCGTATTTTACGGAGCAGCGCTCGAAGGTGTCGTTGAGGGCGCCGGCGACGATGGGTTCCCAGAAGTGGCGAATGGCGCGGTCGGTCTGGTGGGTGCGCTTGAGCCAGTTGGCAAAGGATTCGGTGTCGTCCTGCGGGTAGCCGCGGAGGAACTGCGCGAGGCCCGTGGCGATGGCGGTCTTGTCGCGCAGGGTGAGCATGGGGGCGCGGAGAAAGCTGAGAGTGTTGTGCGACGGCGCGGGAAGGCTGCCGGGACGTATCCAGCTTTGACGAGGTTCGCCGGCACTGGCCGCTTCGAGGAAGCAAAGCTCGTCGTACCAGCGCACTGTGTCAGCCGCTCCAGCCTTGGTGACCAGGTCGATGAAGTTGGTGCAGCAGCCGAGGATGACGTGCTGGGAGTCGATGGTTTCGTCGAGTGCCGGATGCGGGTAAGAGTAGGCGCGGCCTCCTGACGAAGGGACGGCGTTCGAGCAGGGTGACCCGGGCGCCGTCAGTGGCGAGGGCCGTGGCTGCGGCAAGGCCGGCTACTCCCGCGCCGATCACGACGACGTCTTGCTGTGCGGAGGTCATCCGAGTACGCGGTTCCAGAGAGCCATAACGGCGCCGCGGGCGAAGATGCAAGAGCTTCTCCGCGGTGGAGAGCGACACGCGCGTACGGAAGACTTCCATCTTGTGGTCGGCGATGCGGCTCAGCAGGCGGTGATAGATGGTGACCAGAACCCACATGGCGGCGCGGCTGTCGCGGTCGAGCAGCGGGATCAGCTTGTTGGCGGCGAGGTAGTACTTCTCGGCGCGGATGGCCAGGGTGGCGAGCATGGCGCGTTCGCGCTCGGTCATGGTGCGGCCACGCGCCAGGCCAGCGAGTTCGGCTGGGGTTTCGCCGAATTCATCGAGGAGATCGACGGGGATATAGACGCGGCCGCGCTCGACATCCTCCTTAACGTCGCGCAGGATGTTGGTGAGTTGGAAGGCGACGCCGGTTTCTTCGGCGAACTGCTCAGCGCGGAGGTCGCTGTAGCCGAAGATGCGGATGCAGACCAGACCTACGACCGACGCGACGAGGTAGCAGTAGCGGTAGAGGTCTTCGAAGGTAGCGTAGGTTTGAAAGTCAGGTTCTAGATCCGCGGTTCGAGGTTCGACGGCGGGCTCAAGGTCCATGGTGGTGCCCGCGACCAGTTCTTCGAGCAGGCTGTCCGGAATGTTGAAGCGGTGCTGGGTGTCGGCGAGCGCGAGGAAGGCGGGATTGTGGGCTGACGCGCCTCTGGAGAGATTCTGGCGCGTGGAGCGCCAGTATTTGAGGAACGTCGCCATTTCCTGGCGGCGAGTTTCGATGGACTTCGACTCGTCGTCAGCAATGTCGTCGGCGCGGCGCATGAAGGCGTAGACCGCGCACATGGCGTCGCTCTTGTGCGCTGGGAGGACGCGGAAGGCCCAGTAGAAGTTCTTTGCCTCGCGGCGCGCGATCTCGCGGCAGTAGAGGTAGGCTGCGGCGACGTCGGGGTTGGGTTTGCCGGTCTTGGTCACGGTCTCTGCTTCGCTCACGCCGGGCGGACTCCGGAGGCGCGGCCTGCGCGAAGTTTGCCGAACAGCGCTCCGACGAGCAGCATGAGCTTCTTGCGCCGGGTCACGACGGGCCGGCCGCGCAGAACATCGTAATTCTGCGCGGCGATGCCGTCGAGGATGGCTTCGCCGCCTTTGCGGAAGAGGTCGAGCGTAACGCGCCAGCTCGTCGTCGACGGTGTCGGTCAGCGGTGCGCCTTCGCGAAGCATGTCGCGGGTGCGCTCGACCAGCGCGCGCATCATGGCGCCGAACTCGGGAGTGAACACGCGGCCTTCGATCTGGCCCTCGGCCACATTGAAGCGCTCCATGTACTCGGCCGGAATGTAGCGGCGGGGAATCTCGGAGTCGCGAACGCAGTCCTGCCAGAAATTCGCCAGTTGGAGCGCGGTGCAGATCTTGTCCGACAGCAGCGCGCGGCGCTCGTCGCGGTAGCCGCAGATCATCAGCACGAGCCGGCCAACGGGATTCGCGGAGTAGCGCGAGTACTCGACTGCCTCGTCCCACGTGCCGTAGTGTGTCTTGATCTGGTCCTGGATGAAGGCGCGGAGGAGGTCGTGAAAGAGCGAACGTGGCAGGTCGCAGGCCTCGATGGTGGGCGCGAAGGGCGATGAAGACGGGATGCTGCGATCGCTCTGGCGTGTCGTAGCACTCGTCCAACATCACATCCCAGGTTTGCAAGCAGTCTCAGAGCCGTGGTGGTGTCGGCGACTTCGTCGCCGAGGTCGTCGGAGACGCGGCAGAAGGCGTAGACGCTCTCGAAGTGGGGGCGAACGCGCTTTGGGCAGGAAGAAGGTGGCGACGTGGAAGTTCTCGTAGTGGCTGGTGGCGAGTTCGTGGCACCAGGCGCGAGCTTCTTCCAGCGTGGGGCGGACTTCCGGCGTGAGGTATTGCGGCGGCGCGCCGACGAGCGAGTCGGCCAGCGGGATGGCGGGCTTGGTTTCGCGCGGTGCGAGCTCGGCCTGGCCTGTCATCCGTGGCTCCCGTTGCCGTTGCGCGCGGTAGCCGTTGGGCAGCACGGCGGTCTTGATGTCGGTGATGTTGTCGGCGCTGCGGGTCATCATGCGGCTGAAGACGGCGGGAACTTCATCCAGCGGAGCGGTGCGGGTGATGAAGTCGGCCGCCTTGAATTTGCCGCCGCTGATCAGCGCGAAGGCGGCTGCGCAGGCTGCGGGAGTGTGGTGGAAGCTGGCCTTCAGCGTGATGTCGCCGTAGTGGAGGCGGTTGGTGTCGAGCGTGACCGACGGTGCCTTTTGGCGGGCCGCCGAAGAAGTTGACTGTGCCGCCTTTGCGGACCATGGCGACGGCCTGCTCCCACGTGGCAGGAGTGGCGACGGCCTCGATGACGACGTCGGCGCCGCGGGCGTCGGGAGTGAGGGCGCGAACGGCATCGACGGTGTGCTGTGGAGTGTCAGCGATCTGGACGACTTCGGCGGCTCCAAAGTGGCGCGCGGCCGCGATCTGGTCGTCGCGCTTGACCACGGCGATCACGCGAAGTCCGCGCAGTTGCGGCGACGTGGATGAACATCAGGCCGATGGGTCCGGCGCCGATGACCACCATGGTGTCGCCGGGCTGCGCGTCCGGTCTCGTTGAACCCGTAGACCACGCAGGCCAGCGGCTCGGTCAGCGCGGCGTGCTCCAGCGGGACGCCGGGCGGAATCAGCAGGGTATTCTTCTCGACGATGCGGGCGGGGATGCGCATGTATTCCGCGTAGGCCCCGTTGTTGAACAGAATATTCTCGCAGAGGTTCTGCTGGCCGTGGCGGCAGAAGAAACAGGTGTCGCAGGGAGCGGAGTTCATGGGCAGAACGCGGTCGCCGAGCGAGAATTTGGTGACGCCCGCGCCGACTTCGACCACTGTTCCGGCGAGCTCGTGGCCGAAGACGATAGGCGGCTTCAGCATCATGGCGTGGTAGCCGCGCCGGTAGACTTTCAGGTCGGTGCCGCAGGTCAGGGCAGCGCCTACGCGAACCAGTATTTCGCCTTCGCCTGCGTGGGGAACGGGAATCCGCTCCATCCGCAGGTCTTCCTTGCCGTGTAGTACGGCGGCCAACATCGTCTCAGCCGGGTGTTCCGCGATCATGCTCTCTATCATCTCACTTTCAGGGGTGTTCACACCCCCTTTTGCCGCCTCGTGTGGTGCTCCCGACGGTCGCGGCGGAATTCTGTGCAGGAATTCCGCACGGAAAATCGGCGCCGCGATTTCTGCATCTGATACCCTGAGCCTGAAGAAACTTATGGCCTTACTGTCGCCGGAACTCTGGATCAAGAAGCAGGTGCTCGCGATGCAGGAGTATTCGATCCTGTCGGGCACTGCGATCGTCGATATCTTCACGCGCCCGCACTACTGGGCGGACGTGTACACGCAGATGGACTCCATCGGCGTGGGCTCGATGCCGATTATTGTGCTGACAGGCTTCTTTACCGGATGCGTGCTCGCGCTGCAGTCCGTCACTGCGCTCAAGGAGTTTGGCGCGGTTTCGATGACCGGGTCGCTGGTGTCGCTGTCGATGGTGAAGGAACTTGGGCCGGTGCTGACGGGGCTGATGGTCTCAGGACGGAACGCGGCCGGAATGGCGTCGGAACTGGGCTCGATGAAAGTGACCGAGCAACTGGACGCGATGCGGGCGCTGGGAACCGATCCGATTCGAAAGCTGGTGGCTCCGCGGCTGATTTCTACGGTCTTCATGCTGTTCTTCCTCACGATTCTGGCGGATGCGTTCGGGATTGCAGGCGGAGCACTGGTCTCGGTGTATTTGCTGGGGCTGAATGGAAGCACGTATCTGCATGATTCCTACCGCAGCCTGGTGTATGGCGACGTGGTTCAGGGGCTCACCAAGCCGCTGTTTTCGGGGTTCATCATCGCGACGGTGGGCTGCTACTTCGGGATGAAGACGACCGGCGGAACGCAGGGCGTGGGCCGTGCGACGACACAGGCTGTGGTTGTGTCGTCGGTTGCGATCATCATCGTGGACCTGCTGGTAACGCGGGCCATGATCGGCATCTTCGGCAGCTGAGCCGCTATGAGCGAAGCCAATCCCAACTCCGGCGCCGAGAAGTTTGAACTGCCCGAAGGCGTGCCGGTCGTCGAGTTCAAGGACGTGTCCATCACGTTCGATGTGAAGCCGGTGCTGAAGGACATTTCGTTTGAGGTGGAGCGCGGGCAGACGCTGATCCTGCTGGGGCCTGCGGGTTGCGGCAAGTCGGTGCTGCTGAAGCTGGCCAATGGCCTGCTGAAGCCGGATTCGGGGTCGATCAGGATCTTCGGGCAGGAGATTACGACCATGCGCGAAGCGGACCTGTACAAGCTGCGCGCGCACATTGGCATGGTGTTCCAGGAGTCGGCGCTGTTCGACTCGCTCGACGTGGAGGACAACGTTGCCTACCGGCTGCACGAGGAGCATGTGCCCGAAGATGAGGCGCATAACCGGGTGGTCGAGGCGCTGAAGTTCGTCGAACTGGAACATGCGATCGACAAATTTCCGTCGGAGCTGTCGGGCGGCATGCGGCGGCGGGTTTCGATTGCGCGCGCGATTATCTCCGGGCCGGATTTGATTCTGTACGACTCGCCTACGGGCGGCCTCGACCCGATTACGTCGACCACGATCATCGAGTTGGTGATGAAGCAGCGCGACGTGTCGCACACGACGTCGCTGCTGGTGACGCACCGTTTGCAGGATGCGTTCACGCTGGCGACGCACCGCTACGACGCCGAGAAGGGCATGGTGGCGCTGCCGACGGACGGGCCGAACCACGGGACCGACGAGAGCACCAAGTTCCTGATGCTGAATGAGGGCGGCGTGGTGTTTCACGGGACCACGGAGGAGCTGGTGCACTCGAGCGATCCGTGGATCAAGGAGTATCTGTCGTAGGTTCGTCTGCAGGTTCGAGGTTTGTTCAGGTTCGAGGTTCGAGGTTCGAGGTTCGAGGTTCGAGGTTGGCGGCGGCGGCGCAGAGGGTGAGGAGAGTTGCGGGCTGCGGGTTAGTTGCGGGTTGTTGGTTGTTAGTTGTTGGTTGTGGGTTGGTGGGTGTGGGCTGCTGGATGGGGAGGGCGGCTGGTGTAACCCCATGATCGCTTTGCGAGCCCTTCGGCAGGCTCAGGGCAGGCTGTGGGGCACCCGGGTCGGCGGAGGGCTCGAATTCTGCGGGGTCTTCGATCTCGCAGGTGAGGCCGTCCGGTGCAATGTCGGGGCTGGCTTCGGGGATGAGGGCGTAGAGCTCCTTCTGGACGTCGCGGACTAGCTGGGTGGGGCGGCGGACGATGCGGAGTCCGCGGGCGTTGGCGGAGGCTAGCTGGAGTCCGTAGAAGAGCGCGGTGGCCTCTCTGGCGTCGATGGTGTGGGTGGCGAGGGCGTTGAGGACGCAGGAGATGGCGAGTTGGGCGGACTCGCGGTCCTCGACGGCGGGGAGTTGGAGGAAGTGCGGGTGAGGCAACTGGGCGGACTGGAAGTGGACCTTGTTGCGGTAGAGGTCGTGGGTGGCGTGGAGGCGGCGGTGGAAGTAGCAGAAGGCGGATCCGATGAGGGCTGCTCCGCGGCACTGGAGGCCGTTGGTCTTGATGTGGCGGCAGATGGGAACTTGCATGGTCGTGCTCCTTTGGGTGCCACCCCCCCCGGGGGGTGGTGGTGTTAAGTGGCTGCGGTAGAGCGAGTTACGATTTTCTCTGTCTGCAAATATTTGATTACAGGATGTTTATAGTCAAATATTTGCAAACAAATGGTTTATGGGTTGTGGCGCCGTGATTTTGGCAAATGTTGCCGTCCGACGCCGGGTGTTTTGCCACGCGTCTGGAATCGATTTGCTATGCCTCCCCCAAGGCATAAACGGCTGAGAGGACAGGGCCAGG
Source organism: uncultured Acidobacteriaceae bacterium (assembly GCA_963822225.1). GTDB lineage: Bacteria > Acidobacteriota > Terriglobia > Terriglobales > Acidobacteriaceae > Edaphobacter. Next base: position 323,037 of record CAWGGW010000005.1, on the reverse strand, counting down.
CACGAAGCCGCGCTCCTGTTGCTCCTAATTTTAATTATATGGAGGCGTGTCAAGAAATCGCGGTGGAAAAGTGGGCGGGAGGTGCGTGGGGAGCGGCGTTGCGCGAGTGCCGGGGGTGTTGCGCGGTTGCGTTAGTAGTTGCCGAAAAGCCCGATTCACGGGCGGGACACCCTAGAAAGTTGACATTTAGAAATGATACAATGTAGATACGGAGGTCAAACATGGAGGCGTCGGTGATGAAGTGGGGAAACAGCTTGGCGGTGCGCTTGCCAAAACAGGTCGCTGCCGAGGCACGTTTCCAACAAGGGGACCGCATTCGTCTTGAAGTGGATGAAGCGGGCACGGTGCGAATCAAACGAGCTTTTCCGACACTGGATGAACTGGTCTCGCAAATTACGCCTGAGAACCGTTATTCGGAGAACGAAATAGGCCTAATCGGAACGGCCGGAAACGAAGTTGTCGAATGGTGAAGGCTGCATACGTTCCAGACGTGGGGGACGTCATTTATCTCGACTTCGATCCCCAGGCAGGCCGAGAACAGGCAAAGCGCCGGCCCGCTCTGGTGCTGACCAGCAGGAAATACAATAAGGCGGCAGGTCTGGCAATTGTTTGCCCTTTGACGTCCGTGATCAAATCCTATCCCTTTGCCCTGCGTGTTCATATCAAGGGGCGGGATGGCTGCGTGCTTACCGACCATGTCAAAAGCATGGATTGGCAGGTTCGCCGAGCTGAGTTCTATGATCGAGCACCAGACGCGGTTTTGGAACAAGCACAAAATCTGCTAGGGGTCTTGCTGGGAATCAACTGATCGTGCCGGTACCCATCCGGCTAACCAGAGTGTATATCCTGCGGCAAAAATCTCAATTAGACAAAATGCCGATTCAGGGCAGGTGGATCGAACCAAGAGCTGATCTCAGCAAATTCGCGCGGGGCAAAGCGGATGCAGCCACCTAGCTTAGCTACTGGTGGATCATGATTCAACATAGGCGTTCCACTCTAAGACTTTCAATGTAGTATTTCCGTGATGGCGGTTTCGGAGCAATGCGGGAAATTGCTGGTTTACACGAGCTTCGGTACAAAACTCGAGTTCGCGCGTAATCATATTCGTGTGATTCCGAATAGACTCTTGCGTATGTCAGGAGAGCTGTCCGAGGAAGCTGCCGTATCTCCGGAATCATCAGAAATTTTACTCTGCCACAGATCCTGGCAAGAACGACCAAATGGATGGCGTGTGATCGTGCGGGCGGTGAACGGAGACGAACACGAGCTCGGGGGAAACCTCCTCATCCATCTGAATGCACGCGACGTCAACAGGATGATTGAGGAGATCGCGCCTGTCACTTGTGTGCCCGTGCGGGCCGTCATCCGAAGACAGTCGCTCAACGGAGCGATTGAAGAGGAACCCTGGATGCCTCCCATGCGAAAGGAAAGGGCGCTAGGAATTGTCGCAATGGGAACAGTGGGTTTTCCATTCGTCGGCGGAATCATCATGGGGCTGCTTTCGCCCCACTCCCACCCCTTCGTCGTCATTGCTGTAGGGCTTGCGCTCTGGATTTGCTCGATGCTCGGCTTATCTGCGGTGACGTGGGTCGACCGGAAGAAATTCCCGATGCTGCACGCCCTCACAACCCTCGTCACATTCAGTGCAACATATGCAGTCTGCTTCGTCGTCACTGCCTATACGTTCCATCCGTGATCGACTTCAGGAGCTACACTGGTTTCTACTCAACCCGGTGAACGCCACAGCGTTCGTACCACCCGAAATACGGAGCCTTGGGACATTGAGACTGCCCCAGCCGGATCAACAGGCAGACGGCTCCCAGTTTCCTGAAATCCCGATTCAGGGGCAGCTGGTGATTTGCTTCTGTCCAAGGGAGCAAAGGATTACGACAGTAGAATTCAATGGAGGCGCTCCGCCTTAGGAGAAACCTGTGACCGAGAATCCACTTGCTGACTTGTTGAACGGCACTCTATCCGATTGCGACTTCGGTGTTATGGAGCATGGTTTTCTTTCACACGGCAGAGATTATCGATTCGTCATTCAAGACAGCTTATGCCGCGATCCCGGAACATATGAATTGACGTTCACGCACGTTGTCGACCTCGACTACAAGACTCGTGTTGGAGATAAAATCTGGCAAATGTCATGGGCGGATGAATTCACGAATTACGCCAAGTGGACCGAAGTCGGTGAGCCTGAGGGTTATGTTTTTGGCACCGACTGGTCGCTTGCATACCCTGGAATCTCCATTCTGAGCACCAGTCCTGAAGCTAAGGAATGGTCAGAACGACTTGAGCGTCCCATGCACTCGGCAAGCATTGAGACTGACCGATTCTCAATCACACTTGTTTTCCACGAGATCCGTCATCGGAAAGTTTCCGAGGAGACGGGAGTGGTACGGCAATCAGTAATTCACTTGTGAACATCCCGAAATACGGGGTTTTCGGCAACTACGTTACAGAAGGAATGCGGAGGGTCGGGCATTCCGTGGATGGCGAGGCAGCGAGTTGCGCTGGCGGGGTTGAGAATGGGAGCGTTGATGAGCGCCGCGCGAAGGTTGTGTTCTCTGACGTGACCAATATATCGGGCCTTCAGAGGGTGATGAAAAAGTCGCATTAGACGGAAAAAGTTGACCTCAGGGACTGAAGCCCGATTGATTTGGCGGCTTTTACGGCACGGGTAAACCCGTGCCCTTAACGAAACGGGGTTGGTGGGGGCAGGGGTCGATCCCACCCAAGCCGAGCTTGGATGGGGCACCCGGCGAACAAGCGCTTTGCGGCTAGCGTTTGCCTTTTTCCCATTCTTCGAAGGAGATGCGGGGGACGGTGAGGAAGGCGTCGCGGGTGTGGACGTAGGAGCCGAGGCCGTTCATGCGGCCGATGGCGTGGAGTTCTTCGGCGTTGATGTAAGGGCCGGCGCCGTTTTCTTCGGGGATGACGAAGCGGTCTTCGACGTACATGGCTACGACGCGGCCGAGGATGATGCGGGAGCGGCCGATTTCCGTGGTGGTGAATTCCTTGCACTCGAGTGCGGCGTGGGCTTCGGCGATGCGCGGGACTTTGACGATGGAGGAGGGCGCGGTGGTGAGGCCGGCCATTTCGAGTTCGTTGGTGCCGGCGGGGAAGTCGGTGGCGCAGATGTTCATCTTCTGGATGAGGTCTTCGGTGACTACGTTGATGACGAACTCGCCGGTGCGGCGGATGTTGCGGGCGGTGTCTTTGGGGGCGGCGTCGCGGCCGGGGCGGTTGGTGACGCCGATGCCGACGATGGGCGGGTCGGTGCAGAGGTAGTTGTAGGCGCTGAAGGGCGCGGCGTTCAGATTTCCTTCGCGGTCCATGCTGGTGATCCAGGCGATGGGGCGCGGCGCTACCAGGCCGATGAGCAGGTTGTAGACCTGCCGGTGCGGCGTGTCTTCCATGTTGAATTTCATTCGATCTCCTTGTCGTTTCAAGCGTACCGCACGGCTGTTGCTGTCACGCAAATGTGGTACCGCGATGGAGCGCCCGAGGGAGGCGATGCAGAGGTCGATACGATAGACTTGATAAGTGAAGATACTCCCCACCGTTACGCTCCTTGGAGCGGCGGTCGCTCTATTTACCGCGTCATGCTCAGCATCGCTCTCCGCGCAGACGCAGCCGTTCCAGTTAGACACGCCGCCGGTTGAGGCCGCGGCTCTCAGCTATCCGGAAGCTCCGACCCCCCAGACGGCAACCCCGGCCGTCGAGCCAGACGCCGCCAGCGCCACCATGCGCGCAGACGACCCCCTCGCCGAAGGCGGCAGCCCCTGCCGCTGCAGGTGCTGCGCCTGCGGATCAGCCGACGGATTGCCCGGCTGCACCCGCGCCGACCGCTGCCCAACTGAAGCAGCAGCAACATGATCAGGCTGAGCACGACCTGAAGGTGGAAGAGAAGCAGCGGCTTCTGGGCGTGATGCCGCAGTTCCAGGTGGTGATGGGCGGTTCGGCTGTTCCGCTGACCGGAGGGCAGAAGTGGAAGCTGGCACTGCATAGCGCGATCGATCCTTTTTATATTGGTTGGGCATTTGTGATTGGCGGCGGGTATGGCGAGTTGACCGGCAGCGACGGTTATGACTGGGGGCCGGCGGGGTACTTCTGGCGAGTGGGCGCCAATTATGCGGATAACGTGAATGGGGCGCTGATTGGAAATGCGCTTCTGCCGCAGCTTTTGCATCAGGATCCGCGATATTTCCGCATGGGGAAAGGGCCGATTATCAAGCGGTTCCTGTATGCGGCGGCGTCGACTGTCGTCTGTCGCGGAGACAACGGCAAGAAGCAGGCGAACGTCTCCAACGTACTGGGAAACTACATCTCCGGCGGGATCTCGAACTTGTACTATCCCGCGGACCAGCGAGGGCTATCGCTGACGCTGGAGAATGGAACGTCGGTGACGCTGTTTGGAGCGCTGGGGGGGCAGGTTCTGGAGTTTGGTCCGGACCTGTCGCGAATGGTGCATCACAAGCGGAAGGTAGTGGATCCGGCGGTTGCTCCCGCTGCACCTGCTGCGGCACCGGCTGTGACCCCTGACGCTGCGACTGCGACGCACTAGATCGGGCTTGAGAATCAGCGAGTTAGGTGAGCTTTACAGGTGTGCTCGCGGGCCCGGGGGAACCATTAGAAATAGCCCATTTGGTGCGCTGATTCGTATGTATAGATGGTAAAATTGGAAGTAATGACTACGCCTCTAAAGACGCTGTTCCTTAACCCGCCCTCCTTTGAAAAGTTCGATGGTGGCGCCAGCAGCCGCTGGCCCGCAACGCGCGAGATCGAGTCCTACTGGTACCCGGTCTGGCTGACGTATCCGGCCGGAATGCTGGAGGGTTCGCGTCTGGTCGATGCTCCGCCGCACCACATCAAGTGGGCTGAGGTGGTGACGATTCTGAAGGACTACGAGTTCCTGGTGCTGTTTACCAGCACCATGGGCTGGGACGGCGATCAGAGGATGGCCGAGGTGATCAAGGAGACGTATCCCTCGATCAAGATTGCGTTTGTGGGGCCGCCGGTGACGACTTCGCCGGATAAGGCGCTGAATGAGTGCCCGGCGATCGATTTTATCTGCCGGCGCGAGTTTGATTTCTCGGTGGTGGAGTTTGCGCAGGGCAAGCCGCTGAACGAGATTCTCGGCGTGAGCTACAAGGACGACAACGGCGTGATCCAGCACAATCCGGACCGGCGCGCAGGTGACTCCGGAGCAGCTGGACGAGATGCCGTGGGCGACTGAGATTTACTCGCGCGACCTGGATGTGACGAAGTACAGCGTGCCGTTCCTGCTGCATCCGTATGTGTCGTTGTACTCGACGCGCGGATGCCCGGCGCAGTGTACGTTCTGCCTGTGGCCGCAGACGCTGAGCGGACATGCGTGGCGGAAGCGCTCCACCGACGACGTTGCGGCGGAGATGGCGAATGCGAAGAAGCTGTTCCCGCATGTGAAGGAATTCTTCTTCGACGACGATACGTTCAACATCCAGAAGGCGCGCACGATTGAGCTGTGCGAGAAGCTGAAGCCGCTGGGGCTGACGTGGTCGTGCACCTCGCGCGTGACGACGGACTTTGACACGCTGAAGGCGATGAAGGAAGCTGGCTGCCGGTTGCTGATCGTGGGCTATGAGTCGGGCGATCCGCAGATTTTGAAGAACATCAAGAAGGGCGCGACGGTTCAGAGCGCGCTCGACTTCCAGCGGGATTGCCACAAGCTTGGGCTGGTGGTGCATGGCGACTTCATTCTGGGCCTGCCGGGCGAGACGCGGGAGTCGATTCGCAACACCATCGAGTTTGCCAAGCAGTTGGATTGCGAGACGATCCAGGTGTCGATTGCGCATGCGTTCCCGGGGACTGAGTTCTTCGACTACGCGAAGGAGAACGGGTTCATCACGAATGAGGCGATGAACGACGAGAACGGCCACCAGATGGCGCACATCGAGTATCCCGGACTGCCGGTTGAGTACGTGATGGAGATGGTGCACAAGTTTTATGACGAGTACTACTTCCGTCCGAAGGCTGCGATGCGCGTGATCTGGCAGGCGATTGTGAACCGCGACGTTCCGCGGCTGTATACGGAGGCGAAGTCGTTTATGAAGCTGCGGAGCCAGAGGAACAAGGCTGCGAAGGCGGCGACGGCTTTGAAGGCGCAGGAGCATGTGGGACAGAGCGCTTAGGGTTCGGGACACGTTTGTAACTCGAGGGGCGGCCTGGTGGCCGTCCTTCTTGTTTTTGAAGCGGCGAATTAGTATGAGGCGTATGACTACGCTGAAGAGATTAAGTTCGATCGTAGTAATGCTGTGCGCTGCGACGTGCCCGCTGGCGGCGCAGAAAACCGACCGCGACGCTGAAGGGCGATGCGGCGCATCCGGCGCATGCGGTGCGGTGGGTGGATACGCGGCTTTACTTTGGGTTGGGACCGGCGGATGCTCCGGACAAGGGTGTGAGCGAGGCGGCGTGGCGCGCGTTTCTGGATAAGGAAGTGACGCCGCGGTTTCCGGCTGGGCTGAGCGTGGTGGATGTATATGGGCAGTGGCAGGGCAAGGATGAAAAAGCACCGGAGCGGATTCGGTCGAAGGAATTGATTATCGATTATCCGGCGACGGCGGAGAACGCGGCTAAGATTCAGGCGATTCGCGTGGCGTGGAAGGCGAAGACGGGGGATCAGTCGGTAATGAAGGTGACGGAGCCGGCGGATGTTTCGTTTTAGGAGGTAGAATTTGGCGGTGCGATTTAAATCCAAGTTCGAGTGGCCGGTTCTGGCGGCAAGTGTGTTGTGGTTCGGGTTGTGCCTTGCTTGGTTCCACAAGCAGCCGCATGAAGCGATCGGCTGGGCTTACCTTTGTATGGGGATCATCCAGTTCATTGTCTCGGCCTTCATAATCAGCAGCTATTTCTCCTTTTGGTGGGAGATAGGTGAGAGCGGACTGGTGCAACGCCACTTTTGGAGCAAGCGCACAATACGCTGGAACGAGGTCACTCTGGTTCGTCAGTGGGGAAAAAAGAAGCGGATGAGCGACTGCTTGATTCTGGCTTACGCGCGCACGGGGCCTATGTCGGACCGTGGCGAACTGCGGATCCAACCTGTCGAGTTTGATGCCTTGGTTCGCGCGCTTCGGGACCACGCGCCACAAGCAGAATTTGATCTTCTTCCTGCCGCGGTCTAGAGGAAGCGCACTCTACCGTGATCGTCTCCAATAGAATTGAAGCAGATGAAGCACACTCTTTCCTTGCAGCAGTATCTGGTTTTGCTTGCCGTGATGTTGACGGCTTCGGTGGGCGACACGCTGCTTTCGCATGGCATGTCGCAGGTGGGGCCGGTGTCGGTGGGGCATCTGGGGACGTTGTTGGTGGCGATCGCGGAATCCGTGGGTGATTACGGGGATTTTTTGCCTGCTGGGATTTTTTGCGAGCTACCTGACGGCGCTGAGTTGGGCGGACCTTACGTTTGTGCTGCCGTCGACCGCGTTCGGATACGTGGTGGTGGCGCTGCTGGGGAAGTTCTGGCTGCACGAGCCGGGCGCTTCGAGCCTGTACCGCTGGGCGGGGATCGTGTTGATTGTTTGCGGCGTGGGGTTCGTGGCGAATGGGCCGTCGTTGACGCAGCATGAGCCGGTCGATCCGCTGGAAGAGTCTGTGCGTGCGCTGACGGGCGGCGCGAAATGATGGTCGCGCACGGGGTGGAAACCGGAGTTGTGGAGACGTGGGTGACGATCGTTACCGTTGCCACGACGGCGGTGGCGGGCGATGTGCTGACGGCGGGTGCGATGCGGCGGATCGGCGATCTGGATGTGATCCGCGCAAAGTCGGGGTTGGGCGGGGCCATCAAGGCAGTGGTATCGAGCCCGATGTTTCTGCTGGGCGTGCTGTCGATGGCGCTGAGCTTCTTCTCGCTGCTGTTTACGCTTTCGAAGGTGGAGGTGTCGCTGGCTGCGCCGGCTAGCGCGTCGCTGACGTTTCTGGGGAATGCGTTTGCGGCGAAGTTGTTTCTGAAGGAGAACGTGGACAAGCGGCGGTGGCTGGCGGCGTTGTTTGTTTGCGCGGGGGTTTTTCTGTTGTCGAAGTAAAGTGCTGAAAATACCCGGGGCTGAGGCCCGCTGCTACTCCGAAAAGCAAATACGGAGATTCTGACTCTTCGAGTCAGAATGACGCCTCGGAGGGCAGGTGTTCTTGAACAGGGCCTAAAACCCGCTGCTACCTGAAACGTGCGTCGCGGGCTTAGTGTGTGGGGATTGGCGCGGTTGGGGGTTGGGTGGGGGATGAGGATTTGAGCCAGGATTCGAGGCCGCCGGTCTGGCGGAGGAGCTGGATCTCGGCCTGATGAAGCTGGAAGCCAGCGTCGATGACGCCGAGGTACTTGTCGCGTTCGTCGATGCGGGCTTTTTGTTCGTCCTTCGGGGTCATCTGCTGGGCGTTGGGATCGCCGTTGCCTGTTTGCAGCTGTACGTGAAGGACGTCGAGCTGCTGTTGCGCGAGTTGTTGGCGAAGGGCGGCGACGTCCTGCTGTGCCTGCAGCTCCGCGAAGGTATGGCGCACGCGGGATTGGCCATCGAGAGCCTCGAGCTGGGCGGATTCGGCGTCGTGAAAGGCCTTGGTCGCGTCGGCTGCGGCTTCACGGGCTTTTGCTGCGCGCTCCTTGTCGAGGAAAGGAAGGACGATCTGGACGCCGAAGAAACCTTCGTCGGCTTTGATGGTGCCGTTGAGCCTCTGCAGCGCGGCGAATGAGTCGGTGAAGGTTGCGTAGCGGTTGTAGCCGGCGACCAGGTTGAACTCGGGTATATAGCGAAAGCGGCCTAGTCCGGTGGCCTGATTGAGCTTGGCTCCGGCGGTGGCAAATGCGGAGGCGACTCCGGCGTTGGCGTAGCCGTGGGGCGTGACGCTTTCCGGTGCATTGAGGTCGGGAGTGGCGGGAAACTTGCTGTCGATAGTGAGTGCGGCGGCCGGGACATCGATCAGCCGGGCGAGATGTTCGCGATCATATTCGGTGTCGTCCTGGGCTTTCATCATGGCGAGGTGAAGCTCGGCTGCGGTGAGTTTGGCCTGGGTGAGATCGATCTGCGAGTCCTGCCCGGCATCGACACGCTCCTCGACGATGGTGACGAGAGCGTTGGCGAACTCGTCCTGCTGGGCGATGACCTGGGCGCGCTGCTGATCGTGATCGAGGGCGATGAAGGCGAGGGCAGTGTCCTGGGCTACGGCTTCGTGGGTATCTTCCAGCGCCAGGCGCGCGGCGGTGAGGCCCTCGCGGGCGGACTTCATGTAGAACGACTGCGAGGCGTTGTAGATCAGCGATCCGCCGGTGACGGTGGCGAGCGTAGGGGGATTGGGGCTATAGCCATAGGCCTGGCCGATTCCTGCGCCGGCGTTGATGGTGGGAACGTATGCGTCCAGCGCTTCGGAGACCTGGCCTCTGGCTTTCAAAACATCAGCTTCGGCTGATTTCACGCGGGGGTTGTGACGGATGGCGAGGTCGACAGCGGTAGCCAGCGAGATCTGGGCATGTGCCGCGGGCGCCAGGTTGAGCGCGATGCATAACGCCAACCCGGCGAGCAAGAACGGGCGGCGATTTGGGCGTGGCATGTGCATGCGAGCGGCGAAGCTACCTGGAAGATCGGTAAGGTACATAGTATCGTTCGCCTGCATCACAGGCCCTGCGCCGGCTTGACGTTGTGCGTGAATGCGGGGGCGAGTTCGGCGGCTACCTCGAGTTCGCGGGCGGCGTCCTTGCTGTCTCCGCGGGCTGCGAGCAGGCGGCCGAGTTGGAGATGAACCTTGAAGGCGGGGGCTTCGTCGGACTTGGCGTGAGAGGCGAGGTAGTCGCGCAGGCAACGTTCGGCGAGATCGGGTGCGCGATGGGCATCGGTGAGGATGGTGGCTGCGTCGACGAGTGCGGGGCCGTGAGTGCGATCGACGGCGAGGCCGGATTTGATGGCGGCCAATGCGTCGTCGGGACGATTGTGGGCCTGGTAGAAGCGGGCGAGATCGACCCATGCCTCGGGCGAACCCTGCGCCGCGATGGCGCGCTTGAATTCCGCCTCGGCAGTGGCGGGGTCGTTGTTGGAGTCGGCGAGCCGGGCCAGCAGGCGATGCGCGGGGCCAGGGAAGTGCGGCATCATGTGGGCGGCCAATGCCTGGGCCTTGTCGTCGCCTCCGCCGACGATGAAGGGGGCAGCGACGTAGTACTCGCCGAGGTCGTTCAGCGCATAGACGTTGCCGGGGTTCAGTTCGACGGCGCTGGAGAAGCTTGCCTGGACCTTGCGTGCGAGGCTGAATCCGGCGATGGGACCCGCGTGGCGTGCCTTCATGCCGTAAGCCCGGCCGAGCCACATGTGATTGTCGCTGGCCCCGGCATCGCTGACGTTTTTCGCAGATGTGGCAAGCTCACACTGGTGGATGGCTTCGTCGGCCAGATCCTGCGCGTAGAACACGCGGCAGAGAAGCTGATGGGCGGTTGCATTGGAGGGATCGGACGCGAGCGTGGACTGCAGCGCGGTGGTAGCGTCACCCACCCGGCCCTCTTGCAGAGCCTGATATGCGGCCGAGTCGCCCGCGGGAACCTGCGCGCGGATGGGATTCAAGAACGCTGAGCACGGCAACAAAAGACTGAGGGCGAGCGCCCAGCCGGAGGGCTTGCCGCACAGCACGGAGCGTGACCCTTGAGTTTGAATCGACGGCATGGGGGAGGATGTTGGGCGCATGCTCATCTACTGGGCGGGAGTTACCTCAAGGCCGTTGGTCAGGTCCCGGTTGGTAGTTGCGTTGAGGGCGACGGTGTCACCTTCAGAGAGACCGCCGGTGATCTCAACTTCATTAAGATTGATGATGCCTGTCTTGACCGGGGTGCGTACGAGCTTGTTCTGAATGACGCGGAAGACGTAGGGTTGAGCGTCCGACCCTCGCAAGGCGACACGCGGCACGCTAAGGACATGCGGGTGCTGAGCGGCAGTGACAACGACGCTGACGTTGGCGTTCGGCTTGAGGTCTCCATTGGCGTCGTCCACGGTGATGAAGCACTCGCCAACGAAACGCGTGAGGTAGCTGATGACGGTGGTTGGGGCCTGGGTGATGTGTCCGTGCCATGTCTTGCCTTGCTTTGCTTCCCAGGTGATGGTGACCGGCTGCCCGGCGGCGAGGTTGCCGATGTCGGGCTCGTCAAAGTAGGCGGTGATGCGCATGTGGTTGAGGTCGGCGACGTAGACGAGGTCGTCGCCGGCGCTGACGTAGTCGTACTGCGAAACGGGCAGATAGTAGACCGTGCCGCTGATCTTGCTGCGGACGTCGGCGGTGTCGTAGGTGGCCTGCGCGGCGGTGACGCCTGCGCGTGCGTCGGCCAGTTCTGCCTCGGCGCGCGCGAGATCGGCCTGCCCGTAGCGTTGTGTGCTGTGCTGCTGGATGTTGTGAATGTTGGCGTTGTCCAACTGCAGGCGATGCTGGGCGGCGGCGATCTCACTGGCTGAAGCGGCGCCCTTCTGCTGAAGTTGCTGCAGCGCGGCGAGAGCGGTGGCGTCCTGCTGCTGCTGGAGAGTGGCGCGGTTCAGATCCGCGGAGTAAGTGTTGCGTTCATCCTGGGTTCCGCCATGCTGGATGTCGCTGAGGGCGAGCTGGGCTGCCTGGAGAGTTGAGTTGGCATGCGCCAGATTCGCCAGCGCATACTTGTCGTCCATCTTGAGCAGCAACTCGCCGGCGCTTACCTTCTGGCCGACGTCGACGTAAATGTCCTGAACCTGGCCAGCGGCTTGCGCGTGGACCTGGAAATCGTCCAGCGGCTCGACTTTGCCGTTGGTGGAAAAGGACTTAACGAGGTCCTGATAAGAGGCCTGGGCGGTTCGGATGGTTACCTTCTCGCGCGTCATGGAACGAACCGCGTATGCGGCGGCAACGAGGATGACGAGGACTATTCCCCAGATCAGATATTTCGTTACGGGATTTGACTTGGGGGAAGGCGCCATTTGTTTGCTGTCAGTATATAAGACACGTGAGCGAGCAAAAGGAACCAGAAATTTCTTGAACCAGATTCGCAATAAAGGGTTTGCGGGCGATTAACGGCAGGAGCTCGAGGCCGATTCAGGACGCGGCGGAAGGGTTTAGGGCACGGAGTTCCAGTTCCAGGCCGCCGAAGTGCGGGCCCGCGTAAGGGCCGGTGTTGTGGCGGATGCGGTACAGGATATCGACCACGGAGCCCGGAGTGAGGTCGGCACAAGTGGCGGGCCAGTCGGTGGTGGCGCGGCTCCAGCCAAGGGCGGGGATGGCGGCGGCGATCTTGCCCGGTTGCGGCGGCGATTGCGTCAGCTGAAGGCAGACGTGCTGTCCTGGATGAGGCGGATGGGTGCGGCGAGGGTGAGGTTGCGGCGTGAGGAAGATCGGCTCGCGGATTGCCGATGCCGAACGGGGCGCAGCGGGCAATCCAGTTGAAGAGATCGGGGTTGATGTCGGCGAGGGTGAGTTCGGCGTCGTAGTCGAGCTGGGGGATGAGGAGTTCGGTGGTGAGGCGCGAGGAGGCGTAGGAGTGCATGCGCGCGCGGAGCAGTGGCAGGCGGTCGGAGGGCAGGGAGAACCCGACAGCGTGAGCGTGGCCTCCGAAGCGGTTGAAGAGTGGGGTGACGGGGTCAGCGGTGTCGGCGGCGGTGATGGCATCGAGCAGGTGGAAGCCGGGGATGGAGCGGCCGGAGCCGTGGGCGTTGCCGTCGGCGTGGGTGAGGACGAGGGCGGGGCGGCCGGTGCGGTCGACTACGCGCGAGGCGAGGATGCCGAGGACGCCGCGATGCCAGTCGGGGTGGTCGAGGATGATGCATTCGGCGGGATAGGCGCCATCGGCGTCGATGCAGGGTGAGCGAGTTCGCTGGTCGATGGCGTCGAGGGCCTGAGCTTCGGAGTCGCGGCGGTCCTGATTCAGGCGGTCGAGTTTGTCGGCCAGTTCGTGGGCGCGGGCGGGGTCGCGGGTGAGGAAGAGCTCGACTACGTCGGAGGCGATGTCCATGCGGCCGGCGGCGTTGATGCGCGGGGCGATGCGGAAGCCTACTTCGGTGGCGGTGGGGGCGCGGTCGAGCGGGATCTTGGCGAGCTGCATCAGCGCGCGCAGGCCGGGCTGGACGGGGTTGGCGAGCGCGCGCGAGGCCGAGGGCGGCGATGGTGCGATTCTCGCCGGTGAGTGGGACGGAGTCGGCGATGGTGGCGATGGCGACGAGTTTGAGGAATGAGGGGATGAGGACTTGCGCGGGTGCGCTTGCGGAAGGCTGCGGGTTCGGCGGTGAGCGGCTGCGGCGGCAGCGAGCAGGGCGTGGGCGAGTTTGAAGGCGACGGCGGCTCCGCAGAGATTTTTGTTGGGGTAGGGGCAGCCGGGCTGGGTGGGATTGATGACGGCGAGGCAGTCGGGCAGAGCGGATAGCGTCGTCGGGCAAGTGGTGGTCGGTGACGATGAGGTCGAGGCCGAGGGTGCGGGCTTCGGCGGCTTCGGCGAAGGCGCGGATGCCGGTGTCGACGCTGATGACGAGGCGGACGCCGGAGGCTGCGGCTTCGGCGAGGATGGCGTTCTGCATGCCGTAGCCTTCGCGGATGCGGTGTGGCACGTGGTAGGTGACCTGTTGCGGGCTGGGCGGGTCTGAGGCGAGGCCGATGCGCTCGATGGTGGTCTTGAGCAGGACGGTGGCGGTGGTGCCGTCGACGTCGTAGTCGCCGTAGATGAGGATGGGTTCGGCGGCGCGGATGGCGGCGAGGATGCGGTCGACGGCGGGCGCCATGCCCAGCATTTGCGGGGGTCGGAGCGGGGTCGTCGAGCAGGGTCGTCGAGGGTGGGGTTGAGGAAGGCGTCGGCAGCGGCGGGCGTGTCGATGCCGCGGGCGATGAGGATTTGGGCGATGGGGAGCGGGCAGGCGAGGAGGCGGCGAGGGATGCTGCTGCGTGCAGGTCGGCAGAGGAATCAGATTTGGAGAGCCAGATGCGGAGGATTTCATGGACCAAGCCGATTGTACGGCGGGAGGGTTGAGGCGAACAGAGTGTGCATGCGGATTGGCGCAGAAAGAGCATTCCCATGTTCGACTCGATGAAGCGCGAGTCGAACATGGGCACCCGGAATCTGGTTAGTCTTCGTCGCTGTCGTCTACGACGATGCCGCCGAGGTCGGTGACGGTCTCGATGAGTTCCTGGAAGCGCTCGTACCACTCGGTGGAGGTTTCGAAGAGGAACATGACGCCCTGGTGGGCGAATCCGAGCTGGAGGTAGCCGAGCTTGCCGACGTGGTTGACGAGGTATTCGGCGTCGTCGAGTTCGGGCGCGTCGGAGTCGGGGAAGGCCTGGTCGCGGAGTTGGTCGAGCAGGATGGCGATGTCGGATTTTTCGAGCGATCACTTCGCTCATGGTGACGAAGGTGGCGCCGGCGGCTTTGGCGTGCTCGACGAAGTCCTTCCAGGAGTCGGGGTCGTCGTCTTCGAAGATGACGGTGGGGACTTCTTCGGTGACGTATCCATTGAAGCGGCGCATGCCGTGGCCGGCGATGAAGGCCACCATGTCGTCTTTGAGCGAGATGAGATTATCAGGTTGCATGCAGTGAGTATTGTCGCAGAAAGCGTGGTGGAGCGCACAGAAGAGTGCGTGGCGAGCGTGGCCGGTTTCCGGGTTTGGGCCAGTAGTTTATAGAACTTCGCGGCGGGAGTAGCATGGTGGCATTATGCGAGCCATTCAAATTTCAAAGACGGGCGGAGCCGAGGTAATGGAGCTTCGCGAGTTGCCGAATCCGGAGCCGGGTGCGGGGCAGGCGCTGGTGCAGATCGATGCCTGCGGGGTGAATTTCATCGATGTCTATCAGCGTGAGGGACGGTATGCGGTGCCGCTGCCGTTTATTCCCGGCCAGGAGGCTGCGGGGACGGTGATCGCGCTGGGGCCGGAGGTGCCGGCGGAATCGTTCAAGGTGGGCGACCGCGTGGCCTGGTGCCACGTGATGGGGACTTACGCCGAGTATGCGGCTGTGCCCATTGCGAAGTTGATCAAGCTTCCGGAGGACATCAGCACACGGCAGGCGGCAGCGGCGATGTTGCAGGGGATGACGGCGCACTATCTTGCGCACTCGACGTATGCGATTCGTGCGGGTGACGATGTGCTGATTCACGCTGGCGCGGGTGGGGTGGGGCTGCTGCTGATCCAGATGGCAAAGCGGCTGGGTGCGCGTGTGCTGACGACCGTGTCGACCGAGGAGAAGGCGGCGCTGGCGCGGCATGCGGGCGCGGATGAGGTGATCCTCTATACGAAGGACGACTTCGTCGCGAAGGTGAAGGAGTTGACCGGCGGCAGAGGACTTCCGGTGGTGTACGACTCGGTGGGCAAGACCACGTTCGATGGCAGCCTGGCGTGCCTGCGGCCGCGCGGATTGATGGCTTTGTATGGTGGATCGAGCGGCGCGGTGCCGCCGTTTGATCTGATCCAGCTGTCGACCAAAGGGTCGCTGTACGTGACGCGGCCCACGCTGAAGGACTACATCCTCGACGCGCGCAGGACCTGGAGCAGCGTGCGGGCGATGTGCTGCGATGGGTTTCCGAAGGCAGCCTGAAGCTGAGGCTTGAACACACCTATCCGCTGGCAGAGGCAGCGCAGGCGCATCGCGATCTGGAAGGCCGCAAGACGACGGGCAAGGTGCTGCTGATTCCGTAGCTTCCTAGGGATGGAACTGAAAACTGCTGGGTTTGCGTAACTTCGAGGAGTATGCGGGAAACTTTTGATTGGCCGTGGGTAGAAGGGCGGGTTGCGGACACTATCGGAGTTTGGAATGGTTGCGCGGCTCGCTCGGCCGAGGGCGGCGCGCGGTATTGCGCGGAGGAACAGGCCAAGCGAGAAAAGGCGTATGACGAAGGGCTGCGAGGCGGTCGAGCGCGAGGCCAAGCGAAAGCCGCGAACGAGGGCTGAACGGCTTGAGGCGCAGGAACGGATTACGGCTTCATTTGCGCGTTTCTCTGCGGCGGCGCTGGATTTGCAGGGCGATGCGGTGGAGCTTCTGACGGAGGATTTTCTGCCGGTGGGGACGAAGCTGGCGCGGTGGGCGCGGCGTTTCGACGAGAACCTGAGCATGCCGGACATTATCCAGGCGAACCGCAACGCATGGACGGCGTGCGGGCTGCAGCCGCTGCTGGGCGAGCGCATCGAGCTGACGCCGTCGATCCTGGGGTATAGCTTGCTGTATCCGTATACCGATAACTTTCTGGACCGCACCGATGTGTCGGGCGAGGCGAAGCGGCGGTTTGGCGAGCGGTTTCGGCGGCGGTTGGAGGGTGAGGATCTTGCAGCGGACTGCGGCCACGAGGCTGCGCTGTGGGCGCTGGTGGGATTGATTGAAGGGCAGTATTCGCGCGAGATGTATCCGCAGGTGTTTGAGTGCCTGCTGGCGATCCATCGCGCGCAGCAGGGAAGTGTGGCGCAGCTAGACCGGGACGCGGAAGCCGCGGACGGTGAGTTGCTGCGGATCAGTTGCGCGAAGGGCGGGAGTTCGGTGCTGGCGGATGCCTGCCTGGCGCGGGGCGGGATGAGTGAAGTCGAGAGCCGCTTCGGGTTTGAGTGGGGCGTGCTGCTGCAGTTGGGTGACGATCTGCAGGATGTTCGCGAGGATCTCGAGCGCGGCTCAGTGACGCTGTTTTCGCGGGCGGCGGCGATGGGTGTCCCGCTGGACTCACTGGCGAATCAATTGCTGAGTTTCAGCGAGCAGGTTGGCGCGCGGATGGACGGACTGGAGCACGGTTCGGCGATGATGAAGGATTTGCTGCGGATGAGTTGGCGATCGCTGATTGTGGGAGCGGTGGCGGATTCACATGAGTACTTCACGCCGGAGTTTGTTGCGGAGGCGGAGCGCAGTTCTCCGTTTCGCTTCGAGTTTCTACGGGCGCGGCGCAAGCGGATGGCGAGTCGCGAAGGCTTGTATTCAGTGCTGTTCGACGCGTTTTTGGAGGCGCCGGATGATGACGATCTTGATCTCGCGCTGCCGGTGCCAGTGCTTGCGGCAGTGTAAACCCCTGCGAACAGGCTGATGTTTTGACATCATCAAAAAGTTTGCCTAACCTTGAAGTACGCAATCTCCTACGGCTGGCTATGATTTGGCAGTCGTGCCACCCAAACTTTTGCCCGCAACGGAATGTTCGGGAAGCGCGGTGAAACTCCGCCACTGCCCCGCAACTGTGAACGCGCACGCTGCTTCGGAAGTCCTCGGACAGACGTGAATGCCAGCCAGGATTCTCCCACTGCAAGCCGCCAGGCTGCGGGAAGGGGGGTCAAGATTATCGGTGGCATGTACCCGCGTAAGTCAGGAGACCGGTTCCGACGCGTACAGTAACCACGTTCCCGGGGGGGAGCGTAGGAGTTCCGACATGTTTGCAGTCATCGGCCGTCCTGAGGCCGTATCTTCTTCGCGTGCGTCTGTTTTGAGCAGGCTCGCAGCCTTCCTGTTTTTCTCACAGATATTTCTGGCGTTCGCTACTCCGGCGCGTGCCGTGGTGGTTCATGGGGTAGTGACCGACGCGCTGAGTAAGCCGGTTCCCGGCGCCCGGGTTCAGTTGATCGAGGGGCTGAAGGCAGTTGCCATCGGCATAGCCGATGCGGATGGGACGTATGAGATTCAGTCGACTGAGTCGGGCCGCTTTACTCTGCTCACTTCGTCGGCGACGTTTTTTCCCGGCATCAGCCCGGAGTTTTACGGCGGCTCGACCGACCAGATCACGATGAACGTCGTTCTGGAGACATCCTCGGTGCATGAGGAGGTCACGGTAACGGCTACGGGCACGCCCACCCCGGTGCAGCAGGCGAGTTCGGCGGTGACGCTGATCCCGGATATTTATCTGCAGACGCCGCTGGGCATCTCCGACGTGTTGCGCCAGTCGCCGGGCGTTGACGTGGTGCAGCAGGGACAGATGGGCGGAGTGACTTCACTGTTTGTGCGCGGAGGAAACTCGGACGCAAACAAGGTGCTGATCGACGGCATTACGGCTGAGGATACGGGCGGACGTTTCGACTTCGGCACCGTTTCGTCGATCGCGATTACCGGTATGGAGATTTACCGCGGGCCGGACTCGGTGCTTTATGGATCGGATGCGGCGTCGTCGGTGGTTGCGTTCAATACCCCGCAGGGCTCAACCCTGATACCGGTGTTGAACTACACGGGGAGCGCGGGCAACTTTCACACCTACCAGAATGCAGGCACGGTAAGCGGCGCATACAAGCGAGCCGACTACCTAGGCGGCTACTCGCGGGTGGACACATCCAACGCACTGCCGATGGATGAGTTTCACTCGGGCACGGCAGTGGCGAACCTGGGCATTGCAATCACGGCGAATACGCCGTTCCGCTTTACGATTCGCAATGCGGATTCAGCCAGCGGCGAGCCCGATGCGCATGATTTCTACGGCATCTCGGCCGCGGCGAAGGAGGCTGATCAGGATCTGTACTCTGGGGCGACGCTGCAGAACACGCTGGAAGGGGACTGGCACAACCTGGTGCGGTACGGCATCACGCGCAAGCGCGAGCAGTACACGGAGTTTTATCCGGTGGGCCAACTGGTGACGGACATCTACGGCGACCAGACTTACTATGGAAATAAGGTGACGTTCCGCGGCGCCAACGGATATACCGCGAGCGGGCAGGCGGCGATTGCATATGGGTGCGGCACTCCGAATCCGGCGAGCTGCTATCCGCAGGAGGACTTCGCCGACTCCAACCGCGATGAACTCTACTACCAGAGCGACTACACATTTCCCAAGCACATGACCGCGCTGTTCGGTTTTCGCTACGAGAACGAGCGCGGCAGCTTTGTCTACCCGGTCTATGGCGAGGCAGAGTCGATCCAGCGGACGAACTACGAGTACACGCTGCAGTTCAACGGAGACTTTGTGGGCCGGGTGTTCTACTCGGCTGGCGGCGCGGTGGAGAAGAATCATCTCTACGGCGTTACGGGCACGCCTCGCATCGGCATCGCGTATGTTCCGGTGCTGCCCGGTAGCGGATGGATGCACGGCACCAAGATTCGGCTGAACGTGGCGACCGGGGTGCAGGAGCCGTCGCTGGCGACCGAATTTACCAGCCTTTACAGCCAACTGGAAGCGCTGGGAGATACCGCGGCGATCAAGGAGTATGGCATCACCCCGATTGGCGCGATGCGCACGCGAACGCTGGATGCCGGGATCGATCAGAGCATCTTCAGCGACAAGCTGATCTTCAAGGCTGGCTACTTCCACAACGCGTTTTCGCACCAGATTGAGTACGTTGATTCGGGAACTCTGAAGGAATACTTCGGCATTACGACCCCTGTTGCAAATTTCTATGGCGCGGATGTGGGCTCGCTCGCGTTCCACGCGCAGGGACTTGAATCGGAGCTGCAGTATCAGCCGTTCACGCGGCTGTTTCTGCGGGCCGGATACACCTATCTGAACGCCAAGGTAGATCAGTCGTTTGCCAGCTCAGCGCTGTCGGTGCTGCAGGGCGGCTATCCTGAAGTGAATCCGGATTATCCGGGCATCCCGATCGGCAGCTCGCCCTTCATTGGAAACCGGCCGTTCCGCCGTCCGCCCAACACGGGTTACTTTGCGGTGCAGTACACGGGGACGAAGCTGACTGCGGCGCTGAAGGGCGCGTTTGCCAGCCGGTCGGATGACTCGACGTTTCTGGACTACTCGGACCTGGCAGGAACGAATTCGATGATTCTGCCGAATCGGAATCTCGACTTCGGATACCAGAAGCTGGACGCGAATCTGACGTACGCGGTGAAGCGATATGTGAGCGTTTTCACCGAGCTCGACAACCTGCTCAGCCAGCAACACATTGGGCCGATCGGGTATCCGGCGCTGCCGTTTACGGTGCGGGCTGGATTGAAGATACGCATCGGCGGCGACTGAGGGTGTGAGCGGCCTGATGGCCGGCAGTGTTACCATTGGGCCGCTCGCGCATCTAAGTAGGTGGTATGAAGAGACTTTTCCAATTCGCGATGTTGGTTCCTTTTGCCGTTCTGCCTGGCCTCGCAGCCCAAGCCCAGCAGGAAGGCCCTGTTCCGACGCAGGTGCTGGTCAACGTCGATACGAAGTCCACGCCACCGGCTACTTCTGCGCTGATGGTGCAGGTGAACGATCATAAGGAGCCGCTGACGTCGTGGGAGCCGGTGGTTCCCTCCAACTCGCAGGTTGCGATTCTGATCGACGATGGTCTGCGCGAGACGGTGGGCCGGGAACTGGATGATCTGCGGAAGTTCGTGCGCGGATTGCCACCGGGCGTCGAGGTGATGGTGGGCTTTATGCAATACGGGCGTGTGGTGGCGGACCAGGGGTTCACCGCGGATCACGAGCTTGCCGCGTCGAGTTTTCACCTACCCGACGGCATGCCCGGCCAGAGTGCCAGTCCCTACATCTGCCTGTCGGATTTTGTGAAGAAGTGGCCGAGCGCGACATCTACATCGGCGACGGATGGGGGGGCGATGCCTGCGACCCGCAAGGCGCGCTTTGTGTTGATGCTGACGAATGGCGTCGATCCTTACAACGGCAGCACCAGCGTGATGAATCAGGACAGCCCATACGTCAACCAGTCGATCTCGGACTCACAGCGGGCGGGCGTCACTGTCTACGCGATTTACTTTGGCGATGCCGGCATCCGGGGCATGTCTGCCGACAACAGCGGACAGAGTTACCTCGCGCAACTAGCGGAGGGTACGGGAGGCGTGTCTCTTTGGGAGGGTGTGGGCAACCCGGTTTCGATGACTCCGTTCCTGGGCCAGTTTCAGAAGGCGATTGCGGAGACCTACGTGGCTACGTTCAATGCTCCGATGGGCAATAATCCCCAGAAGGACATGGTTCATGTGAAGTTCTCCGCGCCGAAGACCAAGCTGCATGCGCCTGAGGAAGTGCGGCCGGGGAATCAGGAATAGTTGGCAGCGTAAATGATAATTTCCGGTCCTCTGAGTAGCGGTAAGGTGACGGGGGCGACGCGCCTTCTTCTGATTCTAGTGGCTGCCGTCGCGCTTGTGACCGGGGCGGCGTCGGCTCGAGCGCAGAATGAGTCGGGTGGGGTGGACGCGGGTAGTTGCACGTTGAAGGACCACATCTATAAGTGCGACGGCGCGAGATTTCATGAGGCGCTGTTGAGCGCGCAGACTGTGGCCATCGATGTCCATAACTGGGATGGCGTAGCGCGCGCCCAGTTGCAGGGCCTTGTTACGAAAAAGCTGGGCAAGACAGTGGCGCAGCCGGGGACCCAGGCTGACCTAGTGTTCCTGATGATCCCGATCGAGCCCACGGGCGTAGTGGAGGGCGGGATAAATCCCGACCTGGGAACGTTGCGCGTTTACTCCTCGACGCCTGAGGGCAGGCCCGAACATCTGCTATGGGCGGAGACTTACTCCGGGACGTCGGATTTGCCGTGGCCGGCTGTGGTGTATGGGCTGATCCGGCAGTTTCAGGCGCACTTCCAGATCAAGTAGACGTTCTGAAAAATGTTGCCTACTCGGTGTAGAGCGCCGCGCCAGCAACTGCGCCAACGAGGATTTCGATCAGCGCGCCTGACGTGGTGTAGGCGGTGAGGTGGCGAGAGAAGAGGCCTCCGAACCACATAAAGCTGAGGTTGGGAATCAGCGAGCCGACGATCCAGACGGCGAGGCCGGCGAGGATGGCGGTCTTCGGGCCGGCGCCGAACCGCGGGCGAATGCCGGCGTAGATCCAGATGAGTACAACGCCGGAGATGAGGCCGAGCAGGTTGAACCATATCCATTGGTCCGGCGAGAACTCGTTATGCCCAAGCGCCAGCATTCCATCGGCCCAGCGAGACGCAAGCAAGACTCCGTCCACGAGATATCCGAGTGCGTCTGCGACGAGCCCGGCGACAATCCCTCCAAGCAGGACACGGCCTACATTGATCTTTCCCATACGATCTCCTAGTCGATTCATTATGGTGAAAATGATTGAAAAGCTGGGTGTTCAACAACTTCGCGAAAGCAGCGGGGAGGATTCGCGCAAGTATACCCATGCGCTGCGGCGGCGGTAAAGAAATTACGTGGGACGGTAAGACAAAAAGCCCCGAAGCGATTGCTCGCTCCGGGGCTTCTGTGTTGTTCTTGCGCCGACAGGCATTTCCGCCCGTCTGGCAAGGACTAGTACATGCCTTCCATGCCGCCGCCATGTCCGCCGCCGGCCGGAGCTTCCTTCTTCTCCGGGATCTCGGAGATCATGGCTTCGGTGGTGAGCATCAGGCCGGCGATCGACGCTGCGTTCTGCAGTGCGGTGCGCGTGACCTTGGTGGGATCGATGACGCCGGCCTTGACCAGGTCCTCGTACTCGTCCGTTCCGGCGTTGTAGCCGTAGTTGGCTTCCTTGGAGTCGCGGATCTTGCCGATGACGACCGCACCCTCTTCGCCTGCGTTCGAGACGATCAGGCGGAGCGGCTCCTCGATGGCGCGGCGGATGATCGTTGCACCGATCTTCTCGTCGCCTTCGAGGCTCTTGATGACTTCGTCGACAGCCGGGGTGCAGCGAACCAGCGCTACGCCGCCGCCGGGGACGATGCCTTCTTCGACTGCTGCACGGGTTGCGTGCATCGCGTCTTCGACACGGGCCTTCTTCTCCTTCATCTCGGTTTCGGTAGCTGCACCGACCTTGATGACGGCGACGCCGCCGACCAGCTTGGCGAGACGCTCCTGCAGCTTCTCGCGGTCGTAGTCGGAGGTGGTCTTCTCGACCTGAGCGCGAATCTCCTTCACGCGGCCTTCGACTTCGCCGTCCTTGCCGCCGCCGTCGACGATGGTGGTGTTGTCCTTGTCGATGGTGACGCGCTTGGCGGTGCCGAGGTCTTCGATCTTGACGCCCTCGAGCTTGATGCCGAGGTCTTCGGTGATCGCCTTGCCGCCGGTGAGGATTGCGATGTCCTGCAGCATTGCCTTGCGGCGATCGCCGAAGCCGGGAGCCTTGACGGCCGCGACGTTCAGCGTGCCACGCAGCTTGTTGACCACGAGGGTTGCGAGCGCTTCGCCGTCCACGTCCTCAGCAATGATGACGAGGGGCTTTGCGGTGCGGGCGATCTGCCTCGAGCAGGGGGAGCAGGTCCTTCATCGAGGAGATCTTCTTCTCGTAGATGAGGATGTAGGGGTTCTCGAGCGCAGCTTCCATGCGCTCCGCGTCGGTGACGAAGTAGGGCGAGAGGTAGCCGCGGTCGAACTGCATGCCCTCGACCACATCGAGCTGAGTCTCCATGGTGCGCGACTCTTCAACGGTGATGACGCCGTCCTTGCCGACCTTCTTCATCGCTTCGGCGATGATGGTGCCGATCTGCGAGTCAGAGTTGGCGGAGATGGTGCCGACCTGGGCGATCATGTCGCCGGAGACGGGCTTGGAGAGCTTGGAAAGCGCGCCGCCGACCGACGACGCCGTTCTCATCGCGCTTGCCGATGATGGCCTCGACGGCCTTGTCGATGCCGCGCTTGAGCGCCATCGGGTTTGCGCCGGCGGCAACGGTCTTGACGCCTTCGCGGTAGATCGCCTGGGCGAGCACGGTGGCGGTGGTGGTGCCGTCGCCGGCTACGTCAGAGGTCTTCGAAGCGACTTCGCGGACCATCTGTGCGCCCATGTTCTCGAGCGCATTGCTGAGTTCGATCTCCTTGGCGACGGTGACGCCGTCCTTGGTGATGGTGGGCGAACCGAATTTCTTCTCGATGACGACGTTGCGTCCCTTGGGACCGAGGGTGACCTTCACCGCATCGGCCAGAATGTTGACTCCGCGCAGAATTGCCTGGCGGGAATCTTCTCCATGCAGAATTTGTTTTGCCATTGTGTTGCTCCTAGTTGTCAGCTCATGCAGGTTGCAGGTTGGCAGTTGATGCCCGTTACCGGTGCTTCGCTGCGGCGAAGCGAACTGTTGTTGGGCGAAGCACTACTTCTTGACGATGCCGAGGACTTCTTCTTCGCGCATGATGAGGAACTCTTCGCCGTCGAGCTTGATCTCGGTGCCGGAGTACTTGCCGAAGAGGATGGTGTCGCCGGCCTTGACGTCGAGCGGGAAGACCTTGCCCTCGTCGTTGGACTTGCCCTTGCCGACGGAGATGACTTCGCCCTGCTGCGGCTTTTCTTTTGCTGAATCGGGGATGATGATGCCGCCGCGGATGCTCTCGCCCTCTTCCACGCGACGGACCAGAATGCGGTCGTGCAGGGGGGTAAATTTTGTTGATGCCATTGCTGAGGTCTCCTTGTTGCAGTAAAGTTGGGTGCAGCCTGAATACGTCCAACAGGATCCGGACAAGCCTCGAAAACCCTGCCGAAGTGCCAGGGAAGGCACTTGTTAGCACTCTTGCCCTTCGATTGCTAACATAGGCCACCCGGCGGGCATATGTCAACCCGGTCTGTGTGAAATGTGAGTGAAAGTCACGCAGGTTTTCCGTTGGACGGGTTTGGGGCGGCCGGAGGGGACCCGACATTTCGCGATTCGAAGGCAAGATGGAGCCGACGGTCAGTCAAAACGGCTGGCGCGACGGTTTGGCACGTCTTTGTGCGAGTGGCGTAAAATGGGCGGATGCCGTTTCGTCACCACCGTCTCCGGACCCTAGTCCTTGGTTTACTAGCATCGTTCGTTTTCCTCGCCTCAGTCGCCCCTAAGCAGCTTTGCGCGCAGGATGACGACAATCCCAAGCCCGAGCAGCATGGCCGCAAGTACAAGGCTCCGCCGGACACCTCTCACATTGAAGTGACGGTGCTCAAGGGCTTCAACAAGAAGCCGATCGATGGCGCGCATGTGATCTTCCACCCGGTAAAGGATGGCGTCGACGAGGGCAACCTCGAGGTCAAGACCCATCCGGACGGCAAGGTGAGCATCGACGTGATCCCGACCGGCAGCAAGGTGACGGTTCAAGTGCTTGCCGATGGGTTCGCCACTTATGCCGAGGACTTCCAGATCGACGAGGCGACCCGCCTGATTACGGTTGAGATGATGCGGCCCAAGGCGCAGATTTCGACCTACGTGGACAACCAGGGCAAGCCCTCGGAGATTCAGCCTGGGATTCAGCAGCCGATCCGGCCCAAGAAGACGACGCCTCCGCCCGCCACTTCGACCACTCCGAATACGTCCGCGCCGCCGGATTCCTCGTCCAGTACCAGCAGCAAGCCGCAGTAACGATCGCCATGGCTCTGCCCCACAACAATAAAGCTCGGAGCATGTCCGGAGGCCTGCCGCGGCCTCTTGCCGGAAAGGCTGCGCTGGTGACCGGCGCGGCGAAGCGCATTGGGCGGGCGGTTGCGCTGCGTCTGGCGGAGAGCGGGGCGAACGTGGCCATCACGTATCTCGGTTCGCAGGCCGAAGCGGAAGAGACGGTGCGCGATCTGGCGAGGCTGGATGTGGACGCGATCGCGATTCGGGCCGACCTGAACGAACCGGAGAGCATCCGGCAGATGGTGGCGGCGGCCATCGGAGAGTTTGGGCGGCTGGATATTCTAGTCAACAACGCGGGCGCGTTTGAGTCGGCCGCGCTGGAGAGCATCACGGTGGAGCAGTGGGACGCGATGTTCGCCACCAATACGCGCGCGCCTTTCCTGGTAGCGCAGGCGGCGTTTTCGCATCTGCGCGACGCGGGCGGGCGGATCATCAACATCGGCTCGCTGGGCGGGATCCATCCGTGGGCCACGCATGGGCACTACTGCACGTCGAAGGCTGCGCTGCACATGCTTTCGCAGACGATGGCCAAGGCGTGGGCGCCGGAGATCAGCGTGAACTGCGTTGCGCCGGGAATGATCGTGCAGGGCGAGGTGGGCGAGGCATATGTGCACTTTGCGCAGCGCACGCCGATGCGGCGCAATGGGACGGCGGAGGATGTGGCCGAGGCGGTGATGTTCTTCGCGACCGGGCCGCACTTCATCACCGGGCAGTTGCTGGCCGTAGACGGCGGGTTGGGGCTTTAGCGGCGATTCATGGCGGCGGTGACGCGCTGCCACCAGGTCGGTTCCTTCACCTCTTCGAAGACGCCGCGCGGCTCCTCTGCCAGCTCAAACTGCTTGCCCAGGAAGACGGCGAGCGGGTGGATGACGCACAGGCAGTGCGCGTAGGACGCGCCGTATTTGGTGGCGACGAGGTCGTGGGCCTCGCGCATGCGCGGCGGGCGCGACGTGGTGTTGTGCGCGTCGGTGGCGAGGAAGTGGACCCAGCGCTTTTCGAGCAGATCGTGCGCCATGCGCTGCGCATGCTTGCCCTTGTGCCCGGTTAGCGAGTCCGCCGTCACCTGGATGAGCACGCCGCCGCGCAGCCAGTCCTTCAGGCGGTCGGGATCCTTCTGCAGCGTGGGATTGCGTTCGGGATGGGTAAGGATCGGCGTGAGGCCGGCGAGTTGCAGCTCGTAGAAGGTCTCGGTGAGGGCGGGCGGAAGGCCGTAGTCCGGCACCTCGACGAGCAGATAGCCCAGGCCGTTGATGCTGAATCGCGCCGGATCCACTTTGGCCTGCGGCGACATTGTCGAAGGAGAGATGAAAGTCGCATCCGCTGCCCAGCGTGATGGCGATGCCCTCGTCGGCGAGGCGCGCGCGCAGCTGATCGGTCTTTGCAGCGTTCACTTTGGGATTGAATGCGTAGTTGCCGTTTGCATGGGGCGTGCAGACGATGTGGGTGATGCCATCGGCTGCCGCGAGCTTCGCCATCGCGACCGAAGTCTCGATGCTGTCGGAGCCGTCGTCCAGTCCAAAGAGAAGATGATGATGTATGTCTACCATTGCACCCGCAAGAGTAACACCAGGGGAGTTGTCAGTTGTCAGTTCTCAGCTGTCAGTTCCGGCAGGCTAGGCTGTGGCCAGGCTGCGCGCCATCGACTGAAACAGCAGCAGCCCGTCGGCGGAGCCAAGCAGCGCCTCGCTGGAGCGGTCGGGGTGGGGCATCATGCCGAGCACGTTGCGGCCTTCGCTGAGCACGCCCGCGATGTTCTCGAGCGAGCCGTTGGGGTTAGCTTCGGGGGTGATCTCGCCCGCCGGCGTGGCGTAGCGGAAGGCGATGCGCTCGTCGCGCTTCAGCGTATCCAGCGTGGCTGCGTCGCAGAAGTAGTTGCCTTCCATGTGTCCGATGGGCATGCGCAGGACCTGCCCGCGCGTGAGGCGCGGAGGTGAAGGGCGAGTTGGTGGTTTCGGCGCGAAGGTGGAGTTGGCGGCAGATGTAGCGCTGGCTGGCGTTGCGCATCAGCGCGCCGGGAAGCAGGCCCGCCTCGCAGAGGATCTGGAAGCCGTTGCAGATGCCCATGACCAGCCCGCCGGTCTGGGCGAAGCGGGTGACCGACTGCATGATGGGGGCAAAGCGAGCGATGGCGCCGGTGCGCAGGTAGTCGCCGTAGGCAAAGCCGCCGGGGACGAGGATGGCGTCGCAGCCTTCGAGGTCGTGGGATTCGTGCCAGAGATAGGTAACGGGCTGGCCCATCACGCCGCCAAGAACGTTGTGCGTATCGTGGTCGCAGT
Organism: uncultured Acidobacteriaceae bacterium; assembly: GCA_963822225.1. Lineage (GTDB taxonomy): Bacteria > Acidobacteriota > Terriglobia > Terriglobales > Acidobacteriaceae > Edaphobacter. The sequence goes on along the minus strand of CAWGGW010000005.1, from coordinate 295,630 downwards.
TGGAGCCGGGGAAGACGAGAACGCCGAACTTCATAGGGTTAGGGTAACAGTTGCAGGTTGCAGGTTGCCAGTTGTGGCGCGACGGCGCGGAGGAAAAGAGGGAACACGGAGGGGTTAGTGGTGCAGGCTGAGGGTGACGCGGGCCACGCCCTGGTCGATGCCCGGATTCTGGGCACCCAGACCGCCATTCGAGACATGGCGAAAGATGTACTCGACGCGCCACGAGGTTTGCCGGCTGGTGAAAAACTGCACCCCGGGGCCAAGCGCAAACATGAAATTGAACTGGGTACCGTCGTCGATTGGGATATTGCGCGCGGAGACGACGAAGCCGAGATCGAGGGCAAAGCTCGGTTGGATACGCGAGTGCGGCAGAGCAGTGACGCGGGCACCAAGGGGCGCAATGGAGGCCGCGTAGGTATCCTGCCGGCTAAATAAAGCGTAGAGCGGAACCATCTGGCCACTTCCTGCAAGCACGGTGCCGACGGGCTCATTGGTGGTTCTGACGACACGTACGGGCGACTGGGGTGTGACGATCTGCGTGCCGTTCGAGGTGAAGACAGTGCCGATGACCGTGGGGTCGGTCTCCTCGAAGAGTGGCGTCACCGAGCCTTCGTAGTCGAAGCGGAGGCGGGAATCAGGGTGCAGAAGGTGGGTATACTCGGCGCCAAGCGTCCAGATGCGCCGGGATCCTGAGTCGCCGATAAGGATGTGACTTGAATCGGGACTATAGCTGGCGGAGAAGCCGAGGCTTTGTATTCCACCATAACCCGCTGCTTCCTGGGCGCGAAGTGACTGCCCAGAAATGGCAATAAGCACAAGACCAGCGAGAAAAAGAACGAGTGCAGCCTTGCGCAATCAGGAATCCTCAGGACGCAGAGCTCGGATTCTTCCGCTGCATCGTTGAAGAAAAGGATACAGGAGCTAAAGGCAGGATGACTAAAGCTGAGGTGTCCTGCCGGACGGGCGCCCTGCGCGGGCAGCGGTCATTTCGTGACGGGTATTGGGCTTCGCGTTGGTGCTCCCGATGGTCGCCAACGAAATTCTCTTCCGACTGACGGGAGGATGCGCGTGTGGACGCCCTCAGCCGTCGAGGCGGTAACGAGTCTCGGCGAGGCGATAGAGGCGCCGCCAGACCAGGCGATTGGTGGTGACAACCATCAGGGAGATGAGGATGGTGCCGAGCAGGATGATGGGGAACTCGCCGTCCGCCGTGGCGGCGTTGATCTGTTCGCCGAGACCCAGCGTGGTGAGCGTTTTGCCATTGAGCGTGAAGTATTCGGCGAAGATGCTCGCGTTCCATGCGCCGCCCGAAGCCGTCACCATGCCTGTGACCAGGAAGGGAAAGATGCCGGGGAGGATCAACTTTCTTCCATCTTTCGACTTTGCTGAAGCGGAATAGGGTTGCGACTTCTTTGAGATCGGTGGGAATGGCCATCGCACCGGCTATGACGTTGAACAGGATGTACCACTGGGTGCCCAGCAGCATCAGGGCGATCGATCCGATGCCGAGGCCGCCGCCGAGCTTGATCAGGAGGAGCAGGACGACAGGGAAGAGTGCCGTTGCCGGAACAGAGGCGGCAATCTGCGCGAGCGGCTGGGCGATCCTGGCCAGCTTGGGATGCGAGCCGATTGCGACGCCGACGGGGATCGTCCATGCAGCCGCGAGCAGGAGCGAAAAATTGACGCGCAGAAAGGTTGCGCCTGCGCCCTTCAGCAGTTCCAGATACTGAGCGCCCTGGACCGGCCGAACCAGCTCGATTGCGCGGTCGGCGGCAATAGACGACGCCGATACCCGCGATGACCAGAAGCACCCAGGGAAACACGCGGCCGACGACGTTCTCGTGGTGCACAGGGTGGTTGGCCAGCCGCGCGACCTGCTCCCGGCGGCGGTTCGCCAGCTTGATGTAGATTGCTTCGTTCAGAGGTTCGATGGTATGGCTGCCGATTTTGGACAGGACATTCGAGTTGGTGATCAGGTGCAGCAAGGGAGAACTCACGTGCTGCGAGCTCTCCACCTGCTCAAACTTGAACTTGTCGCTCCAGGCGATGAGAGGACGCCAGATCAGCTGGTCGATGGCCACGATGATGGCGATCATGGCGACGAGACCCCAGACGATAGCGCGGGTCGTCCTTGAGGTCGGCGGCGGTCTGCAGGTACGAGCCGAGGCCGGGCAGGCGGAAGTCCTTGGTGCCGAAGTGAAACATCTCGCAGGCCATCAATGTGAACCAGGCGCCGGCGACCGACATGATGGAGTTCCAGACCAGGCCGATGGCGGCGTAGGGCAGTTCCAATTGGACGAGGCGCTGGAGCCACGAGAAGCGATTGATGTCGGCGGCCTCGCGCAGTTCGCGCGGGATGCTCTTCAGCGAAGAGTAGAAGCTGAAGGCCATGTTCCATACCGCGCCGGTAAACAGCAGGACGATTGCGCCGAGTTCCACGCCGAAGTGGCGCGTGGGGAAGAGCGCGATCATCGCAAGCATCACCGGCGGCAGGAAGCTGAGGACAGGAATGGACTGCAGGATGTCCAGCGTCGCGATCATGAACGGCTCCACGCGCTTGTTGTAGGCGGCGAGGTATCCGTAGCTGACGGCAAAGATCAGGCTGAGCACATAGGCGAGGAAGATGCGGACGACGGAGTAGAACGCGTACTGCGGCAGTGCGCGCGGGCTGAGCGAGACGACCATCTGCTCCGACGGCGGGCCCGCCCAGAACATGGCGATGCGCACGATTGCGTAGAACACCGCCAGGCCGATGGCCGCGACGCACAGGTCCATCACTACGGGCCAGGTGCGGCGCAGCACAAGCGACCGCGCCAGAGTGTCCCGGCCGCGCGAGTAGCTGAAGCCGGTGTGCAGCGGGTTCACTCGTCGATCTCCGAGTCGGGATCGTCGACGGAGTCGGAAGCCATCGTTTCGGGCTGGATGAACCTGTCGGCGGGCGGCGTCAAAGTCGAACAGCTCCGCGTACCGGCCCCAGCTGATGGCGGTTTCAAGTTGCCGCAGCGTCACCTCTTCGGTGAACTGCTCGTCCAGCAGGTCGTGGAAGAACTCTTCCGGGACGCTGTGGTCGCTCTTCGCTTCGATGGCGCGAACGATCTGGCGGATCAGCAGCACGTTGCTCCATCGCCGCCTTGCGGAAGAGTTCCTTCTGGCGCAGGATCTCGGAGTTGGCATATTCCGCGCCTTCGGGCGTGATCTCGGCATCGCCCTCGGTGATCTTCAGGAAACCGAGCATCTGGGCCGCGTCCACGATGGGCAGCAGGTCGTCGATCTCAAACCCGAGGTGATCCGCCAGGCGGTAGATGTCGTCCTTGCCGCTGTTGTCGATCAGCAGCTCCAGCAGTCCGGCGATGCCGCCAGGGCGCGCGTGCGGCAGCTCCTGGTAGACAGCTGGTGCGGGTCTCGGAGGCCGGCTTTACCGTGGCTCCCTGAGGAGCGCTGGGCAGGGCTGGAGGACGCTCGCCCGGCTGCGTCAGGACCTTGTAGATGTAGTCGACGAGTTGCGTGAAGGCCTCGCTCTTGCGGTCGCGCGGATGCGGCAGCGTCACCTTGAAGTCGGTGCGGATGATGCCCGGGTTGCGGCCCAGCACGATGATGCGGTCCGCGAGCAGGACCGCCTCTTCGATGTTGTGCGTGACGATGAAGATTGCCTTGGTGGGGATGGTCTTCTTCTGCCACAGCTCCAGCAGTTCGCTGCGGAGGTTCTCGGCCGTCAGCACGTCGAGGGCGGAAAACGGCTCGTCCATGAAGAGGACTTCCGGCTCGACGACCAGGGCGCGGGCAAATCCCACGCGCTGGCGCATGCCGCCAGAGAGTTCCTTCGGGTAGGCGGTCTGGAAGCCGTCCAGACCGACTGTGTCGAGGATGCGCAGGCCGCGCCGGCGCTGCTCCGCCGCATCCAGACCGCGAGCCTTCAGGGGCGCTTCGACGTTTTCAAGCACGGTAAGCCAGGGGAACAGGGCGAAGCTCTGGAAGACGATGGAGACATTGGGATCGGCGGTGGCGATGGGCTTGTCGTGCCAGAAGACCTGGCCGGCGGAGGGGGTGGAGAGTCCGGTCAGCATGCGCAGCAGGGTCGATTTTCCGGAGCCGGAGGGGCCGAGCAGCGCCAGGATTTCGCCCGAACAGACGGACAGGTCGGTCGGGCGCGATGACCTGGATGCGGTTTGCGCTGGGCTGGGCGTAGTACTTTTCGACGCGTTCGGCACGGATGATCGTTTGCGGCATAAGGTTCTTCTTTTTGGGGGACTTCGGGACTGTAATGGGCTGGAATTAATCTGTCCGCCCGGCAACCTTCGCCCCGCTCAGCGTATCATTATCAAGTACGCCAGGAACGAGTTGTGGGGCCCGTGGCGCTGTAACCCGCAAACTTTTCTCACTCTATTCATTTGGGGACCCTCGCATGTCTGATTCGCCAGCCGCACCGCCGTCCAAGCGCAAAGTTCTAGTTGCCGACGACGAGCAGGTGATCGCCAATACGCTCGCCATTATCCTCAACCAGGCCGGTTTCGAAGCGCGCGCCGTTTACAGCGGCGAAAAGGCGATCGAAGCACTCGATACTTTCCAGCCCGACATGCTGATCTCGGACGTCATTATGACCGGGATGACCGGCATCGAGGCTGCTATCGCGACCCGGGAGAAGATGCCTAACTGCAAGATTCTTCTGTTCTCAGGCCAGGCGGCTACCGCCGATCTGCTGGAAAAGGCGCGCCAGAATGGGCACGAGTTCGAAATCCTGGCCAAGCCGGTTCACCCAACTGACCTGCTGGCAAAGCTGCGCGGCTAACGTCCGCTCAACGCAACGCCGCCCCACATCTCATCCGGGATGTGGGGTTTGTGTTTTCAGACGACTGGAACATCGTGCCGTTTGCGATCTTTCACCTTGACCGCCGGGACGCCGGCGTAGACGGCCCAGGGTTCAAGATCGCGGGTCGCGACCGATCCGAGGCCCAACACAGCGCCCTCGCCCAGGTTGACGCCGGGCCCAACCGAGGCTCGCGCGCAAACCCAGGAATAGGCGCCAAAGTCCATCGCATACGCCAGCAGCGGAAAGCGCGGATCGTCGTAGTCGTGGGTGGCGCCGCAGACGAAGGCATCCTGCGACAGGATGGCGTGGGAGCCGAATCGCATCGGCGCGGGATTGTAGATCTCCGCACCGTCCGCCGCCGTCACCTGGTCTGCGCAGACGAGGTTCCACGGCGCCCAGACTTTGGAGGCTGGATAGAAGTGGCAGCCGGGCCCCATGGTCGCGCCAAAGCACTTCAGCAGGAACGCTCGCCAGCCATGCATCGGCCGCGGCGACGGACGGTAGAGCAGCGCACGGACGATGCCCCAAACCAGGCGCTTCGCCCGGTCGCTCGCGGAGAAGGCGGGGCGCAGATACGGGTCTGCTGCCGTCTCGGGAGAAATGTGGTCCGCCGCGTTGTATTGCGCTTCTTTCGCCATGCGCTAGTCTTCCGTGCCTTCCATCACTGCCTCTTCGTCCGCCGCCGAAGTCTGGTATCTCGGTGTAGCCCGAGCCAGTTCCTCAACGTTTTCCAACACCTTCCTCGAGGTTACGTTGAAGTCGAACATCTCATTGAAGCACTTCTTCGCCCGCAAGCGCATCGCGGCGATTTCCTCGGTTGTGAGAGCAGACCAGCGCTGCATCGAAGCGGTGGTTCCCTCAACGGTATCGTCCGCGACAAATCCAGCGTCGTAGCTGACGACTTCGCGCCAGATATTCACCTTGTTGGACATCAGCACGGGCAGATTACATGCCATTGCCTCGGCCACCACGATGCCGAAGTTTTCCTGGTGCGATGGGATCACAAAGACTTCAGAAGCAGAGAACGCACCCCATTTCGGGGCGCCCGCGAGGCTGCCGGTCCAGGTGATGCGATTGGCGATGCCGAGTCTTGCGGCGAGCCCTTCGAGGTCTTTCTGCCAGCCGATCTGATCGGGGCCAACGATCACCAGTTGCCACGCCGGATCTTTTGCCAGCGTTGCGGCGAACGACTCGATGAGGATGTCGGTGGCTTTCTTCGGATGGATGCGCCCCAGCGAGATTGCGAGACGCTTGCCGCGAAGCTCCGGCCATCGCGAGAGAAACTCCTCGGTTGCCGCCGCGGTGTCGCAGTTCGGGCCGAAAGTGCCGTAGGGAACCACGGCCTCGCGCACCTTGTATCGCGAAAAGGATTGCCGCGCGAGAATCTTCTCCTCTTCGCACGTGAACAGGACTTCGGTGGCGTCGCGGAAGACTCTGCCGAGAAGCGTATGCCAATAAAACGCTTTCTTCAGATGCTTCAGCGGATACTGCTTTTTGAAGTAGGGGTCGAGCATGCCATGGGTGAAGATCGCCCAGGGGATATCGGTGCCTGCAAGTGCGCGATGCGCGGCCAGTGTGTTGTAGTTCCACACGCCGTTGATGAAGACTACGTCGAAGCGGCCTACGTTTTCCTTGAGCCACGGCACAGCGCGCGGCGAATATCCATAGGTTCCGCGGCCCGGCCCAAGGCCAATCAGAGTGGCAGGGAAGTCGCACGTCGCGACGAATTCCGGCGAATCCAGAGACGCGACCTCGACCTCATACCCGCCTGCACGATAGATGGCGCAGCGCTGCCGCAGTCCTTCGACTGGGCCGCCGGTAGCAGGATCGATCGAAGCGATGAAGTGAAGGATTTTCATCGGAGATCCTCGGGCGAAATGGGACGCTGCTGCAACACTGCTATGCGCCTCCCTCGAATCCCTCATCCAGAACGATGCGCGCCCACCGCCGCGTCCATGGAGTTCCGCTTGCTGCCAGCAGCGGCATACTTGCCCAGTCGCGGCGTTCGGTGGCGGCGGCCAGCCAATCCGTCATGGGTACGCCGAAGCCCGTTTTCGGGCGGCCAATAATCTCCTCCGGCAACCCGCTTTTCGGCGACTGCGCCAGCATACGCTTGCCCACTCCTCCGGTGAATCCCGTGTGATACGACCGCAGCGAGTGCAGCAGCGCGGCATCCACCAGCGGAGTGCGCAACTCCAGCGAGTGTGCCATGCTGGCCCAGTCGCTGTCGCGCAGAAGCTGGTTACGCAGATACTGCGTCGAGTCGAGCAGGCAGATGCCGGCTGCACCGGTGACCGCGTTCGTCTTCGCCATGCCGGGAGGCCATCCACCCAACCGAGCCAGGCCTTCGCGCGCCGCGTCTTCGCCCATCAACGTTGGTAGTTCCTGCGGCAGAAAGAGGCAACGCTTCAGGAAGTACACGCCTTCGAGCGAGTCCATGAAGTCGGGAATGCCCCTGAGCTTGGGATGGCGATGCCCCTTGGCGAGGTACGAGGTCGCGGCTCTTACCACCGACCGCGCGCCGGGAATCGCCGCAATCATTTTCCCCTGCATCGCGCTCCGCGGAAGTTCCCGCATCAGCGAGTAGCCGTAAAAAAGCTCATCGCCGCCCACGCCGGAGAGAACGACTTTGTATCCGCGTTCCGCCGCAGCCTTGGCGGCGAACCAGGTGTTCACGCCGTCGATTGACGGTTGATCCATCGCGTCCAGAATCAAAGGAACGTCCGCTTCAAACTCTGCGCGCGAGATGCGGCGCACATGATGCGGCATCCCGTAATGTTTCGCCAGCGCTGCCGCCACGGGCACCTCGTCCTCCTGCTTTGAGGAGAACTCGTCGAAGCCCACGGTGACGCCCTCGACCTGTGCGCCCAGTTCGGAGATCAGTCCGGCAATTGTTCCCGAATCGATTCCTCCAGACAGGAACACGCTGACGGGCACGTCCGAAACCAGATGGGCACGCACCGAGTCGGTCACGGCCTGCCGGACTCTTTCCTGCAACTCCGCGGCGGTTTCGGGGATAGCGGGCTGGCGCCAGTTGTCGCGGATGTCGTCCCAGACCACCGGCCCCTCGAGTTTGTCGCCGCGCAGGCGCAACCAGCTTCCGCAGGGCAATGCGAAGACGTCGCGGTAAAGCGTCCATGGTTCGGGAACGCTACCCCATAGGAAGAATCCGGCGACGCCCGCGGTCTCGCGTTCCGCAGGTACCAGGCCTGACGCCAGGATCGCCTTGACCTGCGACGCAAACGCCAAACCGTGGCCGGTCTGCGCATAGTAGAGCGGCTTGATGCCATAAGGGTCGCGGGCGAGGAACAGTTCATTGGCGCGCGCATCCCAGATTGCAAACGCGAACATGCCGCGCAGTTTGGGCAGCATTGCCTCGTGCTCGCGGGTGTACAGGATCAGGAGAACTTCGGTATCGGACGTGGTGCGGAAGACAACTCCCTGCGCTTCGAGATCGGCACGGAGTTCGCGGAAGTTATAAATCTCACCGTTGAAGACGATGGTGTAGTCGCCGTCCGTGGTGACCATCGGTTGATCCGACCGAACGTTGAGATCGAGAATCGCGAGCCGCCGATGGCCTAGCACGACTCCTTTGCCGGTCCATAATCCTTCGCCGTCGGGCCCGCGCAGGTGCATCCGGTCGGTCATGCGCCGAACCGCATCCAGCGCCGTCGATTCAGGGGTTTCTGACGTTGCGACGAACCCCGCTATGCCACACATGTACGCTCCGCATCGTACAGATTTTGTGCTGCGTTCGTATTTTTATCCTCTCACACAGAGGCTGCCGCGAGCGCCGTTTACGCGGTGCATCGGCTCACCGTACGTCGCGCGATGCAGGCGGTCTAAACAGCCGTTGCCTCGGCCTCGAATCCAGGCACAACCGCCGCCAGAGCATGTCGAAGCCCTTCGATATCTTCCGTGAAACTCCAATGTTGGATGCGTTCCAACGCCCGCTGGCCCATCGCCTCTGCGAGGCCCGGAGAATCAAGTACGCTACGCAGTGCGTTTTCCAACGCGGATATGTCACCCACCGGATAGATGCAGCCATTCACGCCGTCTTCGATCAAGTCCGGCGCGCAGCCAACGTCATCTGACACAATCACCGGGCGGCCTGCGTTCATTACCTCATTCACAATCAGGCCCCAGGGCTCGTGGCGCGACGGCAGCACGAAGACCGTGGCCAGATCGAAGAAGCGCGGCATCTCCGACTGGTTGCGAAACCCGCAGAAGCGGATGCTGCCAAAGCCTGTCGCCGCCGCCTGTCGTTCCAGCGCGGCTCGCTCTTCCCCGTCGCCGACGATCACGAGATATGGGTTTGGCTCGATGCCGGGCCCAGGCGACAGACGCGCGTAAGCCTCGATCAGATGGTCGCAATGTTTGCGTGGCTGCAGCTTCGAGGCGAACAGCACAACCGGCCGCGCCGGATCCAGTCCAAGTTCCGCCTGCAGGCTCTCGCGGCCAGCCTGCGCGGCGCGCGCACGTTCGGCGAAGTAGGCGTTGTCCACGGCATAGGGCATCAGGAACTGCGGCACGGCGTCGCCAAAGTAGTGGTGCCAGTACTCCGCATTCATCGTGCCGATGGGAAGCACGCCATCCACCATGCGCTGAAGTCCCGCGAAAAAGATGTTCTTGAGCGCGAGCTTCACGCCGCTGCGTCCACGGTCTCGCAGCCACGACTCGGCACGCATCAGCACCGGAATACCCAGCGATTTGGCCGCCATCATTCCGTGCATCGCATTGACGGTCGCGTATCCATGCACCCAAAGAACATCGAACGCCGCGTCGCCCCCTCCGCGCAATGCGCTGACGATGCCGCGGTTCACGGGCATGGCAAAGCTCACATCGTTGCCGTCGCGCAGCCTGGGCAGGAAGACGTGCTTGTACCCGTCCAGCAGGGGAACGTCCCACTTCACGCCCACGCCGAAGCCTTCGTCGCGATATCCGCTGACTGAGAAATCCGAGCCGAAGAAGACGGTGAGGTCGATGTCCGGCTCCTGGGCGATGCGCCGCAGCAGGGGAGCCTGGTACTGGATGGGGTGGCTCACCAGGTAGGCCAGCCGCACGCGCCGGTTGGCGCGTGGCTGCCGCCCGTTCGTGCTCGGATGTCATCCAATCTCTCCCTTCCAGGGTTGATCGGCGGTCGGGCGCACGCGTCGCGCCTGCAGAGGACCGCGCTAGTACGTGTGCGCCGCGAGGATGACGGAGACAAGTCCCAATACGCCGCCTGCTCCCAGGCTCTTGAGTATCGCCTTCATGTCATTCGTCGGCAGGAAGACGATATCGTTCGCCTGCAGAATCGGGTCCTTGGCAGTGCCCTCGCGGACCTTCTTGATGTCCACTGTGATCACCTTGCGGTCGTTTCCGACGGTGCGGATCAGGCGCAGGTCGTTATATTGACCTTCGTAGTTGATTCCTCCGCTGAGCGCAGCCAACTGCAACAAAGTGAGCGGCGATGCCTGGTCCAGCGGCACGGCGCCCTGAGTCTTGAACGCGCCCAGCACATAGACGACGCTGGCGCGCGTGATCTGAATGATGTCGTGCGGGTGAACCTGGATATTTGCCGTCGTGCTGGTGGCCAGGTCGGTGCCGAGTTCGACGACGATCGGCTCAGCCAGTCCCGGACGCACGATCTTTACTGTGTGGCTCGCATTGGGCGGAAGCCCGCCCGCGGTCAGAAGCACATCCTTCAGGCTTCTCTCCGTCGCGACCGGAATCGTCGCACGTACTTCACCGGTGATCAGATCACGGAGCCATTCACTGTATCCATTACCCGGATGATGACGTCAGGGTTGCGATAGAAACCGTCCGGTTCGCAGGCGCTCCGCGATCAAGGTCTGGGCCGCATGCACAGTCAGCCCCTGCAGCGAGACGCTGCCGATAAACGGAAGCTGGATGGTTCCGTCCTGGCCAATCCGCCCGGTCGCCTGGTAGTCCGGCTGCAGGAAGACGCTCACTGTAATCAGGTCTCCCGGCTGCAACTGAAAATCTTCGCCGGGGTAAAGCATCGACAATGGCTGGTTTGTCAACTGGGCTAGTCGAAGCAGGCGCGGCTTGTGACGCAGCCGAAGCGGCGGTCTGCCCGGAACTCGCAGCAGTCTGCCCAGCCGCGGTTCGTGTCGCCCCAAGGCCGTGCCCGACGCGATCAGAACGCACACCAGAATCCAGCGCGGAACAGGCGTTCCAGCCCTCACCGGCAATCCTGTGCGTCGCGACACTGGAATTCGAAGGTCATCGGCTGTCCTTCCGTTCCGTGCTGCCCGCGCCATTACGAGTAGACTGAGCCTCCCAGCTCTCCCCATCCATCGATCCGTACGAGTACCCCGTGTATCCGTAATAGCCGTAGTACTCGGGCGAGTTCAAGTCGACCGCATTCAACACCAGGCCGGCGATCGGAGCGCCCGAACGGATCAGGAGATCGCGCGCCCGCGCATGACGTTCTTGCTCGATTTGCCGTGGCGGACCACCAGAACCACGGCGTCCACCACGCGCCCCAGAATCGCCGCGTCGGTGACGGAAAGGATCGGCGGGGAATCGATGACCACGTGGGTGTATATTCCTCCGACCTTCTGCAGCAGCGCCGCCATCGACTCGGAACTGAGCATCTCGGTCGGGAAAGGCGGCACCGGGCCGCTGGGAAGAATATCCAGGTTGGGCAACTCGGGGACGTCGTTCACCGCCTCCTCAAAGCTCGATGTTCCCGCCAGAACGGTGGTCAATCCGAGCTTGCCGGTCAGTCCGAACCGATGGTGGACGTTCGGCCGGCGCAGGTCGGCGTCGATCAGCAGCACGCGGGCCTCGCCCTGCGCGAGGATGCAAGCCAGATTGCTCGCTGCCGTTGTCTTGCCCTCGGATGGCGTCGCGCTGGTAAACAGGATGAACTTCGGTGGCTTGCCCGCGGTGGCCAGCAGGAGCGAGGTCCGCAGCGACCGGAACGCCTCAGTAAACTGCGACTTTGGCTGGGTTAGGACGTTGATGTTGCGCTGCGCCGTGGACATCGCCGCGGTCTGCTCCGCGCTGGATCGCTTCGACTTGGGAATGACCGCAAGCGAAGGCATGTTCATCACTGCCTCGATCTGCTGGATGTTATGCAGCCCGGTATCGAGGCTCTCCAGGATGAAGGCGATCACGATGCCGCCAAGCAGGAAGAAGATGGTTGTGGTCGCAATAATCGTCGTCGGCGACCGCAAAGTCGGGCTCATGGGCGGTAGCGCCTTGTCCACCTGGTCCACTTCCGTGGCGTCCAGATCCGGACTCGAGCTTGGCCGTCTCCAGGCGCTGTTGCAGAGCCTCATACAGTGCGCGGTCCTGATCGTACTCCCGCTGCACGACGGTCTCCTGCACCATGTCGTCGCCCTGCTTGTATGCCTCGGCTTTTCTGGCGTCGAGTTCCTGCTGAGTCTTTTGCTCCGTCGCAAGCGCGGCCAGATAGGTTTCTTTGGCCTGCAACTCCAGCCGGTTCTGCTCTGAGGTGATCTCCTTGGTCAACTCGTTGATCTGGTCCTGCAGGGCCTTCACCTGCGGATGATTGGGGCCCAGGCCGCCTGCCGACTGTGCTGTCAGCTGAGCGTAGTTGGCCTTCAGCGAGGCTAGTTGCGCTCGCAGCGCATTCAACTCGCCCGGCATTGTTCCCGGAGTCGTCTCGATCGATCCTTCAATGGTCCCAGGGTCCATTCCAGCGACCATGCGATAGCGCGATTCAGCGTTGATGCGCGCAATCTTCGCATTGCCCTCTGCGGTTACCAGCGCTTCCAGCGACGACTCCAGGGTATTGTGCGACGAATCGTAGCCCAGAGAACCCAGCTTCCGCTGCAGGTCCATCATCTGCTGCTGATAGCGTTCAACCTGCAACTTCAACTCATCCAACTGCTGAGACAGCCAGTCCGAGATCGCTTTGGTCCGTGCATAGGGCGCGTTATAGGCCCGCTGAATGTAATCCTCCACCACCTTGTTGACGATGTCGGCGGACAGCTTCGGACTCAGGCTGGAGTAGCTGATCGTCATCATCTCGGTCCGGGGAATGGTCGCGACTTCCAGCCCTCCTTGAAGCGCTCCAACCACCGAATTGTGTACCGCCGGGTCGGTCAGCGAAAGGTGTACCGGAGGAGCCGTTCCGCCATTGAAATCCGGGTTGTTGGCCAGATCCAGATCGCGCGCGACGTTGGTCAGCAACGTGTCGCTCTTCAGGATCAACACTTCCGTGTTCATCTTGGTCTGGGAGTCGTCATCCTCATACGCCGCATCCAGTCTGAACTGGTTCGAAGCTCCGCTATGCACCTGTATGGTGCTGGATGCGCGGTAAAGCTTGGGCTGGGTCACCGCCGTGTAGGTTCCGTAGCAGGCACCCAGCACGGCCGCCAGGATCAGAATCCACAGCCGCTTGCGAAGGGTCGCCACTGCCTCCGACAGGGATGTATCGCCAACATCCGAAACCATCCCGGGCCGCTGCGGTTCGAACGCGCCGGCGGCGGGGGGCAACTGCGTTTTTTGCGGACCCATTCCTAGTAGTCTACCCGACTGGCCTGCCCCAAGGAAATGGCAATTGGGTGCATCTTCAGGCCCTGGCTAGCTTCCGGGGAAATCCGCATCGAACAGCAAACAGGGACTTATCGGAGTTTCGACCAGATTCGGTCAACTGCCACGGCTTAGGCGTTCAACCATCTCAATCTGCTCAAGAGGTTTCCGAATGGGCTCGAAGTCCGCTAGACTTGGAGCAGTGCCTCAAAGGGACATTCTTCGGAAATCATCATGAGCAAAGCTATTCAAATCGCTGTTGTTGGCTCGGGCTATGTCGGCCTGGTTGCGGCCGTCTGCTTTGCCGAGATAGGCCATGATGTCATCTGCGTGGACAATGATGAGCGCAAAGTTGCCGCGCTTGAGTCCGGCGACACCCTCATCCACGAGAAGCACCTCCCCGAACTCCTCGAACGCTACCGCAACACGAAGATCCGCTTCACCACCGATCTGGCAGAGGCTACCCGCGACTGCGAGGCGATCTTCATCGCCGTTGGCACCCCGCAATCGGAAACCGGCGACGCCGACCTCTCCTATGTCGAGGCCGTCGCCTGCGAGATCGCCCGTTCGCTGACCAGCTACAAAGTCATCGTCGAAAAAAGCACCGTCCCGGTCTATACCAACGAGTGGATCCGCCGCGCCATCGAGCGCAACGGCGTCGGCCGCCGCCTCTTCGACGTCGTCTCCAACCCCGAATTCCTGCGCGAAGGCACGGCGGTCGAGGACTTCCTCCATCCCGACCGCATCGTCGTGGGCGCCGACAGCGAGGCCGCCGCGGCTCTGCTCGGCGCCATCTACGCTCCGCTCACCACCGGGGCCTACTACCAGCGGCCGGACGCCATCCCCGGTTGCTGTACCACCGCCCAGCCGCCGCTCCTGCTCAATACCTCCACCAAGTCGGCGGAGATCATCAAGCACGCCTCCAACGCCTTCCTCGCGCTGAAGATTTCGTTCATCAACGCGGTCTCCAACCTCTGCGAAGCCACCGACGCCAACATCGAGCAGGTTGCCCGCGGCATGGGCCTGGACAGCCGCATCGGGCCGCGCTTCCTGCGCCCCGGCATCGGCTACGGCGGCTCCTGCTTTCCCAAGGACGTCGCGGCCTTCCGCTCCGTTGCCGAGCAACTCGGCATCGACTTCAACCTCCTCACCGAGGTTGAGAAGATCAACGTCCAGCAGAAGAAGCGCTTCCTCTCCAAGGTGCGCTCCGCCCTCTGGACTCTGCGCGGCAAGCGCATCGGCGTGCTCGGCCTCGCCTTCAAAGGCGAGACCGACGACATCCGCGAATCGCCCGCGATCGACCTGGTCGAGATGCTGCTCGCCGAAGGCTGCTCGATCGCCGCCTACGACCCTGCCGCCATGAAGCGCACCGCGCAGGAACTTCCCGCCGGCCCGCAATCTCCGCTACGCCGAAGACGCCTACGCCGCCGCCATCGATGCCGACGCCCTCTCATCCTCACCGACTGGGCTGAGTTCGCCGAACTCGACCTCAAACGCATCTACACCCTCATGCGCTACCCCATCGTGGTCGATGGCCGCAACCTGTTCGACCCTAGAGTGATGCACGACCACGGATTCACCTACCTCAGTATCGGCCGCCCCGCCGTATATCCCACACGCGACGTCGATGTCGCTATACCCGCAGTCGTCTAGCCCCACGACCAAAAAAATGGAGCCTACGATGCAGAGAAAGATACTTGTCACTGGAGCTGCGGGCTTCCTCGGCTCTCACCTGACCGACGTGCTGCTAGCCCAGGGCCATGCCGTTCTCGGCGTCGACAACCTTGCCACCGGCAAGCTGGCCAACCTCAGCCATCTCGCTGGAAACAGTCGCTTCACGCTTTCTCGAGCAGGACATCTGCGCGCCCTTCGACCCCGGCCCCGTCGACTTCATCTTCAACTTCGCTTCGCCTGCCAGCCCCGTCGACTACGACCGTCTCGGCGCCGGAGACCCTTCTCGTCGGCTCTGCCGGCACCATCAATACGCTCAACCTCGCGCGCAAATACAACGCCGGATATCTCCACGCCTCCACCTCCGAGTGCTACGGCGATCCCGAGGTCCATCCCCAGGTCGAGACCTACTGGGGCCGCGTCAATCCCATCGGCCCGCGCTCCGTCTACGACGAGGCCAAGCGCTTCTCCGAGGCCGCCGTCACCGCCTAGCACCGCTACTACGGCGTCGACACCCACATGGTCCGCATCTTCAACACCTACGGCCCGCGCCTGCAGGCCAACGACGGCCGCGTCATCTCCAACTTCATGATGCAGGCGCTCGCGGGCAAGCCCCTCACCATCTACGGCGACGGCCTCCAGACGCGCAGCTTCTGCTATGTCTCCGATCTCATCGACGGCATCGTGCGCCTCTCCGATCCTCCGAGCACACCCCGGTCAACATCGGCAATCCCGACCGAGTTCACCATGATCGAGTGCGCTCAGGAAGTCCTCAGCGTCACCGGCTCAAAGTCCGAGATCGTTCATAAGCCATTGCCGCAGGACGATCCCGCACGCCGCCGCCCCGACATCACCAAGGCGCGAACTCTGCTTGGCTGGGAGCCGAAGATCTCTCTGCGCGAAGGCCTGAAGAAATCGCTCGCCTACTTCCAGGCTTGTCTCGCCGCTCCATCGAAGTAGCTCAGTGCCCCGTCGTCCGTAACTTCGGGAAGAACGTCACCTGCACCGAGAATGTATTGTTGCCCTGGGCACCGGGCAGATAGACTGGCGCCTTCCAGTTCTCACGCTGGTAATCAGGCATTCACCTCGACATCCGGACCGATGCGCTTCAACACGTCCACGCGAAACTGGTTCTGCGTCGTTCCGCCCGGGATAAAGTCCTTGGCCGACTTCTTGTTCAGGTACGAAAGCTGCACCCATTCATTGCCCGACAGGTGATACGTCAGCCATGCCTGCCCGCCCTTGGCCTCGCGCCCGATCCAGTCGGCCAAAATGATGCCTTTGGCGGTGTAGCCCTGCTTCTGCACCGCGTTTTCCACGTACTGGTGACTGCCATACACGCAGGCCAGCGTCGAACAGTCGGTGGATACGCCTTCGACGCGAAAATCGAGCCGCCTCGCTCCGGGAAACTGCGAGAGATAAATCCCAGGCCGATATGCGGCACGACGCGGAGCCGATACCGGCGTCAGATCGTCGTGCGCCTCCGAGTCTGCATATAGAGTCAGATAGTTGCGCACAAACGGCAGTCGATATGAGAAATTGAACCCTGAAAAACGCGCCCCAGGATCGTCCCGCGATAACTTCTCTTCCTCATTCGTATCGTTGGTGTCGAAAAATCCCTTCAGGAACGTATGTATCGTGACCGGTTCGTGACCCGCGCCGCCGAAGATTACCGTTCGCTGGAATCCGAACTGGAAGTCCCGCGTGGGCGAGAAGGAGAACATCTCCGAATGCACCCAGTCGTTGTTCGGAGCGGTGTGTCCTTTCAGGCTGCCATAGAAGAAGTTGTACCGCACCGGCCCAAGCAGCCGCGAGAGGTACTTGATGTTCAGCGGCTCGACCCGGTTGATCCGGAACGAATAGATATTCTCCGCGTTATTCGACCATTCCATCGAACTGCCCATCGCCGGCCCAAGCCACGCGTCCGACTTACCTCCGGAGATCTCGTGCCCCAGCAGGTGAAACGACAGTGTCGCCTCCACCAGCCTGAACGGATTCTGCGCCTGAAGGTTTCCATACGGAATCGTATCCTGCGGGTTGTTGTATCCCGTGAATTCAATTTCGTCGATGTTCGAGAGTTCTTCGGCAAGTCCCAGTGAATAGCCCTGCGCGCTTGGCGCATGCTGATACTCTCCCCGCACGTATAACGAGAAGCGCCCCTGCTCGTTCAGTGTCGAGAAGCCGGTGATGTTATTGAAGCCCGGCTCCTCCGGACGTCCGTAGTCGTTGTAGAACGTCTGCCCAAGGTGGAAGCTGTCCTGCAGAATCGTGCCTGAGACGCCCGTCATCCGCGTGTACAACGAATACACCCCATAAAGCGTGCCACGCGTCGACCCCGCGATCGTCGTGCTGGTGATGCCTTCGTCGGACAACTCGTTCAGCAGCGCAGACAGAATCTCCTGCGCCTGCTCGTCGTCGCTGGAAAGAATCGCGTCCTCCGACTTCTGCAGGATGTGCAGCGCGCTGCGCCGCGTGTACGGCCGCATCGACACAAACATCGTGTCGCAGATAGCCCAGCCCGTACAGCCGCATCATCGCCGGATACACCCAGCTATCCAGTGGGATGTAGGCGCTGCCCAGCGGATCGAGCGGTATGCGGCCCTTCTTCTCCGCCACAGGTGCGTAAGCCGGCATGGCCGTATATGGAACCTGCGGAGTGGCCTGCGCGGGTGCGTCTGCCGGTGGAGGCGCTGACTGCGGCACAGGCATGGCGGGCGGCTGACCGTTCTGCTCCTGGCTGGCAGGCTGCCCTCGATAGGGCGGCATCGACGGAATCTTATCCTGGCTCCCAGGCGCCGGAGTCGGAACGGCGTCAACAGGAGCAGTGGCCGGAACTGGCGCGGGCATTGTCTGGGGAACTGCGGTCTGGGGAGTTGCCGTCTGCGGATCGGACGTCTGCGCTGAAGCCTCGGCCGCGCGTGCAGTCCCCAATCCCAGCCCCAGACTCGCAATGCCAACAAACAAGAGACGAATTACTGTCCGCACTAGCACCTCGAAAACCCGGTCCAACGACATCTCCAGTGTAACTGCGCGCCCAGCGCTCTCAGGGGGACACGTCGGTCTCGTTCAGAGCGTGGCTTCAGCCGTGCCATAGACTGCCGGGGAGGAACGCGCGGCTTTAGCCGCTGGGGTCAACCTTGTCCGCCCAAACTTTCGAAAGCCTTCCACCCGCCGTCAAACTCGCCTGGCAGGTGTTCTCGACACTCTCACTCGCGCTACGTCTTACTTGGATGCGCTTTTTGCATCCGCAGTCCGCTTTGCAAACAACCTTGTCTCTCGGTCCAACCACGTCTGTTTCGCCACGCCGCGCTGCAGCATGTACTGCTCCAGGCCCTGATCGCATCTGCCACCGGCGCGCGCTTGCCCCCGCCTCCGGCCACCACGAACGGCACGCACTCGATCACCGCCACTCCTCCGCCGATGCGCGCGTGTCCAATAGACTCCTGCGCCACGCGATAGATAGCCACCGCATCGTCCTTGTCCACCGGCATCCCGGGCACTCCGCAGCGCAGCGCAATCTCGCTCACTCCGACTGTCTTCGTCGAAGCCTTCGTCCTGGGTCGGCAACACTACAAACAACACCGGCAGCACGTTCTCGCGAGCAAACGTCAGAGCCTTCTGCCACAGCGCGGGCGTCACTTGGCGCGGCAGCACATACACCACCACCACGCCGGCCTGCGATTCCGCTCGAATCTTCAATCGCCGCACTCTTCGCGCTAGCCGCGAGACCCTTCAACGCAGCCGCCGCGCCCAGCGCAGCCCAGATGCGCTCTGCCACTACAGCCGGGCTCGCAATCCGTCCCGCCGCCCCGCAATCCGCGCGCAAGCCGCGCTTCTTCGCAACACTCCCGGGTTTCATCGCCTCGACCAGCGTGGCTCCGCGCAGAAAATCCACCACACCCCCGGCAAGCACGTCGCTCACCAGGTCGCCCGCGCCAAGATCCACCGTGGGGCTCACCAGGCAAGCCTCAAGCCCCAGGGTCGTCTTGTCTCGTCTCGGCAGCACGCGCGCAAGCGTCCGCGCCTGCATCATTGCCAGATAAATCTGCTTCAGCCTTGCGTTCGGAATCAGCGGATTTTCCCAGACTGCTCCTGTATCCGTTCCCTCAGCCATCATGCGCGCGCCGGATCCCGAGCCTCAACATCGAGCCCCAACTCAGCCAGCGCAGCCTGAGCCTTCTTGCCCTTCATCTTGCCGTCCCGTGCCAGCCGCGACAGCGTCGCGCCCACAATCGACTCCGCATTCACCTCGAAGTGCCTCCGCAGATGCTCGCGGTTATCGCTGCGTCCGAATCCATCCGTCCCCAGCGTCACCAGCCTGCTCTTTCCATCCAGCACCAGCCACGGAGCCAGCACATCCGGCATCGCCTTCATATAGTCGCTCGCCGCGACAATCGGCCCCTTCGCCCCTTCCAGCGCTGTCTGGATATAAGTCTTCTTCTCCGCCTCCGCAGGATGCAGCCGGTTCCATCGCTCCGTGGCAATCGCCTCGCGCCGCAGTTCGGTATAGCTGGTCACGCTCCAAACATCGGCCGCAATCTGGTACTTCTCCGCCAGAATCTCCTGCGCCCGCAGCACCTCATTCAGAATCGGCCCGGACCCGAACAACTGCACCGTAGCCTCGCCGTTCTTCGCAGCACGGAACTTGTAGATGCCCTTCAGAATTCCCTCGGCCGATCCCTCCGGCATCGCCGGCATCGCATAATCCTCGTTGTACATGGTGACGTAGTAGAAGCAGTCATCGCCTTTCTCGTACATTCGCTTGATGCCGTCCTGCAGCACCACCGCAAGCTCATACACAAACGCCGGATCGTAGCTCACGCAGGTCGGAATCGTGCTCGCCAGCAGATGGCTGTGTCCATCCTGATGCTGCAATCCTTCGCCCAGCATCGTCGTCCGCCCAGCCGTTCCGCCCATCAGGAAGCCCTTGCCGCGCGCGTCCGCAAACGCCCACGCCATGTCCCCGATCCGCTGGAATCCGAACATCGAGTAGTACATGTAGAAGGGAATCATCGGCACCTTGTAAGTCGAATACGCCTGTCCCGCAGCCGTAAACGACGCCATCGATCCCGCCTCGGTAATGCCTTCCTCCAGAATCTGCCCGTCCTGCTCCTCGCGGTAGAACAGCAGCATGTCCTTGTCGTGCGGCGTGTAGCGCTGGCCCTCCGGCGCATAAATTCCCACCTGCCGGATCACCGACTCCAGCCCAAACGTGCGGCCCTCGTCCGGCACAATCGGCACAATCAGCTTGCCGATGTTCGGATCCTTCAGCAGGCCGCGCAGGATCGACACAAATCCCATCGTCGTCGAAACCGCGCGTCCCTTCGAGCCCGCCGTCCACTCCGCAAAAAACTCCAGCCCCGGAGCCTTGAAGTCTGTCTGCGGCACCGACCGCGTCGGCATATAGCCGCCCAGCTCCTTCCGCCGCGCGTGCATGTAAACCATCTCCGGCGAATCCTGCGGCGGCCGGTAAGGCGTCCCATTCTTCGCAGCCTCTTCCGGAATCGGAATCTTGAACCGCTTCACGAACGCCGCCAGCTGATCGTCGGTCAGCTTCTTCTCCGAGTGCGTCGCGTTCCGCGACTCCGCCGTGCCCAGCCCGAAGCCCTTCACCGTCATCGCCAGAATCACCGACGGTCCGCCCTTGTGCTCCGTCGCGCGCTTGTAGGCGTTGTAAACCTTGATCGGATCGTGGCCGCCGCGATGCAGTTGGATCAACTGATCGTCCGTATAGTCCTTCACCATCTCCAGCAACTCGGGATACTTGCCGAAGAAGTGCTTCCGCAGAAACGCCCCATCCTTCGCCTTGTAGGTCTGGAAGTCGCCATCCACGCACTCTTCCATCCGGCGCAGCAGCAGTCCGCTATGATCGCGCGCAAACAGCGCATCCCAATCCGATCCCCAAATCACCTTGATCACGTTCCAACCCGCGCCGCGGAACGCGCCCTCCAGCTCGTCGATGATCCGCCCATTGCCGCGCACCGGCCCGTCCAGCCGCTGCAGGTTGCAGTTGACGACGAAGATCAGGTTGTCCAGCTTCTCGCGCGCGCCCAGCGAGATCGCGCCCAGCGTATCCACTTCGTCCGTCTCGCCGTCGCCCAGAAACGCCCAGATCTTGCGATCCGTCTTCTCAATCAGCCCGCGATTCTCCAGGTAGCGCATAAACCGCGCCTGGTAGATCGCATTCAGCGGCCCGATCCCCATCGACACCGTCGGGAAATTCCAGAAGTCTCCGCATCAGCCACGGATGCGGATAGCTCGACAGCCCAGGCTTGTCGCGCAACTCGTGCCGGAAATTCTTCAGATGATCGTCGTTCAGCCGGCCCTCAAGATACGCCCGCGCATACACCCCCGGCGAAGCGTGTCCCTGGAAGTAGATAAAGTCGCCCGGCAGCTCCTTCCCATCCGCGCCGTTGTAATGCGCGCGGAAGAAGTGGCTGTACCCCACCTCCAGCAGCGTTGCCAGCGACGAATAGGTCGAAATGTGTCCGCCGATCCCCGGGTCCTTCTTGTTCTGCCCATGCACCATGGCCATGGCGTTCCACCGGATCAGCGACTTGATCCGCCGCTCGATGTCCATATCGCCGGGGTAGGGAACTTCATCGTGCTTCGGAATCGTGTTGCGGAAGGGCGTGGCATGCTCATACTCCACCGTCACCCCGGCCTCGCGCGCGCGTTGGCGCAAAGCCTTCAGAATCTCGGCGCCGTTCTGCCATTCTCCGGCAACCACCTCGTCGAACGCCTCAATCCACTCCGCCATCTCGGCGGAAAAGTCCGCCTTTGCAGGAACTTCAGTCTTCGTCGTCATGCGCGTGTCGGCTCTCTTCTCTCACTGCAGTCGTGTTCGATGTCAAACGTGCGGGTCGTTTAGACAAACCCCTTCTCTAACCATAATTGCACCGCGCGGAAACGTCACGCTGCCCAGGCAATACCCACTCCTCCGGGTGCCTCATGTTCGACGAAGTCGACCATGGGGTTTCATAGGCGCTCTCGGCGGGCCAGTCCGACGTCCAGCACCCGTCGATAGACTACAAACAGACATGCTTCCCAAAAACACAACAATCCCCATCGGTTGGCGCGTCTACAGCGTCGGAGTAATGCTGCTCGGCCTTGTCTCCCTCGCAATCGGAGACTTCGTTTTCGGTCAGCCTGTGCCGCGATCCTTCCCACATCGCACTGCTCTCGCCTATGCCGCCGGAGCCTTCATGCTGCTCGCAGCCGCGGCCATCCAGCGTCGTCGAAGCGCGCCCTGGGGAGCCGCGGCTCTCACTCTCTACTACGCACTCATCGTCGTCCTCCTGATGAACGGCCGCGTGGTGCTTCATCACTACACGCAGTATGTCGCCTACAGCGGCGCCGCAGAGCAAATCGCCATCGCCGCAGGCGGCTTGATCATCTACGCTGCCAGCATCCGTTCGACTCTCGCGGTGCGCCTCACGCGCCTGGGCCAGGTCGCATTCGGGATCTGTTGTCTCCTCTTCGGTGGAGCCCACTTTGTCTACATGAACCTCACCGCACCGCTGGTTCCCAAATGGCTGCCGCCGTCACAGGTCTTCTGGGGCTACGCCACCGGAGTTGGATTCATTGCAGCGGGTATTGCCATCCTCACGCGTGTTCAGGCCCGCTTCGCCGCCATCCTGCTGACGGTGATGCTTGCCTCCTTCGCCTTGCTTATCCATGAGCCGACCCTCCTCGCCAACCACTCCAGCCGCATGAACTGGACCGAAAGCGCCGTGAATCTGGCCGTGCTCGGCGCCTCATGGGTGGTCGCAGATTCGCTCGCCCGGCCGCGACGGTAATCGCAAGGGCGCTAATTTATAGATTTTCAAAGCAGAGAGCGCCAGTGTAGAGCGTAAGATAGAAAGTGCAGGCGCAAAGCGCGGGCAGGAGAGTGTCAAATGGCATCAGGAACAGTGAAATGGTTTAACGACGCAAAAGGTTTTGGTTTTATCACCCCGGACGACGGTAGCGCAGATCTCTTTGCCCACTACTCCGCGATCGCATCCAGCGGCTTCAAGTCCCTTCAGGAAGGTCAGAAAGTGACCTACGAAGCGACCAAAGGTCCCAAAGGCATGCAGGCTTCAAACATCCAGCCTGCATAGGCCCGGGCTCCGAAGCGTTACATCGCAGGACAAAAATCAACAATAGGTTGATCGTTCAGATCAGCGCCAAGTGCCCCATTCGAGACATGTCTATGTCACGAATGGGGTTTTTTGCTGAATCCCATCCCGTTAGCCAGTCGTTTGCTTAGGGCTGTCGCGAAGAATGCTGGCCGCCGAAAAAGTCTCCTATTAAGTTCGATATTCGCACTTACTCCAGCCCAAACGCTTGCGCCCGATAAGAATCTATTTTTCAACGCCTTATTCGGTTCCAACTCATCCACGGACCCGTGAAAGGTGGCTAGTAAAAGTCCACTTATGTGCATTAGATTGCACATATAAGAAATAGAATAATCGTAATCCATTGATTCTTATAGACATCGTTTGGCCGTCCAAGTGCAACATAGTGCGGTGTAACGGATCCAACCATAATTCAGACGTGTACGCTCCTATCGGTCGGACACACTGACTCCTGCGCGGTCCCGAAGCAGACTCGAAAAGCATTGCATTTCCAGATCGAGACCGTTGCGTAAGCGGTCAGTTCACGAGGCCCTAATTGAAGAATATCGGTAAGCTTGCAGTCCTTGGTGCGGTTCTCGCCGCATCTGCGTCCTATGCTTTTGCTGACACTATCGGAAGTTTCGTTGGCACCAGCGGGACCTATGTCAACTCATCCATGAGCTATAACGGCTACACCATCGGCAACTACGACGGCACCTTGGGGTCGTTCCTGCAGAACCCTGCCGCCTATATTCAAACTGGTGCAAACACGCCTGCCGTTGCAATTGGCGCCGGTTCCCCATGGGCTGTCGCTCTCGGTAGCTCCACCTGGGTGTCAAACGAACTCGGAACCAATCCTGCCAGCCCGGGAAGCCCGTCGGTAGTTGCCCCTCAGGGTTACTACACCTTTACCACCACGTTCTCCGAAGCATCTGCTGGCCTTTATTCCATTTCGTTGAACCTGCTGGCTGACGACACTACGGCTGTCTACCTGAACACCGGCAGCGGCAATGTAAATGAAGTTCTCGCTGGCCCACTCGGCAACGACGGAGCTTGCTCTCAGTATGGCGTCAACTGCGAGAACGTCACCACCGACACGTTCCAGGCTCTCTTGGGAGCAGGAACGACGAATACATTGACCTTCGTGGTCGAACAGACCGGCTATGCAGACTTCGGCCTGGACTTCACCGGCAGCGTTGGCCCCGCTCCCGAACCAAGCAGCCTCATGCTCCTCGGAACAGGCCTCATGAGCGCCGGTGGTTTGCTCTTCCGCCGTCGCAAAACAGCCTAAACCTTAACCCTCCTGAACATTCACTCGGCGGGACCCCCGGCGCGGGCGTCCCGCCCTTTTTATTTGTGCTCCACAGTACCCACGTTCCTGGCCTGAATCGCGAGCGTTCCCCACAAAACTATTTTTCGCAAATTCCGGGCAAGATTTGCGTTTCCAGTGCGGAAGCCACCTAACTCTATTACCTATAAGGAGATAGAGTTGACATTTTGGCTGTGTTCAATCCCATATAATAGAACTATGGGAGAATATGCGTCCAACATCAGGCACGAGTTACTGATCGCAGAAGCGTTCGCTCCCTCCCGTAAAGTGCTTCCTTTGACGATCTTAGCTGTAACTCTTGTAGAATCAGGAACCTGCACCAGCATCCAACCCGTAACCCTCTCAAACAAAAACACTTCTCGCCAAGATAATAATAGGGGGGGAGGGGGGGGCACACCTGCTCAATCTCTGAAAGCATGGCGCGGAAATGAAAATCCTCGTCATCGACACCTGTGGCGCCACTGGCAGCGTCTCGCTCGCCGACATCAGTAGCGGTCCAGGCGCAATCGCCTCCGTCACTCTCCCAGGGCGCAGCGCCTCCGAGCGCCTCGTCGCCACAATCAAGGACCTCACATCGCGCCCCGGGTTTGGCCTCGAATCGCTCAGCGCGGTGGCCGTCGTGAACGGTCCCGGCTCATTTACCGGTGTGCGTGTCGGCCTCAGCGCCGCCAAAGGCTTGTGCGAAGCGCTCCATCTGCCGTTGATCGCCGTCTCCCGGCTTGCAGTCCTCGCCCGCCTCGCCGCTCCGTCCGGCGGTCGCATCCTCGCCCTCTTCGATGCGGGCCGCGGCGAGTTCTACCTCGGCGAGTACACCGGCGGCGTCCGCATCCGGGAAAAGCTCGTCACGCGCGACCAACTCTTTACGGCAATCGAGTCCGCCGCAGGCATCGCGGAAACAACCCTCGTCACCTGCGAGCCCAGCGTCGCACAATCTCTCGCCGAACTCGCGCCTCGCCTCGTCGCCGAACCCACAGCCGAAGACGCCTTGCCGCTCATCCTGCCTCGGCTGCGCGTTCAGGACTTCGACGATGTGGCGACCATTGACGCCAACTATCTCCGCCGCACCGACGCAGAAATCTTCGCCAAGCCCACAGTCGCTACCCCGCGCCCCGGAACGCCTGCTCGATGAGATTCCAGATTCAGCCGGCTCAGCTATCCGATCTCGATGCGATTGTTGCCCTCGAGCGCGCCACCGAAAACGCGCCGCATTGGCCTTTGTCTGCATACGCCGCAATCCTGGCAGATTCGGCATCGCCGCGTTGCCTTCTTGTTGCCCAAACCGCCGGCCAACTCGAAGGCTTCGCCGTTGGCCTTGTCAGCCCATCGTCAGCCGAACTGGAGAGCGTGGTCGTCGCCGCGAGTTCACGTCGCGCCGGCGTCGGCCGCGGCCTCTGCAATGCAGTCCTTGACTGGACCCGCTCGAAGGGTGCAACCGAAATCATCCTGGAAGTACGCGCCGTAAGCGCGGGTGCGATCGCACTGTACGCCAGCCTCGGCTTCACCGAAACTGGCCGCAGGCCGCGCTATTACCGCGACCCAGAAGACGACGCCGTCCTCATGCGTCGCCAGCTAGTGTCTTCCGCTCGTCGCACTGAGGGAGGCGCGTGATGAGCGCTTTCAATCAGGCTGTTTCCGCCGGACCTTGCAGTTTCGGCGGCATGAAAGTTGAGATCCCGTCGGTCACGATCACAGGTTTCGACGTGATCTGTACTTGCGCCGGCTTCAATCCATCCCGCTTCGCAGCCACGGTAATTGTGCCAGCAGTCAGTTTCGAACGAACAGCAACGCGATTGATTCCAAGCTCAGTGTTCAGATACAGGTTGTTGGTTGAGTCGACCTTGCCGCTGTTGTATCCGCCGCGCCAAATGCCAGGTCCGTCGCAGGTGAAGTCAACGCGCGCGTCGTCCGTTGGGCAACGCTGGCCTTTCGCGTCGATCACTTCAACATCGATCAGCGCAACATCTTCGCCGTCTGCCTGCAAACCATTTGGGCTGACGATCGGAGTTAGCCTTATCGCCGCCGGCGCGCCTGCAGTCGTCAACTCCTGCTGCGCGACAACCTTCGCTCCGTTCTTGCCGATAGCCTTCAGACTTCCCGGCGCAAAAGTGATCTCAGGAAACGCGAAGATCCAGCCGTTGTCAGGCTTCGAGTTCACGCCCGCTGACTTGCCGTTGACGATCAGTTCAACCGACTCCGTGTTCGCGATAACGTAGATCGTCTTTGTTACCGGCTTGTCGGTCGGATAGCTCCAATGGCCTAGAATGTGCAGGTCTGGCTGATCGTTCTGGATCACGCGGTGCGCGAAGTAAATTTCCTTCGGCAGTCGCATCGCATCGACCTTGCCGCTGACGCGCGCGACTTCGCTCGAGTCCTGTCGTCCGTCCGCATCCTCGTCGGAGAAGTAGATTGAGCAATAGCCCGACCACTTCGAGTGCGCCGGATCGGTGTTGGAGATGCGGTTCGTCCAGTAATCCCAATAACGCTTGACGCCTGCGACGGCGAAGCTCTCCGAAGTGTATTGATAGGTGTCGTTCGGGCCTTTCTTGAAGCCGTAATATGGCGGCGAGAATTCGTCCCAGAAGCGCCGTGCGCCTTCGTCGCGGAAGTCCTCGGTCTCGACGATCGGCGCGCGGTCGCGCCGCTCGATCGAGTAGGCGCGAAACATTGCCTTCGGATCGGTCAGCGCATCGGTTTGCGGAGCCTGGCCGATCATGACGCCGTAGTACTCCGCGATCGGCGTCGTCGCCGTGTTCGCGTCGTTATTTCCGTCGCCGCGAGTGCCGATCACGCGGCCGCCTTCTGGATCCCACTGCTTGCGCAGGTCGACCATCTGCTGCATCTGGCCCGGCGCGATAACGGTGTTTCCGGCCTCCCAGAAAAGAATGCTGGGGTTGTTGCGGAAGTAGATGATGGAGTTGCGCATCACTTCGACGCGCTGATCCCATTGACGTCCGGTGACGTCGCGCTCCTTGTCGCCGGCCGGACAAGCCTGAATGATGCCGAAGCGCGCGAACGAGTCCGCGTCGACCTTCTGCGGCGAGACGTGCATCCAGCGCATGTAGTTGCCGTGGCAATCGCGAATCATCTTGGCGGTGTAATCGTGCATCCAGTCTGGATAGCCCGCTCCAACAGCGGCCCATTCGTCGGCAGAGCGCTCCGCGAATCCCTTGAGGTAAACGAACTGGTCGTTGATGTAGACGCCGCCTTTGCCAACGCCGCCTTTGAACTCAGCTTTGCGGAAGCCGGTTTCGAGGCGATTTACATCGACCACTTTCCCGTCCACTTTGAGGATGGTGTAAACGTCGTACAGATATGGATCGTCGGAGCTCCAGAAACGTACATCCTTAAGGGTTCCGGTTGCGGTTTGAACGCTCTTCTCGCCGTCGACCATGTCGACCGGGTCACCTTCGAACTGCGCGCGGATGTTCCCCGAGTGGTCGACGATGGCGACGGAAAGTCCTACTGTCGCGCGATCGCCCGATGTATTGTGCACCTCGGCATCGACCGTCACGTCGGCGGTCTTCTTCGCGATGTCGAAGTTCGCGGCATGAACGTAAACGCCCTGGCTCTCCAGTCCGTAATACAAAGGCAGCGTCTGGTGGATTTTGCCGGCGATATGCAGCCAGACGCGGCGGTTGATGCCTCCGTGATCGGGGTTGAAGTCGTTCGCGTTCCACTCGAAACCGATCGGAACGCATGGCGTGCCGTCGGCGTTCTTGGGGTTGGCCATGCAGAAGGCGCGCTCCTGGTAGCGAGTGGTGTTGTCGACTTTGACTGCGAGTACGTTCTCGTTTGCCGAACTGGAGCGCGTCGGTGATGTCGATCCCGTAGGCGTTGACGCCGTTCTCGTAAAGGCCGACCTGCTTGCCGTTGAGGTAGATGTCGCCGGCCTGACGCATGCCCTCGAACTCGAGAAAGACCTTTTGGCCGGCAAGTTCCGCCGGCAACTTGAAGTGTTTGCGATACCAGGAGAGTCCTTTGTATGTGCCAGTATCTCCACCGCCGTGAGAGATGATCTTGCGGAACGAGTCGACGTCGTTGAAGCTGTGGGGTGTCGCGACGGTGTCCCACTTTGTGTCATCGAATGCGGGATTTTCTGCTCCCGGAGCATCTGCTTTGACGAACTTCCAGTCGTAGTTGAAGTTCAGAGTGGTACGGGGGGATTTAGGCGGAGCGTACGGGCCAGTTGGCGGGGCGGCAAACAACGGATAAGAACGTCCCATAAGGACTGGTAAACCAAGCGCCATGAAAGTTGAGTTAGCGATAAACTTGCGGCGAGTTACTCTGCGATGGGACATTAGTGCGGATGCCTTTCAGGGCTTGAGATCAGGGGGAAGTGTCGCTTTGCCACCATATCCCATTGACGGATCAGTCAGTCTATTGAGACCCCTGAGGCGTCAGTTGACGTTGTGGAAACCTGTCCGGAGGCTCCGCTACAACGAGGGGATACGGTGATCTGGATAGGCAATCCATAATTATGTGGATTGGTGGATTCTGACGGCCGCAATGTCTAAGACCAATAGAATCAGCGGTAAATTCCGGGAGTCAGGTTTTAAATTCGGCAAAATATTCTTTTTTTAGAATTGTGGTATTTTTTAAATACATTTTGCGGGATTCTTGAGCAACTAAATCCTGCGGAGTGCGTCTCATTGAATGTAACAACAATATGTCGGGCTAGCAGTTCCCACAGTTCCGGCTTCCCCTATCCGCACTACCCCTCCCCACCTATACGTAAGGCTCCCAGACCACCGGGAGCCTTCACTCCTTAAGCGGGCGAAATTAATGATCAGCGAGCCGGCAAATACTGATCGAGGAAACGTGAGAGTGCGGCCCCGTAGTCTCCGTCGCCGCTGTGCGGCGGGAGTGTGACGACGAAGTGCGGGCTGGCGGCTCGCTGGAAGAGAGCCTGAAGGTGCTCTGGGTTGTTGATCTGTGCCGGCGAGTTGGGTCCGCCGGCGATGAGCAGTTTCGGAGCTTTGAGGGCTGCTATGGGCTGGGCGATATCGAACTGGTCGCCGAAGAGCATCCGCACGGGGACGATGCGGGATGGATGTTCGACGAGGGCTGTGGAGGCTGGGTCCGGGTTTGGGTTGTCGAGAATCACAGCGGGAAGCTCCGGGTGCGACTGCGCGAGAACTGCCGCGAGCGAGGCACCAAGTCCCACACCATACGGAATCACGTTGCTGGCAGGGATGTGGCGCGTGGAGGTGAGGTAGTCCAGCGCAGCGATAGTGTCCTGAGCCATGCGTTCGGCGGAAGGATGCGATGAGGCGTCGCTGGCACCAAAGCCGCGATAGTCGAAGGCAAAGACATTAAGGCCGGTGGCATGCAGGCGGGCGAGCGCGGGGATGGTGTCGGAGAGGGAGCCGGACCCGTCGTGGAGATAAAGGATGGTGGAGGACGCATGTGCGGGTTCGAACCCACTGCCGGAAGCTGCGGGGATCCACCAGCCGGTGAGGCGCG
Source organism: uncultured Acidobacteriaceae bacterium (assembly GCA_963822225.1). GTDB lineage: Bacteria > Acidobacteriota > Terriglobia > Terriglobales > Acidobacteriaceae > Edaphobacter. The sequence goes on along the minus strand of CAWGGW010000005.1, from coordinate 265,749 downwards.
GCTGGCCCGTCTCTGAGGCATCGAAGCGGATAGAAGTGTAGTCGAGGCCTGCCTGGGCGGGGGTACGGTCAACGCTGCGGGTTGGATGCAGGACGAGTTGCCAGTCTCCTTGATAGAACAAGAGGCAAAGTGTGGCATAAGCGCAAATGAGCGCGGCGATTACGCAGATGCCCAGGGCTTTGACCAGCCAGATCGGGTCAACGACCTCAGGTGGTGAGCTTCGGGGTGGGGCGGGCCTGACTGCAGGACGTGGTTTGGCTGGAGGCATTACAGTTTCCACGTTAGCAGAGTAGGCGGGTATGTACGGGGACGAGGGTCGCCGGTTATGCCGGGCGTTGTTTTAGTCAGCAGCCTTGAGCAATGCTGAGCGGACTTGTTTGATCGCCTTCGGGATGGCGACCTTGACGGTCCTGCTCAGATGATCTGTCCACTCAAATGACTCGCCTCCTACCGTTACGATTTGGGCGCGGGCAGGAATCCTGGCGTAGAGGTCAAGCGAGAGCCTTAGCAGCGATGCGGGATCGAGGTGATGCGTAAGTGTCCCGGGGATGGAATTTGCGGGCTTGACCGGGAACGCCGAAACCTGGCCCGGTACAGTGGTGGCGTCGCAATCGACAAAGACGACAGTCTCGGCCGCGCTGATGACTTCGGCGTGTTCCGGCAGGAGCTGTCGCGTGAGGATGACGTTGAGACCGGAACACGGCGGGTGCGATTTGAGTGCGCGTCCGATGCACCAGCCAACGCCGTCGTCGCCGCGAAAGGTGTTTCCGCAGGCGAGCAGCAGGATCCCTTGTGGTTTTGTCTCAGGATGTGCGGATATATTTCGCATCAGGATCTGCGCACCTCATCTAGCTTGGAGCCGTTGGGGGCGATCAGCTCGACGATAAGCGGCATCTGCCCAAATGCGTGGGTGGAGCAACTGAGGCATGGGTCGAAGGTGCGGACCACAGCCTCCACTCGATTGAGCATGCCTTCTGTAAGCTTGTCGCTCTTGACGTAGCGCTGCGCCACCTGCAGCACACCTCTATTGATGGCGTTGTTGTTTTGTCCAGTTGCAATGACGAGGTTGGCCCAGGTCATCAGGCCCTTATCGTCCACTTTGTAGTGATGCATCAGAGTGCCGCGTGGAGCTTCGGCGATGCCTGCGCCTTCCTGCCTGTTGACTCCAGCGGTGGAACGCACATGTCTGTCGAGGATGCTACTGTCGGAGAAAAGCTGCTCGATGATTTCGATGGCGTGCAGGATCTCGATGAGCCGGGCGTGATGGTAGTGGAACGAGCCGAGAACCGGCCCGGCGGCGAGCTTCTTGAATACCTTCAACTCGGCGTCGGCGAGTGGCGTTCCCGCATGGCTTGCGATGTTCAGACGTGCGAGAGGCCCGACGCGATAGGATCCGGCGGGATAGCCGAGCGGCCGGTAATAGGGGAACTTCATGTAGGAGTACGGCTCGACTGCTTCGCCGATGTGCTGGTCGAACTGTGGGGCCTCCATGTTATCCAGCAGGATGATGCCGGTTGCATCGATGATGCGCAATTTGCCGTCGGTGAACTCGAGGCCGCCGTTTTCGGCGATCATGCTCATGAACGGGCCGGGGAAGTTGGCGAAGCTCTCGATCTCGTCCTGGAAGCGGCCGGCGATCTGTTTATATGCCGTTAGCGCCATACCGGCGTTGGCGTATGCCTCTGGGAATGAGCGCGAGGATTTCTTCGCGCTTGGCCGGATCGAGCGGCTCCGTGACGCCGCCGGGAACGACCCAGCCGGGATGGATGCGCTTGCGGCCGAGTAGCTCGATCATGTGCTGGCCGAAGCGACGCAGCCCTATACCGGCGCGGCCTAGTTCGGGATGGGCCTTGGCTACGCCGAAGATGTTACGGTTGGCGGGGTCTGCGTCCATGCCGAGCAACAGGTCCGGCGACGCGAGATAGAAAAAGCTGAGCGCGTGCGATTGGATGGTCTGGGCGAGGTTGAGCGCCCGGCGCAGTTTGGCGGCCGTCGGCGGAATCTCCACCGACATGATGGCCTCGCAGGCCTTGGCGGAGGCGATCAGGTGGCTTACCGGGCAGATGCCACAAATTCGCGCCATCAGGGCAGGCATCTCGTAGTAGGGTCGGCCCTCAGAGAACTTCTCGAAGCCACGGACCTGGGTGACGCTGAACAATGCTTCGCTGACTTCACCCTGCTGGTTGGTCTTCAGCGTGATTCTGCCGTGGCCCTCAAGTCTTGTCACCGGATCGATCGTGATGGTTTGCGACATGCTGTTCTCCTATGCGCCAAAGCGGGTGAGACTCGTGACGTTCGGTATGGTGCCGGCCAGGAGATCTGTCAGGACGGAGAAGAAGGTGTCGGCCGAGGGAGGGCATCCGGGCAGGTACAGATCGACGCTGACGAACTCGTGTATGGGGCGCACCCTTTCGAGCAGAGCAGGCACGATACTGCACGGTGTCTGGCGCTGGGCGGAAGCGTTCTCGTGGTACGCACGCTCAAGGATGGGCAGCGGGCCGAAGGGATTGCGCATCGCCGGTACGTTGCCTGTCACTGCACAATCGCCGATGGCGATCAGTAATGTTGTGTGCTGGCGAATGTGATGGATTTTGTGTTCATCTTCAACGCTGGAGACCGCGCCTTCAACCAGAGCCACATCGACCTGCCCGGGATAGATTTTGAAATCGACCAGCGGGCTGTAAACCAGATCGAACTGGCTTGCGAGGTCGAGCAGACGTTCGTCCATGTCGAGGAAAGACATGTGGCATCCCGAGCAGCCGTCCAGCCACACCGTTGCCAATTTGATCTTGTTCATGGTCTCTCTCGCATCATGTTGAGGTAGGGCACAAAGTCCGGATACTTCGGGTGGGACGATCCGACTTTGCTCTTGTCGAAGAGAGCGCCAGTGGGGCAGACGTTGACGCATTTGCCGCAGCGGGTGCAGGTGGACTCGCCCCAGGGTTGATTGAGATCGGTGATGACCATTGAATCAATGCCTCGGCCCATCACGTCCCAGACGTGTGCTCCTTCGATCTCGCTGCAGACGCGAACGCAGCGTGTGCACAGGATGCAGCGGTTCTGGTCGGCGACAAAGCGCTCATGCGAGGCGTCAACCGGCAGTCTGGGATTGCGATACGGAAGGCGCACATGCGTCACTCCCTGCGATTGGGCCATCGATTGCAGTTCGCAGTGGTTGTTGACCACGCAGACGGAGCAGACGTGGTTGCGTTCGGCGAAGAGGAGTTCCAGAATCGTCTGGCGATAGTGCAGCAGACGATCGGACTTGGTGATGACCTCCATACCCTCTTCCACCTTCAGTACGCAGGCGGGGAACAGCTTCGGCGAGCTCTTCAGTTCCACGAGGCACAACCGGCAGGCGCCAACATCCGAGAGGCCATCCAGATGGCACAGCGTTGGGATGAAGATATTATTCTCGCGCGCTACTTCCAGGACGGTCTGGTCCGCGCGAGCGCTAACGTCGATGCCATCGATGACGAGGGTTTTTACATCGACCGAGGTGTTCATACGGTCACCTCTTCATGGACTGGCCTGCCGGTACAGGCGCAGACACCCGCAAGGCAGCGTTTTTTCTCAATATGTTCCAGGTATTCGTCCTTGAAGTAGCGCAGCGTGCTCAGCACCGGGTTGGGAGCCGTCTGGCCCAGCCCGCAGAGACTGGTGTTCTTGACCACGTCGCAGAGATCGATCAGCAGATCGAGGTCTGCGAGAGTGGCTTCGCCATCACAGATTTTTGTCAGCAAATTGAACATCTGTGCTGTGCCGGTGCGGCAGGGAATGCACTTGCCGCAGGACTCGGTCATGCAGAACTCCATAAAGTAGCGAGCCACGTTGACCATGCAGGAGGTGTCGTCCATGACGATCATGCCGCCTGAGCCCATCATCGAGCCTGCGCCAATCAGGGACTCGTAACTCACTGGCAGATCGAGGTGCTGCTCGGGGATGCAACCGCCGGAAGGGCCGCCGGTCTGGACCGCCTTGAATTTGTGGCCGCCGGGAATTCCGCCGCCGATGGAGAAGATGATCTCGCGCAGGGTCATCCCCATGGGGACTTCGATCAGGCCGGTATTGGTGATCTTTCCGGTGAGCGCGAAGACTTTGGTGCCCTTGCTTTTGGCCGTGCCGATGCTTGAGTACCACTCGGCCCCGCGGCGGATGATGGGAGGGACATTGGCGAAGGTCTCTACGTTGTTGATCAGGGTAGGCGATCCCCACAGCCCTGAGACGGCGGGATACGGCGGACGCGGACGCGGTTGTCCGCGCAGGCCCTCGATCGAGGCGATCAGGGCGGTTTCTTCGCCGCAGACGAACGCACCGGCGCCAATGCGTATCTCGATGTCGAAGGCGAACGTGGTGCCGCAGATGTTGCTTCCGAGGAAACCGCGCCGGCGCGCCTCGCGCAGAGAGATGGTCAGCCGGCTGATTGCCAGCGGATACTCCGCGCGTACATAGACATAGCCCTTGCTGGCGCCCACTGCATAGGCCGCAATGGCCATGCCTTCGATCACTCGCTGCGGATTGCTCTCGAGCACGCTGCGATCCATGAAGGCGCCCGGATCGCCCTCGTCCCCATTGCAGATCACATACTTTTGGGTGCCAACAGCCTTTGCAACCGTGCCCCACTTGAGGCCTGTAGGATAGCCGCCTCCGCCGCGCCCGCGCAGGCCGCTCTTCGAGATATGCTCGATCACCGTCTGAGGATCCATCTGCGTGAGCACCTGCATCAGCGCGAGGTAGCCGCCGCGGCCGATAAACTCGTCGATCTTTTCCGGATCGATCTGCCCAGAGTTTTCAAGCACAATCGGATGCTGTCCGTGGAAGTAGTCTTCCAGATGTGTCTGAAGCCGTTTCACAGTTTCGCCGCCTAGGCTCTCGACCACAGCCTCGGCATCCGAGTCATGGACGTTGCCGTACAAGGTTCCCGATGGGCCGACCGATACGAGAGGCCCCGCGGCGCACGGCCCCAGGCAGCCTGTCTGACGCACGTGACAGCGCTTGCCGGAACGGGCCACTTCTTCCGCGAGAGCCGCTTTCAATCTGTCGCTGTGTTGCGACATACAGCCAAGGGCCATGCATACGTTCAGTTCATAGTCGAACTCTTTCCGCTCGGCGACGTTGGTTTCCGCAATTTGTTGTAGCTCTTCGCTAGTCATTTGCTTCCCAGCCTTCCAGCTTCTCGACCAGTTGCGCGGGCTGCATCAGGCCTACCAGTTCGCTATCTTCCAGAACCACGGGCGCCCGGCCGCAAGCGCCGACGCAACGAGCCGTCATCAGGGAGATGTTGTTGTCCGGCGTAGTCTCGCCTGGCTTGATTCCAAGGTGCTTCTGCGCTTCTGCCAGCAACTTGTCCGCCCCCTTGATGTAGCAGGCGGTCCCCAGGCAGACAGTGCATGTGTGCTTTCCGGCAGGCTTCAGACTGAAGTGGTGGTAGAAAGTCACCACGCCGTAGGCCTGGCTCAAAGGGACGTGCAGCGACTTGGCAACGTAGCGGATCGCGACCTCATCCAGGTAGCCGAACGAGGATTGTGCGGTATGGAGTGTCTCAATGAGCGCGTTGCGGGCATAGCCGTGGCGGCGCATGGTGCCGTTGACGATCTTCCAGCGTTTATCGTCGGAGGGAAGCGGCGGCGTAGGGTAGACCTGCATAGCTCCTCCTGCTTGTCGGCTCATCCGGAAATGGAACGTAAGCCAGGATCTGTCGACTGGCGCCAAGACCTGGATGGAAGACATTCGCCCAACAGACGTTTCTATGCCTGGAAGCAGGGCGGGTCGGTGACAGCCATCACACTCTCAATTTGTGACTACACTCACAATTGAAACTGTTGGCATCTTTTCAGTGGCGGGCGGCGCAAGCGTGCATGAGCTATCGATTGCAGAATCAATCCTCGAGGCCGTACGCAAGGAGGTGGCTAGCCGTCCCGGGTCGCGCCCGATCAGGGTCGGTCTGCGGATTGGCGAACTAGCCGCAGTGGATGTGGATTCGCTGACGTTCTGTTTTGAGGCCGTGCTGAAGGGAACGGATTGGGAGACTTTGCAACTGGAAGCCAGGGTGTGCCCGATTCGCAGGGTTTGCCGGGATTGCGGCAACGAGTTTGCCGTTGTTGAGTACGACGCAACCTGTCCGAAATGTGCGGGCACGAATACTAAGATGAGCAGCGGAGATGAACTGGATTTCGATTATCTGGAGGTAGAAACCGATGGAACGACTGCCGTTGAAGTCTAAGGTGCTGAATGAGAATCAGATCATCGCCGAGTCGCTGCGGGAGAGGTTCCGCGAGCACGGCGTACTCTGCCTGAACCTGATCAGCGGCCCTGGCTCAGGCAAGACCGCGCTGCTGGAACGCACGCTGGCGAGCCTCGACCGGTCGACGCGGGTGTGCGTGCTTACCGGCGATATCCAGACCGACAACGACGCCCGGCGGCTTGCGCAGTACGGTTTTCCCGTGCAGCAGATCACAACCGGTGGGACATGCCATCTCGACGGCCGCATGATTGAGAAGCATCTGGCGGCGTGGAATCTGGATGAGATCGACCTGCTCTTCATCGAGAACGTCGGCAACCTTGTGTGTCCTTCGAGCTACGACTTAGGCGAGGCGTCTAAGATCGTACTGCTGAGCGTGACCGAGGGTGAGGACAAGCCACTGAAGTACCCCTCCATCTTCTTTAAGTCGGACCTGTTCATACTTACCAAGGTGGACCTGCTGCCTTACGTGCCGTTCAACGCGGACGTTGCGGAAGCCAACGCTCGGCTGGTGCATCCTGGTATCGAGATTGTGCGGGCATCCTCTACTACGGAGGGTGGACTCGATGCGTGGCTCGCGTGGTTGAAGAAACGCATGGCGCAAGCGCAGCAGAGTGCTCCGGCGAACGTTGGGTGAATGATCTAAGCGTGTGGCTGTGCATTAGCCAGCGCCGGAGGGCTGGCGGTGAGCGCGCTGGAAGACGGCAGGAATACCGAGATCGCGGTTGTGCTTGAGTTTCCGTTCTGTGAACTCCAGACCCGAACATGTCCGTGATGCCGTTCTACCAGTTGGCCAACTACCCACATGCCCAGGCCAGTGCCGGTTTCGGGCTTAGTGGTGAAGAAGGGCTCGAACATGCGCTGCATGGTCGCCCGGTCCATGCCGATGCCCGAATCCACAAAGGTGATTCTCATCCCCGCGGCTTGGCCATCCCGCCAATCACGTGATGACTGAAGTCGTACGATCAAGCGGCCACCGCGCGGCATGGCGTCGATGGCGTTCGAGACGAGGTTGGCGAAGATCTGCTGCACTTCGTTGGGCATGCATGCGATGCTCTCTTCATGCTCCGCCCGAACTTCAACCTCGATCTGGGAGGCGCGCAGCCTGCCGCGAAAGAGAGCCAGGACGGTTTGGACGACTTCAGAGAGCGTCGTGATCTTCGGAGTGCCTGTCTGGCGATGGAACTTTAATGTCTGCTGCGTGATCAGGGAGACGCGCATCAACTCCTCAAGCGCTTGCTGCGCCTGTGTGTGCGCTGCTTCCATTGTCTCGGCGTGGGCAATCAAGTAGAGCAGATTGGCGACGGCCTCCAGCGGGTTATTGATCTCGTGCGCGACCGAGGCTGCGAGGCGTCCGGCGACGGCCAGTTTTTCGGCGCGCAACATCGCCTCTTCGGACAGCTTGCGATTTGTAATGTCTGCCAATACTCCCGAGATGCGGGTTACATTGCCTTCCACATCTCGCTGGGACTTGCCCTGCGACTCCACCCAGCGAACGGTCCCGTCGGGCCAGAGAATGCGGTGCTGCTGACGATACTCTGTGGCGACCCGGGCCTCCATCACCGCAGCTCTCACTTCGGCTAGATCCTCCGGATGGACGAAGGACAGCCATGTCTCAGTGGCCGGCTTGACCGATCCGGGCTCACGGCCCGCGATGCGATAGACCTCTTCGGACCATTGGACGATGTCATGCTGGCTGTCCCAGACCCACAGGCCCATGCCGTTGGCCCGCAGCGCAATCTGTAAAACGTCGTCACGTTCGCGCAGTGCCTCGCTGGCGCGGGCGCGCTCCTCTGCGAGTTGGCGCTCCGCATCTGCGATGACGAGACGCTGTTGCAACTCCTGCGTCGTCAATTGGGAGCGTTGTTGTGCCAATCGCCGGATCGTCCAGCCCAGAAAAATCGAGACCATCAGAAAGACAGTGAGGCGAACCTCTTCGCGCACGAAACCGATGGAGAATCGGAACTGCGTTTTGGTCAGGAACCTGTCGACCAGCAGTGCGTCAGTCAATGCACAGAACACACCGCCCCACATTCCCAGGAACCAGCAAACGAGAACGACGGTGGGAAATGCGAGCAGCAAAGGGAAGGCTCGCAGCGGCGGAATCGAGTAAGTTACCGACACTGCAGCGCTGGCTGCACAGCATCCCAGCAGAGCTCTGGCCGCCCATGGCCATCGTTCCATGGGGGTGGCTTTTGCAAGCTTTTTGAAGTCCATTGCGCTCATGGTTTAAGGACGATCGGCGTGCCCCAAATGTAAGATAGCACCGCCGCAAAGGAACTTCGCTGTTGCGTCAGGGAGGCGACTTTGCGGAAGCGCGCGCGATCAGCACCGCAGTGTAGGCTGCGCCAAAACCGTTGTCGATATTGACCACGGTAACGTTGGGACTGCACGAGTTAAGCATGCCAAGCAGAGCGGTCGCGCCGGCGAACGACGCACCGTAGCCGACCGAGGTGGGCACCGCGATCACCGGCACGGAAACCAGGCCGCCGACGACAGAGGGAAGTGCGCCCTCCATTCCGGCACAGACGATGATGACGTGGGCACGCTTGATGTCGTCGTGGACCGCGAGCAGGCGGTGCAGGCCGGCGACACCGACATCGAAGAAGCGAGTGACGCGCGCGCCGAAGGTTTCGGCTGTGATTGCGGCTTCTTCGGCGACGGGAATGTCGCTGGTTCCAGCGCAGACTACGGCGACGTGGCCTTCAGGAGATTGGTCGGAAAGCGCGGTCTGGCGCAGAGAGATGGTGCGCGCGACGGAGCTATGAGTGGCAGCTGGATGCTTCGCGAGCACAGCTTCGGCCGTGGCGGTGTCTGGCTCGCGTGACCAGGACGTCGACACCGCTGGCGGCGAGGCTGGAGACGATATCGACGGTCTGCGCGGCGGTTTTGCCCGCGGCGAAGACGACTTCGGGCAGCCCTGCGCGCAGGCTGCGGTGGTGGTCGACGCGCGAGTGGCCAAGGTCTTCGAAGGGCAGAGTGGCGAGACGTTCGGCGGCGGCTTCGGGAGTGAGCGCTCCGCGTTCGACCTCGCCCAGAAGTTTCAGCAGTGAGGACGGAGTCATGACCGGCTGTCCGCCTTTGCTTGATGTTGCATGTAGGCGCGCGATGGCTGCCTGCTGCACGAGCTTCACGGGCACGCTATGCAGCGCTGCGGCCTTGCGGCAGTCTTCGAACTCGGGGGCGGCGTTGAGTGTTTCGCCGGCGCGGGAGCCGATCTTGATGCGGATTTCGCCGTAAGGTGTGGAGACGGTGCACATGGGAGCGGCTCAGGCAGGAGCGGCGATCCTGGCGGATGCGCAGGCCAAGCGTGCTGGTCTCGCGGAGGATGAGGCGCTCGAGCGCGGCCGACTCAGACGGGTTGCAGAGCACGGTGAGAAGCGTGCCGGGGCGGCCTTTCTTCATGATGACCGGCGTCAGCATGACGTCGAGCGCGCCGCTGGCCAGTGCAGTTTCGGCGACGTAGGCCAGAACCTGCGGCGAGAGGTCGTCGAGCGCTGTTTCCAGGACGGTGACGAGATCGGCTCCGTCGGCGTGCTTCGAACGCGGAGATTCATCCGCGGCCTCGCCGATGCTGAGGCGAACGACGTTGGGGAAGTCCCTTGGAGTTGCGCGTGCCTGCGCCGTAGCCGATCTGCTCAACACGCATAGCAGGTTGGGAGCCGAAGATGGGATTCAGAACGCGGAGCAGAGCAGCGCCGGTGGGAGTAACGAGTTCCTTCTCGATATGCGCGGAGTAGGTTGGGAATCCGCGCAGCAGGTTGGCGGTTGCAGGTGCGGGAACCGGGAAGGTGCCGTGCGCGCAGACGACCGTTCCGCTGCCGACGTTGATCGGGGAGCAGTGCCATTCGCCAATGTTCAGGTGGTGGATGCCGGCGCTCGACGCGACGATGTCGACGATGGCGTCTACCGCGCCGACTTCGTGGAAGTGGATGTCGTCGATGGGGACGTTGTGGATTTTCGCTTCGGATGCACCGAGCAGTTCGAAGGCGCGAATGGCGGTTTGCTTGACGGGAGCAGCAAGCGGCGCTGCCTGGATCAGTGCGCGGATGGCTGTGAGCGAGCGGCCGTGGGCGTGCATCTGGGTGGGATTCTGAGGTGTGCCGTCGTGCGCGTGCGTTTCGTGATCGTGCGTGTGAGCGTGGCCGATCTTGTGCTGGTGCTGTTGCTCGGGCTGGTGCGAGTAGATCTGCTCTGGCGAGATGGCCGTTCTCGAGCACATGGACTTTGGTGGCGGAGATGCCGCTGCGATCGACTTTCTCGATCTTCAGCGAGGCGCCGAGGTTGAGAGCGGCAGTGGCATCGTGCAGCACCTGGGCTGGAACGCCGGCATCGATGAGGGCGGCGAGGAACATGTCGCCTGCGATTCCGGCGAAGCAGTCAATATATGCGATTCGCATCTAGGAAGTCTCTCTGGCTGGTTCAGTCCGTTGGCTGGGCAGGTTGGCGGGCTGCGGTTCGGCGGAAGCGATGGCCGACACGGGAAGTACGTCGTTCATGGAGCCGGAACGGTAGCCTTGCGTGTCGAGCGTGATGTAGACGAAGCCGAGCGGACGCAGCGCAGCGGTGATCTGGTCGAGCATGGGCAGCGTGAGCGCGCGAGGAAGGTCCGGCCGGGCGATTTCGATGCGGGCGAGGTCGCCGTGGTGGCGGACGCGGACCTGGGCGAAGCCGAGCGCGTGAAGCGCGTCCTCGGCGCGTTCTACCTGGCTGAGGTTTTCGCTGGTTACGGCTCGGCCGTACTCGATGCGCGACGAGAGACAGGCGCTGGCGGGTTTGTCGGCGAGGGTGAGGCCGGCTTCGCGGGCGAGGGCTGCGAATCTCCTGCTTGGTAAGGTTGGCTGCGGCGAGGGGAGCGAGTGCGTTATGCAACGCGGCGGCCTTCTGGCCGGGGCGGAACTCGGCGCGGTCGTCGAGGTTCATCCCGTAGGCGAGATGAGAGAAACCGAGTTGCAGGCGCGTGGCTTCCATCTGGGTGAAGAGCTCATCCTTGCAGTGGAAGCAGCGATTCTTGTCGTTGCGGGCGTAGTTGGGATCTTCCAGCTCGCGGGTTTGCAGGATGTGGATAGGGATGTTGTGTTCGGATGCGAAGGCGAGTGCGGCGGCGAGTTCACGGCGCGGCAGGGACGGCGAGTCGGCGATGACGGCGAGCATGCGGTCGCCGAGGACTCGGTGCGCGATGTAGGCGAGATATGCGGAGTCGGTGCCGCCGGAGTAGGCGACGAGTAACGAGTCGAGGGACTCCAGAATCTCGTGCAGGACACCGGTTTTTGTCTTCAGTTCCATATGCAACTCAATTGTAAGAGGCTCGGGGGCTCGGCGGTCGCGTGGCGGCGAAGATGGCCAGCTATGCATAGCGGAAGAGGGCCTTGAAGCCGTAGTCCATATGGGCCTGGATGTGGCAGTGGAAGAGCGTGAGGCCGGGCTGGTTGGCGGTGAACTCGACGGCGGCGCGGCCGTAGAACGGGACTACGATGACGTCTTTGATGACGCCGGAGGTGGGCTTGCCGTTGAAGTCGACCAACTCCCATTGATGGCGGTGCATGTGCAGCGGATGGGCGTCGTCGGTGCGGTTGCGGAAGGTGAGGCGGTAGCGCTGGCCTTCGTGGAGAACGAATTCGTTTTCGTGCGGGTAGGGCTTGCCGTTGACGGTGAAGGTATTGAACTTGCCGGCGCCGCCGGGGATCTTCTCGAAGATCATGTCGATGTTCTGGGCGGCTGATGGTGAGGCGTTGGCTGGCTTTGCCGAATATGGGTGTAGTCCCAGAGGAGCGTTGCGGGTTTGATCCACTGGGGCTGCTTGTGCTGGTTGGCGTACTCGACCAGGATGCCGAGGCCGGCGTTGCGGACCAGGTCGGTTCGGTTCGCCGAGGATCCAGTTGCCGGGGTTGTTCATTTCGACGATGGCGCAGACGCGCTCGCCGGCACCGATGGAGAGGGTTTCGACGAGGGCGGGGTTGGGGACGGGATTGCCGTCGAGGGCGATGACCTGGAATTTGTGGCCGCCGAAGGAGATGCGGCGGTTCTCGATGGCGGAGGCGTTGAGGAAGTGGAAGAGGACGCGCTGGCCTTCGGATGACGCGGATGGGTTCGCCGGCGCCAAGGGACTTGTCGTTGATGGAGTAGGTGGTGGAGTTGACTTCGAAGCCGTTGGGGGCGGTGTTGAGGACGGCCGGTTTTTCGGGTTGTGGAGCGTTGGGGTCGTCGTCCTCGTCCATGTCGACCATCTGGGTGGTGAAGAATGGGTCCCAGTCGCGCAGGGCGAGGAAGAGTTCCTGGTCGTAGGCTGCCGGGGTTGGAGGCGGGCTCGATGTAGACGAAGCCGAACTGGCCGGTGTAGGTGCCCTTGTGAGGTCGGCCATGGCCATGGCGTGGGAGTGGTACCAGCGCGAGCCGGAGGGTGTCGGGCGTGAACTGTGTAGCGGCTGCGGCTGTCCATTGTCGGGCGGGACGAAGGGTGTTCCTTCTTCCTCGGAGCCGTCGACTTCGGGCGGGATGAGGAAGCCGTGCCAGTGGACGAGTTCGGGCGTGTCGGTGTCGTTGAAGACGTCGACGGTGACGGGCTTGCCCTCCTTCATGCGGAGGACCGGGCCGGGCGACGTGCCGTTGTAGCCGATGGTGGAGAGGATTCGGTCGGGGGCGAGTTCGACGGTGACAGGGGCGATGCGGAGGGTGATGTCGGAAGAGTCGATTGCGGCTGAGGTTGCGATGGTTGTGGGCCGGGTGCGCCAGGCAGCATGACCATCTGGGCGTGAGAGTGGCGTGTGGCTGCGGCGGCGAGGGTGAGGGGCGCGAGTTTGAGGAGGTCGCGACGGTTCATCAAGGGCCAAGTGTAAACGGTGAGACACGGGGCGGCCTTTCCGGGCCCGTTGCCGTGTTTGACGAGTGCCGAGATCGTTTGCCACGGGTGATCCTCTTTTCCTCCAGGGCTACCCCCCCCCGGGGGGTATCTAACTAAGTTATTGCCTTTCTGTTACTTGCAGATAGGTGTCCACTTTTTACCACACCTGTGTCCACTTTTTACCACACCCTCTGCGGCGGTGTTAGGTCTGCTTTTTCTTTTACCCACTATTTAAATGATACGGGTCGGGGCAGAACTAATCTGTCGTTTGTATCTCAAACAGAATCAATTAGTTGCGGATTTGTGGGTTTGACTACACGATTTGCTCAGGAATTTCGAGAAAAAATAGTTGTCGCGGGAGTTGGCCTCCGGCCGGCGAACGGGCGGGCGATTTCCCCGATGCAACTAGTCGGGGTGGGGTCCGTCTATAGGACAAGCGAAACCTGATAAGGTACGGGACACGGGCGGTGGTTGGGGGTTGGCCGGGCAAGAAGCAGATTCCTCCGCTACGCTGCTGAATGACAAGCAAAGGCGCGGAATGACGAGCAGCGAATGACAAGCAAGAGCGGGGATGACGAGCAAGGGAATGACGAGCAAAAACGGGGAATAACGAGCGACAGGTTCCGGCACGGGGAGGGTTCACGCGATGAAGCTCCTGATGCAGTCCGCGGTGGTGACGGTGGTGGTGCTGGGGCTTGCGGTGGGCCTGTGGGCGCAGCGGGTGGCGAACTGGGGCGAGCCAACGGGAGCGGGGAATCAGCGGGCGGAGTTCTCGTGGTCGCGGCTGAGTTATACGACGGCGCTGGGCGGCGGCGGCTATGGTGGATACGGCGGCGGATATGGCGGGTATGGACGCGGCGGTTGGGGAGCGACGTGGTCGCGGGACTATCCCAAGGCTGACCGGCAGTTTCTGATTGCGCTGAACCGGCTGACGCGGATCGAGGGGCGTCAGACCGAGCAGGTGGTGAGGCTGGATAACGACGACATCTTCAACTATCCGTTTGTGTATGCGGTGATGGTGCATACGTGGACCTTCAACGATGAGGAGGCCAAGCGGATGCGGGAGTATCTGCTGAAGGGCGGATTCCTGATGGTGGACGACTTCCATGGGACGCAGGACTGGGAGGACTTTATGACGCGGGATGCGGCAGATCTTCCCGGACGCGAATAAGTACCCGGTGGAGGACCTGAGCGACAAGGACGAGATCTTCCATGTGCTGTACGACATGGACGACCGGTTCCAGGTGCCGGGCGAGCAGTACATCCGCAGCGGGCGGACGTATGAGAAGGATGGGTACGTGGCGAAGTGGCGCGGCGATCCGGGACGAGCATGGACGGCTGGTGGTGGCGATCTGCCACAACATGCACCTGGGCGATGCGTGGGAGTGGGCGGACGATCCGGAGTATCCGGAGCAGTTTGCTTCGATGGCGTTTCGGGTGGGACTGAATTATGTGATGTACAGCATGACGCATTGAAGACAGGTTCGAGGTACCAGGTACCAGGTCGAGGAGACAAGGCAAGGCTTAACGCGATTGGCACCGATTGGACCGATCGAGCAGGAGGGCGGGCAAGCAAGGCAATGCGGGGATTCTTCGCTGCGCTCAGAATGACAAGCATATAGCTTATCTTTGATCTTGAGTCTGGTAGCCCACCTTGAACCTCGAACCTAGTACCTCGAACCTCTCACGCATGTTTGAATTCTTCTTCAAGTATCCGATTCCGGTGTTTACCAAGGGCAAGTTCATCCTGCTTGGCGCGTGGCCGGGTTGGCTGCTGGTGCTGCTGATCGTGCGGTCGCGATTGGCTGGGCTGGCGTGGCTGATGTGGCGGCGGATTCCGGAGGCGGCGCCGCGGATGCGGAACTGGCGGGCGTGGCTGATCTGGGGGCTGGAGGCGGCGATGGTGGCGCTGGTGCTGCTGCTGCTGTGGGAGCCGGCGATTACGGTGGCGGAGCTGAAGTCGCAGCAGAACATTATTGCGGTGGTGGTGGACGACTCGCACAGCATGGGGATTGCGGATGCGGGCGCGGATGGAAAGACGGCTCGGGAGACGCGCTGCGGTGCAGGCGCTGGAGGACGGGTGCTGCCGGGGCTGGAGAAGAAGTTTCAGGTGCGGGATGTACCGGCTGGATAGCGGGCTGACGACGGTGGAGAAGACCGGACCAGCGGCGAGGCGGGATCGGCGGTGGCGACGCACATCAATGCGGGACTGCGGCAGCTGGTGGCGGAGACGAGCGACCTGCCGGTGGGGGCGGTGGTGCTGCTGACGGATGGGGCGGAGAACGGGAATGGGGTGGCGGGCGGCGGAATTGATCTGGAGACGATCAATGCGCTGCACAATCGCCGGCTGCCGGTGCATACGATCGGGTTTGGCAAGGAGAAGGCCGCGGCACGACCTGGAGTTGGACGATGCGGCGGTGGCGGCGAAGGCGATGGCCGACTCGCGGATGACGGCTACGGTGAGCTTCCATCAGCGCGGATATGCGGGACAGAAGGCGACGCTGGATGTGAAGGATGGCGACAAGCTGCTGGCGATCGAAGGAGGTGACGCTGGATAAGGACGGCGTGGATCAGAGCGAGACGATGTTCTTCAACGCGGGCGATGCGGGAGTGAAGAGCATCGGGTTTGTCGCTGGAGCCGCTGGCGGGCGAGGAGAATTCGCCGAACAATGCGGTGACGCGGCTGGTGGATGTGAGCGCGGAGCCGAGGCGGATTTTGTATGTGGAGGGCGAGCCGCGGTGGGAGTTCAAGTTTATCCGGCGGGCAGAGGCGGAAGACAAGGACGTGGCAGATCGTCTCGCATGCTGCGGACGACGGAGAACAAGATTTACCGGCAGGGGATTGCCGATCCGAGCGAGCTGGCGGATGGGTTTCCGACCAAGGCTGAGGATCTGTTCAAGTACCAGGCGATCATTATCGGGCAGCGTGGAGGCGGAGTACTTTACGCCGGTGCAGCAGGAGTTGCTGCGGGAGTTTGTGGATAAGCGCGGGGGTGGGCTGCTGTTTCTTGGCGGGCGGTTTTCGCTGGGGGATGGCGGATGGGCGTCGTCGAGTCTGGCGGATTTGTTTCCGACGTTTTTGCCGAATTCAGAAGGGGACGTTTCAATCGCGAGAACGCGACGGTGCAGCTGACGGCGGCGGGTGCGGAGTCGCCGATTACGCGGCTACTGGATGATCAGCGCAGCGAATGTGGAGCGATGGCGGAAGCTGCCGTATCTGAATGACTATCAGGATCCGGGCGCGCCGAAGCCGGGCGCGACGGTGCTGGCGCAGATGATGGCGGGGCGAACGATGCCGCTGCTGGTGACGCAGAGCTATGGGCGCGGGAAGACGGCGGTGCTGGCGACTTCGGGGACATGGCGGTGGCAGATGAGCGCGGCGCTGGATGATCCTTCGCATGATCTGTTCTGGCAGCAGTTGTTGCGGTGGCTGGCGGCGGATTCGCCGGGGCAGGTGGTGGCGACGATGCCGCAGCAGACGCTGATGGATGAAGGCCAGGTGCAGCTGACGGCGGTGGTGCGGGACAAGGAGTTCTACGCCGGCGGCGGATGCGAAGGTGGCGGCGCATGTGATTGGGCCGGATGGCGCGTCGGCGATGGTGGACATGGCGCCGGTGCCGAATACTCCGGGGACGTATGCGATGGACTGGACTGCGGAGAAGCCGGGGAGCTATGTGGCAGAGGTGACGGCGGATTCGGCGGAAGGGTGGAGTTGGGAAAGGATGTGGTGGACTTTCGGCGCGAGGATGGCGTGGCGGAGAACTTTCATACGGAGCAGAATCGGGATTTGCTGGAGAAGCTGTCCGAGGAGACGGGCGGGAGGTATTGGGAGCAGGGTGAGTTGGAGCGGCTGCCGAAGGAGATTTCGTATTCGGAGGCGGGGATTTCGGTGCGGGATACCAAGGAGCTTTGGGATATGCCGGCGGTGTTTCTGGTGCTGCTGGGGCTGATGTCGGCGGACTGGCTGCTGCGGCGGAAGTGGGGAGTGGTATGAGGGGGCGAGTTGCAGGTTGTCAGTTGCAGGTTGCAGGTTGGTTGTTGGTTGCTGGTTGTTAGTTGGGCGTGTGCGGGCGTGGGGAGCGACGTTACTACGTTACGGTGGCGGGGTTGGGGGGCGAGCCGGATTATGAGCAGCGGTTTACGGCGAATGCGATGGATCTGGATCAGGATCTTGAAGAGCGGGGTGGGGGCGCACGTGGTTACGCTGACGGGGAAGGATTCTACGAAGGCGAAGTTGACGGAGGCGATGGAGCGATGTGGCGCGGGATGCGAAGGCGGAGGATGACTTTGTGCTGACGCTGATTGGGCATGGGAGCTTCGATGGGGTGGAGTACAAGTTCAACCTGGTGGGGCCGGATGTTACGGCGAGCGGAGTTGGCGGCGATGTGCGACAAGGTTGCGGCGCGGCGGCAGTTGATTGTGGACACGACGAGCGCGAGCGGCGGGGCGGTGGCGGCGCTGGAACGGCCGGGGCGCGCGGTGATTGTGGCGACGAAGAGTCGGGACGGAGAAGAACGCGACGGTGTTTGCGCGGTACTGGGTGGAGGCGTTGCAGGATCCGACGGCGGATACGGATAAGAGCGATTCGATTAGTGCGATGGAGGCGTTTGCGTATGCGGACCGGAAGACGGCGGAGTTCTATACGTCGCAGAAGCGGCTGGCTACGGAACATGCGGAGTTTGAGGATACGGGTCGCGGGGACGCGGTGAGGTCGATGGCGGTAGCGACGGGGCGTGAGGGCGCGCTGATGTCGACGTTTACGGTGGTGCGGATTGGGGCGGCGCAGGCGGCGATGAACGATCCGGCGAAACGGGATTTGATGGCGAAGAAAGAAGAACTGGAACAGAAGATCGATGCGCTGAAGTATCAGAAGGCGGCGATGGAGCCGGGCGAGTACAAGAAGGAGTTGACGGCGGCGTTGGTGGAGTTGGCGCAGGTGCAGGCGGAGTTGGATAAGTAAGAGGTTCGAGTTACTGAGTTCGAGGTTCGAGGAAATGCAAATACGGGGATTCTGACTCTGCGAGTCAGAATGACGACGGGATGAGAGTGCTGGCCAAACTCGGAGTGGTGCTCGCGGTGGGGATGTTTGCGGCCGTGTGTCTGGCTGCGACGGTGACTCCGGATGCGTGCAGGGGGCTGCGGTTGCATGGGAAGAAGGCGGAGGCGACGGATTGTTTTGAGGCGCTGGCGCGGAGCGGCGATCCTTACTTGATGGCGGAGGGATATTGGGGGCTGGAGAGATTGGGAGTCGGCGAAGAAGGAGTTTCGAGATTGCGATCAAGCATGCCGAAGAGTCCGGCGCTGTGGCGAGTGCGGTATGGGATGTTGTTGCATGAGCGCTTCAATAACAAGGACGCGGCGGATCTGTTCAATGAGGCGCTGGAGCATGGATCCGGAGAATGCGCGGGCTTATCTGGGGCTGGCGATGGTGAGCGCGGATGGGTTCGATGAGAAGGCGACGGAGTATGCGGCGAAGGCGATTGCGCTGGACCCGAAGCTGGTGGAGGCGCATGAGTTTGCGGCGAATCTGGTGCTGGAGGACGCGAAGTCCGGACGAGGCGGTGAAGGAGGCGCAGACGGCGTTGGCGACTGCGATCCGGATGCGCTGGATGCGATGGCGACACTGGCGGCGGTGAATCTGCTGGCGGACAAGAATGCCGAGGCGGATGCGTGGTTGAAGAAGATGACGGCGGTGAATCCCGGTTATGGCCAGGGGTATGCGATGCGTGGCGCAGCATCTGGTGCTGAACCGGCGGTATCCGGATGGGATTGCTTACTATCGCAAGGCGGTTGAGGCTGATCCCGAGGGATTGGGCGGCGCACGTCGCAGTTGGGGATCAACCTGATGCGGATGGGCAGAAGAAGATGAGCCGCGGCAGTTAGCTGGAGACGGCCTATAACAACGGGCAGACGGATGCGGCTACCGCGAATAGTCTGAAGCTGCTGGATAGTTACAAGAACTTTGTGACTTACAAGGACGACACGACAATTTTGCGGTTGAGGAAGAATGAGGCGGATTTGTTGCGGCCTTATTTTGAGGAGCAGTTACATAAGGCTATTGCGACTTACTCGGCGAAGTACAAGATGAAGCTGAGTGGGCCGGTGCAGTTGGAGGTGTATCCGGACCACGAGGACTTTGCGGTGCGGACGATGGGGATGCCGGGGCTGGGCGCGCTGGGCGTGACGTTTGGCAATGTGGTGGCGATGGATTCGCCGTCGGGGCGGGTGCCGGGGGACTTCAACTGGGGCGCGACGATGTGGCATGAGATGAGCCACGTGTTTATTCTGTCGGCGACGAACTATCGCGTGCCGCGGTGGTTTACGGAGGGACTGGCGGTGCATGAGGAGGGGCAGGCTGATCCGCGAGTGGGCGAACCAGCTGACGCCGGAGGTAGTTGTCGGCGATTCAGGGATAAGAGCTGCTGCCGGTGACGAAGATGGACCAGGGATTTATTTTTCCGGAGTATCCGGAGCAGGTGGTTGTGAGTTACTGGCAGGGCGGGACGATTTGCGACTACATTGCGGAGCGCTGGGGCGAACGATGCGCTGCTGGGGATGGTGCATTCGTTTGCGGAGTTGAAGACGACGCCGGAGGCGATCCAGGCGAATCTGCATGAGTCGCCGGAGCAGTTCGATAAGGACTATGCGGCGTGGCTGGATAAGCGGATTGGGTCGACGGTGGCGAACTTCGATAAGTGGCGGGTGGAGTTGAAGGCGCTGGTGGGTTGGCGAAGGATAAAGATGACGATGCGGTGATTGCGGCGGCGCGATGCGGTGATCAAGCTGTATCCCGAGTATGTGGAGGATGCGAATGCGTATGAGATTCTGGCGAATGCGGAGTTGACCAAAGGGAATAAGCAGGCGGCGCTGGATGCGCTGACGGAGTATGAGAAGGCGGGTGGCGAGAGTCCGAGAGCGTTGAAGAAGCTGGCGGAATTGCAGGAGGAGTTGGGACGATGCGAAGGACGCGGCGGCTACGCTGGATCTGCTGAACTTTATCTATCCAGAGGATGAAGAGATGCATCGGAAGCTGGGAGAGCTTTGGCTGGCGCAGGGAAATTATGCGGGTGCGGTAAGGGAGTTTTCGGCGGTGCTGGCGATGAAGCCGCTGGATATGGCTTCGGCGCAGTTCGATCTGGCGCGGGCCTACATGGCGGCGGGCGATAAGGCGAAGGCGGAGGAGAGTGTGCTGGCTTCGCTGGAGGTGGCTCCGGGGTTTAAGCCGGCGCAGAAGTTGTTGTTGGAGATTGAGGGGAAGTAGGAGAGGTCCGAGACTAGGCGAGGTTCGAGGAGAGGCAACAGCAACGGCAAATACGGAGATTCTGACCGGAGGTCAGAATGACGACGTATTAGCAGAATGACGATGCACAACGAGAGAGGGAGTTTGCATGAGCGCATTGGCTGGATTGAATCAGGACGCGGCGGAGATTGCAGCAACGCATTGAGCGCTTCCAGGCGGTGCGCGACGGGATTCTGGCGCAGGTGCGGCAGGTGATCGTCGGGCAGGATGATGTGCTCGACCAGATATTGATTGCGCTGTTTGTGGGCGGGCATTGCCTGATTACGGGCATGCCGGGGACGGCGAAGACGCTGATGGTGAGGACGATTGCGCAGACGCTGGGGCTGACGTTCAAGCGGATTCAGTTCACGCCGGACCTGATGCCGTCGGATATTACGGGCACGGACATTATTGAAGAGGACATCACGACGGGTCATCGCAAGTGGACGTTTGTGGAGGGGCCGCTGTTTGGGAATGTGGTGCTGGCGGACGAGATCAACCGCACTCCGCCGAAGACGCAGGCGGCGATGCTGGAGGCGATGCAGGAGCGGAGTTGCACGGTGCGCGGGCATATCTATAAGTTGCCGGCGCCGTTCTTTGTGCTGGCGACGCAGAACCCGATTGAGTTGGAGGGGACGTATCCGCTGCCGGAGGCGCAACTGGATCGGTTCCTGTTCAACGCGGTGCTGGATTATCTGAGTGCGAGCGATGAGTTGAAGGTGGTGGACCTGACGACGGCGACGAAGGATCCTGAAGGTAGCTGCGGTGACCAACGCGGAGGAGTTGCTGGAGTTTCAGCAACTGGTGCGGATGGTGCCGATTGGGGAGTCGCTGGCGAAGTATGTGGTGAATCTGGTGCGGGCGACGCGGCACAAGAGCGAGAACGCGCCGGACTTTGTGAAGAAGTATGTGAACTATGGCGGAAGTATTCGCGCGGCGCAGTTTATTGTGCTGGCGGCGAAGGCGCGGGCGTTGAGCCGGAAGCGTTACCACGTGACGTATGAGGACATTACGGCGCTGGCGATTCCGGTACTGCGGCATCAGGATTCTGCTGAATTTCCATGCGGAGTCGGAGCGGATTGATTCGGATGAGATTTTGACGCGGCTGATTGCGCATGTGCCGCCGCCGAAGGAGAGTTGATAGTTGCTGGTTGTTCGTTGTTAGTTGAAGGGCAAAGATAAATACGGAGATTCTGACCTACGGTCAGAATGACGCTTCATGAGAGACGCAGTGCGAGGCGCGGTTCGCGTGCGGGAACGGCTAGCGAGGGGCGGCTAATGCTGCAGCGGTTTCTTGGATCCGGCGGTGTTGCACGGGATCTCTGGTTTGGATCTGCGTGGCGAAGACGGTGGTGGACGGGTTTGTGGCGGGACTGCATCGCTCGCCGGACTTCGGGTTCAGCCTGGAGTTTGCGGAGTATCGCGCGTATGCGCCGGGAGACGATCTGCGGCATGTGGACTGGAATCTGTTTGCGCGGACGGAGCGGTGCTATCTGAAGCGGTATCGCGGCGAGACGAATAGCCAGCTGACGTTGCTGCTGGATGCGAGCAATTCGATGAAGTATTCGAGCCACTCCGTGACCAAGATGGATTATGCGCGGTACATGGCGGCGTCGCTGTTTTATCTGGCGCTGCATAACCAGCGCGATCCTGCGGGGCTGATTGTGTTTGACGATGAGGTGCGGAACTACATTCGGCCATCGACGCGGCAGGGGCAGCTGGCACGGCTGCTGGCGGGGTTGGAGCAGGCGGAGCCGGCGGCGCGGACGGACTTCGCCAAGCCGTTGAAGCACTTTCAGCAGTTTCTGAACCGGCGTGGGATTGTGCTGGTGATCTCGGATTTTTATGAGCAGCCGGAGACGGTGGTGAAGGCGATTGAGCCGCTGCGATTTCATGGCAGCGAGGTGGTGCTGTTTCATGTGCTCGATCCGAAGGAGATTCGGCCGGAGTTGAAGGGGCCGGCGGTGCTGGTGGATCTGGAGACGGACCAGAGGCTGGAGGTGATTCCGGATTACGTGAAGACGGAGTATCGCGCGAAGATCGATCGGCCATTTGGCGGAGATGCGAGGAGCGGACGCGGGCGGCGGGGATGGGTTATCACCTGCTGACGACGGACAAGCCGCTGGACCGTGCGCTGACGGAATATCTGTCGTTGCGGCAGTCGGCGTGGCCGGGTGCAGGTGGCAGAGTGCGGGGAGGCGCGTGATGGGATTTCTTGCGCCATGGTTTCTGGCGGGGATGCTGGCGGTGGGGCTGCCGGTGTTTGTGCATCTGCTGCGCAAGCAGACGACGGTGCCGCGGCCGGTGAGTTCGCTGATGTTTTTTGAGCAGGGGAAGCAGAGTTCGGTACGGCATCGGAGGCTGCGGTATCTGCTGCTGTTTGCGCTGCGAACTGCGCTGGTGCTGCTGTTGGCGCTGGCGTTTGCGCGACCTTTCTTCCGGCATAAGACGAGTGTTGGCTAGCGACAAATTGTTGCTGGTCGCGGTGGATGATTCGTTCAGCATGAATGCCAGTTCGGGCGCAGGTGGAACGCGGTTGGACGAGGCGAAGCGTGGGGCGCTGGATGTGCTGGCGCATAAAGGTGCGGGGCAGAAGGCGCAGGTGATTGAGCTGGGCGGGCAGATGCAGTCTGCTGACGCAGCCGACGGAGGATGCGGGAGAGTTGCGCGCGGCGGTGGAGGGGATTGCGCCGGGCGACGGGCACGCTACGTTCGGCGAGTTGGGGCGCGGGATGCGGGCGATGGCGGAGACGGTGCATACGCCGATGGAGCTTGATCTGTTCAGCGATATGCAGACGTCGAACATGCCGGGGAATTTTGCCGACATGGTGATGCCGGGAAATGTGACGCTGGTGCTGCATCGTGTGGGGCCTGCGGCGGCGGTTCCGAACTGGACGGTTGAGAGCGTGCAGGCTCCGGGGCAGTTGGTGGATACGAAGAAGGCGCGGGTGATTGCGGTGATTGCGGGGCACGACACGCCGGCGGCTACGCGGACGGTGTCGCTGGTGGTGAACGGGAATGTGGTGGCGACGAAGAAGGTGGATGTGCCGGCGAATGGACGGGCGACGGTGGTGTTTGAAGGGCTGGATGTTCCGTATGGCGAGAGCCGGTGCGCGGTGCGGATTGATTGCGGCGGATGGATTTGCTGCAGATGATGCAAGTAATTTTGCGGTGAAGCGGGCGGACCCGGAGCGTGTGCTGTTTGTGCATCAGGCGGGCGATACGCGGTCGCCGCTTTATTTTGGGGCGGCGCTGGGGGCGGCGGCGCAGGCTTCGTTTGTGCTGCAGCCGATTACGCCGGAGCAGGCGAGCGATGTTGATCCGACGAAGTATGCGTTTGTGGTGCTGTCGGATGTGCCGTCGGTGCCGTCGATCCTGGAGCATACGCTCACGCGAAGTGTGGAGGATGGCGGCAGTGTGCTGGTGGCGACGGGGATGTCGGAGTCGCATCGCGAGCATATTCCGGTGTGGGGCGGGAATGTGGCGGATGGGCATTTTTATTCGCGGGGGCTGAGTGAGGATGCGGCTTTCACGACGCTGGGTTCGGTGGACGCGTCGCATCCCTCGATGAAGGACGCGAATGGATTTGAAGGGACAAAATTCTTCTATGCGGCAGCGATTGATCCGGGCAGAGCGCGAGTGGTGGCGAAGCTGGCAGATGGAACTCCGCTGCTGATGGATAAGCAGGTGGGCGAGGGGCATGTGCTGTTGTTTGCTTCGGGGTTCGATAATTTGACGAATGATCTGCCGCTGAATCCGGCGTTTGTGGCGTTTGTGGATCAGACGGCGCGGTATCTTTCGGGCGAGGAACGGGTGAGCGGGGCGCGGGTGGTGGACTCGTATGTGCAGTTACGGAATCCGGTGAATGCGAACGGCGGCGCGGGCAATAAGGCTACGGTTGATGTGATTGGGCCGGACGGGAAGCGTCCGCTGTCGTTGAAAGAGGCGGCTGCGGCGCAGTCGTTTCAACTGGCGCATGCGGGGTTCTACCAGATACGGTTTGCGAATGGGCGAGATGCGTTGATTGCGGTGAATCCCGATCCGCGCGAGTCGGATCTGGCGGTGATTCCGGACGATGTGCTGAAGCTTTGGAGTGGGAGTGCAGGCACGGAGCCAGGCGAGGCGGCGACGGAATCGGCGGCTGAGAGTACGAAGGACGTGTCGGGGCTTTGGTGGTGGGTTATGCTCTTACTATTGATGGCCGCGCTGGCCGAAACGGTGTTGGCCAGCAGGTATCTGGGTACGCAGCGGGAGCAGCCATGAGCGGAGGATCAGCCATGAGCAAGCGTCAGCAGCTCAACCTCTACATCCAGCAGGTGCAGCAGAGGCTGCGGCTGGATGCCGGTGTGCGGGGGGCAGCGGTGGTTGCGTTTGCCGCGCTTTCTGCGACGGTCGTACTGACATTGATTTTGAATGCGTATGCGTTTCCTGAGAGTGGGCTGACTCCGGCGCGCTTGGTGCTGCTTGCGGTGGTGGTAGGAGTGGTGTGCGCGGCGGTGGCTTGGCCTTTGTGGCGGCTGAACCGGCGGCGCTCGGTGGGACGCGCGGAGGAGGCGTTTCCGGAGTTTGAGCAGAGGCTGGTGACGTTCAGTGAGAAGGAACGCGCAGGAGATGCTGAAAACGGATTGTTTCTGGAGCTGCTGGCGGCGGACACGCTGAAGGTTGCGGACTCGGCGCGGCCCGAGGGATTGGCGCCGCGGAATAAGCTGCTGGTGCTGCTGGGAGCGGGAGTGGTGTGCGCTGGCGTGCTGGTGTGGATGATCGCGGCGCGACCTGGATTTATGGGGTATGGAGCGTCGCTGCTGTGGACCGGGCCGCGCAAGGATGTGCCGCCGATTTATGAGATCAAAGTGACGCCGGGGGATGCGGCGGTTCGGCGGAACAGCGACGAGATGGTGACCGCGCAGGTGATTGGACTGACGACGAACAAGGTGAACTTGTTTGCGAAGTACGCGAGCACTTCGAAGTGGGAGCAGGTTGCGATGCAGCCGGTGATGGATGGGGCTGGGTTCCAGTTTCTGTTTGCGGGGCTGCCGGAGAACGTGGAGTACTACGTGCAGGCGGGCGCGGCGACGTCGAAGCACTTCAAGTTTCGCGTGGTGGATCTGCCGTCGGTGAAGTCGATGGCGGTGACGTACCACTATCCGAAGTGGACGGGGATGCAGACGGTTTCGGAGGAGCAGGCGGGTGATCTGCGGGCGCTGGAGGGGACGGACGCGGCGCTGACGGTGACGATGACCGCTCCGTTGAAGGATGGGCAGTTGACGCTGGATGACGGGCAGGTGGTGAAGCTGACGGGCGGCGAGGGAAATGTGTATCACGGCACGATCCACATGGAGAAGGATGGCGCTTACCATGTGGCGGCGACGGATGAGGGGCAGCAGGTGCGGCTGTCGGAGGACTACTTTATTTCGACGAGCAAGGCGAATCCGCCGGAGATTGCGATCAGCCGGCCGGCGGGGGATTATCGCGCCAGTCCGATTGAGGAGGTGACGGTTGGAGTGAAGGCCGGCGCGGATTTTGGATTGACTCACGTGAGTCTGCACTACTCGGTGAACGGCGGGCCGGATCAGACGGTGAATATTCTGAAGCAGCCGGGCGCGAAGGATGCGAGCGGGAACGCTACGCTGAGCCTCGAGGACTTCAAGCTGCAGCCGGGCGATGTGGTGAGTCTGTATGCTACGGCGAAGGACAACCACGCAGAGGCGAAGACGGACATCAGCTTTATCCAGGTGGATCCGTTTGAGCGGGAGTTTTCGCAGTCGCAGCAGAGCGGCGGCGGTGGTGGCGGTGGAGGCGGCAGCGGCAGCGCGCAGAGTCAGACCGACATTGCGCGGCGGGAAAAGGAGTTGATTTCGGCGACCTGGAAAGAGGTCAACGCAAAGGGCGAAGCTGACGACAAGGCGGCGGCGATGGGCAAGACGCTGAGCGAGGCGCAGGCGACGCTGAGGGATCAGGCGCTGGCTTTGAGCGCGCGGATGCAGAGCCGCGATCTTTCTGAGGCGAATGAAGAATTCAACAGCTTCGACAAGGATATGGAGCAGGCTGCGGCGGGGATGCAGCCTGCGGCGGACAAGCTGAAGTCGATGCAGTGGCAGGATGCGATGCCGATTGAGCAGAAGGTGCTGCAGGCGCTGCTGCGGGCGGAGGCTACCTTCCGGCAGATTCAGGTGGCGTTTGGACAGCGCGGCGGCGGCGGCGGTGGTGGCGGCGGCGGAAGTGCGGGGCGCGATCTGGCGAGCCTGTTCGACCTGGAGATGGACACGGAGAAGAATCAGTACGAGACCGCGCAGACGGCGGCCTCTCCCGCGGAGCAACAGGCGAAGAAGGTAGACGACGCGCTGGCCAAGCTGGATGCGCTGGCCAAGCGGCAGGAGGAGTTGGCGCAGAAGCAGGGGAACCAGGCGCAGAACTTCCAGGAGAGATGGCAGCAGGAGATGCTGCGGCGCGAGGCGGAGCAACTGCAGCGCGACATGGAGCAGATGCAGGGACAGCAGAACGCTGGCAATCAGTCTGGTCAGCAAGGGCAACAGGGACAACAAGGTCAGAGCGGACAGCAGGCGGGACAACAGAGTGGGCAGGCTGGGCAACAGCGAGGGCAAGCCAGCGGGTCGCAGTCGGCCTCGCGCGGGAGTGCGGATGGCAATGCCGATCCGCGGGTGACACAGGCGCTGGAACGGCTGCGGGCGGCGAATGATTCGATGGCGAAGGCGGGAACTCAGCAGAGTGCGCAGCAAAGTGCGGAGGAAGCGAAGAAGGCTGCGGATCGGTTGCGCGAGGCGACGGATTTGCTGGGCGGCGCGCAGAAGCAGCAGGCGTCCAGCAAGCTGGACTCGATTGGGCGCGAGGCAGATCGGCTGACGAAGGAAGAGAACGCTGAGTCGGACCGGGTGAAGAAGCTGGCTGCGGCGGGCGAGGCGATGCAGGCGAAGAACGCCGCCGGAACTGCTCCGAGCGAGTCGGAGATGGCGGGCCTGGAAAAGGAACGCGACAGCCTGGCGAATGAGCGGCAGGGGATGTCGGGCGATCTGGAGAAGCTGCAGAAAGAGATGCGCGATGCGGCGCGCGAGTTGGCGCCGACGCAACCGGGGGCGGCGTCGAATCTGCGCGACGCCTTGAATGGAATGGATCAGCAGGATCTGACCAACCTGGTGCAGCGGACGGCGGACTGGCTGCGCGGCGGGATCAATCCGAACTCGAATGGCACCGAGGCGCAGATTGCCTCGGGGCTAAAGAAGATGGATGACAAGGTGAGGCAGGCTCAGCAGGCTGCAGGCGGGGCGCCGGGCGCTCGACCGGGACAGGACACGGGCACGCAGACGGCCGCACTGGATGGAGTGGACCGGCTGAGAAATCAGATTCAGAGCTTGACGTTGGGGCGCGGAACGCCGAATGGGCAACAACAGGCGCAGAACGGGCGGCCCGGTCAACCGGGACAACAGCAGGGACGCGCGGGCCAGCAAGGTCAGCAGGGACAACAGCCGGGGCAAGGGACAGCAACAGGGTTCGCAGCGTGGACAGGGCGGACAGCAGGGTCAGCAAGGGCAAGGCCAACAGGGACAAGGCCAACGGGGTCAGGGCCAGCAGGCTGGACAGAGTGGACAGCGCGGGCAGGGTGGTCAGCAGCAGGGCCAGGGTGGCGGGCAGAATGGCCAGGGAAATCAGATTGCGCAGGGCGGTCAGCGAGGTGGTCAGAATGGCCAGCGAGGCGGGCAGCAGAATCAGGACGCGCCGTTCGGCGGCGAGTTTGTGAATGGTCCGCTGCGTGGCGGAGGCGGGAGCACGGACGCGAATCTGAATGTGGATACAGGCGGCCAGACGTATAGCTCGACGCGGAGCGGGTCTGCTCCGCAAGCAGGGCCAAAGCCGGCGGACACGCAGCGCGTGATTCAACAGGGCATGAGCGAACTGAACCAGTTGCGCCAGCAGGCGAAGGGCGATCCGACGGCGCAGAAGCAGATTGACGATCTGGAGAAGGAGATGCAGAAGCTCGATCCTTCGCGGTTCCCGGGCAATCCGGCGATGGTGGAGGAACTGCATGCGAAGGTGCTGAACGACGTGGATAAGCTGGAGCTGCAGCTGCGGCGCGATCCGAACGTGCCGCAGGTGGGGCAGGTGCGGACGGCTAAGTCGGCGAGCGTTCCGGCGGGATATGAGGATGCGGTGGCGGAGTATTACCGGCGGCTGGGCAAGGGCCAGTAAGTCGCTTGCGCGGTAAGATGGCAGGTGCGCGGGAGCGACGGAGTTGACCGAGATGAGCAGCGAAGTGGATCGGGTGTATCGGCTGGACGGCAAGATTGCGCTGGTGACGGGTGGGGCGAGCGGAATTGGCGCGGCTACGGCGCGGGAGTTGACGCGGGCGGGTGCGCAGGTGTGGATTGCTGACCTGAATCTTGAGGCTGCGCGCGGGCTTGCGGCCGAACTGCACGGGTCGCGGGCGATCGAGATGGATGTGACGCAGGCGTCGTCGATCGGCGCGGCGATGGAGCAGATCCAGACGCTGGACATCCTGGTGAATAATGCGGGAATTGGGTTGGTGGGCGATCTGGCGTCGACCAGCGAGGAGGATTTTGAGCGTGTGATGCGGGTGAACGCGCACTCGGTTTATTTGGTGACTCGGGCAATGCTGCCTCTGCTGCTGATGAGCAAAGGGTCGATTGTTAATATTGGTTCGGTTGCGGGGCAGGTTGGAGTGAAGAAGCGTTTTGCATACTGCGCGAGCAAAGGCGCGGTGATCGCCATGACGCGGCAGATCGCGGTGGACTATCCGAAGCAACTCCGCTGCAACTGCATTGCGCCGGGAACCGTGCAGACGCCGTTTGTGGAGGGCTATCTGGACAAGTATCACGCGCATGAAAAAGAAAAGGTGCGCGAGGAGTTGCGGGAGCGGCAGCCGATTGGGCGGCTGGGGACTGCCGGAAGACATCGCGGGGCTGGTGCGATATCTGTGCAGCGACGAGGCGGAGTTTATGCAGGGGGCCGTGGTGTCGATTGATGGTGGATGGACGGCGGCTTAAGAGAGTTGCTAGTTGTTGGTTGTTAGATGTTAGTTGAAGAGACGAGGAGATGCGATGAAGCTGGTGACGTTTGTTGAAGGGGATCGCGGGCCGCGGCCGGGGTTGGTGACGGGCAGCGGAGTTGTCGATCTGAGCGCTGAGGGGTTCAAGGATACGATCGCGTTTATGGCTGCACCGGCGAGCGTACAGGTCGCCGTCGCAAAGTCGAAGGGGACGGTGCAGATGGATGGAATCAAGCTGCTGGCCCCGGTTCCTGCGCCGCCGCGGATTTTTGGTATCGGCGTGAACTATGCGGAGCACTCGGCTGAGTCGGGGACGCCGATGCAGAAGGTGCCGACGGTGTTTATCGTGCTGTCGTCAGCGGTGGTGGGCCCGGACGAGAATGTGATTCTGCCGAAGGCGAGCGCGATGCCGGATTATGAGGCGGAGATGGCGGTGGTGATCGGCAAGCCCGGATACCAGATTCCTGCGAGTGCCGCGATGGAGCATGTGTTTGGTTACACGATCATGAATGACGTCAGCGCGCGCGATGTGCAGCGGGCGACGTCGCAGTTTTCGCTGGGCAAGAGCTTCCCGACGTTTGCCCCGATGGGGCCGTGGGTGGTAAGCAAGGACGAGGTGGCCGATCCGCACGCGCTGCAGATCAGCATGACGATTGGCGGGGAGAAGCTGCAGAACTCGAATACGAAGATGATGATATTCGGGGTACCGGCGCTGATTGAGTACATCTCGGGAATTACTCCGCTGCAGGTCGGCGACGTGATCAGCACAGGGACGCCGGCGGGCGTTGGGATGGGGCGCACTCCGCCGCGGTGGCTGAAGCCGGGCGAGGAGATGGTGATCCACGTGGAGGGGATCGGCGAGCTGCGCAACAAGACGGTCGCGGAGTAGCCGGAGGGGAAGGACTCAAGCTGGGAACATTGCTGAATTTAGCCAAAAAGCGTGATTTCCGAGCGCGTGGGCGATGTATGCTGCAGGCAATCCCCGGACCGCTTGAACGCTTGGGTGGCTGGGTTCCAAGGGGTTTATCGCTATGAAAATGCTTCGCAATGCTGTGCTCGCAATTGTCGGATTCGTGGTTCTGGTTGGGGCGGCTGTACCCGCTCATGCATCCTCCAGCCACCATCACAGGGGTCACCACCATCACCATAAACACTAGATAAAAAATTCAGTAAACACGGAGGCCCGGCCAGGCGCCGGGTCTTTTTGCGTCTGGGCGTGGAAATTTGGGGTCTGGGGGTTAGGAGCAATGGGTGAGGACTGATAGAATCGATTGAATCCACTCCTTTTTGGATTCCGCAGGAGTAGGCAATGCAGGCAATTCTGGCGCTTGAAGACGGGCGCATCTTTCGCGGTAAGAGGCTTCGGCGCGCCTGTCGAGGCTGCGGGCGAAGTTGTCTTCAATACATCGCTGACCGGCTATCAGGAGATCTTCACCGATCCCTCGTATGCGGGGCAGATCGTGGTTTTGACGAATCCCCACATTGGAAACTATGGGACGACGCCCAGTGATGCGGAGTCGGCGCGGCCGTTCATCGAAGGGCTGGTGACGCGCGAGTTTTCGGCGATGAGTTCGAACTGGCGCTCGACCGAAGTGGCCGACGATTACCTGGAGCGCAGTGGCGATTCCCGTGATCGCCGAGGTGGATACGCGCGCGGTGGTGCGGCATCTGCGGACGCAATGGCGTGATGCGCGGCGTGATCGCTTCGGGGGAGAATCTCGACGCCGATGCGCTGGTGGCGAAGGCGCGGTCGATTCGGAAGATGGAAGGCACGGACCTCGCGAGCGTGGTGACGACCAAGGCCGCGTACCAGTGGGATGCGAGCGAGCCGAAGAATCAGACGGGCGACAAGCTTCTGCCGGGGACGGATCAGGGCACAGACGGCGAGCCGCTGCATGTGGTCGCGTATGACTTCGGCATCAAGCAGAACATTCTGCGCATGCTGACGCGGGAGAACTGCCGCGTGACCGTGGTTCCGGCGAAGACTTCCGCGGAAGAGGCGCTGGCGCTGAATCCGGATGGAGTGTTCTTCTCGAACGGGCCGGGCGATCCGGAGCCGCTGGACTATGCGGTGGAGACGGTGCAGAAGCTGCAGGGCAAGAAGCCGATCTTCGGGATTTGTCTCGGCCACCAGATCTTCGGGCTGGCGCTGGGTGGCAAGACCTACAAGCTGAAGTTTGGGCACCACGGCGGCAATCACCCGATCATGAACCACCAGACCGGCAAGGTGGAGATCACCGCGCAGAATCATAACTTCAACGTCGATCCGGATTCGCTGCCGGCGGATGTGGAGCGGACGCATACGAATCTGAACGACCAGACGCTGGCGGGTTTGCGGCACAAGATCGATCCGATGTTCAGCGTGCAGTACCATCCCGAGGCGAGTCCCGGGCCGCATGACTCGCATTATCTGTTCCGGGATTTCCGCAAGATGATGGAGGACTGGAAGAAGTGAGGCAGTCGGCATTGCTTGGCGGCCGCGATGGTGTTGGCGTCGTCGCCGATGATGCTTGCGAAGGATAGTGTGAAGCCGGTTTATTGCACGCAGGATGCGAGCGGTGAATGGAGTCTGCATCAGTTCAAGCCGCTGATCAAGGTGAATGGCGGAACGGTTTTTGCTGAGTTGACGTTTGAGGGCAGGGTGCTGGAAGAGGTTAAGTTGCGGCGGTTTTACAAGGATTCGGAGCTGGCGTTCGACTACACGTTCGATGCTTCGGGCCGGTTGACGGATCTTCATGGCAGCGTGCAGGTGAAGTCGGTGCCGCCGCCGGGATCTGATCCGGCCTTTGCTGCTGAGTTGGCGGATTGGCTGGCCGAAGCAGAGTTGACACCAGGCGGCGATGGCAGAATTCCGCCGCACCATGTGATGTATAGCCGCGAGAAAGACAAGATTGATAAGCCGGACAACGCGGACGTTTATATCGGGCGATTCGACGATGCGCCCGTTTACAGGACCATCCAGAGCGTGCCGTGTGCGGCCATGCTGAAGGAAGCGGAGAAGATGAATGCCACGCAGGAATGACATTGCGAAGATTTTGGTGATCGGCTCGGGGCCGATTGTGATTGGGCAGTCGGCGGAGTTTGACTACTCGGGCACGCAGGCGTGCAAGGCGCTGAAGGCCGAGGGCTATGAGGTGGTGCTGGTGAACTCGAACCCGGCGTCGATCATGACCGATCCTGAGGTTGCGGATCGCACGTACATTGAGCCGCTGACGACTGGATATCTCGAAGAGATCATCCGCGTCGAGACGGAGATGATGTCGCCGGAGCATGGCGTGTTTGCTGTGCTGCCGACGGTGGGCGGGCAGACGGCGCTGAATCTCGCCGTCGATCTGGCCGACTCCGGCGTGCTGGAGAAGTACGGCGTGGAGTTGATTGGCGCGAAGCTGGAGGCGATCAAGAAGGCCGAGGACCGGCTGCTGTTCAAGGATGCGATGACCAAGATCGGGCTGGATATGCCGAAGTCGCAGCTGGTGCGACAATGTGAGCGACGGGCTGGAGTTTGCAGGCGAAGATCGGATTCCCGGTGGTGATCCGGCCGTAGCTTCACGCTGGGTGGTTCGGGCGGCGGCATTGCTTATAACCGCGAAGAGATGACGGACATTCTTTCGCGCGGGCTCGATCTTTCGCCGGTGCATGAGTGCCTGATCGAAGAGAGCGTGCTGGGCTGGAAGGAGTATGAGCTGGAGGTGATGCGCGACCTGAGGACAACGTCATCATCATCTGCTCGATTGAGAACTTCGATCCGATGGGCGTGCATACGGGCGACTCGATTACGGTGGCGCCGGCGCAGACGCTGACCGATCGCGAGTACCAGGTGATGCGCGATGCGGCGATTGCCTGCATTCGCGAGATTGGCGTGGAGACGGGCGGGAGCAATGTGCAGTTCGCGGTGAATCCGCGCAACGGGCGCATGACGGTGATTGAGATGAACCCGCGCGTGTCGCGATCGTCGGCGCTGGCGTCGAAGGCTACGGGATTTCCGATTGCGAAGATTGCGGCGCGGCTGGCGGTTGGCTACACGCTGGACGAGATTCAGAACGACATTACGAAGGCGACGCCGGCGTGCTTCGAGCCGACGATTGACTATGTTGTCGTGAAGATTCCGAAGTGGCAGTTTGAGAAGTTTCCCGGCGCCGACGAGGGCCTGGGGCCGCAGATGAAGTCGGTCGGCGAGGTGATGGCGATTGGCAGGACCTTCAAGGAAGCGCTGATGAAGGCGCTGCGGTCGCTGGAGACGGGCAAGAAGGCTTCGGCGACCGACATCGAGCCGCGGCGGCTGACGCAGCGGCTGGTGACTCCGCATCCGGAGCGGCTGGCTTATGTGCGCTACGCGTTTGAGAAGGGGCATGAGCGTGCGCGAGGTTGCGCGCATGACCGGGATGGATCCGTGGTTTCTGAACCAGATGAAGCAGATCACGGATGAGATCAAGGCGATAGCGAAAATTGGCAAGGACGCTGTGACCGCGGACGAGCTGCGCATGGCGAAGCGGATGGGCGTTTCGGACGAGCGGCTTGCGGCCGAGTGGGGTCTGGAAGGCGCGAGCGGTGTGACCGAGGTTCGCGAACTGCGCAAGAAGCTGGGCGTGAAGCCGGTATTCAAGATGGTCGACACGTGCGCGGCGGAGTTCGAGAGCTACACGCCGTATCTGTATAGCTGCTACGACGAAGAGGATGAGGCTGCGCCGACCGAGCGGAAGAAGATCATCATTCTGGGCAGCGGGCCGAACCGGATCGGGCAGGGAATTGAG
This sequence comes from uncultured Acidobacteriaceae bacterium, assembly GCA_963822225.1. Taxonomy (GTDB): domain Bacteria; phylum Acidobacteriota; class Terriglobia; order Terriglobales; family Acidobacteriaceae; genus Edaphobacter. Next base: position 231,618 of record CAWGGW010000005.1, on the reverse strand, counting down.
TTCGATTACTGCTGCTGCCATGCGGCGTTCGCGCTGCGCGAGGATGGCTACGAGACGATCATGGTGAACTGCAATCCGGAGACGGTCTCGACCGACTACGACACTTCAGCGACCGGCTGTACTTTGAGCCGCTGACGCTGGAGGACGTGCTTGCGGTGTATGAGCATGAGGCTTCCGGCGGGCGCGGAGATTGGGATGATTGTGCAGTTCGGCGGACAGACTCCGCTGAATTTGAGCTTGCCGTTGAAGAAGGCGGGCGTGCCGATTATCGGGACTTCGCCGGAGTCGATTGATCTGGCGGAGGATCGCAAGCGGTTTGGCAAGCTGATTACGGAGCTTGGAATTCCGCAGCCTGAAGGCGCGATGGCGACCAGCGTGGAAGAGGCTGTCGCCGGCGCGAATCGCGTGGGCTATCCGGTGCTGGTGCGGCCGAGCTATGTGCTGGGCGGGCGCGCGATGGTGATCGCGTATGACGACGATGCGGTGATCAAGTACATGAGCACGGCGATTGAGTACTCGCAGGAGCGGCCGGTGCTGATCGATCACTTCCTGGAGGATGCGACCGAGTGCGACGTGGATGCGCTGTGCGATGGCGACGATGTTGTGATCGCGGGCATCATGCAGCACATCGAGGAGGCGGGAATTCACTCGGGCGATTCGTCGTGCGTGCTGCCGGCGGTTGACTTGAGCGAGGATGTGCTGCGGACGATTCGCGAGCACACGCGCAAGCTGGCGATGTCGCTGAATGTGATCGGGCTGGTGAATATTCAGTTTGCGATCCAGCGCGGCAAGGTGTTTGTGATCGAGGTGAATCCGCGCGCTTCGCGTACGGTGCCTTATGTTTCGAAGGCGACGGGAGTTCCGCTGGCGAAGATTGCTTCGCGGCTGATGGTGGGCCGCAAGCTGAAGGAGTTGCTGCCGGAGCAGGTGGCGAGCGGCAAGGACCTGGAGACGGGCGCGCATTTCTATGTGAAGTCGCCGGTGTTTCCGTGGGGCAAGTTCCCGGGCGTCGATACCGTGCTTGGGCCGGAGATGAAGTCGACCGGCGAAGTGATGGGCGTTGCGGACAACTTTGGCGAGGCGTTTGCCAAGGCGCAGATTGCGGCGGGCCAGGTGCTTGCCGCTGAAGGGCACGATCTTCATGAGCGTGAACGACCACGACAAGGAGTCGCTGGTGTCGCTGGCGAGGACAGTTTGTGGAGATGGGCTTCCACCTGGTTGCGACGCATGGAACGGCCGAAGTGCTGGAGTCAGGCGGGATTGCAGCCGGAGCGGGTTTACAAGGTGAAGGAAGGCCGGCCGAATGTTGTCGATCTGATCAAGGGCGATCGGATTCAGTTGATCGTCAACACGCCGCGCGGGCAGGAGACGTTCTTCGACGAGAAGGCGATTCGGCGGGCGGCGGTGCTGGCGCGGATTCCGACGATTACGACGCTGGCGGCGGCGCGGGCTGCGGCGGAGGGAATCGCTGCGCTGCAGGAGGGAACGCTGAGCGTGTACGCGCTGCAGGAGTTGCATGCGGCGAGAGTAGCGGCGCTGGCCTAGGCGAGCGAAACTCCTACATCCCACCCATCCGCGATAGAGCCGCGTATGGATGGGGCACCCAGTGGGTTGGGGCTGGCGAATTGTCAAAGAACTACTAGTTGCGGAGCGGCTTCATTAGCTGCTCTAACTCGGTGCGCTCGGCGCCGGTGGGTGGAAGTGCGGCAGGCGGGGTTGGCCGCCGAAGTAGCCGTTGAGATCGCAGGCGAATTTGAGTGAGCCGGGGCCGAGGCGACTCAGCAATGGTCGGCGGCTTCGCGAAGGCGTGTCTGCTTTTCTTCGGCGAGGGGCTGGTCCTGATCCTTCCATGCGGCGAAGACCTCGTAGCAAGCCTGTGGTGCGCAGGCGGCGAATGGCGGCAGCGATACCGACAGCTCCGGCGTTGAGGGCATCGAGCAATTAGCCGCTGTGGCCGCCGATGATCTGGAAGCCGACGGACTTGGTGCGGGTGCGCAGGCGCGGAATCGCAGGCGGCTCGGCGATCGCGGTGACGGATCCGGTCAGCGCCGAGGCGGAGACTGAGCGCCGAAGCGTGAGCCGCTTTCGCTGCGAGTTTCATCCGTGCCGGTGACGGCGGCGAAGGTGTGAGTGACCGTGACTGCGCGCGTGATGAAGCCGGTTCGATCCGACAGTTGGCGGATTCTCGCACTGCGATAGCTCTGCTGAGCACCGGTGTCGAGCATGCCGATGATGTTTGGATGGGAAGCGAGCGCGACCGAGTTGCGAGGATGCGGCACACGGTCGAATTGCTGAGCAGAATGACTGGGAGTGGCGAGCGATCGGCGATCGTCTGGAAGAAGGTGAGCAGTTCGCGATCCGATCGATTTGCGCAGGAGGATAGACTGTTGACCTTGGGCGAGCCTCGGAGTGCGTTCCCGAGGAATGCTCGGGACGCCGACGAGGATAGCGTCGTAGTTCTGCTCGGCGGCGAAGTTGGCGAGGTCGAGGGTGGAGCGGACGCTGTCGCGGGAGATGCCGGCGATGAGGACTTTTTCGGGTGCGGCGGCTTCGGCGGCGGTGCGGAGGACTTCGCGGGTTTCGTCGTCGGAGAGAAGCGTGGGTTCGCCGGAGGGGCCGAGGACGATGAGGCCGGCGGCGGGTGTTTTGGAGTAGCGGGCGACGTTCGCGGCGAGTTTGCGCGGGTTGAGGCGGCCGTCCGGATGGAACGGCGTGGTGAGCGGGATGTGAAGGCCTTCTAGGAGCATAGTTGTCAGTTGCAGGTTGTTAGTTGTTAGTTGAAAGGCTAAATACGGAGATGACTCTTCGAGTCAGAATGACGACGGTTAGGTGGGACGGACGCTGGCGGGGTAGTAGACGGGCCAGTTTTCCTGGGCAGCGCGGGTTAGGAGCGCGGGGGAAGGATTGACCGGGAAGGCGCCGCGGATTCCTCTCTGGATGCGGGCGATGGCGAGCATGTTGGAGTCGTGGATGGAGTTGCCGAAGACCGCGTCGGGCGCAGTGATCCCGACGCGCGCGAGGGCGGCTACTTTGCCCTCATCGGTGGGGACGTCGCGGAGAGTGTTGGTGATGATGCCGTTAGAGTCGACGGCGACGTGGGCGGCGAGAACGCGGTTGGCGGGAATGTCGAAGCGCTTGACGCCTTCTTCGATGACCCAGTCGCAGGTGGAGCTGACGGCCCAGATTTCGGTTCCGGCGGATTGCAGTTCGTGGACGAGGGCGAGCATTTCCGGAAAGATGTTCTTCTCGATCTGGGTGGCGAAAAACTCGGCGGCGGCGGCGCGTATGGCGGACTCGGAGAGGCCCGCGTAGATCTGGACCATCTCGCCGCAGATGGCGCCTCCGAAACCTGTTTGGCGAGGTAGGCCTTGTAACGCAGGTCGAGGCGAGCGATGGCTCTGGGAGAGAGGATGGCTCGGGCGCCTTCCACGTGGCCGATGGTCCAGCGCATGAAGCCGGAGCCGGCGTCGCCGGACCAGAGGGTTCCGTCGCAGTCGAAGACGGCTACGCGCGGAGCCAGTGCGTGGACGGCGGAGTGAAATTCGGCGGTGGAAATAATTTTTGCGGGATGTGTTGGAGTTTCCGTCGAACTCATACTTCCTTTCTGTGAAGCCAGGATTAGAGGCCCACCCCTCCCCCCCGCCATTAAAAGTCAAAATCTTAGAAACAAACGACTTAGGTCCGGACCTGATTCGCAAAATATTCAAAACAGGACACTTGGATCGAGAGCCTCCCTAAAGTGTTCATGGGATGGACTTTAGCTTGGAGGCGCGAAGCGAACACGAGGTCCGATTGGCCTGCGAGCGTGGTCTTTCCTGAAGTAGGCTCCTAAGTTCTATTTTATCAGTGGTGTCAAGGAAATGAGGTGCTTTCGGACGTCCGTTGTCCGGCGAAGGACTAACCCCATGGTCGACTTCGTCGAACATGGGGCACCCGAGACGGGGGCTAGATGGGGGCTTGGCCGTTTACGATTGAGACGCCGGGGGGTGGGTTGAAGACGAAGTCGGTGGCGGGGACGGGGACGTTTTCCAGGATGTTGGTGAAGGTGAAGTCGGTAAGTGAGCCGTCGGTCTCTTCGATCTTCATGCTTTGAATGACGCCGGCGGGCGTGACGATGAGAGTAAGCGCGTGGACCCGCTCGGCCATGCCTTTGGGGACGCCGGTGATCAGAAAGTTTGCGCCCGCGGGCGTGGTGGTGAGGTTGTCGAGCTCCTTGGCTAGCTGGGTGTGGCCGAGCAGAAAACGCAGCGGGGAACGAAGGTCGTCGAGCTGCTTGGCGGGAGTGCGCGTGACCTGCGCGTCGCCGGGAGTGTAGAACCAGGCGAATTTGCCGTCGAGGACGAAGACCTTGCCGGTGGGCTGGTCGTAGGACCAGCGCATGAGGCCGGGCTTCTTCAGGGTGAGGGTGCCGGACTCGGTGCGGTCGAGACCCATGCCTTTGTAGTGCTCGGTGTAGTGGGCGCGGAGGGTGCGGAGGTGGTTGTAGTGGTCGTCTACGCGGTGGATGAGGTCTTGGGGGGATTGGGCGCGGAGTGGTGAGGCGCAAAAGAGCGCGAGCAGCAGCGGCAACGCGAGCGGGATGCGGGGATTCTTCACTGCGTTCAGAATGACAGCTTCATGACCGTGAGATGCAGGCTACTGGGGGACGGTGCAGTTGGTGCCGCCAGCGGGGTCCTTCTTGATGATGTTGTTCTCGTCGGAGCAATAACCGTTGTCGCCCGTTTTGCCTACGGTCTGGGGAACTCCGACGACCTCGTAGGAGGTGTAGACGTCCTGGTTGCTGATGGTGACCTTGCTGCCGCAGGTAACAGTGAAGGTGTATCCGGACTTCTGGCCGGAGGCGGCGAGGGTGGGATCGATCAACTGGGAGGCGGTGGCGGAAGGTGCGCCGGACTTGGGGTCGCCGCCGAGAGCGGAGAGCGGGCAGGCGTATCCGTTATAGGAACTGTTGTAGCTGGCTTCCGCGGAGCCAATGGTGCGGATGGTCTGCACGGCGGAGGTCTCATCGGCGGTCTTCTTGACCTTGAGCATCTGCGGCACGGCAAAGGCCATGATGATGAGCATGATCGACATAACGATAAGGAGTTCGATCAGGGTGAAACCGGATTCAGATTCGAGGTTCGAGGTTCGCGGTTCGAGTTGCAGCAGCATATGCGGTGTGGTCTTCATGAGTAACAGATTCCTCAACAGGATGACAGCTATAGAGTATAGACGTTTTGGATGAGCGGATGACACTGCCCGTTCGTCCTAGGCGCATCGGCAACGAACCTGAGGCTTTAAGAGGGAAAAGTAGCTAGTGCGAGAGCGCGCCGTAGTGGACCAGCTCCAGTGGGTTCGGCTGGGACAGGGCGCGGGGAATCTCGGCCAGAAGGCCTTGCCGTTCAGTGTCGCGATGAGCGCGCAGGCGCGTAGTGACACGATCCAGGTCGGAGTCGTTATAGCCGGGGTGGCAGCAGAGTTCGTAGGTGCCCTGGGATGGGAGCGCGGCGAGAGTCTGCGCGAGGCCGGTGCCGTCGAGTTGGCCCGTGGCGGAGATGGCGACGGTGCCTTCGGTTGTGACGATGCGTCCGCCGAAAGTGTTCAGCAGAGCATCGAAGCGCGGCTTTCGCAGCGAGAGCAGCCTGACGGCCATGCGACGTGCGGGGCTGCCCTGGTTGAGCGCCATGCTCCACGAGGGTTCGAACGGGTTGCGGATGGCGTGGACCGAGGTCTGGTCGGCGACTTCGAGCAGCGGCCGCGCGACGGCGCCGAAGAGGTGCGTGTGTTTGTGCGTGTCGATGTGGGTGACGCGAATGCCGGCGGACTGCAGTTTCTGAACCTGGGCGAGGGCTTCGCGTGCGATGTCTTGTTGGCGGATGCGGTCGAGGAAGAGCGCGCGCAGGAAGTCGACAGGGATGGGCGAAAGGATTTCCCATCCGAGCCGATGAGGCTGGGAATCGAGGCGGGTGGCGAGACGGGGACACCGTCGGTAAGAACGATGTGGCAGCCCACGCCGAGTGTGGGATGGGCGCGAGCGACTTCGACGGCATCATCGAAGGCGGTGCCGTTCGCCATCAGGGTTGCGGAGGTGAGGACGCCTGCGGAGTTGAGCTCGCCGATAGCTCGGTTGATTCCGGGCGTGAGGCCAAAGTCGTCGGCGTTGAGAATGAGGCGCACAGGCACGGTCTTGATTGTAGCGGCTGGTAGCGGCGATTACGGCATACAGCTGACCACGTTTAGCTGGGAACAGGCGCGGTGGGCGCGGGCTCCTTGGACTTTGGCTTGGCCGGTGTAAGGTATTCGTCGAGTTGATATCCCGAGGCGTGGGCGGCTTCGCAAGTGGCTGCGAAGTTGGCTTCGAGTTCGGCGATGGACTTGGCTTGACCGGATTTCTGCTGGGCGATCTTGATCAGCGCGGGAAGCTGCAGCCACGCGAGGAGTTCTTCGAACTGCTCGCGGTTGATGTAGGTAACGCCGGAGTGGGTGTTGACGCCGGCGAGCCAGCGTACGTCGGGCTCGTTCCAGAAGGCCTGGGAGCGGACCGAGACTGCGGGTGTGGAGAGCAGCATGCGCACCTGTGCGGCGGCACGCCATTTGGCCTCGCCTTCCATGCCGAGCGAGGCGAAGATATCAGCGAGGGCGGTGCGGAGTTCGAGGCGATCGAAGAGGGAGACGTGGTCGCCCTGGGATGGCAGCGCGCGAAGGATGATCCATGCGAGGACCGGCGCCCAGGCCTGATCTGTCTGGCTTCCGGGCTTGCGGCCCGGGAGCATGCGGCGCACTTCTGCCGGCCAGTCGGTGGAGAAGGACTGCGCGAGGAAGGGAATCAGGGTAGCGGCGTAGGCCAGATCGCGGACCGTATCCGCGTAGCTCGGCAGGGGCGGCGTGGCGATTGTCGACGTGATGGCCGAAGCTGGTTGCGCGGGAGGATTCAACGCCGCACGAGCGTCTTCGGGAATGCTTTCGAGCAGCTTGTTGAAGAAAAGCTGGCTGTGCTCGATGAGGGACCGCAGTCGCGGGTCGGATGGATCTTGCGGAGCGCGAGTCGCGACATTGGCGGCTGCTTCGGCTGCGAAGTCGGCGCGGCAGCCGGGTTCGCGCTCGCATGCGATGGTGGCGAGGGTATGAATTGTCTCGGAGCTGATGGCCTGGCGCAGGGTATCGTGGAGTGGGCGCAGACGCAGCAGCGTGAGTTCGCGGTCGAGGTCAGGAACCCCGGCGCCGCGCAGAGTGTCGCAGAGCCACTCCCACGGATACTCGGCTGTCGAGCGCAGTTCGCGCCAGTCGAGCAGGCAGACGCACTGGAATCCGCGCAGATCGAAGGTGAGGCCGTGCCAGTGGATGTCGGTCGCGCGGCGCAGGTATTCGAGGCCGTTGGTGTCGCGGTAGCGGATGATGATGGCGTCGCTGGTGGGCAGGCCAAGTCCGTCAGCGAGACTGCGCTGGCGCATCTGGCCGCTGCCCTTGTCCATGAACCCGGTAGAGATGTGGATGGTGCCACGTGTCGAATCGTACTTGTTGTTGTAGAGGACGAGCGAACGCTCGTCGTGGAAACGATTGGAATACGCGAAGACGTTCTCGTCAACGTGGCCGTAGCCGTTCCAGAAATCGTAGAGGGTGAAGTTGGAGCTGCCGGCGAATATGTAACGCTTTTTGAGCAGAGGCGCGATCTCGCGCTGGTGGCGGGCGACGAGGTCTTCGTTGGGCCACTCGTTCATGCGCGCCTGCTTGAACTCCATGCCGTAGCGCTCGGTGTAGCCTTCGATCTGGCCGTGACCGAACATTGGAAGGCCGGGCAGGGTCGCGAGCAGCGTGCAGGTGCCGAAATACTTGTCGCCGGAGCCGAACTGGTCGATAGCCGTGCGTTCGTCGGGGTTGGACATGAAGTTGACGTAGCGCTTCATGATGTCGGGATCGAACTCGAGCGTCTTCTTGATGTAGCTGCGATACTTGGCGTTTTCCTCGTCGCGCAGCATGTTCATGAAGGCCGAGTTATAGACGCGATGCATGCCGAGCGTGCGGACGAAGTAACCCTCGAGCAGCCAGAAGGCTTCGGCGAGCAGGAGGGTGCCGGGAACTTCAGTGGCGACGCGGTCGACCACCTCGCGCCAGAATTCGTGCGGCATCAGCGCGTCGAATTCTTCCTGCGACATGGAGTTTTCCGCGCGCGACGGGATCGATCCGCCAGCGCCGGGAAGCGGGAACCAGAGCCGCTGTACGTGGCGTTTGGCGAGAACCATGGCCGCGTCGAAGCGGATGATCGGAAATAGTCGCGCGACGTGGAGGATGGTCTGAATGACATGCTCGCGCACGTAGGCCTTGGAGTAGTCAAGCTGCGCGGTATCGTTCCAGGCGAAGGTGGTGCCGTCGTTGCCGTGGTAGACGTAGCGAGTTTCGTTCGAGGCGTAGTGGCGCAGGCGGAAGGCTACGGCGGCGTCGGTCTGGTCGTAGTAATGGTCGTCGATTTTGATTTCGACGCGGGAGTCGGTGGAGAGGTCGGGACCGTTGAAGCTGTAGGCGGGGAACGGGCTCTCCCAGCGATGGATGAACCAGTCAGGATGCTCGATGACCCACGGCGAGTCGATGCCCATGTGGTTCGGGACCATGTCGCTGGCGAGGCGCAGGCCTGCGGCGGAGGCGCGGTGCTTGAGCGTGTTGTAGGCTTCCCAGCCGCCGAGGTCTTCGGCGATGTCGTAGCTCTTCAGCGAGTAGGCGGAGGCGACGGCGTCGTGGTGGCCGCGCAGGCGCTTGATGGTGCGCGACGCGACACTGCGCTCCCACAGACCGATCAGCCAGAGGCCGGTGATGCCCCGGTCGGCGAGGATGCGAAGTTCCTCGTCGGGGATCTGATCGAGGCGATGGATGTGGCGGAGATATTTCTTCGAGAGCTGCTCGAGCCAGACATAGGTGCTCTTGGCCATCAGGACGACGTTAGGCATCCAGGCCTGGTCGGCGGAGAAGGCTTCGTACTCGTCGAGCGGCGCCTGGTAGCCGTGCGGCGTACTTCTTGCGTTTGAACTCGTCCCAGCCGATGAACTCGTCGCCAACGAAGCCCTGGTCGCCCCACTGCGGCGCACCGTGGCGGAACTGGTCGGGGCCGGGCGGATGGAAGCGCATCCAGATGGCGAGGTCCTCTTCGCGCAGGACGTCGATGGCGAGCAGAATTCGCTTCAGATCGTCGCCGAGGTAGGGCGCCCATTTCTCGCGGATGAAGTCGAGTTGGCCGATGAGGGAGTCGGGCGAGGCGAGGCTGGGTGCGCGCAGGGCATCGAACAGACTGCCAATCTCAGGCGCGATGGGCGGACGGGTGCTGAAGTAGTTGGGGAAGGCGGCGGTGACGTTTGGATAGACGGTCGATTGCTTGCAGGTCCAGCGTCTTCGAAGAGCGTTTGGAACGGCTTGAACGCGGGGTTGAGGTTGGCGATCCAGAGCAGCAGAAGTTCTTCGAGCGCGACTTCGCGATTGGGGACGCCTTCGGTTTTGCCACGGAGCCAATCGGCGGCGGTGATCTGGCCGCGGAAGACCGCGACGTTGGGAAACTGCTCGGTGAAGGTGAGCAGGAGGCGTTCGAGCTTCTGCGGTTCGACTTGTGCGGTGAACCAGCGGACGGCTTCGGAGAGGACGCTGGGATCGATCTCGCGGCGGTACCTGGCGACCAGGGCGTGGCTGAGTTCGTCGATCAGGCCCATGGCGAACAGGGCGCCTGCGTTGTATGCGCCTGCCGGGTCCGCATTCTCGCCGCGAGCCTTGTTGAGGGCATCGGCAAGTTTGCGGCTCGCCGCGACATTGGCGAAGACGACGTTGCCCGAGTAACTGAACAGGGTGTCGTCGACCTGGGTTGCTTCACGAACGGCGCGGGAGATGTGAAATTCCATTTGAAAAGGCCTCAGCTGAACACAACCAGTATCGCTTGCAATCAGGATCTAGCGCTTTAGATGCCTGATGCAGCGCCATCGCAGCCGAGAGGGCAAGTTGTAACCATTGCTGTCCCGGCCGCGCAAGTTAACGCAATAACTATATAGCCCCTCGCGGCATTATTGCGCCGCGAGTTGCAGGGAAGTGTGCAGCGGCAGATCCGCGGACGAACCACCAACTTCGATGACGAAGCTGCCGGCGGGGCGGGACCAGGAGTCGCTTGCGGTGGAGAAGGTGGATAGATAAAGCGGGTCGATCGGAATCTCCACGGTCTGGCTGGCGCCCGGCGCGAGTGAGACGCGCTTCCATCCGGCCAGCTTGCGGAAGGGTTCGCCCGCCGATGTGGGGAGCGTGATGTAGACCTCGGCGATCTCGTCGCCCGCGGTTGCGCCGGTATTGCGCAGGTCGAAGGTGACGGATTTCGCGTTGGGATCGACCTTCAGGTTCGAGTAGGCGTAGTGGGTGTAGGAGAGCCCAAAGCCGAACGGAAAGAGCGGCTGCTTGTTCTTCTCCTGGAACCAGCGATAGCCGACGGCCATGCCTTCGACGTTGTAGTCCACCGGAAAGTTTTTGAGCTGTTCGCCCGCGGCCGCTCCATCTGCTCCATTGTTGCCGGTGCGCTCGGTAAGGCCGGCGACATGGGGATGGGGCAGGTCGGCCTCGGTGGCCGCGAAGGTTACTGGCAGCTTGCCGGAGGGGTTGACGCGGCCGAAGAGGAGGTTGGCGATGGCCTGGCCGCCTCCGATCCCCGGGTACCAGGATTCCAGGATCGCCTTGACCTTGGGAGCCCAGGGCATGTTGACCGGGCCGCCGTTTTCGAGGACGACGATGGTATTCGGATTGGCGGCGGCGACGGCGGAGACCAGCGCGTCCTGATTATTGGGCAGGCTTAGCGTTGCGTTGTCCTGCCCCTCAGACATCCACTGCGTAACAAAGACGATGGCCAACTGAGCGGACGAGGCGGCCTTCGCTGCTGCGGCGTTATCCGTTCCGGGATCGTAGGTGACGGTGGCCCCGGGCGTGGCCTGTTCGCGGATATAGCGCAGCGGCGCGGACGGGAAGTAGACGGCCTTGCCCCAGACAGATTCGCCCATCTTGGGATCGACTGCATTGCCGCCAGGCGAATCGACCTGCGCCGAGCCGCCGCCGGAGAGGACACCCACATCAGCATGGCCTCCAATAATGGCGATGCTGCGGATCTTCGCGGCGGAAAGCGGAAGGATGCCGCCGGTGTTTTGCAGCAGGACCGCCCCTTCTTCTTCGATCTTCTGAGCGTCGTCGCGGCCGCGGAAAGGATCGACCACCTTGCGCACCGGAGGATTGTCGATGACGCCGCTGATGAACATGCTGCGCACGATGCGATGCACCATGTCGTCGAGACGCGCTTGCGGGACTGCCCCGCTGAGGATCGCCTGCTTAAGCGGGTCAGAGAAGAAGTTGTCGTCGCCGGGCTGGTCCATGTCGAGGCCGGCCAGCGCGGCTTTGGCCGTCGAGTGCGTGCCGCCCCAGTCGGAGAGCACGAAGCCCTTGAAGCCCCAGTCTTTCTTCAGCACCTGGTTGAGGGTGTAGTCGTTCTCGCAGGCGTAGTCGCCGTTGACGCGGTTGTAGGAGCACATGACGCCGGCGGGTTTGGCCATGCGTGATGGCGATCTGGAAGGCGAGCAGATCGGTCTCGCGCATGGCCCGCGGATCGAGGATGGCGTTCAGCGTATTGCGGCCCGTCTCCTGATCGTTGAGCACGTAGTGCTTGATGTCGCCCATGATGTGGTTCGACTGCACGCCCATGGCGAGCTTGCCGACCATCACGCCGGAGAGGATGGGATCTTCGCTGGCGTACTCGAAGTTGCGGCCGTTGCGCGGCTCGCGAATAAGGTCCATCCCGCCGCCGATGGACATGTTGTAGCCCTGGTCGCGAAGCTCGCGGCCGATGACTGAGCCGAAGAGGAAGGCAGCGTCAGGATCCCACGAGGATGCCATGCTAATGACGGAGGGGAGCGCCGTGGCATAGCGGCTCTGGAGGGCGGACATGCGGACTCCGTACGCGGAGTCAGCCAGGTTGATGTCGGGCAGGCCAAGGCGAGGAATGCCGGGGACGAAGCCCGCGCCGCCATTGTGGCGCGTGTTGACGAAGGCGCCGGCGCGGAGAACTCCCCAGCCGTCGCCATGGACGAGCTGAATCTTCTCGTCGAGCGTCATCTCGTGGATCATCAGATCGGCGCGCGTGTCGGGATCGAGCGCCGTGTTCATCCAGGCTTGCTGCGGCTGCTGGGTGGCGGCTTTCTTCGCGCCTTGTGCGGGGGAGACTACGGTGCAGCAGAGGATCAGGGAGGTGCAGGCCAGAGTTACTACCCGGGAGAAGCTCATCAATGCGGAGTCCTTTCGTGCGGAGACGCACCAGTATACGGTCTCGTGCAGGCGACACGGTTGGGCGGCCCGAGCGTACGGCTAAGCAACTCATTTTATTGTGCGTACGGTTGATTGCCGATAGACAACGCCGGGCACGCGACCAAATCGCCTACATCGGGTTTATTATCTTGAAACATCTTCGAGCCGGGCCCGAACGACCGTGGCGCGGCTGGAACCAGGCGATGAACTCCGCGCGACGCTGATGTGGGCTACAGGAGGGAAGATGGAACTCCACTTTTGGAGAGCCGGCTTGCGCGTTGCCGGTGTTTCGGGACATTCGCTTTTCAAACGGGTGGTTGCCGGCGCTGCGGCGCTTTTGCTGTTGGCTGGGCGCGCAGAACGTTCCGGGCTCAGGGATATGCTCCGTACAGCGGGCAGACGTACGCGCCGGGTTATGGCCAGCCGCAGTATTCGACCCCACAGTATGTCGCGCCGCAGATTTACCCGCAGCAGGCCTATTCGCAGCCGCAGCCTTATTCGCAGCAGGGTTATGGGCAGCCGGCCTATAGTCAGCCTCAATATGGGCAGCAGCCTTATCCCCAGCAGGGATACACACCCACCCCAGCCGGGCTGGCGCTGAACGCCGACCAGTTAGAGCAGCTTGTGGCCCCGATTGCACTTTATCCGGACACGCTGGTCGCTCAGGTGCTGGCGGCCGCGACCTATCCTGCTCAAGTGGTGGATGCGGACCGCTGGCTGCAGACCCAGGGCAACGCTTCGCCGTACCAGATCGCCGGCGGCGCCGATGTGCAGAACTGGGACCCAAGCGTGAAGGCCCTGACGGCGTTTCCGCAGGTGCTGGCGGAGATGGATCGCAATCAGCGCTGGACCGCGGACCTGGGCAACGCATACTACAACCAGCCTCAGGATGTGCTCGAAGCGGTGCAGGTAATGCGGCAGAGGGCGCAGGCTGCGGGCAATCTGCAGAGCACGCCGCAGGAACAGGTCAGCTACGACCAGGGCGCGATTGAACTGGCGCCGCCGACTCCGCAGGTGGTTTACGTGCCGCAGTACAATCCGTGGGCTGTGTACGGGGATCCGGTGACGCCGTATCCGGGATTTGACCTGCTGAGCGCAGTCGGCTCGTTCATTGGTAACACGCTCGTACCTGGGCTTCTGCATTTCGGTCCGGGAATCGCCATGGCTGCGTTCGATCACACACCATTCGGCTGGCTGAGCTGGGGGCTGAGCTGGCTGGCGAACGAGATTTTCTTCAATCATTCGGGCTACTCCACGCACAGCACACAGGTTGCGGATTGGGGTGTCCGAGGCGGCGGCTATCACGCCTTTGCGGGCCGCGGCGGCTACGGCTACGGCTCATCCGGAGGCGGATATCGCGGCGGATCGAACGCAGGCCTACGCGCGCGGGCCAGAACGCCCGGCTCCGATTGAGCGATCGTACGGCCGCCCAGCTTCGGAGTCCTACGGCAGACCGGCGATGGAGGCATACAACCGGGCTCCCGCGCCGATCAGCCGGTCGGAATCGTATAGCCGGCCAGAGAGCCGTCTGGCTTACGGCCCTGACGTTTACAACGGCGGCGGGGAACGCAGCTTCGTTGGCGGCGAGCGCGGCTACTCGCAACCTTCGCAGACCTACCGAGCGCCAACGCAGCAGGCCTATCGTGGTTATTCGGAGGCTGAGTCGTTCGGGCGGAGTGACTTTAGCAGCCGGAGTTCGCAGTCATTCGGATCGCAGTCGTTCAAAGAACCGAAGTCCAGCGGTGGCGGCTTCCATATGTTCGGCGGGGGCAACAGCTTCAAGCGGCCTTCGTTCAAAGAGCCGAAGTTCAGCGCGCCGAAGTTCAAGGAGCCGAAGATGTCCAGCAGGAGCTTCGGCGGCGGCGGCCATTCCAGCGGCGGCCACAGCGGTGGCGGCAAGCATCACGGCTGATGGCGACGCTCTGACTGTGCCCAGAATGACGACTTGAAATGGCGGAGTTAGAATCGGGGGCATGAGTTTACTGTTCGCCGCTGGTTCACCGACTACTGAGTTTTCGCCTGCCGATGTTAAGGCAGCCCTGTTTTCCGCACTCGACAAGCTTGGTCCTCGCAAGAAAGTTCTGGCTGTTCCGCCGGACTTTACGCGCATGCACTCGATGTCCGGGCAACTGACCGAGTACGCCTGGAACTACTATGGCGACGCGCTGACCGACGTGCTGCCCGCCCTGGGCACGCACAAGCCGATGACCGATCACGAGATTCAGACGATGTTCGGGCCGACTCCGCGCGACCTGTTCCGCGTGCACGACTGGCGCAACGACATTGTGACGCTGGGCGAAGTTCCGCCGCGAGTTCATCGCCGAGGTGAGCGAGGGCAAGGTCGATTATTCCTGGCCGGCGCAGGTGAACAAGCTGCTGCGCGATGGCGGGCACGATCTGATCCTGTCGATTGGCCAGATCGTGCCGCACGAAGTAGTCGGCATGGCCGGCTTCAACAAGAACATCTTTGTGGGCACGGGCGGCGTGATGGGGATTCATCGCTCGCACTTCCTGGGCGCGGTCTACGGGATGGAGCGCATGATGGGTCGCGCGGACACGCCCGTGCGCAAGGTGCTGAACTATGCCAGCGAGCACTTTGCCCAAGGCCTGCCGATCATTTACGTGCTGACGGTGGTGAGCAAGAACGCCGCGGGCAAGCTGGTGATCAACGGCATCTTCATCGGCGACGATGCGGAGTGCTTTGAGCGGGCGGCGAAGCTGAGCCTCGAGGTCAACTTCGTGATGATGGACCGCGAGATCAAGAAGGCCGTGGTGTTTCTCGATCCGCACGAGTTCAAGAGCACGTGGCTCGGCAACAAGAGCGTCTACCGGACGCGCATGGCGCTGGCGGACAACGCGGAACTGATTGTGCTGGCTCCGGGTGTGCACGAGTTCGGCGAGGATCCGACGATCGATAAGCTGATCCGGAAGTATGGCTACTGCGGGACGCCGGCGACGCTGGAGGCGGTGAAGAACGATCCGGCGCTGGCAGGGAATCTGTCGGCGGCGGCGCATCTGATTCACGGGTCCAGCGAGGGGCGGTTCACGATCCGGTACTGCCCGGGCGGACTGACGCGGGCAGAGATCGAGGGCGCGCATTACAAGTACGGCGACCTGAAGGAATACTGCGCGAAGTACAACCCCGCGAATCTGAAGGACGGCTGGAACGTGGTGGACGGGGAAGAGATCTTCTACATCTCGAACCCGGGGCTCGGACTTTGGGCCTACGAGGGACGGTTCAAAGGCTGAAGGGTCCAGAGCACCAGTGCTGTCCACACGAAAACGCTATAACCCATTTATTAACAATGGGATGCCTGTGACATTTAACTTATGTCCAATCTCATATACTTGTATTAGATGGGAAATAAGAAATTCCCGCCAGCACTCCGGGAGTTCATCTTTAGAATCAATATTTTACGAACAAACCAAATGGAATGAGTATTTTGCCGCCGAATGGCCGCTAACTCCAATCGAAAGAGTATTTTAGATGCAACCGTAATGTTATGAGTATTTTAGCCGCAGGTGAAATCCGTAACTGACTGATTCCGGATATTTTGCGGTAACAGGCGATTTAAAGAAAACATTCAGGGGTGAGCGCGGGGGCGGCGGCGGGCGGTGGATGGAGGGACGGGCTTGCCGTCGGCGGTGAAGGGCTCCATCAGCTCGACGCGTGTGCCGTCGGGGTCGAAGAGGTTGACCTGGCGTTTGCCGTTGACGCCGAGGTGCTGGGCAAGGGGTTTGCCGTAGGTTTTGAAGGCTGGGCGGGATTCGAGGGCCGCGATGGCGGCGGCCATGTCTGGGACGTCGAGGGCGATATGGTTCTTGTCTCCGAAGGTGGTTGGGAGCTTGCGGTAGAGCATGAATTCGACGTAGTCGGTGCCGTCGGGGACGCGCATGTTGATCCAGCTGAGTTCGGCGGGATTAGCACCTCCGCGCCAGGTTTCCTGGAAGCCGAGGATCTTGGCCGTAGAAGTCGAGCGAACGCTGGCTGTTTCCGACGAGGAAGCCGAGGTGGTAGATGTGCTGCGAGATCCGAGTGGCAGGGAGGAACTTGCCGGCGGCCTGGGCTTCGAGACCGGTGGGGAGGGTTTGGACAAACTCGACGAGCATGCCGTCGGGGTCCTTGATCTCGAAGGCGTAGTCACCGGTGCGGGTTTTTCCGGTGATAGGTTTGACGTCGTAGCCCTTCGAGATAAGGTAGGTGCGCATCTGCTCGATGTCGTCGACAGTGAAGCAGATGTGGCTGAGAAAGTTGGGTGGAGAGGCGGGTGGCTCGTTGAACAGCTCGACGTGCTGGCGATCGTTGATTTTGATGAAGGCGATGCGGACGGAGGTGGGGTCGGTGGGCTTCTTCAGGTCGTAGGACTCGTCGAAGCCAAGGAGGTTGTGCCAGAAGGTGAGGGCGGCAGGAAGATCGGAGACGAAGTAGCCTACGTGGGAGATGCCGGTGATGCGGGGGCGGGCGGGGGCAGAGGATTGGGCGTAGAGGGCGGTTGTAAGGACGAGTGTGGAGGCAAGTGCCGAGATGAAACGAGTGGGGATAGTCATCGCGTCGCAAGGATATCCCAATTGCCAGAGGCGTGGCTCGGTAGGACGGACGCAAGATTGGAGACAAGCGGAATAGCCCCACGGTCGACTTCGTCGAACATGGGGATTCGGGTTGTGTGGTGGTCGATAGTGGCTAGCGCCACATGAAGTAGAAGCCGGGAGCCTGATCGAGAAGTTTGCTGGGGTTGGGGAAGAGAGAGTCGGTGTCGTCGGTCAGGCTGGCGAGGAGACCTTTCTTCTCGCTGGCGGGGCGGGCGATGCGTGGGCTCGCCGGAGATGCCGACCTGCTTGGCGGTATCCATGAGGGCGACGCGGAAGCCGCCGATTTTGTCGATCAGATGAACGGGCAGAGTCATCGCCTGCTGGCCGGTCCAGACCTGCCCGGTGGCGAGCGGGCGGACCTGGTCGTCGGTGGTGTGGCGGCCGGTGGCGACGTCGTGGACGAACTGGCCGTACATGTTGTCGACGAGGGATTGGAAGTAAGCCTGCTCTTCAGGGGTCATGTCGCGAGTGGGATCGCCGGCGTCTTTGAGGGTTCCGGCGTGGATGACGACATTCTTGAGCTTGACCCACTTCATCAGGTCGCCGTAGTTGGTCCACTCCATGATGACGCCGACGGAGCCGACGACGGAGGCCTGGTTGGCGTAGATCTTGTCGCAGCCGGTGGCGATGTAGTAGGCGCCGGATGCGCCGACGGATTCGACCGAGGCGATGATTGGCTTCTTCTTCTCCGTGCGGACGCGGACGACCTCGTTGTAGATCTCCTGCGAGGCTGCGGCGCCTCCGCCGGGCGAATTGATGTGCAGGATGATTGCTTTGACGGAGGAGTCGTCGCCCATCTTGCGAATCTGGGTGTTGACCTTGTCGGCATCGAGGATGACGCCGTCGAGGTCGATGACGCCGATCTTGGAGCCGCCGAAGCCGTCGATAGAACCGGATTCGTCTCCGCTGATGCTGCGGACGGTGGACCAGACCATGGCGGTGATGAGGAGAGCGACGACGGCGAAGGAGCCTCCGATGACGGCGACCCAGAACCATCCAGAGCGGCGTGGACGCTGCGCGTAGACGGGATAAGGTGTCGCGGGTGGATAACCGGCAGGCGGGTATCCGGCTGCGGCGTAGGGAGGGACGTAGGGCGGCGGGGTCTGGGCAGAGGCGTAGGGAGGATTTGGCGCGGAGGGAGGCGGAGGAGGTGGCGGCGGTGTGGTGGGAAAGTCTTCCGGCATGATGTGAGGAGTTTAGCCGATTTGAGACGAAGTTGCGACGCAGGGTTCGGAGTCAGCCAACTCAGCAAAGGGCGGCTGGCCATGTGTCAGTGGTTCTGCACACTCCTCATACACAGCGGCTTCGACCTCGGTGGGTGAGCGAAAGATGCGGCCAAGGTGGCATGCCGTGCGTCTAATAATTGCAGTATGATGAAATGCGGGTTTGCTGGCGCCGCTGCAGGTGATGCCGGTCACAGAGGCACCACAGGCGAGCGAAGTTAGGCTATGCAAGGGTTATTGGCCTCGCGGATACGCGAACGGCGAGAGAGTTTGAGGGATGGATGGCAACACCGCAGTTGAGCATTGTGATTCCCGCATATAACGAAGCGCCCGCATTGAGCTGACGCTTGAGCGTGTGTTGTCGTGCGTGGAGAAGCAGGGCTGGGATGCTGAGGTGCTGGTGGTCGACGACGGGTCGACGGACTCGACGCCGCAGATCATTCATCGATGGATGGAGCGGTATCCGCGGTTGCATTTGATCCAGAACGAGGGGAATCGCGGCAAAGGGTACTCGGTTCGTAACGGGCTGCTGCAGGCGTCGGGCGAAGTGGTGATGTTTACCGATGCGGACCTTTCGGCGCCGATGGAAGAGGCTGAGCTGCTGTTGGCGGCGATTGCCGATGGCGCGGATGTGGCAATCGGCTCGCGCTGGCTGGATCAGGCCGGCAGACGATTCATCAGCCGCTGTATCGCCGGTTCTTCGGGCGATGTTTCAACTGGGTGACGCGGACGGTGATGGGCCTGCCGTTCAAGGACACGCAGTGCGGATTCAAGGCGTTCAAGCGACCGGCGGCGCAGATTATCTTCCGGCTGCAGAGGATCGAGCGCTGGGGATTCGATCCGGAGATTCTGTTTATCGCGCGCAAGCTGGGATACGAGATTCGCGAGGTTCCGGTGACGTGGGGACACGACGAGCGCAGCCGGATGAGCTATCTGAAAGACGGCATGAAGATGCTGGAAGAGATGGCGATCATTCGCAGCAACTCGGTTCGCGGACGGTATGACGAGGACATTGCGGCGTTGAAGGATACCAGCACGATGGTGACTCCGCCGGTGCAGGTGAAGGTAAGCCCGACGACGCAGGCTCACGGGTAGAAGTTTAGTTATTTACGGCGTGCGGGCGGCGGGTTGTATTGAAATACCCTGTCCAAGGGCACTCCAGAAGACTTGTGCTATGCGGAAGGCTACTTCCAGCGATGGTGAGTACTTGTCGAGCTCAATGGCAATGACGGTCTGACGCGTGACGGCGATGAGGTCGGCGAGGTCCTGCTGGGTGAGGCCTTGGGCGGCGCGGAGCTCGCGGATGGTGTTGCGGATGGGCGTCGTCATGCGTCCATCCTGTAGCTGACGAGTTGGGTGGCGATCTTAACCAACTCGGCGAGGACCAGTGTGCCGAAGAGAACATTGATGAGATATAGAGCGTCGCGGCTCGGATTAGCGAATCCGAAGACGGCGTGGCTCCAGAGCAGAGTGAGCGTGACGAGCACGCCGGTGACAAGGGCGAAGTATCCGGCGCGATAGCCGCGAGCCTCGACGACGCGGTCCCGCTCGTCGGTGAGACGGTTGCGTGAAGAGATGGCGATGATGGACTGCAGGATGATCTGGAGCACGATGAGAGCGACAATTGTCTGCACGATGCGAGCGAGTCCAGCATGGCCTGCAACGAAGGCGAAGTAGGGAACGTAGATGATGAGGTTGGCGGCTAGCGTGCCGTAGAGGGATTTTTCCTGATAGGAGAGGCTGGGCATCGGGTTTCTCCATGTCAAAAATGTTTGACATGGCTACAGTAGCGCGGGTTCAAAATCATGTCAAACATTTTTTACATTTATTCTTGCCCTTGAGGCGGGGAAATGTTCGGCGTGTAAAGATGGACAGGGATTTTATTGCGAGGTGAGGGTTTGCTGCGGTCTTTGTTTATTGCGCTTTCAGGAAATAGGGGAGTCCGGGAATGGTCGGAGCGTTCGCGCGCGGGGCAGGTGTTGGCGGGGCGCTTTGTTGCGGGAATGACGGTTGAAGAGGCTGTGGCGGCCTGCGAGCGCGTGAATGCGCAGGGCATCGATGTGTCGCTGGACTCGCTGGGCGAGAGCGTTGCGCTGGAGGCTGAGGCGCATGCAGCGGCGGAGATCTACCACCGTCTGCTGGATGCGATTGCGGCGAAGAATCTGAAGGCGAATGTAAGCCTGAAGCTGACGCAGATGGGCATGGATATTCGGCCTGAACTGGCGGAGGAAATTGTGAGTGGGGTGGTGGAGCATGCGGCGCGGGTGGGGTCGTTTGTGCGCGTGGATATGGAGGGGTCGGCGTATACCGAGGCGACCATCGCGATGACGGAGCGGTTGAACGCGCGGTTTCCGGGAAGCGTGGGGACGGTGCTGCAGGCTTATTTATACAGGACTGAGGCGGATACTGAACGGCTGCTGGGGCAGGGAATTCGCATCCGTCTGTGCAAGGGGGCGTATAAGGAGCCTTCTGACGTTGCGTTTGCGAAGAAGGCTGACGTGGACGCGAACTATGTGAAGCTGATGAAGAGGATGGCGACTTCGGGCGTGTTTTGCGGGATTGCCACGCATGACGAGGCGATCGTCGATGAGATGCTGAAGTTTGTGCGCGAGAACGGTGTGGCGAAGACTGCGTTTGAGTTCCAGATGCTGTACGGTATACGCCGCGACCTGCAGCGGCGGCTGGCGGCCGATGGATTTGGGGTGAGAGTCTATATTCCGTTCGGCGCCGCGTGGTATCCGTACTTCATGCGGAGGTTGGCGGAGCGGCCGGCGAATGTAGTGTTCCTGGCGCGGAACTACTTCCGGCAGTAATGAAGGATCACGCTAGTAGGCGGTGAGGATGGTGCGGATGGTCTGCCGCTCTTCCGGGGAGAACTGCTGGCCAAAGGCGGGCGAGTCGATGACCTGCTGGCGCTGGTCGGAGGGCATGGCGCGGAGATCGCGGATGGCCGTGATCATCAGGGCGCGGCGTGGAACTGGAAGGGCGTGCATCTGCTGGACCGCGTGATCCCACTGCTGTTGCTGCTGCGGGCTAAGTCGCTCCAGACCCTCGACGCCGTTGAGCATGCGGGAGCGTTGCTCCGGTGTCATGTTATAGAGACGGCCGAGGGCGTTGAGCCTGTTCTGCTGGACCTGGGGAGGTAGATCGCGGAAGCCGGGCTCATTCTGAAGGGCGTGCTGAAGGTCGGGCAGGGACAGGTTTCTGTGGTTGTCCATCCACTGCTCGAGGTGCTGCTCGCGTTGAGGAGCGTTGGCAGCGGGAGCGGCACGCATGGCAGGGCCTTGCTGAGGCGGCTTGGCTTCGGAACGGGTTTCGGCACGTTGAGCAGCAGCGGCAGCATGATTTTGAGCGTTTTTTTGTCCAAAGCCGCGGGCGAAGACCGGCGTGGTTGCAAACAACACAAGAAGTGCCGCGCCGAGGAAGAGCCGGGATGGACGATGCGATTTCATAATGAAAGCGGCCTGCTTATCAGCCGCAACTGCAAACTACTTATGATCGAAGCTCAAACTTGATTTGAAGGGCCTTTTGGCGCATCTGAAGTCTACTGCCAAGGGCCTGAATCCGCGAAATCCTTTTTAGTCCTCCGAAAAGTGTGAGTTACGTCGTAACCGCCCGGTAATGGCTGTACATTTTAGCTCTGCGGCGGGGTATCGCTGTTGTCTACCGGGGTTTCCTGAAGCATCTGGTCGAACTGCTGCAGTGCCTGCTCGTTCTTGTCGAGGATCTGAAGATCGTTGACGGCTGCAGCCGCGTGGACTGGCTGGTTCGACGAGTGCGGGAAGGTCGTGATGCCTACGGTGCCGCCTCCGACGATTAAGAGGAGGGCCATTGCGCCGGCAAGAGCTGGGCGGAACTGGCGGCCGGTGTTCAGGAGCAGCCGGGTCTTGAGCTGCTCAAACCAACCGGGAGCCGGGGCGGCTTGCTCCTCGCGAAGACGGACTGCCAATTTCTGATCGAAATAGGGAGAGACTTCGGGGGCCTGCCAGGCGTCCAGCAGCGACATGGTGCCTTTCATTGCGGCGAGTTCGCGTGCGCAGGCGGCGCACGTAGCAATGTGGGCTCGTGCGGCGGTGTTTTCAGGCGCTGCGGGGTCGAACAACAGATTCGGGAGATCATCGCGGCAGATTTTGCAGTTCATCGTTTTGCTAAACATGGGGTCCTTCCTTTCTCTTCGTCGACGCGTCTTGTAACTGTCCTGCGCGTCTTGCTGTATCAAGCGATTGATCTTTGATCCTGATTCTTACCAATCGGATCTTCAAATCAACCCGGTTTCCTGTCATTTTGACGAGAAACCAGGAGCAGAGTCTGCTGCTAAACAAACTCCTTCAATTTCTCGCGCAGGGTCTGGTACGCGCGAAATAGCAACGATTTCGTGGCGGACTCGCTGAGCTTGAGCACGTCACCGATCTGTTTGTAATCCATACCTTCGTACTTGTGCATCAAGACTGCGCTGCGCTGGCGCTCCGGCAGAGCGAGAACATGCTGACGAATTGCGTTGAGGCGCTCGCGGCGAAGCAACTCAGCCTCGGCTCCGGGGGTGCTGTCAGCCACATCGGGCGTGGTTCCGGTCTCGGAGTCTGCCTCGTCGAGGTAGATGGTCGAGGCTTGACGCTCGTGGCGGTTGTCGCGCGCATAGTTGACGCCGAGGTTAGTCGCGATACGGTAGAGCCACGTGCTGAAACGGGCTTCGGCGCGGTAGGTTTCACGCGAGCGGTAGACGCGGAGAAAGACTTCCTGGGCAAGCTCTTCGGCGACGGCCTGGTTGTGAACCATGCGGTACATGAAGTTGATGATGGGCTTGCGGTACTTCTGGATGAGGAAGTCGAAGCCCGACATATTGCCGGCGCTGAGCTCCAGCATGATGGCGGAATCTTCCATCTCCGCGAAGTGCGCTGAACCCTGTGGAATCGACGGCTGAAGGACGCCATCGAGGACACCCGGATTGACGGCCAGCGTTGCCATATCTTCCATAACCCCGTCCTCTTCGTGAGGTTGCGCGGAATCGGCGAAATCAGCAGAATTTTGCTCATCGTCGGGGTCGTCGTCCTCAAGGGCAGCCGGATCGGCGTCAGCGGGCACCCCGGACTGGCCGGTTGGGGCGGTAGCTCGCCGGTTCGGATTCTCTGGACGGAATGGCATCTGGCTTGGCTATTGTACTTCCCGGTTAGGGGGATTGGCCCACGCCGGGCATTGCCAGAGGAGGCACCTGCCAGTGACGCAGATGCTTCAAAATGAGGGATATTGCGGGGCTGGCCCGCGGCGCGTGGGGCGTGTATTCTAGTGGGGTACGTTGTTCGGGATGCTTTATGGCTCCCGCACGGTGCCGGGCGCATAACTCAGCGGTAGAGTGCCACCTTCACACGGTGGAAGTCGTAGGTTCGAATCCTGCTGTGCCCACCATAAAATCAATAACTTAGCCAAGGGCGCGGGGCCAATAAAACGTGGCGAAGGGCCATAAAGGGCCAATCACCCTCAGTCTTATGCTGCGGCCTGTTCCGGTTGGTGGTTAGCAATGAGAGCCGCCACGGCGTTTTGCGCGTCCTGCTTGTCCTCTGTGAAGGCCGGGTATAGGTTCCAATGGTCATAAGCGGGAGCCGTCAGGTCATTGCCCAGCCGTCGTGACGTTTTCAGCTGACAAGAATAAAATTGTGCTCTTGGCAGTTCCACCGGCGCCAGCCAAGAGTGTCAGCATCCCAGCGGGAATGTATCCGAGTTCCTGAGGTATTCTGCGGGCCGTTTCGTGGGGCGGCGTATTTATTTCGACCCAGCCGGCTTCAACTTTGGATTCTTGTTCCAGCCGTGAAACGGCGATCGGTCGCCCGCATTCCACGCATCGCGGAGTCCCGGGGCGCTCAGATCCCAGTCGGGCCGAACTTCGCTGGTGACGGTGCGGAGGTCACGCCAGAGATCGGCGATCGAAGGACGGCCCCAGAACCAGTAGCCGTTGTAAATCTGGTAAACGATGAGGCCGGGCTTGAGCACCAGCGTGTGTGGAATCATCGGATCGTGCTCGGGATCGGTGTACTCCTGGATGTCGAGGTCCTTTTGCACGGTACGTTCCGGATCGGACAGAAACGGCCATTGGGCGCCGACGGACGCGCGGAACTCCTGGAGCGTGTGGTGGTCGTCGGTGGAGATCGTAGCGATTTGAGTGTAGGCAACCGCGATTTTCGGATAGAACGAGGCCAGTTCCAGATGTTGCTGGTGCTCCTTCGGGCAGTAGTGGCCGCGCGAGAGGGTGAGAATCAACGGGTCGTCTCCCTGCAATTCGCTTAGCTTCCGCAGTGAGCCAGTATGATCGGGCAGCTGATAGTCCGG
The DNA here is from genome assembly GCA_963822225.1 of uncultured Acidobacteriaceae bacterium. Lineage (GTDB taxonomy): Bacteria > Acidobacteriota > Terriglobia > Terriglobales > Acidobacteriaceae > Edaphobacter. Next base: position 207,205 of record CAWGGW010000005.1, on the reverse strand, counting down.
GAAGGTATTTCCGGGAACGATGTCAGGACGCATTTGGCGAGTACCTCCGCTGAAGATGACAACCGGCTGCTCCGTCTTAGCACTATAGGTCTAGTGCGATTGGGGATTCTGGCGTCGAGCAACAGATCAAGACGTTGCCCTGGGCTGGTTGGTCCAGTGGCTTTGGGGCGTACCCGACCTTGCCGTCCAGAATGCCACATTCGCACGTGTGGCACACGCCTGTTCTACATGACCACCTGACGGGGACGTCACACGCCTCAGCCAATTCGAGTATGCTTTTGAATCGCTTGTCCCATGGGACGGCTAAACCACTTCTCGTAAACGACACGACGGGGCCATTTCCAATAGAAAGCGGAAGATGCGGAGGCTTGACTTCTGCATTCACTACGCCTGGTTCTATACCGTCCTCGGGGCCAAACACTTCATGATGTATTAGAGTTTGCTGCACACCCATAGAGACGAGGTCGCTGTTCATATCCTTTAGGAAAGCAGTTGGTCCACACAGGTAAAAGTCGGCATCCACGGGAATGGCGAGCTTGCGCAGGCTCGCGAGGTCCCAGTGACCGCGAAGGTCGAAGTCGCTGCCTTGCCGGTCAGTTGGATCCGGTTTGCTGTATGCAATTGCCGAATGGCTTCCGGGAATCGAGGCCAGTAGCTGCCGGGATTCCTGGGCGAAGACCTGCTGCGCCGCATTGCGGGCTGCATGAATCCACCACACTTCCCGAGGAGATACAGTGCGCTCGGATGCAAGTGCGTGAAGCATCGAAAGGACCGGGGTTATGCCAATTCCGGCGCTCAATAGGACTACCGGCCGCTCACCAACTTGCAAAACAAATTCGCCGCGTGGCGCACTGATTTCCATTTTGTCGCCGACTTGCGTCGCGTCGACAAGACGTTGGCTGCCGGGACCTGTTCCGCGCTTCACGCTGATACGATAGGTGCCCGAGTCAGGAGGCCCTGAAATGGAGTAGCTGCGAACCACGGGCGGCGAGTTCTTGTCCGGCAGACAGCGTACCGCCAGATATTGACCGGGAAGAGCTTGCGGAAGCGGCGCCTTTTCCGTGTTCGCGAAGAAAATTGACTCGATGTCGGGAGTCTCCCGCTTTACCTCCGACACTCGTACCGAGCGGAAACCTTCCCAGGCTGGCAGAGACAAAGTGGGAGGGGTGAGACCCGGATTGCCGCTGAGGATTCCATTCTTGTCTGCCTGGAGAAACCCATCAAATGAGCCCTTCCATCCTGGACTCAAAGCGGGGATACCGGCCGCGATCGCTATACGCTGCAGATCGTGGTTGGGCGTGTAGAGCAGAGAATCGACTTCCGCCACCGACATCCTGCCAGGTCCATCCGCGATCTTCTGAATTTCGTCTCCAGCGCCGACTTCGCCCTCCGTGATGACACGGCAATAGAACCCCGGTCTGTGATGGGAGACAACCAGAGCCGCCATCTCGGGATTATTCATGCGAATTCCGAGACGATAGCAAGTGACACGCGGTTGGGTTACTTCAAAGACTGCAGAGCCGATTCTGTATTGGTCTCCAATGCAAACCTCGTTGTCGGGAAGACCTTCAACGGTGAAGTTCTCTCCAAACTGTCCGTACTCGAAGTCTTTTCGGCTGAGTTGGTCCTCCCAATAGCGATAGGCTTCAACTTGATAAACCATAACTGCACGATGTTCACCGCCGTGGCCTTGGAGATCGGCTTGGCCGTCGCCGTCGAGGTTGAGACGACGGGCAGAGACGCGCCCTGAGGCAGGACGTTTCCAGATGGCGGTGCGAACGGTTTTACCCTGCCAGAGGATTTCACGCGGAAGGCCCACGTTGACGGACAAAAGTTTTGGCATTGGCTCCTCCAACCAGGCGATGCCGATTGCCGACGAGGGGTAGTCGACAATCGATGCGCAAGTCTTCGATTGTCAACCCCGGTATTCCTCGCGCTTTTCTATCGCGCGGCAGGGCCACTGACGTATGAGCTGTCCGTCTCGAAGAAGCGCAGTGGCCGGTCTACCTCATGCGTGATGCCGATGCGCACGGCTGTGCCAATGTGCGCAGTCTCCCGAACCGGAGTTCCAAGCCAAAGCGGACCGTTGGCGCACAGGTCAACTCCGTCGAAGCGGCGGTCTATTTCGAGTGCGGCCGCAAGTCGTCCCGGACCTCTCGCCAAATCCCTAAGCTTGTCGGTGTTGCGAATACGTTTCATCAGGTCGATTCCTTCGAGAGGCTCGATGGCTCGCAGCAAAACTCCAGCACCAACCCCTGGCTCTTCGGCCGTCACGTTGAGCATGTATGAAGTCCCATAGATGAAGTACACATAAGCAAACCCTGTGCCCAGGAACAGCGTTTGGTTTCTGGCCGTTCGTCCACCATAAGAATGCCCACTACGGTCGCCCGGAGGGTAAGCCTCTGTCTCGACGATACGACCACTGATCCTGTTTCTCCCGACTTTGCGCACAACTGTTTTACCTATGAGATATCGGGCCAACTCAACAGTATCAGTCGGCAAGCTGGACCTCGATAGCCGCCGAACTTCTTGAGCGAGATGTGAGGCGGTCTGCAATGGGGCACCTTGATCCTGCCCGCCAAGGCGGTTTCGTCCGGACCAACCATCGTTCCCAAACCGAATAACGCGCAGCTAATTTAGGAGCGATTCCCAATTAGCTGGAACTCTTCCTGCAGGTCCCGGCGTTGGCTGGCTTCGGGGATGTGCGTGCGGTGGAAGCAATTTCGCACCTGGGACCATCTCCCGAGTCTCGTAGTCGTAGAACCAGTCCTCACCTGGTTCAAAGCTGGTGATGATCGGATGCCCAGTCGCCGCCGCATGCTTGGACGCATGCTGACTTGGAGAACTGTCACAGCATCCGATGTGCCCACACTCCGCACACCGACGGAGATGAAACCACCAACCTCTCGGCGACGCCAGACATTCGACACAGCCATCGCCACTTGGTTTCGAAGCGGAATCAATTCCCGGGCTATCTTTCTTCATCGCAATGTTTCCTCTAGGCGTTGCATATTCATCGACGAGTTCAAGGTATCAGCAAGACCTTCCCGATTCCGCCCTTTTCGGCTAGCGCTTGGCCCTCGGCCGCTTTGCTGAGCGGAAGCTTCTGACTAATTGGGATTACCAGTTTGCCATCTCGCACTGCTTTGGCCATGAATTCGAGGGTTTTCCTGTCGAATCTCGAAAATACTGGCACAACTCTTACAGAGGGATACTTCGCGGCGTTCTGCGGTGGCCCGACAACCGAAGCGAAGACGCCCCCGGGCTTGACTTTAGCGATCAGTCTCTCAGATGTTCTTCCGCCGACCGCGTCTGCCAGCGCATCGAGCGGCAAAAGATCAGCAATCGCAGCATCTTCGTCGGTTGCGACGACCTGATCGGCGCCGATAGTCTTCGCCTCATCCATCTGCCTCTTCAAGACCCCTGCGATCACGGTCGCCCCGCGGTCCTTCGCCGTGAATACCGCCGAACGCCCGACATTTCCTACAGCTCCTACGACGAGAACTGTCTGGCCCGCTTTGATAGCCGTTGCTGCCATAAGTTGATTGCCGGTCGTCGTCACCAGCGGGAGCGCCGCTGCGTCGATCAAATCAAGGCCCTCGGGAATTTTCGCCAGAACGTCCGCTTTCACCACGCAGAGTTCCGCGTATGTGTTGTCTGCCATAGCGAACACCTGGTCGCCGATGGAGAAACCTTCCGCTCCCGGCCCAAGCGTCGCCACCGCCCCGGAAAGGTCGACTCCTATCAGCCCCGGAAAAGTCATGGGATAGAAGTCTTTGGTTAGTCCGGCACGTCGCTTGTAGTCAATCGGATTGACGCTGGCAGCGGCGACCCGCACCAGCACCTCTCCTGAACGCGGAACCGGATCGGGGTACTCCTCGAACTTCAGAACTTCCGGACCCCCATATTCGTGGACAACAATTGCTTTCATAGCTCATCTCCAAGTTGGACAAAAAAGACTGATGAACGGTTGGATGAACAAAAACCCGGTTTCGTCACTCTTTCGCGGGTCTCGACGGCGTACCGACCGGCTTGCGCACTGGGGCGCACAGGGCATGGAGGGCTTCGGCGAATATCTCCGAGAATGTGGTAGACGGCTGGATCGTGTCGCGCAGTACGGCGAGCGGCACGCGGGCGCGGATCGCCAGGGTGGCCTGCGGCAGCCACCGATGACGATCACGTCGTAGTCGTTCACTGTGGCAGTTTCCCGCCTGTCTGTTCGCGCACCATATACTCGGCATACCAGTCAGGCCAATTCGGATCGGCGTGGCCGATACGTTTCTCGTGCTGGCCGTGGGCGGCCTCCGCACGCCGTAGCGCGCTCGCCAGTTCGCTCGCGGAGCCAAACGATATTGTCGCAGGATTGACGCGCCCGGGAAGCCGGGTTGAAACCTCCTGGAGCAGCCAGTCGTTGCCATCCGGATCGCTGAAAGTTGCGAACGAGCCGTAGCTGGCGTGTTCGGGCGCGGGCCCACTAACACGGCCATTCATGCCGTCGACCTGGAACTGGGCGCCCGGCGTTCCGGCGTGGAACACCTCGCTAATTTGGACACCGCGAGCTGCGAGCTCGTCGCGCGCGGCCTCGATGTCGGAGACGACCAGGTAGAGCCCGTGGGCCGAACCAGGCGCTGCTGTCGTGATGTTCGTGCCGAATTGGACCGAGCACACCGAGGCTGGGGGAGTGAACTGGATGATCCGGAAGCCATTATCGAAGGAAAAGTCAGCGTCCAGCCGCCACTCTAGGCTGCCGTAGAACTGCTTAGCGCGGTCGACATCCGAGACGGGGATGACAACGGCCTCGAGTTTCATTTCCAAGCCAACGGCGTTCGCTTCTCTACCATCGATGCTTGGAGATTCATCTTTCAGATCTGCCATGGTCTGTCCTCCTCGGTTGCGGCCAGCTGAGAGCGACAACTCGTGTCGATCGATGATAGGTCTGAATCGATCATGGTTTGAGCTGGTTAACCGTTGCCGCGCCTGCGTTGCTGACAACCTCATCCTGGGAGTCCGTCCCTCCCGAACAGCCGATTGCGCCGATAAGCACCCCCCGATCGATCAGTGGAATTCCGCCTCGAGAGGCAATAATTCCATCAAACGCGAGCAGATAGTTGAGATGCATAAGCTGGACACCGTCCTCGAAGACCTTTGTTGGGCGCCGAAACATCGCGGCGGCTCGGGCTTTGTGCTCGGCGATCCGAATTGAGGCCAGCATCGCGCCATCCATTCGTTGGAAAGCCACCAGGTTTCCTCCAGAATCGGAAACCGCCACATTCATCTTCCAATTCCGCTTCCTGGCCTCTGTCACTGCGGCGTCAATAGCCGCCTGCGCCCGATCGAGTGATATCGGCGGCCCATAGGGCACGTCGAATGGCATTTCATCCGGAACCACATCGAGAGGATTCGACGTTGGCTGTGCTTCAATAGCGACTCCTATGTGGTTGCTCTCCATGCATTTCCCTCCGGAGAGCTATCTAAGCAGAAGAGAGTGGAAGGAACAATTAGACGATGGTATCGGCGATGCTTTGGTATCGGTGCTCTCGGCGTGCCAGACATCGCTGCGATTGATACGAAAAGGCCGCTCTTGATGGCTCAATTGTGCGAAGTGCCGGTGAGTGCGCCCTCACAAGGAATTGAGAATGCGAAGGTAGCTCCAGGGCCGTCATTCTTGATTGCCCAAAGTTTGCCATGGTGTGCTTCGACGATTGACCGGCTCACAGAAAGTCCGATACCCATTCCTTCTTGTTTTGTCGTGAAGAATGACTCGAAGAGCCGGTCAGGGATCTCGAGATCAAATCCAACTCCTGAGTCCTCCACGGAGACCAGTACACAGTTCGTGTCTGTCTTCGTTCGGATAAGCAACCTTCGCGGCCTGTCAATCACAGTCTCCATCGCATCCAATCCGTTGCGCAAGAGATTTAGAATGACCTGCTGCAGCTGAACGCGGTCACCCATAACCTGCGGAAGATCGCTGCTGAATTGCTGTAGCAACAACAAATCGCGTTTCTGTAATTCCCCAGAAAGCAGGGCTAGCACTTCTCGAGCCGCTTCGTTGACGTCCACTGGTTCGATATTGATCTGCTTCTTGCTAAAAAGTGTTCTCAGCCTTGTGATTACATCCGTGGCGCGGTTGCCATCGCGTAGGGTACGTTTTGCAGTCTCCAGCGCGCCGTCGACATCCGGAGGGTTGTTGCTTAGCATACGGAGGCAGGTGCTTGCATTCGTGATGATGCCCGAAAGCGGTTGACTGACCTCATGCGCGATCGACGCGGTCAGTTGTCCGATGGTCATCACCCGCATCATTTTCGCGAGTTCTGCCTGAGTGTTGTGCAACTCTTGTTCTGCTCGTTTGCGGTCGTCGATATCGGTATTGGTGCCGTACCATTTGACGATGGCGCCTGCTTTGTCGCGCATCGGGTCTCCCCGGAAGAGGAACCAGCGATACTGCCCATCGAATTGGCGCAAACGTGCTTCCACGTCCACCCCTCTGCCGGAGGCAAGCGCCCCCTGCCAAGCCTCGACCAGCCGCATCGTATCGTCGGGATGTACCGCGACGGTCCAACCCCAACCGGCAGTTTGCTCTGGCGAGAGGCCGGTGAAATCGAGCCAACGTTGATTGAGAAACTCAACGGTGCCGTCGGGAAGAGTGGACCACGCAAGAACCGGCATTGTGTTGATAATTTGGATTAGATTGCGTTCGCTTGCGCGCAATGCTTCTTCGGCGTGCTTCCGGTCGTCGATGTCCGTAGTTGCACCGACGAATTTGAGGACTTTTCCGTCTACATCGTGCAGGACCACGGCGTGATTGATATGCCAGCGATAGACGCCGTCCTGAGCTCGGAGAGACCGGGTTTCCATTGCAAAGCCCTGTCCTGATCGTATGCCCTCCCAAAAGGTCTTCGCAGCTGCTTCGCGATCGTCAGGGTGGAATGCGGTCATCCAGGCTTCGGGATGCGACCGGACGAAATCGAGGGTTTGTCCGGAGTAATCAAGCCAAACTTGATTCACAAAATCCGGGGTCCCATCCGGCTTGAGCGTCCAGGCGGATACAGGAAGATTCTGTAGCAGGCCAACCTGAAGTTGCAGTTCCTCGTTGATTTCGGCAATCTGCTTTGTTCGTTCCGCGACCCGTTGATCAAGTTCCCTGGCCACCCGCTTTTGCTCGTTCAAGAGGAATGCCTGCTGCAACCCAATCGCTACCTGATTTGCGGCGACGTTAAGGATCAGTCTTTCTGTTTGTTCGGGAAAGCCGGCTCTCTGAGATCCCGCCACAATGAGGCCGGCCTCGCCGTCAATCCCCAATCGGATGGGAACGACTGAAATCTCTTGCCCGCCTAGCTGCCTCGAACCTTCCTCGGGCAATTGCTGCGGATCTTTTCCAAACCAGTGATTGAGCGTATTCCTTATCCCCTCCTGATTGTGGCTCATTTCGTATAGTTGAGCAGTTCTAAGCTCATCAATCTGGGTTGCGTTTGGGGCAAGTTGTGTCCGCGCGTAGAGGAAATCGAGATCAAGCATTACCAGAAGAGCATCGAGGAACGTCTGGAGGATTCGCGCAGGTTCGCCGTCACTCCAAACAGCCGGTAGAGCAAGAATGCTCACCAGATCGTTCATACAACGACGCAAGCGTTTGACTTCAGCCGCAGAATCGGTTGGTTGCTGGTGCATGTTTATCCGCCATCACAGGTGAGTCTCAGGGTTCACTGCGCCGACCGCGGTATTCGCAGAGGAACTCATCTGCAGGAATGAAAAAAGGGTTTTGTTGAAGATGGCCGCCAACCAGAACCAGTGGGTGTGTTCGCATGATGTCGATCACTGCGTCCCCGCTAAATTGCGATAGATGATATGTGCAGATGACAACATCGTCATATCGACTCCAAACATCATTTACGCGCGATTCGAATTCGATTACATCGCGAATCCTAGATCGATCGCCGGCAGCCCAATCCATTCGGCAGACAATGCGGCTTAGCGAAAATCCTTCTACCGTTCTGCCAGTCCTCGCAATTTCCTCGAAGGTTGAGAGCATTCGGTCCTGATCGAAATGCCCATCTCGCAAATAGACTTCAGTATTCGTTTGGATCTGGAGTTGTCCACTGGTCTGATAGGCGTTCGCGTCGATGCCTTTTGCGGACAGTCGATGCAGGTGCTCCTGCCGCTGCCCTGGATTAACGACGTGTATCGCCCTGTCCCCTTGAGACAATCCTTCATGGATGAACGGAAGTAACACGCGATACTCTTCATCATCGTTGGCGAAGAAGGCACAAACGTGACGCACATCCCCAAGTGGAGAACCGGCGAGACAAATTGGCCGCTGAGCCTTCATCTGCAAGTCCTCCCACCGTAGTTCATTTATGGTCGGAAATTTATAAGCTTTCAGCCCAAAGCGTTACTTGGCACTCGAGGCGTTTCAGCTGGGAAAGAAGGAAGACGCACACATCGAATTAGAACTGTAGGTTCCGAGTGTTTGCCGCCGAAGCTCTAATTCGCAGCCAACTTCGTTAGAATTTTACAACGGCTACACCCATTTGGTCCGACCGGGATCGATGTTTCACTTGTAAGTGAAGGTAATGCAGTACTTTGGGGCTAGCGGAAGGTTTCGAGACAACTCACGTTGCGCCCTCCCGGGACGTTGTCTGTTATTCAAGAGCAAATCTCTCGAGGCGGATTGAGGTATGGCGAAGCGTGGCACAGCCTTATGCTGCCACTAGACTGCGCGAGGCGGAGGATTAGCCCCTTGGCCGAGAGGTGAGACGCAATCTCGCAGCCATCTTGACCAGATGAGGAAGGGACTCGGCATTCATCTTGCGCATCAACTTGCCTCGATGTGCCTTCACAGTTATCTCGCTAATGCCAAGTTCGCTGCCGACCTGCTTGTTTAGCAGGCCGGACACCACTAATGACATGACTTCCCGTTCGCGACTGGTGAGGGAGGTGTAGCAACTGCGCAGGGCTTGTCGCTCCGCTTCGCGACCAAGCATGTTTAGGCTCCGATCGATGGCGCCTCGCATCGCGTTCAAGAGCGTTTCGTCGCTGAATGGCTTAGTCAAGAACTCAACTGCACCTGCTTTCATCGCCTGGACGGTCATGGGCACATCGCCATAACCTGTGATGAAGATGATTGGCATGTCGGGCCGATCTCCTGCGACGCGCTTCTGCAACTCCAAGCCATTGAGACCTGGAAGCGAAAAGTCGAGCACAAGACAACTCGGGGTGAGCGACCGGGGCCAATCAAGGAACTCGCGCGCAGAAGCAAATAACTGCGGCTGCCAGCCCTCGCAGCGGATCAACATCTCAAGCGACTCGCGGATCGAGATGTCATCGTCCACAACGAAGACAACTGGAGTGACTTGCGGCATAGTGACGACCTCCAATGAATAGTCACGTACGCTGGCACAATTCAATTTATCTCCCGTCGACTCCGTGGGGCAAGCGCCTGTAATTTCAATCCACTCGTAGCGCGGCATGGAGAGCGTCCAACAGATCCGAGTCACTGAATGGTTTGAATAAGCATTCCACCGCTCCCAGATTGAGCAGGCGGGGACGAACAGCCATATCCCTTTCACCGGTTATAAAGATGATCGGGATTTCTTGCTGTCGGACCTTCAATTCGCGCTGGAGATCGGGCCCGGTCATGCCAGGCATGGCGATGTCTAGAATCAAACAGCTGGTTTGATCGATTCGGTCGGATGTAAGGAACTCTTCTGCTGATGAGAACGTCTGGGCGGCGAAACCGAAGATCCTTAGTAAGTCCGGCAGCGACTCGCGTATGGATTCGTCGTCATCAACCACGCATATAAGCGAGCCTTTGTTTTTCACGGATTCGCCTGGGCATTCACTAAGAGCTCAATATCATCCTGCAGCGGAAGCCTTTTCCTAACAATTGCCTATGTCCTATAGGGTGCGTGACTGCACGATCGGATGTCCATAGTACCTTGGTATCGTTAAGTCGCCGGGAGCCATCGCGTCGTCTATACCAAGCCGATGCAAGTGCATCCACATGATCCGGTTTGGCTTCGTGGACCACTTTGCAAGCTATGAACTGCAAACCCCTCAATTTTCATTCTGGTTTGCAATTTTCATTCCTGATGACGGACAATCTCGCGTAGCTTGTCCGACCAATTCAGCGGTTTTGAAGGGACGGATAAAACTTGCCGTGCTGTGGCGATAGGGGCCGTGGTGCGGAATCCAATCGGATGATCGGGGTATTCGTGTCTAAGCGATTTCTATGTTTGCTATCTTGCGTTTCATTGATCACGGGCTTGATGTGGGCCATACAAGGGGTCGCCCAAGATCCGCTGGAACAAAAGATCGGACCGTCGGCGACTGCGAATGAGCCCGGCCTCTTGTTCTACCTCTCGGGTGACCATGGCTTCACCGCCGATTACGCTGCGGGAGGTGTGCCGGAACCGAATTACATCGCCGATGTGAAGATTCTGCCGGGCGGCGTAAAAGGGTCATATATCCAGGCGGGGAACAATCAATTGCTCTCGTACTGGGCGCCGGGAAATATCTATGCTCAGCGAGGAACCCTGTCGTTTGACTGGAGATCGCGTGATGCGGTGGACGAGACGGCGTTTCCGATCTTCCGCGTGGGATATGCGGACCACTCCAGTTGGGATCAGGTCTGGTTGCGGATTGACTATAACGGCCACGGGTTCGATGCCTTTGTGACGGATGTGAACCTGGGGCGGACGCGTGTGTCGTACGACATGCCGAACTTTCCAAAGCCGGATCAATGGGTGAACCTGACGCTGACCTGGGATGAGACTACGGGCATCAAGTTTTACGTCGACGGGAAGATGGTGGCGGGGAAAGCTGCTACGGGCATGTTCGATGCTGCGCTGGATCAGTTTGGGCCGCACTCCCGGATTATTGGACCAACGGGCGTCGAGAGTACGTACAGCTATGACCGCGGCGGTGATCTTGACGAGGTTCGGATCTACGACAGGGCGCTATCGGACGAGAATGTTGCGTCGCTGGCCAAGGGCGAGGAGCCGCAGAATATTCCGACAGTGGCGGCGCGGAGTATGACCGACGCGGAGACCCAGAAGGAGTGGTGGTTTCATTATGGCTGGAACCGGCCTGGTGATGTTCCGGCGCCTCTGACCTCGGCTTCGACGGTGGTACGCAAGGTGCAAATCAACGACGCGTATGACATCGGGCGTTGGTGGTTCCGGGGGATAGACGGGATTCGCGAGACGACTTGGCCTGGTGTCTATAATCGGTCCCGGATCGTTGGGCGATTCGATTATTTTCAGTTGCCGGATTGGGATTGCTATGCGATCTCGGGCAAGACGGTTACATTCATCATGCCGCAGGAGCCGTGGAATCATCTGGAGTTCAGCGGCGGCGCGTTCGGCAAGATGGACTTGTTGACGCCGGATGTGTCGGAGGACGCGGTTCGGCGGGCCGGGCTGGATGGAAAGGTGCTGCCGGCGAAGACGCTTGTTCGATCGGCCGAGCGGGCAGGAGACGACGTTCCATGACTTCGCTACGCCGGTGACCGGAGGCAAACTGCGGTTTACGAACGTGGAGCAGGAGACGCCGATTGGAGAGTTCAGCGCGTATTACGTTCATCCGGGCGAGGCGCCGACGGGCATAGTGCAGTTGCGGTATCGCCTGACGACGAGTTCGGTTCCGGCGGAGAATCCCAGTTTGGCGCCCCTGCTTGCATTTATCCACGACCGATATCCAGCGGATGAGCGGTCGGTGATTTCGGGTGTGCCGGGTGCTGGCGGCGGGGGTGGGCGCCGGGCGGGAGCGAGGGCGCCCCGGACGTCCGGTGAGGCCGATCCGGCTACCAGCCTGCCGATCGTGCATGTGCTGATTCCCGCCGATTTTCGTGGATTGTCGGCAACTACGACGCATGTGCCTTCTTACACATGGGACGACATCCATGCGGGGCTGGACGGAATTGCGATCGATCTGCCAGCGCAGAATGTGAAGCCGACCCATGGCGAGTATGTGCCGATGAACATCGAGGTGCGCGACCCGTTGTGGCCGATGCGTGACATGATGAGTTTTACGTTTTCGGTGAAGCCGGGCGAGGCGCACACTTTGTTTCTCGACACTCGCGATCGAATTTTGCCGAATGATAAGAGCCTCCTGATTACGATTGCTTCGGCCAGTCCAGAGTTCAATGCGAGCGTGCTGGAAGGTGCGTCGGTGCGGCTGATCTTCAAGCCCTATAAGGACGCGATTCCTGAGCATGTTGCGGATCGGCTGGCACAGGTACGTGACAACTTCTCCAACATGACTGAGGAGCACGTCAACACAAAACGCCTGAATACATACAACCGCTTCTATGCGGATATTACGGATTTGCTGCGTGTGGATCCGGACAATGATCTTGGACGGAAATACTGGCATGAGTGGAATCCGGAGACAGCTCAGCCGGACTACGCAGCGCCGACGGTCCCGGAGGGTGTGCCTGCGTGGGCTTATCTGCAAGCGAAGGATCTGGACTACTTCACGCGCATAGCTGATTTCTACATCGACAAGCGGCAGGCGTGGGATGGCGAGTTCGGCGGTGGCCTGGGGGATGACAGCGACTTTACGAATCTGTTTCCGTCGGAAGCGCTGATGGGAGTCGAGCCGGAGAAACTGAAGGCTTCGTTGTCGCGCGAGTTGGAGGCGATGTACGAAAACAAGATGTGGACGAACGGGCTGGCTACGGCGCAATTCGATGAGCTGCATGCATATGAAGATGGCCTGAACGTTCTCGGGCAAACGATGCTGATGGACTTCGGCAATCCGAAAGACATCGAGCGAGCGATGGTGACAGCGAGGCGGCTGGAGTGGCTGACAGGCGTAAATGCGGCGGGGCATCGGCATGTGCAGTCCGCGTACTATAGCGGCTCGAAGATGGCAACCGGCGGTGTCTGGGGTTGGACGAAGGCGCGGTCGTACATGGTGTTTCAGCCGGCGCTGGATCTGGTGCTGTTTAATGGCATGCCAGAGACGCGCAAGATGGTCCTGGAGACGGTGGACGGAATGCTGGCGCACCGCAAGCAGGGACCGGACGGCCGGTTTGTTACGCGGACGGATATCAACTTCAAGACGGATCAGGATCTGCCGGGGGAGATGCGACGCCGGACTTCATGTTCTGGGCGGCGTATCGATGGACCGGCGATAAGAAGTATCTGCTGCCGTTTATGGACGCTGGGCCTTCTGCGCTTGGGCATATCAGTTCCGACGGGCTGGATGCGCTAAAGCTGCGCGACACCTGGGGCAAGCAACTGCTGGCTGCGGCGGCAACGGTTGATCCTGCGACTGGGGTCGCATCCGCGGGCGCGCAGTCGATGAGCGGATCTACCGAGACGTTTGCGTGGCAGGTGAGCGGCGACACGAAGTATCTGGACCGGCTGTATGGGCAGCAGTTGCGGGATGAGTCGAATCGGGAGTGGATCAATACGGAAGGCAGCTTGTGGATCGACCGCGTGACTGATTCTGCGGGGCCGATGTTCGTGAACACCGAACTGCAGCGTGCGCGATTTGGCGGCGTGGCGCTGATCCGGAATCATATCTATCCGGGCAATGCGGTGAGCTGGAAATTTGTGGCCCCGGCAAAGGCGGACAGCCTGGGAATTCTGAGTACCTGAGGCTACGACAGACCACATTAAGATCATCGTGTACAACATGGATGCGGTTCCGGTGAAGACGCAGATGACAGGCTGGGAGATCGATCCGGGGCAGTGGGAGATCACGCAGGGAGTTCAGTCTTCGAAGGATGCGGAACTCAGCGGTGTGAAGAAGTGGACCGCTGAGTTTGAGCGCAGCAAGGACGTGGCTCTGACGTTCGCGCCCCATACTACGACAGTGGTTGAACTGAAACTGGTGACGCCCGGCGTGCCCTATTGGTCGCGGCCTGATCTGGGAATCAGTTCGGATGACGTGAAGGTAGAGGGTCGCACGGTGAAGGTTACGGTGCATAGCCTCGGCTCAGTGGATGCTCCGGCGTCCAAGATTGTGCTGCGCGATAAGGCAGGCAAAGTCATTGCGACCGCGCAGGCTGGTCCACTGAAGGCGCCGCTCGATCTATATCCAAAAACGGAGGTTGTGCCGCTGTCGCTTCCTGCAGGTACCGATTGGAAGGGCGGAAGCGTTAGCATCGAGATGAGCGGAGATTTGCCGGAGATTACCCAACTCAATAACCGGGTTGAGTTCTGATTCGATCAGTCGCAGTATGCGCCGGTTGTTGCGTGAGCCGGTTAACTGAAGTATGCAGCATGAGTAAGCAAAGGATTCTTGATGCCGAATGCAATTGAAGTGATTCCTTCGAACCAGGAAGAGATGACGACACCGGAGTCGGGATTGCGGCGACAGGTGATGTCGTACAGCCCCGCTATGATGCTGGTGAGACACACAATGACGAAAGGCTGGGTGGGTACGAAGCACAGCCATCCACATGAGCAGATGGTCTACATCGTGAGCGGGAAGATCCGGTTCGAGTCTCCTGACGGTGCGTTCGAGGTTGGGCCGGGCGACTGCTTTCTGGTGCCGGGCGGCGTCGAGCATCAAGCTTCTGCGCTCGAGGACTGCGAAGTACTGGACGTTTTTACTCCGTATCGCGAGGACTACGCGCGGAAGTAAAGCGGCGTCAGGCGCACCATCGGCTGTGTACGGTTTCATCCGGTGTTGACAGTAGCGGAGTGGCTGGAGCGGCTACGGTGTTGGCATAGCGCTCGTCCTGGGTGCGAAGGTCGCGAGGCAGAAGCTTCTGGGCTTCGGGGTCGCGGGCGACGACCAGCCATGCGTCGCGGACGTTCCGCAGGCAGGCGATGACTTCGTTGAACTGATCGCGCGATGCGGCGTGGGAGGCTTCGAGTGTCATGGCGAACATGGCGGTGTAGAAGTCGGCGAGAGTGGCTGCGGGCTTGCCTCCGACGTCGGTGCGCAAGCGTGCCTGAAGGTACATGATGATGTCGACGGTGCGTTTGACGGCGGAACGGCGGCCAATTTCGTCACGATCTTCAACACATTGGATCGCATGGTGAAGAAATCGAATCGCACCGTCGTACAGAGCGATGATGAGTTCCACACCATTTGCGCTGCGCAGGGCTTGCTGCTGATATGCGGTTTCCATGGCGATCCTAACCTGTAGTGCTGGTGTTGTAGCCGGTCATGGCACTGTAGAGTTCGTTCATTTCGTCGAGTTGCTGGGGGATGGCTTGGAGCACCTCGTTAGCGGTGTTGAGTTCGGTTGTAAGGTTTGCCTGCTGGGTGGCGATGAGGGTGTTCTGTGCTGTCACATCGTCGTTGAGGGTGGTTTCCTGGCTACCATTGGCCGAGAGCGCAAGAGCGATGACGCCGGTGGGAGTTGAGGTGCCGAGACTGTCGAGAGTAGTGGAGAGGTTCTGGCCAAAACTACGAGAGTTTTGCAGGAAGCCCACGACGTCGGAGTAGTTCGAGTTCAGTTCGGCGTCGAGTGTGCTGTTGTCGAGCGTAAGTGTTCCGTCGGAATTCACGGAGATGCCCAAGTGGTACAGGCTCTTGACGCCGCCGCTTGCGGAACCGGAGGTGAGTGCAAGTGAAAGAGAGCTTTGCAACTGCGAGACCACGGTGTTGCCATAAAGTGGCTCGGATTTACCCGATGAGTCGTTGCCCTCCTGGGTAGTGAGGTCTTTGACAACCGTATTGTAGGCGCCGACGAAGGTGGAGAAAGCTGTCTCGATGCTGGCATTGTCATTGGTGATCTGCACCTGAACCGGCGTGGTGGAAGTGGAGAGCAGTTGAAAAGTTACGCCGGGGATAACCGTGCTCACGGTGTTTGAGGCGCAATCGGCCGAAAGGCCGTCCACGGTGAGTTGGGCATCCTGACCGGCCACACCGGTGTTGATCTTAATGGCGGTATCGGCGGTTGCGTCGGTAAAGGCGCCAAAGGTTGAGGCCGGCGTGGTTGTGGTGAGTGCGCTTTCGGTGGTGTCGATGGATGCCGAGCCTGACGCACCTGTAGAACCCGTGATCACGAGGTTCGCACCGCTGGCTTGCGCGGAGAGACCTGAGCCTGAGAAGCCGCTATCGGCGTTCAAGGCCGCTGCCGCCGCAGTGAGGGATAAGGGAGAAGGCCCGAGATCGACGGTTGCGACTGCCGTGCCGCCGATTGCGTAGCTGAAGGTACCGGAGAGCTGAACTGCTGCAGAGTCGAAGCTAAAGGTGTTGGTTGCGGCAGCGGAACCGGTTGATGCGGTGCTCGTGGCCGGAGGTGTCTTCGATGTAGTAACTGTGGGAGGTCCGCCGGGGCTCACCGTCAGTTGGCCTGCGAGGCCGCTGGTGTTACTGACGAGCGAGAGCCGCGATCCGCTGGTGTCGGAGATAACGCTGGCGGTCACTCCGATGTCGGCCGAGTTAATTGCGGCGGCATATGTGGCGAGCGTGTCACTGGTGCCGGATACGACTGGGACGGTCTCGGGTGTGCCGGTTGATCCGACCTGGAAAGTTAGCGCGCCACTCAGTGTATCGTCTGTTGGCACAACCGCTGAGACCTCCGAGGAAGTCTGCGCCAGGCGGCTGACGACTATGGTGTGGCTGCCGGCGACTGCGGAGGAACTCGCCGACGAGAGCGCGAGGACGCTGGTGTCCGAGCTGGATCCATCCTTTTGAGACATCACTCCTTCGAAATCGGTCAGAGCATTGACGCTGGTGCTGAGTGCGGCAAGATCGGTGCCGATGGACGTGAAGGCGGTGTCTTCGGACTGGAGCGTGGTGAGCTGGGTGGTCCATGGTGTTTCGACCGCCTTGAGGTTGGCGACGATACTGGCGACTGTAGTGGTAACGTCAAACCCCGCGCCGCTGGTTGCCGATCCGAAGTTGATTCCTACCGCTCCCATGTATTTGGCCTCGGTTGGGGATGCAGCTACATATTTCCCGCATGGTATCTAGAGCAACTGCGCAGCCATTGAGCTGGGGCCCGGATTAGAACGCTCTTTGAATCGCGGCTCTAATCCGTTGCGGCAAAAGCGGGCGATCCATTATGGCGGATCGCCCGGGTTGGAGATTCGTTGGATTACTGGAGGAGTTTGAGGACTTCCTGCTGCACGCTGTTGGCCTGAGCCAGAGCGCTGATGCCGGTCTGGGAGAGGATCTGGTATTTCGATAGATTGGAGGCTGCCTGGCCGTAGTCAGTTGCGGTGATGGAGTCCTGTGCGGACGTCAGGTTGACCTGTTCTGCGCTCGCTACGTTGGCGGCAGAGGTAAGCTGGTTGATGTCGGCGCCAAGCGTTCCGCGCTGGTAGGCGACGGTGCTGATGGCGTCCGTGATCTGCTGAGCCGCGGCTGTCGCGTTGCCTGCAGTGAGTGTGGAGTATTGGCTGGCGAGGTCGGTGCCAGCCCCCGGAGCGCTCGACGACGCGACCTGATTAAAGTTTGTGCTCCCCGCGGAGCTCAATGCTGCACTTCCAGTGATAGTGATGGATGTGGCAGAGAGGGCTGTTATCGAATATCCGGCTCCGCTGAAGGCGCTGTCGCCGACCAGGGTGGAAGCCAATTGCGCCATCGACGTCCCCGGAGTGATCACCGTCGAGTACGCGTTTGCGTTGCCTGTGATATCGAGCGTGCCACTTATTGTATTGCCTGAAGTGATGGAGAGAGTGACCGAGTCTCCAGAGCTGGCAGAGGTGACTGCGGTCGGATTGGCAGCTGCGCCGGCCGTGGTGCCAACGCTACTGGTTGTGAGAGAGCCCACGGTGTCGGTGTAATTATTGGTCCCGTTCAGCGTGCCGTCGGTGACATTGATGCTGGTTGCGTTGGTACTGAAGACCTGGTTGGTGTTGTAGTTGGTATGGCTGCCGATGTCATTGATCTGGTTCAGGATGTTGGTGTATTCCTGATTGGCCGATCCCACCTGCGAGGAAGTCAGGGTACCACCGCCAATTTCGGTTGCGATGGTCAGAGCCTGATCGAGCAGGCTGGTGACTTGGGAGAGTGCACCGTCGGCGGTCTGCAGCATGCCGATACCCTCGGTGGCGTTGGTTGCGGACTGGGTCAGCGCGGCCTCGTTTGCACCCAGACCGTCAGAGACAGAGAGACCTGCCGGGTCGTCAGCACCCGAGTTGATACGTGAACCGGAGGACAGCTGTTGGAGGGTTGTCTGAAGGCTCGATTGTGTCGAGTTGAGGTTGTTCTGCGCGTAGAGTGCTGCGATGTTATTGAGGATGCTTAGTGACATTGGGTGTCGCTCCTGATGAAGCCGAAATTGAGTTGCGAGCGCACTGCCCGCCCCGGTACCGAATCCATGATTCCGGATACAGTGAGCGGGTGGCTCCGCGTTCCCTCACCTCATCGGCGACGCTCACAGGCACTTTAGTAAGTTCGGGGAATTATCGCGATGTGGACGACTGGTCACCGCTCGCCCGCTTCTGCCGATATTCAAATAGAAGGGGCGAACCGCATGATCGAACTTACCCGGCTAAACGGCCAGAAGCTATTCCTGAACTGTGATCTGTTGAAATGCGCCGAGGCATCGCCAGACACAGTGTTGACTTTGCTGACGGGCGACAAGATTGTCGTTCGCGAGTCGTGCTCGGATGTCGTAGCGTTAGCGGTTTCGTTTCGCGCCCGCGTGCTGGGCGCGGCGTGGCCGGATGGGGCCGCTGCATCGGGCGCAATGCTTTCTCAGTTTGCACTTCGGCCGCCGGCGAAGAACAACCAGTCGTAGCTGGGGCAGGACAGAGGCATACTTCATGGATATTGCCAGCTTCGGCGGCATACTGCTTGCGATGATCGGGATTATTGGCGGCCTGATGATGGAAGGCGGCAGCATCGCGCAGGTGACTCAGCCTACCGCGATGATGATTGTGCTTGGCGGGACGATGGGCGCGGTGATGCTGCAATTTCCGCTGAATATTTTTCTGGCAGCTACTGCGTCAGTTTGTGCGTGTATTTTTCTCGAGCGGTCCAATCAGCGAGTCCATCATCGCGCAGCTCGTGAAGTTTGCGGTGAAGGCGCGGCGGAGCGGCATCGTGTCGCTTGACGGCGACCTGGCCGAGGTTGACGATCCATTTCTCAAGCAGGCGCTGATGCTTGCAATCGATGGAACCGAGCCATCGGCTGTGCGGCAGATCATGCGGCTCGAATTGGAAAACAAAGCTGAAGGGGAAGAACGCATACCGCAGGTATTTGAGTCTGCTGGTGGGTTTGCGCCGACGGTGGGCATCATTGGGGCGGTGATTGGCTTGATCCAGGTAATGCAGCGGTTGGACAACATTACCGAGGTAGGGCGGGGAATAGCAATCGCGTTTGTTGCGACAATCTACGGTGTGGGACTCGCGAACCTCGTGTTTCTACCAGCTGCGGGCAAGCTGAGAATTCGCCAGCAGGAGGAGCAGATGGTGAAGGAGATGATGCTCGAAGGCGTGATCTCGATCCAGGAAGGGATGAATCCTCGAATGATCGAGATCAAGCTGCGGACCTTCCTCTTTGAAGGCAAAAGAAATGTGATAGCAGGCCCGGCATGAGGCGGAAAAAGAGGCCGAGCCGCGTAAGTCATGACCGATGGCTGGTGTCGTATGCGGACTTTATTACCTTACTGTTCGCGTTTTTTGTAGTGCTATTTGCCACGGGGCAGTCGGACAGACGAAAGAAGGTCGAACTGGCGGCGTCCATTCAGTCAGCGTTCAATCAGATGGGTATTTTCGAGCCTCACCCAGAGAAGCCGCGGGAACGGCTGATTGGAACAGGAATGTCGTCCGCACCGCCGGTGGCGGGACCGAGTTTCTCATCGACTAGAGAGTCGATGATGCTCGTGCAGGAACATATCGAACAGACGGTGCGGCCGGAAATTCAGCAAGGTGTGATTGCGGTGCATGAGTCTGACGACGGATTGATCATCTCGTTGGAGGAGGCGGGTTTCTTTGATTCGGGAGAGGCCGACATCCGGCCCTCCGCGCTGTCTGTGCTGGATCGCATCGCTGGGGCTTTGCCCGAGTGCTCGTTGCGGGTGGAAGGCCACACAGATAACGTGCCGATTCACACTCCGCAGTTTGCGTCCAATTGGGAACTGTCCAGTTCTCGGGCGAGCAGTATTGCCCGGCTGCTGCTTGCCCATGCCAACGTGCATGCGGACAAGATGTCGGTGGCCGGGTATGCTGAGTTTCATCCCGCCGCGAGCAACGATACCGCGGAAGGGCGGGCGAGAAACCGCCGCGTGGATATTGTTCTGTTGACGCAGGGGTGCTGAACGTGCGTCTTACTCCCACTCAATAGTGCCGGGTGGTTTCGACGTGATGTCGTAGACGACTCGGTTGATGCCGCGGACTTCGCTGACGATGCGGCTCGATATGGCGCGCAAAACCTCGTAGGGCAGCGGAGCCCAATCGGCGGTCATGCCGTCCTCACTTTGTACAGCGCGGACACAACAGGTGTAGCCGTAGGTCCGTTGATCGCCCATGACGCCGACGCTCTTGACTGGCAGCAGGACCGCAAATGACTGCCAGACTTTGCGGTAAAGCCCGGCCGCCTTGATCTCTTCGACGACGATGGCATCGGCTTCCTGCAATAGGGCAACACGTTCCTCGGTGACTTCGCCGAGGATGCGAACCGCGAGGCCCGGGCCGGGAAACGGTTGACGCTCGATGATGTCCTCGGGCATACCGAGATCGCGGCCGATGCGGCGAACTTCGTCTTTGAAGAGATCGCGGAGCGGTTCAATCAGTTTGAGCTTCATGTCCGCGGGCAAGCCGCCGACGTTGTGATGGCTCTTGATGGTCTGCGACGGACCTTTTACGCTGGAGGACTCGATCACGTCGGGATAGAGCGTGCCCTGAACCAGCCAGGCGATCTCATCTCCTTTGTGCATCTCCGAGTCAAAGATTTTCTTGGCTTCGTCGTCGAAGACTTTGATGAACTCGCCGCCGATGACTTTGCGCTTCTGTTCCGGATCGGTGACACACGAGAGGGCGGTGAGGAATCGGTCGCTCGCATCGACTGCGACCACATTCAGGCCGAGTTGCTCGCGCATGGTCTTCTGAACCTTGGTGAATTCGTCTTTACGGAGCACGCCGTTGTTCACGAAGATGCAGGTGAGGCGGTCTCCGATGGCGCGTGCAACGAGCACAGCCGCGACCGATGAGTCGACTCCGCCCGAGAGGCCGCAGATGGCGTGGCCCTCGCCGACCTGGGAGCGTATGCGCTCGACCGTGGACTGGATGAAGTGCTCAGGCGTCCAGTCTGCCTTGGCGCCACAGATGTCGAGCACAAAGTTGCGGAGGAGTTCCATGCCCTGGCGGGTGTGGGCGACTTCAGGATGGAATTGCACGGCCCAGATTCGGCGCGCTTCGTTGGCGATGCCTGCCAGAGCGTTCGAGGTCTTTGCCGTCAGGGTGAATCCTTCTGGCAGAGTCTTAGCTTCGTCGCCGTGGCTCATCCAGACGTCGAGCGTGCGCGGCAGACCGCGGAACAGTGGCGTTTCGGCGATGACATCCACCTCCGCGTGGCCATATTCGCGGGCCGGCGCTGGCTCCACTCGGCCACCCAGTTGATGAACGATAAACTGCAGGCCGTAGCAGATGCCGAGCACTGGTACGCCCATCGCGAGCAGTGCGGGATCGGCGGCCGGCGCGTCTGCGTCGTAAACGGAACTCGGGCCTCCGGAGAGGATCAGCCCAAGCGGCGCGAGCGCGCGGATCTGGTCGATGCGGCGCGGTGCAGGGAAGTACCACGGAAAAGACGTTGAATTCGCGGATGCGGCGCGCGATAAGTTGGGTGTACTGCGACCCAAAGTCCAGGATGACGATTGTCGAGGTGTCCACGCATCTGATTGTAAATGCGGGTTGGAATTCGAGCCTATAAAGGCATTAGCTCTAGTTAGGATCCTTATTGCGCGTGCTCTGAACGCCGGTAATGACGCCGATGCCAAGCAGAATGATGCACGTTGCGCCAATATATGCCGATGGGACATGCATCAGGTGGGCCAGATAGGCGATTCCGGCGATCAGAATCAGGTAACCGATTGCATAGATTCCAAAGGACATGACGATCTCCCGTAGACTCGAAAACTGCAGACTGTCAGTGAGATGCGATTTCTCGCAATCGTGGCTCGCTATCTTTCGGTTACGCTTGGCTTTGGGCAAGCTGGTTATTGTTGCGACTGTTGGCGAGTGCGGCTTCGCTCGCACCTCGTGTCGCATAGAGATACCAGGCGAGCCACGCGGGCGCGGTCCACAGATAAAACGCCGAGTGCATCGATATGTTAGAGAGAATTCCGATTTCGATTGCGGAACTGGCCAGTGCGAGAATCAAGAGGCTTCGGAAGCTCACTCGGTAAGCGATAAACAACAGAGCCGGTAGGGCAAGTACTTGGTCGGTTAGCCAACCATAAGGACTGACCAGCAACGAAATCAGCACGAGCAAGGGGCCATGTTGGAGCCAGTCCCAGCGGTCGCGGCGGTACCAGAAGTACCATGCTGCCCATAAGATTCCTGCTGTCGCGGGGACGTACTGCAGCCAGATCAGTTTTGAGTTGAAGACAAAGCGTAGCGCGATGCTGAGACACGGTATGAACTCACGTTCAATTCCGACTGTCCGCATCATCTGAGAATATTGAAGCCAGGCAGACGGATCGACGTAATGAGCGGCGGCCAAGCTCGTGACAATCGACACGATCACACCAGCGAGGATCGCATAGCGCCGAGTGACAATCGTCCAAAGAACCAGAACAGCAGCAAACGGCAAAAGCAGATGCGGCTTCAACACGCAGAGCCAGAGTGAGAGGCCGGCGGAAAACGGGTGTGACTGATACAGGCGAAAGAAGAGACAGATTCCGAGGAGTGCAAACAACGCAGTCTGGCCTGCAAGCACGCATACCAACGTTGGCGCGAAAAGAAGGGCAACAATCCTAGGGTTGAATGAATAACCTAGCGCCTTTAGATCTCTTTTCGCTACTTTCTGCATCCTGCAAAGCAGCCGAATCGAGACGATCCAGCAGGTAAGTATGAGCAGTGACCAAATCAACGCGGCCGCTCGAAAGCCGACAAACCCAAGCGGAACCACCAGCAGAAGCGCGGACGGCGGGTTACGCACAATCAGGGATTGGTTCTTGAGAGGGAAGCCGACAGAGTGTTCGAGGCGCAAAATAGCGGTGCTGTCGTAGGGGTTCTGATGGTGCACGAGTTGTTGTCCGGCTGCCCAGTACGAGACAAAATCGCGGTGTTCTGAGCCAGAGCCATTCAACAGCAGCAGGCAGGCGCCGATGGCGAACATCAGGCCGAGAATACATGACGCCATGAACAACAATTCGGCGAGTTTTTTCCAGTGGCTACGCATTGCTTCCGGAGTTGCTGGTTCCGCCGTAATGTCTTTGCTCACGTCCTGCCCCCGACAGTCACCATAGCAGAGAAAACAGTGGACTCAGTAGATCGGCGGCTCACCGAAAGGCCGGGTCTTCCAGCGGCGGTGCATCCAGAGCCATTGGGAAGGATACTGGCGGATGGACTGCTCGAGAAATGTGGTGAAGCGAGCTGTATTCTCGGCGGCGTCGGCCTCGGCGTCACCCGTCGATGCGAGAGCGAGTTCGGGGTAAAAACGAAGGACGTACTGTTGCTCGGATTCCTCCCATAACAGGAAGCCGGGCACGACTGCTGCTCCGGTCTTGAGCGCGACGCGGGCGAGGCCGGAGGCGCTGCATGCAGGAACGCCGAAGAAGGGTACGAAAAGACCCTGCGGCGGCGTCATGTTGGTGTCCATCAGGATTCCGACTGTGTCTCCGGCACGCATGGCGGCCAGCAGACCGCGGGCGAAGTCGTCCTTGTGCAGTACGCGATTGCCGTGCAGGCAGCGGATGCGGTTGACCATGCGGTCGACCAAGGGATTATCGAGGCGGCGGATCACCATTCCCATCGGATATCCGGCGAGCGAGTGGTAGAAGCTGGAAAGCTCCCACGCGCCAAGATGGCCGGTGAGAACCAGGACGCCTTTGCCTCGGTCGCGGGCCGCGAGGTAGTGTTCGAGGCCTTCATAGCGGATGAAGCGGCCGGCGAACTCGGGAGTGTAGCTCGACATCTGGCAGAATTCAGCCAGCAACCAGCCGAGATTTCGGTATTCAAGGCGGAGAAGGCGTTCGCGCTCCTTGACGGGCAATTCCGGGAATGCCAGTTCCAGGTTTCTCAAGCCGACGCGGCGAAGACGCTGCAGAGCGTTGTAAGCGACGGCGCCGATTACTTCTCCAATGGAACGGGCGAGATTGCGCGGCAATACGCGCAACGCCTGAATAAATATCCAGAGGACGGCAAATTCAAGTCTGTGGCGAAAGGTAGGCCGATCGGACAGTTGTTCAGTTGATTGGGCTTCGCGGGTCAAGTTACCAGTCTATCGGGTGAGCGTCCGAATGCGGATTTTGATGGATTGCTCCCTTTAGGTTAGACGGAAACCAACGCAATTGGCTTACCCTGGCGAAAAAGCCGCCAGCGGGTAGGTTCCCGAGGGCGGCTTTTCGATTTCAGCGCTGGCGAGCTGACGAGTTTAGTGGTCTTCCTTCGCTCCGACGAAGTAGCGGGCTACAGTTCGAACAAAAGGCTTGGCGTTATCCGGGACTGGGACGTTTCCCTTCAATACATTGTCGAAAGGTAGATCCGCTCCATATTCGGCCCGGGTGTCATCGCCATCCTGTGAAAGGACCGTGCCATCGAGGTCGATGCCTGCGAACAGACCCTTTGATCGCGAATAGGTGAGGAACTCGGCATTAAGCTTCCAATCGGTGCCAGCCTGAGCGTTGCGTCCAACGGGACCTGCTGAGGCTGCTGCGTCCGCGCCAAGCTTGACCTTGTTCTTAAGCATGGCCTGCAAGCCGTTCTGGTTCATAGCAACGAGTACGAGATCGGTGGATTGGCCGCCGATCTGCCAGCCGAAGCTGCCTCCAGCGAGCAATACGAACACTGGAGCGCTCCAACCTTTCGGCGTCCGGCAGGTGGCAACTCCTTTGCCATACTGAGCACCCACAACAAAGGCTCCTTTTTTGTAGGCGGGAATGACGGTAACGCAGGATGCTCCTCGCAGAATTCCGCTAGGAATGCCTTTGTCTGGGGTCGCCATGATTTCGTTCATGACTGCCTGGGCGCTGGTGAGGCGCTCGGTAAGTTTCTCCTGATCGCCCTGTGAGAAAGCTGAGAGCGTGGAGGTTGCGAACAGTACTCCACACAGAATTCCTGATAAACGCTTCATCGGTTTGGAACCTTTCGTATTTCGGTTTTCAGTGTGCCCTGCCTAGTAGGCACTTACATCTTATAGAGAGCAGCGAGTTTATGGCGCGAGTTTGAGCCGTCGCATCTACCTGTACGATGTCCGGGTTGCTCTGTAAGTTGCCCGGCTTCGGCTAGTTGCGGCCGGTTGGGGATACAAAAAATGGGGCTACAGGAATCGATCAGCTTGCGCTGTCGACCTTGTAGCCCCTCTCCCAGGTCTGTGTTGCGTTTCCATCATGGGCCAATGACGTTTTGGGTACAACGGTACGAAGGTCTAGAGCCCTTCGTACCCATCCATGTTAACTGATTAGTACATAGAAAAAGAGCGTTTACTGAGGCTGTGTGAACGGGTGAACGGTAAGGGCAATTCGGTTGTTTACGCCGACTTTGCGCATAAGCCGTCCAATGTGAGCCTTCACCGTTCCTTCGTCGATGCCGAGGGCAAGAGCGATCTCGCGGTTTGGCTGGCCTGCGCGAAGCAGGTTGAGGATCTGAATCTCGCGGGCCGTGAAACGGGGCATCGAGGCGTCGGATTGTGCGGCTGTCCGCTGGGTATCGAGAAGGCGGGAGAGCACTTTGCGCGGCGCCCAGACTGAGCCATCGCGGACTGTCTCGACGGCCATGCGGATTTCGGACTCTTTCGCTGTGAGTGCGAGATAGCCTTTTGCACCGGCACCGATGACTCGCTCGATGAACTCCTGCGAGGTTTCGTTGCCGAGTACGATGAGGCTCAACTGTGGACGCGTCTTGCGAAAGGTTGCGATGAGTTCGAAGAGGTGAGTGGTGCATTCGGCGTCGATGAGGACTAAGGCAAGATTGGCGTCGTCGAGCGCACCTGGAATCGACAGATGGATGATCTCCAACTGCATGGCTTCGCTGAATATGGCCTTGAGGCCAAGCACGCGAAGCTGGTCTGTTGCGACAATGCCTACGCGATTCAGGCGCACGGGAAGCACTTCATCCATCTACCTAAAGCCTCAACTCTCTGTTTGGCTCAGCGGCGGTTGTGACACCCAACACGATTACGGTACAGCAACCCGGATCATCGCGATGCGTGTGCGGATTTAGAGTTTGGGGAGCACGATGCCTTGTTGGTTCTGATACTTTCCTTTTCGGTCGGCGTAGCTGATTTCGCAGACTTCGTCTGACTGGAAGAAGAGTATTTGGCATAGTCCTTCGTTGGCGTAGATGCGAGCCGGCAACGGCGTTGTGTTGGAGATTTCGAGGGTGACGAAACCTTCCCATTCAGGCTCGAAGGGGGTGACGTTGACGATGATGCCGCAACGCGCGTAGGTGGATTTTCCGACGCAGATGGTGAGGACGTCGCGCGGAATTTTGAAGTATTCGATGGAGCGCGCGAGTGCGAATGAGTTGGGCGGAACGATGACGCTTGGAGCCTGGACGCTGACGAAGGATCGCTCGTCGAAGGCTTTCGGGTCGATGATGGCGGAGTTGACGTTGGTGAAGATTTTGAATTCGTCGGAGACGCGCAGATCGTAACCGTAGGATGAGAGTCCGTAGGAGATGACGCCTTCGCGGACCTGTTTCTCGCTGAAGGGTGTGATCATGTTGTGGTCGATTGCCTGCTGGCGAATCCAGCGGTCGCTCTTGATGGCCATGCGTTGTGTTTCCTTCTTTATCGGACTGATCCGGTCGTATTCGGTAGCGCTGCGAGGCGTCGGAGGAAAGGAATGCGTCCGCGTTGGTGGATAGGCAAATCTTACGGCAGCCGTGACGCGTTGACAATCTTGGGCTTAGTTCCTAACATCAAGCCAGCGAGCAGTGTGGTGAGAGTGACACGCTGCAATACGAATTCAGCGAGAGAGGCGGCCCAACTTGATTAAACAGGACCTTATCCAGAGGGTCGTGGAGCGGACCGGACTTCCGAGGACGAAGGCGGAGGACGCTGTTGATGCGATCTTCGACAGCATGAAGAAGACGCTGATTGCCGGCGACCGGATCGAGCTGCGCGGATTTGGCGTGTTCACCGTGAAGCCGCGGAAGACGGGGATTGGGCGCAATCCCAGGACAGGCGCCGAGGTGAGCATTGCTCCGGGCAAAGCGGTTCGCTTTAAGCCGGGCAAAGAGCTGCACTTGATGGACGAGCCAGCCGCTTAGTTTCGAACAGTGGTTCTGCCAAGGTTCTCGTGCGTAGGGCACCCCCTCCCCCCTATATGATCTTGGCGGCAAGTCCTTTTGTTTGTTTGATTTGGCTGATGCCATATCGACCAAAGTAATCAAAACAAAGGGCTTATCGCTAAGATCGTGTTAACAAATCGGTTACGAATGTACGAAAGGCTGCCGGGGTTGGCTATTTATGCCAAACCTTCGCAGCCTTTGATTTCTTTTCTTACTATCTTAATCCTAGCAGGTCGACCACATCTAAAATGCCATTTGGGCTACACCTGTTAGCCATCTAGTTTCAATGGGTTGCGCAGTTTCTGACGGCGTTGGAACTTGACGGGTGGTTGGGTGACTTTGACACCATGGGATGGGTGAAGCGTTGAGTCTTCTGGCATCCTGCTATTTTGAGTTTGGAAACAACTTCAATGACTTCGAACGATGAGAAGGATGGGCAAGGAATGGGTACAGACGTGGGAACGGCCGCGGCGCAGGCAAGTGAATGGGACGAAAAACTGGGCGACCCGCTGCATATCTGGGTAGGAGATCCGGATGCGGCGAAGGCTCGGGCGTGGGCGGATGCTCATCTGGCGGCGGCGCAGGCGCAGGTGGACGCGCTGCTGGCGGTAGAAGGCGTACGGACGCCTGAGAACACGCTGCGGCGATTTGACGAGGCTCAGCGGGAGTTGGACCTGGCGGGAAGCGGGGCTAGCCTGCTGACGAACGCTTCGCGGAGCAAAGAACTGCGGGACGTGGGGGATGAGGTCTCGCAGAAGGTCGCGGCGCAGGCTACGGAGCTATCGCTGAATCCGGATGTGTATCACGCGCTGCAGGCGATCGACACGTCGGAGCTGGGAACGAGCGCGGCGGATACGGCGACGAAGTACTACCTGGAGCACACGCTGCTGCAGTACAGGTTGAGCGGTATCGACAAGGATGCGGCGACGCGGGAGCGGGTGCGCGCGCTGAGCGATGAGTTGACGACGGAGGTGATCCACTTTCAGCGGAACATTGCCGAGGGTCAGGCCAGGGTGGTGGTGAAGCATGTTGCGGAGCTGGAAGGATTGCCGGCGGACTTTATTGCGCGGCACCCGGCGGCTGAAGATGGCACGATTATTTTGACTACGGATGAGCCGGATTATCGGCCGGTGCTGACGTACGCGAAGAGCGACGATCTGCGGAAGCGGCTGTACCTGGCGTATAACGGACGGGCTTATCCGAAGAACGAGGAGTTGCTGAAGCAGGTGCTGGAGACGCGCGCGAAGCTGGCGAAGGAGTTGGATTTTGCGAGCTGGGCGGCGCTGGCGACGGTGGACAAACTGGTGAAGAGTCCGGAGAACGTGCGGGCGTTGCTGGCGGAGCTGGGCAAGGCTGCGAAGCCGGTAGCGCAGAAGGAGTATGCGGAGATTCTGGCGTTTGCGCAGAAGCGCGAGCCGGGGTTGACGGCGATTCCTGCGTATAGCGCGGGATATTGGATGGAGCAGTATCAGCGCGAGGCGTATGGGTTCGATTCGCAGGCGGTGCGGGCTTACTTCCAGTTTGCCGAGGTGCAGCGGGGAGTGCTGGAGACGGCGGCGCGGCTATTCCATGTGAAGTTTGTTGAGGTGACCGGGCTGGAGATGTGGGATGAGTCGGTGACTGTGTTCGACGTGGTGGATGCTGCCGGCGGCGATGAGGGGAAGAAGCTGGGGCGGATTTATCTGGACATGCATCCGCGCGAAGGGAAGAACAAGTGGTTCAACGCGGGGACGCTGGTGACGGGCGTGGCGGGGAGGCAGTTGCCGGAGGCTCGGCTGAATGGGAACTTTTCCGGTGGAGAGGATGGAGATCCGGGGCTAATGCAGTACTCGGATGTGGTGACTTTCTTCCACGAGTTTGGACACATGATGCATGCGATTCTGGGGTCGCACCAGGATTGGGTGGGGTCTTCGTCGTTCAACATTGAATGGGACTTTGTGGAGGTGCCGTCGCAGATGCTGGAAGAGTTCTTCCGCGATAAGACGATTGTGGACAGCTTCGCGAGGCACTACGAGACGGGCGAGGTGTTGCCGGACGATCTGTTCAGGAAGATGCTGCGGGCGGATGCGTTTGGGCGCGGGATTGGGTATGAGCGGCAGATTGCGCTGGCGACTTACGCTCTACAACTGCACGACCTCGCGCCGGAGCAGGTGGATATCGACGCGATGTGGCGGGAGTCGGCGATGAAGGGCGGGCCGTGGCAGTGGGTGGAAGGGAATCACGGGTTCACGACGTTCGCGCACCTGATGGGGTACTCGTCGAACTACTACACGTATTCGTTGAGCAAGGTGATTGCGCTGGATTTCTTCAACCAGTTCGATAAGGGAAACCTGCTGGATGGGCCTGCGGGTATGCGGTACCGGAAAACGGTGATGGAGCCGGGCGGGTCGAAGTCGGCGAATGATCTGGTGATGGATTTTCTGGGGCGGGCGCAGAGTTATGAGGCGTTCCGGGAGTGGATGAATGAGGAGTTCGCTACGAAGTAGAAACAGCCTTCGTATAATTGGGTGATGCGAATTACGCTCCAGGCGCGACGTTGGCAGGTGGTTGCGGTTGTCGTGCTGGTGCTGTGTTTGCTGGCGCTGATGGTTGCCCACTCCAGTGGGGATGGAGCCGCGGTTGCGAGTGTCCTGTTCTTCCCGGTGTTTCTGTTCGGGTTGCTGGACCCGCGGCTGTGGATGATAGCGGGAGCGTATGCGGATGACGTGACGGTTCCGCAGGCTCCAGTACGCCGAGCTCTGTTTCAACGTCCTCCTCCATCGTTCTAATAAATCTCACTTGTGGTGCGCGCGAGTTGAGTTTCGCGCGGACGCCGCGTTGCCTTTTGGCGATTGAGTCGAGCGAATTGTGAGGATGCCGGATGGGTTATCTGGGGCTGTTGCTGCTGGTGTGGGGCGGCGTTGTGTTTGTGCTGCGGGCGAGCTGGCGTTGGAGGAAGAAGGCGGGGAAGAGCAAGTTGGGGTTCTATCCGACGGGTGCTTCGATGGGCAATGCGCTGCAGGTGTTGCAGGCGATCATCGAACCTCAAATTCAGTACGTGATTGAGGAGAAGCTGGAAGAGCCGGCGGACGAGGATGACGAGGCGGGGCTGAAGGATCCGACTGCACATCTGATGCGTCAGGCGAGGCGCATCCGAAATGGGGAGAAGGTGGAACAATTGACGGCATTGCTGCCACCGTAGCCCTTGGCATACGCGATGGTTTGTCAATGTATTACAATGTCAAACATGCGCACCGCAAAGACGGTTTCGATTACGCTGCCGCCTGACCTTCTGGTGAAGGCACAGGAGACTGCGCGGCGGGAGAGCCGCACGATGAGCGAGCTGTTCCGCGAGGCATTGCGGCGTTATATCACCACAGATCCGGAGTGGAGTGCGTTGCTCGAACGCACCAGGGCCAAAGGCGCGTCGCTGGGAATCACGAGCGAGGCGGACGTGGAACGGTTCTCCGACGAGTATCGGCAAAGCAGACGAGGATGATGCGCGTTGTAGCCGATACGAACGTACTGATCTCGGCACTGATGTTCGGGGGGCTTCCGGGAGAGTTTCTTGAGCTGGCTTTTGCGGGCGCTTTCGTGCTGGTCAGTTCGCCGGTTCTCCTTGATGAACTGGATCGAAAACTCCGGATCAAGTTTGGAGTATCGGCTGCCGATGCGGACCTTGTTCGCAACCGGCTTGAAGGAGTGGCCGAGGTGATCAGCACCACACTGAAGCTCTCCGTAGTTAAGGACGATCCTGACGACGATCGCGTGCTGGAGTGTGCAGTGGCGGGAAGAGCGGGCGTTGTTGTCAGCGGAGATCGACACTTATTGAAACTGAAAAGCTACGATAATTGTCCTATTCTGACGATCCGACAATTTATGGACAAAATGCACCCTCCAAGCTAGGTGTCATTCCTTAGCATGGCAGCGGTGCGTGTTGGTTCTACTTGAGGTATTGTTTCGTACGAGGAAGTTTTCGGATGATGCGAATGTTGAAGTGTGCGATGTTGGTGGGGATTGCTGCGTTGATGGGTGTGGCGGTGATGCAGGGACAGCTAGCGGCGGTGCCTGAGGTTGCTGCTAAGCCGCAGGCGGTGGCTATGCTGGCGATTGATGCTGCGAAGCCGGTGGCGAAGGTGAGTCCAACGCTTTATGGGTTGATGACGGAAGAGATTAATTACTCGTACGACGGGGGGTTGTATGGGGAGTTGGTGCAGGACCGGACGTTTCTGAGCCTGAGCAACTGGGGGGAGACGGAGAACTGGATTCCGGTGGAGCAGGGGATTGCTCGTGGGATGGTAGCGCGGGATACGAGCACAGGGCCGAGTGCGGCGCTATCTGCGAGCCTGAAGATGACGGCGACGCAGGCCGATGCCGCGGACGCGTATGGCGTGCGGAATCGTGGATGGTGGGGCGTGCCGCTGCGGGCGAATACGTTGTATACGGGGTCGGTTTACGCGAAGGCGGATAAGGATGGGATGGGCGCGGGCTTGAAGGTGAGCCTGGTTGCGAACGATTCGGGCAAGGTGCTGGCGAGCTACAAGCTGCCGGCGCTGACCGGGGACTGGAAGAAGTACGACTTCACGATGAAGACGGGAGGCGATGTCGCGCCGACGGCGAATAACCAGATTGTGGTGAGCGTGGATAAGCCGGGGACGGTTTGGCTGCAGTTGCTGAGCTTGTTTCCGCCGACTTACAAGAATCGGGTGAATGGCGACCGCGTGGACCTGAGCGAGATGATGGCGGCGATGCATCCGCAGTTTTTGCGTTTTCCGGGAGGGAATTACCTAGAGGGCGACCACATCAACGAGCGGTTCGATTGGAAGAAGACGATTGGGCCGCTGGTGGATCGGCCGGGGCATCGGAGTCCGTGGAAGTATCAGTCGAGCGATGGGCTGGGGCTGCTGGAGTTTTTGGGATGGTGCGAGGACCTGAATATGCAGCCGGTGCTGGCGGTGTATGCGGGCTACAGCTTGCAGCAGGAGCATGTGAATCCGGGTGTCGATCTGGAGCCGTATGTGCAGGACGCGCTGGATGAGATCGAATATGTAACCGGCGATGTTTCGACGAAGTGGGGCGCGGAGCGGGCGAAGGATGGGCATCCGGCTCCGTTTGCGCTGAAGTATGTGGAAATTGGGAACGAGGATTGGTTCGATCGGTCGCACAGCTACGATGCGAGGTATACGCAGTTCTACAAGGCGATCAAGGCGAAGTATCCACAGTTGCTGCTGATTTCGACGGCGGATACGGGGCAGAAGGCACGCGGTAACGAAGTGAAGAGCGTGACTCCGGATTTGATTGACGATCATTACTACAAGCGCGCCGAGGAGTTCTTCAAGGACGTACATCACTACGACACGATGGACCGCAATGGGCCGAAGATTTTTGTGGGCGAGTGGGCGACGAGGGAGGGAACGCCTACTCCGAACATGGGCGCGGCGCTGGGCGATGCGGCCTGGATGACGGGAATGGAGCGGAACAGCGATTTGGTTGTGCTGTCGAGCTACGCGCCGCTGTTGGTGAATGTGAATCCGGGTGGGATGCAGTGGCAGTCGGACTTGATTGGGTATGACGCGAACTCGGCTTATGGAAGTCCGAGCTACTATGCGCAGATGATGTTCGCGAGCCACATTGGTACGGAGGTACTGAGTACGGATTTGCAGGGTGCGGGCGACCGCGTGTTTACATCGGTGACGCGGGATGTGGCGAAGGGTGTGGTGTATGTGAAGCTGGTGAACGCTTCGTCGGCGAAGCAGGATGTGAAGATTTCGCTGGCTGGAGTGAATGTGAAGGGCACAGCGAAGCTGATCAGTTTGAGCGCGGCGACTACGGCGGCTACGAACTCGATTGCCGATCCGAAGCGCGTGGTTCCGGTGGAGAGCGCGGTGAAGGTGGGGAAGGAGTTTACGCGGACACTGCCGGGATACTCGGTTGAGGTGCTGGAACTTTCGACTCAGTAGCTATTGCGCAGTCACTTTGCTGCGGGCGTCATGTAGCGGCTGGCGAAGGTGATGAAGGTGGGGAAGTCGGGGAGAGGCGTGTGGCCTCCGGGGTGTTGGCGGAAGCCGAGGTCGCCTGAGATGAGTGTGGTGCCGACGGGTGGGAACTGATCGGTGCCGAGGTCTTTGGCGCCGAGGAGTTTGTAGACGGGGCCGGCGGCGACTTCGGCGAGGAAGGTGCCGCGGACATCGGCCCAGCCATCGCCGCCTTCGGTGGTGCCTCCGCCGATGAAGACGGGGCGGGGCGCGCAGAGGGCGATGAGCTCGTGGGAGTCTACGGGCATGTCGGCGGGGGTGACTTCTTTGGGCGAGGCTTCGGCGTATTGGAGGTAGTTGCCGTCCATCCAGTGATATTCGCCGGTGCCGGCGATGTTTTCGAGTTGCTCGCCGTAGTGGCGGCGGGCGAGGTTGGCCCCGCCTGCGCCGGAGGAGTTGATGTACGCGACGGCGAAGCGCTGGTCGTAGGCCATGGCGACGAGTGCGGTCTTGCCAAAGCGCGAGTGGCCTTCGATGGCGACGTGATGCGCGTCGACGGCGCGGTCGGTTTCGAAGTAATCGAGCAGGCGTGAGGTGCCCCAGGCCCAGGCTCGGAGTGCGCCCCAGTCGTCGAGCTTACGTGGCTGGCCGTGGTTGGCGAGGCCGATGATGCCTTGTTCGAGGCCGGCGCCGTTGTCGGCTTGCAGTGTGGTGGGGTAGAAGAGCGCGTAACCCCAGCCTTTGGCGAGAACCTGCTGCTTCCAGGTTGGGAGCTCGAGCTTCGGAGGAGCGGCGGGCGGGCGATTGGGGTTGATGGGGTAATTCTCGAAGGTGATCTCCATGACGACGGGGACTGGCTTGGGTGCGTCGGCGGGGAGTGTGAGCGAGGCTTCGATGTTAACGGTGATTGCGGGATAGGCTGAGTTGTCGACGTGGCCGATGAGTTTTTTCGTTATGGTGGCGATGCCAGCGTCGGTTCCGGGTGTGGTGGAGACGACCTCCCAGTGGACTGCGGGGACGTTAGCGGGGACGCGGCCGAGGACTTCGCGGTCGAAGAGTTCGACGAGTTCGGGGCGGCGCTTTGTCCACCAGACTTTGGCTGTCTTGACGGGCTTTCCATTATTCAGGATGAGCGGATTGGGCAGGTTGGGCCAGGGGTTGGCTTTGGACTCGTCGTAGTTGACCGGATTTTGAGCGTTGGCGTTGGGGCTGACACCGGGACGCAGCGCGGTGATGTGGAGTTCGTCGAGCATGCGCTGATGGTCTTGAGCGGCAGAGAGTTGAATTGGGGCGTTCGCGGGGAGCGGCGCGGTGCTTTGGCTCAAGGCTGACGAGGCAAGGAGAACGACGGCGAGGGCGGGGAGTTGTGCGCGCATCGCAGCCAAGATATCAGAATGGCGACACGACTGCGTGATTTCAATGGGTTCTGGCGCGGCGCTCGCGAGCTGCTGCAAGATGCTTCAGGCGATCTTTGGCGGTTCGATCAGTTCCTCTGAAGCAAGTCCTCTGAAGCAAGATGGGTTACTTAAGTGATGACTCAAGTTCCGGATGCAGTAACTGAGCTGCTATTACCTAAGGCTTTAACGGAACCGCAAGAAAATTCACATTCCATGCAATGTCTTGCCGATAAGTAATTTGCATCTAATTTTGCGGAAGTTTCCCTTTACTAGTGGGTCCCGCTTGGTTAGGCTCGGAAACTCATGCGCAACTTTCTCGGAGCGGCGTTTTTAAGTTCGATTGCGATCCTGGCTCTGGCATTGCCGGCGCATGGGTCGTCGCCAGAGCAGTGGGTGGAGGCTCGGAGTGCGCATTTTGTAGTGCTGAGCGATGCGAGCGAGAAAGAGGCGCTGCGCATTGCCGGGCAGTTTGAGCGAATGCATCTGGTATTTCACACACTGTTCCCGACACCGGGCGACGACTCCGATCCGCCGATTACGGTGATTGCGGTGAAAGACAAGAAGGGCCTGCAGGCACTGGAGCCAGAGGCATACCTGGCTAAGGGCCAGATCGACCTGGCGGGATTCTTTCTGCGGACAGCGGACAAGAATTACATCCTGGTGCGGCTGGATGCGCAGGAGGAGCATGCGTATTCGACTGTGTACCACGAATACACGCACTATCTGCTGCGGAAGGCAGACAACTGGCTGCCGCTGTGGCTGAATGAGGGGCTGGCGCAGTTTTACGAAAACACCGACATCGACGACAAGACGGCATGGCTGGGGCAGACGAATCCGCAGGTTCTTCGCTTTCTGAAGCGGAACGACATGCTGCCGATCGAGACGTTGCTGGCAGTGGATGCGAGATCTCCGAACTACCACGATGAGGATAAGGGGTCGATCTTCTATGCCGAGTCGTGGGCGCTGACGCACTACCTGATTGTGAGCGATCGCATACAGGGAACACATCGGATGCACGACTACTGCGAATTGATGGCTCAGGGCGAAGATGCCGTGGCGGCTGCGCGGGAAGTTTTCGGCGACCTGGGCAAACTACAGGCGGGGCTGGAAGATTATGTGATGCAGCAGAAGTTTATGTACTTCATGATGCCGTCGCAGCTTGGGGGGAAGGACGCGGCGTTTGCTGCGAGGCCCGTTTCGGGGGCGACGGCAGATGCCGTGCGAGCCGATCTGCTGGTGTACGCGGGACGGACAAAAGATGCGCAGGTGCTGGACGAAGCGGTGTTGCGCGATGAGCCGGACAACGTGATGGCACACGAGACGATGGGGTATCTGCGGTATCACGATGGCGATATCACTGGTGCGAAGGAGTGGTACGAAGAAGCGGTGGCGCTCGACTCGCAGAACTACCTGGCGCATTACTACTATGCGACGATGGCTCTGCATAGTGGGGGCGGGACAGATGACGAGAAGATTGAGTCCAGCCTACGCTCGGCGATTCGGCTGAGTCCGGAGTTTGCGCCTGCGTATGACGAACTGGCGATGTTTCTTGCGATGCGGCACCGCGATCTCGATGAGGCACACGAACTGAGCCAGCGTGCGACTGAACTGGAGCCGGGGGTGTTGGCGTACCGGCTGAACTGTGCGCAGGTACTGGCGGAACAGCGGCAGTTTGCGGGCGCGCTTGAGGTTCTGCAGGCGGCGATGCGGTTGGCTAAGACGCCTCAAGAGGTGCAGGCGGTGACGATTCGGGTTACTACCGTAGAGAGATACCAGACGGCGACGATACGGGTGCCGGGTCAGTTGCTCGGCGAGAGCAGCCCAGGGCATTAGGGCGGTTATACTCGAAGAGCATGTCCGAAAAAATCATTGAATTGTTAGTAAGCCTGATTGCGAGTGGCGGTTATGCGGCCGTTATTGTTCTGATGGCCATTCAGTCGGCTTGCATTCCCATTCCCTCGGAAGTGATTATGCCGTTTGCGGGCGCTGCGCTGGCGCATAACCAGATGCAGTTGATCCTGCTGGCGACGGTAGCATCGTTTGCGTCGAATCTGGGGTCGATCCCGGCCTACTGGGTTGGGGCACAAGGCGGCAGGCCTATGGTGGAGCGCTATGGGCGATGGCTGCTGCTGAGCAAACACGATCTCGACAAGGTGCATAACTTTTTCGAGAAGTATGGATCGATTACGGTGCTGGTCGGGCGCATGCTGCCGATCGTGCGGACGTTCATCGCGTTTCCTGCAGGCGTAGCGAAGATGAACCAGGTTCGATTTCATATCTACACGTTTATCGGATCGTGGCCGTGGTGCTATGCGCTGGCTTACATTGGCATGACGCTGGGCGAAGAGTTCAGGACGAATCCGAAGTTCAAGGACGCGTTCCATCACTTTCATCTGGGCGTGGAGTTGGTGCTGCTGGTGGGTTTTGTGTGGTTCGTGGTGTCGCACTGGAAGAATCGGATTCGGACTGAAGCGGCCTGAGCCTTTGTCAGGAGTAGATGGGTTCGAGGTTCTTGACGATGTACGCGCCGCAGCGGTGGTAGTCGGCGAGTGGGCCGAGGCGGGCGGTGTCCAGGTCGACGCAGATCCAGCCTTGATACTTCATACTTTTTAGAACGCGATGGCAGGCGGGGAAGTTGACTTCGCCGTCGCCGAGGTCGTAGATGCTCGAGAAGAAGCTGGCGTTGGTGGAATCCTTGGGAAGAACCTTGCCGTCGGGCTGGACGACGTCGGCCTTGGGCGTGGTGGGTTTCGAGTCCTTGTAGTCGAGGAAGTGGATGCGGTCCTTGTAGCGCTCGATTGTGCCGGGGACGTCGCAGCCTGCGAGGTTGAGGTGGGCGGTGTCGGGCGAGAGGCCGAAGAGTTTGGGATCGGTCATGGACATGAATCGGTCGATCTCTTCGCGGGTCTGGACCATCTGGCCCATGTGATTGTGCAGGCCGGCGGTGAAACCCATGGTGCCGGCGAGTTCGCCGATCTGGTTGCAGCAGTCGCACAGGGACTGGAAGGCGGCGGGCGTGCCTGCGTTTGGCCTGGTGCGCGATGGGGAGAAGACTACGAGGTGGGTGGCTCCGAAGTCGGCGAGGAACTTCATCGCATTGCGGGCGCTGTCGAGGGCTTGCTGGCGAGCGGCGGGATCTTCGAGTGGGCCGTTCCAGGAGATGGTGACGACGTTGAGGTTGCGTTTGGAGACCTCGGCGAGCATCTGCGCAGGGGTGATGCTGTACTTCTTCAGGATGCCGGGGAAGTTAGTGATGCGGATGCCGGGGAAACCGGTGTCCTTCATGACGTCGAGGATGTCGGTGAAGGGAACGGCGGGGAAGTAGTTCCAAAGCGCGGCAGAGACGGCCCACTTGATGTTGCGGTTGGCGGGCAGGAGAGCCTGGGCGCGGGCGAACGCGGCGGGAAGCAGGGAGAGAGAGGCGATGAAGCTTCGGCGGCTGATGTTCATCGGGCTGGTCTGGACCTTTCGGCGGGGTTCGCGCTCAAGACAAGCTACTCCCGTCGGCGTGAGGTTGTCACCCATGCTCGGGTGGGCGCGCAGGGTTTGGATGAAAGCTTGCGCTCGAAGGTTAGGTTCTGGCTGTGGGGTGTTGGAGGGGAAGAACTTGGCTGTTCACAGGGTCGGCAGGGAGGTGTATGCTTCTTTCACTCCCGGGCCATGGAACGAATTCTGCGATGAACGAAAGGTGGAACGAAATGCCCAGTTACATGATTCAGATCTCCTACACTCCGGAAACTTTGGCTGGTTTCCTGAAGAAGCCTGCCGACCGCACCGAGGTAATCAGCAAGCTGGCCCAGAAAATCGGTGGCAAGCTGGCGGGGAGTTGGTTTTCTTTTGGGGATTATGACGCGGTGCTCATTATTGAAGGGTCGGACAATGTCAGCGCGGCGGCGTGCTCGCTGGCGGTGTCTGCGAGTGGGGCGTTCAAGGCGTTCAAGACGACTCCGCTGCTGACTGTCGAAGAAGGTATGGCGGCCCAGAAGAAGGCGGGGTCGCTGGGGTATAAACCGCCAAACAGCAAAAAGAAGTAGAGATTGAGTAGACTCGTGGCCGTCGTTCATGGGCGTAACGGCGCTCGTGGAGGCGGCCACGTGTCCGTGTGGTGGAAATGCACTAAACTTGAAGGAATATGTTTGAGAATCTAAGCGACAAACTGCAACGTTCCTTCAAGACCTTGCGCGGCGAGGGTACCATTACCGACGAAAACGTCGGCGAAGCGCTGCGCGAGATCCGGCTCGCACTGATCGAGTCCGACGTGAGCCTGACCGTCGTGACCGAAGTGGTGGAGCACATCCGCACGCGCGCCCTGGGCACGCAGGTGACGACCGCCCTTTCGCCGTCGGAACAGATCGTGAAGATTGTTCACGACGAGTTGATCAATATCCTGGGTAAGGACACGGCGCGGTTCAAGACTTCGTCGCAGCCGCCGAGCGTGATCCTGAT
Source organism: uncultured Acidobacteriaceae bacterium (assembly GCA_963822225.1). Taxonomy (GTDB): domain Bacteria; phylum Acidobacteriota; class Terriglobia; order Terriglobales; family Acidobacteriaceae; genus Edaphobacter. The sequence continues at coordinate 168,096 of CAWGGW010000005.1, read as the reverse complement.
GGCGGGGCTGCAGGGCGGCGGTAAGACGACGACCTCGGCTAAGCTGGCGGGATGGCTGAAGAAGGCGGGGCATCGGCCGATGCTGGTGTCGGTGGACGTGTACCGGCCGGCGGCGCGGGAGCAGTTGCGGCTGGTGGCGACTTCGATTGGCGCGCAGATTTATGAGGGCAAGCTCGACCCGGCTGTAAAGCACGGTACGGACGACGTGCTGCGTCTGGCGAAGGAAGCGAAGCGCGAGGCGGCTAGCTTTGGCTGCGACATTCTGATCGTCGATACGGCGGGGCGCAACCAGATTGCGGCCGATCTGATGGACGAGATGGCGGCGCTGAAGAAGCAGCTGAATCCGAGCGAGATTCTGTTTGTGGCGGACGCGATGACCGGGCAGGACGCGGTGAAGTCGGCGAAGGCGTTCCACGATCTGCTGAATATTACGGGCGTGGTGCTGACCAAGATGGATGGCGATTCGCGCGGCGGCGCGGCGTTGTCGATCCGGCACGTGACGGGCGCGCCGATCAAGTTTCTGGCGACGGGCGAGAAGCCGGATGCGTTTGAGGCGTTCCATCCGGACAGGATCGTCGGGCGCATTATGGGCTTTGGCGATATTGCTACGCTGCTGGAACATGCGGAAGAGAAGCTGGATCGCGGCAAGGCTGAGCAATTTGCGAAAAAGGCTCTGTCGGGCGATGGATTTTCGTTGGAGGATTTTCGCGAGCAGTTGAGGCAGATCAAGAAGATGGGATCGATGAAGTCGATCCTGAAGATGCTGCCTTCGGTGGGGCCGTTCGCGGGGATGGCTGCAGGCTGCGGAGAACGTGGATGAGGGGCAGTTCAACCGCGTGGAGAACATCATCAACTCGATGACGGCGAAGGAGCGGCAGGACCACGAGATCATCAACGGCAGCCGGCGGAAACGGATTGCGATGGGATCGGGGACTACGGTGCAGGAGGTGAATAATCTGCTGCGGCAGTATGCGCAGATGCGGAAGATGTTCAAGAGCATGGGCGGCGGCGGGGGCATGAAGGCTCAGCAGAGGATGATGAGCCAGATGCAGGGGCGGCAGAAGTTCGGGCGATAGGTGGGGTTCCGCTGACATTGCAAAAAAGGTATAATCAATTCATGTCGTGGTCAGTAGAGTTTCTCGACCAGGACGTGCAGTCATTGCTCGATGCGCTTCCTCTCGACGTTCGTGCCAGCTTTCAACGCATTGTGGAACTGATACAGAACCATGGTCTGGAGCGCGTACACGAGCCTTACGTCAAGCACCTGGAGGGGCCGCTTTGGGAGATGCGGATGAAGGGCAGGAGCGGAATCTCTCGCGCAGTCTATGTGACTGCGGTAGGAAGCGGATTGTCGTCGTTCATGTCTTTGTGAAGAAAACGCAGAAGACGCCGCGGCGGGAGATTGACATAGCTCTGAGACGCGCGAAGGAGGTCCAATGAAGCGCAAATCCATTCCGGTTGGTGATTCTTTCTCGCGGTGGAAGAGGGATCCTGAATATGTCGCTGCCTACGCGGCGCTTGAAAGTGAGTTTGCGTTGGCGTCATCCTTGATCAAGGCCCGTAGCGAGGCGGACATGACCCAGGAGGAAGTTGCGAAGGCGATGGGTACGACGCAAGCCGTGGTTGCTCGTCTCGAGAGCGGGAAGGTATTGCCATCTACCCGGACGTTGGAGCGCTTCGCCAGAGCGACGCGGTCACGACTGCGTATTACTTTTGAGCCCCAAGGGAAACGGTCTTCTCAGGCCTTGTCGTAGACGGATTTGGCGTCGAATTCGCCTTGGTCGAACTTGATGTGGGTGGCTTTGGTTAGGGTTTTGCCGTCGTCGGAGAGGGTGTAGGTGGAGGTTAGAGTTCCCTTGGCGTCCTGGAAACTGGTGGTCTGGGTGATGATGAGCGAGGCGCCTTGCCACGCTGCTTTTGAGGTGAGGATGCGGAAGGGCGAGTCAGCGGGGAAGGCGTCGGCTGCGATGGGTGTGTCGGTGCCGTCGAGCTTGGCGGCGAAGGTGTAGTTGATGGGGAACTGGCCGGTGGATGCGATGGCGATCTTGATATCGTCAACCGTTTGGGTGACGGTGTAGGTCTCGCTATCGGGCGCCATCTGGCCGAGGTCGCTCTTCTGCAGGTTCAGCTTCCAGGTTCCGGCGAAGTTGGGCTTGGCCTGGTCGGCGGTTTGTGCGACGGCGAGCGTGCCGAGGCTGGCGAACACCATCGCTGCGGCGAGAATTCTCTTCATGGGGAGTCTCCGTTTTGGTGAATTCAAAGTTGGGGATGAATGTATCACGAGAGCTGCGAGTGGCGTTGGGCAGAAACAGAAATGCCCATCCTGGTTTGGATGGGCATCTCGAACCTCGTTTTGTAGGTGAAGACTGGTCGACCGTCAGCGCCTTCCGCCGCCACCGTGGCCACCACCGCCGCTGAAGTGAGCGCCACCGCCACCGCCGCGGAAGCCACCACCGCCCACTGCGCCGCCTCGGTATCCGCCGCCGGCGTAGCTATGTGCTCCGACTGCGTATCCGCCACGGTATCCGCCTGCGTATCCGCCGCGATAACCATAGCCCGCGTAGCCGTGAACCGGGTAGCCGTAGCCGGGGCGTCCGTAATAGCCGCGACCGTAGTATCCGCTCCGGTACCAGGGGCCGGCACCGATGAAGATGCCGCCGCTAAACCACGCCGGACCGTAGTATCCGTAGGGCGCGCATGCGTAAGGGGCGTAAGGGTAGTAGCCGTAGGAGCAGGCCGGAGGGCCGTATGCATAGCCATAGGCGGGAACTCCTACGCCGACGCCTACTGAGACCTGAGCGTGCGAATAGGTGGCGGGTATTACAAAAATCGCGAGCAAAGCCAAGTACCTGAGATACCGCATTGTGCAAATCCTCCCGGCGACGGCCAAGGTCTTTTGGTACTTTGGCGGTGCCGCATATGTCCTGAGTATAAGAACCCTAAATCGGCGGAAACGTTGCTATTTTTGTCACTCTGCTGAGTGTTGAAAAGAATGGAGAAACAATTGCCCACCCCAGGTTCGAGGTGGGCGATGATGCAAAAGTTGCGGATAACGGAAGGGCTGGTTAGCGCCGGCCGCCTCCGCCGCCGTGGAACCCGCCGCCACCGTGGAACCCACCGCCGAAGCCGCCGCCGGCGTAAGCGTGGGGTGCCGGTGCCGGGGCTGCGCGGACCCCTCTTACCGGCCCACGATATCCAAAGGTGCCGTGGTAGCCGCCTCGATAGAATCCTCCCGCGAAGCCGTATCCGGGATAAATGTAGCCTCCGCCGTAGAGGTACCAGGGCGAGTAGAAACCATAGCCAAACGGGCTCCAGAAGAGGCCGTCGCCGGGCAGCCAGGTGTAGGAGTAGAGTGCCGGGTGCCCAATACCAGCCGGGGTAGAAGCCTTCGTTGCCGGCGTATTCCTTGGCGAGTGCGAGGTTGGCCTGGCCGAGGTAGTCGGCGCGCAGCTTGCTCCAGCTATAGAGCGGGTCCTGGTTTGCAGCCTGCTCGGGGTTGAAGTCCTGCGGCTTAGTCAGGTCGCCGTTGAGAGCGAGTTCGTGATGGCTCTTCACGTTGATCCACTTCTTCGCGGTTTGCGAGGGCGAGACGGCAGCTTCTCCGTCGAAGACACGCATGTTGCTGGCATTGGCGTCGAACTCGTAAAGGCCGTTCTTCAGGATTTTGGTTTGCGCGGGGCCCTGATCGACGAGCAGGTCGTTTTGTTTGTAGAGCACGTCGACTTCGATCTCGGCGCGGCCGCGATCGACCTGGACCTCGGTTTTGGTGAGGTCGGGCGAAACCATGGTGACGGCGGTGTTCTCGCCGAGTCGCAGGAAGACACCTGGCGTGAGCAATACTTCAACCTTGCCGTTCGTCGTCGTCAGAGTTTGACCGGGCGGCAAGCTCCGCACCAGCTGCGGAACTGAGTGTTTGGCCGTTGAGGGTGGCCTGACCTTCTACATAATTGATGGTTCCGGGGCGGGCGTTGCTCGTGTTTTGCGTGTCCTGCGCAAAGGCAGCAGGCACTACGAGAAGGCTTGTCGCCAGGGAAAGAACCGTGAGGGCTTTCAACCTTGGCATTTTCTTTACCTCCGCTTATTAGATGTGTGCGGGGGCAAAAAGTAACAGCTTGCTGTGGGGGGCGGAAACGCGGAAGACCCTATAAACACTCGGGTTTTGTTAGTTAAACACCGTAGCGGGGGATTAGTTGCGCTCCAGTACGACCGCGAAGAAACCGTCGCAGGGATGGATGCCGGGAAGGGTGCGGAGGGCTCCTTCCCGTGCGGCTGAGGGGACCAGGGTGGCGCTGGTTTCGGGGGTGAGGATACCGGTGGTGGCGAGGTTTTCGATGAAAGGCTCGATGGGGACGCGGCGAAGTCCTGCGGCGGCTGCGACTGCTTCGACAACGCGCTCGTTCTCTTCTGGCTCGAGCGAGCAGGTTGAGTAGATGAGGCGGCCTCCGGGTGCGAGATGGCGGGCGGCTCCGGTGAGGATGTCGCGCTGGCGGGCGGATTGGCGGGCGAATTCTTCGGCGCGGAGGTGGTGACGAATCTCCGGATTGCGCGCGAGGGTGCCGGTGCCGGTGCAAGGGACGTCGCAGAGGATGAGGTCGAATTCTGAATTTGATTTGGGCGTGGCGGAAGCATCGGCGACTTCGGTGCGGACGCGCTTGGCGTAGGCGTAACGGCGGAAGCGTGCCGTGGTGTGGGCGAGACGCTTGCTGCTGACGTCGGTGGCGAGGATTTCGGCGGTGGGGAGGCGTAGGGCAAGCATCAGGGTTTTGCCTCCGGGCGCGGCGCAGCAGTCCCATACGCGAGGTGCGGTTGCGGTGGAGGGAAGAGCGGCGGCGGCGAGTTCGGCGACCAGGCGGGAGCCATCGTCCATCTGGGGTGCGGATTGGCTGGGGTGTGCGGCGGTTGGCGGCGGCTCGTCGGCGGATGGGGCGGGGAATAGGGAACCGGAGTGGGGCTCGCGCTGGTTGTACTCGCAGATGGCGAGAGCGGCGTCGCGGCCGTATGCGGCGACCCAGCGCTCGACCAGCCAGCGCGGATGGCCGAGGCGTTCGGCGAAGGCGGCGGGGGACTCGAAGATGCGGGCGCCGGGTTTCTGCGCGGTGGCGAGCTTGCGGAGGATGGCGTTGACCATACCGGCGGCGTGGGGTTCGCCGGCGGCACGACAGAGTTCGACACTTTCGTTGAGGACGGCGTGGGCGGGGATGCGGTCCATGTGGAGGAGTTGGAAGGCGCCCATGCGGAGCGCGAGGGCGACGGGTTCGGCGAGGCGCTGATCGGGACGGGCGAGGAGTTTGGCTGATGCGCGCGTCGAGAGCGATCTGCCAGCGGAGTACGCCCATGACAAGGGCGGTGGCGAGGTTGCGATCTTCGGGGCTAAGGGCCTCGGTGCGTGGCGAGTGGAGGAGTTCGTCGCTGTGGCCTTTGTTGGCGGCGACCAGGGTAAGGATTTCGAAGGCTGCGGCGCGGGCGGGAGTGATTTTGGCGCGGGCTTCGGCTGCGGATGCGGTTGGACCTGCGGATGCGGGACGGGCTCGAGGCGTCGGGCGCTTCGGGGCTTGGAGGGGTGGAGGATGGGCGCTTCAAACGCCGAGCCTTTCGCCGCTGCGGACCTGGAAGCCGCGGAGGAATTCGGAGGCGTTCATGCGGCGTTTGCCTTCCATCTGGACTTCATCGAAGACGATGCTGGTGCCGTTGCTGCAGCCGACGAGTAGTTTGTCGTCGAGGACGTGGAGGGTTCCGGGTTCGATGGTGCCGAAGGGGGTGAGCGACATGCGATGCACGATGAGCTTCTTTCCGCGCAGAAGGGTGTGCGCGCCGGGCCAGGGCTGGAAGCCGCGCCAGCGGTTGTAGATTTGATGCGCGGGGCGCGTGAAGTCGATGGCGCCGTCTTCGCGGGTGAGGATGGGCGCGAGCGTGGCTTGCGAGTGGTCCTGAGGTTGCGGATCGATGCTACCTGCGGCGAGACGGCCCAGGGTCTGCACCATGAGTTGCGCGCCGGCGTCGGAGAGTGAGCGAAAGACGTCGGGGGCGGTTTCGTTTGAGGCGATGGGTACGGCGTGGGCGAGCAGCATGTCGCCGGTGTCGAGGCCCTCGTCGATACGCATCGTGGTTACGCCGGTGACGGTGTCGCCGTTGGCCACGGCCCACTGTACGGGCGCGGCGCCGCGGTATTTCGGGAGCAGCGAGCCGTGGAGGTTAATGTTGCCGAGAGGCGGCAGGTCCAGCATCCAGCGCGGGATGATGCGGCCGTAGGCTACGACGAGGATTGCGTCGGGTCGGATGGATTCGAGCTGAGCGCGGAAGGCTTCGTTTGTCTTGATGCGTTCGGGTTGGGTGACGGGGATGTTGTGGGCGAGGGCGGCGACTTTGACCGGCGGCGCGTGGAATTCCATGCCGCGGCCGGAGGCTCGGTCGGGTTGCGTGACGACGAGCGCGACTTCGTGGCCGGCGGCGACGACGGCTTCGAGCGTTGGAACAGCGAATTCGGGCGTCCCGCAAAATACGAGTCTCATGCACATCGGCGCACCTGCTGGCCCGGTATCAATGGGCAACTGCTACCACTCGCCGTTTTTCTGCATCTTGCGGATCTTGCGCAGGACGAGTTCGCGCTTCAGACGGCTGATGCGGTCGATGAAGAGGACGCCGTCCAAGTGGTCGATTTCGTGGAGGAGCGCGCGCGCCAGCAGCTCTTCGCCTTCGACTTCGAACCATTCGCCGTGTTCGTTCTGCGCCTTTACCTTGACCCACGCGGCGCGGTTTACTTTTTCGCGAATCTCGGGGAGGCTGAGGCATCCCTCTTCTTCGTTTTGCTTGCCGCGGGTCTCGATGACCTCGGGATTGATGAGGACGAGTTTCTCTTTGGGATTTTTCTTGAAGCTTACGTCGATGACCGTGAGGCGCTGCGAGATGCTGATTTGAGGTGCAGCGAGACCGATGCCCTGAGCCGCGTACATGCTCTCGAACATCTCGGCGACCAGGGTTTTCAGCTTGTCGTCGAAGACGGTGATGGGCGCGGCCGGCTTTGCGAGCACCGGGTCGGGATACTTTACGACTTCGTGGATCTTGAGCAACTGTTTGGGCGCCATCTTCTTTCCTGACGTCTTGCTATGCTTCGACACTTAGTACGCTCGAATTTGTTCGCAGTAGCCGGTGTAGTTTCGCTGGAGTTCGCGCAAGGAGTCTCCGCCGAACTTGTCGATGACGAGGCGGGCGATGGTAAGCGCGACCATGGACTCCGCGGCGACTCCGGCTGCGGGGACGACACATACATCGCTGCGTTCGTAGGCTGCCTTGACGGGCTCGCGCGTGGCGAAACTGACCGAGCCGAGCGGACGGCGCAGGGTCGAAATGGGCTTCAGATAGCCGCGCACGACAATGTCCTCGCCGTTTGAGATGCCGCCTTCGATGCCGCCGGCGTTGTTTTGTTCGCGAGAGAATCTGGTGAAGTCACCGTCCTTGCCATCGCCTGCGGCGTCGTAGCCGATGGCGTCGTGAACGGCGGAGCCCAGCGATTCTGCTGCGGTCACTCCGCGGCCAATCTCGACCGCTTTCACCGCCTGCAGGCTCATGACGGATTGGGCGAGCAGGCCATCCATGCGCTCGTCCCAGTTGGCGTGGGTGCCGACGCCGGGGGGCAGGCCGTGAACGACCACCTCGAATACACCGCCGACGGTGTCGCCGGTGCGCAGGGCGATGTCGACTTCCGCCTTCATCTTCTGCTCATCGTCGGGATCGGCGCAGTTCAGGAGGACTTCGTCCTTCGACTGCAGGGCGGCGATCTCGGACCATTCGGCGGGGTGGGATAATTCGGCTTTGCCCACGCGGATGACGTGGCTGGCGACTTCGACGCCGAGCGAACGGAGCAGCATCTTGGCGATGGCTCCGCAGGCGACACGGGCTGCGCTTTCGCGGGCGCTGGCGCGTTCGAGAACGTAACGGGCGTCGGGGAAGTCGTATTTGAGGCTGCCGGCGAGGTCGGCATGTCCGGGGCGGGGACTGGCCACGGCTTTGTGTTTCGAGGGATCGCCGGTTTCGACGGGGAGAATTTCTTCCCAGTTCTTCCAGTCGTTGTTGGCGATGGTCATGGCGATGGGGGAACCGATGGTTTTTCCGTGGCGTACGCCGCTGAGGATGTGGGCGGAGTCGCGCTCGATGCGCATGCGTCCGCCTCGCCCATAGCCTTTCTGGCGCCGCCAAAGCTCGCGGTCCAGAAATGCCTGGTCCACTGGCACTCCCGCGGGCATGCCGCTCACCAATGCCACGAGGCTCTCTCCGTGGCTCTCTCCCGCAGTTGAAAATCGCAGCATCTATCTCTCTCAGCCTAAAGAGAGATTGTAACAAGTGACGAGCATTGATCTTTATAGAAAGGATTTTTGGAGGGATCGGGTTGAGATCTGAGGATTGGGTGCGGGAGGGTTCTGAATCTGAGGCGGCGGTTGGATTGCGCCTCGACTATATCCAATTCGAAGCGTATCGGACTAAAATGATGTCGTTCCTCAACAGGGGAAGAGCGATGCCTATCAAGATTAAGGTAAACAACGTGGTTTCGACCGTGGACGTACCGCCGGACACTCCGTTGCTGTGGGTGTTGCGCGACGTTCTTGACCTCAAGGGCTCCAAATACGGCTGCGGAATCGGGCAGTGCGGCGCGTGTATGGTCCACGTCAACGGCGTGCCGACGCGCTCATGCACGACCGAAGTGGGGTCTGTGGCGGGGCAGGCGGTGACCACGATCGAGGGTCTCTCGCCCGACGGCATGCACCCGGTGCAGGTGGCCTGGGAGCAGGTTGACGTGGCGCAGTGCGGCTACTGCCAGGCTGGACAGATTATGACGGCTGCGGCGTTGCTGGCCAAGACGCCAAGCCCCTCGGACTCCGATATAGATGCCGCGATGAGTGGGAATCTCTGCCGTTGCGGAACCTATCTGCGCATCCGTAAGGCGATTCATCAGGCGGCCTCGGAAGGCTTCGTTTCACAAAAGTAAGAAATGGAGACTCAACCCATGCGTCTCAATCGGCGATCTTTTCTACAAATAACCGCGCTGACTGGTGGCGGGCTGGCGCTCGGCTTCTTCGACAATCCTTTGCTCTCGGCGCAGGGCCCGGCGCGCGCTGATCTGTCTCCTATGGCGTTTATCAAGATTGCGGCCGATGGGACGATCACGATTATGGCGCGGGCGCCGGAGATCGGGCAGGGCGTGAAGACCATGCTGCCCATGATGATCGCCGAAGAGCTGGACGCCGACTGGAGCAAAGTTCGGGTTGAGCAGGCCGATCTGGAGGATCACTTCGGCGGGCAATCAGCGGGCGGAAGTACCTCGACACAGGGGAACTATCTGCCTATGCGGCGAGTGGGTGGGGCGTGCCGGCAAATGCTGATCAGTACGGCGGCGAAGCGCTGGGGCGTGGCTGAGTCGGAGTGCACGACTGCTCCAAACCGCGTGGTGCATGCGAGTTCCGAGCGTTCTTTGGGATACGGCGAACTGGCTACTGAAGCCAGCAAACTGGCTCCGCCGAGTATGGATGCGGTGAAGCTTAAGGATCCGAAGGATTTCCGAATTCTGGGCAAGCCTCAGCCCAATGTAGACAATCACGCCATCGTCACGGGCAAGCCGCTGTTCGGTATCGATTGCAAGGTGCCGGGGATGCTACACGCGGTGATCCAGCGGAGTCCTGTGGTTGGCGGGAAGGTGAAGAGCGCGAATCTGGATGAGATTAAGAAATTGCCGGGAGTTCGCAATGTCCTGATCATTTCGCCTGCTCCTAATTCTGCTGGTCCCGCAGACACAAAAACCGAACCTGGTGTTGTGCTTGCCGCTCCCGGTATGGAACCTGGGGTGGCGATTGTGGCCGACACCTGGTGGCAGGCGCAGTTGGCTCGCAGGAGCTTGACCGTTGACTGGGATCCAGGTCCGGGGGCGGCACAGAGCAGCGAGCAGTTTGACAAAAAAGCGGCCGAGTTGATCGCGGCGCCGCCCGAGAATACTCTGCGTAGCTATGGGGACGTGGATGGAACGCTGGGCGGGGCGGCCAAGGTCATCGAGGCCACGTACGCCTATCCTTTTCTCGCTCATGGAACCCTCGAGCCGATGGATACGACCGCGTCGTACAAGGACGGCAAGCTGGAGATGTGGACGACCAGTCAATCGCCGGGCGGTGGGCGTGCGCAGGTGGCGCGTGCGCTGAACATGCAGGCCAGCGATATCACAGTTCATATCTGCCGGATTGGCGGCGGGTTCGGGCGACGACTTTCGAACGACTACATGGTGGAAGCCGCATGGCTCGCGAAACAGGTTGGCGGCACGGTAAAGCTGGTGTGGTCGCGCGAAGATGACATGACGCACGACGGGTATCGCCCTGGCGGCTATCACGCGTTCAAAGGCGGGTTGGATTCCAAGGGCAAATTGGTGGCCTGGAGGCAACACTTTATTACGTATGGCGAGGGGCAGCGTTATGTGTCGGGCGGAACTCTGGATGCCGTTGAGTTTCCTTCGGGACGAGTGCCTAACTATGCGCTTTATGCCTCCGCGCAACCGTTGATCCTGCGCACGGGAGCTCTACGCGCACCGGGTCACAACGCATATGCGTGGGCCATCAAGGGTTTCGTCGATGAGCTTGCTACGGCCGGGGGACGCGATCCGCTGGAGTTCTACATGGAATTGCTGAATGCGACTCCGGTGCCGATGACGGCGGACGGAGGCCGTCGCGGCAACGATACGATGAACGCCGAGCGGCTGAAGGGTGTGCTGCAACTGGTGGCGGAGAAGTCGGGCTGGGCGAATCGCAAGAGCACTCCTGGCAAAGGATATGGTCTTGCTTGCCACTACTGCCACGCGGGCTACTTTGCTGAGGTCGCTGAGGTGACGGTTGACGCGCGCAATCGGATCAAGGTCACGAAGATCTGGGCGGCGGGCGACGTTGGGAATCAGATCATGAATCCCTCGGGCGCTGAAGCCCAGGTGCACGGCTCAATGATCGAAGGCATGAGCCAGATGCAGCAGGAGATCACGATCAAGGACGGACGGGTGCAGCAGACGAACTATAACAATCACCCGATGCTGCGCTTCCGGCAGGCTCCGCAGATTGAACTTTCCTGGCGGATTACGGAGTTTCCGCCGACCGGGTTGGGCGAACCTGCGTTGCCGCCCGTGCTGCCGGCGATTGCAAATGCTGTGTTCGCAGCGACGGGCAAGCGTATCCGCACGCTGCCGTTGGCACGAAGCGGGTTCAGTTTTGCCTGAAGCGGAACGGGCCTACTCTTCGCCGAGGTAAGTTTTGGTGTTCAGCAGCGGGCGTTCCATGCTGCGAACCCAGTCGGTCATCTCCGCGCCGCTTTTGCCGGAGGCTACATCGCGGCCGAACTCGTTGCGCATCGCCTGCATCTTGGCTTCGATGTCGTCGAGCGCGCTGAGCAGGATCGCCTCGGGTGTCATGGGCAGTTTAGGCGAGCCGAACTCGTATCTGGCCGTGGTGGCTGAGGATCATGTGTTCCACCAGTACGCGCAGCTTCTCGGGGAAACCGGGAAGTGTAGCGATCTTTTCGCGCAACATACCCTGCGCGATGGAGATGTGCCCAATCATCTGGCCTTCCAGCGTGTAGCTGAAGGTTGAGCCCCAACTCAACTCGCGTATCTTGCCGATGTCGTGCAGGATCGCCCCGGTGACGAGCAGATCGGGGTCGACCTCAGGATAGAACGGCGCGGTTGCACGGCAGACGCGCACCAGGGTGAGCACATGCTCGAGCAAGCCGCCGATCCAGGCGTGGTGCAAAACCTTGGCTGCGGGAGCTTCGCGATAGGCCGCGCCGATTGCTTCGTCGTCGAGGAATGCGAAGACGAGTCGGCGGAGGTCTGCGTTCTGGAAGGCGTCGACGTAGCCGCGAAGCTCCGCCCACATCTCGCCGATGTCGAACTTCGTGGTGGGCACGAAGTCGGCCGTGTCAACCTCCGAGGGAGCAGCCTGCCGCATCTTGGTGAGCGTGATCTGATATTTGCCCTGGTACTTGGCAACCTGCCCCTGCACCTTGACGTAGCAGCCTTCCGCGCAGTTGGAGACGGCGGAGGCGAAGTCATCCCACATGCGCGCCTCGATGCTGCCAGTCTTGTCGCTGAGAGTCAGGGCCAGATATTGTCCGCCGCCGCCCTTCTTGTCTCGAACGGATAAAGAGGAGAGCGCGAAGAAGGTGGTTACCGATTCGCCGTCAAACTTTGGCGCGTCCGCTATGAAGAAATCTTTCATGCTGGCAAGCATACTTCTCCAGTGCGATGCGCAGCCATAGAGAATGGCCGCGCGTCGCAGGAAGATACGACTACTGCGGAGTGGTGGCGTTGGGTGTCGGATTCGCGGGCGTGCTCGGAGTCGTCGTGTCGACCGGTGCTCCCGGGGCCGGCGCCGTTACAGGGGGAAGCGTTGAAGGATTCGGCGGCGGGGTTACGACAGGCTCGCCGTTGTCACGCACGCTCTTGGGAGGAATTGGGGTCGCATCAGGTTTGGGAGCAGGCGGCGCGGGTGCTTTCTCCTGAATGCGCTCCTTGGGCTCGCCCTTCACCTTCTTCTTCTTGCTGGTGTTGGTGGCGGGCTCGAGGGGAGCGTCCTGCAACTGCTGCTTGGTCTTTTCTTCTGCAGTCAGCGGAGCCGGCGTGGCTGCCACCTTCTGTTTGGCCTTGGCCACCTTTGCGTCTGACTTTGCCTTCTTCTCGATGGGAGCGCGGTCGCTATAACGGGTTTTGCCTTTGGCGGTAGTGGCTTCGGCAAGCGGGTCGACATCGGACGCCGATGCGGTCTGATCCGGGGTCGTCATCGCGGCACCCGGTGCAGCCCCTGGCAACATGCTGGAGGTTGATCCCAGGCCCTTATCGGCTCCGGCTGCCGCCGTGACTTCCGGGCTGGTTGGAAGTGAGTTTTGAGGAGCCTGGCCGTAGCGGATCTTCTCGCGCTTGACCTTCTTCGGCTTTCCTGATTTTGTGAGCTTTACGGGGGTGAGGGTGTTGGTATTCGCCGTAGTTGAAACCGGCGGAGGTGTTGCAGCGGCGGCACTCGCCTTCGCGGCAGTGGCGGCAGCGCGGCTCGCTTCCAGTCTGGCTTTCTTCTCGGTCTTCTTTTTCACCGGCGGCGGTGTCGCGCCGACGTAGACCGACTTGACCTGTTTCGAGCTTGCGCCGGTGTCGATATAGCCGGGTTCAATGTAGATGTAAGCCTTCTCACGCAGATCGGTCAGATAGGTGCGAAGCGCAGGCTCGATCGCCTCTTTGTAAATTGCCTCCTGCACTTGCTGGTCGACAGCGCTCAGCGGCGGAACTCCGCCCGCGGTGTGCTCGGTAACTTGCTCAATGACGAATCCCTGTCGCGTACGAATAGGAGCGGTCCACTGGCCCGGCTGTAAAACAAAGGTCTGGTCTTCAAGCACCTTCGCCGAGTTGACCTCTGGTATAGGATCCAAGATCGCCGCCCTTGTCGGCGTTTGGGCCACCGGAGTACTGCTTGACCAGATCCTCGAACTTGGCGCCAGCCTTGAGCTTCGCGATAACCTCGTTGGCTTTCGCCTGGGCCTGGGCTACCTGTGCGTCGGTCGCATCATCGGGGGTCGGGATGAGGATTTCGCTGAGACGAATCTGCTCGGGTTGAACGAATTCCTGCTTGTGGGCGTCGTAGTAGGCCTGCTCCTGCTTGGCGGTCAGAGTAAGCTTTCGGCCAACCTCGTCGCGGACGACTTCCTGTGAAACGATGCCATTCTTGATGTTGGCCTTGAAGTCCTCGAAGGAGAGTCCTTCGCTGCGCACCGCCTTCTCGAGATCTTCCATCGAATCCAGGTGGTTCTGCTTGCGAATATCGTCAAGCCGGCGGACTACTTCGGCGTCTGCATTGATGTCCAGTTCCTTGCCGCGAGAGAGCAGGAGTTGCTGATCGATCATGTCGCGCAGAAGGTCCTTCTGCCGTTCCTCAACATCGGTAGGGCTTGCATTGGCCCGCTGTGCTTCTTCGAGAAGATCGCGCTGTCCGCGGAGATAGTCGTTGTTATCGATGATCTGGTCGTTTACGCGGGCAATCGGAAAGGCGACTACGGTTGCGTTGGGCGTAATAGCCGCGGGAGTGGGGAGACCGGGCATCTGTGGCTTGGGAGCTTCGAGCGGGCTCTGATATCTGGGCGCCGCAATCTGCGCCGAGGCCGATTCCTGCCATTGCCGCAACCATCAGGAGAATCGGAGTGCGTCTGGCGCTGCTCAGAACATACCGCGGCGCGGCATTGACCAACCCGCTTCGCATCGAATCCACAGAGTTCAATTTCACAAATCTCAAAAGGTCTCTCTCGCTTCTATTGCCCAAATCCAGCAATTTGCCCAAATCTTGCCGACCATTCTGCAACCGCTCCAGCCGCACTTACCTATTAGACTCAGGCATGCGGCCGCACGATATCCGGCGAGTCCTATTCTATCTGTCGCGGGGCGTACGCACCAATCGGCCAAACCTGGTCAGGGGTAATCCATGGATCTGCATGATTGCCATAGGTCTTGGGGCGGGCTTATTGGGAGATGAGCAGGGAAGCTTCCAGCTCTTTTTGCTTACGCAACGGGTGGTATACTCGTCCAAGGCTGGAGTGGAGCTTTAATTGGGTAATCCCGGCTTTTCGGGCGCCGGACGCCGCATTCCTTTCGCACTCCCTTCGAGGTACTTCACGCAGATGGCCCCACGCACTCGCCGCGCCCTTTTCTCCGTCATCCTGTTTCTCACCTCCTGCGCCGTTCTCGGCTCATTTATCAGCGAGAAGGTTGCGGCGCAGTCTGCCTCTGATGAATCCACGCTACGCGATTCGCTCCACGAGTTCACCGACGTGTATTCCATCGTCGAGCAGAACTACGCCGAGCCGCTGGACCAGGACAAGACCGACAAGGCGATCTACGACGGCGCCATTCCGGGCATGCTGCACGTGCTCGATCCGCACTCGAACTTCTACGATCCCAAGGCCTTCGCCCAGATGCGCGAAGACCAGCATGGGAAGTATTACGGCGTGGGCATGTCCATCCAGCCGCAGCCGGATAAGGCCGGCGTGGTTCACATCGTGGTGCTCGCTCCGTTTGAGGGCACGCCAGCGTTCAAAGCTGGTATCCGGCCAGGCGACGTGATCATGTCCGTCGATGGCAAGCCGGCCGGCTCATGATTCGGCCGAAGTGGCGACGCATGCTGAAGGGGCCCAAGGGAACCCACGTCAGCGTTGTCATGGCGCGAGAGGGCAAAGACACTCCGCTGACCTTTGATCTGGTTCGCGATGAGATTCCGCGTTACTCGGTCGACCTGGCGTTCATGCTGAAGCCCGGCGTCGGCTACATCCACGTCACGAACTTTATGGAGACGACCAGCCGCGAAGTGGGCGACGCGTTGGAGAAATTCCAGGCGGCGAATGGCAATCTACATGGCCTGGTCATCGACCTGCGCGGCAACCCGGGCGGCCTCCTCAACGAAGCAGTGAATATGTCCGACAAGTTCCTGCAAAAGGGACAGATCGTCGTGTCGCAACGCGGGCGCGCTTTCCCTGATCAGGTGTATCGCGCGGCTCATGGGGAAGAGGGAACTGATAAATATCCCATTGTCGTCATCGTGAATCGGAATACCGCTTCGGCTGCAGAAATCGTCTCGGGCGCGCTGCAGGACCACGATCGCGCATTGATTGTTGGCGAGACGACGTTCGGCAAGGGACTGGTGCAGACGGTCTTCCAGATTTCGGAAAACACCGGCCTCGCGCTGACCACTTACCACTACTACACGCCGTCGGGACGCCTGATTCAGCGTTCGTATGACGGGGTTTCGCTTTACGACTATTACTACGTACGCGATGATGCCAAGAAAGCGGACAAGTCGAATCTCGAAGTGAAGCTGACGGATTCCGGACGCACTGTGTATGGCGGCGGCGGTATCACTCCGGACGAGAAGATTGAAGTTCCTGACTTGAACCACTTCCAGGCATCGCTGTACCAGCACTACATTTTCGTGAACTCCGGGGTTGGCTTTTTTACGAAGCACTACCTGGCTACACACACTGTCACCAAGGACTTTGAAGTGGACGACGCGATCATGCAGCAGTTCAAGGATGTCCTGAAGGCGAATCAGGTAGAGTTCACTGACGCGGACATCAAGAACAACGCGGATTGGATCAAGTCGAATATCAAGGCGGAGCTGTTTACATCGCAGTTTGGCCAGCTTGAGGGCCTGAAGGTACGGGCCGCGACGGATCCGGAGATCAATAAGGCAGCGACATTTATGCCTGAAGCGATGGCGCTGGAAGATCGCGACAAGTCGCAGCAGAAGACTGCCAGCCTGGTTCACTAGGCCACCGGCGGTTTCATGTGCGTCGATTGGAATTTGCTGTTGGTGGCGGAGGGTTGGACTCTGGAGCGGGAGACCGGGATCGAACCGGCGACATTCAGCTTGGGAAGCTGACGTTCTGCCACTGAACTACTCCCGCAACCATATTACAAATCAACAACTTGCGACACTTTAGCGGATTCGCAAACACCACATAACACCATGGTTGATACAATGGCTACAGGTTCAACCCCTGGGAGGGTAGCTAGATGAAAGTCAGTCGTGAGCGGTATCAGCATGGCAGCGTCCGTAAGGTCCCCCGTTCCCAAGGGTTTGCTTGGGAATTCAGGTTCTATATTACGGCCCCGGACGGCAAACGTAAACTCAAGGTCCAAACGTTCGATTCCGTGAAGTACCCAACGGAGCGGGATGTCCGCAAGGCCGTTGAGGGCCAACTCTCCGCGCTCAACGCCGGGACGCTCGGCGGCAAGGTTGCCGCCACACTCGGCACCATAATTGACCGCTACATGGCTGGAGGATTTCCTCACCCTCCGTCACTCCACACAGACCACCAACAAGAGCCTCATAGATCTCCACATCAAGCCCATGTGGGCAGGACGTGCGGTTGGCCGATGTGACCGCGATGGCCGTCAAGCAGTGGCTGGACAAGTTGCCGTTTGGCGCGGCGTCGAAGGCGCGGACCCGCAACATGGTGTCCAAGCTGTTGGACCTCGCAATGTTGTGGGAGTACATCCCGGTGGGCCGCAACCCAATGGAGCTTGTCCGCGTCAAGGGGAGCACCAAGCGCCAAAAGGGAATCGTCATACTCACGCCGGAGCAATTCAAGGCGTTGGTGGAGCGCGCTCCCCGAACCGTACAACCTCATGGTGCTTGTGTGCGGGTGTCTCGGTTTGCGCGTGAGCGAGACGCTTGGTTTGAAGTGGCGCGGATTTCAACTTCGATGAATGCACGCTGTCCATCGGCCAGGTGTTCACTCATGGGCAAGTCCAGAACATGCCCAAGACGGACGCATCCGGCAGTGAGATCCCTGTCCACCCCAAGCTGTGTGAGGCGCTCGAAGCGTGGCACGAGAAACAGAAGCATGACCACTCATGGGTGTTCGCGAGTCTCAAGACGGGAAGCCCCTACAGTGACGCAACCATCCTAACCAACTACATCAAGCCCGCCGCCGTGAAGCTCGGCATCAAGGGCGTGGGTTGGCACACGTTCCGGCACTCGTACAAGTCTTGGATGGCCGCCGCGAAAATCAGCCCGGCTCAGATGAAGGACTTGATGCGGCACAGCGACATTGAAACCACCATGAACGTCTACGGCAAGACGTTGACGCCGGAGATGCGGGCCGCAAACGCTATAGTGGCGGGACAGCTATTATTGTGAGCGCTACCCGCGTCATCGGAGGAAAAATGCCAAAGTAAGCCCGCGCCCAAGAAACGGAAAGTCAGGTATCTCACCGAAATTCCAGCAAAGGTTCACTTTCGTCCCCGTTCGGTCAAAATAATTGTCGAGATACCTTGGGCCGATCTTGAACGGCGGCTGCATATTCCGGGACTCAAGGACGCTGCGGCAAAGCGCTTTCGGCGGAAGGGCCGAAAGTCGCCCATCAACCCGCCATCTTAGGCGGCTTCCCGTTGCTGAATCCAGGCGGTCAACACCGTGCGAGAAAAACGCCATTCCGCTCCGAGCCTTCGATGTGGCACACCCCACGCGACCGCTCGTTTGCGGAGGCTCACCGGATGCACCCGCAAGAGCGCGGCGGCCTCGCGCAAATTCAACACGTCGTTTTCTGCGCTCGTTACTGGCCCTTTGCGTTCCATACGGCTCTCCACGATTGGTTTTTCGGATTTATGTTGTTCATGTATATGATTGATTGGCGGATGTCTTTCCCAATGACAGTGGTAAGATTTAGACCCACCCATCCTGTTCATTCTCAATGACTTACGCCACGCTCAGCCCTCACACAAACACATACTTCTTTCGTGGTGCATGTTGTTCTTTATCAACAACATCGGGCGCTATAGATGCGCCTTCGGTGTCCACGATGACGGTATGTTTTTCAACGCTATCGCCGCCGCCGTCTCAACTACCTTTGCCAATCCTTCCAGGCCGCTGACAGATAGCCGGTCTGTGTCCACGATGACAGTGCCATCTTTCATGGTGATGCGGACGGGGGATATGAGGTCCGCGTAAGTCACCTCCAACTTGAATCCGTTCATGTCTCTGGTCATCTTGCCTCCGGGCCGTTACGTGCATGGGGTGTTTGTAAAACCTACATTCCCACCCTACGTAGTGAAACGTAGTGGGGTGTATATCGTTCTTTCTCTAAGGTGCATGGGCCGCCGTGCATGGGGTGCATATCGTGCTCAGAGGTGCATATGCATGGCGTGCATGGGTACGTGCGACTACTGAGAGACGGTCACACCATCACCCAATAGTGCTACCTTTGCCGCCCGCACCCAATTCGGACCTCGTCCGTTACCTCCTTTTTTGAGCGCCGTGCATATCTTGTTGATACCCATTTTGGGGTCAACCTCTATGAGTTTTCTAAGCGCCTCACGTGCCGCGTCATCCGCTTTGCCCTTGAGCACCGCTTCCGACTCTGGCTCGCCTTCCATCGTCAAGTAGTACGAGCCAACAGCGGGCTTGAGCTTGAATGGGTCGGACTCGAAATCCCGCTGTTTCTGATTTCGCATCTTTGATAGTGACTCGTAAGGCTTCTTTGGGTCCTCTAGTTCTGTGACCCAACACGAATCTACAAACGCGGCCAACTCAGAGCTACCGCGCAACCCATCGTCCAGCGACCCCGAAGATCCTTTCTTGCTGTGGTGCAAAAGCACAACGGTTGCTCCGGCGTTCATAAGCCGAAAAACCTTTTGAGCAAACTTCCGCATGTCCTCCGATTTGTTCTCATCGCCGTCAATAAAGCGGGTGATGGTATCGACGATGACAACCGCGCCCGGAAGTTCCCCGTCCAGCTCGTCCAACGCCGTTGGGGTTTCGCTCATCGTTTGGACAAACAAGGTTTTGCCGATGTACTCACCCAGGCCAATCTGCTTTATCCTTTTGACGAATGACGCCGCGCCCATCTCGGGGCACAAATAGCAAACGCGCTCGTGGCCGCCGGTCACATTGAAGTAACCAAAAAGCGCGTCACCCGTACACAAGGCGTGAGCAATGTTCAACGCAATTATGCTTTTCCGCTGTGCGACCGGCCCGGCAAGCATGGCAATGGATTTCTTGACTAGAAAGCCGTCAATGAGAAACTCCGGCGGCTTCACATTTCGATAGGCGTCCTCCGTCATGTAGCGCGTCCGCCAATCGCGCGGCGGCTCTACAACCTCCGGCGCTGCGATCTTGCCGCCAAGCACCACAACCGGCTCCGGCTCCGGCATTGGAAACCGGCAAGCGTTCTTGATGACCTTCTCCAACTCGTCCTCATCCAACGGCGGGACAAACCGCGCCTCATTGACATCAAGCGCGTACTCACGGAGCTGGTCATCGTCCGCGCCCTCGTTCCGCCTCCGGCCTAACAGGGAAATCATGTTGACGTTGCGGTGGTCTGATATGGGGCCGCCACCGTCCACCACGGCGGGGTTGGCTGTGCCGGTCTTTCCCGTGACCGGCGCGGGGGTCAAACTGCGGACGTACTCCGGCACCGCCGCAACCACGGCGTCCCACAACAACTCATAACGCTCACCGCTTGGGTGGACGCATCCCGCCGCCATGACATAGCCCGTGGTGCCGCGTATGTCACCGCTGTGCTCACCGTCCACCCAGGCGATCGAACGGACGCCGGTGCCGCTGTAATAGAGCTGGAGGCCAAACTCCGGGCGGCGTCCCGTTCTCACGGTGTACGTCTCGGGGAGGTTGTGCGCCGTAGTGAAGGCTTGGACCGCCGCTTCATCCGCTAGGCCGTGGTCACAGTCCAACACGGTCAACCCGGATGCGCCGGTCGCAATCGCCACGTTAGCATCCGGCCACTTGGTCCACCACGCGCGGACATCGTTCTCCAGGTCGGTGGCTGATAGAAACCCGCCCTTCACAAGTGGGCGCTTGTCTCCAGGCCAACACGGGAACACATGCCACCCGCGCGCAACACAATTGAGGGCAATCTCCAAAAAGGTCATGCGCCGCACACTCTTTCTCGTTGCTTGGCATACTCTTCGGGCTGACACTCCGGGCAAATGGACGAGTATCCGGCCATCACATAGACTCGTGTGCCGCAAGGCTTGTGGACTTCCACGTAGTAGTCACCGCACATGCCCTCGTCCTTCCACTCGCCGTTCCGCATATCGCACCTCAATCTATTTGGAGGTTGAGGCGGCTTGCCCACGAAACAAGCCGCCCGTCCCTTTTCGCGCGTTTCAATCGGTGGCCCGCGTTGCCGCCACTAGAGCTTTCCCACTCATGGATTACCCGGCATGACTCGGGGTATTGGCGCGGGGTGGAACACGTCTAGTACGTGTAAAGGCCGCGCCAATTTGGTTAGCTGTGAGAGAACGTAATCTCCTGAATCGCCTCACTGCGGCGAATTCGGCTATCAAGACGGCGATATGCCAAAATTCCGATCTGGCCCTGACTTGCCCAAGGTTGGTCAAGTATTTTGACATTGATTCCAGCTCCGCCACGGACGCCGATGAGATTGCCCGCCTTGAAGTCCCCGTACAGGATGGGAACAACACCGGCGGTGGTCGCGGACGGGAGCGCCGGGGCGTTCACGTCATAGAACACCGGCTTGCCCAGGATGCGCTCCGTCCCGTCAGCATCAACGGTGACGACCGGGACAAACAGATTGGCTTGCATCTGTGCCCGGCGGATTGCAAGACCGGAGGACCGGCTCATAACCCACGCGGCGTTGGCCTGATAAGCGCCCTTCAGCGTGGCAACCACGTCGAAGATTGCGTTCAACAAGACGGCTCCGTCCGTTGAAGCGCCGGTGAGAGCGTATGCCGCGCCCGTGCCGGTGCCCGTGTTGCCAAACACGCCTTGTGGCTGAGTGGTTCCGTTGCCGGTAGCCAAGAGCGAGCCTTCCAGGATGCGCTGTCCCTTGATGAGGTCATCAATGAGGAATTGCTGAAACATCTCAACATCCTGCAACAGCTCATAGCTCGCCATGCGGAGAGCACCGGCCATGAAGGCCGACAACTCCACCTGACCGAGGGTTGGGTCCGTCCCACCGAATGTTGCGATGGTGCCGGTGGATTCGGCCTTCTGTGCTGACACGCCGAAACTGGCTTGCTGCGGAATCTTGACGTTCGTGGCGGTCGGAATGACCATACTCGCGTCGAAGATACCCAGGTCCGGCATAGCAAGTGGGACAATCTGTTGTACGGTCGGGATGTTGACTGCATACCCGCCCGCGCCGTTGGAGCCGCCGTTGGTGCCCTCGTACAGCGCAGACGCCCGCCCATTGGGGAGCCTCTGTTGCGTGTACGCTTCCGAGCCGGGGAAGTGGTAGCCGCCCGTTCCGTCCGCGCCCACCGTTAGTTCATCGCCGTGTGCCTTGCCACCCGTCTTGAGGAACGAGTGCAACGCCGCCGAATACTCCGGTGTGCGCGCCTCCCCCATCCGAATGACACGGTTCACGGGCTGTGAGAACCCCGCTGGCGATTCGCCGTCAAGCATAAGGCCGCCCCAAGGTCCGGCGGACCCGAACTGAGCTGAGAGTCCGCCCCGGCTTTCAACCGCTCTGATCTTCGTTTCCAGCCCCTTCGCTTCGGCCATGTGCATGTCGCACTGTGCCTGTTCGACCGCGTTCAACGTCTGACGGCCTGTCGCAGTCGCCCTAGTGATAACGGCTTCCGCACTGTCCAATGCGGCTGTGTGCTGTGTTTTCAAATCGTGCAACTTCATAAAATTTCTCCATGTTCTAAGGTTCCGCCCCGCGCTCCCCATCGCGGTTGCGGTTTGCAAACACGGTTCCGCCGTCACCTATAGCTCGCGCTATTGGCGGTGGACTCCCCGGTTGTCTGCGTTTGCGCGTCCCAACCCCGGTTAGGGGAAGCCATGCGCTGTGCGGTCCTCCGCGCCTTTCCACGGAGACGGCTTCAAACTTTCCGGGCGGTGGTTGCGGGCACCGGCCCGGTGGCGGCGCTTTGGGTGGGTTATCCCGTGCGCGCCGCGATCTTACGAATCCATGCGTGGGTCCTTCAATGCCCACAAGCGCCACAACCAAGACTCCGAATCGTCTTGCGCCTCCGGTGGCGCGGCCTTCGGCGGCGTGGTGGCGGTGTGCGCTTCCAGGAATCGGGGCACAAAGTACCCCAAGAAAAGCGCGGACATCCTATCCACCACTGCGTCCGCAAGCGGCTCCACCAACGCTGTGCGCGGTGATCCGTCCGCCATCAATCCGATGACACCCGCGAACCCAAGACCGCGCGCGTTTACGTCGCACATGACGCCCCGCAAGACGCCCGCGTCCCTCGTCGCGTCCAGGCCCACCAACGCCCAATCCGTTGCTTGCGGGTTTGCGAACATGCACACGGCGAGCGCCGCATTTGCGGCAAGTGTCTCGAATTTGTCCCACGGCTTTTGCATCAGTCCCCCTTCGGGAGAATCGTACCCATTTTGGCAGCGGCCTTTAGCACCTCGGGTTTGGTTGCCTCGTTTGCGATTTCAAGTAGTGCGGGGCCGCGCGCGTCGTTCACGATGAACGGGCGTTTTTGTCCCACCAACTCCCACCGCTCGGGGTTCGATTTGTCCATCAAGTAGATGAGCAAACCAAGTGGTAATTTTCCCTCAGCCTTGCGGAGGATGCGGACCATCTTGGCGTCCAATGCCGCGTTGGGCGGGACGTAAAGGCGGTCTCCAAACAGGCCCGAAAGGTCCGGCTCAGCAAACACGAGGTAGACGCGCGCGTCGAGCGGGTCCAAGTTTTGCTGAAGCATGTTGGCCGTTACCTTGTCGCGGACCTTGATGGCCTCAGCAACGCCCACGATAGGGCTGAGCCGGACATCCTCTTGCCTTTGTCTACCGGCCTTGATGGACCGGAGGACGTTGCCCTCTTTGCTCCACGTGCCCTCCATTGGATTCGCTACCATTTCTGCTACCTCCATTTAGAGGATGTCACACAATCCCGGAAAAAACAATACCCGGAATAAAACAATCTCGCATGATGGCCCGAGAACTCCGGGCCGTATTTGCTAAAGTGATTTGCTAAAGTGACGTACTATGTTGATTACAAAAGCGTTATAGACTTCTCGCGCTCGGGCGGGTATTGTGTTCTTCAGACACAAACATCCGGCCCGACACGAAAGGCAAAAAATGGCTTACTTCCGCATCACCCCACTCTGCAAAACTGATACGTTCTCTGTCCGCAGCGCAACCAAGAAAATTGCGGAGGTCCGTCTCCAGTCGGGGCCGCACACAATCACACCGCACCGGGCGCACAAGCTAACCACGCGAGAGCGGCAATCCATCGCGGCTTTTGTAGAGCACGAGTACGCGCGCTAAACGGCGCGGGGGCATCCGGGTGAGAATCTCGGGTGCCCGGCTTTGTTAGAGAGCGGTTTTCGCCCACCACGGGTGTACCATTTCGTGAAATGGACAAGACAGGAATCATCCTCAACCTTCTCACCATCCTTGCGATTGTGTCGGGGCCGATTATTGCCCTACAGATTCAGCGCAAACTAGACCGCGAGCGTGAGGCGTTGACACGGAAGCTATGGGTGTTCAAGACCCTAATGTCCTACCGGGCGACCGCCCTAGCACCGTCGTTTGTTCAAGCTCTCAACCTGATTGATGTTGAATTCAACGGCAACAATGAGAAAGAGAGAGCGGTTCGCAATGCTTGGAAGGTCTTGCTAGACCATTACACCGATTTGAGCAAGGCGAAAGACCCCGACAGCGACACACTCGCGGAGAAGAGTACACAGTTGCGGGCCAATCTTCTAATGGCTATGGGGCGCTGTCTTGGCTACGATTTCGATGAGGTACTAGTGAAGAAGGGGTCGTATTACCCCACCGGCCTTGGCAACGTGGAGGCCGAGCAACACGCAATCCGGCGTGGCGTCCTCAATGTACTATCGGGCCGGGGACGGATACCGGTTGGGATTTTCGAGGATAAGTTTCCGCCAATAACCTTGGAGCCACTTGACGCAAAGCCCGCCATCTCGCCTATACGCGAGCTAGGCGACTAAAGCCGCAACCTTGGTGAGCTTGACCACAATACCCGGCCCTTCCTGATTTACCAAACTAGCCGAACCTTTGATTGTGTCGCCTTGGATTGCGCCTTGCACGATCAGCTCAAAGTCACCCTTGATGCCGAGTACGTTCCCTATCGCCGGATTGAAGTTGCGGACTAGAACACGGGCCGATATTCTCGCGGCGTCACTCTGGTATGTGCCCGAATACACATAGGCGCTGTCTCCACCGAGCGCCTGTCCGCGTACAAAGACAATTACGCCGCCGTCACCGCCCGCCGTTCCTTCGTACTGTACGACCCATAGCCCTTCGATCATGTGTGCAACTCCAGGCCCCAAGGATAACTCAGCCCCGGATTTGTTGGTCTAAGATGCCCCGCAACCGCGTCTAGGCGGCCCGTGGGCGCGTCCGCGAAAAGTGAGGCGGCTACCCCACCGGGGATTCTATAATTGCACCCATGAAAAGGTATGTGCATGGCTACTGGCTGAGGGACACGGACCCGGAGGCGAGCCGGTTTGAAAACCTTGAGGTTGCCTATGCCGATGACCCCTCGTGGAAGATCCCTTTTCCGCATGAGGCCGAGTACGAACGCGGATTTCTCGAAAATTCGCGTGTCCATGTTGGTGAGCACTACTGTGCCTTTTCGGTTGAGGAACTGCCGGAAGGCCAATTTGCCATCGTGTGCATAACGCACCCGGAGGGCCGCAGCGCAACCGGCGAGAACCACACCACGCCCAACACCACATCGGCCCACGATAATAGCCGCTGACGTTCACGGAGCGGCCCCGATAACCTCGGGCGCTCGTGCAATCCCCAGGAACGGCGGCGCGTGAACGTCACATCCGCTCGGCTGACAACGGATGGGTTGCGCGGCGGTGGCTGTGGTGTTGAAAAGTAGTAGGGAAGTGGGTGTGATTTTACGGTGGGTGCAATAATGGTGTTACGCTCAAACCCGCATGGATAGCGGGGAACACCACGGTTAGCACCGCTATAAATGTTTCTCTTGACTCGCTAGAACCCGTTTAGGGCCGTTACCACTCTTGTAAGTTACTGAAAATACTAGCGTTAGCCATTTTGGGAAGCTGACGTTCTGCCACTGAACTACTCCCGCTCAGCCTCCTAATTATACTGTGAAAACCCAACCGCCCAAGGGTAGCTTTGGGTGCGCCGGGATATCTGCTC
This sequence comes from uncultured Acidobacteriaceae bacterium, assembly GCA_963822225.1. Classification (GTDB taxonomy): domain Bacteria; phylum Acidobacteriota; class Terriglobia; order Terriglobales; family Acidobacteriaceae; genus Edaphobacter. The sequence goes on along the minus strand of CAWGGW010000005.1, from coordinate 142,462 downwards.
AAAGAAAGTTTGCCTGTGCTGAAAGTCAGGAACCAGCGAAGCCTCAGTCAGATCGCGCCACTGGTCATTCAATCCGAAATTCGCGCGATGTCGGTGGAGTGCGACCGGGTGGGCGGGGTCAATCTCGCGCAGGGCGTGTGCGACACGGAATTACCCCCTCTGGTAGCGCAGGGTGCTGTCGATGCGATCCATGCCGGCCAGAATACGTATACCCGTCTGGACGGTATCGGAGTGCTGCGTGAGGCCATCGCAGCCAAGCTCAGTGCATATAACGGCATCCAAGCAGATCCGAACACCGAGATTCTCGTCACTGCCGGCGCCACTGGCGCGCTGTATACGTCGAGCCTGGCGCTGCTTGACCCTGGCGACGAAGTCATTCTCTTCGAGCCGTTCTACGGCTATCACTGGAATACGATGCTTTCGGTACGAGCAGTACCGGTTGCCGTTCCTCTCAGCGCGCCCGACTGGCATCTCGACGTCGAGCGTCTGCGCAAGGCGATCACTCCGCGGACCCGGGCCATCATCGTCAACACACCATCGAATCCGTGCGGCAAGATATTTTCGCTTGCGGAACTCGAGGCGATCGCCGTGCTCGCGATTGAACATGATCTCTTCGTCATCACCGATGAGATCTACGAGTACTTTCGTTTCGATGGCAGCCGTCATATCAGTATTGCGACGCTGCCTGACATGAGCGATCGGACCATCACCATCTCCGGCCTCTCCAAGACATTCAGCATTACGGGATGGCGCGTGGGATACCTGACGGCAAGCAGCAAGTGGATTCCAGCGATCGGTTACTTCCACGATCTCGTCTACATCTGCGCTCCGGGCCCATCGCAGTATGGAGCGGCCGCTGGACTGATTGGGTTGCCGCAGTCTTTTTATGGAGACATGGCAGGCGAGTACCAGCAGAAGCGTGACCAACTGTGCGCCGCACTTAGGGATGCGGGCATGCCTGCGGCTACACCGGCCGGCGCCTATTATGTTCTCGCGAACGCCAGCCGAATCCCGGGCGAGACGGCTGCCATCAAGGCGCGGACGCTGCTTGCGGCTACTGGAGTCGCTGCGGTTGCAGGCTCTGCGTTCTTTGCTTCAGGCGGCGGGGAAGAGATGCTTCGCTTCTGCTTCGGCAAGCGCCCTGAGGATCTCGACCGAGCCTGCGCCGCCCTGCGAAGCTTCTAAATTCCCGTGTGGATTTATGTTCACTGCAGTGGCAGCGGGTAGAGCCGTCCGCGATACATTCCCATCGGCTCAATCGAGCGAACTTCAATCACCTGGGCAGTTGCATTGTCCGATCCATCTACTTCAACCGCATATTGGACCAATTCGCGTACGACTCGGTCGATATCTTTGTTCTGCGACGTGATGCGCGCGATGTCTTCGGGGTAAAGTCCGCCGTAAAGGCCATCCGTGCAGAGCACCAGGCGATCTCCCGGCTTCAGCGAAACAGTTGTCGTGTCGACCGTGACGAACATCTCCGGCCCGAGCGAGCGGGTAAGAACATGGCGGCTCTCCGAACGTTCTGCCTCGGCCGCAGTGATGAGGCCAAGCTTGCGTTGCTCCGCGACCCAGGTGTGGTCGCGTGTGAGCTGGATTGCTTTGCCATCGCGCACCTGGTAGCAGCGCGAGTCTCCGACGTGTGAGATCACAGCCTGATCGTGGCGTAACGCGCAGGCGACCAGCGTGGTTGCCATATGGCGCCCGCGGCGTTCAGAGTGAAGACCCTCGTCGTGAACGGCAGAGTTCGCCTGCTGGATCAGGCTGGGAAGCAAGCTGGCAAGCGAAACTCCTTCGGTACACTTTGCAAAACCCTCAGTGATAACCTCGATCGCCTTAGCGGAGGCCACTTCGCCAAGATCCATTCCGCCGACGCCATCGGCTACAGCGAACATCCAGCCGCGGGAGCGCGACTCCTGGCGGGACCTGGGAGCGACTGCGCCGGCAGCGTCTTCGTTATGCGGGCGCACCCTGCCGACATCGCTTGCCTGTCCATAGACCACATCCAGCATGAAACTTCACCGCCCTGCCCGTTTGGCCGGTTGTCGTTGCCCGAGATTGGCTGTCCAGGCAGGGTAAGGAGAACCGCCCCTCCGATGCTTCCCGGAGGGGCGGTAATCCAACCGACTGACTTGCACAGCGTATTCGTCCGTGCGAGGCGATTATCCTTGCGCCTTAGATTCGAGCAGTACTGCTTTGCCCTTTGCCTTGGACGACTTCATGAAGTAGAACGCTCCATATAGACCCCAGAGGAATGCGATCACCAAAGCGCCGAGCGGTTCCATCTTTGTGCCGATTCCAAGGAACGGCCCGATGAGATAGAACATCATGCAACCAATGTTGGCCAGCAAACCGAATATGGGGATGATCGTGTGCTTGAGGAAGCTGTGGTCGGGACGCTTGTTGTATGCGATGAAGCAGAGCATGCAGCTCAAGGCGTACAGGATAAACGTTCCGAAGTTGGAGGTTAGCGTGATCATCAGCAGCGTGTTTGGAAGTGCGGCCAGATGATCGTGCGAGAGATACCCGAAGTGGGAGAAGATACCCGGGGGCAGTGCGGCGATGGTGGCATCGGTGGGAGCTGAACCGTCTCCGAAGCAGAGAGAGATGCAGACGACTCCGATGAAGGCAGTGATGAACGACAATGTGCGGACGGCGCGGTGAGGGGTGAGAGTCTTGGCGTGCAGCATGCCGAAGTGCTCGGGAGCCTCATCGTCCTTGCCCATCGCGTAGGTCACGCGGGCGCCGGTGTTCATGCAGGCCAGGGTGGTGCCGATCAGCGCGAGGAACACGGTGACCGCCTCTGCCAGCATGAAATACTTGCCATGGCCTTGACCCAGCAGAGCATCGCCGACAATGATCATCATGTCGCCGATGGGAGCGGCTGACCCGGCCGCACTCTGCATGGTGTAGCCCGAATTTAGGAAATAATTAGCCGCAAAATACTCAAATAGATAACAGATCAGTCCTTGAATGAGCAGCGAGAAGATAACGGCAAGTGGAATGTCTCGTTTGGCGTTCTTCGCTTCACCTCCCATTGCAGTTACCGATTCGAATCCGACCAGGATCAGGATGGCGACCGTGGCCTGAATCATCATCCAGTTGAAGCTGTGCATGGAAACGACCGACTTCGCGTTGGGATGTGCCTGGAAGAGCTTGCCGGTGGAGTCATATGCAGCGTAGCTGATGGTGAATGGAACCGGCTTGCCGGCGGCGTCAAGCTGCGGCATGGGGTTTTGGTTGGCGTCGCGGATGACGGTGCCGTCTGGCTTGGTCGCGAAGTTATAGGTGTAAGTTGCCTGCGAGGTGCCGTCGTAGTTCAGCGCTGTGGAGCCTTCGGGGTGGTGAACGCGATATCCGATGGCCAGGATGCTGAACAGTACGAGTGCTGAGATCTGAATGATGTTGATGGTCAGATTGACGGCCGTAGAGGCATTGGCGCCGCGTTGGGCGATGGCTGCGACAGCGAACGTGAAGATTACCGCCACGATCGCCATAAAGAGCGGGCCAGGGTTAGATCCGCTCATGAAGTTCGGATAAAGGAATCCGACCACGTAGCCGACGAAGATTCCGGTAACGCCGACCATGACGCCCGGGTAGACCCAGTAGTAGAGGTGGGAGCCCCAGCCGACGATGAACTTCGATATGCGAGCGTACTTGAAGGTGGTGTCCTTCGAAAGCAGCGCCTGTTCTGCGTAGTAGTAGCTCGAACCGGTCCCGGGATAAAGCTTGGAGATCTCAGCGTAGGAGACGGCCGTCGCCAAACAGAGCATAAGAGCGGCGAAAATTCCGATCCACATGGATGGGGAAGTTGCGCCGGTCGTTGCCTGGATGAAGAAGGTTAGCCAAAGGAAAGCGCCTGGCGCGATAAGAGCCATCGCGTTACTGGTCAAGCCGGTCAAGCCGAGTGTGGCCTGCATTTGAGGAGCGGATTTCTCTTCTGCCATGAACAGTCTCCTGGTGGTTCAGATTAAGGTTTATTGTCGGTTGGGTTTCATGAGGATTTCGTGAGGTTTATCTCTCAACCCAGAAATAATGTATTGAGTGTGTGGCGCGTCCCCGATGCTTCGAGGACGCGCCACGCCTGGATTAGCGTTTTGGACCGAAGAAGGCGATCATGCCGATTGTTGCGGTATTCTGGCTCGACTTAGTCGGTGCACCTGATCCGAGGCTTGCGTCGTTGCCGTAGTTGAAGACATTCTGGTTCGACCAGTCGACCCGGTATTCCGCGCGCACCAGAAGTCCGTAGATCCACTTGTACTCATAGGTAGCAGTGAACTCGTTCAACTTCTGTTTTGTGCCGGTTCCGATTGGGGCGTAGGACGAACCGTAGATGATCGGAGCAGGCCCCTGGTCGGCGAGGTACTCGTAACGGGCGACGATGGCTGAGTTGGCCGTGGTTTGATACCGAGCCGACACGGCAACGCCCTGGACGTGCCGCGACGCAGCTTTGACTGCAGACGACTCGCAGGAACTGCACGCCGCGAGGGCCGGCGTGTGGTTCTGGACGTAGTCATAATTCACGTACATGTTGAACTTCGCGTTGGGGGTGAGCAGGAGGGTCGTGTCGATCAGGTTGCGGTAGCCCTTCTGGGTACCGGCATAGGACGGCGGCGTAATGCCACTGTTCTCCGGGCCGACGTAGTAGTTGGTATTCCACGTGTACTTCGGCTTGACCAGTGAACTGGTGAAGCCGAAGGTAACGCCGCCATTGTTATCGGTTACGTTGTTCCAACCATTTACCAACTGGAAGCCTGCGGTCCACGTCTTAGTAACCGGCATCGAGGTGCGGATGCCGAAGTGGTAGTAGGGAATTGCATCGGTGAAGAGCAAGCCGTGCGAGTAGCTCCAGTTGCTCATCGTCTCGATGACTTCCTGTCCAGCCGAGGTTACGAACTGGCCGAAGTCGAGTTCAAAGCCCTTCGCTTTAGGCGGCTTGACGCTGACGTACGCCTGCTCAATGTAGTTGATGCCCAGGCCATTGGACTGAATTAGAGCGTTGGTGCGGCCAAAAATTACGTCAAGGTGAGCGCCGACGGGATCCGGATCGTGGTTCAGTGTGATCTTTGCTGCTTCCAGATTGAACTGGTCCTGGTCGTCGAAGTTATATCCTTCGTTGGTTTCGTTCGCCGGGCGATTGTGGTTGTAGCTGAAGTAGCCATCAACGTAGCCGCTGAGGTCCATCGTTCCTACGCTCCAAACTGGCGCAGCTGGAGCCGCAGCAGCAGGGGCGGCAGGAGCGGTCGTATCTGGAGCGGTAGGCGTGGTGGGGGCGGGAGTAGTTTGCGCTCCTGCGACGATGGCGAAGAACATCACAGCTCCCGCCATACCTTGCAAAACGCTCTGCGGTTTGAGATCCATTCTTTCGGTTCCTCCGTGATAGTGACTTGCAAATACAGCTCACCGGAGAGACCCCAGAGCATCTGCGCTTTGGTTCTCCCATTTCTTCGGCGTCCTTGAAAGACGCCGGGGAATGTTTGTCTCCCGGATACTCTCTATGAACGCAAGGAAGTCATAAGGAATTCATAAGGAAAAAATAAAGTCCGTCATTTTCTCCCTATCACTTTGAAAGATCAGTCAATTTTTGCGTTGGATGGTAGAATATTTCCAAGCTACCCTTCAAAGTTCATAGAAGTTCTGATAAAAGAATTCGGCGATTTTCCGGCTCAAATTTTCCGGCAACCGTACAGGGGAACTTTCCTCTTATGCAGACCGCCAGCGGGCAAACGTCGGCGGTCATCTGACATCGGGACGGAGTGAAGTCATGGTCGACTCCGGCCCATCCTGCCAGGCAATCAAGCTGGCACCCGGCAGTGCAGGGTGTTCGACAGGCCCTCCACTTTTCCTTCGCCCCAGCCGGACTACCCTTGTTGGAGTCGCGCAACGTGCCGCTGGAGAGTATGCCTCTGATCGCCCTTGCATCAACACTCCCGGTCATGGGAATTAGCGGCCATCGATCAGAGATTCTGATGGCTGCGGGATTGCCGGTTCTACCGACATTGGCAATGATGGCGGCTCGCGTTGCGGGCCGGCGCTCTACAGACGCGACGCACGATTCTGGCCCTGCGACTTTGGCCCCCGACGCGGACCGGCTCTGCAGATTCATTCACGAAACCACAAAACTCGGACCTCACCGCAAGCCTGGGCAGGAACTCGCCAACCTTGTCCGTTCCGTCTTCGAGTTGGAGTCAGTCGCCATCTTTGATGCGGACCTCGAAGAGGTCTATCGATCCGGCTCGTGGTCAGACGACGTTCAGGATGCGCTACGGAACATATGCATCTTTGAGACTGTCACTGACGATTCCGAGACAGGTCTCAGCCGCCGAGTTCTTCACATGGGCAATCTTCCCATCGGCGCGATGATGATGCGTGGAGAGACGCGCGGTCGCCTGGCCAGCGCGGTCGCTTCGGTGGTCGCAATCACCTTCGATCGCTATCACTCCTTTGCCAATGAAAGCCGTACGGAGAGCATGCGGCAGGCTGAACAACTTCGCACCACCGTCTTGGATAGTCTCGCCCACGCGTATAAAACTCCGCTGACGGTGATCGGGACAGCCAGCGAAGGGCTCAGTTCCATGGGCGAGCCTGTCGCCGGCGCAGTCCGGAATGGTCACGCTGATCAACGAGCAGGCAGCGGTGCTAAGCCGCCTGACTACGCGTCTGTTGAAAACGGCGCGGCTGCAAGCCTCCGACATGACTCCCCGCGCAGAGAAGGTAGCGATTGCGCCGTTGGTTGAAGATGTAGTTGCCAGCCTGCGCGATCAGCTCACGAGCGTCTTGGTAAAGACAGTAATCTCGCGCGACGATCTCTCCATTCGCTGCGACCGCAGTCTCCTGGTCGCCTTGCTGACACAATATGTCGACAACGCTGCAAAATACGGTATGTCCGGGACTACGGTGACAGTTCAGGCCGCTGAACATGCGGCTGAAGTCATCTTCTCCGTTCACAGTATCGGACCAGTGATTCCGGAGGCGGACTTCGAACGAATCTTCGATCGGTACTATCGCTCCTCAGTATCGTCCAATAGAGCGCCAGGTACTGGTATCGGTCTGTCGGTTGCAAAGCGGACCGCCCAGGCTCAGGGCGGTCATGTCTGGGTCACGAGCGATATCGAAAAAGGAACTACCTTTTACGCGTCCCTTCCCACAACGCCACAAGGAGACGCACGCAGATGACCCCCTCCTCCGCCAATCCCCAAATGCGCGTTCTGCTGGTTGATGACGAGCCTTCTATTCGACGCGCGCTGCGTACGCCCCTGTGTGAGATGGGGTTCCACACTACGGAGGCCTCTCGCGGAGAGGAAGCGCTGCACCTGGTGCAGAATCAGACCTTCGATGTGGTCCTTCTCGACGTGAATATGCCGGGCATGGGAGGCATGAAGACCCTGTCGCGCCTGCGTTCGATCGCGCCGCGTCTGCCCATCCTGATGCTGACTGTCGTGGATGGCGAGGAGGAGAAGGTCGAAGCGCTGGAGTCCGGCGCTGACGACTACATCACCAAGCCATTCAGCATTCGGGAGTGTGTTGCCCGGATGCGCTCTGCCGTACGCCGCGCCCAGGCTCCAGAGCGAAGCGAGGATGCACCGCTCTCGATCGGCGAGATTCAAGTGCTTCCGGCGAGGCGTACGGTCAGCAAGTCAGGTCAGTCCATTCACTTGACGCGCAAGGAATACGACATCCTCTACTATCTGATGACCCACGCCGGGCGCGCGGTGACCTACGGCAAGCTGCTGACCTCGGTGTGGGGACCTGACTATCGCCATGAAGTGGACTATCTGCGCACCTTCGTTCGTCAACTGCGAAAGAAGATCGAGACGGATCCATCCGATCCAAAATATCTGCTGACGGATGCATATGTCGGCTATCGATTCGTGGAATTGTCGCCCACGAGCGAAACGCTGATCTCTGATGAGATATCCGTTGCGAACGAGCAGCCTTGAACCATCGACTCTAGAACATGTTCCACAAAGCCTGGTTATAGACCTCGTGGTGATACTGCACCTCAGGTCCTTTGACGAAGCTGCCGAGCAGGCGGGCGCACCGGTCCGCCGAGGCTTGTTTCAGGTCTGCGAATCGGCCCTTTACGTCATCCCCTAGAATTTCACTTACCCATTCGGCGCTTCTGAAGTCCGCTATCGCGTCGTATATGTTGTCCGGCAGGTAGCGCTCGGCCTGGCGCAGGTTGTTGACAGTAGCGGTGCTGCCGTCGATGCCAGTCTTGAAGAGCGAGTAAAGCACAAGATAGGGATTGGCGTCGGGCGCTACAGCGCGCACCTCGACACGCATAGACTTCGCATTGCCGATGGGAACCCGTACCATCGCGCCCCGATCGGTGGCCGACGCTTTCAGTTGGTTAGGCGCTTCGTAATGCGGGTCGAGCCGGCGATATGCGTTTACGCTCGGGTTCATGATCAGACATAGATCCAGGCCGTGCGTCAGGATGCGGTCGATATATTGCCAGCCGAACTCCGAGAGCTTTTCCGGACCTTTCTCATCCCAGAACAGGTTCGTCTTTCCATCGGAGATCGACATGTTGGTATGCATGCCGCTGCCGTTGACCCCCACGACAGGCTTGGGCAGAAAGCTGGCTGTATAGCCCATGTTGGCCGCGACCTGTCGGCAGAGGAGTTTGTAGAGTTGTATCTGGTCGGCCGCGCAGACTACTTCCCCGTAGGCATAATTGATCTCGAATTGACTAGGCGCGACTTCCGGATGGTCCTTCTCATTTCCGAAGCCCATCGCGCGCTCCACTTCCGCAGCCGTGTCGATGAACTTCCGCAGCGGATCAAGTGGCAGCGAATGAAAGTATCCACCGGTGTTGACGTAATCAAACTTGCCGGTTAAGTGGTAGTTCTTCTCAGCATCAAGTCCGGCGAAAAGGAACCCCTCAATCTCGTTGGCCGCATTCAGCGTCCAGCCCTTTTCCTCAAAGAGCTTGTCCGAGAAGCGCTTCAATACGCCGCGCATGTCACCCGAGTAAGGCTCGCCGCCTTTATCGATGACGGTGCCAAACACCAGAACCTTCCCCGTTCCGAACACATCCGCCGGCACCCAGTAGAACGCGCTCCAGTCAATGCCCAGGCGGAGATCGCTCTCCTTCTGCACCGTGAAGCCGCGGATCGACGACCCGTCGAAGGTCAGGTTGTCGTAGCTGTTGATGAGGAACTTCTTGTCGTAGTCGAGAAGATGGATACGACCCTCAAGGTCGGAGAACATCACCGTTACAGCCTTGATGTGCTTTTCGTCGGTGAGGTACTTGAGCCGTTCCTCGCGAATCTTGTCCGGGGCCACTCGGTTCAGTCGGTCAGCCTTGGCCTTCAGGTTCAACTGCTCTAACTCGTCGTAGCTCAGAGCCAGAAAACTGCGATACTCACTCTGCATGAATCTCCTCGCTACCTTCGCATACGCGATTTTGGGGAACATCTCCAAGCTAGCGGGGCAGTTATAAGGAATTCATTAAGATTAGGCGCTCGCCGCGTGAGCCTTCGATTTCACCGGCTCCGCTTCAGGCTTTGGCTTCTTGATCTTGCCGTGGTAGATCACGGGGATGAAGTTCTGATTCTGCATCGGCGGCCGCACGTAGTCCGACTTGTGCAATGGCGGCAGCGTCAGCGACTCCGGCGTCAGATCCTTGAATGGAATCAGCGACAGCAGATGGCGAATGACATTGAGGCGCGCCGACTTCTTATCCTCGGAGTTGACAACATACCACGGTGATTCTTTCGTATCCGTCACGGCGAACATCTCGTCCTTGGCGCGCGAGTAATCGCCCCAGTGCTTTCGCGACTCCAGATCCATCGGGCTGATCTTCCAGCGCTTTGTAGGATTGTTCATGCGCTCCTGGAAGCGACGCTCCTGCTCCTCGTCGCTCACCGAGAACCAATACTTGATGAGGATGACGCCCGAGCGGATCAACATGCGCTCGAAGTCCGGGCAGCTATGCATGAACTCCTGATATTGCGCGTCGCTGCAGAACCCCATCACCCGCTCGACGCCGCCGCGGTTGTACCAACTGCGGTCGAAGAGGATCAGCTCGCCGGCGGCGGGCAGGTGTGGGACGTAGCGTTGGAAGTACCATTGCGTCTTCTCCCGCTCCGTCGGCGTGCCCAGCGCGACGACGCGGCAGATGCGCGGGTTCAACGATTCTGTGATTCGTTTGATCGCGCCACCTTTGCCGGCTGCGTCGCGCCCTTCAAAGAGAACCACTACCTTTAGCTTCTCGTGCTTGATCCACTCCTGCAGTTTTACCAGCTCGATCTGCAGGCGCGCCTCTTCACACTCATAATCGCAGTCCTTGCCCAGCCGAAGTGTGGCTGCTGGCAAAGTGGCAATATCGACAGGGTGGTGAGCGCCGTTCGGTTTGCTCCCGTTTGTGCCGGCGCCCTTCTTCTTTTTCTTCTTGTCTGCCATTATGAGATTCCTTCCGCTTCAAAAATAGTTGTGCCGCGCTAACGACCATTCCATGCAAATCAGAGGGCGTAAGAGAACTGAGCTGCGATGAAAATGACAGTGGGGAAGTGGAAAGCAATGCCCGCTTTACCACTTCCCCAACTACCGTGACACACTGACGAACTAAGGCTTTGGAACTTCGTTGATCGTGTGCTGGACCTGCGAGATGATCTGGTAGGGATCGCCCTCGGAGTTCGGTCGGCGGTCTTCCAGATAGCCCTTGTAGCCATTCTTGATGAAGTTCACAGGCATACGGATCGATGCGCCACGATCGGAAAGTCCATAGCTGAACTTGTCGATCGCCTGCGTCTCGTGCAGACCTGTCAAGCGCAGATGGTTATCCGGGCCATACACAGCGATATGCGCATGCGATGTTCTTCTCGAACTGCCTTCATCAGGGCCTCGAAGTACTCCTTGCCGCCCACGTCGCGGAGGTACTTGGTTGAGAAGTTGGTAGTGCATGCCCGATCCGTTCCAGTCGCCCTTGATCGGCTTGCAGTGCAGTTCCATATCCACCTCGTACTTCTCGCACAAGCGCATCATCAGGTAGCGGGCGGTCCAGACGTCATCGGCCGCTTTGGTTGAGCCCTTGGCGAAGATCTGGAACTCCCACTGACCCTTGGCTACCTCGGCATTGATGCCTTCGTGATTGATGCCGGCGGCAAGGCAGAGCTCCAGATGCTCTTCGACGATCTGGCGGGCGATGTCGCCCATGTACTTGTAGCCGACGCCGCAGTAGTACGGGACCTTGCGGAATCTTGGGGTAGCCATCCTTCCGGGAAGCCCAGAGGACGCCCATCCTTGATAGAGGAAGTACTCCTGCTCAAGGCCAACCCAAAGGTCGGGATCGTTCTCGATGGTGGCGCGATAGTTGGTGGAGTGCGGTGTGCCGATCCGGTGCATGACTTCGCTGAGAACGATATAATGCATCCTTGCGGCTGGCGTCCGGATACAGGGCTACCGGCTTCAGAACACAGTCCGAACTCTTGCCTTCAGCCTGCATCGTCGAGCTGCCGTCAAAACCCCAGAGTGGGCAAATCAGCGAGGGTGGGTGGCTTCTCAAATGACTTGATCTGAGTTTTACCGCGCAAGCCCGGGAACAGGCGTTTTGCCGTCGAGCCAGATGTATTCGAGTTTGTATTTTGTCATAGTGACACGAATCTCCTCACCGTTCATAGGGTTTCGAAAGTTGGGGTACATTCTCAACCTAGCGGGGGGGACATAAAGAACCCATGAAGATTTGCACCCGGAAGGGCGGAAGACGTGTTTTTCCTTACCGATGGTGGGAAAGCAGCAGCATCACCCCAAACAGAGCAAAGGGTATCGCGGCAAGGCCAACCCGAACCAGAATCTTCCTCCAAGTTACAGATTTCCGCTTCTTCCAATCGGTCAGTTCGGTCCTCTGGGCCACGCCGACCTGGTCCAGATGCTCCAGATCCAGTGCAAACGAGTGCGCTGAGGGGTAGCGGTTTTTCGGCTCGCGCTCCAGCGCGCGGTACAGAACCTCCTGCAACTGCGGCGTGATGCTGGGTTCAGCCTCGCGCGGCGGCAGCGGATGGTTGATCAGGCGGTCGTTCATCACAGCCAGCGGCGACGGCCCCGAGAACGGCGTCTTGCCTGACAACATCTCGTACAGCATTATGCCCACCGCGTACAGGTCCGAACGTGCGTCACCCCGCTTGCCCTTCACCTGCTCCGGAGAGATATAGTCCGGGCTGCCGAGCGCCTGGGTGAATCCGGCATAGGTCAGCCGCTTTGCTCCTGCCTGCGAGGCGATCCCGAAGTCGATCAGCTTGATGTTGTCCTCGGGATCCAGCATGATATTTTCCGGCTTCAGGTCGCGGTGGACGACGCCGTTCTTGTGGATATACTCCAGCGCCTTCAGGATTCCAAGCGTGATCTTGATTGCGCGCTCCGGCGGCATCTTGCCTGACTTCGTACATCACCTGCCGCAGCAACTTGCCTTCCACCCACTCCATCACCATGTAAACGCGCGAGCGGTGTTCTTCCGGGTAGATGCGCATGACGTTGGGGTGATCCAGCGCGATCCCGATCGACTCCTCGCGCTGGAACCGGTCAAACAGGGCTGGGTCGGCTTCCATGGCGAAGTGCGGCACTTTAAGTGCTACCTTTCTTGCCGTCGCGCAGGTCGGTGGCGCGAAAGATCGATGCCATGCCGCTCTCTGCAACGGGAGCGTCGATGCGGAAGTGGTCTAGTTCCTGGCCAGTTTCGAGGGTTGGAAAGGCTCATGGGCTCGCTTTCATCAGTTCGGACGCGCCTGGCCTTCAAGACTCAGCGGCGGGATCGTACGACGGATAGCTTTGAGTATAACTGGGCCATCTCGTTGAATCAGTAAAGAACTCATAGAACCACTTTTCCCGGCGTGACTTGCGTCACTGCCTGTGCCTGGTGTCACGCCTATCCTACGGTTAGCAAACGCAGAAGCTGGTCCTTTCTCAGGCGACAACGCCTGGCGGAAGGCGTACGATTTCGCACCGAAGCCGGACTTGCTGCCGGACGGCGGCGACTCAAAAATGCGGTTTGCAGCCGCCCAGTTCGGGCGAGTCAGTGGACGGGCTTTGTGGAGGACCGAGTCTTGCGCCTTGCAGTTCTGAAAGAAACCGCCTTGGGCGAGACTCGCGTCGCGCTGCTCCCGGACGCTTGCAAAGCCCTGATTCGCCAAAGGCATCGAAGTCGCAGTCGAAGCCGGAGCCGGGCTTGCGTCCGGCCACGCCGATGACACTTACGTTCAGGCCGGCGCGACTGTCTCGGTTGATCGAGCTGCGCTTCTTGCCTCTGCCGACATTCTTCCGCTGGTGAACGCTCCTTCGGAGGAGGACCAGCGCCGCATCAAGCCTGGCGCCGTTGCTATCGGCTTCCTGCGTCCGCTGGACGACCCGGCGGCGCTGCTTCCGGCCGTCGCATGCGGAGTTACGCTGTTCGCCGTTGAACTTGTGCCGCGCATCACCCGCGCGCAGGCCATGGACGCGCTGTCGTCGATGGCGACGGTTGCGGGTTACAAGGCTGTTATCCTCGCCGCCAACCATCTTCCGCGGCTGTTTCCCATGCTGATGACGGCCGCTGGAACTGTCGCGCCAGCGCGCGTCTTCGTCATCGGCGCTGGCGTTGCGGGACTGCAGGCTATCGCGACGGCGCGCAGGCTCGGCGCTGTGGTCGAAGCGTATGACGTTCGCGCGGCTGCGGGCGAGCAGGTGCGCTCGCTTGGCGCGAAGTTCCTCGATGTCGACCTTGGCGGCATCGCTACGGAGGACAAGGGCGGCTACGCCAAAGAACTGGGTGAAGAGGCCCTGGAACGCGGTCGCGACCTGATCGCCAAAACCGCGAAGACGGCCGACGTTATCATTACTACCGCACAGGTTCCAGGCCGACGTGCACCGTTGCTGCTGCGGCGCGATGCGGTAGAGAACATGCGCCCGGGCACGATTCTTGTCGATCTGGCTGCCGCCGGCGGAGGCAACTGCGAACTGACTCGTCCCGGCGAAACTCAGCTGATCGGCGGTGTTACGCTCTTCGCGCCGCTGAACCTGCCCGTTACTGTCCCCGGACACGCCAGCCAGCTTTATTCGCGCAACGTCACCAACTTCCTCGCCCTCCTCATCAAAGACGGTGCCCTCCACCTCAACTTCGACGACGAGATCATCAGCGGCTCCTGCGTTGCGCACAAGGGAGAGATCGTCAACCCTCGCGTCGCTGCTGCTCTTGAAGCTCATGCCGCAGCCCACACCTCGCAAGCCTGAGAGGCCTATGAATCCCGCAGTTCTGATCGCTTCGGTGTACGTTTTCGCACTTGCCGCTTTCCTTGGATACCAGGTCATCAGCCGTGTGCCGCCGCTGCTGCATACGCCGCTGATGTCGGCGACCAACGCGATCTCCGGCATCTCGCTGATCGGCTCGCTGGTGCTGGCTGGAACTGGGAATTCGCGCGTCGCGCACATCCTGGGCTTCGTTGCTGTCACGACTGCGACCGTCAATGTCGTCGGCGGATTCGGCATCACTGACCGCATGCTGAAGATGTTTGGCAAGCGCCTCGACGCCAAAACGCCGGGGTCCAAATGAGCCTGACTTCCTACTTTATGGAGGCGACTTACCTCGTCGCATCGATCCTTTTTATCCTCGCGCTGAAGGGGATGTCGCATCCGGAGACGGCGCGGCGCGGCATGTTTCTTGCCGAGGCGGGAATGCTGGCGGCGATCATCGGCACGCTGGTTGGCCAGCACATTGTTACCTGGAGCTGGATCATTGCCGGGCTGACGCTCGGCTCGCTGATTGGCGCGTGGATGGCGGTTTCGGTTCCGATGACTGCGATGCCGCAGCGGACGGCGCTGTCGCATGCTTTTGGAGCGTTTGCCGCGGCGCTGGTCGGCGTCGGCGAATTCCTGCAGCATGGCGCGGCGATGGGCGCTGTTACGCGAGGCGCGCTTGGGCTTTGAAGTGATGCTGGGCGCGCTGACGACTACCGGATCGCTGATTGCGGCGGGCAAACTGCAGGGCGTCATCGGCGGCAAGCCGATTCAGTTTCGCGGCCAGAACGTCATTAACCTCATCATTGCGCTCGCCATGACGGGGAGCTTCGCGTTTTTCTGGATGCATCCGGAGACGGTTGCTGCTTTCTACGCGATGCTTGGGCTGGCGTTCGTCTTCGGTGTGATGCTGGTTATTCCTATCGGCTCGGCAGATATGCCGGTTGTGATGTCGTTGCTGAACTCCTATGCGGGACTGGCCGCTGCGGCTACGGGATTCGTGCTGGGTAATAATGTGCTGATCATTGCGGGCACGCTGGACGGCTTCTCGGGCTTCATCCTTTCGGTGCTGATGTGCAAGGCGATGAACCGGTCGATTACCAACGTGCTTTTTGGCGGATTCGGAGCGGTGATTGCCGATTCTTCGGCCAAAGAGACCGGCGGAGTGATGCGCGAGATCACGATGGACGATGCGGCTATGCAACTTGCGTTTGCTAACCGCGTCATCTTTGTTCCGGGATACGGACTCGCTACGGCGCAGGCGCAGCATGCTGTGCGCGAACTGGCGGAGTTGCTGGAGGGCCGCGGCGTCACCATCAAGTATGCGATCCATCCTGTTGCAGGCCGCATGCCGGGGCACATGAATGTGCTGCTGGCTGAGGCGAATGTCTCGTACTCCTCGCTGTACGAGATGGAGCAGATCAATCCTGAGTTCCCGTCGACTGACGTGGTGGTGGTGATCGGTGCGAATGATGTGGTCAATCCTGATGCGCGGGATAATCCGACGTCGCTGATCGCCGGGATGCCGATTCTGGAGGTTGACCGCGCGCGCAGCGTGATCGTCCTGAAGCGGGGGCAGGGACGCGGATTTTCCGGGCTGGAAAACCCGCTGTTCTTCAAGCCTTGCACGACGATGCTGTACGGCGACGCGAAGGCCAGCCTGGCGCATCTGGCGCAGGCGATCCAGCACGTATAAGCGATGATTCCGACAGAGGTACCCCCCCTCCCCCTATATATATGATCCTGGCGATAAGTCCTTTGGTTGCCGATGGTTGCAGGGGGTAGATTGGCGTAAGGTCGGCAATCCAAATGGGTTAGCTCTAAGATCGTCAAAACATGGGAGTTGTGGGCTGTGGCGTACATGTTCGCGGACAGCGGAGTAAACATGGGACGCGGCCCCTCTCTCTGGGTTTTTGCTTTTTTTGCCACTATCTTAATTGTATGGGTTTGGACATAACTCGAATGCTAAGTCTATGTTGCTGTTAATACGTGGATTAGATGGCTTCGGGCTTGACGCGCTGCCGGATGGGGATGCCGGTGGAGAAGTTTAGGGAGGGTTAGTGGTGGAACCCACTCATGACGGTGAGGCTGTCATGAATGGGGCACCCGGCGGAGTTGAAGCCGAAGCTCGATACGCTGCCGGATGGGGATGCCGGTGGAGAAGTTTAGGGAGGGTTAGCGGTGGAACCCCACTCATGACGGTGAGGCTGTCATGAATGGGGCACCCGGCACCCGGCACCCGGCTGGAGTGAGGCGGCTCGGAAGAGAGAAGCAGAGTCCTCCGCTGCGCGGCGGAATGACAAACGAGAAGGTGGGTTGGGGGCACCCTCGTGCGTGGGTGATGCGGGGCACAGATTTGCTCCTGCTTAGGGCTAAGGGGTATGCTGTTTCGGTTGCGAATTGGTTAGACCAATTGATATTGAAAAAGAGATGGGGTAGGGACGATGGGCATTGCAGCAGTGGAAACTCTGACACTTCCGAAGTTTTCGATTGGCGTAGGCGACCGGTTTGCGCACCAGGCGAAGGCGCAGCTTGCGGCGTGCATACTGGCGGCGGACGCGGGCGTTGAGGTTGTTCCGGTGTGGAACAAGTCGAACCGGGAACACACGATTATCGGCTCGGAGCCGACCCAGACTCGCGCGGCGGCGGATGCGGCGGTGAAGGAGCTGGGCTGGACGAAGCCCTACTTTCTGGATGCCGACCACATCAATCTGAAGACGGTGGGACGGTTCCTGGATCCGAGCGACTTCTTTACGCTCGACGTGGCGGACCTGATTGGTCAGCCGGCGAAGCCTGAGGATGTGGCCGCGTTTATCGCGCGACATCCGGAGCTGGTGGGGACGGTGACGATTCCCGGGATCGCGGAGCCGTTCAAGACTGACAAGTCGTTTGTGGAGGGCGTGGCCAACAAGTTCCTGGCGGCGGTGCAGCATGCGGGCGAGATTTACCGGCTGCTGGTGGAGAACAAGGGCGAGGGGCGGTTTGTGCCTGAGATCTCGATGGACGAGACGGACTATCCGCAGACGCCGGTGGAGTTGCTGATTATCCTGGCGATGATTGCGGATGAGAAGATGCCGATCCAGACGATTGCGCCGAAGTTTACGGGCCGCTTCAACAAGGGCGTGGATTATGTGGGCGATGTGAAGCAGTTTGCCAAGGAGTTCGAAGAGGACCTGGCGGCGATTGCGTTTGCGATTAAGAAGTATGGGCTGCCGGAGAATCTGAAGCTGAGCGTGCACTCGGGCTCGGACAAGTTCTCGATCTACAGCGCGATTTATGACGGCGCGAAGAAGTTCAACGCGGGCGTTCATCTGAAGACGGCGGGCACGAACTGGCTGGAAGAGCTGATCGGGCTGGCGGAGTCGGGCGGGGAAGGGCTGGCGATTGCGAAGGAGATTTACTCGGAGGCGCTGGCGCACAAGGATGAGCTGACGGCTCCGTATGCGACTGTGATCGACATCGACGACAGCAAGCTGCCGACGGCCGCGGAAGTGAACGGCTGGACGGGCAAGCAGTATGCGGCGGCGTTGCGGCACGATCAGTCGAATCCAGCGTATAACCCGAGCTTCCGGCAGTTGCTGCATGTCGGCTTCAAGATTGCGGCGAAGATGGGGCCACGGTATCTGGAGGCTCTGGAAGCGAACGAAGACGTGGTTGCGAAGAATGTGACTGCGAATCTTTGGGAGCGGCACATCAAGCCGGTGTTTTTGGGGCAATAGATAAATGGGGGTCGGATGTGTCGGGCCTTCAGCCCTCTCCGGCCTTTGCACTTGCTTACCTAGGCCTTCGGCCCAGGCTGGTATGTGACGGGCCTTCCAGGCTGGCATGTGACGGGCATCCCTAGCGAATAGTTCGGGCTTTGGACATAAGATTGGGGTTTTCGCTTTGCCTCAGTGTGGTGTAGTGTGGCCTTCGGGCCTAATGGACCGGGCGACCGGGTTGAGTTATCTAAGGAGAATGTCGTGAGTCTTGGATTTGAAATTCCGCAGAAGAAGTCACTCGATTTGCTTTCGCTGGGTGCGCTGGTACACCGGCTCGATCCCGGCATTATTCCGTTTCGCAAGGCGACGAACTTTGCGGTGCATGTGAGCGGCGGCGAGTTCAATGTTGCGGCGAATCTGTCTGACTGCTTCAAGCTCGACACGGGCATTGCGATCGGCGATGGTGGAGTATCCGATTGGCGACCTGATCCACGAGCGGGTGCGCGCGATGGGTGTGAAGCCGATGTACAAGAAGTTCAAGCATGACGGCGTGTCGGGGCCGAATATGGCCACCGTGTACAGCGACCAGGGGCTGGGTGTGCGTGCGCCGATTGTGTTCTATAACCGCTGCAACGAGGCGGCGGCGCAGTTGAAGCCGGGCGACTTTGATTGGGACGCGATTTTTGCAAGCGGCGTGCGCTGGTTCCACTCGGGCGGGATCTTCTCTTCGCTGTCGGAGACGACTTCGGCGCTGGTGATTGAGGCCATGAAGGCCGCGCGCAAGGCCGGCGTAGTGACTTCACTGGACCTGAACTATCGCGAGAAGCTGTGGAAGCCGCAGGGCGGCATGAAGCGCGCGCATGAGGTGCTGGGCGAGATTGTCGACAACGTCGATGTGCTGATCGGCAACGAAGAGGACCTGCAGAAGGGACTTGGGTTCAAGGGGCCGGAGGTTGCGGCAAGCGCGAAGACGGCGAGTTCGAAGCTGGATACAGGCGCGTTCCTGGGCATGATGGAGCAGGTGGTGGAGCGCTTCCCGAAGACGCGGATTGTGGCTACGACGCTGCGGGAGGTTCACAACACGAATCACCATAGCTGGAGCGCGGTGGCGTGGGTGAACGGAACTCCGGTGCAGGCGCCTACGGCTGAGCTGAAGGTGATCGACCGGGTTGGCGGCGGCGATGGCTTTGCGGCTGGGTTCATCTATGGACTGCTGAGCGGCAAGACTCCGGACGAGGCGGTGAAGCTGGGCTGGGCGCATGGCGCGTTGATGACGACGTTCCCGGGCGACACGACGATGGCGACACTGGACCAGGTGGAGCAGTTTGCGCAGGGCGGCTCGGCGCGGATTCAACGGTAGAAGCTGGTAGCAGGCGGGCGTGCCGGCGGATTCGCTGGCACGCGTTGCCGGGCCCTTTGCAGGACAGAGTGCGGGGGTAGCGATGATTGTGGTCGTGATGGGCGTGAGCGGCTCGGGCAAGACCACGATCGGCAGGGCGCTGGCGGAACGGCAGGGCTGGGTGTTCGCGGATGCTGACGACCACTTTCCCAAGGCTTGCAAGGCGAAGATGGCCGCCGGGATTGCCCTGACGGACGAGGATCGCGAGCCTTGGCTGACGCTGCTGAACCGGTTGTTGAGGAGATGGGATAAGCAGAATATCGAGGGAGTGCTGGCGTGCTCGGCCCTGAAAGAGCGCTACCACGATATGCTGAAGAGCGGGATTGCGACGTCGCTTCAGTTTGTGTTGCTGGACGGGTCGAAGGAGCTAATTGCACGGCGGCTGGCAGAGCGCGAACACGAATACATGAACCCGGTGCTGTTGGAGAGCCAGCTGGCGACGCTGGAGGATCCTGACGGCGCGTTTCGGATTGTCAACGACAGATCGCCGGAAGAGATTGTCGACCGGATATTGGCTAGGCTGGGCCGGCAAAAGAAGAATGTGGAAGAGAGAGGAAGTAATTCGATGGGACATTCGCTGTTTGATTTGACCGGGAAGACGGCCGTGGTAGTGGGAGGAACGTCTGGGATTGGGCTGGCGATGGCGGTTGGGCTGGCAGAGGCCGGCGCGGACGTGGTCGCGAGCTCGCGGCGGCAGGAGCAGGTGGATGAGGCGGCGGCGCTGATCGAAGGCCGCGGGCGGAAGGCTCTGCGGTTGACCTCGGATGTGGGCGATCGCGCTACGCTGCAACGGCTGCTGGACGAGACGGTGAAGGCGTGGGGCAAGGTGGATATCCTGATCAATTGCGCGGGTAAGATCAAGCGCGCGCCGACCGTGGATTTCCCTGAGGATGTTTGGGACGACATTATGGACACGAACGTGACGGGGACGCTGCGGGCGTGCCAGATCTTCGGCAAGCACATGCTGGCGAACGGCTATGGGCGGATCATCAATATCGCTTCGCTGAATACGTTTGTGAGCCTGAAGGAAGTGACGGCGTATGCGTGCTCGCAAGGCGGCGGTTGGCGCGCTGACGAAGTCGCTGGCGGTGGAGTGGAGATCGCAGGGCGTGACGGTGAATGCGATTGCGCCGGGGGTTTTTCGGACGGCTTTGAATGCGGAGCTGCTGGATAAGAGCGAGCGCGGCAAGGAACTGCGGATGCGGACTCCGATGGGACGGTTTGGGAAGACCGAGGAGCTGGTTGGGTCGGCGGTGTTCCTGGCGAGCGATGCTTCGGCGTTTGTGACTGGAGAGATTCTGGTTGTGGACGGCGGATTCCTGGCAAGCGGAGTGAATCAGTAAGGCTTCTGGTCCCCGAAGACCTGGCAGTGGCAAAATCCGCTGCCAGGTCCGGGCGTGCAGGGCCGCTGCCTAGCAGACGAGGGCGGCGCGGTCGACTTGCAGGTCGCCGAGGTTGCCTAGGACGGTCAGGGCGATGGACTCGGGACGGAAGAGGTCCTGGGCGAGGGCCTGGACGTTGGCGGGGGCGATGGCTTCGACTTCGGCGATGATTTCGTCGACGGAGAAGAAGCGGCCGAAGTACATCTCCTGGCGGGCGAGGTTGGACATACGGCTGGAGGAGGATTCGAGGCCGAGGACGATGTTGGACTTGAGCTGATCTTTGGCGCGACGGAGTTCGGCTTCGGGGACGGGCTCGTCCTTGAGGCGGCAGAGCTCGGAGACGGTGAGGCGGAGGACTTCGTGGATCTTCTCGACCGAGGTGCCGGCGTAGATGGCGAGGCAGCCGGTGTCGCGGAAGGGGTTGGTCTCGGAGTAGATGGAGTAGGCGAGGCCGCGGTCTTCGCGGATGGTCTGGAAGAGGCGGGAGCTCATGCCGCCGCCGAGCATGGTGTTGAGCAGGTAGACGGCGTAGCGGGCGGGCGAATCGACCGGCGGGGCGGGTACGCCGAGGCAGAGCTGGACCTGCTCCAGTGACTTTTTGCGCTTGAGGGTGATGTGGGGGTGGGTTGCGGGCGCGGGGACGTGGACGAGGCCCGTCTCGGTGGCGGCGGCTAGACCGCTGAAGTGGTCTGCGACCTGCGCGACGAAGGTGTCGTGGTCGAGGTGGCCGGCGGCGGAGAAGATCATGTTGCGGGGCGTGAATCGGCCGGCGTAGTAGTCGAATACGATTTGCTGGGTGAAGCTGGAGACGGTCTTGGTGGTGCCGAGGATGGGGCGGCCAAGAGGGTGACTCTTCCAGAAGTTCTGGGTGAAGGTCTCGTGGACGAGATAGTCGGGGTTGTCCTCGTCCATCTTGATCTCTTCGAGGATGACGCCTCGTTCGCGGGCGATGTCGTCGGGGGTGAAGGTGGGGTGAAGGACGAGGTCGGTCAAAAGGTCAAGTGCTGGTGCAATATGTTCGTCCAGAACCTTGATATTGAAGCAGATGGACTCTTTACCAGTGAAGGCGTCCAGGTTACCGCCAATGGCGTCGGCTTCGCGGGCGAACTGCTGGGCGGAGCGGGAGGTGGTGCCCTTGAAGACCATGTGCTCGACGAAGTGGGAGATGCCGTTGAGGGCGAGGGTCTCGTCGCGGGAGCCGGAGTCGATCCAGACGCCCATGGAGACGGAGCGGACGTGGGGGATGGACTCGGTAAGGACGAGCAGGCCGTTGGGCAGGCGGGTGCGGCGAATGTTGCGGGCCGGAGAGACGGTGGCGGTGGGGGTGGTGTCGGGGCTGAGGATTGCGGTCAATGCGGCTCCTTGAGACTTATTGTGTCACAAGGATTGGATGTCTGGAGCAGGGCCAGCGGGTGTGGGGCGGGGTAGCGAAGGCCAGGGAGGACAGCCAAAAGAGCGGCGATGAGGGATCGCCGCTCTTGGGCTCCTGTGGACCCGGGCGCCGCCCGATCCTGGTACCAAGACCAGTCCCGAGCGGGCCGGAAAACTTATAAACTGCTGCACCGGATGGAGATAGCTGGTTTCTACTGGCCGGGGTGGGGTGCGCCTACGACCTGCAGGCTGACCTTTTCCAGGTAGATCGCTTCGAGATTGTTGACCCCGGCGTTGGTGTAGATGTCGACTCCGGGATTATCGCTCTTCTTGTCGGTTGCCTTCGCGGCGAAGGTGGCGATGGTCTTGCCAGCCTGGGTGAGTGTTACCTGAACGTCTGCTCCGGTGCCTGTGTACGCCAGTTTGTACGAGCCTGCTGCAAGCTGAGTGGTTCCAACTGCAACATTCTGCGGGATGATGACGGTTTGGGGCTTGGTGCCGGCGGCGAACAGGGGGGTGGATGCCAACACCAACACGGATGCAAAACCAAGGAAACGCTTCATGTGTTTCTCCTATTGGCCTTCGGATTGTCGATATCCGGGCCTGGGAGAATTACACTCTGGCTGGGATGAATTGAAGCTTAAGTCTTAAGAGGGTTGTCGATAATCGGACTGGTTGTGCGATTTCGTCGATAAGTGCCTGATAGTAATGCCCCCCAAGGTCGCCCTTCACTCCGTTCAAGGCGAACATGGGGCACCCGGGTTAGGTGGGGATGGGGGTGGCGCGGAGGGGGATGGTGATTTGGACGCGGAGGCCGGGCTTTGCGTTTTCGGCGGTGATGGAGCCGTGATGGACCTGAATGGCTTGCTTGGCGATGGAGAGCCCGAGGCCGGAGCCTCCTCCCATGGGATCGCGGGCTTCTTCGACGCGGAAGAAGGGATCGAAGATGCGAATGAGCGCGTCGTCGGGGACGCCGGGGCCGTAGTCTCGGACGGCGATGGTGATGGCGCGGGAGTTTTCGGTGATGGAGACGTCGATGGTGGAGAGTTTCGGGGAGTAGCGGATGCCGTTGCGGAGGACGTTTTCGATGGCGCGGCGGAGGAGTTCGCGGTTTCCGGTGAGTTGGCTGGTGAGCCGGCCTTTTACAGCGATGCGGCAGCCGTGGATTTCGGCTTCCATGGAGCAGTCGCGGATGACTTCGTCCATGATGTCGGCGGCGCGGACGATGTCAGTCTCCGTGGCGGCGGGGCCGCACTCGATGAAGTTGATTTCCACGATGTCGGCGACGAGGGTGGAGATGCGGTCGACGTCGCGCTCGATGCGGTCGAGGGCGGATTTGGTATCCGCGTTGGTGCGTGCGAGTTTGATGGCGAATTTCAGGCGGGCGAGGGGAGAGCGGAGTTCGTGGGAGATGTCGCCGAGCAGGCGGCGCTCGCTGAGGATGAGCTTTTGCAGGCGGTCGGCCATCTGGTTGAAGGAGCGGCCAAGCTGTCCGATCTCGTCCTGGCGGGGACTTTGGACGCGGACGGAGAGATTGCCCTTGCCGAAGAGGGCGATGGAGGACGCGATTCTGCGGACGGGCGAGACAACGCCGACGGAAGCGATCCAGCAAAGGACTCCGGTGGCCCCGATGACGAGGAAGTAGTAGGGAAGGTAGGTCCAGATGGGCGGGGCTTCGGAGATTCCGCTGGTAAGGATGAAGTACTTTCCGTCGGCTGAACGGTGAGCACGGTAGTGGTGGCCATTGACGTCGAAGCGCCAGCGGGTGAGTGGAGGCGGGGGCAGAGAATCGGCGCGGTTTTCGCCGGTGATAACGTCGATGCCGCGGGAGTCGAGCAAGTGGTGGGACGTTCCGCTGAAGACGTTGTTGAGCCTGATGATGTAGGCCTGGAGGGCCGGTTTGCCGCCACTCGCGAGGGCTGCGCGGGCGCTGTCGAGTTCGAGCTCGTCGATACGGTCGAAGGCGGGGTAGATGGCGTTTCTTTCCACGCGCCTGGAGATGGCATGGAAGATGAAGAAGGAGATGGACAGCGTGGTGACCATGGCCAGCGCGACGCCGTAGTAGAGAGACTTCAGGGGTAACGCTTTAAACCGTTCCGGTAAATACATACCCAACTCCCCTGACTGCGCGGATGAGCTTTCGACCGCCTTCGAGTTTTTTGCGTAGATGACTGACGTGGACATCGAGGAAGCGGTCGTACGGCGTAGCTTCGCGCTCGAAGAGGGCCATGGTGATCTCTTCGCGGGAGACGACGCGGCCGACGGACCGCATGAGCATCTGGAGGAGGTCGAATTCGAGCGGGGTGAGTTCGACTGGCGAGCCCGCGACCGACACCTCCCGGGTGGTTGGATTGATCTGGATATCGCCGATGGTGAGCAGGGGACTTGCCTTCAATTCCGAGTTGCCGGCGCGGCGCAGGACTGCGTTGATTCGGGCGAGGAGTTCGTCGGGATCGAAGGGCTTGGGCAGATAGTCGTCGGCTCCGGTGTTGAGACCTGTGATGCGGTCGTGGCGCTGCACGCGGGCGGTGAGCATGATGACGGGAAGGTCGCGGCGGCGGCGCAACTGCTGGAGTACGGTGAAGCCGTCGATGCCGGGCAGCATGACGTCGAGGATCATGAGGTCGTAGGCGCCGTCGAGCGCAAGGCTGAGGCCGTCGCGGCCATTGTGGGCGCAGTCGAGGTGATGGCTGGTCTGGGCGAAGAACTCCATCATCATGCCGCAGAGTTCGACGTCGTCATCGACGAGCAACAGGGAGAGTTGTCTTTGCTTCTCCGCAGACTCCATCCGTAGGCCTCAGGCGTGGTTGTGGTCAACCGCCGTCGCTCCTCAGTCTCGCACATGGCCGGGTGCGAAATTGGTGAATCAGGTCACTTCTGTGATCTTGTTTCTGTTGATGCTGAGTATGCGGAAGCCACTGATGGGTAGGTAGACTGAGAGTAGCGATGGGAACGGATTCGAACAAAGTGGGCGCCAAGGCGCTGTTTGGGATGGCGGCGGATGAGTTGCGTGCCACGGTGGAGGGGCTCGGACTGCCGAAGTATCGGGCGGTGCAGTTGGCGGATGCTCTCTACAAGCAGCGGGTGGGCGAGTTGGAGGGCATTACTACTCTGCCCGTAGAGGTAAGGGAGCGGCTGGCGGCGGAGGGTTATGCTGTGGGCCTGCCGGAGATTGTGCAGGCGGCGAAGTCGGTGGATGGGACGGAGCGGTACCTGGTGCGGCTTGTGGATGGAGAGACCGTGGAGACGGTCTGGATGCCAGGCGGAGACGGCGGCGAGCGGGGGGATGGTTCGGTTGCAGCGGAGGAAGAAGAGGGTGAGGTTGGCGATGTGGAGGATGCGGTAGAACGTGGGCACCGTATGGGTGTTGCCACTAAGAACGAGACTAACCCCACGATAACCGCGCGAGCGCGCGGTGATCATGGGGCACCTGGGTTTGTGGCGGTTCGGGGGAAAGACAAATACGGAGATTCTGACTCTCCGAGTCAGAATGAGGCTTCGGTAGTGGGGGATGGGTATAAGCGGGCTACGATTTGTATTTCGAGCCAGGTGGGGTGCGCGGTGAATTGCCAGTTTTGTTTGACGGCGAAGCTGGGCATCAAGCGCAATCTGACGGCGGGCGAGATTGCGGGACAGGTGGCGGCGGTGCTGAACCGGCAGCGGGTGCGGATTGGAAGCGGGAAGGGCGTCGAGACGCCTTCGCGGATCAACCTGGTGTTTATGGGGATGGGCGAGCCGTTCCTGAACTACGACGCATTTATGAAGAGCGTGCACGTGCTGCGTGCGATGGGGATTCCGGAGTCTCGGATGACGGTGTCGACGAGCGGGATTGAGCCTTCGATACGGCGGTTTGCGGAGGAGCCGGTGAGGCCGAAGCTGGCGTTGAGTTTGAATGCTTCGAACGATGCGGTGCGGCGCGAGATTATGCCGATTACGAAGAAGTGGGATATTGCGGCGCTGTTGGAGGCGGTGGGGTCGATTCCGCTGGGGAAGCGGGAGTATGTGACGTTTGAATATGTGCTGCTGGGCGGGGTAAACGACCAGCCGGAACATGCGCGTGAGGTGTTGGCGCTACTGAAAGGCATGAAGGCGAAGGTGAATCTGATTGTGTGGAATCCGGGGCCGGGGATTGCGTATCACCAGCCGAAGCCGGAGGATGTGGCCGTGTTTCACCGGATGCTGATTGATGGCGGAATTCCGACGTTTACGCGGCGGCCGCGGGGGCGGGATATTTATGCGGCGTGTGGCCAGTTGAAGCGGACTTTGGATTCGGATTCGGATGCGAACGCGGGGTTGGTGTCGATCGGGACGCCGTAGAAGGGATCAGCAGTGGCCGGGGAGGCAGACGCGGAAGACTGTGCCGGTTTTTCCGGCGGGGTCGTCTGAACTGCGCAGCCGGATGTTGCCGCCGTACTTGCGAACGATGCCCTGACTGATCCAGAGGCCGAGGCCGGTTCCCTTGGACTGCTTGGTGGAGAAGAAGGGGAGGAAGATTTTTTCGTGCAGGTTCTCGGGGATTCCGGGACCGTTGTCGGCGATGGTGATGCAGACAGCGTTGTCGCTGGAGCCGCAGGTGACGCTGACTCGGATGATGCCGCCTTGAGGGAGAGCGTCGATCGCATTGCCGATGAGGTTGGTGAATATCTGGCGGAGTTCTCCTTGGCGTCCCCAGACGAAGGCGGAGCGGACGAACTTTGTTTCGAGATGGATGGATCGTTGTTCCATCAGGGGCTTATGCAGCTTGAGGACGCCGTCGATCAGGGGCGTCATGTCGATCTCTACTGGCTCGGAGGTGTCGCGATAGAAGGACAAGGTGCGGCGGGTGATTTCGCCAAGGCGCACGACTTCTTTGAGCAGGAGTTCCGCGTAGCCGCGGGCATCATCGTCGAGCGCGGGATCTTCCGACAGGAGATAGGTGAGGTTGAGGATGGCCTCCAGCGGGTTGTTGACCTCGTGGGCGATGCTGCCGGCCAGACGGCCGATGGCGGCCATGCGCTCGGACTCGAAGAGAGCTGCTTCGGTCAGCTTGCGTTCGGTGATGTCGCGGGCGATTTTGGAGATGCCGATGATGCGTCCGGTGGTGTCGCGGATGGGTGAGATGGTGAGAGAGATGTTGAGGAGTTCGCCATTCTTGCGGCGGCGGCGCGTCTCGAAGTGCTCGATCCGCTCGCCGGCGGTGACTTTGCGCAGGATTTCGGGCTCTTCGGAGTGAAGCTCTTCGGGGATAAGGACGAGGACTGACCTGCCGATGATCTCGTGCGGCTGATAACCGAAGAGTCGCGTTGCGGAGTTATTCCAGCTGGTGATGACGCCGGTGAGATCTTTGCTGATGATGGCGTCGTCGGAGGAGTCGACGATGGCGGCGAGTTGCAGCCGAGCTTCGATTGGATCGGGTGGCGAAGTGGCGAGTTCGGGAAGCAAAGCGGTTGATGAAGCCATCTATTGAACGCTCCGAGGCAGGGACGCAATTCTGTGTGACGGTACGGGCAATGATGAACCTCGGGCAAGGGAGCGTCACGTAAAAATTACGTGTTGGTTTTTGGATGCCGTGAACAAAGGGTTTGGTTGCTAAACGATTGATGTATGTGGGGAAGCCGACCTGATCAGGCGAAGTTGCGGGGTTGGCCGGTGGCTTCGAGGACGCTCTCCCAGAGATCGCCGTGGGGATCGACTGTGTTGCGCTGGCGGATGGCGAGGCCCATGGGGACGTGGACGAAGCGGTTGCGCCAGCGGCCGATGAGGATTTCGGTGCGGCCGGACATGGCGGCGTGGACGGCGTAGTGAGCGAGGCGGACGCAGTAGACGCTGTCGTGCGGGTTGGCGGGCACGCTGCGGATGGCGTAGCTGGGGTCGATGTATTTGAGGTTGAGCTCGACATTGATGGAGCGGAAGTAGCTGTTGATGCGGGAGCGGAGCCAGGGGCCGACGTCGGTGAGGCGCTTGTTGCCGGAGGCGTCGGTGTCGCCGACGAGGCCTTTCATTTCTTCTTCCATGAGTTCCTGGCCCGCGCCTTCGGCGACGGCGATGACGGCATGGCCACGGCGGGCTAATCGCTCGTCGAAGGATGTTCAACAGTCCACGTTCGCCTTCGAGTTGGAAGGGAACTTCGGGGATGAGGACGAAGTTGGCGTCGCTCATGGCGAGTGAGGCGTAGCAGGCGATGAAGCCGGAGTGGCGGCCCATGAGCTTGACCAGTCCGACTCCATTGGGTGCGCCGATGGATTCGACGTGCGCAGCGCGGAGGGATCTGGTGGCTTCGGAGAAGGCGGTTTGGAAGCCGAAGCTCTGGTCGATGAACTGGATGTCGTTGTCGATGGTTTTGGGGATGCCGACGACGGCGATGTGGCTGCCGCGGGCGGCGGCCTCCTGCGAGATGCGCATAGCGCCGCGGATGGTTCCGTCGCCGCCGATGACGAAGAGGAGGTTGATGCCCATGGATTCGAGGCAATCGACGACGACTGAGGCGGGTTGTTCTCCGCGGGAAGAGCCGAGGATGGTGCCGCCGAGCTCGTTGATGTTGGAGACGGACTGCGGAGTGAGGTCGATGGCGGTCGAGCGGAATTCGGGAAGGAAGCCGCGATAGCCGTTCAGGAATCCGTAGACCTTGGGCACGCCATAGCGAAGGAGGAGTTCGAGGGTGAGTCCGCGGATGACGTCGTTGAGACCGGGACAGAGGCCGCCGCAGGTGACGATGGCTGCGCGGGTTTTTGCGGGATCGAAGAAGATCTTGCGGCGGGGGCCGGCGGGCTCGAAGACGGGAAGGTCGGCGGCGGGGCGATCGCGGGCGGTGGCGGCGGAGAGCTTGTCGTCGAAGAGGACGCGGTCGGATTCGTCGACGTAGTGGATGGACTTCAGGCGCTGGTCGAGGGCCTCTCCAAGGGGAGAGTCGATGAGGGGCGTCCCTAGAGTGGGGACTACCAGATCGCGGCTATCGACGGATGCCGGTCCAAACGGTGGAGATGTCATTGTGGTTCGGTCAGTATATGCGAAGCGGGGCGCGAGGGTGGCGCTAGTTTTCGGAAGGCATGGCGGCGTGGTCGACGACGAGGGTATCGACCGGACCTTTGGCGGGCTGGAGTTTGAGGCCCAACTGCTCCTGAATGGCGGTGAAGATGGACGGGGCCTGCTCGGCACCGGAGTCTGGATTTTCGTCGTTCGACCACTGGAGGGAGAGGTCGAAGTTGCCTTTGAGTCCGGTCTTGTCGATGATGGTGCGGTGGACCGCTCCGGCGAGCGTTTTCGCAAGGGAAGTCATGGGGATGTCGTGGGCGGTGAGGCTGGTGAGAGTGCGACCGCCGTGGACGCTCATACTGCCGCCGCCGGTTTTGGTCTGGTCGGCGGAAGGCTTGAACTTCGGACCGCCGGTGATGAGGACGAGTTCGTAGACTGGAAGGGTTTTGGTTTCGGTGTGGACCTTGAGTTGGAAGCGCTCGGTCAGGAGCGGGAGGATTTGTTGGCGCTCCTGCTCCGGAGTGAGCTTCTTGAGGGCATCGTGGTCGGGCTCGGAGATTTTGGCTTCGATGTCGAACCGGACGGAGTCGAGCGGGCCTGGAATGCCTGAGATGAGATCCTGCTTGATGTCGTAAGCGTTTTCGAGGAGTTGCTTGAGCGAGACGTTGGTGGCGGAGTAGCGGTCGTCGTCGGTGTCGATATCGACTGACCCGCTGCTGGTTTTGTTCGGCCTGATGGTCATCACATCGTAGGCGGGGACGACCGTCGCTGCACTTCCGGCAGGTGGCGCAGCGGCGTTTTGAGCCGGCGCGAGGGACAAGGCCGGGGCGATCGACAGGGCGAAGATGCAGGCACGGGTGACGATGCGGAGCTGGCGCGTGTCAGTCATGGTCAATTTGCGGATTTGGCGATGGCGAGTTTGAGCAGGGCTTCGGTGACGCGGTCGGGGTCGTGGCGGAGGACGTTGCCTTCGTGGACGAAGTTGCCGGGGATGGGTTCGACGCCGAGGTCGCGGATGCGGTCGAGGTCGGGCTCGATGGGGCTCTGGCCTTCGCGGGCATACTTGGCGAGGAGCGTGGGAGAGATGGGCGCGGTGTTGATGAGGGCGTAGTCGAAGATGGGGCCTGGCGCCGTGCCGCAGTGCTGGAGGATTCGTTCGATGTGCTGGGAGGCGGTGAGGCCGAGGGATTCGTTGGCCTGGGTCATCAGATTGCCGACGTAGACGCGGGTGGCTTTCGATTCGGCGATGGCTTCGGGGATGCCGCGGACGAGCATATTGGTGATCAGCGAGGTGTAGAGCGAGCCGGGGCCGAGGGTGATGAGGTCGGCGTTGGCGATGGCGTCGAGGGTGCCGGCGAGGGGCGGGGCGTCGGCGGGCGTAGAGCATGAGTTCGAGGATGCGGTGCGGGCTGGCGGTGATGCTGGTTTCGCCGCGGACGATGGAGCCGTCGTCCATGCGCGCGGCCAGGGTCACGTCGGTGTTGGTGGCGGGGTAGATGCGGCCGCGGGTGGCGAGAATCTGCGAGGACATCTGCACGGCCTGGGCGAAGTCTCCGGTGATGTGGGAGAGCGCGGCGACGAAGAGGTTGCCGAAGCTGTGGCCTTCGAGGTCGCCCTGGTCGAAGCGGAACTGGAAGAGCTTGGCGAGGAGGTGCTCGTCCTCGGAGAGCGCGACCATGCAGTTGCGGACGTCGCCGGGGGGAAGCATCTTCAGGTCTTCGCGGAGGCGGCCGGAGGAGCCACCGTCGTCGGTGACGGTGACGATGGCGGCGAGATCGCGGATGATGCAGGGAAGGTGAGCGGCATTTGGCTCGGCGAGACGATCGGTTTCGGATGGTGATTGGGGCGCCGGGTCGGGGAGAGGCTCGGCCCTGGCCCCGGATGGTAGCTGGGAGGGCGAGTCGGTGGAGCGCCTGAAGGCTGCGGGGGCCGGGACGTAGCGCTTGAGGCCGCGGAGCAGGGTGGAGAGGCCTGTGCCTCCGCCGATGGCGACGACGCGGAGAGACGGCTGCGGGTGCTTCGTGGCTGGGGAGGGTGTGGACTCAGGGAGCGAGATCGGATTCAGGGTTGAGACAGGGGTCATCGGCTGATAAAGAGGGTATCAGGTTCGATGCGCGCAATGAGTGATTCCGCCGCCTAGACTTCGGGGTAGAGGAGTTCGGTGAAGCGGGGGTCGTCGGCCATGTCCTGGAAGTCGGAGTCGGCGCGGGCCTGGATGCGGTTTTTCGCGTTCAGGTGGATGGCCTCGGTGAGGTGTTCGAGGCAGGTGTGCGCGTCTCCGGTCATGCTGGCGAGGATGGCCAGGCCGTAGAAGGCGTAGTCGGCCTGATTGTTGTCGTTGATGATCTTCTTGAGTTCGGTGCGCGCGTCTTCGTAGTTGCCGTCGTTGATCAGGGAGATGGCGTAGTCGTAGCGCTCTTCCGGCGTGGCGAACTTGTTCTGGCCCTTGGTGATCTGCTGCAGGCAAGCGTTAATGTACATGCGGATGCGGTCGGCGAGGTCGGCCGGGCTGGAGGCGAGCATGCTGTTGAAAGCGGCGTGCGCCTTCTCAAACTTGCCTTCCTGCATGAGGCGGAGGGCAGTTTCGTACTGAGCGAGGGTCTGAGCGCGGGATTGGTCGACGGATGCGGTTGCGTTTCCGGCGAGCGTACGTGGCCGTTTTGCGGAAGCGGATGTCTTCATCGAAATGGTGTTCCTGTCTGCATAAATAGGTTAGTCGGAGAGCCGAGGGATCGTTATGAGTCAAAGTCCTTTGGCGATTCGGTCGGCACTCCGTATCGAGAGATTTCGCCAGCGTTATGTGTTCGCAGCATCCAAACTATATCGGCTGGTCTTGTTCCGGTTTTATACGCACACTTGATGAGAAGGTCAACTGGGCTCCGCTTCGGCTTTGTGTGCGTACATCATTGGGTTGAGTTCAGGGTCGTTATACATCTTCATCTGGCGGTAGAGTTTGAAGCGGCGTTTGCCGGCCAGGGTGTCGACCCAGAGCGCCTGGAGGCAGCCGGCGAGGTCGGTGCGCTGTTCGTTAAGCAGGGCCAGGCGGCCGAGGTTTTTCTGGTGATGGGCTTCGGAGGCCGAGGTGCGGTGGGCCTCTTCGGCGGTGTGATAGATCTTCAGTGCGAGGATGGAGAGGCGGTCGATGATGAGGCCGGGCGTCTCGGAGTGGAGTGGGGCGGCGGGGTTCTGATTGCCGGCGGCTTCGAGCAGGGCGCGGTCGATGGATTCGACGAGATCGTTACGGGTCTGGTTGAGGGTGTCGATGTTGTGCTTTACCTGGGTGATGCAGGCGTCGGAGGCGCCGGGCTCGCGGGCCTTATCTTCCTCGTGCCACAGGTCGAAGTTGGCGCGGTGCTGGGCGAGGATGAGGTCGGTGAGCGGGGTGGAGGGCAGATCAGGCTGGTCGACGGCGGGATCGCGGAGCGGAGGATTCCTGTGCCAGCGGATGGTGGACTGGTCGTGCAGTTGCGGGATTTGTCGTGCATCCAACATTCGTTTGCGGCAGTCTGCGCTAGAAGAACCCATCCAACTGTATCAGCAGGATGGCGGGCTATTCCAGAGAGGCTGGCGCGGGACCGCGGGCGGATGCATCGGAAGCGAGGCTTTCCATCTATCATGGGAGTCAGGCATCGAAAACATCTGGTAATTGGAATCGCGAACTCAACTCAAGCGATGCGCTGACTTTCTTAGTGCGGCTATCGCCGCAGGATGGAAGGTTTGCCGGGTGAGAGGATCGATCCTTGCACGGGGCTGTCCGCGAGGTTTGGGAGAAGCAGCTTGTCGTTGGAATCGGAATTGGAATTGAAATTGGAATCGGGTTCGCCAATCCGCAAGGTGTTGATCTACCGCCTGGGGAGCCTGGGAGATACGGTGGTGGCGCTGCCTTGCTATCACCTGATCGCGCGCCTGTTTCCGGATGCGGAGCGGCGTTTGCTGACCAATTTTCCGGTGAACGCGAAGGCTCCGGCGTCGGCTGCGGTTTTGGGGGATTCGGGGCTGGTGCATGGGTACATGCGGTATACGGTCGGCACTCGGCGTATTGGCGAGCTACTGCGGCTGGTGTGGGAGATTCGCCGGTTCAAGCCGGATCTGCTGATTTACCTGATGGACCTGCGGCCGGGCACGAATATTCGGCGCGACGATACATTTTTCCGCATCGCGGGAGTGAAGAAGATTGTTGGACTTCCGTTGGGGGGCGATCTGAAGCGACGATTCGATCCGGAAACGGGATTGTATGAGTCGGAGGCGCTGCGGCTTGGGCGGCTGATTGGCGAGTTGGGAGATGTGAACGCGGGCGATCCCGAGAACTGGAGCCTGCGTCTGACCGACGCGGAGCGGCAGGCGGCACTCAGGGGGTTGGGTTCGCTGGCGGGGCGGCAATTGATTGTGTGCGGGCCGGCGACCAAGATGCAGGCCAAGGATTGGGAGCGGGACAAGTGGCGAGCGCTGCTGGCCCGGCTGCAGGCTTCGTATCCGGAGCATGGATTGGCGTTGGTGGGATCGCAAGGAGGATGCGGAGTTCAGCGAGTATGCGGCGCAGGAGTGGATGGGGCCGAAGGTGAATCTGTGCGGGGCTATTTCGCCGCGCGAGACGGCTGCGGTGATGGAGCATGCGGACGTGTTCCTTGGGCCCGACTCCGGGCCGATGCACCTGGCGGCGAGCGTTGGAGTTCCGTGCGTGATTGCTTTTTCGGCACATGGGCTGCCGGGAGTGTGGTTCCCGAACGGCCAGCAGCATCAAATTGTGTATCACCAGCCGGAGTGTTTCAACTGCGGTCTCGAGACCTGTGTTGTGATGGAGAAGAAATGCATGCGGTCGATCACCGTGGAAGAGATGGAGCAGGCTGTGGGCCGCGTTCTTCGGCGGCCTGTAGGAGTCTAGAAGTGAGGCCAAAGGAGGCCTGATTCGATATGTTGATTGTTACCGGCGGCGCGGGTTTTATCGGCAGCAACCTGGTGCATGAGCTGAACGCGCACGGCATTACCGACATTCTGGTGGTGGACAACTTTGCGAATGCGAAGAAGTTCACGAATCTGCATGGCGCGAAGTATGTGGACTACATGGACAAGCGGGAGTTCCGGCGGGCGATTGCGGAGCATGCGCTGGGCGTGGGCAAGGTTGACGCGATCCTGCACCAGGGGGCCTGCTCGAACACGCTGGAAGACGACGGCGTGTACATGATGGACAACAACTTCCAGTACACCAAGGAGGTGCTGGCTTACTCGATTATGGAGGGCGCGCCGCTGGTGTTTGCGTCAACCGCTGCGGTTTATGGGCTATCGGGTGCGGGGCACTTTACGCCGACGATCGAGAATGAGCGGCCGCTGAACATTTACGGATTTTCGAAGCTTGCGTTCGATCACTACTTTCGTAACCAGCTTGCGCTGGATCGGGTGCCGACTACAGCGGTAGGGCTGCGCTACTTCAATGTGTATGGGCCGCGCGAGCAGCACAAGGGGCGGATGGCCTCGGTGATTCACCACTTTACGAAGCAGATGAAAGATAAGCGCAAGGTCAGTTTATTCGGTGGAACTGGCGGCTACGAGGACGGCGAGCAGCGCCGGGACTTTGTATACGTGCGCGACCTGGCGCGGCTGAATATGTTCTTCGCGGGGATTGGTCCGTATGCGCCGAAAAATGGCGACGCACAGAAGATTTATCGCGGTGTTGTGAATGCGGGTTCTGGCAAGAGCCGAAGCTTCAACGACGTGGCGAAGGCGCTGATGGCGGTGCATGGACAGGCGAAGATTGAGTACATTCCTTTTCCTGCCGATCTTGAGGGACGCTACCAGCACTTTACCGAGGCGGATTTGACCGGGCTGCGCGAGCTAGGCTGCGATGTGGAGATGACCGGGCTGGAAGAGGGAATTGTGGAGACGTACGAGACTCTGCGGAGGATCGGCGGCTAGGCGCGAGGAATTTGCGAGCAGGGCGTCGACCGCTTCGAGCAGCGATGGGAAGTGCATGTCGGCGGAGTCGCGTGCGGCTTCGGCCCCGGGCTTCTGCAGCGCGGGATCGCCCTCGATGAAAACGGTGAGCATGCCGAGGCGGCGGCCGAATTCGATATCGGACCAGGAGTCGCCGACGATGGCGCTGGATTCGGCAGCGATGTCGGGGAAGTCGGCTTTGGCCTGGTTGAAGAGGCCAGGGAGCGGCTTGCGGCAGTCGCAATCGGCTTTGTCGTGGGGACAGAAGTAGAAGGCGTCGACGTGGGCGCTGTGGGAATTGAGTTCGTTCTGGAAGAGAGCGTGGATATCGAGCACATCCGCGGCGGTATAGAGGCCAAGCGCTATGCCGCGTTGATTGGAGACGACAACGACGCGTTTGCCGGCGTTGTTGAGCCGGGCGATAGCCTGGTGAACGCCGGGGAGCGGTCGAAACTCGTCCGGGGTGCTGACGTAGCGGCCCTCGGGCAGTTTCTGATTCAGAACGCCGTCGCGGTCGAGGAAGACGGTGTGCAGGGGACGAGGCGGAAAGCTGCTTTGCGAGGCGGCCACCCAGCTATGATAACAACAGACTCGGGGTTGGCAGCACGAGTCCCAGGGAGTGGTGGTGATCGAGCAACTGCATGAGGTGATTCAGGAGATCGAGGATCGTTGGTCGGCTAAGCGTCTGCTGGTGGTGGGCGACGTGATGCTGGACAAGTACGTCTGGGGCGAGGTGGGACGGATCTCGCCGGAGGCTCCCGTGCCGGTGGTGCGGGCGACGCACCAGAGCCATCAGCCGGGCGGGGCGGCGAATGTTGCCATGAACATCAGCCGGCTGGGTGCACAGGTAGAAGTGATCGGCTTTGCTGGCGGTGACGAGGATGAGACGTTGCTGGCAGATTGTTTGCGCCAGAACGGAGTGTCGCCGAAGTTCATTGTCTCGGCGGGATTTCCGACGATAACCAAACAGCGCATCCTGGGCGGACAGCAGCAGATGCTGCGGCTGGATACAGAGCGCACCGGCGCGCGGTCTGAAGGCGATTACTCGAGCCTGCTGGAGAGCGTGCTGGCGCATCTGCCGGGTTGCGACGCGGTGGTGCTGTCCGACTACGCCAAGGGCGTGCTGACGCCGGAAGTCTGTAAGGTCGTCATTCAGGCAGCTCGGGCAAAGGATATTCCGGTGCTGGTGGATCCGAAGAGCGCTGACTTCAGCCGCTACCGCGGAGCGACGACGGTTTGCCCGAACCTGGGCGAGCTTTCGCGTGCGCTGCAACTCGATGCGCACGACCTGACGCCGCTGCTGGATGCGGCCGAGGCACTGGTGCAGGAGTTGGACCTTGAGTTCATTACGGCGACTCTGGGCGATAAGGGAATCTCGCTGATTCGGCCGGGCAACAGGATGGTGGCTCCGGCGGTGGCGCGCCAGGTGTTCGATGTGTCGGGTGCGGGGGATACGGTGATCGCGGTGCTGGCGTTGTGTCTGGGATCAGGACTGAAGCCGGAGACAGCGGTTGGACTGGCAAACATTGCTGCCGGGATTGTCGTCGGCAAGGTGGGGACGGTGCCGGTGGAGAAGCATGAGCTGCTGGCGGCTCTGGCTCCGCAGATTGCGCTCAATGCCGAGGACAAGGTGGTGTCGCGCGAGGAACTGGTGCAGCGCGTGGCGCTGTGGAAGGCGAATGGCGAGCGCGTGGTGTTTACGAATGGCTGCTTTGACCTGCTGCATATCGGGCACATCACGGTGCTGGAGCAGGCGCGGCACTTCGGCGACAGGCTGATTGTGGCGATCAACAGCGACAAATCCGTAAGCGACCTGAAGGGTCCTACGCGACCAATCGTCGCCGAGACAGAGCGGGCGCGCGTGCTGGCTGCACTGGCCGCCGTCGATGCTGTGGTGGTGTTTGGCGAGCCGACGCCATTGGAGCTGATCTGCGCGGCGCGACCCGACGTGATCGTGAAAGGCGGCGACTACGTTCCCGACACGGTTGTGGGCGCGAGCGAGGTGCAGAGTTGGGGCGGCCAGGTAAAGATTGTGCCTACGGTGGAAGGCTTCTCGACGACTGGGCTGATAGCTAAGGGTGCGGGCAAGTAGCAGGGCAGAAGCGAAGCTACATTACGACTTGCTTCTGATAGGGCTGGAACGGCGACCCCTGCCGTTCGAGTTCCTGGTCGGTCTCGTAGGTGTCAGCTCCGCCTGCGGAGGATGCGAGGCGAATCTCCTCCAGCAGTTGGCGCTCGTCGAAGAGACGATGAATCGCCGCCACTGCTGCGCCAAATCCAGCCGCTGCGACGGGGCGCGAGAAGTAGTACCCCTGCGCTTCGTCGCATTTGCGCTGCGCCAGGAAGCGCAGATGATCCGGTGTCTCAACGCCCTCGGCGATGACCTTGATGCCGAGGTGATGCGACATGGCCACGATGGTGCGAACTACCGTCGCGGCATTTGGTTCGGTGACGGCCTTCATGACAAAGCTTTGATCGATCTTGAGGCGGTCGACCGGATACTGCAGGAGGTAGGAGAAGCTGCAGAAACCCGTGCCGAAGTCATCGATCGCGACGCGCGCGCCAAGCTGGCGAATTTGCTGCAGTTTTTCCAAGTTCGACGCCGAGTTGATCATCAGCGTATTTTCGGTCAATTCGACCTGTAGACTTTTTGGCGGAAGGCCACTTTCTTCAAGAGCCTGGTCGATGACCTGCAGCAGGTTGGGTTGTTCGAACTGGCGCGGCGAGAGGTTTACTGAGACAGACAGGTCCATCCCCAACTCATCGATCAGGACCTTGGCCTGCTGGCAGGAACGCTTGAGCGCCCACTCGCCGATGGCGACGATCAGACCGGTTTCTTCGGCCAACGGAATAAACGTTGCGGGCGAGATGACGCCGAGCTTCGGATGGTGCCAGCGGAGCAACGCTTCCATTCCGATGACGCGGCCTGTGGTTAGCGAGACCAGGGGCTGATAGTGCAGGAAGAGTTCTTCGCGGACGAGCGCATGACGCAGGGCAGTGTCCATCGACAGCCGCTCCTGCGATTCCTTCAGCATTGCCTCGGAAAAGACCTGATACTGATTGCGGCCATTTCCCTTGGCGGCGTAGGTTGCGGCGTCGGCGCGCTCCAGCAGGCTGTCCACGTCCTCGGCGAAGTCGGGGTAGACGCATACGCCGACGCTGGCGGTCAGATTGACTTCCATGTCGCCGACGACGGCGGTGCTTGATACGCGGTCGACGAGGCGCTTGGCGCAGCGTTCGACATCGACGAGGGTAGCAATGTGCGGCATCACCACGATGAACTCATCGCCGCCGAGGCGTCCCAGCGTGTCCGAGCGGCGCAGCGACTGGCGCATGCGCTCGGCCATTCCAACGATGATCTCGTCGCCGGCGCGGTGGCCGAGTGAGTCGTTCATTCGCTTGAAGTGGTCGAGGTCGATAACGAACACGGCGACCTTGCGCCCATGCAGCATGGCCTTCTCAATCGCCTCGGCGATGCGCTCGCGCAGTAGTGTGCGCCCGGGCAGGCCGGTCAACTGGTCGTGCGAGGCCATGTGGTTCAGGTAGGTCATCAACTGCTTGCGCTCTGTGATGTCGGAAGCGATCGCGATAAAGCCGCTGACCGCGCCGGTGGTGTCTCTCACTGCTGTCACGGCGACGTGCACGGGCAGGGTGCTACCGTCGTTGCGAATGTAGGTCCACTCGCGCTCGTCTACTTCTCCCAGAGATGCCTTGGCCGTGAGCATCGCGAATCCGGTAAGCTCCGGTTCCACCTGCGTCGGATTCTCTTCGAACCGGCGGCTCATCTCGGTGGGATCGTGCAGTGAGGTGATCGAAGCTTTGCCGACGGTCTCCGACCGCTTGTATCCGGTTAGACGCTCTGCCGCCGCGTTCATCGCCCGGATAATGCCGTCTACGTCCGTCTCAATGATGCTGAACGGGGCGTTTTCGAATACGGAGTTGCTGAAGTTGGAAAGGTTCTGGAACCGCTCTTCGCTGGCCTTCAACTCTGTGGCGTCGCTGGTGCGGATCGCCAGGCCATCGCCCAGTTTATTCACTCGCTGACGCAGCCAGGTATCCGTTCCGTCGTCGTTGCGAACGGAGTATTCCTCCACCATGGATTCGCCCGAGATGACGATTTTGCGGTACTTGTCGAACATGCCGCTGATCCGGTTGTCGGGGAAGAGAACGCACATGTCCTGCTTCAGAAGCTTTGCGCGTGGTGTTTTGAGCAACTCCTCGGCGTGGGAGTTGACGTAGACGAATCGAAAGTCGACGATATCGTTCGCGCTGTTTCTTACTGCGTCGAAGATGAAGAAGGCGTCCGGGCTGGTTTCTGCGGCGGCGATGAAGCGGGCTGACTCTTCACTTGCAACTCGATGGGCAAGTGTCTGATTCTTTTCGCGCCACACCAGGAAGATGATGGTGAAGAAAACCGCTCCCCAGATAAATACATTGGCGACCGGGGAAGCTGCGGCCTTGTCGCCTGCCTGAATTCTCCAGACGAGCATGAAGAGCGCGGCAAATCCTGCAGTCAATCGTATGACTCTATAGCGGCGATGACCTGAGAACCAGTATTTGATCAAAAAACTGCCTGCCTTCCGTAAATCCCATGGCGACGGGAAACTCTAGTCGCACACACTGCTCAATCCGCTGGGACAGCTCAACTTCGAGCGTCAAGCAAGGCTAGCATTTGATAAGTCGATTGGAACTACCCGTCACGGTTTCCCGGCTACAACTTCCGGGCCATGCCCCATGATCGTAAGTACCTAAGAAGTAACGGCTTGCTGCGCTCGTCTTCATTTGGTGAAGAAATTGCGCCGCGAGCTTGCGGGCAACCGAGACGAGTCGAGACTATGACATCATCGGCTGCGCGTCTCCGCGGCTTCAGTGATGTAAGTCACTTGTCATTCTACTTCTCTGAGGCGGTCGCTGTCATCCAGCCGTGCAACTGCATCCAGTGCTCCAACAACAGCGGCCAGACTTCAAGTTCTGCAAGCCCTTTCAGATTCTGGCCCATCCCGGTTCCGTGCGGGCCAAGCTCGAAGATGTGCAGTTCGGCTGGCACGCCGGCACGCTTCAGCGCGTCGTAGTACTCGGTGGAGTTGAGCGAGTCGACCTGTTGGTCGGCGGTGGTGGAGTAGATGAAGCTGGGCGAGGTATCCTTGGTGACGTGTCGTGCGTAGGAGATCTTGTCCAAGGTCTCCGGAGAGGGGTTTTCGCCAACGAGCGACTCCATGTTCGTGGGCCGCGGAATGGAATTGTCCATGCTGAGCCGGGCGTAAGAGAAGATGGCGAAGTTCGGATGAGCGTCCACGCGTTCGACTGGGTCCGCGCTGGATTTGTCGTGCTCTGGCGTTTCGGTGGCAAGGTATCCGGCGAGGTGTCCTCCGGCGGAGAAGCCCCACACGCCGATCTTGTTGGGGTCGAGCCCGAAATCCGAGGCGTGACTGCGTACGTAGCGCACGGCGCGAGAGCCGTCCAACATGGGAGCCGGATACTTGTACCAGGGCGCCAGGCGGTACTGCAGTACGAATGCGGCTACTCCGTGAGCGGCAAGCCACTTACCTTCTACCGCGCCCTCCTTCTCCATTACGACGTGGTTGTATCCGCCGCCGGGAAGCACGATTACCGCCGACTTCACCCCGGCGCCGATAGCCGGATAATAGTAAAGCTTGGGGATGTCGCCTGAGGCGGTGCCTTTGGACAGGGGAGCGCTGGTGGGCCACAACTGGATGATTCTGCTATAGCCAGTGGGAGGCGTGTCGCCGACGTTTGGACGGAGGACCTGCGCTGGAGAGCTTCCGGCGGCGAGAGTGAGCCCGAACGCCACGGTGAGAAAGGTGATGTGATTCATTACCCAGCCAGCATATCCTGAAAATCTGAAATGGAAGCCTGAAATCTCGTGGGCTGGGAGCAACTGTTGGCAGCAAATCCCGTCTATCGTCAAATGATGAGCGTTCGAGGAAAACTTCGCGCTGCCGTGTTGGCGACCTTGCCACTAGTCGTTGCCGGCTTCGCGGTTGCGCAGCAGCCTGCTGCGGGACAGGCGACGGGGTCGCACGAAGGCGCAACGGCGGCGACGAGTGCAGATGCGCGGCTGGTGAATGTTCCTGTCGTTGTGCTCGATAAGAAGGGCGCGCTGGTCCAGAACCTGACGAAGGATGACTTCACTTTGCTGGTCGACAAGAAACCGGCGGCCATCACTTCGTTCGGTTCGAGCGCCGACCTGCCGCTTACGCTTGGGTTGCTGGTGGACACGAGCGCGACCCAGCGCGATTCACTCGAGGAGGAACGCGCATCCGGTTCAGCGCTTCTCGACCTGCTGAGTGGTCCGGCGGATCGCGACAAGGCTTTCGTCGTGCAATTCGCTCGGCAGATCGATCTGCTGCAGGATACGACCAGTTCCAGGCCGAAGCTGGAAGCATCCGTGAAGCAGTTCACGATTGACTCCGCACCCGCGGCGGCGGCCGTTACATCGGTCTCTGATCCTAGGAATACGAAGAACGACGATGGGCCGCCAAAACGTGGTGTTGGAACGACTTTGTACGACGCGCTATTTCTTTCGTCCAACGAACTGATGAGCAAGCAGTCGGGGAGGAAGGCAATTATTGTCGTCACCGATGGGCTCGATGGCGGAAGCAAGGAGTCGCTGGAGTCTGCGATTGAAGCTGCTCAACGCGCCGACACTGTGGTGTATGCCGTTTTTGTGAAGGGCACGCAGCCTGCGAATACCGACCGCGGATTCCACACCGGCCAGACCGACAATTGCCAGAATGGTTCTGGCGGTGGGTACCCTGGAAGCTATCCCGGTGGGTACCCTGGCGGCTATCCGGGAAGTAATCCCGGTGGCAGCCCTTGTTCTAACCGGCGGCCGCAGGCGATTCCGGTAGCCGATGGCAGGAAGACGCTGGAGCATATTGCGCAGCAAACCGGCGGAGCGGTATTTGAAGCCGGCAAGAAGGAGACGCTGGCCGACATCTACAAGGAGATCGGCGACGATCTGCGCGCGCAATATCGGATTGGATTTTCGCCGGACAAGGACGCTTCATCGGGCGGCTATCACCGGATTGTTCTGTCGCTGGCAAAGCTCAACCCCAAGGACTTCTACATTCAGACGCGGGACGGATACTACTTCGGCGACTAGAAGTGGCGCGTGAGGTCGGCGAACGAGGCAAGTTCGAGGAAGTTCTGACCGGCTGGCGCAGCGTTTACGACCTCGTGTTCCAGCACCCAGGTAAAGCCGTGCGGGATGAAGATGGCGTGCAGGCCGGCAGCGAGCGCGGGGTTGATGTCGGACTTGGGGCTGTTGCCGATCATCCAGGTGCAGCCGTGGTCACACTCGTGGTGATGGGCGAGGTCGCGGTAGGCGGCGTCGTTCTTTTCGGGCAGGACTTCGACGGCGGCGAAGTGGGGTGCGAGGCCGGAGCGGCGGAGTTTGTCGCGCTGCTCGGCGTCATCTCCTTTGGTGACCAGGATGCAGCGATGGCGCGTGGCTAGCTCTGCGATGGTGGCGGGAACGCCTGCGAGCAGCTCGATCTCGTGGTCGGCGATGGACTGAGCAAAGCTGACGATGCGCGCGTGCTTCTCCGGCGTTACGGGTTTGTCAGTGAGTTGCTCGAAGCAGGCGATGAGCGACTTGCGAAAGCTCTTGAGCCCGTAGCCGTGCGCCTTGATGGTGGCGCGCTCGACGTGGTTGAGGTGATCGCGGACTTCTTCGTGCGTGTGGGTGCGATGGTCAAGATAGGAGATGAAGGAGGAGATTGCCTGCTCGAAGTAGATGTTGTTCTCCCAGAGCGTGTCGTCGGCGTCGAAGAGAAGGGTCTGCCCAGCGGGCTGGCGAAGGATGGAAGTATTGGGGGTCACAAGTAGATTATAAGTTGCGCGGCAAACCGGGGTGGCTTCGAGCGGCGATAATTGGCTGACGGAGGTTCGACCGGATTGATTGGCAGTGTGATGGGCAGTGCGCTGACCCGCGGCGATGTCTTCGGCTGCCTGATTGCGGTGGTGGCGTTTGTGCTGGTGTTGTTCGCGCCGGGATATTGCGTGGCCTGGGCTACGAATCTCCTCGGGTTTCGCAAACGCGATGCGGTACAGCAACTGGCGTGGGGCGTGACTCTGTCGTTTGCCGTGGTGCCGATTGCGGCGGTGATGATCGCGAAGTACAGTTCGATGGCCGCCGTGCGAGGGGCGGCTATCGTGTGCGGCGTTGTCGATGATTGGGTTGAACTTTTGGGCACGGCGGCTGGATCGGGATAAGCATAGGCAATTCAGTTGGTGGTCGCTGATGGGTGCGGCGATCGGTGTGGTGTGGGTCGGACTCGTAATTGCCGCGCTGGTGGATGTTGGATTCGGGAATCATCTTCTTCTCAGTGTCACGGTTTACGATCATGCGCTGCGTTCGGCGTTCGTAGATGCGGTGATGCGGACGGGCGTTCCGCCGGCGAATCCGCTTTACTGGCCGGGACATGCTGCGCCGATGCGCTACTACTACTTCTGGTACGTAGTGACGGCGGTGGTTGCGAAGATTGCCGGAGTGACGGCGCGGCAGGCGTTTATCGCGAGCGTGGTCTGGGCGGGGTTTGGGCTGGCTGCGATTGTGGCGCTGTTTTGCCGGCACTTTCTGGAAGCGAGCGAGGCCGGCGTTGGCTTGCTGCG
This sequence comes from uncultured Acidobacteriaceae bacterium, assembly GCA_963822225.1. Taxonomy (GTDB): domain Bacteria; phylum Acidobacteriota; class Terriglobia; order Terriglobales; family Acidobacteriaceae; genus Edaphobacter. Next base: position 98,882 of record CAWGGW010000005.1, on the reverse strand, counting down.
GCGGCGTTGGTCGCGCGGGGCTCTGGCTTTGGGGCTGCTTGCGGTGACTGGGCTGGATATTCTGCCCGCGATCGCGAAGGCTATCTTCCGGCTGCCGGCGGATGCGGATATGGAGTGGTGGTCCGGCGACCAGGTAACTTCTTGGCTGGATTCGGTGATCTGGGTGCCGCACCATGTGGCTGCGCTGGTGTGCTGCCTGTTCGGGTTTCTGCTGGTGTGGATGGCGAAGGGCGAGGGCAGGAAGCAGCGATTTGATTGCGCGCTGGTTGCTGGGATTGCGTTTGCGAGCGCGTTCGGGCTTTCGATCTGGGTTCCGCTGGCGTTTGCGATGGTGATGGTTGCGTGGATCGTGTGGGTGCTGGTCTGGGAGCGGCAATCGCTGGCGCGGGTGCCGGTTCTGCTTGGCGCGGGGGCGATTGCCGTGCTGGGGCTTCTGCCGTATCTGAACGAACTTCGATCGACTCCTGCGGATGCTGCTGTTGGCGAGGGTGCGTCCCATTTTCTGCAGTTTGGGATCCGGCGGATGATCGATCCGGATGCGCTGCTGGCGTTTCCCTGGTTCGCGAATGTGGCTCGGATGCATCCGATTGTGGCTGGCTCGGTTGCGCGTTTGATCCTGTTGGTGCCGGGATACTTTGTGGAGCTCGGTTTCTTTGGGCTGCTGCTGGCTGTCGTTTGCCTGGCGATGCGGCGAATAAAGCTGGATGAGTCGGCTCGGGCTTCGTTGTTCTTCGCGGCGGTGGTGCTGATCATTGGGACATTTCTACGTTCGGCGGTGATTTCGAGCAACGACTTCGGCTGGCGATCGATGCTGATCGCGCAGTTCTTTCTGCTTCTGCTGGCGGTGCGGTGGTTCGAAGGCGCGTTCGGCGAGCCGAAGCGCTGGGTGCGCGGCGCGCTCTATGCCACGCTTTGGATCGGCGTTGCGGGAACGGTGTATCAGCAGGTTGCGCTGCGGACCTACCTGCCTCTTGAGGATAGGCACGGCCAGTCGGACGTGGCCGGGTTGGCGAAACGGGCGATGGCGGTGCGGCTTGCCTTCGACCAGATGGACGGGAGCATCCCGGAGGACGCGGTGATCCAGTTCGATCCGGCGCAGCCGAGCGACTTTTTCCGCTACGCGCAGATCGTGGCGGCGCGGCGCCAGATTGCGAATGCGCTTCCGGACTGCGCCACCTCGTTTGGCGGGAGCGCGGCGAGTTGCGCGGGACTCCAGCAGGGCATCGGGCAACTCTTCCCGACGGGCGGAGTCGCTTTGTCCGCGGCGGAGGCTCGCGCGGTTTGCGGGAGGCTGGGCATCGGCTACCTGGTTGCGACCCGGTGGGACGGCGTTTGGAGTGACTCCAACGGCTGGGCGTGGAATTTGCCGGCGGTTGTGGCGACCGATGATGTTCGCGTCACAGAGTGTAAGGGCTCGCGCTGACCCCGGAGAGAGAGCAGGTTAAGTTTTTCCACAGGGCTTGGTAACTAATCGTTTAGTTGTTCGTCTGAAGAATTGTGACGCCCGAACCGGAGGGCGTGGAGGGTTCTCGCAGGCGATGCCACCGAGGAAGTCCATTACGTTGACTGAGGCCGAGTTGAGGCTGATGAAGATGCTGTGGACGCGTGGCGAATCGGCTGTGAGCGACCTGGTGGCGGCTATGCCTGAAGGCGAGGCGCTGGCGTATACATCGGTTTTGACTACGGTTAGGATCCTCGAACAAAAAGGCTATGTGCGGCACCGGCAGGAGGGGCGCGCGTTCCTGTATAGCCCCTGCGTGGAAGAGCAGGAGGCGAGCCGGTCGGAGATTCGGCACATGATGCAGCGGTTCTTCGGGAATTCCCGGGAGCGGCTGCTGCTGTCGCTGCTGGGGGATGAGGAGATCGATCCGGAGGAGTTGCGGCGGCTGAAAGCGGCGATTGCGAAGGCGGCTGAGTCCGATGCGGACCCCACTCACGGCGGTGGTGCTGCCGTGAATGGGGCACCCGAAGTTACGGCGGGCCGGAGGGTGGCGCGATGATCGGTCTGGCTACAGGCGCTTTGGTGGCCGCTGTATGGCAGGGAGTTTTGCTGGCGCTGGTGGTGTGGGCTGCACTGCGTCTGCTGCCTAAGACTCCTGCGGCGGTTCGGTTTGCGATCTGGTTTGGGGTGTTTCTGGTGGTTGCGGCGTTGCCGATGGCTTTGGTTTGGCCGCATGCGGCGGGTGTTGATCCGGTGGGCGGCAAGAGCGCCTGGTTGACGCTGGATGCGCGGTGGGGTTTAGCGATTGGAGCGGTTTGGTTGGTGGCTTCGCTGGTGCGGGCGGTGACGCTGGTGGTCGCAGGGTTCCGGGTGCGGGCTTTGTGGAAGCGCGCGCGGCCGGTGGAGGTGAGGCAGGATGTATGCCCATGGTCGACTGCGTCGAACATGGGGCACTCGGGTTCGTTGCTATCACGGCGGGCCGAACTTTGTGTTTCGGATGAGGTGGACCGGCCTACGGTGATTGGGTTTTTCGCGCCCAAGATCCTGGTGCCTGGCTGGCTGCTGGAGAAATTGACTCCCGCGGAGCTGGAGCAGGTGGTGTTGCATGAGTCGGGTCATCTGGGGCGCGCGGACGACTGGATGAATCTGCTGCAGAAGGTTGCGCTGGTGATCTTTCCGCTGAATCCCGCGCTCGCCTGGGTGGAGCGCCGGCTTTGCTTCGAAAGGGAGTTGGCGGTGGATGAGCGCGTGCTGAGCGCTCTTGCGGATAAGCCGGGCGCGGCGACGGCGTATGCTGCCTGCCTGGCGACGGTGGCGGAGCATCGGATAGGTCGGCGAGGATTTTCGCTGGCGCTGGGTGCGCTGGGGCGCGAGTCGGAGTTGGGACGGAGGGTTGGAAGGATTCTGCGGCGCGGCGAGGTAATGCAGCCGGCGCATGCGCGGCTGGTGCTGGGCGGGGCGCTTCTGGGATTGGTTGGAGCGGCGGTGGGATTAGGGCGTTGTCCGCAGGTGATTGGGTTTGCGGCGAATACGCAGGATGTGACACAGGCGGATTTGGTCAATGTCGATGGGGCGCGGTTGGCTGACATACGTGGTTTGCGGCAGGGAATGGTCGCGCCGCATGAAGTTTTGATGAAGGCTTCGTTGGGGCGGGTGGCTGAGGTTGGCGCGCGGGAAGGCGGACCTCAGCGGCTGAAGCCGCAATCTGAGGGAGTAGCTTACGGCACGGCTGAAGCCGTGCCCTTAAGCAAGACCGACACAACGAGCGAAGCCAAAGTTGCGGCTGACAAAACTGATGTGGCATATCGGAACTCGGACCGCGCGGATCGGTTGGTGGCGCGGCGGGAAGAGCAGTCTGCGGGAATGGTCCAGCAGTGGGTTGTGGTTACTGAGTGGCAAAGTGAGGATGGGGTGGCGCGCAGTTCGAGGATGGTAATGACTGCGGCTACGACGGAAAATCCTGAGGCTCGGGCGCAGCGGACGCAATCTGATGTGGGGCAAGGGCTGGTAGTGCGAGCAGGATTTGGATCAAGTTCATCGTTATGCAGCTGTGCCTGTGCGGGGCGGCTGGCTCGTTTTTCAACTATAGGTTTGCAGTTCAACTTGTGAATGAGGTGCGTTTATGTCTGGTGTAACTAATCAATTAGTAGAAGGGGTGAAGAAGATGGCACGGAGACCTTTGAGTGTAGGTGCGGGCGCGGTTTTGACGGCTGCGCTGGCGGTGAGCCTGGTTTTCCACGAGAGCCAGGGGCGGGCGGCGGTTAGCACTCCGCCGGTGGACGACAACAGCGTTGCGGCACTGACGGCCCTCGATCATGCGATGGAGGCGGTTACGGCTCACGTTGCTCCGGCGGTGGTGAACGTACAGGTGACGTCGAAGGGACGCGAGGACGAAGAGTCGCAGAACGAAGGTGGCGGGCAGGAGCAGCAGTTGCCTCCTGGATTTGCGCAGTTCTTTGGGCCGAACGGGCCGTTTGGCGGAGGTGGTCAGGGCCAGGGCGGACGGCGTTTCCAGCAACAGCAGCAGCCGTTGGAACATGGCATTGGCGTCGGGCATCATCATCTCGCCGGATGGTTATATTGTGACCAATAACCACGTGGTGGATGGCGCGGTGAATGTGAAGGTGACGATGAACGATCGCCGGGTGATGGACGCGAAGGTGATCGGCGTGGACAAGCTGACGGACCTGGCGGTGATCAAGATCGACGGGCACGATCTGCCGTTCCTGCAGTGGGGCGATTCTTCTTCGCTGAAGCCGGGCGAGACGGTGCTGGCGTTTGGTAGCCCGTTTGGCTACTTCCAGGACTCGGTGACACGCGGGATTGTGAGCGCGGTGAATCGTCAGAATCCTTATAGCGATGACGCGCGCAAGCCGGGTGGATACATCCAGACGGATGCTGCGATCAATCCGGGCAACTCGGGCGGTGCGCTGGTAAATGCGCATGGCGAGCTGGTAGGCATCAACACGTTCATCATCTCGGACAGCGGGTCGTTCGCTGGAGCGGGCTTTGCGATTCCTTCCGATATGGCGAAGAACATTGCCCAGGAACTGATTGCGCATGGCAAGGTTGAGCATGGCTATCTCGGGATTGCGATGAACGATGTGACTCCGGCGAATGCAAGCTTCTTCAACCTGAAGGATGCGAGCGGCGCGATTGTGGCGCAGGTTACTCCGGATTCTCCGGCGGCGAATGCCGGGCTGAAGAGCGGCGACGTGATTGCGGAGCTGAATGGGCGGAAGATTGCCGACGGCAGCGCGTTGCAGGTTGCGGTGAGCCAGGATCAGCCGGGCCAGACGATCCAGTTGGGGATCATCCGCAATGGAACGCCGATGCAGGTGAGCGTGAAGGTTGGCGAGTACCACAAGCCGGGCACGCAGGTTGCCGACAACGAGGGCGGCCAGGACGGTCAGGCGAACACGGGCAAGCTGGGGCTGGCGGTCGACGACCTGAACCAGGATGCGCGGCAGCAACTGAATGTTCCGGATAGCGTGAAGGGCGCGGCGGTTGCGAATGTTCGTCCGGGCTCTCCGGCGGACGACGCAGGGTTGCAGCCGGGCGACGTGGTGCTGGAAGTGAACCGCAAGCCGGTGACTTCGGCGGAGCAGTTCGCAAACGTGGTGCATGCGACTCCCGCGGGCAAGGACATTCTGCTGCTGGTTTGGTCGAAGGGGAACGACAGCTATCGTGTTCTTCACTCGGGCGAAGGGAACCAGAGCGGGATGTAGGAGCAGTTGTCAGTTGCAGGTTGTTGGTTGTTAGTTGAAGACAAAGGCGAGGGGCCTGCGCGGGAGATCGCGGCGGCCCCTTTTCCTTGGCTGGGCTATCGATCCAGGTCGCGGAGGGCCTGGCGGGCGGCGTTGGCTCCGCACATGCCGTGGACTCCGCCGCCGGGTGGCGTGGAGGCGGAACAGAGGTAGAGGTTGGGGGCGGAGGTTCGGTACTGACGGTGGGTGGGGCGGAAGAGGAGTTGGCCGGGGGAGTATGCGCCGCCGGAGATGTCTCCGCCGATGAGGTTGGCGTCCATGGATTCGAGCGTGGCGGGGGTGGAGATGTGGCGGGCGAGGATGGTGGAGCTGAAGCCGTTGGCGAAGCGCTCGATCTGGGATTCGAGGTTGGGCAGCATGTCTTCTGTTGAGCCGTTGGGGACGTGGCAGTAGGCCCAGGCGATGTGCTGGCCGGCGGGGGCGCGGGTGGGGTCGAAGAGGGTGGGCTGGCTGAGCAGGACGAAGGGCTTTTGCGCGGTGCGGCCGTTGGCCATGGCGGATTCGGAGGCGGTGATTTCGGCGAGGGTGCCTCCGAGGTGGACGGTGGCGGCGTCGCGGCAGGCGGGGGCGTTCCAGGGGATGGGAGCGGAGAGGGCGTAGTCGACTTTGAAGGCGGCGGGGCCGTATTTGTAGCGGCCGAGGTTGCGGCGGTAGAGCAGGAGTGAGTTGATTGGGAGCGACGAGGGCGAGGAGTTGGCGGGGGGAGATGTCGCAGAGGGTGAGGTCGGCGGGCGGGAGATCGCTGAGGCTGTGGATCGGCGTGGAGGTGATAATGTGGCCGCCGAGGTGCATGAGGTAGCGCGGCCAGGGCGTTGGCGAGGGACTGCGCGCCGCCGCGGGGGATGGGCCAGCCGACGGCGTGCGCGGAGGCTCCGAGGACGAGGCCGAAGGATGCGGAGAGAGGCTCGTCGAGCGAGAGAAAAGAGTGTGCGGCGAGTCCGGCGAAGAGGGCGCGCACGGGTTCGGTGCGGAAGCGACGGCGGGCGAGTGTGGTGGCGGGGAGGATGGCGTTGAGGCCGAAGCGGGCGAGAAGGAGTGGGTGCCGCGGGAGGGCGGGGATGGGGCGGAGGATGTCTTCGGTTAAGGCGGCCCAGCTTGGCGGCGAGGGGCTCGAAGAGATTGCGCCAGGCGGGGCCGTCTTCGCCCAGCGCGGCGGCGGCTTCGGTGAGGGCGCGGGGAAGGATGATGGCGGTGCCGTCGTCGAAGGGGTGGGCGAGGGGTGCGGGCGGATGGATCCATTCGAGGCCGTAGTCGGCGAGGGGGAGTGATGAGAAGAAGGGCGAGCCTACGGCCATGGGATGAACTGCGGAGCCGAAGTCGTGGTGGAAGCCGGGGAGGGTGAGGTCCATGGTGCGGCATGCGCCGCCGATGGTGGGCTGGGCTTCGTAGACGGTGACGTCGAGGCCGGCCTGGGCGAGCACGATTGCGGCGGCGAGGCCGTTGGGGCCTGAGCCGATGATGGTGGCTTTGCGGCGGCGATGATTAGCGGGCTTGGGCATGAGCTTCCTGTCTGCAAGGTTAGTCTCGTTTGCGGCGCGGGCGTAGTATCTTTCCACGCATGGCGCAGGGCTCGCATTGAAATTGTGAGACGGATTTCAGGATTGATGCAATGGACACGGCCAGACGCGTCTTCCTTTATCTCTTCGATTCGGAACATGGCGCGGGGAATTGGCTGATCTCGCGCTGGGTGTTTTTGCGTGCGTTGGGGCTGATTTATTTTTCGGCGTTCTTTGCGCTGCTGTTTCAGGTGAAGGGACTGATCGGGACGCAGGGTATTCTGCCGGCGGCGGAGTATCTGGAGGGTGGACGCGGACTGGGTGCGATGCGGTTTTGGTATGCGCCTACGCTGCTGTGGTTCAACAGCGGCGACCACATGCTGATGGCGCTGATGTGGGTGGGGCTGGTGGCTTCGGTGCTGCTGGTGTTGAATGTGTGGCCGCGTGGGATGCTGGTGGCTTGCTTTCTGTGCTTCCTCTCGTTTGTGGGGGCGGCGCAGGATTTTTCGGGATACCAGAGTGATGGGATGCTGCTGGAGGCGGGGTTTATCTCGCTGTTTCTGGCGCCGCCTGGGCTGTGGCCGGGGTTGGGGGCGAAACGGCCGCCGATGCGGGCGGCGATTTTTCTGCTGCTGTGGGAGTGGTTTCGGATTTATTTTGAGTCGGGCGCGGTTAAGCTGCTGAGCGGGGATCCGACGTGGCGGAATCTGACGGCGATGTACGAGTACTACCAGAACGGGCCGCTGCCGACGTGGATTGGGTGGTATCTGCAGCATCTGCCGTGGTGGTTCCACAAGGCGACGGCTGGGCTGACGCTGGGGATGGAACTGGTGCTGGTGTGGCTGGCGTTTGTGGGGCGGCGGGCACGGATCGTCTGCTTCTTTATCGTTACGGCGTGGCAGATCGGAGTGATTGCCACGGCGAATTATGCGTTTCTGAATTACCTGGTGCTGGTGCTGGCGGTGCTGCTGCTGGATGATGATTTTCTGCGGAGATTTGTGCCGGGGCGGTGGCGGCCAGTGCGAATTACAGAAGACGCGGAAGAAGAGAGAGAACACGGAGAGGTGAGTGAATCAGCCGCAGAGGGAGTGCGCGCGTTCCGGTGGCCGGGGTTGCTGCATTCGGCGGGTGTGGGGGTGGCTGCGATTGCGCTGACGTGGGTGGCGTATGCGACTACGGCGGAGATGGTGTGGATGTTCTGGCGGGAGGCTCCGCTGCCGAAGGCGCCGGTGGCTGCGCTGGAGCCGTTCCGGATTGCGAATCAGTATGGGCTGTTTGCGGTGATGACTCCGCACAGGTACGAGATTGAGTTTCAGGGGTCGAACGATGGGGTGAACTGGACGGCGTATCCGTTCCGGTATAAGCCGCAGGATGTGCGGGAGCGGCCGGGAATCTATGCGCCGTATCAGCCGCGGTTTGACTGGAACTCGTGGTTCGCGTCGCTGGGGACGTGGATGCAGAATCCGATGGTGCCGCGGACGGAGGAGTTGCTGCTGGAGAACGACCGCGACGTGCTGGGGCTTTTTCGGGACGATCCTTTCAATGGGACGCCGCCGAAGTATATGCGGGCGGTGCTGTGGCAATACTGGTTCTCGACGGCGCAGGAGAAGCGCGAGCAGGGAGTGTGGTGGACGCGGAAGGATCTGGGGACGTATGCGCCTACGATTACTGCGCTGGGGGATGGGAGATTTGGGATGATGGCTGGGGCGTCGGTGGAGCGGACGGAGCAGTAGTGATGACCCCATGGTCGACTTCGTCGAACATGGGGCACCCGGTGTTGCGCGTCACACCGGCGGTTGGGTGGCTGGATTTAGGATAGATATATGAAGAAGATTTTGATTTTGGTTCTGGCGGCGAGCGCGCTGCTGGTGCGACCTGCGATTTGCCAGACTGATGCGGCTGCGCTTGAGACTGCGATTCACGGAAAAGCCTTTGGGCTGAAGGGGTATCCGGCGGATCCGGTGGTGAAGTACACGTGGCTGGGGGGCAAGGCGGTGCCCGGGCCGGTGGATCTGCACGCCATGATGGCGTTCTTTCCTGACACGGTGCGGCTGAAGAGCGGCAAGATTTTGATTGAAGGGCAGAGCTCGACGCTGGTGAAGAGCGGCCCGAAGCTGGCGCCAATGGGCAAGGTGCCAATGCGGCTGGAGATTGATCTGCAGGGGGCCGATGCGGCGACGGTGATTCCGCAACTGCAAGGCGGGTTGTTTTTTCCGGGACTCAAAGCGGCGCTGGACGGGCTGCCGCCGGAGATCTCGGACATGGTTCCGTTTCCGGCCGATGGGGTGTATCACGCGACATGCAACTGCGCGTATATCCAGCAGGATGGCAAGTGGGTGAAGCTGGAGGCGAACGATCCAAAGCTGAGCGCGCTGGCGTTCATCAAGATGACCAAGAATGAGGGGTTGGATCAGAAGGGGATTGATTTGAAGGTGTCGGGGTCAATTTCGCTGATTTACTTCATCTCGGATATCGGGCGGGTGGATGAGGTTTGGGTGGCGAAACCGTTGAATCCCGAGGTGGACGCTCTGGCGGCGAAGGGAGGCCGGGAGAACCTGTTCAGGCCGGCGATGTATGAAGGGAAGCCGGTTGGGACTGTACTTCTGCAGACGATCCCGGTGAATATTGAGACTGCGCCTGCGAAGTGAGTTCTGTTGGGCGGAAAATACAACAGAATGAAACGCAAATGCGTTGAATCTACTTGCTTTTAGGTCAAAAATGCCCTAGAATGGTCTTCGCGTGTCTTCATAGAGAAAGCCTATGCTGACCGCCGAATGTGGCGCCGCGAGGCGTCTGCTGGCCGACCTAAGCGGCTGGAGACAAAGGAAAAAGGACACAATATAGATGGCAAAGCGTCGTGGAAATCCGAACTGGGGCAAGCCTGAGCCAATCGGGCCGGTGGTCCCAACCGTTACATCTTTCGAGCAGGTAGTAAAAGAGTTCAAATTGACTCCTGACCAGTACATTCGCTCGACCCGGCTCCGCGAGTGGGCACGGCGCAACAAGAATTCGAAGTACATCCCAGAGGCGCTTCTCGAGGCATGGGGATTCGAGATCGAGTCGACACTGTAGATTTGGTTTGAAGATTTATGCAGGCGCCGCCCATTATCGGGCGGCGCTTTTGTTTGCCATGGTGCGATGTGTGGTTCGCGGTGCGCTTTCGGCGGGCGGCAGATACTTCGGCTCAATATGATTGAGATCAGGTTGCGACAGGTCAGGTGGGCGGAGAGATTATGAAGCGAACGAGAACAGCAGGGAGGGTGTTGGCGGTCCTCTTTCTTGGCGTGCTGCGGGGAGTGTACACGCACTATCAGCAGATGCAGTGGCTGAAGCAGGGGCGCGATGGATTCCTGGCGGACCAGGCGCGTAAGTTCGACCGGATTGCGGCGTACCACTCGGCTCCGGCGATGCTGGTTGCGGGAATTATTCTGGTGGCGGTTGCGGTGGGATTGTATGAGTTGATTGCGGCGGGAATTACGAGTATTTTGCCGCCGGACGCGGTGGAGGAGTAGGGGTGCCGCTGACTCGCTGGTGCAGGAGCAGCGTATTCTATTAGCAGCACGTATGCCTGAAACGAATCCCAATTTTGCTACGGTTCCCGAGGCGGTCGCGGAGATACGCGCGGGGCGGATGGTGGTTGTCGTCGACGACGAGGACCGCGAGAACGAAGGCGACCTGACGCTGGCTGCGGAGTTTGTGACGCCGGAGGCGATCAACTTCATGGCGCGGTTCGGACGCGGGCTGATCTGCCTGACGCTGACGGAGGAACGGGCGGACTATCTGCGGCTGGCGCCCATGTCGGCGGAGAACACTTCGCGGTTTGGGACGGCGTTTACGGAGACGATTGAGGCGCGCGAGGGTGTGACTACGGGCATCTCCGCGGCGGACAGGGCGCATACGATTCGCGTGGCGATCGATCCGCGTTCGACGGCGAATGATCTGGCGCGGCCCGGGCATGTGTTTCCTCTGAGGGCGCGCAAAGGTGGAGTGCTGGTGCGGGCGGGACAGACCGAGGCTTCGGTGGACCTGGCGCGGATGGCAGGGCTGGTTTCGGCGGGCGTGATCTGCGAGATCATGAACGAAGATGGGACAATGGCGCGCGTGCCGGACCTGGTGGGGTTCTGCGAGCAGCATGGGCTGAAGATGCTGACCGTGGCGTCGCTGATCCGGTACAGGCTGCAGCATGAGCGATACATCCACCGCATCGCCGAGACGATATTGCCAACCCAGTATGGCGACTTCCGCATGATTGCGTATGAGAGCGATGTGGATGGGGCCGAGTCGCATGTGGCGCTGGTATATGGCGGGGAGATTGGCAAGCCGCACTCGGAGGTGGAGGGCGAGCCGCTGCTGGTGCGCGTGCATACGCACTGCCTGGCGGGAGATGTGTTTGGCGCGACGTTGTGCGACTGCAGGGCGCTGGTGGACAACTCGCTGCGGATGATTGCGGAGGCGGGGCGGGGAGCGCTGGTGTATCTGCACAATGGGGCGCGCGGGTTTGGCATCGACCGCAGCGTGACTGCAGGGGGCGATGCACTGGCGCCGCATCGGCTGGTGCTGCATCGGGGCGCGAATCGCGATGCCAAGGATTTGAGCGAGGAGCGGAATCTGCAGTCGCAGAGGATACTGCGGCAGATTGGGCTGGGCGGACAGATCCTGTCGGATTTGGGAATTCGCCGGATTCGGTTGCTGACGAATACGCCGACGCATATTCCGGCGCTGCAGGGGTTCGGCATCGAGATTGTGGAGCAGGTGCGGATTCCAGTGGGCGAGACGGCAACTACTGCACGGTAACCACCCTGCCGGTGGGGCGGTCCTGCTTTCGTCGGTTGCATGGTATACCCCCCCTCCCCTCCATATATGATCCTGGCGGCAAGTCCTTTTGTTTGTGCTGATTGGCGGAGGTTATATTCACCAAAATACTGCAAGCAAAGGAGTTGCCGCTAAAATCGTGACATCAAACGGGTTATAAATGCCGAAAGGCTGCGGGGATTGGCGAATTGCGCCAAGCTCCGCAGCCTTCGTCTATTTCAACCTAACTACTTCTATGCTATCAGCCTGGACAGAACTAAAATGCCATTTGCATGTGGTCCATCTCATCGTTTGTTTGGTTTTACTTAGGGGCATTTTGCTCAATGGGGGGTTTGACATCGAATTTGGAACCCTGTGCCGCGGCGCGCTGGTGGTTGAGGGCGAGGAGGTTTGAGAGGATTTGCTGGGTAGGTGAGGTTGAAGGGCCAGCCGTAGGCGGCGAAGACGGCTTGGTCGAGGGCGCGGTGGGCATTTTCCAGCCAGGCGCACTTTCCTGCGGCGCGGAGGTTGTAGAGCTTGGTGAGGGTGCGGTCCTTCAGGTTTTCTTCCGGGATGGGCGGCTCGCCGGGAGCTGGTTTGGGATTGAGCCAGGCGTCGCGGAGGCGGACGAGTTCGCGGGCGGCGTCGGCGATGGCTTTGACACGCGGGTCTTCGTCTTCGGGGGATTCGGTTCCAGGCGGCCAGGGGAATGGAAAGGTGTCGAAAGTGGTGTTGGGGGTGTAACGGAATCCGCTTTCAACCTCGCGGAGTTGGGTGCCTTGGGCGCGCGCCCATATTTCGTGGATATTGGAATGGAGTGCCCCGAAGAAATAGTCATCTTCGCGAGCGATTGCGAAGGTGGCCGAGTCGGGTAGGGTCGCGACCGGCAGCCAGATGAAGAGGCGGTGCTTCGAAACGCGCGATGTGAGGATGTACCTCGATAGCGGCTCGAGCGCCTTGCGGAGCTCGCCCCTTGGCCGTCCGTGAATCCACCAAGGGCTGTCCGCAAGGTCACGATTCGGCAATGCACGGATCGGCTTGACGTGGTGCTTGATGTATTCGAAGGGCATTTCGTAGAGGGCGGCGGCGGCTTCGGTCATGTCGGAGCCGAAGTCGATGATGAACATGTCGCGTGGACGGCGGGTGATGTCGAGGGCGTTGACCCACGGGCGGACTACGTCGGAGTTTGGGCGACCGTTGGGGTTCAGCGGAGCGGAGCGCATTTTGCGCGTCGTTTCGGCGTCGATGTCAAAGGGGCCGACCTTGGTGGTACCCATGAAACAGATGCCTTGGTTTTCCTTGAGGCGCACGGCGGCGGCGGTGTTGGAACCGGTGGTGAGGTCGGGGTTGATGAAGGGGACGGGATGGCCGTCGAGGAGGAAGGGTGGCGGGTCGACCACGGAAGGATCTATGTGTCGGGCCTTCAGCCCTTGGTCTTGTTTTGGCACGGTACCTGGGCCTTCGGCCCAGGCTGGTATGTTACGCGCCGTTGGCGCTTGGCTCGCCGGGGTTGCTACTTTCATGTGGCCGCGCTCGAAGGCGATCATGGAGACGTGTACGGTTGCGCCCTTGAGGAGCCACGGGCGGTCAGACCAAGCCCAGAAGATCGTGCCGGTTTCCTGAATGCGTTCGAGGACGTTTCGGTTTGCACCGCCTCGGATGCCTTGTGTCGCGAGCAGACCTACGCGGGTTGAGTGGAAGTTGGCGACTTCTTCGGCTTCGATCTGTGCGCGGGCTTTTTCGAACCAGTAGACGACGAGGTCGGACTCGGCTTTGACGCGGCCTTTGTAGAGGACGAAGAGGTCGTCGACGTATTTGTCGCCGAGTTCGCGACGGAGAAGTTTGCCGCCGAGGAAGGGCGGGTTGCCAATGATGAAGTCGGCTGGGGGCCAGGTGGGTTCGTAGGGTGTGCCGTTGGGATGGTCGTCGGACTTTTGGCTCTCGTCGTAGCGCATGATGGCGTCGTTGTGTTCGATGTTGGAGAGCTTTTGGAGGATGGGTTCGCGGTCTTCGGTGATTCCGTGGTCGTGTTTCCATTGGAGGAAGCCGATCCAGACGACGATGGAGCTAAGTTCGTGGGCGTAGAACTCGGTTTCGATGCCGTAGAGCTGCGAGGGCGAGGGCATCTTCTGGACGGCGTAGCTGATGGCGATCTGGATGTTGTTCTATATGGCGAAGTCGTATGCCTCTTTCCAGAGGTCGAGCAGGCGGCGGAGGGCGACGTAGAGGAAGTTTCCGGAGCCACAGGCGGGGTCGAGGATGCGGACGGCGGCGAGTTCATCGAGCCAGGCGGCGAGGAGATGTTCGGCTTCGGGGTTGGAGTGGAGGAGGGAACGGGATTTTGGGGCGGTGCGGGGTTTGGGTGTGGAAGCAGATCCCTCCGCTGCGCTACGGGATGACAACAAAGGGATGGTGTTGGATTCGGTGGATCCCACCCGTGACGATGGTGCTGTCACGGATGGGGCACCCGGGGTTTCGGAGCCTGAGCTGGATTTTTGTGTCGGGCCTTCAGCCCTTGGAGGTTCCACCGTGGTCCCACCTGGGCCTTCGGCCCAGGCTGGTATATGCCGCGCCGATGGCGCTGTTTCGGCGGTAGCTTCGGCGGGGATGCCGAGGGTGACGAGGATGGAGGCGCGGACGTGGGCCCAGCGCTGCTCCAGCGGTCGCATGACGACGGGCTCGACCAGCAGGCTGATGTCTTCTTCGCTGGTGTAGTGGGCTCCTATGAGGGACCCGTCGAGGGAGCGCTCAAAGAGCGTGCCGAAGATGGCCGGGGCGATGTGGGCCCAGTTATAGCGCGTGGCGGCTTCGTGCAGGATGCCAAGGTCGGTCTTGTCGAGCTCGATAACGGTGTCGGCTGACTTGAAGAGGCCGCCGTTGAAGTAGCGGATGGCGTACTCGCCGAAGATGCCGTCGCGTTCCGCCATGGCGCTGAAGAGGTTGCGAATCATGCGCATGAACTTGGCGGGATAGAAGCGATTGTCGGAGTCGATGAGGCGGCGAAAGACGCGATTGGGAAGCAGGCCGACGGAGTCCGCAAAGAGGCAGAAGAGCAGTTGCATGAGGAAATGCGCAATCTGCTCCTTGCTGGCGGTGAGCTTGTGTTCGATTTCCAGGCGCTCCGCAAGCTTGGCGAACTGCTTGGCGGCTTCCTCGGTGACGTAGGCGTCGGTGCTGTTTGGATGGAGGATGCGGTAGTCGCCGAACAGGGCGCGGAGGACTTCGAGTGGCGGCAGCGGGCAGGTTGCGGTGACCTGGTTGCGTTCGAGGTCGGAGAGATTGAACTCGTAGACGCGCTTTTTGGTGTTGGGGAAGTTGGTGTGGACTTCGAAGCGGTTGAAGTCGGAGACGACGAGCAGCGGAGGGTTGAGCAGGTCTTCGCGGTAGTCGTTGAGCTGCTTGTAGGCGGCTTTGAGGTCTTTGTGCGGACCTTTGTATTCCCAGGCGAAGTGGTCGCGGAACCAGACGTCGGCGAAGCCTTTGCCGCCGTAAACCTTGGGGACGTGCTTCTCGAAGGTGTAGCGCTCGCCGTTGGGATCGTTGTCGGTGGGGCGAGGGACGTTGAGGAGATCGCACAGCTCGATGAAGTGGACTTGATAGCCCTGCTTCTCAGTAATGGCGGCGACTTTCCAGAAGTCTACGAACTCGGCGAGGGATTTGCTGTGCCGGGACCGTTACATTGCAGTGGGTTCAGTCTGGGTGGCCGGAAGACCTGCGTCGAGCAGGGAACTGAATCCACGGGCCCGCATCTCGTGCTCGAAGGCGGGATAGGTGGTGAAGTGGAGGGTCTGGAAACCGAGAGATTTGGCGGCGGCGATGTTTTCTTCGCGGTCGTCGAGGAAGAGGATGTTGGGCGGCGAAGTGCCGAGGGATTCGGCGGTTTCGAGGAAGATTTCCGGCTCCGGCTTTGCCATGAACAGTGCGTGCGACCAGGTGCAGTGATAGAAGCCGCCGAGCCAGGGGAGCTTTGCGATGATGCCCTCGGCGATGGAGTCGCCGATATTGGAGAGGATGCCGGTGCGAACGCCTGCTTGCTGGAGGCGGGCTGCCCACTCGACCATGGGCAGGTTGAGGTCGGTCCAGACATCGACGTCGGCGGCGAACAGGGCGGCGATTTGCGCATCACTGAGCGTGATGCCGGTGCGGGCTGCGACGGCGTGCCAGTAGGCGGGGCCGGTGAGTGCGGCGCGGTCGTAGTCGTGGCGGAAGTGCCAGTAGGCCTCGTGGAAGCGATCTTCGTCGAGGCCAGTGATGGAGCGCATGCGCGCCCAGACGGCCGGATCGGGCGGCAGCGAGAGGACCTGGCCGTAGTCGAACAGCAGGGCGTCGATACGCGGCTGGGCGGTGTCCGCTGAGTTTTCTGGGTATGGAAAGGGCATTGGTTCGATTGTAGGCGATGCCCTTGAATATGCGGTGACGATCGACACGCAGAGAATGCCTGTTGCGTTCGCCAGGCAACAACGCCACGGGACCCGATACATCGTCAGGCAGACCGTACTATCTGGTTCGGTAAACATGCTGAGCAGCCGATAATCGGACTCATCGAGAGGCCTTCGTTGCCACGCGTCTGGCGTGGGTGGTAGCCTTCAAGGGCTGATCTATTCCGGTTTTATCTCTGGAGTTACCCACTACATGCAGACCAGTTACAACGGAATTCCCGTCCCCGCGAGCGGCAGTGCGATCGAGTACAAAGACGGTGTTTACACCGTTCCCGACAACCCGATTATTCCTTTCATCGAAGGCGATGGAACGGGCCGCGACATCTGGAAGGCATCGCAGCGGGTGTTCGATGCGGCAGTCGAGAAGGCTTACGGCGGCAAGCGCAAGGTTGCGTGGTACGAGGTTCTTGCGGGCGAGAAGGCGTATCGCCAGACCCAGAACTGGCTGCCGGACGATACGGTGAAGGCGACGGTGGACTTCCGCGTGTCGATCAAAGGACCGCTGACGACTCCGGTGGGCGGCGGAATTCGCAGCGCTGAATGTGGCGCTGCGGCAGTTGATGGATCTGTATCAGTGCATTCGGCCGGTGAAGTATTACGCTGGCGTGCCGAGTCCGGTGAAGCATCCGGAGTTGGTCGACATTGTGATCTTCCGCGAGAACACCGAGGACATTTATGCGGGCATCGAGTTCCGCGAGGGAACGCCTGAGGCGGCGAAGTTCATCGCGTTCGTCAATGACGACATGCTGAAGGGCGGCAAGAAAAAGATTCGGCTGGACTCGGGCGTGGGCGTGAAGCCGATCTCGATTACGGGATCGAAGCGGCTGGTGCGCGCGGCGATTGCGTTTGCGCTGAAGGAAGGGCGCAAGACCGTGACGCTGGTGCACAAGGGCAACATCCAGAAGTTCACCGAGGGAGCGTTCCGCGAGTGGGGATATGAAGTTGCGACGCAGGAGTTCCGCGCGGATGTCGGTGACCGAGCGCGAGAGCTGGATTCTCGGTAATGTTGAGGCGAATCCGAAGATCACTCCGGAGGAGAATGCTGCGCTGATTGAGCCGGGAATCGAGTTCGCCGCGAAGGAGTTTGGCGAGTCGGTGGTGGCGGAAGTGAAAGCGGTGCTGGCTTCGATTGGCGAGTCGCATGGCGGTGGGAAGTGGAAGAAGAAGCTGCTCATCAACGATCGCATTGCGGACTCGATCTTCCAGCAGATCATTATTCGGCCGAGCGATTACAGCGTGCTGGCGACGACGAACCTGAACGGCGACTACATCTCGGACGCGGCGGCGGCGCAGGTTGGCGGACTGGGAATTGCTCCGGGCGCAAACGTTGGCGATGGCTTTGCGGTGTTTGAGGCGACGCATGGAACGGCGCCGAAGTATGCGGATAAGGACGTCATCAATCCAGGTTCGGTGATTCTTTCCGGCGTGATGCTGTTCGACTTTCTGGGCTGGAAGGAAGCGGCGCGGATGATTGAGTCGGCGATGGAGAAGACGATTCAGCAGAAGTATGTGACGTACGACTTCGAGCGTCAGATGCAGGGCGCGACGAAGGCAAAGACCAGCGAGTTTGCGTCGCGGATGATCGAGAATATGTGAGTGCTCGCCGCACGGGCGGAAGCGCCTTCGGCGCAGATGCCAGCAGCGGCGAGTGTGAGATGAACAATTGAAGAGTAAACAGACTGAAGGGAAGACGTGATGCGGAAAAAGGTAACGATTGTTGGAGCGGGAAACGTTGGCGCGACGGCTGCGCATTGGATTGCGGCGAAGGAACTCGCGGATGTGGTGCTGATCGACGTGGTCGAAGGCGTGCCTCAGGGCAAGGCGCTGGATCTGCTGCAGGCGATGCCGATTGAGAAGCGGGACGTGTCGATCGTCGGAACGAATGACTATGCGGACACGGCGAACTCGGACATCGTGGTGATTACGGCGGGCATTCGCGCGCAAGCCTGGAATGAGCCGCGACGACCTGCTGAATACAAACTTCAACATCATGTCGACGTGCGTGGCGAATGCAATTGCTGCCTCGCCGAATTGCATCCTGATTATCGTTGCGAACCCGCTGGACGCGATGGCGCAGACAGCTTACAAGAAGTCTGGGTTCCCGCGCGAGCGTGTGATCGGAATGGCCGGTGTTCTGGATTCGGCGCGCTTCCGGACGTTCATTGCGGAAGAGCTGAATGTGTCGGTTGAGAATGTAACCGCTTTTGTTCTGGGCGGACATGGCGACACGATGGTTCCGCTTTCGCGCTACTCGACCGTTGCCGGAATTCCGATTACGGAGCTGATCGAAGCTGGCCGTTTGAAGGAGCTTGAGACGCGGACGGCGAACGGTGGAGCTGAGATTGTCAAACATCTGAAGACTGGCTCGGCGTATTATGCGCCTTCTGCTGCGACGGTCGAGATGGTGGAAGCGATTCTGAAGGATAAGAAGAAGATCCTTCCTTGCGCTGCTTATCTCGAAGGCGAGTACGGAATCTCCGGGCTTTACGTCGGCGTGCCGTGCAAGCTTGGCGCCAAGGGACTTGAGCAGATCATCGAGATCAAGCTGACTGCGGATGAGCAGGCTGCGCTGAACAAGTCGGCTGATGCGGTGAAGGAACTTTGCACTGTGATTGGCATGGCGTAAAGACAGTTGTTAGTTGCAGGTTGTTGGTTGTTAGTTGAAAAGCAAGTGCGAAGGCCCGCTCCACCCGAGCGGGCCTTTGCATTTTTGGTTAGGCTACGCGGTCGATGGTTACGGACTCGAGGACTACTGGGGTTTTGGGTTTGTCCTGGGAGGCGGTGGGGACTTTGGAGATTTTTTCTACGATGTCGTAGCCTTCGACGACTTCGCCGAAGATGGTGTGCTTGCCGGTGAGCCAGCTGGTGTCGGCCACGGTGATGAAGAACTGGCTGCCGTTGGTGTTGGGGCCGGCGTTGGCCATGGCGAGCTTGCCGGGCTTCTGGAAGCCGTGGGGCGAGCCCTTGGTCTCGTCGGCGAACTTGTAGCCGGGGCCGCCCATGCCGGTGCCTTCGGGGTCGCCGCCCTGGATCATGAAGTTGGGGATGACGCGGTGGAAGATGGTTCCGTCGTAGAGCTTGTCGCCCTTCTTGGAGCGGCTGTTCCACTCCTTTGATGCCTTCGGCGAGGCCGATGAAGTTGGCGACGGTCAGGGGCGCGTCCTTCTCGAAGAGCTCGATGACGATGTTGCCTTGGTTGGTCTTGAAGGTGGCGTAGGTTCCGGGCTTGGTAGGCATGTGAACTCCAGTTGCTAGTTGCTGGTTGTTAGTTGTTAGTTGAAGATGCGGGCGCAGCTGGTGTTGCAGCGGCGGGCGGCGGAGTTGGCTCGGGCGGCATGGGTTGGCCGTCGCGGACGATGGTGACGTGGTTGATGACCACGGGGGTGAGGGGTTTGTCGCTTGAGTTGCGCTCGACGCGGGCGATGGAGGCGGCCAGCAGGGTGGAGTGCGCGTCGCACTGGCCGAAGATGGTGTATTTGCCGTCGAGGTCGGGGACCGCGGTTTCGGTGATGAAGAACTGGCTGCCGTCGGTGTTGGGGCCGGAGTTGGCCATCGCCAGGCGTCCGCCGACGGAGAAGGTGAGAGCGGGGTCGATCTCGTCGTTGAATGTAGAAGCCGGGATCGCCGGTGCCGTCGCCGACCGGGTCGCCGCCCTGGATCATGAAGCCGGGGATGACGCGGTGGAAGGTGAGGCCGTCGTAGAAGCGCTTGCCGTGTTCCTTCTTATTGCCAGCGGCGAGGGTCCAGTCCTTGGTGCCCTCGGCGAGACCGATGAAGTTGGCGACGGTGTTCGGCGCCTGCTTGTCGAAGGTTTTGCAGGTGAGGCGGCCCATGGAGGTGTCGATGACGACGGTTGGGCCGGTGGGAACGGGCTCGACCTTGATAGAGGCGCCTGGCGCGTCTGGCAGGTCGGCTGGCGAGGCGGTTTGAGCCAATGCCGGAACGGCGGCGAGCGCGAGCAGGAGGGAGAACGATTGGAAGAACGAACAGCGGGTCATGCGCGAGATCCTGTGATACAGCACAGCGGATAGGTTAGTCGAGTCGGCGTGGCGGAGCAAATTGGGAGGTACCACCCCCCGGTATCTAATTCGATAAAATCCTATGAACAAATGACTTAGGTCCGGACCGACGCCTGGTAGGTCCTCAAATTATTCATTTTACGTGAGTTGAAAACTAAAGCATCTGCAATGTATCGATTACGGGTCATTCGGTCTCCGTGCCGCGAAAAATCGTGCCAGGCCTTGCTGGGCCGCGCTCCGGGATATTCGCTCTATTTCTATTATAAAGGGGCGTGTCAAGGTTTGAGGGTGGATTTCTCATGCAAGAGGCTGATTCTAATGGCAAAAGCGCATGGCATTGAGGGGAGGTGCGAAACCTCAGAATGGGCCGGTCATGAAGCAGGGGAGGCGTGTGGGGTGTTGTGACGCGTCTCACAGGCAGGGCTGATTTTGCGGCGTAGGATGGACGGCCATTGAGGTGTTTTGCATATGCAAACGATGGCGACGATGTATCACTTTTTTGTTGGCGGCAACCGGATTGAGACGGATAAGCCGTTTCTGACGGGTGCGGAGATTAAGGCTCTCGCTGGTGTGCGGGCTGAGTATCAGCTTTTCTTCCGGGACGACGTGAACAGTCCTGACCGCGAGGTTCGGGACACGCAGGCAGTGGACCTTATTCCTCAGAAGGCAGAGGATGGCTCGGCGGATAAGCCGATTGACGACAGCGAGGCTTTGGAGCTGGACGATGTGCGCCACTATCATGGGCACTTTTATGCGGTTCCGAATTCGAGCTACAAGCGTTTGAAGTCGAATCCGTAACCAAGGTTCGAGGTTCAAGGTTCGAGGTTCAAGGTAGTCGGCCGCCGAGTCGCAGGTTGGTGAGGCTCGGCGGCGGTACCTGCGTCTGCTCTGCCGGTGGGGCAGGGGCGGAAGTGTGCGCGGTTGGGGCGATTGCGGGTGGGGGCGTGCGAATATAGGGGATTTGTTGCGCAACTGGGGACGCTTTTGGGTGTTCTAACGGCCTGTAGCGGGGTTTTACTGGCCTGTTGTGTGCGTGGCGGAATATGCTATTGGACGCGTGCCTGGTCTGGGTGCGTGGAGGGTGTTGTCGATGCGGGTTGCCGGGAGATTTGTGGATAAACGGTTGTGGTTCCAGGTTCGTGAGGGCCTGAAGGCGGCATTGACGTGTACGTTGTGCGTTCTGATGGTCGAACAGCCGCTGCTGGCGGCGAATGTGGCGAAGCGGGGACCGTCGGCGGGAGTCCAGCCGATGAAGGGCGAGGAGCGGGTGCTGCATGCGCTGAACCGGCTGACCTTTGGGCCGAGGCCCGGGGATGTTGCGGCGGTGGAATCGGTGGGCCTGACGACCTGGTTTGAGAATCAGCTGAATCCTTCGAAGATTGACGATTCTGCGCTGCAGGCGCGGCTGGCGCAGTTCCCGGCGATGCAGATGCCGCAGGCGGAGTTGATGGCGCGGTATCCGGATCAGCAGGTGGTCCGGATTATGGAGCAGAGGAACATGATGCTGCCGTCGGATCCGGTGGAGCGGGCGATCTACGGCGACGAGATTGCGTTCTACAAGGTGCAGAAAGCTAAACAGGAGGCAGCGAAGACGACTGCTGCCGCGGCGGGTGATCCGAACGTGATGGCCGGCGATTCGATGACGGGCGGGCCGGCTGAGCCGGCAGCGGCTCCGGTGGTTCGGCGAGCGCCTAAAGCGACGCAGAGCGCTCCGGATATGAACGCGGCTGGCGGGGATATGGCGGCGGCGACTCCGGGTGCGCTTATGTCCGACGGGACCGTTGCGGGCGGGACTGGCGCGAGCGGCACGATCAGCAACGACGAGGCGACGGCGCTGCTGAAACAGGATCTGGCGGACACTCCGCCCCAGCAGCATGTGGAGCAACTGTTCAAGGATCTTGAGGCGACGAAGATCATCAGCCTGCCGCCGGATGAGCGGATGCGCAAGGTGATTGGCGATGTCGCCGAACGAGTTTGTGGCGTTTCGGCAGAGCCTGAGCGGCGGCGAACTGGCGACAGTTTATGCTGGGGCTTGAGTCCGCAGCAGCGGGAGATCTTTGCGGCGATGCAGAACTCGACGCGGATGGTGGCGCCGAGGAGATGCAGGAGCGGCTGATCCGGGACATCTACAGCGAGCGGCAGTTGGAAGCGGTGATGACGGACTTCTGGCTGAACCACTTCAACGTGTATGTGAGGAAGAACCAGAATGAGCCGTACCTGATCCCGGCGTATGAGCGGGACGTGATCCGGCCGAATGCGCTGGGCAAGTTTGAGGACCTGCTGGTGGCGACGGCGAAGAGCCCGGCGATGCTGATGTATCTGGACAACTGGCAGAGCATCGGGCCGGATTCGGCAGGCGGCGAAGCAAGGGCCGCAGTTCGCGCGGTTTGCGCAGAATCCGCAGGTGAAAGCGGCGCTGAAGGATCGCGGTCTGAATGAGAACTATGGGCGTGAGTTGATGGAACTGCACACGCGTGGGCGTGAATGGCGGCTATACACAGGCCGATGTGACCCAGGTGGCCAAGGTGTTTACGGGCTGGACGATTGTGCCGCCGCAGCAGGGGGGAAGCTACCAGTTTCAGTTTGAAGAGCGGCGGCATGAGCCGGGCTCGAAGACGGTGATGGGCCAGACCATCAAAGAGAACGGCATGAACGAGGGGCTTGAGGTGCTGCACATGCTGGCGACCAGCCCGGCGACGGCGCAGTTTATCTCGACCAAGCTGGCGGTGCGGTTTGTGAGCGACGATCCTCCGCAGGCGCTGGTGGACCAGATGGCGCAGGCGTTTCTGGCGAGCGATGGCGACATCAAGACGGTGCTGCGGACGATGTTCGAGTCGCCGGAGTTCTGGGCGCCCGCGACGCTGACGGGCGAAGGTGAAGACGCCGCTGGAGTTTGTGGTGTCGGCGGTGCGGGCGAGCGGCGCGACGGTGAACAATGCGCTGCCGCTGGTGCAGGCGCTGGATAAGCTGGGGATGCCGCTGTACGGGATGCAGACGCCGAATGGGTACTCGTGGATGAGCGAGCCGTGGGTGAGTACGGGCGCGCTGGTGAGCCGGATGAACTTTGCGCTGGTGCTGAGCGGCGACAGGCTGCCGGGCGTGCGGACGGACTGGACCAAGCTGCTGGGCGAGCCTTCGATCGCCGGCAAGCAGGTGGCGATGGAGAGCGGCGACGGCGTGGTCGATCCGGAGGTGGCGGCGAAGGAGAAGAAGCTGGAGCAGATTCTGCTGGGGCAGCCGTTGAGTGAGAAGACGCGGGCGGCGGTGCTGAGCCAGTCGAACGACCAGACTGCTGCGATCCAGGCGGCGAAGGAGTTTCAGCTCGGTGGCGGCGGCGGTAAAGACGCGCCGGGACCGTTGGCGCTGGCGGCGGCGCTGGCAGGGAATGGGCCGGGTGCGCGGGCGGCGGCTCAGGATCGATCGGCAGGCTGCGATCATGGCGGGGCTGATGCTGGGGTCGCCGGAGTTTCAGCGGAGATAAGGCAGGTTCTAGGTACTGGGTTCGAGGTTCGAGGGAAGGGCAAAGACCAAGTACGACGGATGGGGGATAGCGGCAACTTTGTGGCTGAGGTGGAGTTTGAAGATGCAGACGGTGTGGGGAATCTGATCTGGGACTGCGCACGTTGCGACCGGGCGACAGGAGATGCAAATGGCTAGCAGGGGCTGGAATACGGCGGACCATAGCGACTGGGGCTGCGATATTTGCGGGCGCGACTGCGGCGAAGCGGAGCATCACGCGGCGCGGGTTTATGAAGAATGGCGCGCTGGCGCTGATTGGGACTTCGACGATTCCGGCGTTTCTGTCGCGCAGCGTGCTGGCCGAGGTGACGACGGCGGCGGCGAACAAGAAGAAGCTGGTGGTGCTGTTCCAGCGCGGCGCGGTGGATGGGCTGAACGTGGTGGTGCCGTACACGGAGAAGAACTACTACGCGATGCGGCCGACGATTGCGATCAAGCAGAACGAGGTGATCGACCTGGATGGGTTTTTTGGGTTGCATCCGTCAGATGGCGGCGTTCAAGCCGCTGTATGAGCAGGGACATCTGGCGATTGTTCACGCGGCGGGGTCGCCTGATCCTTCGCGGTCGCACTTCGACGCGCAGGATTATATGGAGAGCGGAACGCCGGGGGTGAAGTCGACCGAGGATGGCTGGCTGAATCGGGCGCTGGCAGTCGGAGCCGGTTGAGGGCAAGCCGTCGGCGTTTCGGGCGGTGGCGCTGGGGACGCAGGTTCCGCGGACGCTGCAGGGGAAGGTTCCGGCGATTGCGCTGAATAATCTGGCGGACTTCTCCGTGGGCGGCAAAGGGCCGCAGACTTCGCCGATCTCAAATGCGTTTCAGGCGATGTATGACGAGAGCTCGGACTCGGTGCTGCAGGGGACGGGGCAGGAGACGTTTGAAGCGGTGAAGATGCTGAAGGCGGCGGATCCTGCGAAGTATCAGCCGGCTGCTGGGGTGGTTTATCCGAATACTCCGTTTGGCAATAGTTTGAAGCAGATAGCGCAACTTATGAAAGCGAATCTTGGAGTTGAGGCGGCGTTCTCCGATATCGGCGGATGGGATACGCACCAGAATCAGGGCGGCGCGACCGGGCAGCTGGCGAATCGGCTGACGGAGTTTTCGAATGCGATTGCGGCGTTCTGGCGGGACATGGGAACGGACGCGGAGAACGTGACGCTGGTGACGATGTCGGAGTTTGGGCGGACGGCTCGGCAGAATGGGACCGGCGGGACGGACCATGGACACGCGAATGTGATGTTCGTGCTGGGCGGACAGGTGAAGGGCGGCAAGGTCTACGGCAAGTGGCCGGGGATTGCGAATGAGCAGTTGAATGAAGGGCGCGACCTGGCGGTGACGACGGACTTCCGCAATGTGCTGGGCGAGGCGGCTTACAAGACGCTGGGCGCGAAGAACCTGGAAGTGGTGTTTCCGGGGGCGCAGGTGAAGCCGGGGACGTTCCTGAACTTTATCTAATTGCTCGAGTGCGAACAAAATGTCGTGCAGCGGAAGGGCAAAATACAGGGATTCTGGAGCTTCGCTCCAGAATGACGACGCGTTAATTTTTCGTGGAACGGGACGGCGGCTAGTCTAGCGGCGGCCGTTGCAGCCGTGGTCGTAGACGATGGACTTGCTCCACTGGGCTTCCGTGGCCAAGAGGACGCAGGCGTCGCCGGTTTCGGTGTTGAGGCGGAAGGTCAGGTCTCCCTGGCGATAGAGCTCAAATTTGCCCGAGCCTGTGACCACGCCGTTGGGCGAGTTGCGCCGAATGGTTTCCGACGCAGGGAGTGTGGTGACCGAGTCAGGCTGGGCGCGGGGCTGTTCGCTGGGGGTGTTGGAGGCGATTTCCTGCGGCTGGGTGGGCTGGCTGGCAGTTTCGGTCTGCGGCGTGGTGGGTTTGGCGGTGTCGCCGGGCTGCTGGCGAACGTGGACTTCGCCGCTGTTGAGCGCGCGGGTCCGCGACCAATGAACGAACCAGAAGCCCGCGATAACCAGTGCGGACAGAACCAGTAGAAGTCGAAAGATGCGCTGCATAGGCCTCCGTCGCTTCTCATTATCGGCTGAAGGGAATCTTCATTCGAGGTGTGCGGCGCAGATTTCGGAACCATGCTTGATTCCTTCGACGACATCACAACGGTTGTTGGTGCGGCGGGGAATTCACGCAACGGCGGGCGGTTCGGAGGTATCATCGAAGTGTGCCGAAATACTCCATCGTCGTGCCGTTTCACAACGAAGAGGAGAACGTCACGACGCTCTATGACCGGGTGAAGCTGGTGATGGAGCAGGTGGGCGAGTCCTTCGAGATGGTGTTTGTGGACGATGGCTCGCGCGACCGCACGTACCGGCTGCTGGAAGAGATTGCGGCGGTGGACAGCCGGGTGCTGGTGATCAAGCTGCGGCGGAACTTTGGGCAGACATCGGCGCTGGCTGCGGGGTTCGACCACGCGCAGGGCGAGTACCTGATCTCGATGGATGGCGACCTGCAGCACGATCCGGAGGAGATTCCGAATTTTCTGGCGCGGCTGGAAGAGGGCTACGACGTTGTGAGCGGATGGCGTTCGCAGCGGGCGGACAACTTTATCTTCCGGCGCGTTGCCTTCGGCGTGCGCGAACTGGATCATGGCGCGGATTTCGGGCGTGGACATCCATGACTTCGGGACGACGTACAAGGCATACCGGCGCGAAGTGATCCACAATATTCCGCTGTATGGCGAGATGCACCGGTTCATTCCGGCGCTGGCGAGCTGGTATGGGGCGAGCATCTGCGAGATTCCGATCTCGAATCCGCGGCGGAAGTATGGGCATAGCCACTATGGATTGTCGCGGACGTTTCGGGTGTTCTTCGATCTGCTGACGATTCGATTTTTGCTGCGGTATATGACGCGTCCACTGCACTTTTTCGGGTCGATTGGCGCGTTGGGTGCACTTGCGGGCAGTGGGCTGGCGATGTGGCTGCTGGCGCTGAAGGTGTTTACCGGGCAGCACGTGATGCATGAGCATGGGCCGATCTTCGTGATCGCGGGCGTGCTGATCCTGGCAGGGATCCAGATGCTGGGGATTGGGCTGCTGGGCGAGTTGCAGGTGAGGCACTTCCACACGCCGAGCCATCGCGCGCCGTATGCGATTGACCGCATTCTGCGGCTGCGGTCCAGCGAAGAAAGTCTGCTGCAGTAGTCCTGCCGGACGGGCGCCCTGCGCGGGCGGCGGTCACTTCGTGACTTGTGTTGGGCTTCGCGTTGGCGCTCCCGCTGGTCGCGGTGGGATTTCGTCGCGGCGTGAGTTGTATCCTGTTGACATGCTGCTGAAAGAACTTCGCACCGCCGTCCTCGATGCCAACCTTGAACTTGTGAAGGCCGGGTTGGTCCTCTTTACCTTTGGCAATGCCAGCGGGGTGGACCGCGAGCAGGGGTTGGTGGTGATCAAGCCTTCGGGTGTGGATTATGACGATCTGCGGCCGGAGCACATGGTGGTGACCGACCTGAACGGCAAGATTGTCGATGGGAATCTGAAGCCGTCGTCGGACCTGGACACGCACACGCTGCTGTATCGCGAGTTCCCGACGATTGGGGCGGTGGTGCATACGCACTCGGAGTATGCGACCAGCTTTGCGCAGGCGGGGCTGGCGATTCCGGCGCTGGGGACGACGCATGCGGATTATTTCTATGGGCCGGTGCCGTGTACTGCGCCGCTGAGCGATGAGGCGATCGGCGGACGTTATGTGCATGAGACGGGGAAGGCGATTGTGGCGCGGTTTGCGGCGACGCCGGAGCACCCGGCGATCGATCCGCTGGCGGTGCCGGCCTGTTTAGTCGCGGGTCATGCGCCGTTTTGCTGGGGCAAGGACGCGCACGACGCGGCGCACAATGCGATTGTGCTGGAGTACTGCGCGAAGATGGCCTACAAGACCCTGACGCTGAAGGCTGAGGTGAATGTGGTGACGCAGGCTCTGCTGGACCGGCACTACTTCAGGAAGCATGGGCCGACGGCGACGTATGGGCAGTTTCCAAGGAAGCTGTTATTCATGTGCAGTAGAAATACCTCCGGAGATTCTGACTGCGGAAGCGATATTGCAGAATGACGACGGGAAAGAAGTGGCAGCTGGGGGTTCGAGTCATTCTGAACCGAAGGCTCAGAATCTCGGTATTTCGAGTGTTTGATCTGTAAGGGGCTATGGAAAAAGGCGGTTTTGGTTTACATTTTATCGAGCAAGGGCAAGCGGCTTGTACTACGGGTGTTACTTCGCAGTTGCCGGCGATGCGCGTGGACTCAGCACAAAGCTGAAGAAGGATCCGAAATCTTTCACCGCGCGATACAACATCGGATCAACTTGTCTACTACGAGATATTCGGAACGATTTAAGGTGCCGATAAACCGCGAGAAGGCGATCAAGGACATGGCACCGGATTGCGAAGGATTGAAGCTGATTGTATCGGTGAACCCCGAGTGGCGAGATTTGAGCGAAGACTTTGGATAAGCCGCGTTCCGGCGTTCGATGAATCGAAGATGAGGGCGACCCGTGGTTCTTGCACGGGCGCAGGACAAAATACGGAGATTCTGAGCCTGCGGCTCAGAATGACGGCGCTTAGTGCAACGTGGGATCGATGGACTTCGCATACCTGCCGAACGGACTCGGCTCTAGAACCTGCCGATGAGGAGCATGCCGGCGACCATGAGGGCGCCGCCTAGGATGCGGGCGGGGCTGGCGGTGTGTTGCTTGAATCCGAGCAGGCCGTAGTGGTCCATGACTAACGAGGCGACGATGGTGGCCGTGATGGTGATGCCAAGGAATACGCCTGCGCCGACTTTTTCCGCGGTGAGCACCATGCAGAGGATGTAGAGCGCGCCCAGGGTTCCTCCGAGCCATCCCCACCATGGAACTTCGGCCCACTGCGCGGCGCGGGGCATGCGGCCGCCGGTGACTGCCGTGTAGATCGCCAAGGCGAAGAACAAGAGGGCGGTGCCGGCGCAGAAGCTAAGGAAAGCTGAGAGTACGGGATTCTGCAGAGATTTCTCGAGTGTGGCATTGCAGCCAGCCTGGATGGCGATGAGGAAACCGCTCAGCGCGATGACGATATACAGCATGAAGACTCCTCGGACCGAAGTCCAGAGTTCACGCTAACAGGTTGGGGAGCAGGGGACGGTGATGGCCGTCATAGTTGTGAGCGGCGTCACAATTTGGCGACGGTAGCCGCGGTGATGGATTGCTGGGTCGTGGCGATGGACTTCCAGGGATCTTTGCTGAGGCGGGCGCGCCAGTCGGCGAAGTCGGCTACGCGGAAGATGGGGCGCTGGGGTGCGTCGAGTTCGGACCAGGCGAGCGGCATGGAGACGGCGGCTCCGGCGCGGGCGCGGGGCGAGTAGGGGGCGACGGCGGTGGCGCCGCGCTCGTTGCGGAGGTAGTCGAGGTAGATCTTGCCGGCGCGGGCGGACTTGGACATCTTGGTGAGGTAGAGGCGTGGGTTGGCCTTTTCCATGGCGAGGACGAAGCGGTGGGCGAAGTCTTTGGCGGCGGCCCAGTCGAGCTTGGGCTCGATGGGGATGACGACGTGGAGGCCCTTGCCGCCGGTGGTCTTGAGGAAGCTGGTGAGGCCGAGTTTCTTGAGGCGCGCGCGGACATCGGCGGCGGCTTCGGTGACGGTGGGCCAGGTGAGGGACTCGTCGGGGTCGAGGTCGAAGATGAGGCGGTCGGGGTGTTCGAGGTCGTCGTTGCGCGAGCCCCAGGGATGGACTTCGAGGACGCCGAGTTGGGCGAGGGAAGCGAGAGCTTCGGGCGTGGCGGATTTATCGGTGAGCGTGATGTAGGGCTCGATGACGCCGGTCTTTTTGTCGGGGACGTCGACGGAGCCGATGCCGGGTGGGAGCATGGAGTTGACGTGCTTCTGGAAGAAGCAGGGCTTGGCGGAGCCTTCGGGACAGCGGACGAGCGAGAGCGGGCGGCCGGCGATGTGCGGCAGCATGCGGTCGGCGACGGCGCAGTAGTAGTCGGCGAGCGCCTGCTTGGTGAGGCCGGATTCGGGGTCGAGGATCTTTGTGGGGTGGGTGAGGCGGATGGGGGGATGGTTGTTGGTTGTTGGTTGCTGGTTGTTGCGTTGCCTTTGCGGCGATGGGGTGAGTTGAGTGGGAGGCTTTCTGTGACTGAATGTAACCCCAGGGTCGACGGTGAGGCTGTCGAACCTGGAGTGGGCACCTGGGGCATCCGGTTGGTGGCCGAGCGCTTGGGGGTTGGGGCGGAGGTTTCGCGGGTGACTTCGGTGGCGGGTTTGTCTTCGCGGAGGCCGAGGAAGGCGGCTTGGCGGACGAGGTTGTCGGCGGTCCAGGTGGCGAAGCGGACCTGTGCGACGAGCTTGGGCTTGACCCAGATGGCGCCTTTGCGTGCTTCGGCGGGCGGGTTTTCGAAGGGCGTGGATTTCTGCTCCAAAGGTTCGAGCCGGTCGCGGAGGAGCTTGTGGGTCTTCTGGGTGAAGCCGGTGCCGACGCGGCCGGCGTAGATGAGCTTTGTTGCCCTCGTAGTAGCCGAGGAGGAGCGCGCCGACGCCGCGCATGCCGGTGTGGCCGGCGCCGGGCAGGGTGTAGCCGCCGATGACGAATTCCTGCTCGTGGAGGCATTTGCACTTGATCCAGTCGGAGCTGCGGCCGGGGCAGTATTTTGCGGACGCGAACTTGGAGACGATGCCCTCGGCGCGCATCTTGCAGGCGTTGTGGAAGAGCGTGGGGCCATCGGTTTCCAGGTGCTCGGAGAGGCGAAGGACGTCGTCGGCGACGGGCGCGATGAGTTCGGAGAGGAGCGCTTTGCGATCGCGGAGGGGAAGGTTGCGGGTGTTGTGGCCGTTGAGGTGGAGGAGGTCGAAGCAGAAGTAGGTGAGGTGATGTTTGGTGCCTTCCTGGAAGGCGGCCTGCAGGTCGGCGAAGCTGGTGGTGCCGTCGGGGCGGAGGACGACGACTTCGCCGTCGAGGGTGCGCCTTGTCCGCGGGAAGGCGCGCGACCTCGGCGGCGATGGCGGGCATGCGGTGGGTCCAGTCGAGGCCGTTGCGGGTGAGGAGTTGGACTTTGTCCGTCTGACTTGCGGGCCTGAATGCGGTAGCCGTCGAGCTTGAGTTCGTGCAGCCAGCCCTGGTTCGCGGGCGGGGAGTCGGCTTGCTGAGCGAGTTGCGGAGTGATGAAGCTGGGCTGGGATTCTTTGGGGAGCTTGGCTATGACCGTGGGAGAAAAGGCCGGGCTGCCATTCGGGCGCGAGCCTTGCGGCGGGCCCTTCGACTCCGCGCTTCGCGCTCCGCTCAGGATGACGTCGGATAGGGATTTGCTCTCCTGGCGGTACCAGGCTTGGCCGGGCTTGCGCGTTTCCTTGGAGTTCCAGACGTGATCCTCGCTCTTGGCGATCTGTTCGATGGAGCGGCCGGTGACGGCGGAGTTGGGTTCGGACTCGGTGATGGAGGGATCGGTGGGCGGGCGCTCGAAGTCGTCGTGCTCCTTGATGAGGAGCCAGTTGGGCTTGGCTTCGGAGCCGCCGGATTTGCCGTGCATGCGGATGAGCGCCCATTTGCCCTGGAGCTTGGTGCCATGGAGGATGAACTTCAGCGAGCCGTTGCGCAGGCCGTCGTCGACGTCGGGGTAGGCGGGCTGCGGCTCCCAGGTGCCCTGATCCCAGATCATGACGGTGCCGCCGCCGTACTGGCCTGCTGGGGATGATGCCCTCGAAGCCGCCGTACTCCATGGGGTGGTCTTCGACCTGGACGGCGAGGCGCTTGTCGGCGACGACGTAGCTGGGACCCTTGGCGACGGCCCAGGATTTGAGGACGCCGTTCCAGCCGAGGCGGAAGTCGTAATGGAGATGCGAGGCGGCGTGCTTCTGGATCGACGAAGGGGAGTTGAGCTGGCTTTGTCTTTGGGACTTTGAGGAGCCGCTAGGTTCGGCGGTGATGTGGAAGTCGCGCATGGAGCGGTAGCGCGCGAGTTGCTCGTCGACGGCGTTTGAGGCAGTGTCGGCTGACTTTTTTGCGGGTTGGCTGTCTTCTTTGCGGCTTTCGTTGCCTTAGGCTTGGTGGACTTCTTCGCAGTGGCGGCGGCCATCGTTTCACTCCAACTGGATTGTCAGATGCGTTCGAATGGCGATGCGCGCAGCTAGGCCGACTTGCGCTTGGACTGTCCCTTCGCAGCCTTGGCGGTGGAGGCGCGCGAGGATTTCGCGGTGGACTTCACCAGCGTGGGGCCGGCCTTCTCTTCCTGCTCGGGGAACAGCGTTGCGGTGTCGCGGGCTGAGGGCTTCTTCTTGGCGACCGCGGGTGCGGTCTCGGTGTTTTGAACGCTCTTGCGCAGCGCGTCCATGAGGTTGATGACCTTGCCGCGCGGTGCTTCGACGGGCTCGTCCTTGGGGATGGGCAGGTGCTTGACCTTGGCTTCGACGAGTTCCTTGAGGGCGGCTTCGTAGCCGTCGGTGAACTTGGATGGGTCGAATTTGGCGGTGCGCTTCTTGATGAGCGTCTCGGCGAGTTCGAGCGAGTCTTCGTCGATCTTGACCTTCTTGATGTCGCTGAAGTATTCGGCTGGCTTGCGGAGTTCTTCCTCGTAGCGCATGGTGTAGGCCATCATGCCGGGCTCGTCGCCGGGCGCGGCGGTGATGGCGAGGATGTGCTCGCGGCCACCGAAGGCGATCTTGCCGAGGCCGGCCTTATTCGATTTGGCGAGTGCGGCGCGGACGACGGCGAAGGCTTCGGCCTGGATGTCGTTTTCCGGGACGACGAAGTAGGGTTTCTCGAGGTACTCGGGCGGGAGTTCGTCGAGCGAGACGAACTGCTGGACCTCGACGGTGTGCTTGGAGGGCACGCGGAGGTTGGCGATCTCGGAGGGCTCGATGATGACGTACTGGCCCTTGGTGTATTCGTAACCTTTTACGATCTCATCTTTTTCGACGGGCGCGGCGGCTTCGCCTGGTGCATCCTCAAGCGCGGAGGCCAGGACCTTCTGATGGCGCACGCGCTCGCCGGTGGAGCGGCTGATCTGATGGAAGCGGATCTCGCCCTTGGACTCGGTGGCGACGAAGAGCTTGACGCCGAAGGAGACGAGAGAAATCTGTATGTGACCGGACCAGTAGGGACGCGCCAAAAGACACCTCGCGGACAGCTACACCCGATGATTTAGATTCTGAGCGTGGCTGTCAAGATGTAAGTAATTGATTATTGACGAGGAAGATAAGGGCTCGGCTGGCCTGCTTGCTGCGTGGACGGCTGCGTTTGAGAAAAAGAATCGTTAGGCGGCTTGACATATTCCTATATGGGTATGTATTGTTTCGTCATGGCACGAGCGAGTACAACTTCGGACGCATTCAACGCAGTCGCTGAGCCTCGGCGACGAGAGATATTGAGCTATCTCGCTGGGGCAGAGCGGCCCGTAGGTGAGATTGTGGAGGCCCTCGGCCTGGAGCAGCCTTCTGTCTCGAAGCATCTGCGCGTACTCCGTGATGTGGGGCTGGTTCGGATGCGGTGCCACGGCCGGCAGAAACTGTACCGCACGAACGCGGAAGCGATACGGCCCTTGCATGAATGGGCCGGCACGTTTGAGCGCTATTGGCAGCACCAGTTGAATCGAGTGAAAGAACGCGCGGAAGCGATGGCCCGCGAAGGCTCAGCAGATTTGAATTCCCAAAAAACGAAACTCAAGGAGAAATCATGATTGCTACAGAAAATACGCTCGACGACCTGACTCTCACAATCAACCAGGAAATTCACGTCCAGGCGCCTCTGGATGTAACCTTTGCGGCGCTGCTCGAACAGCTTGGGCCGGGTAACGAAACACCGGACGGAAAATCGCTCAGCATGAAGATTGAAGCGTGGCCCGGTGGCAGGTGGTACCGCGATATGGGCGATGGCAACGGACATCTGTGGGCTCATGTGAAGGCGATTATGCGGCCTACGCTGCTGGAGTTCGTGGGGCCGCTGTTCGCTTCGTTCCCCTTCGTCTCGAACGTGCAATACCGGCTGAGCGAAGTCGATGGTGGAACGTTGATCAACTTTCGGCACACCGCTCTTGGCGTCGTGTCCGACGAGCACAAGGCGGGGATGAACAAGGGCTGGACGTCGATGCACGACCGCGTGCGGAAGCAAGCTGAGGGCGGGCGTTAGAGGCACGAAACAAGATTCCCAGATCGAAGCGAGGAGGATCCATGTGTCCAGTGTGCGTAGCAACTGCGGTGCTGCTTGCCGGCAAAGTGACCTCTGCGGGCGGAACTGCGGCAATCGCAATCAGGAACTTGGGCGCTAAACAAGTGCCAACGACTCAAACCAAAGGAGAGATCGACATGGCAACGAACGTGACTGAGAGCGCGAAGATCGTGTCGCCTGAGGAATGGATGGAAGCTCGTAACAAATTGCTGGTCGAGGAAAAGCGGGTTATGCGCGAGCGTGATTCGCTGGCTGCCAAGCGCCGGCGAATGCCGTGGATGGCAGTCGAAAAGAAGTATGAGTTTGACGGGCCGAATGGCAAGGTGAGCTTGCTCGACTTGTTCGAGGGCCGTCCTCAGCTGATCGTCTACCGCGCTTTCTTCGAACCTGGTGTATTTGGCTGGCCCGATCATGCATGTCGTGGGTGCTCCTTCGGGGCCGACCAGGTTGCACATCTGGCTCATTTGAATGCGCGCGATACAACGCTGGTGTACGCGTCGCGCGCGCCGCAGGCGGATATCGTTCGGTTAAGACGCGGATGGAGTGGGAGATGCCGTGGTACACCATTACGGACAGCTTTGACGCGGACTTTGGCGTTGACGAGTGGCATGGGCATAACGCGTTCATCCGCGACGGAGACAAGGTCTATCGTACGTATTTCATCAACAGCCGGGGCGACGAGGCGATGGGGACCACCTGGAGCTATCTCGATATGACTGCGCTTGGCCGGCAGGAAGTCTGGGAGGACTCGCTTGAGGGGTATCCCCAGACGCCGCCATACAAATGGTGGAACTGGCACGACAACTACGAGGCGGAGAAGGTGGTTGATCCGAAGTGGGTGCAGGCATCCGACGCGGGGGAGGCCGCGTTCCGAAAGGACTCGGAGGCGAAAGCGAGCTGACGAAGACAGGGTCACACGAAGGGAACCTGCGGAGGAGAACTATGCCTGTCCCAGGCAGTCATCACGAAGCCAACTGCCGGAGCGAAAGTTCGATCCGAGAAGCAAATCTGGAGATACTGATTTGCGAACTTCTGCGGACGAACCAAATTCTTCGCGAGGAGTTGGCTCTGTTGCGAACTAAAGCGAATCCGATGCGCGATAGGGCAGGCGGTTCGGATTTGGATCTTCGAACGAGTAATAGCTAGAACTTTTCTTTGGCGAGGACCTCGGCGTAGGCGGGAACGGTGAGGAATTCAGGGAAGGTGGGCGACTCGATGAGCTTGCGCATCAAGTCGGCGGCGCGTTCGTAGGCGGAGAAGCGGACTGCGTCGACTTTGGGCTGCGTGGCAGCTAGTTCGTCGTCGATTGTCTTCTCGACGAGGGCTGTGGTGACGGCGCGGCCATCTTCGAGTTTCGCGTTGTGGTGGACCCACTGCCAGAGTTGGGCGCGGCTGATCTCGGCGGTGGCGGCGTCCTCCATCAGGTTGAAGAGCGGCACGCAGCCGATGCCGCGCAGCCAGGCTTCGACGTAGCCGAGGCCGACGGCTACGTTCTGCTTGAGGCCGGCTTCGGTGATGGTGCCGGTGGGGACTTGCAGCAGGTCGGCGGCGGTGGTGGTGTAGTCGGGGAGCTGCTTCGAGATCTGGTTGGGTTGCGGCATCACGCGGTTGAAGACTTCGAGCGCGACGGGGACGAGGCCGGGATGCGCGACCCAGGTGCCGTCGTGGCCGTCGGTGGCTTCGCGCTCTTTATCGGCGCGGACGCCGGCGATGGCCTTCTCGTTGGCGACCGGGTCGGACTTGATGGGGATGAGCGCGGACATGCCGCCCATGGCGGAGACGTTGCGGCGATGGCAGGTCTTGATGCAGAGCTTGGAGTAGCTGCGCATGAAGTGCGTGGTCATGGTGACCTGGCCGCGGTCGGGGAGGAGCACGCTGGTGTCGCCGGCGAATTTCTTGATGAAGCTGAAGATGTAGTCCCAGCGGCCGCAGTTGAGGCCGGCGGAGTGGTCGCGCAGTTCGTAGAGGATTTCGTCCATCTCGAAGGTGGCGAGGATGGTTTCGATGAGGACGGTGCCCTTGATGGAGTTCTTGCGGGATGCCGAGTTCGGCTTCGGCCTGGACGAAGACGTCGTTCCAGAGGCGGGCTTCGAGGTGCGACTCCATCTTGGGCAGGTAGAAGTAGGGGCCGGAGCCGCGGGCGAGGAGTTCCTTCGCGTTGTGGAAGGCGTAGAGGCCGAAGTCGAAGAGCGAACCGGACATGGGCTCGCCGTCGACCAGCATGTGGCGCTCTTCGAGGTGCCAGCCGCGGGCGCGGACGAAGAGGACGGCGGGGTTGTCGATGAGCTTGTAGCTCTTTTTGGTGGTGGGGTCTTCGAACGTGATGGTGCGGCGGACGGCGTCGCGGAGGTTGAGCTGGCCGTCGAGGAGATTGTCCCAGGTGGGGGTGGTGGAGTCCTCGAAGTCGGCCATGAAGACCTTTGCGCCTGAGTTGAGGGCGTTGATGATCATCTTGCGGTCGACGGGGCCGGTGATCTCGACGCGGCGGTCGAGGAGATCGGCGGGGAGTGGGGCGACGGTCCATTCGGCTGTCGCGGATGTGCTTGGTCTCGGGGAGGAAGTCGGGGATGGATGCCGGCGTCGAGCGCGGCCTGGCGAGTGGCGCGGGCGGCGAGGAGCTCCTTGCGGCGGGCGTTGTGGGCGCGGTGCAGGCCGACGAGGAAGGCGATGGCCTCGGGGGTGAGGATCTGGGCGTAGCGGGGCGTGATGGGGGCGGTGAAGGTGACGCCGGCGGGTAGGTTGGACATAGATCTCTATGGTAGCGCGTCGTGAAGTGGCGGCGTGCGCAAAAGGCTTAACACCGATTTACACCGATGACACCGATTTAAACGCGCAGGGCACCGATTTCTTAAACGCGCAGGGTCAGGTGCGTTTGTGGATGGCGAAGTAGGGCTGGTTGGTGAGGGTGGGGTTGAAGGCGGGGTGGAGGGTGGCGGAGTTGGCGGTGTGGAGTTCGAAGTAGTACTGGAGCGGGTAGGGGGAGTCGGTGTAGGCAGCGGGGATGGCGGCGGAGTGGGTGTTGGCGGATGCGTTGCATGGGGGTGGAGAGCCAGCGTTCGCCGTGATTGACATGGCGATACCAGAGAATTGCTTGGGTGACGTTGGGCGGCGGGTGAGAGTGAGAGCTGAGATTGTTGCCGGGGTGGAATGACTCGGGTGCGGTGTGTTCAACGGCGACGATGGGAGCGGCTCACGTGCTGGGAGTCGCATAGGCGCGCTGGTCAGGACGAAGTCTTTCGAGCGTTCAGCGAAGTTTGCTTTTGCAGAGAGGTGATGTCGATCGTCAATGGCCGCAAGGCGGTCTGCCCAGTGGCCACGGCGGAATGAGGTTGAGCCATAGCTGATGTCGGCGGCGTAGACCTTCTTTGCGTGGTCGGCCATTGCTGCCCAGGCGTCGCGAGCTTGCTGACAGGCAGGGCGGCGGCTGAGGCATTCTGCCGATCTGCTGATGGATGCGAGTAGTGAAGACGCGGCGCGGAAGAGGTGTGCGTAGTAGGTGCCGAGGCCGGTGAGGATGAGGATGTCTTCTTCGGCGCGGCGGAATTCGGCTGTGATTTGTTTGGGGTCGGCGGCGGCGCGGGCTGCGGCGAGGGCTTTGGTTGAAGTGGCGACCATGGCTTCGAGCCAGGCGATGACTTCGCTGGTGTTGTAGCGGGCGTCTGGCTTGTTGTTGACGAGGTTTTGCGCGTGCTGGTCGATGGTGGTGAAGAGTTGCGGGTCGAGTGGGCTGATGGCGCTGACGTTGTGCGGCGCGGGTGAGTCGGTGTAGAGCGGGCGTGGTGGTGTAGGGCAGGATGCTGACGGGGGTGAGCATCTCCGGCCAGAACTCGTGGTTGGAGGCGGAGGGGCACCATGCGGTGGTGACGAGCGGGAGGATGCGGCTGGAGGCGGCGAGCGCGGTTTCGAGCGCAGGGCCGGCGGGGCCGAAGGCCTGCTTGAGGTAGCGGTGGTAGAAGGCGGGGTCGGTGTCGGGGTTGTAGAGGTAGCGGCCCCAGAGGAGGTAGGTTACGGCGAATTTGGCGGTGTCGAGGTCGTGGGGTGGCGGAGGCGGTACGATCCGCAGGTCCTTCGACTCCGCGCTGCGCGCTTCGCTCAGGATGACAGCTTGGTCGGGGAGCGATGCGGGCTTGCCGAGAGACGGATCGGCGTAGGCGTTGCGGCCGCCGGGTTGGCCGGAACCTTCGCGGCCTTTGAAGAAGAGCGGCTCCATGAGTTCGAGGCCGGCGGCTCCGCAGAAGTTGGCTGCGCGGCCGTATCCTGCGGCGAGTGCGGGGTCGCCCCAGAGCAGGTGACGCTGGGTGCCGGGCCAGACTCGATAGAGGAGGTCGATGCTCTTGCCGGGTCCGAGGCCTTGCGGAACTGGTAGAAGTCGCCGTAGCCGTAGCGGGTGAAGTTGCGCGCGCCGCTGGAGACGGCGAAGGTTCCGGTGACGCCTTCGCGAGGGTACTCGTTGGCGCGGATGTCGGCCTGCTGGTAGCCGAGGCCGAGGTGTTCGGCCCAGAACTTGGCGCCGGCTTTGACGGGCATGCCGGTCTTGCGCGCCATGTCGATCATGATCTGGTTGAGCCCCTTGGCGTGCATGTCGATCTCGATGACGCGGGGCTTGCCGTCTGGAGTTCGTGCAGCGGGGATCGCGTCGAAGAGCGTCTGCCAGAAGGGGTAGCTGCCTTCGGGGATGCCGCTCTCGCCGTGGATGCGCATGGTGAGGCCGGTGATCTGCGGGCAGGCCTTGAGCAGCATGGCGAGAGCGTCGCGGCAGTAGGTGGCGTGCGTCTCCGGCGTGAGGCCGACGATGTGATGGCTGGAGTGGGGGCTGTCGGTCCACTGATAAGCGTGGGTCCAGATGCCGAGTTGGAAGTCCATGCCGCGGCGGGCGGTTTCGGCGGCGACGAACTGGAGGGTTTCGAGGTTGCGCTGGCGTTCGCCGGGCTGGAGGGCGGGCTCGACGTGGACCTGCTTCGTAGCCGGGGACTTCGACGAGGTAGGGGTAAGGGAAGTGGAGGTAGTCGTCGGTGACGCCCTTGGGGAAGTCGTAGGCGAGGCCGAAGGTGAGGGCGAAGCGGTTGAAGCGCGCGGCGACGAGCGTGTCGAGGTAGCTGGTCCAGAAGGCGCGGTCGTAGAACCAGGGCTTGTCTTCGATCTCGGAGCAGAAGGCGCGGGCCACGCTGCGGACTTTGTTGGGGGTGGTTTCGATGATGGTCGTTGAGAGATGAAGCGAGCTGAGCGGGTCGTCGTCTGGTTCGAATGCGGTCCGCGAGTTCGAGCAGGCCGTAGACGAGGCCGCGAGTATCGATGCCGGTGATTAGCAGGACTGGGGTGCCGACCCAAGTGCCCCGAAGGACGAGCTACAGTTTCTGGCTCGGTAATCGGAGCTGCAGGCCGGAAAATAATGTTTCGCAGATATCGCTCGTCACTGGAGCAATCACAAGGGGCATGATCGTGCTCTCGCGAGTTTGTCAATGATCCCTCGGGAGCCCAGCGCCTCAACAAGTTTGTCCAATGCCCACTGGACAGGTGGGGTTTTCGTCAGCGGATCGTCTGGGTCGACGATGAGGGAAACGCTCACATTGCCGGGAGCGGCGTGGGCGAGCTTTGCTGCGGTGACTGACGCGGCTGCGGCGCTGAGCTTGAGGAAGGTGCGGCGGGTGGCTCGTTTGGTCATGGGAATCCATTAGTCCGGCTTCGGTTGTCATGTCGCGACCCCACTCATCGCGATGAGGCTGCGATGATGGCACCCGGCAGACGCGAATCCGCGTCAGACGCGGTGAGGCTTCGTCTGACATGGGCACCTGGCGAGCATGGGTACCCGGCGGCTTAGGCGAAGCGAAGCGTGACGCGGCCGGCGTGACCGAAGGTGGCTTCGGCGGAGGAGCCGGCGGGTGCGGGCGTGTTGCCGGTCCAGCTTCCGGTGGTGATCCACTGGCCGGCTTTGAGGCCGCCGGTGCGGGCGGCGCCTTCGTTGGCGAGGTAAGGGAGCAGGCGCATGCAGGTCGCCGGAGGTGTTGGAGCCGGTGCGCTCTACCTGAACTACGCCGTCGATGGAGAGCGTGACGGATTCCTGTTTGAAGTCGAGGTTCTTCCAGTCTGCATAGGCGGGGCCGTAGATGAAGCCGCCGTGCATCTGCAAGTCGGCGAGCGCGGAGAAGTTGTTGGCGGCCTTGGGATCGATGAGGCCGGACTCCAGCTCTTCGATGATGGGGTGACAGCTGGCAATGGCGGCGACGACTTCCTCGCGGGTGTAGGGGGTGTCGCGTGGCGGCAGGTCTGCGCCGAGCAGGAACGCGATTTCGGCTTCGAGGACGCGGTAGCGATAGGTGGGGCCGCTGAGGATTGCGCCGCTGGGGGCCATCCATGCGCGCGGCATGGGAGCGAAGAATGGCGTCGCTTCGAGCGATCCGGCGCCGATCTTCCAGCCGCCGATGTCGCCGTAGGCGATGGCCATCTCTTCGTGGACGCGGGCCACTTCTTCGAGCGAGTTGGGCTGGAGTGCGGGCGGCAGGTCGGCGATGGGCTTGTGGGTGCGGCGGGCGTCGAGCAGCAGGTCGGCTGCTTCGATCATGTCTTTTTCGCGTGATCCGGAAATCATGGGTGGCTCCAGTTTTTTTGTCCCTGACAGTGTCGCTCATGCGGGCCGTCCGTGTCATGCTTTGGATGGGCTAGACTCGAAGCATCGAGACGCCGGTGACATCGATCGAAGTGGCGGGCGAACCGCGGCTGCAACGCAGTTTGAATCTGCGGAGTGCGGTCGCGCTGAACATGCTGGACATGATCGGCGTGGGGCCGTTCATTACGCTGCCGCTGATTTTGGCGGCGATGGGCGGGCCGCAGGCGATGCTGGGTTGGATTCTGGGAGCGGGACTGGCGCTGTGCGATGGCCTGGTGTGGGCTGAGTTGGGCGCGGCTATGCCGGAGGCGGGCGGGTCGTACGCGTTTCTGCGGCGGATTTATTCAGGGGCGGATGGGACGCGGAAGCTGGGGCGGTTTCTGGCGTTTCTGTTCATCTTTCAGCTGACGTTTTCGGCGCCGCTTTCGGTGGCGTCGGGATGCATCGGGTTGAGTCAGTATGCGGCGTATCTTTGGCCGGGGCTGGCGGGGCACGCGTCGCCGCACGTGCTGCATGTGGGCGCATACAGCGCGGGCGTGAGTGCCGGGCCGCTGACGCTGGTGGCGATCGGCGCGGTGCTGGTGGCGGTGGTTCTGCTGTATCGCGGCATTGCGAGTCTGCGTGTAGTGGCTGCCACGATGTGGGGCGCGGTGATGGGGCTGATCGTCTGGATCCTGGTGACGGGGTTGACGCATGGGCACGTGGCGCAGGCCTTCGCGTTTCCTACGGGCGCGTTCGCGCTGACGCCGGGGTTCTTCATGGGGCTGGGCTCGGCGATGCTGATTGCGACCTATGACTACTGGGGCTACTACAACATCACGTTCCTGGGCGGCGAGGTTCAGGATGCAGCGCGTACGGTGCCGCGCGCGATTTTGATTTCGATTGGGCTGGTGGCGGCGCTTTATCTGGCGATGAA
The DNA here is from genome assembly GCA_963822225.1 of uncultured Acidobacteriaceae bacterium. Lineage (GTDB taxonomy): Bacteria > Acidobacteriota > Terriglobia > Terriglobales > Acidobacteriaceae > Edaphobacter. The sequence continues at coordinate 57,758 of CAWGGW010000005.1, read as the reverse complement.
CATCTCCGTATTAGCGGTGCTGCCGTGGCAGGGAATTGTGGGTGCGCAGGGGAGTATGGACGCGCGGCGGGCCGTGATCTCGACGTTTATGCAGACGGCGTATGGGCCGGGGATCGGGCCGATGATGGGCAAGATTGCGGCGGTGCTGGTGATGGTGACAGCGTTTGCCAGCGTGTTTTCGCTGCTGCTGGGCTACTCGAGGATTCCGTATGCGGCGGCGCGCGATGGCAACTACTTTCGTATCTTCGGCAAGCTGCATGCAAAGGGATTTCCGCATGTGTCGCTGCTGGTGCTGGGAGCGGCGGCGATTTGTTTCTGCTTCTTTTCGCTGGCGGACGTGATTGCGGCGCTGGTGGTGCTCCGGATATTGCTGCAGTTTCTGATGCAGCATGTGGGGGTGATTTATCTGCGGCGGACGCAGCCGGAGTTGAGGCGGCCGTTTCGGATATGGCTGTATCCACTGCCGCCGTTGCTGGCGATCTGTGGCTTCGTCTACATATTGATCGAGCGGGCGAACTTCCAGCGGGAGATTCTGGGTGCTGGCGTGGTGATTGTGTTGGGAACTCTGGTGTATGCGGCGCGGGAAGGGATACGGCAACGCGCTTAGAGCATTCCCGGATTCAAGTGGTTCCAAGGCTTGGGCAGGGCGTCTCAATCCATCCTGGAACATATTTGCGGCATAGTTGTAACCCTTCGGGCCGAGGAGACTCTAATCGATTGGCAGTTGCCATTTTGCGGGGTTCGCTGGTTCTCCTGGTGATCAAGCTGCTGGTTCCCGGGAACGACTGCATCCAGAAAGACGGTTGCCGCGTATTTAGATAATTGGGCCAGGTGGTGCCCCCGGCAGAGTATGGCGGGAGCGGGAGGGATGCAAATGTTGATCAGGAAGAATATTGAAGGGAAGATTGCTTCGTCGGAGATTACGCCGAGGGACGCGTTCTTCAATCGGCGGAGTTTTCTTACTGGGGCGGTGGCGGCTGGGGTTGGGGCGCTGGCGCTGAAGCAGGTGCCGGGGCTGATCCATCCGGATGCGGTGCATGCGGACTCGAAGCTGGCGACGGTGCCGTCGAAGTACACCGTGCCCGATGCGCAGACGCCGTTTGCCAAGGCGACGACCTACAACAATTTTTACGAGTTTGGGACCGACAAGAGCGATCCGGCGAAGAATGCGCACACGCTGCACACGCGGCCGTGGACGGTCGAGGTCTCGGGGCTGGTGAAGAAGAAGCAGACAGCCGACATCGACACGATCATGAAGTACAGGCCGATTGAGAGCCGCGTCTACCGGCATCGCTGCGTGGAGGCGTGGTCGATGGTGATTCCGTGGGACGGCTATTCGCTGAGCGAGTTCATCAACTGGGCGGAGCCGCTGCCGAGCGCGAAGTACGTGCAGTTCATCTCCGACGACAAGAACAGCGACATGCCGGACAAGGCCGGTGGGTTCGACTGGCCGTACTCCGAGGGGCTGCGGATGGATGAGGCGATGAATCCGCTGTGCCTGCTGACCTTCGGCTGCTATGGCGAGGTGCTGCCGAACCAGAACGGCGCGCCGATCCGCGTGGTGAGTCCCGTGGAAGTATGGGTTCAAGAACGGCAAAGTCGATCGTGAAGATCGTCTTTACCGACAAGCAGCCGCATACGCTGTGGAACGAGCATGGCGCCGGACGAGTATGGCTTCTACTCGAATGTGAATCCGAATGTGGACCATCCGCGCTGGTCGCAGGCGCATGAGCGGCGCATCGATTCGAGCCCGTTTCCGAAGACGATTCCGACGCTGATGTTCAACGGCTACGGCGACCAGGTGGCGAGCATGTACGCGGGGATGGACCTGAAGAAGTACTTCTAAGGACGTGCATGCCGACAAAATGGATTCCGTATGTGAAGGCGCTGGTGCATGTGGTGTGCCTGCTGCCGTTCCTCGAACTGCTGCAGAAGTATCAGCTCCGGGGCGCTTGGGGCTGATGGCCGACCCGGTCAACTACATCACGCACCAGACCGGCTACTGGGCGCTGTTTATGCTGCTCGCGTCGCTGGCGGTGACGCCGGTGCGGCGGCTGCATCCGAAGCTGGCGAACCTGATCCGCTTCCGCAGGCTGCTGGGGCTGTATGCGTTTTTCTACGCGACGCTGCACCTGGCGACGTATGTGTTTCTGTTCTCCGGCTACGATGTGCCGACGGTGTGGGCGGGGCTGAAGGCGGGGCATCTGGGCGTCGTGGTCGAGCAGTGGAAGCTGGTGTGGCCGACCGTGCTGGATGATCTGAAGAAGCGGCGGTTCATCCAGGTGGGGCTGTTTGGGTGGGTGCTGCTGTTTGCTGCTGGCGGTGACGTCTCCTGCGTTTGTGATGCGCTGGATGGGCGGCAAGGCGTGGCGGCGGCTGCACTATTCGGTGTATGTGGCGGCGATGGCCGGATGTGTGCACTATTGGTGGCTGGTGAAGAAGGGCGTAAGAGCACCGCTGCCGTTTACGCTGGTGCTGACGGTGCTGCTGCTGGCGCGGGTGGTTTGGAGCATCAAGGGCAAAGTGGCGGCGAACGCGAGAAACAAGCCGGTTCTGGCGCGCGGCGATAGGTCGCTATTCGGAGCGCAACTTCGTCCCTCCAACCTAGGTCTAAGCTAGGAGAGAGGCTCCGCTATGCGCAAAACCCTTGTTGTCGCGCTCGCCGTTTTTTCTGCCTCAACCATTTCGCTGCTGGCGCAGAACGACACAACGGCGCCCGAGGCGCGGCAGAAGTCTGCGGCGAAGACGTTTACAGCAAAGGGCAAAGCCGCGACGCCCAAGCCGGATGTGGCCAAGACCGCGGCGCTGATTCCGCTGACCGACCGCGAGCGCGCGGTGCAGATTCTGGACCGCTTCACCTTTGGGGCGCGGCCCGGCGATGTGGACCACGTGATGGCGATGGGCGTGGACAAGTGGTTTGAGCAGCAATTGAATCCGGACGCGATCAAAGATCCGGCGCTCGACCGACGGCTGGCAGACTTTCCCACCCTGAATATGACGCCGGAGCAGGCGCTGACGGTGTTCCCGGATCGAGGAACGATCCAGCGAGTGGCGGATGGCAAGCAGCCGATGCCGGCCGATCCGCTGCTGGCGGCGATGTACGAGGTGCAGATCGCGAAGCTGCGCAAGGAGGCCGACGCGCGAAGAGTCGATGCGGCCAGCAATCCGATGGCCGAGCCGAGCGACGCGGAGAAGGCCGCCGATAAGCAGGAGGGCCAGATCGTTGCGGCGCGCATTGCGGGCGAGTTGTTTGCGCTGCCGAAGAACCAGCGCATGGCGGCGCTGATCGCGATGCCGGTGGAGGACCGCATCGCTTTCACGGGCAACGTTGCTGGCGATCAGAGGAATCTGCTGCTGGCGGACTTCAAGCCGCGCGAGCGCGAGATATTTCTGGGCATGGCGGCAGGCGTGGGCGCGCAGTACCAGATCGGCCAGGAGCTGGCGCAGGCGAAGATGGTGCGCGCGATCCTGAGCGAGCGGCAGTTGCAGGAGGTGATGACCGACTTCTGGTTCAATCACTTCAACATTTACATCGGCAAGGATTCCGACCAGTGGTACACGACGAGCTACGAGCGTGACGCGATCCGCAAGAACGCGCTGGGCAAGTTCAGCGACCTGCTGCTGGCGACGGCGCAGAGTCCGGCGATGATGGTGTACCTGGACAACTGGCTGAGCATCGGGCCGGATTCGCTGGCGAATGGCGTGAATCCTGCGAATCCGCGATCGAAGCCGGGCAACAAGGGACTGAACGAGAACTACGGCCGCGAGATTATGGAGTTGCACACGGTCGGCGTGAACGGCGGCTACACCCAGGCGGACGTGACGAACCTGTCGGCGATTCTGACTGGCTGGACTGTGAACAATCCTGGCGTGGCAGGTGGGTTCCAGTTCGACCCGAAGCGGCACGAGCCGGGTGCGAAGGTTTGGCTGGGGCACAAGATCGGCAGTGGACCGACGTTTGTTCCGCAGGGCGGGTCGGCGATCAACGCGGAACTGGCGGCGAGATCGACGCCCGCGATGAACGACTCGATGGACGAGATGATGATGGGCGGCGGCATGGAGCAGAAGGCTGCGGCGCTGGCCAACGCGCCCGGCAATGCAGGGATGAAGGAGGGACTGGAGGCGCTGAACCTGCTGGCGCACAGTCCGCAGACGGCGCACTTCATCAGCTGGAAGATTGCGCAGCGGTTTGTGGCGGACGATCCGCCGCCGGCGCTGGTGGATCGCATGGCGAAGACGTTCCTCGAGTCTGATGGAGACATCAAGGCGGTGCTGCGGACGCTGGTGGCGAGTCCGGAATTCAACTCGAAGAAATATTTCCGCAACAAGGTGAAGACGCCGATGGAGTTTCTGGCTTCGGCTTACCGCACTACGCTGACCGATCCGTCGAACCCGGGCGCGCTGGTGAATACGATTCGGAATATGGGGATGCCGCTGTACTTCGCGCTGCCGCCGACGGGGTACTACATTACCGCGGATCACTGGATGAATACGAGCGCGCTGGTTGACCGGCTGAACTTTGCGTATCAACTGACCAATGGCAAGTTCGCCAACCAGAAGTTCGATGCGCCGAAGGTCGTTGCGCTGGGGCTGCTGAGTGAGCCTTTGCAGCCGCAGATCGCAACTGCAGCGCCGGCTGCCTGCGGCGCCTAATACGCGGATGCAACCTGGACCGTGCCGACGGCCGCGGCCCAGGCGACGACTCCGGCGGGCACGGAGATCGCGCTGAAGGTGCTGGAGTCGACGCTGATCGGCGGCGATGTGTCGAGCCAGACGAACGAGCTGATCCACAAGCAGATTGCGGATGCGAGCCAGCAGAATACGAGTCCGGGCGACATGCTGAATCTGCTGACCGCGCTGGTGATGGGCTCGCCGGAGTTTCAGTTGCGGTAAGGCAGGTATTCGTCGCAGGTTGTAAGTGGTCGCGGCGGGACGACTGCTAAAGCCCGGCGAAGAGGTCGGTCTGCTGCACTGCGGCCTGCGGTTCGGGCGTGGCGATGAGGGTGTAGAACTCCTCGCCGACGCGCTTCTCAAAGAAGGACTGGAATTTTTCCATCAGCGGAAGTTGCGACGTATGCGCGCGGAAGGCTTCGAACTTGCGATGCTGCACGCTGGTTACGTCGAGGGTGACGGTCCACGGTGCGGGCAGTGGCGCGGGACGTCCGGGAAAGAAGAAGTTCGTGGTGTTGTAGAAGAGACGACGGGCGGTGTGCGTGGGACCGAGGTCGGGGAAGCGCTTGGGCGAGGCGGCCCAGTGGAACGCCGCGGTGGTGAAGCTGGAGACCATGGTGTGGTCGGCGTGCGTGTTCATCGCGCCGTCGCCGCCGAAGGTGAGAACGACGTCGGGCTTGAAGGTGCGGATGCGCTTCACCAGCAGGGCTGCGGCTTCAGAGAAGTTCGCGAATTCGAGCTGGGCGTCCTGGTAGTCGAGCAGCTCGTGTGGGTGACGTCGAGAATCTTGCAGGAGTCGATGAATTCGGCGCGGCGCATCTCGCCGAGATGTTCGGCAGACATCGAGTCGCCTCGGTTGGTTGCAGCCTGACCATCGGTGAAGCAGATGACGGAGGTTTCGACGCCGGCCTTTGCGGCGAGCATCAGTGCGCCGCCGAAGCCAAAGCATTCGTCGTCGGGATGGGCGGTTACGCAGAGCAGTTTGAGGTTATTGGACATGGTCAGATTCAAGGGTAACGCAATGGCTGCCAAATACGGAGATTCTGACTCTGCGAGTAAGAATGACGCTTCGTTATCTCTAAGCTTGGGTTTAGGCGTCGAGTTCGGCGTCTTCGAGCAGCACGTCGTCGGGGAGCGATTCGTCTACCAGCGGATCGTCGAAGAGGAATCCTGTTGCCTCGGGTTCGCCGGCGATGAGGGCGCGAACCGGCGCGAAGGTGCGGCGGTGCAGTGCGCAGGGGCCAAGTTCGCGTAGCGAGCGGCGGTGCTCGGGCGTGCCGTATCCCTTGTGCGAGGCGAGTCCATAGCCGGGATGCAACTCGTCCAGCTCGCGCATCAGGCGATCGCGGTGGACCTTGGCGATGACGGACGCGGCGGCGATGGAGAGCGAAAGCGCGTCGCCGTAGAACAGTCGCGTCTGCGCGCAGGGGTGGTCGATGCGCATGGCATCGATGAGAAGGTGGTCGGGTGCGAGCGCAAGTCCTTGGACAGCGGCCAGCATGGCGATGCGCGAGGCCTGGTAGATGTTGACGCGGTCGATGGTTTCGGCGTCTACCTCCGCGACGGAAAACGCGAGCGCGCATTTGCGAATGCGGCGGTCGAGTTTTTCGCGCTGCTCGCGGGTGAGTTGTTTGGAGTCCTTCAACCCGGCGCGTGCGAGAGCGTTCATGCGCTCGGGCAGGATGACGGCGGCGGCAACAACCGGGCCGAAGAGCGCGCCGCGGCCAACTTCGTCCACGCCCGCTATCGACCGGAAGCCGCGATAGCGCAGTGCTTGCTCCGGTGCGTCGCTGCAGATCAGAAGCTTGAGCATGCGCTGCTTCGCAGTAGCGGCGGTAACGGCGGATGCGATGCGGAGGCTGCCCATGCTGGGTATGAGTTTACAACTTCCGTGCGTGGGAATTTATCGCACCGTGACGCGGGCTGGTTGTATTCTCGTGGAAAGAACCGGTTGTTACTCACAGACTTTGGCACATTATCCACAAGCCGACATTGGGCAGGATGCGCGCTCGGGGTATCGATGTCACGCCGGTTCAGGAGCTTCATCATGAACGTGCGTACGACCCTCGCGAAGATTCTGACTCTCGCGCTCATTTCTGCCATAACCGGAACCATCGCCAGTTCGCAGACACCAGCAGTGGCGGCCACTCCCTCAGCTACTGCTGATAGTCCAACCGCCGCTACACCGACGACTGCTGCACAGGCTCAGGGCAAGCACAGCCAAAGACGTTTATACGGGCCCGAACACCATCGTGGTGCTGCCACCCACGCCGATGCTCGACGCAGAGGGCAAGCAGCGGGTCGATCCAGACGGCAAGCTGATGTTCAATCCTCCGGTCCAACAGATCCGGGACAAGAAAGGGCATCCGGTCTTCGACGCCGATGGCAAGCCGGTGTTTCAGACGGCCGGCGATATGGGATACGACGAGAAGGGCAAGAAGATTACCGTCAAGAAAGAGAAGCCGCCCAAGATGACGCCAGTGTCGATCAGCGCAGGGACGCTGACGGTGGATGGATGGACGGGCAAGGCGCAACTGAACTACGACATCGCCGACCTGAAGTATCTGTATATCTATGCGCCGGGAATTGGAACGACGATCGTTTCGCTGAATCCGTTTCCCGGCGCGAAGGAGCAGCCTGGAGCGTTCAACGACAAGACGCTGACCATTACCGTGGATGGACACCCGATTCAGCTCTATTCTGAGAAGCGGCTGCTGGGCAAGAAGCCGGAGTCGGCGTGGGTCTCGGTCGATCGGAGCTTTATGCTGCCGGCGAAGTTTCCAGTGTTTGGCTATGGGCCGTTGGTGAAGGCTCCATACGCCTGGCCGGGTTCGAAGGAGGCTGTTGCGGCCAAGGGCGCCATCCAGGCGCCGCCGCTGCCGAAAGACGTGACACCCGACGCTGCTGCTTACGCCGTGTCCTGCAGGAATGATGCGTCCGGCTGGGCCGGCTGCGTTGCCGGGCCAAAAGGCGGCCGCGCAGCCGTGCGTGCCGATACAGTCGGCAGCTACACCGCCAGCGCCGTCGCAGAAGCCTCCCGCGCAGTAGCCGCACGGTTACGCAACAAAGGCCACGAGGAAAACTCGTGGCCTTTGTGTCTTGAAAATGGATTAGGAGGGGCGGGCGACTTCGTGCAGGCGTGCAGCCTTGCCGCGCAGACCGCGCAGGTAGAACAGCTTGGAGCGCCGAACCTCGTAGGAGCGGAGCTTCTCGACCTTGTCGACGACCTTGGAGTTGAAGGGGAAGATGCGCTCGACGCCCTGGCCGAAGCTCATCTTGCGCACGGTGAAGGTGCCCTGAGGCCCACGGTTGGTTGCGATAACCATGCCTTCAAAGGCCTGGAGGCGTTCTTTCTCGCCTTCGCGAATCTTGACCTGCACGCGTACGGTGTCGCCGGGGCCAAACGAGGGGTGGTCGGTCCGCTCAAGTTTGGCGGCCAGTTTCTGCATAATCGGATGAATAGACATAGGTACTTTCCTGTTCGAGACTCGAATCCTTAGTTTACACGAAATTGCACCAAATCTGCGAGAGATCACCCTCCAATCGATGGCCGGCTGGACTTTATTCATTCATGGCCACGGCTCGATGGTGGCGTAAACTCATCCCGAACTGGAGCATGCAGCAAGTCTCGACGGGAGAAACCATGAAGTTCGGCCTCGTTATTCTGTTTCTCGCAGTATCCGCATTGGCACAGGACCAGGTGGCAACTACTGTTGCTGCCTGCGGTCCCAAAAGCACTACCTTCGATGTGAAACGGGACGATTCCCCGCACACATTGGCCCAGCCTGAGCCCGGAAAAGCTCTCATTTACGTCATCAACAAGAGCGGGCTTGCATGCGCTGCGGGTGGTTGGTGTTTCATGAGGGCCGGCCTGGACGGAACCTGGGCGGGCGCGTTCAAAGGGGAACCTCCTTCCTTTTCGAACAAAGGAAATCCCGGGTACAACTCCTACTTCCATGTTTCCGTGGAGCCGGGAGTGCACCACATGTGCGCAAGCGCGCAGATTGGCAAGGAGGATCTGATTGCTCTCACGCACTTTACCGTGGAAGCGGGCAAGATCTATTTCCTCGGAATACAAGGGTTCAAATCGGATTACTCCAGATCGATCAATCTGAATTTGATGGACAGCGACGAGGCGAAATACCTCATCGCCACCTCTCCGCTCAGCGTGTCTCAGCCGAAGAAGTGATGCGGCGCTACGCCTCGCTCAATCGCAGTACGGTCGATCTTTGAAGCGATCCAGGTATTGGCGCGGGGTGACAATCTCGATTTGTCCGTAATTGACGAGCGAAAGAAGGTCCTTATCGCCGGTGACGATCAGATCGGCCTCGCCGTTCTCGGCACATTCGAGGATAAAGTCGTCTTTCGGGTCGCGGCAAATGCCTGACAACTTGCCGGTGAGGAAAACTCTTCTTGAGTTCTGGAGAAAAATATCCATTCGGCTGCGAACTTCGCTTTCCATAATGGAGAATTTGCGTCGCATGATCTCGATGACTTCGCCTTCAATCTCAGTGCAGATAAGGATCTCGGCCTCTAGCGAAGCCAGGACAATTGCATCGCGTGGAATACCGCCAAACCGTATCGCAGAAACCCAAACGCCCGAATCGAAGACTACAATCACCGTTTGCCAGCCTGCTTAGCAGCCCATCGCTCTGCGCGGACCTCGTCAACCATCCTCTCGACATCCTCGGGCCCATAATCACCGGAATCACGAGCTTCCGCCAGTGCCTGCAACTCCTCGAATGCCTTTCGAATTCGCTCGGTTCTGTAGGAGCGAAAGGCTTCGCGGAAGAGTTCGCTGGTGGTGCGGCTCTCTTTTTTGGCCAAGTGTTCGACTTGCTCAGCGAGATCGGGTGGAAAGCTGATAGTAAAGGTCCGGGTTGTGCCTGCGCGTGGCATGGAGTGATCTTACATCATCCCACAATGTAAGACAAGATTATCGGAGTCTCAATTGTCAGATGGAGAATCGAGGCCAGCCAGGAACCCCTTGTCATCGTCGCTCAGGCTCGCATGTTCCAGCAGATCAGGCCGGTTGCGCCAGGTTTTTTCCAGCTGCATCTGACGGCGCCAGCGGCGGATGGCTGCATGATCACCTCCGCCCAGCACTTCGGGGATGGCTACGCCGCGAAACTCCGCGGGGCGCGTGTAATGCGGGTAGTCCAGCAGGCCGCCGGCTCCGTGAGTCGAGCGGGGCACTCCGTCCGCGGTCATGCTGTCGGAAGGGTCGTCGCCGATGCCAAAGCTCTCGTAGCGCGACGAGTCGGCATGTCCGAGCACGCCGGGAAGCAGGCGGGCGGTCGCGTCGAGCACCACTGCCGCGGCCAGTTCGCCTCCGGAGAGGACGTAGTCGCCGATGGAGAGTTCCTCGTCCGCGAGCATCTCGCAGACGCGCTCGTCGACGCCCTCGTAGCGGCCGCAGATCATTACTACGCGCTCAAGATGTTGCGAGTCGGTGGGCCGTAGCCTGCGTAAAACGTTTGCCCTGCGCCGATAGCAGGATCACGGATTGGCGAGTTACGTCGCGGTCCGGCTTGGCCGCGATTCCGCCCAGCGATTCGACGCACTCGAAGATGGGTTGCGCCTTCAGAACCATGCCCTCGCCCCCGCCGAAGGGACGGTCGTCAACGGTGCGATGGCGATCGTGGGTGAAGGCGCGCAGATCGTGCGTTGCGACTTCGACTGCGCCCGTGGCGATGGCGCGGCTCAGGATGCCGTGATCGAGCGGCCCGGAGAAGAAGTTGGGAAAGATGGTGAGGATGTCAAAGCGCATGTTTGCGGGCCGTTGTGGTCATTCGCAGTGTAGAACGCCGGCTCATTCGTCTGCAGGCTGGCCGGGGCTACGCTGATTGATCTCGGCCAGCCCCTCGGGCAGTGCCATGCGGATCGACTTCGCGGCAACGTTGAGGTCGAGCAGGAAGGCGCTGGCGAATGGAATCAGAATCTCTTGGCCCCCTGTCGATGTGATCGCAAGCAGCGGAGCAGCCTCATCGAGGCGGCGCGAACCATCGGGAGTAGTAGGGAACTGGACGTCGTCGACCACGCCCAGGGCCCGGTCGTGGTCGTAGACGGTGCATCCGATGAGGTCGGAGATGTACGCAGCGCCTGACTCCAGCGGGACGCGCTCCGTGACCGGCACGACGACCTCTTTGCCGGCGAGTTGCTCAGCCTGTTCGATGGTGTCGACGCCAGCGAAGTGCAGGACGATGCGCCCGGCGTTTCTGCCCACGGGGAGCCAGTGGGAGTCGACCTCGGCCGGCTTCAGCCCAGCGATTTCGCTGGATGCCTGTTCGTCGAATCCCGGCGGAGCAAGCCAGATTTGCGGGTGGTCCGCAAAGCGCTCAGGAAAGTCCGTGAACAGGTCGGCAAGCACTTCACCCTTGCGCCCCTGGGGACGCAGAATGTGTGCCAGCACGATCCATTGGGAAACTGGGTCCATGGGCTGCATGATATCCGCACTCGCCTCTGTGCATCGAAGCGCAGTCTGGAGCGGCCGCCGAGTGGCGGCTGTCTTAGGGCGATAAGACTCGAATCGATTTCGCGGCCTCGGCAGCAGTTCGAGTCGGGTCAGTCTCGGTGTCGCCCGTCGCCGTCTTCAATGATGTCGAGGGCGAAGCGGTGGTGCAGCTTCATACTGGCTGCGCCGAGTATGGTGCGCAACGACCGCGCAGTGCGGCCTTGCTTGCCGATCACCTTACCGATGTCCTGGTGAGCGACTCGGAGTCGTATGACCGTGGCATCATTATCGTCGATCATCTCTACGGAAACGTCCTCTGGCTGGTCCACCAGCGCCTGGACGATCTCCAGGATAAGTAGTTTCATCCGCTCGACTGGTTCGATCGCGGTTGGCGTTGCTTCGTTCATCACAGACACCTCTTGGGAGTATGCTGAGCCGGACTCATTCACTTCCATAGCCTCATCTTGTGTGTGGGGTCTATGGGCGCGAATGACTTTCCGCCGGTACAGCGACGCGATCGCCCTGGAGGGAGAGACGCCAGGAAGAATCACGCAGACCCGCCTGGGTTGGAAGCGGGCCTGCGAAGAGTCTACTTTAAGAATTGGCCAATCGACGGTCGGGAATCCGTCTTAATCACATCTTTGGGCATAGCTAACTGGTTACTCTGTTACTTTTTAGTAACTAAGCAGCGGTCGCAGGCTCTACAGCAGCAGGCTGAGCTATGAGTTTTTCGACACGGTCAGACAGGCGTGCGCCGTTGCCAACCCAGTAGTCGATGCGCTCCCGCTTGAGGTCGAGCGAGGCAGGCGTGGTGCGGGGGTTATACGTACCGACCACTTCGATGGAGCGGCCATTGCGGGCACGGTCCTTTTCAATCACAACGACGCGGTAGTGGGGCTGCTTACGCGCGCCAACGCGCGCCAAACGAATCATCAACACTAGGAAATCCTCTCAAGTAAAACGGTGTAGTGGGCGAAGAGATGAAATCGAGCAGTCCGCTGAAGCAGCAGGCGGGACTGCAGCTCACACAACCCAACACCTAAGTATGGCGGAGTTTGGCGGATTTCGCAATGCTGGAGCGCACCGGTTCCGAATAGCAGCCTTAAAAGGCCATGCCGCCCCTGGGAGGCGGCGGCAAGACATCGGGCATATACAGCTCTGGCTAGCCCCTCAGGAAAACGATAACCCTATGGCGTAACCGGCGATGTGTCCGCCGTCACGTCCGGTAGGGTCAGCGCGAATTCACTTGTCATCGCGGAGCAGGGCAGTTGCCGCCCAGATGACCGGTGCTTGGCCGTGGAGGTTGCCTGTCTCTCGCTTGCGGTCCAGATAGTACTGCATGCTGTCGAATTTGCCAGTGCCCGTGCAGACCTGGGTAACATCATGATTCTGATCGACGTATCCGACCACCGCGATCCATCCTCGCCTCGCCGCAGGACCGTAGGTCGCCGCATCCAGCCAGCCATGCTTGACGCCGGTGATCAGCGCGAAGCTGAACATGGCGGAACTGGAACTCTCAGGCCATGCCTCGGGATGGTCGATGAGTTCGCGCCACATGCCATCGGGCCCCTGGTACTTCAGCAGGGCCGCCATCATCAGTTTGTAGCCGGCCATAATGCGGGGACGGTCGGGATGGTCGGCGGGCAGGCTGCGCAGCATCTCGGCCATTCCGGCTGCGAACCAGCCGTCGCCGCGTCCCCAGAAGTACTTCACGTCTGGCGCGTGGTAGAAGAGACCGTTCGGCTGCTGCAGACGGTCGAGATAGGAGACCATCTCCTTCGCGTCGCGGTCGAGATACTTGCGGTCGCCGGTTGCGCGGTAGGCCTCAAGCTGCAGCATGGTGAGCATGTACATGTCGTCGACCCAGTAGCGTGTCTCCGGCGAGAGTCCAGCCTTGAGCACTGCGGCGGCGTCCGCGGGTGGAAGTTCGGCCGGTGTGTCCGGCGCGACGGGACCCCATTGACGGTCGGCCCACGACTGTCCAACTTCGAGGAACTTCGGATCGTAGTTGGGCTGGCCCTTGGTCTGGATGGCGATCTGCAGCGGCACGACGCCAAAGATGGAGTCGTCCACGTGATGACGATGCGGCGTGCGGCTGGCTTCGGGACCGCCGGGCATAACCGGGGCGAACCGCGCAATCAATTCATCGCGAAGCGCATCGTCATGCGTTACCTCAGCAAACGTGAGTGCGCCATACCACGTGCAAACCTCTGGATAGCCGATGGTCGCGCCTTGTGAAGTGCGGCCGGGGTAGGCAACGGTCTGGCCCAGCGGCGTTTTGACGAAGTGTTCCGACAACGCCTTGCCGACTTCCTGCGGGGATACGCCGCGCGGCCAGACGGTGAGGTCGCCCGGCGAAGGCGGAATGGTCTCTTTATAGGGCGCATCCGCGGCGCGGGGCCGAGGCGTTGCGGTGCCCTGAGAAGTTTGGGCGGGAGCCGCTGTTGCGAGGAAGATTGAGGCACAGAGCAGTGTAGGAAATCGCAGCGTCATTGTTTCACCTTTGTGAGTTGATCAAAAGCAGTACGGGCGACCAGTTTAGACTGGCCGCCCGAGGGTTGGATAGCTCGTCTTTCGCGAGACTATTTGTGCCAGTGCATCGGCCAGTTGAGATACTTGCGTCGCGGCTTCGTAGACCGGTGCGGCGGTGGTGGAGAAATTGGCCGCGACGTGGTGCTCGAAGCCGTTCTCGCAGATGTAGCGGAGCAGCTCCTGCATGTTGGGGATCTCGACCACGCCGGCGCCGCCGAAGGTGTTGAGCGGATCGTTGGTGAAGGCGCCCTCGCCGACGTAGCCGCAGATCTTGCCGGTGAAGTCGTCGGTGGAGAAGCGCGCGAAGCTCATCGGGCCGGCCTTCACCGTGCCGTCCAGCGTGCCGTGCGTGTTCTCCTTGCCCACGGTGCCCGCGATGATGAGCTGGTAGTCCATCTTCACGCCTTCCTTGAAGAAGTGCTTGGGCAGGTTGGAGCAGTGGAAGCAGACCGCCTTGTTCGGGTCTTCGCCGTAGTTGTTGTTCCAGTCGAGCAGCGCGCGAGGGCGTCTCGCTGGCGAGCGTCAGCGCGTACATGCGAGAGCGTGCCGAGCACGTCGACCTCGCAGGCCGAGGGGATCAGGTTCTCGCTCATCATGCTACATCACGGTGCAGGGAACGATGCCGAGGAACTCTTCGATCGAGGTCCAGCACTGCACGGCGGAGACGGTGAGTTCGCTGGCCTTCATCCAGTGGTCGATGACCGCGCCGAGCTTGGCCATCTTCATCAGCGCGGCTTCGGGAGTCTGGCCGACGGGGATGTACTTCTTGATGGCCGCGAGCTTTGCCTGCGCGGCGTCGTCGTTGTCGGCCATGCGGCCGATGCGGCCCATGACTTCGCTGAGGTCAAGCGTTTCGACGGTGATGCCGGAGCGCTCCAGCAGCTTCTCGGAGTAGCGGACGGTGTTGAACGCCGTGGGCCGCGCGCCGATGGCGCCGAAGCGGACGTTCTTCAGGCCGCGCACCGTGCGGCAGACGGCCGCGAACCACGCAAGGTCCGCCTTGAACTCAGGCGAGTCCGGCGCCTCGGTATGCAGCGTCGTCAGCGAGTAGGGAATCCCGTACTGCTTCAGGTTGTTGCAGATCGACATCTTGCCGCAGAAGCTAGTCGCGGCGGAACGCGATGCCCATCTTGCCGGGCGTGTCGGGCGTCGCCTGGATCAGCACCGGCACGCGCAGGTCGGCGAGGCGAATGGCGTCGGCCAGGCCGCGCTCTTCGCCGAAGTTCGGCAGCGTGATGATGAGGCCGTCGATCTCGGCGGCGTGTTGCTTGAAGAGCGCCGCGCACTTCTTGGCGTCCTCGTAGGTCTCGACCGCGCCGTGGGCGGTCACTTCCGGGTGCAGCACGATCGGCTTGATGCCGGCGGCTTCGAGCGCGGCGATGATTTCGAGCCGGCCGCTGGTGGCCAGGTGCGAGGGAAAGAATCCGCGGTTGCCTACGAGGACTCCCATGGTCATTTGCTTGGGACATTGCTTGAACTCCTTGTTCTATTGCTGCGTGGCGCGTTCGGAAAACGGCTCAAGCACCGATTGTCGCCGATGCAGCCGATTTCAAGTAGTGAAGATCGGTGCGACGAGGTCTAGCCCTTCCGGCCGGAAATCGAAGGTGTAGAAGCCGCCGAAGAGAACCATCAGCATGCCCCACCAGAAAGCCGGGTGCAGATTGGCGAGCACGGTGATGACCGGGATGCGAGAACTCGTAGATGCCCTGGCCAAAGATGATCAGGCCGGAGGAGAGCATGAGGACGCCGACGAAAAACCAGATAGAGAGTTCGCCTTCGGTGCTGGGATCGACGTGGTGTTCGTGTGGTGTTTCAGGTTGCGATGTCATTGCGGTTTCCTTGTCGAATTACCAGAGCCAGAGGTTGAGGATGAACAGAACGGTGGCGACCACGACCGCCCAGAAGATCGGCTTCTCGAACATGTTGCGCGAGCCGTCGTGCGGAATCTCGGTTGAACCATAGACCAGCCCGGTCAGTTGCGACTCGGGCGTTGCCTTGGTCATGTAGCTGACGACGACCGTGACGACCACGCACACGATCCACGACCACAGCGCGCGGTAGAGGTTCGCTGCCATCGCCTGCACGCGCAGGATGGTGTCGGCGCTGGCGTGTGGCTGCAGAATCATGAAGCGGATGTTGGCCTTGTCGTGCATCACCGCCAGCCACATGAAGATGGACGACGCCGTGCCCGCACAGCAGGCCCCAGAATCCGCCCGCCTTGCTGGCCCGCTTCCACAGCATGCCCAGAATCACCGTGCCGAACAGCGGCGCGATGAAGAAGCTGAACAACTCCTGCACATAGTCCATGATGCTGGCCGCGCTCATCACCAGGTAGGCCGTGCCCACCGAAACGATCATGCCGACGATCGTCGACCAGCGGCCCATCAGAACGTAGTGCGCGTCCGATGCCTTCTTGTTGATGTAGGCGCCGTAGATGTCGTACGTCCACACGGTAGAGAACGCGCTGACGTTGCCCGCCATGCCGGACATGAACCCGGCGACCAGCGCGGTGATGCCGAGGCCCAGCAGTCCCGGCCCGAGGTAGCGAACCATCATCAGCGGCAGCACTTCGTTGAAGCTGTGCTGCCATGGTTCACCACCATGTCTGAGCCGTCTGGATAAAGCTGAATCAGGTGACCGGCGGAATCCTTCAGCAGCACCAGCGCCAGCAGCCCGGGCAGAATCACGAAGAACGGCACGAACATCTTGAACGCCGCGCCGATGATCGGAGCCAGCCGCGCCGCGCGCAGATTGTTTGCCGAAAGCACGCGCTGGACGACAAGGAAGTCGGTCGTCCAATATCCGAAGGAGATGACGAAGCCGAGTCCGAAGACGAGGCCGGTCCACTGGACGCCCATGGGGTTCGAACTGAAACTGCCGGTAGTTGACCAGATGTGCATGTAGGCGGGGTCGCCCATGCGCGCGATGATCTGCGCCTTCAGGTTGGTCCAGCCGCCGGCCTCGATCAGGCCCAGGATCGGGATCAGCGCAGCGCCCGCCCAGATCAGCACGAACTGCAGCACCTCGTTGATGATCGCCGACCGCAGGCCGCCAAGCATGACGTAGATCGCAACCGTGACCGCGCCAACCCACATGGAGAAGTTGATGTTCCAGCCGAGCACGACCTTCATCACCAGCGCCATCGAGTACATGTTGACGCCGGACATCAGGACGGTCATGAACGCAAACGAGACGCCGGACAGCGCCCGCGCTCCCTCGCCGAAGCGCAGCTGCAGGTAGCCGGGAACCGAGTGCGTCTTCGAGATGTAGTAGAACGGCATCATCACGATGCCGAGGAACAGCATCGCGGGAATCGCGCCGATCCAGTACCAGTGAGCCGCCAGAATGCCGTACTGGTAGGCCGCGCCGGCCCATCCCATCAGCTCCAGCGAGCCCAGGTTGGCCGAGACGAAGCTGAGGCCCGGCGATCCACGCCGACATCTCGCGCCCGGCGAGGAAGAACTGCTCGCTGGTGTTGGTCGACCCCTTCACATAAAAGCCGATGAAGATCACCATCGCGAAGTACAAGCAGCAGGATGGCGAGGTCGACCGGTGCGAGATGCGTCAACTGTGTCGCGAAGACGAAAACAGCAGGGATCGGAGCAAGGTGCATCGGGATCATGTTTCCATTCTGCCGGCCGCAACTCAGAGCATTTTGGCCAGTCTGTTCGAGTCAAAAAGTTAATTTACAGACGTAGAGAAATATACGCACTTCGCGCTGCGGTTGCCATTCTTGCATCGTGATTCTACGACTTGCGTACATCTTCCGCCGGGTTTGTCGAATCTACCTTATCAGTCTGCCAGGCGCGGGCCGAAGGAGCGAGGAATGATGATGTTTGCGATGACACGAGTTTTGCTTGCCGCGGGACTGACGGTTGGACTCGGGTGCGGCATGGCATTGGCTCAGGATGCGGGCCAGGACATGAAGGATGCGGGCCACGAAACCAAGCAGGCGGCGAGAGACACCGGCCATGCCACCTCGACGACGACCAAGAAGGCCTATTACAAAACCAAACACGGCACCAAGAAGGCCGCCCACAAGACAGCGGATGCGACCAGGACCGCAGGTCATCGCACTGAGAACGCCGGTGACGCGCTCGCGGGCAAGCCGGAAAAACACTAGACGCAATTTCGGCTGGGAAGGAACTCAAGCGCCGGCCCTAGGCGAGTGTCGCGGCGGTTGGAACGGTTTCAGAGGCTGCTGCGGAAGCCGCGGGCCACACGGTTTCTGCCGCCAATAACACTAGAGCCACCCAATAAAGATCCGCTCCCAGCAAGTGCACCAACTGCATCCAGGCCGGGGCCAGCAGCAGCACATCCCCGATGCCCAGTGCGAACTGGGCGACCAGCAGGCCGATGACGGCCACGCTCAACCTGTCCCATCGTTGCGAAGCCGCGACCCGTTTCAAAACGCAATAGACAACGCAGCATGCTCCGACGAGAGCGACCGCGGGATGCAGCCATCGCATCCTCACCAGCACTGGAGCAGAGCGGGCGAAGTCTTCTGCCATTCCCGCTGCCAGCGATTGAGACGGGAACAGCGTATCTGCCAATGCTGCGAGCGCGCCAGTTGCGCCCATTACGATCGTTGCCAACACCGCAGTCCACGCCGCGAGCATAGAAATCCGGGGTGCATGCCCAATCTGTCGGCGCGCGCCCAGAAACGCCGCATTCAATGTCAACGCCGCCATCAGCAGCATGGTGTTTGTGAAATGAATCGGCCTGCGCGATCACCCGCCCCGTCGAATCGTTCTGCTCCACCCAGCCTTGCAGCACCAGTGCCGCTCCTAACAGCGCCTCCGTCACCAGAAAAAATACACTCCACAGCGCAGCTTTTCGCGCGAGGTGTCCTTTTCCAGTTGCACGAAAGGTCCAGATTGTCAGGGCCACCGTCAGGCACGTAGCAACCGTCGTCGACTGGCGATGGGCGAACTCGATGATGGTGGCAAGGCGCGGATGATGCAACGGGTTTACATAGCCGTTGCACAGCGGCCAATGTGCTCCGCATCCGCCTCCGGAGTTGGTTGTCCTGACGAGCGCACCCCACAGCACCACGAGGATGAAGTAGCCGAGCACGAACCAGGCAAAACGCGCCAGCCGGCGGTTATGTGTGGACGCGAGGGCGATGTCTGCAGACATGGGTTAATCCTATGCGCGTCTGGGGCGCAGTGTTGTGCCTGCCGACGCCGGCCGGACCATACTTAAACAGCAGGGACGATTAGGAGTGCTGTGTCGCTCCCGTTCGCCTGCGCCGCCGTAACGCGCACCGAATCGCCTTTGCTCAGATCGAACTTGAAGCCTTGCATTACTCCGGTCGTCGTATCCGCCACCGTTTTCGGATCGAGGTGGAATAACACCTCGGCTCCCCCGGCGTTCTTGATTGTCAGTGAATGATCGTGCCGGTTGAGCTTTACTACCGTTCCGGTGCTCTTTTCGACCGAGCTGTCGCCGAGGTCATGCAACGCAACTACGGTGCGAACTGAGCCTTCTCCGTAGTAGTAGACGATGACGTGGTGTCCATTCGCAGTAAACTTGTCCGGCGCGATCGCCTCCGCGCTTACGGTCTTATCGAAATCGATCGCCGGCCCGGCAGGCTTCGCCCAGCGGAAGTGTCCGGATGAGCCGTCATCTGTGTCGACCTCGGTCATGCCGATCTTCGCATTGATAGATGTTACGGTTCCGGACAGGGCATGAACTCTCTCCTGTGCGTGAACGATCGTCGTGACCAGGGCAAAACAAGTTGCAATCAAACAGGTTCTAAGCCATTTCTTATTCATCGGTGCTGCTCCCATCTGTTCCATTTCTCAATCATTGCCGCGGTCCGAAAAGAGCCTGCCGCGACCCCATAATATAGCGCAGTGTCACCCCAGAAAGCGGTGTCCGCAGTCACGCCTTCGCGAAGGTTCGCCGGCGGTTCTGGCGTCATCAGCAAGGCCTCTGGAATCAACCAGAAGCAAGCTCCTTCGCGCGCTGAGTGGCACGCTTGACTGCCTTGATCAGCGTCACTCGCAGGCCGCCCTCTTCCAACTCCAGGATGCCGTCGACTGTACAACCAGCCGGAGTCGTTACCTGGTCCTTCAGCAGTGCCGGATGATAGCCGGTCTCCAGGACCATTCGCGCCGAGCCGTAAGCCGTCTGTGCAGCCAGCAGCGTAGCCACATCGCGCGGCAGGCCCACGTTGACTCCTGCCTCGGCCAGCGCCTCGATGATGATGTAAAGAAACGCCGGCCCCGATCCCGAAAGCCCGGTCACCGCGTCCATGTGCTTTTCATCGACCACCACGGTACGGCCGACCGTCTCGAAGATCTTCTGCGCAATCGCCATCTGCTTAGGCGAGACAAATCGGCCTGGACATAGCGCTGTGATGGCGGCGGCCAGCATCGCCGGAGTGTTGGGCATCGCTCGGATTACGGCGAGATCGCATCCCGCGGCATCTTCGATCGACCGCGTATTCACCGACGCCGCGAATGACACGATCAACTTGTCTGGCGTCAGCGCTGGTGCAATCCCGGCAACCACCGCAGGTACCTGCATCGGCTTTACGCCCAGCAGGATCACGTCGGCAAACTCCGCCGCAGCCAGATTGTTGGTCCCCACCTCGACGCCAAACTGCACAGAGAGGGCCTGGGCGCGGTCCGGGTGCTGCACCGTCGCGACGATCTGGTCGGGATGCAGAAGATTGTTCTTGAGAAACGCCTGCAGCAGGATGCCGCCCATCTTGCCCGCGCCCAGGACGGCAACGCGCAGGTCAAGCAGTGCAGGCGCAGGAACTTGTGTTTCGCGGGTGTCAGCGTTCATCCAATCAGGCTACCAGAGTAAGTTTTCAGGGACGGACTTTAACGCACGCGCGGCGGCACTGCGGGGCCGGCAATCCGGCGGTTGACAGGCTCGCATCGGGAGCTTAGCGTTTTCTCGCAGTGATCCGACCACTTTTCCAAGTCAATATGCGGACCATCGCCGCTGGCGAGCGCTCAGAGCCGCGCGAATCGAGTTCAGGAGATATTATGCGGATGTCGAAGCAAAGTTTGAAGATGGCGGTTGTACTGTTTCTGGTTGCCATGGTGGTCAGGCCGCTTGCCAGGGCGCAGGATAACCTGCGCGATGCCGCGCCGTTCAATGGGTACACCGGCGTAAAGTTCGACACCACCGGCTACGCCTACGACTACCTGGTCGACAGCAGCCTCTCTCAGGACGATCCGGCCAACAAAAAATTCAAGACGCTCCAGGCCGCCTACGCCGCCGCGCCGGCGGGCACGCCCGACAAGCCCACCGTCATCGGCATCAAGCCCGACGTCTACCTGATGCACGTCGGCGAATCGGCTCCTTACAGCCTGCAGGTTACGAAGAACTACATCACCATGCTGGGCCTTACCGACGACCGCCGTAAAGTCGTGCTCGCCGACAATCGCGGCAACAAAGAGGGCGCCACCAATAACGGTTACATATTCGATATCAACGCCACCGGCTTCACCATGATGAACCTGACCGTGGTGAACTACGCTAACCTCGACTACGAATACCCCGGAGACCCATCGAAGAATCTCAAGAAGCGGTCGGACGTGATCACGCAGGCCGTCGCCATCCAGATGCAGGGCGACAAGCACGTCTACTCCCACGTTGCGTTCCTCAGCCGCCTGGACACGACGTTCATCCGCACCACGCGCTCCTACTTCACCAACGTCTTCATCGAGGGCACCGACGACTTCCTCGGCGGCGGCACAGTCGGCGTCTTCAACGACTCCGAGATCTACTTTCCCACTGGCAACGGCGTCATGTCCGCCTCGGGCCTCACCTTCATCAACACCGTCTTCAAAGCGTCCCGCGGCCTGGAATTCTACAAAGGCTTCGGCAACCCGGACACGCTGATCAACTGCACGATGCCGGTTGATACGCCGCAGTCGCCCGTGACGTGGATGGCATGGGACGTCCTGCCGGTGCACCAGAATCTTTACTCGCTGACTTACCACGTCAAGGATGCAAACGGAAAGCCGATGCGCATCAAGGACAAGATCAAGGGCCCTCCGACGTATACGCTCTCGCGCGAGCTCAGCGACGAAGAGGTGAAGGCCTTCAACCCGTGGAACCTGCTGCGCGCCGCCCTGCCCAACGGCCCCGTCGACGACTGGGACCCAGCCAACGCGCGCGCAAACTATGAAGCCGAAGGCAGCGCAGTCTTCCGCATGGCCGTCGCCGGTCCTCCGCCCTCCGGTGACATCCCCGGCGGAGGCCCCTTCGTCAGCCGCACCGTCTCGCCCACCGTACGGACGGGAGCCGCCGGCGCCACAGTCACGGCAACCGTGATGCCCGCGCGCGCGAAGGATACGCCGATCACGTGGTCAGCCGATTCCAGCCTGGTCACCCTCAGTTCGACTACCGGCAACGCAGTCACTATTAGCGGCAACAATAAAACCAATCGCGCCGAGTACGTTACCGTCAATGCAAAAGCGGCGAACGGCTTCTACGTTACGGTGCACGTCAACGTGGAACCGGCGTTCCTCGATCCGCCTAAATTCACTACGCAGCCCGTCGTCACTGCTCCCGCCGATGGCAAGGACGCAGTCAAGTACGCCCTCGCGCTCGGCGATCACGAAGACCAGTCGCTCATCACGTGGTATCAATGCGACGACGCAACCTGCGCCAGTCCACGCAAAGTCGCGGTCAGCCGTGGCAATCTGCCTCTGCGCAGCTACACACTCACCGCGGGCGACATCGGCAAATACCTCCGCGTCAGTATTCAGCCGAAGCACAACATCAGCGATCCTGGCCCCGAAGTCAGCGCAACGGCGACCAAGCCGATCACCGCTGGAGAGGTCAACCTGGCCATCGTCAATCCGAACTTCCGCAACTTCGTCGAGACGGAAAATAGATCCCTCGACAGCGGCGAATGGACCGTGATTGGCACCTGGACCTCCGTCACCGGCGACAACCTCGTCAACGGCTATGGCCTGCGTGTCAGCGGACTCATGGGCGCGGCGCCAGCCCGAGGCTTTGGCGCACCCCCTGCCGTAAATGCGCCGCCCGCGACACCCGGCATCGCCAACCCATATGCCGCGCTGCTCTACGTCAACGACGCACCCACCGGCGATATGCAGATGAAGGTCGTGATGTCGCCCGAAAAGACCGCCGGCCAGGGCTTTGGCATTGCCGGTTCGCCCGACGACATACCCCGCGTCGAACGCTCCGACATCTTCATCAAGTACGACCCGCGCACCAAGAGCGGCTACTCGCTGCGCTTCTGGCGAACCATCCAATCCGCTGAGAAGTGCATGTTCCAGCTCTACAGGATCGAAAACGGCGTTGGCCATCCTTTAAACGATCAGCAGCAGCTGACCGGCGTCTTCAAGCCCAACACGACCATTACGCTGTCAGTCGTAGGGACGAAGCTTACCGTCGCAGGCTCCAATAGCGTCGACGGCGAAACGCTCTCCCTGGAGGGCACCATTACCGCCAATACCTTTGGCGGAGCGGGTGTGTACTGGTCCGGGTCCGTCCCGGTAGGGAACAGTAACGTATACAGCCAAATCGAGATAACTTACCCCGGCAAACACTGATTTTGCCGCGTGACGCCGAGCCGTATGAAACGTGACGATGGACACTGAGGAAAGTCCATTCCGGGAGCAGACTTTGTGTGTGTCCGAACGCTGTGCTTCCCATCACCAAGCGGGAAGCATAGGATCCGTTCGAATGCTTGGAGGCACATATGTTCAAGCTCTTGTTTGTTTTACCTTCGGTGCTGTTCCTCGCGCTGATGCCCCAGGAGACCCCTGCTCCCGACAAGCCCATGCCGGCCGACGCAGCCACTTTGACCAACCCGGTCACTCCCACCCCCGAGTCCCAGGCCCACGCCAAGATGATGTTCGGAATTGACTGCGCCATGTGCCATGGAGACAACGGCAACGGAAAGGGCGACCTCGTTGGCGATATGCATCTGTCGATGAAGGACCTAAGGGATCCCGACACACTGAAGGACATGTCCGACGGGCAACTCTACTACATCATCAAGAATGGAAAAGGGAAGATGCCGGCCGAAGGCGATCGCGCCAAGGATGAGGCTGTCTGGAACCTCGTGATTTACGTCCGCGCATTGGCAAAGAAGTAAGTCCGCAGACTTTCCCGCCAAAGACCTCGCACGCAGAATCCGGCGAACTCATGGATTCAACGGATCGCGTGCCTGGTCGCGGGGAGGCCACGCAGCCAGTATCTGCTTCGGGGCAGGTCTCAGCTTTTCCAACTCTTCGGCGTCATAGATAGCTGCCGTTCCGTCGGAATAATTCACCAGCACTTCATTTCCTTCAAGACGACTGGTTGAGGTGATCAACAATAGTTTGCGCGATGCAATCGCCCTCGGGCGGATCGGGGTAGACAAAGGTCAGCTCCAGCTCGTAGCAGAATTGGGATCTTGCACTACTTGCTTGGATGCAGCCTGGCCTTCAGAAGCAGCTTTTGGCCGGCTCCATCGAAAGACGAAAGTCTTAGTTCGTCCCCTTCTGCGACGCAATCCACGCATCCACCTGCTTCTCCAGCACATCCAGAGGCAGTGCGCCCGAATCAAGCACAACGTCGTGGAACGCCTTGATATCGAACTTCGCCCCCAGTGCTGTCTTTGCCCGGTCCCGCAGCTCCAGAATCTTCAACTGCCCCATCTTGTAGCCAAGCGCCTGCGCCGGCCACGCAATATAGCGATCCGTCTCCGACTGAATATTCGTCTCGTCCAGCGTGGAGTGATCGTGGAAGTAGTCCACCATCTGCTGCGCGCGTCCAGTGCTGCGAGTGTACGCCCGTGTCGACCACCAGCCGAATCGCCCGCCACATGTCCGCCTCCAGGCGTCCGTAGTCCGAGTAGGGATCCTTGTAGAAGCCGATCTCCTTGCCCAGCCGCTCTGAATACAGCGCCCAGCCCTCGGTGTAAGCGGTGTAGTAACTCTGCTTGCGGAACTCCGGAATGTCCGTCATCTCCTGCCCAATCGAGATCTGCAGATGATGCCCGGGAATCCCCTCGTGATACGCCACTGCCTCTACATCCGACAGCGACCGGTCCGCCCAGTTGTAGAGATTCACGTCCACATGGCCGGGCCGTTTGCCATCCGGCGTTCCCTGGTCGTAAAACGCCTGTGGCTGGTTCGGAGCCATGTACGCGGGCATCGGAACCACTTCCAGCTTTTCCTTCGGCAGCTTTCCAAAAAGCTCCGGAAGTCGCGGCTGCATCTGCGCGATGTATCCCTTGTACGTCTCGATCAGCGCATCGGCCGACGCCGGATGCTCTTTCGGATTCGCCTTCAGCGCCGCCGCAAACGTCTTCAGATCGCTGTACCCGAGCTGATGCACGATCGCCAGCATCGCTGCCTCATCGCGCTTCACCTCGTCCAGCCCAATCTGGTGAATCTCAGCCGCGGTCTTGTTCAGCGTTGTGCTCTGGCGGATGCGGAACGCATAGTAAGCATCGCCATCCGGCAGCGACCACACGCCCGGATCCTTGCGGCAGTTGGGGATATAGGTGACGCTGAGAAACTTTGCGAAACGCTGATACGACGGCAGCACCTTGTTCGCGATCACATCCATCAGGTCGCCGGCAATGCGTTTCCGGTCGTCCGGTCCAATCGACGCTGGAAACTTCTTCAGCGGCAGCGCGAATGGGCTATCCGCCGGTTTCTGCCCGGCGATTGCCTGCGTCTGCGTCAGCACCTTTTCCATCAGGTACTGTGGCGGAGTGCGCCGGTCGTCAAGCCCGGCCTGCATGTTGGTCATCGTCTGCGAAAATGCGACCGGAACTTTGCTCAGCCGCGCGATGTAGTTGTCGTAGTCGTCTATCGTGTCGAATGACGTGTGTTCCGCAAGCTGCGGCAGGTCGAGCTGCAGGCCGTCGTACTGATTGACCGGCATCTCCCATTCCTTGAACCGCGCGCCCTCCTGATCCTCAATCAGTGAACGCAGCATCAGTTCGGCGGAAAGCTGTTCCTGGTGCGGCAGCCCTGTCGTATCGATCGCGGAGAGCCGCTCGATATAGGTGCGCCCGCGAGACAGCGCATCATTCACCGCGCGAGGAGAGTAGTCCGTCAACTCCGTGTCATAGCGCTTGTCGCCAAGATAGGTTGCGTACTCCGGCTCATGCTTCAGCCTGTCCTGCCAGATGTCGTTGAACAGCCGGGACAGATCGCGCGACCGCGATGCGGCATCCTGATTCTGCGCGGCGGCAACCGCAGGCGGAACGGCCTGTCCAAGGGCCAAACCCACAGCAGCTAAATTAACGGCAAGAGTTAGTGCGCACAGCCAGCAAGACTTTTTCATTCGACCTCGGGTGAAGACTTCTCCTTAACATTACCGGAATCCGCCGAAACAACCGTTAGCGTCGCCTCGGCCGCTCCGGTCAATGAGCGGCATTCATCCTGGCAAGAAAGCCGGTTGTATGCGCGTAGCCGTCGAACAGCGCGGAAAATGTCTCATCCGGCGCCGCATTCGTCAGCACATAGTGGCCGGAATCATTGCTGTCGGACCACATATCTGCTCCCGTATCTGCGTCGACCGCCACGGTCCCCGGCTTACTCGCCGTGAAGTAAGTCGTGCCCTCGTAAGCCAACCCGCGCGCGGCAAAAAGCGCAGAAAGCATATCCCACATCGGCCTCTGCGCGGTTCCGTCCAACTGCATCGCATACAGCGTGGGATTCGTCATCGGCGATGCGTTCGCAGGCGCACCGGCCAGCACATGCAGTCCATTCGCGAAGCCGTTCAGGTACACCGGTGGGAATCCATTCTCCCGCGTCCACTGCGAGAACAGCGAATGGAAATCAGGCGCGTCGCTGGCAAAATTCCACTCAGTCCCAGCCGGATACCTGCCGCCCATCACCGAAAGCAGCTTTACCTTGCGCTTCAGCAACTCCGCCCCGCTCAACTTGCTGATCCCATCCGGGGGACTCGCCAACAGACGCACAAGGCACGTCGCAAATCCCGTTTCGACGATATCGACGCTATGCTCGGGCTGATCGGCCAGTGCCTTGCGATACACCGCAACGCAGTCGGGATAGTGCTCGCGCGTGTCGCCCGGGTCAAAGCGCTTGACCAGCCCTTCAGTCCACTTGCTCCAATTGCATTGGTTCTTCGCACACAACGCGGTCGCCGGGCTATCGGTCAAATTCGCGCCAATCGGAGTCTCCGCATGGCCACCATATTTCGCAAACAGCTTCAGCACCGGCGCGGAAAGCGGATTTGCGGAGTCCGCCACCATCGCGAGAATCCGCACCTCGCCGCGATCGGCAAGTTGATACAGAATGGGCAACGTCGCGACGCAGTCCACATCGTTCGAGCAATCGTCGTCGTAGATGATTCGCTGCTGCGCCCAAGCCTGCCGACCGCCCGGCAGCACCAGCAACATTCCGCCCATCACCAGCCAAGCCCAAGAGCGCATACAGCCTCCAGGCTCCAATCTAAAGCCATCGGGACAAACGCGCTATTCCGCAAGCGACCGCATCGAACCCGGCTTTGCGCTCAGCATCCGGTACAGAGTCGAGCGGCTGATGCCCAGCAACTCCGCCGCGCGCAGCTTGTTCCCACCGCATCGCGTCAGCACGTCGAGCACATGCCGCCGGACAACATCTTGCAGCCGTTCCAGCCTCAATGGCGGCTCCGCAACAGGTTGTGCCGAGTCGCCCCGAGCTAAGATCTGCAAGTGCCACGGCTCGATAGTTCCACTCTCGGCAAGCGCGGCCGCCTGCGCGACAACCCGCTCCAGTTCCCGAAGATTTTCCGGCCACTGCCGTTCCCGCAGCTGTACCAGCGTCGAATCCGCAAGAAGCTTTCCGGGTTGCTCCATCTCATCCGCCAGCCGGCGAAGCAATAACTCTGCAAGTATGGGAATGTCGTCCAACCTGTGTCGCAGTGGCGGAACTTGCAACTCCACGGCAGACAATCGCATGTACAGGTCCTGGCTGAACTGCCCGATCGCCGCCAACGTACGCAGGTCGCGCTCCGACGACGCCAGGATTCGTGTTTCCGCTCCCGTCGCAACTCGATGCTTCTCGCAATCCCGCACAAACTGAAGCAGCGCTGCCTGCTGACACAATGGAACCTCGTCCACTCGCTCCAGATAGATCGTGCCGCACCGCAGCGTGGCCGTAGCATCCATCAGAGCCGCGGCGCCAATCACAACAAGCCGACCCTTGCAGCCGGGCGAGAGCGCATGAATCGCGCGCGCGACCGCCTGTTTGCCCGAACCTGCCTCGCCGCGAATCAGCCCCGTGCGGAAATATGGCGCGATGCGCTGAATCTGCGAACGGATTTGACGCACCGCCGCGCTCTCACCTCGCAGCGCCCATTCGCTCCAGTCACACGCTGTTCCAAGCGCGCCCTGTTCTGAATCCCAATTCCGCAACCTGGCAGCATCGTCCCTGTTCATAGCTGCATCCCTCATCGGCGTATTGCGCCGTTCAGATGAGCGGAACAACGGTTGCGGCTTAAAATGAAAAACCCCACCACGGCGATAAACCTGCCGGGTGGGGCCTCAAATCCTCGTCGAAAAGCTTATGCGGTGGTCGTAGCGCAGTACGCGTCGAACGCCCGCGTCAGTTCCTG
Organism: uncultured Acidobacteriaceae bacterium; assembly: GCA_963822225.1. Lineage (GTDB taxonomy): Bacteria > Acidobacteriota > Terriglobia > Terriglobales > Acidobacteriaceae > Edaphobacter. The sequence continues at coordinate 29,539 of CAWGGW010000005.1, read as the reverse complement.
CGCAATCGCCGGAGCGGTCGAGGTCTCAATCGCCGAGCGCTGCATCAGGTAAACCAACTGGCCGTCGCGCAGAATCGCAATCGCCGGAGACGTAGGCGGATGTCCCGCAAAGTATCCGCGCGCCTTCTCGGTAGCCTCGCGGTCCTGCCCTGCGAACACCGTCACCGCCTGCGTGGGCAGCGTGCCGTGCTGCAGCGCCAGCCGCACCGCCGGACGCATCTTGCCTGCCGCGCATCCGCATACTGAGTTCACCACCAGCATCGTGGTCCCGGGCTGCGCCAGTGCCGCGTCCACTTCCGCTGCCGTGCGAGCTTCCTTCAAACCAGCGCGCGTCAACTCCTCACGCATGGGGATCAACATAATCTCTGGATACATAAAATTCCTCCTCCGGTTAGCCGCCGGTCCACCAGGCTGCCTCGAACTCGATTGTACGGGTACCGGCCACGCCACGCCACTCGCGGGTTTTGTTTTGCGTTTCACACCCGCAAGCCATCTGATTGCAATAGTCTGTAGGCGTGGCAATCCTCGAGAACATCCCTTTGGCCCAGTTCACCACGCTGGGGGTCGGCGGCCCGGCGCGCTGGTTCGTCGAGACCTGCGATCCCGCGGAGATCCTCGCAGTCGTCCGCTTCGCCCGCGAACGGCAAGTCCCTCACTTCATCCTCGGCGGCGGCAGCAACCTCCTCATCAGCGATCAGGGCTTCTCCGGAGTCGTCATCCACATCGCCAGTTCCCGTCCCGTGGAAATCAATATCCAGAACGACCTCGCCACAATTCAGTCCGACGCAGGCGTCGAATGGGACACCGTAGTTCGCCTCGCCGTCGCAAGAGATTGTGCCGGAATCGAGTGTCTCGCCGGAATCCCCGGCAGTGTCGGAGCCACGCCAGTCCAGAACGTCGGCGCCTACGGCCAGGAAGTCTCGCACTCCATCGTCGCCGTCCACGCGCTCGACCTCCAGACCGAAAAAGTCGTGTGCCTGTCCGCCGTCGACTGCGGCTTCGGCTATCGCCGCAGCATCTTCAACACCACGCATCAGGGACGCTACGCCATCACCGGCGTCGAGTATCAGCTCAAGGTCGACCAGCCGCCCCACCTCGAATACCGCGACGTCAAGCACTACTTCGCCGAGCGCGGCATCGCCCAGCCCTCCCTCTCCGACACCGCCGAAGCCGTCCGCGCCATCCGCGCCCGCAAAGGCATGCTGCTCGCCGCCGACGATCCGGACTCGCGCAGCGCCGGCTCGTTTTTCAAAAATCCTATCGTCCCCGCGGCCAAAGTTCCCGGCCTCGCCGCCATCGCCGACTGCCACCCCGACGAAGTCCCGCAGTTTCCAGCCGGATCGGCCTACTCGCCCGCCGACGCCATGGTAAAACTCTCCGCCGCATGGCTCATCGAACTCGCCGGCTTCAAAAAAGGTTTCAGCCTGGGCCATGCCGCACTCTCCACCAAGCACGTACTCGCCATCGTCAACCGCGGCGGCGCATCCGCATCCGAGATCATCGCCCTCCGCGACACCATCGTCGCCGCGGTCCACGCCAAAACCGCCATCCGCCTCGAGCAAGAGCCCGTTATGCTCGGCTTCTAGCCGCCGAGATACGGTTCACTCGAAGCCGGGTGCTCCACATCTCGATTCTGAGATGTGGGTTCAACGAGTTGCGCCAGCAGCCGTCTTCGTTCCTCCGCCAGCACCACCTCCACCGGCCCCTGCGCCACCACCTTACCCTCCGCGATCTTGATCACCTCAGCCCCCAACTGAAACGCCTCCGCCACATCATGCGTGACGGAAAGAGTCTGTGGCCTATGACGATCGTTTTGCCGCTCGAGCAGGTTCGCGATCAGATCGTCTCTTAGCGCGACGTCCAGGCCGGAAAAGGGTTCGTCCAGCATCAGTAGCCGGCCACCACCGGTGGCGACTGCTCTTGCTAGGTTAACTCGTTGGGCCTCGCCGCCGGAGAGCTCACTAGCGCGTTTGCCAGCTACATCCTGGATATTGAAGCTCGTGAGCAGATTCGCGATGACCTTGTCGCGAGCGGAGGCTTCCTCATCGTCGCGAACGAAGAGATGCATCCCGTACTTCATATTTTCGAGCGCCGTGAGATGCGGAAAGAGCGCCGCCTGCTGCGGTGCCAAGCGGACCACGCGTTTGTGCGGAGGCAAAAACACGCCCGCTTCCGTGTCGACAAAAGTAAAGCTGCGCTCCTGATCGGTACCGGGACAAACAGTGCTGACAATCCGCGCGTGGTCCGGACGTACCAGCCCGGCAATGACACGCAGGATCGTGGTCTTGCCCGACCCCGATGGACCGAACAGGATTGTCCAACGTTTTGTCAGAGTGAAATCCACGTCGACGTTGAGCGCCCCAACCCGGTGGCGGATTTGCACCGCATGAAGAGGCGCCAGCGGCTTGAGCATTTGGGTCGTGCTTTTGGGCCGCTTGAGCTGCATCGCCTTATCCAAGCAGCGACCTCCTCTCCGCCCCCCGCCAATAAACCACGATCAGCGTCACCAAACTGAACGCCAACAGCACGGCCGCCGTCTGATTAGCCGCCGCGTAGTTGAAATCCTGCACCTGGTCATACAGCGCAATCGAAAGCGTCCGTGTAGCCCCAGGAATATTTCCGCCCAGCATCAGCACCACGCCAAACTCGCCCACCGTATGCGTAAACGTCAGCACCGCCGCCGTCACCAGCGACGGCTTGGCCAGCGGCAGAGTAATCGTCCGGAACGCCCGCAACGGCGAAGCCCCCAGCGTAGCCGCAACTTCCAGCAGCGCCGGATCGACCGCCCTGAACCCCGCCACCAGCGGCTGCACCGCAAACGGCAAGCTATACAACACCGATCCCACCACCAATCCAGAAATGAAAATGCCAGCGGATGCCCAATCACTCGAATAATCATCCGCCCCGGCGCCGTCAGCGGCCCCAGCGCCACCAGCAGATAGAACCCCAGCACCGTAGGCGGAAGCACCAGCGGCAGCGCCACCACCGCCTGCACGACAGCGCGCACGCCCACCCGTTCCGCCCGCGATCCACCGCGCCAGCGGCAGCGCAATCAGCATCAGCAGCGCGGTCGTACTCAGCGCCAGGCGCAGCGTCAGCCACAAGGCTTGGGTATCCATCGCTTCCAGTGTAGCGGCACCAAGTCTCCATCGCGACCATCGGGAGCGCCACGCGTTCCTCAGCAAAAGTCAAGAAGTGACTTACTGAACCGGATCAAGCCCGTACTGTGTCAGATTGCGCTGGATCGGCGGCGAGGTCAGCCAATCCAAGAAACGCATGCGCATCCGCTCCGTGCTCCGATTTCTTCATCACCACGGCGCACTGGCGTATCGGCGGATACGCGTCTGTCGGCATCCGTATAAACGATCCAGCCTGCTTCATGTGCTCCGTCGACGCCGACGTCAGCGAGATCATTCCCAATTGCGCATTTCCCGACTCCACAAACTGGGCAGTCTGCGCAATGTTCTCCGCTTCCACAATCTTGGGCTTCAGCGTGTCGTAAACCTTCATCCACGTCAGCGCAGCCACAGCGGCCCGTCCATAAGGCGCATGATCCGGATTCGCAATTGCCAGTGACGTGAACTTGCCGTCGCGCAGCGTATTCTGCGTCAGCGGCTGCAGCGGAGAATCCGTCCGCGCCCACAGCACCAGCGTTCCCTGCGCATACGGAATCGGCGCAGGCGTATCCGCCAATCCGCCCGCCACCACCTTCTCCGGAAAGCTGAAATCCGCAGCCAGAAACAAATCCGCCGGATCGCCATTCAATATCTGCGTCGCCAGCGTCGCCGACGACCCAAAGCTCACAATCAGCTTGATCCCCGTCGCATGCTCAAAGGCGTCCGCCAGCGCAGGCATCACAGGCTGCAGGTCAGCCGCCGCCAGCACGTGCACCTCGCGCGCCGGAGCCTGGGCCCGGCAGCAGGGAAGTGCGCCCAGCAAAACAACCACACCCGCCAGTGCCAGCGCAACTCGCCCCAGCTTCGCGTTCAAACGATTCAACCGCATACAATATCGTAAAGGGAAGACAGATGAGTGCGACACATCAACTACGATGCACAAATTGCGGCGCGCGAATCGGAAACGACGCCGTCAGCAGCGATTTCCGCTGCCCGGACTGCAACGGCCTCTATGAAGTGATCTATCCCTGGAGTCCTGAAACCAGCGCTCCTGGGGCCGACACATCCGATCCGCCAACACCCGTCCGCCTGCCCAACCCTGCCGGCATGCGCCACCTCTGGTGCGAGCGCCGCACCTCCTCCATGGCCATCGACCAGAGCGGAGTCTGGCGTTTCCGCGAACTGCTCCCCATCGTCAGCGATCTCCAGAAAGTCGTGACCCTCAACGAGGGCAACACGCCGCTCTACGAGATGCCCCGCTGCGCCGAACTCGCCGGCAGTCGACTGGCTCCTCGCCAAGCACCAGGGCATGAATCCCACCGGCTCCTTCAAGGACACCGGCATGACCGCCGCCATGTCCGTCGCCGTCGAGCGCGGCTTCAAGTGGGTCGCCTGCGCGTCCACCGGCAATACCTCCGCCGCCATGGCTGCCTACGCCGCCCGCGCCGGCCTGCGCTCCATCGTCTTCATCCCCGAAGGCAAGATCGCCTGGGGCAAGCTCTCGCAGTCCATGGACTACGGCGCCCTCACCATCCAGCTCAAGACCGACTTCGACGGCTGCGTGCGCCTCCTCGTCGAACTCGTCAAGCGCTTCCCGATCTATCTGCTCAACTCCGTCAACCCTTATCGCCTCGAAGGCCAGAAGACCCCCGCCATGGAAATCATCGAGCAGATGGAGTGGCAGGTGCCGGAGCACATCATCGTCCCCGGCGGCAACCTCGCCAACTCCTCCGCGCTCGGCAAGGGCTTCATGGAGATGATGCACCTCAGCCTGATCCAGCGCGATCCCGAAGATCAGCGTCATCCAGGCCGAAGGCGCCAACCCGCTCTACCGCTGGTTCTCCGATTCCAACCGCGAGATGAAACCCGTCAGTCGCCGAGACCCGCGCCACCGCCATCCGCATCGGCAACCCGGCGAGCTGGCGAAGGCCGCCACACGTCATCGAATCCACCGGCGGCTGGTGCGAGCAGGCCAGCGAGCAGGAGATCGCCCTCGCCAAGGCAGAGATCGGCGCCGAGGGCGTTGGCTGCGAACCCGCCTCCGCCGTCACCCTCGCCGGCCTCAAGAAACTGGTCAAGCAGGGAAGAGTCAACTCCGGCGAGCGCGTCGTCCTCATCCTCACCGGCCACACCCTCAAGGACTCGCAGTACACCATCGACTACCACCGCGGCGAACTCCTCACCGACGCCGGAACTCGCCGGCGCAACCCCTGCCGAGCGTGCCCGCCACGAAGCCCTGCGCAAGCCGCCTCTGGTCCTCGAAGCCGACGAAGATGTTGTCCTGCGCACGCTGGAAGAGCAGATGTCCATCAGCGCCGATCTGCAGCCCGCCGCCCCTGGAATCCCCGTATGAGCGACAACCCGGGCCAGCCAGTCGGCCAGAACAGGATTCCGAACGCACCGCTCCCAGGCGCAATCCGTCTCGTCCTGCCCGCAACCTCCGCCAACCTCGGCCCCGGCGTTCGACTCCGCCGGCCTGGCCATGGGCCTCACCCTCACCATCGACGCCGAACCGTCGCACGCGCTCGTCAACCCGCCCCTGATCATCGAAGCCACCGGCCGCAACGCCGACCGCTGCGCCCGCACCAGCAACAACATGATCTTCGAGACCTACCGCGATGTGCTCCGCCTCGCCGGCCTCCCGGTAATCCCGCTCTACCTGCGCCTGCACAACGAGATCCCCCTCGGCATGGGTTGCGGATCCAGCGCCGCGGCACTGCTTGGCGGAGTCATGCTCGCCAACCACTTCGGCCGACTCGGCTGGGGCCTCCACGCCTGCATGGAAGAGGCCTGCCGCCGCGAAGGCCATCCGGACAACGTCGCCGCCTGCGCCTTGGGCTATATGACCATCTCGGCCGTAACCGAAGGATTCGTCACCGCCGCCACCTGCGGCCAGGGCCTCCCCTGGAAGCTCCTGCTTGCCCTCCCCTCAGCCAGCCTCGCCACCGAACGCGCCCGCGCCCTGCTCCCCGCCACCTACACCCGCGCCGACGCAGTCACCAACATCCAGAACGCCAGCCTCCTGGTAGCCGCCTTCGCCCTTGGCCGTGGCGACCTGCTCCGCGTAGCCATGCAGGACCGCATCCACCAGCCCTACCGCATGGAAGCCTGCCCCGTGCTGCCGTTGCTGCTTCCGCTCGCAGGCAAGGCCGGAATCCTGGGAGTAGCCCTCAGCGGAGCCGGCCCTGGCGTACTCCTGGTGGCCGACGCAACTTCCGATAGCTCCGAGGTTTGCGCCCTCATTCGCGAGACGGCCCACGATCCTAACCTCGAAATTATCGATACCACTATCAGCCCCGGCGCAGTCCAATCTTTTCCCGCCTGAGGAACCCCAAAGTTCACTAACTTAGGCTGGAGCAACATGATGCAGTCGACACAAGTTACTTTAGTCACCCTTAAATTGTCTTTACTTTACCCGGCGGGATTCCATAATATCGCTGCGTGTGCAGTTCTGGGGAGGGCTGCTACGCCGCCCGCTGACCCGCTCAAAAACGGGCAGCGGGCGTTAACCTTTAAGGCATCCCCCCGCGTCCGGGCGTTCTTGAAACTCCCACACCCCTCGCGCATCTATTATGTATAGAGACTTTAGAAACGCCTACGTGCCTCCCGGCACAGTAGCGGGAGGAATTTGAAAATGGCAGGACAGTTCGTAACCGCAGTCAGCGACGCCGATTTTGAGAAGGAAGTACTCCAATCGGAGACGCCTGTACTAGTGGATTTCTGGGCCGCATGGTGCGGCCCATGCCGTGCCCTCGCACCCGTCGTAGACGAGGTCGCCACGCACTATAACGGCAAGTTGAAGGTCATGAAGATGGACGTCGACGCAAACACGTCCACCCCCATGCGCTACGGAATTCGCGGCATCCCCGCGCTTCTCCTCTTCAAAGGCGGCAAGGTAGCCGAGCAGATCGTCGGCTACGTCCCCAAGGACACCATCGACAAGTCGATCGACAAAGTCCTCGCATAAGTCATTAACCCAATACCTGCACCACCGCCTGAGCATCGCGACGTCCTCGAACCTCGAACCTCGAACCTCGAACCTCGAACCTGCAACTAGCAACTAACAACTTCCTCAAATGCTATCCTCAGCACGGAATGTTGGAATGGATGCATCTTCCGCGCGATCATGGTGGCCTTTTTCATTCTGGCCAACAGCTTCTTCGTTGCGGCTGAATTCGCGCTCATCAGCGTCCGCGACACACGCATGGAGCAGCTCCTCGCCCTGGGCCGCCCCGGCGCGCGCACCGTCCTGCAACTCAAACAGAACATCGACGACTTCCTTCCCGCCGTCCAGTTCGGCGTCACCCTGGCCTCCCTGGCACTCGGCTGGCTGGGCGAACCCGCCGTCGCGCAGATGCTGCTCGACCTCGCCGCCCGCTGGCTCACCGTCCTTCCCGCACACGCCGCTTCTACGCGCACACCGTCGCCATCATCATCGCCTTCGCCGCAATCACTTACTTCGAAGTCCTCCTCGGCGAACTCGTCCCCAAGTCCCTCGCCCTGCAGCGCACCGAACGCATCGCCCTCGCCGTCGCCGGCCCCATGGACGTCTTCATCCGCATGACACGCCCCGCGGTCCGATTGATGAATCGTTCCGCAGCCGTCGTCCTACGCCTCTTCCGCGCGCCGCTCCACGGCGAAGGCTCCGTCCATTCGCCTGAGGAACTCAAGCTCATCGCCACCGCCACCCGCCGCATGGGCCTGCTTCCCGTCTTCCAGGAAGAGATCATCCACCGCGCCATCGAGCTCAACCACGTCACCGTCCGCGAGATCATGACGCCCCGCGGCAAAATCTTCTCCCTCCCCGCCGACATGCCCATCGAACTCGCCAGCGCCCGCATCGTCGAGGAGCAGCACTCCCGCGTCCCCGTGTACGAAGCCCGCCCGACAGTCGCGGGCGACGGCGCCGTCGCCCTCGCCGATCCCGACCGCATCGTCGGCGTCGTCTACTCCAAGGACGTCTCCCGCCTGATGCACTTCCGCGCCGTCACCCTCGGTCTTGGCGGAGCAGTCAACGCCGGCGTCACTCTCCGCCAGGTCATGCGCGACGTCCTCGTCGTCCCCGAAACCAAACTAGCCGTCGAACTCCTCCAGGATTTCCAGGACCGCCGCCGCCAGATCGCCGTCGTAGTCGACGAGTTCGGTTCAACCGTAGGCATCGTCACCGCCGAAGACGTCCTCGAGCAGGTAGTCGGCGAACTCGAAGACGAATTCGACATCGCCTCCCGCGCCGCCGCCTTCAACGCCGAGGGCGTCATGGCGCTCGACGGCAGCACCACCCTCCGCGACCTCGGAACCCAACTCGGCTGGACCTTCCCTCGCGAAGCCGGAGTCGAAACCCTCGCCGGCTTCCTCCTCACCCAACTCGGCCACCTCCCCGTCCCCGGCGAAAGCGTCACCCACGCCGGCCGCCGCTTCGTCGTCGAGCAGATGATCGGCCGCCGCATAGCCCGCGTCCGCGTAGAAACCCTAACCCCCGAACCCGACCCCCAACTCAATCTAGACATGTAGCGCCCACGACAGGGTGCCCCATGATCAACGCGAAGCGCAGCAAGCGTTTATCGTGGGGATAGTCTCTTAGGCAACTCAATCGGAATCTCCGGATTCCACTCGAATCGAACCTCGAACCTCGAACCTCAACCTCGAACCTCGAACCTCGAACCTCGAACCTCGAACCTCGACGAACCTTGACCCTGTCCCTACCCCAACCCGTCCGCCGCATCCTCATCACCCTCCCAGTCCTCTGGGTGGTCGTCTCGGTCGTATTCCTCCTCATCCACCTCGTCCCCGGCGATCCCATCGTCCAGATGCTGGGCGAGGGAGCCACTGCCGCCGACATCTCCACCCTCCGCCACCAACTCCACTTCGACGCCCCACTCCACACCCAATACCTCGACTATTGGCGCGGAGTCCTCCACGGCGACCTCGGCCAGTCCCTCCGCCTGCACGACTCCGTCACCCACCTGGTAGCCCAGCGCTATCCCTACACGATGGCCCTCACCCTGGCCGCGCTCCTCATCGGAATCCTCATCTCCGTCCCCGCCGGCATCTACTCCGCCCTCCATCGCGGACGCTGGCCCGACCGCGTCCTCGGCGTAGCGTCCCTCGGCGGCCTCTCGTTCCCCAACTTCGCTCTCGGCCCCATCCTCATCCTCATCTTCTCCATCAAACTAGGCTGGACGCCTGTCTCAGGCGCGGGCACCGGCTCCATGTTCAGCCTGCAATTCCTCTTCTACCTGATCCTCCCCGCCATCACCCTCGGCCTCGGTCTCGCGGGAATCCTCACCCGCATGGTCCGCACCGCCATGCTCGAAGAGCTCAACCAGGACTACATCCGCACCGCCCGCGCCAAGGGCCTCAGCGAGACCACCGTCGTCTATCGTCACGCCCTGGCAAACGCCCTCATCCCCATTCTCACCATCCTCGGCCTGCAGTTCGGCAGCCTCCTCTCCGGAGCCATCGTTACCGAAACAGTCTTCTCCTGGCCCGGCATCGGCCGCCTCACCCTGTCCGCCATCTCCAACCGCGACTACGCCCTCGTCCAGGGCTGCATCCTCGCGGTCGGCCTCACCTACGTCGCCGTCAACCTCCTCACCGACGTCGCCTACACCATCGCCAACCCCCGCATCCGCAGCTGAGGCGAATCTTCAACCTCGATGAAGCATAATGACCGAATGGGGAGTGCCCGAATGGGGAGTAAGAAGATATGTCGTCCTGAGCGGAGGCGCAGCCGCAGTCGAAGGACCTGCGGATCCTTCTTGTCGACACTGGTCCTCGCACCATTCATCCTCAACGCCCCCATCCACGCGCAAGCCGCCTTCCCATCCGACCCACCCCTCACCGCATCCAGTTCTTTCGCCCATCCCTCCGCAACTCCCACCATCCCCGCAACCAATACCTTCCACGACCCCACCTACCATCTCTCCTTCGACTACCCCGCCAACTGGACCTTCTCCCACTCCGACGGCGAGATCAGCACCTTCCACCTCGATGCCCGCTCCGCGCTGCCAAAGACTACCCTCCGAGCGGTCGTCGCCTCGCCTGAGAATCCATTTCCCGCGTCCACCTTCTCTGGCGCCTACGTGTACTTCAGCGTCACGCCGCACTCCTCCGCTTCCGCCTGCGCGCGCCAGGCCAAAAGCACCGCCATCGTCAAGAATGTCCCCCAGGTAAAGCCCGGAGAAAAAGTCCAGATCGCCGACATCCCCTTCATCCACGGCCACGACGAGCAAAAAGACATCTGCATCACCCAGCGCGACGAAATCTACACCACCCTCCATCGCGGAGCCTGCATCCGCTTCGACCTCAGCATCAACAACTTCTGCGGTGGCGAAGTTTCTGGTGTCAAAGACATTACCCCGCAGGAACTCGACCAGGTCCGCGGCCACCTCGAATCCATCCTCTCCACCATCCGCTTCGACACCAGGTAGCCGCTGGAAATTCATCTGTATTAAGTCGTATAGTCAACAGACGGTAATCGCCCGGAGCGGTTACTGTGGTGTACACCTGAGCCAGGGAGGGCCTCCCCAAATGCCTACCGCCCCCAAACGCCATGCCCGCAAGCTAAACAAGGGCACGTCCACCACGGACCAGACCTCCTTCGCCACTGTTACCCGCTCCAGCACCCACCTCGTCGACCATATCTGCGACTCAGCCTTCCTCGCCGAGCGCGGTATCTTCAACGGCGCCGAATCACAGAAACACGCCAAAACCGCAGCCCATCATAGAAGCGGTCAAGCGGCCTGAGACCACCTCCACCCCGTTTCGCAGAATATTCTCCGCCGTCGGGGGAACAATTGTTGGACACCCGCCGTATAAGTAAAGAAGAGCGAGACAGCTGCGCAGCGTTGTGTCCAAGACCCATCCGGACCGGACCTGGTCAGCCAAAAGCTCAGGGCGAAACAAGTGGAAACTCAACCAACACCGGCCTCAGACGGCCAGCACAAATCGTCGCGCAGCGAACCCGTCCAACCTTCTTTGGCCCTCCAAATGCGCGCACTCAACTTCATACCCACCCGCAACCCCAATGATCCCTATACTTTGTCGATTCATATAGGGGGTGGGGGGGATGCCTCGGGAACTCGGAAGATCGTGCTTCACCTACCGCTGTATCATTCCCTATCAACGCGAGGAAACAACCTATGCCACGAATCTCGAGACTCAACCGCAGCGAAGTTCGCCCATCCTCAATCGCCATCTACGATCGCACCCTGCGCGATCGCGGCAACGTCCCGAACATGTTCCGCACCATGGCGCATCGTCCCGAAATCTTTGAGACCATCATCGCCCACATGGACGCCGTACTGAACACCGGAACGCTCTCCAAGGCGCTCAAGGAACTCGTCATCGTGCGCACGTCACAATGCAACCGCACACCCTACTGCCTCGCCTCGCACACCGCCATCTGCAAGCGCCTCGGCTGGACCGACTCCCAGCTCGAAGCCCTCAAGGACATCGCTGTCAGCGAATTCACCGAAGCCGAAAAGGCCGCGATCCACCTCGCCGAAGTCATGACGCTCTACCCGCACGGCTACACCGAAGCCGAATTCCAGCACCTCCGCAGCTTTTACTCCGAAGGTGAAGTCGTCGAATTGATGGCCGCCATCGGCCTCTTCAACTACTTCAACCGCTTCAACGACCTGTTGGAAATGGAGCCCACGCAGCCCGCCTCTGCCCAGGAACTAGCCGAAGCCGGAATCGAGGTGCCCGTCGCGACCTAGGGATAATCCGCCGTCATTCTGAGCGACCCGAAACCGTCGTCATTCTGAGCCGAAGGCTCAGAATCTCCGTATTTCGCTTTCGCATTTCGGTCTCACGGATAAAGCTTCGCCGCCCGAATCTCAGGCTCAGGTTCACCAGCCGCAACCATCAGCCGCTTCAACCTCGCCTGCAGTTCATCCGCCTGCTTGCGAAATTCCTTCCGCCCGGCAAGATTCACCTGCTCGTACGGATCGTTGCGCTGATCGTACATCTGGTATTCCTGATAGACCTTCGCTGCTGGCTCATTCGTGGTTCCAGTGATTTCTGCGACGCAGTAAGTCCAGTCCTTTGTCCGAATCGCGCGTCCAGTCATCGACTCGCTGATCTGGATCAGATGTTCGTTCGGCCAGTCAGCACGCGCTTTTTCATCGCGCAGCAGCGGCAACAAGCTGGCGCCTTTCATCGTCGCCGGAATTGGAACGCCAACAGCTTCCAGCAGCGTCGGAGTCATGTCAATGATTCCCGTCATCTGCGAAATCTGCTGAGCGCCTTCGAATCCTGGACCGTGAATCAGCAGAGGAATTCGCGACGAAGCATTATGCACGCTGCGCTTGTATTCCTGATTTCGCGTCATGAAATGGCAGCCGTGGTCGCTGAAGAATACAAAGATCGTGTTGTCCGCGAGCTTCTCGTCATCCAGAATCTTTCGCACGCGGCCAACCGAAGCATCGATTGCCTCGCAAGCGCCGTAATAATCCGGAAGTTCCTGCTGCCAGTTTCCCGGCAGATTGCGCAAATCCGGCGGAACATACGAGTTCTGGAAACGTTCCACAGAACCTTTCGGACCGATGATGCGATTGTCCCAGTCGTTCTGTTGGTGCGGCTCCAATTGCGAGATGAAAAGCAGAAAGGGCTTGTCGTGCTTCTGCCTCAGAAACCGTTCCGCCCGATCGGTGATGAAGTCGACGCGATACTGATCCTTGTACGAGATTTCCTTGCCTTCACCATCGCAAATCGTGCCTTCGTAAGGATGTGTCGTATGTTCCAGCGCGTTCGAGCCTTCCCAAAGATCCATAAATCCGCCGCGCCATTCAGGCTTCACGAAGCCAGTTCCGTCAGCACTCGGCGCGAGATGCCATTTGCCAATCAGATTGGTGCTGTAACCAGCCTTGTGCAGTTCAGTCGCCAGCGTCGGCAATGTCTGGCTCATTCCAAGCCCGTTTCGCCAAACTCCCGTTTCTGTCGCGTAACGTCCTGTCAGCAGCACCGAACGCGCAGGCGCGCAAACTGGCTGATTCGTCACCGTGTAATTGAAGTTCTTGCTGCTTGCCGCGAGCGCATCCAGATTCGGCGTTCGAGTCGATCCGTTCAGCCCGTTCGCGCCAAGAAAGTCCCAGCGGAATTGGTCCGAAAGGTACAACACGATATTCGGTCTGGTCGCCGCAGATTTCGCCGGCGCAGCTTCCGCGATTGCGCCGCCAAGTCCAAGCGCAGCTCCAGTTGCAACACCCGACATCAAGAATTGGCGCCGATCGACGCCTTTCTTCCCACTCAAGCCGTCCTCCGAAGTCCACAAACGCGAGACCGAGATCGACTTAAGGGTACAGCAGGACAGCGAAGTTATAAGAGGTAAAGCGACTCTGCGTCGGGATTCGGGCACGCTCCAACTGCAGCCTGATGGTATCGTCCGGAAGCCATCCGCGAAGTCAGCTGATCGGGCAATCGCGTCAGGCTGTCGGACGTGAACCGCATCACAAACCATGGCTGAATCGATCCCGAATATCCGGTCGACATCGCGCAGGTCTGGCGCGCCGCGGAGATCTTCTCAGGATCGTTAGCGAGCACGATCTTGCCCTGCTGCGCGAGCAAAGCCGCAATCGCCGCTTCCTGTTCGCTGAGGCTGACACTTCGTACCGTCCGGGCGAAATCCTCGACCGCGTAGAGTTCGCCGCCACGCACGATCACGCTGATGCCCACCGAGTCGACTGCCGGATCGAGCAGGTTTTCGCGATGGTGTTCGCTGTGCATCCACATATCGTGGATCTGCACTGCATTCGGCGCCTCGGCAACGTTCTCGGAGATAGCGCTGAATGGCACACCGGCATTTGCGCCGCGGTCGGTCAATTCGGGCTCACCAGGAAACTGATGCGAGATCGATTCATGCTCTGCCATCACGCGGGCGTGTCCAGCGGCCGCGCGGGCAAGCTGAGGATCGCGATGCAACTGCGGCAATCCACGCGTAGCTCGCTCCTGGTTGGCAGCGACCAGCAAGTATTGTTCCGCGACCGTCGTCGAATCCTCAGACTGAGAAAGCGCCAGCGGCAAAAGCCCAATCGTGGTTATAAGCCCAAGAGCCAAAACGACAAGTCTTGCGGAGCCCGGTTTCATGCGCACAACCTCATCCTCTTATTGAACCCGAATCGAGGCGGATGGATGCGTCAATTTCGAGGCCGGCGCATGTCACTTTGGTGCTATGGTGTGCTGCTTGAACTGGTCGCGCACAGCGTCCCACGTGCGGCGAATTCCTTGCTCCAGGCCGATGGAATAACGCCAGCCCAGACCGTTAAGGCGGCTCACGTCCATCAGTTTGCGCGGTGTTCCATCCGGCTTCGAAGCGTCAAACACAAGCTTCCCGTCAAACTCAAGCACACGCGCCACTGTTTCGGCGAGTTCGCGGATGGTGACATCTTCGCCGGTGCCGATATTGATCAGCGGTGCAACTTCTTCCGTCATCATGGAACCGAAGCGCGCTTCGTCAAGGTTCATCAGGAAACAACATGCCTGTGCCAAATCGTCGGAGTAGAGCAATTCGCGCCGCGGCGTGCCCGAGCCCCACACAACGACTTCCTTCGCTCCGGACGCCTTCGCCTCGGCTGTCTTCCGAATCAGCGCCGGCAGAACGTGGGAGTTTGCCAGATCGTAATTGTCGCCAGGGCCGTAGAGATTCGTCGGCATCGCAGCCAGATAGCGCGTTCCGTACTGCCGGTTATAGCTCCAGCACATCTCGATGCCGGCAATTTTCGCGATCGCGTACGGCCGGTTGGTCGGTTCGAGTGGGCCGGTCAGCAGGTATTCTTCTTTGATTGGCTGCGGGCAGAGCTTGGGATAGATGCAGGACGAGCCAAGAAAGAGAAGCCGCTTGACCCGCGCGTTCCGGCTCGACTCAATCACATTGGTCTGGATGATGAGATTGTCGCGGATAAAGTCCGCAGGATAGCTGTTATTGGCATGTATGCCGCCTACTTTGGCGGCAGCGAGAAAGACAAACTCTGGTTGCTCGGCAGAGAAGAACGCGTCGACCGCGACTTCGTCACACAGATCAAGTTCTTCGTGCGTGCGGGTAAGGATGTTGTGGTATCCGCGGCGAAAGAGTTCGCGGTGGATGGCGGAACCCACAAGCCCTCGATGGCCGGCGATATAGATGCGGCTGTCGGCGTGCATAAAGCCGTCGTCCAGCGAGATCGTCGGATCGGAGATGTCTGCCATACCTTTAGGTCTCTCGTACATTGTAGGCGTCGAAGCCGTGGCGAAGCACCAGGGCGTCGCGTTGTGCAGCTTTCAGATCGGACTCCACCATCTCGCGGACAAGCTCATCGAAGCTGGTCCGCGGTGTCCAGCCGAGTTCCCGCTTCGCCTTCGATGCATCCCCCAGCAGAGTTTCCACCTCAGTCGGGCGGAAGTAGCGCGGATCGACCGCAACCACTACATTTCCAGCGCTTATCGACAGCCTTCTCATCGACTCCAGAGCCTGACCACGTCAGGTTCATCTCGAGCAGTTTGGCGCAGCGCTGCACAAAGTCGCGCACACTGTACTGCTGCCCCGTCGCGATCACGTAGTCCTGTGGCTTCTCCTGCTGCAGCATCAGCCACTGCATCTCGATGTAGTCGCGCGCGTGGCCCCAGTCGCGCTTGGCGTCAAGGTTGCCGAGGAATAGTTCGGTCTGCAAACCCACCTTGATACGCGCCAGACCGCGCGTGATCTTGCGTGTCACAAACGTTTCGCCGCGCATCGGAGACTCATGGTTGAACAGAATCCCGTTGCACGCGTACATGCCGTACGCCTCACGGTAATTCACCACGATCCAGTAACCGTACAGCTTCGCCACTGCATACGGCGAGCGCGGATAAAACGGCGTCGTCTCTTTCTGCGGAATCTCCTGCACGAGTCCATACAGCTCCGACGTGCTCGCCTGGTAGAACTTCGTCTTCTTCTCCAGACCGAGGATGCGAATCGCTTCCAGCAGCCGCAGCACGCCCAATGCATCCGAGTTCGCCGTGTACTCCGGCTCTTCGAACGACACCTGCACATGCGACTGCGCCGCCAGGTTGTAAATCTCGTCAGGCTGCACCTTCTGCACAATGTGGATCAGCGACGACGAGTCGGTCATGTCGCCGTAATGCAGGATGAAGTGCCGCGACTCGATGTGCGGATCTTCGTAGATATTGTCGATGCGCGCGGTATTGAACAGCGACGACCGCCGCTTGATGCCATGCACCTCGTAACCCTTGGCAAGCAGGAATTCAGCCAGATAAGCTCCGTCCTGCCCAGTAACTCCTGTAATAAGCGCCTTCTTCAAAAGGTCCGTCTCCTTCAGTACTCGCGCAATTAAAAACGATGCCTCGTAGACTCAACGCCGCTTCAAGCAGAACGCACGGCGACTTTTCCGGCTGTAATCCGCATTCATCTTATGTTACTTGACCCGTCGATTTAAGAGGGAGGTACCAGCGTTTCGAGATCACGCTCGAACTGCTCCAATACCTGCTGCTTGCCGAGGTGCCTGACAGCATATTCGCGAGCTTCCCGGCCAAAATGGAGGCGCAGTTCCTTGTCCTCCACCAGTCGCAGCACTGCAGCATGCAAGGCCGGATGATCTTCCGCGGGAACCGCAAGGCCACGCCCTTCGACCACTTGAGCGACCTGGGTGCCTGGATGCGCGGTGGCGATCACAGGCCTCCCGCTCGCGAGCATCGCGCCGAGCCGGGAGGGCATTACGAGATCAGCAGCGCTGGCACGCTGCGGAAGCAGGTGAATATCCGCGGTATTCAACAGGTAGTTGAGGCGATCCAGCGGCTGCAAGGGAAGCAGCGTTACGTTGGGACGATGCGCGACAAGCTCCTCCAGCCGCTTACGGAACGCGCCGTCTCCGCAGAAGATGAAGTGAACGCGACGGTCTTCGGCAAACGACTCAGCCAGAGGAGCGAGCAGCTCAAGCCCTTGCTTGGCGCCCATATTGCCCGAATACAGCAGAATCACCTTGCGATCGATGTCAGGAACCTGTGGCGCAAGCTGCCGCCGAAATGGATTGGAGCAATTTGAGTCTGGACCCAGAGGATAGATTTCACCCGTGTCGACCCAGTTCGGGAAAAGTGCGACCCGCTCCGGCGGAATTCCTTTTGCAATTGCGCGGTCGACCATCCGGGCCGAGATCCCGGAAACCCGATCGAACGCAAACGTAAAGAATTTCTCAGTTCGCAGCGCGGCATCATGTACCGGACCCTGCGACGGGAGCAGGCCAAGTTCAAAGGCGGCATCCACTTCGAAGTCCTGCACGTGCAGCCAGCAGGCAGCACCTGCGCTTTTGCCCACGAACAGCGTGAGCGGCGCGCAAAAAAAGGTAGGCTCGACGGTAAAAACGACTTCCGGCTGCCAGAATGTCTCGCGCAGCATGACGGGAAGACTGCCCAGCATAAACGAAACGAGATGTGCGATCCGCTTCAGGCCGGTCGGGCGCTCCGGTACATAGAGTGGCGTTCGATACACGACCGGCTGGCCGGGCAGTCGCTCGGTGCGATACCACGCGCCGCGGTAGTCCTCGCGTATGCGCCAGGCAGGATAATAAGGAGGGGCAGTTACGACGCGGACCTCGTGACCGCGCTCCGCCAGCCAGGCCGCCATTTCGCCCGTATACTTCCCGATTCCTGTGAGCTCGGGAGCGTAGTTGAGACCGTAGATCAGAATTCGCAAACGTGCCTTTCGTCGCGGCACAAAAGGTATCATGCCTATATCGCGCAAACTTCCCATGATAAACAGGGAATCACGTCATGAACATGCAACCTTCGAAACATCGTTTCATATTAGTAACGCGGATTTCAAAACAGCCACTTGCTGCTGTAGGTGTGATGCTGCTTTCGGTCTTCGTCGTTTGCGCTGTACTCGCGCCATGGCTGGCGGCTCAAGACCCGGCTCAGCTTGATCTGGCCGGACGTTTGCTGCCTCCCAGCCATAGCCATTGGTTCGGCACCGATGCGCTCGGCCGCGACATATTTTCGCGGACGCTTTACGGCGCCCGCATCTCGCTCGTTGTCGCGGTTTCGGTTGTGTCGCTCTCGCTCGGAATTGGACTCGTCGCGGGGCTTGCAGCAGGATTCTATGGCGGCTGGATCGACACGGTGCTGAATATTTATGTCACGAACGCATTTCTCTCGCTACCTGGCATCCTACTTGCGATCGCCTTTGTTGCGTTTCTGGGCCCCGGCCTTTTCAATTTGATTCTTGCTTTATCGATTTCTGGCTGGGTAGGTTACGCACGGCTGGTTCGTGCCCAGGTGATGGCAGTCAAAGAGCGCGAATTTGTTGAGGCTGCCCGCGCGCTTGGTGCATCTGATATGCGCGTGATATGCCGCCACATCCTTCCAAACATCGTCCAGCCTCTAATCGTGCAGGCTGCGATCGGAATGGCCGGAGCAGTGCTCGCCGAGGCTACGCTCAGCTTCCTCGGACTCGGGGTGCCACCGCCAACCGCAAGCTGGGGCGCGATGCTGAACGACGCTCGCTCGCACCTCTTCGATTCGCCGCACCTTGTGGTCTTTCCGGCTATGGCAGTGATGCTTGCGGTACTCTCGTTTAACTTCATCGGCGATGCGCTGCGCGATTTTCTCGATCCGCGGACACGGATCGCGGCCGGGCTGTGAGCGGTTTGAACGGTGAGACGCTTACGATCGGCGTTATCTCCGACACGCACGGACTTCTGCGGCCCGAAGCTGTCGAGGCATTGCTGGGTGTCGACCATATCCTCCACGCCGGAGACGTGGGGGCCGCAGACATTCTGGACCAACTGCGCGAAGTTGCTCCGCTGACGGCGATTCGTGGCAACGTCGATGTTTCCGGCGTCTGCGCGTCTCTTCCGGCTACTGATGTGGTGGAATTGTGCGGCCGGCTGTTTTACCTGGTGCACGCACTCGAAGACGTGGAAATCAAGCCTCAGGCGGCAGGCGTCGGGGCCGTGGTTTATGGCCATTCCCACCGCCCTGAGATCTGGCGACGCGAGGGAGTGCTTTATCTGAATCCGGGAAGTGCTGGACCGCGCCGCTTCAATCTTCCGGTGACGCTGTCGAAGGTGCGAGTAGACGAGCGGGGGATCGAAGCGCGCATCGTCACCTTAATGAAGTGAATCGACGGTCGCACTCGCAAGACGTGTTTCAGCTTTCCACCCCAAACCCTTTGACCGGGTCCACAATGGTTTGTTATAACTAAGGAGTTGTGCGGCGAAGTATCAGGACGCGGCACGGTTTGTTCCTGAGTAGCTCAATGGCAGAGCATTCGGCTGTTAACCGAAGGGTTGTAGGTTCGAGTCCTACCTCAGGAGCCAATTATTTCAATCAGTTAGGGCGACTCTCGGCAAGAGCAGCATCCGATACCGGGGAATTTGCCGGGGAGTGCGTTGAAATTGCGCTGCTGCGCGGTGGAATCGGCCTAGCGCGGCTAACGCCTCCCCAATCGGCAACCTGTAAATCATCTGGCAGCATGGGCAATACTCAGGGACTCTGGCTGACTGGATTTTGAGAGACAACTCCGCCCCGCACTCCGGGCATACTAACGTGACCACCTCAATGTCCTTACGCTCTGCCACTACTGCCCGATAAGATGTCATCTTCCACTCCGCTTGCTGGCTTTTCTGGCCTTCGTGCGTCCCTTGAACGAGCCGCGATAGCCATACTCTTCCTTAGCCACCATCCCTACTCGCCGCTTTACTCCATTCCAGTCATCTCGTACTACCGTCTTCGCACGGTTGCCTAGCTCGCGTCCAAGATCACCAACGCTCGATGCCATAAATGGCCTCCTTTGGCTATCATCAGGCAGATATCCAAACCGAACCACAAGAATCTCACTCGGCCCTACTGGTCCTCTGTCTGGTCGTCATCGTCGGTACAGTGTGGGCAAATTGCGTGCCGAACGTTTATGGTCTGATGGATGAAGTGCTCTGTACTGGCTGCGGCCAACAACATTGCCAATAGGCAGAATCCGAGTCGTATTCGATCCAGTTTTCTTGCATAGTGCCATGCTGTCAAAATCGCAATTATGAACGTGAGGAAACTGGCGCACTGAAGCCCGGACCATACTAGGTCTTCGACATTTGCCTTCAATCTGTCGCTAATCAGCAGGACAGCGATGAACATGAGCAAGGTAATCGCCGACACCCACGCAACGCCCTTGGCTTGCCGCTTTTCTTCGTTTCGACGCCACTCCCTTTCAAACTCGCCAAGCTCCCATTCGGCATCCCGAAGATGCCAGCGGGCATCGTTGACCTTCCGTTCCGCATCGTTGTCCGCAAAGTCATAGCCACGGTTTTCGCTGGGACGGCAGTATTCGCGCTCTGTCCTTGGTCGCAGGTAGGTACGAATTGAAATCCAGAGCACAATCAACGCGAACGCGATGGAAGGCCACAAAAAGGTAAGATCAAAATCTATGATTAGATTTTTCACCCCGACTCCTCACTGGTTGTTCTGGTTGTAGAGCGTGGTCATCGCCGCATACCCGGTGGAGTTAGGCAGGTAGTACGTGTTCGGGTATTTGATTATAGGAGACTGGCCGCCGCTCTGACCGGCATACTGAAGCGTGAGGTTAATGTCTGACGAGGCGTTTTGGGTACTGGCGAAATCAACCACCTTGGCGCTGTCCTGAGCACCCACGGCGGCAATCTGCTGATTGATGCTGGCTGTCTCAGACGTGCATATCTGCGTTCCGCCAGAGTTGTAAATTGGCGGCACCGTCCCGAGCCACACTTCCAATCCAAAGAGCGACTGCGCTGAACGCACAAGGGTGTCGAGATCGAAGGAGAAACTGGCACTGGGATTGTTGATGGAGTTGCCGAAACACAGTTGCAAGGCGTCGAATTCTCCGACCAGCACGACAAGTCGCTTCATCCCCGGAACGTCTGTTTGAAGTGCGGAAGGGGTACATCCGGTTACGCACTTGCTTGCGTATCGGTCGAAACCAAAAGCCGTCCCATTCGAGAGAGAGATGTGCATAAGCCGCGCTCGTCGCCAGCGGCCAATCCTGAGTGATGACATCGCCCATAAAGATTGTCTGACCCGGTGCTACATAATCGCTCGTGCTGCCCGAACCTGAACTGCTATTCGAACGGCTGGAACCCACGCCACACCCGGCAGCGAAGCCGAGGCATGCCACACAAGCCACCTTTACGCCACGAGATAGCTGGCCCCACCTCTTTCCCATATATCCGCCGGATTCAGGGATGGTAATACTTATCGTCTCTAGAATCAAAGTCTGTGCTGCGTGAACATCGGGCGTGGCTATTGATCCACGTACCCAACTCGGTCAGACGGTTAGAAGAGAGCGCCTTTTGCGGGGTCTTTCGCAGGAGGGCTTGGCTGAAAAAGCAGACCTTCACTGGACGTACATTGGGGGGATCGAGCGCGGCGAGAGAAACGTCAGTCAGTTAAACATCGTGAAGGTTGCGCGTGCGCTCGGCATTGCCCCATCAAGCCTATTGACCGGCATCCGGTGAACGCGCTCAACTACCCAATGTTGTGGTTCGGATGACCGATTCGTAACGGACGACAACGATCTAAGCAAGCGCTGCAATGCCGCAAAGAAACCACTCACATTCCCGACCGCTCAGATTCAAAGAGGCAACGCCTGCGGACTCTGCCAAAGGTGTCACGTGTATCCCGTGAAGGTGTCAGTTTCCACCGCCAGTCCAAAATTTGGAGTGAAAAACTGCTAAAAACGAAAAAATCACAAACAATAATTTTTCTCGGTCAGCCCAGGTCGGGCGCGGCGGCGCGGGGGGCCACCCCCTTCCCACGGGTCGGCGGCGGGGAGGGCTGAGCGGCGGGACGCCAAGGGGGAGGCGCGGCGGCAGGGGCCGGACACCTCAGGTGAGGCACACCGGGGCGGCAGTAATGATTGTCTGGTTCGGCAGTGGGCGGTGGAGCGGCCCTGTTGGGTCGCGCCGCAACCTTCCCGTCCAGATTTTTGGACTCTAGGGTACCCTCACTCGGCTCCCACTCTGGAGGCCCTGAAACACCCTCTTGAGCACCCTCTGGCAGTACCGCAGATGTGGACGCTTTTCAGGCTCAGCAACACCCCTAAACCGCTACAGTGCGCAGTAACTAAACAGAGAGGCCCAGGGAGGCAGTGAGGCTGCCGCCGCCGGAGAATCCCACCCTGTCATGGGGGCTCGTCGGGCGTGAGTCTTATTCACATGAAAAAAGGACTTATCTATTTCTCGGCCTCAGGCTTTGCGGATTTCCAGGGCACGCGTTTCGGGCGCGATGGAGTTAAAAGTTGCGATCAGTTGCTGAAGAGTGTTTACATAAATCCTAGATGGAGCAGGTCAGGATTGTCCCTTGGCTAGCGTTTTTCGCAAGACCTTGCAAACTCGAAGCCCACGTTTGGCGATGCCAATGGGCTCGGCGTAAACTTTGGACATGGACAATGAAAGTCTTTTATCCAGACGTAGGGAAGGGCAACGCGAAGGGTGGAGATGCGGTGTCTGCGGTTGGGTGTCTCTGTATAGCCCAGCGATCCCCGGAAGCTTTAAAGTCGCGAGAAGACGTGGAGGCGGAGTTTTATTTGCATAGGTGTGAGCAATATCTAGGGTCAGCGAAACTGATTCGTGACGACACTAATCGAGTTGCCCAACAAATTGCAGCTTCCCTGAAATAGCGAATTCCTAAATGCGACTCTCCGATGATTCGCCTTTAATGAGGGAATTAGCCTCGCCAGGCGCGCAGATATCTTCAGTTTGCGTCAATCTCGGCAGCTCTCCGCCAGGCGTCCATGTTGGATGCAGATCTATGGATCGCTTCGCGGAAATACCACTGTGAAAACTGAGCCTCTTTGTTGCTCGCTGTCAACAAGCAGCTCCGCATGATGCAGATCCGCAATCCACTTCGCAATGGCCAAGCCCAACCCATTCCCCTCTACTTGGCTGCGCGATGGATCAGCCCGGTAGAAGCGATCGAAGATATGAGGCAGGTCCGTCGCGGCAATTCCTATTCCAGTGTCCCGAACTGTGAGGGTGGGCCTTCCGCAAACAGTCGTCAGCACCACATCGATCCGACCGGGAGCGGGCGTGTATTTCAGTGAGTTGTCGATCAAGATCCAAAGCAGTCTGCGAATGTTTGAAAAATCCCCCAACACTTTCGGGACAGAGGCCGTGGATTTCACGAGCGTAAGGTTTCGCTCATCGGCCAAAGGGCTCACCAAACCATAGGTCTCTTCAACCACTGCAGTCAGATCGACCGGCTCCATGACGGAACCCGACGAGTTTGAATCGGCGCGAGCCAGCGTCAGCATGCCCTCCAGAAGATCGGCAGCCTTGGCGGATTCTTCGACGATGTCCTCGAAGGCCCGGCGGCTCTCGGGATCGGCTGTGGGGTTTCGGAGTGCGACCTCGGCGACAGTCCGGGTGAAAGATATTGGACCGCGAAGTTCATGTGATGCGTCGGCGGTGAATCTCTTAATCTGGCCCACGGCTGAGTCAAGCCGCTGCAGCATGTCGTTGCAGGTTTCCGCGAGTCGTTGTAACTCATCACCGCTATTCGTCACCGGCAACCGCCTGGAAAGATTTCCGATGCTGATAGACCGAGCCGCAACAGTGATCCGGTCCACAGGCGTTAGCGCCCGGCGACTCATCCAGTAACCCCCTACCGAGGAGATCAAAAGCAAAACCGGCGTCCATGAGAGCACTCCTTGCGAGAAGCTCTGAAGTATTACGATGTTTCCTGCCTCCGGTGCAGCAGCAAGCAACATAAGTGTCTGACCGTTCAGCGAAAACGGCCGCTCCAATACCCAGTAAGATTGGCCGGTCGAGTCAGCAACAATGTGCAGGAATTGCTCGCCGCTCTCGGCGTGGATTTTCGGCCACGGAAACACTGACGCGGCCGTAGATGGCGATGGATATGCGCGGCGACCGTCGGCGTCGAAGATCTCCGCCAAGCCGTTTCCGGTCGCGCGGGCGAAGTCGTTGAAATCCTGGCGGCGATCTCCATCGTCTTCGTTCGGGGTCTTGCTGAGTAGGTCTTGCAAGCGGTCAAGTCGCCGAGCGAGAGTCTGGTAGCGATCCGCCTTCAGTGTGCTCTTCAGGTTCAGCCACATTACCGTACCGAAGAGCACCCAGCCAAAGAGGAATATCCCTCCGAACCACATTGTCAAACGCAATGAGATCGAGAAGGGGCTCTTCAGCACACATCGCTCCGCAGCGAATATCCAACTCCCCGGACGGTGTGCAGCAGTTCGTACTCGCCGGGCTGTGTAATCTTTCCGCGCAGTGCTCGGATGAAGACGTAAAGACTGTCGTAACTCACGTCGGCATCGGAATCCCAGCCAGCCTCGATCAGTGCCCCGTGCGGAACGACATTGCGTGCACGGCGCATAAGTACCTCTATCAAGGCGCACTCCGTGCGTGTCAGTGACGCAACACGCGCGCCACGCTGTAGCTCAAACAAGTGAGGTCTGAGCACCAATTCGTCATACTGCAATTCTCTTGGAACCGGATCAGGAGCACGTCGTGCAGCAGCGCGAACCTTGGCCAGAAGGACATCCAGCGCAAACGGTTTAGTTAGATAGTCGTCGGCGCCGGCATCCAGCCCATAGATGATGTCCTGCATCGAATCGCGAGCGGAAACGATGATGGTCTGCGTCGTCAGGCGATCTTCGCGCAACTTACGAATGACAGTAAAGCCATCCATGAGAGGAAGCATAACGTCCAGGATCAACAAATCGAAGCTATTCGTCTTGCCTAGCCGAAGCGCTTCGTCGCCATCATAGGCAAAGGCGGTGGTGTGTCCTTCACCTTCAAGCGCCCGCCCAATATGCCCAGCCAAGCTTCGCTTGTCTTCGACGATCAAGACTCGCATCATTCGATGTTAAGCACGCTTCGTAAATGTTCCGTGAATTGCCCCGAATCCGGCCGATTTCTTAGATTGAGCTTAGATACGCCTGCCATACTCCGCCCATTCGCACACTTCTGAATAGCGTGCTCGATCCGAGTTTTAGAAAGAAGGCAGTATGTCTATCTTGAGAACAATTCGTCGTATCTCCAGTACCAATCTGCTGATTCTGCTGAGCCTTTTATTGGTTTCCTTACCTGGCTTTGCTCAGTCGGATAAGGGGCTGATTGCGGGTACCGTGGTCGATACACAGGGCGCGGCGGTCCCGCGTGCAGAATTAACGCTCGCCCCGCTTGGCATCAAGACAGTGTCGGATGACCATGGAGCTTTCAGATTGCCCGAAGTGCCTGCTGGAAAATATACGCTGACGGTTTCTTACGTCGGGTTTGCGCCGCAGACCTCCGATGTGGATCTGGCTGCGGGGCAAAGTCTCGATCTGCAACTTAAGCTCAAGGTCGCTACTACGAGCGAGGAGATTATTGTCACGGCCGAGCGACCGCACGGCGAGGCAGAAGCGATCAACGAAACCCGCTCAGCCGACAACCTTCTCCAGGTGCTTCCGGCCCAGGTCATCACCAGTCTCCCCAATGCGAACGTCGCGGACGCCATCGGCCGCTTTCCTTCAGTAACGCTTTACAGGATTGAGGGGGAGGGTGTGTATATCCAGGTACGCGGGACCGAGCCGCGCCTTACCAACGTCACGGTGGACGGCATTACGATTCCAGCTCCTGAGCCTTCGGTGCGCCAGGTACGCCTGGACGTGATTCCATCGGACATGGTGGATTCCATCGAGATGAATAAGACGCTGTCGGCGAATATGGACGCGGATGGAATTGGCGGATCGGTAAACTTGCGCACGAAAGAGGCAGGCCAGCAACCGATCCTCAACCTCTACGGGCAGGGCGGGTATACGCCAATCATGAATGGGCGCGGCTCCTATGCATTTGGCGGAACCACGGGTAAACGATTCGGCACGGACCAAAAGTTCGGGTTACTTGGTAATGCAGTCTTCGATTACAACGGTCGGGGCATTGACAACATTCAACCGGCGCTTGATCCACTTTCGACCCTGGCCATGCCGTTCTACGACAACAATACTATTCGCGAATACCGCTATTACCGCACGCGATACGGCTTCAGCGGCAGCACAGACTACCGTGCGAACAACAGTACTACCCTCTACGCACATGGCTTCTACTCGGACCTGAAGGACTGGGGTGACAAGTGGTACTATTCACCGGTTTCTGCCGCGATCTCAGGTACGCCAGCTAATCCAGTTCTGCCTAATCCCGCCACGAAGTCGTCCAGTCCGAAGTTCTATACCTCCAGCAAGCGTCCGAACGCGTCTGTTGGAACTCTCATACTTGGAGGGCGCACGGTCCATCAGGACTCCTTGTTTACATATCAGGTTTCTGCATCTCGTTCCTATGAGGTAGATTCCGCAGGCAATCCAAAAGCAGACTTCTCCTGGTCGGCCCGACGATGTACTGCAACTACGTTCCCTCCGCGCAGACGGACCTGTATCATCCCCACTTTGGCAACTGCGACAACACAAATACCTCGCCTCTTCTAACTGCGGCTAACTGGCAGTTCAAGGACATTACCATCTCCGGGGGAAAGGTGTCCGAGCTCGATCTGACTGCCCAGACCTCATACGCCAAGAACTACAACGTCCACGGCCACTTCGGCACCTTCGAGGCCGGTTTCAAATTTAGTAACGGACACAAAAGCTCGGATTCAACCGAGCAGGTATACGACAGCTTTCCCAGCACTGCTCCACTCATGACGCAGCTTTTGGATACTTTCAATAACACAGACTACTTCAGTGGCGAATACTTTGGCGGCCAGTACGGACAGGTATCGAACTTTACCACCGCGGCAAACTTCACAAAGGCCAACTACCTGAACTATCTCGATCTGCAGAAAACGGCCGCAGACACGTATCCCAATCTCTTCCACTACGTCGAGCGCATCACATCTGGCTATCTGATGAACACGAACGATTTTGGCAAGCTGCATTTGCAGTTGGGACTGCGCATCGAAGGCACGCAGATGATGACCTTCGGATACAATCTGACGTTCTACGGACCGAGTTCCGCTCCATTGCCGTGCGCAATCCCGTCCGTCCTCATCAATTGTTACACGGCCGTTGGCGTCGATAACAACCCATCTTATGTGGACGTGCTTCCGAGTGTGCAAGCGCGGTACTCTCTCACACCAAATACCGCATTGCGCGCGGTAGTGGCGCGAGGAATCGCACGGCCCGATCCATATCAACTCGTACCTTACGTAACCGAAGACAACACTGCCAGCCCGGCCACCGTTGGCGTCGGAAATCCGAGCCTTCGTCCCGAACATGCGATGAACTATGATCTGCTGTACGAAAGCTATCTGCGACCACTGGGCCTGTTGCAAGCTGGCTTCTTCTTCAAGCAACTCAACGCGCCTCAAGTTGAGATAGTTCTTCCCGCGTCGGTCAACGTGTCACAGCTTCCGCCGGGCTATTTTCCTCCATCCCTGGAATCTGTTCTAGCGCAGTATCCGGGGGACACAATCACACAATACATCAACGGCCAAAACGCATATATCTACGGCCTGGAACTTAGCTATCAACAGCACCTCAGTTACCTGCCTGGAGTGCTCCGGGGCCTGGGAATCTCTGCGAACTACAGCTATACGGCTTCGCAGGAAAAGGGGCTGCCTTTGCGCTCCGACCATCCCAGCATGATCGACCAGGCGCCAAATACCTGGAACATCAGCCCGACCTACGATACCAAGCGGTTCTCCGCGCGCGTTGGTCTCGCGTACAACAGTTATAGCCGGTTTAGCTATAACTACGTGACCCTTCATTCCTCGCGGCTCCCGCCGCGGGAAAGCTAACCACTGACCCCTATAACCTTGGACCAAACGGTCCTCTCGGCGACGTCTATACGCTTACTCACTTCCAGGTCGATGCGCAGGCCAGCTATCGCTTCTACAAAGGTTTCAGCGCCGTGGTCTCCGGTCTCAACCTCAACAATGAGGTATTCGGCTATTACGCTGACAGCACCCAGTTCGTGAACCAGCGCGAATACTACAAGCCCACGTATACCGGAGGGCTTCGATATACCTTAGGTCATAGCCGATAGCTAATGCTGTGTAAGAGTTGCTGCGTGAGCCGAGATGTGAACTTGATTTTGATGATTCGCCCCCGGCTCACGACAACATTCGATTCGAGCGTTCAGGATTGCTTTTGCAGACCCCGTCTTCCCGAGGCACTTAATGAAACGGACGATGATGCAGCGGCTCATACGCTTTGCATATCTGATTTTTATTCCCGCTGCCATCGCGGCCCCACGATCGACTGTTCCTCAGTCGAATGGCACAGCCGAACTGAAGTTCGTCGTCTACTTGAGCCGCCACGGAGTTCGGTCTCCCACCGGGCCGCCAGAGCAATACAATCCGTATTCTCTCGCTCCATGGCCCGCGTGGGATGTGCGTCCGGGATATCTAACCCCTCACGGTTATGAATTGATAAGGATGTTTGGGGCCTACGACCGGATGGAGTTGGCGAAGCAGGGACTGCTCAATGCAAGTGGATGCAAGGACGCGAGAAAGGTAACTTTTTATGCTGACTCAGACCAGCGTACGAGGGAAACCGGAAAGGCCCTCGCTGAGGGACTGTTCCCTGGCTGTCCGTCGCAAGTACAGTCCCTGCCCGAAGGCACCAATGATCCTTTATTCCACTTCCTCCCAACCCAGGCCCAACTCGAAACTCTCACTCCGGCTGAGGCCGCCTCCGCAATTGCCGGACGATTCGGCGGCGACCCCGCCAACTTGACCCAAACGTATCGCCCGCAACTTCAAGCCCTGGATGAGATATTGGCGACTTGCGGGACTGCCGATCGTCTCCAGCACAATCGAACATCACTCTTCGACATTCCGGCTACCCTAACGCCGGGAAGCGGCGGTCACGTCGCTGAGTTGAGAAGCCCGCTCAACACGGCATCGACACTCGCAGAGAATTTGTTGCTGGATGCACCCAGGGAATGGATATGTCGTCGGTTGGTTGGGGATGTCTGGATAGCGCGAAGCTTCGGTCGATAATGGAATTGCATACGGCCGCCACCGACTTCACCGAGCGCACGCCAGTCGTGGCGCGGATTGCTGCATCGAACCTTTTGACCCACATACTAGATTCGATCGAACAGGCGGTTAGACAGAAGCCTGTTCCTGGAGCGGTGGGCAGCCCAGGCGACCGGGCGCTCTTCTTGGTCGGCCACGACACAAATATCCCGCTAACGTGGCGGGTCTGTCAGACCTCAACTGGGTCATAGATGGCCGCCGCAACGATACGCCTCCCGGGGGCGCACTAGTCTTCGAGCTTTGGCAGAATAGCGACACAAGAGAATTGTCGGTACGGACTTACTTTACTGTTCAAACCCTGGAGCAAATGCGTTCTTCAACTGCCCTCACAGTGAACGCCCCCCCACAGCGCGTCGCCATTACCGTCCCCGGCTGCAGCGGCCAGGATCTGTCCTGCGCGTGGCCCGCTTTCTCCCAAATCATCCAACAAGCGATAGATACCCATTATGTGGTCGGCA